>NZ_JH635998.1:0-3585 GCF_000257605.1 Pseudomonas sp. R62
AATGCGCAGTATATTGCCCACTACCACAACAATACTGTGTTTTTGCCTTGGATGCTGCCGCGCAATGAATGATCAACCTCGCTCCCTTGCTTCCACATTGTTTCCGGTTTGCCTACTCATGATAGCCATGGCGTCCATCCAGTCGGGCGCTTCTCTGGCCAAAAGCATGTTCCCCATTATCGGCGCACAAGGAACAACCACTCTTCGCTTGATCTTTGCCAGCGTGATCATGCTGCTGATACTGCGCCCATGGCGTGCAAAGCTGACCGCCAAGTCTCTTCGTACCGTCATCGTCTACGGAATGGCATTGGGTGGAATGAACTTCCTCTTTTATATGTCGCTGCGCACAGTGCCGCTGGGCATCGCCGTTGCGCTGGAATTCACCGGCCCTCTGGCTGTAGCTATATATGCCTCTCGCCGCGCCATCGATTTTGTATGGATTGCGCTTGCTGCGGCCGGCTTGCTTCTATTGATACCTACCGGGGCAACCACTGCCGGCATTGATCTGGTCGGAGCGGGTTATGCGCTGGGCGCCGGAGTGTGCTGGGCGCTGTACATTCTGTTCGGGCAAAAGGCCGGCGCCGACAACGGGGTGACGACGGCAGCCCTCGGCGTGATGATCGCCGCGCTGTTCGTGGCGCCGATCGGCATTGTTCATGCCGGCGCTGCGCTGCTTACACCATCGCTGATTCCGATCGCTATCGGCGTCGCCATTCTGTCCACCGCCCTGCCCTATACCCTGGAGATGGTCGCCCTGACGCGTATGCCCGCGCGCACCTTCGGCACGCTCATGAGTATCGAACCGGCCTTCGGAGCATTGTCAGGTCTGCTTTTTCTCCAGGAATACCTTTCATTGTCACAATGGCTGGCCATCCTGTGCATTATTCTGGCGTCAGTGGGCGCAACCATGACCATGGGCAGCGGAGCAAAGCCTGCTGTCGCGGCCGACTGAAGCGTAATAGAAAGTGGGGTCTGGTAATTGGCGCTCATTTAGGCCATGTTTAGCTTCGTAACCCATCGCCAGGCATGGATTTTTTCGCAAAGGACGGCACAACGCTGCAAACGCGAGCGAATACAGGCAGACCCGAGCACCAGACTCGCGGCCGCTATTAAGGATGGTAATGAAACGAATTTTGCTATTGATCGCCCTGCTGGCGATCGCGAGTTGCGCAGCGACCTCGGAAACCCAGGTCAAACGCGGCAAGAAGGGGCTGCACATCAACTGTTCCGGACTTTCATCCTCATGGGACAAGTGCTACACCAGCGCCGCCAATTCCTGCGCGCCCAAGGGTTACAAGGTGATCGCCAAATCCGGGGACACCGTAGAAGAACCTGGCGATTATCCGTTCGGCCTGAACCCCGCCGGTTATACCAGCCGCAGCATGATCGTCATCTGCAAATAACTACTCGGCTCGTGGCAAAGCGAGCTGACGCGTAATTTCCTCGTGACTCGAGCGCAACACCGTACGCTGCACGTCCGGTGTTGCCAGCATCCGCGCGACCACCAATGCACCCACGCATTGCGACAGCACCGACCAGGCCAGACTCTCGCTTTCCAGTATCTCGGCCCAGCCCTGCTGAAGGCGGCAGATCCATTCTTCAGCCTGCTCACGCACCTGTACATCGGCACGGGCAATCTCCGCGCCCAATGTCGGCAGCGCGCAACCGGCCTCCGGTTGCTCGACATGGGCCATGCTCAGGTACTGCTTCAGACAACGCTCCAGCCGCTGCCGATCTGCACCGCCCTGGCCACCAAGGCGCTCAAGACTTTCACTCAACTCTCGCTCGACGATGGCAGCGAACAGCGCATCCTTGGATGAAAAGTGGCTGTAGAACGCGGCGCCACTCAAACCGATGGCTTTCATCAGGCCATCCACGCCCACCGTGGAAAACCCCGATTTCTTTGCCGACAGCGCGCTGCTTTGCAGCAATCGTTCGCGGGTTTCCGATTTGTGTCCGGCCGAATAACGCATGTCATCTCCTGAAGTAGATCGCCTTGACGCTGCCCGAATCCTAGCATAACGTTCGTTAACTAAACGATCGTTAACCAAAAGGGATTCACCCATGAATAACAAGAAGGTCGTGTTGGTTGTCGGTGCCGGTGATGCCACCGGCGGGGCAATTGCCAAGCGCTTTGCCAGTGAGGGGTTTATAGCCTGCGTGACCCGGCGCAGCGCCGACAAATTGCAGCCTCTGGTTGACGCAATCATCGCTGAGGGCGGTGAGGCCCATGGTTTTGCCTGCGATGCGCGCAAGGAAGATGACGTCATCGCCTTGATCGAAGATATCGAAACCCGCGTCGGCCCGATCGAGGCCTTTGTCTTCAACATCGGCGCCAACGTGCCCTGCAGCATTCTCGAAGAAACCGCGCGCAAATATTTCAAGATCTGGGAGATGGCCTGCTTCTCCGGTTTTCTCAATGCCCGTGAAGTGGCCAAGCGCATGGTCACTCGGCAGCGCGGCACGATTCTGTTCACTGGTGCCACGGCCGGGCTGCGCGGTGCTTCTGGATTTGCCGCTTTCGCCGGAGCCAAACACGGCATCCGCGCACTGGCGCAAAGCATGGCGAGAGAGTTGGGGCCGATGAACATCCATGTCGCCCACGTCGTAGTTGATGGTGCGATCGATACCGACTTCATCCGCAACAGCTTTCCCGAGAAATACGCGACCAAGGATCAGGACGGCATTCTCGATCCAGGGCACATCGCTGAAAACTATTGGTATCTGCACAGTCAGCCACGGGATGCCTGGACCTTCGAGCTGGACCTGCGCCCATGGAACGAACGCTGGTAAGCCCTCCCCCCTCATTACAACAATAAGAGAGCGATTTGATCATGACGAAAACCGTAGAATTCTATTTCGACCTCGGCAGCCCCACCACCTATCTGGCGCACACCCAGCTAGCGAAAATCTGCGCCGATACCCAGAGCGAACTGATCTACATCCCGATGCTGTTGGGTGGCGTGTTCAAAGCCACCGGCAACGCTTCGCCGGCAATGATTCCGGCCAAGGGCCGCTACATGTTTCAGGACCTCGATCGCTTCGCCAAACGCTACGGCGTACAGCTCAGATTCAATCCGCACTTTCCAATCAACACGCTGATACTGATGCGTGCCGTCACTGGCATGCAGATGCGCCAGCCGCAGCGTTTCGCCGAGTTCGTCGATTGCCTGTTCAAGGCGCTTTGGGTAGAAGGCCGTAACCTCAACGATCCGCAAACCGTTGCCGCCGTGCTGACTGAAAACGGCTTCGACCCCCAAGAGATAATGGCGCTGACCAACGATGAATCAGTAAAAGCCGCACTCAAGGAAAACACCGAAGCCGCCATCAAGCGCGGCGTTTTCGGTGCCCCCAGCATGTTCATTGGCGATCAGTTGTTCTTCGGTCAGGATCGACTCGACTTCGTAGAAGAGGCATTGCGCCAGGATTGAAGCCGAGACCCAAGGCACCGCGAGCGGCGCCTTGGGCAAATCGATCAAATGGCCACAGTGCGCTCGTTCAGCCAGCTCAGCGCCGCGCCATCCAACAACGGACTCAGACGCTCGCGTACTTCGCTGTGATAAGCATTGAGCCACTGCTTTTCTT
>NZ_JH635998.1:3823-7583 GCF_000257605.1 Pseudomonas sp. R62
TACTTCGCTGTGATAAGCATTGAGCCACTGCTTTTCTTCGTGGGTCAGCAGGTCAGCAATCAGGCAGCGGGTATCGATCGGGCACAGCGTCAGGGTTTCGAACTTGAGGAAGTCGCCGAATTCGCTGCTGCCGGCCTCGCGGTTCATCGCCAGGTTCTCGATGCGCACGCCCCAGCGACCCGGGCGATAAGTGCCGGGTTCGATCGAGGTAATCATCCCCGGCTGCATCGCCGTCTGCGGTGCCGGTGCCGCTTGATAAGCGATCACTTGCGGACCTTCGTGAACGTTGAGGAAATAGCCCACGCCATGACCGGTGCCGTGACCGTAGTCGACGTTGTCAGCCCAGATCGGCGCACGAGCGATGGCGTCGAGCAGCGGCGACAGAATGCCTTTCGGGAATCGTGCCCGCGACAGCGCAATCACACCCTTCAACACGCGCGTGCAATCCTGTTTCTGCTCCTGAGTCGGCGTACCCACCGGGACCATGCGTGTGATGTCTGTGGTACCGCCGAGGTACTGGCCACCGGAGTCGATGAGCAACAGACCATCACCCTCGATTACCGCATGCTCCTCTTCAGTAGCGTGATAGTGCGGCATCGCGCCATTGGCGTTGAACGCGGCAATGGTGTTGAAGCTCAGCGAAACATAATCGGGGCGACGTTCACGGGCAGCGGTAAGTTTCTCGTCGATGGTCAGTTCGGTGATGCGCTCGCGCCCCCACGCCGATTCCAGCCAGGCAAAGAATTCGCACAACGCCGCGCCATCCTGCTCCATCGCTTTACGGATGTGCTGCGCGTCGGCTTCGCTTTTCTGCGACTTGGCCAACGTAGTCGGGTTGAGGCCTTCGACCAGTTTCACGCCACTGTCCAGATTATCCAGCAACCCCATGGTCACTCGCGCCGGATCGACCAGCAGGCTCGCGCCGCTCGGCACAGCACGCAACGCATCGGCCACTTCGCTGTAGTCACGCAGCGTCACGCCATCCTGCTCCAGTACCGCGCGCAGATCGGCATCGACCTTGCTCAGCGCCACAAACAGCGTGGCCTGTTGCTGATTGATCAAGGCGAACGAAACAAACACCGGATTGAACGAGACATCACCACCACGCAGGTTGAACAGCCAGGCGATGTCATCCAGGGTGGCGATGAAGTGCCAGTCGGCACCACGTTCTTGCAAGGTTTCGCGCAATTTCGCGAGTTTCTCGCCACGGCTGACGGTCGCTTGCGGCGGCAGATGCTGATAGATCGGCGCGTTCGGCAGGCTCGGGCGATCACGCCAGACTTCCTGCAACAGGTCGATATCGGTGCGCAGGCGAGCACCGCGTGCCTCGAGCTTGCTGCTCAGTGTGCGCGCCGAAGCCACCGCCATTACCGCACCATCAACGGCAACCACGCCGCCCTCGGGGGTTTGCTCCGCCAGCCAGTCCAGCGGGCTCGGCTGCCCCGGTTGCAGCTTGACCAGTTCGATGCCGCTGCCGTTGAGCTCTTTCGTCGCCTGTTCCCAGTAACGACTGTCGGCCCACACACCGGCGAAATCCGCAGTGACGATCAGCGTACCGACCGAACCGTGGAAACCCGACAACCATTGCCGGCCCTGCCAGTAACCCGGCAGGTATTCCGAAAGATGCGGGTCGGCGGACGGCACCAGCAGCGCATGGATGCCTTCGCGGCGCATCAGTTCACGGGTATGCGCCAGGCGCTGAGGCACCGATCCTTCGGTCAAGGTGTGGGAACTCATCATGTCTCCTGCTAATCGCGTCATCGTTATTGTTCGTAGCCTTCGCGGCCATGGAAAGCGTCTGCTGTTTAGAGCCCTGTCGCCCAGAATGCCGGAGCACTGGCGCAGGCGGTTGTGATCAGGTCAACGGCCTTGTCGACATCCTCAACGGTGGCAAACCGCCCGAGGCTCAAGCGAATGGTGCGCCCCGCCAGCCGCGCATCGTGCCCGAGCGCGAGCAGCACGTGGGACGGCGCATTACTTGCGGAATTACACGCCGACGTCGCGGAAAACGCGATCGAATGGCTCAATGCGGCGCTGTTGAACTCGCCCTCGCTGAAGGTCAGGCTCAGGGTGTGCGGAATGCGTTGCGAGGCACTGCCATTGAGGCGCACGCCGGGCAACTTCAAAAGCTGTTCGAGCAAGCGTTCGCGCAAAGCGATGATGGACTTTTTTTCTTCATCAAATGCGTCGGCGGCCAAAGCGAAAGCAGCGCCCATCCCGGCAATCTGATGAGTCGCCAGGGTTCCGGAGCGCAGGCCACCTTCATGACCGCCGCCGTGGATCTGTGCCTGCAAGCGTTGCTGCGCCTGCGGGCCGACATACAAAGCGCCGATGCCTTTGGGCCCGTAGAGTTTGTGTGCGGAAAACGACATCAGGTCCACCGGCCAGCGGCTCAGATCGATCGCGACCTTGCCCGCGCCTTGCGCCGCATCCACATGAAACAACGCCTGCCGACTGCGCACCACTTCGCCAATCGCCTCGACATCATTGACCGTGCCCAACTCGTTGTTGACCAGCATCAGCGAGACCAGAAACGTGTCATCACGCATCGCTTCGCTGACCGCTTGCGGCGTGATCAAGCCTTGGGCGTCCGGCACCAGATAGGTCACGGCAATGCCCGAGTCCTGCAATTGCCGCGCGGTGTCGAGAATGGCCTTGTGTTCGATCTGACTGGTAATGATGTGCCCGCCGCAAACGCCACGGGCCTGGGAGACGCCTTTGAGGGCGAGGTTGTTGGACTCGGTGGCACCGGAGGTCCAGACGATCTGCTCAGGCTGCGCGCCGACCAGATCGGCGACTTGCCGACGTGCCTGCTCGACCGTCTGCCGGGCCTGCTGGCCGAAAGCGTGGGAGCTGGACGCCGGGTTACCGAAGTTACCGTGAAAACCCAGACATTCGATCATCACCTGGATGACCCGCTCGTCCACCGGGGTGGTGGCGGCGTAATCGAAATACAACGGACGTGTGTTCATAAAGGACTCGCAGAGCGTGTTCCGGGATCAGGAGGCTCGTGTCTGCAAACGACAATGCACAGCCTCGTGAGCTGTGCATGGGTTCGAGAGCGTCATCAATACCTGATCGGATGCCGTTAAAGAAGTAGGGCTTCATTTAAAAGTGCGTAGGAACGCTCCTGAAACCGAGCTTAACAGGCAACGGGCCGGCGATTGAAGCAATGCGTCAGTGAAAGCTTTCGAGAAGTAACGGATACAGCGAGATCACCAACAGCGCCGCCATGCCCCAATTGAACACGCGCAACCAGCGCGGATCTTTCAGCACATTGCGCAACAGCGTGCCGCACGCCGCCCACAGGCCGACACTGGGCAGGTTGATGATGGCGAACACCGCCGCGATGATTACGACGTTATAGAAATAACCCTGCATCGGCGTGTACGTGCTGATGGCGCCGATGGCCATGATCCACGCCTTGGGATTGACCCACTGGAACGCCGCGGCGCCCAGATAGCTGATCGGTTTCGCCTCGCCGTGGGCACTGTCGCCGACCGGGCCGGAGTGGGCGATCTTCCAGGCCAGATACAACAAATACGCCGCGCCGACATAACGCAGCACCGTATACAGAATCGGATAGGCCTGAAACACCGCGCCAAGGCCGAAGCCCACCGCTACCACCAATAAAAAGAAGCCGCAGCTGATGCCGAGCATGTGTGGAATGGTGCGGTTGAAACCGAAATTCACTCCGGACGCCAGCAACATGGTGTTGTTCGGCCCCGGTGTGATCGAGGTGACAAGGGCAAACAGGGCA
>NZ_JH635998.1:8899-28322 GCF_000257605.1 Pseudomonas sp. R62
CCGCATGATCAGCAAGGAGCAGGTGCACAAGCCTCTCACCGTGGGTGAGGTTGCGGCGCGCAGTGGCGTCGCGGTCACGGCGCTGCATTTTTATGAAGCCAAAGGTTTGATCAAGAGTGAGCGCAATGCCGGCAATCAACGCCGCTATCCGCGCGCCGTACTGCGCCGGGTGGCGTTGATCAAAGTCGCACAACGGCTGGGGATACCGCTGGCGGAAATCGGCGAAGCGCTGAAGATCCTGCCGCAGGATCGCGCGCCGTCGGCGGCGGACTGGAAAATGCTGTCTGAACAATGGCAGCGCGAGCTCGATGAACGGATCAGGCAACTTACGTTGATGCGCGATCAGCTCACCGGGTGCATCGGCTGCGGCTGTCTGTCCATGGAGGCGTGTCCGTTACGCAATAAAGGCGACATGCTCGGTGACCGAGGCCCAGGCCCGCACTTTCGCGATGAGTGATGACGCTGCTCGTCGGCGAACAATTTGCGCAGCAAGGACGGTTCTATAGTGATTGCTCCGGGTGAATCCGGTGTAACCACATCTGTTGAAAACAAAAACAGGGAGAACGTCATGAGCGTCAAACCCATTCCCGAGGGGTATCACAGCATTACCCCGTATCTCGGCATCCAACAGGCTGCCGAGGCCATCGATTTCTACAAGAAAGCCTTCAATGCCAGCGAAGTCATGCGCCTGACCATGCCCGACGGCAACATCGGCCACGCCGAGCTGCGCATCGGCGACAGCGCGATCATGCTCGGCACGCCTTGCGACCAAGGGCCGTTGAGCAATCCACAGCAGGCGGTGTCGATCGGCTTGCACCTGTATGTCACCGATGTCGACCAAGCCTTTCAACAGGCGCTGGATGCAGGGGCGCAAAGCGTCTCCGAGGTCAAAGACCAGTTTTACGGTGACCGCAGCGGTACCTTGAGAGATCCGTTCGGCCATCTGTGGTTTCTCGCCACGCACAAAGAGGATCTGAGCGAAGAGCAGATTCGCCAGCGTGCGATGGAGATGTTCAGCCAAGGCTGAGGGCTTTTTGCCTCGGATCGACCGGCAAAAATGCACTGCCGATGTAATTGCGAAACATTTACTTTCATATCCGCTTTCGGGATTTTCTTCGCTCATCCGTCTTATAGGAATGCAGGCCGTTCGCGTAGGCAAAAGCCACGAACGGCCTCCCGGGGAGTTCCGTGCTGCGAAGCCCGTAGCCCGGCCCCTTCCACCGCAATCAAGACGCGCAATCATGTCGAAGAAATCCCGTTCCAAACTGTGGTTCCTGGTGCATAGCTGGCTGGCGTTGCCGATCTGGTTCTTTGTATTGATCGTCTGTGTCACCGGCACGCTGGCAGTGGTCAGCCAGGAAATTGTCTGGCTGGCCAACCCGCAAATGCGCGCCAGTCAGCCGTCGGACGATGCGCCACGACTTAGCTACGACCAGATTCTCGCCGCGATCAAACAGGCCGAACCGCAAACCCTGGTGCAGAGCATCAATCGTCCGGACGAGTCGCACTTTGCCCTCGATGTCGAAGTCAGCTACCCCGACGGGCGCTCGTTGACGGTCTATGTCAATCCGTACACCGGGGTCATTCAGGGCACCGCGCCGGCCTTCGATTTCAAGGCCTTTACCCGCGCCCTGCATGGCTGGTGGCTCGTGCCGTTCACCAATGGCTACAGCTGGGGCTGGTATCTGGTGTCGCTGCTCGGCGTGCCGATGCTGGTGTCGCTGATTACCGGGCTGGTGGTGTACAAGCGCTTCTGGAAAGGTTTTCTGCGCCCGACCCTGCGCGTGCGCCACGGCGCGCGGATTTTCTGGGGCGACTTTCATCGCCTGTGCGGCATCTGGTCGATCTGGTTCATCGCGGTGATTTCCATCACCGGCATCTGGTTCCTGATCAAGGCGATCCTGTTCGATAACCAGATTTCCATTTCCAGCGAACCGATCATTCCGGCGATGTCCCGCGAAAGTGTGCCGATCTCGGCCGCCGGCACCCCGCCGCCGCGTATCAGCCTGGATCGCGCCATCGAAATCGCCCAGCAGAAGATTCCGGGCCTGGAAGCCAGCTACGTCAACCTGCCGGGCAATGCCTACTCGCACATGAGCGTCAGCGGCCGTGGCTGGTATCCGCTGATGTATCAGACCGCGACTCTCAACCCGTACAACGGCGAAATGGCCTCCTCACGGTTGCTGTCCGATCGGTCCTCGCTGGAATTCGTCACCGAATCCATGCGCCCGCTGCACACCGGCGACTTCGGCGGCATCTGGATCAAATTGATCTGGTTCTTCTTCGGTCTGTTGCTGAGCATGATGATTCTCAGCGGCCTGCTGATCTGGACCAAGCGCACCGCCTTGGCCACCGCCAATGCGCTGAAACGCGAGGACAAGAAAAACCGCGTCACCGCTCAACCGGCGCTGCGCCGTGAACCTTCGGAGGCGAGCCTGTGAACAAAGCCATCTCGGTCACACCGCCCTCGCGCCTGTCGCGTTTCTGGCACAAGTGGCGTTTCCACATCAATGTCCTGCTGTTGCTGATCCCGCTGGGCTTCATGCCGAAATACTTTGCCGATGCCTCGCTGTTTCGCGGCGACAGTGGCCTGGGCCAGCGTGAAATAGGCACCGTCCAGGTCGGCCCGTGGAGCCTGCGCCTGGCCGAACTGCGTGACGAGGCGCCGCACCTGAGCGGTCCGGCCGGCTATATGAAGGATTTCACTGCCGCCGTTTGTGATACCTGCGTCGAACAGGTCAAGGCTACTTACCTGCGCATCGGCAAGCCGCGCAGTCTGCGCGCCGCTGGCACGATCTTCTTCGGTACACCTTATCGCATGGGCACGCAAATGCCGATCCCGGCAAAGACCAAACCTGACGCCGAACTGTGGATCACCATGGAAGGCTGGGACGGCAGCATGCACCAGGCCGCGATTCCCCTGAGCCAAGCCTCCCCCGCCACGGTTGCGTGGCTGAATAAACAAGGAGCCAAACCATGACTCGCTCACCCCTTCAGACCCGTTTGCTCGCCAGCGCCGCGCTGCTGCTGAGCGCCGGTTTCAGCGCCAGCGCCCTGGCGCACAACCCGATGTGCGAATGCAAAGCCATCGATGCCGAACAGATCAAATGCACCGGCGGTTTTTCCGACGGCAGCGGCGCGCCGGGTGTGACCCTCGACGTGATCGGCTACGACGAAACCATTCTGGTGCCGGGCAAATTGGGTGATGACTCGACGCTGACGTTCAAGAAACCCGGCAGCGAGTTCTATGTGCTATTCGATGCCGGCCCAGGCCACGTTGTGGAAATCGACCAGGCGGATATCGAAGCCCCATGAGTAGCCCGACGACGCAAGTGGTACGCCCGGCCGGCGCCGGTCATGAAACCCTCAATGTGCTGCTGTTGTGCCTGCTGATCCTCGCGGTCGCCGGCTCGGTGGTGGCGTGGCGCGGGGTTTCCCATGAACCGGAGCCGGTCGCCAGCAACCAGTACGACGCCCGCCGCGATCTCAGCGCCGCCGAGCAAGGCATTTATGCCGACCTGCGCGTGACCCTCGACGAAATCCGCTTGTTGCGCGAAGAGCAAAAAGCCCTGCCGACGCCACAAATGCTAGCCGACGAAGGCTTTGCGCCGTTCGCGCAGGACGCCAGTTCGGTCAGCCGTGGCGGTCACGCATGGCAGATGCTCGCCGAACGCGCCTATTTCGGCCGTAGTGCGACGCCTGATGTCGCCGGTTCATTTCTGATGCGTGTCGGCACTGACGCCAACGCGGCGCCGGACATCTGGCTCAAGCGCAGCGCCGATCCCGCGCCTGCTGAAGATCTGTCTGACGCCGCGCTGTCCGCCGCTGGCTGGAAACAGATCGTCGCGCAATTCGATGCCGGGGTTACCCGCGAACATCGCCATTGATTCCTCGCCTTTATCCGAGAGAAGACTGCTTGCCCATGTCCATTTCATCTCCTCGCCGTCCCTTGTTACGCCTGTTTCTGCTTGGCCTGTGCGCCTGCCTGCTGAGCCCGTTGGCCAGCGCCGAGCAAGGCAAACGCCTGCGTATCGGCATCACTCTGCATCCGTATTACAGCTACGTCGCCAACATCGTCGGCGACAAGGCCGAAGTGGTGCCGCTGATTCCTGCGGGCTTCAATCCGCACGCCTACGAACCGCGCGCCGAAGACATCAAGCGCATCAGCGGACTGGACGTGATCGTGCTCAACGGCGTCGGTCATGACGACTTCGCCGACCGGATGATCGCCGCCAGCGAAACACCCAACGTCAAAACCATCGAAGCCAACGAGAACGTGCCATTGCTGGCGGCCACCGGTGTCGCTGCGCGCGGCGCTGGCAAAGTGGTCAATCCGCACACGTTCCTGTCGATCAGCGCCTCCATCGCCCAGGTCAACAACATCGCCCGCGAGCTGGGCAAGATCGATCCGGACAACGCCAAGATCTACACGCAAAACGCGCGCGCCTATGGCAAACGCCTGCGGCAGATGCGCGCCGACGCGTTGGCCAAACTGACCCAGGCACCCAACGCCGAACTGCGCGTGGCCACAGTGCATGCGGCTTACGACTATCTTTTGCGCGAATTCGGTCTGGAAGTGACGGCCGTGGTCGAGCCGGCCCACGGCATCGAGCCAAGCCCGAGTCAGCTGAAAAAGACCATCGACCAGTTGCGTGAACTCGACGTCAAAGTGATCTTTTCGGAGATGGATTTCCCCTCCAGCTACGTCGACACCATCCAGCGCGAATCCGGGGTGAAGCTGTACCCGCTGTCGCACATTTCCTACGGCGAATACACCGCCGACAAGTACGAAAAGGAAATGACCGGCAACCTCAACACCGTGGTTCGGGCGATTCAGGAGTCGGGGGCATGACGTCGAAAGAAACTCTGATCCCTGACAACACCGATAACCCGGTGGGAGCGAGCCTGCTCGCGAATGCGCCGGATCAGGCAACATCTTCGCTGAATGACACACCGCATCCGCGAGCAGGCTCGCTCTCGCAGGGGAAAAATGGGCCGGCGCTGGAGTTTGCGGATATCAGCCTGACCTTGGGGCGCACGACGATTCTCGACAAGGTCAGCTTCCAGGTGCAGCCCGGCAGCGTGCATGCGCTGGTCGGCCCCAACGGCGGTGGCAAGAGTTCGCTGATCAAGACCCTGCTCGGGCAGATGCCGCATCAGGGCCAGCTCAGCCTGCACTGGCCCGGCGAGCCCGGCGCCATTGGTTACGTCCCGCAGGCGCTGGAGTTCGATCGTGGCTTGCCGATGACCGTCGACGATTTCATGGCGGCCATGTGTCAACGCCGCCCGGCCTTTCTCGGCTTGAGCAAACACTATGCCGGCGCCATCGGCGAAGCGCTGGAGCGGGTCGGCATGCAGGACAAGCGCAAGCGGCGCATGGGCGCGCTGTCCGGCGGTGAGCGCCAGCGGGTGCTGCTCGCGCAGGGTTTGATTCCGGCGCCGCAGCTGCTGGTGCTCGACGAGCCGATGTCGGCCCTCGATGAGGCCGGGATCCAGGTGTTCGAACGTCTGCTGACTGACTGGCGCGCGGCGGGCATCACGGTGTTGTGGATCGAACATGACCTGGAAGCGGTGGGCCGGCTGGCCGATCGGGTTACCGGTCTCAACCGCCGCGTGCTGTTCGATGCCACACCGCAACAGGCGCTGACTCCGGAACGTCTGCTGACGCTGTTTTCCACCCATCCACGGAGCGCGGTCTGATGAGCTACGAAGACTTTCGTTTGATGGTCCAGGGCTGGGCGTCTTCCGGTTATCTGCCGGAAGCGCTGGCCTACGGTTTTGTCGTCAACGCCTTGCTCGCCGGCCTACTGATCGGCCCGGTGCTGGGCGGGCTCGGCACGCTGGTGGTGGTCAAGCGCTTCGCGTTCTTTTCCGAAGCAGTCGGCCATGCCGCGTTGACCGGTGTCGCCATCGGCATCCTGCTCGGCGAACCCTACACCGGCCCGTACGGCAGTCTGTTCGGCTACTGCCTGCTGTTCGGCATCCTGCTCAACTACCTGCGCAACCGCACCGGGCTGGCACCGGATACGCTGATCGGCGTGTTTCTCTCGGTGTCACTGGCACTGGGCGCGAGCCTGCTGCTGATTCTCGCCGGCAAGATCAACGTGCACATTCTGGAAAACGTGCTGTTCGGTTCGGTGTTGACCGTCAACGGCAATGATCTGGCGGTGCTGGCCATCGTCGGTTCGCTGGTCATGGCCCTCGCCCTGCCGCTGTACAACCGCATCATGCTCGCCAGTTTCAATCCGCAACTGGCGGCGGTGCGTGGCGTAGCGGTGAAGACCCTGGATTACCTGTTCGTGATCCTGGTGACCTTGATCACCGTCGCGGCAGTGAAGGTGATTGGCGCGATTCTGGTCGGTGCCTTGCTGGTGATTCCTGCGGCAGCGGCGCGCTTGCTCAGTCAGTCGCTGAAAGGGTTTTTCTGGTGCTCGGTGCTGATCGCTACCGTCAGCACCCTGTGCGGGATTCTTGCGCCAATCGTGTTCGACCTGCCGATCCCGTCCGGCGCTGCGATCATTCTGGTCGCCGGCATCGCTTTCGCCCTCGCCGCCATTGCGCGCGGCGTCGTCCCCAGCCTGAAAGGGAACCTTGGATAAATGGCTTTTTCATTGCGTAACCTGACTCTGGCCATGGCCCTGTGTGGCGTGGTCTGCACTCCGTTGATGGCGGCTGAAACTGCGAAACCGTTACGCGTTCTGGCCTCGTTACCGATCACCTATGGATTGGGCGAGGCATTGCTCAAGGGCACGAACGTCAACCTCGAACGCGCGGCGCCGGCCAACCTGCCCGGCAGCCGCCAGACCGCGTATTTCACCGGCCGTGGCGCTCCGGCGCTGAGCAAACTGGCCACCGACGCGGACGCGGTAATCGGTCTGCGTTCGCTGTGGGCCGATGATCCGCTGTACCCGATCGCGCGGCGCAGCAATATCCGTATCGTCGAAGTCGACGCTGCGCGCCCGGTCGACGGCGCCCTGCCCGGCATCGCCGTGCAGCCGGGCCTGCAGGTTGATGGCCTGAACAGTCAGCCATGGCTGGCGAGCAACAACATGGGGCGCATGGCCGATGTGATGGCCGCAGACCTAGTGCGCCTGGCACCGAGCGCCAAGCCTGCAATCGAAGCCAACCTGGCGGCGTTGAAACAGCGTTTGCTGAAACTCAGCGCGGACACCGAAGCGCGTCTGGCCGAAGCGGACAACCTGAGCGTGATGAGCCTGAGCGATCACTTCGGCTATCTGATTGGCAGCCTCAACCTTGAACTGGCCGGACAGGATGCGCGTCCCGATGCCGATTGGACCCCAGAGGAGTTGAAGAAGCTGACAGCGACGCTCAAGGACAATGACGTGGCGGTGGTGCTGCACCATCGCCAGCCCGCGGAGCCGGTGAAAGCAGCGATTGCCGAATCCGGCAGCCGTTTGGTGGTGTTGAGTACCGATGCGGCGGATCCGCTGGCGGAGCTGGAGGGGAATGTGGATTTGTTGCTCAAGGGGTTGAGCGGAGCGTAGTCAGGCTGATACCGAGTCATCGTTCATCGCTGGCAAGCCAGCTCCCACAGAGTTTTTGGCGAACACACATTTGTGATCAACCACAATACCTGTGGGAGCTGGCTTGCCAGCGATGAGACTGTGCAGGCAATACAAATTCAAGACATGAAAAAACCCGCTGACCATCACTGGTCCAGCGGGTTTCTTTTGCCCGGTCGCTTATTGCGCCGCGACTTGCGCATCCATCTTCTGGCGCAGGCTCAATGGGCGCATGTCGGTCCAGACTTCTTCGATATAGGCCAGGCATTCCTTTTTCAGGCCGCTCTTGCCCACGGTGCGCCAGCCTTGCGGCACAGCTTTGTAATCGGGCCAGATCGAGTATTGCTCTTCGTGGTTGACCACGACCTGAAAGAGGATGTCCTCGCGGTCGAATACTGACGTCATGCTGGTTCTCCATCGTTGTAAGGTCGGCTGCACAAAGAATGCAGCCGGGTATGTAGAAAGAACGTTCGCCGCGCGGAAAAATTTACAGCGCGGCGGTGGCAGCGGCCAATGCGCGTCCGAAGATCTCGGCCACCCGATCGATTTCCGCGGCAGTGATCACCAGCGGCGGCAGGAAGCGCACCACTGCGCCATGGCGACCGCCCAACTCCAGAATCAGGCCACGCTTGAGGCATTCACGCTGGACCAGCGGCGCCAGACGCGCAAACGCTGGCGGATGACCGAGCGCGTCGGGCGCGCCGTTCGGGTCGACCAGTTCAACGCCGAGCATCAGGCCACGCCCACGAATATCGCCCAGCTGCGGGAAGTCGCGTTGCAGGATGTGCAGATGCTCGCTGAGTCGATCACCCATGGCGGCTGCGTGCTCGCAAACCTTGTGCTCCACCAGATAGCGCATCACCGCTGAACCGGCGGCCATGGCCATCTGATTGCCGCGGAACGTGCCGGCATGGGCGCCGGGTTGCCAGGTGTCGAGCCAGTCGCGGTAAACCACCACCGCCAACGGCAGGCTGCCACCGATAGCTTTGGACAGTACAACCACATCCGGAACGATATCCGCGTGTTCAAAGGCAAACATCTTGCCGGTACGGGCGAAACCGCTCTGGATCTCATCAACGATCAACGCCACACCGGCCTTCTCGGTAATCCGGCGCAAGCCGCGCAACCACTCGATGTCCGCCGGTATCACGCCGCCCTCGCCCTGCACCGCCTCGACAATGACCGCCGCCGGCAATTGCACCCCGGCCTCGGGATCGTTGAGCAGGTTTTCCAGATAACTCAGATTGGCGTTGACGCCCGCCGCGCCGCCGAGGCCAAACGGGCAGCGGTAGTCGTAGGGAAAGGGCATGAATTGCACGCCGTTGCTGAGCAACGCACCCAGTGGTTTTTTCGGTCCCAGGCTGCCCATCAGGCTCAACGCCCCCTGACTCATGCCGTGATAACCGCCGGAAAATGACAGCACGGTGCTGCGCCCGGTTGCGGTGCGCACCAGTTTCAGCGCTGCTTCCACGGCGTCGGTGCCGGTCGGGCCGCAGAACTGGATCTTCGCTTGCGCCGCCAACTCCGTCGGCAGCAGCCCGAACAGGTCCTGGACGAATTGATCCTTGACCGGCGTGGTCAGGTCGAGGGTGTGCAGCGGCAACTCATCGGCCAGCACTTGCTGGATCGCCTCGATCACCACCGGGTGGTTATGCCCCAGCGCCAGCGTGCCGGCGCCGGCCAGGCAGTCGATGAATGTACGCCCTTCGACATCCTCGACATACAGGCCCTTGGCGCGCTTGAGCGCCAGCGGAATGCGACGCGGATAGCTGCGTGCGTTGGACTCCTGTCGGCTCTGCCGCGCCAACAACGGTGATTCGTTGAATTCGAACAACGTTTCCGCCGGCGCCGAGGCGACCCGGGCCGACGACGCTTCGATAAGACTGGTGGCGACTGACATCTCTCGACCCCTCAATTCGCTATGGATAGTGACCAGAACAGCACACCGACAGGTGCGCGTTCCGGTCGCGGGGCGCACTTGCAGGTTTTCCTGTTCTGGAAACGCTTCAGCGCGGTGCGGATTTACACCCTTGATCGAGTTGTCCGGCCGGTGAGGGCAAAGGTTTGCGCAGCGGCACGGTTTGCAAGCCGTTGGAAAGACCGGGTGGCGCTGCCTGTTGGTAACCCAGGTGCCGATAGAACCCCTCGGCGGTGCGGGTGCTGTTGAGGTGAGCATTGCGCACACCGCGAACCCGCAACCAGCCTTCGACATTCTGCATCAGCGCCCGGCCGACGCCTCGGCGGAAGGATTCCGGCTGGACGTAACACAGCAGGATTTCGCCACTGACCCGGGCCATGCCGACACCGACCGGTTTGTCATCAAGCAAAGCGACGCAGAGATAGAAATGTGGGTCGGCGAGCCGGCTACTGATGAAATCGGCGTGAGAACGGTTGAGCCAGTCGCTTACGAGAAGTGGATGGTTGCGGTGATCGAGTGCACATCCGATGCGGATCGAGCGCTCGACAATACGGTTGATGATGCCGGTGTCGGCCAGGGTGGCCGAACGTACGCAGACGGGTGCTTCCATGGCGCAGTTCCCTCAATCCATTGAGTCAAAGCTGGGTTGACCTTAGCCCCAACCCTGGCGGATAGCGAACGCCGAGAAGTTACATTTGATGTGCCAGAACATGTTCTTTTTGTGGGAGCGAGCCTGCTCGCGAAAGCGTCGGACCAGTCAACGTCGATATTGGATGACTTACCGCATTCGCGAGCAGGCTCGCTCCCACAGGGGATCCGAGGTGAGATCAGAGGGTTTGCAACGGCATGGTCAGTTCGACCCGCAAGCCATCCGGGCGGCTGTCGAAATGCAGGGCGCAGTCACAGCGCTGGACGATCGCCTGGACAATCGCCAGACCCAGCCCGCAGCCGGTGCTCTGCCCGTTGCGCCAGAAGCGTTGGGTCAGATGCTGCAAATCATCTGGCGCAATGCCCGGGCCATGGTCACGCACGACAAAACGCACGCGATTGCCAATGTTTTCCAGATGGACCTCGACCGCGCAATCTTCAGGCGTATGGCGCAGGGCGTTGTCGAGCAGGTTGCGCAGTGCAGCAATCGCCAGCACGGCGGGCATTTGCAGCGGCGCGGCGGACAGGTCGTCCGGCACGTGCAGTTTGATCCGCAGCCGTTCACCGCCGGTGGCGTCCTGGATCGCCAGTCGGGCCACTTGCTCGGCGCTGCATTGCGAGCCGTCATCGAACGACAGGCTGCCTTCGACCCGCGCCAGCAGCAGCAACTGTTCAAGGGTGCGGTGCAGGCGATCGGCGCCCTCCTCGGCGCGGGCCAGCGATTGATCGCGGGCACTGCCGTCGGTCATGCGCGCGACTTGCAGGTGGGTCTTGATCGCCGTCAGCGGACTGCGCAGTTCATGCGCGGCGTCACCGGTCAAGCGACGTTCACGCTCGATGGTCTTGCCGATGCGCTGGAACAATTGATTCTGGGTTTCCAGCAACGGCTTCAATTCGCTGGGAAACGCCTGCAACTGCAAGGGCTCAAGGGAATCGGCATTGCGCCGCATCAGCGCCTCGCGCAGACGATTGAGTGGTGCAAGACCCTGACCGATGCCCAGCCACAGCAGGCACAGGCAGCCAAGCAAGGCCACACCGACCGGCACCGAAGCGGCGAGCAGAATCGACATGTTCAAGGCTTCGCGTTCGATCTGCCGATCCGCCGTAGTGATGCGCACATCGCCCCGGGCCAGGGTGAAACTGCGCCACGGTGCGCCGTCGATCATCTGATCGTGGAAGCCCATTTTCTCGGCTTCCAGCGCTTGCTCGGGGTTGTTGTGGCTTCGCGCGAGAATCTCGCCGCGCAATGAGCTGACCTGACAGGCCATGCCGCCGGGAATGTTCAGCTGTTCAGCACTGAAGTGGGTGCCCTCACCTTTGCTCGGCAGCGTCGGCAATTGCTCGAGCAAGCCGGCGACCATGCGCGCGGAGGCAACCAGACGCTGGTCGAGAGAAAACATCATCTGATTGCGCAGATCGCTGAGCATCCACGCCGCCGCCAGCGCCCAGATCAACGCGAAGGCAGCGCCGAGCGTCAGACTCAGGCGCAGGCGCAGACTCATCACTTGCCTTGCTCTCCGCCATCGGCAGGCCCGAGGCGATAGCCCAGACCACGCACGGTTTCGACGATGCCTTTGCCAAGCTTGCTGCGTAGATGATGGATATGCACGTTCAGTGCGTTGCTTTCCAGTTCGTCGTTGAAGCCGTAGACGCTGTCCTTCAGTTGCTCGGTGGACAGCACCCGGCCGCGATTGTGCAGCAATGCCTGCAACAGCGACTGCTCGCGGCGCGACAGGTCCACCGGTTGCCCGGCGAGGCGGGTTTCGCGGCTGCTCGGGTCGTAGGTCAGCGCGCCGTGCTCGATCAGATTGACGCTGCGCCCGGCCACTCGGCGCAACAGCGTTTGCAAGCGAGCGAACAGTTCGCGCAGGTCGAAAGGCTTGAGCAGGTAGTCGTCAGCGCCGGCCTGCAGACCGTCGACACGATCGGTCACCGAGTCACGGGCAGTGAGGATGAGAACCGGGATTTCCAGGCCGCTCTGCCGCAATTGCTGGAGCAACTTTAGGCCATCTTCGTCGGGCAACCCGAGATCGAGAACCATCACGTCGAATTCGGCGACCTTGAGCATCGCCCGCGCCTTGGACGCGGTGTTGACGTGCTCGACGGTCAGGCCCTGTGCCTTGAGCCCGGCGACGATGCCGCTGGCGATCAGCTCATCGTCTTCGCAAACCAGTACGTGCATAGGGGCTCCGGAAATAAAAAAGGCGAGTGAAGCAGGCAAGGATTAAGGGGCAATTATGGCGGCACACGTCGACTTCGCAAAGCTGCACGAGAATGCAGTCAGGTTGTCGCAGCCCAGCAACCGACGCGAGCACGCCCAGCAAACTTTATTACCCCGTTACCCATCCGGAAACAATTCCAGCCTTTATCGCCAACGCAACTTCATCTAGTTTCAACCGGCAACTTCAACCCCGCACTTAAATGGACTTTTAAACATGACCAACTTGAATAACTTTGTTGCCATAGACTGGCGCTCCGGCCCTGATCGAATTTATTTTTTCTTCAAGGACACCGATACCTATTCGCGCTTTGATCTTGGCGACAATAGCGTCCCGTCCAATTATCCAGCCGCCACAGCAGGCAACTGGGACAACTTCGCCCCGTATACCAAAGATCTGCGCTTTGGCTTGACTACCACTTCCTTCGGCTGGAACGCCGGAAGTGACGAGGATATTGCCTGGCTGTTCTTCTATGACGGAACAACTCCGATGGTCTGCAAATACGATCAGGACAGCGATAAAGTTGCCGCCTTCTACAAGGTAGCCGACTCGGTATGGAAGCCGATTCTTCCATATTTTGACAAGATCATCGCCGGCACCTGGTTTCAACTGACCGGCCACCCTTTTCTGTTTCGATTCATCCTCGATGACGGCCACTACTTGTCTTTCGACTACAAGGCCAAGACCGTCAAGTACAACCGCTTCGGCGAATATCAGCTGGGCGCGCTGAAACCTTACAAGGACCGGATAATCACAGCGGCGCAGAATGACCGGACATTTGCAGACAGTTACTGGTATATCTTCCTGACCAACAATCAGTACCTCACTTACAACATTCAGTCCGACCGACTCGTTGCCGGCCCCAGAACCATTGATGACGGTAATTGGCCCGGCCTGCTGCGTGGCTGATTGGTCAATCCCGGCGAGCCTAGTAGGATAGGGTTAATTATCGGTTAATCGCCGCCGCCCATCCTGCACCCCACTTGCACAGGGACAAGGCTCCTCCATGCGTCATTTTTTTCTTCTGTTTGCTCTACTGGTTTCCGGTCTGGCTCAGGCCGGAAACAATCCGTTCGAGTCCAAGCCGGACTTTTTACCCGTCGACAAGGCATTCGTACTCACCTCCGAGCGTCTGGACTCGGGCGAAACCCAGCTGTTCTGGCAGATCACTGACGGCTACTACCTGTATCAGAAACGCCTGAAATTCGACGGACTGGCCGCCGATCAGCAGCCGGTGTTGCCTGAAGGCGAATCCCACAGCGATGAGTTCTTCGGCGAGCAGCCGGTCTATCGCCAAGGCCTGGAAGTGAAAATCCCGGCAGCGGCCAGCGGTCAGATCAAGGTCAGTTATCAGGGCTGCGCCGATGCCGGTCTGTGCTATCCACCGCAAACCCGGGTGATTGACCTGGGTGGCAAAGCCGCAGCAACAACAGGCGCTGAAGCCCCGGATCAGGCTTTGGCCAGCAGTCTGCAACAACGGGCGCTGGGCTGGAGTCTGCTGGTGTTCTTCGGCCTTGGCCTGCTGTTGGCGTTTACCCCGTGTTCGCTGCCGATGCTGCCGATTCTCGCCGGGATGATCGTCGGCAGTGGCGCCACACCACGGCGCGGGTTTGCCTTGGCCAGCAGCTACGTGATCTGCATGGCACTGGTGTATGCGGCGATGGGCGTGATTGCTGCGCTGCTCGGTGCGAACCTGCAGGCGTGGTTGCAAAATCCTTGGCTGCTCGGTGCGTTTGCCGCCATTTTCGTGGTGCTGGCATTGCCGATGTTCGGCTTCTTCGAGCTGCAACTGCCGGTGGCCCTGCGTGATCGTCTTGAACATGCGTCGCGCAGCCGCAGCGGCGGCAGCCTGATCGGCGCCGGTGTGCTGGGCGCGTTGTCCGGTCTGTTGGTCGGGCCGTGCATGACCGCGCCACTGGCCGGCGCGCTGCTGTACATCGCGCAGAGCGGTAACGCGTTGCACGGCGGTCTGATTCTGTTTGCACTGGGCATCGGCATTGGTGTGCCGCTGTTGCTGCTGGTCACCGTGGGCAACCGCTTCCTGCCAAAACCCGGCGCGTGGATGAATCTGCTCAAGGGCATATTCGGCTTCCTCTTTCTTGCCACTGCATTGTTGATGCTGCGCCCGGTACTGGATCCGTCGTTGTGGCTGGGGCTGTGTGGCGCTCTGCTGTTGATCGCCGCTTACAGCGCCTGGAAACAATCCGCAGGGTTTGGCCGCGTCGCGCAGATGTTTGGCGCCCTGTCCTTGTTGCTCGGTTTGTGGGGCAGCTTGTTGGTGATCGGTGCAGCGGGCGGCAGTGATGATCCGTATCAGCCATTGCAGGTCTACAGCGCCGGCCCTGTCGCCAGCGCGGCGCCGACGGGCCACGATGCCTTCAGCACAATCAAGGAACCGGCCGCCCTGCAACGCGAACTCGACGCGGCCAAGGCCCAGGGTCAGTGGGTGCTGCTCGATTACTACGCCGACTGGTGCGTGTCGTGCAAGGTCATGGAGAAGAAGGTGTTCGGTGAAGCCAAGGTCATGCAGGCCCTGAGCGATGTGCGCCTGCTGCGCCTGGATGTGACCGCCGACAACGCTGCCAGCCGCGAGCTGCTCAGTCGCTATAAAGTGCCGGGGCCGCCGACGTTCATCTGGATCGGCGCTGACGGCGAAGAACGCCGCAGCCAGCGCATCACCGGCGAGGTCGATGCCGACACCTTCCTGCAACGCTGGTCCGCCACCCGAGATGCCAACTGATGCTGACGTTCACCCTCGGCACCTTCGCCATCGCGCTCAACCACCTGCTGCTGATCAGTGCTCTGGCGCTGGCGACATTTGTCGGCTGGCGAGTGGCCAAGCGCGGCGGCGATAACCCCGAGTCAGCGCTGTTCAGCCTGTTTTTGCTGGGCATGCTCGCGGCGCGCATTGCGTTTGTCGCGCTGTACTGGTCGCACTATCGCAATGACCCGTGGCAGATCATCGATCTGCGCGACGGCGGTTTCCTCGCTTGGCCCGGAGTGATCGTGCTGCTGCTGGCGGCGTTGTATCGCGGCTGGCGCCGGCCCGCTTTGCGTCGACCGTTGGGTTTCGGCGTGGTCAGTGGCGTGGCGTTCTGGCTGCTTGCCACCCTGTCGCTGAATATCTACGAACAGGGTACGCGCCTGCCGGATATTTCCCTGCGCAACGCCGCTGGCGAAACCATCAAGCTCAGTGACTATCAGGGCGGCCCGCTGGTGATCAACCTCTGGGCGACCTGGTGCCCGCCGTGCCGGCGAGAAATGCCGGTGCTGGAAAACGCCCAACAGCAGCGCCCGGATCTGACGTTCTTGTTCGTCAATCAGGCCGAGAGCATGCAAAGCGTGGCCACGTTCCTGGAAACCCAGGGCCTGAGCCTGAACAACGTGCTGTTCGACCGCCGCGGCCGTCTCGGTCAGGCCGTGGGTTCCATGGCGTTACCGACTACGCTGTTCTATAGCCCGGACGGTCGCTTGCTGACCAGTCATCTCGGTGAACTGTCGAACGCCAGCCTCGCCCGCGCCCTGGAAACCTTCGACACTTCACCTTCAAGCCCGAATCAGGCCGTTGCCCCGGCCAACTCTGCAAGGAAACTGCCATGCCCCGCCTCCGCCACCTGCTGACGCTGACCCTGGGCACTGCCCTGCTGCACTTGCCGTCGGTGCAGGCTGCTGAAGAACTGCCCGCCGCAATCAAAAAGATCGAAGCCAAGGGCGCGAAAATCGTCGGCCAGTTCGACGCCCCCGATGGCCTGCGCGGGTACGCCGCGCAATACCAGAACCGCGGCATGGCGCTGTACCTGACCCCGGACGGCAAACACGTCGTGGTGGGTAATCTTTACGACGCCGACGGCAAGGACCTGAGCAGCGAGCCTTTGCAGAAACTGGTCTACGCACCGATGTCCAAGGAAGTCTGGGCCAAGTTCGAGGCGAGCAACTGGATTCAGGACGGCAACAAGGATGCACCGCGCACGGTGTACCTGTTCAGCGATCCGAATTGCCCCTACTGCAACATGTTCTGGGAACAGGCGCGGCCATGGGTCAAGGCAGGCAAAGTGCAGTTGCGCCACATCATGGTCGGCATCATCCGCGAAGACAGCCCGGGCAAATCAGCCGCGCTGCTGGCGGCGAAAGACCCGGCCAAGGCCCTGGAAGATCACGAAAAGGCCGGCAAGGGCAGCGCGCTAAAGGCCATGAAAGACATCCCGGTCGCCGTGCAAACCAAACTCGCGGCGAACATGCAGTTGATGGAAGACCTCGAACTGCAAGCCACCCCGGCGATTTTCTACATGGACGACAAAGGCGAACTGCAACAACAGCAAGGCGCGCCTTCGCCGGACAAGTTGGTGAAGATTCTCGGGCCTAAGTAGTTTTTCCTTTGCCTGAACCGGCCCCTTCGCGAGCAGGCTCGCTCCCACAGAAATTGCATTCATGCTGAAGGAATACGATTGACTGTGGGAGCGAGCCTGCTCGCGA
Organism: Pseudomonas sp. R62; assembly: GCF_000257605.1. Classification (NCBI taxonomy): domain Bacteria; kingdom Pseudomonadati; phylum Pseudomonadota; class Gammaproteobacteria; order Pseudomonadales; family Pseudomonadaceae; genus Pseudomonas; species Pseudomonas sp. R62. The sequence goes on from NZ_JH635998.1 coordinate 25,681, forward strand.
ATGAAGCTCACTCGGTCTAGCGGTTGCGCTCGGCCAGAAACGCCAGCAGTGCCTCAGTGACAAACGCGGGATTCTCCAGATTGGAGATATGCCCCGCCTCCGGTACCAGCACGCACGGGCAACCAATCAATTCAGCCATTTCCCGGGCTTCCGAGGGTGGCCGTGGTTTGTCCTGATCGCCGCACAGCACCAGTGTCGTCTCCGGGTTCAGCTCGCCCAGGCGTGGCAACAGGTCGTCGCGGCCAAACGTGATGCGGCCCATCGGCACGATGCTTTCGCGCAGACGCTCGGGCGAGTAGCTCTTCAATTTCGCGCGGAAGTCCTGATACAGCGCCGACTGCGGGTCGATGCCCGGGCGGAAAAAGATCGGCACGACGATGTCGAGCAATTGTTCGGAGATAGTGCCGCTGTCTTCGATCTGCTTGAACAACGAGAAGTAATACTGCCGGGTCGGTTCCGGCTCGACGCCGACGTAGGTGTCCATCAGCACCAGACCGTTGAGACGTTGCGGTGCGGACAGTGCCAAACGCGCGCCCCACATGCCGCCGACCGAAAGCCCGACGAGGGTGACGCGGTCGATGTCCAGATAATCAAGCAAGGCCTGCGCCTGTCGGGCAATGTCGTCCAGCGAGGTTGTGCCTTCGGGTAACTTGCCGGACTCGCCATGCCCCCACAAATCCAGGGCAATGACGCGATAGTGCGGGGTCAGCGCGGCGATCTGCGGCGCCCACATCGCCTGGTCCCAAAGGTAACTGCCGGCCAGCAACACGGCGGGGCCGGTGCCTTGATCAATGTAGTGCAGTGCTTGTCCGTCAACCGTGAAAAAGGGCATCGACCACCTCCGCGAGAAAAAACAGAACCGGCAGACTGAGCTGCCGGTTGTTGATCGTCAAGGATGGAAATGTACGGCAATGTACAGACGCCATTCGCGAGCAGGCTCGCTCCCACAGGGGTTTTGTAAACACCACAGATCCTGTGTGGGAGCGAGCCTGCTCGCGAAGAGGCCGGCCCAGGCGCTGAAGAACTACAACCCCTCCAGCTCCGCCATCAGATCATTCAACCGATCAACCTTCTCCTCGGTAATGTCACTGGCCGCCAGCCCATCGATGTATTCGGCGAGTTCCTCCACCGTGCTGCATTCGAACATCGCGCGCAGCGGCACGTTGCGTTGCAGGGCTTTTTGTAACCGCGATGCAATTTGCGTAGCCAGCAGCGAATGCCCGCCCAATTCGAAGAAGTTATCGCGCACGCCGACCTTTTCCACTTTCAGCACTTCAGCCCAGATATCAGCCAGGGTCTGCTCCAGCTCGTTGCGCGGGGCCAGATAATCCGCGCTTTGCAACTGACCGATCTCCAGCGTTGGCAAGGCTTTGCGGTCGAGTTTGCCGTTGGCATTGAGTGGCATCTGCTCCAGCCACAACCAGTGCAGCGGCACCATGTATTCCGGCAGTTCGGCGCGCAGGCGCTGCTTGATCCGCTCCAGGCGTTCGCCCGGATTGAGCGCTGCATCGGCCGCGACCAGGTAGCCCACCAGATGCTTGCCGTTGACGCCTTCCTGCACACCAACCGCCGCGTCGCGCACTTCCGGTTGTTCATGCACACGCGCTTCGATTTCACCGAGCTCGATGCGGTAACCGCGAATCTTCACTTGATGATCGACGCGGCCGACGTATTCCAGCACGCCGTCGGTGCGGCGCCGTGCCAGGTCACCGGTGCGGTACAGGCGTTCGCCCGGCGCGCCGAACGGATTCGGCACAAACACCGGCGCGGTGCGCAACGGATCGCTGACATAACCGCGACCGACGCCGGTGCCAGCCACACACAACTCACCCACCGCGCCCAAAGGCACCAGTTCCAGCGCGCCATCGAGCAAATACAACAAGTTATTGTCGGTCGGCGTACCGATCGGCAAATAGCTGCCGCGCGTCGACGCCATGTCGACACGGAAGAACGCCACGTCATCCGAGCATTCCGCCGGGCCGTAAGCATTGACCAGACCAATATCCGGGTAACGCAGCAGCCATTGATGGGCCAGTTCCGGCGGCATCGCTTCACCGGTCGGCAGCATCCAGCGCAAACCATCGAGGCTCAGACGCTCGGAGCCGAGCATGCCCTGAATCAGCGACGGCACACTCTCCAGCACGGTGATGCCCTGCGCCTGTACATGCGCCAGCAGACCTTGCGGATCGTGGGCAATCGCGTTCGGGACGATGTCGACCCGCGCGCCGAACAATGGCGCGGCGAGGAACTGCCAGACGGAAATGTCGAAGCTTTGCGAGGCGGTCTGCGCGATCACATCGGCCGCGCTCAAGTCGAGGTACGGACGTTTGCTCAACTGATTGTTGAGCATGCCGCGTTGCTCGACCATCACGCCTTTTGGCAGCCCGGTCGAACCCGAGGTGTAGATCACATAGGCGAGATTGTCCGGGCCACTGTGGATGCCGAGATTGTGCCTCGCTGCCACCGATGCCTGGACCTCTTCCCATACCAGCAGGCGCGGGCGATTCGAACAGCCAAACTCTTCGAGCAAGGTCTGCGCCTGCTCAAGGCAGGCTGCGCTGCACACCAGCAACGGCGTGCGGCTCAGCTCGATGATGCGGCTCAGGCGCTGGCTCGGCAGACCCGGGTCCAGCGGCAGATAA
>NZ_JH635998.1:29632-32005 GCF_000257605.1 Pseudomonas sp. R62
CGCGATAACGCGGCGGCACGCTCAACTGCGCTTCACGACCTTCACCGAGGGCGGTGTAGATCTCGAAGAAGTCGTTCATCAGCAGCGAACGGCACCAGGCGTCGATGAGGATGTGGTGGTTGCTCATCATGAACCAGTAGCGCGCCGCGCCGACCTTGATCAGGCGCAGGTGAAACGGCGCCTGATTGAGCAGATCGAACCCGGCTTCGCGCTCGCTTTTCAGCAGCGCTTGCAGCTGTGGTTCCTGCTCGGTTTCGGCGACGGTGCTCCAGTCCAGATACTCGATCGGCGTACGCCCCGGCGTGTGAATCACTTGCAGCATGTCTTCGCCAACGTTCCAGCAGAACGAAGCGCGCAATGCTTCATGACGAGCGACCACCGCTTGCCAGGCCTGGGCGAAACGCTCGGGGTCGAGCTCGCTGTTGATGCGATATCGATCCTGCATGTAGTACAGCCCGGTGCCCGGCTCGAGCAAGGTGTGCAGCAACATGCCTTCCTGCATTGGCGTCAGCGGGTAGACATCTTCGATGTGCGCGGCCGGCACCGGCAAGGCATCGAGTTGCGCCTGAGTCAGTTTCGCCAGCGGGAAGTCCGATGGCGTCAGGCCGCCGGCTTCGTCTTGCAGACAATGGGCGATCAGGCTTTGCAACTCACCGAGGTAGGCGGCGGCCAGATCGTTAATGGTTTGCGCCCCGTAACGCTCGGCACTGAAAGTCCAGCGCAGCAGCAGTTCTCCACCGTAAACCTGACTGTCGACACTCAGCTCGTTGGGCAACGGCGCCTGCGGATCGTGGGCAGCACCGATTGGCTCATCGAGAGGACGGAACAGCGCATCGCTGCCGAAGCTCTGGTCGAACTGGCCGAGGTAATTGAAAGTGATCGGCGCCTGTGGCAGCGCCGCCATGCTCTGCCGGCAGCCGTCATCGGCCAGATACCGCAACACGCCATAACCGAGACCTTTGTGCGGCACGGCGCGCAGTTGTTCTTTGATCGCCTTGATCGAAGCGCCCTGCCCGGCGGCCTCTTCGATATTGTGCGGGGTCAGGCGCAGCGGATAAGCGCTGGTGAACCAACCGACGGTGCGGGTCAGATCAATCTCGTCGAACAGGGTTTCGCGACCGTGTCCTTCCAGTTGAATCAGTGCCGAGGGCTGGCCGCTCCAGCGGCACAGCACACGGGCCAGCGCGGTCAGCAGCAGGTCGTTGACCTGAGTGCGATAAGCGCTCGGTGCCTGTTGCAGCAACTGTCGGGTACGTTCGGCATCGAGGTGTACGCTGACGGTTTGCGCATGGCGATTCTGCCTGCCGCCCTGCGGGTTTTCGCAAGGCAGATCAGCGCTCGGCCCGGCCAGTTGCGCTTGCCACCAACCCAATTCCTCACGCAGCGATTCGCTGCCGGCGTAAGCCTGCAAACGCGCGGCCCAGTCCTTGAAGGCGCTGGTTTTCGCCGGCAGTTTCAGCGGCTGCGCAGCGTCGAGTTGCCGATAGGCGGTTTGCAGATCATCCAGCAGCACGCGCCAGGAAACGCCGTCGACGACCAAGTGGTGGATGGCGATGAACAGGCGTTGCTGAACATCCGCAACATCGACCAGCACCGCGCGCAGTAACGGGCCGTTGCGCAGATGCAGACTGCGTTGCGCGTCGGCGAACAGAGATTCGCACCGATCCAGCGAATCGACGCTGACTTGCCAGAGCACATCCTCATTCGTCAGCGCTTGATGCGTCGCTTGCCATGCATCATCGGTTTCAGTGAAACGCAGACGCAGCGCATCGTGCTGCTCGATCACCGCCAGCAAGGCTTGCTGCAATCGTTGCGGCTCAAGGCGCACAGTCGGTTCCAGCAACAGCGCCTGATTCCAGTGCTGGCGCTGGGGAATGTCCGTATCGAAGAACCAGTGCTGAATCGGCGTCAGGCGCGACTCGCCGACCACCAGGCCCTGCTCGGCAGTCACTTGCTGGGTGCGACTGGCAACGGCGGCGAGCGTCTGCACGGTCTGGTGCTGGAACAGGTCGCGCGGGCTGAAGTGAATGCCCTGCTGACGCGCGCGGCTGACCACTTGAATCGACAGAATCGAGTCGCCGCCGAGTTCGAAGAAGTATCGTTGAGGCCGACCTGCCTGACGTTGAGCACATCGCACCAGATCTGCGCCAGGGTCTGCTCCAGCTCATTGCTTGGCGCAACATAGTCCTGACGATTCAACTCGGGATCGGGCGCCGGCAAGGCGCGGCGGTCGAGTTTGCCGTTGGCGGTCAGCGGCATGCTTGCCAGCAGCATCAGCTGGGTCGGCACCATGTAGTCCGGCAGTTGCGCCTTGAGGTGCGACTTGAGCGCTTCGCGCAGTTCAGCCTGTTGCGCTTCGCCTTGCCCGGCGAC
>NZ_JH635998.1:33992-40910 GCF_000257605.1 Pseudomonas sp. R62
GGCGGTCATGGTCATGAACAGGGTCAAACCGTTTTGCGCATTGAACGCCCGCACCCGCGCGGCGAGATCGTCACTCAGATCGAAACGGAACAGCTCGCCCTGATGGCTCTGCACCGGTGGACGCGGACGGTCGCCGGGCAGTTCCAGCAGCGGATGTTCGCGACCGAGCTGCGCGGTCCAATAATCGAGCTGGCGCTGGCGCTCGCCGGACTCCAGCCACTGACGCTGCCAGACGCTGTAGTCGAGGTATTGCACCGGCAGCGGCGCGAGCGGTGATTCGCGCTCATCGACGAACGCTTCATACAGCGCACTGAGTTCACGGGCAAAGATGTCCATCGCCCAGCCTTCGGTGACGATGTGGTGCAGGGTCAGGACGAAGTAATGCTCGTGCTCGGCGGTCTTGACCAGACAGGCACGCAGCAACGGACCGGTTTCCAGATCGAACGGCTGGTGCGCTTCTGCATCGGCCAGTTGCTGGACTTGTAGCTCCCGGACTTCTGCCGGCAGGCTGGAGAAATCCTTCCAGCCCATGCGCACGCCGGTCTCGGCATGCACCTGTTGGCGGGCGACGCCGTCAACGCTGGGGAACGTAGTGCGCAGGGTTTCGTGGCGCAGGATCAGCGCCTGCAACGCCGCCTCGAAATGCTCGACATGCAGCACGCCGCGCAAGCGCGCCATGCCGCCGACGTTGTAAGCCGGGCTGTCCGGTTCCATCTGCCAGAGGAACCACATGCGCTGCTGCGAATAGGACAGCGGCACCGCTTGGCTGCGGTCGATTTTTGCAATCGGCAACTGTTGATTGGTGCGGCCGCTGGCCTGGATCAGGCGAATCTGTTCGGCGTAATCGCCCAGTTCGCTGTGCTCGAACAAGGTGCGTAGCGGCAGTTCGACGTCACAGGCCTGACGTGTGCGCGAAATGATTTGCGTGGCCAGCAGCGAGTGACCGCCGAGGGCGAAGAAATCGTCACGCAGGCCGATCTGCTTCAGACCCAGCACTTCGCACCAGATCGCGGCGATTTGCTGCTCCAGTTCGCTGACCGGTTCGATGTGTTCACGCACTTGCCATTGCGGCTCGGGCAAGGCGCGGCGGTCGAGTTTGCCGCTGGGGCTCAGCGGCATCGCGTCGAGGCGCAGCAATTGTGCGGGCACCATGTATTCCGGCAGCTCGGCAGCGAGGGCAGCTTTCAGCCGAATAATTTGCTCATCTGCATTTTCCTGCGCATCGCTCGCCGTGAAGTAGCCGATCAGTTGCGCGCCGGCAGCGGTTTCGCGCACCAGCACCACGGCCTGGGCCACGCCATTTTGCGCCAGCAGTCGCGCCTGGATTTCTTCCGGTTCCACGCGAAAGCCGCGCAGCTTGACCTGCTGGTCGAGGCGACCGAGGTATTCGATCACGCCATCCGAGGACCAGCGCGCACGGTCGCCGGTGCGGTACAAGCGGGCGCCCTGCTCGCCCAGTGGATCGACGACAAAACGCTCGGCGTTCAACGCCGGACGACCCAGGTAACCGCGAGCCAGACCGATGCCGCTGATGCACAACTCGCCCGGCACGCCCGCTGGCACTGGATTGAGATCGGCATCGAGAATGCGGCAGACCACATTGCCCAGCGGCCGGCCAATCGGCGAGCGCTCACCATCGGCAGTTGTGCAGTGCCAATGGGTGACATTGATCGCGGTTTCAGTCGGGCCATAACGGTTGTGCAATTGCACCGCCGGCAGTTGCGTCAGCACACGGTTGCGCAACTCGGCGGGCAAGGCTTCACCGCCGGAAAACACCCGGCGCAGGCTGGTGCACTCGGCACTCAGCGGCTCGTCGATGAACAGCGCCAGCAGCGGCGGGACGAAGTGCAGCGTGGTCACGCCGTATTGCTGGACCCGTTGCGCGATGCGATGCGGGTCGCGGTGCTCGCCGGGGGCGGCAAGCAGCAGACGCGCGCCGCTGATCAGCGGCCAGAAGCATTCCCACACCGAGACGTCGAAACTGATCGGCGCTTTTTGCATCAGCACGTCGGTTTCGTCGAGGCGGTAAGTGTCCTGCATCCATTGCAGGCGCTCGGCCAGCGCGGCGTGGGTGTTGCCGACGCCTTTCGGTTGCCCGGTGGAACCCGAGGTGTAAATCACGTAGGCGAGGTTGTCGCCGTGCAGTCGCAGTCCCGGTGCCTGGCTCGGCCATTTATCCAGGTGCAGCGCATCCATGGCGATCACGCTGACGCCATCGCTGGCCGGCAGACGCTCGAGCAATTGCGTCTGGGTCAGGAGCAGTTCGACGCCGCTGTCGCGGAGCATGTACGCGAGACGCTCGACCGGATAATCCGGATCAAGCGGCACATAGGCGCCGCCGGCCTTGATGATCGCCAGCAGACCGATCAGCAGTTGCGGCGAACGCTCGGCAGCAATGGCCACGCACACGTCCGGGCCAACGCCTTTGTCGCGCAGGTAATGGGCGAGCCGGTTGGATTGCGCGTGCAACTCGGAAAAATCCAGACTACCGCCGTCCCACACCAGCGCAGTGCGTTGCGGGGTGTTGCGCAATTGTTGCTCGAGCAGTTCCGGCAGCCAGTGTTGCGCCGGGGTGCACGGAGCGACGCTCCAGTCCTTCTGCTGATTCTGCTCGCTGGCGGTCAGCAAGCGCAGATCGCCGATGGCCTGCTGTGGCTGTTCGCAGACCTCGCTGAGCAGATTATGGAAATGCTCGGCCAGGCGCTCGATGGTCGTGGCATCGAACAGTTCGCTGGCGTAGTCGAACGCCAAGCTCAGACGACCGTTGCGATCCTCTTCGCTGTGCAATTGCAGATCGAACTTGGCCTCGCGGCTGTGCCACGGCAGTTCTTCGGCGAGCAGACCGGGCAGGCGCTTGAGTGCACTGAGGTCGCGCTGCTGATGGTTGAACATGACCTGGAACAGTCCCTGTTCGCGGGCCTGCGGGAAAGCTTCGAGCAGTTGTTCGAAGGGCAGATCCTGATGGGCCTGGGCGCCGAGTGCGGCCTGGCGGGTCTGGTTCAGCAACTCGGCAAATGTCAGGCGCGAATCGATTTGCGCACGCAACACCTGGGTATTGATGAAGAAGCCGATCAGGCCTTGGGTTTCCAGGCGCGGACGGTTGGCGTTGGGCACGCCGATGCGAATGTCGCGCTGACCACTGTAGCGGTGCAGCAAACTTTGCAACGCAGCGAGCAGAAGCATGAACGGCGTGGCTTCGTGAGCCTGCGCGGTCTGGCGGATCGCCTCGCTGAGTTTGCTACTCAAGCGCACGCTGTAGCGTGCGGCGCTGTGGTTGTGTCTGGCCGAGCGCGGGTGATCGGTGGCCAGTTCCAATGGCGGATGTTCTTCGCCCAGTTGCGCTTTCCAGTACGCCAGTTGCCGCTCGCCCTCGCCTTGCGCCAGCCATTGCCGCTGCCAGTTGCCGTAATCGGCGTATTGCGTGGGCAGCGCGGCCAGTGTCGCCGTTGCACCTTGAGTAGCGGCGGCATAGAGACGCGAGAATTCGTCGAGGAGAATATTCAGCGACCAGCCGTCAGCGATGATGTGATGCAGGGTCACCAGCAGTTGATGTTCTTCGTCATCGAGACGCACCAGTGTCACCGACAGCAACGGGCCTTTTTCCAGATCGAACCGAGTGCGCGCCTCGTCTTCGCGAATCTGCTCGGCACGGGCTTCATGCTCGGCCATTGGCAGGTCGCTGATGTCGATCAGATGCAGGTTGAATTCGGCAGCGGCGAGCACTTGCTGCAATGCCACACCGTCGCGTTCGAAGAAACGTGTGCGCAGTGATTCATGGCGTTCGATCAGTTGCTGGAAGCTGCTGCGCACGGCGTCTTCGTCGAGTTCACCACGCAGGCGCAGGCCGCCGGGAATGTTGTAGGCGCTGCTCTGTGGATCGAGTTGCCAAGTGATCCACAAACGGTTTTGTGCCAGCGACTGCGGCATCGGCTCACTGCGCGACAAGGTGCTGATCGGACCTTGAGCGCTGCCGCCGTCCTGGTTTAGCTGCGCCACAGCGGCGGCGAAGGCAGACAGGGTTGGCGCTTCGAACAGCAGGCGCAGGCTCAGCTCGACACCGAGTGCTTCGCGAACCCGCGCCACCACTTGCGTGGCAGCGATCGAGTTGCCGCCGAGCAGGAAGAAATGGTCGTCGCCACTGACCTGCTTGACGTTGAGTTGCTCGGCCCAGATTTGCCCGATCAACGCTTCAAGGTCCGAAGTGCTGCTGGTCGCGTTTTCCGTTGCGGCTGTGATCGAAGGGAACAGCGCGTAACTGTCGAGGCTGCCATCAGCCAGACGATTGCGGCACGCCGAGCGCTGCAGTTTGCCGCTGGAGGTTTTCGGCAACGCGCCCGGATTGAGCAGCACCACCACGCTTGGCGCCTCCTGATACGCCTCGGCCACGGCTTGGCGAATGGCTTTGATCAGCGCATCTGGCGCAAGGATTTTCTGCACGCTGCGGCTGATTTCCGCAGCGATGCCGATGCCCTCTTCGCCGTCGTGGGTGACCGCGAACGCCGCAACGCGGCCCTTGCGCACCACTTCGACTTCGCGCTCGACGGTCTGCTCGATGTCCTGCGGATAGAGGTTGTGTCCGCGGACGATGAGCATGTCTTTCAGGCGCCCGGTGACGAACAACTCGCCCGCACGGATAAAACCCAGGTCGCCGGTGCGCAACCAGGTGCGGCCGGCGTGCTGGACAAAAGTCTTGGCGCTGGCTTCGGGGTTGCGCCAATAACCGTGGGCGATGCTCGGGCCGGCGGCCCAGACTTCGCCGACGGCGTTATCGGCGAGTTCTTCGAGGGTATTCGGTTTGACGATCAGCACCGCGTGCTCAGGCTGGCTGATGCCGCAGCTCATGATCGCGCTGCCATCGCCCGGCTCGGCGCGGTTTTGCGCGAGCGCCTGATCGTCCACGCGCAGCGCCGGGATGCCGGTGCCGCGCGGTGTGCCAGCGACAAACAGGGTCGCCTCGGCCAGACCGTACGAGGCCATGAAGGTGTTGTCGCTGAAACCGCAAGCAGCGAATTTTTCGGCGAAGCGCTCGAGGGTATCGAGACGGATGGGCTCGGAACCGGAATAGGCCACGCGCCAGCGGCTGAGATCGAGGCGCTCAAGGGCCGATTCGCTGACCCGCTCACTGCACAAACGGTAGGCGAAATCCGGGCCGCCGCTGATGGTGCCGCCGTATTCGGCGATCGCTTCCAGCCAGCGCAACGGCCGGCCGAGGAAGTAGGCCGGCGACATCAGAATGCACGGCACGCCGCTGAATATCGGTTGCAGCAGACCACCGATCAAACCCATGTCGTGATACAGCGGCAACCAGCTGACGATGACGTCGTCCGGGTTGACGTTGATGCCGAAACCGTGACGGATCAGCAGTTCGTTGGCGACCAGATTGCCATGGCTGACCTGCACGCCCTTGGGCAGCGCGGTGGAGCCGGAAGTGTATTGCAGAAAGGCGATGTGTTCGGGCGGCAGGCTCGGCTCAATCCAGCTTTCGGCCAGTGCGCTGTCGAGGGTGTCGACACACAGCAGCGGCGGCGCGCCGTCGATTTGTTGCAAGGCATCGCGCAGGTCGGCGCTGGTCAGCAACAGCTTGGGCTCGGCGTCGGCGATGATCGACAGCAAACGCTCCTGATGGTGACGACGGGCGGATTCCGGTGGATAGGCCGGTACCGCAATCACACCGGCATACAGGCAGCCGAAAAACGCCGCGACGTAATCCGCGCCGCTGGGAAACAGCAGCACCGCACGCTCACCGAATCCAGCCTGAGCCTGCAACGCAGCGGCGATGGTGCGCGCGCGTTGATCCAGTTCCAGATAGCTGAGCACCACGGTCTGTTCCGGGTTTTCGGCGAGAAAACGCAAGGCCAGTCGGTCCGGCGTCAGGGCCGCGCGACGCTTGAGGGCATGGACCAGGGTGCTGGGGAGTTCGAACGCGTCGGTCATGAGGTTTCCTGCCTGAATTCGGCTTGCAAGTGGAATCGGGTGGCTGCGTCACACCTGTCGAGAGGCGTGCGGGGCGCGGTCTGTGCCGACCGCGCAAGGCATCGGAATGCGCTGAGGCCGGGGATCTGCACCCGGGCCATTCACCAATGAGAACGGATGGAGTGGGGAAATAATTAGTCGGCAGGCGCGACGTCCAGCGGGGCTGGGGTGCGGCGGCGTGTCGCAGTTGGCAAAACACATCGCCTTACAGCAATACCTCTCTTTCTCATTTGACAATCATTATCATTCAACATAATTTGTCGCTCGATGTGTAGGACGGCGCCGTCCCCCGAGGCCCTCCCACTAACCTATTGGCAGCAAGGTGATTTCCATGACGGAACAAGTATCCACAAGCAGGTGCGATTCACCGCTACTTCAGGCATTCGTCGACAATCGACTGATTCTGGTCAAGATTGCAGCCCGCATTACCGGTTGCAGGTCTCGTGCCGAAGATGTGGTTCAGGATGCGTTTTTCCGACTGCAATCGGCGCCGCCGATCACGTCGTCGATCAAGGCTCAGCTGAGCTACCTGTTCCAGATCGTGCGCAACCTCGCCATCGATCACTACCGCAAGCAGGCGCTCGAACAGAAATACTCAGGCCCGGAAGAGGAAGGCTTGAACGTGGTGATTCAGGGCGCTTCGCCGGAAACTTCGCACATCAACTTCTCGACCCTCGAACACATCGCCGATGCGCTGACCGAACTGCCCAGCCGCACCCGTTATGCCTTCGAGATGTACCGCTTGCACGGCGTGCCGCAGAAAGACATCGCCAAGGAACTGGGCGTATCGCCCACTCTGGTCAACTTCATGATTCGTGATGCGCTGGTGCACTGCCGCAAGGTCTCGGGCAGTCGACGGGATGCGGTGATTGCGGGTCGTCGTTAGGATCCGGATTCTGCGTCAAGCCATTCGCGAGCAGGCTCGCTCCCACAGGGTTTGATCAA
>NZ_JH635998.1:41378-44158 GCF_000257605.1 Pseudomonas sp. R62
CCGAATACATCAGGCCAACCGGCACCGATCAAAAAACCGCTCCCGCCCCAGAATCATCAACGCCGCGCGCTTGTGCGGAAAATCGAATTCCTTCTCGCAGTGAAAGCATTGGTTGTGCATATGGCCGATCATCTTCGCGTTGTCGGCACGTGGCTCGGCGACCACGCGCTGGGTGCGTGGATCATCGAGAAACAGGTAATGCACCAGTGCCGATAACCAGCTCGCCACTTTGTGCGGGCCGCGATGACTTTCCTCGCCGACCAGCATGTGAATGCCACGGTCGTAATCGCCGGCATCGTAGAACGGCGCGATGCGATCTTCCTTGGCCCAGTAGGCTTCGAAATAGGCGAATGGCTGATCATCGAAACAGCCGATCAGCGTCAGCGTGTGCGGATCGGCATCGAGCTTGCTCAGATATTCGCGATGCTGCTCAAGGCTGCCCTCCTCCTGCCAGAAACTCGCCACGCGCGGGCTGTTCTGCCAGCGATTGAAGCGCGACAGATCTTCCTCGATTTCCAGCGTACGCAAGGAAATCCACGCGCCGAGCCGCGCATCGAAACGCCGGTAGACTTCACCGCGCGGCTTCACCGGTCGCAGCGGATGGCGCTTGCCATGGCTGATGACCATTTGCTGCGGATAGCTGCCGGTCAGTGAAGTGCCCAGCCACGGCTGCGGCAGTTGCCAGAACAGCGTGCGCTCGCAGCGGTACTCACCGGCGACTTCGGTATTGATCAGCAGACCACTGCGCAAGGCTTCGGTCGGTGGCTGATCGAGTTGCCAGGTCAATTGCTGGCACGCCGGGGCACGGGCGAACAACCAATAACAGGCGGCCCACAAGGCTTGCCCGGGCGGCAGGGCAAAACGTTCATCAAGCTGGATCGGGCCATTGGCCTCGCGGTCCAGGCGCAGCCGAATCAGCGGTTGCCCGTCCAGGCTCAGGCTCAGTCGGCTCTCGGTAGCATCAGCGATCAAGCGACTGCCCGAGGGCAATGCCAGGGCAGTCAGGTCATTCAGATTGGACATGGGTCGGGCTCACGTAATCGTCGACAGTTCAACGAAGTGACGTGAGCCGGGAGGGGAAATTTAAGCGCGAGATGCAAACAGCGCTTCAGTGATGCGGCACGGGCACTACGGCAATCTTGTAAGGCTCGAAAATCTTCAGCAATTCGCCATTGTCACGCAGACGCTGCAACAGATTGCCGAAGGCGTCGCCGGTGATCGGAGCGCTTGGCCGCAGAATCGCGTAATGGTGATAGATCTGATCGGTACGCTGCGACGCCAACAGCTCATCGCGGACCTTCTCGTTGCGCAGCAGGTAATCGAACAGATAGGAACGGGTCACCAGGGCAATGTCGGCGCGCCCGCGCAGGACCATCAGCAGGTTGCTGTCGTGGGAATAGGTCAGCGTGGCGTTGTAGTTGTGCGCGAGGTATTTCGGGTCGGCGTTGAAGTCGGCGAATTCGTAGTGATAACCGCTGAACAGCGCCAGACGTTTGCCCGACAGGCTCGAGAAGTAGTTTTGCTGGCGGCCGTCTTCGCGTTGCGCGACGAAAATCTCGGCGTCTTCCAGGCCCATGTCGACGTCGTCGTGGGGAATGTCCTTCCAGCCCCACTCGGGGTTCTCGAAGATCGCCATATCGATGCGGCCCTGCTTGAAATCACCGAAGCGGCGCGGGATCGAGGTTGGCACCAGGACGAACTGATAGTCGCTCTGCGAGCGGTTCAGCGCCTCGATCAATTGCGGCAACAGGCCGGTGTCGGCGCCGTTTTCCGGGCGAATCGTATAAGGCGGGAAATGCGCGGCGCCGACCCGGACCAATTGCGCTGACTGAGCGGGCAATACCCATAACGCAGCCAGCGCAGCGAGCATCAGCCCGGCGGCTGTCCGAATTGGCGAAGACTTCAAAACACCCCACTCCCCGAAAAAAATAGCGATCAATGCATTCAAGCTAGGCGGTTTCGGCGACTTAGCCAGTTTGTCGGCCGGTCCGACAACCGTTCAACGCGCTTCGAGGACCAGAATCAGCGCTTCATCGGCGAGCTGATCGAGGCTCAAACTGCCGCCGGCACGGAACCAGGTGGTGGTCCAGGACAGTGCGCCGGTAAGGAAACGTCGGGTAATAAAAACGTCGCCGCGAATATAGCCGGCGTCCTTGGCCTCGCCCAGAACCTGCAGCCAGATGTCTTCATAAACGTCACGTAAAGCAAGGACTTTAGCCTGGCCGTCTTCGGACAATGAGCGCCATTCGTACACCAGCACTGCCATCGCCTCGCCACTGCCGCCCATGATCGACTGCAACTCGCAACGAATCAGCGCCAGCACTTTCTCGCGCACGTCGCCGGCTTCGGCCAGGGCTGCGCGCATCAGCGCGGTGTTGTAGCGGATGGTTTCCTCCATCACCGCGCGGAGAATTTCATCCTTGCTTTTGAAGTGATGAAAAATGCTTCCCGACTGAATGCCCACAGCGCTGGCCAGATCGCGCACCGTGGTGCGCTCGTAGCCTTTGTTGCGAAACAGATGAGCCGCCACTTGCAGCAATTTGCCGCGGGCGCTGTCCGGGTCGGTCAACTGGCCCTGGTCGACCAGTTCGCGCATGACCCGCAGGGCTTTTTGCTCGTCCACCCGTTCTCTCCTACAGTCGATCAGTGTGTTGCCCCCTGTAACCGCAGGGTTGCGCGCAATTTAAGCCGCGCGCGGGCACCAAGCAAGCGCTTGGGCAGAAGAATGTTTCGCCTGTTTACAAACCAAGCGCTTGCTTGGTAGCCTCCAGACACTTCTG
>NZ_JH635998.1:46553-57107 GCF_000257605.1 Pseudomonas sp. R62
CGGCATCGGTCGCTGCACCGCCCATGAACTGGCGGCCCTTGGCGCCAATGTGCTGCTGGTCGGGCGCAAGCCGGAAAAACTCGAAAAGGTCGCCGCCGAAATCGCCGAGGACGGCGGCCGCGCGCACTGGAGGGCCTGCGATATCCGCGATGAAGAAGCGGTCAAGCAACTGGTCAAAGAGCTGATCGCCGAACACGGGCCGATCCACGGCCTGGTCAATAATGCCGGCGGCCAATACCCGTCGCCCTTGGCCTCGATCAATCAGAAGGGCTTCGAAACCGTGCTGCGGACCAATCTGGTCGGCGGTTTTCTGATGGCCCGGGAAGTGTTCAACCAGTCGATGAGCAAACACGGCGGCAGCATCGTCAACATGCTTGCCGATATGTGGGGCGGCATGCCCGGCATGGGCCACTCGGGCGCCGCGCGTTCAGGCATGGACAACTTCACCAAGACTGCTGCGTTCGAGTGGGGTTACGCCGGGGTCCGGGTCAACGCCGTGGCGCCGGGCTGGATTGCGTCCAGCGGCATGGACACTTACGAAGGCGCATTCAAAGCGGTGATTCCGACCCTGCGCGAGCATGTGCCGCTCAAGCGTATCGGCACCGAATCGGAAGTCAGTGCGGCGATCGTGTTTCTGCTCAGCCCGGCGGCGGCATTCATCAGCGGCACCACGGTAAAAATCGACGGCGCCGCCAGCCTCGGCAGTCGTGCCTGGCCGCTGCACAAGGCCAGCCACAGCGAATCGTTCAACGGTTTTCACCGCGCGTATTTACCAGAAGTGTTGCGTCCCGACGTGCTCAAGGACAAGGAATAAGCCATGGCGCAGATTCAGTCGCAACTCGATCCGCACAGCGAAACATTCGCGCGCAACCGCGCGGCCATGCTCGCCGCCATCGAGCAGGTGCAGCAGCTCGAACAGAACCTGTTGAACAAGGCCGCCGAAGCCAAAGACAAATTCAGCAAACGCGGGCAACTGTTGCCCCGCGAACGCCTGAACCTTTTGCTCGACCCCGGCGCGCCGTTCCTCGAACTGGCCAGCCTCGCCGGCTACAAGTTGCATGACGACAAGGACGGCAGTTCGGCCGGTGGCGGGCTGATTGCCGGCATCGGTTATGTCTGCGGCATCCGCGCGATGGTGGTCGCCAACAACAGCGCAATCAAGGGCGGCACGATCTCGCCGAGCGGCCTGAAAAAATCCCTGCGCCTGCAACAGATCGCGCGGGAAAACAAACTGCCGATGATCACCCTCGCCGAAAGCGGCGGTGCCAACCTCAATTACGCGGCAGAGATCTTTGTCGAAGGTGCGCGCAGTTTCGCCAATCAGGCGCGCATGTCAGCCATGGGTTTGCCGCAGATCACCGTGGTGCACGGCTCGGCCACGGCGGGCGGCGCCTATCAACCGGGGTTGTCGGATTACGTGGTGGTGGTGCGCGGCAAGGCCAAGCTGTTTCTCGCCGGCCCGCCATTGCTCAAAGCAGCGACCGGCGAAGTGGCCACCGATGAAGAACTCGGTGGCGCCGAGATGCACGCGCAGGTCGCCGG
This sequence comes from Pseudomonas sp. R62, assembly GCF_000257605.1. Taxonomy (NCBI): domain Bacteria; kingdom Pseudomonadati; phylum Pseudomonadota; class Gammaproteobacteria; order Pseudomonadales; family Pseudomonadaceae; genus Pseudomonas; species Pseudomonas sp. R62. The sequence goes on from NZ_JH635998.1 coordinate 48,096, forward strand.
CACTGCCGAATATCTCGCCGAAAACGACGCTGACGGCATACGCCAGGTCCGCGAGATCATGCGCATGCTGCCCTGGAACGAGCAGTTGCCGTGGCTGCCGGAGCGGCAATTCAAAGAACCGCTTTACCCCATCGACGAACTGCTCGGGCTGATCCCGGACGATGCAAAAAAGCCCTACGACGTGCGCGAAATCATCGCGCGGATTGCCGATGAATCGGACTTTCTCGAGTTCAAAGGCGAGTTCGATCAGCAAACCCTTTGCGGCCAATTGAAAATCCAGGGCCGCGCCTGCGGCTTCGTTGGCAACAACGGCCCGATCACCCCGCAAGGTGCGAGCAAGGCGGCGCAGTTCATCCAGTTGTGCGACCAGAGCCAGACGCCGCTGCTGTTTTTCCACAACACCACGGGTTTCATGGTCGGCACCGAATCGGAACAGCAAGGCGTGATCAAGCACGGCTCGAAACTGATCCAAGCGGTGGCCAACGCACGGGTGCCTAAACTGACCATTGTCGTCGGCGGTTCCTACGGCGCCGGCAACTACGCCATGTGCGGGCGCGGGCTTGATCCGCGCTTCATCTTCGCCTGGCCCAACAGCCGCACGGCAGTAATGGGCGGCGCACAGGCCGGCAAGGTCTTGCGCATCGTTACCGAAGCCAAACAGCTCAAGGACGGCATCGAGCCGGATCCGAAAATGCTCGACATGCTCGAACAGATGACCGCGCAGAAACTCGACAGCCAATCCACCGCCCTGTACGGCAGCGCCAACCTGTGGGACGACGGCCTGATCGACCCGCGCGACACCCGCACCCTGCTCGGTTACTTGCTGGATATCTGCCACGAAGCCGACACGCGCACGCTGCAACCCAACAGCTTCGGCGTCAGCCGCTTCTGACCGCCACGGATCCTACGGAGAACAACAACAATGATCTTCACCCCGGAACACGAAGCCCTGCGCCGCACCGTCCGCCAATTCGTCACGCACGAGATCAACCCGCACGTCGAAGAGTGGGAAAAAGCCGGGCGCTTTCCGATCCACGAGATTTTCCGCAAGGCCGGCGAACTGGGTCTGCTGGGCATTTCCAAGCCGGAAAAATTCGGTGGCATGGGCCTCGACTACAGCTATTCGATCGTCGCCGCCGAAGAGTTCGGCACCATTCATTGCGGCGGGATTCCGATGTCGATCGGCGTGCAGACCGACATGTGCACACCCGCCCTCGCCCGCTTCGGCTCCGATGAATTGCGCGAAGAATTCCTGCGCCCGGCCATCACGGGCGAACAGGTCGGCTGCATCGGCGTCTCTGAAGTCGGCGCCGGTTCCGATGTCGCCGGGCTGAAAACCACTGCGCGCAAGGACGGCGATGACTACGTGATCAACGGCAGCAAAATGTGGATCACCAACTCGCCGAGCGCCGATTTCATCTGCCTGCTGGCCAACACTTCGGACGACAAGCCGCACATCAACAAGTCGCTGATCATGGTGCCGATGAACACCCCGGGGATCAGCCTCAGTTCGCACCTGGACAAGCTCGGCATGCGCAGCTCGGAAACCGCGCAGGTGTTCTTCGACAACGTGCGCGTGCCGCAGCGCAATCGCATCGGCCATGAAGGCGCCGGGTTCATGATGCAGATGCTGCAGTTCCAGGAAGAACGCCTGTTCGGCGCGGCGAACATGATCAAGGGCCTGGAATATTGCATCGACAGCACCATCGAGTACTGCAAGGAGCGCAAGACCTTCGGCAACGCGCTGATCGACAACCAGGTGATCCACTTCCGCCTCGCCGAATTGCAGACCGAAATCGAATGCCTGCGCGCACTGGTCTATCAGGCCACCGAGCAGTACATCAAAGGCCAGGACGTCACGCGCCTGGCGTCGATGGCCAAGCTCAAGGCCGGACGCTTGGGCCGGGAAGTCAGCGACAGCTGCCTGCAATATTGGGGCGGCATGGGCTTCATGTGGGACAACCCGGTGGCCCGCGCCTATCGCGATGTGCGCTTGGTATCGATTGGCGGCGGCGCCGACGAAATCATGCTGGGGATCATCTGCAAACTGATGGGCACCCTGCCGGGGAAAAAGAAATGAGCAGCCTGCCCGATTGCCAGACGCTGTTGCTGGAACTGCATGGCGGCGTGCTGCACATCACCCTCAACCGCCCGGACAGCCGCAACGCGATGAGCCTGCAAATGGTCGCCGAACTGCGCGCGGTGCTGGCGGCGGTGCACGATGACCGCACAGTGCGGGCCTTGGTGCTCAGCGGTGCCGGCGGGCATTTTTGTGCCGGCGGCGACATCAAGGACATGGCCAGTGCCCGGGCTCAGGGCGCGGACGCTTACCGTGAGTTGAACCGGGCGTTTGGCGCGTTACTGGAACAAGCCCAACATGCGCCGCAAGTGCTGATCACTGTGCTGCAAGGCGCCGTGCTCGGCGGCGGCTTCGGCCTGGCTTGCGTCAGCGATATTGCGATTAGCGATCACCAGGCGCAGTTCGGCTTGCCGGAAACCAGCCTTGGCCTGATCCCGGCGCAAATCGCACCGTTTGTGGTGCAACGGATCGGCTTGACCGAAACCCGGCGACTGGCGCTGACGGCGGCGCGTTTCGATGGCGCCGAGGCGCAGCGATTGGGGCTGGTGCATTTCGTTGAACAGGATGCGCAAGCGTTGGCCGAGCGACTGGATGAGGTTTTGCAACAGGTGCTGCGCTGCGCGCCGGAAGCGAATGCGATGACCAAGAAATTGCTGTTGGCGAGTGCCGGGCAGCCGTCGAGTGAGTTGCTTGATGAGGCGGCGCAGTGGTTCGGCGCGGCGGTGACTGGAGAGGAAGGAATCGAGGGGACCATGGCATTTATGCAGAAACGCAAACCTCGGTGGGTCAGCTAAAAGCTTCGCGAGCAGGCTCGCTCCCACAGGTTGAAATGCATTCCAAATGTGGGAGCGAGCCTGCTCGCGATGAGGCCATCCCATTCACCGCTATCATTTCAGGAACCCCACCATGCCCACCCTCCACAAAATCCTGATCGCCAACCGCGGTGAAATCGCCTGCCGCATCCAGCGCACGGCCCAGGCGCGGGGCTATCGCACCGTCGCCGTGTTCAGCGACGCCGACGCCGATGCGCTACACGTGCAAATGGCCGACCAAGCCGTGCACATCGGCCCGGCGCCGGTGCAGCAGTCGTACCTCAACATTGCGGCGATCCTCGACGCCGCCCGCCGCAGCGGCGCCGACGCGATTCACCCGGGCTACGGCTTCCTCTCGGAAAATGCCGATTTCGCCCGCGCATGCGCCGAAGCCGGGCTGATTTTCATCGGCCCCAGCGTCGAAGCGATCGAACTGATGGGCAGCAAACGCCTGTCGAAAATCGCCATGCTCGACGCCGGCGTGCCGTGCATTGCCGGCTATCAAGGCGCAGCGCAGGACGACGCGACGCTGCTGGCCGAAGCCGAACGCATCGGCTATCCGCTGATGATCAAGGCCAGCGCCGGCGGCGGCGGACGCGGCATGCGCCTGGTGCACGAGGCCAGCGAACTGGCGGCGCAACTGCGCACCGCGCGGTCCGAAGCAATGAACGGTTTCGGCAGCGACGAGTTGATTCTCGAACAGGCATTGATCGAACCGCGCCACGTCGAAGTGCAATTGTTCGGCGACCAGCACGGCCATCTGGTCTATCTCGGCGAACGCGATTGCTCGATCCAGCGCCGCCATCAGAAAGTCATCGAAGAAGCGCCGTGCCCGGTGATGACCGCCGAGCTGCGCCAGGCCATGGGCGAAGCGGCGCTCAAGGCAGGGCGCGCGGTGGATTATGTCGGCGCCGGCACCGTGGAGTTCCTCCTCGACGCACGCGGCCAGTTCTACTTTCTGGAGATGAACACCCGTCTGCAGGTCGAACATCCGGCGACGGAATTGATCACCGGCCTCGATCTGGTCGCGTGGCAGTTGCTGGTTGCCGAGGGCCAGCCGTTACCGCTGAAGCAGGAACAGGTCCGCCTCGACGGTCACGCCATGGAAGTGCGCCTCTACGCCGAAGATCCCGCTGCGGATTTTCTCCCGCAAACCGGCCGAATTGCCGCATGGCAACCGGCTTCGGATCACGGGGCGCGGATTGATCACGGTCTGCTTGAAGGCCAGTCGGTGAGCCCGTTTTACGACCCGCTGCTGGGCAAACTGATCGCCCACGGCGCAACCCGCGAAGAGGCGCGGCGCAAATTGTTGCGGGCGGTGCAGGACACGGTGCTGCTTGGCGTGCAAAGCAATCAACGCTTGCTCGAAGGCCTGCTGCAACATCCGCAGTTCATCAGTGGCGATTTCAGCACCGCTTTCATCCAGCAACATTTTTCCAGCCATGCCAGCCTCAACACTTATGTGCCGACGACGGCGCAACTGGCGATTGCCGTGGCGTTGTTCTATCAGGCCAGCGCCCTGCCCCATCGCGCCCCGCTGAACGGCTGGCGCAACAACGCTAGCGTGCCGTTGCACTATCGACTGGGCAGTGACGAGCAGGACTGGACGCTGGCGGTGCTGGCGCGCAAACCCGGCGAGTTGGTCGTGCAGGCTGGCGAAAGCACTGTGGCGGTGAAAATCATTGAGCACGCCGCGCAATCGATCACCATCGAAGTCGACGGTCTGCGCCAGCGCCACGCCTATCGTCTGCACGATCGGCAGCTGTGGCTGTTCACCCATCCGGGCAGCCTGCGCCTGGAGGATCGAACTCATGCGCCGATCGACAGTCAGACCAGCGTCGCCTCCGGCACCCTGAAAGCACCGATGGACGGCGCCATTGTCGATGTGCTGGTCAGCGAAGGCAGTACGGTCAGCAAGGGTCAATTGCTAGTGGTGCTGGAGGCAATGAAAATGGAGCATCCGTTGAAGGCCGGCATCGATGGCGTGCTCAAACGGGTGCAAGTGAAGGTCGGCGATCAGGTAAAAAATCGTCAGGTTCTGTTGCAGGTCGAGTAGTCGCCCGGGCACAAGCGCGGGGTTTGACTACGCTCTGATAAATCAGAACGCGGAAATCAGGAACCCTGCGATGCCCCATTGGCTGGTCATAGATCTGGAAGCCACCACAGACGAGGGTGGCTGGCCGGTCACGGAAATGGAAATTATCGAGATCGGTGCGACCCTGGTCGACCGCGCCGGGCGCGAGCAGGATCATTTCCAGCGCTTCGTCAAACCGACCCGCCGGCCATTGCTGACGCCATTCTGTCGGGAGCTGACACACATCACCCAAGCCAACATCGATTCGGCGCAACCGCTGAGCGAAGTCTGGCCGGCCTTTGAGCGTTGGCTGGCGCAGCATCAAACCCGTCTGGAAGGCTGGGCCAGTTGGGGCGGTTACGATCGCCAGCAATTGCTGCAGGAGTGGCAGCGCCTGAACATCGACAGCGGCCTGAGCAAAGTCCCGCACATGAACCTCAAACAGCGCTTCGCCAAGGCTCGGCGCCTGGAACGACCGTTGGGGCTCAATGGCGCGCTGCAACTGGCGGGCATGCAGTTCAACGGCCAACAACATCGCGCGCTGGAAGATGCCCGCAATACTGCACGGTTATTGCCGCTGGTCCTGCCGCTTTAGACGCGTGACGGCGCGAAAAGCCTTGTGCATACTGGCCGCCCCCTTTTAAGCCCTTTTCGAGGAATCCGCCCATGTTTAAAGTCAACGAGTACTTCGACGGCACCGTCAAGTCGATCGCCTTTGGCACCGCTGAAGGTCCGGCGACCATTGGCGTCATGGCCCCGGGCGAATACGAATTCGGCACCAGCCAGCGCGAGATCATGCATGTGGTTTCCGGCGCGCTGAACGTAAAACTGCCAGACAGCAGCGACTGGGAAACCTTCGCCGCCGGCAGCCAGTTCAACGTCCCGGCCAACAGCAAGTTTCAGCTGAAAGTCGAAGTGGATACCGCTTACCTGTGCGAATACCGCGGCTGATCCCGACGGTTTCACAGCGCAAAAAAATGCCCGCGTCCAAAAGACCCGGGCATTTTTCGTTTCAGCGACAATCTATTCGAGGATTTCCACCGGCATGCCGACTTCCAGGCGGCCTTTGCCGTCGTTGACCAGATTCTGTCCGAACATCGCGCCATCGGCGGTTGAGCGATGTTTCTGTAACGTCGCGAACGGCTCACGATCAGCACTGCGCTCACCGGTTTGCGGGTCGACGGTGGTCATGATGCAACGCGCACATGGCTTGACCACGCGGAATTCGATATCGCCGATGCGAATGCGTTTCCATTGGTCCTCGGCGTAAGGCGCGCTGCCTTCGATGACCAGATTCGGACGGAAGCGCAGCATCTCCAGCTCTCGCCCTACCGTTTCCGAGAGCGCCAGCCGCGAGGCTTCGCCGATCAGCAGCAATGGATAACCGTCGGCGAACGCCACTTGATCGTCATCCTTGCCGAAACCCGACTGCGTGGTGCGTGCCCGCTCGAGCGGCATTTGCACCAGACGTGTCGGCTTGCCGAGGAAGTCGCTGACAAACCGCGCGGCTTGATCACCGGCGTCCGGCACCCGCAGGGTGTCACGCCAGATCGTCACACCGCGCAGCTCGGCGTCGGCAGCGGGTAGCGCGAATTCGATAGAACCCTGCTCGGGAGCGCTGAGCATCAGACCGCCGCCGGCATTCCATAACGCCGACAACTGACTCATCTTCGCTTCGGCACGCTGGGTCAGAAAGCGCCCGCTGGCCTCGTCCACCAGCATCCAGCGTCGGTCGCCCGCCAGCCCGAGCTTGTCCAGCTCGATGCTTTGCAGGATTTCGCCCTTGCCGGATTTCAACGGGTAACGATAAAGCGCGCTCAGACGCAGCATGGCCAGCTTCCTTGGAGGAAAAACGCCACCCTATACGAGCTCGATCTGGAATCAAAGACCAGGCTCACTTCTACAATGGGTGTGTGGTCAGGCCGGCACGGCGTCGAGCATCAGACGCTGGCGCACCACGTCGACCAGTTTGTCCGGCTGGAATTTGGAGAGGAAGTTGTCGCAGCCGACCTTCTTCACCATCGAGTCGTTGAAACTGCCCGATAGCGAGGTGTGCAGTACGACGTACAGGCCACGCAGGCGAGGGTCGTTGCGGATCTCCGTGGTCAGGCGATAGCCGTCCATTTCCGGCATTTCCGCGTCGGTGAAAATCATCAGCAGTTTGTCGGTCATGTGCACGCCGGTATCGGCCCAGGCCTTGAGCATGTTCAAGGCTTTCAGACCGTCGCTGGCAATGTGCATCTTCACCCCAAGCTGGCCGAGGGTGTCGCGCAGTTGCGAAAGCGCTACGTTGGAATCATCCACCAGCAACACTTCGCGGCCACGGGCGCGTTCCAGTACCGGGTCGTCGAGTTTCTCGCGCGAGACCTTCGCGTTGTACGGGACGATTTCAGCGAGGACTTTCTCGACGTCGATGATCTCCACCAGTTGATCGTCGACCTTGCTGATCGCGGTCAGATAATGCTGGCGGCCAGCACTGGTCGGCGGCGGCAGAATGGCTTCCCAGTTCATGTTGACGATACGGTCGACGCCGCCAACGAGGAAGGCCTGCACCGAACGGTTGTATTCGGTGACGATGATAGTGCTGTTCGGGCCCGGCACCAGTGGGCGCATGCCGATTGCCTGCGACAGGTCGATCACCGGCAGGGTCTGTCCGCGCAGATTTACCACGCCGCAGACGAAAGGATGACGCTGCGGCATCAGGGTCAGCTTGGGCAGTTGCAGCACTTCCTGAACCTTGAACACGTTGATCGCGAACAGCTGGCGTCCGGCCAGGCGAAACATGAGGATTTCCAGGCGATTCTCACCCACCAGTTGCGTGCGTTGGTCTACCGTGTCGAGAATGCCGGCCATCAATGACTCCTGGGCTTGTTCTGATGAATTCACTATGGGGGTTTATCGGCTGCATTCAGCTAATCTTGATTGCTGTAAAGCGCGCCGCTAAAAATGCCACAAACGGCCATTGATGTCACACTGACATCATGCTTTACTGGCAATCGTGATTTCATCTGCTAGATTCATTGCGGCGCGACCTCGGTTTGCACGTTAGGTTCCCGCGCCTAAGGGATTCCCCTAGGATCAATCAGGCCCAACCTGATATTCGCCATTTCCAATAGCCATTACTGTGACGCCATTCTCATTGCATGAACGGAGTCAGGCTATTGTGTGCGATCGCAATTCAGTGGCAACCCACCCTCTGGAACCCCTCGGTCCGTGCACCTGCACCGCCGGGCGCGATCTGCCGACGATTCACGATCGTCGCCACACACGGCCATCCGTCAACCAACACGACGTGGTGGAGATGAACATGCCAATCGACCGTAAAGACTGGGCGCAACGCTTCCCCGAATTTCTGGTCGAGGCCGAAACGCTTCTCGCCAAGTCCGAAGAATGCCTGAGCCATCTGCAACTGATCAGCAATGACAAGGATGCCATCGACTGCATGCTCGGCACTCTGTTGAAGCTGGCCGGCCGCGCCGAAGCCTTGGCACTGGAAGCAATCTCCGAGTTTTCCCTGCACATCTACAGCCTGCTGAATCTGACCCAGGATCGCGTCGACCTGCACGAACAGGCCCTCGATGCCTTGCGAGACTGTTTCACCCTGATGGCATGGCAGCTTGAGCTGGTCGATCATAAAACCGGACAACTGAGCCTTGATGGCAGCGAGCAGACAGCCCTGCTTGAGGCCTTTGCGGCACAAATGGGCCAGGACACGTTCGAGCCGAAGATGATGAGCAAACGTTTGCTCTCTGCGTCCCTGATAGCGCACCAGGCTTGAGAAACTGGCCGCGAAACTGTCGTAATTGAATAGTGCATACCTGCCAGCGACAATCCGGGTCAAATAATCTGCCCGACCAACGGCTGATTTCCAGAGGCCGCCATCAGGGTTTTCCCTGTGTGCTCCCAGAGACACTTCCAGGCTAATCGAAGTCGTCCAACTACAAGAATTCCAACTTTTTCCAATATGGAACTTGCGTCCACGATCCGGTATTTCCTGACTGAATGGACATATATAGCGACCGCGACCAACGGTATGTTAAGTGGTA
>NZ_JH635998.1:57645-62101 GCF_000257605.1 Pseudomonas sp. R62
GGACATATATAGCGACCGCGACCAACGGTATGTTAAGTGGTATTATGCCGCCGGTTAATTACCTGCCGTTTAATGGCACAGTGACTTCAGCGTTTCATTAGCAATGTTACTGCCGGCCAATCATTGCTTAACGAATGCGGTATGAATCAATAACATAATTGACAGTATTTCCACACAGAGATCCGCCAGTCACCGGTCGGTCTGCCCGCAGCGAACATCCATTGGCTCCATCCGTTATGTACGCCAGTCTCAAGTCACTCATTACATGGCCACCTTCTCGGGAAAACGCCCGGCGCTTCACACTTGTTCTGTGTGTTCTGGCGACCTTGGGCAGTCTGCTGGCGTATGTTGTTTCCGCACGCCTTCCCTTGGGATTGCTGGCACTCGACATCGCCGCCACCGCGTGCGTCTGGGTGCAATATCGCTTGTCGCGCAAATCGATCAAGTTTCAGCCACAAGAGCTGGCTGATCGACTGCTGCAAGTCCAGGAAAACGAACGACATCGCCTCAGCCGTGAATTGCACGACGATATCGGCCAGTTGCTCACCGCCGCGAAGCTGCAAAGTGACTGGCTCAAACGCCGCCTGCCGGAAGATCTGCAGGAACAATGCAAGGTCCTCTGCGACACACTGGATGAAACCCTGACCAAGGTGCGTGACGTCTCGGCGATTCTCAATCCACGTCAATTGACCAGCCTGGGCCTCGAAGCCAGCCTGCGTGCGCACTTGCTCAAGACACTGGCCAACACGCCGGTCAACTGGAGTCTCGATTGCCAGCAACGGCTCAACGGCATCCCCGAGGAAATGGCCGTCGCGGCGTTTCGCATTGCCCAGGAAGCCGTGACCAACATCCTCCGGCACGCACAGGCAAAAAACCTGTTGATTCGGGTACAGCGATTGCCGCAAGGTCTGACGCTGTTGATCAGTGATGACGGCCTGGGTTTTGCCCCGGCGGCCGACCCGGCCAGAGAAGGCCAACGCGGCATGGCCGGAATGGCCGAGCGCATCGAACAGTTGGGCGGCACATTGAGCGTTATCAGCGAGCCGGGCAAAGGCACTCGAATCGAAGCACTATTCCCGTGGGCGCCTCGGGCACTCGAACGGGCCAGTACGAATAAGGTTATGCGTTGACTTGTAACTTACTTCTGGTGGATGACCACTCGCTGATCAGAGCCGGCGTGCGCGCTCTGGTACTGGATATTCCCGGTTACGCGGTAATCGGCGAAGCCAGTGATGGTTCACAATTGCTTGAAATGGTCGAGCAATTGAGCCCGGACATCGTATTGCTGGATATCTCGATGAGGGAAACCGGTGGCCTGGAAGCCCTGCAACGGCTCAAGCGCGTTCGGCCGCAGAGCAAAGTGCTGATCCTGTCGATGCACACCGATCCGGCGCTGATCATGCAGGCGCTGGAATCCGGTGCCCATGGCTACCTGCTCAAGGACACCACGGCCACCGAGCTCGAGCACGCGCTGGAAGCCCTGCGCAACAACGAACGCTACCTCAGCCCGGCCATCGCTCATACGGTGATCAATCAGGCACTGACGCGAAACCAGAAAAGCCAGCCGGACGTCGCCGATTCGCACAATCTGACCGCGCGCCAGCTGGAAATCCTTCGCCTGATCGTGCGCGGCAAATCGACCCGGGAAATCGCCAATGGCCTGGGCTTAAGCGTCAAGACCGTCGAAACCCACCGCGCACAGATCATGAAGCGCCTGCAAATCTACGACGTGGCGGGCCTGGTGCTGTTCGCCGTGCGTGAGCAGATCATCAGCCTTGATGACTGATTGACGGTTGTTGGCCCAATAACGGCGAGTCCTTCGGCAGATGCACCTGCAACGCTGCAGGTTTCGCAACAAATCGCAGACTGTCGCCTTCCAGCGGCTCGCCATCGAGATTGATGCTCAGCCCTTCGGCGACCTTGATCTCGACCCACGGCAATCGCGCCCGCACAAACATATTGTCGAGGCCGAAGCCCTCGCTCAGCAGATTCTTCAGCGTGCCGACCAGCTCCTGCGGTGCCGGCAAAATGCTGATGTCCAGCAAACCATCGTCGACTCGCGCCTCGGGGCACAGCACATGGCCGCCGCCCGCCTGCCGTCCGTTGCCGATTCCCAGTGCAAGCAGTTCACCCTGCCAATGAAAATCCGGGCCTTGCAACTCGCCGTAAGCGGCATGCAGTTCGCTGAACCGGGTCAGGCCGGTAAATAGATAAGCGGCGCCGCCCAAGACCTTTTTCAGGTCTTCCGAAGTATTGGCGGTCACCTGGCTACCGAATCCGCCGGTCGCCATGTTCAGGAAAATCTGCCCGCCCACCTCGCCCAGATCGATATCCGAGGGCTGAACATCCAGTAGCTCAAGGGCTTCGGCCGGCTCCAGGGAAATACCGGCGGCACGGGAAAAATCGTTGGCGGTGCCCAGCGGCAGGAGGACGAGACTGGCTTTTTGCGGATGCTGCGCCAGCGCCTCGGCAATATCGCGCAACGTGCCATCACCGCCACCGGCGATGATTTTGCTGTAGCCGGCCGCCAACGCTTCCTCAACCAGACGCTGGGCGTCGCCAGCCTCCCACGTCACTCGCACAGCCAGTTCCCAGCCTTGCTCACGCTTGGCTTCGACGGCAGCGCGGACATCTTCGTTGAGTGCCTGTTTGCCATGCAAGATCAGCAGTGCCCGGCGTTCACTCATAACGTCACTCCAAGAATTGAAATCGATTGAAACATCTTGACCACTGCGCGCGTTAAAAAAGCCGCAGGGATGGCAATTAATTGCTTTTCAAACGGCCAGCGTCCTACACAGCGGTATTTTTTCGTACGGAACAAGAGGAATCGGCTTAATTGACCCCGTCCGATCATTGGGTCACCGTGTGCCGGCAGCACCAACTTTCAACTCAATAACACAAGGATGTGCCGGTAATGAACGGATACCCCGCGATTCATTTCCATGAATCAAGCAATGGAATAATCAGCAAGCGTGCAGTTGCTACGACCAGCGAGTACTTCCATGCGCAACCATGAAACCAAGGCACCGGTGAGCCCGGTCGCCGCTCTCGCCGAAAGTCGTGCCAGCAAGAAACCAGACTTCTGTAACAGCGCCAAGACCCCTGGAGAGTTTGATATGGAACCCCGAGTCAGCGAGCTGGAGACTCACTTCAAATACATGCGCCGCGACATGGACGAAGTGCTCAATGATGTGCGGACGATCAAACACCGTCTGGCGTATTCGGCGGGTGCTACCGCTGTCATCCTCGGACTGCTGGGATGGGTGGCCAACAGCCGATTCGACCAGTTGGTGACGTTGATCAGCAACTGACCGAATCAATTGTTGCACGCGCCGTGCTTACCCGCCGACGCGTGCATGGGCAAGACCGGCTACCCCAGCAGGTCACTGAGGGGAATGAAGCTCACTTCATCACCCTCGCTCAGCGTGCGGCCCTCTCGGACTTCCACCAACCCGTCGGCCCACGCGGCGCTGCGCAGCACACCCGAACTCTGGTTGCGGTAAATGATCGCCCGCCCCTGCTCCAAACGCCCGCGCAAATATTCACGACGGTTGCCGGCCACCGACCAGACAAAACCTGCTGGCACTGCAAACTTGAGCGGTTCGACGGCTTGCACACCCAGGCGACGCAAAAGATAAGGCCGCGTCAGCAGGGCGAACGTCACCAGCGTCGAGGCGGGATTGCCCGGCAGGCCAATCACCGGCACGTTGCGAAAATGGCCGAAGGTCAACGGCTTCCCGGGCTTGATGGCCAGCTTCCACAGGGCCAACTCGCCTTCTTCACGCAGGGCAATGCCGAGGAAATCCGCCTCACCGACCGAGACCCCGCCGGTAGACAGAATCAGATCGACATTTTGTAGCTCGCCCAACCGCGCCCGCGTGGTGGGCAGATCGTCCGGGAGAATTCCGCCATCAATCACTTCACAACCCAGACGCTGCAGCCAACTGCACAGAAGTACGCGATTGCTGTTGTAGATCTGGCCCAGGCCCAATGCCTGGCCGGGTTCGACCAGCTCGTCGCCGGTGGACAAAACAGCGACGCGAGGTTTGCGCACGACATTGAGGCCGGCACAGCCAAGCGAAGCAGCCAGGCCCTGCTCAATCGGTCCGAGCCGGGTTCCAGCTTGCAGCACCAATTCGCCGACCGTAGTTTCCTGGCCCTGCGGACGAATGTTCTGCCCGGCTTTCAAAGGCTCGAGGAAGCGCACTCGGCCATCGGCCTGAACTTCGGCGTTTTCCTGCATCTCGACACAGTCGGCGCCCGGCGGCAATGGTGCCCCGGTGAAGATGCGCGCGCAGGTGCCTGGTTCCAACGGCTGTGGAGATTGCCCGGCGAAGACCTTTTGACTGACCGGCAGCGGCTCGCCCTGCCAATCCGCCAGGTTCAAGGCGTAGCCGTCCATGGCGCTGTTCGGCCACGGCGGCAGATCCAGCGTCGAGATCAGATCTTCCGCCAG
>NZ_JH635998.1:64219-67698 GCF_000257605.1 Pseudomonas sp. R62
GGGAAATTCAGCTCGGGCAATGCCGGGGCGATCGCTTCGTAGCGCTTGTCGATCTGCCGGGTCGGGAACAATGACTGATAGGCCGAGCGGGTTTGCGGGTTAGCCGAGAAGATCACCAGCCCTGCGGTGTGCCGGTCGATGCGGTGCAGCGGCACCAGATGCGGATTGTCCAGCCGACGGATCAGCCGGCGCAGCAGGGTTTGTTCGACATATTCCCCGGCCGGAGTTACTGGCAGAAAATGAGGTTTGTCGGCCACTACCAGATGTTCGTCAGCGTAGAGAATCGACTCGAGCACCGGGATCGGCTTTTCGTCCGGCACCTCACGAAAGTAATGAATGCGCAGCCCTTCCTTGTAGGGCAAGTCCAGCGCAATCGGCTGACCCTGCGCATCCAGCACCCGTCCGCGAGCAATCCGGTCGAGCCATTGTTCGCGGCCGATGGCACTGAAGTGTTCGCACAGGCAATCGAGTACCGTCAGCCAGGGACCGGGCGGCAAATACAAGGTGCTGGCCTGATTGTGCGCAGCGGAAAATACGGGGCTGGTCATACGAAACAGAAATCCTCAATGCAGGCCGGCATTATCCAACAGTGAGGCAAAGCCACCTAGCGCAGTTTGATCAGGCCGGAATCGACTTGAGGGCCGCCGCTTCGGTGAACTCCTTCAGCCAGCGCAACACATCGACCGCTTCCCAACGCCCAGGATCGTACAACGCGTACAACAGTCCCTGATAACCGACCACATCCAGCTGCTTGTGATAACCGGCGCGTTGAAAAAGGGCTTCGATTTCGGCAAAGCAGGTATTGAAATGCAGCTTGTTGAATGGCGTCTTGCCTTCCGTGACCAGCCCGTCCAGGCGCAATTCGAGGACGGCCTCGCGCACCACGTCCACCGACATCCGGTTAACGCTGCTCTTCAACTGTTCGACATTGACCACGGTTCATCCCTCTGACTCGATTGCTGTATGGACATACAGTAACCGAAGAATTCAGCGAGCGCCAACGCAAGGATGGATTGCTGCGACCAGCGGGAGAACGGTAGTAAAGCTCATCATCGTAAAAACGCCGCGATTTCATCGCCACTGAACGGCCAATCCAGCTCAGCGCCAGTGTCGACCCGCCGCAGTACCGGGATGCGCAAGCTGTATTTTTCGAACCACGATTCGTCTTCGGCGATGTCCACCAATTCAACCAGCAGACCATGCTCGACGAAGGGCATCAGCTCGGCTTCGGCGACTTCACACAGGTGACACCCGAGGGTGCCGAACAGCTGACATTCAGGAGGCATGACGGCATTACCGGAAAACAAGTGAGCCCATTCTAGGACGCCACTAAACCCTCGTCGACCCGGCGCCGCCCAAAGGACCCAGCGCTCCCGGCGCAAAATCCTGACGCAAATCATTCAGCGCAAATTGCAAATGCGTCATCCTCGCGGACTTTTTGCCTCTACGCTTCAGAGGCCAACGCCCTGACAGCGGAGTGTCCCGTGTTTGCAAATCTGTTGATCATCCTCGCCTCATCCCTGGTGGTGATTGCCCTGTTCCGGCGCCTGCGACTGCCGCCGGTGCTGGGTTACCTGTGCGTGGGATTACTGGTCGGGCCGAACGCATTCGACTGGGTCAACGAGAGCGAACATCTGCCCGATGTCGCCGAGCTGGGCGTGGTGTTTCTGCTGTTTTCGCTGGGTCTGGAGTTCTCCCTGTCGAAGATGATTGCGCTGCGTCAGGTGGTGTTTCGCCTCGGCAGTCAGCAAGTGCTGATCAGCACAGCGCTGCTCGGCACACTGTTGATGGGCCTGGGCATGCCGCTGATGCCGGCGCTGTTGCTCGGTGCAGGGTTATCGCTGTCATCCACGGCGATCGTGACCAAGGAGCTGGGCAGTCTTGGTGAAGTATTCAGCAGCCACGGCCAGAACGCGGTCGGCGTGTTGCTGTTTCAGGACGTTGTCGCGGTATTGCTGCTGACACTGGTTCCGGTCTTCGCCGGCACCAGCGAGCAGGCCTGGTATTGGGCCTTGCCGTTGACCCTGGGCAAAACCGTGGTGCTGTTCTTCGGCCTGCTGCTCGCCAGTCGCTGGTTATTGCCACGGCTGTTTCATGAGGTGGCGGCCTCGCGCTCTGCGGAGCTGTTCGTCCTGCTGGCGCTGGTGATCGTGCTGCTGACTGCCTGGCTCACGCACTTGTTGGGGCTGTCGCCTGCACTCGGCGCTTTCCTCGCCGGCATGTTGCTCGGGGAAAGCCATTACCGGCACCAGATCGAAGCTGACATCCGGCCCTTTCGCGACATTCTGCTCGGCGTGTTCTTCGTCAGCATCGGCATGCTGATCGACCTGCAATTGTTCGTCAGTCACAGCCTGTTGATCATCGGCCTGACGCTCGGCCTGATGCTGATCAAGGGCATCGTGGTCGCGCTGCTGGTGAAGTGGCGCGGCAGTGACAGCGAAACCGCATGGCGCAGCGGCCTGGCCCTGGCCCAGGGTGGCGAATTCTGTTTTGCCTTGATGGCGCAGATGCAGCAGAACAGCCTGTTGCCGGCCGAACCGGGCGCCCTGCTGCTCGCGGCGACGTTCTGTTCGATGCTGCTCACGCCATTGCTTTTGCGTGCGGCGCCGCGCATTGCCGCCGTGCTGCACCGCAAGCCCAATCAGGAAGCGCAGATCGAACAGATCAGCGCGCTCAACGCCGACCTCGACCAGCACGTGGTGATCTGCGGCTACGGGCGCGTCGGCCAGTCCATCGGCCGCTTCATGGGCAACGCCGGGCAAGCCTATGTCGCGCTGGACAACGATCCGGTGCGGGTGCAGGAAGCCGCATCTGCGGAAAGCGACGTACATTACGGCGACTCGGCGCGTGGCGATCTGCTTACTGCGGTTGGCCTGTTGCGCGCCAGGCTGCTGGTGATTGCCGTGGATCAAAGTGACGTGGCGTTGCGCATTCTGCGCGAAGCCCGCCGACTCAACCGACAGGTGCCGATTCTGGTACGCACCCGTGACGACAGCCAATCGGCGGAACTCAGAGCCGCCGGCGCCACCGAGGTGGTGCCGGAGCTTTTGGAGTCGAGCCTGATGCTCGCTTCACACGCGCTGATCATGCTCGGCCTGCCCGCGCACAAAGTGCAGGAGAAGGTCGATCAAGTGCGCATCGATCGCTATCGCCTGCTCCACGGTTTCTATCCCGGAGCCAATGATGAGGAAATCTAGTCCTGACTCACCGCGCCGATCTTGTGCAGCGACAGGTCGGCGCCGTAATACTCTTGTTCCTGACTCAGGCGCAGCCCATGCAATGCCTTGATCGCGCCGTAGACGACGAAGCCGCCGAGCAGCGCGACCGCGACGCCAAGGGCAGTGCCGATCAACTGGCTGATCAGGCTGACACCGCCCAGGCCACCCAGCACAGACTGACCGAAGATGCCGCAGGCAATCCCGCCCCACACGCCACACAAACCATGCAACGGCCATACGCCCAGCACATCGTCGATGCTC
>NZ_JH635998.1:68502-101770 GCF_000257605.1 Pseudomonas sp. R62
TTGAAGCCGAACCAGCCGACAATCAGGATCCACGAGCCCAGTGCCAGAAACGGAATGCTCGACGGCGCGAACGCGACCAGGCGCCCATCGCGGTAGCGACCATTGCGCGGGCCGAGCAGCAGAACAGCGGCCAACGCCAGCCAACCGCCCACGGCATGCACCACCACCGAGCCGGCGAAATCATGGAATGCCGCGCCAAACTGCGCCGCCAGCCAGCCTTGCAAGCCGAAGTTGCCGTTCCAGATCAGCCCTTCGAAAAACGGATAGATAAACGCTACGATCAGCGCCGTCGCGCACAACTGCGGGACGAAACGCGCGCGTT
This sequence comes from Pseudomonas sp. R62, assembly GCF_000257605.1. Taxonomy (NCBI): domain Bacteria; kingdom Pseudomonadati; phylum Pseudomonadota; class Gammaproteobacteria; order Pseudomonadales; family Pseudomonadaceae; genus Pseudomonas; species Pseudomonas sp. R62. Next base: position 68,825 of record NZ_JH635998.1, read on the forward strand.
CGGCAATGCCGCCGGAAATGATCGCCGGGATGGCGGCAGCAAAGGTCAGCAGGAAGAAAAACTTCACCAGGCCATAGCCGTGGTCAGCCGTGAGCACCGCCGCCGGTTGCATGAAGGTGACGCCATAGGAGATCCAATAGCCTATAAAGAAATAGGCCAGGGTCGAGACGGCGAAGTCGCTGAGGATTTTCGCCAGCGCGTTGACCTGGTTCTTCTGCCGGACCGTGCCGACCTCCAGAAAGGCGAAACCGGCGTGCATCGCCAGTACCATCACCGCACCGATCAGAATGAACAACGTGTTGGAGCTGTGAACCAGCGTGTCCACAGCGCTTTGCAGATTTTCCATGAGGAGGCAGACCCAAGGCTAAAAGGCACCAAAGCGGTTCATGCGGGCATTTCATGCACCAAATTACGACTCACCAGTCTTTCAACGGCAGGGTCGACGAACTGATTTGGCGCATGAATCGATGTCCCAACACGGACCGCCGGCAAATGAATTAGAGTTTTTCTGCTTGGACGCCCGGCAACAGCGCACCTACGCCGAGCGACGCACCACGACACAGCAAAAGTTGTACCAGGCATTTGCACTGAACCTTCGCGCAAGGCTCATACTCGAACGCTTCAAAGCCACCTACGGAGATCCACCCATGGCCAGCATCAAGGCAAAGACTGCTCAAGAAATCCTGATGAACGACTTCCAGACTCTGGTTGCCGACACCGAACGCCTGCTCGAGCACACCAAGACCCTCGCTGGCGATCAGGCCGATGAGCTGCGTGCCCAGATTCACGACAGCCTGCTGCGTGCCCGGGAAACCCTGAAAGTGACTGAAGACACCTTGCGCGAACGCGGTCAGGCGGCGGTCACCGCTACTGAAGACTATGTATCGGCCAACCCATGGCAATCGGTGGGCATCGCTGCGGGCGTCGGCTTTCTGATCGGCCTGCTGGCAACTCGGCGCTGATCATGTCGATCGGTGAATCCGGCCCGACTACGGGCACCGCCTCCTCCACACGTCGCCTCGGCGCTGCCGTTCTGGGACTGCTGCACAGTCATGTAGAACTGTTCGGCATCGAACTGCAGGAGCAGAAATCACGCACTGTCAGCCTGCTGCTGTTCGCCGGCCTGGCGCTGGTGTTTGCCCTGCTGTTGCTGGTGGGTCTGTCGACGCTGGTGATGATCATCTTCTGGGACACCTACCGCCTGGCAGCGATCATCGGCCTGTGCGTGTTTTACACGCTGGCGTCGATCTTCTGCGGCCTGCGCCTCAAAGCGGCGATTTTCGATGAATCCTCGCCTTTCCACGGCACGCTCGAAGAGCTGGCCAACGACCGGGAGCGCCTGCTGCCATGAGCCTGCCTGAACTTCCGCACAACAGCTCACGCCGGGAAATGCGCAAGGCGCTGATCCGCCTGCGCATGGAAATGCACCGTCAGGAAATCCGCCACGAAACCGCGCAAGTGTTGCAACCGTTGCAGCGCATGCGTGGCATGAAGCAGAACGTGCAGGACGGTTTTGGCATCAAGCACGCGCCGTTGTGGGGCGTGGCGGCGGTGACGCTGCTGGGTTTCCTCACCGGCAAAGGCTCGAAACGCAGCAGTGGTGGCGGTTTGACGCGACTGCTGCGTCTGGGCACGACGCTTGGGCCGCTGATCAGACTGGTCATGCACAGCTCGGGCAAACGCTGAAGCGCCCATCTGGCTACATTCTTGCAATAGCGCCGGGATGAATCTCCTTATCGGGAGATTCCATCCCGCGTGCCTATCCGGCAAGCGCGGCCAAACCAAAAACAAGATTAAGGACTTGCCGTGATCGACGGGCAACCGCTCGCCTGTTTTCAGCCTTTCATCGATACCGCCACCGGCCGCATCGCTGGTGTCGAAGCACTCGGTCGCTTGCGCCAGAGCGACGGTCAATTGACCTCGGTCGGACCGTTGTTCGCCGACCCACGGACCCCGGCCACTGCCTTGCGCCGTCTCGATCGGCAGATCCGTGACCACGCCCTCAGCCGCCTGCATGAAGCGCCGGCGGAGTGGTTCCTCAGCCTGAACATGTCGCCACGCTGGATCAGTCGCCTGCGCGCCGATCAAGCGCTGCCAAGCCTCAAGCAATTGGCGCGACACCAGGTTGATCCGCAGCGCATCGTTTTCGAAATCACCGAACTGGGCGGTAACAGCGAACGCCTGGCCCACGTGGTCGGGCGCTACCGTGACGCAGGGGCGAGAATCGCCATTGATGATTTCGGCGCCGGCTATTCGCAGCTGGATCGGGTGCTGGCCCTGCAACCGGACATTCTCAAGCTCGACATGCGCCTGTTTCAGGCCGCGGCCCTCGGCGGACCGAGCAGCGATGTGGTCAAGGCCCTCGCCCAGATGGCCGAGAAAACCGGCTGCTGGATCATCGCTGAAGGCGTCGAAACCGAAGCACAGCTGAATTTCGCCCTGGAGTGCGGTTCGCGCTATGTGCAGGGATTTCTCTTCGCCCGGGCGCAGGAGGAATTCTTCGCTACGGATGCTTTCGTCGCGCATTTCGCCCAACTCAGGCAGCGCTACGTAAAACAGAAACTCAGCGAGCGCGGAAGGCTGATGCAGATGCGTCAGCAGCTCAGCGAACTGATGGCGATTCTGCAGCAATGGGCCCAGGCCCGCGCCCCGCTCAGTGCATTGCCGCAATTGCAGGCGTTTCCCTGGCTGCTGCGCTTTTATCAGTGCGACCGCCACGGCACGCAACTGACGCCCAACCTCGAATGGCGCCATGACGGCTGGTTCGCCGATGACCGCTATCTGGGGCACAACTGGTCGTGGCGACCGTACTTCTATCATCTGCTGGCCGAAGGCTGGGAAGAACGCCGCCTGACCCTGTCGAACACCTATCGCGATGCCACCAGCAACCAGTATTGCCTGACTGCCGGACAGTTTTTCGATAACGGTGAACGCTTGCTGTTGATCGATATCGACGCAGCAGGCCTGTAGTTCTGCTTGCAGGCACAGGGCCGAACCGGGAAGCTAGGACGATCAGTCACCAGACGGAGAGATTCAGCCTTGGATTGGCCAACCCTGCTCAACCGCGAACGCCTCGGCAAACCGCTGCACAGCCCGCAAGAACTCGGCCGCAGCCCTTTTCACAAAGACCATGACCGCATCATTTTCTCCGGTGCCTTTCGCCGCCTCGGGCGCAAGACCCAAGTGCACCCGGTCACCAGCAACGATCACATTCATACCCGCCTGACCCACTCGCTGGAAGTCAGCTGTGTCGGCCGTTCGCTGGGCATGCGTGTCGGTGAAACCTTGCGCAGCGCGCTGCCAGACTGGTGCGACCCGGCCGACCTCGGCATGGTCGTGCAATCGGCTTGCCTGGCGCATGACATCGGCAATCCGCCGTTCGGCCATTCCGGCGAAGACGCCATCCGCCACTGGTTCCAGCAAGCCGCCGGGCGCGGCTGGCTGGACGGCATGAGCGAGGCCGAGCGTGGTGATTTCCTCAATTTCGAAGGCAATGCTCAAGGCTTTCGCGTGCTTACGCAGCTGGAATATCACCAGTTCGACGGCGGCACGCGCCTGACCTACGCGACGCTGGGCACCTATCTGAAGTACCCGTGGACCGCGCGCCACGCCGACTCCCTCGGCTACAAGAAACACAAGTTCGGCTGCTATCAGAGCGAGCTGCCGCTGCTCGAACAGATCGCTCACAAGCTCGGCCTGCCGCAAATCGAAGACCAGCGCTGGGCACGCCATCCGTTGGTGTACTTGATGGAGGCGGCCGATGACATCTGCTATGCGCTGATCGATCTCGAAGACGGTCTGGAAATGGAGTTGCTCGAATACGCCGAAGTCGAGTCACTGCTGCTCGGTCTGGTCGGCGACGATTTGCCGGAAACCTATCGCCAGCTCGGCCCGCAGGATTCCCGCCGGCGTAAACTGGCGATCCTGCGCGGCAAGGCCATCGAGCACCTGACCAACGCGGCGGCGCGGGCATTTGTCGAACAGCAGGATGCTCTGCTCGCCGGCACGCTGCACGGCGATCTGGTCGAACACATGCACGGGCCGGCGAAGCGCTGCGTGTTGAACGCCAAGGACATCGCGCGCAAGAAGATCTTCCAGGACAAGCGCAAGACCCTGCATGAGATCGGCGCGTATACCACGCTGGAGATTCTGCTCAATTCGTTCTGCGGCGCCGCACTGGAACAACACAACGGCCGCACGCCATCGTTCAAGAGCCGGCGCATCCTCGATTTGCTTGGCAACAATGCGCCGGATCCGCAGGGTTCGTTGCACAGCTCGTTTCTACGCATGATCGACTTCATCGCCGGCATGACCGACAGTTACGCCAGTGACATGGCACTGGAAATGACCGGGCGTTCAAGTCACTGAGTCTTGAGGGGGCAGCCGGTCACTGATCTGACCGGCTGACCACCATGAGAGTTTTCGCTGAATGCCCCTGTGAACCAGCTGAGATTCAACTACGCTTGACCCATTAACCCGATCAAATAAACACCGCTGATTAAACGCAACTTTAAACACCGACAAATAATTGAATATCAATATTGGCCTTCGGATCATTTCAATCTTCGGCCAATTGATTGCTCGCCCTTCCTTACGCCGAACCTAATTTCAACGTAGTCTCTTTCCTCATTACGCGTAGGATTAATCCGATAACGTAGTCGCGACACTACCAGTCCATGCGAGTGCTCATGCATCTGAGCTAAGGTGCGCGCTTTATTCATGCTTGCATGGGACTCTATTTATGAACTCCGTTTTTATTGTGGACGATCATCCAGTCATCCGCCTCGCCGTGCGAATGCTCCTGGAACATGAAGGCTACAAGGTCGTCGGCGAGACCGATAACGGTGTCGATGCCATGCAGATGGTCCGTGAATGCATGCCCGACCTGGTCATTCTCGATATCAGCATCCCCAAGCTGGACGGCCTCGAAGTACTGGCCCGCTTCAACACCATGGGTTCCAATTTCAAGATTCTGATTCTGACGGCGCAGTGTCCTACGCTGTTCGGCATTCGTTGCATGCAATCCGGCGCATCGGGATATGTCTGCAAGCAGGAAGACTTGAGCGAATTGGTCAGCGCAATCAAAGCGGTACTTTCCGGTTATAACTATTTCCCCAGTCAAGCGCTTAATCCGGTGCGCGCCGACGACACTCGATACGCTGAACTTGAACTGTTCAAATCCGTCAATGACCGCGAACTGATGGTATTGCAGTTATTTGCTCAGGGACGTACCAACAAGGAAATAGCCAAGGGCATGTTTCTGAGCAACAAAACCGTCAGCACTTATAAAAAGCGTCTGATGCAAAAACTCAAAGCCAGATCCCTTGTAGAACTTATCGAGATGGCCAAACGTAACGCACTCGTGTGAGACTCCGCATGCCCAGCCGTGTAAAGGACTACCTGATTGCCTTGAGCGCTGTTCTGTACCTGAGCGCCAATGCCCTCGCCGCGCCAAGCGCTTCACCGGACTATGCATTGCTCAGCCGCTCGGCCACCGAGGCCGTGCAAACTGTCCTGCAGCCGTCACAACGGCAATGGCTGCAGACTCGCAGCGAACTGAAACTGGGTACCTCCGCACCTGATTACCCGCCATTCGACATGACCGTCAGTGGCCAGGACTACGAGGGACTGACCGCCGATTACGCAGGGATTCTCGGTCAGGCCACCGGTTTGCCGATTCGCGTGCAACGCTTTCCCTCGCGCGAGGCTGCAATTCGCGCCTTGATCGATGGCCAGATCGACCTGCTTGGCACAGCCAACGGCTACGAAGCAGGCAATGCCAACCTCGCGCTTTCCAGACCCTATGCGGTCGATCAGCCGGTACTGGTAACCCGCGAGGACGAAACCCGCTCGCTGACCGAAGGCCTCGCCGGCCTGCGCCTGAGCATGGTGTATCACTACCTGCCGGTGCCCGAGATCAAAGCGCTGTATCCCAAAGCGCTGATCACCTGCTATCCGTCCTACCAGAACGCAATCAACGCGGTGGCCTTCGACCAGGCCGATGTGTTTCTCGGCGACACCCTCTCCACCCATTACATGATCAACAAGGGCTATCTCAACAACGTCCGTATGGCCAACTTCGGCAAGCAGGAAGCCCATGGCTTCAGCTTCGCCGTGCGGCGCAGCAATCCGCAGCTGCTGGGCATCATCGACACGGTGCTCGCAGCGATCCCGAGCAGTCAGCGCGACGACATCGCCAAGCGCTGGAGCGCCGGCAGCGACCTGCTGCTCACTGACAGAAAACTGCAGCTGACAGATCGTGAGGAAAAGTGGCTCAAGCAGCATCCCGTCGTCAGCGTGGTGGTCAATGAAGCTTACGCACCGTTGACCTTCTTCGACAGCGCCGGCAATTTCCGCGGCATCAGCGCCGACCTGCTCGAGCTGATCCGCTTGCGTACCGGCCTGCGTTTCGAGGTTCAGCGCAGCCGCAACGATGCGGAAATGATCAGGCAGATCGACAACCACAAAGCCGATCTGATTGCCGCCCTGCTGCCCAGCGCCGAACGTGAAAAAAACCTGAGTTTCAGTCGCCCGTATCTGGAAAATTCCTACGTGCTGCTGACCCGCAAAAGCGCCGACAGCCCGACCAATCTGGGCCAACTCAAAGGCAAGCGTCTGGCGATCGCCCAAGGCAATCCGCTGGTCGCCTACTTGCATGAGAATTTCCCGGGCATCGAACTGATCGAAACCCCCGACACGTTCAGCGCCGTGTCGATGCTCGCCGACAACCATGTCGACGGTGCGGTGAACTCGCTGGTGATCGCCAACTATTTCATCTCATCGCGCATATTCGATCGGCCACTGCAAATCACCACCACGATCGGCACCAGTCAGGCAGCCTTCTCGCTGGCGACCGCACGTGACAACACCGAACTGGCCTCGATCATCAACAAGGCGCTGCTGAGCATCGCTCCCGAGGAGCTCGGCGTGATCAACGGCCGCTGGCGCGGTTACTCCACGGCATCACAGAACATCTGGCAAAACTACCAGCGCCTGTTCTACCAAGTGGTCGCAGCCGCCGGCCTGATCCTGCTGCTGTTGTTGACCTGGAACGCCTACATGCGCCACCAGATCAAACAACGCCAGGCTGCCGAACGTGCACTGAACGATCAACTGGAGTTCATGCGCTCGCTGGTCAACGGCACGCCGCACCCGATCTACGTGCGAGATCGCCAGGGTCTGCTGCAAAGTTGCAACGACAGTTATCTCGAAGCGTTCAACGCCAGTCGCGAGGACATCATCGGCAAAGGCGTGATGCAGGGCACCCTGAGCAACGCTTGCGAGGCCGAGGCATTCCAGGCCGATTACCAGAGAGTCATTGCCGAAGGCATTCCGTTGATCCTCGACCGGCCTCTGCACATCGGCAGCCGCCGTTTGACGATTTACCACTGGATTCTTCCCTACCGCGACTCCAGCGGTGACGTTCAAGGGATTATCGGCGGCTGGATAGACATCAGTGAACGCCGCCAATTGTTTGAAAAACTGCGTGCAGCCAAAGAACAGGCGGACGAGGCGAACCGGGCCAAAAGTACCTTCCTGGCAACCATGAGCCATGAGATCCGTACGCCAATGAACGCCGTGATCGGCATGCTCGAACTGACCCTGCGACGCATCGATCCGCAACACCCCGATCGCGCATCGATCGACACGGCCTACCATTCCGCCAAGGATCTGCTCGGGCTGATCGGCGATATCCTCGACATTGCCCGCATTGAGTCGGGACGTCTGAGCCTGTCCCCGGAGTGGATCAATCTGGTCGACACAGTAACCTCCGTTGCACGCATCTTCGACGGCCTAGCGCGGCAGAAAAACCTTGCCTTGCAAGTCGTCTTCAACCCGCCGCACCCGGCTGTGGATGTGCATCTGGATCCGCTGCGCTTCAAGCAGGTGCTGTCCAACCTGGTCAGCAATGCCATCAAGTTCACCGACAGTGGCCACGTGCGGATCACCCTCGACCTGATCCCGGCAGACGCTGCTGGTCGAACATTGATGCAGCTGACCGTGCAGGACAGCGGCTCAGGCATCAGCGCCGAAGATCAACAGCGCTTGTTCGAGCCATTCTCGCAGGCGGAAAACGGCAGTCGGCAGGCAAAAAACGGCGCCGGACTGGGGCTGGTCATCAGTCGCAACCTGTGCGAAATGATGGGCGGACAACTGCAGTTGAGCAGCCAGCCCGGCATCGGCACTCAGGTGTGCATATCGCTGCCGCTGGACAGCCTGCCGGCAAAGGCGAATCCGCCGAAAAGCGAACCGTTGATCAAGCCCGCGACCATGCCGTTACATGTCCTGGTTGTCGACGACCATCCGGCCAACCGTCTGCTCATGTGTCAGCAACTGGAATTTCTCGGACATCGCTTCAGCATTGCCGAAGATGGCTGCAGCGGCCTTGAGCGGTGGAAGGCCGATCATTTCGATCTGGTGATCGTCGACTGCAACATGCCCTTGATGAACGGCTACGAGATGACCCGTGGGATTCGCCAGCTTGAACTGCAAAACCATCGCCCGCCGTGCACCGTGCTGGGTTTCACCGCCAATGCCCAGCCGGAAGAAGTCCAGCGCTGCAAGCTCGCCGGCATGGACGACTGCCTGTTCAAACCGTTGAGTCTGACCCTGCTCGGACAGTGGATCGACGGCATCACGCCGGCATCACCGGCCTCGGTGTTCGATCTGCAAAGTCTGAGCTTGCTGACCGGCAACAACCCGGCGCAGACCCGACGCATGCTGGTGGAACTGCTCAAGAGCAGCCGCCTCGACCGCGAGGAACTGCTCAGGCTGTCGCCCGAGGATGATCGCGAAGCGCTGGCGGTGGTTGCGCACAAGATCAAGGGCGCAGCACGCATCGCGCAGGCCTCGCGGCTGATTGAATGTTGTGATGAGCTTGAGACCGCTTGCGAGCAAGCGCTCGCGCCACAGGAGATTGCCCGTCGCTGGGCGGCAACCAGCCAGGCGATGCTCGAACTGGCGCAGGCCCTGCAGCAGCAATTGACCCTGGCCGATCAAGGCACAGTCAGCGAGTCTTAACTATGCTTGGACGCTGAGCAGTGAGTTAAACATCCATGGAGAGCCTGCAATGCACAGCCCACTGCGCCCCGAGCAACGCCGGTTGCCTCTGCACGTGCACATCAGCGTCATGTTCACCTTTCTTTTATTGCTCACGGGCGTGGTGCTGGGCCTGTTCAATTACCACCAGACCACGCAGATCATCCTGTCGAGCAGCGAAAAGCTGTTTGATCGGATCGAGCAGGATGTACGCCTCGATCTGCAGGCAACCTATCAGCCGATCCGCAACCTGCTGAGCCTGCTGGCGGACACCCCGGCGGCCCACGCGAGCGATCTGCAACAACGCCTGCCGTTGCTCAAACCCTTCAGCCAGTCGCTCACCGATAACCCGGCGCTGGCGTCGTTGTATCTGGGTTACGCCAATGGTGATTTCTTCATGGTGCGCGCGCTGCGCACGGCGGAACTCAAGACACAGCTTCAGGCGCCGGAAGCGGCGGCCTATCAGGTCTGGAGCATCGAGCACGAGCCGCAAGGCACTGTACGCTCGCAATCATTGTTCTTTGATCAGGCGCTGACGCCGCTCAGCCGCCGCGATCATCCAGAAGAGCCTTACGATCCGCGCAGCCGGACCTGGTTCAGCGACGCCCTGCAACAGGCCGGGCAAATAACCACCGAGCCCTATGTATTTTTCTCGACCCACAATGTCGGCACCACGCTGGCCCGGCGCAGCGGCGAGAATGCCGTGATCGGCGCCGACCTGACCCTCGCTTCGCTGTCGACCGCCCTGGGCAAGCACCGGGTCACGCCTTCGACAGAGATCGCACTGTACGACACCGATGGCAACGCCGTGGCGTATCACGACAGCCATCGCCTGATCGTCGATGACCGCACTGCGCGTCTGGCCAGAGCGGCCGATCTCAGCCCTGAGCTGAACGCGCTGCTCAGCTCCGACACTATCGGCAAGCGTCTGCAAGTAAACGACCGGCAATGGATCGTCGCGCGCACCAGCATCGAGGAAGGCGGGCCGAAAGGCCTGCAACTGGCGCTGCTGGTGCCGGAAGACGAATTACTGGTGGATGCGTTCCGGATGCGCTGGCAAGGCGCGCTGATCACCCTCGCCATCCTGTTGCTGTGCCTGCCATTGGGCTGGGTGATTTCGCGGATTCTGGTCAAGCCGCTGCATGCCTTGGTCAAAGAAGCCGACGCGATCCGCAGCTTCGACTTCAGTTCTCCGCTGGCGCGCCGCTCGCCCGTACTGGAAGTCGATCGATTGAGCCTGTCGATGGCGCGGATGAAAGAAACCCTCGGCAGTTTCTTCCGCATCACCGACAGCCTTTGCGCCGAAACCCGTTTTGCCCCGCTACTCGAACGCGTGCTGTTCGAAACCGTGCAGATCGCTCAGGCACAGGCCGGTCTGATCTACCTGCGCGAAGCCGACGGCGCGCGCATGGAACCTTATGGACTGGTGATTGATGGCGTGCCGCGGAAGCTGGAGGCGTTCGACATTGAGGGACGCGAGCTGCATAAGAACACCGGCCCGGCGTGGTTCGAGCAACTGGCCAGCGCCAACAATACCGTCAGCCATCTGGGCTTCGATCAGGCCGGCGACTTGCAGAAAATCCTCTTGGCCATGGAATCACCGCGCATCCACTTGATCGGTATCCGCCTGCACAACCAGCACGACGAAACCATCGGCCTGCTGATTCTGCTGGTCAATGACAGCGGCGCGCCGGGCGATCTGGAAAAGCTGCGCCCCGATCGTATCGCCTTCTTGCAGGCGGTGTCCGGCGCGGCGGCGGTGAGCATCGAAAGTCAGCGTCTGCAAGCGCGGCAGAAACAACTGCTCGATGCCTTCATCCAACTGCTCGCCAGCGCGATCGATGCCAAGAGCCCCTACACCGGTGGCCACTGCCAGCGGGTTCCGGAATTGACGCTGATGCTCGCCCAGGCCGCTGCGGCAAGCCAGGACCCGGCGTTCAGCGGCTACCAGCCGAGCGAGGATGAATGGGAGGCGTTGCACATCGCAGCGTGGCTGCACGATTGCGGCAAGGTCACGACGCCGGAATACGTGGTCGACAAAGCCACCAAGCTCGAGACCATCAACGACCGCATCCACGAAATCCGCACCCGCTTCGAAGTGCTCAAGCGTGACGTGTGGATCAACTACTGGCAGACGCTGGCAAGCGGTGCAGACGAAGCGGCGGTGGCCCGCGCCCGTGATAGTGAGTTGCTGATGCTCGACGACGACTTCGCCTTTGTCGCCCGCTGCAATCTCGGTGGCGAGGCCATGGCCGAGGCCGACCTGCAACGTCTCGAGCGAGTGGCGCAACGCAGATGGCTGCGCACCCTCGATGATCGCCTCGGTGTGTCCTGGGAAGAAAACCGCCGCCAGGCGAAAACCCCTGCGCAGCTGCTGCCCGTCAGTGAAAGTCTGCTGGCCGACAAACCCGAGCATCTGATCGAACGTGACAAGAACGAGCTGATCCCCGAGGACAACCCCTGGGGCTTCAAACTAGATGTGCCCGCGTACAAGTACAACCGCGGCGAGTTGTACAACCTGAAGATCGCCCGCGGCACGCTGACCCGCGAAGAGCGCTACATCATCAACCATCACATGGTGCAGACGATCATGATGCTCAGCCACCTGCCCTTCCCCGGTCACTTGGACAGCATTGCCGAGATCGCCGGCGGCCATCATGAAAAAATGGACGGCACCGGGTATCCGAAACGGCTGAAGCGCGAGGAAATGAGCCTGCCGGCGAGGATGATGGCGATTGCCGATATTTTCGAAGCGCTGACTGCCGCCGATCGCCCTTACAAGAAAGCCAAGTCGCTGAGCGAGGCGCTGGGGATCATGGCGACCATGTGCCGTGAAGCGCACATCGATGCGCCGCTGTTCGGCCTGTTCATCAACGAGGGGGTGTACATGCAGTACGCGACGCGGTTTCTTGATCCCGCGCAAATCGACAGCGTGGATACGGCCAGCCTGTTGCACAAGGCTGGCCTCAGCGGTTGATCAGCAGTCGGTCAGGCGCAGGAAAATCGCCGCCAGTTGCTCGATGCCGGCCTGATCTTCGGCGCCGAAACGCGCCAGCTTCGGGCTGTCGAGGTCGAGCACACCGATCAGGCGTCCGTCCTTGACCAAGGGCACTACCAGTTCGCTGTTGGACGCGCTGTCGCAGGCGATGTGGCCCGGGAAGGCATGTACATCCTCGACGCGCTGGGTTTGCAGGCTGGCAGCAGCAGCGCCGCACACACCGCGCCCGAACGGGATGCGCACGCACGCGATCTGGCCCTGAAACGGGCCGAGCACCAGCTCTTCGTTGCGATTGAGGTAGAAACCGGCCCAGTTCAGATCATCGAGCTGGTTGAACAGGAATGCGGAAAACTGCGCGGCATTGGCGATGAAGTCGCGTTCGTCCGCCAGTAGCGATTCCAGTTGCGCGGCCAACATACCGTAGCCTTCGAGGCCCTGGCCGCTTTGTTGCAAATCAATCATGCCTTGTGCTCCAGCAATTTCAGTCCCACCCAGTAGCGGGCGAATTGATACGCGCAACGTCCGTTGCGATTACCGCGGCCGGTGGCCCAGCGCACGGCGAGGATGTCCAGTGCTTCGTCGCGCTGCCAGCTCAGGCCGGCCTTGGCGGCCAACTGGCCGATCCAGTGCTCGACGACGTTGAGAAAATGTTCCTGGGTAAACGGGTAGAACGACAGCCACAGACCGAAACGGTCGGACAGGGCGATCTTGTCTTCCACCGCTTCGCTCGGGTGCAACTCGCCGTCGACGCGCTTCCAGTTTTCGTTGTCGCTTTCCTTTTCCGGCACCAGGTGGCGGCGGTTGGAAGTGGCGTACAGCAAGACGTTGTCGGGTGCCTGCTCGAGCGAACCGTCGAGCACGCTTTTCAGCACGCGGTAGTCGCCTTCGCCGGATTCGAACGACAGGTCATCGCAGAACAGCACGAAACGTTGCGGCAATTTGGCGACTTGCTCGACCACCCGTGGCAGGTCAGCCAAGTGATCGCGTTCGATCTCGATCAGACGCAGGCCGGCAGCGGCGTGCTCGGCCAGCAACGCACGCACCAGCGAAGACTTGCCGGTACCGCGCGAGCCCCAGAGCAAGGCGTGGTTGGCCGGCATGCCATCAAGAAATTGTTGTGTGTTGCGCCCCAACTGCTCCAACTGCCGGTCGACGCCGATCAGGTCGGACAGACGCATGTCGAGGCTGACTTCCAGCGGCAACAGGTAGCCGCTGCGACCGTCACGCTGCCAGCGCGCTGCCAGGCATGTGTTCCAGTCAATGACGGGGCGCGGTGCCGGCAACAGTGGTTCGATTCGCGCCAGAACCGACTCGGCGCGTTCAAGAAAAGCATTCAATCGGGAATCCACGTCTTCTCCTCGGGCACTTTCACAGTGATGATGACGATCCAGCGACGACACACAGATAAAATCGCCTCAGCAAGCCTTGTTACAAGGCGATTCGGGAACCTCGGTATCCCTGCATGATCGACTATGCTTGAGCAGCGAAGGGAAACGGAAGTGGTTCAACAACCCATGGATATCAAATTCACCCACCGGCTGTCTTACAAGCAAGCCAGGCTTACCGTGCTGGTCGGGTTCATTCTGGGCACCCTGCTCAGTCTGCTGCAGATCGGCATCGATTATGCCAGCGAAGACGCTTCCATCAACCGGGAAATCCTCGCACTGCTGGAAATCAGCCACAATCCGGCCTCGCGCATCGCCTACAACATCGATGCCGAACTGGCGCAGGAGCTCACCCTCGGCCTGCTGCGCTCGCCGGCGATCATCGCCGCGCAACTGATCGACAACAACGAGACCGTGCTGGCCAACGTCAAGCGCCCGGAACTGCAGAGCAGCTATCGGCTGATCAGCGACTTCCTGTTCGGCGCCAAGCGTCATTTCGAAGATCGCCTGTACCTCGACCATTTGCCCAACGAATCCCTCGGCGTCCTCAAACTGGAAGTCGACACTTACGCCTTTGGCAGCCGCTTCTTGCGCCGCGCGGAAGTCACCCTGCTCAACGGTTTCGCCCGCAGCCTGCTGCTGACCGGTATCCTCCTGGCGCTGTTCTACGTGATGCTGACCAAGCCACTGGTGCGGGTCATCCGTGAGCTCAGCGGTCGCGACCCGCGCAGCGCCGAGCCGACCACGCTCGAGTGCCCGGCCGGCCACGGCAACGATGAGATCGGCGTGCTGGTCAAAGTCGCCAATCAGCAGTTCGAGAACATCGCCACCGAAATCCAGCAGCGGCGCACCGCAGAAAACCGCCTGACCGAATACCTCGCGCAACTGGAAGACATCGTCTCGGCGCGCACCGCCGAGCTCAAGGCAATCAACGCCCGCCTCAGCCAATCCAACGAAGAACTGGAAGTAGCACGCCGCACCGCGCTGGACATGGCCGAAGCGCGTTCGGCGTTTCTGGCCAACATGAGCCATGAAATCCGCACACCGCTCAACGGTTTGCTGGGGATGATCGCACTGTCACTGGATGGCCCGCTCAACGCCGAGCAGCAGCAACAACTGTCGATCGCCCACGACTCGGGCAAGGTGCTGGTGGAACTGCTCAACGATATTCTCGACCTGTCGAAATTCGACGCCGGGCAACTGGAGCTGGAAAACATCCCGTTCGACCTCGGCTCGCTGATCGAGGACACCGCCAACCTGCTCTCGCAGAACGCCGCGCCAAGCGTCGAGCTGACCTGCCTGATCGAGCCGCACTTCCCGGCGCTGGTACTGGGCGACCCGACCCGGGTGCGGCAGATCGTCAGCAACCTGCTGTCCAACGCGCTGAAATTCACCCGTTTCGGTCGGGTCGATGTGCGCCTGTCGGCACACAAGGGTGGCGTGCGCATCGAAGTCTGCGACACCGGCATCGGCATCGCCCAGGAAGCTCAGGTGAAAATCTTCCAGCCGTTCACCCAGGCCGGCGCCGGTATCACCCGTCAGTACGGCGGCACCGGGCTGGGGCTGGCGCTGACATATAACCTGTGCGAAGCGATGCAGGGGCGCCTGACCATCAGCTCCGAAAGCGGTTTTGGCAGCCAGTTCTGTGCCGAGCTGCCACTGCCCTGCCACACTCGCGCCCTCCCTCCGCAGCCGTTACGCGGCAAGGTTCTCGCCATCACCGCTGCCAGCAGTGGTCTGGCGGAATTGCTGAAAAGCTTGTTGCCGGTGTGGGGCCTGGAATACACACAGCGCACCATCGATGATTCGCTGCTGGGCCTGAATCCGGATGTGCTGATCACCGATTGTCCGGAATGCCTGTTCGGTCTGCGCCCGAGCATCACCGCGCCGATTCTGCTGGTGACTGCTTACGGCAGTTTTCTGCCCAGCGAAGAAGCCGCCGCCCTCGCCCCCTTGCAGCAGCAGGCCCGGCCGCTGGCGCGCAACGCGCTGTACCAGCATCTGCGACGGATTCTGCAACCGGAGGTCGCCGCCCTCACCGAAGCGCAAGCGGACGCCTCGCCGTCCGCGCGTCGGGGCAAGGTGCTGCTGGTCGAGGACAACCCGGTCAATCAACTGGTGGCAAAAGGCATGCTTGGCAAGCTTGGCTGCGATGTGGTGGTGGCGGGGCATGGCGCCGAGGCGCTGGATCAGCTGGAGTTTGCCGATTTCGATCTGGTGCTGATGGACTGCAACATGCCGGTGATGGATGGCTATGAAGCCAGTCGGCAGATTCGCCAGAGCGGGCGCTGGCCGAATCTGCCGATTGTCGCGCTGACCGCCAATGCCATGTCCGAGGAACGCGAACGCTGCCGCGCGGCGGGCATGAGTGACTATCTGGCCAAACCGTTTCGCCGCGAAGAACTCGCCGCGCTGCTCGATCAGTGGATGCCGACTACGCCAGCGCTTTGATTTGCCCGAGCAAGTGATCGAGGCCAGCGCGCAAGTCGTTGAGCCGGTCAAGATCAACGCCACTGTCGCAGAGCAGGCGCGCCTTCAGTGGCCCGACCCGCTCGCGCAATGCGGCTCCGGCAGGCGTCAGGCTCAGGTGCATCTCACGTTCGTCGCGCGCCGAGCGCCTGCGCTGGACCAGATCGATCTGCTCCAGACGCTTGAGCAATGGCGTCAATGTCCCCGAGTCCAGCGCCAGACGCTCGCCCAAGGCCTTGACCGTCGGTTGCTCCGGCGCAGCATCCTGCCACTCCCACAGCACCAGCATCGCCAGGTACTGCGGGTAGGTCAGGCCCAACTGATCGAGCATCGGCTTATAGGCGCGAATCACCGCCCGCGAGGCCGCGTACAGCTTGAAGCACAACTGGCTGTCGAGCTTCAGCGAGTCACCCGGCTGGCTCATTTCAGCAAAGCTTCGATCTCGCCGCTCAGGTCCTGCGGTTTGGTCGTCGGGGCGAAACGCTTGACCAACTGGCCATCCTTGCCGATGAGGAACTTGGTGAAGTTCCACTTGATGCCCTGCGAGCCGAGCAGGCCCGGGGCGCGCTTCTTCAACTGCACGAACAGCGGGTGAGCATCGGCGCCGTTGACGTCGATCTTCTTGAACAGCGGGAAGCTGACGCCGAAATTCAGCTCGCAGAACTCGCTGATGGCGCCCTCATTGCCCGGCTCCTGCTTGCCGAACTGGTTGCACGGAAAACCCAGTACCACCAGCCCCTGGTCCTTGTAGGTCTGCCAGAGTTCTTCGAGGCCCTTGTATTGCGGAGTGAAGCCACACTTGCTCGCGGTATTGACCACCAGCACCGCTTTACCGGCGAAATCGGCCAAAGTCTTTTGCTCACCCTTGATGGTGGTGCACGGAATATTCAGCAGGTTGTCGCTCATGGGTCGGCTCCGCAATGGTGAGGAAGGCGCAAACATAACGAGCAATTGAATTGCGCGCAATCTAATTGCTCGATAAAAAGGCGACGCAATGTCGCCTGTTTCGGTTATTCGCGCGGCTCGAGATTCAGGCACACCGAGTTGATGCAATAACGCAGGCCCGTCGGTGGCGGGCCATCCGGGAATACGTGCCCCAGATGCGCATCGCAGCGCGCGCATTTCACTTCGGTGCGAATCATGCCGTGGCTGGTGTCGCGGATCTCAGCCATCGCGCTATCGCCGATCGGCGCGTAAAAGCTCGGCCAGCCGCAGCCGGAGTCGAATTTGGTCTTCGAATCGAACAAAGGCTCGTTGCAGCACACACAGTGGTAGACACCGTCGGTTTTGGTGTCGTTGTATTTGCCCGAGAAAGGACGCTCGGTGGCACTCAGACGGCAGACGTTGTACTGCTCGGGGTCGAGCATGGCACGCCATTCTTCCAGGGTTTTCTGCAACTTTTCCATCATCACACCTCAGCGGCTGAAAAAGCCCGATCTGTACCTTTTCCACGGATCGGGCGGCACGTATGATTGCGCCTCGTCACGCGCCAGTCTGGCAGCCAGACCGGGCGCATTCAAACGGATTCTGAGCGCAAAAGCGCCAGACCTCCGCCTGTGCGAAGACGCAGCAATCCCAGTACGGTTGTCCATTTGCCGCCTGGATCGTTCATTTTCGGGATCACATCGCCATGCAGTTCAGCAAATCGAACAAGCTCGCCAACGTCTGCTACGACATTCGCGGCCCGGTGCTCAAGCACGCCAAACGACTGGAAGAGGAAGGCCAGCGCATCCTCAAGCTGAACATCGGCAACCCGGCGCCGTTTGGTTTCGAAGCGCCGGACGAAATCCTCCAGGACGTGATCCGCAACCTGCCGACCGCGCAGGGCTACAGCGATTCCAAAGGCCTGTTCAGCGCGCGCAAGGCGGTGATGCAGTACTACCAGCAGAAGCAGGTTGAAGGTGTCGGCATCGAAGACATCTACCTGGGCAACGGCGTTTCCGAGCTGATCGTGATGTCGCTGCAGGCGCTGCTCAATAATGGCGACGAAGTGCTGGTGCCAGCCCCGGACTATCCGCTGTGGACCGCTGCCGTCAGCCTCGCTGGCGGTAACGCTGTGCATTATCTGTGCGACGAAGGCGCCGACTGGTTCCCGGATCTGGCCGACATCAAGGCCAAGATCACCCCGAACACCAAGGCCATGGTGATCATCAACCCGAACAACCCGACCGGTGCGGTGTACTCGAAGGAAGTGTTGCTGGGCATGCTGGAAATCGCCCGGGCGCACAATCTGGTGGTGTTCTCCGATGAGATCTACGACAAGATTCTTTATGACGACGCCGTGCACATCTGCACCGCTTCGCTGGCCCCGGACCTGCTCTGCCTGACCTTCAACGGCCTGTCGAAATCCTACCGCGTGGCCGGTTTCCGCTCCGGCTGGATTGCCATTTCCGGGCCGAAACACAACGCGCAGAGTTACATCGAAGGCATCGACATGCTGGCCAACATGCGCCTGTGCGCCAACGTGCCGAGCCAGCACGCGATCCAGACCGCGCTGGGCGGATATCAGAGCATCAACGATCTGGTGCTGCCACAGGGTCGCCTGCTGGAGCAGCGCAATCGCACCTGGGAGTTGCTTAACGATATTCCCGGCGTCAGCTGCGTGAAGCCGATGGGCGCGTTGTACGCGTTCCCGAAAATCGACCCGAAGGTGTGCCCGATTCATAACGACGAGAAGTTCGTGCTTGATCTGCTGCTTTCCGAGAAGCTGCTGGTTGTGCAGGGCACGGCGTTCAACTGGCCGTGGCCGGATCACTTCCGCGTGGTCACCCTGCCCCGCGTCGATGATCTGGAAATGGCCATCGGCCGCATCGGCAACTTCCTCAAGTCCTACCGCCAGTAATGGGCCAGCAGTGCGCAACGGATTGGCTGTTGCGCACTGTCTGATTCAGCAACACATCTTTGTTCCGCGCCTTTGCAGCCCTTCTACACTTGCGATGCGAGCCGTACAGACGTATCTGACCTAATGGCGGCGGGGCGAAAGGCTGTGTCATCCGTGTCGGAATCGAGGGTGGGAATTTTCTTTTTGCTCAGGAAACCGCTGTAGGACACAGTTTGAAATAGTCACTCGGTTGAATAGCCCGGTGCCGCACCTTATATACCCCGCAGTACGCTACATCTTTAGCTTGAGGAGAGTTCTACAACCATGATGCGCATCCTGCTGTTTTTGGCCACTAACCTGGCGGTCGTGCTGATAGCCAGCATCACCCTGAGCCTGTTCGGCTTCAACGGGTTCATGGCGGCCAACGGGGTCGACCTCGACCTCAGTCAGCTGCTGGTTTTCTGTGCGGTCTTTGGTTTCGCCGGCTCGCTGTTCTCGCTGTTCATCTCCAAGTGGATGGCGAAGATGAGCACCGGCACGCAAATCATCAGCCAGCCACGCACCCGTCATGAGCAATGGCTGCTGCAAACGGTCGAGCAATTGTCCCGCGAAGCCGGGATCAAGATGCCTGAAGTCGGGATTTTCCCGGCCTACGAAGCGAACGCCTTCGCCACCGGCTGGAACAAGAACGACGCGCTGGTCGCGGTCAGCCAGGGCCTGCTCGAGCGATTCTCGCCCGATGAAGTGAAAGCCGTACTGGCCCACGAAATCGGTCACGTCGCCAACGGCGACATGGTCACGCTGGCGCTGATCCAGGGCGTGGTGAACACTTTCGTAATGTTCTTCGCGCGGATCATCGGCAACTTCGTCGACAAGGTCATCTTCAAGAACGAAGAAGGCCAGGGCATCGCCTACTACGTGGCGACCATCTTCGCCGAACTGGTGCTGGGCATCCTCGCCAGCGCAATCGTCATGTGGTTCTCGCGCAAGCGCGAATTCCGTGCCGACGAAGCCGGCGCCCGCTTGGCCGGTACCAGCGCGATGATTGGCGCTCTGCAACGCCTGCGTGCCGAACAGGGCCTGCCGGTGCACATGCCCGATACCCTGAACGCCTTCGGCATCAACGGTGGCATCAAACAGGGCTTCGCCCGCATGTTCATGAGCCACCCGCCGCTGGAAGAGCGTATTGACGCACTGCGTCGTCGCGGTTGATTTGACCGAAGTGAAAAAGAAGGCCCGCAGCGATGCGGGCCTTTTTTTGTATCTTCAGGTCATGTGTTGTCAGCAAAGCCCCATTCGCGAGCAGGCTCGCTCCCACCTTTGGAATGCATTCCCCTGTGGAGCGAGCCTGCTCGCGAAGACGCCGGAGCTGCTGACAGAAAACTATCTGGAAGAAACCCGATAAACCCGCTCCACCAACCACTCAACCCCGCCCTGCACAAACTTGGGGCTCTCATCCAGAATATCCCGCTCTTCCAGTTTCTCCAGCTGCCAATCCTGGCCCAGCAGCCGCTGCGCCTCATCATCATTCACCGCAAACGGCGGTCCCGGGATCTGCGACTGATCGTAATCCAGGGTAATCACCAGCCCTTTCATCTTCGGCGCCAGCAAGTGCTGCAAATGCTCCGCGTAGCGCTGGCGCATGGCGTCCGGCAAGGCAATCAGCGCGGCGCGGTCGTACAGCGCCGTGCAACCAGCAACATCCTCTGCCGTCAGCGCAAAAAAATCACCACACCACAACTCGAACGCAACAGTGCGATAAACCTTGAATGCGCCCTGCTCGCTGATCTGCGGCTGCAATCGATGATCGCTGAAAAACTCCTCGACAGCCTTTTCCGCTAGCTCCACTCCAAGCACCTGATGTCCCTGCCCGGCAAGCCAGAGCAGATCCAGACTTTTCCCGCACAGCGGCACCAGCACGCGTGCCGACGGTGCAATCGCCAGCTCCGGCCAGTAGCGCTGCAAATACGGGTTGGCCTCGGACTGATGAAAGCCGATCTGGTTCGAATCCCATTTCTTGTACCAAAACTCAGGCTGCATGGCTCACTCCCGAAAAAACGATGAAAAACCGCAGAAACTTATATTGGATTCAGATCGATGATCTGACTGAAGATGGCTCATCTTAGCGCTCAGGAGCCCGTCCATGTTGCCCAGCCTGTTTATCTCCCACGGTTCACCGATGCTCGCGCTGGAGCCCGGTGCCAGCGGCCCGGCACTGGCGCGACTGGCCGCCGAACTGCCGCGCCCCAAAGCCATCGTCATCGTCTCGGCGCACTGGGAAAGCCAGGAACTGCTGGTCAGCAGCCACCCGCATCCGGAAACCTGGCACGACTTCGGCGGTTTCCCCCGTGCGCTGTTTGAAGTTCAGTACCCGGCACCGGGCAATCCGCAGCTGGCCGCCGAAGTGGCTGAACTGCTGAACGCCCATGAATTGCCGGCTCGGCTCGATCCGCAACGACCGTTCGATCATGGTGTCTGGGTGCCGCTGTCGTTGATGTATCCGCAGGCCGACATTCCGGTGGTGCAAGTCTCGCTGCCGAGTCGTGGCGGGCCGGCGTTACAGACGCGGGTTGGCCGTGCGCTGGCGAGCCTGCGCGAACACGGCATTCTGTTGATCGGCTCCGGCAGCATCACCCACAACCTCCGCGAGCTGGACTGGCATGCCGGCCCGGAAAGCATTGAACCGTGGGCGCGGGATTTTCGTGACTGGATGATCGACAAACTGGCGGCCGACGATGAAACGGCGCTGCATGATTATCGCCAGCAGGCGCCGAATGCCGTGCGCAGTCACCCCAGTGATGAGCATTTGTTGCCGTTGTATTTTGCTCGCGGTGCTGGCGGGGTTTTCAGCGTGGCGCATCAGGGTTTCACGATGGGGGCGCTGGGTATGGATATATATCGCTTCGGCTGACGTCATCGCTGGCAAGCCAGCTCCCACAGGGTTTTGTGTGAACCCAAAAAGCAGGCAAAAAAATCCCCGAACCAGTCGGGGATTTTTTATGTTCGATCAATCAGCCCAAAGGCGGATCAATCTTCGCGGTAGCGACGCAGCTTGAGCTGCTTACCAGCCACGCGAGTGTCCTTCAGCTTGGTCAGGAGTTTTTCCAGACCTTCTTCCGGCAGCTCGACGAGGCTGAAGCTGTCACGCACCTGGATGCGACCGATCGCTTCACGGGCCAGACCGCCTTCGTTGAGGATGGCGCCCAGCAGGTTTTTCGCAGCGATACCGTCACGCGCACCCAGCGCGGTACGGCAACGAGCACGGCCTTCGCCCAAAGGCATTGGCGCGCGACGCTCGCGGTCACCACGATCAGGACGATCACCGGAACGCTCAGGACGGTCGCCACGCGGTGCGTTGTTCGGCACCAGTGGACGTTCCTTCTCGATCGCTGCCAGGTTCAGCGCTTGACCGTTGGTAGCCTTGCGCAGCAGCGCAGCGGCCAGTGCACGCGGGGTGCAACCGATGTCGGCAGTCAGGCGATCAAGCAGCTCACCGTGAGTCGATTCGGCATCAGCAACCAGCGGCGACAGGCTGTTGGTCAGTTTCTTGATGCGTGCATCGAGAACGGCTTGAGCGTCTGGCAGGCGTACTTCGGCAACTTTCTGACCGGTTACGCGCTCGATCACTTGCAGCATGCGGCGCTCACGTGGAGTCACCAGCAGCAGTGCACGACCTTCGCGACCGGCACGGCCGGTACGGCCGATACGGTGCACGTAGGATTCCGGGTCGTACGGCATGTCAACGTTGAATACGTGAGTGATGCGCGGAACGTCCAGACCACGGGCAGCAACGTCGGTGGCGACAACGATGTCCAGACGGCCATCCTTGAGCGAGTCGATCACGCGCTCACGCTGGTTCTGGGCGATATCACCGTTCAACGCGGCGGCTTTGTAGCCTTTGGCGTCGAGGGCGCTGGCCAGGTCCAGGGTCGCTTGCTTGGTGCGCACGAACATGATCAGGGCGTCGAAGTCTTCGACTTCCAGCAGGCTGAGTACGGCCGAGGTTTTCTGGTCAGCGTGAACCAACAGGTGAGCCTGTTCGATCGCGGTAACGGTCTGGGTCTTGGTCTGGATCTTGACGTGTTGCGGATCGCGCAGGTGGCGTTCGGCAATGGCGCGGATCGACTGCGGCAGGGTCGCCGAGAACAGCACGGTCTGGCGGGTCGATGGCAGAGCCTTGAAGATGACTTCCAGGTCATCCATGAAGCCCAGCTTCAACATTTCGTCAGCTTCGTCGAGAACCAGATGGTTCACGGTCGACAGGACTTTCTCGTCGCGACGCAGGTGGTCGCACAGACGACCCGGAGTAGCGACAACAATCTGTGCGCCATTACGGATTGCCTTGAGTTGCGGGCCCATCGGCGCACCGCCGTAGACAGCCACGACGGTAACGCCTGGCATTTGCTTGGCGTAGGTTTCAAAAGCGGTTGCTACTTGCAGCGCCAACTCTCGGGTTGGCGCCAGGATCAGGGCTTGCGGTTCGCGCTTGGCAGGATCGATGCGGTGCAGAATAGGCAGTGCGAACGCGGCGGTTTTACCGGTACCGGTTTGCGCCTGGCCAATCATGTCCTGGCCGGCCATGATGATCGGGATCGATTGCTGCTGAATCGCCGAAGGCTCTTCGTAGCCAGTCGCTGCGACGGCTGCAAGAATATTCGGGTTGAGATTAAAAGCGGCGAATCCGCCGGTTTCCTGGGTCATGGGTCTGCCTCTAAGTGCATCCGCAAAGACCCATGCTCCAAAGCTGCGCATGCCGTGTTGAGACTCAAGAGTCGCCCTGGCAGCTTTGTCGGCGGGGATTTGCGAAAACGAATGAATGAAGATGAATCGTCAAGGAAGAGCCCGCAATGCGGACGTGCAGCCGAAGCTGACTTCGGGAAATGCGCTACCTAAACGCGGCCCGGTTAAAGGCCGGCGCGCACTATACCGGATTTCGCCCGAAAAGGGAGCTTTTTTTGTGGCCCTTATCCGTGTGTCACCGCCGTGTAACGGGGTTTTGCGGATAATCGCGCAACGGTCTATTTTGCAAAGGCCCGGCCCTGCGGGCGATGACGCTTAAACGGTTCACCGACCTGCGGCAAAGCGCCGCGCACCCGCCTTCCTGCTTGAGGATTTAGCCATGAATCAGCCCTGCGCCGGCCGCGTCAGCCGAGAACGTCGTGGTCATGTGCACTTGATCGGCCTCGATCGGGGGGCCAAGCGCAACGCTTTCGATATCGACCTGCTCAACGACCTTAGCCTGGCCTACGGCGAATTCGAAGCCGACCGCGAAGCGCGGGTCGCCGTGGTGTTCGGCCATGGCGAACACTTCACCGCCGGGCTTGATCTGGTCAATGCCAGCGCGGCGCTGGCCGAAGGTTGGCAGGTTCCGAGCGGCGGCTGCGATCCCTGGGGCGTTTTCGTCGGACCACGGGTAAGCAAGCCGGTGATTGTCGCCGCGCAGGGTTACTGCCTGACTATCGGCATCGAGCTGATGCTGGCGGCGGACATCAACCTGTGCGCGAGCAACACTCGCTTCGCGCAGATGGAAGTACAGCGTGGGATCTTTCCGTTTGGCGGCGCGACTTTGCGTTTCCAGCAGATCGCCGGCTGGGGCAACGCGATGCGCTGGCTGCTGACTGGCGATGAATTTGATGCCCACGATGCGTTGCATCTGGGCCTGGTGCAGGAAGTAATGGCCAGTGAGGATTTGCTGCCAAGGGCGATTGAGCTGGCCGAACGGATTGCCCGGCAGGCACCGTTGGGCGTGCAGGCGACCTTGATGTCAGCGCGACAGGCGCGTTATGAGGGTGAGACAGCGGCGGCGCAGGCGTTACCGGCGCTGGTGAAGAAGTTGCTCGCCACTGAGGATGCCCGGGAGGGGGTGCGATCGTTGGTGGAGCGGCGTCCGGGGATCTTCAAAGGCGTCTGAAGATTCTGCTGCCTGTCAGGGCCTCTTCGCGAGCAGGCTCGCTCCCACAGGGAGAATGCATTTCAAATGTGGGAGCGAGCCTGCTCGCGAAGGGGGCGGTACTGCCGGCTCAGGTCGCCGGGCGAATCGCGTTGATCAACGACTGCAACGAATAACCCAGCTGCGGCGCCAGCGCTTCGGCTCGTTGGGTCAGCGCCTGCATGTCCAGCGCCTGATCGAGATCCGCCGGAACGATCAGAATCACGTTGCCCTCCTTCACCGGCAACTCCCAGTAATGCCGGTGATAGAGCCCGCGCAACAACGCCGCGCCCAGTGGCTTGCCATCGTCGGTGGCCCACTGGTTGATCACCAGCCAGCCGCCCGGATTCAGGCGCTTCTGACAATCGCCGAGAAAACTCCAGGCCAGATGCCCGACACCGGGACCGACATCGGTATAGAGGTCGACGAAAATCAGATCCGCCGGCTCGGCAGTCGGCAGCAATTCCAGCGCATCGCCGACGCGGATGTACAACCGCGGATCGTCATCCAGACCGAGGTACTCGATGGCCAGACGCGGCACGTCCGGGCGCAGTTCGATGGCTTCGACGTCTTCCAGCGGCAGAAACTTCAGGCATGACTGGGTCAGCGTGCCCGCGCCCAAACCGAGAAACAGCGCGCTCTCCGGCTGCTCGTGGCACAGCGCGCCGATCAGCATCGCGCGGGTGTAGTCGTACTCCAGCCAGCTCGGGTCGGCAGTGAACACGCAGCTCTGCTCGATCGCATCGCCGAACTCGAGAAAGCGGTAATCGGCCACTTCCAGCACGCGAATCACGCCGAACTCATCCTGTACTTCGGCGAGCAGATGCTCGACGCGCTCCTCAGTCATTTCGTCTCCTGATGGTCACCGGGCGCGGTGACGCGATGGCACCGCTGTGGCGCCGTGGCAAAGCGGCGATTGTCGGCGATGGGGCGGGAGCAGGTCACGCACTAATTACTGCTAACATGGCGCTTCCCTGCGTATGAACTTCGAGACCGTGATGAGCCAACCGTGGAGCCCTGACAGCTGGCGCGCCCTGCCGATCCAGCAACAACCGCAATACCCCGACGCCGCGCACCTGCGCCAGGTCGAGCAAACCCTGGCCAGCTATCCGCCGCTGGTGTTCGCCGGCGAAGCGCGCGAGCTGCGCCGCCAGTTCGCCGAAGTCACCCAGGGTCGCGCGTTTCTGTTGCAGGGCGGCGATTGCGCGGAAAGCTTCGCCGAATTTTCCGCCGCGAAGATCCGCGACACCTTCAAAGTGTTGCTGCAAATGGCAATCGTCATGACCTTCGCCGCTGGCTGCCCGGTGGTCAAGGTCGGGCGCATGGCCGGCCAGTTCGCCAAACCGCGTTCGGCCAACGACGAAACCATCGGCGGCGTAACCCTGCCGGCCTACCGTGGCGACATCGTCAACGGCATCGGCTTCGACGAAAAGAGCCGCGTGCCCGATCCGGAGCGTTTGCTGCAGTCCTATCATCAGTCCACAGCAACCTTGAACCTGTTGCGCGCTTTCGCCCAGGGCGGTTTTGCCGACCTGCATCAAGTGCACAAGTGGAACCTGGATTTCATCGCCAACTCGGCGCTGGCCGAGAAGTACAGCCACCTCGCCGACCGCATCGATGAAACCCTCGCGTTCATGCGCGCCTGCGGCATGGACAGCTCGCCGCAACTGCGCGAAACCAGTTTCTTCACCGCCCACGAAGCGTTGCTGCTGAACTACGAAGAAGCCTTCGTACGCCGCGACAGCCTGACCAACGATTACTACGATTGCTCGGCGCACATGCTGTGGATCGGCGACCGCACGCGTCAGCTCGACGGCGCGCACGTTGAATTCCTGCGCGGGGTGAACAACCCGATCGGGGTCAAAGTCGGCCCGAGCATGAACCCTGATGACCTGATCCGCCTGATCGACGTGCTCAACCCGGACAACGATCCGGGCCGCTTGAACCTGATCGCGCGGATGGGTGCGAACAAGGTCGGCGATCATCTGCCGGCACTGATCCGCGCGGTCCAGCGCGAAGGCAAGCAAGTGCTGTGGAGCTCCGACCCGATGCACGGCAACACCATCAAGGCCAGCAGCGGCTACAAGACCCGTGACTTCGCGCAGATCCTTGGCGAGGTGAAGCAGTTCTTCCAGGTGCACGAAGCGGAAGGCAGCTATGCCGGCGGCATTCACATCGAGATGACCGGACAGAATGTCACCGAGTGCATCGGCGGCGCGCGGCCGATTACCGAGGACGGCTTGTCCGACCGTTATCACACCCACTGCGATCCGCGGATGAATGCTGACCAGTCGCTGGAATTGGCTTTTTTGATTGCCGAAACCCTGAAGCAAGTCCGCCGCTAGACCGCGTCGCCTCCCTTCGCGAGCAGGCTCGCTCCCACATTTGCAATGCGTTTCCCTGTGGGAGCGAGCCTGCTCGCGAAAGGGCCGGCTCAAGCAATCCCAATCCGCGCCAATGCCACCCGCAACCGCCCCGCACTCTCGCGCTGACAATTCAACTGCACCCGCTCAAGCCCCAACCAACCCGCCATCCGCCGCAGATTCAGTGCCAGCGCCAGCATGCCCTCCTCGTCCAGTCCCGATTCTTCCTCATGCACCGCATGCACCGCCAACTGCCCTGCCGCCCGTTCGGCACGCAGATCAACCCGCGCGGCGATCCGCTCGTTGTGCAAAAACGGCAGCACGTAATAGCCGTAAACCCGCTTGGGCTGCGGTGTGTAGATTTCCAGGCGATAGCGGAAATCGAACAGGCGCTCAGTGCGGCTGCGTTCCCAGATCAGCGAGTCGAACGGCGACAGCAGCGCACTGGCAATGACCTTGCGCGGCACTTTGGGCTCCGGCAGGCAATAGGCGATCTGCCGCCAGTCGGCGACTTCACACATCTGCAATTGACCAGCTTCAACCAACTCAGCCAGACGCGGCCGAGCATCCGCAGGGCTCAGGCGAAAGTAATCGCGCAGGTCTTTTTCCGTACCAACGCCCAATGCTTGCGCCGCATGCAACAGCAAACCGCGTTGCGCCTCGGTCTCGTCCGGCGTGGGCTGTTGCAGGATCGCAGGAGGAATCACCCGCTCGGGCAAATCGTACAAGCGCTCGAAACCGCGTCGCCCCGCCACTGTGACCTCACCGGCGGCGAACAACCATTCCAGCGCGTGTTTCTCGGCACTCCAGTCCCACCATGGCCCGGCCTTGTCTTCGCGGGTCGACAGACTGCCGGCACCCAGCGCGCCTCGCTCCTCAACCGCAGTCAGCACGCGGCGAATGGTTTCCTGTTGTTCGCGACCAAACCTCGCCAGTTGCTGATAGATGTCTTCGCCACGCTTGGCGCGTTGCATGCGCCAACCCAGCAACGGGTACATCGACAGCGGCAACAGCGACGCTTCATGGCCCCAGTATTCGAACAGCGTGCGCCGACGCCCCGAACTCCAGGCAGCCTGGTCGAGCAAGTCAGAGGGGTAGGAACCGAGACGGGAAAACAGCGGCAGGTAGTGCGAGCGCACCACGGCATTGACGGAATCGATTTGCAGCAGGCACAGCCGTTCGATCAGCCGGTTGAGATGACTGGCATTGACGGTCGGCGGCTGGCGCCCGTTGAACCCTTGGGCGGCCAGCGCCAGACGTCGCGCCTGTTTGAGGGAAAAGGACACTGTCGCGGGCATTTATTCCTCCATGCCTGCTCGCAACCTACCTCACCTGAAAGGGGTTTGTGTAGCGATAGCCTCATCATTTATGCATCGGGTCGTCCCAGAACGGCCGCACGGTTTCATGCTCGACATCGGCGCGGCTGATGCCGATGTCCTTCAGCGCCTCATCGCTCAGACCGGCGAGCATTTCCCGTTCACGATGCAGCTCATACCAGCGGCTGAATTTGTGCAGCAGATCGGACACGATATGGCCGTGGCCGGACAGCTGTTCTTGGCTTGCATACTCTCTTTGACCTTTCATCGTCTTGCCTCCTTTTGTGGATGGCTCAAGTCTCTCTCCGGCGCTAAGATCAATCCAACGAATGTTTCTGATGGCATGCATCACGGAGATTCATCAATTGTCCGCCTACCCCAGTATCGATACCGATGTCCTGCGCACCTTCGTCGCGATTGCCGATCAGGGCGGTTTCACCCGTGCCGGCGAGATGGTCAACCGCACCCAGTCGGCGGTGAGCATGCAGATGAAACGTCTGGAAGAAGACGTGTTGCAGCGCCAGCTGTTCGAGCGCGATGGCCGTCAGGTGCGGCTTACGGCTGAAGGCCAAGTGCTGCTCGGTTACGCGCGGCGCATCCTCAAACTGCACAGTGAGGTGTTCAACACCCTGCGCGAGCCGCACATGGTCGGCACCGTGCGCATCGGTACGCCGGATGATTATGTGATGCGTTTTCTGCCGGGGATCCTGTCGCGGTTCGCGCAGTTCTATCCGCTGATCCAGATCGAAGTGCATTGCGAATCGACCAAACAACTGTTGCAGCGCACTGATCTGGACTTGTCGATCGTCACCCGTGAGCCGGGCAACGAGATCGGCCAGTTGCTGCGCAAGGAGCGCTTTGTCTGGGCCGAGGCGCAGAACTTCAGCGCCCATGAACAGACGCCGCTGCCCCTGGCGATGTTCAACAGTGATTGTTTCTGCCGCTTGTGGGCGTGCAATGCGCTGGACGCGATGGGCCGCGATTACCGCATCGCCTACAACAGCAGCAGCCTGTCGGCGCTGATGGCCGTGGTCAGCGCAGGGCTGGCGATCACCGCGCAACTGGAGAGTCTGATCACCCCCGACATGCGCATCCTTGGCGCCGCCGAAGACCTGCCACTGCTGCCCGAGGCGAGCATCATGCTGATCCGCAATCTGAACAACCCGTCGCCGATCACCGAGTGCCTGGCCGAACACATTGTCGAGGGCTTCAAACTTTAAACGCGAGCATCACCGCACACAGCACCAGGAAGCCGCAGAACAGCCCGCGCAGAATTTTTTCCGGCATGGCGTGGGCAACTTTCACGCCCCAACTGATGCTGAGCAGACCCCCGACCGCCAGAGGCAGACCGATCATCCAGTCGACTTCATGGTGCACGGCGTAGGTCACCAGGGTTACACCAGTGCTCGGCAGGGCCAGCGCCAGCGACAATCCCTGAGCGACCACTTGGCTGGTGCCGAACAGGCTGGTCAGCACCGGCGTGGCCACCACTGCACCGCCGACGCCGAACAGACCGCCCATGGTCCCCGAGGCGGCGCCGAGCACGCCCAGCCACGGCCACGAATAGCGCATCTCGGCAGTCGGCGCTGGTCGCGGACCGAACATCTTCAACAGGTTGTAGGCCGACAGCGCCACCAGAAAGGCAACAAATCCGATGCGCATGGTCTGCGCATCAATGCCCACCGCCCAGATCGAGCCAAGCCAGGCAAAGCAGAAACCCATCACCGCCAGCGGCAGCGCATGGCGCAATTCGATGCGATTGCGCTGGTGATAACGCCACAGCGCCAGCATCACGTTCGGTACCACCATCACCAGCGCCGTGCCTTGGGCGATCTGCTGATCAAGCCCAAACCACACGCCAAGCAACGGAATCGCAATCAAGCCACCGCCAATACCAAAGATGCCGCCCAATGTGCCCAGGGCGGCGCCGAACAGCAGGTACAACAGAAAATCCATCACAACGGTAATCCTCTAACGACAGGCGACCAATGCTACGCACTCGCGCCTAGCGGGGAAACGCATAGCAACGCACAATGGCTGTGCCGATTTTGCACAAGTGTGATTTCCCATGAACCCCAATCAATTGACCGATCAGCTCGGCCTGTTTCTCGATGTGCTGGAGAGTGGCAGCTTTTCTGCCGCTTCGCGCCGCCATCCGCTGACGCCTTCCGCCGTAGCCCGGCGCATCGACAGCCTGGAAAGTGCCGTCGGCAGTCAGCTGTTCGTGCGTAGCACCCATGCCGTGCTACCGACTTCGGCCGGACTGGCCTTTGCCGAACGAGCGCGACGGATCATCGCCGAGTTGCAACTGGCGCGTGCCGAAGCGGTGTCATTGAGCAGTGCACCGGAAGGCCTGATCCGCATCGATGCGCCAGCAGCCTTCGGGCGGCGGCATCTGGCACCGGTGATTGCCGACTTTCTCTTGCTGTACCCTGGACTGGATGTGCAGATGCACCTGATCGACAGCTTCAGCGACATGGCCGGCAGCAGCCTGGGCAAGGTCGATCTGGTGCTGCGTACCGGGCAGTTGGCCGATTCGCGCCTGGTTGCCACGCCACTGGCGAGTATGGTCCGCGTCGCCTGCGCCAGCCCTGACTACCTCAAGCAGCGCGGCGTGCCCGAGCATCCGGCGCAGTTGAGTGAACACGACGGGCTCGACTGGGAAGGCCTTGCGCCGCCGTTTGCCTGGAAATTCGAAGTGGACGGGCAAATGCAATTGCACCGGCCATCGCGGGTGCGCCTGAGCGCCAACAATGCCGAAGCTCTGGCGTGTGGCGCGGCGGCGGGTCTGGGCGTCGCACACTTGCCGACCTGGCTGGCCAGCGAATACTTGCTGCGTGGCGAGCTGGTGCCGCTGTTTTGTGAAAACGGCCTGCCGCCGCCGGAGTCCACCGGCATTTACGCGCTGCGCATGGAACAGCAGGTCCATTCGCGCAGTCGGTTATTGCTGGAATATCTAAAAACCCGCTTCAGCCCGGTGCCGCCGTGGGATCTGGCGCTGCAACGGCAATTCGCCCGGCACTGACGCCGGACATATTTATCTGGCGCCTTAAAGATTCGAGCGCTAGATTAAAAAACGATCAACGATCAAGGCTTTGACATGACTTCCGACCGCGACAACTGCGACGACCTTCTGCTCGACAATCAGGCGTGCTTCGCTCTGCACTCGACCTCGCTGATGATGACCAAGGTCTACAAGCCGCTGTTGCAGGCGCTGGGCCTGACCTATCCGCAGTATCTGGCGATGATGGTGTTGTGGGAGAAGGACGGTTTGACTGTCGGAGAAATCAGCGCACGCCTGCTGACCGATCCGGGATCGCTGACGCCATTGCTCAAGCGTCTGGAAGCCGAAGGCCTGCTCAGCCGCACCCGCAGTCGCGAAGATGAGCGGGTGGTGATTGTCGAACTGACCGCAGCGGGCCGCGCCTTGCGCGACAAAGCGCAGACCGTGCCGCAGTGCATTCTTGGCGCCAGTGGCTTCACCCTTGAACGTCTGCAGAAGTTGCAGGCCGAGCTGCAAGCGCTGCGCGGACATCTGCAAGACAGCCTGACCTGATCCTCATTTCCGAGCACAACACTGTCCCTGTGGGAGCGGGCTTGCCCGCGATGGCGACCTGTCAGCCGACATCATTTTGACTGACACTCCGTCTTCGCGGGCAAGCCCGCTCCCACACTAATTTTCAACGCCTACAAAAAATATTTTCCACGCCTGAATTTCCTCGCCAAGCGCTCTAGATCAAGCCTTACATTCCCCTTCCATCGGTCGCCCTCAAGCAAAACGCGCTTCTGTTCGAAAATTTATCTTGCGCACTAAACATTAGCGCTATACATTCTCTTCACACCTACTTAGCGCGCAAACAATTAGCGCACAAAACCACAACCAATGAGGCTCATATCATGCAAACTCTCTACACCGCAATCGCAACTTCCACTGGCGGCCGTGACGGTCGTGCGATCTCCAGCGACAACGTACTCGACGTCAAACTGGCCACCCCGAAAGAACTCGGTGGTGCTGGCGGCGCGGCGACCAACCCTGAGCAACTGTTCGCTGCCGGTTACTCGGCCTGCTTCATCGGCGCACTGAAATTCGTCGCCAGCCAGACCAAGCGCAAGATTCCTGACGACGCGTCGATTACCGCGCATGTCGGCATCGGCCAGATCCCTGGCGGTTTCGGTCTGGACATCGATTTGCACATCAGCCTGCCGGGCCTGGAACAAGCCGACGCGCAGTCGCTGGTCGACGCCGCTCACCAGGTCTGCCCGTACTCCAACGCCACCCGTGGCAACGTCGATGTCCGTCTGCACGTGACTGTGTAATCACTCAAGCCCCCGGCCCGAACAAGGAAAAATGAACATGAACACTTTCAGCAAAGTCTTGACCGGTACCCTTCTCGCCCTGTCGGTACACAGCGCTTTCGCCGGTGATGTCGAACACAACACCCAGGCATTTCTCGATGCGCTGAATTCGGGCAGCGGCAAGCCGATCGAGCAGCTGTCGCCCAAGGATGCCCGCGCCGTGCTGGTCGGCGCGCAGTCCGGGGTCAAGTTGACGTTGCCCAAAGCCGATGTCAGCGAGAAGACCATCCAGGTCGATGGTCAACCGCTGAGCCTGACCATCGTCCGGCC
>NZ_JH635998.1:102088-108067 GCF_000257605.1 Pseudomonas sp. R62
CGAGAAGACCATCCAGGTCGATGGTCAACCGCTGAGCCTGACCATCGTCCGGCCGGCCGGGGTCAAGGGTGAGCTGCCGGTGTTCATGTTCTTCCACGGCGGCGGCTGGGTGCTGGGGGACTTCCCGACTCACGAACGTCTGGTGCGCGATCTCGTGGTCGGTTCGGGGGCGGCGGCGGTGTTCGTCAATTACACCCCTTCGCCGGAAGCGCATTACCCGGTGGCGATCAACCAGGCCTACGCTGCGACCAAATGGGTGGCGGAACACGGTAAAGAGATCAATGTCGACGGCAAGCGCCTGGCCGTGGCCGGCAACAGCGTCGGCGGCAACATGGCCGCAGTGGTTGCGCTGATGGCCAAGGACAAGGGCACCCCGGCGATCAAATTCCAGGTGCTGCTGTGGCCGGTGACCGATGCCAACTTCGACACCGGTTCGTACAACCAGTACGCCGAAGGGCACTTCCTCACCCGCAACATGATGAAGTGGTTCTGGGACAACTACACCACCGACGCCAAGCAGCGTAACGAGATCTACGCTTCACCGCTGCGCGCCACCACCGCGCAACTCAAAGGTCTGCCGCCTGCACTGGTGCAGACGGCCAGCGCCGACGTGCTGCGCGATGAAGGCGAAGCCTATGCACGCAAACTCGACGAGGCCGGGGTTCCGGTAACGTCGGTGCGCTACAACGGCATGATTCACGATTACGGTTTGCTCAACGTGGTCAGCCAGGTACCGGCGGTGCGTTCGGCGATGTTGCAGGCGTCTGAAGAACTGAAGCAACACTTGAAGTAACCACCGTCCCATTGTGGGAGCGAGCCTGCTCGCGAAAGCGTCCTGTCAGACAACATGCCGTTGAATGACACACTGCTTTCGCGAGCAAGCTCGCTCCCACAGGGTTCCGAGCGTTTCTAACAGGCACAAAAAAACCCGACTCAATGGTCGGGTTTTTTCTTTCCGCAAAAAGCAGTGCTTACTTCGCACGACCTTTGTAGGAACCGCCTTCGCGGGTATCGATCTCGATCATGTCGCCGATTTCGATGAAGTCGGCAACCGACAGCTCGGTACCGTTCTTCAGTTTGGCAGGCTTCATCACCTTGCCGGAAGTGTCACCGCGAGCGGAGCCTTCGGTGTAGTCAACCTGACGCACGATGGTGGTCGGCAGTTCTACGGAAACCAGACGCTCTTCGAAGAACACGGCTTCGCAAACGTCGGTCATGCCTTCTTCAACGAAAGGCAGAACGCTTTCGATGTCTTCGGCGTTCAGCTCGTACATGGTGTAGTCAGTGGTGTCCATGAACGTGTAGGTGTCACCGCTGATGAACGACAGGGTGGCTTCTTTACGATCCAGGATCACGTCGTCCAGTTTGTCGTCCGCACCGTAAACGGTTTCGGTCTTGTAACCGGTCAGCAGGTTCTTCAGCTTGGTCTTCATGATCGCGCTGTTACGGCCCGACTTGGTGAATTCAGCTTTCTGAACCAGCCAAGGATCGTTGTCGATACGGATCACGGTACCGGGTTTGAGTTCTTTACCAGTTTTCATTGCGAATATCCGAATTTGGATGGGATTTACAAAAATCTAGGCCGCGTATCATATCCAATTTACATAAAACTGTACCAGCGCCGTGGCAAGATCCGCCTGCAAGGCCTGTTCCAGACACCATGCTTCGGCGTTCTCCTCGAGTTCCGGCCAATGATTTCGCACCGCCAGCCAGTGCTCGCCGATCGGTTGCCCGGCACTCCACGCTCGCCACAGACCGTTCATCGCCTGCGCCGCAGCGGGTGAAAGGCCGTGAGTGTAGAGCGCGAGAAAAGCATCGAGCTTGTCCAGATGGATGTCATCGTCCTGCTGATAGATGTGCCAGAGCATCGGCCGCCCCGCCCATTGCGCGCGAACGAATGAATCTTCACCGCGCACCGCGTTGAAATCGCAGCACCA
This sequence comes from Pseudomonas sp. R62, assembly GCF_000257605.1. Lineage (NCBI taxonomy): Bacteria > Pseudomonadati > Pseudomonadota > Gammaproteobacteria > Pseudomonadales > Pseudomonadaceae > Pseudomonas > Pseudomonas sp. R62. The sequence goes on from NZ_JH635998.1 coordinate 104,026, forward strand.
CAGCAGATGGTCGTACTGATCCTGACGGACGAACGGCAGCACCTGCACCGTGAGCGAATCGCGCACGTGAATCGCGCCGACCGTCAGGGTTTCCACCTCCAGCCAGCGCGCCACATCGCCGAGAATCCGTCCTTCCGGCACCAGCAGGTGAGTCGCCTGTGCATCGGCCGCCAGCACATCCAGCCAACTGGCCAACCCGGCATTTTCATAAGCAAACAGCGAGATCAGTTGCGCATCGGGCGCAGGATCAATGCCCAGGCCTTGCAGGAAATGTCGCTGAGCCGGCCGATCCTGCTGAAACTGGCGACGCTGTTCGAGCAGTCCGCGTTCGCGCAGCAGGCCACCGGTGCCCGGCTTGAAGCCCGGAAAGAAGAAGAACTTCTGCACCGTTTTGTATTTTACCGACGGCAAGCCGTGGCAGCCGGTAACCCAGTCTTCGGCGCTGAGATAATCGAGGTTGAGCCACAGCGGTGGCGTTTCCCGTGCGGCCATGCTGTCCATGTAGTCGGCGGGCAACTGACAGGCGAAGGCGGCGATGACTACGTCGGCCGCCTCGGCGTGCAGCCATTCGCTCGGCCACTGACGCACCTCGACGCCCTGCTGCCATTGCTGCACAACATCGACATTGATCTCAGGACAGAGGCGCTCGAACGCGCGCAGATCATCCACCCACAGGCGCACCGGCAAGGCATGCTCGGCCACCAGTTGCCGGGCCAGGCGCCAGGTCACGCCGATGTCACCGAAGTTATCGACCACGGTGCAGAAAATGTCCCAGCGGGCTTTCGCTTCAGGCATGCCGTTCTCCCGTTGGCAAAAAACCTCGATTGTCCGCATAAATGCGCTCGCGCAGAAGAGCCGACGGCGATTAATCTTCGTGCGACAATCGCCGCTTGCCCGCAACCATCCGCCAGGAGGCCGCCATGCCCTACCGTCCCAATCCCCGTCGTCCCTTGCCTGTTCAGCTTAGCGCGCTGCATCTGACCGGCAGCATTGCGCTGGGCCTGTGGCTGGGGTTCCTGGCGATTGCGCTGACCTGCTGGCTGCTTTCGCGCTTTATCTTTCCCGAGCAACTGGCCCCTGTCGCGCAAGCGGTGCAGCAGCGCGTCAGTCCGCCGGCTGTGGCGCCCGTGCAGGTTCAGCCGGACATTCCGCCGCAAAGTCCGCTGTTCCAACAGTACGAAGAAAACCTGCGCAAGAATGAACAGCAGGCCCGACTGGATCAGGCGCGCGCCAATTCGCGTAACGCGTCCAATCCGAAATGCCAGTTCTGGCTGCAGCAGGACCAGACCGCGCCGACCGAAAAGAGCCGCGCCAACGTTTTGCAATTCTGCGATTGATCATGAACAAACACAGCGTCCACCAATTGATTCTCGACAAGCTGCGCATCGACCTCGACATCGCCGAACGCGCCGCGCAAACCGCTTACGAAACCGCGACCCACGAAGAAAACATTGCCGAAAACAAGTACGACACGCTGGGGCTGGAAGCGTCGTATCTGGCGGCGGGTCAGGCGAAACGGGTCGAGGAGATTCGTCAGTCACTGGCGCTGTGCCAGAACATGACGTTACGCGCCTACGATGAAAACCGCGGCATCGAAGTCGGCGCCCTGCTCGGTCTGGAGGACGAAAAGGGTCGCGAGCAATGGCTGTTTCTGGCGCCGGATGCGGCGGGGCTGAAAGTCGACGTGGTCGGTCAGCCGATCACCGTCATCACCCCACGCTCGCCGCTGGGCAAAAGTCTGCTGGGCAAGTTCGCGGGCGATGAGGTGGAGATTCTGGTGGCGGGCACCCGGCAACAGTTTGCTGTCACCGAGGTGCTCTGAAGCGGGTGCTTAGTGAACGGGCAGTTCGACGCCGTCGAACAGCTCTTCGAGCTCTTGCTTGTTGTGGCACTGAATGGCCTTTGCCATGACTTCGCGGGTCAGGTGCGGGGCGAATTTCTCGATGAAGTCGCACATGAAGCCACGCAGGAAGGTGCCGCGACGGAAACCGATCTTGGTGATGCTCGACTCGAACAGCTCGCTGGCATCCAGCACCACCAGATCGTTATCGAGTTTGGTGTCGACCGCCATTTTAGCCACGATGCCCACGCCCAGGCCCAGGCGCACGTAGGTTTTGATCACGTCGGCGTCAGCAGCGGTGAACACCACTTTCGGCGTCAGGCCACGATGGCTGAAGGCTTCGTCGAGCTTTGAACGGCCGGTGAAACCGAACACGTAAGTGACGATCGGGTATTCCGCAAGCGCTTCTAGGGTCAGCTTCGGCAGCTTGGTCAGCGGGTGGCCATGGGGTACGACCACGCAGCGGTTCCAGCGATAGCACGGCATCATCACCAGATCACCGAACAGCTCCAGCGCTTCAGTGGCAATGGCGAAATCGACGGTGCCGTCAGCGGCCATTTCGGCGATCTGCATCGGCGAGCCCTGATGCATGTGCAGGGCCACGTCCGGGTATTGCTTGATGAAATTGCTGATCACCGGCGGCAGCGCATAACGCGCCTGGGTGTGGGTGGTGGCGATCGACAGGGTGCCCTTTTTCTCGTTGGAGAATTCCTGGGCAATCTGCTTGATGCTTTCGACTTTGCGCAGGATCTCGCCAGCGGTGGTGATGATGCGCTCGCCGGCCGGGGTGACGCGGGTCAGGTGCTTGCCGCTGCGGGCGAAGACTTCGACGCCCAGCTCGTCTTCCAGCAGGCGGATCTGCTTACTGATGCCCGGTTGCGAGGTGTACAGGCTTTGAGCGGTAGCGGAAACGTTGAGGTCGTGGTGCGCCACTTCCCAGATGTAGCGCAGTTGTTGAAGCTTCATATCAATCCCTCAAAGCAGGTAGACGCCACGGGCATCAGCGACGGTATATAACTATATTAATGGTTCGAAGAATAAATCTAGAACTTTTTTATCAAAACGCCATTATTCCTGCTTCAACGATCCTCACGCCGCCGGCGTTCCATCAGCGGCACCAGATAGACCGGCACCTTGGCCAACTGCAGGACCCGCGCCGCCGTGCGCCCCAACGGCGTTTCCGCGCCGACGCCATGGCTGTGACTGCCGACGATCAGCAGATCGACCGAGAGCTTGTGCACCTGATCGAGAATCACCTGCGACGGGTCGCCCTGCAGCACGCGCACCGCGCGAATGCGCTGCAGATCCTGTTCGCCGTCGTCCCCCAGTTCTTCACGAAAGCTGTCGAGCACCCGTTGTTCGATATTGGCGATGACTGTTTTCAGACCCTGACTATGGAATTCGTTCAATGCCTGTTCGTCGAGATAGCTTTGCAGCACCGACTCGGCAAACAGGCCCATGGGTTCCACCGCGTGTACTACATACAGATCGGCATTGAAGGTGCGCGCCAAGGCCAGGGCATGCTGCATCACGAACGGTGCGTACAGACCGAGGTCGGTGGCATACAGCATTGAGCGAATCATGGGACCTCCTCGCGAGCCAACGATGGCGGAGATTGATTCAGCTTAGCAGTGCCTTGGCGAGTACGACGTGCGACGCAACGTCCTGAATGAAAAGGCTCTAGATCGGCGGTTCGTTGCTGATGCCATGGGGCACATGGCCGGTGGCGACCACTTCGCGAGCCAGCTCGCAATGACCGGTCTGGTCATCGAAGAACACGTCAGCGGCGAAGGCTTCGAGGAACGCCGATTTGGTCAGGCCACCGAGAAACAGCGACTCATCGAGGCGGATATCCCATTCCCGCAAGGTGCGAATCACCCGCTCATGGGCCGGCGCCGAACGCGCGGTGACCAGCGCCGTGCGGATCGGGCAATCGTCATCGGGAAACTCGCGCTGCAACAGATTGAGCGCTGCCAGAAAGCCCTTGAACGGCCCACCGCGCAAAGGCTCGCGTGCCGATTCGCGTTCCTTGGCCTGAAACGCTTCCAGGCCGCCGGACTGATAGACGCGCTCGGACTCGTCCGAGAAGATCACCGCATCACCGTCGAAGGCGATACGCAATTCATCGCTGGCCGCGCGGCTGGCGCCACCGGAGAGAATCGTGGCGGCGGCGAACCCGGCGTCCAGCGCGGCACGCACGTC
>NZ_JH635998.1:108684-114149 GCF_000257605.1 Pseudomonas sp. R62
GTCCAGCGCGGCACGCACGTCTTCGGCGTGGGTCGAGAGAAACAGGTCGCAGCCAAACGCTTTCAGATACGGATATGGACTGCGCCCACCGACGAACGCCGCACGAGAAATCGCCAGGCCGTAATGATGAATCGAATTGAACACGCGCAGACCGGTGTCGGCGCTGTTGCGGGAAACCAGAATCACCTCGACCCGCGCGCGGCCGAGACGGCTGTTCAGGCTCAGCAGTTTTTCCACCAGCGGGAACGCATCGCCCGGCGCGAGGATTTCGTCTTCGTGCTCGATCTGATATTGCCGATAGGCTTCGACGCCGCTCGACAGGTAGACCTTGTGGCTTTCGCTCAGGTCGAACAAGGCGCGCGAGGAAATCGCCAGCACCAGTTTGTCATCGATGTTATTGGCCATGCCTTCCCCCAGAACAACCGACTCAAGTATTGCGTCGGTCGATAAACCCCAAATGGCGATACAACGCCTCGATGCGTGGCAACTCGCAGCCCGCCGCTTTCGCCGCCGCCAGTGGCCGGGCGTAGATCGCCTCCAGCTCCAGCGGGCGTTTGTGTGCAAAGTCGTGGTACATGCTCGGCCAGTAATCGGGCATTTTTTCCGTCATGGTGAACAGGTACTCGGCATAGCCGGGCGGGATCTCGTATCCACAGGCCCGGGCGCCCTGTACCACTTCCGCCATCAACGCCTGAATCGACAGGCGGCTGTCGGCATCGGCCATCAGCGCTTCGGTTCCCGCGCCGAGCAACACCGAAAGGCCGTTGTAGGGGATATTCCACACCAGCTTCTGCCAGCGCGCCTGATGCAGGTTGGCCATCGCTTGAGAGTCGATGCCGGCGGCACGGAACAGCCCGGCGCCCTCCTCGACGATCGCCATGCGCGCTACTTCATCAATGGCCGAGCCGCTGTGATAACCGACATTCACCGCGCCAAGGGCCTGATGGGTGATCTGCCCCGGCCCTTCGCGGTGCACGCAGATCAGGCACAGACCACCGAGCAGATGCAGCGAATCCGGCAACAGTGGTCGCAGGCTGTCTTCGACATCCAGACCGTTCTGCAGCAACAGCACTTTTGCGTCAGGTTTGGCGGCCTGAATGATCGCCGGGGCCAGACCGGCGTTGCTGGTGGTCTTGGTGCCGACCAGCAGCCAGTCACAGGGCGGCATTTCTTCGGCAGCGGAATAGGCATTGGCCGGATGCAGCGTCATCGGGCCGTGCACCGCACTGTTGATCTGCAAACCGCGCTCAGCCACTGCCGAGAATTCGCTGCGCAACAAGAAATGCACGTCGAAACCGGCACGCGCCAGCATCACCCCGTAAAACCCGCCGATCGCACCGGTGCCGATAATCCCCACCACCGGTTTGCTGACTGTCTCGCTCATGGCAACTCCTCTGCAATTCGACCCAGCGCCTGCGCCACAGCCTGATTGACCTCGGCAACCGTCAGACGGCTGTGCACTGCGCCAAAGAACTCGCCGTCGCGCACCACAAACAGCGCCGGCAAATGAAACACCTGATAACGCTCGACCAGGCCGCCATTGTTGCCGGCGTCGATCCAGCACAGCCGATCGATCGCCAGCGGCATGCCCGGCAACACCTCGCGGGCATAACGACAACTGGCGCAGCCGACGCTGGTGAAGATCACCAGAGAAACGCCGCGCATCGCCAGCAGCCGCTGGTCGGCGTCGAAGTCGGTCAGCTCGGATTCGACCACTATACTGGGGGAAACAATGTCAGATGGCCGACACAGGGAGTCTGTGCTCATGGGACGTTTCATTCCTCATCCGGACGAAGTGCCGGTTGAATTGACGTTACTCAAGCCTGAATGCATTTCCAGACAACAGCTGCACACTATCAGCCTCGGCGGCATCGCTTGCAATTACCACCGCGCCTGGCGCCACGGCACTGCACTGCAAGTACGCATGCCGACGCTGAATGCCGAATTCTGTTATCCGGGCTATGTGGCCTGGTGTCTGCGCCGTAAAAAAGGCTATCTGGTGGGCATCGCCTTCACTGACGAACAGACCCTGTTCAGCGCGCGAATGGGTGAGCAGGTGTGTCAGATCGAACGCTATTCGCGCATGCAGGACAGCCACGACGATCTGCAGGATAGTCAGGCGCTGGCCCTGCAGTGGGTCGAGGAGCACGCCGAAGAGTTCTCCCACGACAATGTGCGCAAGGCTTTTGCGCAGCCAGCGCTGGACTAAAGCACGGTTTGCCCATTGTCGAGCCGCCTCTGACGCGCTAAGGTTCGGCTCCCCCGACGCGCTAAATCTGCTGTGCTCCGCCGCGCGGGGATCGCTGGCGGCCGGCACCCGTGACCTGACGAGTAAACGATGGCTGATTTACCGATCAACGACCTAAACGTCGCCTCTAACGAGACCCTGATCACTCCCGATCAGCTCAAGCGTGATATCCCCCTGAGCGACGCCGCCCTGCGCACCGTCACCAAGGGCCGCGAAGTCATTCGCAACATTCTCGATGGCACCGACCACCGTCTGTTCGTCGTGATCGGCCCGTGCTCGATTCACGACATCAAGGCGGCCCACGAATACGCCGATCGCCTCAAGGTGCTCGCCGAGGAAGTCTCCGACACCCTGTATCTGGTCATGCGCGTGTATTTCGAGAAGCCGCGCACCACCGTCGGCTGGAAAGGTCTGATCAACGATCCGTATCTGGACGACTCGTTCAAGATCCAGGACGGTCTGCACATCGGTCGTCAGTTGCTGCTCGACCTGGCCGAGAAAGGCCTGCCGACCGCGACCGAAGCCCTCGACCCGATCTCCCCGCAGTATCTGCAGGATCTGATCAGCTGGTCGGCCATCGGCGCGCGTACCACCGAATCGCAGACTCACCGCGAAATGGCTTCCGGCCTGTCCTCGGCGGTCGGCTTCAAGAACGGCACCGATGGCGGCCTGACCGTGGCGATCAACGCCTTGCAGTCGGTGTCCAGCCCGCACCGTTTCCTCGGCATCAACCAGGAAGGTGGCGTGTCGATCGTCACCACCAAAGGCAACGCCTACGGTCACGTGGTGCTGCGCGGCGGTAATGGCAAGCCGAACTATGATTCGGTCAGCGTGGCGCTGTGCGAGCAGGCGCTGAACAAGGCGAAGATCAAGCCGAACATCATGGTCGATTGCAGCCACGCCAACTCCAACAAGGACCCGGCCCTGCAACCGCTGGTGATGGAAAACGTCGCCAACCAGATCCTCGAAGGCAACCAGTCGATCATCGGCCTGATGGTCGAAAGCCACCTGAATTGGGGCTGCCAGGCAATCCCGAAAGACCTCGCCGACCTGCAATACGGCGTGTCGATCACCGATGCCTGCATCGATTGGTCCGCTACCGAAAACACCTTGCGCAGCATGCACGCCAAGCTCAAGGACGTATTGCCGAAGCGTCAGCGCACGTAAGCTGCGTTTTACGGGCAATAAAAAACGCCGGACATTGTCCGGCGTTTTTGTGTGTGCGATTCAGATCTTCGCGGCGCGACGCTGATGGCGTTCCATGTAGCGCTCGACGTACGAGCATGACGGGATCACCGTGTAGCCCATTTCTTCGGCGTATTGCAGCGCGCGTTCAGTCAGCGCTGCGGCAATGCCACGGCCGCGCAGGGCATTGGGCACGAAGGTGCGGTAGATATCCAGGGTCTGCTTGCCCAGATCCATGTAGGTCAGGTAAGCACGATGACCGTCCACAGTGGTCTCGAATTGATGACCAGCCTGGTCATGGTGGATGGACAACGCCTCGCTCATCACTACTCCTCGCGGGTCTTGAATTGTGACCCCTACCTTACCGATGTTTTTCCGGCGAAGGAACATCTACGCCACCCCGTGCCTGATGGACACTGAGAAGAGCCACATCGATCTCGCGCAATCTGACACCTGCTGAATAGTAGGCACCATTGGCGAAAATGCTCAAGGTACGCTCGTCATCGGATGGTTTGCGTGCATTGGCATCGATGGTCGCAGGTTCGGCCGCAAGACAATCTTTGCGTGCCGTTTGCCTGAACATTGCCGGAATGTTGAGACTTAAGACGTGCAACCTTTTTTAAAGTCACCTGTACATCAACAAAGATACGCGAAGCGCTTCGCAGAACCTGAACAAAAGTGTGGACGAATTCATTTAGAAAGACTTTAGCCGAAGTCGCAAAAACAGCGCACGAGGGCGGGAACTTTTTCCGTTTGAGTCGCTCACGCCGGGGCTTGCAGCTGGATATTTTTTATACAGCGCAGTTAAAAGTTGCTCGAAAAAGAATCAACGCCTACAATTTTTTTTGCTTCTTGCGCTACGTCAGTTTACTTACTACAAGTAATGGGTAGTATGTACGCCGGCTATTTCCTCAATCGTGAGGAGACAGCCACTTAATTTGAAAGTCCTTGAAGGGGAACACGATGAACAACGTTCTGAAATTCTCTGCTCTGGCTCTGGCCGCAGTTCTGGCTACCGGTTGCAGCAGCGCATCGAAAGAAACCGAAGCACGTCTGACCGCTACTGAAGACGCAGCTGCTCGCTCCCAGGCTCGTGCAGACGAAGCTTACCGTAAAGCTGATGAAGCTCTGGCTGCTGCTCAAAAAGCACAACAGACTGCTGACGAAGCTAACGAGCGTGCTCTGCGCATGCTGGAAAAAGCTAGCCGCAAGTAATAATCCCTCGGGATTGTTATCGAGCCGATCCGGTTTTCCGGGTCGGCTTTTTTGTGCCCGGCGCTTTTCCCCGCGCAACAAAAAACCCGCCGACGCTGCACGCATCGGCGGGTTTTCAATCAGCTCTTATTGCTGCAGATCGATCGGTGCACTGCTCACCATTGGCGCCGAGGTATTCGGCACGGCGATCTCTACCGGCAGGCCGTCTTCGGCGGCGACCACATCACGCACCACATCCCAGTTCATGCGCAAATTGCTGGTGATGTCTTCACGCTTGAGCATCGCGTTGATCACCGCGGTGTGCTTGTCGACTACCGACGGGTTGCCCTTGTCGTCGAGCGGGGTGTGCGCTTCCAGATAGACCTTGCCGCCACTGCGACCGAACTTGTACGGGTCGTTGATGATGCGCACCGAGGTGCCGACCGGGACCATGCCGGCCATTTCCAGCACGTTGTTGTTGAACATGCGGAAGCAGCCGTGGCTGGTGCGCATGCCGATGCCGAACTTCTTGTTCGAACCGTGGATCAGGTAGCCCGGTGTGCCGAGGGTGAACTTGAACGGCCCCAGCGGGTTATCAGGACCGGCCGGCACCACATTCGGCAGCGGATCACCGTCAGCGGCGTGTTCGGCCTTGATCGAAGCCGGAGGCGTCCACGTCGGGTTCGGTGTCTTGGCGATGATCGAGGTGTGCGCGATCGGCGAGCCCCAGCCTTCGCGGCCGATACCCAGCGGGAAGGTGTACACCACGTCGCGGCCTTTCGGGTAGTAATAGAGACGGTATTCGGCGAGGTTGATGACGATGCCTTCACGCGGGCCC
>NZ_JH635998.1:114169-115060 GCF_000257605.1 Pseudomonas sp. R62
GCCCGGCGGCAGGATGAAGCGCGTCGGCAGGACGATCTCGGTACCGGCGCCAGGCAGCCAGGCATCGATGCCCGGGTTGGCCGCAACCATTTCCGAATAGCCCAGATCGTAGGTGGTGCCCAGGTCGGCGAAGGTGTCTTCGTACTTGGCTTTGATCACCTGCACCTGGCCGACGATGTCCTCGCCGGGTGGTGGCAGGGGAAGCTCCAATGCAGCAACGGGACCGGCCACACACAGGGCGGCAAGTGACAGGCAGCGGGTGACGGCAGGAAAGCGCGGCAACATCCGGAAAATCCTTCGCATGATCATCAAGGGTATAAGGGCGCGATTGTACACCGCGGCCTGGGGATTCGGGAGGCCACGCAGTTGCAGGCGACAGAGTGCTTTCAAGGTGGGAGCGAGCCTGCTCGCGAAAGCAGTGTGTCAGCGACCATAAATGTCGATTGATGAAACCCCTTCGCGAGCAGGCTCGCTCCCACACTTTTTGATCTTGAGCGCTCAGAGCTCGAATCGCAGCTCAGGCCAGATCGGCGAGGTGCCGCGCTTCTGCGATTCAAGAATCGCCCGGCACAGCGAGCACAGACGCTGATCCTGGAACACCCGGCGATCAACATTCGACCAGCGCGGTTGCGCCGGCAGCAGAGTGCCGCACAGCGTGCGATCGGCCGAGCCACCGAGTTCCAGCTGCCGCGTCACCAGATGCACCCGCACTTCCTGGCAGGCGAACAGATCCAGCTGCTCGTCAGGCTCGATCAGTTGGTAGGCAAACAGGGACCAGGCAGGACGCGGCATCGGGGGCTCCAAATTAGGGGGCGCCACATTAGCCGAAAGCCTGCCACTAGAAAAGCCTCATAAGAGCGGTTTTAGCGTCGGCCAGACATTTTCCAGCAA
>NZ_JH635998.1:115116-125596 GCF_000257605.1 Pseudomonas sp. R62
AGCAACTTGCTCTGAGCCCCGGCCGCCGGGTGCAGACCGTCGGCCTGCATCAGGTCCGGATGACCACCGACACCTTCGAGAAAAAACGGCACCAACGGGATGTTTTTCTCTTCGGCGAGCTTGCCGTAAACCTCGGCGAACGAATCGGTGTAGCGCTTGCCATAATTGGGTGGCAACTGCATGCCGAGCAGCAGCACTTTCGCGCCGCTCTGCCGCGAGCTGTCGATCATCGAGGAAAGATTTCGTTGCAATTGCGCTGGCGGCATCCCGCGCAGGCCGTCATTGCCACCCAGCTCGAGGATCACCAACTCCGGCTTATGCTCTGCAAGCAGCGCCGGCAGCCGCGCCTGGCCTCCGGCACTGGTGTCGCCACTGATCGAGGCGTTGACCACTTTATCGTCGAAACCCTCCTGTTTGAGCCGCTGCTCGAGCAGCGACACCCACCCCAGACGGGTATCCAGGCCGAAACCGGCGCTGATACTATCGCCAACGATCAGGACAGTACCCGCCGCTGCGTTCTGGGCCATGCACATCAAGGCCAGGCCAGCACTCAAAAACCATACACGCATCGGATTCTCCATGGGCGCAAGCATTCTCACCGCGAAGAACCTCAGCAAAGTGGTCCCTAGCGCGGAAGGTGAACTGACTATCCTGCACGAACTCAGCCTGGAACTGAACAAGGGCGACAGCCTGGCCATCGTCGGCGCGTCCGGTTCCGGCAAATCCACCCTGCTCGGCCTGCTCGCCGGCCTCGACCTGCCGAGCAGCGGCGAAGTCACCCTCGCCGGCCAGGGCCTGAGCAATCTCGACGAAGACCAGCGCGCACGAATCCGTGCCGAGCACGTCGGGTTTGTCTTCCAGTCATTTCAGTTGCTCGACAGCCTGAATGCGCTGGAGAACGTCATGCTGCCGCTTGAGCTCGACGGCCGCAAAGATGCCCGCGAGCGCGCCACGCAATTGCTTCAGCGCGTCGGCCTCGGGCAGCGCCTGACCCACTCGCCGCGCCAGCTCTCCGGCGGTGAACAGCAGCGCGTGGCCATCGCCCGCGCCTTCGCGGCCGAACCGGACGTGCTGTTCGCCGACGAGCCGACCGGCAACCTCGACAGCCACACCGGCGAGCGCATCAGCGACTTGCTGTTCGAATTGAACAAGGAACGCGGCACCACCCTGGTGCTGGTGACCCACGACGAACGCCTGGCCCATCGCTGCCGGCGCCTGATCCGTCTTGAAGCCGGGCTGCTGGTCGCCCCTCTGGAGCCTTGATGGCACGTCTGCCGCTGTTGCGTCTGTTCAGCCTTGCCCTGCGCCAGCTCATGCGCGATGCCCGCGCCGGTGAGTTGCGCGTGTTGTTCTTTGCGCTGGTGGTGGCCGTCGCGGCGAGCACCGCGATCGGCTATTTCGGCGCCCGCCTCAATGGCGCGATGATGCTGCGCGCTACCGAGTTTCTGGGTGCCGATCTGGTCCTTGAAGGCAGCTCGCCGGCCCGCGAGGAGCAAATCCGCAGCGGCACCGAACTGCGCCTGAATCATGCACAAGTGGTGGAGTTTTCCAGCGTCATTGCCACCGACAACGGCATTCAGCTGTCGAGCATCAAAGCTGTCGACCGTGCCTATCCATTGCGTGGCGAGCTGAAGAGCGCGCCCGCACCCTTTGCCCAGGAAGAAGTCGGCGGCGAACCGCAACCCGGTGAAGCCTGGGTCGAGGCGCGTCTGCTGACCGCGCTGGATCTGAAGATCGGCGATAACATCGACGTCGGCATGAAGACGCTCAAGCTGACCCGCGTGCTGACCTACGAGCCGGATCGCGCTGGCAACTTCTACAGCCTGACGCCACGGGTGCTGATCAATCTTGACGACCTCGCCGCCACCGGCGTGGTGCAACCGGGCAGCCGGGTAAGCTATCGAGAACTGTGGCGCGGTGAACCGCAGACGCTGGAAACCTATCGTGAATTGATCAAACCGGGCCTCGCTGCAAACCAGCGAATCCAGGATGCCCGCGACGGCAACCGACAGATTGGCGGCGCGCTGGGCAAGGCCGAGCGCTACCTGAACATGGCCAGTCTGGTTGCGGTATTGCTGGCTGGCGTAGCCGTGGCGTTGTCGGCGAACCGTTTCGCCAGTCGACGTTTCGACGCCAGTGCCTTGCTGCGCTGCCTCGGCTTGTCGCGCCGAGAAACCATGGTGCTGTTCAGCCTGCAACTGACCGTGCTCGGCCTGATTGCCGCCATCAGTGGCGCCCTGCTCGGTTGGCTGGCGCAACTGGGGCTGTTCGCCCTGCTGCATGATTTGCTGCCAAGTGACGTGCCACCGGGCGGGCTGTTTCCGGCGATGGCCGGGATTGGCACCGGGCTGGTTGCGCTGGCCGGTTTTGCCTTGCCGCCTTTGGCTGCACTGGGTCGCGTGCCGCCGCTGCGGGTATTGCGCCGCGACATGCTGCCGATCCCCTCAAGTACGTGGATGGTCTACGGCGCGGCGCTGGGTGCGCTGGGCCTGATCATGTGGCGTCTGAGCCTCGACCTGCTGCTGACCTTCGCCCTGCTCGGCGGTGGCGTGGTCGCCGCGCTGGTGCTGGGCGGCCTGCTGTTGTTGCTGCTGCAAAGCCTGCGCCGCCTGCTCGCCCGCGCCTCGTTGCCATGGCGTCTGGGCCTTGGCCAGTTGTTGCGGCATCCATTGGCGGCAGCCGGGCAGTCGCTGGCGTTCGGTCTGATCCTGTTGTCGATGGCGCTGATCGCACTGCTGCGCGGCGAACTGCTCGACACCTGGCAAAACCAGCTACCGAAAAACGCGCCGAACTATTTCGCGCTGAATATCCTCCCGGCTGACAAGCAGGCCTTCGCCGATCACCTGATCAAGGTGTCGGCGCAAGCGGCGCCGTTGTATCCGGTGGTGCCGGGTCGGTTGATCAGCATCAATGGCGAGGCGGTGCAGCAAATCGTCAGCAAGGACTCGGCCGGTGACCGCGCCATTCAGCGTGACCTGAGCCTGACCTGGGCGGCGGACCTGCCGGCCGGCAACAAGCTCACCGCCGGCTCGTGGTGGAGCGGCCAGCCGTCCGACGACGTGCCGGGGGTTTCGGTGGAAGGCAAGGTGGCCGAAAGCCTGAAACTCAAACTCGGCGATCACATGGTGTTCAGCGTTGGCGGGGTCAATCGCGAAGCAAAGGTCACCAGCCTGCGAGAGATCAACTGGGACAACTTCCAGCCGAACTTCTTCATGATCTTTCAGCCCGGCACTCTGAAGGATCTGCCGGCGACCTACCTGACCAGTTTCTACCTGGCCCCTGGGCATGATCAGCAGATCGTCGAGCTGTCGCGGACCTTCCCGGCGGTGACCATCCTGCAGGTCGAAGCCTTGCTCGAACAGCTGCGCAGCATCCTCGCTCAGGTCACCCTGGCGGTGGAATATGTGTTGTTGTTTGTTCTGGCTGCGGGGATGGCGGTGCTGTTCTCCGGCCTGCAAGCGACGCTGGATGAACGTATCCGCCAGGGTGCGCTGTTGCGTGCGCTGGGCGCCGAGCGGCAGTTACTGATCAAGGCGCGGCGTATCGAATTCGGTTTGCTGGGAGCGGTCAGCGGTCTGCTCGCGGCGATCGGTTCGGAGGTGGTCAGTCTGGTGCTGTACCGCTTCGCCTTCGATCTGCCATGGCATCCGCATCCATGGCTGCTGGTGCTGCCGTTGATTGGTGCCGCGCTGATTGGTGGCGCCGGTGTGTTCGGCACTCGCCGGGCGCTGAACGCCAGCCCGCTGACAGTGTTGCGCGAGGGTTGATAGACTCAAGCGGTCTTAATCACAAGAAGTCGCCATGAGCCGTTATCGCCCTCCCCGCACCGCCGGCACCGCGCTGATCACCCCCGAGGGTGAAGCGCGGATGCGCGCCGAATTCCATGAGTTGTGGCATGTGCGTCGCCCGCAGGTCACCCAGGCGGTGAGTGAAGCGGCGGCGCAAGGTGATCGTTCGGAAAACGCCGAGTACACCTACGGCAAGAAGATGCTGCGGGAAATCGACAGTCGCGTGCGTTTTCTCACCAAACGCCTGGAAGCGCTCAAGGTAGTCAGCGAAAAACCCAGCGACCCGAACAAGGTCTACTTCGGCGCCTGGGTAACCATCGAAGACGAGGACGGCAAGCAGTCGCGCTACCGCATCGTCGGTCCCGATGAACTGGACCTCAAACTCGGCTTGATCAGCATCGACTCGCCGCTGGCCCGCGCGCTGATCGGCAAGGCACTCGACGCGGAAGTGCGGGTGCAGACGCCGACCGGCGAGCAGTTCGTTTACATCGTTGCGATTGAATACCCGTAAGCACCATCAGCGCCGAGTGATCAGGCCCTGCCGCGCAACGCGGGTGAGTTGCTTGATCATCTCCGGCGCGTCGTCTGCGCTCGGCGCCTGAATCACCGCCAGATCAAAGCTGTCCGTCGCGAAACGCGCCAGCGACTCGCCGTCATCGACAAACTGGATCAGGAACGCGGCAGGACCGCCGCTGCGACGTGGCCAGCCATCGAGATAACGCAACAGCGTCGGCTGGTGTTTGCCGCCAAGAAGGATTTTCGGGTTGCGCTGGGTGACATGTGCCGTGATCGGCGCGGGACGTGCTGGAGGGCGTAGTGCGTTCATCGTGTCGTGTCTCTGCCTCAAAAGTCTGCATGGCAGGTGAGAGGCAACACCGAACCAGCGCTTTAGCGGTATTTCGAAGCCCTGTTCCGGCTTCTGACGGTAACTGTAGAAGTCACCTGGCGCCCCGCAAGTAGCTGTTTAAATCGGCGCATGGGCAACATCCTAGAGAACGTGACCGACCAGTGTCAAGAATCCCCCACAACAAAAAAAGGCCCGCGCAATGCGGGCCTTTGCCTTGAGTTAGAGCGCTCAACCGGCGATGGCGCGATCCGCCGAGAGTTTGCCGGCGCCTTCGATCAGTACCGCGATGCTGCCGGCCAGCAGAGCCAGGGCGAACTCGTAACCGTTGTTGGCCATGAACAGACCGTTACCGATGTGCACCGAGAAGATCGCCACCAGCGAGAGGAACGCCAGACCGAGTGCCGCCGGGCGTGCCAGCAGGCCGATGATCAGCGCCAGACCGGCGAAGAACTCGGTACCGCCAGCCAGCGAGGCCATCAGATAGCCCGGGGTCAGGCCGATGCTTTCCATCCATTGCGCGGTGCCGGCCAGGCCGTAACCACCGAACAGACCAAAGAGTTTCTGCGAACCGTGGGCGGCGAAGATCACGCCGACAGCAATGCGCAGGACAGTCAGGCCGTAACCGGCGCGGGTGAACAGAACCTTGTTGATCAGAGAGCTCATGGTGCATTCCTTGTTGTGCAGAAGTGTTTGTGTGTTTGGGTTGGTCGCTATATTAATCAGTTTATTTCATGTTTAAAGCGCAAAAAATTCGCCATAACAATCGAATTATTAGATTATTTCCGTGTAACCACTTTCTGCTGCCGGGGCTCGAGCGACTCACGCTCCCGGTCAAATGCCAGGTAATACTTGTTCACGCTATTAACATAGCTGACGGCGCCCATCCCCACCTGCTCCATGGCGATGCGCTCGACCTGGAAGAACCACTGGTTGGGATTGAGGCCACGGCGGCGGGCTTCCGCGCGCATACCCTGCACGCGCTCGGGGCCGATGTTGTACGCGGCGAGGGTGAAAGCCATGCGCTCACGCTCGTTGAGTTTCGGGCTGCTGAAGAACTTGCGGCGGATCATCGCCAGGTACTTGGCGCCGGCCTGCACATTCGCATCGAGATTCTGGATATTGCTCACGCCGACCCGCTGCGCGGCGGACGGGGTGATCTGCATCAGCCCGGTCGGACCGCTGCCGCTGCGAGCGTTGGGCTGCAGACGCGATTCCTTGAACGCCAGCGCCGCCAGATTGAGCCAGTCCATGTTTTGCGCATCGGCGTGCTTTTGCAGGGTCGGACGGAGTTTTTCCAGACGCTGGCGATCGGCCTTGGCCAGCGGATTGTGTACTTGATACAGGCGTCGATAGATGCGCAGAAACGCCGCGTCTTCGTCCGACGGTTTCTTGTAACCGGTGAGGAAGCGATCAATGCTCGCGCGCAACATCGATGCGTCGCGACGCACGAACCAATGCTCCTCGCCCGGCTCGCCGAGGCTCAGTTGCCGATCGAGACGCAGCTTCGGCAGGATCTTGCCCCAACGCTCGGCAATCGGTTGCTCGACGATGGTCAGGTGGAAAATCCCGCCCTGAACCATCTCCAGCACATCCTCCACCGCCAGCGTCGGATCGACCCATTCGATGTTGATCGGCGCGAGTTTGTGCAGCGCCAGTTTCTGGTTGAGCTGACTGACCACCTCCCCCGCCGCACTACCGGTGGGCAGCGCCAGGGTTTTGCCGGACAGTTGCTCGACCTTGGTGTAACGGCGCTGGCCCTTGATGCCGACCAGCACCAGCGGCACGTTGCTGGCAATCGGCTCACTGCTGGCCACTGCATAGCCCGATGGCAGGTCGAGCAATTCACCGGGCGCGACCATATCGCCTTCGCCGCGCTGCAAAGCGCCGAGCAATTGATCCTTGGCTTTGGGAATGATCTTGAGGGTGACTTCCTGGCCGTCACGAGCATGGCCATTGAGATATTGCTCGAACGCGCGCAGTCGGTGGTACTCGACACCGATGGCCTGGCCCTGGACCTCGCCGGAGCTGTTGCGGCTCTGATTGACCAACACTCGCAACACGCGGCTGCTGCGAATGTCCGAGAGGTCGCGAACCTTGCTCGCCGGCACGGCTTGCAGCGGCCCGGGCAGGCGCGCGACCGCCGTCATCGGCAGCAGCAACGCAGCACACAACAGCAGCAGAACCGAGGGACGATGCATCCACTCTCCGAAAAGAATACGGGGCGATTCGTCGCAAAAAAGACGACATCACCGACGAAAACAGAGCGCTCTGAGCGCTGGTAAAGTGCGAGAGACTGGCACAGTGATGGCATCGTCGCCACCCCGGAGTTCTTCGCGGCCTCAACAGACAGCCATAAGTCTTTGTAGTTCTTGGCTTTTCTTATAAATCTACAGCTCTGATATGCTTTCCGGCCTTCGGCCCGAGGTAGCACCATGCAACTCATCGATATCGGCGTCAACCTGACCAACCCCAGTTTCGCCGACAAACACCAGACCGTGCTCGACCGCGCCTACGCCGCCGGCGTCTGCCAACTGGTGCTGACCGGCACCAGCGTCGAGGGCAGCGAGCAGGCGCTGGAACTGTGCCAGCAACTGGATGAAAGTGGCCAACGGCTGTTCGCCACCGCCGGTATTCACCCGCATTCGGCCAGCGACTGGAATGCTGACAGCGCGCGTCGCCTGCGCAGTCTGTTGAACGAATCCAGCGTCGTCGCGGTGGGCGAATGCGGGCTGGATTTCAACCGCGATTTCTCCCCGCGCCCGCAACAGGAAAAGGTCCTGGAAGAACATCTGGCGCTGGCCGTCGAGCTGCAATTGCCGGTGTTCCTGCACGAGCGCGATGCCAGCCAGCGGCTGCTGGAGATCCTCAAGGACTTCCGCGATCAACTGCCGGCGGCGGTGGTGCACTGCTTCACTGGCGAACAAAAGGCCTTGTTCAGCTACCTCGATCTGGATCTGCACATCGGCATCACCGGCTGGATCTGCGACGAACGCCGGGGCACGCATCTGCATCCGCTGGTCAAAGAGATCAAAGCGGGACGGCTGATGCTGGAAAGCGACGCGCCATATCTGCTGCCGCGCACGTTGCGGCCGAAGCCGAAAAACGGCCGCAACGAACCGGCGTATCTGACCGAAGTGTTGCGCGAGGTGGCGTTGCATCGCGGCGAGACCGAGGAAGCGCTGGCCGCGCATACCACCGCGTGTGCCCGGGCGTTTTTTAATCTTCCGATGTTGGTGTAAAACGCAAAAGATCGCAGCCTTCGGCAGCTCCTACATTGGCACGGCGTACATTCTGTAGGAGCTGCCGAAGGCTGCGATCTTTTGATCTGTTGATCCGCATCAAAAAATGGTTTTCTGCATAGCGGCACAATAATGGCACCTTGCCAAAACTGTTTCCGCTATCAGAGAAGACCTCCATGGGTGCCTGGCTTAGCAACATCTCGCTGAAATATAAATTCTGGGCGGTCAACGCGGTCGCCTTTGTCACCACCCTGCTGTTGGTTTTGTACGCCGTGCACCTCGAACAACAGGCCCGCAGCCATGCCGCGCAGGTGTCCGCGCAGGCGCAGGCGCAATTGCTCAGGGCCTGGCCGCTCGGGCAACCGTTGCCCAAGTCCGCTCAGGTGCTGACCTTCAACCGCGGTGAAGTGCCGCGTCTCAACGATCAACCGCTGCTGGAAATCAGCGGCAGCAACGGCTGGAACGCCATCAATGAAATGCCACTGTTCGGTGACGACCCGTTGCTGGGCGCCGAAGTGTTCAGCCGTGCCGACGGTGAGCAAGTGGCGGTCATCGCCTACGCCCCAAGCCTGAGCCAGGTGTTCAGCGAGCGTTTCGCCAATTATGCGCTGGCGGTATTCATCCTGATGCTGGCGATGCTCGGCGCTTCGCAACTGCTGATCCGCTTTCTGCTCAGCCAGCTCAACACGTTGAAAGACGTGATGCTGCACGTTGAAAAAACCGGCGATCTTTCTGCTCGTGTGCCGCTGGCAGGCAAGGACGAAGTCGGGCAGATGGCCAATGCCTTCAACGCCATGCAGGCCGGTTATCAACGCGTCGTAACCACCGTTGCCAGCACCGCGCGACAACTGGATGACGGCGCTGCGCGGCTGGCCTCGAGCATGAATGATGTGCGTCACGGCATGCTCGGCCAGCAGAGCGAAACCGACCAGGCTGCCACCGCGATCAACGAAATGACCGCCACCGTTTATCACATCGCTCAACACGCCGGCGCCACCCGCGATCTATCGAAAACCGCCGATGGCCTCGCCGGCAGCGGTCAGCAGGTGGTGGCGCGGGTGCAGCAGTCGATTGCCGGACTGTCCAGCGGCGTGCAGCAGACGGCAGAAATGATTCAACGCCTGGCCGAGGACAGTCAGAAGATCAACGGCGTGGTCAGCGTGATTCACAGCATCGCTGAACAAACCAATCTGCTCGCGCTGAATGCGGCGATCGAAGCGGCCCGCGCCGGGGAGATGGGTCGCGGCTTTGCGGTGGTCGCCGATGAAGTGCGCAACCTCGCCAAGCGCGTGCAGGCGTCCACCGACGAGATCACCGGCATGATCGCCGCGTTGCAGGCCGGCACCCGCGATGCGGTGGATTTCATGCAGGAGAGTTCATACAAGGCCGACGACTGCGTGCAGCAGGCGCAGGAGGCTGGCGCGGCGCTGGCGGAAATCACCGGGGCAGTGGCGCAGATGCGCGAAAGCAACACGCAGATTGCCGTGGCGGCGGAACAGCAGAGTCAGGTTGCCGAGGAGATGAACCGGGCGGTGGTGAGTATTCGTGACGTGACTGAAAATACCGTGCAGCAGACGGTGGATTCGGCGACCACCAGTAATGAGCTGGCGACATTGGCCGGAGAGTTGAACAAGGCGATAGGTCAGTTGAAACTCTGATGGCCTCTTCGCGGGCAAGCCCGCTCCCACAGGGATTTTCGACAATCAACAATTGTGCGTACACCGAGCACACTGTGGGAGCGGGCTTGCCCGCGATGGCGTCCGCTCAGGCGACATCAAGTTTTGCCATTGCCGCTATCAGCTCAATAGCCAACCTTGATTCGCCGCCCTCCGCGCCCGGGCCTATTCTTCAACCATGAAGTTCAACATGGATCGAGGAGTAGCAAACATGGGCAAACGTCACCCCAACCTTCCCGCTTGGCAATGGCGCGCTTACCCGGGCAATCATCAGCATCCGACCAATCTGGTCCTGCACCTGATCGCCGTGCCGCTGTTTATCGTGGCGTTTCTGCTGATCGTGTCGGGGGTGTTCAGCCTGAGCCTGGCCAGCGTCGCCATCGGCGTGATCGGTATCATCGCGGCGCTGGGTCTGCAGCGCCACGGTCACGGCCTGGAGGCGCAAGCCTCCGAGCCGTTCAGTGATCGCAAAGATGCCGTGTCACGTTTGCTGGTCGAGCAGTTTCTGACCTTTCCGCGGTTCTTTCTCAGCGGTGGCTGGTGGCGCGCCTGGCGTGAGCGCCACCGTCGGCATTGAGTCAGGCGAAGATCGTCACGGTCTGCCGACTCATGGCAATCAACTCCCCTTTCGCACTCCACAACTTCGCGGCGACATGGCCGTAGCCGTCGGCTGCGTACTCGATGTCGGCCAGGTATTGGCACCAGTCCAGCGTGCTCAAGTCGTGTAACGGCTGCACGAATTCAATGGTCCAGGTCAGCGTACTACCCGGTGCCGGTTTCTTCAGATACGGCAACAGCGCCGGCGGCCAGGCATCCACCAGCGCCAGCAGATGCGCCTCGTTGACCGGCTCCTCTTTGACATCCCCACGCAACCGCACCCAGCCGCCCATCAAGCGCGACGCCGTGCCGGAGAACGGAATGCCGCCGACG
>NZ_JH635998.1:126719-128345 GCF_000257605.1 Pseudomonas sp. R62
CCTTCAGCTCTGCCTTGATCAACCCGGCCTGCCAGGTGGCCACGCACGGTTGCAGATCGGCTTCCTGTTCGGCGCGGGCCAGCCATTGCCAGCAATCGTGCCAGTCGCCCAGTGCGCCTTGCGCCGATTTCAGGCGTTTGTAAGCCGGTTTCGGCAAGCGATCCAGCTCGGGATAGGCTTCGATGCCATAGCGCACGCGCTTGATCAGCAGGCGCAGACGATGGCGGTCATGGGCGGGATCGTGCAGCGCTTCGTCGAGTTTCTGCCATTGCTTGCCCAGGCGTTTTTCGATGCGTTTACCCAGATCCTTGAGCAAGCCCTGACGCTCGGACGCGCGCAAAAATCGTGGAAACGCGTCGAGAATCATCAGCAGCGAAGCCAGTTCCGCACTCGCCGCCAGCGCCGGATACGCCTCGGCCATTTGCGCCAGACGCCGCTGCGCAGCCTCGGGTTGATCATGCTCGAGCAGATACGCCGCGAGCACTTCGCGATCACGCCACGGTGTGGTCAGATCGCCCACCGCAGAAGCCGCCGCCTCCAGTTGCTCGACTCCCGGCAAGCCACGCAACGGCCGCAACAGACTGCGCAAGCGCCGCACCGTAGTGCGCAAATCATGCAACGCCTCCGGATCAGTGCGCGCAGTCAAGCGCGCCTGACATGCCAGCAGCCGCACATCCAGGCTCAAAACATGAGCCACCAAGCGATCGATCATGGGGGTCTACTCCGTAGGACAGCTTCAAGTTGCAAGCTACAAGCTTCAAGCTGAACGCGGTCGCTTTAAGCTTGCCGCTTGCAGCTAGAAGCTTGCAGCTGCTTTTTTAACGTCCTGCGCGGGATTCGCGAATGTAGAAGCGGGCTTTTTCGGCTTTCTTGCTGCAGCCTTCGAAGCCTTCGAATTGTTGCTGGGTCTTGGCGGCGGTCAGCAGCGACAGCGCTTTGGAATAGCTGACGGTGCCGGCGAAGCCTTCAGCCTTGGCCAGGTCCAGTTCGTGCCAGGCCGCGTCGAGTTGGCTGCCGCAGCTGTCGCGGTACGCGGTTTTGCCGGCGCAACCGGCCAGAACCAGAGCCATCAACGGTACACAGATCCAGGCTTTCATCACTCACACCTCAAGGTAGGTCAACAGTCGTGCAGGTAAGACGGTCAAGCGGCGAAAAAGTGCCTCGCTGACCGGTCAAACCACGTGGCGCAGAGCATAGCGCGCAAGCGTGCGCCGCGAACGAAAAACGACGTCACCGCTTCGCGCAACGACCTTGGCGATTGAGCCGCTTGGCCGATGCGTGCATTGTGCAGGCTTGTCGGGAGGAAGTTTGATGAAAAAGCGTGTCGCACTGGTGCTGGGCTCAGGTGGCGCCCGGGGCTATGCCCATATCGGCGTTATCGAAGAAATTGAAAGACGCGGCTACGACATCGCCTGCATTGCCGGTTGTTCGATGGGCGCGGTGGTCGGCGGGATCTATGCCGCCGGCAAACTGGATGAGTACCGGCGCTGGATCGAAAGCCTTGATTACCTCGACGTGCTGCGTCTGGTCGATGTGAGTTTCCGTCTCGGCGCGATTCGCGGCGAAAAGGTCTTCGGGCAGATCCGCAAGATCGTCGGCGAGATCAACATCGAAGACCTGCGCATC
>NZ_JH635998.1:128582-131531 GCF_000257605.1 Pseudomonas sp. R62
ACATTTGAAATGCATTCCCCTGTGGGAGCGAGCCTGCTCGCGAAAGCGTCAGCTCAGCCAGCTTCACTCAACAACCGATACCCAACCCCCGCCTCAGTCACGATAAACCGTGGCCGGGTCGGGTCATCCGCCAGTTTCTGCCGCAGATGCCCGACCACGATCCGCAGGTAATGACTGTCCTCGGTGTGCGTCGGTCCCCAGATATCCTTGAGCAACTGCTGCTGGGTGATCACCCGCCCCGGATGCCGCGCCAATTGCGCGAGCACCGCGTATTCCTTGCGGGTCAGGGCGACTTCGGCGCCGTCGAGCAGCACGCGCCGATAGGCCAGATCCACGGTCAACGGGCCGAAACTCAGCGCCGCCGGCTGCGCCTCCCCCGCCGGGGCCTGACGCAACAACGCGCGAACCCGGGCGAGAAATTCCTGAATGCCGAACGGCTTGGTCACGTAGTCATTGGCGCCACCATCCAGCGCTTCGACCTTCTGCCCTTCACTGGCGCGCACCGACAGCACCAGCACCGGCGTGGTCGCCCATTCGCGCAATTCGCGCAGGACCTGCTGACCGTCCATGTCCGGCAACCCGAGGTCGAGCACCACCAGGTCCGGTTTGCTCAGCGCAGCTTGCGCCAGGCCTTCAGCGCCGGTGCCGGCTTCGAGCACTTTGTAGCCTTGTGAAGCGAGGCTGATGCGCAGGAATTTGCGGATCTGCGGTTCGTCATCGATGACCAAAATGGTCGCGGTCTGGCTCATGAATTCACATCAACACAATAGATTGGCAAGAGAGTAGCGCAGTCGACTTCAAGCTTCACCGTCCATCCCCGGCTGCGCCTGCAACGGCAGGTGCAAGGTGATGCAGGTGCCGCGCCCGTCGATGCCGTCAGCCACGGAAATACGCCCGCCGTGCGCGCCGACCATGCCCTGACAGATCGCCAGCCCCAGCCCCGTGCCCTGCCCGCCGCGATCACCGCGCGCGGCGGTGTAGAACATGTCGAAAATCTTCGCTCGGTCCTCTTCGGGAATCCCCGGGCCTTCATCGCTGACCGCAAAGAAAATCTCCTGCTCATTGGCGCCGGCGCGCAGTTGCAGGCGACCATGGCTGGGCGAAAATCGCGCGGCGTTCTCCAGCACGTTAACCAGCGCCTGCTCGATCAGCGCCGCGTGCACATAGAGCAACGGCAACTCGACCGGCACTTCGGTGCTGACCTGCAGCGGCGCCAGCACGGCGCGCAGGCGATTGAGCGAACTGCCGACGATATCGGCCGGCGATACCCAGTCCCGCGCCAGCTTCAAGGCGCCGTGGCCGAGGCGGGTCATGTCGAGCAGGTTCTGAATGTAGCGGTCGAGGCGTTCGGCCTCATCGCGGGTGCCTTCGAGCAGCTCGCGGCGATCCTCCAGCGGGATCGCTTCGCCGAGGGCCAACAGGCTGTCGATGCTGCCGCGCATGGCCGTCAGCGGCGTGCGCAAATCGTGGGACACCGAGGCCAGCAAGGCGCTGCGCAATTGTTCGGTTTCGCCGTGCAGACGCGCCGCTTCGAGGTCATCGGCCAATTGCGCGCGGGCCAGGGCTTGCGCCAGCGGCTGGCTCAGCGCAGTGAGCAAACGCCGGCGCTGACCGCTCAAGCTCTGGCCTTCCTTGGCGCAAACGCCGAGCAACGCCAGCGGCCCGTCCTCGACCGACAACGGCCACCACCACCAACGCCCCAGCGGCAAGGTACCGGTGCCCTTGCCCGCCGGTTGATCGTGTTGCCAAGCCCAATCGGCGGCGGCGCGTTCGGCCTCGGTAAATTGCAGCGGCCCGCCGGTTTCGACTTTCCAGCCGCCCTGGCCGTCGCGGTTGAGCAGGCACAATTGCACATCGCTCCAGCCTTCGAGGTGCTGCGCGGCGGCGCTGATCACGGCCTGGCGATCAGTCGCGGCGGTGAGTTTGCGCGACAGGTCGAGCAGTTCGCTGGTCTCTTCCTGGGTATCGCGCAAAGCCTGCAACTGCCGCCGCTGACGCGCCGCAAGGTTGCCGGTAAGCGCCGCCATCAACAGGAAAAACAGCAGCGTCAGCACGTCTTCTTCGCGCTGAATACTGAAAGAGAAATTCGGCGGGATGAACAGAAAATCGTAGGTGAGAAACGACAGCGCCGCACAGGCCAGCGCCGGACCGAGGCTGCTGCGCACCGCCACCAGCAACACCGCCGCGAGAAACACCAAGGAGATGTTCGGCAACGGCAACACACTCGACACCGCCCAGGCCAAGGCAGTGGCCAACAACGTCGCGACCAGCGCCAGCGCATAGTCGAACCACACCAGCGTGACTGAATTACGCGGGCGCGGTTGGTGCTGCTCGTGATCACTGTCGAGCACGTTGATTTCCAGACCATGCGCCTGACGCAGCAGGCGCGCCGCCAGACCACCGCCGAACAGTCTACGGCGCAAGCGTGGCCGCGACTGGCCGACCAGCAATAGACTGGCACGGCGTTCGGCGGCGTGTTGAATCAGGGTCTTCGCCACCTCGCCGGCCCGCAACAGCACCACTTCGCCACCGAGGCGTTCGGCCAGTTGCTGGGCGCTTTGCAGGCGCAACCGTGATTGCTCATCCCGCGCACTGCCGTTGTCGACATGCACCAGACTCCACGGCAGATGCCGGCGCTGGGCGACGCGGCTGGCGTGACGCACCAGCCGTTCGGCCTGCGCATCGCCATCGATGCCGACCAACAAACGCCCGCGCACCGCCGGCGCGGCCTGACCGAGTTGGCGATAGCCTTGGGCGAGATCGTTGTCGACCTGCGCGGCAGCGGTCTGCATCGCCAGTTCGCGCAGTGCGGTGAGATTGGTCTGGGTGAAAAAGGCGTCGATTGCAGCGCGGGCCTGTTCCGGCACGTAGACTTTGCCTTCGCGCAGACGCTCGAGCAATTCACGCGGCGGCAGGTCGATCAGCAGCAGCTCGAAGGCTTCCTGCAGG
>NZ_JH635998.1:132992-137453 GCF_000257605.1 Pseudomonas sp. R62
CAAGTGCGGATCGAGACCGCTGGCGGAGGTGGTCAGCAAGGCCAATGGCACCGGCCCCTGCCCAGCGACTTGTTGTTTTTGCGCGTCTTCGATTACGCGGGTCGCCAAGGCCGGATTGCTCGGCGCGAGGTTGCTGGCGCCGCTGGCGACCGTGGCAAAAGCCCCGGCGGACGGGCGTGGGTGGAACCAGTTGTCGCCGCTGAAATCCTGGGCGATCAGCGACGAGCCGCGGACTTTGCCGTCGGCGTCGTGGATCAGGCTGCCGTTGGCCTGATCCGGGAAAGCGACTTGGGCGATGCCGGTGACCGCGAGTGGATAGGCGACGCCGGTGATCAGGGTCATCAGCGCTAACAGGGTCAGGGCCGGGCGTATCATTGTGGACATTTCAAGATCCTCGAATTCGTTGGACAAACTTTTGCCGGGTGTCAGGGAGATCTTTTCCCCCTCACCCCAGCCCTCTCCCCCAAGGGGGCGAGGGAGAAAGGGAGCCGATCTTCATGCTGTTCAAGAACTGAGTTCGGCTCGGAATTTCAGGTCGGCGAACCTCGCACAAACACCTCGGTCAGTCCCCTCTCCCCCGGGAGAGGGCTAGGGTGAGGGGCTCTTTTCAGCCTCACACCAGATGCAACGCCGTAAGCAGCATGTCGATCACCTTGATCCCCACGAACGGCACGACAATCCCGCCGACGCCATAGATCAGCAGATTGCGCCGCAACAACGCCGCCGCACTCGCTGCTTGCACGCGCACGCCGCGCAATGCCAATGGAATCAGCACAACGATGATCAGCGCGTTGAACACAATGGCTGAGAGAATCGCGCTCTGCGGACTGCTCAGATGCATGATGTTCAGCACGCCCAGCTGCGGGTAAATCGAGGCGAACAGCGCCGGCAGAATTGCGAAGTATTTGGCGATGTCGTTGGCGATGGAAAAGGTCGTCAGCGCGCCACGGGTCACCAGCAATTCCTTGCCGATCTGCACCACGTCGAGCAGCTTGGTCGGGTCGCTATCGAGATCGACCATGTTCGCCGCTTCGCGTGCCGCTTGCGTGCCATCGTTCATCGCCATGCCGACGTCTGCCTGGGCCAGCGCCGGGGCGTCGTTGGCGCCGTCGCCGCACATGGCGACCAGGCGACCGTCGTTCTGCTCGTGACGAATGCGCGCGAGTTTCTTCTCCGGCGTGGCTTCGGCGAGCACATCATCGACGCCCGCTTCAGCGGCGATCGCTGCTGCGGTCAGCGGGTTGTCGCCGGTGACCATCACCGTGCGAATCCCCAGTTTGCGCAACTCGGCAAAACGCTCACGGATGCCTGGTTTGACCACGTCCTTGAGATGGATCGCGCCAAGCAATTTGCCGTCAGCGCAGACCAGCAACGGCGTGCCACCACTCTGGGCGATCTTGTCGATTTCCCGCGCCAGCGCCGGGGCCAGATCGCTACGCTGTTGACCGAGAAACGCCAGCAGCGAATCCACCGCGCCTTTGCGATACACGCGGCCCTGATAATCGACGCCGGACAAACGGGTTTCCGCGCTGAACGGCACGGCGATCAGGGTTTCCGGGGCCGGCTCCGGTTGTGGATGCAGGCCACGGAGGAACTCGACGATCGACTTGCCTTCAGCGGTTTCGTCGGCCAGCGAGGCGAACAACGCGCCTTCGGCCAGCTCACGGCCGGTCAATCCCGGCGCGGCATACACCGCGCTGCAACGACGGTTGCCGAAGGTGATGGTGCCGGTCTTGTCGAGCAACAGCACGTGCACGTCGCCCGCCGCCTCCACCGCGCGACCGGACTTGGCGATCACATTCAGGCGCACCAGACGATCCATCCCGGCGATACCGATGGCCGACAGCAGACCGCCAATGGTGGTCGGGATCAGCGTGACCAATAACGCCACGAGGAACACCAGCGGCAGGCTGCCATTGGCGAAATGCGCGAACGGTTGCAGGGTGACGACCACCAGCAGAAAGATCAGGGTCAGGCCGATCAGCAGAATATCCAGCGCGACTTCGTTCGGGGTCTTCTGACGCTTGGCGCCTTCGACCAGGGCGATCATGCGGTCGAGGGTCGATTCACCAGGGTTGGTGGTGATCTTCACCAGCAGCCAGTCGGACACCAGCCGCGTGTTACCGGTGACGGCGGAACGGTCGCCGCCAGACTCGCGGATCACCGGCGCCGATTCACCGGTAATCGCCGCTTCGTTGACCGCCGCGATGCCTTCGATGACTTCGCCGTCACCGGGGATCATTTCCCCGGCTTCGACACGCACCACGTCGCCCTTGCGCAGATTGGCGGCCGGCACGATCTTGAAGCTGCCATCAGCCTGATGGCAACGGGCGCTGAGGCCTTCGCTGCCGGCCTTGAGGCTGTCGGCGCGGGCCTTGCCACGACCTTCGGCCAGGGCCTCGGCGAAGTTGGCGAACAGCACGGTGAACCACAGCCACAGGGCGATTTGCGCGGCGACGAAGGTCGGCACGTCGGCATCCGGAAGGAAGCACAGCACGGTGGTGAAAATCGCCGTCAGTTCGACCACCAGCATCACTGGCGAACGCGCCAATTGCCGAGGGTCGAGCTTGACGAAGGCTTGCACCAGCGCCGGACGCCACAGGGCCGAGATCGCGGTTTTGGCTTGTTCCGGCGCTTTGACGGCGGCGGGTTTGATTGCAGGCATATTCATGATGGATTCCTTAGAAGCCCATACTTAAATGTTCGGCGACAGGACCGAGCGCCAGCGTCGGCAAGAACGTCAGGCCGCCCACCAGCAGAATGGTCACGGTCAACAGGGTCACGAACAGCGGGCCGTGAGTCGGGAAGCTGTTCTGGCCGACCGGTGCGCTTTTCTTCATCGCCAGGCTACCGGCCAGTGCCAGCACCGGCAGGATGTAGCCGAAGCGGCCGATCAACATGCCCAGGCCGAGCATCAGGTTGTGGAACGGCGTGTTCGCACCCAGGCCACCGAACGCCGAGCCGTTGTTGGCGCTGGCCGAGGTGTAGGCGTAGAGCAACTGACTGAAACCGTGCGGGCCGGGGTTGCTGATGGTTGCCGCAGCGCTGGGAACCGTGGCGGCAATGGCGCCGAGTACCAGCACGCCGACCGGCATCACCAGCAGCGTCACCACCAGCAATTGCACCTCACGCGCTTGTAGCTTCTTGCCGAGGTATTCCGGCGTACGACCGATCATCAGACCGGCGAGGAACACCGCGATCAGCACGTTGAGCAACATGCCGTAGAGCCCGGCACCGACACCGCCGAAGATCACTTCGCCGACCATCATGTTGACCAGCGCGACCATGCCGCTGAGCGGGTTGAGGCTGTCGTGCATGCCGTTGACCGAACCGTTCGAAGCCGCAGTCGTGGTCACCGACCACAGCACCGTCGCGGTGGTACCGAAGCGCGCTTCCTTGCCTTCCAGCGGCGCAGTCTGCTCGACAGCGGCGTTGTTCAGGGTCGGATTCGGCTGATACTCAGCCCACAGCGAGGTCGCACCGCCGATCAGGAATAGCGCCAGCATGCAGGCGATGATCGCGCGGCTCTGACGCAGGTCCTTGACGTAATGGCCGAAGGTGAACACCAGCGCCACCGGGATCAGGATGATCGAAGCGACTTCGAACAGGTTGCTCCACGCGGTCGGGTTCTCGAACGGATGCGCCGAGTTGACCCCGAAGAAACCGCCACCGTTGGTGCCCAGTTGCTTGATCGCAATCTGGCTGGCGGCCGGGCCGAGCGGGATCACCTGATCGACACCTTGCAAGGTCACGGCATTTACATACTGCGCGAAGGTCTGCGGCACGCCCTGCCAGACCAGATACAGCGCCAGCAGCAGGCATAGCGGCAGCAGGCCATAGAGGGTGGCGCGGGTCATGTCGACCCAGAAGTTGCCGAGGGTCTGCGCCGACTTACGGCCGATGCCACGGCACAGCGCGACCAGCACGGCGAGGCCGGTGGCGGCGCTGACGAAGTTCTGCACGGTGAGACCGACCATCTGGCTCAGATAGCTGAGGGTCGCTTCGCCACTGTAAGACTGCCAGTTGGTGTTGGTCATGAAACTGACCGCGGTATTGAACGCTTGGGTCCATTCCTGGCCCGGCAGATTTTGCGGATTCAGCGGCAGGTGATCCTGGAACAGCAGAATCGCAAACAGCAGCAGGAAACCGGCAAGGTTGAACGCCAGCAGCGCCAGCGTGTACTTCTGCCAGCTCTGCTCCGCCTGCGCATCGACCCCGGCAAGGCGATAGCAACCGCGCTCGACCGGGCCGAGAATCGGCGTCAGCCAGGTGCGCTGGCCCTCCATCACCTTGTAATAGAAGCGCCCAAGGAACGGCGCCGGCAGCAGGACCAGCGCAAAAAACCCGAGGATCAGCCAATAGTCATAACTGTGCATAGCCGCTCCTAGTTCCGGTCCGCGCGCAACAGCGCAACCAACAGATAAATGAACAGCCCCACTGCCAACAGCAGTGACACCCCGT
>NZ_JH635998.1:137473-140176 GCF_000257605.1 Pseudomonas sp. R62
CCACTGCCAACAGCAGTGACACCCCGTCCAGAACGCTCATGGAAGATCTCCGTGTAACGGCGTATTGCCGTGTGTGCAGCGATTGTCGGGAAGGAGGCTGTAAAGGAACGAGAGCGAGGGCCGGCGTGGGTCATAAAGAAAGCGTAAAGAGTGGGTTTATGCCGGCGTTACAGCAGGTTTTTGCAGCGTCAGGTCGGACCTCATCGCGGGCAAGCCCGACTCCCACAGGTTATGCGCTGGAATCAAATTCAGCGGACGACGCAGAACCCTGTGGGAGCGGGCTTGCCCGCGAAGGCGGCATAACAGACTCCGCTGCTCCTAACTGGCGCACAAAAAACGCTCATCCAGCTGCGAACATCCCCGCTGCGACAGCTTTGAACTCATTACGACTTGTTTCACGGTGATGGCACGCCCACTGCACACGCCCTCCCCCGAGCTTTCCAACCATTGCGGGAGCAAGCGCATGAACACACAACTCAAACCCACGCTGGGCACGCTGCACCTGTGGGGCATTGCCGTAGGGCTGGTGATTTCCGGGGAATATTTCGGCTGGAGTTACGGCTGGGGCGTGGCCGGTACGCTGGGTTTTCTGGTGACCTCATTCATGGTCGCGACCATGTACACCTGCTTCATCTTCAGCTTTACCGAACTGACCACCGCGATTCCCCATGCCGGCGGGCCGTTTGCCTATAGCCGCCGCGCGTTTGGCGAAAAAGGCGGATTGATCGCCGGACTGGCCACACTGATCGAGTTTGTCTTTGCGCCGCCGGCGATTGCCCTGGCGATTGGCGCTTATCTGAATGTGCAATTTCCGGCGCTGGACCCGAAACACGCGGCGGTTGGCGCGTACATCGTGTTCATGGGCCTGAACATTCTCGGAGTGAAACTGGCCGCGACGTTCGAGCTGATCGTCTGCGTGCTGGCGGTGGCTGAGTTGCTGGTGTTCATGGGCGTGGTCGCACCGGCGTTCAGCTTCAGCAACTTTGCCCTGAATGGCTGGGCCGGTTCCGACGTCTTCGGCGCGCCGGCAATTGCCGGGATGTTCGCGGCGATTCCCTTCGCGATCTGGTTCTTCCTCGCCATCGAAGGCGCCGCCATGGCCGCCGAAGAAGCCAAGGACCCGAAACGCACGATCCCGAAAGCCTACATCAGCGGCATCCTGACGCTGGTGCTGTTGGCCATGGGTGTGATGTTCTTCGCCGGCGGCGTCGGCGACTGGCGCACCTTATCCAACATCAACGACCCACTGCCGCAGGCGATGAAAACCGTGGTTGGTGACAACTCCGGCTGGCTGCACATGCTGGTGTGGATCGGCCTGTTCGGCCTGGTCGCCAGTTTCCACGGCATCATCCTCGGCTACTCACGCCAATTCTTCGCCCTCGCCCGCGCCGGTTACCTGCCTGCCTCATTGGCAAAACTGTCGCGCTTCCAGACCCCGCACCGCGCAATCATCGCTGGCGGCCTTATCGGCATCGCGGCGATCTACAGCGACGGCCTGATAAACCTCGGCGGCATGACACTCACCGCAGCGATGATCACCATGGCCGTGTTCGGCGCGATCGTGATGTACATCATGAGCATGCTCAGCCTGTTCAAACTGCGTAAATCGGAACCGAATCTGGAGCGTACTTTCCGCGCGCCGTGCTATCCGCTGGTTCCGCTGATCGCGCTGGTACTGGCGGTGGTTTGCCTGGTGGCGATGGCGTGGTTCAACACGCTGATCGGGCTGATTTTCCTCGGCTTCATGGCGGTCGGGTTCTGCTACTTCATGCTGACCGGGCAACTGCGTGCCGATGCGCCGGCGGATGCGATGTTGACCGGTCTGTAACACGGTTCAGGTGTACCGGGCATAAGCGGCCTAGAATGGAACCACCGCGAAGTCGTTTCGCTCAAAGGTGGTATGCAGCATCGCACGGCGAAGTCCTCGCCCGTCGAGCTGCCATTAAGGAGAGCCGTTATGCCCTGGTATGCCTGGTTGATTCTGGTCGTTGCGATCGGCTCGATTGTTGGCGGATTGATGATGTTGCGCGACACCGCCAACAAGGTCGAACTGACCGATGAAGAACGCAAGCGCGTCGCACAGCGCAATGCCGAAGCGGATGCCAAGGATGCACAAGACCGCTGATACGAGCCCCGCCGCAATGGCGGGGTTGGTTTTTTCAGCACGATCGGACTTACCCGCAGGCTGTTTAGATTTTAGAAGTACAGTCACCATTTAATCTTCCGTGGTTAAGATGGCAGCATCGTCGCGGAGAGCTCCACATGCGTTACTCGCCAGATCACAAAGCCCAGACCCATCAACGCATCATCAAGGAAGCTTCCGCCCGATTTCGCAAGGACGGTATCGGCGCCACCGGCCTGCAGCCTTTGATGAAAGCCCTGGGCTTGACCCATGGCGGTTTCTACTCGCACTTCAAATCCAAGGAAGAACTGGTCGAAAAAGCCCTGCAAGAGGCCGGCGAGCAAGTCGCGGGCCTGTGCGAAGAAATCTTCGCGCAGGAAAACCCGCTGCAAGTCTTTATCGATACCTACCTGTCGGAGTGGCATCAGACCTCGCCCCACGAAGGCTGCCCGCTGCTGACCATTTCCTCGGAACTGGGCCTGCGCGGCCAGCCAAGCCCCACCAGTGACGAAGTCCTCAATGCTCGCCTCGAACAAATTCAGGCCACGCTCGATGGCGAGAACAGCGCCGATCGCAGCATT
>NZ_JH635998.1:140323-149951 GCF_000257605.1 Pseudomonas sp. R62
GCATTGTCATCATGGCGACCCTGGCCGGCGCTCTTCTGCTGTCACGCAGCGTCGCGGATGCCGACTTCGCCCAGCGCATCCTCGACGTCACCCGCGAGCATCTCAAGCAATCGAGCGATTAACCTTCCCAGCGCTTGAACAACACGCTCGCATTGACCCCGCCAAAACCGAAGCCGTTGGACAATGCATATTCGATCGCCATCGACCGCGCCTCGCCATGGACAATGTCCACCCCTTGGCTCGCTGGATCCGGGTTTTCAAAGTTGAGCGTTGGTGGCACCACCTGATCACGAATCGCCAGCAGCGTGAAAATCGCCTCCAGCCCACCGGCCGCACCGAGCAAATGACCGGTGGCGGATTTGGTCGAAGTCACGGCGATCTTGTTCTGCGTGCCAAACAACGCCTTGATCGCCGCCAACTCGCCCAAATCACCGACCGGTGTTGAAGTGGCATGAGCGTTGAGATGCTGCACCTGCTCCGGCGTCACACCGCCCTGAGCCAGTGCCAATTGCATCGCCCGGCGTGCGCCGCTGCCGTCTTCCGGACCGGCGGTCAGATGGTAGGCATCGGCGGTGGTGCCGTAGCCAACCAGTTCGGCCAACGGTTTCGCCCCACGCGCCAGAGCATGCTCCAGCGACTCGATGACCAGCAGACCAGCGCCCTCACCCATTACGAAACCGTCACGCCCACTGTCGAAAGGACGTGAGGCTTTCTCAGGGGTGTCGTTGTAACCGCTGGACAGCGCCCGCGCCGCCGCGAAACCGGCGAGACTGACGCGATCGATCGAAGCTTCAGCACCGCCACATACGGCAATGTCCGCCTCACCTGCTCGGATCAACCGCGCCGCATCGCCGATCGCCTGAACACCTGCGGCACACGCGGTAACGGGCGCACCAAGCGGCCCTTTGAGGCCATGCTGGATCGACACATGACCCGCCGCGAGATTTACCAGAAACGATGGAATGGTGAACGGCGACAAACGCCGAGGACCACGGCTGTCGGTGGTACGCACCGCATCGGCAATCGCACCGAAACCGCCGACTCCCGAGCCGATGATCGTCGCAGTGCGCTCTTGGCTTTCAGCGTCCGCTGGATGCCAACCGGCCTGCTCCAGCGCCTGCCGCGCCGCTTCCATGGCGAACATGATGAAGCGATCCATCTTCTTCTGTTCCTTGGGCGGCGTCGCACGATCCGGATCAAACCCGGCCTCGGCATCCTCCTCCACCGTCGGCACACTCCCGCCGACCCGCGTCGGCAGATCAGCCACAACCGCATCTGGCAGATTACGCAACCCGGAACGACCGGCCAGCAAACGCTGCCAGACAATTTCAACATCACTGCCCAAGGGTGAAACCAGGCCCATGCCCGTGACGACGACTCGACGTTGGTTCATACCGTGGTTACCCCTTATCAATTCAAAATTCGACGTGCATCGGTGTGCTGCGATTCGGCTGCTGAATCAGTCCCGAGCGAAATTATTATAGGCATAATCAAGGCGCAATATGATACCCGTAATTTTCAGCGTTCAGGCATCCACCCGATCAGCGCTCAATAAAAAGGCCGGTCAATGACCGGCCTCTCGGCGTTGAACTGTCAGCTTAGTTCACTTCCAGCTTTTCACGATTGCGATCCAGAATCGCCTTGCCAATCCCCTTCACTTCCAGCAACTCATCCACCGACGCAAACGGCCCGTTTGTATCGCGATACGCAACAATCGCCTGCGCCTTCGCCTCACCCACACCCGCCAACTCCTTCTGCAACGTTGCCGCATCCGCGCCGTTGAGATCGACCTTGCCAGTCTGAGAAGGAGCAGCTGCATCCATCAGCAAAGGCGCCTTTATTGTCTCGGTGGGCGCTGCAGGCGCAGCAATCGCAGCGATCGAGGCGCTGGTGAGGAAAGCAAAAATCAGCGAGTAGAAATAACCGGTACGCATAAGTGACGCTCCATCATCGTTTTAGAAAGCAGCTTTTCCCAAGCTGCTCTCTAAACGTAGGTCATGATGGAGCTAAGTCAAAAATGCGAGCGTTACAGGATGTGAAACAATCAGGGCTCGAGACGACGTTGCTGGTAGATCCAGTCGACGATTTCGCCGTCGGGGGTGTAGCCGGAGACGGTTTCGCGCAGGAGCTGGCGGACGCGGGTGTAGTCGTCGGCCTCGACGGCTTTGAGCAGTTCGTTCAATCGGGTTTTCAGAACGTCCCAAGGAAGGTGATCCTCATTGGCGCACATGATCATCGGATGCGATGTCGCTGCGACGTTATCCCCGATGAGCAATTCCTCGTAGAGTTTTTCGCCCGGGCGCAAACCGGTGAACTCGATGGAGATGTCGCCCTGAGGATTGCGCTCCGATCGGATGCTCAGTCCGGACAGGTGAATCATTTTTTCCGCAAGTTCGACGATTTTTACCGGCTCACCCATATCCAAAACGAAGACATCCCCGCCCTGCCCCATAGAACCAGCCTGTATGACCAACTGTGCGGCTTCGGGGATGGTCATGAAGTAGCGGGTGATCTTGGGATGCGTGACCGTCAGCGGTCCGCCCGATTTGATCTGGCTGTGGAACAACGGAATCACCGACCCCGACGAACCCAGTACATTACCGAAACGCACCATGGTGAAGCGCGTTTTGTTGACTCGGGAGACATTGGAACGATCCCCAAACAATACGGGGGCAATCTCACGACTCAAAGCCTGTAGGACCAACTCGGCCAGACGCTTGGTGCTGCCCATGACGTTGGTAGGACGGACGGCCTTGTCGGTCGAGATCAATACAAAGTTTGAAACGCCAGACTGCAAAGCCGCCTGAGCGGTGTTGAGGGTGCCGATGGCGTTATTCAGAACACCTTCGGCGATGTTGTGCTCGACCATCGGCACATGTTTATAAGCTGCCGCATGGTAAACCGTATCGACCTTCCACGTTATCATCACATCGAGGAGCTTGTCCTGATGACGGATCGAACCGAGGATCGGCAGTAGCTTGACCGATACCGACTCACGACAGCCACGCTGCTCCAGCTCCGAGAGAATGCTGTAAAGGTTGAACTCGCTGTGTTCAAACAAAAGAAGTGTGGTGGGCTGCAAGGAAAAGATCTGTCGACACAGTTCAGACCCAATCGATCCCCCTGCCCCGGTTACCATGACAATCTTGCCTTTGATACACCGCTCCAGCAGATCAGGCTGAGCCGGCACCGCGTCGCGT
Source organism: Pseudomonas sp. R62 (assembly GCF_000257605.1). Taxonomy (NCBI): domain Bacteria; kingdom Pseudomonadati; phylum Pseudomonadota; class Gammaproteobacteria; order Pseudomonadales; family Pseudomonadaceae; genus Pseudomonas; species Pseudomonas sp. R62. The sequence goes on from NZ_JH635998.1 coordinate 143,524, forward strand.
CCCAACAAGTCGGCAATATCGACTTCCTGGATGTCTTCGACCTTCACTCGTCCGCTGGCCAGATCAGTGAAATTGGGAACACTGCGCACGTGCAGGGGAAAACCTTCAAGCAGGTGCAGAATCTCCCGGCGCCGGGCACGTGTAGATGATGGCAGGGCCAACAGAATCTCCTGAGCCCCAGTGACATCAATCATCTGCTGGATATGTTTGGGCTTATAGACTTGCAGGCCGGAGATGGAACGATCGGCGATGCTTGAATCATCATCGATAAACGCAACAGGCCGCATCACACGGCCCATGCGCAAAGCAGCCACCAACTGATTGCCTGCCACACCAGCACCGTAGATGGCCACTTTCGTCAGCCCATCATCGCGATTGGTGAACGGTACGTGCTGTGCAGCATTGAACCAGTCACCCATGAAGTACTGCCGCATCAACAAGCGCAGCCCACCGATAATGACCAGGCTCAGCCACCAGTAGTTGAAAATGATCGAGCGAGGTACAACCGTTTCGTGGTTGCTGTACCAATAGACCACCAATGCAAGAATCAGTGAAGACAGACTGACCGCTTTGATGATGGCCACGAGTGCATCATTGCCAAAGTAACGCATGACGGCACGATACATACCGAAACGAATGAACAAGGGAATAGCCACGACCGGGGCGCAAACGAACAACCAAAGATGTACTTTGATCGGGTTGACCATCTCATCAACGCCAAGACGCACGATAAATGCCATCCACAGTGCGGCCCATACGAGGACTGTATCCGTCAGCACTTGGATCAATCGTTTCTGCCTGCGCGGCAGCGCCAACAAAAATACGCGTAGCTTTCCCATATTCCCTCGCACCAATCTGACCTACTCCATTGGTTGAACCGGCTGACGCATTGTACGGAGTAAAGGATCGGGGTTACAGAAAAAACACGGGCGAAAGCACGCAGATTAATCGATTGGAGGCGACCGTTTCGTTTAACACTGGCGGAATTTTTGCGCAACGATGGCGAATCCAGCAACGCCTCCCTTGATGAGAGAAGTCCGGCTGCCGTTGATCATGAAGCGCCTGAAGGGTATACGCCCCTCAGGCGCGGAAAGCCGTACCTATGCTGCAGACTGCTGGGGCTCCTTCTTGCGGAGTACGAACAGGCACATGACACCCAGTAAATAGCTGATCACCCCGCAGATCGCCAGAAGAGTAGCCGTACGGAAATAGGGCATTTCGAATTTCGCTACTGCCTTATAGTTGCCTGCTGGCATTTCCCAGTACCGGAAGCCGTGAATATCCTTGGCTTGTATTTCGACTCCGTTCTCGAGAGTCATCGTCCAGCCTGGAAAGTAAGTTTCATTTTCGAGGAAAGCGAATCCGGAGTCAGACTTGACAACATATTTAATCTGATTGGGCTTATACAACGTGAGCCTTACTCGCTCATCGCCGGCATTGTTCTGCGACTTGATAGCGGTGATAGCCTCTTCCGCACCTGGTTGAGCTTTGAACAGAACCGGCGTCCAAGCCTTTTTCGCGTACGTCAGCAAATAAGGATTATCCATGATGTACCGCTGGCGGAGAAACTGCATTGGTCCGGAGTAATCCCCCACCATGTAAATGCCGGTGAGATACCCCTGATAACCATAGACGTAACCGCGGAACTCATCGCTCCGCTCTGCCCGAGTGTCGAGGCCCTCGATGCGCTGGGTGAGCAGTTTGGCAGGAGTCTCCAGTGACCCGAACTTACGTGAATGCTTCTCGCCAGTCTCCAGGCTGTTCCAATAAACCTGACCCGCTTCAATACGTATGAAGTCAGCTACTTGAATTGAGAAAAACAACACGAAAATAATCAGCGGACTCAATTTCAGGCGATGGATGCACAGCGCGACGATAACCCACAGGATCATAACGAGCGAGAAGACAAACGTGTCTTGGTTTGCCAGCAACGGATCCACAACGAAGTAAGTCAGCACACCGAAAATGACAAACCTGATCAGACGGTCTTTCACGACGCCAAAGCTGCTTGCCTTGTACTCCTGATAACCGAGCATGGCGAAATATATAAGCGCCAGCGCAATAAATCCGCGATAGTCAGCACTCGGGAATCGGCTGTAACCCAAAGGTGGAAATAACTTCACAGCGATGTCGAAAGCCCAACCGCCCATGGCCATAAGCAATGCACAGCAGGCAACAGCAGCCATTCCCAGATTGCGCTTGAAAATGCCCATATTCACGAAAAAGATGAATACGAACGGGATGATCAGAATATGCAGCGACCGCATCGAAATATCATTTGGGAGTCCGGCATAATCTATGCGCTGCATCAGACTCGTCAAATTCACAGGAGAAACAAACGTTTTCGCCAAGCTGCCAGCCTCAGAGGATCTTGCAATCTCCCCCTTGAGCATCAGTACTGGAAAAAATGCCGGCGACGCCATTATTACGCCGCTCATCATCAGTGCGCCCCCAATGACAAAGTGTTTCCATGAACATTCTCTGGCGACAGCAGAGACAAAAATCAAAACGAATGAAATGAACAACATGCTGATCGAAACGCCCGGATATCCCCCGGTCCACTGAAACAGCAACATCAACGGAAGGATAATCACCGGAAACGGTTTGATACCGTTTTTCATGAGATCTACCAGGCCGGCAAATATCCACGGTAGGAATACAAAGCTGCGCACGATGTCAAGGTGTTCAGAGTTACAGAAAAACCCGCCGAACAAGTTGTAGGCAACACCCCCAATGGTGGCGGTCAAAACATCGTGGCCGCCCTTGCGCAAGAGCACGTAGGCGCCGACGCCTGCGAAAAATACATGAGCGACTTGAAATACAACCGCAGCATGTACGGTGTAGGGCACGTCGAACACATAAAAGAAATAGTTGGGCAAATAAAACAGACCCGACTGCATATTCATCAGCAGTGGATAGCCCATTCCCTGGAAAGGAACCCACAAGGGGAACTGTCCTGACTGCAGGGATGTCAGCCAGTAATTGGGAACGGCATGGTAGGTGATTGAAAAGTCCCAAGGGAAGACGTTTTGCCCAAACACATGATCATAAAAAACGTACAAATTCAAACAAGCAAATAAAGCGATCACGAACAGCCATGAAGGAAGCGAGCGAAACAGTGAACTCAACTCTTTTGCAAAATGAATTAAAAGAAAAACCAGCAGTGCTGCGACAACGCCAGCCACCACGCTAAGTAACGCCCTGGCCTTGCTTAACGGACTCACATCAAAATGCAGTTCGAGCTCAGGGTCAAAGGCGTCCGCGTGCATGTCAATGAGGGTTTTGCCAGAAGCGCTGTCTATCCTCTCAATCTGATTGAGCGGCTTGAATGACATTCCGCCTGACATTAATTCCACACCAAAGATAGTGACGTTTGTCCCCCTGACCTCAACGCTTCCAGGCGAATTGAAAGGATCCCAGCGAACGGGAGATGCCACAATTGAAAGTGGATAAGCCAAGCGATTATCGCCTTTCTTCACGTCCAACTGCAGGGAGTTTCCTTCGCTATAACTTATCCCGTCATTAAAAAAAATCTGTGACACGCCGGACACACTCGACACCACGTCAATATTAAAAACGGGGCGACTGAAAGGCGAAACAAAAATCATGAAACTGAATAAAATCGAAAGAATCAGAATGCCGCGGCTATACTCCGCAAGTGTTTTTTTCTGGAGAATGTAAGAGCGAAAAAATGCATTCATATAAAAAAGACAAACTCTTGGATTTTTAGGAATTCGAAAAAAAACGCTTGCAAAATACAGCACTAGTGCGCAAAAAGCGAGGCATGGTGGCACGCTTCTAGCAGTGACTTATCAACAGTTTATAGCAATTGCACCTCTGATCCCCTCGGAAAAACGCCCTGGGCATACCCCACCCCGTATACGTCGCGCACGTCATTTCCGCAGCCTCAACGCTTGAGTTAAGGATGCCGCGCCTGCTCTGCCAATTGTGAAATAACCCTCCGCCCTTTATCATGCGGGCAGCCAAAAATTCTGGATAAACCATGGACGCCAAACAACAAATCCCCCTCTTTTCAGCCGTTGCCGCAAACGCAGGCATCGATTTTTCCGAACCCCTCATGCGTGTCGTCAATCGTCACTGGTACATCATGGGTGAAGAGGTCAAAGCGTTTGAGCGCGAATTTGCCGACTATGTCGGAGTACAGCACTGCATTTCCGTTGCCAATGGTTCCGAAGCTTTGGAAATCGCGTTGCTCGGCATGGGAGTTGGCCCAGGTGATCGCGTCGTCACCGTCGCTAACGCCGGATTCTACAGCAGCACTGCCATCAGAGCGGTTGGCGCCGAGCCGGTTTACGTCGACGTTGACGTCAGCACGCTTACCATGTGCCCCGAATCGCTGAAACAAGCGTTGAGCAAGCCGGCAAAAGTTGTCATCGTCACGCATCTTTATGGGCAACTGGCAGATATTCAGAACCTCGCTTCAATCGCCCGAGCATCGGGCGCAGCGGTGCTGGAAGACTGCGCCCAATCACATGGTGCCGGCTCGCAAGACGGCCAATGTGGCTCCTATGGCGACCTTGCATGTTTCAGCTTTTACCCGACGAAAAATCTCGGTGCACTGGGGGACGGAGGCGCGATCGTCACATCGTCGCCAGAGATTGCCGAACGTCTGATTAAGTTGCGGCAATATGGTTGGGCATCCAAGTACCACGTGACCGTACCTCTGGGGCGCAACAGCCGTCTGGATGAGATGCAGGCCGCGATCTTGCGCGTGAAGCTTCCACTGCTCGACCAATGGAACGCAGAGCGCCGATCCATCGCGAAGAAATACTGTGAAGCTTTCGCAGCACTGCCGGTGAAGTTGCCCGCCAGCTTGGGCAATGACTTTGTCGCACACTTGTTCGTATTGCGAGTGGAAAACCGCGACGACTTCACCCTTTATTTGAAAGAACACGGCATCAGCACCGACATTCACTATCCTGTTCCCGATCATTGGCAAACAGCTTATACATTGAATGAGTCGATCAGTTTGCCAGTTACTGAAGCCGCCAGTTCAAAGCTCGTTTCGCTCCCGTGCTTCCCTGGCTTGACCAATGAACAAGTTAATCGCGTCATCGAAGTCGTCTGCAACTTCTTCAAAAAGGGGGTTTAGTGTGTTGTCGCTTGTTATTCCAGTCTACCGCAACGAAGAATCAATTCCTTCGTTGCTACAAGCGATAGAAGACCTGAATACTAAACTCCAAGGTGAACTGGAAGTAGTATTTGTTGTAGATGGTAGTCCAGACCGTTCATTCGAACTGCTGCGCGATGTCCTGCCAACGCAGCCGTTCATATCACAACTGGTGCTTCTATCGAAGAACTTTGGTTCATTCATGGCGATCAGGACGGGGCTCCAGCACGCCAAAGGCACGACCTTTGCGGTCATGGCGGCAGATCTTCAGGAGCCTCCGAGCCTTGTTCTGACCATGAACGAGGTTCTGAAAAACCAGCCTGTCGATGTGGTTGTGGGAGTTCGGGAAAGCCGGGAAGACCCGTTCCTTTCAAAGCTTGCCTCGAAAACGTTCTGGGGGCTTTACAAGCGCTATGTCATTCCGGAAATGCCTGCCGGTGGCGTGGACATGTTTGGCTGCAATCTTGCTTTCCGCGACAATCTTCTGAAGCTGGAAGAACGCCATAGCTCTCTCATCGCACAGATTTTCTGGCTAGGCTTCCGTCGAGAGGTGGTGCTCTATTCCCGCGTGGCGCGGGAGCACGGCAAATCGGCGTGGACGCTTCGGAAAAAAGTTAATTACCTGATGGATAGCGTTTTTTCCTTTACAGATCTGCCTATCCGCTTATTGATCAGGGTCGGCGCGGCTGGCTCGTTTATTTCGTCGCTATATGGCATCAGCGTAGTTTTTTCCAAGCTCGCTGGACTCATTGAAGTACCGGGCTACGCGATGACGTTATTCATGATCACCTTTCTGGGTAGCCTCAATTTACTAGGTCTCGGCGTTGTGGGCTCGTATGCCTGGCGAACCTATGAAAATACCAAGGGACGTCCATTGGCAATCCCGATGCAAGCTCTTGAATTTGGAGTCTACAAATGACCGATTCACATAATTTTTTCGTTCATGAGCGCGCGATTTGCGAGTCCCAAACTGTTGGGGCCGGATCGCGAATCTGGGCATTTGCACATGTACTCCCGAATGCGAACATCGGCGACGATTGCAATATTTGTGATCATGTTTTCGTTGAAAATGATGTCGTTATCGGTTCTCGCGTTACACTTAAATGTGGCGTGCAGGTATGGGACGGCATCACCATCGAAGATGATGTGTTTGTCGGCCCAAACGTGACATTCACCAATGATATCTTCCCACGCAGCAAGGTTTATCCGACCGAGTTCGCCAGGACCATCATCAGAAAAGGCGCCTCGCTAGGTGCCAACTCAACCATTCTACCTGGTATTACCATCGGCTCATCGG
>NZ_JH635998.1:150351-160863 GCF_000257605.1 Pseudomonas sp. R62
CTGGTTCGGTTGTCACCAAATCGGCGCCACCTAACGCGATCGTTGTAGGGAATCCGGCAAAGATCATTGGCTATGTCGACGCGAAGGCGACGAATGCCACGATAGTCGAAAGCCCTAGCAGAGTGGGAGCGTCTGAAGTTTACCCTTGCGGCGTGACCCTTCATCGCATGCTTGAGGCAGTCGATATTCGCGGCAGCCTCAGCGTCGGGGAATTCGAGCGAGACATTCCTTTTTCAGTAAAGCGATATTTCCTCGTTTCAAATGTTCCTACCGCTGAAACCCGCGGTGAACACGCGCACCGTGAATGCCATCAGTTTTTGATCGCGGTGAAAGGGACCGTCCATGTAGTCGCCGACAACGGTACAAACCGGCAAGAGTTTGTGCTCGACTCCCACACTCTTGGCTTGTTACTGCCTGCAATGACGTGGGGCATCCAATATAAATACTCGTCTGACGCAGTGCTCCTGGTATTTGCTTCCGAACATTATGAGGCAAGCGATTACATTCGCGATTACGACCAGTTCCTGCTTGAAAAGAAAGACGTCGGGCAACTGTGACGTGAACCTGAAAAAACTGACCGAGATAAAATTTTTGCGCTTCCTGCTGACCGGCGGACTCAACACCGCCGTCACGTACGCGCTCTATCTGATGCTGCTTAACTTCTTCGCTTACACGACAAGTTACTCGATCAGTTACGTATGCGGGATTCTATTGGCCTTTCTTCTAAGCCGATACGTGGTATTCAAAGAACACCAAGGATTGAAATCGGTCATTCTTTTTCCACTGATTTACCTGGCGCAGTATCTGTTCGGCTTATTGATCGTGTGGGTTTGGGTAAGGATTCTATTCTTGCCGGAATTTCTGGCACCACTCGCTGCCATTGTTCTTTCGCTGCCCCTGACCTACATGTTGAGCAAGCTTGTTTTCATAAAACCGAAACACTTTGAACCCAAAGCCTGATCAGGCGCGAAAGCCAACCGCATTACATCCCTTGCACAAAGAATAAACCGCCCATAAAAAAAGCCGATGTAGCTGATACGTTTGCTGTCTCGAACGTATCAGCCACATCGGCTTTTTTACTGCCCATTCCTGGCTTAGGCAAGCGCGCTATCAGGAAGCAGCGCTTGCTCTAACATTATTTACTCCTGTCCTTCAGAGCCCGTAGAGCGGTATCCCTCGCAAGACTTGGCAGCTCGGTCCTTGGCGAGAGAATAAGCCTCGTGCAACGACTTGTGCCGCTCCAGCCGAACATTCGGATCAGCGGGCGTACGGAACAGCGAAGTAGTTTTCGCAACGTAGGTGAACGTGTTGCCGTAACCATACCTTAGCCACAGATTCCAATCCTCGAGGTGACTCATGTCGGTTTCGAACCCGCCCCGCTCCAGGTACAACGATCGCTGAAACAGCAAGGACTGAATCGGAATGAAGTTGTGATCCAGCAACGTATCGTAGTCATACTCATGTTTGAAGTATGACGGGGTTTCATGACTGACTTCGGTGTAGCGTCCGTCAGCTGCAACGTTAGTGCCTACCTCCATTGCCAGCGAGTAAGCCGCCACCGAATCGGGATTATTGGCCAAGGCCGCAACTAGCACCTCGACGTGATCGGAAAACAGCAGGTCGTCGTCATCCAGGAACATGCAGTAAGTGCCTTTGGCCATTTCAAGGCCATAGTTGCCGGTCACGGACCGTCCGACTTTGTCCATGCCATAGAAACGAATGGCGCGGCCTTCTGGACGTTGGAACTCGGCAACCAGCTCCTTCATCGTTTCACCGCCATCCTCTACCACCACCAGCTCGACATTCGAATAGGTCTGATTCAAAACAGACATGATCGACTGGCGCAGGAACTCGTTCCGATTACGGTAAGTTCGGGTAACGATCGTTACCAGTGGCAGTTCCGCCAGAGGTTTCCCTACTGTCCAGAATGCCCCGTCGCGGATCATTTCATAGTCGAAACCGCGAAAGGGAAAGCAAGCTTGATTGTTCGAGCCTTTGCCCGATAGAAAGTGTGGAAACTTACGCACGATCTTGCGGATATTGGCGACCACATCGCGGCGCGAACCTTCGTAAACTTCGGGTCGGAACAACAAGGCACTCTGCAGCACCAGCGCACCAAACTTGTCGCTTACATCGCCATAGCGCAGACGCAGGTAGGCATTCGCCAGTGTACTGCCGGTAAACTGGATCGGCTTGACGTGATTTTCATGTTCATAGGTGTAGTGATAGACCACCGCTGAAGGGCAGTACTTCAATTGATAACCATATGAACGGAACCGATAAGACAGTTCCACATCTTCGCCATACATGAAAATTTCGTGTTCGTAGCCGCCGACTTTTGCATAGGCCGAACGTCGGATCAGAATACAGGCATGGGAAGACCAGTTGGTCTCATGAGTGACCGGATCGTAGTATTTGGGATGCTCATAGGGCGCTTGGCGCAACTCCCAAGATGCAACGGCTCTCAAGTTATCCGCGTTCGCAGTCGCAACTATCTTGGCAATCGAATCAGGTGCAAAGACGATGTCGATGTTACTGATCAGAATAAATTCCGATTGTCCGGACATGATCGCCCTGTCATGCCCCAAACCAAAACCAACGTTCTTACCTTGGACGACTTGAAAACCTGCAACCTCGGTGCCGAGAAGCGTTTTCCAACGTAGCAGGTCCTCAACGGTGCTGTCTTTGGAGCCGTTATCGACGAAGCACAGATTCAAATGTTGGAGTGGATAGTCCTGTGCCTTCAGGGAGACGAAGAATCCATCCACCCATTTGCAGCTGTTATAGGTAACGATCGAGACATCAATGATCGGCCGCACATCGAACACAGGCACATCCAGCGAGTAGCCAAAACGCCGGTCGGCAATGACCTGCAACGACTTCAAATTATTTTGCGAGTTGATGGCTCGCATAAACTTGGTTTGCACAGCCTTGATGCAATGTCTCAATCGCATGCGCACGCCAATCAGAAATGGCAGCCGCTGATAAATAGGCCGCAGCACGACGCGTGGGTTGCTGAGCCTGTTTCGAAGCATCCACAGCGCACGTCGGCCGCCGCGAATGGGTCGAGTAAGGCGCCAGGACTTCGAGGCATAAACTTCGTCGAGTTTGTGTTTCAGCTCTTCGACTTCCGCTTTGCTCGATTCAATCTGCTGCTGCAGCGACTCGCGCTCAATAAGCAGCAGCTTCTGAATCCGCACAGCCTCTTCACTATTCAAATCTGGGTATTGCAACACTCCGGTAAAGTTGCCTTCTATGATCGAGAGCTGATCGTTGACCACCAGCAACTCATGCTTGACAGTTGCCAGTTCATTTTTGGTGGCTAGATACGTTTCACTCAGCGTGGAAAGATCGACCTGAGCTTCCTCTACCTTGCCTTCCAGCCAACTGATATAGGACTGCTGACGGAAACTCTCTAGATCCGGATCAAACGCGTTTCTCGACAAGTCGGAAGGCAGCGTTCGCGGCAATCTGGAAAGGTGCGCCGATGGTTCACAGAATTGCGCCTCGCTCAGAAAGTAGAGTGACCGCGCGAAATCCAGAACCTGCGCGCGCAAATCCCGGGTGCAAGGCGCCACAGCGCCATGAGCCTGCCACAAGGCCGGGAGATCCTGCGATTGTTCGACATCGATGGTCAAGCCTGTCCCGCTGTAGGGAGCCTTGCCCAGGGTATAAACAGTTTTTCCCGCCAAAGCGGCTTCGAAGCCTGCGGAGGAGTTGATGGTGAACACCACATCGGCGCCAGCGATGAGATCCGCGATGTTTTCTTCCTTGCCCGCCACTTGGACATGCTCAGGCAGATCCGGCACGTCATCCAGAGGATGGGGCTTTACGATGACGGTAAACGGCGCGCCCTCAATTGAAGCCAGAACATGTCGAACATACTCGCCCATGCTGGCAAACGGCGATCCCATGATGATATTGGAATCGTCTTGAACCTGAAGCAGGATCAACACGGTCGGGACACTACCGGAATTCTGGCGAGGATAACTTTCTTCCATCTGTGCCAGGTTCGCCAAGGCGGTAACGCTTGGTACTCCGCCGGACTTCTGCTGGTACTCAAGGAATTCCGCGCTGAAGCCACTTCGCGCATTCACGCCGCGACTATCGGAGTAGTAAGCCATCGGATTGGGCGCGCGAAGCATGCCCAGTTCGTTGAACAACAACGGTATGCCTGCGGCTGAACACGCAGTATCGAGACTGCCGTCGTAGTTCCAGCAGAACATCAGGTCCGGCTCGACATTGTCCAGGAGTGAGGCTACGAATCGATCGTGAAAGTCCAGTGGCTGCTGTTCAAGCAGGCATTTCCAATCACTCATCCACTCGGAATTTCCGGCCTGCGGATAATCAAGATTGTAGGAGGACGGACTGATCCAGTCGTACTTGAAGTCCGGATACTGTTCGCTCAGTTCATTGGAGCCGACAAATACACACTCCCAACCCTTATCGGCAAATGTATCGGCGAGCGGCAGATAAATGTCGACGATGCTGCTGAATAACGTCGGGCGATCCCGCAAGATCAGCGGCAGCGTGTAGAACACCACACGCTTGTATTTGCGTGAAGCAACTTTGACAGCAGGATCACCGGCCGCAATGCTTTGAGGGGGCACATTGAATTTGACTACGGAATTCGCCGCGATAACCGAACCACGGCCAACTTCCGCACCTGCCAGCACCGATACACTGGCGCCAATCCAAACGTCATCTCCAATGCTCACCTCGGCCAGCCGCATGCCCTGCTCGGTGATCGGCGTATGCAAATGATATCGATGGGTTGACGAGGTGATGCATACATTAGGGGCGATCAGGACATTCTCACCGATGGTGACTTTGCCACTGCCGTTGATCCACGTTCCGTAATTGACTAGCGTCCCGGAGCCAATACGCACGCTGCCTCCCGCACCGCATTCAATAACGACGTTGTCGCACAGCTCAACGCCATCCTCAATGGTGCAGTCAGCCGTATCGTCCAGATGAAACTTGACGGTATCCGCGACTTTTGCATTACCAATCTTAAGCATGATTCAAGCAACCTTAACAACGTTGACTGTTGACGGGCAATAAGCGACTCCGACGATCTGGCGCCCGCCCGACACGCTGAGTTTGCGCATGGGCCAACGCTGATCCAGCTCAACGCGCTCGCCATCCAGACTGGCCATACCGATAAAGAGAAAATATTCCCCCGGTGCCACATTGAGCGGGAAGGAAAAACTGACTTTATGCGCACCGGCATCAAGGTCGAACTTGCACCCGGCCAACAGGGTATTGTCACCGGCCACATCGACACCCTTCGCGTCGCGCAACGAGTAGCCCATCACGACTTCCTTGATGTCCATGGAGGACTGCACATAACAGTGCATGGTGACATCTTCAGTAGGTTCGAAGTGGCTGGTCTGGGTGCCATCGGCGCTGTAGAAATCCACCGCGTTTATTTTCGCCGCACCTGAACCGAATCGAACTTCCGAGATATCGCCCAATTCCTTTTCGTAGGACACATCGGCATGCAATTCCTCGGCTTCCGGAATCGCTACCGCACTGCTGTTACGAACCTTTTTTTCGTAGTTTTTGGTCGCGGTCAGCACGTCGGTGCTGTAATCGATGATCTGCCCGTTCTGCATCACGATGACTGCCTGACAGAAGCGAATAACCGACTGAGTATCGTGAGAAACGAAGAGGATCGTGGTGCCACGCTCCTGCATATGTTTCATCTTCAACATGCACTTGAGCTGGAACCCCGCATCACCCACGCTCAGGGCCTCGTCTACGATCAACACATCGGGCTCGACATTGATTGCCACGGAAAAAGCCAGACGTGCGAACATGCCACTGCTGTACATGCGCACAGGCTGATTGACGAAGTCACCGATGTCGGCAAATTCCAGAATGGCCGCAATACGCGTCTGCATTTCCGCATGGGAGTAACCCATGAGGGATCCCTGGAAATAGATATTCTCGACGCCGGTGTAGTCCGGATTAAAGCCGGCCCCAAGTTCCAGCAGCGACGCAACACGACCCACAACCTGGACTTCGCCGCTGGAAGGCGTGAGAACGCCGGTGAGGATTTTCAACAGAGTGCTTTTGCCCGCACCGTTTTTTCCAAGAATCCCCACGGTCTGGCCTTTCTCGACGTTGAAAGAAACGTCAGTCAGCGCGTGGAAATCGTGATGCCGGTGCTTGCCGAAAGGTGAAAGCGCCTCGATCAGGCGGTCAACAGGCTTGTCATAAAGGCGATAAACCTTACTCACGTTACGGACGCAGATTGCGCTCTCATTCACTGCATTCATTACAAAACATCCGCGAAGTGAGGTCTTAATTTTTTGAATGTGCGCCAGCCTATCAGCGCTAGAACGATCAACACTCCCCAAAAGACCAGAGTTTGAGTCGGTCGCTCCCAGAACCAGATATTGCGAATGAGCGAATCCCTGAATCCTTCGACGATGTAGGCAAACGGGTTCAGACGCAGGTAAGACCCCGCACGTCCCTGAATGGCATCTATATCCCAGAACACTGGGGTCAACCAAAACCCGAACTGCGTGGCCATCGCCACCAACTGACTGAGGTCCGGGAAGAAGATCACTACTGAGCTGGTGATCCACGCAATTGCCAGGAGCAGCATGAACAGGCAGGCGATGTAATAGCCGACTTGCAACCAGTACAGATTTGGCTGATAACCATAAACCACGAACAGAAGCAGCAGGATGAACACGAAGAAAATATGTACCAGTACCGCCGAGGTGAGCTTGACCAGCGGCAACAGAGAAACCTTGAAGACAATTTTCTTGACCAGAAAACTGTTCTCCTTGACCGCCGTACAACCGGAATTCAATGCCTCGACCGTAAAGAACCACGGCACCAGCCCGCACACCAGCCAGAGGACGAAAGGAAAGTCGCCGTGAGGTGCCGCTTTGAAGCCGAACTGAAACACGAACCACAGGATCAGCGTTGTCGCGCACGGCTGAATAAAGACCCACAAGAAACCAAGATAGTTTGTCAAATAACGGGCGCGGAGATCATTTGAAACCAGGCTCAACAAAATCCTGCGATCTGCCAGCATCGTCCTCAACCAGTTCATTGAAAGTCACCGTGTGTCACAAACACATTCACCACCACTTCAAAACCATCGCATGCCATCATGAATTCCATTTAACTAACCGGGCTCATCGACTTAAGTTTTTCCGTTTTCCGGAATTAATACGGGTTCGGCTTTATCTGCACGAACCGACAATCTGGATTTGAAAGTCAACATCCGTTTCTCAACCAGATGCCAGGACAGGTAACCGAGTATCAGCGTAAAAACGATCGTCACGCCCAGATAAAGCGGGTACGAAATATCCGGGAATTTGAATAAAACGAACTGTTGTACCGGGAAAGCGTAGATATAGACCCCGTATGAACAGTCCCCTATCCGGTTGACCCAACTACCCAGCCAACTCCGGGACAAACCGTAGGCCAACACCACATAAGGCAGGGTGAACCACAACAGGCCTTTGGAAACCTGCACATAGGGTGCCAGCAGGATCGTTGCCATTATCAGCACGCAAACGCCGGAGAGACTAAACCAGCGCTCAAGCCGCCATTTGGCATAGCAGGCACCGATCATGAAATAGATGCCGGTGAGAAAAACATACTGGACACCGGTCCCGTATATCACCACCAAAGGGGTCTCGCGCCAGCACCAGAAAATCACTATCGCCGCAAACAGCGCAGTCGCGGCAGTATGAATCCAGCGCCCACCCTTAAATGCAATCCCCAGGCCCATCACCACAAGGTACATGAAAAACTCGATAGGCAAACTCCACAGCGAACCATTGACGACGCCGGGGATGTTCGCGTTTTCAAGAACACCAGGAAGAATGAACACCGGTTTTAAGAGAATGTTTCTTAGATAATCCCACGTGAGCGGTTGTGCAAAGTACTCACGAACCGTCAGCGTAGATAGCAGGGGGCCTAGGATAAAAGCGCTGGCAACCACCACGACAATCAATGCGGGGAAAATCCGCAGTGACCGCTTCATCAGAAATGCTCTGGCGTGGGGCATGGAGTCCCAGCTCTTTACGATCAGATAACCGCTGATGATGAAAAAAATGTTGACGCCAAGACTGCCATAGGTCGAATCCATAAACCCGACAGGTAAATTGCCGTACAAATCAAAAGAGTGTGCGTAAAGAACCATCAGCGCAGCAACCAGCCGAAGCAGATTTAAATTGTTATCCTTGTGCTGCATTTATGCTGCTCCGACACTCATTGAACTGAACAAGACAAATGGGCTGAATTGTCGTAAGAGCCTTTGAATATTGGCTCGCAATACGACACCCTCTTGCATGTCAATCCTGAAAATTCCGCGTATTCGCTGAACCGAGGGCGCGGATCATATCATTATCCGATTCACGCTCCCACGCCCTGCATCGCCCGAGGGAATTGCCTGCGGTTACGCTCCAGTCTCGGTGACGGGCTCACGATTGCCGGCCTTGAACCGGACGGCTAGCCAGAACAACGGAGCGTACGCAATGATCAGCGCGATGACACCGGGAACTACGTCCAGAGCCGCGACAATAGCCCATGGAAACAACCAGAACACATTCAGCCCGACCACCGCGAGCGTCACCGTCTTGTGGCTCTGATACTGGCGCGAGGCATATTGATAGGCATGGCTGCGATGAGCCTGGTAGACCTTGTCCCCGTTCAACAGCCGCCGGCAAAGAGTCCAGGTCGCATCTACAACAAAGACGCCGAGAAGAATTAACCAACTCCAGAGGAGTTCAGGGGAACGGCTTGCGGCGACAAGCGAGAGAATACCCAACGCAATACCCAGAAATCCGCTGCCGGCATCCCCCATGAAGATTCGGGCTCGTGGAAAATTCCAGCACAGAAAACCGCCCACTGCGACACTCAAGAGAAGCACGCACTGAATTGACGTTTCCTGCCCGACGAGGACATAGAGCGACGCACTGGCAAGACAGGCAAAAAGCGCTTCGGCGCCGGCCAGGCCGTCGATACCGTCCATGAAGTTGTAGAGATTGAGCATCCAGACCAGATAAATTGCCGCAAGGCCGTTGCCTATCCAGCCCAGATCAATCACTGCACCTAGTACCGTGACAGGGGCCAGCCCATCGATCCAGAACAATGCCCAAATGGCAGCCGCAAAATGACCGAGCAGCCGCCACCTAGCTGCGATATGACCGTGATCATCGGTAAACCCGACGATAGCCACCAGCAGCCCGCTACCCGATAAAGCGTAGAGCGTTGCGTTATCCATCAGGCCCATACCACCCAGGACGGGCAGTGAAATCAGAAACCCCAGCACTATCGCCACACCGCCGCCACGAGGCGTCGGCACCGAGTGCGAACTGCGGTTATTGGGGATATCCATCAGACTTTTCGACAAGGCGTAGTGACGCAACCCCCAAGTCATCGCCCAGGACAGCGCAAAAATCGTAATGAGCAAACCGCCAAATATCATGTTTTTTGCTTTTCCAGAAAATGGTTCGCAGTCCGGCGCATGGCAGTATCTACGTCGATGGGCGGAACCCAACCCAGCAACTCGCGGTTTTTGCTGATATCGACCTGCAAAGATTCACAGACTCGCTGGGCAACGCCCCGCCTGCCAACGAGCGCACCGCCGAGCAGCAGCAGCGCCGCAGGTACAGGTAACAAAAGAGCCTTCACCCCAAGTGCAGATGCCAGGCGCTTGAGCAAGTGAGGTGTCGACAAATCCTCACCATCGCTTACCAGAAACGTTTGCCCTGCCGCTGCCGGGTGATCCAGGCACGTTTCGATGAGATCAACCAAATTGCCGATCGCAACCATACTGCGCTGATTGCGAATGCCGCCCAACGGCAACACGAAACCCTTTTCGAGCCATTTGAGAAGACTGAGAAAATTGGCTTTCACCCCGGGCCCATAGACCAGCGGCGGACGAATAATCACTACCTGCATACCCGTCTGCTCGCCAAGTTGACGCAATGCCTGTTCGGCTTCGTGCTTGGAAATGCCGTACGGATCCTGCGGCGCCGCAGTGTCATCAGCAGTAAACGGTCGCCCCGGATCCGTGCGCTCACCATTGACCTTGATCGAACTGATGTAAACGAAGCGCTTGACGCCCGCCTGCGCAGCCATACGAGCCAACTGCATCGTACCTTCGACATTTACACGGCGAAACTCGCCAAGCGCATCACCCGCCGTCTCATTCATGATGTGCACCCGCGCCGCCGCATGGACGACCACCTGCACGCCAGCCAATTGTGTGGTCTCGCATGTCCCCGACTCGAACCTGGCGACGGGACACAAGCCTTGAAGACGAGTTGCAGCGCGGACGGCAGCCACAGGGGTAAATTTTTTCCGTACGAGCAAGCGCAAGACCAAGGCTTCTCCGACGAAGCCGCTCGCTCCGGTAACCCAGACCTTGGGCGCATTCATTTAGCAGATTTCCCGAGAAGTGCAGTGGCCCAGCAAATCACGAAAAACAAAGCACGATCCCTCATGCGGCGACGGCAACGCCAGGCGGAAAACGAC
>NZ_JH635998.1:162217-168523 GCF_000257605.1 Pseudomonas sp. R62
CGTTCCGTTGTAGGCAGCCAGCAAAACTGCAACCCTGGGTGATTTGACTGGCATGCCATTCCTGCTTGCACGATTGAAACACTGTTAGCTGAAAAACTGATACTCGTGATTAGCGAGCGCTCAAGTCCAGGAGCTTCTGCAAATATTGTCCATAACCGGTTTTTTTCAATGCATCAGCCTGAGCGCCCAGTTGCTCAGCAGTGATCCAGCCGTTGTGATAAGCAATCTCTTCCAGGCAGGCCACTTTCAAGCCTTGGCGCTGTTCGATGGTATGGACGAAATGGCTCGCTTCCAGCAGTGAGTCATGAGTCCCAGTATCCAGCCAGGCAAAACCGCGCCCCAGCATCTCGACATTGAGGGTCTCGCGCTCAAGGTACGCGCGATTCAAGTCGGTAATTTCCAGCTCGCCACGCTCAGAAGGCTTGATGCCCTTGGCGATCTCGACAACGTCATTATCGTAGAAATAGAGGCCGGTTACCGCGTAGTTGGACTTGGGGTTCAACGGTTTTTCTTCGATACTCAGCGCGCGGCCACTTTTGTCAAACTCGACAACGCCGAAACGCTCCGGATCGGAAACGTGATAACCGAATACCGTCGCGCCTTGCTGCTGGTTGGTCGCCGAACGCAGATTGTCCGAGAAATGCTGTCCGTAGAAGATGTTGTCACCCAGAATCAGGCAGCATGGATCCTCACCGATGAACTCTTCACCAATGATGAACGCTTGTGCCAGACCATCTGGACTCGGTTGTTCGGCATAGGTGAGTTTGATCCCGTAAAGGCTACCGTCGCCCAACAGCTTGCGGAAACATGGCAAGTCTTCAGGCGTCGAGATAATCAGAATCTCGCGCATACCAGCAAGCATCAACACCGACAACGGATAAAAGATCATCGGCTTGTCGTAGATCGGCAGCATCTGCTTCGACACGCCGAGAGTCAGCGGGTGCAGGCGCGTGCCCGAGCCGCCGGCGAGGATGATGCCTTTACGATTTGTCGTGGTCATTTGTTCAGAACTTCCCTAAGCATTCGGGTTACACCACTTTGCCAATCCGGCAAGTGTAGAGAAAAATTGTCACGCAGTTTTTGAGTACCCAGTCGGGAATTCAAAGGACGGCGCGCAGGTGTCGGGTAAGCGGTGGTATCGATCGGATTGATCGCCGTGACGGCAAGCGCTTCACCGTTTGCCTTGGCAAAGTCGATCACATGGCTGGCATAACCGTGCCATGAGACTTCGCCGGCGGCGGCCAGATGATAGAGCCCCGCCAGTTCCGGGCGAAACAAGACCTGCTCGATAGCCCGTGCGGTGACGTCAGCGATCAGCTCAGCACCAGTAGGCGCGCCGATTTGATCTGCGATCACACTCAGCGTTTCGCGATCCTTTGCCAGCCGCAGCATGGTCTTGGCGAAATTGTTACCACGCGCTGAGTAGACCCAACTGGTTCGGAAGATCAGGTGCTTGCAGCCAGAAGCGATAATCGCTTGCTCGCCCGCCAGTTTACTTGCGCCATACTGGTTCACCGGCGCGACGGCATCTGTCTCTTGCCAAGGCGTCTCGCCCAGGCCGCTAAAGACATAGTCGGTGGAGTAATGTATCAACCACGCACCCGAGACCGCCGCTTCTTCGGCCATCAGCCGGCTCGCTTTGGCATTGACGAGAGCAACCAGCTCCGGTTCCGATTCAGCTTTGTCGACTGCAGTATACGCAGCCGCATTGACGATCATGTCGGGCCTGACTTGTCGGATAGTTGCACGCAACGCAACCAGATCGGACAGATCGCCACACAAACCATCGACGGTATGACGATCAAGCGCGATCAGCTCGCCAAGCGGGGCAAGGGAGCGTTGCAGCTCCCACCCTATCTGGCCATTTTTGCCCAGCAGGAGAATTTTCATGCCTTGTTCGAGCGATCCGCATAGTTCTGATCAATCCACTGCTGGTAGCTGCCGCTCTTCACGTGCTCAACCCACTCAGTGTTATTCAGATACCACTCGACAGTCTTGCGAATGCCAGTCTCGAAAGTCTCTTCCGGAGTCCAACCCAGCTCGCGCTGGATCTTGCTCGCGTCGATCGCATAACGCACGTCATGACCAGGACGATCCTGAACATAAGTGATCAGGCTGGCGTGAGGACGATGGGCCGAATCAGGACGCAACTCATCGAGCAACGCACACAGGGTATGCACTACTTCGATGTTTTGTTTTTCGTTATGACCGCCGATGTTGTAAGTCTCACCGATCACACCTTCGGTGACGACTTTGTACAGCGCGCGCGCGTGATCTTCGACATACAGCCAGTCACGAACCTGGTTGCCTTTGCCGTACACCGGCAGCGGCTTGCCTTCCAGTGCGTTGAGAATGATCAGCGGGATCAGCTTCTCAGGGAAGTGGCATGGGCCGTAGTTGTTCGAGCAGTTGGTCACCAGTGTCGGCAGGCCATAGGTGCGGGCCCAGGCACGAACCAGGTGGTCGGAGCTGGCTTTACTGGCCGAGTACGGTGAGCTTGGCTGATACGGGGTGGTTTCGGTGAAGAGGTCTTCCGGACCTTCGAGGTCTCCGTAAACTTCGTCAGTCGAAATGTGGTGGAAGCGGAAGTTGGCTTTGCGCGTGTCGTCCAGCGCAGCCCAATAGTGGCGCGCAGCTTCTAGGAGTGTGTAAGTGCCAATGATGTTGGTCTGGATGAACTCGGACGGGCCGGAGATCGAGCGGTCTACGTGGGATTCTGCCGCGAGGTGCATGATTGCATCGGGCTGGTGTTCACGCAGGACACGGTCGATCTGATCACGATCGCAGATGTCGACGCGCTCGAAGGCGTAACGCGAATTCTGGCTGACTTCTGCCAGGGACTCCAGATTGCCGGCGTACGTCAGCTTGTCGACGTTAACGACTGCATCGGAAGTGTTGGAGATGATGTGACGGATGACTGCCGAGCCAATGAAGCCGGCGCCGCCGGTAACTAGAATTTTCACGCGAAGCGATACCCTTGAGCTGCGGACGGCGCTGCCAGCGAGCGCGGTCTAATCCATGAATGCAGAAGCCACTATCAATTGGCATCCGTCAGAGTCAGTCTGAATCGACATGCAAATAAGGCACGATCGAACAAGGGACGCATTTTACAGCTTAATGATGCTTTTACTAATGGATAAAGACAGGCTGATGCGCAATTTCGACAGATGCCGTGCGCCTGTCGCCTTTAGACCAGTCGCTTGCGCGCAGCTCTGGACGAACGTCCAAGAAACCAGCCCAAAATTGGACCGATGAGCATGCCGACCAGCAATGCCAAAACCGCGACAACCGACACCGGCAGCTGCGGGCCTGAAAAGCCGAAAAACAAAAGCGAGACTGACTGTTGGTTTTCAAGCACAAACGCCAGAACCACCAGAACCATCAGCAGAAGAAAAATGCCAAGCAGTATGCGTTTGAGGTTACGCATTCACGCCCCCTTGAATTTGAATAGCGAAGATCAAGCGCCCTCCTCCTCTTCCTCATTCACGCGGTCACGCAATTCTTTACCCGGCTTGAAGTGCGGAACGAATTTACCGTCCAGACTTACCGACTGGCCGGTCTTTGGATTGCGACCAACGCGCGGTGCGCGGTAGTGCAGGGAGAAGCTGCCAAATCCACGGATCTCGATACGATCACCGGTGGCGAGGCACTGAGACATTTGTTCAAGCATGGTCTTGATGGCCAGCTCCACATCCTTGGATGAGAGTAGCCCTTGATGGGTGACAATTCGTTCGATCAACTCCGACTTCGTCATATTTTTCCCTTCTTTTTCAAGCAGCTAGATCAGCGCTTGAAAGGTTTTAGCATGCCCGGAAGATTTTGAACAGCCCAGGGATTGACATATCTTTCCCGGGGTCAAAATGCCCATTTTCAGGGCACTCCAGTGGCGAGTCGGATCGCCACTGCCCTAACGACACATCACCAGCATGGTCCGGGTTACAAAGCCTGCGGGATTGAAGCCAAACGGGTATTCGTCTTCATCTTTGGCATCGTCAGAACGGGTGATGACCTTGTAGCCCTTGCCTTTGCATTCCTTGGTCGCACGCTTCTGACACTTCTCCCAACCGGAACCCAACCCGGAGCAATCGACCTCGACACCACTGACGCCGCGCACCGCATGGGTTTTCGCACTGGTGGTGCACCCTGCCAGCGCCAAGACCACTGCAACAACAAGTAACTTGTTCATCCACTTCCTTATGCCAGGCAAGCCTGACGACTAATGCTCAAGATTAAGCTTAGTCGCGAATAGGCGATTGATCCGATTAAAGAAACAGACCCGCAGCCGAAGCTATTGGTTTCATGGACGGACGTACAAAGACCAAATCGCACGCACAAAAAAGGGCGACCGAAGTCGCCCTTTTTAATGATCAACCAGAACTCAGTTCTGTTTGGCCATTGCTTGACGCAGCAGTGCCGCCATAGTGGTGTCAGCTGCTTCACCTTCCGGAGCTGCTTTCAGGCTCTGGATCGCTTCTTTCTCTTCAGCGTCGTCTTTCGACTTGATCGAGAGCTGGATTACGCGGCTCTTGCGATCAACGCTGATGATCTTGGCTTCAACTTCCTGGCCTTCTTTCAGAACGTTGCGCGCGTCTTCAACGCGGTCACGGCTGATTTCAGAGGCTTTCAGGGTAGCTTCGATGTCGTCGGCCAGAACGATGATGGCGCCTTTGGCGTCAACTTCTTTCACGGTACCGGTCACGATAGCGCCCTTGTCGTTAACCGAGACGTACTCGGAGAACGGATCGCTTTCCAGTTGCTTGATGCCCAGGGAGATGCGCTCGCGCTCTGGGTCAACCGACAGGATGACGGTGTCCAGCTCGTCGCCCTTCTTGAAACGACGTACGGCTTCTTCGCCCACTTCGTTCCAGGAGATGTCGGACAGGTGAACCAGACCGTCGATGCCGCCGTCCAGACCAATGAAGATACCGAAATCGGTGATCGACTTGATGGTGCCGGAGATCTTGTCGCCCTTGTTGAACTGGCCAGAGAAGTCTTCCCATGGGTTCGACTTGCACTGTTTGATGCCCAGGGAGATACGACGACGTTCTTCGTCGATGTCCAGAACCATGACTTCCACTTCGTCGCCGACTTGTACGACTTTCGAAGGGTGGATGTTCTTGTTGGTCCAGTCCATTTCCGAAACGTGTACCAGACCTTCAACACCTTCTTCCAGCTCAGCGAAGCAGCCGTAGTCGGTCAGGTTGGTTACACGAGCGGTAACGCGAGTGCCTTCTGGGTAACGGGCTTTGATAGCAACCCATGGATCTTCGCCCAGTTGCTTCAGGCCCAGGGAAACACGGTTGCGTTCGCGATCGTATTTCAGAACCTTGACGTCGATTTCGTCACCAACGTTGACGATCTCGGAAGGATGCTTGATGCGCTTCCAGGCCATGTCGGTGATGTGCAGCAGGCCGTCCACGCCACCCAGATCGACGAATGCGCCGTAATCGGTGAGGTTTTTGACGATACCTTTGACTTGCTGGCCTTCCTGCAGCGATTCCAGCAGAGCTTCACGCTCGGCGGAGTTCTCGGCTTCGAGGACGCTGCGACGGGAAACGACAACGTTGTTGCGCTTCTGGTCCAGCTTGATGACCTTGAATTCCAGCTCTTTGCCTTCCAGGTGCGTGGTGTCGCGCACTGGACGGACGTCAACCAGGGAACCTGGCAGGAACGCACGGATGCCGTTAACGTCGACAGTGAAGCCGCCTTTAACCTTACCGTTGATAACGCCCTTGACCACTTCCTCGGCTGCGAAGGCTGCTTCCAGAACGATCCAGCATTCAGCGCGCTTGGCTTTTTCACGGGACAGCTTGGTTTCGCCAAAGCCGTCTTCAACCGAATCCAGAGCAACGTGAACTTCATCACCAACGTTGATGTTCAGTTCGCCAGCATCGTTGTAGAACTGCTCAAGCGGGATGAGTGCTTCAGACTTCAGACCAGCGTGAACGGTTACCCAGCGAGCCTGGTAATCGATATCAACGATAACACCGGTGATGATGGAGCCTGCCTGAAGGTTCAGGGTTTTCAGGCTTTCTTCAAAGAGTTCCGCAAAGCTTTCGCTCATTTTAATTCCTGTAGATGAGGGCGAAGTAAACGCCCATCTCCACACCCCAGACGGTGTGGGTTAGTTTCATTTAAAAGAAGCACCGCAGGACTATGACTGGTCCCCTGCGGCCCTCTTGGTCACCCGGCGATATCGCGAATGGCGATCTCGCTCATGATGCGTTCAAGCACCTGATCGATGGAAAGCTCCGTTGAATCCAGCTGAATCGCGTCGGCCGCCGGCTTGAGCGGGGCTACTGCGCG
>NZ_JH635998.1:168978-179843 GCF_000257605.1 Pseudomonas sp. R62
TGAATCGCGTCGGCCGCCGGCTTGAGCGGGGCTACTGCGCGCTGGGTGTCACGCTCATCGCGTGCACGGATCTCATCTAGCAGACTCGACAGACTAACACCCTCGACTTTGCCCTTCAACTGCAAATATCGACGGCGCGCCCGTTCCTCGGCACTGGCGGTGAGGAAAATCTTCAGTGGTGCATCCGGAAAAACCACCGTGCCCATGTCGCGACCGTCGGCCACCAGGCCCGGCGCTTCCTGGAAAGCACGCTGGCGCTGCAGCAGCGCCTCGCGCACAGCGGGCAGCGCAGCCACTTGCGAGGCGCCGGAACCGACACTTTCGGTGCGAATGACATCGCTGACTTCGTCGCCTTCGAGAATGATCCGCTGCAGCTGACCTTCGGTCGCGGCGATGAACTGCACATCCAGATGAGCGGCCAATGTCTTCAGCAGCTCTTCATTGGTCAGGTCGACGCCATGGTTGTGCGCAGCAAACGCGAGCAATCGATAAAGCGCACCGGAATCCAGCAGGTTCCAGCCCAGACGCTTGGCCAGAATACCGGCGACCGTACCTTTACCGGAGCCGCTTGGCCCATCGATGGTGATGACCGGTGCAATGTTTTTCACGACTGAGCCTCTTGTGCCACACGAATGCCGACTTGCCCGCACAGCGCGAGGAAGTTGGGGAACGAGGTCGCGACGTTGGCGCAATCATGGATGCGGATCGGTGCGGTAGCGCGCAACGAGGCAACACTGAAGGCCATGGCGATACGGTGGTCGCCGTGACCGTGCACGTCACCGCCGCCGATCTGGCCGCCGTCGATGATGATGCCGTCCGGGGTCGGTTCGCACTTGACGCCCAGCGCCAGCAAACCGTCCGCCATGACCTGAATCCGATCGGATTCCTTGACCCGCAGCTCTTCGGCGCCGGTGAGCACGGTACGCCCTTCGGCGCACGCAGCCGCAACGAACAGGACCGGGAATTCGTCGATCGCCAGCGGCACCAGCGCCTCCGGAATCTCGATACCTTTGAGTTTAGCTGCGCGCACGCGCAAGTCAGCAACTGGCTCGCCGCCGACCTCACGCTGGTTTTCCAGAGTGATATCGGCACCCATCAGCCGCAGGATGTCGATCACGCCAGTACGGGTCGGATTGATGCCGACGTGCTCAAGCACCAGCTCGGAGCCCTCGGCGATCGAGGCTGCGACCAGGAAGAACGCCGACGACGAGATATCGCCCGGCACTTCGATGTGAGTCGCGGTGAGCTTGCCGCCGGACTCGACCGAAGCCGTGGCGCCGTCGACGCTGACCGGGTAGCCGAAACCACGCAGCATGCGCTCGGTGTGATCGCGAGTCGGTGCCGGCTCGGTCACCGTGGTCTTGCCTTCGGCGTAGAGACCGGCAAGCAGCAGGCAGGATTTCACCTGGGCACTGGCCATCGGCATGGTGTAGGTCAGACCCTTGAGCTTGTGGCCACCGCGAATGGTCATCGGTGGACGACCTTCAGCAGCGGTCTCGATGACCGCGCCCATTTCCCGCAGCGGATTGGCCACGCGATTCATCGGACGCTTGGACAGCGAAGCGTCGCCGGTCAAGGTGCTATCGAAGTTCTGCGCCGCCAGCAGGCCGGAGAGCAGACGCATCGAGGTGCCGGAGTTGCCCAGATAGATCGGGCCCGGCGCAGGCTTCAGGCCGTGCAGGCCGACACCGTGAATGGTCACGCGGCCGTGATGCGGGCCTTCGATGACCACGCCCATGTCGCGAAACGCCTGCAAGGTCGCCAGGGCGTCTTCGCCCTCGAGGAAGCCTTCGACTTCGGTGACGCCTTCGGCCAGCGAGCCGAGCATGATCGAACGGTGGGAAATCGATTTGTCACCCGGTACGCGAATCCGACCGGACAGGCGGCCACCAGGTTGAGCCAGGAAGATCAGATCGTTGGAATTCATAGCGTCCACATAGGCCCTGCGGGCCAGGATTTTACTGAAATGCTCGCGGGCAACCCGGGCGCGCGTGAAAACGCCCAATAATTGGTGCCCATCCCCTGCATCGACCGCGTCGCGCAAGGCGTCGAGGTCGCTGCGAAATGTATCGAGTGTGCGCAGGACAGCCTCGCGGTTGGCGAGGAAGATGTCGTGCCACATCACCGGGTCGCTTCCGGCGATTCTTGTGAAATCGCGAAAACCACCGGCAGCGTAACGGAAGATCTCCAGATTTTCATTGCGCTTGGCCAACGAATCGACCAGACCGAAAGCCAGCAGATGCGGCAGATGGCTGGTCGCGGCCAGCACTTCATCGTGACGCTCGACCTGCATGTGCTCGACATCCGCGCCCAGTTCGCGCCAGAGACGATCGACCAGCGCCAGCGCGGCAGGATCGGTCTGCTCGAGCGGCGTCAGGATCACCTTGTGCCGGCGGAACAGCTCGGCATTCGAGGCTTCCACCCCGCTCTGCTCGGAACCGGCAATCGGGTGCCCGGGGACGAAGCGCGCCGGCATGCCGCCGAACGCTTCGGTCGCGGCGCGCACCACGTTGCCTTTGGCGCTGCCGACATCCGTAAGAATCGCCTGCCCCAGATCCATGACAGCCAGACGCGCGAGCAGTTTTTCCATGGCCAGAATCGGCACAGCCAGCTGAATCACATCGGCACCGACGCAAGCCGCCGCCAAGTCGTCTTCACAGCGATCGACCACACCCAATTCGACCGCGAGCTTGCGCGATTGCGGGTCGAGATCAACACCGACCACCTCACGGCACAGGCCGCTTTCACGCAAACCCTTGGCAAACGAACCACCGATCAACCCCAGACCGACCACCACGAGGCGACCGATCATAGGTGCAGCAGGTTGCAGCGCAGTGACATCAACCACGAGCCAGAACCTTGCGCAGCGCCTCGAGGAAACGGCTGTTTTCTGCCGGCAGACCAATGGTCACCCGCAGGTGGTTCGGCATGCCGTAATTGGCCACCGGACGCACGATCACGCCTTCGCGCAGCAAGCCCTGAAAAATCGGCGCCGCGACCTGGCCGAGATCGACGCAGATGAAGTTGCCTTTGGACTCGATCCAGCCCAGCCCCAGCTCACGGAAACCCGCCTGCAACTGCTGCATGCCGGATTCGTTGAGCTGACGGCTTTGCGCCAGATATTCCTCGTCCTTCAGCGCCGCACACGCCGCCGCCAGGGCGAGGCTGTTGACGTTGAATGGCTGACGAACGCGGTTCAGCACGTCCGCCACCACAGGCGTCGACAAGCCATAACCGACGCGCAGCGCAGCCAAGCCATAGGCCTTGGAGAAGGTGCGCGAAACCAGCAGGTTCGGGTACGCAGCGAGGAAGTCGAGACCGTCCGGCAAATCACTGCCTTCGGCGTACTCGATGTAAGCCTCGTCGAGGACTACCAGCACATGCTCGGGAACGTCCTGCAGGAATTCGTCCAGCGCTTCGGCGCCGAACCAGGTGCCGGTCGGGTTGTTCGGGTTGGCGATAAACACCACGCGAGTGTTGGCATCGATGGCTGCGAGCATGGCCGGCAGGTCATGCCCCCAGTCTTTGGCCGGAACTACTTTGGCCTGAGCGCCAACTGCTTGAGTCGCGATCGGATACACCGCGAAGGCGTGCTCACTGAACACCGCATTCAGGCCCGGCGCCAGATAGGCACGCGCAACCAGCTCAAGAATGTCGTTGGAGCCATTGCCCAGCGTGACCTGATTCAGCTCGACACGGCACTGCTCGGCGAGCAGCGATTTCAGGGCGAAGCCATTGCCGTCCGGGTAGCGGGTCAGCTCGGCCAGCTCTTCGCGAATCGCCGCCAATGCCTTCGGGCTGGCGCCCAATGGGTTTTCGTTGCTCGCCAGTTTGACGATTTTTGCCGGATCCAGATCCAGCTCGCGCGCCAGTTCGTCCACAGGCTTGCCCGGAACGTACGGCGAAAGTTGTTGCACGCCCGGCTGTGCCAGAGCGAGGAAGTTGCCACTCATTTGCTACCGCCCCTTAGAGAACTGCTTTCGGGTAGGAACCCAGCACTTTGAGTGCTACTGCTTCCTGACTGATCTTTTCCAGCACACCTTTGATCAACGGATCGCGGTGGTGGCCGACGAAGTCGATGAAGAACACGTAAGTCCATTTACCGCTGCGCGACGGACGGGTTTCGATGCGGGTCAGGTCGATGCCATTGTCGTGGAACGGCACCAGCAGCTCGTGGAGCGCGCCGGGCTTGTTGCTCATGGAGACGATGATCGAGGTCTTGTCGTCGCCGGTAGGCGGCACTTCCTGGTTACCGATCATCAGGAAGCGCGTCGAGTTGTCAGGGCGATCTTCGATCTTCTCGGCCAGACGCGTCAGGCCGTACAGCCCTGCCGCCATGTCGCCAGCGATCGCCGCCGAATTCCACTCACCCTTGACCCGCTTGGCCGCTTCGGCGTTGCTCGATACCGCGACGCGTTCGACATTCGGGTAATGCGCGTCCAGCCACTTGCGGCACTGGGCCAGCGACTGCGCGTGGGAATAGATGCGGCTGATGCTGTCGGTCTTGGTATTTTCGCCGACCAGCAAATGATGGTGGATGCGCAGCTCGACTTCGCCACAGATCACCATGTCGTGTTCGAGGAAGCTGTCCAGCGTGTGATTGACCGCGCCTTCGGTGGAGTTTTCCACCGGCACCACGCCGAAATTCACCGCACCGGCGGCGACTTCACGGAACACTTCGTCGATTGCCGCCATCGGCTTGCTGATCACTGCGTGGCCGAAGTGCTTCATCGCTGCCGCTTGGGTGAAGGTGCCTTCAGGACCGAGATAAGCCACTTTCAGTGGCTGCTCCAGCGCCAGGCACGACGACATGATTTCGCGGAACAGCCGCGCCATTTCTTCGTTGCCCAGCGGCCCCTGATTGCGCTCCATCACACGCTTGAGCACCTGAGCTTCGCGCTCGGGACGATAGAACACCGGCACTTCGCCTTCAGCCAGCGAGGCCATCTTCACGCGGGCGACTTCCTGGGCGCAACGCGCACGCTCACTGATCAACTCCAGGACTTTGGTGTCCAGAGCGTCGATGCGAACGCGCAGTGCCTTGAGTTCTTGCTCGGACATCAGCCGTGTTCCTTCTCGAATTCCGCCATGTACGCCACCAGCGCGTTGACCGCAGTGATGTCGACGGCGTTGTAGATGGAGGCGCGCATGCCGCCCACCGAACGGTGACCCTTGAGGTTGAGCAGACCGCGCTCGTCGGCACCGGCGAGGAACGGCTTGTCCAGACGATCGTCAGCGAGACGGAACGGCACGTTCATCCACGAGCGATCCGACTTGTTGATCGGGTTGCTGTAGAGACCGCTGGCGTCGATGAAGTCGTACAGGGTGCGCTGCTTGACGTCGTTGAGCTTGGCGATCGCTTCGACGCCGCCCTGCTCTTTCAGCCATTGGAACACCAGACCGGACAGGTACCAGGCCAGCGTCGGCGGGGTGTTGTACATCGAGCCGTTATCAGCCGCGACCTTGTAGTTGAGCATGGTCGGGCACAGCGAGCGGGCCTTGCCGAGCAAGTCTTCGCGGATGATGTTGACGACGATGCCGCTCGGGCCGATGTTCTTCTGCGCGCCGGCGTAGATCATGCCGAAACGCGAAATATCGACCGGGCGCGAGAGGATGTCCGAAGACATGTCCGCCACCAGCGGTACGTCACCGGTTTGCGGGATCCACTGGAATTCCAGACCGCCGATGGTTTCGTTCGGCGCGTAGTGAACGTACGCGGCGTCTTTCGACAGATTCCACTCGTTCTGGCCTGGGATGGCGAAATAGTCGTAAGGCTTGGCAGTGGCAGCAACGTTGACGTGGCCGTAGCGCGAGGCTTCTTCGATGGCTTTCTGCGACCAGATACCGGTGTCGATGTAGTCGGCCGAGCCGCCTTCAGGCAACAGGTTCAGCGGGATCTGTGCGAACTGCTGGCTGGCGCCGCCCTGCAAAAACAGAACTTTGTAGTTCGACGGGATATTCAGCAGGTCACGCAGATCCTGCTCGGCCTGGGTGGCAATGGACACGAACTCATCGCTGCGATGGCTCATTTCCATGACCGACAGACCCTTGCCGTGCCAATCAAGGAGTTCACCCTGGGCGCGCTGCAGGACAGCTTCAGGCAGCGCCGCCGGACCGGCGCAGAAGTTATAGGCTCGCTTGCTCACATCCAATCTCGCTCTGATTTGGTGGTCACTTGAATCTTTTGGTTTGCGGCTGATCGTTCCCACGCTCCGCGTGGGAATGCATCCAATGACGCTACGCGTCATGGGACGCGGAGCGTCCCCAGCGGCATTCCCACGCAGAGCGTGGGAACGATCAGCCGCAGTGTTGCAAATTTTCATACCGGACAAATAACAAGGGGGCGAATTCTCATCCGCCCCCTCGTTTGTCCGCTTATTCCTGCGGTTCTTCGTCTGCTGCGGCGTCGAGTTGCTGGTCTTCACCTGCTTCGTCGATACCGACGCTGCCTGCGATTTCCTCACCCTCTTCACCTTCGAGTTCTTCGCCTTCGATTTCCGAGGGCTCCTGAACCCGCTCCAGCCCGACCAGGGTTTCATCCTTGGCCAGCTTGATCAGCGTCACGCCCTGAGTGTTACGACCCAGGCTCGACACTTCGTCGACACGGGTACGCACCAGGGTGCCCTGATCGGAGATCAGCATGATTTCTTCGCCGTCGAGTACCTGTACCGCGCCGACCAGACGGCCGTTACGCTCGTTGCTGACCATGGCGATCACGCCCTGACCGCCACGCTTGTACTCAGGGAACTCGGTGATCGCGGTGCGCTTGCCATAACCACGCTCGGAAGCGGTGAGGATCTGGCTGCCTTCTTCCGGGATCAGCATGGAAATCAGCTTCTGCCCTTCCGGCAGACGCATGCCGCGCACGCCGCGAGCGGTACGGCCCATGGCACGCACGTCGGACTCTTTGAAACGGGTGACCTTGCCGCCATCGGAGAACAGCATCACTTCGCGCTCGCCATCGGTGATGGCTGCAGAGATCAGCACGTCGCCTTCGTCCAGCTCCAGCGCGATCAGACCGACGCTGCGCTGACGACTGAAGGATTCCAGCGGGGTCTTCTTCACGGTGCCGTTGGCGGTGGCCATGAAGATGTAGTGACCTTCGGTGTATTCCTCGACCGGCAGCATGGTGGTGATGTATTCACCATCATCCAGCGGCAACAGGTTGACCAGCGGACGACCACGGGCCGCGCGGGATGCTTCCGGAATTTCGTAGGTCTTGAGCCAGTACACCTTGCCCTTGCTGGAGAACAGCAGCAGCGTGGTGTGGCTGTTGGCAACCAGCAGGTGAGCGATGTAGTCCTCGTCCTTGACGCCGGTAGCCGATTTGCCTTTGCCGCCACGACGCTGAGCCTGGTACGCAGCCAGCGGCTGGGTCTTGGCGTAGCCACCGTGGGAGATGGTCACGACGCGCTCTTCTTCCGGGATCATGTCGCCCAGGGTCAGGTCGAGACGGGCATCGAGAATTTCGGTGCGGCGCACGTCGCCGTATTCGGCGCGGATCACTTCCAGCTCTTCGCGGATCACTTCCATCAGGCGCACAGCGCTGTTGAGGATGCGGATCAGCTCGCCGATCTGGTTGAGGATCTCTTGATACTCGGCCAGCAGCTTCTCGTGCTCCAGACCGGTCAGACGGTGCAGGCGCAGTTCGAGAATCGCTTGGGCCTGTTCTGGCGAGAGGAAGTACTTGCCTTCACGCAGACCGTATTGCGGATCGAGGTTTTCCGGACGGCACGAATCGGCACCGGCACGCTCAACCATCGCCACCACAGCCGAGGATTCCCAAGGCGTGCTGATCAGCGCTTCCTTGGCTTCCGACGGTGTTGGCGAAGCCTTGATCAGGGCGATCACCGGGTCGATGTTCGACAGGGCAACGGCCTGGCCTTCGAGAATGTGCCCACGCTCGCGCGCCTTGCGCAATTCGAACACGGTACGGCGGGTAACCACTTCGCGACGGTGACGGACGAAGGCTTCCAGCAGATCCTTGAGGTTGAGGATGCGTGGGCGGCCGTCGATCAGCGCGACGATGTTGATGCCGAATACCGATTGCAGCTGGGTCTGGGCGTAGAGGTTGTTGAGGATCACCTCAGGCACTTCGCCACGACGCAGCTCGATGACGACGCGCATACCGTCCTTGTCGGACTCGTCGCGCAGCTCGGTGATGCCTTCGAGCTTCTTCTCTTTGACCAGCTCGGCGATCTTCTCGATCAGACGCGCCTTGTTCAGCTGGTAAGGCAGTTCGGTGATGACGATCTGCTGACGGCCACCCACCTTGTCGATGTCTTCGATGATCGAGCGGGCACGCATGTAAATGCGCCCGCGACCGGTGCGGTAGGCTTCGATGATGCCGGCGCGACCGTTGATGATCGCAGCCGTCGGGAAGTCCGGACCGGGAATGTATTGCATCAGCTCATCGACGGTCAGCTCGGGGTTGTCGATGAGGGCCAGGCAACCGTCGATGACTTCACCGAGGTTGTGCGGCGGAATGTTGGTCGCCATGCCCACGGCGATACCGCTGGAACCGTTGACCAGCAGGTTCGGTACGCGGGTCGGCATGACTGCCGGGATCAGTTCGGTGCCGTCGTAGTTCGGCACCCAGTCCACGGTTTCCTTGTGCAGGTCAGCCAGCAGCTCGTGCGCCAGCTTGGTCATGCGCACTTCGGTGTATCGCATGGCCGCAGCGTTGTCGCCGTCGACCGAACCGAAGTTGCCCTGGCCGTCGACCAGCAGGTAGCGCAGGGAGAAAGGCTGGGCCATACGAACGATGGTGTCGTACACGGCAGTGTCACCGTGCGGGTGATACTTACCGATCACGTCGCCGACGACACGGGCAGATTTCTTGTACGGCTTGTTGTAGTCGTTGCCCAGCTCGCTCATCGCGAACAGTACGCGACGGTGCACGGGCTTGAGGCCATCGCGCGCATCCGGCAGTGCACGGCCGACGATCACGCTCATTGCGTAGTCGAGGTAGGACTGTTTCAGCTCGTCTTCGATATTGACCGGGAGGATTTCTTTGGCCAGTTCGCCCATGAGAAGCCTGATTCCTTTTTCTGGTGAAACTTCGTCATATCCATGTGGGAGCAACGAAGCTCGTCGGGGCCGGCCGAGTGCCATGCGCCGACTTACGACAAATCAACATTGGATCGCGGATTTGCGCAGTAAAGACAGCTCCGTGGAGCCGCCTCGGAAAACGCCGGATGTTATCACAAAGGCCGCCACGCACCTATCCCCCAGATGCGCATGGAGCATAGTTAGTTGACCGATGACAGGCTTGAGGGGGACGACAGAAGCTCTGAGCTTCTTTGAATGTGAAATCTGGGGCAGATTTACAGTTGTTTATTGACATTCAGGCCCTCATCGCTGGCAAGCCAGCTCCCACAGGTTCAATGCCGGGCACAAAACCTGTGGGAGCTGGCTTGCCAGCGATGGGGCCCGCTCAGACGCTAAGGACCTTCAATGCAGGCGCTTGCGGCACATCAGCTGGGCCATTTTCGCGGTGTCCGGGCGTTCGACGATGCCTTTCTCGGTGACGATCGCATCGATCAGATCCGCCGGGGTGACATCAAACACCGGGTTGAACGCTTCAACATCGGCACCGACGCGTTTACCGCCGACCTCCAGCAGTTCGGCGCCATCACGTTCTTCGATCGGGATGTCATCGCCGCTGGCCAGGTTCATGTCGATGGTCGAACTTGGTGCCACGACCATGAAGCGCACGCCGTGGTGCATGGCATTCACCGCTAATTGATAGGTGCCGATCTTGTTCGCCACGTCGCCATTGGCGGTGATGCGGTCAGCGCCGACGATCACCCAGGTCACGCCTTTGGTTTTCATGATGTGCGCGGCGGCGGAGTCGGCATTCAGGGTCACCGGGATGCCCTCGTTGGCCAGCTCCCACGCGGTCAGCCGCGAGCCTTGCAGCCACGGCCGGGTTTCATCGGCGTAAACGCGCTCGACCATGCCTTCTATATAAGCAGCGCGGATCACTCCCAGCGCAGTTCCGAACCCACCGGTGGCCAGCGCGCCGGTGTTGCAGTGCGTGAGAATCGCCTGAGCGTTGCCTTGATGTTTGCGAATCAGATCGACACCAAGCTGCGCCATGGTCAGGTTGGCTTCGCGGTCGCTTTCGTGAATGGCGATGGCCTCGGCTTCCAGCGCCGCCAGCGGATCGGCGTTGCTTTTCAGGCGATCCAGGCGATCGTGCATGCGGCCCAGCGCCCAGAACAGATTGACCGCGGTCGGACGCGAATCGGCCAGCAGGGCGAAATCCTCTTCCAGCGCCGCGTACCAGTCGCCGCCCTCGGCAATCCGCGCCCGCGCCGCAAGGACGATGCCATAGGCCGCGCTGATGCCGATGGCCGGCGCGCCCCGCACGACCATCGAGCGAATCGCCTCGGCCACGCCGGCGGCGCTGGTGTAGGCGATCCAGGTTTCCTCGAACGGCAAAATACGCTGATCCAGCAGGTGCAGCGCGCCATCACGCCAATCGATGGCCTTCACTTTCTCCGCAGCCAACAGTCGATCGCGCATCCCACACCCCGCACTCATGAACAAAAGCCGCCGATTATAGCGATCCCCCCGCGAGGACGCTCGGGTATACTTCGCCATCCTTTACAAAAGCACTGGAACCGACCCTCGATGCCGAAACCTGCCATTGCGCTCGACCTGTTATTGCTGCCGACCTGGCTGGTCCCCGTCGAACCGGCAGGCGTGGTGCTCAAGGAGCACGGCCTGGGCATCCGTGACGGTTGCATCGTGTTTATCGGCCCGCGCGCCGAAGCGTTGAAGTGTAACGCGACAGAAATCCGCGAACTGCCGGATGTTCTGTTGGCGCCGGGACTGATCAATGCCCACGGCCACGCGGC
>NZ_JH635998.1:180184-182945 GCF_000257605.1 Pseudomonas sp. R62
CCACATCTGGCCGGCCGAGGGCAAATGGGTCGATGAGGACTTCGTCCGCGACGGCACCGATCTGGCCATCGCCGAGCAGATCAAGGGCGGCATCAGCTGTTTCTCGGACATGTATTTCTTCCCGAAAGTCGCCAGCGAGCGCGTACACAACAGCGGTATCCGTGCGCAAATCGCCATTCCGATCCTCGATTTTCCGATCCCCGGCGCCAGCAGTGCTGACGAAGCCATTCGTCAGGGCGTCGAATTGTTCGGCGATCTCAAGCATCACGAACGCATCAAGATTACTTTCGGCCCGCATGCACCCTACACCGTCGGTGATGAGAACCTGGAAAAAATCAGGGTCATCGCCGAGGAGTTGGACGCCTCTATCCACATGCATGTGCATGAAACCGCATTCGAAGTGCAGCAGGCCGTCGAGCAGACCGGCGAACGGCCACTGGCGCGCCTGGGTCGCCTTGGCCTGCTCGGCCCGCGCTTCCAGGCGGTGCACATGACCCAGATCAGCGATGACGACCTCGCGCTGCTGGTAGAAAGCAACAGCAGCGTGATCCACTGCCCGGAATCCAATCTGAAACTGGCCAGCGGCTTCTGCCCGGTCGAACGTTTGTGGCAGGCTGGAGTGAACGTCGCCGTCGGTACCGATGGCGCGGCGAGCAACAATGATCTCGACCTGCTCGGCGAAACCCGCACCGCCGCCCTGCTGGCCAAAGCCGTGGCCGGTTCTGCCACGGCGCTGGACGCCCATCGCGCCTTGCGCATGGCCACCCTCAATGGTGCGCGTGCACTGGGGATCGAGGCGCAGGTCGGCTCGCTGGAGATCGGCAAAGCCGCAGACATCGTCGCCTTCGACCTGTCCGGCCTGGCGCAGCAACCGGTGTATGACCCGGTGTCGCAGCTGATTTATGCCACCGGCCGTGATTGCGTGAAACACCTGTGGGTCGCCGGCAAGCAACTGCTCGACGACCGGCGCCTGACCCGCATGGACGAACAACAGCTGGGCGCGACCGCCCGCCAATGGGGCCGGCGCATCAGCGGCCACACCGAATCGTAAACACCGCGGCGCAATATCCGCGGCTACAGCCCTTTTCAGGTTTTTCGAGGAATTGAACATGAGCAACGTCGACCACGCCGAAATCGCCAAATTCGAGGCCCTGGCCCATCGCTGGTGGGACCGCGAAAGCGAATTCAAGCCGCTGCACGACATCAACCCGCTGCGGGTCAACTGGATCGACGAGCGAGTCAATCTGGCCGGCAAGAAAGTCCTCGACGTCGGTTGCGGCGGCGGCATCCTCAGCGAAGCCATGGCTCAGCGTGGCGCCACGGTGATGGGCATCGACATGGGCGAAGCGCCGCTGGCGGTCGCACAACTGCATCAGCTGGAATCCGGGGTCAGCGTCGAATACCGGCAGATCACCGCCGAAGCCCTCGCCGACGAAATGCCCGAGCAGTTTGACGTGGTCACCTGCCTGGAAATGCTCGAGCACGTGCCGGATCCATCCTCGGTAATCCGTGCCTGCTTCCGCATGGTCAAGCCGGGCGGCCAGGTGTTCTTCTCGACCATCAACCGCAACCCGAAAGCCTATCTGTTCGCGATCATCGGCGCCGAATACATCATGAAGCTGCTGCCGCGCGGCACCCACGACTTCAAGAAATTCATCCGCCCATCCGAGCTCGGCGCGTGGAGCCGCACGGCTGGCCTGACCGTCAAGGACATCATCGGCCTGACCTACAACCCGCTGACCAAGCACTACAAGCTGGCCAACGACGTTGACGTCAATTACATGATCCAGACCCTGCGCGAGGAATAAGCCGATGGCCATCAGAGCGGTACTTTTCGACATGGACGGCACCCTGCTCGACACCGCGCCGGACTTCATCGCCATCTGCCAGGCGATGCGCGCCGATCGCGGTCTGCCGCCGATCAACGACAAGCACATCCGCGACGAGATTTCCGGCGGGGCCAAGGCCATGGTCGCGGTGACGTTCTCGATGGATCCGGAATCGCCGGGCTTCGAAGAACTGCGTCTGGAGTTTCTCGAGCGCTATCTGGTCGGTTGCGCAGTGCACAGCAAACTGTTCGACGGCATGGGCGAACTGCTCGCCGATATCGAAAAGGCCAACCTGATCTGGGGCGTGGTCACCAACAAACCGGTGCGCTTCGCCGAGCCCATCATGCAGCGTCTGGGGCTGGCCGAGCGTTCGGCGCTGCTGATCTGCCCGGATCATGTGAAGAACAGCAAGCCGGATCCGGAGCCGCTGATCCTCGCCTGCAAGATGCTTGATCTGGATCCGTCGACCGTGCTGTTTATCGGCGATGATCTGCGTGATATCGAATCGGGTCGCGATGCCGGCACCAAAACCGCTGCGGTGACCTACGGCTACATCCACCCGGACGACAACCCACGGCACTGGGGCGCGGACGTGGTGGTGGATCACCCGCTGGAGTTGCGCAAGGTACTCGACAGCGCGCTGTGCAGCTGCTGACCTGACTGTTGCAAGCTCCCTGTGTGGCGAGGGGATTTATCCCCGCTGGGCTGCGAAGCGGCCCCCGCTTTCATCCAGGCAATGTGACACACAGGTTTTGCGACGGCTTCGCCGCCGAACGGGGATAAATCCCCTCGCCACAGGGGTGAAGCAGGTCTTCATCAAATGGATTGTGAGGTTCTTATGTTTGATTACACCGCTCGCCCTGAATTGCTCAAGGATCGGGTCATTCTGGTCACCGGTGCCGGCCGTGGCATCGGCGCGGCTGCGGCGAAAA
>NZ_JH635998.1:184743-195971 GCF_000257605.1 Pseudomonas sp. R62
CAGTTGATCGAGATCACCGTGAGTCTGGGATGCTCGACGTTACTGCCGGGCGAATCGGCGGACAGCTTGCTGCGCCGGGCCGACAGTGCGTTATATGTCGCAAAGCGCGAGGGGCGGAACCGGCTGGCGATGGCCGGCTGAAAAACAATTGTGGGAGCGAGCCTGCTCGCGAAGAGGGAGGGTCAGACAACGATTCGTTGCATGACCCACCGCTTTCGCGGGCAGGCTCGCTCCCACAGTTCGATCAGCTTTCGGTTACGGTCCGGCGCTCGCGGTTGACCAGCAAGCGCTCCGAAGTCTCCAACTGCATGCACCGCTCGAGAAACAGGTACATGTAGTCATAACTCTTGCAGATCGCCTGCCGCAGCTCGGCCTGCAACGCCTTGCTCGGGTTCAGGCCGGCGAGGGTGCAGATGATTTCCAGCGCTTCCCACGGATGGGCATCGTCGTACTGGGCATGCATCTTCAACCACTTCATCGCGCGCTTGCGGTCCTCTTCCGGGAACGCCGCGGCGTAGACCCCGGTCGAGCAGACCACCGCTGACCACTCCCCGGTCGCCCCCTCGATCGCATAGTTGGTCGCGGCAATCGCCACGATCAGCGAATCCGCCGAGCTGGTGTGCCAGCACCAGTGACTCAAAGCGTGCAGCTCCGGCGGCACTTGCTGGGCCTGGAGGTCTTCGAGACTGACGCCATGGGCGCGGCTCCAGTGCATCCAGTAGTCGGCATGGTTGAGTTCGACGCGGATGTTGCGCATCAGCCAGCGCCGCGCCATGTCTTCGCCGGGATGGCGGGCAAAGCGAGTCTTGGTCAGGTTCTGCGCCATGTACAAGGCAAACTGCTCGACCACCGGCCAGCCGCCGATGAGGTACTGGCGCATGGTTTTCGCGCTGAGTCTGTTGTCGCGCATGCGCTGATAAAGTTCATGTTCGACAACCCGGCGCTTGCTCTCGCTGCAGTCCTTGATGAGCTGTTGCGCCCAGGCAGGATAACTTGCAGCTTCCATGAGGGGTCCGGTTCGGTTGAATGTGTCGATCACTGTTCGGCTCCTTTTGAGTTGTGATGGCAAGGATCGGCGAGAGACTTCAACGGAACGTGCCAGGCGCTTTGAACAACAACGGCTGCGGTCTGGCAGGGCGACTTTGCAAACTGTCACAGGTAAATAACTGCGGGCGCTCGATGACATACCCCTGAGCGTAATCCACACCTATTTCAAGCAATGCCTGTTCGATCTGGTTAGTTTCAACAAACTCGGCAATTGTCTGCTTACCCATAACATGGCCAATGTGATTGATCACTTCGACCATTGCCCGATTAATCGGGTCGTCCAGCATATCCTTAACGAAACTCCCGTCGATCTTCAGGAAGTCTACAGGCAAATGTTTCAAGTAAGCGAATGAAGACATTCCGGCACAAAAGTCATCCAGAGAAAAGTGACAACCTAAGCCTTTGAGTTCATTGATAAAACGAATTGCACTGCCAAGATTTGCGATTGCACTGGTTTCAGTAATTTCAAAACAAATCATTTCAGGCGGTATAGCGTAGTTAACAAACTGTTCCCGCAGGAAGTGCAAAAACGCGTCATCTCCTATAGTAATGCCTGACAGATTAATCGCACACATCGCCAAAGGAAGTTCATGTTCCTGTTCAATACACTGGGCAATAACCTTGAAAACATTTTCAACTACCCAGCGATCTAACTGGGTCATCAAACCATATCGCTCCGCTGCCGGAATAAAACTGTCAGGCAAAATCATCCGCCCGGATTCATCATGCAAACGCAGGAGGATTTCGATGTGTCCGGCCTGGCCGGGTTGCGGCTTGAGCGGTGCGATCTGCTGGGCATAAAGGCAGAAGCGGTTTTCTTCCAGCGCCATATGCAGGCGCTGCACCCAAGCCATTTCACCGAAGCGCATGGACAGTTCTGAATCATCGGCATGGTAGACCTGCACGCGGTTGCGGCCTTTTTCCTTGGCCATGTAGCAAGCCATGTCCGCCGCACGCAACGAGGCCTCAAGGCTGGTGGGATTCTGCGCGATATGCACCAGGCCGATACTGACGGTGGTCAGGAACGGCCGCCCCTTCCAGACAAAATGCAGGTTCTGCACGGTCTGGCGCAGGCTTTCGGCAATCTTCTCGGCGATGTCCGGCGGGCAGTTCTCGAGCAAAATCCCGAATTCATCGCCGCCCAGTCGCGCCAGGGTATCGCCCTCGCGCAAGTCTGATTGCAGCAGCGTGCAGATGTGCCGCAGCAACTCATCGCCCGCCGCGTGCCCGCAGGTGTCGTTGACCAGTTTGAACTGGTCGAGATCGAGGAACATCAGCGCGTGCCGCCCGGGCTGGCGCGTCAGTTTGTGCAAGGCCTGTTCGAGGCGATATTCGAATTCGCGGCGGTTGGCCAGCCCGGTCAGCGCATCGTGAGTCGCCTGCCAGGACAGATTGGCGATGTACTGCCGCTCTTGGGTCATGTCGTGCAGCACCAGCACCGTGCCGCTGACGTTGCCGGCATTGCGGATCGGCGCGCCGACCAGGGTCACCGACAGGGTGCTGCCGTCCAGACGCTGAATCAGCTTGGAATGTTCGCTGCCACCGCTGAGCTGGCCGCTGAGAATGTGCTCGATCAACGTCAGCCCTTCGGTCTGGGCGTTATCGTCAAGCAGGTTGAACAGCGCCGACAACGGCAGCCCCGCCGCCTGCTCGGCCTTCCAGTGCGTCATGGCCTCGGCGGCCGGATTCATGTAATCAATCGCGCCGTTGACGTCAGTGGTGATCACGCCATCGCCAATCGACTGCAGCGTGATATGCGCGCGATCCTTTTCCAGTTGCAGCGCCTGGGCAAACTCATGGCGTTGCCTGAGCAGTTTGTGCGTGCGCCACAGCGCCAGCGCGATCAGACCCAGCGCGGTGGCCAGGTTGGTGAACAGCAGCAGGCGCATGATCACCCGCGAGCCTTCGCCCAAGGCATCGCTAAAAGCCCTGGCCGCTGGGGTGACTGCATCGTTGATGGCGAAGATCTGTAACTTCCAGCGCTGCACATCGCCGGGACTGGCCTGGTTCTGCGCAATGCCTTGGTGCATCTCCTGCGCAACTTCGTGCAATCGGTCGAGATAGGCATCGCCAATCGTCCAGCGATCGATCGCGGTTTCCAGATAACTGTAGTGGCGGAAATTGAGGTATAGCCAGATGACGCTGGAGACATCGTCTGGATGATTGCCGCCCTTGAGAATGCCTTCGCGCGCCGCTTGCAGATCCGGCGGCTGACGATCGAGCGCCAGGCGCAATTGGTGCCCGCCCTGGGGCACGGCGATCGCCGTCAGGTATTTGCGATAGATCGCCTCGTCACGGCTGTCGGCGTAGAGGTTGAGGTAATAGATGGCGTCTTTCTGGCCCTTGGACCACAGGCTTTCGCCAGCGACGTAGCCACGCACGGCCGAAAGCACGTAAAGGCTCACGCCCCCCAGTAATGCCTGGAACACCACGACAGCAATAAAGGGCCAGACGATACCCAACAACCGTGGTGTTCCCAGAGTCTGCTTTTGCTTCATGAGAGTCCTTGCATGAGCACTGCCCGCTCGCCTTCCGGGCGAATTCGCTATGACGAGACTAGGTGGGGTTCTCGTTCAAGGCAAGGCGCGGCGTTACACCGCGCGCAGAACCTCTGACAGGTCGGCGAGGGTTTCGATCAGTGCTGTTGCAAGTTGCCGTAGAGCTTGGCGTACAGACCGCCGTCGGCGATCAGTTGGCGATGGTCGCCGTCCTCGGCGATCTGCCCGCCGTCGAACACCAGCACGCGGTCCGCCTGTTTCACCGCCGACAGGCGATGGGCAATGATCAGCGTGGTGCGGCCATGGAGAAATTTCGCCATCGCCTGGTGCAGGTTGTACTCGGTGGCGGCATCAAGGGCCGAGGTGGCTTCGTCGAGAATCACCACTTTCGGCTCGGCGAGAATCATCCGCGCAATCGCCAGACGCTGGCGCTGACCGCCGGACAAACGCACGCCGGAGCGACCGACGATGCTGTCGAGGCCGTTGGGCAGCGCGCGAATGGTCGCGGCCATTTGCGCAATATCCAGAGCCTGCCAGCAGGCTTCGTCGCTGCGCATGCGGCCCATGGTCAGGTTGGCGCGCACGCTGTCGTTGAACAGCGCCGGATGCTGCAGCACCACCGCGACGTTCTCGCGCACCGTCTCCAGACCGATCTCCTGCTGGGTCGACCCGCCAAAGCGAATGGTCCCGGCCGCTGGCGTGTACAGACCCAGCAGCAACTGCACCAAGGTGCTTTTGCCGCCGCCGCTGGCGCCGACGATCGCGACTTTTTCGCCGGGCAGGATCGACAGGTTCATCTGATCCAGCACCAACTCGTCGCCATAACCGAAACTCAGGCCTTGCACCTCGATGCC
Source organism: Pseudomonas sp. R62 (assembly GCF_000257605.1). Lineage (NCBI taxonomy): Bacteria > Pseudomonadati > Pseudomonadota > Gammaproteobacteria > Pseudomonadales > Pseudomonadaceae > Pseudomonas > Pseudomonas sp. R62. The sequence continues at coordinate 189,143 of NZ_JH635998.1, forward strand.
GACGGTGTCGCGCCCCTTGAACGGATCGATGCCGCCGGGATACTGCGGCTCGTCGGCACGCGCCAGCAGTTCATTGATCCGCGTCAGCGCACCGCCCGCTGCGTAGTAGGCGTATTGCAGATTGAGCAGCTGTTCGACCGGGCCGATCATGAACCACAGGTAACTGAACACCGCGAGCATCTGCCCGATCGACAGGTCGGAAAACAGCACGGTGAGCATCGCCGCCGCGCGGAAGATGTCGATGCCGAACTGGAACAACAAACCACTGGCGCGGTTCGAGGCGTCGGTTTTCCACTGCGAGTTGACTGCGTAGTTGCGCACCTCCTGCGCGCGCAAACCGAGGCGCCCGAGGAAATAGCCCTGACGATTGCCCGCGCGCACTTCCTGAATCGCATCGAGGGTTTCGCTCAGGGCCTGAGTGAAGCGCGAGGTGCTGTCGTTCTCGAGTTTTTTCAGGTGCTTGACCCGCTTGCCCAACTGCACCGTGGCGTAGATCACCAACGGGTTGAACAGCAGAATCAGCAGCGCCAGCTTCCAGTGCATCCACATGAGGATGCTGGCGGTGCCGACCAGGGTCAGCATCGCGACGAGGAAGCGGCTGAGGGTTTCGCCGACGAATTTGTCGAGGGTATCCAGATCGGTGACCAAATGCGTGGTCACCGTGCCGCTGCCGAGGCTTTCGTATTCGCCGAGGGAAATGCGCTTGAGCCGCTCGATCAGGCGCACGCGAATGCGGTAGACGATGTCCTTGGCCAGGCGCGCGAACAATCGCGACTGCAACACGCCAAAACACAGGGCGCTGCAACGCAAGGTCAGGGTCACCACCAGCATCAGACCGATATAACCCGCCGCCTGCTGCCACATGCTCGGCAGAAAGTGGTTCATGACTTTCAGCGCGGCATCGCCGTGGCCGAGCAGGACTTCGTCGACCAGCAATGGCAGCAGCAAGGGAATCGGCACGCTGCACAGCGTCGCCAGCACGGCCACGCCGTTGGCGATCCACAGGGATTTCTTGTGATGCAGTGCCAGACGCCGGACTTCAGCCCAGCTCAGCCGGTCGACACGCTCTACGGCTGGCGTGTCATCGGCGCCGTCAGACACAGGCCGCGCGCTCCAGCCAGCGGCCGAGCAACGGCGACAGCTCGCTGAGCGGTTGATAGCCATTGGTCAGCAGCGCCAGTTGCCCGTTGCGCTCGGCCAGCAGGGTCGGAAAACCGGCGATGCCCAGATCCTGTACCCAGGTGAAATCAGCCTGGGTCGCCTTGTGCTGATCGGCATGATCGAACAACGCCGCGAATTCGATACGCGGCACACCGGCCTGCTCTGCCAGTTCGACCAGCACGCTGGCCTGGGTGACATCGCGACCTTCGGCGTAGAACGCCTGCTGGATCAGCCCGACCAGTTTCCACGCGCAATCCGGCGCCAGACTGCGCGCGGTGACAATCGCGCGACAGGCAGGCTCGGTGTCGTAGACAAAACCGTCGGGCAACGCGCCATCGAACTTGAACGGCTGGCCGGTGGCCTCGGTGACAGCTTGCCAGTGCTCGAGAATATAGCGCCGCGTGGTCGGCTCCAGCGCCGAGCCACTGCCGGTGCGCAGACCGCCAACCACCAGATGCAGCTCGACCCCGGCTGCCTGCGCTTGCTCGACCAGTGCCTTGGCCACCGGAGCAAAACCCCAGCACCATGAACACATCGTATCCATCACATAGAGCAGGCGCGCAGACATGGTTAAGCCTCGGTGGATGCTTGCTTATAGTTGTAGCCGATCGGGTGCGGCTGGTTGCGCGCCTTGGCCAGTTCGATCTGCTTTTGCCGATCGATGGCGCTGCGCCGGGTTTTCTCGCTGAGCTTGTCCCAGCAGTGCGGGCAACTGATGCCGGCGACGTAGTGCTCGGAGGCGCGATCTTCAACACTGACCGGCGTGCGGCAGGCATGACATTGATCGTAGTCGCCTTCCGTCAGGTCGTGACGCACGGTCACGCGGTTGTCGAAGACGAAGCAGTCGCCGCGCCACTTGGTTTCTTCCTGCGGCACCTCTTCGAGGTACTTCAGGATGCCGCCCTTGAGGTGGTAAACCTCTTCGAAACCTTCGCCGAGCATGTAGCTCGAGGCTTTCTCGCAGCGAATGCCGCCGGTGCAGAACATCGCGACCTTCTTGTGCACGGCCGGGTCGAAGTGTTCTTTGATGTAGTCGGGAAACTCGCGAAAACTGGTGGTTTTCGGATCGATGGCGCCTTCGAAGGTGCCGATCGACACTTCGTAATCGTTGCGCGTGTCGATCAGCAGCACTTCCGGGTCGCTGATCAGCGCGTTCCAGTCCTGCGGTTCGACGTAGGTGCCGACCTTCTTGTTCGGGTCAACGCCTTCAACGCCGAGGGTGACGATCTCTTTCTTCAGCTTGACCTTGGTGCGATAGAACGGCTGCTCGTCGCAATACGATTCCTTGTGGTCGATGTCGACCATGCGCGGATCGTTCTTGAGCCAGGCGAGCAGACCGTCGATGCCTTCGCGGCTGCCGGAAACCGTGCCGTTGATGCCTTCTTCGGCGATCAGCAGAGTGCCTTTGATGCCGTTGTCGACCATCGCCTGCAGCAGTGGCTCGCGCAGGTCAACGTAATCTTCGAGGGTGACGAACTTGTACAGTGCCGCCACGACAATCGGTTGTGTCATGGGTATTTCTCCAGGTGGCTACCCTCGCAAAGGGTGAACCGGATTCAAAAAAAACGCGCCGGCTAAGCGGCGCGTTGCGGATTCTAGCAAAAACATGATGTGTTTTGGATTTACTCAGTCTTTTGTGACAACACAAAACCTGTGGCGAGGGGATTTATCCCCGTTGGGTGGCGAAGCAACCCTAAACCCATTCAGCCCCGTTCCTTCTGCCAGGACCGTGGTTACAGGGTTTACGACTGCTGCGCAGCCGAACGGGGATAAATCCCCTCGCCACAAAAATCCCGCCACATCCAAAATCAGTGTTTGCTACCGCCAGCACAGGTCGGCGACGCCGGGGCGCCGTCGATCTCTGCCCATTCCTGCGGTGTGTAGGTGTGCAGCGCCAACGCATGGAACTCGCCCATCAGCTCGCCGAGCGTGCCGTAGACTTTCTGGTGGCGCTTGACCCGGTTCAGGCCTTCGAACTGCGCGCTGACCACCACCGCCTTGTAGTGGGTCTGTGACCCGCGACTGTGCATGTGGCTTTCATCCAGCACTTGCAGGTGCTCAGGCTGTAACAGGGCCAGCGTCGATTCGATGCGTTGTTGCATGGTCATCACGAACTCCGCTTACTTCTTCTTGGCTGGCGCCGCGGCCGGGGTCAGCTCTTTGGTCATGTCGTCGAGCAGCTTGTTGACCACTGGCACCGCGCTTTCCAGTTTGCCCTGGGTCATCTGCGCCGACTGCTGGGTCAGCTGCGGCATTTTTTCCAGGACTTTCTTGCCCAGTGGCGACTGGTAGAAGGCAACCAGATCTTTGAGCTCGGATTCGCTGAAGTTGCTGGTGTAGAGCTTGACCATGTCGGGCTTGAGCTTGTTCCAGCCGATGGCCTGGTCCAGCGCAGCGTTGGCCTTGGCCTGGTAGGTTTCGAGCACGGCTTTCTTCGACTCAGGCGCTTTGGTCTGTTCAAAGCGCTGGGCGAACATTTGCTGCACTTGCATGTACACCGGGGTACCCAGCTTGTCAGCGTGAGCCAGCGTCAGGAAAGCTTCGGCACTGGCGTTGTGGCTGGCGGTATCGGCAAGCACCTGGCCGCTGGCGCAAACCAGTGCAACCGCGGTACAGATGGCGCGAAGACGAGTCATCGAGTTTCCTTTAAGCAAAGCGAGGTCGAACCCCAAGGGCGACCATTCTGCGCCTAACAATCGCTGTGGCTCAACCCCCGGCCCTTGCCGCGCTTGATTGGCGGGGTTTTGCGGTCAACAATCGAGCCGATGGAACCACCCGGGCCGACGCCGGCCTAAATTGCGCCAACAGACCAACAGGAGTGTGCACGATGAGCCGTATCGAAACCGACAGCCTGGGCCAGATCGAGGTCCCGGACGACGCTTACTGGGGTGCTCAGACGCAACGCTCGCTGATTAACTTCGCCATTGGTCAGGAACGCATGCCGCTACCGGTACTGCACGCCCTGGCCCTGATCAAGAAAGCCGCCGCACGGGTCAACGACCGCAACGGCGACCTGCCTGCCGACATCGCCCGCCTAATCGAACAGGCCGCCGATGAAGTCCTCGCCGGCGAGCATGACGAGCAGTTCCCGCTGGTGGTCTGGCAGACCGGCAGCGGCACCCAGAGCAACATGAACGTCAACGAAGTGATCGCCGGTCGCGCCAACGAACTGGCCGGCAACCCGCGCGGCGGCAAGTCGCCGGTGCACCCGAACGATCACGTCAATCGCTCGCAAAGTTCCAACGACTGCTTCCCCACCGCCATGAGCATCGCCACCGCCAAAGCGGTGCAGGAACAACTGCTGCCGGCGATTGCCGAGCTGTCCGGCGGCCTCGCTGAACTGGCGGCACGGCACATGAAACTGGTGAAGACCGGGCGCACGCACATGATGGACGCGACGCCGATCACCTTCGGTCAGGAACTGTCCGGCTTCATCGCGCAACTGGATTACGCCGAGCGCGCGATTCGTGCCGCGCTGCCGGCGGTTTGCGAACTGGCTCAGGGCGGCACCGCCGTTGGTACGGGTTTGAATTCACCGCACGGCTTCGGTGAGGCGATTGCCGCTGAACTCGCAGCACTGTCCGGTTTGCCGTTCGTCACCGCGCCGAACAAGTTCGCTGCACTGGCCGGTCATGAACCGCTGGTAACGCTGTCGGGTGCGCTGAAAACCCTCGCCGTGGCGCTGATGAAAATCGCCAACGACTTGCGTCTGCTGGGCTCAGGTCCTCGCGCAGGTTTCGCTGAAGTGAAGCTGCCGGCCAACGAACCGGGCAGCTCGATCATGCCCGGCAAGGTCAACCCGACCCAGTGCGAAGCGCTGTCGATGCTCGCCTGTCAGGTGCTCGGCAATGACGTGGCGATCGGTTTTGCCGCCAGTCAGGGGCACTTGCAGTTGAACGTGTTCAAACCGGTGATCATCCACAACCTGCTGCAATCGATCCGTTTGCTGGGAGACGGCTGCAGCAACTTCCAGCAGCACTGCATCGCCGGGCTCGAACCGGATGCCGAGGTCATGGCCAAGCATCTGGAACGTGGGCTTATGCTGGTGACCGCGCTGAACCCGCACATCGGTTATGACAAGTCGGCGGAGATCGCCAAGAAGGCCTACAGCGAAGGGCTGACTTTGCGTGAGGCGGCGTTGCAGCTGGGTTATCTGACTGATGAAGAGTTCGATGCCTGGGTGCGGCCGGAGAACATGATCGAGGCTGGCGCCAAGGGCTAAAGCAAAAGATCGCAGCCTTCGGCAGCTCCTACAGGGAAACGCATTCCAATTGTAGGAGCTGCCGCAGGCTGCGATCTTTTGATCTTCAGGCCATGCGCATCCGCCGCGCCCTGAGCCCGGCAATCAACGATGGCCCCAACGCCACCAGCGCCGAACCCAGCACCACCAGCACCGCCCCGCCATAGCCCAGCGCATTGATCTGCTCGGCATGCACGTAGTCCGGCCAGATCCGCGCCGCAATCGCCACCGCCACAAACGTCACCAGCGGCGTGATTGCCAATGTTGCGCTGACCCGCGATGCTTCCCAGTGCGCCAGCGCTTCGGCGAATGCGCCGTAGGCGATCAAGGTGTTCATGCAGCACGCCAATAGCAGCCAGCCCTGCAACGGGCTCAGGTTCAGCGCTTCAAGCGGATGCACCCACGGCGTCAGCAATAGCCCGCAGAACAGATAGATCACCATCATCACCTGCAACGAATTCCACACCGTCAGCAATTGCTTCTGGCCCAGCGCATAGAAGGTCCAGACCGTCGACGCCAGCAGCACCAAGAGCACGCCGGCGGTGTAGTCGGACAGCGAAGTCAGCAGCTCGGCCAGGCGCTGATTGAAGAACAGGCCAAAGCCGATCAGCAACACCAGCAAGCCGATGCCCTGGCCGATGCTGAAGCGCTCCTTGAACACGAACAGACTGGCGATCAGCAGCATGATCGGACCCATTTGCACCACCAATTGCGCAGTGCCGGGGCTGAGCAGGTTGAGGCCCATCAGGTACAACACGTAATTGCCGACCAGCCCCAGCACCGCCATCAGCACCAGCCAGCCGCCCTTCGGCCCGAGCACTTTGCGACTTGGCAGGCGCTTCACCGAAGCCAGATAGATGAACAGGCAGCCACCGGACACCATCAGGCGAAACCAGGTCACCGTGACCGGGTCCATCACCTGCAATACCTGTTTGAGCTTGATCGGCAGGATGCCCCACAGAAACGCGGTCAGCAGCGCCAGGAACAGTCCGTACACCCAGCGCCCCGATGAAATGTGCATGCGAACCCCGAAAGCCTGCTGACAAGAACACTCATTCTAGGCGTCCGGCTGCGCACAACACAGGGACAGTTACCGGCAGGCCGCGAATGAAACTGTGCAGGTCGCAGCAGTAAACCGGCGCGCCGCCGTTGATCGGCCGGGCAGGCGCACCAAGTGCTTCAGGCATAAGCTGATTGCAGACTTTTCAGCGCATATCAGGGAGACCGACATGTACGCCATGCGCGCCGAGGACAGCGCCCCCGCCACCCGTTTCCGCAGCGACCGCGTGTGTCGGGTCAATGGCGAGCTGTATTTCAGCACCCGGGAAAATACCCTTGAAGGGCCGTTCAAGGGTCAGGTGATCGAGCGGGAGATTCAGGCTTATATAGCGCGGATGCAGCGGCAGGGTTCCAAGGGCTAACCGTGTT
>NZ_JH635998.1:196746-200469 GCF_000257605.1 Pseudomonas sp. R62
GATGCAGCGGCAGGGTTCCAAGGGCTAACCGTGTTGATCCCATCGCTGGCAAGCCAGCTCCCACAGGATTTTTGACATATACAAAACCTGTGGGAGCTTGCCAGCGATGGCGATCTGACCGACGACAACGAACGGAGGATTTAGCGCACCGCCTCAAACAACCCACTCGCCCCCATCCCGCCACCCACGCACATGGTGACGATGCCGTAGCGCAAATTGCGTCGCTGCAATTCCCGGATCAAATGCCCGACCTGACGCGAGCCGGTCATGCCGAACGGGTGGCCGATGGAAATCGAGCCGCCGTTGACGTTGTATTTGTCGTTGTCGATCTCCAGCCGGTCGCGGCTGTACAGGCACTGCGAAGCGAACGCCTCGTTCAACTCCCACAGATCGATATCCGCCACTTGCAGGCCCTTGGCCTTGAGCAGTTTCGGCACTGAGAACACCGGGCCGATGCCCATTTCGTCCGGCTCGCAGCCGGCGACGGTGAAGCCACGGAAAAACGCTTTCGGCTTGAGCCCCAGTTCCAAGGCTTTATCCAGGCTCATCACCAGCGTCATCGAGGCACCATCGGACAGCTGCGAGGAATTGCCCGCCGTCACCGAACCGTCGTCGGCGAACACCGGTTTCAAACCGGCAAGGCTTTCGTAGGTGGTGTCCGGGCGGTTGCAGTCGTCGCGCTCGACGACGCCGTCGACAATCTGCACTTCGCCGCTGTTCTTGTCCTCGACGCGGTATTTCACCGCCATCGGCACGATTTCATCATCGAACAAACCCGCAGCCTGGGCCTGCGCGGTACGGATCTGGCTTTGCAGCGCATAGCGATCCTGGGCTTCGCGGCTGACACCGTAACGGCGCGCCACCACTTCGGCGGTCTGGCCCATGGTGTAGTAGATGCCGGGAGTCTGTTGCTTGAGCAGCGGGTTGATCAGGTGATCGGTGTTGACGCTTTTCAGGGTCAGGCTGATCGACTCGACGCCGCCGGCAACGATGATGTCGCTGCAACCGGAGGCGATCTGGTTGGCGGCAATCGCAATGGCCTGCAAGCCCGAGGAACAGAAACGGTTGAGGGTCATGCCGGCGGTGCCGGTGCCCAGGCGCGACAGCACCGCGACGTTGCGGCCGATGTTGTAGCCCTGCGCGCCCTCGTTGGAGCCGGCGCCAACGATGCAGTCCTCGACGCTGGCCGGGTCGATATCGTTGCGGGTCAGCAGCGCATTGACGCAGTGGGCCGCCATGTCATCGGGGCGGGTCTGGTTGAACTTGCCGCGAAAGGATTTGGCCAGGCCGGTCCGCACGCTGTCGACGATCACCACTTCACGCATGGCATACCTCATTGTTGTTGTCGGTTGAGAGTGGACCTGAGCATAAGTCCACCTTCTTGCCGACCGCGAGGATCATTCACCCGGCGTATGCGCGGCCATCGCTTCAGTCCTTGTGCTTTTTGGCCTTCTTGTCGGATTTCTCGAACGCGTCTTCCAGCGCGCGGTTGATGGTGCGCAAAACTTTCACCCGTGCCCAGCGTTTATCGTTGGCCTCGACCAGCGTCCACGGCGCGATCTCGGTGCTGGTGCGATCGACCATGTCGCCGACCGCCCGGCGATAGTCGTCCCACTTTTCCCGGTTGCGCCAGTCGTCCTCGGTAATCTTGAAGCGCTTGAAGGAAATCTCTTCGCGCTCCTGAAAGCGCTCCATCTGCGTGTCCTTGTCGATAGCCAGCCAGAACTTGACCACGATGACTCCGGCATCGGCCAGTTGCTCTTCGAAGTCATTGATTTCGCCGTAGGCGCGCAGCCAGTCGGCCGGGGTGCAGAAGCCTTCGATCCGCTCGACCAGCACCCGCCCGTACCACGAACGGTCAAACACGGTGAATTTGCCCCGCGCCGGAAGGTGTCGCCAGAACCGCCACAGGTAGGGTTGCGCGCGCTCTTCTTCGGTCGGCGCGGCGATCGGGACGATGCTGTACTGACGCGGATCGAGCGCCGCTGCCACGCGGCGAATCGCCCCGCCCTTGCCCGCCGCGTCGTTACCCTCGAACACCGCGACCAGCGCATGGCGGCGCATGCGTTTGTCGCGCATCAGCCCGGACAGACGCGCCTGTTCGGTGATCAGTTGTTCTTCATAGTCTTTCTTGTCCAGACGCTGGGTCAGATCAAGGCTGTCGAGCAGGTTCAACTGATCGACCGGCGTGCCCAGCGGCGCGGCACTGACTTCGTGGGGATTGACGTCGGCACGCTTGAGCGCACTTTGCAGGCCTTCGAGGAGAATCTTGCCCACCGCCAGGCTGCGGTAATTGGCATCGACGCCTTCGATGACATGCCACGGCGCGTAATCGCGGCTGGTGCGGCGCAGCACGCGCTCGCCGTATTTGACGAACTTGTCGTAGGTCTGCGACTGCTGCCAGTCCAGCGGGCTGATGCGCCAACTGTGCAGCGGGTCGTCGGCCAGCGATTTTAGCCGCGCTTTCATCTGCTTCTTGGACAGGTGAAACCAGAACTTGAAGATCAGCGCGCCTTCATCGCAGAGCATTTTTTCCAGACGCTCGGCGCCAGCGATGGCCTGATCCAGACGCGGATCCTTGAACAGTCCGTGCACCCGGCCCTGGAGCATCTGGCTGTACCAGTTGCCGAAGAACACGCCCATCCGGCCCTTGGCCGGCAGCATCCGCCAGTAGCGCCAGGCGGGTGGCCGCGCCAGTTCTTCATCGGTTTGTTGGTCGAAGGTGCGCACTTCGATCAGGCGCGGGTCCATCCACTCGTTGAGCAGCTTGACCGTCTCGCCCTTGCCCGCCCCTTCGATGCCGTTGATCAGGATGATCACCGGAAAGCGTTTCTGCTGCTGCAACTCGAACTGCGCTTCCAGCAAGGCTTCACGCAGCGCAGGGACCGCCGCCTCATAAGTGTCTTTGTCGATGGCGTGACCGATTTCAGCGGATTCAAACATTGGACGGCTCCTTCCAGGGTTCAGCAAGACTAGCGGATTGGGCACGGGCGCAGGGCAGAAATTCCCATGAACTCAGGACGGGATGAGAACTTTGTGGTGAGGGAATTTATCGTTGACTGGCTGTGCAGTAGTCGTGGATCCGGGAAGTGCGGTTTGGATCGGGAAAACGGGGTGGATGGTTTTGGGACTGCTGCGCAGTCCAGCGGGGATGAATCCCCTCGCCACAGGGTTCTTTTCACTGCGAGTCTTGTGGTTTTGGGACTGCTTCGCAGTCCAGCGGGGATAAATCCCCTCACCACAGGGTTCTTTTCACTGCGAGTCTTGTGGTTTTGGGACTGCTTCGCAGTCCAGCGGGGATAAATCCCCTCACCACAGGGTTCTTTTCACTGCGAGTCTTGTGGTTTTGGGACTGCTTCGCAGTCCAGCGGGGATAAATCCCCTCGCCACAGGGTTCTTTTCACTGCGAGTCTTGTGCTGGATCAGGTAGTACCGGCGCGATCGGCTAGAATGGCCGCCTTGTGTTTGCCGAGCCTGCCATGAAAGCCGAAATGCCCCACGCCCAACTCGACTGGGACGACCAGGGACGCCCACGTTCGCGGGTGTTCGATGACGTGTATTTTTCCGATCAGTCGGGGCTGGAGGAAACCCGTTACGTGTTTCTTGACCAGAACCGTCTGGCCGAGCGCTTCGCTGCGCTACCGGCGGATGGTCGGCTGGTCATTGGCGAAACCGGCTTCGGCACCGGGCTGAATTTTCTCTGCGCCTGGCAGTTGTTCGAAC
>NZ_JH635998.1:200728-204951 GCF_000257605.1 Pseudomonas sp. R62
AGCCTTGGCACTGTGGCCAGAACTCATGCCATTGGCGGATCAGTTGCTCAGGCATTACGTGGCGATTCATCAAGGCTTTCAACGCATCACTCTGGCCAACGGCCGCGTGACGCTGACCTTGCTCATCGGCGATGCGCTGGAGCAACTGCCGCAACTCGATGCGCAGATCGACGCGTGGTTTCTCGACGGTTTCGCTCCGGCGAAAAATCCGGACATGTGGACCGCTGAGCTGTTCGTCGAACTGGCGCGCCTGGCTGCGCCGGGATCGACTATCAGCACCTTCACCAGCACCGGTTGGGTCCGGCGTCTGCTCAACGCTGCCGGGTTCAAGATGAAGCGCACACCGGGCATCGGCCACAAGTGGGAAATCCTGCGTGGCGAATTTCTCGGCTGGCCCGCCGAGGTGGCGGCGCCCATACCGGCGAAACCCTGGTTCGCCCGCCCTGCTCCGTTGCGCGGTGAGCGCCGGGCGCTGGTGATCGGCGCGGGCCTGGCTGGCTGCGCGACAGCGTCGAGTCTGGCGGCGCGCGGCTGGCAGGTGAGTCTGCTCGAGCGCCACTCGGCGGTGGCGCAGGAAGCTTCGGGGAATCCGCAAGGCGTGCTCTATCTCAAGTTGTCCGCCCATGGCACGGCGTTGTCGCAGTTGATTGTCAGTGGCTTCGGTTACACCCGACGCCTGCTGGAAAGCCTGCAACGCGGCAGCGACTGGGATGACTGCGGCGTGCTGCAATTGGCGTTCAATGCCAAGGAAGCCGAGCGCCACGCGCAACTGGCGGCGGCGTTTCCTGAAGATCTCTTGCAGTGGCTGGAACAACCCGAAGCGCAGGCTCGCGCCGGTGTCGGCGTGGCCCACGGCGGTTTGTTCTACCCCGAAGGCGGCTGGGTGCATCCGCCAGCGCTGTGTCAGGCCCAGGCGATGCACGCCAACATTGAATTGCTCAGCCATCACGAAGCTTTGGAGCTGCGTAAAGTCGCTGACCAGTGGCAAGCGTTCGACGGCGAGCGTTTGCTCGCCAGTGCGCCGGTGGTGATCCTGGCCGGTGCTGCCGAAATCAAACGTTTTGCCCAGAGTGCCGAATTGCCGCTCAAGCGCATTCGCGGACAAATTACGCGTCTGCCTGAAACCGCAGACAGTCGTGAGCTGGCCACCGTGGTGTGCGCCGAAGGCTACGTCGCCCCGGCGCGTCTGGGCGAGCACACCCTGGGCGCGAGTTTCGACTTCAACAGCGACGACCTGACGCCCACGACTGCCGAGCACCAAGGCAACCTGGCGATGCTCGAAGAAATTTCCAGCGATCTGCTGAGCCGTCTGAACATCAGCGAGCAGCCAATTGAGAGCCTTGAGGGCCGCGCAGCCTATCGCTGCACCAGCCCCGATTACCTGCCGATTGTCGGCCCGCTCGCTGATCTGCAAACCTTCAATCAAACCTACGCTGCATTGAGCAAAGACGCCCGACAAGTGCCGGACATCGCCTGCCCATGGCTCGATGGTCTGTACGTCAACAGCGGCCACGGTTCTCGCGGGCTGATCACCGCGCCGCTGTCCGGCGAGCTGCTCGCCGCGTGGCTGGACAACGAGCCGCTGCCGTTGCCGCGCAGCGTGGCCGAAGCGTGCCATCCCAACCGGTTTGCCTTGCGCAAACTGATTCGCGGCAAGTGAATATCAGATGTCCGGCATCACACAGAGGCCGAGATCCATCAGGCGTATCGACTCTTCGGTCAGGCGCTTGATCACTGCCTCTTGTGCCTGCTCCTTTTCAAGCTGGAGGGCATTCGCCTGACTCACATAGTCGGCACTGAGCAGGGTGTCCGCCTGCTCATCGAGGGCACTCATGCGCGGCGCGAACGATTCATCGATCATTGAAAATTTGCGCGTAAACGTACGCTTCAGATAATCACGCCAGAACGTTCGCTCCTGCATGTATTTCAGCCATTGCGGGGAAAGTTCGGCAGTCATCACGCGATTTCTGGCGACCTCAAGATCAGCGGCTGTCACGCCACTCTGGGCATCGAACAGCATACCTTTCGGTTGACCGCGCAGCCCCAGCTCATCGGTCAGACCGATGCGATAAGCAAGGTTCATTTCCAGTGCATCGACCTTCGGCGCCCGGAGCGAATGCTCCAGGGCAATTTCTTCCAGCTTGTCCAGCCTGAACAGACTGCGGCCCAGTTCCAGCAGAGCCTTGGCAGTGACCTTGCGGCCGCTTGCCGCGCTGGTTACCCGCTCGACTTCCACCTCGACTTCCAGGCGACTGAACACCAGCGTTGCGTTGTCGGTGCAATGAAGCGGATCGGCAGCCGTGTCGAGCACTTGTTCACACAGCGGCCCGTCAGCTTCGGCCGCCTTCAATACCGCCCAGACGCGTCGCTGCAAGTCGGCGCTGGCCTTTTTCCCGTCCGCGGTATCGCCCAGTTGCGCCAGCACGGTGAACAACCCATCGGCCTTCGGCTCGTTTCGCAATGCCGTCCAGATCCGCGTCTGTTCTGCCCACTCCTCGCCACTGTTCTTGGTCAACCAGAGCGAGCGGGCGTGTTGCTCGTTCATCCTGGCGATGTCATCGGGGAGGTAGTCCATACCGATGCCGAAATTATCGCGATAGTTTTCCAGATGCGTTTTGCTGCGTTCGGAAAAAGGATTCAGTCCCAGCTTGAGTGCGCTGGTGAAATGGCGTGTTTTCTGGAATAACCAGTCGGGCAGCTCTTTGATTTTATTCCCGGTCAGGTTCATCAATTCAATGTGGACGGAATTGGACAGGCCTTCTGGCAGTTCCGTGATGCCGGTTTCTTGCAGGGACAAGCGGCGCAGTTGCGTCATTTGACTGAAATCCGGGGTGGCGCCCAACGGATTCTTGTCCAGATTCAGGTAGCGCAACGTGCTCAGACTGTTCAGCTTCGCCAGGGTCTGTTCGGTCAGTTTGAGCTGATTGCCTGCCAGACTCAGCCGTTGCAGACGCGGCATGTGCGACAACACTTCAGGCAACCGGGTGATCGTGTTGCTGCCCAGTTCCAGTAGCTCGAGCTGTTTGAAGGACTTGAGGAAGTGCGCGACATCATCACCCAGCGCCATGTTGCGCATCGACAATTGCTCTATGTGGTCGAAGCTCACCGACGGCGGCAATGTTGGCACCTTACCGATGCGCATGCCGTCAAGGTTGAGGGTACAGAGGTTTTTTCCCTCTTCGTTGGTGGCCCAATGAAAGCGTCGAAATCCTTCTTCGATCAACTCGGCGGCGATTTTCCGGCTGTGCCGCGCTTCGGCCAGATCGCCCCCCATGGCTTTCAGTGCGGCGGCATCTTCGCTCCAGACAAACAGCGCGTCACGCAGGGTTTGCAGATCCTGACGCAGAGCTTTGATGCGGGTCGCACGGCTCAACGGATCATCGCCCAGCTCATCGAGCAATTGGTTGAGCTGCTGCTGATTCAAGCGTGGATACAGTTTGCGCGCCTTGCGCAGCAGCGCCCGTGAATGCTCCGTCCCGGCAGCCTGATCGCTCTGCATGCAGGCCGGCTCGACAAGCCGAGGCTCAAACGTGCCGCGAACCAATGTCTGCGCCGTCTCCTCGCGTTCGTCCAGCGCCGCATCGAGCAATTTGCTGCGCAAGCGCACGGTGTCGGCCTGCGCAGACTCGCCCAACCCGGCGGCCGTCCGCTGACGCAACGGCAGCGCTTTGAGAATCGCGCTGTACAGATCCCCCGGCGCTGCTGCCACTTTGCCAAGTGACTTGCCGTCGCCACTGAACGCCTCGTAACCGGCAGCAGACTTCACCAGCGAGCAGGTATTTTCGGGTTTCGCAGAAGCATCGCCAATGGCTTCCAGGATTGGCCCGGTGAGTGTCTTGTCATGCACTTGCAAGCGCAATTGTGTATCCCAGCCGCTCAGTCGAGGCAGCAACTGAATGGCCAGTTTGTCGGTATCGGCATTGGCCAGTCGTGGCCAATGCAAACCTGCCAGGGCACGATCGAGTCGCACTGCGTTGATGTTTTGCCTGACGCGTTGCCCCATCCGTAACGGCACCTGTCCGGTCTCGCGCAGATGCAATCGTTCGATACTCGGCGCGCGCTCAATCAGCCGCTGCCCATGGCGCGTCGCAATGGCGGCAAAGACCTTGCGCAACTTCAGCACATCGTCCGCCTCGCTCCGGTCATAACGCTGATACATACGCTCAAGCACCTCACGATGATCCGTCTTCAGCGCGCGCCGAGCTTCTTCGCCAGCGCCGACT
>NZ_JH635998.1:205512-212476 GCF_000257605.1 Pseudomonas sp. R62
CGACTTCGTTCTGGTACAGGCCATCAATGACCGTTCGCAGCAACTGCCCCGCCGCCAGTTGTTCACGGCTGACTACCACGCTCAGAGCTTCGTCGGGCTCGCGGGTCAATGGATAAGTTGCCTCGACGCTACCATCGGCGTTGGTCACCTCGATGTAGCGGTCGGTTGGCCAGCGCTTGAGCTTGGGCAATGCGTGCAATTGCTCCTCGGCGGGCTGGCCGGAATGTACTTCGCCGGCCTGCAGTTCGCGGGTCAGCTGGCGCAGTTGACGGGAGAGACGCACGCGTTCCACCGTGTCGCGCAGACGCTCCGGCAACGCCAGGTTATCGTTGAACGCCCGGAGCAATTGGTCATGACTGGTGCCACTGAGCCGACGCATGTTATCGAGGTCGCTGTCGGTGAATTCGCTCAGGTGCGGGTCGATGCGTTTGAGTGCGTACGCAGAACTGCCCCACTCCTCGGGCTCTTCGCCAGGAATGCGCCAGCCCCCCTCAACGTGTCGGGCCAACTCCGGGGCATAGGCGTCAGCGCGACTGGCATGCTCCAGACGCCACAGGCTGGCATCGGCATCGTAACTGCCGGCAAAGAATCGATGATCGACACGCCCAAGGGTTTTGTGGCCCACCTGATAAAACTCCTTGGAGCTGGCATCAATGGTGAATCCCGCCGGGAGTGAATGCTCATAGGCAACGAGATCGGGCTTCCACAGACGTGCCTTGCCTGCGTGATTGAGGATGGCCCGAAATTGCCCGAAGAACTCCGGGTGCGAGCGCAGCAGTTTGCCGCCCAGCGTGCCCAACGCCTTCTGCCCGCCGGCAAACGCCGCCATCAGCGCGATGTTCTCCACCACGCTGAGCAGGTGCGAAAGCGCTTGCTGATGATCGCCACGCTGCCAGTCTTCGACCCCTTCATACACTTCGCCGAGCAATTGCCCGACCGCAACGCCCATCATCAGTTGGCCAAGGACCGGCACAAACATGCCCGCCACTGACGCAATGGTCACGCCCAGCTGGAGAAAATCCAGCAGACGTTTCTGGCGTGCGTCCTCATCGATATCTGCCGTCGGCACTGCCAGTTTGCGCGCATCGATCTGTAATTTGCCGACGTGACTCTGCACCATGAAATCAAAAAGCGGGACACTCATCGACAGTTGCTTGATGAGGCCCAACTCGCCTTTTTCCTCGAACGTTTTGAAGAAATCGGCCTTGTCATCCTCATCAAGGCATCGACCGAAATAATCCTTGTAGTCCGGTTTGCGCAGTTGTTGCGTGAGATAGTTTTTGAAGGCATTGAAGCTCGGATATTCGTACAACGCCCTCTCGGGCTCGCCCGCCATGTAGACCAGGCAGCCATCCTCGGGGTGCTCCTGCACCGAGCGCGCGCAGAACACCACGACGCCCCACACGCAGCTGTCCAGTATCTCGATGCCCTGCATGATCATCGGGTCGTTGCCGTGGCGCAGGGTTGCCGACGCCACGCCCTGGGCGTCAATCAGATCCTGCAGCATGCGCAATCCCTGCGGAGTGATATCAGCCTTGAGCGCGGCCAGATGGGCGTCGAGCTGCAACAGGCTTTTTTTCATCGCGCCAATGTCGCGGGTCAGGACACTGCTGGTCACGACTTTGCCGTCGGCATCGCGCAGGCCGAAGACTTGCTGGAAATGTTGCTGATATTTCTTGCCCAGGTCGAGCGTGCGGCACAACGCGGCGAACGCCTGCGGTGTCAGGCCCTGCACTCCCGCAGGCGCACTGGCAATGCGCACGGCACTGCCGGACGGGAAACCATCGGCTTGCTCCTCGTCTTCAGTGAAGTTTTGCATCGCCGCCTGCAGCAGGGTTTGCGCGGCGTGTTTTACGACATCGATACCCGCCTGGTTGGTCGCCGTCGCATCGCAGCCGCAATCGTCACCCGGCAGACTGAGCACATCCTGTTCGACGTCATAGACCGCCGGCCACTTGGCGTTCAACGCAGCGGTGAGTTCTTTTTTGCAGAAACCGCGCAACGATTGCAATCCGGCCAGATCCTTGGCCACTTTGAGCTGCAGGCGATGCAGCTCGCGAGCGGTCTGATCCAGCGTCGCCAGCGTGTCGGTCGAAGCCTTGAGCAAATAAGGCGGCAGACTTTTCTCCAGGGCCTCGGCCGTGTCGAGGTCTGCGGTGGCTTCCAGCAGCGTGCCGAGCACTGAAGATGGAGCAAGGTTTTGTTTCTGTTGCTGCACTGACATGGCAATAGTCCTTTATTGCTGTTGGGGCTTTCGACCTTAGCGATGGTGTGAATGAATTGATAATGGAAAAAACTGCTGGCAAATGCCCCAAACACACGCAGTTTTTCGGCCTATAAAACAGCCCGCTACCGCCCCGCAAAAAAAACCGGCTAACGCTGCCAGGGCGCCCTCTAGCAACGACCTGCAGAGGCCGTAGCGCCGCGCTTATAACTTATCGATCTAAAACTCCGCCTACCGTGACAGGTCAGTTTCTGAGTACCCGCACTTTTCGCGTGGTACGGCTTGACCTTCCCCAACGGAAAAACCGGTAAGGACTTTATGTGCGGATTAGCTGGCGAGTTACGTTTTGATCAACAACCTGCAGACCTTGCAGCGATCGAGAGAATCACCCATCACCTGGCCCCTCGCGGCCCCGACGCGTGGGGCTTCCATGCCCAAGGGCCGATTGCCCTGGGTCATCGACGCCTGAAAATCATGGACCTGTCGGACGGCTCGGCGCAGCCGATGATCGACAGCCAATTGGGCCTGTCCCTGGCGTTCAACGGTGCGATCTACAACTTCCCGGAACTGCGCGCAGAGCTTGAAGCACTGGGTTATGCCTTCTATTCGGGTGGCGACACCGAAGTGCTGCTCAAGGGTTATCACGCCTGGGGCGAGGCACTGCTGCCGAAACTCAACGGCATGTTCGCCTTCGCCATTTGGGAGCGTGATGCCCAGCGCCTGTTCATCGCTCGTGACCGTCTCGGCGTGAAGCCGCTGTACCTGTCGCGCACTGGCCAACGCCTGCGCTTCGCCTCGGCACTGCCGGCGCTGCTCAAGGGCGGCGACATCAACCCGATCCTCGATCCGGTGGCGCTCAATCACTATCTGAACTTCCACGCGGTGGTGCCTGCGCCGCGCACCTTGCTGGCAGGTATCGAAAAACTGCCGCCGGCCACCTGGATGCGCGTTGAGGCCGATGGCCGCACTGAGCAGAAAACCTGGTGGACCCTGACCTACGGCCCGAATGAAGACGAGAAAAACCTCAATCTGGAAGACTGGGTCGATCGCGTCCTCGACAGCACCCGCGAAGCGGTGGCGATTCGTCAGCGTGCGGCAGTGGATGTCGGTGTGTTGCTTTCCGGCGGTGTCGATTCGAGCATGCTCGTCGGCCTGTTGCGCGAAGTCGGCGTAGAGAATCTGTCGACTTTCTCCATCGGTTTCCAGGATGCCGGCGGCGAGCGCGGCGACGAGTTCCAGTACTCGGACCTGATCGCCAAACACTACGGCACTCGCCACCATCAGTTGCGCATCGACGAGAAGGAAATCATCGAGCAACTGCCCGCCGCCTTCCGCGCAATGAGCGAACCGATGGTCAGCCACGACTGCATCGCGTTCTATCTGTTGTCCCGCGAAGTGGCCAAGCACTGCAAAGTGGTGCAGAGCGGCCAAGGCGCGGACGAACTGTTTGCCGGTTACCACTGGTATCCGCAGGTCGACGGCGCGGCGGATCCGTACGCCGCTTATCGCGATGCATTCTTCGATCGCAGCTACGACGACTACGCGGCGACCGTTCAGCCGAAATGGCTGGTGGACCATGATGCGGCGGGCGATTTCGTCAAACAGCACTTTGCCCAGCCTGGCGCCGAGGCTGCCGTGGACAAGGCGCTGCGTCTGGACAGCACGGTGATGCTGGTCGATGACCCGGTCAAACGCGTCGACAACATGACCATGGCCTGGGGCCTGGAAGCGCGTACGCCGTTTCTCGACTATCGACTGGTCGAACTGTCGGCCCGTGTGCCGGGCAAATTCAAGCTGCCCGATGGCGGCAAGCAAGTGCTGAAAGAAGCTGCGCGTCGGGTCATTCCAAGCGAAGTGATCGACCGCAAGAAAGGCTATTTCCCGGTGCCGGGTCTCAAGCACTTGCAGGGCGACACGCTCAACTGGGTTCGCGAGCTGCTGCTGGATCCGAGCCAGGATCGCGGCCTCTTCAACCCGTCCATGCTCGACAAGCTTTTGACTGATCCGCAAGGCCAACTGACCCCGTTGCGCGGCTCGAAACTGTGGCAACTGGCGGCCCTGAACCTGTGGCTCAGTGAACAAGGAATCTGATTGATGAAACCCCATGCCACGTCCATCAACCAACGCCTGTTGCGTGGTCAGGCCCCCTCGTATGAACGTTTGCAGGCGCGCCTGGCCGAAGACGGCAGCGAGCCTGCCAGCGCCCCGATTGCTGTGCATTGCGGTTGGGGCCGGCTGCTGATCGGTCACACCTTTCCCGACCCGGCGCCGCTGGCGCAGGAGCTGCTCAACGAGCAGCCCGGCGAGCGCGATATCGCCCTGTATGTTGCCGCACCGCAGCAGATTCTCGGCCTTGAGCCGACGCAGCTGTTTCTCGATCCATCCGACACCCTGCGTTTGTGGTTCAGCGATTACCGGCAGGCCACGCGGGTGTTTCGCGGCTTCCGCATTCGTCGTGCGCAGAGCGAAACCGACTGGCAGGGCATCAACCGTTTGTACCAGGCGCGCGGCATGTTGCCGATCGATCAGGAGTTGCTCACCCCGCATCATCAGGGCGGCCCGGTCTACTGGCTGGCGGAAGACGAAGACAGCGGCGCGGTGATCGGCAGTGTCATGGGCCTCAATCATGAAAAAGCCTTCAACGATCCGGAACATGGCAGCAGCCTGTGGTGCCTGGCGGTCGACCCGCATTGCTCGCGCCCCGGCGTCGGCGAAGTGCTGGTGCGACATTTGGTCGAGCACTTCATGAGTCGCGGCTTGGCTTATCTGGATCTGTCGGTGCTGCACGACAATCGTCAGGCGAAAAACCTTTACGCCAAACTGGGTTTCCGCAACCTGCCGACCTTCGCCATCAAGCGCAAGAACGGCATCAACCAGCCGCTGTTTCTCGGCCCGGGGCCGGAGGCGAATTTCAATCCTTACGCGCGGATCATCGTCGAAGAAGCGCATCGACGCGGTATCGACGTGCAAGTCGATGACGCCGACGCCGGGCTGTTCACCCTCAGCCACGGCGGCCGTCGCGTGCGCTGCCGCGAGTCGCTGAGCGATCTGACCAGTGCGATCAGCATGACCCTGTGCCAGGACAAAAGTCTGACCCACAAGGTGCTCAAGGCCGCAGGCCTGAAACTGCCGGCGCAGCAACTGGCGGGCAATGCCGACGACAACCTGGCCTTCCTCGATGAGCACCAACGGGTGGTGGTCAAGCCTCTCGATGGCGAACAGGGCCAAGGCGTCGCGGTGGATCTGCGCACCATCGAAGAAGTGCAGAAGGCTATCGAAACCGCCAAGCAGTTTGACAGTCGTGTGCTGCTGGAGAGCTTCCACGAAGGCCTTGATCTGCGCATTGTGGTAATCGGTTTTGAAGTGGTGGCGGCGGCGATTCGCAAGCCCGCCGAAGTGGTCGGCGATGGTCAGCATTCCATTGGTGCGCTGATCGAAGCACAAAGCCGCCGCCGGCAAGCCGCCACCAGTGGCGAAAGCAAGATTCCGCTGGACCACGAAACCCAACGCACGCTGCATGCGTCCGGTTACGACTACAGCAGCATCCTGCCGGCCGGCGAGCATCTGTTCGTGCGGCGCGCGGCCAACCTGCACACCGGCGGGACGCTGGAAGACGTGACCGACATTCTTCATCCAACGCTGGTCGACGCGGCAGTGCGCGCGGCGCGAGCGCTGGATATTCCGATGGTCGGGCTCGATCTGATGGTGCCGGCAGCGGATCAGCCGGAGTACGTGTTCATCGAAGCCAATGAGCGCGCCGGCCTCGCCAACCATGAACCGCAGCCGACGGCGGAACGCTTTGTCGATCTGTTGTTTCCGCATAGTCAGCCGGCTGTCTCTTGAACCATCGTTGTTCCGGCTGACGCCTTCGCGAGCAGGCTCGCTCCCACAGGGGGAATGCATTCCAAATGTGGGAGCGAGCCTGCTCGCGAAGAGGCCCTGAACGTCACCACCAATTTTCCTCATCGAAACCATCGGTGTGCACAACCCATCAGGAGTTTCCATGACCATGACCACACAAATCCCTGAACCGGATCTGGCTTACCTGCAAAAAGTCCTGCTGGAAATGCTCGCCATTCCCAGCCCTACCGGGTTCACCGACACCATCGTGCGCTACGTCGCCGAGCGTCTCGAAGAGCTGGGCATTCCGTTTGAAATGACCCGGCGCGGCACGATTCGCGCGACGTTGAAGGGCAAAAAGAGCAGCCCTGACCGCGCAGTGTCGGCGCACCTGGACACCATCGGCGCCGCCGTGCGTGCGGTGAAAGACAACGGTCGCCTGACCCTCGCCCCGGTCGGTTGCTGGTCGAGCCGTTTTGCCGAGGGCAGCCGGGTCAGCCTGTTTACCGACACTGGGGTGATTCGCGGCAGCGTGTTGCCGCTGATGGCGTCCGGGCATGCGTTCAACACCCAGGTCGATGAAATGCCGATCAGTTGGGACCATGTCGAGCTGCGTCTGGACGCCTACTGCACGACCAAGGCCGATTGCGAGTCGCTGGGCATTCATGTCGGCGACGTGGTGGCCTTCGATCCGCTGCCGGAGTTCACCGAAAGCGGCCATATCAGCGCCCGCCACCTCGACGACAAGGCCGGCGTTGCCGCACTGCTTGCCGCGCTCAAGGCGATTGTCGACAGCGGCCAGGAACTGAACATCGATTGCCATCCACTGTTCACCATCACCGAGGAAACCGGCAGCGGTGCAGCGGCGGCATTGCCGTGGGACGTCAGCGAGTTTGTCGG
>NZ_JH635998.1:213197-218353 GCF_000257605.1 Pseudomonas sp. R62
AGTTTGTCGGCATCGACATTGCACCGGTCGCACCCGGCCAGCATTCCAGCGAACACGCGGTGAGCGTGGCGATGCAGGATTCGGGCGGGCCGTATGACTATCACCTGTCGCGGCATCTGTTGCGTCTGGCCGATGAACACGAATTGCCGGTGCGCCGTGACATGTTCCGCTATTACTTCAGCGATGCGCACTCGGCGGTCACCGCCGGCCACGACATTCGCACCGCCCTGCTCGCTTTCGGCTGCGATGCCACCCATGGCTACGAACGCACGCACATCGACAGCCTGGCGGCGCTCAGCCGTTTGCTCGGTGCGTACATTCTCAGCCCGCCGGTGTTTGCCAGCGATGCGGCGCCGGCCAATGCTTCACTGGATCGTTTCAGCCATCAGATCGAGCATGACACGCAGATGGAAAGCGAAACCCGCGTGCCGCCGGTGGACAGTCTGGTGGGGCAGCGTTCTGACAGTTGAACCTTCGGTGAACAGATAACCGCCTTCGCGAGCAGGCTCGCTCCCACAGGGATCGCATTTCAAAGGTGGGAGCGAGCCTGCTCGCGAATTGCCCGGCACGGCCAATACAGAACTGGCAGACGAAACCCAATCCCCGTAGCATCCCGACATCGATTTGACCGAGGTGCCCATGCTCATTCCCCACGACGCGCTTGAAGTCGACACCCTCACCCGCCTGATCGAGGATTTCGTCACCCGCGACGGTACCGACAACGGCGATGACACCCCGCTGGAAACCCGCGTCCTGCGCGTGCGTCAGGCACTGACCAAAGGCCAGGCATTGATCGTGTTCGATCCGGAAAGCGAACAGTGCCAGCTGATGCTCAAGCACGACGTACCCAAGCATCTGTTCGACTGAAACCGTCAGCCAGCCTTCGCCGCAGCCTCCTTGCGCCTGATCCGGTCATAGACCTCGGCGCGGTGTACATGGACCTTTTTCGGCGCTTCGACGCCGAAGCGCACGCTGGAGCCGTTGACCGACAGAACACGCAGGGTGATGTCGTCTCCGATTGAAATCAACTCACCGACCACACGGCTGAGTACAAGCATGGGATTCATCCTTCAGGACTGGCAAACCCTGAGGATGCGCGGCTTACAGCGTCTTCACAATCCACGACGAGCAAATCAGTCTTGCCCTACAGGAGCCCACGCCCGCAGCTGTCAGACGCTTCGCACAAAAGCCTCAGGCAGCGGAAAAGCGCGGCCCGAACAGAATGATGCTGGCACCGACCACGCACAGGGCCATGCCGATCCAGTCCGAGCCCAGCGGACGCACCCGCTCGACCACCGCCAGCCAGCCAATCGAAGCAACGATGTAGATCCCGCCATACGCGGCATAGGCGCGCCCGGCGTAGGCCGCTTCAACACGGGTCAGCAACAGCGCGAACAGGGTCAGGCTGAGCAACGCGGGAATCACCCACAACGCACTCTTGCCCTGGCGCAGCCACATGTAGAAGGCAAAACAGCCGGCGATTTCAAACAGCGCCGCAAGGAAGAACCACAAGTAATTGAGCATGGAGGCGTCTCGACAGGGTGACCGTGGCGGCCACCCTAACGACGCGGCAGGAATCGAACAAGATCAAGCGTTGTTTTGTTTGGCCTTGGCGCGCATTTTCTCGGCCATGGAAGTCATTTCGTTGTAGAGCAGTTGCGGATTCTTTTGCTTGATCGCCCAGGCCATGCGCCCTTGTTCGTGAGGCAGAATCAGGAATTCGCCGGCGGCGACTTGCTGATAGATGTAGTCAGCGATGTCGGCGGCACTGATTGGCGAACTTTCCAGCAACTTGCCGACCTGGGCTTTCATGGCCGGGGTCGGGCCGCGGAAAGAATCGAGCAAGTTGGTCTGGAAGAACGATGGGCAAACCACATGCACCGCCACTTCCTGCTGCGCCAGTTCGATCAGCAGACTTTCCGACAACGCCACTACGCCGGCCTTGGCCACGTTGTAGTTGCTCATTGCCGGGCCTTGCATCAACGCGGCCATGGAGGCGATGTTGATGATCTTGCCCTTGCTCTGTTCCAGCAGCGGCAGGAACGCCTTGCAGCCCTTGACCACACCCATCAGGTTGATCGCGATCTGCCAGTCCCAGTCTTCCAGCGACAACTCGCTGAAGAATCCGCCCGAGGCGACGCCGGCATTGTTGACGATGATGTCGATGCCGCCGAGCTTCTCTTCGCAGGCCTGGGCGAAGGCGGTGAGCTGGCTGTAATCGCGCACGTCACAGCGCTGAATGAAGCCGTCACCGCCCGCCTCGCGCACCAGTTTCAGGGTTTCCTGCAGGCCGGGTTCACTGACATCGGACAAGGCCAGCCGCCAGCCTTCACGGGCCCAGCGCAGCGCGATTTCGCGACCCAGGCCTGAGCCTGCACCAGTGATCATCATGCGATTTTGCATAGCGGACAGCCTTGTTGTTCCGGGAAAGATGAGCCGAGTGTAGCGAAGGAACTTCGTTCACCCACGCTCCATCCAGTTGCTGAATGGAGGATCAAAAGATTCCAGCCGTCATCGTTCCGATTGGTCTCATGCAGGAGCTGACGAGTGCAACGAGGCTGCGATCTTTTTGCTGGAAAGGAAATAACCGAGCAATCCAAATACATTAAAAAAACATTGAATTATTTTTCACCGGCGCAAGTCGGAACATGTAAGCCGGCTGGAATTTAGTTGCTCTCCAGCTGCCCACTGAGCATCAAGACTCTTCCAGACTCTGAACAAGGAAATCACCCATGGGCACAATTCTAATCATCATCCTGATCCTGTTGCTGATCGGTGGTCTGCCGGTCTTCCCGCACTCCAGAAGTTGGGGTTATGGCCCGTCGGGTATTATCGGCGTGGTGTTGGTCGTGCTGCTGGTGCTGTTGTTACTCGGCAAGATATGACGATTTGAAGCTGTAAAAAAAGAGGCCCTTTTGCAAGGGCCTCTTTTTTATTGCGTGGACTTTAACCAGTTATCAGTCCGGCTTGCCGTGAATGACACCGGCGGTGTTATCGAGCAAGCTCTTGGTCGCGGTTTGCAGGAACGCCTCAAGTTTGAGTTTGAGTTCGGCAGTGCGCGGCGCGTCTGGCACAACTTCGGCGTGCGGGTTGGCGCCAAGCTGATATTTCCAGATTTTCGGGCCCATGTCCTTGTCACGCGGCAGCACCAGAATCTCATCGGCGGTGACGATGGCGGTAGTCTGCTCGCTGCCCGAAGGCTTGATCACACCGAAACCGGTGTCGCCCTGCGGCAGGTTGAGCAGGTCGCGGCCCCAGCACTGGTGACGCACTTCGCCACCGAGGCGGCCCATGATGGTCGGCACGATGTCGATCTGCGTGCCCACGGTGTGGTCGCGGGTACCGAACTTTTGCTGGATGCCCGGGGCAATCATCAGCATCGGCACGTTGAAGCGACCCAGGTCCATTTCGGTGATCTGGCGCTCGTTGCCGAAGCCATGGTCGCCGACGATGACAAACAGGGTTTCGTTGAAGTACTTCTCTTTGCGCGCCTTCTCGAAGAACTGGCCGAGCGCCCAATCGGAATAGCGCATGGCGGTCAGGTGTTCGTTGAGGCTGCCACGGTCAGTGACGCGCTCGACCGGCAATGGCGTGGGCAAGGCGTACGGCGTGTGGTTGGACAGGGTTTGCAGCAATGCGTAAAACGGCTTGCCGTTTTCCCGCGCCTTCAGTTCCTGCAGGCCACGATCGAACATGTCCTGGTCGGACACGCCCCAGGTCGGATCGGAGAACACCGGATTGACGAAGTCGTTGCGGCCAACGAAGTTGGTCATGCCCTGGTTGCTGAAGAAGCCCGACTGGTTATCCCAGGCGAAGTCGCCGTTGTAGACATAGACATCGTCATAGTCGCGGGCGCTGAGCAGCTGCGGCAGACCGGACAGTTTGTGGCTGCCTTCCGGGGTCTGCATCAGGTATTCGAAACCCGGCAGGTTGGGGAAGCAGGCCATGGTCGCGAACATGCCCTGGTGGGTGTGGGTGCCGTTGGAGAAGAAACGGTCGAACAGCAGACCTTCCTTCGACAGCTTGTCCAGGTACGGGGTGATATTGCCCGGCGCGCCCAAAGCACCGACCGAGTGACCGGCCATGCTTTCCATCAGGATCACCACGACGTTCTTGATCGGCAGGGTCTTGTCGGCCGGCGGCATGTAGTCGCGGCGAACAGCGGCGATGTCGGCATCGACCAGTTTGTCGTCCGGCATCAGCAACATGTCGCGCACCACTTGCTGCGCCTGCTCCTGCGGCAGCGTGGCTTTCCAGATGTTGTCGCGGTCTTCGCCCATGCGCGCCTTGGCTGCGGCGACCAGCGACAGCGTGCCGTTGAGGCCGAGCTGGTTGGCGAAGTTGGAATCGGTGGTGTAGACGTCACCCCAGCGCATCGGCGGGCCCTGACGCAAGGTGCCGCGAGCGGCGACCACGCAGATCAGCAGGCAAACCACGAACACCGCCAGGCGGGTGTACCACGGCGCAACCTGACGGGAGCTGACGCTGCCGCCGCTGAACGGTCCGCGCGGGCGGGTGGCGCGGTCGGCGCCTTTGAACGCCAGGGTCAGAATGACCGTGCCGATTACCCATGCCAGCAAGTAGCGCACCACCGGGAAACCGTACCAGAGCATGCTCATTACGGTTTTCGGGTCTTCCTTCACGTACTGGAACACCAGACCATTGAGGCGCTGGTGAAACTCGCGGTAGAAGTCCATCTCCATCAGGCCGAGGAACAGCGCGATGCTCGACGCGACGGTCAGCCACAGACGGAAGAAACCGCGCGCGGCCATGGCCCGGGCACTGAACAGTGCCAGCACCAGCGGAATGCACAGGTACACCACCAGGCGCAGGTCGAAACGCAGACCGTTGACGAACGCTTCAAGGAAGGTCGCGGCTGGGGTGTCGAGGATCATCTCGCGGTTGTAGACCAGCAGCGCAAGGCGCAGCGCGGAAAACATGACCATCATGACCAGTGCGCACAGCAGCGTGTAGGCCAGATGCGATTTGACGGTCGGTTGCAGCAGGCGAGCAGAAGATCGCTGCTGATTCAGGGCGTCCGGGTTTGCCATGTCGTTTTAGGACCCATTGGAAGTTGAAGTTGCAAAAATACAGCGGCGCCAGGCCCTCTATTGGTCAGTCCAGACCCCGGGGCGTGCGCGGTGCGCAAATGTTGC
>NZ_JH635998.1:218373-220566 GCF_000257605.1 Pseudomonas sp. R62
GAACACATCACGCCGCCGTCATCTGCTCCCACCAGCCGATCAATCTGATCGCTTCTTCCGAACTGCTGCCGCACACCTCGACATCCGCAGCGAAGCCCGAGCACACAGCCGGACGTTCCGGACGGCCGAAAATGCTGCACAGGTTATCGACCGACAGTTGCACGCAACGTTCGCCGGCGGGCTTGCCATCGGGCATGCCGGGAATCGGCGAACTGATGGAGGGGGCAATGCAGCAAGCGCCACAGCCTTCACGGCATTTCATGACGAACAGATCCTCGCGACGGGCGATGTGTAAAGAGACGGGAAACAGAGTAACCGCTAAAACGGCTGTTTCAAATTGCTACAAGCGGCTTTTCAACGATAAGTAAAAGTGACCGGGCAGTCTCCGACGAAGCGTCTGCTCTGCGCGTTGCAGAGGGCTGCATCTATTGCTTGAATTCGAAATCCAGCGCCGCGCCTTCCACATCGCGTCGCGCTTCGTTGCGCAATTGCAACTCCATTTCATTGCTGAGCAAGCGGCCGTTGAGCTGGAAGCCGTTATCTTTCTCGCCAAACATCTGCGGCAGGATCGCCTCGCGTTTGGGCAGCTCCACGGTGCCCTTTGGCTTCAGGTCTTCAACCATTTCCTTGGGCAGGCTGAGATCGAGTTTTGCCGGCGGCAATTTGGTTTTGGCCACTTCGCTGGCGGATTTCGACTTCGAGGCAACCGGGCGGCGCTTCTTCACCGTGGCGTTTTTTTTCGCCTGGGCTTTTTTTGCCGGAGCCGCGGTTTTGGTGGCTTTGTTCGTGGTACTGGTCGCTGCCGGTTTTTCCTGGGCTGCGGCCGCCATGACACCCGGTGCCTGACCGATCATCAACAAACCCAGCAATACCCACGCGGCAGGAACAATCGCTTTCATGGACCCAACGAACTAACGGCAGAGGGCCACATGCTCGCTTGTTGTGCGTCACATGACAAGCCTCAGCGCCCTCCCCGTTCAGAATCCGCCAGCGGTTTCCTGACACAGTTGGGTGGCCAACAGACCCAACGTCATCAGCGCCCGCTCCGCTTCGCGGTTCCACGGAATGCCGCAGTTAAGGCGGATGCAGTGGTTGAACTGCTCGGTATTACTGAAGATCAGCCCCGGGGCGATGCTGATGCCTTGTTGCAGCGCGCGGACATGCAATTCCTGAGTATTGACCCGCCCCGGCAAGCTCACCCAGAGGATGAACCCGCCCGTAGGCCGGGACATTTGCGTGCCCTCGGGGAAGTGCTGCTGCACCGCCAGCTGGAACGCGCTGAGGTTTTTCCGGTACTCCTGACGGATGTAGCGTAAATGCCGGTCATAACCGCCGTTTTCCAGATACGCGGCAATCGCCATCTGCGTAACGCTGCACGCCGAATGGGTGCTGAAGGTTTGCAGGCGCTGGATTTCCTGTTGGTATTTGCCGGCGATCATCCAGCCGATGCGCACACCCGGTGACAGGGTTTTGGAGAAGCTCGAGCAGTAGATCACCCGATCCAGGCGGTCGTAGGCTTTCAGCGCTTTGGTGCGGCCCTGTTCGAACATCAGTTCGCCGTAGATATCGTCTTCGACAATCTGAATGTCGAAATCCGAGGCCAGACGCAACAACTGTTTCTGCCGCTCTTCCGGCATGGTCCCGCCGAGGGGATTGCTCAGGCGCGTGGTCAGCACAAGTGCCTTGATCGACCATTGGTTGGCGGCCAGTTGCAAGGCCTCCAGGCTCATGCCGGTGGCGGGATCGCTGGGGATTTCGATGACTTTCAGGCCGAGCAGATCGGCCAGTTGCAGCAGGCCGTAATAGGTCGGCGATTCGGCAGCGATCAGATCGCCCGGCCGGGTCAGCACGCGCAACGACATCTGCAAGGCGTCGACACAGCCGTGGGTGATCACCACTTCCGACGGATCGACAACCACGCCAGCGTCACGCATGCGGATCGCCACTTGCCGGCGCAGCGGCTCGAAGCCGGGGCTGAACATATAGCTGAACGCCCGTGGACTGTGAAACCGAGTGACCTTGGCCAGTTGCTGATGCAGCGCGCGCACCGGCAGATAATCGACACTCGGCACCGCAGCGCCCAG
Organism: Pseudomonas sp. R62; assembly: GCF_000257605.1. Taxonomy (NCBI): domain Bacteria; kingdom Pseudomonadati; phylum Pseudomonadota; class Gammaproteobacteria; order Pseudomonadales; family Pseudomonadaceae; genus Pseudomonas; species Pseudomonas sp. R62. The sequence goes on from NZ_JH635998.1 coordinate 220,458, forward strand.
CGGAAACACGCCTTCGCGGCGGGATTCGACCAATACCTGTTGAATGATGCTGCTGCGCGTCACCAGCCCCGGCCGTTCGACCCGGGCGATGTCCGGCGTCGGCGCGGTC
>NZ_JH635998.1:220603-231054 GCF_000257605.1 Pseudomonas sp. R62
GGCCGGGCGCGGATCAGGCCCTGATCCTCAAGGTTGGCGTAAGCCTGCAACACCGTCGCATGGCTGACGTTGAGCTGCGAACTCATCTTGCGCACCGAAGGCACGCGCTCCCCCGGTTGATAGACACCACGGCGGATGTCTTCGGCCAGTTGCTGAGCAATACGTTGGTAGAGCAAGAGATTGGTCATGACGCAGCACTCGATTTCACGGGCGTTTTATTCTTGTCTGAAACGATACCGGAACAGTTTAGAAGTGTACTGGGACAGTTGCCAGATTACTCGACCGTACAGTGCGGTGTCTGCCCCATCTGTACGGTTTTGCGCGGCAATCGACAGACACAAAAAAGCCCGGCACTGCATGACAGCCCGGGCTTTCCAGAGACGCAGCCCTTAGCGGGCGGCGCCGAGCTGGCCTTTTTCGTCAGAGAACACGATTTCTACGCGGCGGTTCTGCGCCCGTCCACGCTCGGAGGCATTGGCATCGACCGGGAACTGGTCGCCGTAACCTTCGACCTGAATGCGTTTTTCGTCGATACCCAGATCGACCAGCACGTCAGCCACCGATTGCGCACGATCGCGGGACAGTTTGAGGTTTTCCTGTCGGCCACCGGTGCTGTCGGTGTAACCCTCAATGCGCACCACGCGCTTGGGGTTCAGTTGCAGGAACTGGACGATCTTCAGCACGACGCGGTTGGCCGAGTTTTTCAGTTCCGCCTGGCCGGTGTCGAACAACACGTCGCCGAGGGTCATCACCAGGCCGCGATCAGTCTGCGTGGTCGCCAGCGCGACGATCTGTTCCTCCAGCCACTTGCCTTGTTGCTGCACGCTGAGCAGTTTCGATTCGCGCAGGGCCAGTTGCAGACGCTGACGCTCAAGCTCGAGCTTGGCGGCGCGCTCCTCGTTGAGCGCCTGATTGGTGTGCTCTCGGGCGATTTCGCTGTAGCGCTGGCTCAGGTAGGCGTAATGCACCACGTCGGCACCGCTGCCCCAATAGGTCGACAGCCGATCAGCGCGGGCCAGGGACTCGCCAGCGCGGATCACGTCTTTCGGCGCGATGCGCAGCACGTTGGAATCTTCCTTGACCTTCTGGAAATCAGCGCCGGCCTGTTGCAGCGCCGCCTCGCTGTGCTGTCCGGCGCAGCCGTAGAGGCTGGCGCAACCGGCGAGAAGCAGAATGCCGAGAGCATTGGACTTGAGGTTCATTGTGCTTCCCCCAGTTGCAGCTGCTTGCGCAGGCGGACAATGCGGGTATTGAGCACATTCAGCTGTTCTTCACTTTTTTTCGTCAGCACCTTGGCCTCGGCCAGACGCGCATCCAGTTCGGCCTGCTCGGCACGCATGCGCGCGTTGCGATAGGACTCGTCGGCCATGCTGCCTTTGGCGCGGTTGTATTTTGTTTCGGCCAGTTGCATTTCCGGCACTTCGTCAGCGGTGGCGCCGACTGCCTTGGCCTGCACGATGGCTTGTTCGGTCAAACGCATTTGTTCACTGGGTGCCGGATCGGATGCGCACCCGGCCAGGGCCAGAACGGCCACAGCCGCGAAAAGAGGTCGAATACTCACTAAGAATCCCTACTGTTTTGGGGCACTGACAGGTTGTGGCGGCTGTTGCTGTTGCGCCTTCCAGCGCTCGATGTTGCGTTGCAGCGCGGCTTCCGTCAGTCCGGACGCGCGCAATTCTGTCATCTTTTTGGCGAGCTGTCCGCGCAACCACGGATCGTTGCAGGCCGAGTTATGCGAAACCGCTAGGAACAGACCCGGCCGGTCGATGGGTTGTTCGAACGCCAACAGATCGCTGGTCATGCCCAATGTCTGCGCGGCGGCAAGGCCTGAGTAACGTCCGGCGAGGACATATTCCACCTCGCCCAACAGCAACTTCTGTAGTGCCTCGGTAAGGTTTGCTGTGCGGGTCAGGGTCAGATTCTGCTCGGCGAAAGTGCCGAATGCCTGGGTCATCCGCGACTTTTCCGACACCGCGCCGGCATGGCCTTTCAGGTCGCTGGCCTCGGCATAGGTCAGCGTCGAGCCTTTGCGCGTCCACACCAGATAGTCGTTTTCCAGCAGTGGCGGATGGATGTAGTCAAGGGTTTCCAGCTCATTAACGGTCAGCGGCGCGTCGGCCAGCATGTCCATGCGCCCGCTGCGCACTTCATCGAGGGCCTGCGAGCGTTTGCCGGCGTAGAGCAGGTCGACTTTGATGCCCAGATCCTTGGCCACTTGCTGCAACAGATCGGCACTGGCGCCGATCAAGCGCTTGGGGTTTTGCGGGTCCTGCCACAAGTAGGGCGGCGCGTCAGGGCTGCCGGTGACGACCAGGCGCTCGCACTTGCCCGCGGCCATGGCCAAACCTGGCAACAGGGCCAATCCCAACAACCATCCGCAGCGCAGATCCATGGCAAAACGCTCCCCAGCCAAATCCAAGACAAAAAAAAGCCCGACCAACAGGCCGGGCTCTTTATAAGTGAAGCCGCCGGATTAGACCAGCTTCTCCAGCTCAGGTACTGCTTCGAACAGATCCGCCACGAGACCGTAATCGGCCACCTGGAAGATCGGCGCTTCTTCGTCCTTGTTGATCGCAACGATCACCTTGGAGTCTTTCATGCCGGCCAGATGCTGGATCGCGCCCGAGATACCGACGGCGATGTACAGCTGTGGCGCAACGATCTTGCCGGTCTGACCGACCTGCATGTCGTTCGGTACGAAACCTGCGTCGACCGCAGCGCGCGAGGCGCCCACAGCAGCGCCGAGCTTGTCGGCCAGCGCGTACAGGTGTTTGAAGTTGTCACCGTTCTGCATGCCGCGACCGCCGGAAACGACGATCTTGGCAGCGGTCAGCTCAGGACGGTCGGACTTGGCCAGCTCTTCGCTGACGAAGCTCGAAGTACCGGCGTCGTGGGCAGCGCCAACGGCTTCAACGGCAGCCGAACCACCTTCAGCAGCAACCGGATCGAAACCGGTGGCACGCACGGTGATCACTTTGATCGCGGCGGTCGATTGCACGGTAGCGATGGCGTTACCGGCGTAGATCGGACGCTTGAAAGTGTCAGCGCTTTCGACCGAGATGATCTCGGAGATCTGGTCAACGTCCAGCGCAGCAGCAACGCGCGGCAGGATGTTTTTGCCATTGGAAGTGGCGGCAGCGAGGATGTGGCTGTAGCCAGCGCCCAGCTCTGCAACCAGCGGAGCAACGTTTTCCGGCAGCTGATGCGCGTAAGCGGCGTTGTCAGCATTCAGGACTTTGCTCACGCCAGCGATTTTAGCCGCGGCTTCGGCCACCGGGCCTGCGCCCTGACCTGCTACCAGAACGTGGATGTCGCCGCCGATTTTGGCAGCAGCGGCCACGGTGTTCAGCGTAGCCGGGGCCAGCACTTTGTTGTCGTGTTCAGCAATAACCAAGATAGTCATTTAGATTACCTTCGCTTCGTTCTTGAGTTTTTCAACCAGTTCAGCCACCGACTTGACCTTGATGCCCGCGCTGCGTGCAGCCGGCGCTTCGACTTTCAAGGTCTTGTTGGTGGAGGCGGTGGAAACGCCCAAAGCGTCCGGAGTCAGCACTTCGAGAGGCTTCTTCTTGGCTTTCATGATGTTTGGCAAGGACGCGTAGCGCGGCTCGTTCAAACGCAGGTCGGTGGTGACGATGGCTGGCAGTTTCAGCGAAACGGTCTGCGCGCCGCCGTCGATTTCGCGGGTCACGGCAACGCTGTCGCCGGAGACTTCGACTTTCGACGCGAAGGTGCCCTGACCGTAGCCGCTCAGTGCCGCGAGCATCTGGCCGGTCTGGTTGTTGTCGCTGTCGATCGCCTGTTTGCCAAGAATCACCAGCTGCGGCTGTTCCTTGTCGACAACAGCCTTGAGCAGCTTGGCCACGGCCAGCGAGGTCAGGTCTTCAGCGGATTCGACGAGGATGGCGCGATCGGCACCCAGAGCCAGTGCGGTACGCAGCTGCTCCTGAGCGGTGGTCGGGCCGATGGAGACGACGACGATTTCAGTCGCAACGCCCTTCTCTTTCAGGCGTACGGCTTCTTCCACGGCGATTTCGCAGAATGGGTTCATCGACATCTTGACGTTGGCGAGGTCGACGCCGGAATTGTCCGCCTTGACGCGGACCTTGACGTTGTAATCCACAACGCGTTTGACAGCTACAAGAACCTTCATGGATTCCTCGTTACTCTCCGGTGAAAAGAAAGTCGCCTAGGCGAACCTGGCGGATGATGCTCATCGGGCGACAAGGGCACCTCTAAAAACGCCGGCTTGAATGTGAGGTGATTCACTTCGCGAAGGGAGGTGACCGTTCGTCAGGGGTGACTGTCGGGTCATTCATTCTTACGCTGTGTAAACTGCGCGCCGGACTTGCGCTGCGCATCACCGTCTACTGCCTGTGCCCTGTCTTTAGAGGTGCTCTTGAAACCGCCAGTCTGCCTACGGCGAGCGCAAAACCGCCCGTATCTTGACCGGAACGCCCATTCTGGTCAATACGCCAAAATGCCCTGTCATAAGCCGCGCTTCTTTGATTTATCAGGGCTGGAGGCGATTCAAACAAACGTTTGTATTGGACGCTCGGAGTGGTGTAGATATAATGCGCCGCCTAGAGAGAAAGGTGGATTCGCCAATATTCCCTTTGACGTTAACGTAAAGGCAATACGGATGCGAGATCAAACCTCCATATTAGAAAAAAAACTGTTGAGCCTTGAGTAGGAGATAGCCTGTGGAACGCGAATACATGGAATTCGACGTCGTCATCGTCGGTGCCGGCCCCGCTGGTCTGTCCGCCGCCTGCCGCTTGAAGCAGAAGGCCGCTGACGCCGGTAAGGAAATCAGCGTCTGCGTGGTCGAAAAAGGCTCCGAAGTCGGTGCACACATCCTTTCCGGTGCGGTATTCGAACCCCGCGCCCTGAACGAACTGTTCCCGGACTGGAAAGAGCTCGGCGCGCCGCTGAACACGCCCGTCACACGCGATGACATTTTCGTGCTGAAAAACGCTGACAGCGCGCAGAAGATTCCTGACTTCTTTGTGCCCAAGACCATGCACAACGAAGGCAACTACATCATCTCCCTGGGCAACCTGTGCCGCTGGCTGGCTCAGCAGGCGGAAAACCTCGGTGTGGAAATCTACCCGGGCTTCGCCGCTCAGGAAGCGCTGATCGATGAAAACGGCGTGGTGCGCGGGATCATCACCGGTGATCTGGGCGTCGACCGTGAAGGCAACCCGAAAGAAGGCCTGTACACCCCGGGCATGGAACTGCGTGGCAAATACACGCTGTTCGCCGAAGGCTGCCGTGGCCACATCGGCAAGCAACTGATCAAACGCTACAACCTCGACAGCGATGCCGACGTTCAGCACTACGGCATCGGCCTGAAAGAAATCTGGGAAATCGACCCGGCCAAGCATCAGCCAGGTCTGGTGGTGCACACCGCCGGCTGGCCGCTGGACATCATGGGCACCGAGAACACCGGCGGCTCGTTCCTCTATCACCTGGAAAACAATCAGGTGGTGGTCGGTCTGATCGTCGACCTGTCCTACAGCAACACTTACCTGTCGCCGTTTGATGAGTTCCAGCGCCTCAAGCATCACCCGGTGCTCAAGCAATATCTGGAAGGCGGCAAGCGCGTCAGCTACGGCGCCCGCGCCATCGCCAAGGGCGGCCTGAACTCGCTGCCGAAAATGGTCTTCAAGGGCGGCGCGCTGATCGGTTGCGACCTCGGCACCCTGAACTTCGCCAAGATCAAAGGCAGCCACACCGCGATGAAGTCCGGCATGCTCGCGGCGGAATCGGTGGCAGATGCGCTGTTCGCCGAGCAGGATTGCACCGTCGAACTGACCACTTACGTCGACGCGTTCAAGAACAGCTGGCTGCACGAAGAACTGTTCGCCAGCCGTAACTTCGGCCCGGCGATTCACAAGTACGGCGCGATCATCGGCGGTGGTTTCAACTGGCTGGACCAGAACATCTTCGGCGGCAAACTGCCGTTCACCCTGCGCGACACCAAGCCGGATTACGCCTGCCTCAAGCTCGCGGCCGACTGCAAGAAGATCGACTACCCGAAACCTGACGGCAAACTGAGTTTCGACAAACTCAGCTCGGTGTTCATCTCCGGCACCAACCACGAAGAAGAGCAGCCGTGCCACTTGAAGCTGACCGATCCGAGCATCCCGATCAGCAAAAACCTGCCGCTGTACGACGAACCGGCGCAGCGTTACTGCCCGGCCGGCGTATACGAAGTGATCACCAAGGAAGACGGCGAGAAGCGTTTCCAGATCAACGCCCAGAACTGCGTGCACTGCAAGACCTGTGACATCAAGGACCCTGCGCAGAACATCACCTGGGTCGCGCCCGAAGGTGCCGGCGGCCCGACTTACCCGAACATGTAAGTCGAAACGCTGAACAACAAGGCTCCCGAAATGGGGGCCTTTTTGTTGCCCAAAATTCCTCTGCCACCACAAAACAACTGTGGGAGCGAGCCTGCTCGCTCACACAGGGGATTATCGGCGGGTCAGGCAGCGCGCTCATCCCCCGGACTGCGTTCGAAGTAACGCTTGTATTCGCGACTGAACTGCGACGTGCTCTGATACCCCACCCGATGCGCCACCTGCGCCACGCCCAGCCCCTCCGCCACCAGCAGCGTCTGCGCCTTCAACAAACGTAACCGCTTCAGATACTGCACCGGCGACAACAGCGTGCTGCGTTTGAAATGCTCATGAAAGGTCGACACGCTCATGTTCGCGCAACCGGCCAGTGTCTCGACATTCAGCGGTTCGGTGTAATGCGCATGCAGATGGCTGATCGACGCCGCCACCCGGGCGAATTGCCCTTGTTGCTCGACCAACGCCCGCAACACATCCGCTTGCGGTCCGCGCAGCGCGACGAACAATAACTCGCGAACCCGTGCCGGGCCGAGAATCTGGCATTCCAGCGGATCGTGCAGACAGCTGAGCAGCCGTTCGACACAACCGCGCATGCCATCGTCGAGCACCACCGAGGTCATCGACTCCGGCGTCTGCGCCGGAATATGCCGACCCGGCGCCAGCCCCATGGCCAGCACCAGTTCGCCGAGCAGGACGCGATCGATCGCCACCGACACACCGAGCAATGGCGCATCGGGCAAGGCAAAGGTTTCGCATTCGAACGGCACCGGCAGCGCCTGGATCAGGTAATGCCCGGCGCCATATTCCATGGTCCGTGGGCCGAGGAACGCCAGTTTGCTGCCCTGGGCGATGATCATCAGGCTCGGCTCGTAGATATGCGGGCCACGGGCGACGTCGCAACTGGCGCGCAAAATCTGCACACCGGGCAGGCCGGTCTGGCTGTAGCCATCGCGCAGCGCCAGCGGTTCGATCAACGAAACCAGCCGGGCATTGGCATCAAGATGACGGGTCAACTGCATCGAATAGGTCTTCGTAAAATTCACGGAAAAGGGGATGAAAACATCATCGCAGATCCGCTGGCCAATGCGATCGCCGAAACCCGCATGCCGGAGGATTAGGCATGAGACCCGGAGAAATCGTCATGGCCGCACCCGCCTCTGGCGGCCAGAATTCACCGCCTCACTTGTCACTGTTTTTGCGAGGTCACCCATGTACACCGCCATCGGCTATGCCGCCCAATCGGCCACCACTCCCCTCGCCCCGATGAAATTCGAACGCCGCAGCCCGCGCGCCGACGACGTGGCGATCGAAATTCTCTACTGCGGCGTCTGCCATTCCGACATCCACCAGGCACGCAATGAATGGGGCATCGCCGTTTATCCGCTGATGCCTGGCCATGAGATCGTCGGAAAAGTCACCGCTGTCGGTGCGAATGTCACCCGTCACAAGGTAGGCGATCTGGTTGGCGTCGGCTGCATGGTCGACTCCTGCCGCAGCTGCGAAGCCTGCCAGGCGAACCTCGAGCAATATTGCCTCGAAGGCCCGACCATGACTTACGCCACCCCGGACCGGGTCGATGGCAGCAACACCATGGGCGGTTATTCCGACAGCATCGTGGTCAGCGAACACTTCGTTGTGCGCATCCCCGAGAAACTCGCTCTGGCCAGCGCCGCACCGATTCTCTGTGCCGGTATCACCACTTACTCGCCGCTGAAGCACTACGGCGTCAAGGCCGGTGACAAGGTCGGGATTCTCGGCATGGGCGGCCTCGGCCACATGGGCATCAAGTTCGCCAAGGCGATGGGCGCGGAAGTCACGCTGTTCACCCGCTCGGCGAGCAAGGCTGAAGAAGGTCGCCGTCAGGGCGCGGATCACGTCATCGTCTCCACCGATGCCGAGCAGATGAAGGCCGCGGCCGGCTACTTCGACTTCCTGCTCGACACCATTCCGGTGCAACACGATTTGAACCCGTACCTCGACACCTTGCGTTTCGACGGTGTGCACATTCTGGTCGGGCTGATCGAGCCGGTGAACCCACCCGTTCACGCCGGCAAACTGGTGATGAGCCGCCGCGTACTGGCCGGATCCTTGATCGGTGGTATCGCCGAGACCCAGGAAGTGCTGGATTTCTGCGCCGAGCACAACATCACCTGCGACATCGAAATGCTCGACATCCGCCAGATCAATGAAGCCTACGCGCGGATGATTGCCGGTGATGTGAAGTACCGCTTCGTCATCGACATGGCGACGCTGAAGGCTTAAACCTTCACGGCTTACACCTTCAAGCCCAGCTCCGCCGACAGCCGGGTTGTGACCCCTTTCAGCAGGGGGATCAACTCGGCCATTTTTTCCAGCGGCATGTACGGCACGGTGCTGGCGATACTGATCGCCGCGACGATGCCCTTGCTCGCATCACGAATCGGCGCCGCCACGCAGCGGATCGACGGTTCGTTGTCTTCCAGATCGAACGCGTAGCCACCGGCAACGTATTCGCCCATGCGCTGCTCAAGCTGTTCCCACGACTGCTGGGGATGCTGCGGCCAGAACTGACTTTTCCCACCTGCCGGCAGGCTGATGTCATACAGCCGCCGCCAATCCTGCGGCGAATCATCGAGCATCAAGGCCTTGCCGATCCCGGTGCGCACCAGCGGCATGCGATGGCCAACCCGCGAGCGCATTTCCGGGCCGTTGCGTCCTGGATTCTTCAGCAGGTACAGCACTTCGTCGCCTTCGCGGATTCCGAGGTGCACGGTATCGCCAGTCAGTGCCGAGAGCTCGTCCAGATACGGCCCGGCCAGGGTCACCAGCGGCAACTCTTCACGGGCTTGAAAGCCCAGTTCGATCAGTTTCGGCCCGAGCAGATAACCGATCTGCGGCACCACGCGCAGATAACGCTCGTCGACCAGGCAACTGGCCAGACGATGGGTGGTGCTGCGCGTGGTGCCGATCAGCCGGGCAATCTCCTTGAGATCACGCGCGCCACTGGCCACCGCCTGCACCACACCGAGGCCGCGCAGCAGCGTCTGGGTGCCGGTGGGCGCGGCGTCCTTGGTTTTTTCCGGGGCGTCTTCCTGCATATCCAGCCTTTTACCGTTGAGCGAAGGAACGGGCGGCATTATGGTCGCCCGACGCTGAGCACTACAACTCGATACGCTCGACCTTGCCCACCAGCAGCACGTAGGACAAGGCACCGACCAGTGCGAGCACGGCGATGTAGGTGATCGCCGGAGCGAACGAATCGCCGCTGGCGAGGAAGCCGATCACAATCGGCGTAGCAATCGCCGACAGGTTGCCGATGAAGTTGAACACGCCACCGGTCAGGCCGAGCAAACGCGCCGGTGCCAGCGTCGACACCAGCGACCAGGTGATCGACGCCAGACCGTTGCCGAAAAATGCCAGGGCGAGGAAGGCAATCACCAGCGGCGTCGACTCGACAAAGTTGGCGCCGATGATCGAGGTCGAAATCAACAGCCCGCCAATGATCGGCAGCTTGCGCGCAAAGCCCACGGTGTAGCCGCGACGGATCAGGAAGTCGGAAAAGAATCCCGAGCACAACACACCGACGAACGCGGCAAGAAACGGCAGCGATGCGAGCAGACCGGACTTGATGAAGTCCATGCCGCGATATTTCACCAGATAGGTCGGAAACCAGGTGAGGAAGAACCACAGCGTCGAGTTCAGGCAGAACTGGCCGAGGTAGATGCCCCACAACTTGCGCTTGCTGAGGACGATGCCCAGATCGGTCCAACTGAATTTGGCTTTGACCTTGGCCGCCTCGGCCTGGATATCGACCAGCCCGCCGCCTTCGCGGATCAGGTCGATTTCCGCCTCGTTAGTGCCTTTGAAATCGCGCGGCTCGCGATACACCGCGTACCAGATCAGCGCCCAGAGAATGCCCACCGCGCCGGTGGCGACGAACACCATGTGCCAGCCGAATTCATGTTGCAGCCATGCCAGCACCGGGGTCAGGAAAGCCAGACCGACAAACTGTCCGGAAGTGTAGAAACCGATCGCCGTGGCGCGCTCGCGCTCAGGGAACCAGGTGGTGACCACGCGGCTGTTGATCGGATAGGCCGGCGCTTCCAGCGC
>NZ_JH635998.1:231697-237319 GCF_000257605.1 Pseudomonas sp. R62
CTGACGAATCCGAGCATCACTGTGGCCACCGACCACAGCAGCAGCGCGACGCTGTAAAGGATGCGCGGCGGCACGCGATCGACCAGCCAGCCGCCGGGGATCTGCATCGCGGCGTAAGTCCAGCCGAAGGCGGAGAAGATCAGACCGACGTGAACCGGATCGATGCCCAGCTCACTGGTCAGCGCCGGCGCGGCAATCGACAGGTTGCTGCGGTCGAGGTAGTTGATGACCACGGTGATGAACAGCAACACCATGATGAAAAATCGCTTGCGGCTAGGCGTGACTAAAGACGCCTGCCCGGAGAGGGTGTGCGTTTGCATGATAGATGCCTCTTTTTATGTTTGTTGAGGTCATGACGCAGATCTCCTCTCCCTCGGAGAACTGATCGTTCCCACGCTCGGCGTGGGAATGCAGCCCGGGACGCTCCGCGTCCCAGCAGCGGACGCAGAGCGTCCATTGAGGCATTCCCACGCAGAGCGTGGGAACGATCTGATGCTAGCGAGTCAGAGACTCACCACTCGGCAAAGCTGCCATCGGCATGACGCCAGATCGGGTTGCGCCAGCGGTGGCCGACGGCGGCACGCTCGATCACGTATTCCTCGTTGATCTCGATGCCCAGCCCCGGGCCGTTCGGAATCTTCACGAAGCCTTGGTCGTAGTCGAACACACGCGGATCCTTCACATAGTCGAGCAAGTCGTTGCTCTCGTTGTAATGGATGCCGAGGCTCTGCTCTTGGATAAACGCGTTGTAACAAGCCGCGTCCAATTGCAAACACGCCGCCAGGGCGATCGGTCCCAGCGGGCAATGCAGCGCCAGCGCGACGTCGTAGGCTTCGGCCATGTTGGCGATCTTGCGGGTTTCGGTGATGCCGCCAGCGTGGGAGGCATCCGGCTGGATAATGTCGACGTAGCCTTCGCTCAACACCCGTTTAAAGTCCCAGCGCGAGAACAGCCGCTCGCCGAGGGCAATCGGCGTGCTGGTCAGCGGCGCCAGTTCTTTCAGCGCTTCGTAGTTTTCGCTGAGCACCGGTTCTTCGATGAACATCAGTTTGTACGGGTCGAGCTCTTTCATCAGCACCTTGGCCATCGGCTTGTGCACGCGGCCGTGGAAGTCGACGCCGATACCGACGTTCGGCCCCACCGCATCACGCACGGCGGCAACGTTGGCCAGCGCGAGGTCAACTTTCTCGAAGGTGTCGAGGAACTGCAACTCTTCGGTACCGTTCATTTTCACCGCCGTGAAACCACGGCTCACTGCTTCTTTCGCCGCACGCGCGGTGTCGGCCGGACGGTCGCCGCCGATCCACGAATAGACACGAATTTTGTCGCGCACCTGGCCACCGAGCAGATCGCTGACCGACACACCGAGGGCCTTGCCCTTGATGTCCCACAGCGCTTGGTCGATACCGGCCAGCGCGCTCATGTGGATCGCGCCGCCACGGTAGAAGCCGCCGCGATAGAGCACGGTCCAGATGTCCTCGATATTGCGCGGGTCTTTGCCGATCAGGTAGTCGGACAATTCTTCCACCGCAGCCGCTACGGTATGCGCGCGCCCTTCGACAACAGGCTCGCCCCAACCGGTCACGCCCTCGTCGGTTTCGACCTTGAGGAAGCACCAGCGCGGCGGAACGATGAAGGTCGTGAGTTTGGTGATTTTCATCTCTGCTCTCTTTTGTAAATGCAGCTTTTATTAGATGCAGCGCACACAGCGCCCAAAAAATCTCAACGCAGGGCTTTCCAGGCAGCCACGTAGGCCTTGGCATTGACCGCCACCTGCTCGGGCGTCATGCCCGGTTTGAACAGGCCGGAACCGAGGCCGAAACCTTTCACACCGGCATCGATAAAGGCCTGCATGTTGTCCGGCGTAATGCCGCCGACCGGCGCCAGCACCGTGCCGGCTGGCAACACCGCGAGCCAGGCTTTGACGACGGCCGGATTTATTTGCTCGGCCGGAAACAGCTTGAGAATGTCCGCACCCTCAGCCAGTGCGGCGAAGGCTTCGGTCGGCGTGGCCACGCCCGGCGACAGGTACAGCCCCGCCGCTTTCGCCGCGCGCAACACTTTGGCATCGCTGTGCGGCATGACGATCACTTGTCCGCCAGCCGCTTTGACCTGCTCGACCTGCTCGGGGCTGAGCACCGTGCCGGCACCGATCAGGCAATCGGTGGGCAGCGCGTCACGCAGGATGCGGATACTTTCGTATGGCGATGGGGAATTGAGCGGTACTTCGATGACACGAAATCCGGCGGAATACAGGACTTCTCCGACAGCCGCCGCTTCCTGCGGTTGCAGGCCACGCAGAATCGCGATCAGACCGTTTTGTGCCAGTGCTTGCTTGAGCATGTCAGGCCTCCAGTCAGGGTTAACGGGATGAGGAATCGATCAGTCCGGCGGCGCGCGCCAGGTGCCACAGGCCACGCTCGGTCGCCTGCTCGGCCAGCGTCACCTGAGCAAAGCCGCAGGCGTTGAGGGCGCGGTGATAACGCGTGCACAGTTGCGCATTACCGATGAGCACGATCGCTGGAAGGTTCGATTGATTGCGCCGGCGCCGCTGCACATTGGCAAGCGCTGCCAGCTCATGGCCGATCATCAGGCCGGAGAGATAATCCGCCTGAGCGGTCGGGCTCAGTTCACCGGTCAGGCCGAGGGTGCGGGCGCTGAACAAGGTCGAGAGCACACCGAGCTCGGCATCCGCCGACAGCGCGATTTGCACGCCGCGGTCGAACGCTTGCGCATCGAACGTCGCGCTCGGCTGCTGGGTACGGCCAAGAATGCTGTGCTCGCTGAGTACGGCGAAGACTTCGCCGGTCATGAACGTGTCGAAATGGGTGATGCGGCCATCGACCACTTCCACCCATTTCGAGTGGCTGCCGGGCAGGCCGATCAGCAGGTCGCTACCCGCCTCGGCCGGCAGACTTTGCAGCACGCCGAGGACTTGGGTTTCTTCGCCACGCATTACATTCGGCAGTCGCGAACGCTGAATCACGCCCGGGACGATATGCACCGGCGTACCGCGCAAGCTGACCACGGTTTGCAGGGAATTTCCGAGATGGGCGACGTCGGCCGGCGTCTCGCAGTAAGCCGCTTCGCGCCAGCCCTGTGCACTGCCGACCATGCCGCAAGCGATTACCGGCAGATCCGGCTGCGCATCGAGCCAGTCACCACAGGCTTCGTCGAAGGCCAGTTCAAAACCATCGGCGCATTCACGGCCGTGGATGATTCGCGGGGTCTTGGGCAGCTGCATGATCCCGGACGACAGCGCACGCTGCTCCAGCACCACACCGTCCGCCGCGAGTTTGTAAGCACGTAATGAGGTCGTCCCCCAATCGAGCGCGATCAATTGCGCCTGCATCGCTTCACCTGTTTTGTTTTTGGCAGTGAGTGCGACGGACTATAAACCCGGGGGATTGTAAATCTCAATATATAAATATTGATCCCATATTATGGGAAGCGTCGACAGTAACGGTATCACCTCGCTCAAAACGCCCCCCGGCTGCAAGGATGGCGATCGAATGCCGCGAAAGGCCGAGTCAGGCTTGCACGGACAAAAATGCAAGGTTCGCCATGCCGCTGCGGTCGGGAAATATTCAGGGAGAGCGGCCCTCGAAAGAGGCAAGGCCGGACGGGATATCTTTCATTTTGCATGGCCAGTTGTCAGCAAATCCGCGCTAGGTATCTGCATAATCTTGGAAAAATACGTCTTGTATGTAGTGGAATGGACTCTATACACACAGGAAAAGGAATCTCTGGCTTTTAAAAAGGGATCCAGTGTTTCCCCTTTCAGGCGCCTTTCTCCCCCCTCATCGTCTACCGACTCGTCAAAAATGACATCTGCCCTATAAATTAACGAGTCAGGTGAAACCCTCTCGATAAACCCGAAGCCGGACTGTTTAATTCGGTGTGCCTGAGAAAAATCAAGATCACTTGTCAACGAGCAGACCAGCCCACGCCCTATAGACGACTTGAACAGGCCGAGAAGTTCCACGTCGGACTTGAAATAAACTTGATAAATTCCGGTAGTACGAAGCCGCTCTGTCTTTTCGTATTTAAGGTTAGCAATGGGCCGGCCATGATTCAAAGAACAAGCCGAGAGCACCGATATACATATTGCCAAGATCAAAACCTTCATAGGCGGTTACCCCTTGATCCATTTGAATATTGACTCCGCTACAATCTGTCGCGCTGACTTTCCACCGGGCAAGGCATGAGCATACATAAAGTTGGCATCTGCGTGATTGATATCGAGCCGCCCCATGACATTCGGCCCTTCGGAGATCTCCCATTGCTCACCGAAGTCTGCAACCAGATCTGACAGGTTCCAATCGACCGCAGCTGCCCTGATATTTATCCAATACTGCGCTTTAGGCTTGGGAACCTGACGATATATTTTCGAAATACCATATACGATTTTGCCGTGTCCTACGGGATCCAGGGTCACCAAAATTTTTATTTTGAAACCGCGCTCGGTTAAAATCGCAGACAAATGAGCACCGTTCCAGCCGCCCAAACTGTGGCCAATGATATAAATCGCAGTATTGCAACTTGGAATTTTTCGAATAACGTTACGCTCCAAATCCTCCTCACTCATAAATGAGTTATAACCAAGAGGCAACGTCGTACAAGATTTCTGTATTTCCAGCGCTTCGATGTCCGCGTCGACCATGTCTCGCACATAGTCGACATTGTGATTGGGACCATCAACGTAATACCGTTCCTGATCGCCAGCTCCACCAACAAGAAAAACCATTGCATCGCGGACGCTTACTGTTACTTGCTTGACCGATTGATCTGTCTTGCAAGTAAGTGTATGACTCACCGGATCCCTTTTCGCCATTGGCGGTGGTGGAGCCTCTGCTGTAGCACTTCCATTTGCCATCTCTAATTACTCCACAAATAATTTAATCGTCTCAGCCAGGTGCGAACTGACGGTATGGGTAAATCCCGCCGCATCCGTCACGCCAGACTCTTCACTGCCGTCACCCCGCTGAATGATGTAAGGGTGATAAGAGACCGGCTCTCCGGTGTCCTGATTGACTACTTGCAACCTGTCAGTGAAATGCACCGGCATCGGCGACAGCCCACTAAATGCGGCCCCTCCCCCACTTTGGCCGATGATCACCGTGCCCGAGCCACCGGTCACGACATTGCCATGCCCACCAGTGCTATCGAGCATCGCGGCATTCAGGCCGTTAATGAAAACAGTGCCGGAGACCGCTCCGGTGATAGGGCTGCCACACGCTGATTTATCGGTCATGCGCGCAGCAGCGAGGCCGTCGAAGAATACGTCCGGCGAGCCGGAGACAATCGGGTTGGTGCCGTGACCTGGCAGTGGGCAGGCGGTTGGGTCGGTGACGCGTGCTGCGGGTTTACCACTCAATTCAAAGCTCCTTGCTTAAGGGGTGCCGGGGATGGCTGATAGATGTCGATGTCGGTCGCGGCAAAGCGCCAGCGATTGTCGACCGGGTCGAACAAAGCATGACAATGCTCACCGCTTTCAGGTGATGTCGCGGTTTGTATGGCACGCCAGGCTTCGTTGGCTTGCCAACTCAACTCGGCAGGCGTTGCATCATCAAGTTCGTTGAGCCAGGCGTTGTAGTTGCGCAGGTGATTGCGCTCGAAAGT
>NZ_JH635998.1:239174-241016 GCF_000257605.1 Pseudomonas sp. R62
CGACGCGAGCGCCCTATTCACTCCCATGAAGAGGTAACCATGAACGTCGACAAAGACCTGGAAAAAGAAGTTCTCACCCGCCTGCTGCACGCCCATCCCAACGGCTTGGGCAAGGAGGTGCTGGACAATTACCGGGGCGAGAAAGTCGTGGCCAGCGCCCTCGCCGCCCTGCAGGATCGCGGGCTGATTCATCATGGTCATGTGACCATGAGCGAAGCGGGTGAACACTCGCTGAACCTGCCGATCAAGCTGAGTTCTGCCGGCGTCGAAGCGGCGCGCAAACTGGATCTGCAGTAGTGCCAAGCCGCTCGCCGTCGAAGCGGCGAGCGGCCGGATCCGCAACTTGAGGAGAAATCCCATGCCTCGTGGAAGCAAAGACAAATACACCAGCGAACAGAAGCGCAAAGCCGAGCACATCGAAGACAGCTACGAGAAAAAGGGCGTGTCGAAAGATGAAGCTGAGGCGCGTGCCTGGGCGACGGTGAACAAACAATCCGGTGGCGGCGAGAATTCCGGTGGCTCGGGGCGCAAGAAGCCCGCCAGTGCCAAGTCGGAAGATCGCAAAGAGTCATCGCGCCGCGCGGTGGCCAGCCGCAAGGGTCATTCGCGTAACAGCGAAACTTCGAAGGATACGCAGACTGTCGATAGCCTGATGAAAGAGGCCCGGGCAAAGAACATTCCGGGACGGTCTTCGATGCGCAAGCAGGAGTTGATTGAGGCGTTGCGCAAGGCTGGCTAAGCCTGATGGCCTCATCGCTGGCAAGCCAGCTCCCACAGATTTTTCGGGTGGTTGCACTATTGCACTTACACACGAAGACCCTGTGGGAGCTGGCTTGCCAGCGATTGCGGTGCATCAGTCGCGGCAGGACTCGCGGATAAACGCATCCACCTCCGCCGTACCCGGCGATGTCGCCGGCCCCCAGCGAGTCACCGCCAGTGCCGCTGCCGCATTGGCCCGCCGTGCCGCTTCCAGTGCATCCAGCCCCTGCGCCAATCCGGCAATAAATACCCCGGCATGTGCATCGCCGGCGCCATTGCTGTCCACTGCTTTGACAGCAAACCCCGGCACCTGGCGGCGCTCATCACGCTGCTGAATCCAGCAACCCTGCGGCCCGGCGCGCACCACCATCAGCACATTTTCCGGCAGCAGTTCCGCGAGGCGATCCATCGCGATACCTATCTCATCGGCTCCGGTAAACCGCAGCGCCTCGACACTGTTGCTGGTCCACACATCAATGCGCGGCAGCAACGTCTGCATCATTGGCGAATCGGGCGACTCCACCAACGGCCCCGGATCGAACACCACATTGACCGACGCCGGCAGCGCCAGCGTCCAGTCGAGCAACGCCTGCGCCTTGCCCTCGTGCAGCAGACTGTAACCGCTGAGATAAACGTAATCGCCGGGCTCGGCAGCCACGCTGTTAAGGTCCTCCCCGGTCACCTCGCCTTCGGCGCCGATGTAGGAAATGAAACTGCGTTCAGCCGAGGCATCGGTCAGCGCCACGCACAGACCGGTATCGCGCTGGGCCGGTTCGCGGATGCCGATGCAGATTCCTTCCGCCTGCATCGCTTGGCGCGCCAGGTCACCAAAACGCCCCGTGCCATGGCGACCGAGGTAAACCACCGGCAGGCCGTTGCGCACCGCAGCGGCCATCACGTTGAAGCCGCCGCCGGCTTCGAACCCCGCCGACTGCGCCAGCACGTCGCCGCCAATCTGCGGCAGTTTATCCACGGCCATGACCAGGTCGATGATGACCTGGCCGGTGTGCAACATCTTAGGCATGAGCATTCTCGGGTTGCGCGGCGCGGCGATCTTTCGCGCCACCAAGGACCAGGTAAATG
>NZ_JH635998.1:241165-249796 GCF_000257605.1 Pseudomonas sp. R62
ACCAGGTAAATGCCGCCTGCGACGACGAAAGTCACGATCCAGCCGAGGCCGTTGTGGCCCAGCCAGGAGTCAGACAAAAAGCCCTTGAACCAGACGTTCTCCGCCGTGGTGCCGATGGTGGTAAAGCTGAAACCGAGGACGATAGCGATCGCCCAGGCACCAAACGCGCGCCACTCGATGCCGCCGCGATACCAATAGGCGCTGCTCGGGCTGACGTCGAGCAGGTCTTTGGGGCTGTAGTAGTGACGGTGAATCAGGTCGACCACGAAGATCCCGACCCAGGCAGTGATCGGCACTGCCAGCAGGGAAATGAAGGTGATGAACGGGCCGTAGAAACTGTCGGCGATCAGCATGAAGTAGATCGAGCCGGCGAAGATCGCGACGATATCCACCACCACCGCGTAGACCCGTTTGACCTTGAGGCCCAGGGTCAGCGTGGTCAGGCCGGCGGAGTACACCGACAGGTTGTTCGACAGCAGCAGACCGCCGAACGCGGTGATCAGGTACGGCACGGCCATCCACGTCGGCAGCATGTCGCGGATCGCCACGATCGGGTCAGTCGCCGACGCCAGATCATTGTTGCCCACCGACAACAAGCCGCCGAGAGTGATCAGCAGCACCAGCGGAATGCCCGCGCCGAACGCCGCCGACGCCACCAGGCGCACAGCCTTGACGCTGCGATGCTGATAGCGCGACATGTCAGCACCGGCGTTGGCCCAACCGATACCGGTGCCAGCGGCCATGGTGCCGATGCCGATGATCATTGCGCTCAGCGGTGCTGGCGTGGCGTTGAATACCGCGCTCCAGTCGATGGTCGCGCAGAGAAAACCACCGACGAGAATGTTCAGCGCGCCGAACACGTACGTCGCCCACTTCTGGATCACCAGCAGGGTCGCGTGGCCGAGGCCGGACACCGACAAGGTCAGCAGGACGAAGATGGCGATAAAGATCAGCGTCAGTAGCGGCGCACTTTTCGCCTCGACCGGCGAGCCGAACAGGATCGAACACAGCGACAACAGGACAAACGCCGCAGTGGTGGTGTTGACGGTTTCCCAACCCAGACGCGACATCAGCGAAACCAGCGTCGGGCCGATGTTGCCGCGCACGCCGAAAATTGCCCGGGACAGCGTCAGGCTCGGCGCGCGGCCGCGACGCCCGGCAATCGAAATGATCCCGACCACGGCAAACGAACCGGCGGCACCGAGGATGGCGACGATGATCGCCTGCCAGATCGCCAATCCGCGAAACGCCACCAGTGTCGCGCCAAGCGGCAGGCCGAGGATGGAAATATTGGCCGCGAACCAGACCCAGAACAGTTGCAGCGGATGACCGTTGCACTCCGCTTCCGGTACCGGCTCGATGCCCCGGGTTTCCAATTGCCCGACGCTTTGCCCGGCGGTTGATGAACTCATGAAGATGCTCCTGTTTGCCTTTTTTGTGGTTGTGGCAATGATGCAAAACGACAAGACAACCGGCCTTCCGAGGCCTGTCTGTGCGATCCATTGCGGGTTAAGTATTCGACTATGCAGTGCGGCCTTCGCGAGCAAGCTCGCTCCCACAGGGTATGTGAACGCCACAAATCCAATGTGGGAGCGAGCTTGCTCGCGAAGGCGGCAGCCCAATCAGCGCAAGGCCAACAGCCCCTGCACCAAAGGCTCAAGCTCCAGCTGATTAACAGCTTTCACCGTCTCGATCATCGGCTGCGGCCAGCATTCAAGCCCCAGGCAGGCGCCGAGCATAGCGCCGAGAATCGCCGCGATGGTATCCGTGTCGCCGCCCAGGCTGGCAGCCATGCACAACGCTTCGAATGCCGTCATTTCACCGATGGCCACTTGCTGGGCCAGGGCGAATGAAACCACCACCGACTCCTGCGAAGCCACCGATGTGCCGATTACGTCGTAGAACAGATCGGCAAGCAATGCTTTGTCGCTGTCGACACTGATACTGCGCGCCCAACTGATGCGCGAGGCGATGCGCCCGCCAGCCACCCAGTGCCCGTGCGCTTCGGCTTGCAGGGCAATCTGCTGGCCGAGGTTCAGCGCCTCGCCGAGATCGACGTCATTGATGCCAGCGGAGACCACCGCCGCCACCGCCGCCGCACTGGAAATTCCCAGCGTGGTGTTATGCGTCACCTGGCAAGCCTGCACGACCGCCGCAATGAAGCGCTGCGGATCGGCCACGTTCGCTGCAATGCCCACCGGGGTGATACGCATTGCCGCGCCGTTGGTGGTGCCGTAGCGCCCGGCTTCTTCCGGGGAATGCCCGGCGAGGATCATCTCAATGGCGCGTTTGGTCGAGGGGCCGAGCAAGTCCTGCGAGCCTTTGGCCTGCATCTCGGCTTCCCATTCGATCAAGCGCTGGGCGAGAACCGCCGGCTCGATACGGCCGTGACCTTCGACCAATAACTCGCCGACCAGGATCGCCTGTTCAGTGTCGTCCGTGATGGAGCCTTTGGGCATGTTCGCGGCGATCGGTTGCAGTGGGCCGGCGTCTTGCAGATCAGTGATCTGGCCGAAGCGCGCCTTGATCGTTTCACGATCGAGCGATTGCGTCGGCATGCCCAGCGCGTCACCCAGGGCCAGACCATAGAAAGCGCCAAGCGCACGGTTGAGCGCGGTCATTTCGATTCTCCGAATTGCAGGTGCAGACGAAAGTGCACCGGGTCGAGCAGGCTTTCGACCTGCTCCATGAAACGGTTCTGCCGGTCGTAGGTGGTGCGCAGGGCTTTGAGAAACACCGTGCCGACCGGACGGCCGAGCAGCTCGGCGTCTTCGGCATTCAGCGGCTCGGCGCCGATCCACTGATCGCCGCGCTCGCCGATGTAGCCGTAGGCGGCCAGGGTGATGGTCAGGGAATTGTCGATCAAACCGACGCGAGGCAGGCTTTCCAGGCCGCCGTTAGCTGGCATCAAGGATCGTTCGAGAGACACCAGCGTACCGTCGGTGGCGCGCCGGCGACGGTCGAGGGTGATGAATTGATCGGTGCCGAAACGCACCAACAGATCCGGGCGAGTCACGGCTTCGAGGCGCAACACTTCGGTATTGATCAGCGCCCCGCTGTCGGCCAACGCCTGCGCCCAGCCACTGCGCTGATCCAGCGCGACACCGTCGAAAGTGACGATGGAACCGACACCGCTCTGCGTGGCGATGTAGTTACGCCGCTTCAGTTCGGCCAGCGCCTCACGCAAGGTGCCACGGCTGACCTGGAATTCTTGAGCCAACTGATGTTCGCCGGGCAACAGAAAGCCGTCCTCCATGAGGCCGCTCTCGATGCGTCGGACGAGCTCGTCGACCACCCTTTGCTTCTTGTCGAATCGTACCTGTCTAATCATGTACAAATTGATAACCGAAACGGGGCGTGGCGGGCAAGGGATATTTGTGGGAGGTGACCGATGGGAAGAGCAAAATCAAAAGCCCCTCACCCTAGCCCTCTCCCGGAGGGAGAGGGAACTGATTGGGGGATGCTCAGGAGATACGCCGACCTGAAAGTGTTGCGCCGAATCCGAAATCGACCTGTTGCCGAGTAATTGTCGAATCCGTAGTCAACTCGGTATTTCACGTCGATGCAGAACGCAAGACACCTCGGTCGGCCCCCTCTCCCTCCGGGAGAGGGCTGGGGTGAGGGGTAGCTTTTGACGTTAGCGCTGTTTCAAGCGGTCGATGACCACGGCCAGCAACAGAATCGAACCACGAATCACATACTGATAAAACGTGTCGATGTTCTTCAGGTTCATCGCGTTTTCGATGATCGCCAGAATCAACACCCCGGCAATCACATGGCGAATCATGCCGATGCCGCCACTCAGCGAAACCCCGCCCAGCACGCAAGCAGAAATCACCGTCAGTTCAAAACCCTGACCAATCATCGGCTGCCCGGAAGTCATCCGCGAGGCCAGAATCACACCCGCCAGCGCACCGATCAAACCATGCACGGCGAAGATGATGATCTTGGTCCGGTCGACGTTGACGCCCGCCAGCAGCGCCGCTTCCTGGTTGCCACCGATGGCCATGGTGTTGCGCCCGTAAGTGGTGTAGTTCAGCAGCCAGCCGAAAAACAGGAAGCAGACAATGGTGATCAGGATCGGCACCGGCACACCGAACAGCTGGCCGTTACCGAAGACGAAGAACGATTCCTGCGACACACCGACCGCTTTACCGTTGGCGAAGATATAGGCCAGACCGCGAACGATCTGCATGGTCGCCAGCGTCGTGATCAAGGCATTGACGCGCAACTTGGCAATCACGATGCCGTTGATCAGACCAACGATCAGGCCCATCACCAGTGCTGCGCTGACCCCGAGAAACACGCTGTTGGTGTCACGCATCACCACCGCCGCGACCACGCCGGCACAGGCGATCACTGAGCCGACCGAGAGGTCGAAGTGCCCGGACGCCAGGCAATAAAGCATGGTGCACGCGGCGATGCCGGTGGTGGAAATCGCCAGGCCCAGGCCACGCATGTTCAGCGGCGAGAGGAAGTTGTCGATCAGCAAGGTGCAGGCGACGAAGATGCCGATCGCCGCCAGCAACATGACCCAGTCATCGAGGAAGCGCCGCAGGTCCAGCGGTTTGCGCTCGGTCGGCAGGGTTTCGTTTTGCGTAGTCATCATAGTCACCTCTCAGTTCGCCACGCCGTCAGCGCGGTGGCGTGGCAAAGCCAGTTGCAGCAGGTTGGATTCATTGGCCTGGTCGCGGCTGACTTCGCCGCGCAGGGCGCCTTCGCACAGCACCAGGATGCGGTCGGAAATGCCCATCACTTCCATCAGATCGCTGGACACCACGATCACCGAAATACCGTCGGCGGCGAGGTTATGAATGATCTGGTAGATCTCGGCCTTGGCGCCGATGTCGATGCCACGGGTCGGTTCGTCGAGCAGCAGGACTTTCATCGGCATCGATAACCAGCGGCCGAGAATGGCCTTTTGCTGATTGCCGCCGGAAAGGAACTTGATCTGCTGGCCGGCGTGCGGTGTTTTCACTTTCAGGGCCTTGATCTGCTTGTCGGCGTTGCCCTTTTCCCACAAGCCGCGAATCAGGCAGCCGAGCCCGGAATGCGCACCACGGGCACTGATGTTGATGTTCTCGGCGACACTGGCCAGGGGGATGATGCCTTCTTTCTTGCGATCTTCCGGGCAGAGCAGAATGCCGGCGGCAATCGCGTCACGGGGCGAGCGCAGTTTCAGCTCATGGCCGCGCAGTTCGAGACGGCCAGCGGTGTTGCGCTCCAGGCCGCTGAGCAGACGAAACAGCTCGGTGCGCCCTGCCCCGACCAGTCCGAACAGGCCAAGGATTTCGCCCTTGTGCGCTTCGAAACTGATCGGCTCGCGCAGGCCCGGGCCGAGCAGGCCGTCGACTTTCAACGCCACGGCGCCACGCGGACGATGGCGGTAATCGTAGATGTCCTGAATGTCGCGACCGACCATGCAGGTCACCAGTTGATCGTGGGTCAACTGGCTCATGTCCTCGAAGGTCCGCACGTAGCGGCCGTCCTTGAACACGGTGACGGCGTCGCAGATACGGAAGACTTCTTCCATGCGATGGGACACGTAGAGCACCACTTTGCCTTCGTCGCGCAGGCGACCGATGATCGCCATCAAGCGATCGATCTCGCGTGCCGAGAGACTACTGGTCGGTTCGTCGAAAGCGATAACGTGGGCGCCGCGCGACAGCGCTTTGGCAATTTCCACCAACTGCCGCTGCCCCAGCGACAAGCGTCCGACCTTGGTTTGCGGATCGATTTCGTCGGCCAGGCCTTTCAGGCAATTCAAGGCTTTCTGGCGCAGCTCACTGCGATTGATCAGGCCGAAACTCGCCGGCAGATGCCCGAGAAACAGGTTCTCGGCCACGGTCATTTCCGGGACCAGATGCAGTTCCTGGTGAATCACCGCGACGCCGCTACCGATGCTGTCAGCGGTTGACTTGAACGCCATCGCCTGCTCGCCGATCTGCAGCTCGCCGCTGCTCGGAATGTAAGCACCACCGAGAATCTTCAGCAGGGTCGATTTGCCCGCGCCGTTCTCGCCCATCAAGGCATGAACCTGACCGGGGTGGGCGACGAAGCTGATGCCGTCGAGCGCTTTCACGCCGGGAAAGGTCTTGCCGATCCCGTTGAAGCGCAGGCTGCCGCTGGCGCCATGTTGTTCTTGTGTCTGTACTTGCGCGTGCATAAAGCCACCTCTTCACACCGAAAAACGGCCCGGCTGCCCGGGCCGTCGCTGCCTCAGTTCCACAAGCCGATTTTTTCCAGCTCTTGCTTGAAGTTTTCGCGGGTGATCAGGGTGACGTCATCCATGGCGGTGTACTTCGGCGGCTCTTTGCCGGCGGTGATCCACTCGTACATCATCTCGGCGGTCTTGTAGCCTTCGATGTGCGGGCTTGGCAGCATCGAACCGAAGAAGCCGCTGTTAGGCTTTTTCAACTCGCCGATGGCGTCGGTGCCGTTGATGCCGATGCCGATCACGTTGCTCGCGGCAAACCCGGCCGCTTCGGTGGCGCGCACGCCGCCGAGCACGGTGTTGTCGTTCATGCCGCCGATGATCAGGTTTTTCGCCGCGCTCGGCAGTTTCACCAGCGCCGAGTTGGTGGCGTCCATGCTGCCCGGTACGTCGAGGGTTTTCAGTGCGGCGAAGAGGATGTGATCCTCCGGCATGCCGGCCTTCTTCAGGGCATCGACCGAGCCGTCGGTGCGCTTCTTGCCGGTGTCGAGTTCGTTGTAGGTATTGACCACCGCATAGGTGTCTTTCCAGTCCCAGTTACGCTTCTTCGCTTCGGCAGCCATGGCGGCGCCCTGCTTCTGGCCGACTTCAAACGCTGCCATGCCCAGGTACGGCACGTCTTCCATGAATTTGCCGTTGGCGTCGACAAAACGGTCGTCGACGGCAATTACTTTCAGGTCATTGATCTTGGCTTTGGCCATGATGGCCGGGCCGAGGGACACGTCCGGCGGGCAGATCACGAAACCCTTGGCGCCGTTGGCGGCCAGGCTGTCGATGGCCGAGAGGGTCTTCTCGCCATCCGGCACCGCGATCTTGATCAATTCAAAGCCTTTGTCCTTGGCGGCTTTTTCGGCAAAAGCCCATTCGGTCTGGAACCACGGTTCTTCGGCCTGCTTGACCAGAAAACCGATCTTCACCGCGTCGGCGGCGAGCAGCGCACTGCTCAGGCTGAACGCAGTGACCGCCAGGGCAGTGCTGCACAGGGTACGAATCCCGAAACGACGTTTCATCAGATGACTCCTTGTTATTTTTTTTGAGCAAGGTTTGAAAAGCGTTGAAGCGTGTTCTCAATGAAGCTGGTTGAAAATAGTCATATCGTATGATGATTGGATTTCAAGCGTAGTTCAGCGCTGGAAATCCGTTTCATTCAGTCGTGGTACATCACCGAGCGACCACCATCGATGGTGATGCACGAAGCGTTGATAAACGGTGCCTCATCGCTGGCCAGGAACACTGCCGTCATCGCCACCTCGATCGGCTGGCCGATGCGCTTGGGCGGATGCAGATCAAAGGCGCGCTGCCGTTCGGCGTGCGGATCGGCAAAGCCGTTCCAGTAATCGACGTTCAATTGCGTTTCGATGTAGCCCGGCGCGATGGCGTTGACGCGAATGCCCTTGGCCGCGTATTCGATGCCGAGGGCGCGGGTCAGGCCGAGCAGGCCATGCTTGGCCACCGGGTACGGGAAGCAACCGGGAATGATGTGGCTGGAATGGGTCGAGGCGATGTTGATGATGCTGCCCACACCCTGCTCGATCATCTGCGGCAGCACGGCTTTGCAGCCATACCAGGCGCCGTCCAGATCGATGGCGAAGCAGCGGCGCCAGTCTTCTTCGGTCATCTGTAAAGGATCGCGGAACACATTGACCCCGGCACAGTTGACCAACACATCGATGCGGCCATGCAATTCCACCGCGCGTCGGGCCAGGGCATGCAGATCCTGCTGATTCGATACGTCGACCTTGAGCGCCTGCACGTCATGGCCCTGATCGCGCCAGTGAGCGGCGACCTGCTCGACCTTGTCGGCCTGAATGTCGCTGATGAGTAATCTGGCTTGCTGCGAGGCGAACGCGGCAACGATAGCTTCGCCGATGCCCTGAGCGGCCCCGGTCAACAGCACGACCTTGTTTTTCAGGCGCTCGCCTTTCGGCGGCGCCGGCACTGGTGGCAATGTCAGCGCTTCAGCCACGGCTCAGGCCTCCTGCACGCAGGCGCAAAAAAACCGGGCACTGGTCGATGTCCGGTTCTGACGGCTGGGGAAAACAAACAGGCAAGCGTCGCCGACGGCATTAAGCCGTGACGAAAGGCGGATCCCGCTTGCGCGGGCAACAAGAATTCGCTGCATCACTTCACCTGTTTTGTTCTTTTTAAGTGTGAGTGCGTGTTACTGCTGGAGCCGACTATAAACCCGACCGCCAAATAATCTCAATATATAATTTTGCATCCCATATTTTGGGATCTAACCAGCAAAACGCGTACAGAGTTTTCCTGCAACATCAACGCGCATGCTCAGCACCGCACCGTCAAAAGGATGATTCAGCGGGCTCTTGGCACTGGTGATAAACAGGGTTTTCAAGTCTTCGCCACCAAACACGCAACTGGTCGGGCGACTGACCGGCAGATCGATTTTGCGATCCACC
>NZ_JH635998.1:250311-263287 GCF_000257605.1 Pseudomonas sp. R62
GATTTTGCGATCCACCTGCCCGTCCGGCGTCAGGCGCAGCAGGCAACTTCCGTCCCAGCGTGCATTCCACACGTAGCCTTCGGCGTCCATCGCCGAGCCATCGGGACCACCGTGTTGATCGGACGAGTAGAACACCTGCGGTGCATCGAGACTGCCGTCGGTGCGGATGAAATATCGATTGAGCGTGCTGTCGAGACTTTCACCAAACAGCAGCGTGGTGCCGTCGTCACTCCACAACAAGGTATTGGGAATGCCCAGACCGAGCAGCAGCGGTGTCACGCGTTGATCGGGATCGATTCGGAACAGGCCACCGGAACGGCGTACCAGCGGCAGATCCTCGCCGTGCTCGCCGATGTTGTTTTGCATGGTGCCCAACCACAAGCGGCCCAAGGCATCGCAACGGGCTTCGTTGGGGCGGTTGCCCGGTTGCGGGTCGGCGACGCAGAACAACGTCAAGCGTGGCTCGAGGCCGGGCGAATCGAGATCGAGCCGGTAGACACCACTGCTCAATGTCACCAGCGCATCGCCGCTGGCGCAAGGAATGAAGGCGGAGATGTGCTCGGGCATCTGCCAGATCTGCACGTTCTGACCGATCAGGCGCAACGCTTGCTTACCGGCGATATCGACCCAGTAAAGCGCTTGGGTCGGAGCATCCCAGAACGGGCCTTCGCCGAGTTTCGCGCGGTGTTGGGTCAGGGCGGTGAACGGCATATCAAGTCCTTCTGAGTTGTTGTTTTACTGTGGAAGCGAGCTTGCTCGCGAAGGCGGAGTGTCAGTCAATGATGATTTATCTGACCTGACGCATTCGCGAGCAAGCTCGCTACCACAGGATGTCTCGACATTTTCAGCTAGCTTTTCTACTGGCCATGACTTTCGGGTAAAAGCGTTTTATCGCCAGGTCGGCGTTGTCGATCAAGGTCATGCACGCCCACACGCCACGGGTCGAATCGCGCGCGGCGATGGCGTCGGCCATGTCTTTATGGATCGGCAAGGTGCGGCGCAGTTCATCGGGGTCGGCGGCGGAGACTTCGAACGACACCGCCAGCAACGCGCCGAGGGCCGGGACCATTTGTTCGATGAACTGATTATGGCTGGCGGCCAGGATGCATTCGTGGAAGGCCTGGTCGGCACGGTTGTAATCGATGCCACTGTCGACCGCACGCTCCAGTGCATTGAAAGCCAGTTGCACCGCTTCGATCTGCTCCGGCGTTGCGCGCTCACAGGCCCAGCGCACCGCCATCGGCTCGATGGTGCGGCGCAAATCCAGCAGGTCATCGACGAAGTTTTCCGGCAAGCCGTTGCGCGACAGCCAACCGACCACCTGCGGATCGAACAGATTCCAGCGCCGTACTGGCAACACCCGCGTGCCGACCTTCGGCCCGACTTCGAGCATGCCTTTGGCGACGAGGGTTTTGATGGCTTCGCGAATCACCGTGCGGCTGACACCAAGCTGCTCGCCCAGATCCGCCTCGACCTTGATGGTCTGCCCCGGCTTGACCTGACCGGCTGCAATCCAACTGCCCAGCCAGTCAACGGTCGACGCATGAAAGCTGCTGGACATGTACACCTCAAGGCGAATCGCGATGGGTGCCTACGCTAATCATCATACGATTAACAGTCAATCGGATTTTTTTCAGCTTGCGCAAACCATTGTGGGAGCGAGCCTGCTCGCGAAAGCGTCGTGTCAGTCAACATTGCTGGCGACTGATACAGCGCGTTCGCGAGCAGGCTCGCTCCCACATTTTGGTGTTGTGTCAGGGTTCCAGGCCGATGCGAAAGAATTCGCCGCCACTCCACACGCCCAACCAGCGCTGACCATCGATCTCGCGGCTCACCGCCAGTTCCACCAACTGGTAAAACACATTGCGGTGAATCAACGCTTCAAGGTTGCTGCGCACATGCACATAAGGCGCAGGCTCCTGGGTTTCAGGATCGATCTCGACGCGGATCGGATGTTCAGCCCCCGCCTCGATGGTTTCCTCGACGTTGCTGGTAAAGCGCAAAACCTGCGCCTCGCCCTCGCCTTGCACTTCCACGGCAACCGCTACGAACGGCGCGTCATCGACCTTGATCCCGACCTTCTCGACCGGGGTGATCAGGAAATAATCATCGCCGTCGCGGCGGATGATGGTGGAGAACAGTTTGACCATCGGCTTGCGCCCGATCGGCGTGCCCAGGTAGTACCAGGTGCCGTCGCGGGCGATGCGCATGTCGATGTCGCCGCAGAAATCCGGGTTCCACAAATGCACCGGTGGCAGGCCTTTGGTCTTGGGGATCTGCCCCAGCAGGTCATTGGCTGTTTGCGGGTCACTCATGGCGTACTCCTTGATTACTGGTCGCCGATCCCCAGCAGGCTGCGTGCGTATTGCGCCAGCGGCGGACCGATGAGGTCTTCGGGTTTGGAGTCATGGAACGTCAGTAAACCGCCACGACTCTTGATCCGTGCAGTATCAATCAAATACTGGGTGCTGGTCTCGATCAACATGATCTGAATCACGCCGCCATCGATACCGAGGCGATCCACGGCTTCCTGGTCCAGCCACTCGTCAGAGTTGCCGATGCGGTCGTCAGCCTTGGCGAAACGTGTGTACAGCAGATAATGCGCGCCGGCATCACGGGCTTCGCCCATGGCTTGATCGAGGCCTTCCGGCGCACGGGCGCGGCGGACCATCGGGAAATATTCGACAAAGCCCTTGAAGGCTTCTTCGGCGACCACGTTCGGCCGCGGATAGGAACCACCCGGCGGTGCGAACGCGCCCTGGGCGATGAAGATGAACGAGTCCGGCTGAATGCGGAGATTGTTCACCCGGCGGCTGTCGCTGTGGTCCAGAAGCCCCGCATCGCTCATGTGATAGCGAGTGCCTTCGGCCATATCGCTGACATTCATGCAGCCGCCAAGCGCCAAAACGGCCAGCAGCAAAACCAGGCTACGCATCCTATTCCTCCAGAAGCCGGTGTCGGAAAACCGGCGAATGGCCGTTGGATGCAGCTTTTGCGCCAGCTCGGCAAATTCAGTGATAGAGGCATTCGCGAGCAGGCTCGCTCCCACAATTGAAATGCATTCCAAATGTGGGAGCGACGGTGCGACGATTCGACCTGCTCGCGAAAGCGATTATTCAGCCACCAATGATCTTCATGACAGTAGCGCCGCCAGAGAACGCCACCTCCTGCTTGTCACCCAACGCCTTGACCAGCAAACGTTGCAGCGCCGGCAATGCCTGATGACGCGGCTTGTCGAGCAGATCGCCGACATAGTGGCGGTTGCTCGACGACAGGCAGCCATGCAGCCAACCGGTCGACGAC
Source organism: Pseudomonas sp. R62 (assembly GCF_000257605.1). NCBI lineage: Bacteria > Pseudomonadati > Pseudomonadota > Gammaproteobacteria > Pseudomonadales > Pseudomonadaceae > Pseudomonas > Pseudomonas sp. R62. The sequence continues at coordinate 253,615 of NZ_JH635998.1, forward strand.
AGGCGCAAGCGCGAACACGTACGGCAGAACGGCACGCTTTCGTTGGCGATCACTCCGAAATTGCCGCGACCGGGAATCGAGTAGCGCACAGCCGTGGCGTCCACCGGTGCGTCGGTCTGGGCGTATTCATAACGTTCGCCGATCAGGCCGAGCAACTGCTCAAGGCTGACGAACTGCTGCAGAAAAGCATTCGAGTCCTTGGCCAGATGGCCCATGCGCATCAACTCGATGAAACGCAGTTCGAAGCCGCGCTCCAGACAGTAGTCGAGCAGCGGCATGATCTGATCGAGGTTCTGCCCGCGCAACGGCACCATGTTGACCTTGATCTTCATCCCGGCGGCGGCAGCCTGATCCATGCCATCGAGCACGCTGGCCAGATCGCCGCCACGGGCGATGCTGCGAAAAGCAGCGGCATCGAGAGTATCGAGGGAAACGTTGATCCGGCGCAGTCCGGCATCGACCAGCAGCGGCAGTTTTTTCGCGAGGAGTTGACCGTTGGTGGTCAGACTGATGTCGTCGAGGCCCATCTGGCCGACTGCAGTCATGAACGATTCGAGTTTGGGGCTGACCAGTGGCTCGCCGCCGGTGATGCGCAGGCGCTCGATGCCGGCCGCTTCGATCAGGTATTCGACGCCGCGTGCCATGGCTTCGGCCGACAGTTCATCCTGCGCAGCGACCAACCGCTTACCGTTGGGCACGCAGTAGGTACAGGCGTAATTGCAGGCAGAGGTCAGGCTGATGCGCAGATTGCGAAAACGCCTGCCTTGACGGTCAACGATCATGAAACACTCCGGCGAAAGAAAATCGAGCGAGCAAAACTTGACTGAGAAATCAGGTTTTAGCAAGCCCTATGCCTGAGTATATTCCTGCGCTATTGCGCCATGTTGTGAAAACACGGCGCAATCAGCCCGCTGAATGACTTATGTGCTCGGCGTTTCCGGGTCGCGCTTGCGCTTGTTGCCCATGCGCACGCCGATGTCCATCAGGAACTGGAAGAAGCCTTCCTGATCTTCCAGCACATTGCTCCAGAATGGCGAGTGATACAGCGCCACCGCGCCGTGCACCAGCGCCCAAGATGCGCAGTAGTGGAAGTACGGTGGCACATCTTCGAGCTTGCCTTCGCTGATGCGACCCTTGATCAGCAGGGTCAGGCGTTCGAAGTTCGAGGCACGGATCTTGTGCAGCTCCTCGACCATCTCCGGCACCTGATTGCCCTTGACCACTTTCTCTTCGAGACGGTCGAACAGGCGATAGCGCTGCGGGTCGCGCATGCGGAATTCGAAGTAGGCGCGGGACAGCGCTTCCTTGTCCTTGTCGACATCGGCCGAATGCAGCAGCTCGTTCAGATCGCGCTCGTAGTCGAGCATCAGGCGCAAGTAGATCTCCGCCTTGGATTTGAAGTGCTTGTAGATCGTGCCTTTGCCGATACCCACGGCATCAGCAATCATCTCGACGGTGACACTGTCTTCACCCTGGTCGAGGAACAGCTTGAGCGCGGTATCGAGAATTTCCTGCTCGCGGCGACGAAATTCACGGACCTTACGAGGTTCTTTATGCATAAGAAAAAGGTCTGAAGGGTCAAAATTCGAAGCCGCGTATTATGCCTAACTTGCGCAAAAAAGCACGGTTCATCGACCAAATCTGTGTTTCTTGTTCATTTCGAGAACGATTCGGGTGCAATGAGAACTCAACTGAAGCAAACGTATTCCAAATTTGTTTAAAAACCCCGACCGGCTCACTGGACTGCACGCCAGACTGATCAATACTTGAACTGTCGGGCGACATCTCCCCCAAGTGTCGTGCCGGTAAAGGTACCAACGGACCGCGTGCCTTTGTTTTACTCCTAATGGTCTTAACCCGGATTCCCCCCCCAGAACCCGGGTTTTTTTTGCCTGCGATTTGGCCAGCGGTCACAGGGCAGATTTAACACTCGCCAGCGGGAACAGACGCTTGAAGTTCTCTGTGGTCTGCTCGGCAAAGCGCTCGTAGTTCTCACCACGCAGCATCGCCAGAAACTCCGCCACTTCGCGCACGTACTGCGGCAGGTTCGGCTTGCCGCGATACGGAATCGGCGCCAGGTACGGCGAGTCGGTTTCCACCAGCAAGCGATCGGCCGGCACTTTGCTCGCCACGTCACGCAAGGCGTCGGCATTGCGGAACGTAACAATGCCCGACAGGGAAATGTAGTAGCCCATGTCCAGTGCCGCTTTGGCCATGTCCCAGTCTTCGGTGAAGCAATGCAACACACCCGCCTGGGGCAGCGCCGCTTCGCGCAGCAGTTCCAGGGTGTCCGCACGGGCGCCACGGGTGTGGATGATCACCGGTTTGCCGGTCTGCTGCGCAGCTTGCAGGTGCAGGCGAAACGACTCCTGCTGCAACTCGGCGGCTTCCGGCTCGTAGTGATAGTCGAGACCGGTTTCGCCGATCGCCACCACTTTCGGATGATTGAGTTCGTGCAGCAGCCAGTCCAGCGCTGGTGCCGCGCCCGGCTGCACATCCAGCGGATGCACGCCGACCGAACAATCAACATCGGCATACCGCTCGGCAAGGGCTTTGACATCGGCGGCGTTGTCGGCACTGACGCCGATGCACAGAAAGTGTCCGATCCCACGCTCGCGGGCCGCAGCGAGTGCGGCATCCAGCGAGCCGTCATGGGCGGCGAGGTCGAGACGATCAAGGTGACAATGGGAATCTACGAGCATAAAAAGGACTGCAACTTACATCGTATGAGTGGGACGGTCGGATTTCAGCGCTCCGGCCAGATGAGTTTCGATGCGACTGCGCGCGGTGTCGTCGCCGTCGTTGAATTGCACGCCGACACCGGCGGCGCGATTGCCTTGTGCACCTTTGGGGGTGATCCAGGCGACTTTGCCGGCGACGGGAATTTTTTCCGCTTCATCCATCAGGTGCAACAGCATGAACACCTCGTCGCCCAACCGGTAGCTTTTGTTGGTCGGGATGAACAGGCCACCATTCTTGATGAAAGGCATGTAGGCGGCGTAAAGCACCGACTTGTCCTTGATGGTCAGGGACAAGATGCCGTTACGCGGCCCCGGGCTGACAGGTTCAATCATGCTCACCTCCACTGCTGATCTTCAGAGTCTAGGTACACATTCTTATCTTTGACCAGGCAATCCCACCCATTGCACCAACAATGCTTCCAGCAACAGGGCCGGATTGAGGTTGGCCTTGCTCAACACTTTCTGCCGTTGGGCGAGAATCCAGTCCTGAATATCCAGCACTTTGCCCTGCGCGCTTTTCTGCGCCAGGTACTGCACGACCTTGCGCATATCGGCCAGGCCGAGACCGGCTTCGTCCTGAGTCAGTTGATAGCGCAGGATCAGGCTCGACCAGTCGCAGAACCAGTCGAACAGACGCAACATCGGAATGCTTTTCCACTCCTCGGCCAGTTGCGTCGGCGATTGCTGGCCCTTGAGCAACTTCTTCACGCCTTCGACCACTTGCGCGCGCTGTTCACGCACACCTTGCGATTGCAGGCTGACCGCCATCAGCGGCGACCCGGCGGCCAGCGTCAGCAGTTCGACGCGTTCGTCTTCCGCGCAATCCGGCAGCGCCTGGGCCAGCCATTGCAGGCTCATCGCCTCGCCCGGCAGCGGGCAGGCCTGCTGCACGCAACGGCTCTTGATGGTTGGCAATAAACGGCTGGGCTGGTGGCTGACCAATAGCAGCACGGTATCGCCGGACGGCTCTTCAAGGCTTTTGAGCAAGGCGTTGGCAGCGTTGATATTCATCGACTCGACCGGCTCGATCAACACCACTTTGCGCCCGCCGAGCTGCGCAGTCTGCACGACGAAACTGACCAGATCACGAACCTGATCGACCTTGATCGCCTTGTCCGCCTCTTCCGGCTCCAGGATGTAATTGTCCGGATGACTGCCGGCCTTGAGCAGCAGACAGGATTTGCACTCGCCGCATGCCTCAGGCGTAGGGCGCTGACACAGCAGGCTGGCCATCAAGCGTTCGGCCAGAGCACGCTTGCCGATACCGGCGGGACCGTGCAGCAGGTACGCGTGGGCATGCTGACTGCGTCCGGCCAGTTGCTGCCAGAGGCTGTCCTGCCATGGATAGGCCTCAGCCACGGGCCAGCTCCAGCAGATTCGGCAGCAAGGTGTCCAGCGATTGCTGGACCTTGGCCAATGGCTGACCGGCATCGATGCGCACATAGCGCGAAGGATCGGCTTCGGCGCGCTTCAGGAACGCATTGCGCACGTTTTCGAAAAACGCCCGGCCTTCGAGTTCGAAACGGTCCAGGCGACCACGGGCACTGGCGCGGGCCAGACCGATCTCTACGGGCAGATCGAAAATAAGTGTCAGATCGGGCCGCAAGTCGCCCTGCACGAAAGTTTCCAGGGTGGCGATGCGTTCCAGCGACAAACCACGACCGCCGCCCTGATAGGCGTATGTCGAGTCGGTGAAACGATCACACAGCACCACAGCGCCACGGGCCAGCGCCGGGCGAATCACCTCGGCCAGGTGCTGGGCGCGCGCGGCGAACACCAGCAACAGCTCGGCGTCCGGATGCATCACTTCGTCGGCCGGGGTCAGCAGAACGTCACGAATCCGCTCGGCCAGCGGCGTACCGCCAGGCTCACGGGTGAGCAGCACTTCGATACCGGCGGCGCGCAGGCGCTCGGCGAGGTATTCGCGATTGGTGCTCTTGCCCGCGCCTTCCGGGCCTTCCAGGGTAATAAACAAGCCAGTCACAGGCAGTCCTTCATCAAAGTCATTGCGCGTTCTGTGGTGCAGCGGCGTCCGGTTCTTGGGCTGGCGCCGGATCTTGCGGCGGCGCTTTCGATGGCACTTCGGGCAGCACCTCGGGCGCGGTGTTCGGCGAGGCCGCCGGAATGGCCTCATCGGTGGCCGGCGCGGTTACTGGTGCCGGGCTGGAACGGTAATCGGCACGGCGCTTGAGCTGGTATTCGCGCACTGCGTTGTTGTGCGCATCCAGATCATCGGAGAACACATGGCTGCCATCGCCACGGGCGACGAAATACAGGCTGCTGCCCTCCACCGGGTTGAGCGCAGCATGAATCGCCTCGCGCCCGACCATCGCAATAGGCGTCGGCGGCAAGCCTGGTATCACGTAGGTGTTGTAAGGCGTCGGCTCTTTCAAATGTGCGCGGGTCAGTTTGCCCGTGTAGCGATCACCGAGGCCATAAATCACCGTCGGATCGGTCTGCAACTGCATGCCCAGCGCCATGCGCCGTACGAAAACACCGGCAATCTGCCCGCGCTCCTGCGGAACGCCGGTCTCTTTCTCGACCAGAGAGGCCATGATCAGCGCTTGATAAGGTTCGCTGTAAGGCACGTCGGCAGAACGCTGCGCCCACTCTTTGGCGAGCACCTCATCGAGACGATCAAAGGCTTTTTTCAACAGCTCGGCATCGGACATGCCGCGCACGAAGCGATAGGTATCCGGGAAAAACCGGCCTTCCGGGAACAAGCCTTTGTGGCCAATCTTCGCCATGACATCGCTGTCGCTCAGGCCGGTGAGGGTCTGCTCGAGCTTGTCGTCCTTGGCCAGGGCGGCGCGCACTTGATGGAAAGTCCAGCCTTCGACCAGGGTCAGGCTGTACTGAACCACGTCGCCGCGCTTCCACGAATCGATCAGACCGTTGACGGTCATGCCCGGCTGCATGCGGTACTCGCCGCTGTGAATCGGTGTGCCGGCGAGGTTGAAGCGCCAGTAGACGCGCAGCCAGAACGCGTCCTTGATGACGCCATCGGTTTCGAGTTCAAGGAAGGTACGGGTCGGTGTAGAGCCTTTCGGCACATCCAGCAGTTGTTCCTGCGGGATGTTCAGGGGCTGTTCCAGCGCCGAATGAATTTTCCAGGCGCTGGCGCCCAACAGCAGCCCTGCCAGAACCAGTCCGGTTTCCAGCAGCAGCAAAAGTTTACGTCTCACGAATCAAGCATCCAGTAGCGCGCGGGCAATGGTTTGCAGTTTACGGGTGAGCGGGCCAACCGGCCAGCTCAGTGCAGCACAGGCGCGTACCGGCCAGACGCCATAAACGCTGTTGCAGACAAACACTTCATCAGCCCATTGCAGCTGTTCGAGGCTGATATCGGCGATTTGCGTGGGGATGGCCAGTGACTCGGCCTGAAACAAAATTTCCGCGCGCATCACACCTGCGACACCGCAGCGCTTCAAGTCGGGCGTGATCAAGCCACCGTCGCGCACCAGGAAAATATTGCTGTACACACCTTCGACAACACGCCCGGCCTGATCAAGCATCAAGCCTTCGGCATGCTCGCTGTCCTGCCATTCGGCGCGGGCGAGTACCTGTTCCAGTCGATTCAGATGTTTCAGCCCGGCCAACAACGGCTGCGTAGATAAACGCGTGTTGCAGGGAAACAGGCGGATACCGTGCTCGGCATGGGCAGCGGGATAAGCCGCCGGCGGATTGCCTTGCAGAATGCGTCGGCCCTGCGCCGCAGGATCGGGCGCATAACCACGCAAGCCGTCACCCCGAGTGAGGATAAGCTTGAGCACGCCCTCGCCCATCGCAGCGGCATAGCTGAGCAGCTCATGGCGAACCAGCTCGAGGTCGGTCGCAATGGCCAGACGCGCGCAGCCATCGGCCAGGCGCGTCAGGTGTCGATCCAGCAGGACCGGCTGTCCACTGCGCACGGCAATGGTCTCGAACAGACCATCGCCGTAAGCCAGGCCGCGATCTTTCAGCGACAGCACGTCAGCCGGTTGACCGTCGACCCAGCTGTCCATCAGCCGGCGAACCGGCGGAACGCCAGAGTGCCGTTGGTGCCGCCAAAACCGAAGGAGTTGGACAGCACGACATCGATGTCCATGTTACGCGCGGTGTGCGCAACGAAATCGAGATCGCAGCCTTCGTCCGGTTCATCAAGGTTGATGGTCGGCGGTGCCACCTGGCTGTTGATCGCCAGCACGCTGAAAATCGCTTCGACCGCGCCCGCCGCACCCAACAGATGGCCGGTCATCGACTTGGTCGAGCTGACGGCCAGCTTGTAGGCGTGATCGCCGAACACCGACTTGATCGCATTGGCTTCGGCAAGGTCGCCGGCCGGGGTCGAGGTGCCGTGGGCGTTGATGTACTGCACTTGATCGACATTGATCTTCGCGTCGCGCAGGGCATTGGTGATGCAGCGCGCGGCACCGGCGCCGTCGGCGGGTGGCGAGGTCATGTGGAACGCATCGCCACTGGTGCCGAAACCGATCAGTTCGGCGTAGATCGTAGCGCCACGAGCCTTGGCGTGTTCGAGCTCTTCGAGAACCAGAGCGCCGGCACCGTCGGACAGAACGAAGCCGTCACGACCCTTGTCCCATGGACGGCTGGCGCGGGTCGGCTCGTCGTTGCGGGTCGACAGCGCACGGGACGCGCCGAAGCCGCCCATGCCCAGACCGCAGGCAGCCATTTCCGCACCGCCGGCAATCATCACGTCGGCTTCGTCGTACATGATGTTGCGCGCCGCCATGCCGATGCAGTGCGTACCGGTGGTGCACGCGGTGGCGATGGCGTAATTGGGTCCCTGTGCGCCCAGATGGATCGACAGGAAACCGGAAATCATATTGATGATCGAGCCAGGCACAAAGAACGGCGAGATCCGTCGCGGACCGGTCTCGTGCAGGGTGCGGCTGGTCTCTTCGATGTTGGTCAGACCGCCAATCCCCGAACCCATGGCCACGCCAATGCGTTCACGGTTGGCATCGGTGACTTCCAGACCGGCGTTGCGCACGGCTTGAAAGCCTGCGGCGAGGCCGTACTGAATGAACAGGTCGAGCTTGCGCGCTTCCTTGACCGACAGGTATTCCTCGACATTGAAGCCTTTGACCGAACCACCGAAGCGGGTCGAATAGGCAGAAAGGTCGGTGTGTTCGATCAGACCAATGCCACTGCGGCCAGCCAGAATGCCCTGCCAACTGCTCGGCACATCCGTGCCCAGTGGCGACAACATACCCATACCGGTGACTACGACGCGTCTACGCGACACAGCACTCTCCTTTTTCAAATGACGACTTTGCATCAGGCCTAAAGAAAAAACCGCACGCCATGATGGCAGTGCGGTTTTTCCATGACAGCAAGCAACGATTACAAACTGTTACGCCTGGTGGCTGGTAACGTAGTCGATTGCAGCTTGTACAGTAGTGATCTTTTCAGCTTCTTCGTCAGGGATTTCGGTCTCGAATTCCTCTTCCAGAGCCATCACCAGCTCAACGGTGTCAAGGGAGTCGGCACCCAGGTCTTCTACGAAGGAAGCGGTGTTGACCACTTCTTCTTCTTTAACACCCAGTTGCTCGGCAACGATTTTCTTGACGCGCTCTTCGATGGTGCTCATACCTTGTTTTCACTCCTAATGGACAAATTCAGGCAGCTGGCCAGTGGGTAAGTGTATAGAAAGCCTTTTCAGTTTTTCAACTGAAAGCTTCACTCCTCAAACCCTGCGGCCCTCTGCCTATAAATAGATTGCAGCTTTATAACGGATTTTAGACAGCTCGTATGACATTTTTTTGAAGCAATCCGTCACATTTTACTTACATGTACATCCCACCGTTCACCGGGATTGTAGCCCCGGTAACGTATGCCGCACCGTCGGATGCAAGAAAAGCGACCACGGACGCGATCTCTTGAGCTTGCCCCAGACGACCCAGCGGAATCTGCGTCTGCAAGGCTTCACGCTGTGCTTCAGGCAGCTCGCGGGTCATATCGGTGTCGATGAACCCAGGGGTTACCGAGTTGACCGTAATCGAACGCGAACCGACTTCACGCGCCATCGCCCGGCTGAAACCTTCCAGACCGGCCTTGGCGGCTGCATAGTTTACTTGGCCGGCGTTGCCCATGGCACCCACCACCGAGCCAATACTGATAATTCGACCCCAGCGCGCCTTGGTCATGCCACGCAAAACGCCCTTGGACAGGCGATACAGACTGTTCAGGTTGGTATCGATCACGTCGTACCACTCGTCGTCTTTCATGCGCATCATCAGGTTATCGCGGGTGATGCCGGCATTATTGACCAGAATCGCCACCGGCGCACCGAACTGCTCCTGAATGCCTGCCAGCACGGCGCTGACCGATTCGTCGCTGGTGACATTGAGTTCGAAACCGGCGCCCTGGATACCGTTTTCCTTCAGGGTCGCGGCAATGCGCTCGGCGCCCGACGCGGAGGTCGCGGTGCCGACAACGATGGCGCCCTGACGACCCAGTTCCAGCGCGATGGCCTGGCCGATACCGCGGCTTGCACCGGTAACCAGTGCAACTTTACCTTGCAGACTCATGCAAGTTTCTCCTGATTCAGGCCTGCGCTGCGCGAGCGGCAGCGAAGGCATCTGGGGTATTGAGATTGGAAGTCGAAACGCCTTCGGCGCAACGTTTGTTCAGGCCAGCGAGGACTTTGCCCGGGCCGCATTCGACCAGATTGGTCGCGCCCTTGGCGGCCAAAGTCTGCACCGATTCAACCCAGCGCACGGGCTTGTAGAGCTGTTCGAGCAGATCGCGCTTGAGGGTTTCCAGATCGGCTGGCACTTGTGCGCTGACGTTCTGCACCAACGGGATCTGCGGCGCCTGCCAGTCGATGGCGGCGATGGATTCGGCGAAACGCTCGGCAGCCGGACGCATCAGCTCGCAGTGCGACGGCACGCTCACCGGCAACGGCATGGCGCGTTTGGCACCACGTG
>NZ_JH635998.1:263940-282944 GCF_000257605.1 Pseudomonas sp. R62
GCCGAGGATCGCGGCCATGCCGCCCTGCCCGGCCGGCACCGCTTCCTGCATCAACTGACCACGGCGCTCGACGAGCTTGACCGCGTCAGCCAGGCTCAGGCTGCCGGCAGCGACCAGCGCGCTGTATTCACCCAGGCTATGGCCGGCGACGAATGCCGGGCGCGCGCCGCCTTCGGCCAGCCACAGACGCCACAGGGCGATCGAAGCGGTCAGAATGGCCGGTTGGGTTTTGTCGGTTTGATTGAGCAGCTCTTCCGGGCCCTGCTGGGTCAGTGCCCACAGGTCGTAGCCCAGCGCAGCAGAGGCTTCTTGAAAGGTTTCGAGGATCAGCGGATGTTGCGCGCCCAGCTCGGCCAGCATGCCGAGGGACTGCGAACCCTGTCCTGGAAAGACGAATGCGAGGGAAGCAGACATGTAACAAGCCCCTAATGATCTTGTCGTCGGAAAATAACGCCCCGTTGGGGACGCCAGAAACTGACAGTTTGGATGGCCCTTTGAACCGGGCGGTCACATTTAAGCATTGTCCGACGAAAACGCCTAAGACAACAGTTCCTCCAGACGACCGTGGAGACGCTCGGGCAGATTCTCCTGAATCTCGATCAGCGCCCGTTGAATGGCACTCTGAAAGCCCTGCACCCCTGCCGATCCGTGACTTTTCACAACGATGCCCTGCAAGCCGAGAAAGCTTGCGCCATTATGTCGCGCCGGGGCCAGATCAGCTTGCAGACGCTTCATCAACGGCAGCGCAAGAGCGCCGACAGCGCGCGAGGCCAAGTTTTTCTTGAACAACGCCTCGATGCGCGCCGCAATCATCGTCGCCAGGCCTTCGCTGGACTTGAGCAGGATATTGCCGACGAAGCCGTCACACACCACCACGTCGGCCTCACCGCGATACAAGCCGTCGCCTTCGATAAAGCCGATGTAGTTGATCCCGCGCGCAGCCTGCAACAGCGTTGCGGCCAGTTTGACCTGCTGATTGCCCTTGATGTCTTCGGTGCCGATGTTCAGCAACGCAACACGTGGACGGGCAATGCCCAAAGTCTGCGAAGCCACCGAACCCATCACCGCGAACTGCAACAGGTGCTCGGCACTGCAATCGACGTTGGCGCCCAGATCGAGCAACTGGCAATAACCGGTCTGCGTCGGAATCGCCGCAACCATGGCCGGACGATCAATGCCCGGCAATGTCTTCAGCACGAATCGCGACAAGGCCATCAACGCACCCGTATTGCCGGCACTGACACAGGCCTGCACCTTGCCATCGCGCAGCAGTTCAAGGGCTACACGCATCGACGAATCCGGCTTGCCACGCAGGGCCTGAGCGGGTTTTTCGTCCATGGTGATGACTTCGCTGGCCGCAACAATCGTCAGGCGCGCGCGATCGGCAGCCGACTGGCCGTGGATCAGTTCTTCAAGAAGGGAGGGTTGACCGACGAGGGTCAGGTGCAGCGAGGGTGTAGCAGACAGGCAAGCGAGACTGGCCTGAACAATGCTGCGGGGACCGAAGTCCCCGCCCATTGCGTCAATCGCGATGACTTGAGCAGACAAGTGATTACTCGTCAGCGCCCTTGTCGATCACTTTACGGCCACGGTATACGCCTTCTGGCGATACGTGGTGACGCAGGTGAACTTCACCAGTGGTTTTTTCTACAGACAGGGTGCTAGCCTCGAGAGCGTCGTGCGAACGGCGCATGTCACGGGCAGAGCGGGATTTTTTGTTCTGCTGAACAGCCATAATTGATTAACTCCTAAACGTTTGGGTCACGCTTTAACTGCGCCAATACACTGAACGGGTTGGACCGCGTTACCTCGTCCTCGCTCGGTTCGGGCTCATCTGCTCCCGCCGGCTGCTGGCATTCTTCCGGATGATGAGCAGGCACAATGGGCAAGGCGAGCAAAAGCTCCTCCTCGATCAGTGACTGCAGATCCAATGGATCTTCGCCCAGTTCCAGCACGTCATAACCTTTCGGCAACGACTGGGTATTCGCACCCTCCTTCACCACCGCGTAACTGCATTCGCTGTGGATCGGCAGGGTGACCAGCTCAAGACAACGCTGGCAAACCATTTTGACTTCGGTGTCGATAAAGCTGTGGATGACCACAGACTTACGTTCATCTCGTTCAAAAACGAATTTGGCCTGCACCGTACCGACATCGTCGGAAAGCGGGTCGCAGAGTCTCTTCAAATCGGCCAGCAGCAGTTCACCTTGAAGGGTGGTGCCACGGTCAGCCAATTTGCGCGGGTCAACGTGAGGTGGAATCGGGTCATTCAACATAGGCGCAGCATTATAGGGATGCACCCACCCATGTCAAAGGAAATTGTGCCCTGTCCGTCACTTGCGCGCCTCCGCTAGAATCCGCAGCTGCCTCAGGAGACGTCCATGCTGCCTTTATTACTCGCTTCAAGCTCGACTTATCGCCGTGAATTGCTCGCCCGCCTGCACTTGCCGTTCGTCTGCAGCTCGCCGGACATCGACGAAAGCCATCGCCCGGGCGAGTCCGCAATCGACCTGGTCAAACGCCTCGCCGAAGAAAAGGCCCGCGCCCTGGCGGACAGCCACCCTGCTCATCTGATCATTGGCTCGGATCAGGTCGCCGTCCTCGGCGAACAGATCATCGGCAAGCCGCACACCTTCGAGAAGGCTCGCGAGCAATTGATGGCGGCGAGCGGCGCGAGCGTGACATTCCTGACCGGTCTGGCACTGCTCAACAGCCACACCGGGCAATGCCAGGTCGACTGCGTGCCGTTTACCGTGCACATGCGTCAGCTGGATCAGGCGCGCATCGAACGCTACCTGCGCATCGAGCAACCGTACGACTGCGCCGGCAGCTTCAAGGCCGAAGGACTGGGCGTGAGCCTGTTTCAATCGACCGAAGGCCCGGATGCCACCAGCCTGATCGGCCTGCCGCTGATTCGCCTGATCGACATGTTGTTGGTCGAAGGCGTGCAAATCCCTTAAAAGCAAAAGATCGCAGCCTTCGGCAGCTCCTACACCGATCCGTGCAAGAGTTGCCGCCGACTGCGATCTTTCGACCTTGAAACGTCTTACCGCAACGAAGGCCCGTGGAAACCCATCCACATCGCCAACTGCTCGGCCACGCTGGCGCCGAGCTTTTTCGAGAAGCGATCGAACGGCGATTCCTGCACGGTGAAGTCCACCAGCTCCTTCTCGCCAATCACATCACGCGCCACCGAACTGGCACTGCCCAAGCCATCGATCAGACCCAGCGGCAGCGCCTGCTCACCCGACCAGACCAGCCCGGAAAACAGCTCCGGATGCTCTTTGTCCTTCAGGCGATCACCACGACCCTGCTTGACGCTGTTGATGAACTGCTTGTGCGTGGTGTCGAGCACGCTTTGCCAGAAGGCGGTTTCTTCAGGCTTTTGCGGCTGGAACGGATCCAGGAATGCCTTGTGTTCGCCCGAGGTGTAGGTGCGACGCTCAACCCCGAGCTTTTCCATGGCGCCGACAAAACCGTAACCCGCTGCTGTCACGCCGATTGAGCCGACCAGACTGGCCTTGTCGGCGTAGATCTGATCCGCCGCGCTGGCGATGTAATAGGCGCCCGAAGCACCAAGATCGGAAATCACTGCGTAGAGCTTGATCTCTGGATGCAGGCCACGCAAACGCTTGATCTCGTCATAGACATAACCGGACTGCACCGGACTGCCGCCCGGACTGTTGATGCGCAGGACTACGCCCTTGACCTTTTTGTCTTCGAACGCCGCACGCAGGCTGCCAACGATATTATCGGCGCTAGCCGGCTCCTTGTCGGCGATTACACCATCGATCTCGATCAACGCTGTGTAGTTCGGGCCGCGGGTGGCGCTTTTTTCCATGTCCATCAGCGGCGTGAACAGCAGCAGCGCAACAAACAGATAAACAAACGTCAGCAGCTTGAAGAAAATCCCCCAGCGCCGCGAACGGCGTTGTTCCTGCACGCCGGCCAGCAAAGTCTTTTCCAACAGCTTCCAGCTTTTCGCGTCACCGTCGTCGGCACTTGCCTTGGCCGGTGCTTTCCATTCGTCGCTCATGCCATCTACCCCAGCAAAAACGTATTAAGCCCGCTGACCCAGCCAGGCGTGCAATTCAGAAAAACGGTCGATCGACAGACGCGGCTCGAACTGTTGCAGGGACTCGATCGATTGCGCGCCATAACTGACCGCCACCGAATCCATCCCCGCGTTGCGCGCCATCAGCAGATCGAACGACGAATCACCGACCATCAACGCCTGCTCCGGGCGCACGCCGCAGTGGCTGACAATCTGCTCAAGCATCAGAGGGTGTGGCTTGCTGGCAGTTTCATCGGCAGCGCGGGTGATATCGAAATAATCTTCCCAGCCATTGGCCTTGAGCACCCTATCCAGTCCGCGACGATTCTTGCCCGTCGCTACCGCCAGGTGATAACCCTGCTCGCGAAACGATGCCATCGACTCGACCACGCCCTCGAACAGCGGCGAAGGCACGGCTTCGGCAGCGATGTAGTGATCGGCGTAGTACTCGCGAAACGCGAGCATTTCTGCGTCGCTGATTTCGGGATATAGGGTGCGAATCGCTTCCGGCAAGCCGAGACCGATGATGCCTTTGACGGCGAAGTCATCGCGCAGCTCGAAACCGGAACGCCCGGACGCCGAGTGCATCGCCTCGACGATCCGATGAATGGAATCGGCGAGGGTGCCGTCCCAGTCGAAAATCAACAGCTTGTAATCAGATGGGCGCACTCAATCGCTCCACGGTCTTGGCCCACATTTCATCGACGGGCGCTTGCAGATTCAGCTTGCCGCCGTCGGGCAGCGGCACGGTCAGCATGTAGGCGTGCAGGAACAGGCGCTTACCACCCAGATCGCGGATTTCCTTGGTGAAATCCTCGTCGCCATACTTACTGTCACCGGCAATGCAATGGCCAGCATGCAAGGTGTGCACGCGAATCTGGTGGGTACGACCGGTAACCGGTTTCGCCTCGACCATGGTGGCAAAATCGCCGAAGCGGCGCAGCACCTTGAACAGCGTCAGGGCTTCTTTGCCTTCATCGTTAACTTCGACCATGCGCTCGCCGGAGCGCAGATTGCTCTTGAGCAACGGTGCGCGAACCTGCTTGATCGAGGTTGCCCAGTTGCCACGGACCAGCGCCATGTAGCGCTTGTCGACGCCGTCGCCGCGCAACTGCTCGTGCAGGTGGCGCAACATGCTGCGCTTCTTGGCGATCATCAGCAGGCCGGAGGTGTCACGGTCCAGACGATGTACCAGCTCCAGTTCCTTGGCATCGGGACGCAACTGACGAAAGGCTTCGATCACGCCGAAATTCAGCCCGCTGCCACCGTGAACCGCAATGCCGGCGGGCTTGTTGATCACGATCAGGGCTTTGTCTTCGAAGACGATCGAGGCTTCCAGGCGCTGCAACAGCCCCTGGGCCAGCGGCACCGGTTCGTCGCGCTCAGGCACGCGAACCGGCGGCACGCGCACGATATCGCCGGCCTGCAGCTTGTATTCGGGCTTGATCCGACCTTTGTTCACACGCACTTCGCCTTTGCGCAAAATGCGGTAGATCAAGGTCTTGGGCACGCCTTTGAGCCGGGCGAGGAGAAAGTTGTCGATTCGTTGGCCGGCATACTCCGGCGAGACTTCAAGCAGTTGAACGCCTGGAGTCGAAGGGGCAGTAGTTGTCATGCCGCGGATGATAACAATTTTTATGGAATTGAAGCACTTAATCATTGCTGCTATAGTCGCGAACGCCGCCAAAAGCGGCCTGGGCAGCGGAACCACGGTCAAAGACCGGCCCTGACCAACGCAATTCACCAGGGCGCGAGGCCGTCCTACGGGGCTTTCGCTACGTAACGGTGGAGTTTGCGGTTGTAACGAGCGCAGGTGACATGAGGCCTGAATTACACCGCCGAGCAGAGTTCTCACTCGCCCGGCAGGCAACATTCAAGGCCAGTTCACAAAGTGCAGTCGACTGCGAATGACCCCGAGCGATTGCTTCGGAAACATCGCCTGAATTAGCCATGATGCGTGACCTCCCCTTTCGGAGCTCACGGTAAATGCCAACCCGCTGCGGATTCTGCGCGCGGCAGCACCCGAATTATCAGGGATACGTGTAGGGTGGAGATGCACAACCGCCGGACTGTGTAGCAACAAGCTTTGATCAAGACGCTTCATCTCGTCCACAGCCGCTGGTTGATTCCTCCTCCTGACTGAGTGCTTAAGTAGCCACAGCAAGCAGGACGCGTACGTCGCGGTATCGGCCCAATTGGCCGCACATCGCTGGACACGGGAATGGCCAACCACTCCCGACGCACCTGACACCGACCGTGAGAAGTCGTGTGTGCCGAACGCCGTTTCCGGCAGCCCGGAAACCGACGGTACTACATGAAAAGAATGCTGATTAACGCAACTCAACCCGAAGAGTTGCGTGTTGCACTGGTAGATGGCCAGCGCCTCTACGACCTGGACATCGAATCCGGTGCACGCGAGCAGAAGAAGGCCAACATCTATAAAGGCCGTATCACTCGCATCGAACCAAGCCTTGAGGCTGCCTTTGTCGATTTCGGCTCCGAGCGCCACGGCTTCCTGCCCCTCAAAGAAATCTCCCGCGAATACTTCAAGAAAGCCCCCGAAGGCCGCGTCAACATCAAGGACGTCCTGAGCGAAGGCCAGGAAGTCATCGTTCAGGTCGAGAAAGAAGAACGTGGCAACAAGGGCGCCGCCCTGACCACCTTCATCAGCCTCGCCGGTCGTTACCTCGTACTGATGCCGAACAACCCGCGTGCCGGCGGCATCTCCCGTCGCATCGAAGGCGAAGAGCGCAACGAACTGCGTGAAGCGCTGAACGGCCTGGTCGCTCCGGCCGACATGGGTCTGATCGTGCGCACTGCCGGCCTGGGCCGCAGCAGCGAAGAAATGCAGTGGGACCTCGACTACCTGCTGCAACTGTGGACCGCCATCAAAGAAGCCTCGCTGGATCGCTCCGCGCCATTCCTGATCTACCAGGAAAGCAACGTGATCATCCGCGCCATCCGCGATTACCTGCGCCAGGACATCGGCGAAGTACTGATCGACAGCGTTGAAGCCCAGGACGAAGCCCTGACATTCATCCGCCAGGTGATGCCGCAGTACGCCAGCAAGATCAAGCTATACGAAGACAGCGTGCCGCTGTTCAACCGTTTCCAGATCGAAAGCCAGATCGAGACCGCATTCCAGCGCGTCGTCGAACTGCCTTCCGGCGGCTCCATCGTCATCGATCCGACCGAAGCCCTGGTGTCCATCGACATCAACTCGGCGCGCGCCACCAAGGGCAGCGACATCGAAGAAACCGCCCTGCAGACCAACCTTGAAGCCGCCGAAGAAATCGCCCGTCAGTTGCGCCTGCGCGACATCGGCGGCCTGATCGTCATCGACTTCATCGACATGACCCCGGCCAAGAACCAGCGCGCCGTGGAAGAGAAAGTCCGCGAATGCCTGGAAGCTGACCGCGCCCGTGTGCAGATCGGTCGCATCTCGCGTTTCGGCCTGCTGGAAATGTCCCGTCAGCGCCTGCGTCCATCGCTGGGCGAAAGCAGCGGCATCGTCTGCCCGCGTTGCAACGGCACCGGCATCATCCGTGACGTTGAATCGCTGTCGCTGGCCATTCTGCGCCTGATCGAAGAAGAAGCCCTGAAAGACCGCACCGCCGAAGTTCGCGCGCAAGTGCCGATCCCGGTCGCTGCGTTCCTGCTCAACGAAAAACGCAACTCGATCACCAAGATCGAACTGCGCACCCGTGCCCGTATCGTCATTCTGCCGAACGATCACCTCGAGACGCCGCACTTTGAAGTTCAGCGTCTGCGTGACGACAGCCCGGAAGCCGCGACCAACCAGTCCAGCTACGAAATCGCTGCGGCCGCTGCCGAAGTCGAAGAAGTCCAGCCAGCCGCTGCGACTCGCACGCTGGTTCGCCAGGAAGCTGCAGTGAAAACCGCGCCGGCCCGTGCCAATGCACCGGTGCCGACTGAAGTTGCACCTGCCGCACCTGCTCCTGCACCGGTTGCCGCACCTGAGCCTAGCCTGTTCAAGGGCCTGGTGAAGTCGCTGGTCAGCCTGTTCGCCACCAAGGAAGAGCCAGCCGCACCGGTCGCGGTTGCGAAACCGGCTGCCACCGAGCGTCCTGCCCGCAACGAAGAGCGCCGCAACGGTCGTCAGCAGAGCCGCAACCGTAACGGTCGCCGCGATGAAGAACGCAAGCCGCGCGAAGAACGTGCTCCACGTGAAGAGCGCGCACCACGCGAGCCGCGCGAAGAGCGCCAGCCACGTGAAGCCCGCGAGCCGCGTGAAACCCGCAGCGAAGCGCCGGTAGCCCGCGAAGAGCGCGCACCACGTGCCCCGCGTGAAGAACGTGCACCGCGTGCACCACGTGAAGATCGCAAGCCGCGTGGCGAGCGTGAAGAACGCGTGCGTGAACTGCGCGAGCCGCTGGACGCCGCGCCAGCCGCAGCCGCAGCTGTTGCTGCCGTGACCGCTGAAGAGCGTCCGGCCCGTCAGCCACGCGAAGAACGCGCTCCGCGTCCACCGCGTGAAGAGCGTCAACCGCGTGCCGAGCAGGCCGCTGCTGCCGTCGCTGAAGAAGAAGTGAACAGCAACAACGAAGAGCAACTGCCGGAAGACGGTCAGGACAACGCCGAAGGCGATCGTCCACGTCGTCGCTCCCGTGGCCAGCGTCGTCGCAGCAACCGTCGCGAGCGTCAACGTGATGCCAACGGCAACGTGATCGAAGGTTCGGAAGAATCCGAGTCCGCTGAAAACGCTGGCGAGCCAAGCACTGCCGATCTGGCCGCTGGCCTGGCCGTCACCGCCGCCGTTGCCAGCAGCACCATCAGCGCTCCGGCAGAAGCCCAAGCCCACGAGCAGGCTGAACGCGCCACCGCCGCCACACTGGAAACTGCTCCAGTCGAAGCGCCGGTTGTCGAAGCCACCACTCCAGTGGTAGTGACTGCTGCACCGGAAATCGAAGTCGCTCCGGTCCGCGAAGCTCAGCCTCAGGTTGAAGCGCCTGCCGAGCCGGAAGCTGTCGTTGAAGCGCCAGTTGCTGAATCCGAACCAGCGACCGAAACCGTCAGCGAAAACGTGACCAAAACCGTGCGTGAAGTTCGCGAAGAGCAGACTGCGTTCAACTGGGTTGCCGAGCCAGCCGTCACTGAAACTCCAGCGCCAGTCGCTGAAGCCGAAGTACCGCAGGCCATGGTTTCCGAACCAGTGGTTGTAGCGGCCGAACCGGCTCCAGAGCCAGTGGTTGAAGCACCAGCTGTCGAAGCACCAGTTGCAAAAGCTCAGGCCGAAGAAGCGCCAGCCGCAGTCGAAGCGCCAGCGCCAGTGGTTGAAGCGCCGGCTCCGGTCAGCGCCCTGACGCCAAACGGCCGTGCGCCAAACGACCCGCGTGAAGTGCGTCGTCGCAAGCGTGAAGCCGAGCGTCTGCAGAAGGAAGCCGAACTGGCTGCCGCTGCAGCGCCAGTGGCTGCCGAACCAGCCGCTGCGGCTGAAGTGGTCGAGGCAGCCCCTGCCCCGGTCGCGGAAGAAGCATCGGTAGAATCGGTGATCGCTGAAGCACCACGCTCCGTTCAGGACGCGGTTGAACAGCGCGAAGAAGCCCAGGAAAAAGAGCACGAGCCTAAACCACTCGTGTAATTCCTGAAGCCAATATAAAGCCCCGCCTGGTGAAAGCCTGGCGGGGCTTTTTATTACCTGAAATACCGGCATCTTCCACAACCTTTGTGGGAGCGAGCCTGCTCGCGAAAGCGCTGGGTCAGACAATATTCATGTAACTGAACGAGCGCATTCGCGAGCAGGCTCGCTCCCACAAGGGATACAACACGGCTCAGGGCCGAGGAAATACCAGAGATTCAGGCACATCGATATCCCACAACACCCCCGGATCATCCACCGCCACTTCCACCACCCTGCCCTGCGCAAACAACGGCCGTGCGCCACGATCGCCGGTCAGCGCCTGCAATTGCGCGCCAAACGAACGACCAAACCCCACCGGATGACCAAACTCCCCACCCAGCACCGGCACGCTCACCGCATCATCAGCCATCGCCGCGACCACTCGCTCGATACTCGAAGGCAAGATAAACGGCATATCGCCGAGCACAATCAACCAGCCATCAGCGCCCGGGCAAGCGGCAACACCTGCGGCAATGCTGTCGCCCATGCCGGTCGATTCGATCGACACCACGTCGCAGCCGTAAGCCTGAGCCATGCGCATCGCCTGCGGTCGAGCCTCGTTGGTGACCAGTACACGCTTGTCGAGACTGGCCGGCAGGTTCACCAGCACCTGCTCGATGACCGAGCGAACCGCGCCGTCGCGCCCGGTGCAGTCAGCGAGCAATTTGTCTTTGTCGCTGCCGGCGATCTGGCGAAAGCGTTTGCCCTCGCCCGCCGCCAGCACAATCACTGCGATGGATTGGCTCATGCACCCTCCAGCGGTTTTTTCTGTTTCAGCTCCACACCGTTCTTGATCGCGACAATTTCCGCCAGCAACGACAAGGCGATCTCTGCCGGCGAATGACTGCCGATGTGCAGGCCGATCGGCCCATGCAAGCGATCAATCGACGCTTGCGACAAGCCTAGCTGAGCCAGATTTTCCCGGCGCTTCTGGCTGTTGACCCGCGAGCCGAGCGCGCCGACATAGAACGCCGGCGAGTCGAGCGCAGTGAGCAAGGCCATGTCATCCAGACGTGGATCGTGAGTCAAGGCGACAATCGCTGTGCGCTCGTCGGTCTGGATGTTCAGCACAGCCTCATCCGGCATGCCGGGGACGAAACGGCCATGCTGCTCTTCCCAGCCGTAAACGAACTCGGTTCGCGGATCGCAGATCAGCACTTCGAAATCCAGCAGCCGCGCCATGTCGGCGACGTAGCGCGACAACTGCCCGGCACCGATCAGCAACAAGCGCCAGCGCGGACCATAAATCGCTCGCAGAGTCTTGCCGTCGAACACCAGCGAATCGGACTTGCTCGCCGGAGCCAGCCGCACCTCGCCGGTTTCGATGTTCAGTTCTCGAGCAACGATTTCATGATTTTCGCAACGCTGCAGCAGCTCGGCCACCCACGCGGGGTCACCGACGCGCTCTTCGGTCAGGCGCAGGGTGCCACCGCAAGGCAGACCGAAACGCGCGGCCTCCTCTCGGGTCACGCCATAAGTGATCATCTGCACCGGCGGGCCGTCGGTGGCGATGCGGCCGTCGTGCAGCCGCGCGATCAAGTCATCCTCGACACAGCCGCCCGACACCGAGCCGATCACCACGCCGTCCTCGCGCAAGGCGAGCATGGCACCGGGCGAGCGCGGCGCAGTGCCCCAGGTCTGCACCACGCTGAACAGCACCACCCGCTGTCCGGCGCGGCGCCACTCGAGGACGCTGCGCAGGACGTTGAGATCGACGCTGTCCATTACGCTTGCGCCTTCTGCCAGCCCTGCAACTGATACCGCACCGGCAGATTGCGGATGCGCTTGCCGGTGGCGGCGAAGATCGCATTGCACAGCGCCGGGGCAATCGGCGGCACACCCGGCTCACCAACGCCACCCAACGGCACGTCACCCGGCGGCGTCACCAGATGCACCGCGACTTCCTTGGGCGCCAGCGACATGCGCGCGACCTCGTACATATGGAAGTTGTCCTGCTGGACCTTACCGTCCTTGAAGCTGATCTCACCGAGCACGGCGTTGCCCAGGCCCATGACGCATGCACCTTCGAACTGCGAACGGATGCGCTCAGGGTTGATCTGCGGCCCGCAGTCCACGGCGATGTCGGCCTTGTGCACGATCAGCGAACCGTCGTCCTTGACCTCGACTTCAATCACCGCCGCCACATAGGTGACGAAGCTGTAATGCACCGCCAGACCGAGACCACGACCCTTGGGCAGTTTGCGCCCCCAACCGGCGGCCTTGGCGGCAGTTTCCAGCACCGTGCGCATGCGTCCTGTGTCGATCGGGTAACGCTCGGGCGATTCGCCGTAGTTCCACTCTTCGCTCAAGGTGCGAGGATCAATCTGCCGGTCCGGGCCGAGCAGTTTGATCTGGTACTTGAGCGGATCTTCCCCGGCCTTGTGCGCCAGTTCGTCGACGAAGCTCTGAATCGCGAAGCCGTGGGGAATGTTCGACACCGAGCGGTACCAGCCGACGCGGGTGTGTACCTTGGCTTCGGGGTTTTCCAGGCGGACGTTGGGAATCGCATAGGCCATGTTGGTAAAGCCCATGCCCAGCTCGAACGCCGCTTCGTGGTTCATGTCCGGCGCAAACAGCGCGGTGATGCTTGGCGCCACGGTGCGATGCAGCCACCCGGACGGCATGCCGTTCTTGTCGATGCCGGCCTTAAGATATTCCGCCGACACGGTGTGGAAATACGAATTGTGGATGTCGTCTTCGCGGGTCCACTGCACCCGTACAGCCTTGCCCGGAAACTCCTTGGCGAGGATCGCCGCTTCAACGACGAAGTCCGGTTTCGACTTGCGCCCGAACCCACCGCCCAGCAGCGTTACGTTGAAAGTGACCTTTTCGAACGGCACGCCCAGACGCTCGGCGATGCGCTCACGGGTGACCTGCGGTGCCTGACTCGGCGCCCAGGCCTCGCAGACGCCGTCCTTGTAACGGGCGATAGCAACCATCGGTTCCATCGGCGCCTGCGCCAGGTGCGGCAGGTAATACGACGCTTCGAGAGTGCTGGCAGCGCCGCTCAAGGCCTTGTCGATATCACCGGTGTTGCGCACCACTTTGCCGGCCTTCAGCGACGCGGCTTCAAGCTCTTTGCGATAGGCAATCGAGTCATAACTGGCATTCGGGCCGTCATCCCACTCGATCTTCAGCGCCTCGCGGCCCTTGATCGCCGCCCAGGTGTTGCTGGCCACAACCGCGACGCCGCCCAATGGCTGGAACTCTGACGGCAATGGCCGGCCTTCGATCTGAATGACTTTTAGCACGCCGGGGACTTTCAGCGCGGCGCTGTCATCGAGGCTTTTGACCTTGCCGCCGTACACTGCCGGGCGAGCGATAGTGGCGTAGAGCATGCCGTCGAAATGCACGTCGGCGCCGTACACTGCGCGGCCATTGACGATGTCGGCACCGTCGATGGCCTTGGTGCCTTCCTTGCCGATGTAGCGAAATTCCGACGGCTGCTTGAGTCGCAGGCTGTCACGCGCCGGCACTGCCAGCGCACTGGCCGCAGCGGCGAGTTCGCCGTAGCCCAGTTCACGGCCGGACGGTTTGTGAATGACCTTGTGCAGTTGCGCATGGCATTCGCCAACCGGCACTATCCACTGCGCAGCAGCGGCCTGTTCGAGCATGGTCCGCGCGGCGGCGCCACAACGCCGCATCGGCTCGTACCAGTGACGCATGCTGCGCGAACCATCGGTGTCCTGGTTGCCGAAGCGCACTTCGTCGCCCGGCGCCTGCTGCACTTTGACCTGCGCCCAATCGGCCTCAAGTTCATCGGCAACCACCATGCTCAGGCTGGTGCGCACGCCCTGGCCCATTTCCGAACGGTTGCACACCACGGTGACGCTGCCATCGGCAGCAATGCTCACGTAGACCTTGGGATCGTCGATCCAGCCATTCGGCATGCCATCGGCGCCAAACTTCTTCGCAGCGTCATCGGCCAGCGCATCCTGCCAGCCCCAGCTCGCGGCGAGGACCAGCGCGCTGGTGGCGCCGACGCCTTTGAGAAAACCACGGCGGCTGAGGTTGCTCAGGGCGAAATCATTCGGGACGCGGCTCATGCCTTCACCTCCTTCAGGTGGGTGGAGGCCTGGCGGATCGCGGTTTTGATCCGGTTGTAGGTGCCGCAGCGGCAGATGTTACCGACCATGGCTTCTTCGATCTGCTCGTCGCTCGGGTTGGGGTTGGTTTTCAGCAGAGCGGTGGCCGACATGATCTGCCCGCCCTGGCAATAACCGCATTGAGCCACGGCGCTGTCGAGCCAGGCTTGCTGCACGACCTTGCCGACCGGATCGGCGTGGAGATTATCGATGGTGGTGACGTTCTGGCCGATTACTGAGCCGATCGGCGTGATGCAACTGCGTGCCGGCAAGCCGTCGATATGGATGGTGCAGGCGCCGCACAGGCCCATGCCGCAACCGAATTTGGTGCCGTTGTAGCCGGCGACGTCACGAATCGCCCACAACAGCGGCATGTCTTCGGTGACATCGAGGGAGTGGTCTTGACCGTTGAGTTTCAGGGTAATCATGGGCACGCCCGCATATTTTTTAGTGGTTATGGGGTCGAGCAATCTGCCGCCGGAAAATCAGCGGTGGGTTCGCGCAGATCGACTCAGGCTAATCAGGCTCTCTCGCGCCGACGGGAACGTCTGCACCGGGCCTTTGGGTGGAGCAAATGGTAGGTATCGTTAGGTCGCTAAGTTAACCCAGCATTAACAAAAAAGCCCTGCACTTTTTTCATCAGTGCAGGGCTTTGGATGGCGTCAGGCAAGCGTAGCCTCAATACCGGTTGGGCTCCATTTCCAGTTCGACATGAAACCGTTCGGCGATGTCTTTCTGGATACGTTGCGCCAGGTCGAGCAGTTGCAGGCCGGTGGCCGTGCCGTAGTTGACCAGCACCAGCGCCTGCAACTTGTGCACGCCGGCATCGCCGTCGCGGAAGCCTTTCCAGCCGGCGCGTTCGATCAGCCAGCCAGCGGCCAGTTTCATCTGCCCATCGGCTTGCGGGTAAGCCACCAGATCCGGGTGCTGCGCTTGGATCTGCGTGACCACAGCGGCAGGCACCAGCGGATTCTTGAAAAAGCTGCCGGCATTGCCGAGCACCGCCGGGTCCGGCAGTTTTTCACTGCGGATGCTGCAGATGGCGCGGCTGACGTCGCTGGGCGTCGGCTGCTCGATGCCCTGCTCGCTCAGGCGCTGACGGACCGGGCCGTATTCCAGATGCAGGTGCGCGGCGCGATCAAGCTTGAAGCGTACCCGCAGGATCAGCCAACGTCCCGGCTGCTGCTTGAACACACTGTCGCGGTAGCCGAAATTGCACTGCTCCAGGCTGAAATCCCGCAGCTCGCCGCTCTCGCGGTCCAGCGCAGTCAGGCCGGCAAACACGTCCTTGATCTCGACACCATAGGCGCCGATGTTCTGCATCGGCGCGGCGCCGACGGTGCCGGGAATCAGGCTGAGGTTTTCCAGCCCGGCAAAACCCGCGGCCAGCGTGTGCTGCACGAACGGATGCCACGGTTCGCCCGCTTCCGCCTCGACCACCACGCGACTGCCATAGTCGCTGAGCACGCGGATGCCGCGCGTGGCCATGCGCAATACCAACGCCGCAATATCCGCCGTGAGCAGCAAGTTGCTGCCGCCGCCGATCACCAGCAACGGCACGTCATGGGAAGCGGCATAGGCCAGCGCTTCGCGGACATCGTCATCACTGCGGGCTTCGGCAAACAGCTGCGCGCGCACATCGACGCCAAACGTATTGAAGGCCTGCAACGATACTTGCGGTTGCACCTGCAAACTCATAAACGGCCCTTCACTTCGATCAGCAACTGGTCGCAGGCCGCTTCGATCAGATCGAGCACCTGCTCGAAACCCTGATCACCGTCGTAATACGGGTCCGGCACTTCATCGAGCAGCCCGGCATAACGACGCAAAAACAGATCCAGCTCGGCCCTGCCGGTGGACGGCTGCAAGGCCTTGAGGTTGCGCAGATTGCTGTTATCCATGGCGAGAATCAGGTCGTAGATGGCGAAATCGGCCCGGCTGACCTGCTGCGCGCGTTGCGTCGACAGGTCATAACCGCGCAGTTTCGCCGCCGCCTGGCTGCGCTTGTCCGGCGGGTTGCCGACGTGCCAGTCACCGGTGCCGGCGGAGGCCACTTCGACCGCATCGGCCAGCCCGGCTTCACGCAACTTGTGGCGCAACACGCCTTCAGCGGTGGGCGAACGGCAGATGTTGCCCAGGCACACAAACAGAACGCGCATCAGGCCCCCAGCAGGCGACGAACCCGCTCAAGGTCTTCAACGGTGTCGACACCGGTCGGCGGCGCGATCAGCGCGTCGGCAACATGGATACGCACGCCATGCCACAAGGCACGCAGTTGCTCGAGGGATTCGGTGTTTTCCAGCCAGCACGGCCCCCAGCTCACGAAGTCGTGGAGGAACCCGGCGCGATAGGCATAAATGCCGATGTGGCGGCGATAGGGCACGCCTTGCGGCAGCTGCTCGCGGCTCTTGGCAAATGCATCGCGAGCCCACGGCAAGGTCGCGCGGCTGAAAGTCAGCGCGAGGCCGTTGATGTCGCTGGCGACCTTGACCACGTTGGGGTTGAACAGGGTTTCCACGTCTTCGATCGGCTCAGCCAGCGTGGCCATGCGCGCTTCGGTGTGGGCAGCAAGGTTGGCGGCGACCTGGTCGATCACGCTTGGCGGAATCAGCGGCTCATCGCCCTGGACGTTGACCACGATCGCATCAGGCGCAAGGCCCAGTTTAGCCGCGACCTCGGCCAGACGATCAGTGCCGGAGTTGTGATCTTCACGGGTCAGCACCACTTCGGCGCCAAAGCTTTTGCATGCCTCGACGATGCGTGCATCGTCAGTTGCAACAACGACGCGGGTCGCGCTGCTTTTGCTCGCCTGTTCCCAGACATGCTGGATCATCGGTTTGCCGGCAATATCCAGCAACGGCTTGCCCGGCAGACGGGTCGAGGCGAACCGCGACGGGATGACAACGGTGAAGGCTGTGGTCATTTATCCAGACGCTCGTCGGTGGTCAGGGTGCGCGCTTCGCTTTCCAGCATCACCGGGATGCCGTCGCGGATCGGATAGGCCAGGCCGGCGCCCTTGCTGATCAGTTCGGTCTTGTCGGCGCTGAGCTTGAGTGGGCCTTTGCACACGGGGCAAGCGAGGATGTCGAGCAGTTTGGTGTCCATGAACATTCCCAGAAATAAAAGAGTTAAGGCAGCAGACGATCCGGCAACAGGCGCATCAGCTGAGTGTCGAACCAGGCCACGAAGGCTGGCGACGGCACGGCATCGACCGCCAGATACCACCAGTCGGCAGCAGCAAAGGCACGGCACTTCACCGCGTCCTTTTCGGTCATCACCAACGGCAATGACGGGGTGAAATTCAACGCCTGCACGCTGTACTCGGCGTGGTCGGCAAATGCATGGGCGATCGGCCGCCAGTCTAGCGCTTCGAGGGTATTGAAGAAACGTTGCGGGTTGCCGATCCCGGCCACCGCATGCAGCGCTTGCCCGGGCGGGAAATGCTCGAGCGACTGACGCTCGCCGCTGCGCAGATTGACCAGGGCCGTAGGTTGCAGGCGGAAGGCGAAACCATCGTCGCGATCATCAAGGGCACCGTTGAACAGCACGCCATCAACGCTTTGCAGGCGCTCGACCGGCTCACGCAACGGCCCGGCCGGCAGACAGCGCTGGTTGCCCAGGCCCCGTGCGGCATCGATCAGCACCAGCTCCAGATCCCGCGCCAGACGATAATGCTGCATGCCATCGTCGGACAGAATCAGATCCAGCGGTTCACTGGCGATCAAGGCTTTGACGGCGGCGCTGCGATCAGGGTCGATCATCAGCGGCACGCCGGTGCGCTGGACGATCAGCAACGGCTCGTCACCGGCAATCTCGGCGCTGTGCTCGGCCTCAACCCGCCACGGCAGTTGCGGCGGTTTGGCGCCGTAACCGCGACTGACCACGCCGACGCGCAGTCCACGGCGTCGGCAATGTTCGATCAGCCAGAGAATCATCGGCGTCTTGCCGGTACCGCCAACGGTGATATTGCCGACCACGATCAACGGCACGGGCGACTGGTAGATCTCGCCTTGACCATCGAGAAAGCGCTGACGCTTGTTGATCACCACACGGCGATACAGCATTTCCAGTGGCCGCAGCAGCGTCAGGGCCGGATGCCCCTGATACCACGCGGCGAGCAGGCGATCGGACATGCTCATCAGGATTTCGGCGCCGCCTCGACCGTGGTCATGCGCAGATGGCTGAAACCGAGCTTGCCGGCCGCGTCCATGGCGGTGATCACTGATTGATGCTGGGCCTTGCCATCGGCACTGATCGACAACGGCATGTTGGTGTCGCCGTTGGATTCTTTCTGCATGGCTTCCATCAGCGTCGCCAGATCATTCTTCGGCAGAATCTTGTTGTTCACCGAGAACACGCCTTCGGCACTGATCGCGACGTCCAGCTGTTTGACCTGCTGATCTTCGGCAGGCGAACCGCTGACCGCTTCCGGCAGATCCACGCGCAACTGGGTTTCCCGAGTGAAAGTGGTAGTCACCACGAAAAACAGCAGCAGGATAAACACCACGTCAATCAGCGACGCGAGGTTGATGTCTACGGTTTCCCGGGGCTTGCGACGGAATTTCACGCTTTGCCCTCGGCCAGATCGACATCACGGTCGCCCTGCACTACTTCCACCAGTTTGATCGCTTCCTGCTCCATACCGACCACCAGCTCGTCGATGCGGCGCTGCAAAAACCGGTGGAAGAACACCGCTGGAATCCCGACCATCAGGCCCGCTGCGGTCGTGATCAGCGCTTTGGAAATACCGCCGGCCAGTACCGAA
This sequence comes from Pseudomonas sp. R62, assembly GCF_000257605.1. NCBI lineage: Bacteria > Pseudomonadati > Pseudomonadota > Gammaproteobacteria > Pseudomonadales > Pseudomonadaceae > Pseudomonas > Pseudomonas sp. R62. The sequence continues at coordinate 282,486 of NZ_JH635998.1, forward strand.
GCATTGGTGGTCATGCCGGAGCCGGTGAAGGCACTGAAAATGTCGATCATGCCCAGCACGGTGCCGAGCAGGCCGAGCAGCGGCGCCATGGCGGCTATGGTGCCGAGTGCGTTGATGTAGCGTTCGAGTTCATGAATGACCCGCGCGGCGGCCTCTTCGATGCACTCTTTCATGATCTCGCGACCATGCTTGGAATTGGCCAGGCCTGCGGCGAGGATTTCCCCCAGCGGCGAGTTGGCGCGCAATTCCTTGAGTTTTTCCTTGTTGAGCTGCTTGTCCTTGATCCAGACCCAGACCTGACCCAGCAGATGCTCGGGGGTGACGCGACTGGCGCGCAGTGTCCACAGGCGCTCGGCGACGATCGCCATGGCCGCGATGGAACTCAGAATGATCGGCAACATCATCCAGCCGCCGGATTTGACCAATTCCCACACAGTGACAGTCCCCTCGAAAAAGTGC
>NZ_JH635998.1:283362-285057 GCF_000257605.1 Pseudomonas sp. R62
ATACCGATCCGCGATTAAGACCCGCCGCCCCGACGACCGTGAGGTGGCACCCATGCTGGCACCGATCAACGGCCCGGGACCGGCGGATCGCGCCAGAAACGCCGCTGTTGACGCATCGTCCACGGCGGTTTGAAGCTGCCCAGTTGCAGATGAATGGCACCTTGTTCGGCGCTGTCGTAGATGCGCAGGCCCTGTTTGCGATAGCGCGCCAGCACGGTCGGATGCGGATGACCGAAGGAGTTGCCGTGGCCACGGGAGATCAGCACCGCTTCGGGCTGCAAGGCTTTGAGCAGGGCCATCGATGATGAACTGCGGCTGCCGTGATGTGGCGATTGCAGCCACTGCGTCGGCACGGCCAGCGGGCTGTCGAGCAGAACGCGCTCGGCATGAGTGTCGATATCGCCGGTGAGCAGCAGGCGTTCGCCGTTGGCCACGATCTGCAATACACAGGAGCGCTGGTTGCTGTCATCGGCCGCCGACCATTGCCAGAGCTGGAACTGCACGCCGTCCCACTGCCACCGTTCGCCACTTGCGCAGACTTCGGCGTTCAGCTCCGGCGGTAGGTTTGGCGCATCGCCGCTGACCACGCGGTGCACCTTCAATCCCTGCATTACCGCCCGGGCGCCGCCAGCGTGATCGGCGTCAGCGTGGCTGAGCAGCATCAAGTCGAGCGCTTGGACATTAAGTTTACGTAACGCTGGCAGTACCACTCGCTCGCCGAGATCGAACTCGCCGAAACGCGGGCCGGCGTCATAGAGAAGCGCGTGATGGCGGGTGCGGATGAGGATGGCCAGGCCTTGGCCGACGTCGAGTTGCCAGACATCGGCCCGCCCTTCTTCTATTCGCTCTTGAGGCGGCAATGCCAGGAGCAACATTAGCGGCCAGCCCAACGGTCGCATTGGCACGCCTCGGGGCAGCAGCAATAACAACGCGCCGAGGCTGCCCAGGACCAGCGCCCACAATGGAATGGCGGCAGGTATCCACGCCGGCCATTGCCCGGCAATCAGCGCCAGCCCGATAAACAGCCAGTCGATCAAACCACCGGCCAGCCACAACAGCCCTTCGCCGACATAAGGTACGGGCAGCAATAGCGTGCCAAGCAATGCCGGCGGCAGCACCACGAGGCTGACCCACGGAACGGCCAGCAGATTGGCTACCGGCCCGCTGACGCTGATCGGCAGGCTCAGCGCCAGCAGCACCGGGCACAAACCGATCGCGATCAGCCACTGCGCGCGAGTCCAGGTCTGCCACCAACGCCAAGCGCCCAGCCTCCCGCCGAAGGTGAAGATCAACACCGCCACTGCGGCGAAGGACAGCCAGAAGCCGGGACGCAAACTGGCCAGTGGATCAAGCAGCAGCACGCCATTGAATGCCAGCAGCAACGGCCACCATGCGCCGAGATGGCGAAAACGCAGGCGCCACAGCAGCACCAGCGCCACCATCACGCAGGCGCGCTGCACTGGCACATCGAAACCGGCGAGCAGGCCGTAACCCAGCGCCGCCGTGAAGGCCAGGCCGCACGCCCACGGCAGCCATGGCCAGCGCAACGGCCAGACTCCGAAACGCGCCAGCCCGGCGACCAGCAGATACATCACTGCGGCGAGCAAGCCGATGTGCTGGCCGGAGATCACCAGCAAATGCACGGTGCCGGTGTCTTGCAGCACCTGCCAATCCTCGCGACTGAGGCCTGAACCG
>NZ_JH635998.1:287039-304740 GCF_000257605.1 Pseudomonas sp. R62
TGACCATGTGCAGCACCGGGTTTGCCAGCGACACGGTCTGCCAGAACGGTGGCAGCAAAGTGATCGAGTAGAACACGCCGCCCAGGTAGGTCAGCGGGGTCAGCACAAAAGTCGGAATGATCGAAATATCATCGAAGTTGCGCGCAAACACCGCGTTGATGAAGCCCAGCAGCGAGAAGATTGTCGCGGTCAGCACCACCACCAGGATGGTCACGCCGAGATGATGCACCTGCAAATCGGTGAAGAACAGCGACAGAATCGTCACGATCAGCCCCACCGCCAGACCGCGCAATACGCCACCAATGGTGAAGCCGATCAGGATCGTGTGCGGTGACACCGGCGAAACCATCAGCTCTTCGATCGAGCGCTGGAACTTGCTGCCGAAGAAGCTCGAGACCACGTTGCCGTAGGAGTTGGTGATCACCGACATCATGATCAGCCCCGGCACGATGTACTCCATGTAAGTGAAGCCGCCCATGTCGCCGATCTGCCGGCCGATCAGGTTGCCGAAGATCACGAAGTACAGAACCATGGTGATCGCCGGCGGCAGCAGCGTCTGCGGCCAGATCCGCATGAAGCGTTTGACCTCGCGGTAGACAATGGTTTGCAGGGCGACGAGGTTGGGACCGAACTCGGAACTCATACCGCCACCTTCGACAGATTTTTCTCCACCAGGGACACGAACAACTCCTCGAGGCGATTGGTTTTGTTACGCAGGCTCAGCACTTCGATGTTCTGCTGCGCCAGCTGGGTGAACAGCGCCGTGATGCCCATGGATTTATCGACCTGGACTTCGAGGGTATGGCCGTCGAGCAATCGGGCCGGGTAGCCGAGCAATTGCGGCGCCGCGCTCAAGTCGTTCTTCAGGTCAAGCAAAAAGGTCTCCACATGCAACTGGCCCAGCAACTGTTTCATGCTGGTGTTTTCGACGATGGTGCCGTGGTCGATGATGCCGATGTTGCGGCACAGCTGCTCGGCCTCTTCCAGATAATGCGTGGTCAAAATGATGGTGATGCCTTTCTGGTTCAGTTCGGTGAGGAAGGTCCACATCGAACGGCGCAGTTCGATATCGACGCCCGCAGTCGGCTCATCGAGGATCAGCAGGCGCGGTTCATGCACCAGTGCACGGGCAATCATCAAACGCCGTTTCATGCCGCCGGACAGCGAACGCGACGGCACATCACGCTTGTCCCACAGCCCCAGCTGGGTCAGGTACTGCTCGGCGCGTTCCTTGGCGACTTTCGCCGGAATGCCGTAGTAACCTGCCTGGGTCACGACGATGTCGAAGGTCTTTTCGAACTGGTTGAAGTTGAATTCCTGCGGCACCACGCCGATCGAGCGCTTGAGCGCCGCCGGGTTCTTGTCCAGGTCATTGCCGAAAATATTCACGGTGCCGCTGGTCTTGTTGACCAGGGTCGAGAGGATGCCGATGGTGGTGGATTTGCCGGCGCCGTTGGGGCCGAGCAAGGCGAAAAAGTCACCTTCGGCGACGTCCAGATCGATACCACTCAAGGCCTGGAACCCGTTGCCGTAGGTTTTGGTTAGCTGCCGGATGGACAGAGCGGAACTCATATCGGATTTACGCACCAAGAAGGAAGGAAGGAAGTAAATAAGGGCGGGCGGCGAGGGAAACAACCGCGGCGCAAGTTCGCAATGGTGCTTGCCGCCGCCGCACAAGTACAGTCAAGTGTGTCGATAGTAATTATCAAGTCAACGCGGTCATGACCGCCTTCTGATAGGCCGCACGCTGCTTCAAACGTTCATACCAGGCCTGCAGATGCGGTTGCGGAGCGCGCTCGATGGGCATTTCGAACCAGGCGTAAATGAAGCTGCCCAGCGGAATGTCGCCCATGCCGATGTCATTGCCGGAAAGATAGGGCTGGCTGATCAAGGCGTGGTCGGCCATGTTCAGCAGTTCATCGCATTCCTTGATCGCGGCGTTGATCGCCTTCCAGTCCTGTTTCTCGGCAGGCGTGCGCAACACCCCCCAGAACACCGTGCGAAACGGCCCGGCGAAACTCGACGTGGTCCAGTCCATCCATTTGTCCGCCGTGGCGCGGGCTTGCGCATCCGCCGGATACCAGGCGCTGTCCGGGGCGTGTTTAGCCAGCAGGTATCGCACGATGGCGTTGGATTCCCACAGCACGAACCCGTCATCCTCGATCACCGGCACCCGGCCATTCGGGTTCATCGCGCGGTACTCGGGCGTGTCGACCACACCGAACGCGCCGCCGGCATCGATGGCCTCGTACGCCAGGCCCAGCTCTTCGGCAGCCCACAAGGGCTTTCTGACGTTCGATGAATTTTTCCGTCCCCAGATCTTCAGCATGACCGCCTCTTTGCAAGTGAGTGGACGGCCAGCATACGCCGGATCAGGTGCGACTCAAATCGGCCTGCATATCGCCCAGCAGCACCGGCAGTTGCTCACTGAACAGATGCGGATAGCACTTTTGCAGGTGCTCGAAGAAGAAGGTTTCCGGCACATCGGTGAAATGGCCGTGATCGAGCAGATACTCCATCAACTGCGCGCCGTCACGGTTGAACGGGTGGAAAACGCTGTCATTGATGCCGTCGAATTCCAGCGCTGCGACGTTGAACAACTCGCACAGTTGCTGGTTGAACGCTGGCGTCGCCTTGACCCAGCGACCATCGAGAAACAGTTCGGTGTAGCCATGCATGGCGAACACATCGCTTTTCAGCAACTCGAGCAGACGTGGCGTCGACAGATGATTGCGCACATCGGCCAGACCGATGCGCGCCGGGATCCCGCAATGCCGCGCACAACCGGCGAGCAGCGTGGCTTTCGGCACGCAGTAACTCTCCCCTGCTGCCAGTGCGTAACTGCCGCGCAGGGTTTGCGGATCACGGCTGAAGGTGTACGGGTTGTAGCGCACCGCCTCGCGCACGGCGTAATACAGACTGATCGCCTGCTCACGCGGATCATTACTGGCACCGCGATGCTGCTCGGCGAACTCCACCACCGCCGGGTGGTCACTATCGATGAAGCGGCCGGGGCTCAGATACTCGTGCATGACGGCAATCTCCTGGGTAAGCCACGAGTCTAGCGACAGCTTGAGCACAGAGATAACGACGTTTCGGCCAAACCTGAAAGCAAAGCTGCGCAGCAACGAACGATTTCCCACACGTGTTGCCCACCGAACCTACGAAAACCATCCGGGGTTTCCCACGATTTCAATCACCATGCTCTGACCACCCTTATTTGCAGATGCCGTCTAAGCTCTGGAGGGTCGATTTGCCTTGGTTCACGGAGGACTGAATATGCTGTTGTTGTGGATACTGGTTTTGATCGTCGGCGTGGCGTATCTCGCCCATCGACGCATCGCCCCGCTGCCCGCGTTGGGCATCGTTGCGGCCTATCTGGTCGCCATGGGGATTTTCAGTCACGCGCCGGGCTGGCTGCTGTTTGTCTTCTGGGTCCTGTTGGCGGTGGTCGCAGCGCCGTTGTTGCTGCCCGACCTGCGCCGTAAACACTTCACCGCGCCGCTGTTCAACTGGTTCCAGAAAACCCTGCCGCCGATGTCGCAGACCGAACGCGACGCGATTGATGCCGGCACCGTATGGTGGGACGGCGAGCTGTTCAGCGGCCGTCCGGACTGGGACAAACTGCTGTCCTATCCAAAAGTGCAACTGAGCGAAGAAGAACAGGCGTTCATCGATGGCCCGACCGAAGAACTCTGCGCGATGGTCAGCGACTGGCAGATCGGCCAGTCCATGGACCTGCCGCCCGAGGCCTGGACGCACATCAAGGAACACGGCTTTTTCGCCCTGATCATTCCCAAGGAATACGGCGGCAAAGGCTTCTCCGCCTACGCTCACTCCCAAGTGGCAATGAAACTGGCGACGCGCAGCGGTGACCTCGCCTCTACCGTGATGGTCCCGAACTCCCTCGGTCCGGCCGAATTGCTGCTGCATTACGGCACCGATGAACAACGTAATCACTACCTGCCGCGCCTGGCCCGTGGCGACGATATCCCGTGCTTCGCCCTTACAGGTCCGCTGGCCGGTTCCGATGCCGGCGCGATGCCCGACACCGGGATCATCTGCAAAGGCCAGTGGGAAGGTGAAGAAGTGATCGGCCTGCGCCTGAACTGGGAAAAGCGCTACATCACCCTCGGCCCGGTCGCTACCCTGCTTGGCCTGGCATTCAAGGCTTATGACCCGGATCACCTGCTCGGTGAAGAGGAAGACCTCGGCATCAGTCTGGCGCTGATCCCGACGGATACCGCAGGTGTGGAAATCGGTCGTCGTCACCTGCCGCTGGGCGCCGCGTTCATGAACGGTCCGAACTCCGGCAAGGACGTATTCATTCCGCTGGACTACCTCATCGGTGGTCAGGAAATGCTCGGCAAAGGCTGGATGATGCTGATGAACTGCCTGTCCGTCGGGCGTTCGATCTCGCTGCCAGCCGTGGGCACCGGCGCGGCCAAGTTCACCAGTCTGGTCACTGGTCAGTACGCGCAGATTCGTGAGCAATTCAATGTGCCGCTGTCCGCTTTCGAAGGCATCCAGGAAGCCATGGCGCGCATCGGCGGTAACGCGTGGATGATGGACGCCGCCCGCATGCTCACCGCCAACGCGGTGGACCTGGGGGAAAAACCTTCGGTGCTGTCGGCGATCCTCAAATATCACCTCACCGAACGCGGCCGCGAATGCATCAGCCACGCCATGGATGTGCATGGTGGTAAAGCGATCATCATGGGGCCGAACAACTACCTGGGCCGCAGCTGGAACGGCGCGCCGATCTTCATCACCGTCGAAGGCGCGAACATCCTGTCGCGCAACCTGATGATCTTCGGTCAGGGCGCGATCCGTTGCCATCCGTTCGTACTCAAGGAAATGGCCCTGGCCGGTCGCCAGGATAAAGACCAGGCACTCAAGGAATTCGATGGCCTGCTGCTCAAGCACATCGGTTTTGCCGTCAGCAATGCCGCCAGCACACTGGTGCTGAACCTCGGCCTTGGCCATTTCGAACATGCGCCCGGTGACAGGATCAGCCAAGGCTATTTCCGCGCGCTGAACCGTCAGGCCGCCGCATTCGCCATGCTCGCCGACTTCAGCATGATGCTTCTGGGCGGCGAACTGAAACGCCGCGAACGTCTGTCGGCTCGCCTTGGCGATGTACTGAGCAACCTGTATCTGGCCTCCGCCGCGCTCAAGCGTTATCACGACCTGGATTCGCCGGCGTACATGGAGCCGCTGTTCCGCTGGGCCATGGAAGAAAGCCTCGGCCAGTCGGAGCGTGCGCTGGATGAACTGCTGAGCAACTTCCCGAACAAAGTCTTCGGCTGCCTGCTGCGGGTCATCGTCTTCCCGTTCGGTCGCCGTCACAAAGGCCCATCGGACAAACTCGGCGCCGAAGTCGCTGCGGTCATCGGTCGCGCCAAAGGCGATCCGGCGCTGGAAGAACTGCTCGCCGGCTGCTACCGCCCGCAATCGGCGGACGATGCGGTGGGCGCCCTGCAACACGCCAGTGACCTGCTTAACGCCGCGCAACCGCTGCACAAGAAACTGCACACCGCACTGAAGAGCGGCCAGGTCAAACCGGCAGCCGGCGAACACGCCATCGATGCCGCACTGGAAGCCGGCGTACTGCAAGCCGTCGAAGCGCAAAGCCTGCGCGACGCCGAAGCGGCCCGCCGCAAGGTGATCGACGTCGATGATTTCGCCAAAGAAGAACTGACCCAGGCAGAGGGCAAAGTCCGCTGATCCCGGTTTATGTGAAAAAACGGCGCGAGGGCTTTATACTCCCGCGCCCGTTTTGCTCTTGAGGACTTATCTCGTGTCCAACGTCGTTGCCGATCATCTCGTGTTGCTCGACCACCTGCGCATTATCCTGGTCGCCGTAGGTGAGGCCGAACAAGTGCCCGAAGAAAGCCATGCCCTGTTCCTCGAGCGCTTCGACGAACTGCTGGCCTCCCTGCCGATCGACCCTATCGAAAGCCAATATCTGGGCCAGGACATCCTCACCCAAGTCATCAGCCGCTACCCGCAAATCGCCCACCTGATCCCGCGCGATCTGCTGTGGTTCTTCGCCGGCGACTGCCTGCACTACCTCTCCGACGAAGAAATCGACCTCTACCAGGCCCTCGAAGAACGCCGCTACGAAGCCGAACAGAACGACGAACCGTTCGACTGGAACCAGGAAAAACAACTGCTGGCCATGTCTGCGCAGGACAGCAAGCACTGATATCGACAGGTAATCGAAAGGCCCGCACTGGTGATTCCATGCGGGCCTTTTTTTCAAGATCAAAAGCCCCTCACCATAGCCCTCTCCCGGAGGGAGAGGGGACTGACCGAGGTGTTTGGGCGAGTTACGTCGATGTGAAAGTCCGAGTTGAACTCAGGATTTGAAAAGCACACAAATCAGCTCCCTCTCCTCGGGGAGAGGGCTGGGGTGAGGGGCGAATCCAACACAGATCCAAAGCAGACCACACGCTTTTCACCACTCAAAACAATGAGCGCAAGCTCGAGTACCGCTTTTGATCTTGATTCACAGGCGACGTCGGAAGGCTGAGCGGAGGGATTGATCCGGGCGTGGGAGCGCAGCGACCGTACGACGCAGTCGTACACAGCGGAAGGAGGTGCAGCGAAGCAAACCGTAGCCGCTGCGCCCGGATCGATCCCGCAGCGAAGGAACCCGAGCCTGCGAGGGCCAAACGCAGGAGCTAGCGTTTTTTGCTTACTTTTTTTGGCGCTTGTAAAAAAGTAAGTCGCCGTAAGGGCGAAACCCTAAGCCGCCGTTACCGCAGCAACGGATATACACACCAAACCAACCGATAACCGCCCACAAAAAAACGCCCCAATCTCTCAATCAGGGCGTTTTCTTGAAGCTTGAAGCTTGCAGCTTGAAGCTTGCAGCTTACATCTGATCTCTTAGTGCGAAACCGCCCCACTCGCCCCCAACCCGGTCTGCGAACGCACAAACTGCGGGAAGAACAGCGCCCGCTCATTGTCCGCAGCCGCCGACTTGTCGGTAATCGAGAAGAACCAGATCCCGATGAACGCAATCATCATCGAGAACAGCGCCGGATATTCGTAAGGGAAGATCGCCTTCTCGTGATGCAGAATCTGCACCCAGATGGTCGGGCCGAGGATCATCAGACCAACAGCACTCACCAGACCCAGCCAGCCACCAATCATCGCGCCGCGAGTGGTCAGCTTCTTCCAGTACATCGAAAGCAGCAGTACCGGGAAGTTGCAGCTCGCCGCGATGGAGAACGCCAGGCCGACCATGAACGCAATGTTCTGGCTTTCGAACAGAATGCCCAGACCAATCGCCAGCACCGCCAGGGCGATAGTGGTGATCTTCGACACGCGAATCTCATCCTTCTCGTTGGCTTTGCCCTTCTTGATCACACTGGCGTACAGGTCGTGAGAAACCGCCGAAGCACCCGCCAGCGTCAGACCGGCCACCACAGCCAGAATGGTTGCGAACGCCACTGCCGAGATGAAGCCTAGGAAGATGCTGCCGCCCACCGCGTTGGCCAGGTGCACCGCCGCCATGTTGTTGCCGCCGAGCAAGGCGCCCGCTGCATCTTTGAAGGCCGGGTTGGTGCTGACCAGCAGGATCGCGCCGAAGCCGATGATGAAGGTCAGGATGTAGAAGTAGCCAATGAAGCCGGTAGCGTACAGCACGCTCTTGCGCGCTTCTTTTGCGTCACTCACGGTGAAGAAGCGCATCAGAATGTGCGGCAGGCCAGCGGTACCGAACATCAGTGCCAGACCCAGCGAGAACGCCGAGATCGGATCCTTGACCAGCCCGCCCGGGCTCATGATCGCTTCGCCCTTGGCGTGAACCTTGATCGCTTCGGAGAACAGCGTGTTGAAGTCGAAGCCGACGTGCTTCATCACCATCAGCGCCATGAACGAGGCACCGGACAGCAGCAACACTGCCTTGATGATCTGCACCCAAGTGGTCGCGAGCATGCCGCCGAACAGCACGTACATGCACATCAGCACGCCGACCAGAATCACCGCAACGTGGTAATCGAGGCCGAACAGCAGCTGGATCAGCTTGCCGGCACCGACCATCTGCGCGATCAGGTAGAACGCCACCACCACCAGCGAACCGCAGGCGGACAGGGTGCGAATCTGGGTTTGCCCGAGGCGGTAGGACGCCACGTCGGCAAAGGTGTATTTACCCAGGTTGCGCAGGCGTTCGGCGATCAGGAACAGAATGATCGGCCAGCCCACGAGGAAGCCGATCGAGTAGATCAGGCCGTCGTAGCCGGAGGTGAACACCAGCGCGGAAATACCCAGGAAGGACGCCGCCGACATGTAGTCGCCAGCGATCGCCAGGCCGTTCTGGAAACCGGTGATCTTGCCGCCCGCCGCATAATAATCGGCGGCCGAATTATTTTTCTTCGAAGCCCAGTAGGTGATGTACAACGTCGCGCCGACGAAGGCCACGAACATCAGGATCGCCGGGATGTTCAGCGGCTGTTTGGCCACCTCCCCCGTTAACGCGTCAGCCGCCCAGACACTCGGCGCGAAAGCCGCAACACTCAATAGAGCCAGTAGACGCCGGATCATTGCTGAGCCTCCTTGAGAATCGCATTGTTCAGGTCGTCGAACTCGCCATTGGCGCGGCGCACGTAGATGCCGGTCAGGACGAAGGCTGAAATGATCAGGCCGACACCGATCGGGATGCCCCAAGTGATCGAGGATTCAGGACTGAGTTTCGCCCCGAGCACGTGCGGCCCGTATGCGATCAGCAGGATGAATGCGGAGTACAGCCCAAGCATGATTGCCGAGAGAATCCAGGCGAATCGTTCCCTTTTCTGAACCAGCTCCTTGAATCGGGGACTGTTTTGAATCGAGAGGTAAATGCTGTCGTTCATTGTTTTTATCCTCGCAGCACAAATTATTGTTGGAACGTAGCTAATGTATGCGGCTGCGAGAGAGGTTCCAGACGACCTTAGTAGTAGATGGCCATGATGTTTTGGCCATTTTCCGGACACCCAAAAACAACTGTGGGAGCGAGCTTGCTCGCGAAGGCGCCGTATCAGTCGATATCGCATCAACTGACAGATTGCATTCGCGAGCAGGCTCGCTCCCACAGGGGTGTGGCGGTGTTTAAATTATTTGGTCCAGTCAGCTACACGATCCGGGTGTTTGGCCACCCAGTCCTTGGCCGCAGCATCAGGCTTGGCGCCGTCCTGAATTGCCAGCATGACCTCGCCGATTTCGTCTTTCGAAGCCCACTGGAAGTTTTTCAGGAACTTGGCCACTTCCGGCGCCTTGGCGTCCAGGCCTTTGCTGCCGATGCTGTTCACGGTTTCAGCCTGGCCATACACGCCTTTCGGGTCGTCGAGGAAGCGCAGTTTCCACTTGGCGAACATCCAGTGCGGCACCCAACCGGTGACAGCGATGGATTCATTCTTCTTCTCGGCGCGGGTCAGTTCGGCAATCATTCCGGCGCCGGAACTGGCCTTGAGGCTGTACTTGTCCAGACCGTAATCCTTGATCGCCTGATCGGTCTTGAGCATTACGCCTGAACCGGCGTCGATGCCGACGATACGGTTTTTGAAGGTATCGTCGGTTTTCAGGTCTTCGATCGATTTGGCTTTGACGTACTCCGGCACGATCAGGCCGATCTTCGCGTCCTTGAAGTTCGGGCCGTAATCGACGACCTGATCCTTGTTTTTCGTCCAGTAGTCACCGTGGGTCACGGGCAGCCAGGCCGAGAGCATCGCGTCGAGTTTGCCGGTGGCCACGCCCTGCCACATGATCCCGGTGGCGACGGCTTGCAGCTTCACGTCATAACCGAGTTTCTGTTTGATCACTTCGGCCGCCACGTGGGTGGTCGCGACGCTGTCGGACCAGCCGTCAACGTAACCGATGTTCAGGGTCTGTTTTTCAGCGTTGGCGAAAGTGGAACTCATCGCAAGCGCCAGAACGGCACCTGCGCCTAAAAGTCGTCGCATCTTCATCGTTTACTTCCCCGAAATGCTGCGCCCGACGGATGCCGGGCATCGTCAACGTATTGTTATGGTGCACAGCGCCCCCATCACGCCGGACCTCACACACCGAACATCAGCCGATTTTTCAAAAAGGGTACTGATGGTTTGATCATCAACCTCAAGCGGCCGGCGACCTGCTCTGTCAGCGACCTCAAGGCAGCGAGAAACGACATCAGAAAGCCATTAATCAAGCGAGATTAATTGACGCCAGACAATCCGCCCGAACTTTGCATGTACAACGCCTGCGAGCCACCTGCCCTTCTATAAATGCAGGTAACATGCGTCGCTTTGCAGCCACTCGGCCTGACCATGTCCGCAACGTCCCGATTTCCTTTTCTGCCTTATCTGTTCGCCTGCCTGCTCGGGCTCCTGGCCCTTGGCGGTTTCTGGTATGGCCTCGGCCAACCGGTGATCCTGCCGGACGCCGCGACGCCGACGCACAAGTTGCAATGCGCCTCCTACACACCGTTCGACAAGGACCAATCGCCGTTCGACGTGCCGTTCAAATTGCGCCCCGAGCGCATGGACGCCGACCTCGCACTGCTGGCGACGCGCTTCGAGTGTATCCGCACCTACTCGATGACCGGGCTCGACGCCCTGCCCGATCTGGCGCGCAAGCACGGTCTGAAGTTGATGATCGGCGCCTGGGTCAACAGCAACCCGGTCGACACCGAGCAGGAAGTCGAGCTGCTGATCAAATCGGCCAATGCCAACCCCGACGTGGTCACAGCCGTAATCGTCGGCAACGAAGCGCTGCTGCGCAAAGAGGTCACCGGCGCGCAACTGGCCCGGCTGATCAACAAGGTCAAAAGCCAGGTCAAGCAACCGGTGACCTACGCCGACGTCTGGGAATTCTGGCTCAAGCATCCGGAAATCGCCCCGGCCGTGGACTTTCTGACCATTCACTTGCTGCCGTACTGGGAAGACGATCCATCGAACATCGACGTGGCGCTGCGGCATGTGGCGGATGTGCGTCAGGTGTTCGGCAACAAGTTCGCGCCCAAAGACGTGATGGTTGGCGAGACCGGCTGGCCGAGCGAAGGCCGTCAGCGTGAAACAGCCGTACCGAGCCGGGTCAACGAGGCAAAATTCATTCGTGGCTTTGTGGCGATGGCCGAGCAGGAAGGCTGGCGTTACAACCTGATCGAAGCGTTCGATCAACCGTGGAAGCGCGGCAGTGAAGGCGCAGTCGGCGGCTACTGGGGCCTGTTCGATGCCGATCGGCAGGACAAGGGCGTACTCGCCGGGCCGGTGAGCAACGTGCCGTACTGGAAAGAATGGCTGGCGGTAGGCGGATTGATTTTCCTTGGCACGCTGATGCTTGGTGGACGCGTGCGCAGCACACGTTCGGCGCTTTTGCTGCCACTGCTGGGCGCCGTCGCTGCTTGCTCGATTGGCGCCTGGGGCGATCTGGCTCAATTGACCACACGGTTTGCCGGGGAATGGCTGTGGGTTGGCTTGCTGACCGGGTTGAATCTGTTGGTGCTCGCGCATGCCGCGTTGACATTGAGCGCACGCAGCGGTTGGCGCGCGCGCGCATTCGACTTCCTCGAGCGGCGCGCCGGCTGGCTGGTCGTGGCGGCCGGTTTTGCCGCGGCGGTGATGATGCTGGAGATGGTCTTCGATCCGCGCTATCGCAGTTTCGCCAGCATGGCGTTCGTGCTGCCGGCGCTGGTCTACCTGTGCCGCCCGGTGAGCGTGCCGCGTCGGGAGATTGCTCTGCTGACCTTTATCATCGGCGCCGGGATTGCACCGCAGTTGTATCAGGAAGGGATGCTGAATCAGCAGGCTTGGGGTTGGGCGCTGGTCAGTGGATTGATGGTGGTGGCGTTGTGGCGATGCCTGCGGGTTCGCAAGGCCTGATTTCAGCGCCTTCGAAATCGCCATCGCTGGCAAGCCAGCTCCCACAGGATTTCTGCTGCACACAAATGCTGTATTCACCTCAATTCCTGTGGGAGCGGGCTTGCCCGCGATGACTGACTGTCAGGCGCTGCGGGACACGCGGACCAGGCGCAACCCGGCAATCACCACCGCAAACACCGCTAATGTGGTGTTGTACAACGCCAGCGCCGGCAGGCCGAACACCAGCGCCAGCACCGCCAGCCACCACCCTGCCCGTCCCGGCACGACAAACGCCAATACCGCCGCGCCCACCGCCGCCCAGCCCAGCACCCTGAAATGAATCATCAGCCCCAGATTCGCACGCACCACGCATTCCCAACGACTGGCCTCGTCAACGCAGATGCCTACCCACTGCCCGTCTTCCATGAAGCCATAGCGCGCGGCATAACTGGCGGCCAGCCACAGCGGCAACAAAACAAGCAGCACAATCACGGGCAAGCGGCGGGACATGGGGCACTCCAATCTGCGGAAATCGGCGGCCAGCTTAATCTGCCGACCGGCATTCGCAAGCACTAACAACTGTTAACTGTTCAGCAAGCCCTCGCAACGTGTATCGTCCAGCTACTATTACCCCGAATTCCGCCTGTTTGGTGCCGCAGCATGGCACTTTGGCGCACGGCCGGTGGTCATAGCCTGCGAACTTCAATCGGCACCTTCCTCTAAGGGATCTAGTCATGCTCCGTTCCTTGCGCTTCGCCGCGCTGTTCAGCGGCCTTATCTTGAGTGCGTCCGCGCTGGCGGTGGATATCGACGCCGCCAGCTATGGCTACCCGCTGACCAACCCGTTCGAGGCGACGATCGCCACGACACCGCCGGATCTGCGTCCGGAGTTGCCGCTGGACGACGACATCAATCAAACGGACCGCAGCCTCACCCTGCGCCCGGAGCGTGAATTCCAGCTGCCGGACAATTTCTGGGCAGTGAAGAAGCTCACTTACCGCATCGCCACGCAGGACAAACCGGCGCCGCTGATCTTCCTGATCGCCGGCACCGGCGCGCGCTTTGACAGCACGCTCAACGAATACCTGAAAAAGCTGTATTACAAGGCCGGCTACCATGTCGTGCAGTTGTCGTCGCCGACCAGCTTCGACTTCATTAGCGCCGCCTCGCGTTTCGCCACCCCAGGCGTGACCAAGGAAGATGCCGAAGACATGTATCGGGTGATGCAGGCCGTGCGGGCGCAGAACCCGAAACTGCCGGTCACCGAGTACTATCTGACCGGTTACAGCCTCGGCGCCCTTGATGCTGCATTCGTCGCACATCTGGACGAGACGCGCCGCAGCTTCAATTTCAAGAAAGTCCTGTTGCTCAACCCGCCGGTCAACCTCTATACCTCGGTGACCAACCTCGACAAACTGGTGCAGACCGAGGTCAAGGGCATCAACAACAGCACCACCTTCTATGAGCTGGTGCTGAGCAAGCTGACCCGCTACTTCCAGCAGAAAGGCTACATCGACCTCAACGATGCGCTGCTGTATGACTTCCAGCAGTCCAAGCAGCACCTGACCAACGAACAGATGGCCATGTTGATTGGCACGTCGTTCCGCTTCTCGGCAGCCGACATTGCCTATACCTCGGACCTGGTCAACCGTCGCGGTCTGATTACCCCGCCGAAATTCCCGATCACCGAAGGCACCAGCCTCACGCCGTTCCTCAAGCGTGCGCTGCAATGCGATTTCGACTGCTACATCACCGAGCAGGTCATTCCGATGTGGCGCGCGCGCACCGACGGCGGCAGCCTGCTGCAACTGATCGATCAGGTCAGCCTGTATGCGCTCAAGGATTACCTGCACGACAGCCCGAAAATCGCCGTCATGCACAACGCCGACGACGTCATCCTCGGCCCTGGCGACCTGGGCTTCCTGCGTAAAACCTTCGGTGATCGCCTGACCGTTTATCCACTGGGCGGCCACTGCGGCAACCTTAACTATCGCGTCAACAGCGACGCCATGCTGGAGTTCTTCCGTGGCTAAATATCTCCTGCTGGTTGCAGCGTTCCTCTGTGCAGGCGTGGCCCAGGCCGACAACAGTAAAGCCGACGCACCGGTGGTGGTCGACAGCGACGGCTTCAAGGAACCGCTGACCAAACTCAAGTTCAACCCGGGCCTGGACCAGCGCGAGTTCGAACGTTCGACGCTCAACGCGCTGAACGTCTATGACCCGCTGGAATCGTGGAACCGCCGGGTCTACCACTTCAACTATCGCTTCGACCAGTGGGTGTTCCTGCCGGTAGTCGATGGCTATCGCTACATCACCCCAAGCTTCGTGCGTACCGGGGTGAGCAACTTCTTCAACAACATTGGTGACGTGCCGAACCTGGTTAACAGCCTGTTGCAGTTCAAGGGCCAGCGCTCGATGGAAACCACCGCGCGCCTGCTGCTCAACACCACCATCGGCATCGCCGGCCTGTGGGACCCGGCCACCGCCATGGGCCTGCCACGCCAGAACGAAGACTTCGGTCAGACTCTGGGCTTCTACGGCGTACCGGGCGGCGCCTACTTCGTACTGCCGATCTTCGGTCCGTCGAACATCCGCGACACCGCAGGTCTGGCCGTGGATTACACCGCCGACACTGCGATCAACTTCCTCAACGTCGCCGAAGTCAGCTCCAACCACCCGGAAGTCTGGGCTTTGCGTGCGATCGACAAGCGCTACCAGACCAGCTTCCGCTACGGTCAGATGAACTCGCCGTTCGAGTACGAGAAAGTGCGGTACGTGTACACCGAAGCGCGCAAGTTGCAGATTGCCGAGTAAATCGGCTGCCGCAAAACACTGTGGGAGCGAGCCTGCTCGCGAACGCGGAGTTTCAGTCAACATCGATATTGACTGGACTTCCGCATTCGCGAGCAGGCTCGCTCCCACATTTGTTATGTGTTGCTGATTAACCCTTCAGCGCTTTCCAGAGCTTGCCTACGACCGAAACCACCGCCAACACCACCGCGCCAGCAATAATCCCCGCAACACCATTGAGCAGCATCGGCACGGCGAACCCGGCACTGCCCGCCGCTGCGCCAACACCTTCGATCCAGTGATGCAGCACCGGCACGCCATGGGTGAGGATGCCGCCGCCGACCAGAAACATCGCCGCCGTGCCGACCACCGACAGGGTTTTCATCATGTACGGCGCGGCGCTGAGAATGCCGCCGCCGATCTTTTTCGCCATCTGCCCGGGCTTCTGTGTCAGCCACAGCCCCAGATCGTCGAGCTTGACGATGCCCGCCACCAAACCGTAGACGCCCACGGTCATGACAATGGCGATGCCGGACATGACCACCACTTGCTGCGTCAGCGAGGCATCTGCCACGGTGCCGAGGGTGATCGCGATGATTTCTGCCGAGAGAATGAAGTCAGTGCGGATCGCGCCTTTGATCTTGTCCTTTTCGTAAGCCACCAGATCGGTGGCCGGATCGGCCACTGCTTCGGTCAACTGCGTGTGCCCTGCCTCGTCTTCCTCTTTGCTGTGCAGAAACTTGTGCGCGAGCTTCTCGAAGCCCTCGAAGCACAGGTACGCACCGCCGACCATCAACAGCGGCGTCACCAGCCACGGTACGAAAGCGCTGATCGCCAATGCCGACGGCACGAGGATCAGCTTGTTGACGAACGAGCCCTTGGCCACCGCCCAGACCACGGGAATTTCCCGCTCGGCGCGCACGCCCGAAACCTGCTGGGCATTGAGCGCCAGATCATCACCGAGCACCCCGGCGGTCTTCTTCGCGGCCATCTTGGTCATCAATGCAACGTCATCCAGAACGGTGGCGATGTCATCGATCAGCACCAGCAAACTGCTTCCTGCCATGAATCCTGTTTCCTTCTGTGTATGAATGTTGCCAAGCATAACGCGACCGCCGGCCACAGGCTGCATTGTTGAGCGCCGCTCAAGGCCGGTGCTACCATGCGCCACCGCCAGAACAGGCAAGGAACCACCGGGTTTATGAGCACAATCCGCGAGCGTAACAAAGAACTGATCCTGCGCGCCGCCAGCGAAGAGTTTGCCGACAAGGGCTTCGCGGCGACCAAAACCAGCGACATCGCCGCCAAGGCGGGATTGCCCAAGCCCAACGTCTACTACTACTTCAAATCCAAGGAAAACCTCTACCGCGAGGTGCTGGAAAGCATCATCGAGCCGATTCTGCAGGCCTCGACCCCGTTCAACCCGGACGGCGTGCCGAGCGAGGTGCTGAGCGGCTACATCCGCTCGAAGATCCGCATCTCCCGCGACCTGCCCCACGCCTCCAAGGTGTTCGCCAGCGAAATCATGCACGGCGCCCCGCACCTGAGCGCCGACCTGGTCGAGCAGCTCAATGCCCAGGCCAAACACAACATCGCCTGCATCCAGAGCTGGATCGACCGCGGCCAGATCGCCCCGATCGACCCCAACCACCTGATGTTCAGCATCTGGGCCGCGACCCAGACCTACGCCGACTTCGACTGGCAGATTTCCGCGGTGACCGGGAAGGACAAGCTTGATGAGGCCGATTATGAAGCGGCGGCGCAGACGATTATTCGGTTGGTGTTGAAGGGGTGTGAGCCGGATCAGTGAGATCAGGGGAACCGCTTCGCGAGCAGGCTCGCTCCCACATTTGGAATGCACTCTCCTGTGGGAGCGAGCCTGCTCGCGAATAGCCGCACCGCACACCTCAACTCATAACCAGATCGAATCCCACAACGGATAGTCGCCAAGGCTTTCGACCAGCCCTGCCCGCAATGGGTTGGCAATGACATACCGCGCCATCTTCACCAGATTCTCCTCTTTACGCAGTGCACGGTCATGGAAGCCAGGTTGCCAAAGGCTGGTCTTTCGGCCGGTCGAA
Source organism: Pseudomonas sp. R62 (assembly GCF_000257605.1). NCBI lineage: Bacteria > Pseudomonadati > Pseudomonadota > Gammaproteobacteria > Pseudomonadales > Pseudomonadaceae > Pseudomonas > Pseudomonas sp. R62. The sequence goes on from NZ_JH635998.1 coordinate 303,736, forward strand.
AGCTTTACCGCTTTGGTGCTGAGGGATTTGGTTCGCTGCATCAATTCGCCGAGCGAGCCACTCTTCAATTCAATCAGCCAGTGAAAATGATCTGGCATTACGACCCAAGCCAGAGAATTGGCCAATCCCGTTTCCTCAGCTGCCCGGAATTGGCTTACAAGCATTCTGCCAAGGAAGAAATCGCTGAATACGGGTTCTCTCCCGGCGGTATTGGCGGTCAGAAGGTAAATGCGGTTGTGTTCTGAATAGCGTCCGATGCGCAAGCGATGTGAAGCAGATAAACCCGGCATTCCGTTGCCTTCTCATAGGTTGATCATGAGAAGGCTAGCCGTGGAGATGGCAAAGGGAGCGTCAGACTTTTAGCAAGATGTGTAGCGCAGATCCTATTCGCGAGCAGGCTCGCTCCCACAGGGGCTTTCGAACACTCGAACATTTTGTGTCCAACCCAAACTCAATGCGGGAGTGAGCCTGCTCGCGAAAGCGGTTATTCAGACACTGACATTCAAACAGCCACCCCGCCATCCGCCCGAAAATCCAGCGCCTCCACCGCTCTGATCGCCACCTGCTCATCGACATCCGACAAATCCCCACTGATCCCGATCGCGCCCAGCACTTCACCCGCCTGGTTGCGAATCAGCACGCCACCCGGTGCCGGCACAACGCTGCCCTGCCCCATGCTGTTCAACGAAGAAAAAAACGCCGGGCGTTGTTGGGCGTCCTGGGCGAGCAGGCGTGAGCCTTTACCCAGAGCGATGGCGCCCCAGGCTTTGCCGATGGCGATGTCAGGGCGCAGCAGGCTGGCGCCGTCTTCGCGTTGCAGGGCGATCAGGTGGCCGCCGTTATCGAGTACCGCGATGGTCAGCGGTGCGGCGTTGATGCCGCGTCCTGCGTTGATGGCTTCGCTGACCAGGTTGACTGCGACTTTCAAGGTTAAAGCGCTCATGGTGCCGTCCTCATTTTGTTATAGGGAAAGTCGTGGGACTGCGCGTTTGTGCCGCAGTCCGG
>NZ_JH635998.1:305671-308663 GCF_000257605.1 Pseudomonas sp. R62
TGTGCCGCAGTCCGGTGACACAAATAGAACACAATGAGTTATTTTTTTGTATACAATAATTCTCGAAAAGCGCCACATGCGACGAAAAGCCACAGCGCAGCGAGCTTCCGACGAATGAAACAGGCGCTTGAGAAAATGGATTGACCTGCGCCGTCCGCCGTGAATACACTCTGCGCAAAGCCACTTGTATACAATTACAAAACGTAAAGAGGCACAAAACCATGAGCAAAATGAGAGCAATCGAAGCCGCCGTTCTGGTGATGCGCCGCGAAGGGGTTGATACCGCTTTTGGCATCCCGGGCGCCGCGATCAACCCGCTGTACTCCGCCTTGCAGAAGGTCGGTGGCATCGATCACGTCCTTGCTCGCCACGTTGAAGGCGCCTCGCACATGGCCGAGGGCTACACCCGCACCAAGGCCGGCAACATCGGCGTGTGCATCGGCACGTCCGGCCCGGCCGGTACCGACATGGTTACCGGGCTCTACAGCGCCTCGGCCGACTCGATTCCAATCCTCTGCATCACCGGTCAGGCACCCCGCGCCCGTATGCACAAGGAAGATTTCCAGGCTGTCGACATCACCAGCATCGTCAAGCCAGTCACCAAGTGGGCAACCACGGTTCTGGAGCCGGGCCAAGTGCCTTACGCATTCCAGAAAGCCTTCTATGAAATGCGCTCCGGCCGTCCAGGCCCGGTGCTGATCGATCTGCCGTTCGACGTGCAGATGGCCGAGATCGAATTCGACATCGACGCTTACCAACCGCTGCCATTGGCCAAGCCGACTGCGACCCGCGTTCAGGTTGAAAAAGCTTTGGCTTTGCTGGATCAAGCTGAGCGCCCACTGCTGGTGGCCGGCGGCGGCATCATCAACGCCGACGCCAGCGATCTGCTGGTTGAATTCGCTGAGCTGACTGGTATTCCGGTCATCCCGACCCTGATGGGCTGGGGCACCATCCCTGACGATCACCCGCTGATGGTCGGCATGGTCGGTCTGCAGACTTCGCACCGTTACGGCAACGCGACGATGCTCAAATCCGACGTGGTGCTGGGCATTGGTAACCGTTGGGCCAACCGCCACACCGGTTCGGTGGATGTCTACACCGAAGGCCGCAAGTTCATTCACGTCGACATCGAAGGCACGCAGATCGGCCGCGTGTTCACGCCGGATCTGGGCATCGTTTCCGACGCCGCGGCAGCGCTGACCGTGTTCATTGAAGTCGCCCGTGAATGGCAAGCCGCCGGCAAGCTGAAGAACCGCAGCGCCTGGCTGCAGGATTGCCAGCAGCGCAAGGCCAGCCTGCATCGCAAGACCCACTTCGACAACGTGCCGGTCAAGCCGCAGCGCGTTTACGAAGAAATGAACCAGGTGTTCGGCAAGGACACCTGCTACGTCAGCACCATTGGTCTGTCGCAGATTGCCGGCGCGCAGTTCCTGCACGTCTACAAGCCGCGTCACTGGATCAACTGCGGTCAGGCCGGCCCGTTGGGCTGGACCATTCCGGCGGCGCTGGGCGTGGTGAAGGCCGATCCGAACCGCAAAGTCGTGGCCCTGTCGGGGGACTATGATTTCCAGTTCATGATCGAAGAACTGGCGGTCGGCGCTCAGTTCAAACTGCCGTACATCCACGTAGTGGTGAACAACTCGTACCTGGGCCTGATCCGTCAGGCCCAGCGCGGGTTCGAAATGGACTACTGCGTGCAGCTGTCCTTCGATAACCTCAACGCGCCGGAACTCAACGGTTACGGGGTTGACCACATCGCAGTCGCCGAAGGCCTAGGCTGCAAGGCGCTGCGTGTGTTCGAACCGTCGGAAATCGCCCCTGCGCTGCGCAAGGCCGAACAGATGATCGAAGAGTTCAAGGTGCCGGTGATCGTCGAGATCATTCTGGAGCGTGTGACCAACATCTCCATGGGTACCGAGATCAACGCGGTCAACGAGTTCGAAGACCTGGCACTGGTCGGCAATGACGCGCCGACGGCGATTTCGATGTTGGATTAACTGCTGACTGCTGATCGTTCCCACGCTCTGCGTGGGAATGCAGCCCGGGACGCTCTGCGTCCCAAAGCGGACGCAGAGCGTCCATTGAGGCATTCCCACGCAGAGCGTGGGAACGAGAATCTAGAACGGGAGACCACCATGCCGCGTTTCGCAGCCAACCTGTCCATGCTGTTCACCGAACAGGATTTCCTTGCCCGTTTCGACGCCGCCGCCAAGGCCGGTTTCAGTGGCGTGGAATACCTGTTCCCGTACGACTTCAGCTCGGCTGAAATCAAGGCAAAACTCGAGGCCAACGGGCTGACCCAAGTGCTGTTCAACCTGCCGGCCGGTGACTGGGCCAAGGGCGAGCGCGGTATTGCCTGCCTGCCGGATCGGGTCGAAGAATTCCGCGCCGGGGTCGATCTGGCGATCGCTTACGCACAGGTGCTGGGCAACACCCAGGTCAACTGCCTGGCCGGCATCCGCCCGCAAGGCGTTGACGATGCCACCGTGGAAAAGACTTTCGTCGCCAACCTCAAATACGCCGCCGACAAGCTGCAAGCGGTGGGCATCAAACTGGTGATGGAAGCGATCAACACCCGCGACATTCCCGGTTTCTACCTGAACAACACGGCGCAAGCCCTGTCGATTCGCGAACAGGTCGGCAGCGCCAATCTGTTCCTGCAATACGACATCTATCACATGCAAATCATGGAAGGCGATCTGGCCCGCACCCTGCAATCGCACCTGGGCGAGATCAACCATGTGCAACTCGCGGACAACCCGGGGCGCAACGAGCCGGGCACCGGCGAGATCAACTACCGCTTCCTGTTCGAACACCTTGACCGCATCGGTTATCAGGGTTGGGTTGGTTGCGAGTACAAACCGCTGACCACCACCGAAGCGGGCCTGAGCTGGTTGAAATCACACAACGCAATCTGATTGACCACGCATTGCAAAAAATCTGGGGCAGCTGCGCTGCCCAACGGGGATAAATCCCCTCGCCACAAAAGCTC
>NZ_JH635998.1:309046-317325 GCF_000257605.1 Pseudomonas sp. R62
ACCAGCCATGGGTTGGGGGCACGACAAAAACAAGAGGATTTTCTCATGGCTAAAATCGGATTCATCGGCACCGGCATCATGGGCCACCCAATGGCGGCGAACCTGCAGAAAGCCGGTCACAGCCTGTTCCTGTCGCAACACCACGACGCGGCCCCGGCCGATCTGGTCGCCGCTGGCGCCGTCGCCCTGGCCAACCCGCGCGAAGTGGCGCAGGAAGCCGAATTCATCATCGTCATGGTTCCGGATACTCCGCAGGTCGACGACGTGCTGTTCCGCGCCGACGGTGTTGCCGCCGGTATCGGTAAAGGCAAAGTGGTCATCGACATGAGCTCGATTTCGCCGACCGCGACCAAAGCCTTCGCCGCCAAGATCAACGAGAAAGGCGCGCAGTACCTCGACGCGCCAGTGTCCGGCGGTGAAGTCGGCGCCAAGGCCGCCACCCTGAGCATCATGGTCGGTGGCGACGCCGATGCCTTCGAACGCGCCCTGCCGCTGTTCCAGGCCATGGGCAAGAACATCACCCTGGTCGGCGGTAATGGCGACGGCCAGACCGCCAAAGTGGCGAACCAGATCATCGTCGCGCTGAACATCCAGGCCGTAGCCGAAGCCCTGCTGTTCGCCTCGAAAAACGGTGCCGATCCGGCCAAGGTGCGTGAAGCGCTGATGGGCGGTTTCGCTTCTTCGAAGATTCTCGAAGTGCACGGCGAGCGCATGATCAAAGGCACCTTCGACCCGGGCTTCCGCATCAGCCTGCACCAGAAGGACCTGAACCTGGCCCTGCAAGGCGCCAAGGAACTGAACATCAACCTGCCGAACACCGCCAATGCCCAGCAGGTGTTCAGCACCTGCGCGGCCATCGGCGGCAGCAACTGGGACCACTCGGCGCTGATCAAGGGCCTGGAACACATGGCCAATTTCTCGATTCGCGACAATAAATAAAGCCTGCACAAAACCCTGTGGGAGCGAGCCTGCTCGCGAAAGCGGCTTCACATTCAACATCCATGTTGGCTGACATACCGCGTTCGCGAGCAGGCTCGCTCCCACAAGGGTTCCGAGTTGCCCTTTCGAATAACAAGAATTCCGGGAGCCCGCCATGTCGGTCGATCCGCAACAACTGCTGCGCGAGCTGTTTGCCACAGCCATCGACGCGGCCCATCCGAACCAAGTCCTCGAAGCCCATTTGCCTGCCGATCGCACGGGTCGGGTGATCGTCATCGGCGCCGGCAAAGCCGCTGCTGCCATGGCGCAAGTGGTCGAGCGCTGCTGGGAGGGTGAAGTCACCGGCCTGGTGGTGACCCGCTACGGCCACGGCGCTCCGTGCGAAAAAATCGAAGTGGTCGAAGCCGCACACCCGGTGCCGGATGCGGCGGGTCTGGCCGTGGCCAAACGTGTGCTGGAGCTGGTCAGCAACCTGACTGAAGACGACCGCGTGATCTTCCTGCTCTCCGGCGGCGGCTCTGCCCTGCTCGCCCTGCCAGCCGAAGGCATCACCCTTGCCGATAAGCAGTCGATCAACAAAGCCCTGCTCAAATCCGGCGCAACCATCGGCGAGATGAACTGCGTGCGCAAGCACCTCTCGGCGATCAAGGGTGGCCGCCTCGGCAAGGCCTGCTGGCCGGCGACGGTTTACACCTACGCGATTTCCGATGTGCCGGGCGACCTCGCCACCGTCATTGCCTCCGGCCCGACCGTGGCCGACCCGAGCACCTCAGCCGAAGCACTGGCGATTATCAAGCGCTACGGCATCGACATTCCTGCCTCCGTGCGCACCTGGCTGCAAAGTCCGCAATCGGAGACGGTCAAACCCGGCGACCCAAGCCTGGCGCGCAGTCATTTCCAGTTGATCGCCCGCCCGCAGCAATCGCTCGACGCGGCTGCGGTGAAATGCCGTCAGGCCGGTTTCAGCACCTTGATTCTCGGCGACCTCGAAGGCGAATCCCGTGAAGTGGCGAAAGTCCACGCCGGCATTGCCCGGCAGATCATCAATCACGGCCAGCCGCTGGCGGCGCCGTGCGTGATTCTCTCAGGGGGTGAAACCACCGTGACTGTGCGCGGCAACGGCCGTGGCGGACGCAATGCCGAATTCCTCCTCAGCCTGACCGACAGCCTCAAGGGCCAGCCCGGCGTCTACGCGCTGGCCGGCGACACCGATGGCATCGACGGCTCGGAAGACAACGCCGGCGCAATCATGACCCCGGACAGCTACGCCCGCGCCGCCGCACTGGGTCTGAGCGCCAGCGACGAGCTGGATAACAACAACGGCTACGGCTACTTCCAGGCGCTTGATGCGCTGATCGTCACCGAGCCGACCCGCACCAATGTCAACGACTTCCGCGCCATTCTGATCCTTGAGAACTGCAAATCATGACGCCTGATAAAAAGGTCAAAATCCTCGCCACCCTCGGCCCTGCGGTCGACGGTATCGATGACATCCGCGAGCTGGTCGAGGCCGGGGTCAACATCTTCCGCCTGAATTTCAGCCACGGCGATCACGCCGACCACGCCAAGCGCTATCAATGGATCCGCGAAGTCGAGCGTCAGCTCAACTACCCGCTGGGCATTCTGATGGACTTGCAGGGCCCGAAACTGCGCGTCGGCAAGTTCGCTGACGGCAATGTGCAGTTGCATCGCGGTCAGGCGTTCCGCCTCGATCTCGATACGACAGCGGGCGATGAGCGCCGGGTCAACCTGCCGCATCCGGAGATCATTGCCGCGCTGGACGCAGGCATGGATCTGCTGCTCGACGACGGCAAGCTGCGCCTGCGCGTGGTCACCAAGTACGCCGATGCAATCGACACCACCGTGCTCAACGGCGGCGAACTGTCTGATCGCAAAGGTGTGAACGTGCCGCAAGCGGTGCTCGACCTGAGCCCGCTGACCGCCAAGGATCGCCGCGATCTGAGCTTCGGCCTGGAATTGGGTGTGGACTGGGTCGCGCTGTCGTTCGTGCAGCGCCCGCAGGACATTGTCGAAGCCCGCGCATTGATCGGCGACAAAGCCTTTCTGATGGCGAAAATCGAAAAGCCTTCGGCGGTCGAGCAATTGCGTGAGATTGCTGAGTTGAGCGACGCCATCATGGTCGCTCGCGGTGATCTTGGTGTGGAAGTGCCGGCGGAAAGCGTGCCGCAGATTCAGAAAAACATCATCACCACCTGCCGTGCGCTGGGCAAACCGGTGGTGGTGGCGACGCAGATGCTCGAGTCGATGCGTTTCTCCCCTGCCCCAACCCGTGCCGAGGTGACTGACGTCGCCAACGCCGTGGCCGAAGGCGCCGATGCGGTGATGCTCTCGGCGGAAACCGCGTCCGGTGAGTACCCGCTGGAAGCCGTGCAGATGATGAGCAAGATCATCCGTCAGGTTGAGAACGGCCCGGATTATCAGACCCAGCTCGACGTCAGTCGACCGAAAGCCGAGGCGACGGTTTCCGATGCGATCAGTTGCGCGATCCGCCGGATCAGCAACGTGCTGCCGGTGGCGGTGCTGGTCAATTACAGCGAGTCCGGCGCCTCGACGTTGCGCGCATCGCGGGAACGGCCGAAAGCACCGATCCTCAATCTGACGCCGAACCTGCAAACGGCGCGGCGCTTGAGCGTGGCGTGGGGCATTCATTCGGTGGTCAACGATCGCCTGCGCCAGGTCGACGAAGTCTGCTCGACCGCACTGGAGATTGCTCAGGCGCAAGGCATGGCCGAGCGTGGCGACACGCTGCTGATCACCGCTGGCGTGCCGTTCGGGCAGCCGGGGTCGACCAATTCGCTGCGGATCGAAACGTTGATTTAACCCACCCTAAAAGTGGGTGCATAACCTTGTGGCGAGGGGATTTATCCCCGTTGGGCTGCGAAGCGGCCCCCCATCGGAGAATGCGGTTTCTCTGTGGAAACCGTCACACCCTCAAAAGCGACGACTGCTGCGCAGCCGAACGGGGATAAATCCCCTCGCCACAGTCACTTGCAAGACCTTTTGATGTTCCAACTGCCCAGATTTTCTCAACATGCCTGCCAATCACTTCAACACCCACTGCCCCGACTGGGCCGAGGCTTTGCTCAACGGTTTCAGTCAGATTTTCTTCCAGCGCCATCCACTGTGCGGCCTGCTGTGTCTGTTGGCGATTCTGCTGACCGCGCCGGTGCTGTTCGCCGGGGCGCTGCTCGGTGGCGTTGCCGGTCTGCTCACCGCGCAGCGGCGCAACTACGCCAAGGCCGATCGCCAGGCTGGTCTGTTCAGCTACAACGGCGTGCTGCTCGGTCTGCTGCTGAGCCTGTATTTCCCTTGGTCACCGCTGCTGCCGCCGTTGATTCTTGCGGCGGGCGGCTTGAGCGCGATGCTCACGCAGCAATGGCTCAAACACGTGTACCGCAGTCGCGCCATACCGGCGTATACCTCGCCGTTCGTGGCGCTCAGCTGGGTGCTGCTGATGTTCGCCGAGCCGTCCACACCGGCGGCATCGGTCGACCTGAACACGACAAATCTGCTCGCCGCTGAACTGCGCGGATTCGGCCAAGTGATGTTCCTCGACCATCCATTGGCCGGGGCGTTGATCGCCAGCGGTTTGCTGCTCGCCGATCGCCGTGCGTTCTGCTGGGCGCTGCTGGCGTCGGCGATCGGCCTCGGTTCCAGCCTGCTGCACCACGAAACCTCCGCCGCACTGCTCGGGCTCGGTGGCTACAACGCCGTACTCGCCGCCCTCGCCTTCAGCTCGCAACGGCAACATCCGTGGCTGCCGCTGCTCGCCATTGTTCTGGCGCTGCTGGTGACGCCGCTGTTTGCTGCCATTGGATTGGCGACTCTGACCGCACCGTTCATCCTCGCGTGCTGGTTGATCCGGGCTGGCATTCAAATGCTTGGCAAAGCGTCGCTTGCGCATGAGTCTTGCGCTCACGAGGAGAATCACCCTAGGCTGCGCTGATCTTCGATTCAGGCGTTATCCATGGACAGCAGCAACAATTGGCGCGAACGGCTTTACGTCATGATTTTCCAGAGCGACACCCCGGCCGGGCGTCGCTTCGACGGCATCCTGCTGGTGATCATCCTCGCCAGCCTGGTGATCGTGATGCTCGACAGTATCGACAGCATTCACCGTAATTACGCCGACGTTCTGGCCTATATCGAGTGGGGCTTCACGGCGATCTTCCTCGGCGAATACATCCTGCGTCTGTACTGCTCGCCCAAGCCGCTGCGCTATGCCTTCAGCTTTTATGGCCTGGTGGATCTGCTGGCGATCGTGCCGGGCATCCTCGCGCTGTACTACAGCGATGCGCAGTATCTGCTGATCATCCGCATCATTCGGATGCTGCGGATTTTCCGCGTGCTCAAGCTCAGCCCGTATCTCAAACAAGCCAACTATCTGATGTCGGCGCTGCGTGGCAGCAAGCAGAAAATCGTCGTATTTCTGGTCAGCGTGTGCACGCTGGTGACAGTGTTCGGCACGCTGATGTACGTCATCGAAGGCCCGGAACATGGCTTCACCAGCATTCCCAAAGGCATCTATTGGGCGATCGTGACCTTGACCACTGTGGGCTTCGGCGACATCGTGCCGAAGACGCCGCTGGGCCAGGTGATTTCCTCGCTGGTGATGATCACCGGTTACTCGATCATCGCCGTACCCACGGGTATTTTTACCGCAGAACTGGCCAATGCCATGCGCGGCGAGCAGCTGCAACATGACTGCCCGGGCTGTCAGAAAAAGACCCACGAGCAGAGCGCGGCGTTCTGTTCGCGCTGCGGTAGTCAGCTGTTCAAGAAAGTGGAATAAGCACAGAGCTTTTTAATCTTTAAGCGACTATGCGAGGCCCGCTATAGTCGCTGGCAAATCGCCTCATTTTTGACACGACACCCCACAGAACAAGGAATGCGCAGTGAAAAAACTCTTTGGCGCCTCACTTCTCGCCGCCGGCCTGGCCTTGGCCAACATCGCTCAGGCTGCACCGACGCTGCTTAACGTTTCCTACGACGTGATGCGCGATTTCTACAAGGACTACAACACTGCGTTCCAGAAGCACTGGCAAGCCGAGCACAACGAAAACATCACCGTGCAGATGTCCTTCGGCGGCTCGAGCAAGCAGGCGCGTTCGGTGATCGACGGCCTGCCGGCTGACGTCATCACCATGAACATGGCCACCGACATCAACGCCCTTGCCGACAACGGCAAACTGGTCCCGGACAACTGGGTCACGCGCCTGCCGAACAACAGCGCGCCGTTTACCTCGGCCACGGTGTTCATCGTCCGCAAGGGCAACCCGAAAGCTTTGAAAGACTGGCCGGATCTGCTCAAGGATGGCGTGCAGGTGATCGTGCCCAACCCGAAAACTTCCGGTAATGGCCGCTACACCTACCTGTCGGCCTGGGGCTATGTGCTGAAAAACGGTGGTGACGAGAACAAGGCCAAGGACTTCGTTGGCAAGCTGTTCAAGCAGGCGCCGGTGCTCGATACCGGTGGCCGCGCCGCCACCACCACGTTCATGACCAACCAGATCGGCGACGTGCTGGTGACCTTTGAAAACGAAGCGGAAATGATCGCTCGCGAGTTCGGTCGCGATCAGTTCGAAGTTATCTACCCAAGCGTCTCCGCGGAAGCCGAGCCACCGGTTTCGGTGGTCGACAAAGTGGTCGACAAGAAGGGCTCGCGCGCTGCGGCTGATGAGTATCTGAAGTACCTGTGGTCGCCGGAAGGACAGGAAATTGCGGCGGCCAACTACCTGCGCCCGCGTGACCCGGCGGTGCTGGCGAAGTACACCGACCGTTTCCCGAAAGTCGACTTCCTTTCGGTGGAGAAGACCTTTGGTGACTGGCGCACGGTGCAGAAAACCCACTTCAATGATGGTGGCGTGTTTGATCAGATTTATAGCGGGCAGTAAGGCTTGATCTGAAAAATCAAAAGGCGACCCACCGAGGTCGCCTTTTTGTTGCGTGGGAATACCGGTCATTACACGGCGTAATAACAGTTATCATCCGAAAACGTCTTCTGCCAGTCCACGTTGTCCATTAGCCTCAGCCCTTTCCTGTGCCCGACCCGAGATCCCCTATGACCACCACTCCTCACGCAATGACCCGAGGCATGGTCCTGCTGTTCGCGTTCTGCTGCGGCGCCATTGTTGCCAACATCTACTACGCACAACCGATTATTGGCCTGATCGCGCCGGACATCGGCCTCTCCGACACCATGGCCAGTTTCATCGTCTCGCTGACGCAGATCGGCTATGCGTTGGGTCTGTTCTTTCTGGTGCCGCTGGGGGATCTGCTGGAAAACCGGCGGCTGATGATCATCACCACGGTCGTGGCGATTGCCAGTCTGCTTGGCGCCGCGTTCACTGAACAGCCGAACGTGTTCCTGCTGATCTCGCTGCTGGTCGGCTTCAGCTCGGTGTCGGTGCAGATCCTGATTCCGCTGGCCGCGCATCTGGCGCCGGAAGAATCCCGTGGTCGCGTGGTGGGCGGGATCATGGGCGGTTTGCTGCTGGGCATTCTGTTGGCGCGACCGGTGTCGAGTGTGGTCGCCGATCACCTCGGCTGGCGCGCCATGTTCATGATCGCCGCAGCGTTGATGGCGGCAATCAGCGTGGTGCTGGCGCTGACCGTGCCCAAGCGCCAGCCGGATCACAGCGCAACTTATGGCCAATTGATCGGCTCGCTGTGGACACTGCTGCGCCAGCAACCGGTGCTGCGTCAGCGGGCGTTTTACCAGGGTTGCATGTTTGCCACGTTCAGCCTGTTCTGGACCGCCGTGCCACTGGAACTTGCACGCAACCATGGCCTGTCGCAAAGCGAAATCGCCATCTTCGCCCTGGTCGGCGCCATCGGTGCCATCGCCGCACCAATCAGCGGCCGCCTCGCTGATGCCGGCCACACACGTAGCGCCTCGCTGCTGGCCATGCTGTTCGCCAGCCTGAGCTTTCTCCCCGCCTTCATCCACCCGGCCTATAGCGTCATCGGCCTGGCCGTGACCGGCGTGGTGCTGGACTTCTGCGTGCAGATGAACATGGTCCTCGGCCAACGCGCGGTGTACTCGCTGGACGCGAAAAGTCGTGGCCGTTTGAACGCGCTGTACATGACCAGCATCTTCATCGGCGGCGCCTTCGGCTCCTCGGTGGCCAGCGCGGTGTACGAGCATGGCGGCTGGTTGTGGATCGTGATTGTCGGCAGCGTGTTTCCGTTGTTGGCGTTGGTGCGGTTTCTGAGTGTTTCACGACGCGCTTCATTGGCCACGGCTTAAGGCTTCAAAAGCTTCGCGAGCAAGCTCGCTCCCACAGGTTTTGGGTGACCTTCGAATCACTGCAATGCAC
>NZ_JH635998.1:318059-327425 GCF_000257605.1 Pseudomonas sp. R62
GTGTGGGAGCGAGCCTGCTTGCGAAGGCGGTGTGTCAGCCACAGATCAGTGCCTGACCTGACGCCTTCGCGAGCAGGCTCGCTCCCACAATTGGACGTACCTTCAATACCGAACCAGTTTCTCCATCGCCGCATCCGCCAGAAACGAGGAGCGGCTTTTGACGTTATGCTCGCGTACATAGCGATCAATACGCTGAATCACATAGCCGGGCAGCGTAACGTTGACCTTTTCGGTCTTGCCCAGGTACGGCGAGATATCCAGCTCCAGCATGCCCCAGCCCATCTCGGCAAAATCCGGATGATTGCGATGCGCCGCTGCCGAGGTCGGCATCGGAATCGCCTGACCGGCCGCCGCGATCTCCTGCAGCATGAGGTGAGCCACTTCCACGGCCGCGTTGTAGGCCTCCTCAAAGCTGTCCCCGGCCGTGACTGCGCCGGGAATATCGGGGATCTGAATGCCGATGGCAGTGTTCTCGTCACCCCACTCGATGCAGATGGGATATTGCATTACGGATCTCCTTCATGACGGTTTGGCGGGCTGAATAACCCCGCGCGCCGCCGAATGCTTTTGACTGTCCCCAGCGGTAAATCCTTTTTCGGATGCGGGACGGCAATCGTGTTCGGGTTGTAACGATGAGTGAAGACGTGATGACTGCCCGCAACCCGATCCAGCGTCCAGCCCGCCTCCTCCAGCTCCTTCATCAATAGCCTGCTCTGCACCAACCGCCTCCTTGGCCTGGCCCGTTAAAAGTAACTCTAGAGTTATCTTTACTCAAGCACAGAATGGGACGGGGTGATGATTGGTTGTTTTACAAAGTATTCCTGCACGAGTTTCGTTTATTGCGAATTTCGTTTGATTCGAATAACGTCCGCGGATCTTCCTTACAATGCTGGAACTGTCTTATGACCACCGCTACTTCATCCGCCATCAATCTGCCCGTCGAACGTGAGGTCAAAGCCGCGATTGAAGGCCAGCGCGCCCTGACCGCATTTCTCGCAAGCGGTTTTGAAACTCAGCGAATCCAGATTTTTGATGAACAGAACGAAGCCCACAGCGTCGAGCTGCCAACATCGGCGTTGCGCTTGCTGAGCGATATCCTCGCGGCGCTGGCGCAGGGCAACGCTGTGAAGGTGGTACCGATCCACGCGGAGCTGACCACGCAGGAAGCTGCCGATCTGCTCAACGTCTCACGTCCGCACATGATCAAACTGCTGGAGAGCGGTGAGATTTCCTACCACAAAACAGGCAAGCACCGACGTGTGCGTTTTGCCGATCTGATGGAATATAAAACCCGGCGAGACACCGCCAGCGAGCAGGCAATGATGCTTCTCGCGGAGCAGGCACAGGCGCTAAGGACAGGATACGAGTGAGGCATTCCTCTTTCACTGCTGTATACGATGCATGCGTTTTATATCCGGCCCCTTTAAGAGATTTCCTGATGTGGCTCGCTTTGTCAGGGCTGTATCGGGCTCGCTGGACTCAGGAAATACACCACGAATGGAAGCGTAATTTATTGAAAAACAGGTCCGACCTGACCCTCGAACAACTCGATCGCACATCACAATTGATGGACCTGGCCATTCCAGACGCGTGTATCGATGGCTATGAAGACCTGGTGTCAGGCCTGACACTGCCTGATGAGAACGACCGCCATGTTCTAGCGGCCGCAATCCGATGCGGTGCCGATGTAATAGTGACGTTCAACCTGAAAGATTTCCCCACCCGTCACCTCGCGCCATACGGCATTGAAGCTCAGCACCCGGATGAGTTTGTGGAAAACCTTTTCCATCTTGATTCGGCTGCCGTCGTCGCTGCGGCTCAAAGCCAGCGACGGCAATTGAAAACGCCCAGTGTGGAGGTGGACAAATATCTTGGCTTTCTCCAACGGCAAGGATTGGTCGAGTCGGTAAAGGCGTTAGGTAACTATCGTGCGATTCTCTGAAAATCAGACGCAAAAAAAACGACGATCCCAAGATCGCCGTTTCTCATCACTGCCCGAACTTCTTGCCCAACCCCGGTGGGACGCCGTGGATGTTGGTGTCTTCCCACGGGCCGTTGGGGCTGACCGAGCGGCTCCAGCCGTTGTTCCAGCGGTAGTAGGTGCGCTGGCGGTAGAAGGTGTTGGTCTGGTCGTCGAGCACGTAGACGCCGAGCTTCTGGTCCCAGTGGCTGTTTCCGCCCGGTGGCGGGGCGAAGCTGGCCGAGGTACGTGGCACGGGCTTGGCGGGTTTGGCCGGGATGCTCTTGCCGGGGCTTGGCGAGGTCGACGGGGTCGGGCTTGGCTGAGACGGCGGGATCGGCGGCAGGCTGGTGGTCGGTTCCGGGCGTTGTACCGCACATGCACTCAAGCCCAGGGCCAGTGTGAGGACTGTGATGCGGGCGATGGTGTGCATGGCGGTGCTTTCCTGTTGGATCCGGTTACTTGTCCGGGCTGTCGATAGTCAGTTTTTGTGGCGCGGTGGTGCTGCTGGCCAGTGGGCCGCTACGACCGATCCACTCACCGGCAGTCGGTTGACCGGCCCGTGAGATGCGCGCAACCAGTTGGACTTCAGGGAAGTTGGACAGTTTCAACTGCGGCATCATTGCATCGGCATCGCCCAGTTCGACGGTCACCGGCAGGTCAGCCACGGTCAGGCGTTTGGCCGCCAGCGGCGCCGGAGGGCCAGAAGTGGCGCGGGCGAAGATGAACACGCTGTCGCCCGGTTGCACCTTGCTCTTGAGGTCGCTGGCCAGATCAACGCTGACTTTCAGCAATGCAGCTTTCGGCACCGGAGCCTCGGCAACCTTGCCACCGCTGGCTTTCAGGCGTTCGGCGGCACGCTCGATGCCGCCTTGCAGCGCAGCGCGAGAGTTGTCATCCGGCGGCAGTTGCGCGAGCAGGCGATTCCAGTAGTCGATGGCCTCCTGATAACGCTCGCCTTCGAACGCGGCGATGCCGAGCAGACCGAGGCTGGTGACTTCTTTCGGATCAGCCTTCAGCGCTTCGTCGGTCAGTTTCTGAATCTGCTCCGACCACTTTTTACCGTCAGCAAAATACTGCGCCTGCGCCCACTGGCCGAGCAGCTCCGGCTGGCGACCGGCGAGGTTGGCGGCGCGTTCGAACATCTTCGCCGCGTCTGCCGGGCGGTCCTGAGCCATGTAGGTACGGCCGAGGAAATACAGACCTTCAGCGGAATCCGGTTGTGCGGCGACCGCACGTTCCAGACGCTGGGTCATCTCTTCCATCGACTGCGGTGCCTGAGCGAATTCGCGGGTCAGTTCGACCTTGTCGGCGGCGCCGAAATGCAGGTACAGACCGAGGCCCAGCACCGGTACCAGCACAGCGGCCAGCAGCGGCAACGGTTTACCCAGACGCGAGACACGCGGCGCGGCGGCGCCTTCGGTGTCGGCGAGCAGTTCACGCGCAGCTTCCGCGCGGCCGCTGTCCAGTTGCGCGGCGTCGAGCACGCCCTCGGCCTGCTGCGCTTGCAGCTCGGCCACCCGTTCCTGGTACAGCGCGACGTTCAACGCGGTGCGATCTTCTTCCCGCTGGGCGCGGCGTTCGCGCAGTACCGGGATCAGCAGAAAACTCAGGGCGACCAGAAGCAACAGCCCTGCGGCGAGCCAGAAATCAATCATTCTTGGTTTTTATCCAACAGTTGGTCGAGACGCTGACGTTCTTCGGCAGACAGCGATGACGGCGTTTCGGCACGCTGCCCGCGACGCCTGCGCACGATCAGCGCGATCACCACGAAACCACCGAGCAGCAGCCCGGCCGGGCCGAACCACAGCAGCGCGGTTTTGGCATTGAGCGCCGGTTTGTAGCGGACGAAATCACCGTAGCGATCGACCATGAAGTCGATGATCTGCTGATTGTCCTTGCCCTCGCCGAGCATGCGGAAAATCTCTTTGCGCAGGTCGGCGGCGATCGGCGCGTTGGAGTCGGCAATGTCCTGGTTCTGGCATTTGGGGCAGCGCAGTTCCTTGGTCAGTTCGCGGAAACGCTCGCGGTCGCCCTCTTTGGCAAATTCGTAGGTGTCGATGGCCGCGTGGGCGACACCGGCCAGGCTCAAGCCCAACACCACTGCTGCGAGAAAACGTTTCATGGCTTGGCCTCATCGACCAGCGCCTGATACTTGGCCGCGAGTTTTTCGCGCCAGACCTGCTCGTCGATCACCCCGACGAACTTGTCGCGGATGATGCCTTTGGCGTCGATAAAGAAGGTTTCCGGCGCGCCGTAGACACCAAGATTCAAGCCCAGCGAACCCTCGTCGTCACGAATATCCAGCGCATATGGATTGTGGAATTCCGCCAGCCACTTCAAGGCATCGGCGTTGGTGTCCTTGTAGTTGATGCCGTAGATCACCACGCCGCGCTCGGCGAGTTTGTTCAGCACCGGGTGCTCGACGCGGCAGGAAATGCACCAGGTGCCCCAGACATTGACCAGCGCCGGTTTGCCGAGAATGTCGGCCTTGGTCAGCGTCTTGTCACCCTGCACACTCGGCAAGGAAAACTCCGGGAACGGCTTGTTGATCATCGCCGACGGCAGCTCCGCCGGGTCCAGATACAGCCCACGATAAAGAAACACCGCCACCAGCAGAAAAATCGCCAGCGGCAACAACATCAACCAACGCCTCATGCCGCCGCTCCCGTCATGCCCAGTGCCTCGCGCACTTTGCTTTTCACCTTGACCCGATAACGCCGATCCAGCGCCGCCAGCAAACCACCCAATCCGGTGAGCAAGCCGCCGAACCAGATCCAGCGCACGAACGGTTTGACGTGAACGCGCACGGCCCAGGCGCCGTTATCCAGCGGCTCGCCGAGGGCGACGTAGAGATCGCGGGTGAAACCGGCATCGATGCCGGCTTCGGTCATCACCGAGTTCTGCACGGTGTACAGACGCTTTTCCGGGTGCAGCACGCTGATTTCCTGGCCGTCACGAATGACGCGGATGGTGCCTTTGTCCGAGGTGAAATTCGGCCCTTCGAAATGCTTCGCGCCTTCGAAGACGAACTGATAACCGGCCAGATCCATCGACTCGCCCGGTGCCAGACGCAGGTCGCGCTCGGCACTGTTCTGGCTCGACAACACCACGCCCAGCGCGCACACGGCGATGCCGAGGTGGGCGATCTGCATGCCCCAATAACTGCGGGTCAGCGTCGGCAAACCTTTGATCAGGCCTTTGTGCCGGGTCTTGTCGAACAGATCGCGCACGCCGGCGAGCAACACCCACGCCGCCAGCAGGAACGTCGCGATCACTGCCCAGTTGAAATCGCCGTACGCCACGCCGGCCACCACGGCCAGTGCAACGCTGCCGAGCAAGACCGGAGTGAGCATGCTCACCAGCCATTTCACCGGCGTGTCCTTCCAGCGCACGATCACGCCGATCGCCATCACCAGCATCAGCAACGCCATCAACGGGATGAACAGCGCATTGAAGTACGGCGGGCCGACCGATAGCTTGGCGCCGCTGATGGCATCAAGAATCAGCGGATACAAGGTGCCAAGGAGGATCATCGACGCGGCCACGACCAGCACCAGGTTGTTGCCCAGCAGCAAAGTCTCACGCGACCACAGGTTGAAGCCAACCTGACTTTTCACCACCGGCGCACGCAGCGCAAACAGCGTCAGCGAACCGCCGACCACAAACAGCAGGAAAATCAGGATGAACACACCTCGCTCGGGATCCGAAGCGAAGGCATGCACCGAAGTCAGCACGCCCGAGCGTACGAGGAAGGTGCCGAGCAGGCTCAACGAGAACGCGGCGATCGCCAGCAACACCGTCCAGCTCTTGAACACGCCGCGTTTCTCGGTGACCGCCAGCGAGTGAATCAACGCGGTGCCGACCAGCCATGGCATGAACGAGGCGTTTTCCACCGGGTCCCAGAACCACCAGCCGCCCCAGCCGAGTTCGTAATACGCCCACCACGAACCGAGGGTGATGCCGATGCCGAGGAAGGCCCAGGCGACGATGGTCCATGGCCGCGACCAGCGCGCCCATGCCGCATCGAGACGCCCGCCGAGCAGCGCGGCGATAGCGAACGCGAACGCTACCGAGAAACCGACGTAACCCATGTACAGCATTGGCGGATGCACGATCA
The DNA here is from genome assembly GCF_000257605.1 of Pseudomonas sp. R62. Lineage (NCBI taxonomy): Bacteria > Pseudomonadati > Pseudomonadota > Gammaproteobacteria > Pseudomonadales > Pseudomonadaceae > Pseudomonas > Pseudomonas sp. R62. The sequence goes on from NZ_JH635998.1 coordinate 324,140, forward strand.
GGCCAATGTCCTGCAGCAACGGGTTGAGGTCGCGACCGTCCGCGGGAATCTGCGGCAGGATCCGCGAAAACGGGTTCGAGGTAAGAATCAGGAACAGCAGGAAACCGGTGCTGATCATGCCCATCACCGCCAGGACGCGGGCGAGCATGACTTGCGGCAACTGCCGGGAGAACACCGACACAGCGAAAGTCCAGCCGCCGAGGATCAACGCCCACAGCAGCAGCGAACCTTCGTGGGCGCCCCACACCGCGCTGAATTTGTAGTACCACGGCAGCGCGCTGTTGGAGTTCATCGCCACGTAGCCGACCGAGAAATCGTCGGTCATGAACGCGTAGGTCAGGCAGCCGAAGGCAAACAGCAGAAAGGCAAACTGGCCCCACGCCGCCGGTTGCGCCAGGCTCATCCACAAGCGGTCACCGCGCCACGCGCCGAGCATCGGCACCAGCGCTTGGACCAGTGCAAAACACAGCGCGAGGATCATGGCCAGGTGGCCCAGCTCCGGAATAAACAGTGCGGCGGCCATCGATCAACCCTCCTTCACAGGCGTCGGTGCGGATTGACCGCTGTCCTTCAGCGCTTTGGTCACTTCCGGCGGCATGTACTTCTCGTCGTGCTTGGCCAGCACTTCATCAGCCACTACCACGCCATCGGCGTTGAGCTTGCCGAGGGCGACGATGCCCTGCCCTTCGCGGAACAGATCCGGGAGGATGCCGCGATAGGCGATGGTCACGGATTTGTTGAAATCGGTAACGACGAATTTGACGTCCAGCGAATCCTTGGAGCGTTGCAGCGAACCGGCCTCGACCATGCCGCCGGCGCGGATGCGCGTGTCTTGCGGCGCTTCGCCGTTGGCGATCTGCGTCGGTGTGTAAAACAGATTGATGTTTTCCTGCAACGCGCTCAGGGCCAGGCCGACAGCAGCGCCCACTCCGACCAGAATCGCCAGAATGATGATCAGACGTTTTTTGCGCAGCGCATTCACTTGCCGTTCTCCCGGCGCAGACGACGCGCCTCTTGTTGCAGATAACGCTTGCGCGCCGCAATCGGCGCCACCACGTTGAGGGCCAGCACCGCCAGACAGATGCCGTAGGCCGACCAGACATACAGGCCGTGATGGCCCATGGCGAGAAAATCGCCGAATGAAGCAAAACTCATCGCGCCGCCTCCAGACTCTGCTGCACTTCGGTCTTCACCCAACTGGCGCGGGCCTCGCGCTTGAGCACTTCAAGACGCATGCGCAGCAACAGCACGGCGCCGAAGAAGCAGTAGAAACCCAGCACCGTCAGCAGCAGCGGCAGCCACATTTCCGCTGGCATCGCCGGTTTTTCCGTGAGGGTGAACGTCGCGCCCTGGTGCAGGGTGTTCCACCACTCCACCGAGTATTTGATGATCGGAATGTTGATCACGCCAACGATCGCCAGCACCGCGCAGGCCTTGGCGGCGCTGTCGCGGTTGCTGATGGCATTGCCCAGCGCGATCACGCCGAAATACAGGAACAGCAGAATCAGCATCGAGGTCAGGCGCGCATCCCACACCCACCACGAGCCCCAGGTCGGCTTGCCCCAGATGGCCCCGGTGACCAGCGCCACGGCGGTCATCCACGCACCGATCGGTGCGGCGCATTGCAGGGCGACATCGGCCAGCTTCATTTTCCACACCAGCCCGACCACGCCGCACACCGCGAGCATCACGTAGATCGACTGGGCGAGCATCGCGGCGGGCACGTGGATATAGATGATGCGAAAGCTGTTGCCTTGCTGGTAATCCGGTGGCGCGAACGCCAGGCCCCAGACCACGCCAACGCCGATCAGCAGCAACGCTGCGATGCTCAACCACGGCAGAAATTTGCCGCTGATGCCGTAGAACCACTTGGGCGAGCCGAGCTTGTGAAACCAGGTCCAGTTCATACTGTTTCCATCACGGTTGCCGCTCATCATCGCGAGCTGGCAGAGGGTCATGCCTTTCTTCTGATAGAAGTGGTCAATTTTTGACCAGGCCTCATTATTATTCGCCGACGCTGATCTTCAGGCCAGCGGCTATTGCAAAGGGTGTCAGGGTGATCGCCAGCGCTGTGAGGCTGGCCATCCACAACAGGTATCCGGTCGCCGGCATGCCTTGCAGCGCCGCTTGCAACGCGCCGCTGCCAAGGATCAACACCGGGACGTACAACGGCAGAATCAGCAGCGCCAGCAACAGGCCGCCGCGCTTCAGGCCGACCGTCAGCGCCGCGCCGACTGCACCGAGCAGGCTCAACACCGGCGTACCGAGCAACAACGACAGCAGCAGCACCGGCAGGCACGCGGCCGGCAACCCGAGCATCAGCGCCAGCAAAGGCGACAGCAGCACCAGTGCCAGACCGGAGAACAGCCAGTGTGCCAGCACCTTGGCCAGGACCAGAAGCGGCAGCGGGTGCGACGAAAGGACCCACTGTTCCAGCGAGCCGTCCTCGAAGTCACTGCGAAACAATCCGTCCAGCGACAGCAGGACCGACAACAACGCCGCCACCCAGACTAACCCCGGGGACAGGTTTTGCAAGACTTGAGTTTCCGGGCCGACGGCCAGCGGGAAAAGGGCAATGACGATGGCAAAGAAAATCAGCGGATTGGCCAGCTCCGCCGGGCGGCGGAACAGCAGTCGCGATTCGCGGGCAAGCAGCAGGCCGAAGACACTCATACCGCCCATTTCCCCAGATCGATGTCGCGATAACCGGCCGGCATGCGGCTCAGGGTGTGGTGGGTGGTCAGCACCACCAGACCGCCGCGTTCGCAGTGGCCGGCCAGATGCTCTTCCAACTGAGCGACACCCTGCTTGTCCAGCGCGGTGAACGGTTCGTCGAGAATCCACAACGGCGGGCTGTCCAGATACAACCGCGCCAGTGCCACGCGGCGCTGTTGGCCGGCGGAAAGGCTGTGGCAGGGAACGTCTTCGAAACCGCGCAATCCTACCGCTGCCAGCGCCTGCCAGATCGCCTCGCGTTCGGCGGGATGATGCAGGGCGCACAGCCACGAGAGGTTTTCTTCGGGAGTGAGCAGATCCTTGATCCCGGCGGCGTGGCCGATCCACAACAGGTTTCGCGCCAGTTCGCTGCGTTGCTCGATCAACGACTGACCGTTGAGCAGTACCTGGCCGTCGGTAGGTTGCATCAAACCGGCGAGCAGACGTAAAAGACTGGTCTTGCCGCTGCCGTTGGGGCCGCTGATCTGCACCATGTCGCCACTGGCCAGGCGCAATTCGAGGTTTTCGAAAAGCAGCCGCAGATCGCGTTCACACGCCAGGGCAACGGTTT
>NZ_JH635998.1:329102-331652 GCF_000257605.1 Pseudomonas sp. R62
ACATTTCACAGGCGGAACGCGGAGCGTCCCAGAATGCGTTCCCACGCAGAGCGTGGGAACGATCTCAATCACCGCACGCGGGGATGATTATTGAGGTTTCAAAGACGCCTTCGCGAGCAGGCTCGCTCCCACATTCGACCGTGATCAAATGTGGGAGCGAGCCTGCTCGCGAATAGCGCTTTTGATCTTGCTTGCCGCTCGAAGCCTGAAGCTCCTAGCTGCCCTTGTGCAACTTGCGCATCAACTCCGCTTCAGCCTGGGTCAAGCCGCACGACTGAGTCAGTTCATCGACGCTGGCGCCCATGCCCACCAGTTTCGCCGCCTGGGCGAATGACAGGCTCGATGGGTCGCGTTGTTCCAGAGCAACGATCTTGTCCGGCAACGGACTCACCACTGCGCGCAACTCGTGCAGGGCTTCGCCCATGCGCACGTTGCCGTTCTGGTAATCGTCGACGCGTTTGGCCAGTTCCTTGATGCGCTGATCACGCAGCGCGTCGCCCTGAGCCTGCTGCGCAGCGATCACCCGCTGCGCCTTGATGTACGAGACGAACATCGCCAGCGTACCGGCCCAGAACAGGAACAGAACAATTACCGCAACCTCGAGAATCAAATCAGATGCTCTCCAGTTCCGACCATTCTTCTTCGCTCATCATCTTGTCCAGCTCGACCAGAATCAGCAGTTCGTTGTTCTTGTTGCACACGCCCTGGATGAACTTGGCCGACTCTTCGTTACCGACGTTCGGCGCGGTTTCGATTTCCGACTGACGCAGGTAAACCACTTCGGCGACGCTGTCGACCATGATGCCGACGACTTGCTTGTCGGCTTCGATGATGACGATACGGGTGTTGTCGCTGATCTCGCCGCTGTGCAGGCCGAAGCGCTGACGGGTGTCGATCACGGTGACCACGTTGCCGCGCAGGTTGATGATGCCCAGCACGTAGCTCGGTGCACCCGGTACCGGCGCGATCTCGGTGTAGCGCAGCACTTCCTGCACGCGCATCACGTTGATGCCATAGGTTTCGTTATCCAGTTTGAAGGTCACCCATTGCAGGATCGGATCTTCAGAACCTTTTGCATTCGACGCCTGACTACTCATACCCTGACCCCTCGAAAAAACCGCCCCGGGCGGTGTGTGTTCTGTGTGGTGGCACTGGAAAATGCCATCGCCTGATTGTTATGTCGGCTGCTATGTCGGTTTATGTAGCGGCTTGTTGCCACTCAAGTGCTTTGCCCCGCCGCTGGCGATCAACTCGGCCAGTGCGGATACGTCAAGCAATGCACACATGTGCTCGATCACGGTGCCGGCGAGCCATGGCCGCTGACCCCGGTGACTTCTCCATTTGATTTCATTCGGGTCCAGGCGCAACGAGCGGCTGACCTGATGCACCGCCAGCCCCCACTCGTAACCTTGTACCGAAATCACGTATTGCAGGCCCTGCCGGAAGTCATCGCGGTAGCGATCCGGCATGACCCAGCGCGCGGTGTCCAAGACTTTCAGATTGCCGGCCTGGCTCGGCAGAATCCCGAGGAACCACTCCGGCTGGCCAAACAGCGGCGTCAGCTCGTGGCCGGCCAGCGAATAGATCGAGCCAAGGCACACCAGCGGCACCGCCAGGGTCAGCCCGGCTACATCGAACAGCAAGCATTCGAAGGCTTCGGCAGCCCAGGCCGGACGGCCATCGGGCTCGACCGGTGGCGGCGGGTTGTTCGGCGGCAGGTGCACTTCCACCAGCGGCGGGACCAGCACCTGCGGCTCAGCAATCTGCGGCGCGGGTTCTGGCTCCGGTTCGGATTCCGGCACGGTCAATAATTGTGTTTGCAGCAGCGGCGCCAGTGTTGACAGTGGCGCGCGCGGTTCGTCGATCAGCGCCACCGGTGCTTTGGCCACGGGGGCAGCAGCAGGCGCGGCAATCGGAGCGACGGATTTCTGCGCGTCACGGGCCTGCTCTTCCAGCACCGCGGCCTGGAACTCGTCCATGGCCTCGGTGCTTTCCACCACTTCAGGCTGCGCCTGTTCGACGACTGGCGGCAGTACTTCGACCGGCGCAGGCAAGTCCTCGGGCAAGTCGAGCAGCAGGTCTTCCAGATAGGACTGCAAGGCCTGTTGCGGACGTGAAGTCAGCTTCACCGGCCGGTTCATGCGCGACTCCCTGTAGGAGCTGCCGAAGGCTGCGATCTTTTGATCTTTTCAGGAGCACTGACAGGCCAGATCAAAAGATCGCAGCCTTCGGCAGCTCCTACACGAATAAGGATCATGCTCAGGCCACCTGCGGAACAAGTTGCTGCGCGAGCAGGTGCTTGAGCAGCGCGCGGTAGGCCAGCACGCCACGGCTCTTGCCGTCGAATTGCGAAGGCGTGACGCCCGCCCGGCTGGCGTCGCGCAGACGGGTATCGACCGGGATGTAGCCGTGCCAGATGTCTTCGGGGAATTTGTCACGCAGCACGCGCAAGGTGCCCATCGACGCCTGCGTGCGGCGGTCGAACAAAGTCGGCACGATGCTGAACGGCAACGGCTGTTTGCGCGAACGATTGATCATCGCCAGGGTGTT
>NZ_JH635998.1:332249-342217 GCF_000257605.1 Pseudomonas sp. R62
CGCCAGGGCGTTGACCATGCGCTCCAGACCTTTCACGGCGAGGTGCTCGGTCTGCACCGGGATCACCAATTGCTGGCTCGCCGCGAGAGCGTTGACCATCAGCACACCGAGCAACGGCGGGCTGTCGATGATCGCGTAATCGAAGTCCTGCCACAGTTGCGCCAGACTCTTGGCGATCACCAGACCCAGGCCACTCTGCCCCGGCGACTGGCGCTCAAGGGTGGCCAGTGCGGTGCTCGATGGCAGCAGGGAAATGCGTTCGTCGCTGGTCGACAACAGCAACTGCCCCGGCAGGCCTTGCGGCACGCTGCCCTTGTGCAGAAACAGGTCGTAGTTGCTGTGTTCCAGGCTGTCGGGGTCGTAGCCGAAATAGCTGGTCATCGAGCCGTGCGGGTCGAGATCGACCACAACCACGCGCTTGCCCGCCTCGGCCAGCAATCCGGCTAAAGCGATGGAGGATGTGGTTTTACCGACACCACCCTTTTGATTGGCGACTGCCCAGACTCTCATTCAGTTCGTTCCTCCCGGCCAGGTTGATTGACCGAGACATGCTTCAGCGTGTTAATGCGGGCGACGGAGAATTGACGGCACTCTCGCGTCCCGGCGTCTTGACCGGGGTCGGTGCAGTTTGTGTGCCAGCGCGCTTCAACGCCGCATCCGGTTGCGCATTGGCGGTTCCGGTGCCCGTCAGGCTGCGGCGCACATCGAGATTGCGCGACACCACCAGCACCACTCGACGGTTCTTCGCCCGGCCTTCGACCGTGGCGTTGTTGGCCACTGGCTGGAATTCGCCGTAGCCCACCGACGCCAGTCGCCCAGGGTTCACGCCCTGCATGGCGAGCATGCGCACGATGCTCGCCGAGCGCGCCGAGGACAGTTCCCAGTTGGTCGGGTACTGCGCGGTGCGGATCGGCTGATCGTCGGTGAAGCCTTCGACGTGGATCGGGTTGTCGAACGGTTTGAGGATCGCCGCGACCTTGTCGATGATGTTGAACGCGATGTCGCTCGGCATGGCGTCGCCGCTGCCAAACAACAGGCTGGAATTGAGCTCGATCTCGACCCACAACTCGTTGCCGCGCACGGTCATCTGGTTGGAGCTGATCAGATCACCGAAGGCGGCGCTGATGTCATCGGCGATGCTTTTCAGCGGGTCGCTGGCCCCGGAAATACCGGCGTCGACCTGCTCGGCATCCTTGACCAGCGGCTTGGCCGGGGTCACGGTTTTCGGTCGTTCGTCGCCGATCGGAATCGGTTTGAGCGAGCGATCGGAGTCGGTAAACACGCCGATCAGCGCTTCGGAAATGACTTTGTACTTGCCTTCGTTGATCGACGAGATCGAGTACATCACCACGAAAAACGCGAACAGCAAAGTGATGAAATCCGCGTAGGACACGAGCCAGCGCTCGTGATTGACGTGTTCTTCCTGGTGGCGACGACGAGCCATGAGGTTATTCCCTTAGTCCATGAAGCCTTGCAGCTTCAACTCAATGGAACGAGGGTTTTCACCTTCGGCGATCGACAGAATTCCTTCCAGCAACATTTCGCGATAACGCGACTGCCGCAACGCGATGGACTTGAGCTTGGCCGCGACCGGCAAGAGGATCAGGTTGGCACTGGCCACGCCATAGATGGTCGCGACGAACGCCACGGCAATGCCGTTACCCAGCTGCGACGGATCAGCGAGGTTGCCCATCACGTGAATCAGGCCCATCACCGCACCGATGATGCCGATGGTCGGCGCGTAGCCGCCCATGCTTTCGAACACTTTGGCCGCTTCGATATCGCGGGATTCCTGAGTGTAGAAATCCACTTCGAGAATGCTGCGAATCGCCTCCGGCTCGGCGCCGTCGACCAGCAGTTGCAGACCCTTGCGCGAGTAGCTGTCAGGTTCGGCGTCGGCCACGCCTTCGAGGCCGAGCAAGCCTTCCTTGCGCGCCGTCAGGCTCCAATTGACCACGCGGTCGATGCCGCCGGCCAGGTCGACACGCGGCGGAAAGAAGATCCAGCCGAGAATCTGCATAGCGCGCTTGAACGCGCTCATCGGCGATTGCAGCAGCGCAGCACCGACCGTGCCGCCCAGCACGATCAGCGCTGCCGGGCCGTTGGCCAGCGCGCCGAGGTGGCCGCCTTCAAGGTAGTTGCCGCCGATGATGGCGACGAACGCCATGATGAGGCCGATAAGGCTGAGAACATCCATCAGATACACGCCTCGACGATGTGCTTGCCGATGTCGTCCAGACCATACACGGCGTCAGCCAGGTCGGCTTTGACGATGGCCATCGGCATGCCGTAGATCACGCAGCTTGCTTCGTCCTGCGCCCACACCGAACTGCCGCCCTGCTTGAGCAGACGCGCGCCTTCGCGGCCGTCGGCGCCCATGCCGGTCAGCACCACTGCCAGAACCTTGTCGCCGTAGGACTTGGCTGCAGAACCGAAAGTGATGTCCACGCACGGCTTGTAATTCAGACGTTCGTCACCCGGCAGAATCTTCACCGCGCCACGGCCGTCGATCATCATCTGCTTGCCACCCGGCGCCAGCAGCGCCAGGCCCGGACGCAGGATGTCGCCATCCTCGGCTTCCTTGACGCTGATACGGCAGAGCTTGTCGAGACGCTCGGCAAACGCTTTGGTGAACGCGGCCGGCATGTGCTGGATCAGCACGATCGGCGCCGGAAAATTCGCCGGCAATTGCGTCAACACACGTTGCAGCGCGACCGGGCCGCCCGTCGAAGTGCCGATGGCAACCAGTTTGTAGGCTTTGCGTTTCGGTGCCGGCGACGAAGCGCTGGCAGCGGATGCACGGGCAGGCGCGGGCGCAGGCGCTGGTGCCGGACGTGCCGGGACAGGGCTGCTGTGGCTCGTGAGGCTGCCGTAGCTCGACGCTGCCGGAGCAGGCGCTGGCGCTGGCGCAGCGGCGGGAGCCGGCGCGCTGTAGGCACTGAAACGACGATTGCTGCGCGAGATGCTGTGGACTTTCTCGCACAGCAGTTGCTTGACCTTATCGGGATTGCGCGAAATGTCTTCGAAATTCTTCGGCAGGAAATCCACCGCGCCGGCGTCCAGCGCATCGAGGGTTACCCGTGCACCTTCATGCGTGAGCGAGGAGAACATCAACACCGGGGTCGGGCAGCGCTGCATGATGTGCCGCACTGCCGTGATGCCGTCCATCATCGGCATCTCGTAGTCCATGGTGATCACGTCAGGCTTGAGGGCCATGGCCTGATCGATCGCCTCTTTACCGTTGGTGGCCGTGCCGACCACCTGGATGCTCGGATCCGCCGAAAGAATTTCCGAGACGCGGCGGCGGAAAAAACCCGAATCGTCCACCACCAGGACTTTGACTGCCATAAACACTCCATTAGGTGCAGCGGCGCGTCAACGCGCCGCCGCCCCGGATTCAAATACGCTTTGTGGCGTAACGCTTGAGCATGCTTGGAACATCGAGAATCAGCGCAATGCGGCCGTCACCGGTGATGGTGGCGCCGGACATGCCCGGAGTTCCCTGGAGCATTTTGCCCAATGGCTTGATGACCACTTCTTCCTGGCCGACCAGTTGATCGACGACGAAGCCGATCCGCTGTGTGCCCACCGAAAGAATCACCACATGGCCTTCGCGCTGCTCTTCGTGAGCGGCGGAGCTGACCAGCCAGCGCTTGAGGTAGAACAATGGCAGCGCCTTGTCGCGCACGATCACCACTTCCTGACCGTCGACGACGTTGGTGGTCGACAGGTCGAGGTGGAAGATTTCGTTGACGTTGACCAGCGGGAACGCAAAGGCCTGATTGCCGAGCATGACCATCAGCGTCGGCATGATCGCCAGGGTCAGCGGCACCTTGATGACGATCTTCGAGCCCTGGCCCTTGGTCGAGTAGATGTTGATCGAACCGTTGAGCTGGGAAATCTTGGTCTTCACCACGTCCATGCCGACACCACGGCCGGACACGTCGGAGATCTCGGTCTTGGTCGAGAAACCCGGGGCGAAGATCAGGTTGTAGCACTCGGTATCGCTCAGGCGATCGGCCGCGTCCTTGTCCATCACACCGCGTTTCACCGCGATCGAACGCAGGACGTTCGGGTCCATGCCTTTGCCATCGTCGGAGATCGACAGCAGGATATGGTCGCCTTCCTGCTCGGCCGCCAGCACCACGCGACCGCCACGGGCCTTGCCCGATGCTTCGCGTTCTTCCGGCGACTCGATGCCGTGGTCGACGGCGTTGCGCACCAAGTGGACCAGCGGGTCGGCAAGAGCCTCGACAAGGTTTTTGTCGAGGTCGGTTTCTTCACCCACCAGTTCCAGGTTGATCTCTTTCTTGAGCTGCCGTGCGAGGTCGCGAACCAGACGCGGGAAGCGCCCGAAGACCTTCTTGATCGGCTGCATCCGCGTCTTCATTACGGCGGTCTGCAGGTCAGCGGTGACCACGTCGAGGTTCGACACGGCCTTGGACATGGCTTCGTCGCCGCTGTTGAGGCCCAGGCGCACCAGACGGTTACGCACCAGCACCAGCTCGCCGACCATGTTCATGATCTCGTCGAGCCGCGCGGTATCGACGCGCACGGTGGTTTCTGCTTCGCTGGCCGGTTTTTCTGCCGGTGCAGCGGCTGGCGCACGGGCCGCAGCCGGTGCAGCAGCGGCGGCCGGTTTCGGCGTCTCGGCTTTCGGTTCAGGCTTGGCGGCAGGTTTCGGCACAGCAGCGGCAGCCGGAGCTTTCGCCGTTGGCGTGGCGACGCTCGACGCAGAGCCGGCAGTCGCAGCGCTGGCGTCAAACTTGCCTTTGCCGTGCAATTCGTCGAGCAGCGATTCGAATTCGTGATCGCTGATCAGGTCACTGCCGGCCGCAGCGGCTGCCGGTGCAGCAGGTGCTGCCGGCGCCGAAGCGATGGCCGATTCCAGCGCGTCAACGGCGAAGTTGCCCTTACCGTGCAACTGATCGAGCAAGGCTTCGAATTCGTCGTCGGTGATGTCCGAGCTGTCGCCCGCAGCAGGCGCGGCCGGAGCAGCCGGCGCTGCTGGTGCCGCCGGAGCGACCGCATCCACAGCAAACTGGCCTTTGCCATGCAGTTGATCGAGCAGCGATTCAAATTCGGCGTCGGTGATTTCATCGCTGGCCGCCGTGTCGGCAACCTGCGCGGGCGCCACGGCAGCGGCCGGGGCCTCGGCCTGGGCCTTGACGGCATTCAGCGAGTCCAGCAGTTGTTCGAATTCGTTATCGGTGATGTCGTCCGAGGAGTCGCTTTCAACGACCAGTTCTTCGATCATCTCGGCAACCGGCGAAGCCGGGGCTTCATCCGCCGATTGCGGTTCGGCCAGACGCGCCAGCGCGGCCAGCAGCTCCGGCGTCGCAGCGGTGATCGGTGCACGTTCACGGACTTCGCTGAACATGCTGTTCACCGCGTCCAGTGCTTCGAGCACCACGTCCATCAGTTCTGCATCAACGCGACGCTCACCCTTGCGCAGGATGTCGAACACGTTTTCGGCGATGTGACAGCACTCCACCAGCTCATTGAGCTGAAGGAAGCCGGCGCCCCCTTTTACAGTGTGGAAACCGCGAAAAATTGCATTGAGCAGATCTGCATCATCCGGACGGCTTTCCAGCTCGACCAGTTGTTCGGACAGTTGCTCAAGAATCTCGCCGGCCTCAACCAGGAAATCCTGAAGGATCTCTTCATCGGCGCCGAAGCTCATTAATGGGGTGCTCCTACAGGTCTAAAAACCCAAAAAACCCGAATTCCGAAACTCTAGAATCCAAGGCTGGATAACAAATCGTCCACATCGTCCTGACCGGACACAACGTCTTCTCGTTTATCGGCATGAATCTGCGGACCTTCACCCTGCGAGAGATGTTTTTGTGGATCTTTTTCAGCAAGCATTGCGGCGCGGTCATGTTCGATGCCCGCAAAGCGGTCGACCTGACTGGCCATGAGCACGAGTTTGAGCAGATTGCTTTCGACTTCGGTGACCAGTTGGGTCACACGCTTGATCACTTGACCTGTGAGGTCCTGGTAATCCTGAGCCAGCAGGATGTCGTTGAGGTTGCTCGACACCGCACGGTTGTCCGTGCTGCTGCGTGACAGAAAACCGTCGACCCGGCGCGCCAGTTCGCGGAACTCTTCAGCCCCGACCTCGCGACGCATGAAGCGGCCCCAATCGGCGCTCAACGTCTGCGCTTCATCAGCGAGACTGTTGACCACCGGCGTGGCGCTTTCCACCAGATCCATGGTGCGGTTGGCCGCGGCTTCCGTCAGCTTGACCACATAGCCCAGGCGTTCGGTGGCGTCGGTGATTTGCGACACTTCCTCGGCCTGCGGCATGTGCGGATCGATCTGGAAATTGACGATCGCACTGTGCAGTTCACGTGTGAGCTTGCCCACTTCCTGATACAGGCCGCGGTCACGGGTCTGATTGAGCTCATGGATCAGTTGCACCGCGTCGCCGAACTTGCCTTTTTCAAGGCTCTCGACCAGTTCGACCGCGTGTTTTTTCAGGGTCGATTCGAAATCGCCCTGTGATGATTCGTTATGCTCCATAGCTCCCCCGCGCATTCATCAGCCGATGCGTTCGAAAATCTTCTCGATTTTGTCTTTCAACGCTTGAGCCGTGAAAGGTTTGACCACGTAACCGTTCACACCGGCCTGGGCGGCCTCGATGATCTGCTCGCGCTTGGCTTCAGCAGTCACCATCAACACCGGGAGGTGCTTGAGTTTTTCATCGGCGCGCACGTGACGCAGCAGGTCGATACCGGTCATGCCCGGCATGTTCCAGTCCGTTACCAGAAAGTCGATGCTGCCGCTGTTGAGCACCGGAATGGCAGTGGTGCCATCGTCGGCCTCGACGGTGTTGGTGAACCCAAGATCGCGCAGCAGGTTCTTGATGATCCGCCGCATCGTTGAGAAGTCATCAACGATGAGGATTTTCATGTCTTTGTTCAATTCGACCTCCAAGCAGTCTTAAACGCGCCCAGCACCTGGACGCGCCACTTCAATCAATCGGCATAGCACTCGAAGTTTGTCTGGAGCACAACGGATCGAGACCGGCGCCGTTCATCACCGCACCAGCCTCGTTTCGCAGTGTCCCCACACTGCCTTCAGCGCGCTCGCCACTCCCCCAAACGCCCCCGCAGACGGGCCGCGCACTGGCTGTGTAACTGGCTGACCCGCGATTCACTGACGCCAAGGACTTCACCGATTTCCTTGAGGTTCAGCTCTTCGTCATAGTACAGCGCCAACACCAGTCGCTCACGCTCCGGCAAATTGGCAATCGCGTCCGCCAGCGCCGCCTGGAAGCGTTCATCTTCCAGATCGCGTGACGGCTCCATATGAGCACTCGCGCCATCCTCGTGCAGCCCTTCGTGTTCGCCGTCCTGCAAGAGGTCGTCGAAACTGAACAGGCGACTGCCCAAGGTGTCATTCAGAATCCCGTAGTAATCGTCGAGACTCAATTGGAGTTCGGCCGCAACCTCGTGATCTTTAGCGTCACGGCCGGTTTTAGCTTCAATCGAGCGAATCGCGTCGCTGACCATCCTGGTATTACGGTGAACCGAGCGTGGCGCCCAATCCCCTTTGCGCACTTCATCGAGCATCGCGCCGCGGATTCGAATGCCCGCGTACGTTTCGAAACTGGCGCCTTTGCTGGCGTCGTATTTGGTCGAGACTTCGAGCAAACCGATCATCCCGGCCTGGATCAGGTCTTCGACCTGCACGCTGGCCGGCAGGCGCGCCAGCAAGTGATAGGCAATGCGCTTGACCAGTGGCGCGTAACGCTCGATCAATTCGTATTGCGCGTCACGCGCCGACTTTTTGTAAAGATTCATGCCACTGGCGGTCATATCACAGGCCCTGCGGTTTGCTGCACGAGACGCTCGACGAAAAATTCCAGATGCCCGCGCGGGTTGGCCGGCAGCGGCCAGGTGTCGACCTTCTGGGCGATGGCCTTGAAGGCCAGCGCGCACTTGGAACGGGGAAAGGCTTCGTAGACGGCGCGCTGCTTCTGCACCGCTTTGCGCACGCTTTCGTCGTACGGCACCGCGCCGACGTATTGTAGGGCGACGTCAAGGAAGCGATCCGTGACCTTGGTCAACTTGGCGAACAGGTTGCGCCCTTCCTGCGGGCTCTGCGCCATGTTGGCCAGCACGCGGAAGCGGTTCATGCCGTAATCGCGGTTGAGCAACTTGATCAGCGCGTAAGCGTCGGTGATCGAAGTCGGCTCGTCGCAGACCACCAGCAACACTTCCTGGGCGGCACGAACGAAACTGACTACCGAGTCACCAATACCCGCAGCGGTGTCGATCACTAGCACGTCGAGATTGTCGCCGATGTCGCTGAACGCCTGGATCAGGCCGGCGTGTTGCGCCGGGCTCAGGTGCACCATGCTCTGCGTGCCGGAGGCAGCCGGCACGATGCGAATCCCGCCCGGGCCCTGCAACAGCACGTCGCGCAGTTCGCAACGGCCTTCGATAACGTCGGCCAGTGTGCGCTTGGGTGTCAGCCCCAGCAGAACGTCGACGTTCGCCAGGCCCAGGTCGGCGTCCAGCAGCATGACCCGACGGCCAAGCTCTGCCAGCGCCAGCGACAAGTTCACTGACACGTTAGTCTTGCCGACGCCACCTTTGCCGCCGGTCACCGCGATCACCTGTACGGGATGCATGCTGCCCATGTTATTTCTTTACCTTGTCTTGCATAGACGGAGGCCACATTACTGGCTGCGCGTTCCTGATCGGAACAATGCGTGGCAGACCATCGATGTAGGTACAAAAACTGTTCATGATTACCTCAGCCAACCTGCTTGGTCGGGCTGTGATAGATATCAGCGAACATGTCAGCCATGGCTTCTTCGCTGGGTTCTTCCTGCATTTGCACGCTGACGGCGCGGCTGACCAGTTGATGACGACGCGGCAGATGCAAATCATCCGGAATCCGTGGGCCATCGGTCAGGTACGCGACCGGCAATTCATGACTGATCGCCAGGCTCAACACTTCGCCGAGACTGGCCGTTTCATCCAGTTTAGTCAGGATGCAGCCGGCCAGCCCGCAACGCTTGTAACTGTGATAAGCGGCGGTTAGAACCTGTTTCTGGCTGGTGGTTGCCAGGACCAGATAATTTTTTGAGCGAATGCCACGCCCGGCCAGGCTCTCAAGCTGCATGCGCAACGCCGGATCACTGGCTTGCAGGCCGGCAGTATCGATCAAAACCACGCGTTTGCGTAGCAGTGGATCCAATGCCTGCACCAGCGACTGACCCGGATCGACGTGCGTCACCGGCACGTTGAGAATGCGTCCGAGGGTTTTCAGTTGTTCCTGCGCGCCGATGCGGAAGCTGTCCATGCTCACCAGTGCAACGTTCTGCGCGCCGTACTTGAGCACGTAACGCGCGGCGAGCTTGGCTAGCGTGGTGGTCTTGCCCATGCCGGCGGGGCCGACCATGGCAATCACACCGCCCTCTTCCAGCGGCTCGACTTCCGGTACGGCAATCATCCGCGCCAGGTGGGCCAGCAGCATGCGCCAAGCCTGACGGGGTTCTTCGATATCGGTGATCATCGCCAGCAGATCGCGCGACAGCGGGCCGGACAGGCCGATGCGCTGCAGACGGCGATACAGATTGGCCTGGGCCGGACGGCTGCCTTGCAGCTGATTCCAGGCCAGGGTGCCGAGCTGAACTTCCATCAGCTCGCGCAGGCTGTTCAATTCAAAACGCATCGAATCCAGCGCACGCGGATCGACACCCGCCGAGGCCTGCGCAGGCGCTGCGGCCGGGCGCGTCGGGGCGGCGTAGGTCGGCTCGCTCAGTGGTTCGGCAGCAGTCAGCGGCAGGCCTGCGGTCAACGGCAGCCCGGCGAACAACTGCTGATTGGTGTTGCCGTCGGCTTCGCCACGCAGGCTCAGCTCGGCCTGGGCGGTGACGATGCGCGACTGGGTCTTGCGCAGCTCGTCTTCGAGTTCCATGTTCGGAACCCGTGGCGCCAGCGCCGACAGTT
>NZ_JH635998.1:342903-355696 GCF_000257605.1 Pseudomonas sp. R62
CTCGACGCCGCCGGCAATGCGGCGGTTGCCGATGATGGCGGCATCAGCGCCCAGCTCATCGCGAACCAGCTTCATGGCCTGACGCATATCGGCGGCGAAAAAACGCTTAACTTGCATAAACCACTACCTCAGCCGTTGGGCCCTACTGTCGCAACGATGGTCACTTGCTTGTTGTCCGGTACTTCCTGGTAGGCCAGTACATGCAGGCCTGGCACTGCGAGGCGACCGAAGCGCGAGAGCATCGCGCGAATCGGGCCTGCTACCAGCAGGATCACCGGTTGGCCTTGCATTTCCTGACGCTGGGCCGCTTCGATCAACGAACGCTGCAGCTTCTCGGCCATGCTCGGCTCCAGCAGAACGCCCTCTTCCGAGCCTTGTCCTGCCTTCTGCAGACTATTGAGCAATATCTGTTCCAACCTTGGTTCCAATGTGATTACAGGCAGCTCGGACTCAGTGCCTACAATGCTTTGGACGATTGCACGGGATACGCCGACCCGCACAGCGGCGACCAGCGCGGCGGTATCTTGACTCTTGGCAGCGTTGTTCGCGATCGCCTCGGCGATGCTGCGAATGTCGCGCACCGGCACGTGCTCGGCGAGCAGCGCTTGCAGGACCTTGAGCAACTGCGACAGCGAAACCACGCCCGGCACCAGCTCTTCCGCCAGTTTCGGCGAGCTCTTGGCCAGCAATTGCATGAGTTGCTGCACTTCCTCGTGGCCGATCAGCTCACTGGAGTGCTTGTACAGAATCTGGTTCAAGTGGGTGGCGACCACGGTGCTCGCATCGACCACGGTGTAGCCGAGCGATTGCGCCTGGGCGCGCTGGCTGATTTCGATCCACACCGCCTCCAGGCCAAAAGCCGGATCTTTGGCGTTGATACCGTTGAGCGAGCCGTACACCTGGCCCGGGTTGATCGCCAGTTCGCGATCCGGGTAGATCTCGGCCTCGGCGAGGATCACGCCCATCAGCGTCAAGCGGTAAGCGCTCGGCGCCAGATCGAGGTTGTCGCGGATGTGCACGGTCGGCATCAGGAAGCCCAGATCCTGCGAGAGCTTCTTGCGCACGCCCTTGATCCGCGCGAGCAATTGCCCACCCTGATTGCGGTCCACCAGCGGAATCAGGCGGTAGCCGACTTCCAGGCCGATCATGTCGATCGGCGTCACGTCGTCCCAGCCCAGCTCTTTGGTTTCCATGGCGCGTGCCGGCGACGGCAGCAGTTCCTGCTGACGCTTGACCTCTTCCAGCGCCACGACCTTGGCGACGTTCTGCTTCTTCCAGAACAGGTACGCGCCGCCCGCAGCCAGCGCCGCCATGCTCAGGAAGGAGAAGTGCGGCATGCCCGGCACCAGGCCCATCACCGCCATCAAACCAGCGGCCACGGCCAGCGCTTTCGGCGAGGCGAACATCTGGCGGTTGATCTGCTTGCCCATGTCTTCCGAGCCGGAAGCACGGGTTACCATGATCGCCGCTGCTGTAGATAACAACAGTGATGGCAATTGCGCCACTAAACCGTCACCGATGGTCAGCAAGGCGTAAACCTTGCCCGCATCGCCGAAGCTCATGCCGTGCTGGAAGATACCAACCGCCATGCCGCCAATGAGGTTGATGAACAGAATCAGCAGGCCGGCGATCGCGTCACCACGGACGAACTTGCTGGCACCGTCCATCGAACCGTAGAACTCCGCCTCTTGGGCGACTTCCTGACGGCGCGACTTGGCCTGGTTCTGGTCGATCAGGCCGGCGTTGAGGTCGGCGTCGATCGCCATTTGTTTGCCGGGCATCGCATCGAGGGTGAAACGCGCGCTCACCTCGGAAATCCGTCCGGCACCCTTGGTCACCACGACGAAGTTGATGATCATCAGAATCGCGAAGACCACGATACCGACCACGTAGTTACCGCCGATCACCACCTCACCGAAGGCCTGAATCACCTTACCGGCAGCGGCGTGGCCGTCCTGACCGTGGAGCATCACCACCCGCGTCGAGGCCACGTTCAAGGCCAGCCGCAGCAGCGTCGCCACCAGCAGAATGGTCGGGAACACCGCGAAATCCAGCGGCCGCAGCGCATACACGCAGACCAGCAGGACGACGATCGACAGAGCGATGTTGAAGGTAAAGAAGACGTCGAGCAGGAACGGCGGTACCGGCAACATCATCATCGCCAGCATGACCAGCAGCAACAACGGCACGCCCAGATTGCCTCGACTGAGGTCGGCAACGTTGGTGCGTGCTGTATTGAATAACTGAGTGCGATCCACCGGTTTTCCCCGTTCCTTTAAAGCAAACTTTTGACGCCCCGAACGGGCGCAGGGCGGCTATTGCAAGAAGCTTTCCAACTTTTGCCGGGGAATGAAATAGAGCGGTTTTACTTGGGATTATCGACTGATTGGGCTGACCCCTTCGCGAGCAGGCTCGCTCCCACAGTTTGAAATGCATTCCCAATCGGACATTTGGAATACGGCCCCTGTGGGAGCGAGCCTGCTCGCGAAGAGGCCTTCGAATGCGGCGCATTTTTTCGATTTAAACGAAGCTGTTTAAAAGACACCTGCAGACACGGTCTCAAGGCTACAAATCCTTGCGCCATTGCCTACAGCCAAGCCAGAATCCGCCGGCTTGTGCACCTGGGGGTCGGGTTCTATCGTGGTCCGGTCGCTGACGAATCAGCGATCGGGTTTAGCGACTCGAACTCATGTCAAAGGTGCATCAGCGTTCCAGGCTTCGTTGCGGATCTGTATGTTCGCGATTTCGTCATGGTGGCTGTATGCGGGAGACCTTCGGGTCTGCCGGGTGCCTTTGACCGGTTCGCTAACCCGCGTACAGCCGCCACCCTCCCTGTTTAGCGACAGGTTGTAGCGGCTCCACTTCAAAGGAGCTTCACCATGATCAAACCCACACCCAACCCACCCGAATCCGACCCGACCTCCCCCTACGAATCCCTCGACTCAAAAAAACTCCACCAAGCCGCCGATCGCGCCCTCGACCACTACCTCTGCCCACCCGGCTCCACCCCGCCACCCTTCAGCCCCCGCGCCATGTACGCCGTCACCGCCGACACCAAAAACGAAGACCTGCTGGCCAACGCCTGCGAAACCCTCGCCTCGGCCAAAACCATCGCCCAGGAATTCGCCGGACTGGTCAAACCATCCCAGCGCCGAACCCTGATGGGGATTGCGCAACTGATCATGCTCGGGGAATTGGCGGTGAATCGGGTGCTGGATAATCTGGAAATGCCGCAGTAGCGCGGCGTCACGATGATCGTTCCCACGCTCCGTGTGGGAACGATAAGCGCAGTATTCGGCTACTGCGCAGTCAGCATCTGTTTGGCCGTGATAGTGCCGAAACCCAATTGATTGCGATCAACATACTTCACACCTCGAAGCACCGATTGGCCTTCAACCTCTACGAAATCCTCGTTCATGTACATGAGCACGACCTTGGTCAAAGGTGCAGTGACATCAGGAGCGGCGAGGTCACTTTGCAACAGGTTTAACGCCCAATGAAACTGCAAGAGGGGTAAATCTGCGATCCTGATCGTTCGACTTTCATCCACCAGTCGCAAATCCCTGCTTGCAGTGATACGCAACTTTTGCCCGAACACCTCAAACGCAGGCTTGCTGTAGCGCACCGCCAACTCCACACCCGTGGCCCATTGATCCATGTAATAACGTGGCGAGGTGAACAGTTCGAACAAGTCCATTTTGTCGCGAATATTTCCTGCGCTATCGAACAGGTAGTTATAAGAATAGTGGTACGCCAAGCCGTCAAGTTCAGGTCTGATGGCGTTAACCGGGTTGTTCAGGTAATCAGGGATATAAACGTTAGCCATCTGCACGAAGTGAGTGAAATCCAGATCGAGGTCAAAGCTCACCGTGTAACGTATGGATCGCTCCTTTGGGTTTTCCTCCAACTGCCCTGAAACGTAGTCCAGCGTCATTCCTTCAAGTTGTTTATAGATTCGCTCTGCCATGATCTTCGTCTCTGCGCTCAGGGATTATTCCCGAGTGCATAGCAACGCGGCTGGGGAGCGGCGTCTACTGTCAGAGTTGACAGGTTCCGAGACTTTCCAGACAAGCGGTAACCATCAGGAATCCCGACGCAAATCCGGCGGAATCGGCAAATCATCCTTCAACGGATCCGGCCGCTTGCCCTTGCCTGCCTGGTGCTGGCGGATCTGGTAGACGTAGGCCAGCACCTGCGCCACTGCCAGATACAGCCCGCCAGGAATTTCCTGCTCAAGCTCAGTTGAGTAATAGATCGAGCGCGCCAACGCCGGCGATTCAAGCAGCATGACGTTGTTGGCCACTGCGATTTCGCGGATTTTCAGGGCGATGAAGTCGCTGCCCTTGGCCAGCAGCACCGGCGCGCCGCCCTTCTCCGAGTCGTATTTGAGCGCGACGGCGTAGTGGGTCGGGTTGGTGATGACCACGTCGGCTTCGGGAATCGCTGCCATCATGCGCCGCTGGGACATTTCGCGCTGGGTCTGGCGAATGCGTTGCTTGACCTCGGGGCGGCCTTCCTGGTCCTTGTGTTCGTCGCGCACTTCCTGCTTGGTCATCTTGAGCTTCTTCATGCTCTCCCAGATCTGCACCGGCACGTCGACGGCGGCGATGATGATCAGGCCGCAGGCCAGCCACAGCGTGCTCCAGCCCACCAGCAACACGCTGTGGATGATCGCCATGTCCAGTGGTTCGTGGGCAATGCGCAGCAAGTCGTCGACGTCGGCGGACAGCACCAACAGCGCCACGCCCAAGGTAATCAGAAACTTCGCCAGGGCTTTGAGCAGTTCGACCACAGCCTTGAACGAGAACATCCGTTTGAGGCCGGCGGCCGGGTTCATCCGGCTGAATTTGGGTGCCAGCGAACTTGCCGCGAACAGCCAGCCACCAAGGGAGATCGGCCCGATGATGGCGGCGAGCAACAGGGTGATCATCACCGGCTGAATCGCCAGCAAGGCGATCAACCCTGACTCCAACAGAAAACGGCCCATCGCGCCCTGATCCATGACCACTTCGCGGGACAGGGTGAAGTTCAGGCGCATCACGTCCATCATTTCTTGCGCAAGCATGCCGCCGAAAATCAGCAGCGCAGAGGCGCCAGCCATCATCACGGCGAGGGTGTTGAGTTCTTTGGAACGGGCGATTTCACCCTTCTCACGGGAGTCCTTTTTGCGTTTCTCCGTGGGGTCTTCCGTTTTGTCCTGACCGCTTTCGCTCTCTGCCATGACTCAGCGCGCCCGTGCCAGTTCGCGTAGCAACTGCAAGGCCTCGCTGGCCAGCGGTTGATACTGGTTGAGAATGTCCGCGAGCCCCACCCAGACGATGAACAGGCCGAGCACCAGGGTCAGCGGAAAACCGATCGAGAAGATGTTCAGTTGCGGCGCGGCGCGGGTCATCACGCCGAACGCGATGTTGACCACCAACAGTGCGGTGACGGCCGGCAACACCAGCAGCAGCGCGGCGCCGAGGACCCAGCCGAGTTTGCCGGCCAGTTCCCAGTAATGCGCAACCATCAGACCGCCGCCGACCGGCAGCGTGGTGAAACTTTCAGTGAGGACTTCGAACACCACCAGATGGCCGTTCATCGACAGGAACAGCAACGTCACCAGCATGGTGAAGAACTGCCCGATCACCGCCACCGAAACGCCGTTGGTGGGGTCGATCATCGAGGCGAAGCCCATGCCCATCTGGATCGCGACGATCTGCCCGGCGACGGCGAATGCCTGAAAGAACAATTGCAGGGAAAAGCCCAACACCGCGCCGACCAGAATCTGCTCGCCAATCAGCAGCAGGCCGCTGAGATCGAGTGGGCTGACGGCGGGCATCGGCGGCAGCGCCGGGGTAATGACCACGGTAATCGCCACGGCGAAATACAGACGCACGCGACGTGGAATCAGGGTGGTGCCGAACACCGGCATGACCATCAGCATCGACGCCACGCGAAACAGCGGCAACATGAACGACGCCACCCAGGTGCTGATCTGGGTGTCGGTCAGCTGTAGCAGCGATTGCATGGCTTAGCCGATGACCATCGGAATGTTTTTGTAGAGCTGGATGATGTATTCCATGAACGTCTGCACGATCCACGGACCGCCGATGATCAGGGTGACCAGCATCACCAGAAGACGCGGCAGGAAGCTCAGGGTCTGTTCGTTGATCTGCGTGGCCGCCTGGAACATCGACACCAGCAGGCCGACCAGCAGGCTCGGCACCACCAGGATGGCGACCATCATGGTGGTCAGCCACAGGGCTTCACGAAAGATATCGACCGCGACTTCCGGCGTCATGGCGAAACACCTCCAAAACTGCTGGCCAGAGTACCGATGATCAGCGCCCAGCCATCGACCAGCACGAACAGCATGATCTTGAACGGCAGCGAAATGATCAGCGGCGAGAGCATCATCATACCCATGGCCATCAGCACGCTCGCGACAACGAGGTCGATGATCAGGAACGGAATGAAGATCATGAAGCCGATCTGGAAGGCGGTTTTAAGCTCGGAGGTCACGAACGCCGGCACCAGAATGGTCAGCGGCGCCTGATCCGGGCTGGCAATGTCGGTGCGCTTGGACAGGCGCATGAACAGCTCCAGATCGCTGGTGCGGGTCTGCGCGAGCATGAAGTCCTTGATCGGCACCTGGGCCTTTTCCACCGCTTGCTGGGCGGTGAGGGTTTCCGCCAGATACGGTTGCAGCGCGTCGTTGTTCACCCGGTCGAACACCGGCGCCATGATGAACAGCGTCAGGAACAGCGCCATGCCGGTGAGGATCTGGTTCGACGGCGTCTGTTGCAGGCCGAGGGCCTGACGCAGGATCGAGAAGACAATGATGATCCGCGTGAAGCTGGTCATCAGGATGACCGCCGCCGGAATAAAGCTCAGCGCGGTCATGATCAGCAGGATCTGCAGACTGACCGAATATTCCTGCGCGCCGTCGGCATTGGTGCCCAGCGTGATCGCCGGGATCGACAACGGATCGGCGGCGAACGCCAGCGGCGCGGCCAGCAACAGGACCAGCGTCAAGACGATGCGGAGCGCACCCATTACTTCGTATCCTTTTGGTCCTTGCCAAGAATCTTCAGCAGATGCTGAGCAAATTCCGGCGTCGCTTTTTCGCTGGCAGTGGGGACTTCGACCGGCTCTTTGAGCACGTGCAGCGCGGTGATGGTGCCGGGGCTGAGGCCGAGCAGAATCTGCTCGTTGCCGACCTGCACCAGCATCAAGCGATCACGCGGACCGAGCGCGCGGGAACCGATCAGCTCGATCACCTGGCCCTTGCCCGCCGGCCCCGCCTGTTGCACGCGGCGCAACAGCCAGGCGAGGAAGAAGATCAAGCCCAGCACCAGCAGCAAACCGAACACCAGTTGCGTCAACTGACCGGCCACGCCGCTGTTGACCATCGGCGCGGTGGCGGCAGGCGCGGCAGTGGTTGCGCCCGGCTCGGCAGCCAGCACGCTCAGCGGCCACGCCAGCAACACCCAGAGAAACCTTTTCACTCAGCGCAGCTTCTTGATGCGTTCGCTTGGGCTGATCACGTCAGTCAGGCGGATGCCGAACTTCTCGTTGACCACCACTACTTCGCCGTGGGCGATCAAGGTGCCGTTGACCAGCACGTCGAGCGGCTCACCGGCCAGACGATCGAGCTCGATCACCGAACCCTGGTTGAGTTGCAGCAGGTTGCGGATGTTGATGTCGGTGCTGCCGACTTCCATCGAGATCGACACTGGAATGTCGAGGATCACGTCCAGGTTCGGACCGTCGAGGGTCACCGGATCGTTGTTCTTCGGCACGCTGCCGAACTCTTCCATTGGCAGACGGTTGGAGCTGGACGTGCCTGCGTCGGCAGCCAGCAGTGCATCGATGTCAGCCTGGCCGGCATCACCGGTTTCTTCCAGGGCCGCAGCCCATTCATCGGCCAGTGCCTGGTCGTCCTGCGCGTTCATATCGTCGTTCATCATGTGTCCTCGGCGGGCAACAATTCGGTTAAATACGGGAGTGAAAAGCGCCGTCTCAGCGACGCTCGATCGGCTCGATCACCTGCAACGCGAGGTTGCCTTTGTGCGAGCCCATCTTGACCTTGAAGGCCGGCACGCCGTTGGCGCGCATGATCATGTCTTCCGGCATCTCGACCGGGATCACATCGCCCGGTTGCATGTGCAGGATGTCGCGCAACTTCAACTGGCGGCGGGCTACGGTGGCACCGATCGGCACGTCGACATCGAGCACGTCCTGGCGCAGGGCGTTGACCCAGCGCTCGTCCTGATCGTCGAGGTCGGACTGGAAACCGGCGTCGAGCATCTCGCGCACCGGCTCGATCATCGAGTACGGCATGGTCACGTGCAGATCGCCGCCGCCGCCATCGAGTTCGATGTGGAAGGTGGAGACCACAATCGCTTCGCTCGGGCCGACGATGTTGGCCATGGCCGGGTTCACTTCCGAGTTGATGTACTCGAAATTGACTTCCATGATCGCCTGCCAGGCTTCCTTCAAATCGACGAAAGCCTGTTCCAGCACCATGCGCACCACGCGCAGTTCGGTCGGGGTGAATTCCCGCCCTTCGATCTTGGCGTGACGGCCGTCGCCACCGAAAAAGTTGTCCACCAGCTTGAACACCAGTTTGGCGTCGAGGATGAACAGCGCGGTGCCGCGCAGCGGTTTGATCTTGACCAGGTTGAGGCTGGTGGGCACGTACAGCGAGTGCACGTATTCGCCGAACTTCATCACCTGCACGCCACCGACGGCCACATCCGCCGAGCGGCGCAGCATGTTGAACATGCTGATGCGGGTGTAGCGGGCAAAGCGCTCGTTGATCATTTCCAGCGTCGGCATGCGTCCACGGACGATGCGATCCTGGCTGGTCAGGTCGTAGCTTTTGACACTGCCGGGTTCGGCAGCATTATCGGTCTGTACCAGACCATCGTCGACGCCATGCAAGAGCGCATCGATTTCATCCTGGGACAGCAGATCCTGCACGGCCATGTCGTGTTCCTACTGCAGTACGAAATTAGTGAAAAGCAACTGTTCGATGACCACTTTGCCCAGTTCTTTCTGCGCCACTTCCTGGACGCTGGCGGTGGCCTTCTGGCGCAACATCTCTTGCCCGACCGGTGTCGCCAGTGTGGCGAAATCCTGACCGGAGAAAAGCATCACCAGGTTGTTGCGGATAACCGGCATGTGCACTTTGAGCGCGTCCAGATCGGCCTGATTACGCGCCAGCATGGTGATGCTCACCTGCATGTAGCGCTGACGGCCGTTCTGGTTGTAGTTAGCAACGAAGGCCGGCGCCATCGGCTCGAAAATCGCCGCCTGCTTGCCGACCGGCGCTGCTTCAGCGGCCTCCGCAGGCTTGCTCTGCGCGCCGTGCATGAAGAACCAGGTCGCCCCGACGGATGCACCAATGGCCACCAGCAACGCCAGCACGATCACGATGATCAGCTTGAGTTTGCCTTTGGTTGCGGGGTCTTTTACTGCTGCAGCTTCGCTCTTCGCCATGCCAATAATCCGTCACTAATCGGGGGTTTCACAGTCGCACGGCAAGGCAAGAGCAAGTGTTATGCCAGAAGTGTCGGAGGTCGAGAACGACGCTAAAGTCAAAAGCACCCTCACCCCAGCCCTCTCCCGGAGGGAGAGGGGGCCGACCGAGGTGTCAGACGTCAAACATCGACCTGAAAGACCGAGTCGATTATGGATTCACAGCAGAAGTATCCGGTCGGCGTACTTCGCGAGCATCCCCCAGTCAGTCCCCTCTCCCTCTGGGAGAGGGCTAGGGTGAGGGGCTCTTGATTTTGCTCAAGCGTAATAGTCGACCGCGCTGCTGCCGATCACGCTGGTGGTTTGAGCGGCGGTTTCAGCAATGGCGGTCGGCGCCAATTCCTCATCCGCCGAATCCAGGCGTCCGCCGGCAGCGCTGGTCCGACCACTCTGGCCCTGCTGCGCCTGCTCCTGGCCTTGCTGCCCCTGCCAGCCACGGTTCTGGTCGGCGACGTTGACGTCGACCTGGCCCATGCCCTGCTGGTTGAACATGTCGCGCAGGCGGTGCATCTGGCTGTCGAGCGCTTCACGCACGCTTGGGTGCGCGCTCATGAAGGTAACCTGGGTCTGCTGATCGGGAACCATGTTCACGCGGATATCCAGACGCCCCAGCTCCGCCGGCTGCAACTGAATGTCGGCGGCCTTCAAGTTGACGCTGGACAGGTACATGACGCGGTTGACCACTTCTTCGGTCCAGCCGCTCTGGTGCATGGCGATCGGCTGATTCACCGGCAGCGCATTGGCGGTTTTCGGCGTAGCGGCCTGGGTCAGTGCCGCGAGACGGTTGGCGAAGTCGTCGACACGGGTGTCGCTGGTGGCGGACTTCAGATCCTTCAGGCCATCGTCGATCAGCCCGCTGAAAGCTTGTTCGCCGCCTTGGCTGGTGCTGTCCTTGTCGGCCTGCACGTCGAGCATGCTCGCCATGCCGGCGGCAAAGTTCTGCGCGGCGGTCAATTCACCGTCGGCCTGAGCCTGAGCAGGCGAGGCTTTCGGTTGCGCCTGGCTGGCGGCAGAAATATGCCCGCCCTGCTCCATCGCCATGCGCACGGCCGGCAGGGAATCGAGCGGGTCGGCTGTCGGATCAAATTCGCTGTCGGTGGCCGCCGGATCTTTGACCATGCCAGCCACCACTGCCAATGCCGGGGTTTCGGTTTCGGCGTGGGCTGGGGTTGCGACTGCTGGAGCCTGCACGACAGGCGCCGCCACCAACGGCTGAACGACTTGCGCCAGGGCCGGATCAAGCGCCGGGTCTACAGGCGCGGCATCGGCCACAGGGGTTTGTACCGTTTCAGTGGTGTCATCGGCAGTGGCAGTCGCGTCGTCGCTCGCCGCCGCTTTGTCGGCAGGCAACGCTTTGCCGCTATCGGCAACTGCTGGCTCGGGCGCGGCAGACTGATCTTTGCCGATATCCTCTTTGCCGCTGCTGTCCGCGACCTTGTCGCGTGCCGGCTTGACTGAATTGTCAGCGCTCACGGCAGGCTTGGCCGGCGCCTGATCGGCAAACACTCTGGCGAAGCTGGAAGCCTTGTCCCCGGCGTCTGCGGCCATTGCCGACGATTTGGCAGAGGCGGCTTGCGCCTTGGCCTGGGCGGCGGTCTGAAGAAGAATGTTGGGGGTCGCAGGCATGACACGGTCTCCGCTGCACTGGGATCGTAGGTACAGTTGAGCAAGATGACTGCAAGTGCCGGGCCAGTTTGGCCAGACACTTGCGAAAAGCGCCGGGCGGCAGCTTCAGTGGATGTGGGCGTGGTGCTTTTCGCTTTCGTACACCGGGCGTACTTCGGCGAATTCGGAATGGATATCGGCCACCAGTTGAGCGAGCGCTTCCGGACTTTTGTCCTTGGCATTCGACTCAAGATCCTGGCACAACTCGGCCAGTCGAACCGCGCCCATGTTGCTGGCACTGCCCTTGAAGCTATGGGCTACATCGGAAAGCGCTTTGGCGCTGGTGCTGTCCTGCAACTCGTGCAGGCGGCTTTGCGAATCTGCCAGAAAAGTCTCCAGCAATTCCGTATAGCCGTCCTCCATCACCTCGCGCAAAGTATCGAGGACTTCGCGATCTACATGTGGGTCTGTCACTTGCTCACTCCTTGATCAAGAATGGGCGGATTATGCCTCAATCTCCCAGAAAAACTCCACGCTGGCACTACGACCCTGGTCTGACCAGCTGGCGTTGCGCCCCAGTTGCCGGACCAGACCGATGCCGCGTCCCGACAAGCGGACGTTATCCACGGGCCGCTCCATGACCCGCGCCACATCAAAGCCCTTGCCGCTGTCCTCGACACGAATGACCAGCCGCCCACCCTCGCCTTGCGGCTGGACCTGCAAATGCACGCGCACGAAACCGTCTTGCAGCGCCTCCAGTCGCGCCGCGCGCATTTCATAGTAACGGGCGAAACCTGCCGCATCGCGTTTGAGGCTGGAGTCCAGCCCGAGTACGCCATGCTCCAGGCCATTGGAATACAGCTCGGCGAGCACGCTGTACAGCGCTCCGCTTTGCGCGCGCAGGCCATGCACCTCAAGCAGCAACTGCAAGAGGAACGGCAACGGATTGAAGCGCCTGAGCGTGGCGCCGCGAAACTCGAAACTGGCCGACCAGTCCAGCGGGCACGACTGGCCGCTGTCGGAATACACCGGCGCCGCGCCGTGGGCCTGCGCCGACTCAAGCAGACTGACCTCGACCATGCTCACGTCATCACGGGCCTGCCCGCGAAAATCGCGCAGTGCCTGTTCGATATCCTCGAACAGCCGATCCGGCTCGCGGTTCGCCGCAAACACCTGCTGCAAGCGCTCGACGCCGAACAACTGGTCATTGGCATCGCAGGTATCGATCACCCCGTCCGATAACAGAAACACCCGATCATCGACGGCCATCGGATACACATCCGTACGGTCATCGAAGGCTTGCGCGCTGAGAATCCCCAGTGGCAAATGCCGCGCCGGCAACGGCACGCGCTCGCCACTGGCCATGCGGTGCAAGTAACCGTCGGGCATGCCGCCGTTCCACACCTCCACCGAACGGCTCTGGAAACTCAGACTGAGCAAGGTGGCACAGCAGAACATGTCCACCGGCAGGATGCGCTTGAGCTTGGCGTTCATCTCGCGCAGAGTTTCGGCCAGGCCATAGCCCTTGGCGGTCATCCCATAAAACACTTCGGCCAGCGGCATCGCCCCCACCGCTGCCGGCAAGCCATGCCCGGTGAAATCGCCGAGCATGACGTGCATGTCACCGGCCGGCGTGTACGCCGCCAGCAACAAGTCACCGTTG
>NZ_JH635998.1:356388-370129 GCF_000257605.1 Pseudomonas sp. R62
ATAGTCATGATGTTTCGCGATCAGATCGCGCTGCTGCAGGACCGTGGCCTGAAGGCGACGCAAGCGATCCATCGCCTTGATTTTGGCGGCAAGGATCACCTGGTTGTACGGCTTCGCCAGAAAATCGTCACCACCAGCCTCCAGACAACGGGCCAGCGCTTCACTCTCGGTCAGCGACGTGAGGAAAATGATCGGCACCAGCGCTTCACCCGCCAGCGCCTTGATCTGCCGCGCCGCCTCGAAGCCGTCCATCACCGGCATCAGCGCGTCCATCAACACCAGATCGGGCTGCTGTTCTTTGAACGTTTCCACCGCCTCGGCACCATTGGCCGCTGTCAGCACCTGATGGCCCTGACGGCGGACGATGGTCGATAGCAGCAGCCGGTCGGCGGCACTGTCTTCGGCGATAAGAATGGTCAGCGGCTCTTGCGCCTGCATGGGCGTCAACTGATGTCGAAGAGTTTGTCGAAGTTGGAAATCGCGAGGATTTTCTTCACATCGGAGCTGCTGTTCACGACACGGATATCCGACTCGTCGCCACCGGCGTGATCACGCAGCAGAAGCAGCATGCCCAGCGCGGAGCTGTCGAGGTAAGTAGCCTCTTTGAGATCGACCACGATGGATTCGGGTTTGTGTGGGAGCCGTTCATACGACTCGCGAAATTCCTGATGGCGACCGAAATCGAACCGGCCTTTGACGGCGATGGTGAGCTTTTTCTGGTCTGGAGAGACTTCTGTAACGACTGACATTGACTGGCTTCCTTGTCATTGACGAACCTGTACAAGGTGTAGCACCTGGATAGGGTTGGGGCAAGGCGCAACGGTGGAACAAGTGTGGGAGCGAGCCTGCTCGCGAAGGCATTCTGGCAGTTGACTACAGGCTTGACTGACACGGCGCTGTCGCGAGCAGGCTCGCTCCCACAGGGTTTGGCGGTGTGGTTTAGAAGGCATCACGCCGTGGCAAGCGCTGCGACAGTTCATCGAGCAGCTTCTGCTCGCGCTTGTCTTCCAGGCGTTGCGCCTCGTCGCGATAGCGCTGCACCAGTTTGCGCAAACCCTCGACGCGGGCAAACGCCTGCTGCCATTCCTCACGCGCCTTGTCGAGCTTGTTCTGATGCCAGACCAGGCTCTGCCGTTGCTGGTCGACGGCGGTGTCGAGTTGCGCCAGAAAACCCTGAAAGCCCAGCAGCCATTGCCCGGTCACGCCGGTGCTGCCGCGCACGATCCACTGCTGCGAGTAATCCAGACGAAAGGCATTGAGGTCGGCCAGTTTGCTTTCGGCAACTTTGACCTGGCCCTGAAAGTAGGCGAGGCGCTGCACGGCGGCTTTCTCGGCCTTTTCGGCCATGTCCACCACCGGTGCCAGGCGCGCGGCGCGGCTGACGGCCATGGCCGGTTACCCGCCCGCCGCAGGGGCGAACAGGGTTTCCAGATAGGCCTGGCTTTCACCCAGATTGATTTTGTCGTTGAGGCCCTGGCGCTGATACCTGACCAACTGCGGTTGCAGGGAAATCGCCAGATCGGTCTCGCGGTCGCCACCTGCAACGTAGGCACCGACGCTGATCAGATCGCGGCTCTGCTGATAGCGTGACCAGAGCTGTTTGAAATACTGCGCGCGCTGCATGTGATCCGGCGAAACTACCGCCGGCATCACCCGGCTGATCGAGGCTTCGATGTCGATCGCCGGATAGTGACCTTCCTCGGCCAGGCGTCGTGACAGGACGATATGGCCGTCGAGCACACCCCGCGCCGAGTCGGCAATCGGGTCCTGCTGGTCGTCGCCTTCGGACAGTACGGTGTAGAACGCCGTGATCGAACCGCCGCCCTTCTCCGCGTTACCGGCACGCTCCACCAGTTTCGGCAGTTTGGCGAACACCGAGGGCGGATAGCCCTTGGTTGCTGGCGGTTCGCCGATGGCCAGAGCGATTTCCCGCTGGGCCTGGGCGAAACGGGTCAGCGAGTCCATCAGCAGCAGAACGTTCTTGCCCTTGTCGCGGAAATACTCGGCGATGCGCGTGCAATACATTGCCGCGCGCATACGCATCAGCGGAGCGTCGTCCGCTGGCGAGGCGACCACTACCGAACGTTTGAGGCCTTCTTCACCGAGAATGTGTTCGATGAATTCTTTAACTTCGCGACCACGCTCACCGATCAGGCCGACGACGATGATGTCGGCCTCGGTGAAGCGGGTCATCATGCCCAACAGCACCGATTTACCGACACCGGTACCGGCGAACAGACCCAGACGCTGGCCACGGCCGACCGTCAGCAAACCGTTGATGCAACGGATGCCGACGTCCAGCGGTACGCTGATCGGATCACGGTTGAGCGGGTTGATGGTCGGGCCGTCCATCGGCACCCAGTCTTCGGCCTTCATGCCGCCCTTGCCGTCCAGCGCGCGGCCGGCGCCGTCGAGGACACGGCCAAGCATGCTCATGCCCATCGGCAAACGGCCGGTATCGGCCAGCGGCACCACGCGGGCGCCCGGGGCGATGCCGGCGACGCTGCCGACCGGCATCAGAAAGACTTTGCTGCCGGAAAAACCCATGACTTCCGCTTCCACCTGGGACGGGTGGTAGCTGTCGTCATTGATCACCATGCAACGGGTGCCCATGGCGGCGCGCAAGCCTTCGGCTTCGAGGGTCAGGCCGACCATGCGCAGCAGCCGACCTTCAAGGATCGGCGCGCCGGCAATCTCGGTGGCCTCGGCGTAGGTGCTCAGGCGCTTGGCGAAGCTGGTGCGTTCAAGGCGCATCGCTGGCGTCCGCGCGCGGCTCGTCAGAGTCGACGGCCACTGGGGTGTCTTCGGGAATGTCCAGACTCAAGTCCGGCGTTGCCGGATGCAGGGCTTGCTCGTGCAATTGGTCGAACAGCTTGGCCATGACCTGGGTCACCCGCGATTCGACGCTGGCGTCGATGCGACTGTGCTCGGTTTCAACCCGGCAACCGCCCGGCAACAGCGACTCGTCTTCGACGATGCGCCAGGTTTCTTCGTGGCGTTCGCGCAGGGCTTTGACCTGGGCGAAATCCTGCGGATTGACGTACAGGCGCACGTTTTCCACGCCCAGCGGCAATAGCTTGAGGGCATCGCGCATGACGTGTTCGATCTGCGTCGAATCGATGGCCAGTTCGCGCTTGATCACCTGCTTGGTGATGTGCTGCACGAGGTCGACCAGCGACTTTTCAATCTGCGTATCCTGCTCGGCGATCGGTTCGAACAGGTTGGCCATCAACAGCTCGAGGCTGGCCATTTTCGCCGCCAGCGCTGTTTCGGCTTCCTGACGCACCTTCAGCGTGGTGCTGTGAAAACCTTCTTTTTCGCCAATGGCGAAGCCCTCGTTGTAAGCCTCCTGACGGATGCTTTCGAGTTCCTCCAGGGTCAGTGGCTGGACTTCTTCCAGCGGCACTTCTTCCATTTCCGGCGGTTCGGGCTCCGGTTCCGGCTCGGGTTCCGGTTTCGGCGGGTCGAAGCTGGGCAGCGCCCAGGATTCGAAACCACGAACATCGCGGGCGCGGATCAGATCCGTCACAGACTCGTCAGGCTTATCCATGGGCTTAGATCATTTCCTCGCCGCCCTTGCCACCGAGCACGATCTCGCCGGCTTCGGCCATACGACGGGCAATAGTGAGGATTTCCTTCTGTGCGGTTTCCACGTCGCTGACGCGCACCGGGCCTTTCGCCTCGAGGTCGTCGCGCAACAGTTCGGCAGCACGCTTGGACATGTTCTTGAAGATCTTTTCCTTGACGCCTTCGTCCGAACCCTTGAGGGCCAGTACCAGCACATCGGAAGACACTTCGCGCAACAGCGCCTGGATGCCACGGTCGTCGACGTCGGCAAGGTTGTTGAACACGAACATGAGGTCTTCGATCTGACCGGACAGGTCTTCGTCGACTTCGCGGATCGAGTCCATGAGCTGGCCTTCGATCGAGCTGTCGAGGAAGTTCATGATGTCGGCCGCACGCTTGATGCCACCCAGGGTGGTGCGCGAGGCGTTCGAGTTGCCGGAGAACTGTTTCTCGAGAATCTGGTTGAGTTCTTTCAAGGCAGCCGGTTGCACGGTGTTCAACGACGAAACACGCAGGATGATGTCCAGACGCACTTTGTGGTCGAAGTTGCCGAGCACTTCACCGGCCTGATCCGGATCGAGGTACGCGACCACGATCGCCTGGATCTGCGGGTGTTCGTAACGGATCACGTCAGCGACTGCGCGCGGCTCCATCCATTTCAGGCTGTCGAGGCCGCTGGTGTTGCCACCGAGCAGGATGCGGTCGATCAGGCCGTTGGCCTTGTCTTCGCCCAGGGCCTGGGTGAGCATCTTGCGCACGTAGTCGTCGGAACCGACGCCGAGGCTGGTCTGATCGCCGACGATGTCGACGAATTCGCTCATCACCTGCTCGACCTGCTCGCGATGGACGTTGCCCATCTGCGCCATGGCCACGCCGACGCGCTGAACCTCTTTGGGGCCCATGTGGCGCAGCACTTGCGCAGCATCGGTCGAACCCAGGGACAGCAGCAGAATCGCGGCTTTGTCGACCTTGGTCAGTTTGACGGTGGCGGCTCGGTTATCACTCATCTGCGTTAATCCACTCTTTCACGACCTGAGCCACGCGACCCGGGTCTTCAGCTACCAGACTCTTGATTGCATTCAGCTGCGCGTCATAACCCTCGCTCGGGCTCGGCAACAGAATGCTCTGCGGACCACCGAGGCTCACGCGGTCGTTGGCCAGTTCGCCGTCCAGGCCGCCCATGCCACCGAGTTCCACGTCGCTGCCCAGACCGGCCAGCTCCTTGCCTTTGCCACCGCCGGTGATGTTGTTGAGCACCGGACGCAGCACACCAAACACCAGTACGAGGATGAACAGCACACCCAGCACTTGTTTGACGATGTCCCAGAACCATGGCTGGGAGTAGAACGGAATATCGGCAATCACTTCGCCACGCTCGGCGGAGAACGGCATGTTGATCACGCTGACGCTGTCGCCACGGCTGGCGTCGAAACCGACGGCGTCCTGCACCAGACGAGTGAAGCGCGCCAATTCGTCGGCGCTCCACGGCGCACGACTGGTTTCACCGTTGGCCGGGTTGACCTTGACCTGATCGTCGACCACCACCGACACCGACAGGCGATTGAGACGGCCCTGCTGCTGCTTGGTGTGGCTGATCGAACGGTCGAGCTCGAAGTTCTTGGTCGATTGTTGACGCTTGTCCGCCGGGTACGGTGCGAGCATCGGCTGGCCGGTGGCCGGGTCCATGATCTGCTGACCGTTGGCGTCAACCAGTGGCTGACCCGGCTGGATCATCCCGGCCGGTGCGGCGGTGCCACCGGTGGTCTGCGGCGCCGAGGCAGGCGCCGGTGGCTGGTTGCTCAGGGCACCCGGCACACCTTGCGGACCATTGCTGGCGGTGCGTTGTTCGTTGACCGACTGCTCGCTGCGCAACGCCGGTTGGTCCGGGTTGAACTGCTCGGCGGTCGATTCGACGGCACTGAAATCGACGTCGGCCGAAACTTCAGCCTTGTAGCGATCGTTGCCCAGTACCGGTTGCAGAATGTTGTGCACGCGCTGGGTGAGCATGCTTTCCATGCGGCGGCTGTAATCGAACTGCTTGCCGGCCATGGTCATTTCCGAGTTCTCCGCCTGATCGGAGAGCAGGTTGCCCTTCTGATCGACGACGGTGATCTGCGATTTGCTCAACTCGGGCACGGAAGTCGCCACCAGGTTGATGATCGCCACCACCTGACCCGGCTCCAGCGAACGCCCGCTGTACAGCTCGACCAGTACCGAAGCGCTTGGCTTGCGCTCGTCACGGACAAACACAGAACTCTTCGGAATCGCCAGGTGCACGCGGGCACCCTTGACGTTGTTCAGGCTGGAGATGGTCCGCGCCAGTTCGCCTTCGAGGCCGCGACGATAACGGGTCGCTTCCATGAACTGGCTGGTGCCCAGACCCTGTTCTTTGTCGAGGATTTCGAAACCGATGTTGCCGTCGCTGGGAGTGACACCAGCGGCAGCGAGTTTCATCCGCGCACGGGACAGGTCGTCGGCCTTGACCAGCAAGGCGCCGGAATTGGGTTCTACGTTATAGGGAATGTCAGCGGCGGCCAGGGTTTCCATGACCTGCTTGGCGTCCATGCCGGCAAGGCTGCCGTACAGTGGACGGTAATCCGGCTGCTGCGACCACAGCACCACGGCAAAGCCAATCGCCACGCTCGCAGCCAGACCGACCAACAGGCCGACCTGACGCAGCACGGTCATCTGGGAAAGGTTTTCCAGAAAGGACAGGCCGAACAGCGGCGGTTTGCCGTCGATCGGGGTGGCCTTGGCCGGAACGTTATCAGCGACTGCTTCTGCCATGACTTATTTCGCCCTTAAACCGGCATCTGCATGATGTCTTGGTAAGCCTGGACCAGCTTGTTGCGCACCTGGGTCAGAGCCTGGAACGACACGCTGGCTTTTTGCGACGCAATCATGACGTCAGTCAGGTCGACACCGCTCTTGCCGATCTCGAACGCGTTGGCCAGTTGAGTCGACGCCTGCTGGGTATCGCTGACTTTATTGATCGCCTGACCGAGCATGTCGGAAAAGCTGCTGCCCGCGATTTCAGGGACAGCGGCAGTCGATTTACGCGCAGACATGGCATCCACTTTCATGGCCTGCATGTCCATCATCAACCGATTAAATTCAATACCTTGGCTCATGGTCTACTCTCTTGGGCGGCCCGCAATTTTTTGACACTCACTCGGCGGGTACACAGGTATTAGCAACAAGGGTGCCAGCTAGTGGGCACCCTTCTGAGAAAAGCATCTGGAATGTTTTGCAGCATTGGTCAGGTGGCGAACAGATAGCCTTCGACGTCCATCCCGGCGTCGCGCATTTGCGCCAGTTTGTAGCGCAGAGTCCGCGGGCTGATGCCGAGCTTTTCGGCAGCTTCCTTGCGCCGGCCACGCTCGGCGCGCAGGGTGTCGATGATCATCTGAAACTCCCGGCGGCGCAGGTCATCGCCCAGCGCGCCGGAAGAATCCGCCTCGATTTCCACCTCGCGGTTTACCGATGCCGTGACCGGCAACGGCGCAAATGTCACCGCACCAGTGAGGCAAAAATCCTGCGGCTGAATCAAACCGCCCTGCTGCAGGATCAGCGCGCGCTGAATGGCGTTGTCCAGTTCACGCACATTCCCCGGCCACGGATATGCGGTCAGGCAGGCTTGCGCTTCGGGCGACAGCTTCGCTGCTGCGTGCTTCATTTTATTGACGTGTTTGGCCAGCAACTTTTCCGCCAGCGGCAGGATATCGGCAGTGCGCTCGCGAAGTGGACGCCAGGCCAGAGGGAAAACCGACAAGCGGTAAAACAGGTCTTCGCGAAACCGCCCCGCCGCCACTTCACCGGCCAGATCGCGGTTGGTTGTGGCGACGACGCGAATATCCAGACTGATTGGCTTGCGCGCGCCCACTCGCTCCACTTCACGCTCTTGCAGGACGCGCAGCAACTTGGCTTGCAGCCCCAGTGGCATTTCGGAAATTTCATCGAGCAGAATGGTGCCGCCGTCCGCCTGCTCGAACTTGCCGGCCTGCGAGGCGATGGCGCCGGTGAACGAACCTTTCTCATGACCGAACAATGTCGCTTCGAGCATGTTGTCGGGGATCGCCGCGCAGTTGATTGCGATAAACGGCTGGCTCGCCCGCCGCGATTGCTGGTGAATGTAGCGCGCCAGCACTTCTTTACCGGTGCCGGACTCGCCGGAGATCAACACAGTCGAGTCACTGCGCGCGACCCGTGCCGCCAATTCAAGCAACTGCGCACTTGCCGGCTCGACGGCGACTGGACCGTCCGCTTCGCCAGCGTCAATGCTGCCCAAGGCATGGCGCGCCACCAGATCGAGCAGCGCTTTGGGCTCGAACGGCTTGACCAGATAATCCGCCGCACCCTGGCGCATCGCATCGACCGCACGCTCGACGGCGCCGTGTGCGGTCATCAGCAGCACCGGCAATTGCGGCTGGCGCGCGCGCAGCAACACGAGCAATTGGTGACCGTCCATGCCCGGCATGTTGACGTCACTGACCACCAGGCTGAAGGCTTGCTGCGCCACGGCCGTCAGCGCTTCTTCGGCGCTGCCGACGGCGTGATAGTCGTGGCCGGCGAGCAGCAGCGTATCGGCCAGCGCTTCGCGCAACGAACGGTCATCCTCGACCAGCAACACCTTGATGCCCATGACGTTTATTCAACTCCCTGTGCAGCGGAAAACAGTGGCAGGCTGACCTGCGCGCAGGTGCCGCGCCCGACTCGCGAGCGCAGGGTCAATTCTCCCTGATGCGCACGGGCCACCGCTTTGACCACGGTCAGGCCGAGGCCTGTGCCGGTGACTTTGGTAGTAAAAAAAGGCTCGCCGAGGCGCGCCAAAACTGTCGGCTCAATGCCGCTGCCGCTGTCGCTGACACACAGACGCAGGGTGTTGCCTCTGGTGTAGCAATGCACTTTCAGCCGCGCTTCGCCGGCGCTGGCCTGAATGGCGTTTTCAATCAGATTCAGTAATGCCCCGACCAGTGTGTCGCGGTTGCACAGCAGCTCACCGGCATGGCTGTCGCACTGCCAGCGGATCGGCAGATCCTGCACATGGGTCAGCGCCGCTGCCTGCAGCGATTGCATCAAGGCATTGGGCGAAATGCGGTCGGTCAGCGGTAATTCACCGCGAGCGAACACCAGCATGTCGCGCACTTGATGTTCCAGTTCGTGCAGACGCTCTTTCAGGCGCCCGGCAAAGCGTTGCTGGGTTTCCACCGGCAATTGCTGTTCGGTCAAATGGCTGGCGTAAAGCAAAGCGGCGGACAGCGGCGTGCGAATCTGGTGGGCCAGAGACGCAACCATGCGCCCCAGCGACGACAAACGCTCATGCCGTGCCAGTTGATCCTGAAGATGCCGGGTTTCGGTCAAGTCGTTGAGCAGCACCAACTGCCCCGGCTCGGCATCCAGCGAGCGGGTGGAAATCGACAGACGTCGACCGTTTTTCAAGGAGATTTCATGACCGTCGTCTTCACGGGGAGCGAAGCAGCGTGCGATCACATGGCGCCAGAGTTCGCCTTCGAGTGGCGAGCCGAGCAGATCGATGGCGGCCGGGTTGGCTTCGCGCACCAGACCGTGGCCGTCGATGACGATGACGCCGCCGGGCAACAGGTCGAGGAGGTTTTGCAGGCGATTGGCCAGGCGTTCTTTTTCCGCCAGTTCCTGCATGCGCTGGGCGCTGACCACCGCCAGCTCCCCCTTGAGTTCGGTGACCCGCGCTTCGAGCAGGCTGTAGGAGTCGGTCAGCTGGCTCGACATCTGGTTGAACAGCTGAAAGGCCTGCTCAAGCCCCTGACGACTTGCCTGCTCTACGGACGAGGGTTGCCCCACGATATTGGAGGCAGAAGAGATCTGGGCGGCTTGGGGCATTGGGCTCTCTCGCTTGGCTGACCGTCAGTGAAACGGAACGTTGCGAGGGCTATAGCAATACCCGTGCCTAAAAAAAACTGCTTATAAATGAAGCGCTTGAAAAACAGGCGTCAATCATCCGCCTGTTCGTCTCCTCCAGCCCGGCTCATGCCGTACTTGCGCATCTTCTCGACCAGGGTGGTGCGACGGATGCGCAGACGTTCAGCGGCCCGTGCCACGATGCCATTGGCGTCGTCCAGCGCTTGCTGAATCAGGCCCTGCTCCAGACCACCGAGGTAGTCCTTGAGGTCGAGGCCTTCCGGCGGCAGCAGTGCACTGGCGCTGAAATCCGGCGTATGGCCGTTGATCGCCACGCGCTCTTCCAGATCGCTGCGCAGGCTGTCGACCATCTGCTCGTCTTCGTCGTCGACGTAGCGGAATTTCTTCGGCAACTCGACCACGCCGATTACCCCGTACGGGTGCATGATCGCCATGCGCTCGACCAGGTTGGCCAGCTCGCGGACGTTGCCCGGCCAGCCGTGACGGCACAGCGACATGATCGCCGCCGAGTTGAAACGGATCGAACCGCGCTTCTCGTGCTCCATGCGCGAGATCAGTTCGTTCATCAGCAGCGGAATGTCTTCGACGCGCTCACGCAGCGGCGCCATCTCGATCGGGAACACGTTCAGGCGATAGTAGAGGTCTTCGCGGAACGAGCCGATCTCGATCATGCTTTCGAGATTCTTGTGCGTTGCGGCAATGATGCGCACGTCGACGCTCTGGGTCTTGTTGCTGCCCACGCGTTCGAAGGTGCGCTCTTGCAATACGCGCAGCAGCTTGACCTGCATCGGCAGCGGCATGTCGCCGATTTCATCGAGAAACAGCGTGCCGCCGTTGGCCAGCTCAAAGCGCCCGGCACGGCTGGTGATCGCGCCAGTGAAAGCGCCCTTCTCGTGGCCGAACAGTTCGCTTTCCAGCAGCTCTGCAGGGATCGCCCCGCAGTTGACCGGCACGAATGGCGCGTCGCGGCGCTTGGAGTGATAGTGCAGGTTGCGCGCGACCACTTCCTTGCCGGTGCCGGACTCGCCGAGGATCAGTACGCTGGCGTCGGTGTCGGCCACCTGCTGCATCATCTGCCGGACGTGCTGAATCGCGCGGCTGGTGCCGACAAGACTGCGGAACAGATTGGGTTCGCGATGACGGCCGCGCTCGCGGGCCTGGTCGTACATTTCACGATAGACCTGGGCGCGATGCAGCGAATCGAGCAATTTGCTGTAGCTGGGCGGCATTTCCAGGGTCGACAGGACGCGGCGACGCTGGTCTTCAGGCAGGTCAACGGAAGAATTATCGCCCATTAACAAAACCGGAAGGAACTCATCCCAGGTTGCGAGTGTCTTTAGCAAGCCCAAAAGCGCGCCAGGAGCATTGACGGTCCCGATCAGTACGCAAATGACTTCACGACTAGACGACAAAGAGCCGACAGCCTGCTGCCAGTCATGGCTGCCGCAGGGTAAATTTTCTTCGCCAAGAAAATTCAGAATCACCGCCAGGTCGCGGCGGCGGACGCTATCGTCATCGATCAGCAGAATTTTGGTTTCACGCCACATGCAATAGCAACTTCCCTAGTCAACTCAATGCCCGAAAAATAAGGCAAGCGAGACGCTTGCAGGACACCATGTGCCTGTAGACGCCCTAAACCTGATAATAGCCACTAGTTAAGTCAAAAAACCGTGCACAGTCAAATTTATGGCGCACATCTCTGGTTTAACTGACGGTTAATCAACCAAACAGATGGTAAACCTTTGCAGCCTTTTGCGCTTGGGTGATCTGCGACATCTCGTTGGCTATCGCCTGCCGCTCGCCCATTGCTACCTCGAGAAGCTCTTTGTAGACGAATAGCAGCTCCTCAAGGTTGTCGCGCAGTGCCACTTCGTCCAGCGAAGCTTCCGCCATGACGTCTTCCATGCAGGAACGGCAAGCCAGGTCCAACTCACCAATGGCTTCCCAGTTTCGTTCGGCCAATGCTCCGACCAACGCTTCACGGGTATCGGCTATTCGCTGCAATACAAG
The DNA here is from genome assembly GCF_000257605.1 of Pseudomonas sp. R62. NCBI lineage: Bacteria > Pseudomonadati > Pseudomonadota > Gammaproteobacteria > Pseudomonadales > Pseudomonadaceae > Pseudomonas > Pseudomonas sp. R62. The sequence goes on from NZ_JH635998.1 coordinate 367,864, forward strand.
ACTCATGGTGATCTCCTTCAGAACTGCGGAGCCGGCACGGGCGCGATGGCGTCCCAACCTTCTTTGACCGTTGTCAGCAGGCCGGCGACTTCGTCGAGCACATGTGGGTCGCTGCTGATGTTCGCCTCGGCAAGACGCTTCATCATGTAGATGTACAGGCCATCCAGATCGGCCAGCGCCTCGGCGTTGTTCTCAAGATCGAGGCCTTCACGCAGGCCACTGACGATGCCGATGGCCTTGCTGATCGCCGTGCACTTGCCGGGAATGTCCTTGCGTTCGATGGCGCCTTTGGCCTGCGCAATCCGGGCCAGGCCACCTTCCATCAACATTTGCACCAAACGGTGCGGGCTCGCTTCGGACGTCTGCGCATGGGCGCCGACTTTCTGGTACTGCCGAAGGGCTAACATCGGGTTCATGTTCTACCTCATTGCCACGTTGACTCGTATAACCAGTGTATCGCCAACCGGTCCGAAAACTTTAGATCAAAAGACAAAAACCCGGCGCACGCCGATAAAGCGTAGCCGGGTTTTTGTCGTTACTGACTGTTACTTCGCGGACTGCTGAGCGTTCAGCGAGCTGAAGAACGACGTGATGTTGCTCGCCGTTGCCTTCATCTGGCCGACCAGCAAGTCCATGGCGTTGTACTTGGCGGTCAACGTCTTGGTCAGGTTGGCGACACGCAAATCCAGCGCCAGCTGCTGGTTGGTTAGATTGCGTGTGTTGTTGTTCAGAATGGTCAGACGCTGATCGAGCAAACCGCTGGTAACCTTGCTACCCGCTGGAGCTTTGAGGTACGGATCAACCGCCGCCTTCATGCGCGCCAACAGACCGTTGGTATCGTCGGTCCCGGTGAACAGTTGCTGAACCTGGCCAGTCATGCCCGGCTGATCCATGGTTTTGTTGAACGCAGCGGTATCAAACGTCAGGTTACCGGTGTTGCGGTCGGTCATCACACCCAACTGCGACAACACCGCCAGCGGTCCGCCAGCGCCCACTGCCGTCAACTGCTCACGGATATCGGCAATCAACGAACGTGGCAGCGAGTCACCGGTGAAGGCTGCCTGCACAGTCAGTTTGCCGTCTGCGTCCGGCGTCGCCTTGGACAGCGTGTCAACGGTATTCTTCAGCGCATTGTAAGCGTCGACAAACGTCTGAATCGAAGTCTGCAGCCCCTTGGTATTGGCATCGACGCTGATGACGGTCGGCGTGCCATTGAGCGGCGTTGCCGTGGTCAGATTCAAGGTCAGGCCACTGATCGCGCCGCTTACCGTGTTGCTCTTGCTGGTTACCGTCAGACCGTCGATGGTCAGCTCGGCATTTTGCGCAATGCCGTTGACCGCGCCCGAAGCACCGGCGGCCGGGCTGGTACCCATCAGCTGGGTACCATCGATTTCCAGACCGGCAATACCGCTAACGGTCAGATCGGAACCTGCGCCGGTCTTGCTTGAGCTGATAACGAGGCGCGAGGAACCGGAGCTGTCGGTGACGATGTTGGCGGAAATGCCGTTGGCGCCCTGAGCCTTGTTGATGGCGTCACGGGTGGTCTGCAAGGTGGCATTGGCGGGGATGTCGACGTTGTAATCAGTGCCATTCTGACTGATTTTCAGGGTACCACTCGGAATGGCACTGGCGGCGCCGCCGGCAAAGGAAGCACTGGCGATTTTCGAGCCCGTGGCCAGCTTGTTCACCACCACATTGTATTTGCCCGCAACCGCGGTGCTATCGGAGGTGGCACTGAGAATATCGGTATTGCCCGACGTCGCCGCAAAGCCGGCAAACGCAGGGTTGGTCTTGCTGCTCAGGTTGGTCATCGCCGTCTGGAATGCGGTCAGCGCACTCTTCAACGAACCGACACCGGAGATCTTCAGGCTATTGGTCTTGGTAGCAGTATCGATCTGCGTCTGCTTGGCAGACTTGTCGGCGTTGACCAGCGCAGTCACGATCGCGCCGATGTCCAGGCCGGAACCCAGTCCGGAACCCGGTAGAATTGGACTTGCCATGTGCATCTCCCTTCAGATTGTTGCCATTCTTTTGACCGTTACACGCGTCCTGAGAATGGGCAAACACTATTCATGCCAGCTATCAGACTTTGGCGTCGAACAACACGTGGCTTGCATTGGCCAGGCTGTCTGCGAGCTTAAGGGCTTCGGCGGAGGGAATCTGTCGAACGACCTCACCCGTCTCGCTTGCGATCACCTTGACGATGACCTTGCCGGAATGCTCGTCGATCGAGAACTCCAGATTACGCTTGATCGACTGTACGAAC
>NZ_JH635998.1:370570-386498 GCF_000257605.1 Pseudomonas sp. R62
GGCGTCGTCCGTATCCTGTCTCTTGGCAGCGACCGGCGCTTCAGTCTTGGCAACTTCAGGCGTTGCTGACGGCTTGTCAGCGACCGGCGTTACTGGCTTGGGAGCCGGATAAGACACGTTAAGCTTTACGCTCATGTCCATGCCCATCACCTCTTAACGTAAAAAAGCGAGAGAGCACGACAAGCGCACTCCCCCGCTTAAACTTGCTCCGGATTACTGAAGCAGCTTCAGTACAGCGGAAGGCAGTTGGTTGGCTTGAGCCAGTACGGAGGTCGAAGCTTGCTGCAGAGTCTGCTGTTTGGTCAGGTTAGCAGTTTCTGCGGCGAAGTCGGTGTCCTGTACACGACCCTGAGCAGCGGTGGTGTTTTCAGTGATGTTCTGCAGGTTGGAGATGGTGCTGGTCAGACGGTTTTGCGAAGCACCCAGGCTGGCACGGGTTGCACCGATTGCAGCGATAGCGGCGTCGATTGCAGTGATCGCGTTGTCGATGTTCTGCGAAGCAGAACCAGCACCAGTACCCGAAGTACCGGTCAGAACTACAGTACCGCTACCTACCGACAGGCTGACGGCGTCGAACTTGGAGCTCAGTACCAGGTCGATGTGGTTAGCCGAACCGGTGTTTGCGCCAACTTGCAGGGTCACAGTACCAGCCGAACCGTCCAGCAGGTTTTTGCCGTTCAGGTTGGTAGCAGCCGAGATACGGGTGATTTCGTCAGACATCTGAGCGAATTCAGCGTTGGTAGCGGTCTGGTCAGCAGTGCCGTTGGTACCGTTACGAGCTTTAACAGCCAGTTCACGCATACGCTGCAGGATGTCGGTCGAAGCTTGCAGAGCGCCTTCAGCGGTCTGGGCAACGGAGATACCGTCGTTGGCGTTCTGGATGGCCTGGGTGTTACCGCGGATCTGCGAGGACATACGGTTGGAGATCTGCAGGCCAGCGGCGTCGTCTTTGGCGCTGTTGATTTTCAGGCCGGAAGACAGGCGCTGCATCGAGGTGGACAGAGCGTCGGAAGCGCGGTTCAGGTTTTTCTGAACGTTCAACGATGTGGTGTTGGTGTTTACTGTTAAAGCCATGACGAATTCCTCGTTGGTTGGGTACTGCGGCTTCCGGCCCTGGCAACCGCCGGGTATGGCCTAGAGAACCTTCGTAATAGTTATCGTCGGGTTTGCAGGTTGCTTGAGGGCTTTTTGAAAAAATTTTGCCATCACCACGCCACCCCCGAGAAAACAAAGACTTAGCAGCACATCCAGCGCGAAAAAATGACGTCATAAAACCGCCTGTAACGCAAAGCCGCGGGCCAGCGCTGCGCAGCGGTTCAGCGCCTGGCACTTTCCAGCAATTCGACCAGTTCGTATTCCATATAGTCAGCCAGGCCCAACCAGTCCTGGCGCTCCTGACAGTCGAGCATTTGCGTGAGCACCTGTGCCCACGCCTGCTGGATATCCACTGAGGCAGACGCCAGACATTGCTGGGCCTGTTCGAATACATCGACCATCGTCAGTGCCGCCTCAACGTCACGCCCAAGGCGAAACAACGCCGCACACTGACGACACTGATCCTGACACTGACCCAGCGCACTCATTGCACGAACTCCGGATTGAAAGCGGTCCCGGCAATCAATGCACCGGCGCGGCTGCTGTTGAGAAATTCGACCTTTGGATGCGCAGCGATATAACGCTCGAGCACACACAGATAACCGCGAAAGTTCAGCTGAGTGCTGACGCGCTGACCGTGGCCATCGCGCACCCAGTGCCGCGCCTGGGCCAGCGGCGGGCCCAGATCGCCGTCGTCCCAACCGGCGTGGGTCTTGTTCATCGGGAAAGCGAAGTCAGCGCCAAACAGAGTGATTCGCTCGGAGCCCATCTTCACCGCGAGATCCACCGCCGGATGGATCACGCTGCCGCCGACGTGCAGCTCACCGCGTGGATACTGTTCTCGCAGGTCGCTGTAGATCGGGCTGGCCGAATAGCCGCCATAACGCTTGCCCTTCCATGCCTTCAATACTTGCGGATCGCTCATCGGCAGGTACACCAGGGTAATGCCGTCAGACGTCTCGCACGGCAGATGCCGAAAGCCGATGAGCTGATCGATACTCACCACCAGATCAGGCACGATGCCATGTTCGCGCAACGGCCGATAGGCTGTATCAACGCAGATGAACAACGGCCGCTCGGCAAGCTGACGGATCGCCGCCAGACGTTCGAAATGCTGCTCCAGTGTCGGCCCGGTGGCGATCACGTAGATTTCACGTCCAGCGCAACTGCCGACCAGCTGCGCGACATCGTCATCGCCAAGCAACACCGGCAGACATTCCTGCAAGCGTTGCTGGATTTCTGGCGACTGCGGATCGAAATCGCGATTGTTGAATGTCAGGTGCACTTCATTGATCAGCCGGTCGCGGATCTTCGCGTTGAAGTCATCGGCCAATATCACCTCGGCGGGCAAGGCAAAGAATGGCGTGAAGAAGTCCGGGTGATCACCCGCGTAAAACAGTTCAACCCGAGGATCCTCCAGCCACTGGCGCTGATCGAGCAGTTGCAGTACCAGTGCGAACAGCGCGCCGTTGAGAATGTGCACGTACAGACGCTCCAGCCCTGCGCGCTCAAGCAGCACACCGGGCAAATCGCCCAGGCCAGTGCCATAAACGTGAAGTTGCGGTTTTTCCGGCAGGCTCGCCGCCTGGATCTGCGCCTCATGCAGACGATCATGGCGACTGGTGAGCTGAATGCCATCGACGCTCAGCGTCGAGCCCAGTCCTTGCACGAGTTCGGCCTGCACGCACGCGCTGTCTTCAGCCATCAGTCGCTCGAACAGCGCCGGCCAGCGCCGTTGCAATACTTCGGCATTGGCTTGGAAAAACTCGCTCATGGCGCCTCGCGCTCCTTCTCGGGCAAAAAAATAGCGTGCAAGGTTAACCTTGAACGCTATTTTTGTATCAGTGCTTTTTGCTCGGGCTTACGGACGATAGATGATCGCCGAGCCCCACGACAGACCGACACCAAAACCGCTCAGCGCAACGCGCTGCCAGTCAGAGTCGAGGACGTGTTTTTCCAACAGCAGCGGAATGCTCGACGACACGGTGTTGCCGGTCTCGACCATGTCCTTGATGAACTTCTCCGGTTCGCCTTCGAAGCGTCGCGCCACGGCGTCGACGATCGCCGCGCTGCCCTGGTGAATGCAGAATGCGTCGATGTCATCGGCCTTGAGATTGGAATCGTCGAGCAACTCGTGCAGGTGCGCCGGGACTTTCAGCAGAGCGAAGTTGAAGACTTGACGACCATTCATGAAGAACACGCCGTTGCTGACTTTCAAGTGCGGTGCGCCGGAACCGTCGGTGCCGAACTTTGCCTTGCCCAGCGCCCAGGTCGGGTTTTCGCCCATCCACGTAGCGGTGGCGGCATCGCCAAACAGCATGGTGGTGTTGCGGTCTTCCGGGTCAACGATTTTCGAATATGGGTCAGCAGTAATCAGCAGGCCGTTCTTCAGGCCGGCGGCTTCCATGAAGCCCTTGATCGCGTAGATGCCGTAGACGTAACCGGAGCAGCCCAAAGAGATATCGAACGCTGCGACATTGGTCGGCAGGCCGAGCTTGTCCTGGACGATTGCCGCTGTGTGCGGCAGGCCTTCTTCATCACCGTTCTGGGTGACGACAATCAACGCGTCGATCGATTCACGCTTCAGTTCAGGATTGCTGGCAAACAGCGCATTGGCCGCTTCCACGCACAGATCGGAAGTTTCCTGCTCAGCGTCTTTGCGCGGCAGGAACGCCGAACCGATCTTGCCAAGGATGAACTCTTCATCCTTCTCGAATTTTGCACCTTGTGCGTAATTGTCCACGCCGGCTACAGGAACGTAGCTCGCAATGCTTTTTATGCCAATCATTACGGCTTCCCAATAAAAAACAGCCCAAAACCACCGCTCGCAAGGATTCGAGGGGCGCCGACAAACAGAAGACGGCCGCCACAACGGGCAGCCACGGGAAGCGCAAAGGGCTATCACTGGAACCGCAAAACGGGCCAGGCGCCATCTCCCCGGTCAATACAATACAGTGAAGATGCGCGTTATGACTCGCAGGTCACGCTATTTTGCCGAATCGATGGCAGATTGGCCTATTCGACCAGCGACCAATCCAGCGGCGTACCGCGCTTGATCGCGGTGCGCGCACGGCGTCCGAGGACGGCTTCGGTGTGCTTGGGCGGCAGACCGAGACCGGGGCGAATGGCGCGCAGATTGTCCCCGGTAAAGGCTTCACCGGCAGCCATGTCAGCGGTGACATACAGCGAGCGGCGATAGACCAGCGACTTGCGCTCGGCCTCGGTCGGACCGTACTGAACATGCCCCATAGCCTGCCAGGCACGCTCGGTTTCGACGACCAGACTGGCCAGCTCTGCAGGCTCCAGGGAAAAACTCGCGTCCACGCCACCGGCGGAACGGTCGAGGGTGAAGTGTTTCTCCACCACCGTCGCTCCCAGCGCCACTGCGGCCACCGACACGCCAACGCCCATCGAATGATCTGACAGCCCCACCTCGCAACCAAACAGCTCGCGCAGATGGGGGATCGTGCGCACATTGCTGTTGAGGGGCGTGGCCGGATAAGTGCTGGTGCACTTGAGCAACACCAGATCCTTGCACCCGGCGTCGCGGGCGGCACGCACGGTTTCATCCAGTTCGGCGATGCTGGCCATGCCGGTGGAGATGATCAGCGGTTTGCCGGTCGCTGCCACTCGACGGATCAACGGCAGATCGGTGTTTTCGAAACTGGCGATCTTGTACGCCGGCACCTCGAGGCCTTCGAGAAAATCCACCGCGCTGTCATCGAACGGCGTCGAGAACGCGAGCATCCCCAACTCCTTGGCCCGAGCAAAAATCGGCGCGTGCCACTCCCACGGTGTGTGAGCTTTTTCGTAGAGATCGTAGAGCGACGTGCCGGCCCACAGACTGCCCGGATCCTTGATGAAGAATTCGCCGTCAGCCAAATCCAGGGTCATGGTTTCGGCGGTGTAGGTTTGCAGCTTCAAGGCATGCGCCCCGGCCTTGGCCGCTGCCTCGACGATTTGCAGAGCGACGTCGAGGGACTGGTTATGGTTGCCGCTCATTTCGGCAATGATGAACGGCGGCGCATCGGCACCGATGGTGTGCTGGCCAATCTTGAAACTAGACATGCGGGTGATCCTTCAAAACACGGCTGAACGCACAGGTTTCCTGGATGAACCCGGCGTCGCGAAAAACTTTCAATGAGGACTGATTGGCCGGCATGACCCGCGCAGTGATGCGTGTCAATTGCGGCCAGTGCGCAGCGACAAATGCTTCGCCACGGCTGAGCACTGCCCTGCCCCAACCGAGGCCGAAACGCCCCTCCAGCAGATAGATCGACACTTCGGCATCGAACCCGCGCAAGTCGTAGCGCAGCACCCCGACCGGGCCGTCGTCCGCCTCAGCGATCAACAGCAACCGTTGCGGGTTACGCAGGGTCGCCGTCAGCCAGTTTAGATGCTGCGCCCAATCGATCACGCCGGTTTCCAGCGACCAGCGCCGTACCGCTTCGGCATTGCGCCCATCGAACAGCAACTGCGCATCGTCCAGCGTCGCCGGGCGCAGTTTCAGCACCGCACCGGCCAGCGCCGCCGCCACGCGTTCGGCACCGCGCCCATCGACCAGTTGCCGCGAGCGCTCGGCTAGGCTGCGGCGTAGAAAATGATTGTTCACGATGAAGCCGACCGCATCACGCAACTGCTCGACGCTGACCTGCTCGCGAGCGCCCATGAACACATGCGCGCCGGCGGCTGCCATGACTTCGCCGTTGGCCTGCTGATTATTCGCCACGGCGATGCAGATGGTCGGCAAGCCCAACGCCGCGCGCTCCCAACTGGTGCCACCGCCAGCGCCGATAAACAGGTCGGCCTCAGTCATGCGCTGGTGGAAATCGCTGACGAAACTGTGCAGGCGCCAGTTCGGTCGCGTCTCGGCCAACGCTTGCATCTGCGTCCACGCCGGGTTGTCGGCACCAGCGACGAAATCCAACTGCAACTCAGCGAAATCAGCCAGCGCCAGCATCGCGTGGTGAGTCTGCCTTGCCGCGTCGAAACCGCCGAAATTCACCAGCACGCGCCGGGCCTTCGGTTTGATCTCGATCGCTTCGCAGTTGAACTCTTCGCGCAGCATGGCGTAGCGCGGGCCGAGCAAGGTGCGACAGCCTGGGGGGAGCAGCGGCGCGTAGTTTTCGCTAAGACCGGACAGGTTCTGATTGAGCAGCAGATCGACGCTGTAGCGCCGCGTGGCCAGATCATCCACGGCGGCGATTCGATGCGCCCAGCGCCGGGCAGCGGTTTGCCAGTGATGATCGAGTCCGTAATGGTCGACGATGATCCAGTCGAACGGTGCCTGCCCGTCCAGCAGCAGGCCTAGTGCATCAATATCGAACTGCCACGGCAACATCGATTCGATGGCCTGCAGCGGGTCTTCATCACGATAGCGCTCGGGCAGCGCGAAGGTCTCGAAGCCCTCGGCGTTCAAGGCATCCAGTCGATGCCCGGGCAAACGCCGGCAGGCAAACGCGACGTGACTGCCCTGCTGTTTCAGCACCCGCGCCAGCGTCAGGCAACGGGCGACGTGGCCGCTGCCAATGGTTGGCGAGGCGTCGGCGCGGATCAGCACTCTCATTGCAGTTCTCCGCCGGCCTTGAGCGCGGCGTACAGGTATTCGGCGCGTTTCCAGTCCTCGGGGGTGTCGATGTCCTGGACCAGATGACGCGGCAGGATCACCGGCAGACTCGCTGGCGAGAACAGCGTCTCGCCGCGCAACCACGCTTCGCTGCGGCCCCAGTAAAATTGCCCGGCATCCTGAAACGCTTCGGGCAGATCCTGCGAACGGGTGGTGCGATATTCCGGATAAAGCGACATCAAGGCGCCCTCCTCGTCGAGGGTCAGTGCGCGCTGCACCGGGAAGCCGAAGCCGCACACCGAAAAGGCAAACGACTTGTGCGGATGCTGCTTGAGCAAATCCAGCCCCTTACGCAGATAATGCGCCTGCAACAGCGGCGCCGTAGCGTACACGCAACAGGCGTAATCGAACGTCGGCAATTGCTGCAAGGCATGCACGATCACCGCAGCGGTACCGGTGAAATCATCCGCCAGATCGGCCGGTCGCATGAACGGCACTTCAGCGCCATGTGCTAGTGCGACGTCGGCGATTTCGTCATCGTCGGTGCTGACTACGACCGTCTCGAAAAGCCCTGACTCCAGCACCGTGCGAATCGAGCGGACGATCATCGGTACGCCGTCGAACGGTTTGAGATTCTTGCGCGGGATGCGCTTGCTGCCACCACGGGCGGGGATGATCGCGACGCAGCTCACGGTGCCTTACTCCTCCAGTAGCAGCCGACGCAGTTGCTCGACCACCTGATCCTGTTGTGCTTCGCTGAGCAAAGGGAACAGCGGCAAGCTGATCGCCTCGGCGTAATAGCGCTCGGCCTCGGGAAAGTCGCCCTCGGCAAAACCCAGCTCGCGATAGTACGGCTGCAGATGCACAGGAATATAGTGCAGATTCACGCCGATACCGGCGGCACGCAAAGCTTCAAACACCTGACGATGACTGAGGTTGCAGCGCTCGACCTGCACGCGCACCACGTAAAGGTGCCACGCCGATTCGGCCTCCGGTTGCGCGCTCGGCAAGGTCAGCGGCAGGTAGGCGAGGAGTTGATCGTAACGCGCGGCCAGTTCCCGGCGACGTGCAACAAACTCATCCAGTTTGGCCAGTTGCGACAGGCCCAGCGCCGCTTGCAGATCGGTGATCCGATAGTTGAAGCCCAGCTCGACTTGCTGGTAATACCACGCCCCGTGGCTCGGCTCGGTCATGTGCTCGGGATCGCGGGTCATGCCGTGGCTGCGCAGGCGTCGCAGACGTTCGGCCAGCGCCGGGCGATTGGTCAGGACCATGCCGCCCTCGGCGCTGGTGATGATCTTCACCGGGTGAAAACTGAACACCGTCATTGCCGCAAATTCGCCACAACCGACCGGGCGCCCGGCGTAGCTCGCGCCCACCGCGTGCGAGGCGTCTTCGATCACGGTGAAGTGGTAGCGCTCCGCCAGTTCGGCGATGCGCCGCATGTCACAGCTCTGTCCGGAGAACGCGACGGCGACCAGGACTTTGGGCAACGTGCCGTCGCGCTCGGTCTGTTCCAGCTTCGCGGCCAGCGCCACCGCGTCCAGGTTCCAGGTCAGCGGATCGATGTCGACGAAATCAACGTCAGCGCCGCAATAACGCCCGCAATTGGCCGAGGCAAGAAAGGTGTTTGGCGAAGTCCACAAGCGATCGCCCGGTCCCAGGTCAGCGGCCAGACAAGCAATGTGCAGCGCCGCTGTGGCATTGCACACCGCCACGCCGAAATCCGCTTGGCAGCGCTCAGCCATGGCTTGCTCGAAGCGTTCGATGGTCGGCCCCTGGGTCAGCCAGTCCGATTGCAGCACCTCGACCACCGCATCGATGTCCGCCTGATCGAGGCTCTGCCGACCGTAAGGAATCATACCGACAGCTTCGCGTGCAGATCGGCGATCTGCCCCACCGAAAGGAAATGCGGGTTGGTGTCCGAGCGATACTCGAAATCCTCGTCCACGGCACGGCCACGTTCACCGAGTTTATCGACGGCGAAATCGACGTCGACGCTGGTAAAACGAATCGACGGCTGAATCGTGTAGTGATCCTCGAACTCCAGAGTCATGCGCGCATCGTCCAGCGGCACCATCAGTTCGTGCAGCTTCTCACCGGGACGAATGCCGACGTTCTTGTGCGGCAGATGCTCGGCCATGCCGCGCGCCAGATCGACGATGCGGATCGACGGGATCTTCGGCACGAACACTTCACCGCCGTGCATGCGGGCGAAGCTGTCGAGGACGAACTGCACGCCGTGGTCGAGGGTGATCCAGAACCGCGTCATGCGCTCGTCGGTGATCGGCAATTCTTGCGCGCCGTCAGCAATCAGCTTGCTGAAAAACGGCACTACAGAGCCGCGCGAACCGGCGACGTTGCCGTAGCGCACCACGGCGAAACGGGTCTGCTGCTCGCCGGCAATATTGTTGGCTGCGACGAACAGTTTGTCCGAAAGCAACTTGGTCGCGCCGTACAGATTGATCGGGCTGGCCGCCTTGTCGGTGGACAGCGCGACGACTTTTTTCACACCGTTATCGATGGCGGCCGCGATGATGTTTTCCGCGCCGTTGACGTTGGTGCGGATGCATTCGGTCGGGTTGTACTCCGCCGCCGGCACCTGCTTCAACGCGGCGGCATGCACGACGTAATCGATGCCGCGCATCGCCTGACGCAAGCGCTCGGCATCACGCACATCACCGATGAAATAACGCATGCACGGCGCGTTGAACGTCTGCTGCATCTCGTACTGTTTCAGCTCGTCGCGGGAGAACACCACCACACGCTTGGGCTGGTACTGCTCCAGCAAGCGGCGGATGAAATTGCGCCCGAACGAGCCGGTGCCGCCGGAGATGAAGATCGATTTACCGTTGAACATTTTGTCAATTCCGTCCCTGTCGCCAGGCTTAAGCGAGCAACTGTGCCCAGTCCAGTGAAGCATTGTCATCGAGCACGAAGCCTTTGCCCTTCAGGCTCAGGTTCGCGTTGTAGGCCTGATCCTGAACGAATGCCGCCGGCCATTTTTCGCGCAGGGCCAGCAGCGCTTGCGGGGCGTCAGGCATACCGCCCTGATGGATGACTTGCACCGCCGGAGTCCATACCGTCAGATAACCGGCCTGCCCGGCGCTCAGGCACAGATCGACATCGCTGAAGCCTTCGGCAAATGTGCTTTCGTCCAGACCGCCGAGCGCCTCGTACAGCTCTTTGCGGACCATCAGGCACACGCTTGATACCGCCGAGTAGTTTTGTTCCACCGCCAAGCGATGCAGGTAACCGTCGGCATCGTGATCTTCACCAACGAAGGGCGAATCGACCCCGCCGTTCAGGCCCAGGATCAATCCCGCCTGGCTGATCTTGCGATCACGGTCGATCAGTTTCGGCCCGACCACGCCAACCTCTGGACGCAGAGCATGGTTGAGCAAAGAGTCGAGCCAGTTCGGATTGACCACTTCCGCATCGGCGGCGAGCAGCACCAGGTACTCGCCCCGCGCCTGACGACTGGCCGCGTTGAACAATCCTGCTTCGCTCAACGTCCGGTCAGTGCGCAGCACCTGCACTCTGGAGTGCTTGTAAGTGCCGAGCCAGTCATTGATCTCAGCCGTCTGATCCGCAGCGGTGGCGATCAGCACTTCATAGTGATGGTAACGGGTACGCAGCAGCACACCTTCGAGGCAACGTTGCAGCACCGCCAGATCGCTGCCCGCCGGAATAACGATCGATACCAGAGGCCGATCACTGTGGTGATAGTCGATCTGGTAAACCCCTGGAACCGCTGACGTCACTTTGGCCTTGTAGCCGCGATTGCCCAGATGGCGCAGCAGCGCCAGGCGCTCGTCAGCATTCTCGACCAGCTCTGGTGCCTGGCTGACCAATAGCGGCTCGTCGAGGTGAGCCAGGCTGTTGAGCCCATGTTCTTCGATAAGACGCAGCAGCACATCGAGCTCCAGTGCCTGATTGAAATCAGCGCGATAGCCGCCGATTTCAACCAGCGCATCGCGCCGTACCAGCCAGTGCCGCGCCATCAGCGTTGGCAGGCTCAGCAGTAGATCAAGGTTGAAGCCCGGCCGGAACACGTCGGTCAGGGCACCGTTTTCCTGACGCTGGATTTCGTCGGTGGATACCGCGCGGCAATCGCCGGCGTTCATCAACTCCAGGCTGGCGCGCAACAATCCGCTGGCAGTGAACTCATCACCGGCTTCAGCCAACAGCAGCCAGTCACACGGTGATTGACGAGCGCTTTGATTGAGCTTGTCGATCAGATTGCCCGCGGTCACTCGGACAAAATGCAGGGTGTTCTGTGCCGTGGTCGCGGCGGGCGCTTCGCCGGTGGTGAACACGACAATGCGGAAGGCCTTGCACTGCCCTTCCAGCAAGCTGTCGAGAGACACCTGAAGCTTGTCGATGTCGTCGTCCAGATCCAGCAGAAAAATGCCGAACTGCGGCCCGCCGCCATTCACCGCCAGATGTTGGCCGATTGCCTCGAGGTGAGCGCCGGGCGCACGTGCGGCCAGCCAGTTGAGCAGGCGACCGGACTGCATCTTGTCCATGACCGCATGATGGTCATCGACGGTCAACGCTTCGAGACGCTCGATCCAGGCCTGCATCGCTTGCGCCTCTTCGGCTTGGCCCATCGCAGTCAGCTGAGCCGCCAGCCGTTTGATAACGGTGCGATTGAACGCATTGAGATCGTGAGCCTGCCACAAACGGTCGAGAACGCTTTCCGGCGTGTCGTTGTTGCGTGCTTGCAGCAAGTGCGCCTGACGGGTCCAGACCCCCTCCAGGCCTTCAAGTTGGATGCGCCCCGCCGGCATGGCGTGCAGCATGAATTCGAACTGCGCCAGGCGGTCGAAAAATGCCTCGTTGTAGAACGGCATTTCCACGTACTGCAAAGGCCCGAAACGGCGATCCGGGTACTTGAGCTCCTGATTCCAGGTGGACTGGATGATCAGTTCCGCGGTCAGCGCTCGATTCGATTGCAGGCTGTCGACCATTGCCTCGAAGCTTTGCAGGGCAAGCGATTTGCCCTGCTCGGCGTCCAGTCCTTTGATCTGGGTTGGCAGCGCGGCAAGGAACTCGGCAAAGGCTTCACGCTCGGCCACCGATTTGGCATCGACGTAGGTCAGCGAGTGATACACCTCGGTGCTGTGCTCGGAGGCACCGTAGTTGATCTCCCGAACCACATAAGGGATCGGCAGAATCCGTGCTTTGGCACTGGCCAGCAGGAAATAGACATGGCCGATTTCCTGCCACTGGAAGCTGGTGCCGGGTGGCAATGCCGAGTGCCAGGTCTTCATCAGATCAGTACGGGTCACCGCATAGAACGGCGGGATGTACTGGCTCATGTAATCGATGACCCGCTCCTGAGCCTGTTCGGAGCAGTAGTCTTCCTGGACTTTTTTGTCGCGGCGGTAGTAGCTGACGCCACCGGCCAGCGTCAGGTACATCAGGCAATAGCCGTGGCACATGCCGTAATCCGGATTGGCCTGCAGGAAACCCACGGATTCGGCCAATGAATCATGCAGGATGAAGTCGTCATCGGCCGCCAGCACCATGTACGGCGTGGTCAGTTGCTCGACACCGTAGGCCAGTTTGGCCTGCATCCCCCAGTACGCGAATTGCGGCACATGATGGTAATCGACGGCGGAAAAATCGCCTTCCGGACGTTCCGGCGAGGAGTCGAGCACCATGATCTTGCAGGGCAAGTCGCTGTAATACTTCACAGCCCGACGCAGGAACGCCGGTCGGTTGTGGGTAATCAGCACCACCGTCAACAGCTCATCAAGCGGTAGCGTCAGTTCAGAACTGTACTTGCCTTGCATAACTTCTCTCCACAACCGGCGACTCGCCGAAACAACTCTGGGTAAATGTTGCGAATTAACGAACGCGACGCAGGTAGCCGTCCGGCGCCACGGTGATCAGCAGTTTGTTCTGCAATTGCTGGTCGATTTCGAAGTCCTGGTTCTCTTCCAGGTACTTCCACACGGCGGTTTTCGGGTTGTCGCCCGGGCCCCATGGACGATCCGGGAAGAAATCGGCCGGCATGTCTTCAACCACGGTGTCCATGACCACGCAATAGCTGTCGACCGACACCAGCGGCGCGTAGAGGCGCAGCTCTTCGAGCACGTGATCGTGGGTGTGGTTGGAGTCGAGGACCAGAATGACTTTCTTGCCTTTGGCGGCGGCCTGCACCTGAGCGGCAATGGCCGGGTCAATGCTCGAACCTTCGATCATTTTGATGCGCTTGGCCATCGGATGGCTTTCGATGGCTTCACGGTTGTGCGGACGAATGTCGAGGTCGATGCCGAGCACTTCGCCGTGGCCTTGCAGCTCGAGCAGCGAGGCGTAGTAGATGATCGAACCGCCGTGGGCAATGCCGCACTCGATAACCAGGTCCGGCTTGACCTGCCAGATGATCTCCTGCATGGCCATCATGTCTTGCGGCAGCTGGATGATCGGGCGGCCCATCCACGAGAAGTGGTAGCTGTATTTGTGCTTGGCCGATTCGTTGAAGAAATCGCGGGCCAGGCCGGTCAGTTTGGGGTCGTCACCTTGCTGGGCGATCTGCTCGCGGCACTCGGCTTCGAAGGCTTGGTTGATGCTGTTGTCGGTCATGTTGGTCATCTCAAGGGTCACTGAAACGAAGCGCTGTCGACGGCGTGATAGACGTAGCGTCCACCGGTCATCCGCTTGATCTCTTCGAGGTAATTGGAATTCATCACAAACAGGTGCGCGCCTTCCGGCAGCGCATCCATGGCCTCTTGCGGCGAGGACACGCGCGCGCCGCTCAGCGGCAGATAACGCCCCTGCTTGGCCGGGTTGATATCGACTACGCGATCGACCGCAACGCCGGCGCGTTGCAGGTACAGCGAATAGATCACGCCTTTGGACGAGGCACCCCAGATCGCCGAACCCTGCGCAGGCGCCGAGCGGATGATCTGCACAGCGCGGTCGAGACTGGCGCTGAAATCTTCAGGCAGAGTCAGGCGCGGCACCGGTTGTTCGGGTATCAGGCGCAACGTCGACAGATCAGCGACGATGTACAGATATTGGCCGCCGAACAGATGCCCGGCCTCGTGCACCGTGCCGAACATCCGGCGCAGGTCATCGAGACGGAAATAATTGACGTGTTCGTAGAACAGGTCGAACCAGGCCTTGTGCTCGAGGATCCAGTCCAGGCACGGCACTTCGATGTAGATCTGCCCGCCCTGATTGGCCTCGGCGATCACGGCCAGAAAGCTCACCGGGTCTTCGATGTGCTCCAGCACATGACGCAGCACAATGGCGTCTGCCGCCAGGCCGAGGCCGCGCGTGAACGGCGCCTTGATCACCTCGGGGTTTTCGCCTTCATAAGCAGGGTCGATGCCGGTGATCGAATAGCCCAGGCCTTTAAGTAACTCGAGAAAGTAGCCCTTGCCGCAGCCGACTTCGATCAGTTCCTGGCCCTTGAAGTGCTTGCCGATGATGCCTTCGACATCGCGCAGGTGTTGCTGGAACTGGCCGGAGTGCGCCTGCTCGTTCTGATAGTCGGCGTCATAACTGAGCTTGTCGGCATCGAACGCGGCGTTGAAGACCAGACCGCTGCGCTCGTCCTGAACCAGCAGCATGTCGGCGCTGGCCGAGGCACGCGCCGATTCGGCATCGGCGAAAGTGCGGTTCTGCAACACCGGCAGGCCGGTGGCCCGGTACAACTCGTGCCTCATGGCGACTCTCCCAATAACTGTTGCAAGCACTCGGTGACGGCCCAGAACGCCAGCGGTTCGTGGGTCGGATACGGGTAATGGCCGAGGTTCAGAGCCAGTGTTGCGCCACGCTCATGCAAGCGCTGTTCGACCAGCGCACGCACCGACACCGGATGGCCGCTGGCGCAGTTGACCACGCCATCGAAATCGCGCTGATGGAGGATCGCGGCGAGGTGACTCGCGGCGGTTTCAATTGCTAGGAAATCGCGCAACTGCTCACCGGCCGACATGTTGAACGACGCCTCGCCGGCATCGATTGCCCGGTCCAGCGCAGCCAACAGGCTGTTGGGGTTCTGCCCTTCGCCGTGCAAATAGAACAAGCGCGCCCATTGCAGGGTGAACGGTTGCTCCTGCTGCAAATTCTGCAGAAACAGGTGCAGCGTATGTTTGGCCAGACCGTAGGGATTGCTCGGCCGTGGCTCGGTTGATTCGCTGAGCGGACCGCTCTGCATGCCGTATTCGAAGCAAGTGCCGGTCACCAGCACCTGCGACACGCCCGCCTCTACCGCGCTTTTGATAAAGCGGTAATCGGCCATCAGGTTGTGCTCGAAATGAAACAGCGCCCGATAGTTCGGCAACCCCGGCCAGGCCAGATGCGCCAGCGCGTCGATGCCTTCGGTCAGCGCGACGACATTCAGGTCGGCAGCGTGAATGTCTGCCGCGACGAATTCGACGTGGTTGATCCATGGCATGCCCTGCGCCTTTTCTGCGTTGCGCCCCACCGCGCGAACTTCGCAGCCGCGTTCAAGTAATGCAGCAACCAGATGCCGACCGACAAAGCCCGTGGCGCCAGTGACCAGAACTTTCACAGCACTTTCAACTCAGGCACGGCGATGACGAAGCGCCCGTCCCACTGACGCATCTGCGCCAGTTGCTGACTGACTTCGTGCAGCAGGTTCCACGGCAGTACCAGCACGTAGTCCGGCTTGTCGATGTCGATCTGCGCTGGCGCAACAATCGGGATGCGACTGCCCGGCAAGAACTTGCCCTGTTTGTGCGGGTTGGCATCCGCGACCCAAGCGAGCAAGTCTGGTTTGACCCCGGCGTAATTGAGCAAGGTATTGCCCTTGGCTGCCGCGCCGTATCCGACCACACGTTTACCGTCGGCCTTGGCCTGCAACAGGAAGCGCAGCAGGTCATGTTTGATGCGTTCGGCAGCAGGCGCGAGGGTCGCGTAGTACTCGGCGGTTTTCACCCCGGCATCGAGTTCGGCCTGCAGTTGTTGCTGAACTGCCGGGAGAACAGTGCGGCGCTGGCCGTCCTTGCGCTGCACGAATACGCGCAGCGAGCCGCCGTGAGTGCTCAACTGGCTGACGTCGAACACTTCCAGTCCATTGCGCTCGCACAGGGTCTGCACGGCGGTCAGCGACAGGTAGGAATAATGTTCGTGATACAGCGTGTCGAACTGCGCTCCAGCCATCAGCGTCAGCAGTTGCGGAAACTCGAAAGTGGCGACGCCGGTCGGCTTGAGCAACGTCGCGAAGCCGGCGAGGAGATCGTTGATGTCCGGCACGTGCGCGAGCACGTTGTTGGCCGCCATCAGATC
>NZ_JH635998.1:386992-390488 GCF_000257605.1 Pseudomonas sp. R62
GAGATCGTTGATGTCCGGCACGTGCGCGAGCACGTTGTTGGCCGCCATCAGATCGGCGCCCCAGCCTTCGCTGCGCAATTGCGTGGCGGTGTCGCGGCCGAAAAACAGCTCACGAATTTCCAGGCCTTTTTCCCGTGCAGCCTGTGCGGTGCTGCGGGTCGGCTCGACGCCCAGGCACGGGATGCCGCGCGCGGCGACATATTGCAGCAAGTAACCGTCGTTGGCGGCAACTTCGACCACGCGGCTGTCAGCGTTCAGCCCAAAGCGCTCGCTCATCTCGGCGACATAGCGCTCGGCGTGATTCAGCCAAGTACTGGAGAACGAACTGAAGTAGGCGTACTCGGCATCAAACAGGCTGTCGGCACTGGTGTAATCCTCGGTCTGCACCAGCCAGCATTGCTCGCACACCGCGACTTTCAGCGGGACCCATTGCTCGGCCTGCTCAAGGCGATCGGCATGCACGTAGGCGTTGGACGGCGGCGAAGTGCCGAGGTCGATCAGCGGCAGATTCAGCGGTGCGGCGCACCCACGGCAATTCATAGACGCACTCCAGCAAAGTGTTGATCAAGCGCGGGATGGCTGGAATCGCGCGCTGACAAATTATTGACAGGCAACGGCCAGGCAATCGCCAGCCGAGGATCGTTCACCGACAAGCCGCCCTCGTGCTCCGGTGCGTAATCGGCGCTGTGCAGATAGAGCAATTCGGCGTCGTCGGTGAGCGTCTGAAAGCCATGAGCGAAACCGCCCGGAATCAACAGGCTGCGGCCATCGCCCGCCTTCAAGTGCTCGGCGTGCCAGTGCAAAAACGTCTCCGAGTCCGGGCGCAGATCCACCGCCACATCCCAGACCTCACCGCGCAGGCACGTGATCAGTTTGGCTTCCGGGGCGTTGGCATTCTGATAATGCAGGCCACGCACACTGCCCTTCTCGCGGGTGCAGGAATGGTTGATCTGGCGGATATGAAATTCATTGCCGAACGCACTCAGGCTGCCCTCGCAGAACAACCGGGCGAAGTGCCCGCGCTGGTCTTCGAAACGTTTATGCTGAACGCTGAACAGGCCGGCCAATGGCAACGCTTGCAGGGAAAACTCGCTCACAGCGCGCCTCGGTACAGATTCAATTGGCCCAGAGTTACGGCGCGCATATCATCGCCGTTCTGCCACGCCAAGTGCCAATCGAGGGTCTGCGCCAGGCACGCCTGCAACGACCAGCGCGGCTGCCAGCCGAGCACCTGACGCGCGCGACTGCTGTCCAGCCGCAGCAGACCGGCTTCGTGCAGTTCACTCGGCTCGATACGCAAACCACGGGCCTGCGGCCAACGGTTGGCGAGCAGTTCGACCACTTCACCGACACTGCACATGTCGGCCTCACCGGGACCGAAGTTCCACGCACCGGCGTATTCCGGGCCGTGTTCGTAGAGCGCGGCAGCCAGTTGCAGATATCCGGCCAGCGGCTCCAGCGCGTGCTGCCACGGGCGCACCGCTTGCGGGTAACGCAGGGTCACTGGCTCGTCGGCGGTCCATGCTTTCAACACGTCGGGAATCAGTCGCTCTGGCGCAAAATCACCACCGCCCAGCACATTGCCGGCGCGTGCGGTAGCCAAGGCCAGACCGTGTTCGGCATGTTTGTCCGCCGGGAAGAACGACGCGGCGTAGGACTGCGCGAGCAACTCGCAGCAGGCCTTGCTGCTGCTGTAAGGATCGTGGCCACCGAGGGCTTCGTCTTCGCGATACGGCCACAGCCATTCCTTGTTGGCGTAGACCTTGTCGGTAGTGACCAGCACGCAGGCGCGCACGCCGCCGACCTGACGAATCGCTTCGAGCAGGTTCAGCGTGCCCATGACATTGCTTGAATAGGTGCCGAGCGGATCGCGATAGCCCTCGCGCACCAGAGGCTGGGCCGCCAGATGCAGGACTATTTCCGGCTCGGTCTCGGCGATGATTTCCAGCAAGGCGCCGAGGTCACGCAAATCGCCGCGTTGATCATTGATGCCTTCGTGCACGCGCGCCAGTTCGAACAGGCTTGGCTCAGTCGACGGATCCAGCGAAAAACCGCTGACTTGCGCACCAAGGCTTTGCAGCCAAAGGGTCAGCCAACTGCCTTTGAAACCGGTGTGTCCGGTGACGAGAACACGCTTGCCACGCCAGAACTCCGCACTCAGGCCCATTGCTTCCATGGGGCCTCCCCGCTCTGCCACAGCGCTTCGAGATGGTTCTTGTCGCGCAGGGTGTCCATCGGATGCCAGAAGCCTTCATGCTCGAAGGCCTTCAATTGTTCGTCCTGAGCCAGACGGGCCAACGGCTCGGCTTCCCAGGTGGTGGCGTCATCGCTGATGTAGGGCAGCACTTTTGGCGACAGCACGAAGAAACCGCCATTGATCCAGCCACCGTCACCACGGGGTTTTTCAGTGAAACCCAGCACCTGGTCACCTTGGCGTTCAAGCGCGCCGTACCGACCTGGCGGCTGCACCGCAGTGACGGTCGCCAGGCGGCCGTGAGCCTTGTGATAGTCGACCAGCTCAGCAATATTGATGTCGGAAACGCCATCGCCATAGGTGAAGCAGAACGCCTCTTCATCCTTGAGATAACGCGCGGCACGCAACAGGCGGCCACCGGTCATGGTTTCCTCGCCGGTGTCGATGAGGGTCACACTCCACGGCTCACTGTAGTTCTGATGGACGTCCATGCGGTTGTTGCGCATGTCGAAAGTGACGTCGGATGTATGCAGGAAGTAGTTGGCGAAGAAGTCCTTGATCGCGTAGCCCTTGTAACCCAGGCAGATGACGAAGTCGTGGATCCCGTGGGCGGAATACTGCTTCATGATGTGCCAGAGAATTGGCTTGCCGCCGATCTCGATCATCGGCTTGGGCTTGAGGTGCGACTCTTCACTGATGCGCGTGCCGAGGCCACCCGCCAAAATTACTGCCTTCATCGTCTCCCCTCTCGTACGTCACCGGGCTGCGCACTGCTTTTTTGAGCGTCGCAGGCCTTCTGGCCAAACCTTCTGCCGCTACGGGCGCAGGAGGAAACACCGCGAGCGCTCGTTTTATGGCGATTTGCGGGGCACTTGCAGGAAACGCGCCAGCTCAGACTCGGGTTTTCGGAGATGGCTGATAGAGGCGTCGGTGGAAGTGGCAACAGGCTGATGGGCAGGCTGAGGGCGTGAAGGGGCAAGAGATCAAAAGCCAAAGCAAAAGATCGTCCGATCGCAGCCCGAGCCTTCGCCAGTTCCTACAGTTGGATCGCGTGCATCCAGCAAGAAATGGGTCGGCTGTCAGGCCGCCTTCGCGAGCAGGCTCGCGCCCACAGAACAGCAAGAGCAAGAGCAAGAGCAAGAGCAAGAGCAAGAGCAAGAGCAAGAGCAAGAGCAAAAGATCGCAGCCTTCGGCAGCTCCTACAGTTGGATCGTGGGCATTTGGGAGAAATGGGTTGCTCGGCAGGCCGCCTTCGCGAGCAGGCTCGCTCCCACAGAAAAGCAAAGCAGCGCAGCTGCCCGC
>NZ_JH635998.1:390755-392552 GCF_000257605.1 Pseudomonas sp. R62
CAGTCCCGCAGCGAAGGAACCCGAGCCTGCGAGGGCCGAACGTAGGAGCAAGCCTTTTGGGTTACCTTTTTGGCGTTTGAAAAAGGTGACCCGCCGTAAGGGCGGAACCGTAATCAGCAACATCCGCAGAAACGGATCTACACCCAAAACCCAACAGCCTGGTCGGCCCAAAGGCCGCCAAGGCCCCAAAAAAAGCAACCCCAAAAAGCCGCCCATATAAACGATCAATCCGCCAGCCAGCCATTCTCCCAATACCGCAGATTGTCACCACGCAACACATAATCGCGCATGACCACCTCGTGCAGCTCGTCACCCATGCGATAACTGGCGTCAGGGTCGGCCAGATGCATGCGAATCGCCTGCAGCCATTCATCAGTGCTGTTGGTCTTCACCCGCGTGCACGGCAGGTAGCCCTGATAGGCTTCGGTATCAGTGCAGATGACCGGATAACCACAGGCGCCGTATTCCAGCAAACGCAGGTTGCTCTTGCAGTCATTGAAAATGTGAAACTCCAGCGGTGCCAGGGCCAGGTCGAGGTTAAGACTGGCCAGCTTGGCCGGATAGACGTCCAGAGGAATCACACCGTGGAACTCGTGCATGTACGGACGCAGGTCATCCGGGCACATGCCAAAGAATACCCAGTCAACTTCGTTGGCCAATTCACGCACGACATCGGCAATCACCGCCAGATCGCCATGGTGGCTGGTGCCTCCGCCCCAACCCACGCGAGGTTTTTTCGAGGTGCGGCGCTGACCCCGCAAACCGGTCCAGAGGTTTTGCGCGAGCATATTGGGGACTACGCGAATGTCGTGGTGCATGTCCGACAACGCATTGGCCAGTGGTTGAGTCGAGACCACCACGCGGTCGCACAGGCTGATCGCCTGGCGCACCATCCGTTCCATTTCCTGCTTGCTGGGCATGTTGCGGATATGCGCATTGCGATGCGGAACATCGATCACATAGTCATCCAGCTCGAAGATGCGCCGGGCATGGCAGAACTTTTTCAGCGGCGGGATTTCATCGATCGCGCCCTGGGAATAGCGCCCTTGCAGGACGATGACATCCGGCGACTGACGCTCGATTTCAATGATCGACGGCAAGCCGTAACGAATACACCCTTCGGCGCGGTTCGCCGCTTCCAGCTCTATCAGCGGCTGACTCATGCGGTAATGGCCAATGGCTGAGGCATTGATCGGCACGGCGAGTACGTTGGGCAATTGCGGCCTGGAAAAAGCAGTCCACCCCGTACGCAGGCCCGGCTCAAGGCTGAAACTGGTCGCTCCGACGCCCTGCAGTGACAGGTTGACGTTGAAGGCCGGATCGCGGGCAATGCGCGGCAGCCAGCGCTTGTAGAAGGTCTCTTGCTCGTGCAAATGTTGCTGGCCTTGCTCAGTTGTCGACTCGACAGTCGGGCGCACGCCCTGAGCCAGCAAGGCATAAGGCGTCCACACTACCAGGTAGCCTTCCTGGCCGATGCGCAGGCACAGATCCACCACGTTCAGCGCCTGCTTCAAATCCTCTTCGTCAAGCCCTGCCACCGCCTCGAAAACCGTCTTGCGCACCATCAGGCAATCACCGCCGACTGCACTCAGATCGTGGGTGGCCTGCAGCCGGAACATATAACCGTCCGACTGCAGCGACTGTCCATAAAATGGCAGCCCGACCGCGCCCTGCATCCCCAGAATCATGCCGGCATGCAGCACATAACCATCCGGGTTGAACAACTTGGCGCCGACCACGCCGACTTCCGGGCGCTGCGCATGATTGAGCAGTTCGTCCAGCCAGTCGGCGTGGGTG
>NZ_JH635998.1:392572-399200 GCF_000257605.1 Pseudomonas sp. R62
CAGCCAGTCGGCGTGGGTGATCACTGCAAAGGTATTGAGCAGCAGCACATATTCGCCACGGGCCTTGGTCACGGCAAAATTGTGCAGGGCAGCCATGTTGTCCGGCTGCGGGTACGTCAGCACGCGGATTCGGTCACCACCCAATTGCGCGATGCCGTCCAGCCATGCTCTGGCCTCAGCGGTTTCGCTGCCGTTGTCGACCAGCAGCAGTTCGTAGTCGGCGTAGGCGGTTTTTTCCAGCACGGTCTCGACACACCGCTGCAAGGCAGCGGTCTGATCCCGGGTGACGATGATGATCGACACAAGCGGACGGCGCGCGTGCCGATAGTCGACACGATTGAGCAATTGGCAACTGCCACGGCGGATTTCATGGGCAACGCCAATGCGTTGCAGATGCGCTTCGAGCACACGAGGGTTCTGTTCGATGACGCCTGGCTCGGCCAACCACCGCGACAGATCGAATGGCGACTCCAGCAGAACTTCGGCGACATGCCCGATCACCTGGGTGCCGTCGCTTTCGACCATGCGCCACAGCATGTCGTGAGGAGCCAGTTCGGTGAACGTCGTGTCAAAACCACCCAGCGCCAGAAAGCGTTCGCGCTTGAACGCCAAGGCGCGCCCGACATACGGGTAGCTGCGCATCAGATCAAGGTTGAAATCGGGTTTGAAGGCGGGTTCCACGGACTCACCATCGCGCAGACCGCCTTCATCGCTGTACACGCAACCGAGCGACGGCGAGTGCGCAATCCGGTCAGCCATGACCAGCAAGGCCGGCACCATCAGCCGGTCACCGGCCTGCAACAGGTAGAACCAGTCGGCGCCCTCCAGTTGGGGCAACAGAGCGTTGATCTGACCCAGCCCGTCACCTTCCAGTGGCATGTGGAACACGCGCCCATCCAGCGTCGCCTCGTTACAGGAAGCGGACAGCACCAGAATCAGTTCAGGCGCATAGTCCTGCCGAGCAAGCGCCTCAAGCGTGCGCTCGACTCCATCGCGACTGCCCTGGGCATCAATGACGATCGGCACTATTCGCGGCTGTTGTGGCCAGGCGGCCAGAGTTTCCGGCAGTAACTTGCGCTGCCCTTCAGTGAGACTGCGGCACTGCAGCCAGTGCGCGTAGAGTTCGGCGAAGCTCCAGCTATCGATGCCGACGCACCACTCCTGGCGACTCTGCTTGGTACCCAGCGTACGGCTCAGGGGCAGCTCTTCCCAGACGCGCGGCATTGCGTCAGCCTTGGTCAGCGGGACATAGCGCACCCAACCCGGCGCTGGCGCCGACTCGCCACTGCGCGCCTTGAGCATTTGCAGAATCCACTCGCGCTCGACCTCGACCGCGTCTTTCATCGGCTGCTGAGCACTCAAGCGCTCCGGATACAGCCGCTCGGCACTGAGCACGGTGTTAGACATCGCCAGATTGCCGCGCCGCAGCAGGCATACGTACAAGGCGAAATCCAGGGTGGCGACAAAGCAGTGGCCGTCCTGAGTCAGTGCCGGCAACAAGTCGACGAGGTCCGAACGACGAAACAAGGCGCTGGAGAAACCGCCCAGCACATTGACCGGAAATTTTTCGAAGATGCCCAGCAGGTCGTCACCCTTGAACAGACCGCTGGCCGGTGACAACGAAGTGTTTTCAAGGCGCGCCGGCAGAATGATGTCGTCGGCGTCCCAGAACAGCCGCTGAGCCAGCACCAGGCTGACTTCCTCACGCAACATCTCGTGCGCCTGCTGCTCGATGCAGGCGGCATAGAGATGGTCGTCGTCACACATGAACTTGACGAATTCACCCTGCGCCTGATCAAGGCACGCCTTGAGATTGCCGACCAGGCCCAGTGTGCGCGGGTTGCGCACATAGCGCACGGCAACACCCGAGCGCTCGGCCACAGCGCTGACAATCCCTTCGATCTCACGACCACGACTGTCATCGCAGACAATGATCTCAAGAGGCGCGTATGTCTGGCTGACGGCGCTGTTCAATGCCCGCTCGAAAAAGCGCGGATTGAACGCAGGGATGGCAATGCTGACGAGAGGAAGTGAATTCACGGCGGGCTCACAGGCGGTACGAGCCCGCTCGCAAAAACGAGCCCTTGATACCGCAAAAAATCATTAACAGAGGCACAACGTTGGCGGGCGCGCTCGCGCCCGCCAATCATCAGATCTTGTTGAACAGACCCAACTGACTGATCTTGCTGAACGCCAGTTGCGCGGCTTGCAGCATGGTCTGTTGCAGGGTCAGACGGGTCATGACTTCAGCCGGATCGGAATCACGAATCGAACCCTGGGTCGTGCTGTTCGCCGTGGTCAGGCTGTCGTTGGTGATGGTCTGCATGTCCAGGGCCTGGCCGCGGGCACCAATGGTGGTGACTGCGGTGCCGATCTGGTTGGAAGCGGCATCGATGTTGCCGAGGCCTGCCTCCATCGCGCCCTGCAATTTCTGCTTGGCAACCGGATCGCCGTCAACCGGCGTGTTCAGCGCGGTGATCATCTGGCCCAGGGTGTCGAGCACGTTCTGGGTCTGGTGATTGTTCGGCTGGATCGAGAACTGATCGCCAGCGGCCGGCGTGCTGCCCAGCGCGAAGGTCACACCGGCAGCGGTGGCGTTACCGCCGGCAACCGTGCCCGACGAAACCGGCTTGCTGTCGGCGGTCACTGGCGCGGCATACAGATCGAAATCGGTGGCGCTGGTGAACTTGAGCACCGCGCCGCCCTGCGGAAACGCTGCGGTGTAGGCTGCCTGATCGGTGATGGTCGAACCAGTGATCACGCTGGTCGACGGGTTACCCGGATTACGCGTGGTGGTGAACGAGTCCGGCGAGGCCGACAACTGAAAACTGTGCCCTGCGATAACGGCGTCCGGATTGGTATCGCCGGCCTTCAGATTGACGTTCAGCTTGAGGTCGACGCCGCGGAAACTGACGGTCTGATTGGCGCCGCTGCTGTTGCTGATCAGGCCATTTTGGCTGGCCTCGGCGGTCACGTCGTTGCCCAAAGCATCGGTGATCTTCAGCTGGGTGCTGCTGACGAAATCGACGGTGTACGGCTGCCCGGCAGTGAACTTGGCATCGTAGGTGGCAACAGTGCCGACGGTGCCGTTGGACAGCACGACACGGCCGTCATCCACAGCTGGCGCAGTCATTTTGGTGTTGGTGCGGCCGGTGTTGATGGTCTGCTGGAACGCGTCCCAACCGGTGGTGTTGGTACCCACGGTCATGCCGTCGCCGATGCCCAGATCGATGATGGTCTGGTCGCCGTTGTAGCTGAACGTGCCGTCAGAATTCTTCGAATACGGCGCGGTGTCGGTTTTCGAACCGGAGAACAGGTAGTTGCCGTTGGCATCCTTGGCGTTCATCAGGCCCAGCACCTGCTGCTGGATCTCACCCAGTTCCGAGGCGTACGCCTGGCGATCCTTGTCGGTGATGGTGCCGTTGTTCGCGGCCAGGGCCAGCTCTTTGGCTCGCGCCAGCGCCGTGGTGATCGACTCCAGTGTGGACTCCTGCACGGTCAACGCACTTTTGGTGGTGTTGACGTTGGTCTTGTACTGATCGAGCATCGCTGCCTGCTGGCCCAGCTGCAGCAGACGCCCGGCACCGATCGGATCATCGGCGGCGGTGTTGATGCGTTGCAGGCTGCTCGCCTCGCTCGCGGTGGCGACAGCCTTGTTGAAGTTACGCTGATAATCCGAAGCTTGCGTTCCGTAATACTGGGCGGTGGAAATGCGCATGAATTACGACTCCTTAAAGGCTGTTGATCAGCGTGGCGAAAGTTTCCTGCGCAGCTTTGATGATCTGCGAAGACGCTGTGTAGTACTGCTGGTACTTGACCAGGTTGCCGGTTTCTTCGTCCAGGTTGACCCCGGAAAGCGAATCGCGGGCACCCTTGGCGTTCTCCAGAATCGCCGTGGTCGCGGCGCTGTCGGACTTGCCTTGGGCGGTCTTGGTACCGACGTTGGTCACCAGGGTGTTGTAGGCGTCGGTCAGGCTGATGCCCTTGCTCGCCGAACCGGTGTCCACGGTCTGTTTGGTTTGCAATGCGACCAGTGCCTGGGCGTTGCGGTTGTCCGAAGACGCCGCGCCGGTCAGGTTCATGGTGAAGGTCTCGCCGGTTTTCGGCGTGCCGCCCACGGTGGTCTGCACGGTGAAGGTCTTCTGCACGTTCGGCGTGACCGTAGTGTCCATCACCGGGTTGCCGCTGGCGTCGACGATGCCGACCTTCAGATTCAGCGTGTTCGACTGGCCGGGCACGATGGTACCGGTGCCAATGGTCGCGCCCTTGGCGTCGACCAGGTTGTACGATTGGCTGCCGCCGCTGGCTGCGCCGAACACCAGTTTGACCGGCGTCGAATTCTTCAACGCTGCCTGCATGTCAGCCTGGGCGGTCGGGTTGGAGATGTCGATCTTGTCGCTGAGCGTCGGCTGGGTGTAAGTGCCCAGACCGTTGGCGCTGGCGACGCCGGTCAGCGGACCGGCCGCAGCGACTTTCTTCGGATCGGTCAGGACCGTCTGAATGCTCGCCGCCGCGTTGCGGGTCGGCGTGATTTTGAACGAGTCACCCGCGCTCAGCGCGCCGCCATTCAAGGCCAGGGTGAAGCCGTCGATCACTGGCGGCGGATTGGTCGTAGTGCTGAATGCGCCCAGATCGGTGCCGTCGGAACGCTTGACGGTGTAATCGGTGGCACTGGTGAAGGTCACCTGATAGTCGCTGGTGGTCAGCTTGCCGGTGTCCTTGATGGTCACATCGAGGTTGCCCGAACCGGCGCTGTTGCCGTCCTTCGCAATGCTGCGCTGACTGATCAGAGCGGCACTGTTGATGTTGTTGAAAATCGCCGCGCCGAAGTCACCGTTCTTGTCGATGCCCTGGGCTTGCTGGCTGTTGATCTGATCGGCAATCACCAGGGCCACGCGACCGAGCTCGTTGAGCGACGGGTCGAGGACTTCCTTGCGATAGGTCAGCAGACCGCCGATTTCGCCACCGCTGATCACCGAAGTGATGTCGATGGTGCTCGAACCGCGATCCATCTGGATCGACATGCGCGACGGGTCGGTCTTGCTCGCAACCATGCTCAGGCTGTTGGTGGTGTTGCCGATGACCAGCGGCTGACCGCTGCCGACATAGATGTCGAAGCTGGTGCCGCGCTCGACGACCTGGGCACCGGTCAGCTCCGAGAGCTGACGCACGGCTTCGTTACGGCTGTCGAGCAGGTCGTTAGGCGCCCCGCCACTGGTGGAGATTTCGCCGATCTTCTGGTTGAGATTGGCGATCGCCGTGGCGAGTTTGTTCACCTGGGCGGTCATGTCGCCGAGGCTGCCGTTGATCGTGGTGTTCTGATCGTTGAGCTGCTTGGCCAGGGTATTGAAACGACTGGTCAGCGCCTGCGCGCCGGTCAGCACCGACTGACGCGAAGTGTCATCGGTGGCCGACGTCGATACGCCCTGCATCGAGGTGAAGAATTTCTGCAGCACACCGGTCAGGCCGGTGTTGGTGTCCGACAGCATGGCGTCCAGCGGCGTCGCCTGCTTGAGAAACGCAGCCGATTCGCTGTCCAGCGAAGTCGCGGTGTGCAGCTGCGATTCCAGGTACGAGTTGTACACCCGGCGCACGTCAGCCAGGGTCGTGCCCGTGCCGATGAAAACGCTGCCGTACTGCTGCGAGGACTTGGTGCCCTGCACGGTTTGCTGACGTGAATAACCGGCGGTGTCGACGTTGGCAATGTTGTTGCCTGTCGTAGCCAGAGAGGACTGGCTGGCCGACAGTCCCGACATCCCGATATTGAGCAAACTCATGGTTCAGACCTTATTACCTGGTGCCTTATAAAGGCGTGGTGGAGACACCCGCCGCAGCGTAGTTTTCAAAACTGTTCATCTGCTTGGCAATTTGCGAAATCTTCGTCGCGTAGTTCGGGTCGGTGGCGTAACCGGCCTTCTGCAACTCGCGTACAAACTGTTCTGGGTTATCGGCCGACTTCAGCACTTCTTGATAGCGATTGTTGCTCTGCAGCAACGTCACCAGATCGTGGAAGCTGTCCTTGTACGAGGCGTAGGAACGGAACTCGGCCGTCTCCTTGACCATCGCGCCATTGCGGAACTCGCTGGTGATCGCGCGGGCCGAATCGCCCTTCCAGTTGCTGCTCGCCTTGATGCCGAACAGGTTGTGGCTGCTGCTGCCATCCTGAGCGCGCATGACCGATTTGCCCCAACCGGTTTCCAGTGCCGCTTGCGCCACCAGGTAACGCGGATCGACGCCGATGCGGTCGGCGGCTTCCTTGGCCATCGGCAGCATGGTGTTGACGAATTCGTCGGCAGAACTGAAGGCCTTCTTCGCCGGTGCCAGCGGAATCTGCGCCATGGCGCGGCCGTAGACCTGCATCTGCCCGCCAGCGGCTTTCTGCTCTTCGGCACGGGCCAGCCAGTCGCCGTTGTACAAAGCGCCGGAGCCTGTGACGGCGGTAGTCGCAGCACGTTGCGGCAAGGCGTTGGTCGCTGCGGCCGCAGTGCTGGCAGTGGCCACGCTCGGCGCCGACGGCACCAGACCAGCGAGCAAGCGATCGGCCAGTTTCGGCGGCAATGCCAGACGCCGCTGGTTGATCAGCGCCATGTCGTTGCGATGGGAAATATCGGTGTTGTTCGGCGCATGC
>NZ_JH635998.1:399962-407454 GCF_000257605.1 Pseudomonas sp. R62
GGATCAGCACGTCGGCCAGGCCGATACCCCCGCCCTCGCGGGACATCGAAACCGCCAACTGCTGGTCGTACATTTCCTGATACTGCTTGGCCGCCGGTGTGTTCAGCGGATTGTCCTGGCCGAGCGCTTCGGTGGCCGAACGCATCGACTTGAGCATTTCGCCGAGGAACAGCGACTCGAATTCCTGCGCAACCTTGCGCATGTTTTCGTCGCTGTTCTTGTCGCCGACCTTCAGCTGGTTCAGACGATTGAGGTCGGAGTAGGAACCCGAATCGCTGCTGCTGACCAGACCGCTTTTGCGCATATCCATGGTGGCCGGCCTCAGATCACGATCAGGTCGGCTTGCAATGCGCCGGCCTGCTTCAGAGCTTCGAGAATCGCCATCAGGTCACCCGGTGCTGCGCCGACCTGGTTCACCGCACGGACGATCTCGTCGAGGGTGGTGCCCGGGCCGAACTTGAACATCGGTTTGGCTTCCTGTTCGGCATTCACTCGCGAGCGCGGCACGACGGCGGTCTGGCCGTTGGACAGCGGGCCAGGCTGGCTGACAATCGGGTCTTCGGTGATGGTCACGGTCAGGCTGCCGTGGGTCACGGCGGCTGGCGACACTTTCACGTTCTGGCCGATGACGATGGTGCCGGTACGCGAGTTGATGATGACTTTTGCCACCGCCTGACCCGGATCGATTTCGAGGTTTTCCAGGATCGACAGGTAGTCGACGCGCTGGCTCGGATCCAGTGGCGCAGTCACGCGCACCGAACCGCCGTCGATGGCTTGGGCGACGCCAGGGCCGAGCATGTCGTTGACCTTGTCGACGATACGCTTGGCGGTGGTGAAGTCGGAGCGGTTGAGGTTCAGCGTCAGGCTGTTGCCTTGGTTGAAACCGCTCGGCACCGCACGTTCTACCGACGCACCGCCCGGAATGCGACCTGCCGACGGAACGTTGACGGTGATCTTCGAACCATCGCGGCCTTCAGCGTCGAAACCGCCGACCACGAGGTTGCCCTGAGCGATCGCATACACGTTGCCGTCGATACCCTTGAGTGGCGTCAGCAGCAAGGTGCCGCCGCGCAGGCTCTTGGAGTTACCGATCGAAGACACGGTGATGTCGACCTGCTGACCCGGTTTGGCAAACGCTGGCAGATCGGCACTCACCGACACCGCCGCGACGTTCTTCAACTGCACGTTGCCCGATCCCGGCGGCACCTTGATGCCGAACTGCGAGAGCATGTTGTTGAAGGTCTGCAGGGTGAGCGGGGTCTGCGTCGTCTGGTCACCGGTGCCGTTAAGCCCGACCACCAGGCCGTAACCGATCAACTGGTTGGAGCGCACGCCGGAAATGCTGGCGATGTCTTTCAGCCGCTCGGCGTGTGCGGTGAACGCCGCAGACATCAACAACGCGGCCACCATAAGGCTTTTCAGATTCAACGTAGCCACCTAGAAAGGGAACAGCGGGCTGAGGAAGAAACGGTCGAACCAGCCTGGCTGACTCGTATCGGCAAACGCGCCGGTACCCGAGTAGGTGATGCGCGCATCGGCGACGCGGGTCGACGACACGGTGTTGTCGGTCGCGATGTCATCGGCGCGGACCATGCCGGCGATGCGCACCAGTTCGTCACCGGTGTTGAGCGTCAGCCACTTCTCGCCACGCACGGCGATGATGCCGTTGGGCAGCACGTCGGCCACGGTCACGGTGATCGAACCGGTCAGGCTGTTGCTCTGCCCGGACTTGGCGTCGCCCTTGGTCGAACGGTCGGCGCTGTAGCCGGCGTTCAGGCTCAGGTCGCCACCACCAATCGGGTTGTTGGTGGTCAGGCTGGAGCCGAACAACGAGGTCAGGCCGATCGAGTTATCGCTGTTCTTGTCCATCTGCGAGTTGGCGTTCTTGCTCGCTTGGGTGCGCTCGTTCAGGGTGATGGTGATGATGTCACCGACCCGGAACGCCTTGCGGTCGCTGTACAGGTTCTGCTCGAAGCCGGCCTGATAGATCGAGCCATTGTTGGCAGCCGCCGGCAACGGTGTGCGCGGCAACACCGGGGCGTAGTAAGGGTCATTGGGCTTGGGCGTCGGGGCGACGCAGCCCGCGAGCGAGACGACCCCACTCAATGCCAGAACAGATACAAAGCGCTTCATGACCCTACCTCACGGTGTTGCTGGCGACCTCAGGCCGCCCCAAAGACTGGATTACAGATTCTGCGTTACGAACGAGAGCATCTGGTCGGCGGTGGAGATCACCTTGGAGTTCATCTCGTAGGCGCGTTGAGTGGTGATCATGTTGACCATCTCTTCAACGGTGCTGACGTTCGAGGTTTCCAGGGTGTTCTGCAGCGTGGTACCGAAACCGTTCAGGCCCGGGGTGCCGATCTGTGGCGCGCCGGAAGCAGCGGTTTCCAGGAACAGGTTGTTGCCCACGGCTTGCAGGCCGGCCGGGTTGATGAAGTCGGCGGTCTGCAGGTTGCCGATCACTTGCGAGGCCGGGTTGCCGGCGATGGTGATCGACACGGTGCCGTCACGGCCGACAGTGAAGGTCTGCGCATCGTTCGGAATGATGATCGCCGGCTCCAGGGCGAAACCGCTGGCGTTGACGATCTGGCCATTGGAGTCGAGGTGGAAAGTACCGTCACGGGTGTAGGACGTGGTGCCGTCCGGCTGCAGGATCTGGAAGAAACCGCGACCGTCGATGGCCATGTCCAGCGGCTGCTCGGTGGTTTGCAGGCTGCCGGCGGTGAAGTTTTTCTGAGTGCCGACAATGCGCACACCGGTACCCACTTGCAGACCCGACGGCAATTCGCTGTCCTGGGTAGACTGGGCGCCTGGCTGACGCTTGATCTGATAGAGCAGGTCCTGGAACTCGGCACGGTCACGTTTGAAACCCGTGGTCGAAACGTTCGCCAGGTTGTTGGAAATGGTGGTCAGGTTGGTGTCCTGGGCGGACAGACCGGTTTTGGCAACCCATAGAGCCGGAAGCATTCGATTCTCCTCGTGCGCCTGTTTTACGGCGCGACGTTCTGATAATTAGCTGATCTGCAAGACCCGAGCCATGGCCTGGTCGTCGTCTTTGGCGGTGTTCATCATCTTGACGTGCAACTCGAACTGCTTGGCCAGGGCCAGCACCGAAGTCATTTCTTCCACGGCATTGACGTTGCTCGACTCGAGGAAACCCGAGACCAGTTTGACGTTGGCGTCGGCTTGCGCCGGCTGGCCGTCCTTGGTGTAAATCGAACCGTCGAGGCCTTTGTTCATGTTCTTGATGTCCGGATTGACCAGCTTGATCCGGTCGACTTCGGCCATGACGCGCGGACCTTCGCCCATTGCGCGAATGCTGATGGTGCCGTCTTCACCGACTTCGACCTGCTGCTCGGGCGGCACGGCGATCGGGCCGCCATTACCGATCACCGGCATGCCGTTGCCGGCGCGCAATACGCCGAGGGCGTCGATGTTGAGGCTGCCGGTGCGCACGTAGCTTTCACCACCGCTGGGGTTTTGCACGGCGATGAAACCGTTGCCGGATACCGCGACGTCGAGTTCACGTCCGGTCTGCACCAGCGAGCCCGGCGTGAAGTCGGTGGCGGGACGTTCGCTCATGGCAAACGCGCGCGCCGGAAAGCTGTCACCGAACACCGGCATCGAACGCGCCTGCTCGAGGTCGCGCTGGAAGCCGTTGGTGGAGATGTTCGCCAGGTTGTTGGCATGCGCCCGCTGCGCCAGTGCGTTCTGGCTGGCGCCGGTCATTGCCACATAAAGGTACTTGTCCACTGTGTTTCCTCTGCATGCCGGACGTTTGCCGCCCACCGCTGTACTGCTCAGCCATAAGCAATTTGCAGACCAACTTTTTATTGGCGGGCGAAGGCCCGGCAAACAGGGGACTTGAGGGGATCGGAGGGGGAATCTGAAATGGGTCGAAGACGAAAAACCGGCGGTGTCATGCCGGTTGGTGGCAATCCTCAGTTCAGCGGGGGGATGGCGATCCTGTGGCGAGGGGATTTATCCCCGTTCGGCTGCGCAGCAGTCGCCAAGCCTGCAAATGAGGTCGCTGGGAAGGAAAAGCGGGGCGGCTTCGCCGCCCATCGGGGATAAATCCCCTCGCCACAAAGGCTCTATTTAGCTTTCGGAGGTTTTACCCACCTCATACTCACGCAACTTGTTGGCAATCGTCGTGTGCGAAACCCCCAGCCGCTTGCCCAACTGCCGACTGCTCGGGTGCTCGGAATACAAGCGTTCCAGCACGGCTTTCTCGAAACGCCCGACGATCTCGTCGAGACTTCCGTCGAGGGAGAAGTCGCCAAGCGGCTGACGCACGCCGTAATCCGGCAGGCGAATATGTTCGGCCTTGACCGTGCCGCCGTCGCACAGGGAAACCGCCTGGAACAGTACGTTCTCCAGCTGCCGCACGTTGCCCGGCCAGTGGTAATGGCTGAGGCGATCCATCGCCGCCGGGGCCAGTTTCGGCAGCGGACAGCCGATCTGCCGACTGGCCTGATCGAGAAAGTGTTCAACCAGCGGCGTCAGACCGTCGAGGCATTCGCGCAGTGGCGGGATGTGCAGCGACAGCACGTTCAAGCGGTGATAGAGATCCTGACGAAACTCGCCGCGCGCGCACAATTCGGACAAGTCCACCTGGGTCGCGCAGATCACCCGCACATCGAGATAGACCTCTTCATCACTGCCGACGCGACGGAAGCAACCGTCCTGAAGAAAGCGCAGCAGCTTGACCTGCAAGCGCGGGCTCATCTCGCCGACGCCATCGAGAAACAGCGTGCCGCCAGCGGTCAACTCCAGCAGGCCAAGCTTGCCCTCAGCACGAGCGCCTTCGAAAGCGCCGGGGCCGTAGCCGAACAGTTCGGTCTCGGCCATCGACTCCGGCAGTCCGGCGCAGTTGAGCGCCATCAACGGTGACTGTCCGCGCGGGCTGGCGAGGTGGCAGGCGCGCGCCAGCAGTTCCTTGCCAGTGCCGGTTTCGCCTTCTATTAATAGCGGCGCATCCAGCGGCGCCATGCGCCGCGCTTCGCGGACCACAGCGGCCATGACTTTCGAGCTTTGAAAGATGCTGTCGAACCCGCGCAGCTCTTGCTTGCGCACATTGTAGATACGCTCGCCGACGCGGTCGGCGCGGTGCAGCGTCAGCACCGCGCCGGCCATGGCCTCGCTGTCGTCGTGTTCCGATTGCAGCGGCGCGATGTCAGCGAGAAAGATGTCGCCCTTGACCTTGACCCGCATGCCGTTGATCCGCGATTTGTTGGCGCGCACCAATTCCGGCAAATCGAAATCCTCGGCGTAGCGCGACAGCGGAATCCCCGGCACTTCATCGACGCGCACCCCGAGCAACTGCGCCGCCGCGCGGTTGGCCGCAACGATCGAACCGCCCATGTCGATCGACAGCACCGGAAACTCCAGTGCGCCGAGCAGTGCGTTCAATTCCATGTGCCGGCGTTCACTGGGCATCAGCCCGACGCGCTTGACCCCGAACACCCCGCCGATCGCCTCGAACTTGGGGCGCAACGCCTGGAACTGGATGTTGATCAGGTTCGGGCAGTGCAGATAGATCGCATTGCCATGCTCACCACCCACCTCGCCGCGTGCGACGTTGATCCCGTACGCCACCAGCAGATTGAGGATGTCACGCAGGATGCCGATGCGATTCTGGCAGTGGACTTTGATGCGCATAGAAAAAGGCCCGACAGGTTTGAGAGGTAAACACATGTCCTTGTGGGAGCGAGCCTGCTCGCGAAGGCGCCAGCACATCCAGTATCGATGTGTCATACAGACCGCTTTCGCGAGCAGGCTCGCTCCCACAGGGTTTGGTGGCGCGCCCGAGGCAGAGTTTCTGTCGAGGCACGCAGATAGTTGTCAAGATTATGTGACAGCCCCTGCCCTTTTCAAACCCGCCAATCACCGTAAATGCGCATTACCCGACAAAGCGTAACGATAAATTTACGAAATACGCAGAATTTTCCTACGCACGCACCGGTCAACATGCTGCACGCCCTGTCACTCTGGGGTATTCCTTTAGCCATCGCTGGACATAACAACAACGAATTTCCTAGCAGGAGAGCAGCATGAAGCAGACGCAATACGTGGCTCGCGAGCCCGATGCGCAAGGTTTTATCGACTACCCCGCCGAAGAACATGCGGTGTGGAACACGCTGATCACTCGCCAGTTGAAGGTGATCGAAGGTCGCGCGTGCCAGGAATACCTGGACGGTATCGAAAAACTCGGTCTGCCCCACGACCGCATCCCGCAACTGGCCGAGATCAATAAAGTCCTCGGCGAGACCACCGGCTGGCAAGTTGCCCGGGTGCCGGCGCTGATTCCTTTCCAGACCTTCTTCGAGTTGCTTGCCAGCAAGCAATTCCCCGTCGCCACCTTCATACGTACCCGCGAAGAACTCGACTACCTGCAAGAGCCGGACATTTTTCACGAGATCTTCGGCCACTGCCCGCTACTGACCAACCCCTACTTCGCTGAATTCACCCACACCTACGGCAAGCTTGGCCTGCAAGCGACCAAGGAAGAACGCGTGTATCTGGCGCGGCTGTACTGGATGACCATCGAATTCGGTCTGGTCGACACCCCGCAGGGCAAGCGCATCTACGGTGGCGGGATTCTGTCCTCGCCGAAAGAAACCGTTTACTGCCTGTCGGACGAGCCCGAGCATCAGCTCTTCGATCCGCTGGAAGCCATGCGCACGCCGTATCGCATCGACATCCTGCAACCGCTGTACTTCGTCCTGCCCAATCTCAAGCGCCTGTTCGATGTGGCCCATGAAGACATCATGGCCATGGTTCGCCAAGGCATGCAGCTGGGCTTGCACGCGCCGAAATTTCCGCCGAAACCCAAAGCCGCCTGAACCGCGACTTTTGCTGACAATTGCGTCTGTCCGTCGCCGCCACTTTGCTTTAGCGTGACGGCATTGGCGGCACACGCGCTTTAATAAAAACATACTCGTTTTCAGGAATACACCATGTCGACTTTGAACCAAGCCCACTGCGAAGCCTGCCGCGCCGATGCGCCACAAGTCAGCGACGAAGAACTGCCGATCCTGATCAAGCAGATCCCTGACTGGAACATCGAAGTACGCGACGGCATCATGCAGCTGGAAAAAGTTTTCCTGTTCAAGAACTTCAAGCACGCGCTGGCGTTCACCAACGCCGTCGGCGAAATCTCCGAGGCCGAAGGTCACCACCCGGGCCTGCTGACCGAGTGGGGCAAAGTCACCGTGACCTGGTGGAGCCATTCGATCAAAGGCCTGCACCGCAACGACTTCATCATGGCTGCGCGCACTGACGAAGTGGCCAAGACCGCAGAAGGACGCAAGTAATGCACTTCGACGCCATCGGCCGGGTCCCCGGCGACCCGATTCTCGGTTTGATGGAGGCCTATGCGCAGGATGCCAATCCGCGCAAGTTCGACCTCGGCGTTGGCGTCTACAAGGATGCCCAGGGCCTGACGCCGATCCCGGAAGCGGTGAAAATCGCCGAGGCGCGACTGGTC
>NZ_JH635998.1:407474-409010 GCF_000257605.1 Pseudomonas sp. R62
CGGCAAGGTCATCAACGAACTGGTGCTCGGTAGCGACTCGGCATTGATCGCCGAACAACGCGCCGGCGCCACCCAGACCCCGGGAGGCACCGGTGCCCTGCGTCTGGCGGCCGACTTCATCGCGCAATGCCTGCCGGGCAAAGGCGTGTGGTTGAGCAACCCGACCTGGCCGATCCACGAAACCATTTTCGCCACCGCCAAGGTCAAGGTCAGCCACTACCCTTATGTGGGCAGTGACAATCGCCTCGACGTCGAAGCGATGCTCGCCGTGCTCAAGGAAGTGCCGAAGGGCGACGTGGTGCTGCTGCATGCGTGCTGCCACAACCCGACCGGTTTCGACCTGAGCCATGACGACTGGAAGCGCGTGCTTGAAGTGGTGCGCAGCCGCGATTTGCTGCCGCTGATCGACTTTGCTTATCAGGGTTTTGGCGATGGCCTGGAGCAGGACGCGTGGTCGACCCGGTTGTTCGCGGCGCAAGTGCCGGAGCTGCTGATCACCAGTTCCTGCTCGAAGAACTTCGGCCTGTATCGAGACCGCACCGGTGCGCTGATCGTCTGCGCGACCAGCGCTGACAAGCTCATCGACATCCGCAGCCAACTGGCCAATATCGCCCGCAATCTGTGGTCGACGCCGCCGGATCACGGCGCGGCGGTGGTCGCGACCATCCTCGCCGATCCAGAGCTGAAAGCGCGCTGGGCCGATGAAGTGGAAGCGATGCGTCTGCGGATCGCCCAGCTGCGCAGCGGTCTGGTCGAAGCGCTGGAACCCCACGGTTTGCGCGAGCGTTTCGCGCACATCGGCGTGCAACGCGGGATGTTCTCCTACACCGGCCTGTCGCCGGAACAGGTGAAAACCCTGCGCGAGCGGCACAGCGTGTACATGGTCAGCTCGGGCCGGGCCAACGTTGCCGGGATCGACGCCACCCGCCTCGCATCGCTCGCCGACGCGATCGCTGACGCCTGCAAATAATCCCCCACCCGACTGATCGTTCCCACGCTCTGCGTGGGAATGCAGCCCGGGACGCTCCGCGTCCCAACAGCGGACGCAGAGCGTCCATTGAGGCATTCCCACGCAGAGCGTGGGAACGATCAGCAAACCCAGCTCTTGCCTCCCTGCGGCCATCTGTCGCATTAATTTGAATTAAAAGTCTGATTGTCATTTTTCCTGCTGTATCCTGCGCAGGCTTTGTAAAGCGCGGAGCACCTGATCTATCAACAGACTTAGCGAGGAGCGCAACCATGCACGAGATTCCCAATCTCCCCTTCCCAAGCCTGCACGTACCTGAGCAGACGACCCCGCAACACGCCGGCGCCGAAAAGCCCGAGCCGCAAGAAGCCGCTGACAGCCGCAAAGCCGACAGCGAAGAGTAAGACCCGCCGTACAGACCGTGTGGAAAGCGCTAACATGCGCTTTCCACACTGCCTGAAACCCGAGCCCGCCATGACCGACGAATTCTCCGAAAGCCAAGCTGCCGTGCTGATCGGCGCCACCGAGAAAATGATCGAGATCTGGAATCGCCTCTCACCCGAGAAACA
>NZ_JH635998.1:409030-413801 GCF_000257605.1 Pseudomonas sp. R62
AATCGCCTCTCACCCGAGAAACAGGCCGCCCTGCTCGAGCGTTTCGGCAGCGAAGAAAACGCCCTCGCCGCCCTCGTCACCACGCAACTGGTCGCCCCGGCAAAATCCTGAAAACGCCACCCGGCAAATAGTTTTACTTTTCCCCGCCCTTGAGCGGTTCACGCCGGTATCATGAGCAGCCTATCTAATCTGCTGCTCCCGTG
Organism: Pseudomonas sp. R62; assembly: GCF_000257605.1. Classification (NCBI taxonomy): domain Bacteria; kingdom Pseudomonadati; phylum Pseudomonadota; class Gammaproteobacteria; order Pseudomonadales; family Pseudomonadaceae; genus Pseudomonas; species Pseudomonas sp. R62. Next base: position 409,234 of record NZ_JH635998.1, read on the forward strand.
GATCGTTACCCATGTCGTCTATACCCGAGCCCCAGCGTCCGCTGACGGTTACGCTGCAAGTAGTGTCCATCGTCCTTTTCACCTTCATCGGTTACCTGAACATCGGCATCCCGCTCGCCGTGTTGCCGGGCTACGTCCACAGTGACTTGGGTTTCGGTGCGGTGATCGCCGGGCTGGTGATCAGCGTGCAATACCTCGCTACCCTGCTCAGCCGCCCGTATGCCGGCAAGATCATCGACAACCAGGGCAGCAAACGCGCGGTGATGATCGGCCTCGCTGGCTGTGGCTTGAGCGGTGTGTTCATGCTGATTTCCGCGTGGACACCGAACCTGCCGCTGCTGAGCCTGATCAGCCTGCTGATCGGCCGTCTGGTGTTGGGCAGTGCGGAAAGCCTGGTCGGTTCTGGTTCGATTGGCTGGGGCATCGGCCGGGTCGGCGCGGCGAATACGGCGAAAGTGATTTCCTGGAACGGCATCGCCAGTTACGGCGCCCTGGCGATCGGCGCGCCGTTCGGTGTATGGCTGGTAAGCAGGTTAGGGCTGTGGAGCATGGGCGTGAGCATCATCCTTCTCGCTTTGCTCGGTCTGGCGCTGGCATGGCCGAAGACCGCCGCGCCGATCGTCGCCGGCGAACGTCTGCCGTTCATGCATGTGCTGGGCAAAGTCTTCCCCCACGGCTGCGGACTGGCGCTGGGCTCGATCGGCTTCGGCACCATCGCCACTTTCATCACCCTGTATTACGCGACCCAGCACTGGGACAACGCCGTGCTGTGCCTGAGCCTGTTCGGCGCCAGTTTCATCGGCGCGCGGCTGCTGTTCGGCAATCTGATCAACCGCCTCGGCGGCTTCCGCGTGGCGATTGCCTGTCTGTCGGTGGAAACGTTGGGACTGTTGCTGTTGTGGATTGCTCCGGATGCGCATTGGGCACTGGCCGGTGCGGCGCTGAGCGGTTTCGGCTTCTCGCTGGTGTTCCCGGCGCTGGGCGTGGAAGCAGTAAATCTGGTGCCAGCCTCAAGCCGTGGCGCGGCGGTCGGTGCTTATTCGCTGTTCATTGATTTGTCGCTGGGGATCACCGGGCCGCTGGCCGGGGCGATCGCAGCAGGATTCGGTTTTGCTTCGATCTTCCTGTTCGCCGCATTTGCAGCGCTCAGCGGACTTGGCTTGAGTGTCTATCTGTACAAGCACACGGCGAAGTATCGCGAGGTTTAGAAGTCCACCTTGCCGCGCCCGGCCTTGATGCTGCCGCGCTTGGTTTTCGACTCCAGCCGACGCTTCTTCGAACCGAGGGTCGGCTTGGTCGGGCGGCGTTTCTTTTCCACTTTGGTGGCGCTGAGAATCAGCTCGACCAGCCGCTCCAGCGCATCGGCGCGGTTGGCTTCCTGGGTTCGGTATTGCTGCGCCTTGATAATCAGCACGCCGTCGCTGGTGATACGACTGTCTCGCAGCGCCAGCAGGCGTTCCTTGTAGAACTCCGGCAACGACGAGTTGGGAATGTCGAAGCGCAAGTGCATGGCGCTGGAGACCTTGTTGACGTTCTGCCCTCCGGCGCCTTGCGCGCGGATGGCGGTCAATTCGATCTCGGCATCCGGCAGATGCACATTGTTGGAAATCACCAGCATGGAAAAGCGTCCGTAATCAGAGGGTGCAGGATAACCTGATTCACTCAACCTCTGTGGGAGCGAGCCTGCTCGCGAAGGCGGTGTGTCAGTCGATGCAGATGTTTCTGATGGACCGCTTTCGCAAGCAGGCTCGCTCTCACAGGGTTCGGTGTGATGCCAGATTTTTCCATTTCAAAACAACAAACCCGGCACTCTGGCCGGGTTTGTCGTTTCTGCCTGCGAGGTTATTTCGCTGTTGCAGCCACCACCGCCTGCACACTGCGCTTGTTCTTGATCAGGTAGCAGACCCACATGAACACCACCCACACCGGAATCGCATACACCGAGATCTGAATCCCCGGGATCAGCAGCATCACGCCGAGGATGAACACCACGAACGCCAGGCAGACGAAGTTGCCGTACGGATACCACAGCGCCTTGAACAGCGGCGTCTGTTTGGTCTGGTTCATGTGCTGGCGGAACTTGAAGTGCGAGTAGCTGATCATCGCCCAGTTGATCACCAGCGTCGCAACCACCAGCGACATCAGCAGTTCCAGCGCGTGCTGCGGGATCAGATAGTTGAGCAGCACGGCAACCAGCGTCACTGCCGCCGACGCCAGAATCGAACGCACCGGCACGCCGCGCTTGTCAATCTTCGCCAGCGCTTTTGGCGCATCGCCCTGCTCGGCCATGCCCAGCAGCATGCGGCTGTTGCAGTAGGTGCCGCTGTTGTATACCGACAGCGCAGCGGTCAGCACGACGAAGTTGAGGATGTGCGCGGCGGTGTTGCTGCCGAGCATCGAGAACACCTGCACGAACGGACTGCCGCTGTAGGAATCGCCGGACGCGTTGAGGGTTTCCAGCAGGCTGTCCCACGGGGTCAGCGACAGCAGGATCACCAGTGCGCCAATGTAGAAAATCAGGATGCGGTAGATCACCTGGTTGATCGCTTTCGGGATCACGGTTTTCGGCTTGTCGGCTTCAGCGGCGGTGAAACCGAGCATTTCCAGACCGCCGAAAGAGAACATGATGATCGCCATGGCCATCACCAGACCGCTCACCCCGTTGGGAAAGAAACCGCCGTGGGACCACAGGTTGCTCACCGAGGCTTGCGGGCCGCCATGGCCGCTGACCAGCAGGTAGCTGCCCAGCGCGATCATGCCGACGATGGCCACAACCTTGATGATCGCAAACCAGAATTCAGCTTCACCGAAGACTTTGACGTTGGCCAGATTGATCGCGTTGATCAGCACGAAGAATGCAGCAGCGGAGACCCAGGTCGGGATGTCCGGCGCCCAGTAATGGATGTACTTGCCAACCGCTGTCAGCTCGGACATGCCCACCAGAATGTACAGAATCCAGCAGTTCCAGCCCGACAGGAACCCGGCGAAACCGCCCCAGTATTTGTGCGCGAAATGGCTGAAGGAGCCGGCCACCGGCTCTTCGACGATCATTTCGCCGAGCTGGCGCATGATCATGAAGGCGATGAAGCCGCAGATGGCGTAGCCGAGGATCATCGACGGCCCGGCGGATTTCAGGACCCCGGCAGAACCGAGGAACAATCCGGTACCGATCGCGCCACCGAGGGCGATCAGTTGAATATGGCGATTTTTCAGGCCGCGTTTAAGCTCGCCTGATTGCGAGGGTTGTCCACTCATGAAAAAGGTCTCACGCAAGGTTTGATGATGTTCAGTAGACGTTGCTGCAAGGTTGCGATTTCAGGCAGCCCCGATCAAACCCCAGCGCAGGCACCAGGAGTTCAGCTCATTTACAACGGTCATGCGTCACCTGTTTGTTTTTATCTGTGACGAAATCGAACCCGGCACGCTTGTGGCGCGGCGGAGTGAACAAGGCGGATAGCCTCGAGATTTTTGCGATTACGCAGAGGGTCACAGTTAAAACGCGGCGCATTGTACACCGCTAACCCCCTGCTGCCAGACCCGCCTGATCAGCGTGTCGGTTGCCGGGATTGCATGTGTCCGCCTCGACAGTCTCGAGCGGCTGCAAAATGTGAGTCAGGCCTTTGCAAGCCATCGACGGGGACGAGGAGAAAACCGTCCCACGGGGAGAAGTGGAAATCAGTCGCGGCGTACATTGCGCCTCCTTCTTGTTATTCGCCTGCACGACAGGCATGGGGCGCATCACACCCTGCCTGAAGGCTGGAAACAAGCGCGCCAGAGCCCTGCGTGGCGCACGCTGCGTCGGGTTACGGAAGCTTTTCCTTACAACGGATGGCGAGACGTGAAATCACCGCGTCGGCGGGCCAATATCGTCAGGTTTTCTTTACAACGCGTAACGAATATTTTCCGAATCAGAAATTTCTGTAGGACGTCTGCATATTGACGGTCGCTAGCTTGCTATCAATTTCACTAACCTAGTTTTTTGTTTTGAAATAAGAAAATCCATCCCGAAAAACAGAACAAAAAGTCTATTTAAAAATTAAATGGATAAATTTTTGCATTCACAAAAACGCTCAACTAGGTTCTTCACGTCTCACCGGCCACCTCGACCGGTCAGTCATAAACCGTGAAATTCTCTAGGAGATCGACCATGCAAGCACTGGAAAAAGACTTGGATACCGAACTGCAACTGGACGAATGGTTTGAAGCGCCAACCCATGAGGCCGCTGTGGAAATGATGCAAGCCGACGCGGTGGTTCCGTTCGGCACGGCGATGTGGCCTCTGTAAGACATCCCGGGCAGGCACGGTCCGGCCGGTCGTGCCTGCCGCTTCATTCCCCGGTCAGTCAGGGAGGATTCATGGACAAGCCCCGCGCCATCTCGCATTTCCTTTACTACCTCGAACATCACCCAGCCCTCGCCGGCCTCGACTCGGCGAAGGTCATGCTCGGCCATACTGCCGACTACGAAGCCCTGACCGGCGCCATTGCCGAACAGGCCGGTGAACATCCGCGCTTCCAGTTCAGCGCCCGGCGCCTGGACCTGGAAAGCACCGCAGCGCTGTCCGAAGC
>NZ_JH635998.1:415273-418092 GCF_000257605.1 Pseudomonas sp. R62
TTCCAAAGCCGAACGCGGAGCGTCCGTTGATGCATTCCCACACAGAGCGTGGAAACGATCGGTGTCAGCACAGACTTTCGCCCAGACAAAAAAAACGCCAACCCTGAGGTTGGCGTTTTTGCTTCAGCTTGTAGCTTGTAGCTTGTAGCTTGCAGCTAGTAACTCACAGCTGCCTTATTCCGGTTTCTTGCGTCCAAAAACCCGGACGCTGCCCGGAACCGGCCGGTGCGCCGCGACGCTTGCCCGAGGGCTTGTCGCCGTCGACCAGTTTGATCCCCGGAGCTTCGGCGCCGGTTTGGCCGGGCGCTTGTTGCTGGTGTCGGCTGGACGATCCGCCACTGGCGTACCGCGACCGGCCGGTGCACGACCTTCGCCACGCTCAGTGCGACCATTGGCCGGACGCGGTGCGCGCTCGCCGTCACGGGCGACTGGCTTGCGACCTGGACGCTCGCCTTCGATCTGCGGCTCACGGCTCGGGCGCGGTGCGGTCGGTGCGCCAGCGGCTGGACGCAGGGTACGCACGCGCTCGGTCTTGGCCATTGGCCGCGACGATTTGCGCTGCATGCGTTCGAGCTTGTCCTTGCTCTTGGCGTTCAGCTGCGGCATCGCCACTGGCGTCAGGCCGACTTCGGCGCTGAGCACGTCGACTTCGTACTGGCTCATTTCGCGCCAGCGGCCCATCGGCAGGTCGGAGTTGAGGAACACCGGACCGAAACGCACACGCTTCAGACGGCTGACCACCAGACCCTGCGATTCCCACAGACGACGCACTTCACGGTTGCGCCCTTCCATGACCACGCAGTGGTACCAGTGGTTGAAACCTTCACCGCCCGGCGCCTGTTGAATGTCGGTGAAACGCGCCGGGCCGTCTTCCAGCACCACGCCGGCCTTGAGGCGTTCGATCATCTCGTCATCGACTTCGCCGCGTACGCGCACGGCGTACTCGCGGTCCATCTCGTAGGACGGGTGCATCAGGCGGTTGGCCAGTTCACCGTCGGTGGTGAACATCAGCAGACCGGTGGTGTTGATGTCGAGACGGCCGATGTTGATCCAGCGGCCTTCTTTCGGACGCGGCAGCTTGTCGAACACGGTCGGACGGCCTTCCGGGTCGTCACGGGTGCAGATTTCGCCGTCGGGCTTGTTGTACATGATCACGCGGCGCACCGATTCGGCGGCCTCTTCGCGTTTGATCACCTTGCCATCGATGGTAATGGCGTCGTGCATGTCGACGCGCAGGCCGAGGGTGGCGTCTTTGCCATTGACCTTGATCCGGCCCTGGCTGATCCAGGATTCCACGTCACGGCGCGAGCCGACGCCGATACGGGCGAGGACTTTCTGCAGCTTTTCGCCTGCTGGGCCGATTTCCTGGTCGTCTTTCTGATTGATGTCACTCATCTGGGCACCTCCCGGTGTGGTCTGTTCAGGCGGCGCCTGAAGTATTGAAAACTGGGTCCAGGCCGAAGGGATCGGCGAAGGGTCGCGAATCATACGCGGATGTGTGCCATCGCGCATCAGAGACTAGCTGATCGATTGCCGGTTATTTCTTTTTCCGCCGACCGGCACCACCGAGTTTGATCAGGCGCAGCGCGGCTTCGGCCAGCACCGTGCGTTTGTCGTCCTTGTCGAGCTTCTTCCAGGCCTTGATCTCGCGCTTGCTGCGACCGCAACCCAGGCAGATGTCGTCGGAGAATTTGCAGAGGCTGATGCAGGGGTCTTTGGTTGAGCTCATTGGGATACCTTTGGAAGATCAAAAGATCGCAGCCTTCGGCAGCTCCTACATTGGAATGCGTCCCCCTGTAGGAGCTGCCGAAGGCTGCGATCTTTTCGGCGCGGGTCAGTCTTCGAACTCGCGCCGTTCGGCTTCAATCGCCTCAGCCAGTGCGCGGGCTTCGGCTTCTTCTTCGCTGAGTTCCGGTTCCGGCTGTTCGAGGGCGGCGACAGCGGCCAGGAGTTTCTCGCGGGCTTCGGCGACACCGAGAATGTCTTCTTCCGGTTCGGCGTCAGGCGCCGCTTCAAGTTCAACTTCAACTTCAACAACCGGCGCGATGATCTCAGGCTCGGGCACCGGCGCTTCTCCATCCGCCGCATCGCGCAGCAAGTCGTCGAAGTCGGTCTTGATCCCCTCTTCCATGCTGTCCAGCTCCAGCAACAGGGAATGGAAACTGGTTTCTTCCTTCTCCTCCTCCGGCTCGGCGCTGGCGTCGGCCAGGTCCTGCAGACTCCGCGGCACCGGCGCGTCGTCGAAGTCGAGCACCGGTTCGGCTTCCATCTCGCGCAGTTCGGCCAGCGGCGGCAGGTCTTCGAGGTTTTTCAGGTTGAAGTGGTCGAGAAACGCCTTAGTCGTGGCGAACATCGCCGGTTTGCCCGGCACGTCGCGATAGCCGACGACGCGAATCCACTCACGCTCGAGCAAGGTCTTGACGATGTTGCTGTTCACCGCCACGCCACGCACATCTTCGATTTCGCCACGAGTGATCGGCTGGCGATAGGCGATCAGCGCGATGGTTTCCAGCAAGGCGCGGGAATAGCGCTGCGGGCGCTCTTCCCAGAGACGGCCGACCCACGGCGAGAACTTCTCGCGGATCTGCAAGCGATAGCCCGACGAGACTTCTTTTAGCTCAAAGGCACGGCCCTCGCAGGACTTGCCAAGCAGGGTCAGGGCTTTCTTGAAGACCGCCGGCTCCGGCCGCTCGCCTTCTTCGAACAGTTCAAACAGGCGCTCAAGGGATTGCGGCTTTCCCGAGGCCAACAGAAAGGCTTCAAGCAGGGGCGCCAGCTCGCGGGGTTCAGTCAGGTTCATACAGGGACTCGTTATTCGG
>NZ_JH635998.1:418112-423531 GCF_000257605.1 Pseudomonas sp. R62
CAGTTCAAACAGGCGCTCAAGGGATTGCGGCTTTCCCGAGGCCAACAGAAAGGCTTCAAGCAGGGGCGCCAGCTCGCGGGGTTCAGTCAGGTTCATACAGGGACTCGTTATTCGGCTCGGGCTCGCACGTGGATCGCGGCGAACGGCTCATTCTGCACCAGCTCGACCAAGGATTCCTTGACCAGTTCAAGGATCGCCATAAAGGTCACCACCACACCGAGGCGGCCCTCTTCAGCGGTGAACAGCTCGACAAACGGCACAAAACCGCCGCCCTTGAGCCGTTCCAGCACATCGCTCATGCGCTCGCGGGTGGACAGCGCTTCACGGCTGACCTGGTGGCTTTCGAACATGTCGCCACGGCGCAGGACTTCGGCCATGCACATCAGAATCTCTTCCAGCGCGACGTCGGGCAACAGCTTGCGCGCCCGCGCTTCCGGGGCGTCGAGCTTGGGCACGATCACCTCCCGGCCGACCCGGCTCAGCCCATCGATACCTTCAGCGGCAGCCTTGAAGCGCTCGTATTCCTGCAAGCGGCGGATCAGTTCAGCGCGCGGGTCGTCTTCTTCATCTTCAACGGTTTCCGCCCGCGGCAGAAGCATGCGCGATTTGATCTCGGCGAGCATCGCCGCCATCACCAGATATTCGGCGGCCAGCTCCAGACGCACCGACTGCATCAACTCGACGTAGCCCATGTACTGGCGGGTGATTTCCGCCACCGGGATGTCGAGGATGTTGATGTTCTGTTTGCGGATCAGGTACAGCAGCAGGTCGAGCGGACCTTCGAAGGCTTCAAGGAAGACTTCCAGCGCATCCGGCGGGATGTACAGGTCCAGCGGCATTTCCATGACCGCCTGACCATAGACCATCGCGAACGGCAGTTCCTGCTGGGCGCCGGCCTGGGGATCGACCACGGTTTCCACTGCGGACATTCAGGCCTCGACCATGAACGGCGTCGGATCGCCGCAACCGACGCGGACCACTTCCGGGTCGTCGCCGGTCAGGTCAATCACCGTTGAGGCCTTGATGCCGCCAAAACCGCCGTCGATGATCAGATCGACCTGATGCTCAAGCAACTGGCGCATTTCGTAGGGATCGCTGAGTGGGTCTTCGTCGCCGGGCATGATCAGCGTCACGCTCATCAGCGGCTCGCCGAGTTCGGCCAACAGCGCCAGCGCGATCGGATGGCTTGGCACGCGCAGGCCGATGGTGCGTTTTTTCGGATGCAGCAACAGGCGCGGCACTTCGCGGGTGGCGTTGAGAATAAAGGTGTAAGGACCGGGTAGATGCGCCTTGAGAATGCGGAAGGTGCCGGTGTCGATCTTGGCGTAATTGCCCAGTTGCGACAGGTCGCTGCAGATCAGCGCGAAGTTGTGCTTTTCATCGAGCTGACGCAGACGTCGCACACGCTCGATGGCGGTCTTGTCGCCAATCTGGCAACCAATGGCGTAGGACGAGTCCGTGGGATAAATCACCACCCCGCCCTTGCGGATGATCTCGACCGCCTGTTTGATCAGGCGCGCTTGCGGGTTTTCCGGATGTATCTGGAAAAATTGACTCACATTCTCTACCTGTTCAGACGGCGGCAATATCTGTGTCATGTTTGAACCGACACCACAGGGGTGGAAGGTCCTCGGGAACCGGCCGGTACTGGCCGATCTCGGACCAGCCGCCAGGGCCATGGAAGTCACTGCCGGCGCTGACCAGCAGACCGAACTCACGGGCAAGGATCGCCAGGCTGCCCACCTGTTCTGCGGGCTGATGGCCATTGACCACCTCGATAGCATGCCCGCCTGCTTGAATATAGTCGGCAATCAGCTTTCGGCGCTTGCTACGGGTGAAATCGTAGTGCCATGGATGCGCCAGGCTGACCCAGGCACCGGCGGCGCGCAGGGTGGCGACGGTGTCTTCCAGGGTCGGCCAGTGCAGCTTGACGTCGCCGAGCTTGCCGGCGCCGAGCCATTTGCGAAACGCCTCGGCGCGATCCTTTACATAACCTTCACGCACCATCCAGTCAGCGAAATGCGGCCGGGCCGGCGCGTTGCCGCTGTCGCCCAGCTCCTGCTGGATCTGCCGGGCGCCGTCGAGGGCACCGGGCATCCCCTTGAGTGCGAGCTTGCGGCTTATTTCTTCCGACCGCAGCCAGCGGCCATCGTGCAATTTGGCGATCGCTTCAACCAACGGCGCGGCGTTGACGTCGAAACCGTAGCCCAATACGTGAATGGTCGCCCCGCCCCAGGTGCAGGACAATTCGACGCCGTTGACCAGTTGCATGCCTAACTCGGTGGCGGCAGTACGCGCCTCGGCGAGCCCCTCAAGAGTGTCGTGGTCGGTCAACGCCAGGACCCGCACGCCGTTTTCGAACGCACGCGCAACCAGAACCGCAGGCGCCAGGGCGCCGTCGGAGGCCGTGCTGTGGCAGTGCAAATCAACATTCACGGGGAGTTGTAACCTCAAATCAGCTGGCGCTATCGCGCGCCCATATGTTTGTTATTATGCCGCCACATCCAGCTTCTGGCTCTCACTGTGAAACAATTCATCGATTTCATCCCGCTTCTGCTGTTCTTCATCGTTTACAAACTTGATCCACGGGTCGTCGACATTGCCGGCCAGCAAGTGACCGTAGGCGGTATCTACAGCGCCACGGCGATGCTGATCATCAGCTCCCTGGTGGTGTACGGCGCGCTGTTCATCAAGCAGCGCAAGCTGGAAAAGAGCCAATGGCTGACGCTGATCGCCTGCCTGGTATTCGGCAGCCTGACGCTGGCCTTCCACAGCGAAACCTTCCTGAAATGGAAAGCGCCGGTGGTCAACTGGCTGTTCGCTGCGGCGTTCATCGGTAGCCACTTCATCGGCGATCGCCTGCTGATCAAGCGCATCATGGGCCACGCGCTGACCCTGCCGGACCCGGTCTGGACGCGCCTGAACATCGCCTGGATCGGCTTTTTCCTGTTCTGCGGCGCAGCCAACCTGTTCGTCGCCTTCACCTTCCAGAGCATCTGGGTCGACTTCAAGGTGTTCGGCAGCCTGGGCATGACCGTGCTGTTCCTGGTCGCACAGGGCGTTTACCTGTCGCGCCATCTGCATGACACCGATACCACAACGCCTAAAACCGAGGACTGACATGCTCTACGCCATCATTGCCACCGACGTTGCCAACTCGCTGGAAGCTCGCCTGTCCGCGCGCCCGGCGCATCTGGAACGCCTGCAAGCGCTCAAGGGCGAAGGCCGCATCGTGCTGGCCGGCCCGCACCCGGCCGTCGACAGCAATGATCCGGGCGCAGCGGGTTTCACCGGCAGCCTGATCGTCGCCGAGTTCGACTCCCTGAGCGCCGCACAGGCCTGGGCCGATGCCGATCCGTACATTGCCGCTGGCGTCTACGCCAATGTGATCGTCAAGCCGTTCAAGCAAGTCCTGCCTTAAGTCCTGCCACGCGATGAACCTTCTCGGTTCATCGCGCTCTCAATCGCTCATTATTCTCGTTTGCCTGCCGACAACCTGCCCAATATCCATTTGGAAACAGGTGTCGCGATGCGCAAGGGTCCGTTGTGTCTGATGTTGCTCACGTTGTCGATCATGGCCCCCGCCCATGGTGAGGAAACCACCGAAAGCGGCAGCTCCACGCCATTGTCATTGAGCGCCGGCAGCCAGATCACCGAGCTGCAACAGCGGCTCAAGGCCAGTGAGCAGCAGCGCGAAGAACTGAACAAACAACTGCAAAATGCCGACAACACTCGCGAAAGCGCCCAGCTCGCCCGGCTGCGCCAGGAGAACCAGCGTCTGAAGCTGCAACTCAAGGAAGCCCAGGCCAGCCCGCTGCCGCGTTTGCTGACCGACCAACAGCAGTGGTTCGTCACTGGCGCCGGGGTAGCGCTATTGGCGCTGCTCTGCGGTATCTTTGCCAGTGGTGCAAGCCGAAAACGTCGGCAATGGCTAAATTGAGTGAGTCATGAGCGAGCTGTTACTGATTGATGATGACCAGGAGTTGTGCGAACTCCTGAGTAGCTGGTTGAGCCAGGAAGGCTTCCAGGTGCGCGCCTGCCACGACGGCCAGAGCGCGCGCAAGGCGTTGGCCGAAACCGCCCCGGCGGCGGTGGTGCTGGACGTGATGCTGCCCGACGGCAGCGGTCTGGAACTGCTCAAGCAATTGCGCAACGACCACGCCGACCTGCCGGTGCTGATGCTGTCAGCGCGTGGCGAACCGCTGGACCGCATCCTCGGCCTCGAACTGGGCGCCGACGATTACCTGGCCAAACCCTGCGACCCCCGCGAACTGACCGCGCGCCTGCGCGCCGTGTTGCGGCGCAGCCATCCCGCCGCTGTGTCAACGCAACTTGAGCTGGGCGACCTGAGTTTCAGCCCGGTGCGCGGCGTGGTCAGCATCGACGAAAAAGAACTGACCCTGACCGTCTCCGAAAGCCGCCTGCTCGAAGCCCTGCTCAAACAGCCGGGCGAGCCGCTGGACAAACAGGAACTGGCGCAACTGGCCCTCGGCCGCAAGCTGACCCTGTACGACCGCAGCCTCGACATGCACGTCAGCAACCTGCGCAAAAAAATCGGCCCCCACCCCGACGGCCGCCCGCGCATCGTCGCGCTGCGTAGCCGTGGTTACTACTACAGCCTGTAAAACCATCTTGTTCCGTGTACGAGCTGCCCAAGGCGGCGATCTTCAGGCTGCAGGACGCAGAGCGTCCTCGGCTGCATTCCCACGCAGAGCGTGGGAACGATCAGATCGCAGCCTTCAGCATCACCTGCACTGGATATGTGTAAGGCCGGGCACGAAGCGTCTTTACCGAAGCTTTACGCTGCGCTGACCGCCGCTGACCTTGATCTGCGTAATCTGCACTCATCCGGAACGTACCGGGAACGAGACAAGGAGATACACCATGCGCAAGACTCTTATCGCTCTGATGTTCGCTGCCGCTCTGCCAACCGTGGCCATGGCCATGCCGCAAGATGGCGGTCCGCTCGGTGGTCCGCTGGATGGCCCGCGCCACGGCGGTCAGATGCACGGCGGCATGCACGGCAAAGGCCCGTACAGCGAGCTCGATCTGACCCGCGAACAGCGCGAGCAGATTCGCAAGATCATGGGCGAGCAGATGCACGAGCGTAAGCAGGTGGTCGACAAGTACCTGGAGAAACTCTCGCCGGCCGACCAGAAAGCCATGAAGGACGAGATCGCGGCCAACCACAAGAAAGCCGAGTCCGATGTCCGTGCACTGCTGAAACCTGAGCAACAGAAGCAATTCGACGAGATCCAGAAGAAACGCGCCGAACGCCGCGCCGAATGGGCCGAGTTCAAGGCCTGGAAAGCGCAGCAGGCACAAAAGGCGCAATAATGGCTTGACCCTGGGCCCGACGACTTACCTCGTCGGGCCTGTTCCATTCAAATCGAATGTGGGAGCGAGCCTGCTCGCGAAG
>NZ_JH635998.1:424458-427401 GCF_000257605.1 Pseudomonas sp. R62
TCCCACATTTGAACGGTGTGATTTTCGAGGAGTTTCTGTGCGTTCACTGTTCTGGCGGATTCTTGCGAGCTTCTGGCTGGCCATCGCTCTGGTAGCAGGGCTGTCGATCCTGCTCGGGCACATGCTCAATCAGGACGCATGGATTCTCAGCCGCCATCCCGGCCTCAACACACTGGCCGCAGAATGGACGCAGACCTACGAAACCCAAGGCGAGGAAGCCGCGCAGGACATGCTCGAACAACGCAAACGCCAGTATCACATCGACGTTCAAGTGCTCAACGAAACCGGCGATCCGGTGGTGCGTGGTACCTTCCCGCGCCGCGCCGCAGCATTCGAAGCGCGGCAGAACAACGATGACCGCCGCCTGCCGTGGCGGCGTCTGACCGACGAGATCACCAGTGAAAAAACCGGTGATACCTACCTGTTCATCTACCGCATCCCGCACCCTGAGCTCGACGCCTGGCACCGCGAAAGCCTGCTCTGGCCGCTGAGTGCGCTGGGCATCGCGCTGGTGGTGCTGACCCTGTTCAGTTTGCTCGTGACTTTCTCCATCACCCGCCCACTGAGTCGCTTGCGCGGCGCGGTGCATGATCTGGGGCAGACGACTTATCAGCAGAACAGTCTGGCGAAACTGGCCAACCGCCGTGACGAATTCGGCGTGCTGGCCACCGATTTCAACCGCATGGGCGCGCGCCTGCAAAGCCTGATCGGCAGTCAGCGCCAATTGCTGCGCGATGTCTCCCATGAACTGCGCTCACCACTGGCGCGCCTGCGCATCGCGTTGGCTTTGGCCGAGCGTGCCAACCCTGAAGAGCGCGAAAAACTGTGGCCACGCCTGACCCGCGAATGCGATCGGCTGGAGGCGTTGATCAGTGAAATTCTGGTGCTGGCGCGAGTCGATGCCGACAACGCCAGCGCTGAAGAAGTGGACCTGAATGCGTTGCTCGCCACGCTGCAAAAGGATGCGCAGCTCAGCTCCCCCGAGCAGCCCGTGCGCCTGCAAGCCGAGCCGCAGTTGAATCTCAAAGGCTGGCCGACGATGATCGAACGCGCGGTAGATAATCTGCTGCGCAACGCCCAGCGCTTCAACCCGAGCGATCAGCCGATCGAATTGCACGCTGCGCGGCAGGGAGAGCGGATTGTCATCAGCGTGCGCGACCACGGGCCGGGGGTGCAGACCGAACATCTGAGTCAGTTGGGCGAGCCGTTTTATCGCGCGCCGGGGCAGACCGCTGCCGGGCATGGCCTGGGGCTGGCGATTGCCAAACGGGCGGCGGAACGGCATGGCGGCACGCTGACGCTGGCCAATCATCCGCAGGGCGGCTTTGTGGCGAGTCTGGAATTGCCGTTGGTACCGGGAGTCGTGGTCCAGCCCTGAAAAAGCCCCTCACCCCAACCCTCTCCCGGAGGGAGAGGGGGCCGACCGAGTTGTCTGCCGTTGTGCATCGACCTGAAAGACCGAGTCGATTATGAACTCGCAGAAACAACACGTCCGGTATCCCGACTCTGGATTCAGCGAAGGACGCTCAGGTCGGTGTAATTCCAAAGCATCCCCCAATCAGTCCCCTCTCCCTCTGGGAGAGGGTTAGGGTGAGGGGCTTTTGATCTTCAGGCTTTACCGGGCCAGGCGCTGACGAACTCAGCCAGATCAACCTTCTCCGCCACGCGCGGCTCTTTCTGCGGCGTGCCGAGATAGAGAAACGCGATCACCTCCTCGCCTTCCACCAGCCCCAAGCCTTCGGCCACATGCTTTGAGTACGCCAGATCCCCGGTGCGCCACACTGCGCCAATCCCCTGCGCATACGCCGCCAGCAGAATCCCGTGAGCCGCACAGCCGGCCGTGAGCAGTTGCTCGGCCTTCGGGTATTTCACGTGTTCCTGCAATTTCGCGATGACCACAACCACCAGCGGCGCGCGTAGTGGGCCGTTGCGCGCCTTGTCGATCATCGCGTCGGTGACTTCGCCGCTCTGCTGGCGGGCCGCCTCGGCCAGCAACTCGCCCATTTGCTCACGCGCTGCGCCTTCGACGGTCAAAAAGCGGTACGGCTGCAAGTGCCCGTGATCCGGGGCACGCAGGGCCGCGCCGAACAGGGCTTCGCGCTGCTCGGCAGTGGGGGCCGGTTCGACCAGTCGGGGAACGGAAACACGGTTGAGCAACGCGTCGAGAGCCTGCATCGGCCACCTCCTTTGAAAAATGTGCGGCTATTCTAGCTTCATCTGCGCAGCGCCTGCCGGTTTACATGCCTTGCCCCACAGGTAGAATGGCGCCCTTCTCCCACCAGCCCGAGCGGATTTCATGGCGTTGCCGACCTTACGGATCATTGGTTTTATCATCGGCATCTTCCTGATCACGCTGGCTGTGGCCATGGTCGTGCCGATGGCCACGCTGGTGATTTTCGAGCGCACCAGCGACCTGCCGTCGTTCCTCTGGGCGAGCATGATCACCTTTGTCGCCGGCCTCGCTCTGGTGATACCCGGCAGACCCGAACACATTCACCTGCGCCCGCGCGACATGTACCTGCTGACGGTCAGCAGCTGGCTGGTGGTGTGCATTTTCGCCGCGCTGCCGTTTCTGCTGACCCAGCACATCAGCTACACCGACTCGTTCTTCGAAAGCATGTCCGGCATCACCGCCACCGGTTCCACCGTGCTCAACGGCCTGGACAACATGTCGCCGGGGATTCTGATGTGGCGGTCGCTGCTGCACTGGATCGGCGGCATCGGCTTCATCGGCATGGCCGTGGCGATTCTGCCGCTGCTGCGCATCGGTGGCATGCGCCTGTTCCAGACCGAATCCTCGGACCGCTCGGAAAAGGTCATGCCGCGTTCGCACATGGTGGCGCGGCTGATCGTGGCGGCCTACGTCGGTATCACCATTCTCGGCAGCCTGGCGTTCTGGTGGGCCGGGATGAGCCCGTTCGATGCGATCAACCACGCGATGTC
>NZ_JH635998.1:427758-439797 GCF_000257605.1 Pseudomonas sp. R62
GATTTCCACCGGTGGTTTCTCGACCTCCGACCAGTCGCTGGCCAAGTGGACGCAACCGGCGGTGCACTGGGTGGCAATCGTCATCATGATCCTCGGCAGTCTGCCGTTCACCCTGTACGTGGCGACGCTGCGCGGCAACCGCCGGGCGTTGATCAAGGATCAACAGGTGCAGGGTTTGCTGGCGATGCTGCTGGTGACCTGGCTGGTGCTCGGCACCTGGTACTGGTGGACCACCAAGCTGCATTGGCTGGAAGCGCTGCGGCATGTGGCGCTAAACGTGACCTCGGTAGTCACTACCACCGGTTTCGCCCTCGGCGACTACAGCCTGTGGGGCAACTTCTCGCTGATGCTGTTTTTCTACCTGGGCTTCGTCGGCGGATGCTCCGGCTCGACAGCGGGCGGGATCAAGATTTTCCGTTTCCAGGTCGCCTATATCCTGCTCAAGGCCAACCTCAATCAGCTGATCCACCCGCGCGCGGTGATCAAGCAGAAGTACAACGGTCACCGCCTCGACGAAGAAATTGTCCGTTCGATCCTGACCTTCTCGTTCTTCTTCGCCATCACCATCTGCGTAATCGCGCTGCTGCTGTCGCTGCTCGGGGTCGACTGGATGACCGCGCTGACCGGCGCCGCCAGCACCGTGTCCGGCGTCGGCCCGGGTCTGGGCGAAACCATCGGCCCGGCCGGCAACTTCGCCACCCTGCCGGATGCGGCGAAGTGGATTCTGTCGTTCGGCATGCTGCTCGGCCGACTGGAGATCATTACGGTGTTTGTGCTGTGTATTCCGGCGTTCTGGCGTCATTGACCGCGTCCGGCACCTGCGTCAGGCGCAAGCGGTACTCGCCGGGCGTGGTGTCGAACCAGCGGCGAAAAGCGCGGAAGAAGTTGCTCGGGTCGGCAAAGCCCAACAGGTAGGCGATTTCCAGCAAGGTCATGCTCGGTTGCGCCAGATATTGTTCGGCCAGTTCACGGCGGGTGTCGTCGAGCAACTGCTGAAAACTGGTGCCCTCCTCCTGCAAGCGCCGCTGCAAAGTGCGCTGCGACAGGTGCAGCGTCTGCGCCACGGTGTCGCGCTTGGGCTCGCCCTGGGGCAACAAACGACACAACACCTGACGTGCCCGGTGCGTCACGCGACTTTCGGAAAACCGCGCCAGATATTCCCCGGCAAAGCGATCATGCAACAGCGCCATGGCTTCATTGGCGGTCGGCAGCGGCGCCTCCATATCGGCACGTTCGAAGATCAACGCATCGTAAGGCGCGTTGAACACCAGCGGCGCGTGAAAGGCTTCTTTATAGGGTTGCAGGTTTGTCGGCTGATCGCCCTGAACCAACACTTTGACCGGGTGCAGCGGGCGCCCGGTCAGCCAGCCGCACAGCGCCAGTGCGCAAGCCAGTGACGCTTCGGCGCTCTGCCGGGTCGGCGGCAGGTGATCGCCGTGCACGGTGAGAATCAGCGCGTAACCTTCATCGAGCAAGCGAAAGCTCAAGTCGGCGCTTTCGGCAATGATGCGTTGATAGCGCACCAGACGCTGGAAACCTTCGGCCAGGGTATTGCTCGACATCAGCGCGTAGCCGGCGACATGAAACGAGGCCGGGCGCACCACTTTGCCCATGTTCAGGCCGATCGCCGGGTTGCCGGACACCTCGACCGCGCGCTGCCAGAGCCGGGTCATGGAATCCTGCGGGAAACGCGCATCCGGATCTTCCAGGGCACTGAAATCCAGCCCCAGTTGCCTGAACAGAACCCGGCAATCCAGGCCGTCCATCTCCAGTGCTTTGACAATCCCCATCGCCCAGCTTGCAGAAGTCGTTCGTTCGCTCATGGTTGTTATTCTTTTACATGACGGGCTGCAGATAACCGCCCTATTTGCGAAGGATACTAAAGTGGCGCCGATTGTCACTGGCCCACGCCAATGATCACTCTAGACTCAAATAAGCTCCCCGCCGAACAACTTGTCGCCAGAACAATCACCACAGAGAGCGCGGTCGTGGAAAACATCAAGCAGTTCAACAGCTTCGCCGAGTTCTACCCGTATTACCTCGCCGAACACAGCAACAGCACCTGCCGTCGTCTGCATTTCATCGGCACTTCTCTGGTCATCTTCATTCTCGCCCTGAGCATCGCCAAAGGCGCCTGGCTGCTGTTGCTCGCGCTACCTCTGGCCGGCTACAGCTTTGCCTGGATCGGCCATTTCTTTTTCGAGAAAAACCGCCCGGCGACGTTTCAGCATCCGCTGTACAGCCTGCTCGGCGATTTCGTCATGTACCGCGACATGATTCTCGGTCGCGTGGCGTTCTGAATGAGGGTCTGCCAATGAATGCCCATGCTCGCTTCACCCATATGAAGGACGGCACCGAGGAAGACTGGGCGATCATCGCCGCTGATTTCAGTGCCTATGCCAGACAGCTGCCATCGCGGATCCTCGCGCATTTGAAGCTGCTTGAGGGCGACTTCGGCGGTTTCCCCGTGGATCGCCTGACCCACTCGTTGCAAACCGCGACCCGCGCCTTTCGCGACGGGCGTGACGAGGAATACGTGGTCTGCGCGCTGTTGCACGACATTGGCGACACCCTTGGTTCCTACAATCATCCGGACATCGCCGCAGCGATTCTCAAGCCGTTCGTGAGTGCGGAGAATCTGTGGATGGTGGAGAAGCACGGCATCTTTCAGGGCTATTATTTCTTTCATCACCTGGGCATGGATCGGCACTTGCGCGAGCAATTCAAGGATCATCCGCAGTTCCAGGCCACTGCCGAATTCTGCGCCAAATACGACGCGGCGGCGTTTGATCCGGCGTACGACACGCTGCCGCTGAGTTTCTTCGAGCCGATGATGGAACGGCTGTTTGCGCAGCCGAAGAACTCGATTTACAAGGCTGCGATGCAAGAACACAGCCCGGCCTGAGAACACATGTGGGAGCGAGCCTGCTCGCGAAAGCGCTGTATCAGGCACATAAGTTTTGTCTGACACTACGCCTTCGCGAGCAGGCTCGCTCCCACAGGGTGCTTTTTCGCTCAGGCGATTTCGGCAACTTTGGCAGCTTTCAATTCCGCCTCCCGCGCCTGGGCATCCGCCAGTCGATACAACTCGATCGTGCCGTCCCAATGCTCGATCAGCGCCGTGCACGACTCGACCCAATCGCCGCAGTTGAGATAATCCACCCCGCCGACCTTGCGAATTTCGGCATGGTGAATATGCCCGCACACCACGCCATGCAGTTCGCGCTTCACACACTCGTGGGCGATGGCTTCTTCAAAGTCGCTGATGAAACTGACGGCGGTCTTGACCTTGTGTTTCAGGTAGGCCGACAGCGACCAGTAACCGTAGCCATACCGGGCGCGCCAGTGATTGAGCCAGCGGTTGAGGGTCAGGGTGAATTCATAGGCCGAGTCGCCGAGAAACGCCAGCCAGCGGTGATAACGGGTGATCACATCGAACTGATCGCCGTGAATCACCAGCAAATGCCGGCCGTCCGCCGTAACGTGCACCGCTTCGTCGACCAACTGGATATTGCCCAGAATCAGTTTCGAATAGCGCCGCAGGAATTCGTCGTGGTTGCCGGTGACGTAGATTACCTCGGTGCCGCGCTTGCTCATGGTCAGCAGGCGGCGGATGACGTTGGTGTGGGCTTGCGGCCAGTACATGCCGCTGCGCAGTTTCCAGCCATCGATGATGTCACCGACCAGATAAACCTTGTCGGCGTGGTAGCCCTTGAGAAATTGCGACAAGTGCTCGGCCTGGCAATCCCGCGTGCCCAGGTGCACATCGGAGATCCACAGGGTTCGCACCCGTTGTTTGCGACTGGGTCTGGCGAGCTCGGCGCTGGTCATGGGCAACCCTCTGCGATGTTTTCGCCAGCTTGCGCGCGCCGGGTTAATCGACCGTGACAGGCGTGAGTCAGTCGTGTGACAGCGCACATCGTTCACCACTTGAGGCTTTGAATGACAGACGCGGCGGCGACACCGCTTTAGACTGGCGCGCAATTGTTCTGTCTTTCAAGGATTGCAATGACTCCGCGTACTGCCCTCGGCGCCCTGCATATAGGCGCTTTGATGTTCGGCCTGACCGGTGTGTTCGGCAAACTCGCTGCCGCATCCCCTGCTGTGATCGTCTTTGGACGTGCGGCTTTTGCCGTGCTCGCCCTGGCATTTTTCGCCCGTTTCGCCAGCCAGCATGGTTGGCAGAAACTTCAGGCCGTGGACTGGCGGCGCCTCGCCCTCAGCGGCGTGTTGCTGGCTGGGCACTGGGTGAGTTTTTTCGTATCGGTGAAGATCGCCGGGGTGGCCATCGCCACCTTGGGCTTTGCCAGTTTCCCGGCGTTTACGGTGATTCTCGAAGGACTGATTTTCCGCGAACGCATCCGTGCCAATGAAATCGTCCTGGTGGTATTGGTCAGCATCGGTCTGGTGCTGGTGACGCCCGCATTTGATCTGGGCAGCGGCGCCACCGTCGGCTTGCTTTGGGCCGTACTGTCCGGCCTGCTGTTTTCCCTGCTGTCGCTGACCAACCGCGCCAGTTCCGGGCGCATCCCGGCGGTGCAGGCGGCGTTGTGCCAGAACGTCGTCGTGGCGTTGTGTCTGTTGCCGGTCGCGGCGCCGCAGTTGAGTCAGGTCCGAGCGCTGGACTGGTTGTGGATCGCCCTGCTCGGAGTGTTCTGCACGGGCGTGGCGCACAGCCTGTTCGTCGCCAGTCTGGCGGTGATCAAGGCACGCACGGCGGCAGTGGTGTTCGCCATGGAGCCGGTCTACGGCATCACCATCGCCTGGCTGCTGTTCAGCGAAACCCCGACCCTGCGGATGCTCATCGGTGGCGCGTTGATCATCGTCGCGATTGTGGTGTCGGCGCGGATGTCAGGCTCGGCCGACAAGAAAACCGTCGCCGCCGAGGCCGCCTCTCACTGAGTGCGGTCGTTGTGGCCGAGGTCGCGGTCAGGATCGATCTGATCGCGCACTCGCTGTTTCAATACCTTGGCCTCGGGAAAACCACCGTCGGCCTTGCGCTCCCAGATCTGCACACCCGCACAAGTGATGTGAAACACCCCGCCGGTGCCCGGCACCAATGACACTTTGCCCAGGTCGTCAGCGAAGGTGCTGAGCAGCTCCTGGGCCAGCCACGCCGCGCGCAGCAGCCACTGGCATTGGGTGCAATAAGTGATGACAACTTCGGCTTTGGCGACGGTCATGATCGCTGAAACTCCTGAGACAGAGGGCGCCGCTATAATAGCCGGCTTTACCGCTTGCCCCGAGACTCACAATGCGCCGTTTGCTGTTCTGCCTGCTGCTTGGTTTCCTTCCCCTGCTGGTTCTCGCCAGTGAGGCGCCACGACCGAAAGTCGGCCTGGTGCTGTCCGGCGGTGCTGCGCGCGGGCTGGCGCACATCGGCGTGCTCAAGGCGCTGGAGGAACAAGGCATCAGGATCGATGCGATTGCTGGCACCAGCATGGGCGCGGTGGTCGGTGGGCTGTACGCCTCGGGCTACAAGGTCGATGAACTGGAAAAGCTCGCCCTGAGCATCGACTGGCAAGCGGCGCTGTCCGACGCGCCGCCGCGTGAGGACGTGCCATTTCGACGCAAGCAGGACGACCGCGACTTTCTGGTGAAGCAGAAACTCAGCTTCCGCGACGACGGCAGCCTCGGCCTGCCATTGGGGGTGATTCAGGGCCAGAATCTCGCGCTGCTGCTGGAAAGCCTGTTGGCCCACACCAGCGACACCCGCGACTTCGACAAACTGCCGATCCCGTTTCGCGCCGTGACCACCGACATCGCCAATGGCGAAAAAGTGGTGTTCCGCAAAGGCCACCTGCCGCAAGTGATCCGCGCGAGCATGTCCATCCCCGCAGTGTTCGCCCCGGTCGAGCTTGATGGCCGGTTGTTGGTGGACGGCGGCATGACCGACAACATCCCGCTGGATGTCGCGCGGGAAATGGGCGTCGACATCGCCATCGTCGTCGATATCGGCACACCGCTGCGCAATCGCAAGCAGTTGACTACCGTGGTGGACGTGCTCAATCAGTCGATCACCCTGATGACCCGGCGCAACTCCGAAGAACAACTGGCGACGCTGCACGCCAATGACGTATTGATCCAGCCTGCGCTGGCCGCGTTCGGCGTGACCGATTTCGGCAAGGCTCAAGAGATGATCGACGCCGGTTATCGCGCCACGCGAATCCTCGATGCGCGGCTGGCGCAACTCAAGCCGACGGAAACCCAGGACGCGGAATTGAACGCCGCCCGCCAGCCTGGTCAGCGCACGCCGATCATTACCGCGATCCGGATCGAAAACGATTCGAAAGTCGATGATGACGTGATTCGCTATTACATCCGCCAACCGATCGGCGCGCCGCTGGACCTGGGCCGCCTGCATTCGGACATGGGCACGCTGTACGGCCTCGATTACTTCGATCAAGTGCGTTACCGCGTCGTGCACAAAGGCCAAGATCACACCCTGGTCATCAGCGCCAGCGGCAAACGCAGCGGCACCGATTATCTGCGGGTCGGCCTCAATCTGTCGGACGACATGCGCGGCGACAGTGCTTTCAACCTCGGCGCCAGTTACCGCGTAAACGGCATTAACCGCCTCGGTGCGGAATGGCTGACCCGCGCGCAGATCGGCGACAAGCAGGAGCTGTACAGCGAGTTCTATCAGCCGCTGGACGTCGGCTCGCGTTACTTCGTCGCGCCCTACGCCTCGTTCGAGGCGCAGAACGTTGACTCGGTGCTGGATAACGATCCGATCGCGCAGTATCGGGTCGAGCGCTACGGCTTCGGCCTCAACCTTGGGCGGCAGATCGGCAACAACGGTGAAGTGCGACTCGGCGTCGGCCAGGCCTGGGGCAAGGCTGACGTGCGCATCGGTGATCAGGATCTGCCGAGCGAGAGCTTCAACGAAGGTTTCTATACCGTGAAGTATTCCTACGACTCGCTGGACAACGTCTACTTTCCGCACGAGGGCAAGGACGTCAGCCTGACGTTTGCCCAGTTCGAACCGGGCCTGGGTTCAGACAATCGCTATCGCCAATGGGAACTGAATTTCGACAAGGCCATGAGCCATGGGCCCGACACGCTGATTCTCGGCGGGCGCTACGGGCGCACGCTGGACGACGCCAATGTGGTGACCTCAAGCTTCCTGCTCGGCGGCGCGCGGCAGTTGTCGGGGTTCCGTGAGGATGCGCTGTCCGGGCAGAACGTCAGCCTGATGCGCGCGGTGTACTACCGCCGCCTGACGCCGCGCTCGTACCTGCCGCTGGACTTCCCGCTGTACGCCGGCGCCTCGGTGGAACGCGGTCGGGCGTGGAACAACGACAATGAATTCGACAGCGGCTACATCAATGCCGCGAGTGTGTTTATCGGCTTCGACACGCCACTGGGGCCGTTGAACTTCACGTATGGGTTGAATGATGCGGATGAGCAGGCGGTTTATCTGAATCTGGGGCAGACGTTCTGACGCCTTCGCGAGCAGGCTCGCTCCCACAGGGAAAGCACATTCCATTGTGGGAGCGAGCCTGCTCGCGAAAGCGGTCTCGGATGAACACGAAATACGTCGGCGCTCAGCGAATCCCCGCCAACAACGTCCTTGCTGTCTGCTTCAACGGCTCATCCCCTTCCCTGAGCAATTCATTGAGCAGCGCGATTGCACTGTCGATGTCACCGTCGTCGATGCAGGTTTGCGCCTGTTCGAGTTTGCCGGCGGCCTCGGTGTCGGTCTCGATGGACTCGGGTAATTGCAGATCCAGAGGTTCCAGCACCAGCGACGGCTCGGGATCGCCGAACTCATTGAGAAAGTCGTCGTCGAGCGGCTGGGCGTCGGGTTCGGGGATCCATTCGAGTTCGGCTTCTTCGGCAGATGCAGCCTGTGGCAGTTCGAAATCGACAGGTAGCACCGACAGGCTGGTGCCCAGCTCTGGATCATCGATCGGCGGTGCGGCGGCGTCAGCGCGGCTGTCGTTCAGATCCCAATTTGAATCCATCGACAGCTCGCCCAGACTCAATTCGAAATCATCCTCGAGAGCGCTGGGCGACGCTGCAAGCGGCGCGGCTGCGGTCGCTGCCGAGGCCACGGGCAGTTCGGGCGCGATTGGCGTTGCTGCGAATGCCGCCGGTGCGGCGCCTGCCAGTTTTGGATGGCGAGCGCGGATTTCAATCAGTTCACGGTCATCGACGCCAAGCGCACGCAGGCGGCTTTCCTGCTGTTCAAAAGCGCCGCTGTCACCCTGGCGCCCAAGAACCTCCAGCAACTGCAGACCGAGATCAGTGCGTTCAGGCTCCTTGTGCAAGGCATCGCGCAGCAGCCCGGCGGCTTCGCTGAGTCGACCGTAGGCCAGATAGATGCCCACGGCCTCCAGCACGTCGCCGGCACCGGGCTCGTCGCGATGATCAGCTGCCGCGTGCGCACCGACAGATTGTTGAAGCTCGGGCTCGTCGACGTCTTCTTCGGCGCTCTCAGGCAATAGCAGCGTCGACGTGCCATCTGCTGTCGAACGTTGCTTACGACGACGTATGAGCAACGCAGCCAGCACGCCCAGCAGCAATACCAGTCCGCCGAGCAGCGGCCAGTTCACGCCATCGCCTGCCGCCTCGACCGGGGCTGAAACTGCGGCCGGAGCCGGCGCGACCACGGGTGGTGGCGGCGGTTTCTGCACTTCGGCCAGACGGGTTTGCAACTCTTCGATCTGCTTCTTGCCGTCGGCTATTTGCACTTGCTGCTCTTGCAGCCTGAGGTTCTGTTCGTCGATGGTCTTTTGCAGTTGCTGGGTGAGCAGCACGCTGGCGGCCAGTTGCTCGGCCTGCGCATCGTTGGCAGGCTGCGCCGGCGTTGGCGGCACAGGCGCCGCAGCGCGTTTGCCCTGGGCAGCCTGGGGCGGGGCGGTAACCGGTTCGACGGTTGGAAATTCAGAGGATTGCGGACGCGGATCCGGCTCGTCGGTGGCGGGCACGATGCCCGGCGAACCCGGCGGGTCGATCAGCACCGTGTACTCGCGCAGCAGACGGCCGTTGGGCTGATCGAGCTGCACGAGGAAATTCAGGAAAGGTTCGTTGACCGGTTTGCCGGACGTCACCCGGATCATCTGGCGGCTGCCGCGCAGGATCGGAGTGAATTTGAGGTCATTGAGAAAGAACACCCGCTCGACGCCGGCCCGACCGAATTCATCCGCCGAAGCCAGGCTGGCCGAGAGATCGTTTTGCGTCAACGTGCCGACATCGACCAGCGCGATGTCGGCCTTGAACGGCTGATTGAGGGCTGAGTAAACAGTGATTTCGCCCAACCCCAACGCCATCGACCAGGTCGAATAGCTGAATACGCCAGCGAGCAGCAGCCATTTGGCGCCCCCGCGCAGCACGTGCCGACTTGCGAGCATGAGCATCCCTTAAATAAGCAAAACCGGTTTCTATGCGTTCGCACATCCGGTACGAACACGATATTGCCCAGTAGTTCTTATAGTCGGCTCAGCGCGATCTCTCAAAAAATCGCCACCGGGATGTGCCTCAAGATTTTTCCAGGTTGGCCAGAATGTGCCCGTGTACGCGCATGCACACCTTCAAATCCGCCTCATCGACGCCCTCGAACAATTCGTGGCGCAGTTGCGTGGCAATGGTTTCGATTTGTTCGATCAGAGGCAAGGCAGGTGCGCAGAGCACGATTTTTTTCGCCCGACGGTCTTCCATCACTGACTGACGTTGCACCAGTCCCTGGTTTTCCAGACTATCAAGCAAGCGCGCCAGGGTCGGGCCTTCGACGCCGACACTCTGGGCCAGTTCGCGTTGGGTCGGTGCCTCTTCAAAACGCGCCAGATGCAGCAGCACCAGCCAGCGCGCCTGTGAAAGGCCCAGCCCGGCGAGACGACGATCCAGTTCGGCACGCCACCCACGAGACATCTGGGCCAGTTGCATACCAAAGCGATGTTGATCGGTTAACGGCATAAAACACTCACGGTTAGACTGAAATACGGAAAATCTAATTATTAGTCAGCTAAGCATGGGCGGCAGTTATAGGCAAGAGTCGCTCTGTACTGAATCGTTACAACTGCACGGGGCTTGGCGCATACGTCGTTTCACATCTCGAATTCAGACTGCAAAGCCGCTCGCACGCAATACAGCACGCCTTCCGGCACACGCCCGGCAAACAACTCCGCCACTTCGGCGACCGACGGCAACTCGCCCTCACCGTCGAGGAAACGCGTCCTGCACTTCGCCCATCAGCTCCTCTGGCAAATCCAGCGCCTGCTCCAGCGACAATTGCTGCTTGCCGATGGCTTCGGCGAGCATGGCGTAGACGTTCTTCTCCGAGCACTGCAACTGCCCGGCGATCTGCAGCGGGGTCATGCCGGCGCGGGCCAGGGTGATCAGCTCGTGTCGGACATCGGCAACCACCTTCGGCGCCTCCGCCTCGCCGCCGAGCACTTCGAGGAAGGCTTCGCCATAGCGTTCCAGCTTGCGCGCGCCGACGCCGCTGACCCGGGCCATTTCCGCCAGCGAGGTCGGCTGGCTGCGGAGCATTTCCAATAGCGTCGAGTCGGGGAAGATGACGTAAGGCGGCACGCCGTGTTCTTCGGCGAGCTTGCGCCGTAGTGCGCGCAAGGCTTCCCACTGTTCGCGCTCCTCGCCGCGCACCAGTTGGCTGGCCTGGCTCTTGCTGCCGGTTTTGGCGGTGACTTGCGGTTTAAGGTCGCGGCGCAGTTCCAGCGTCACTTCGCCTTTGAGCAGCGGCCGGCAACTGTCATTCAAGCGCAGACCGCCATAACCCTCGTGGTCGACATCGGCCAACCCACGCGCCACCAGTTGGCGGAACAGCGAGCGCCACTCGCTCTCGCTCAACGCCTTGCCAACGCCGAACACCGACAAATGCTGATGGCCGAAGCTGCGCACCTTTTCGTTGTCCTTGCCCAGCAACACGTCGACCAGATGACCGACGCCATAGCGCTGGCCGGTGCGGAAAATCGCCGACAAGGCCTGACGTGCAGGCTCGGTGGCGTCCCAGGTCTGCACGCCGTCGACACAGTTGTCGCAATGCCCGCACGGTTCGGGCATGTCTTCGTCGAAATAGGCCAGCAACGCCTGCCGGCGGCAGCGGGTCTCTTCGCACAGCGACAGCATCGCGTCGAGCTTGTGCTGCTCCAGACGCTTGTGCCGCTCGTCGCCTTCGGAGTTCTGCAGCATCTGTTTGAGCATCACCACGTCTTGCAGACCGTAGGCCATCCAGGCATCCGCCGGCAGACCGTCACGGCCGCCGCGACCGGTTTCCTGGTAATACGCCTCAAGGGATTTCGGCAGATCGAGGTGCGCGACAAAGCGTACGTTGGGCTTGTCGATGCCCATGCCGAACGCCACGGTGGCGACCATGATCAGGCCTTCCTCGTTGAGGAAGCGCTTCTGGTGATAGGCGCGCAGATCGTTGGGCAGACCGGCGTGATACGGCAGCGCCGGGAAGCCCTGCTCGCTGAGAAACGCCGCAACTTCTTCGACCTTCTTGCGCGACAGGCAATAAACGATGCCGGCATCGCTGCGCCGCTCGGCGAGGAACGCCAGCAACTGTTTGCGCGGCTGTTCCTTGGGCACGATGCGATAGAAGATGTTCGGGCGGTCGAAACTCGACAGGAAGCGCTCGGCGTTCTGCAGGTGCAGGCGATCGACAATTTCTTCGCGGGTGCGCTTGTCGGCGGTCGCGGTGAGGGCAATGCGCGGAACGTTGGGGAACAGCTCTGCCAATTGACCCAGTTGCAGGTATTCGCGGCGGAAGTCGTGGCCCCATTGCGACACGCAATGCGCTTCGTCGATGGCGAACAGGGCGATTTCCAGGCTTTGCAGGAACGCCAGCATGCGAGGCTGCACCAGACGCTCCGGTGCGAGATAGAGCATTTTCACTTCGCCGCGCTTGATCCGCAGGGCGAGATCACGCTGCTGCTCGGCACTCAGCGTGGAGTTCAGCGCAGCGGCGGCCACACCCAGTTCTTCAAGGGTGGCGACCTGATCGTCCATCAACGCGATCAACGGTGATACCACTACCGCCAGACCTTCACGCAACAGCGCTGGCACCTGGAAGCA
>NZ_JH635998.1:440378-446797 GCF_000257605.1 Pseudomonas sp. R62
AGCGCATCACCGCCGCTGGCCACGCGCTCAATGATCGCACCCTGACGGCCACGGAAACTGTCGTAGCCGAAGATGTCCTTGAGGACGCGTTGAGCCTGTTCGAGCATAAAAACTCCAAAAATCTACCGATACATCCCTGCTCAGGCTGGTTCAGAGCAGCCTCGGCTGCTTAAACAAAACGTAAGAACACATTGCATGACCAGCGCAGCGCCGGCAGGGATCGCAAAACGCGGCAGTATACCCGAGGCCTTCGCCGCACAGGGTGCCGCTGAGAAGACTCACTCTGCAATTGACATCACACCGAACCCTGTGGGAGCGGGCTTGCCCGCGAAGAGGCCGGCACTGACAACTTCTTCATCGACTGACACACCGCCATCGCGGGCAAGCCCGCTCCCACAGGTTTTGCGTCCGACCCGGCATTTGCGTGCGTCCGTGCGGGCAAATCTGCCAAGCGGCTGGCTAGAGCGCGCAAGAAGGCCTAGAATTCCCGCATTGTTTATTCCCCAAGGTAGCCCCGTAATGTCCTTCGCTGAGCAACTGACCCGCCTGCAAGTCTTCCTCGACGCCGACGAGCTGCACGACGAGGCGCTGGATTACGTCGCCGCCCACGGTTACCTGACCGCGCTGTCGATCTGCTCCGAAGACGTTCCGGAGCGCGAGTGGATCGACGCGCTGTTCGCCGAAGAGCCGCATTACACCGACGAAGCCCAGCGTGCCGAAATCGAAGCCACGCTGATCGGCCTCAAGGCGCACATCGCTCGCCAACTGGCCTCGGATGAAGAATTCGAATTGCCGTGCGAACTGGATCTGGGCGAAGAGCCGGACGACTCTGAACTGCGCGGCTGGTGCATCGGTTTCATGGAGGGCGTGTTCCTGCGCGAAGCGGCCTGGTTCGAAACCGCCGAAGAAGAAGTCAGCGAAATGCTCCTGCCGATCATGGTCGGTTCCGGCCTGTTCGACGAGCAGCCTGAGTTCGAAGACATCGCCAAGGACGCCAATCTGATGGACGACATGATCGTTCAGATCCCGGAAGCCCTGACCGCGCTGTACCTGCTGTGCCAGGCCCCCGACGAAAAACCGGCGATCCTCAAGCCTCGTCATCACTAAGAACCGGCCTATGGACAACCCCATAGGCAACCGCCCCCTGATGTTGCGCTACGTCCTGCTGGCCATCGGCTGGCTGAGCGTCGCATTGGGGGTGATCGGCATTTTCCTGCCGGTCCTGCCCACCACCCCTTTCCTTTTGCTCGCCGCGGCCTGCTTCGCACGCAGCTCTCCGCGCTTCTATCGTTGGCTGGTCGAACATCCACGGCTGGGGCCATGGATCCGCGACTACCTCGAAGGCAACGGCATTCCGCTCAAAGGCAAGGTCTACGCGATCGGGCTGATGTGGGTGAGCATTCTGTTCTCGTGCTATCTGGTGCCGCTGGTTTGGGCGCGGGGGTTCATGTTGACCAGTGCGGTGCTGGTGACGGTTTATATTTTGCGGCAGAAGACCTTGAAAAAACGCTGATTGCCCCACCTTCGGCGGCACAACCGTTCATCCGATATCCGTCCGCACCTGTCAGAGTTGACAGGTGCGCGCTTTAACGTCGCATGCTTAATTCTTCCGTATCGGCGCTGACAGCCCAGGTAAGCGCCCCGTGTGGAAGGCGAAAATTCATGACCAGCTCACAATACCTGATATTCCCTCCTGCGCCGCGTTCCGGTATCGGTGTGCTGGCCCTCTATCCGCCGCAACCACTCCTGCACAAGCTGCAAACTGACAAGAGCTACGGTATCAACATCGCCATGGTTGCTCAGAACATTAACGGATTGGGCTTCAGTCTCCCGGAGTATCTGTCGCAAGCCCTCGGTGACCGTATCGAAGTCTTCCTCGATAGACCAGATGTCACCAACCCTTCGTCCGTGATTGATTTCGTCCTTACAGAGGACGATTTTGAGGCCGATGGAAAGACCCCTAAAACCGTACTTTTTTACATTACAGCTGAAACCCTCGAGGAGAAATTCCTGCCGTTTACCGACGTCAGGCTGGATTGCTGGATTAGAGTCACGAGACTGAGCGGCAACCCGGGGGAATCGCCACACGCACGGCTCTGGTTCAAACACCCCGCTCCGGGCGAAGCGGACATTGACGGCGGCAAGCCTTCCAATCAGGGCCTCAAGCTGCCGATCGCATCGGAAAGTATCGTCGATCAGAGCGTCATCGAAGCGGGGATGGAAGTCACGGTTGCGCATTACTTCAATCAGCAGATCGGCGATACGGTCGTGCTGACATTTGGTTCGCTGCGGCTGGACTTTGTCGTGACCGACGCCTCGGCCGACATCGTTTTCGAGCTGACGCCTGACTTGCTCGCCGAATTGCAAAAAACCAGCAATCTGGTGGTGCGCTGGAGCGTTTATGACGTTGTCGAGAACTCCAGTGGTTTTTCGGAACCGCTCGTTCTGCCGTTCAAGCCCGGAATAACTCTGCTGACCGCGCCGATTTTCGAGCAGTCCGATGGCGACGACGTAATACACCATGACTGGCTTGCAGGCGGCCCGACGAACATTCTCCTGACGGGCAGTTTTGCGATCAACGATGTGATCGCCCTGACACTGGAAGGATTCACCCGAAACAACGTGCCAGTCACTCATACCTATTCTTTAACGGTGACCGTTGACAGCAAGACACTGAACTTTCCCGTGGAAAATTTCCGCATTCAAAATGTGATAGGTGGAACTTTACGGGCAACTTATATCCTGACCAGAGCAGGTCAGTCCAAACTTTCCAAACCTGCTGACGTCACCGTTGCGGGTAAATCCTTGCCACTGGGAGCACCGGAGGTCACCCCACTGGTGGAAGGTGAGCTGGCAGTCGACACTGCCAAAGCCTTTATAAATGTCGCCAGTTTCTGGCCCTTGAAACAAGGGGCAGAGGTCAAGCTGCATTGGCAGACCACAGACATCAACGGCAAGTTGGTACGGTTTACTTGGGGACAGCTTGTAACCGATCCCTCAAAGCCCATCGTTTTCGAGGCCGAGAACGAGTACATCAAGCCCTACGCCGGCGCGAGACTGGCCGTGCAGGCCACCATCACCAATCCCGGCGAAAGTGAAGTCTTTTCCGATATCGCGCAGTTGAAGATCGGCGATCCCAAGGAGCTTGTCCTCACGCCGCCCTCACTGGTATCGCCTTTCACTAATCCGCTTGATCCCTTGGCAGCGCTGCCGAGCATGCTGGTGGAATATCTCGATGCCAAGACCGAGAAGGTCCGTCTGGTGTGCACACCACTGCCCTTGGGATTTGATCGCTTCCCGCTGGTAGATCTGGATTCGGCCAAACAAGCCCGCTTTCCGTTCGACAGGCGCCTGATCGTGGCGCTTCACGGTGAAACCGTGCGATTCAAATTCAACCTGAATCAGGACGGCAAGAAAATCGGATCTTCTCCGGAAACTGAGGTTTCTTTCAAACTGATCGCTGATCAGGATCCCAGGTTTCCGAGACCGCGAATCATTGGCATTGATAACGCAATACTGGACGTAAAAAAACTGACCAGCGCAGACAAATTGGCGGTCAACCTCTGGCACGGACAACGGCCGGGCCAGAGCATGACGCTGGTGCTGATCGGCATCGACAGCAAAGACAACCCTGTTCGCCACGTCATCATGAACGCGGAGGCGAGCGTCACCAGCGCCGGGCTGATACGGGAACTGTCAACGCCGACGCTGGAAGTGTTGAAAAATCTCAAAAGCGGCACTACGGCGACATTGGTATTTTCCGTGCGCCTGGGATTGCGCGGCAAACCGGTGGAATTTCCCCACCAGACCTATCAGATCGAATCTCTGGTTGAGCTGCAGCCGGTCATCACACTGATTAAGGACTCGCAGAACAGGGAGATTCCGCATACCGACCTGACGGTTGATCCGAATGTCACGGTCGAGGGAACTGCGAGCGTAGAACAGCAGGTTGAAGTTCTGGTGAATGGCAAGTCGATAGAGACATTGACCACAGACAAGGAAGGGAAATTTTCGACGCTATTGAAGGGGCTCGTTGTCGATGTACTGACAGTCGTGCAGATTCGAGCACTCTATGGCGACGGTCTTCTCTCTCCTTTACGCTCGTTCACGCTGCGCACAGCGCTGCAAGTCAACAACAGCGCCATGGCCCTGTCAGGACTGAGAGTTTATGCATGGCGCCACACTCACAGTGCAGATTTTCCAAACAATACCCAAATCCGCGCCGCCGTCCCGTCTACAGGCGTCCACCCGATCACCTACAGAAGCAGTAATCCGAACGTGGCTTATGTCGACGGCAACGGGAAAGTCACGGGCATACGTAACGGCAATACGTACATTACCGTACAGGACCGATTCAGCTCATTTTCTTATTACGTCAGTGTGACGAATGTTTATCAGTTGGCTATCGGCGGCTACGGCATGACACACCAAGAGGCGCTCAACTGGCGATACAGCATTCCGGGCTCACTACCCATGGGTGGTGCACTGCACACAATGCAAGTGGTATATGGACCCGATCCTTATTGGCCAATAGCCGCTGGGGGCATATACCGGATGTGCGATGAAGGCGGCTGCCCGAGCAACTCGCGGTCGATATATGCGCATGCCAATGGCGGAATTGTTTGCCATCCGGACCTGAATGCCCGATGGGCGCCATGGTGTATCTATCCCATTTACGGGTAAGTCTGCTCGCGAAATCCGATTCACAGACA
Organism: Pseudomonas sp. R62; assembly: GCF_000257605.1. Lineage (NCBI taxonomy): Bacteria > Pseudomonadati > Pseudomonadota > Gammaproteobacteria > Pseudomonadales > Pseudomonadaceae > Pseudomonas > Pseudomonas sp. R62. The sequence goes on from NZ_JH635998.1 coordinate 445,091, forward strand.
ACACTTCTCTGCAGAAAGACAAAACCCGCCGTCCCGATTCAACCGGGGCGGCGGGTTTTGTTGTTTCAGACGTCAGCTCAGACCGTATCCACCTTCAACGAATGATCATTGAGCATGCCGCTGATGATCGTCGCCGTGTCGTGGCCGCTGGCAATCATGCCGCCTGCGCCCGGGGTCACGCCGTAGTGGCTGGCGAGGTTGACGCCGGCCAGGTCGATGGTCTGGCTCGGCGCGGCGCCGGCCATGGCGCTGACGTCGATGCTGGTCATCACCGAGGCGCCGCTGCCGCTGACGGTGAAGTGCAGATAGTCGTCCAGCGACGCGGTACTGGCGTTTTCGCCTTGCAGCAGTTGCGACAGATCGAGCCTGTCGGTACCGGGGGTGAAATCGGTAATCAGGTCGTGGCCGCTGTTGCCCTTGAGCCACTGGAAGGTGTCGGCCCCTGCCCCGCCCGTCAGCGTATTGTTGCCCATGCCACCGATCAGCAAGTCATCGCCAGCGCCGCCATTGAGGAAGTCGTTGCCGAGGCCACCGTTGATCACGTTGTTGTTGCCGTCGCCGGTGAGGCTGTCGTTGAAGTTCGAGCCGAGCAGGTTTTCGATGCCGGTCAACGTGTCAGTACCGGCGCCGAGGGTGTTTTGCGCACCGAGCAGGCCGAGGTTAACGGTGACCGCGGCCGTGGCGTGGGCGTAGCTGGCGGTGTCGCTGTCAGTGCCGCCGTCGAGCAGATCGTTGCCCGCGCCGCTGTAGAGCAAATCGTTGCCGCCGTCGCCGTGCATTTCGTTGTTGCCGGAGCCTGCGCTGAGCACGTCATTGCCGTCGCCGGCATTGATCACGTTGTTGCCGCTGCCCGCCACCAACACATCGTCGCCAGCAGTGCCGGTGAGGGTGTGGCCGTCCTGATAGCTGATGCTGACGTTGGCCGTGTCGCTGCCGCCGTGGTTGTCGTTGGCGGTGTAGGTGCCGTGGTAGTCCGGTGTAGTGTCATGGGCCCCGGCGTAGTTGAGGGTCATGGTCAGTTGGTAGTTTTCCGCCGCGTTCGGGTTGCCGCCACCATTTCCAATGTTGGTGATGTGGATCTGGTAGACGCCGTCCGCCGAGGCGCTGAGGGTCTGGCCGTCCGCCAGCGCCATCCAGGCACCGCCATTGAGCGAATATTCCATGCTGATCTTACCGGCACCCAGATTGTGATCCAGATTGAGGGTTTCGCCCTGACGCAGATTGACGGTAATGCGGTCTTCATCGTTGGCATTGCTGTTGCTCACCATGCCCAGATAACCGCTGACCACCAGCGCGGCGGTCATGGTCGCGGCATTGGCGCTGAAGGCGCTGCGCACGTTGGCCAGGTTCTGGTTGGCCGCATTATTGTTCTGCCCAGTGAAACCGATCAGGCCGCTGCCGGTGAAGTCTGCCGCTTTGGAAATCCAACCAGTATTGAAACTGGTTGGCGTGGCGTTTAGGGTGTCGCCGTTCGGATCGCTGTCATTGGCCAGCAGCAGCTCACCCGGCACCACGATGTTGCCCGAGAGCACGTTGGTGATGACGTGATCGTCCATCGCCACCGGTGGCGCGTTGGGAATCACTTTCACCGTCAGGGTGGAGCTGGCCAGATCGCCGTCGTTGTCGCTGACGGTGAAACCGATGTTTTCGGTGATGACCACGGCGGTGGTTTTCTGCGAGGTGTAGCTGTATTCGCCAGTGTCGAGG
>NZ_JH635998.1:447213-450605 GCF_000257605.1 Pseudomonas sp. R62
AGGGCTTTCGGATCGTAGGTGTAGGTGGTGCCGTCGACCACGATCGATTTGATGAAACCGCCATCGGCGCCGAACGAACCACCGTCGCCCAGCAGCGAACCGGTAACCGGCGCGCCCTGCACGGTGCCGGAGAGCACCGAGTTGAGCTGGTTGAGATCGGTGACCACCACCGCATTGGTATTGGTGTGGTTGATGCCGTCGTAGGCCAGCGGATCGAGGTTGGCGTTGCTCACGCCACTGCCCAGACCAATGGCGTAGTTCTTGATGTTGTTGGCGTCGAGGAAGTTTTTCAGCGCGGCTTCGTCAGCCGTGCCGATGTCGCCCTCGTTGGGCTTGCCGTCGGAGAAGAAGTAGCCGATGTTCTGCGCCCCGGTGAGTTTGCCGGAGGTGTTGAACGCGGTCTGCATCACCGCCACGGCGGCGTCGTAGTTGGTGCCGCCGCCGGCGTTGAGGCCGGCGAGGAGTGTCTTGGCGGTGGCGACATCCACCCACACGGTGGTGCGGTCGGCGGCATTGCTGCTGAACGTCACCAACTGCACTTTCACATCGCCCAGATCATCGTACTTGTCGAGCAAGGCACCAATGGCCTGCTTGGCCAGTGCCAGCCGCGACAGGCCCGGCACGCCAGAGGCATCAGCCATACTGCCGGAGATGTCGAGGACGATGAGGATGTTGGAATCGATCTCCACTGCGGTAACCGAGCGATCCGAGGCAACGGCTTTCGGCACATCGTCGACGATGTTCACCACAAGCGTGCTGGTGGTGCTGTTGCCCAGCGCATCGGTGGCTTTGTAGGTGAACGTTTCGCTGAGGGTGTTCGGCCCGTCGTTGGCGTTCGGCGCGGTTTTTGGTGCCGAGGTCAGCGTGTAGGTGTAGGTGCCGTCAGCGTTCAGCTGCAGTTGCCCGTAGCTGCCAGTGGCGTTGCCGACCAGGGTGTACGTGATCGCGCCGCTGCCGCCACTGACCGAACCGACCAGCGTGCCGCTGGCGGTTTCACCGGTATTGCCCGGTTCGCTGCCGGTGACTGTGCCGGGGGCGAGATCCTGGCCATCCTTGCTCAGGTCGAGGGCTTTTTCGTAGACCGTCACATCCTGATCGACCGAGGCGACCAGTTTGCTGTCGGCCACGTTGATGGTCAGCGTTGTGGTGCTTTCATCGCCATCGCTGTCACGGATGGTGTAGGTGAACGTGTCGGTCGCGCCCGGCGGGCTCACCGAGTTCGGGTTGCTGTGGTAAACCGCGTTGCCCGCCGCGTCGAGGGTCAGGTAGCCGTAGTTGCCGTTGATGTTGCTGTTGAGCCCGCCGCTGGCTGACATCGCGGTGTTGCTGCCGGCGCGCACGCCGACCACCGTGGCGGCGCCGTCGGCACCGCTGAGGTCATTGCCGAGCACACTGACATTGACCGTGCCGCCCTCCGCTACCGAGCCGGTATCGGCGTTGGCAGTCGGCAGATCGTCGACGATGTTGACGTTGATCTGACCGCTGGCGGTACTGCCATCGGTATCAGTGGCGACCACCTCGAAGCTCTCACTGAGGCTGTTGGCGCCGTTGGCGTTCGGATGGGCTTCGTTGTCGACCAGGGTGTAGCTGTAGCTGACCAGTCCGGTGGCCGGGTCGTAACCGGTGATGGTGAACGTACTGCCCAATGGCGAGACCACCGATTGCGGCAAACCGGCGGCGACGCCATTGCTGATCACCGCAATGCCGCCGACCGTGAGGGTTTGCAGGCCATCAAGCGCAGTGACGGTGAAGCTGCCGCTCTGGGTCAGCGCCGAGGTGTTGGGGCTGCTGCCGTCGCTGAGGTTTTTCTCGTAGACGGTGATTTCGCCGCCCTTCACGTTGAGGCCGTCGAGGCACACCGGATCGTCGTTGTTATGGATGTTCAGCACCAGGTTGGCGGTGCTGGTGTCGCCGTCCGCGTCGGTGATGGTGTAGGCGAAGGTTTCCGTGCCGTTGCCGCCGCCCTGGAGGTTTTTGAAGTCGGCGTCATTGGCCTCCAGCGTGTAGGTGTAAGTGCCGTTGGCGTTGAGCACCAGCGTGCCGTAAGTGCCAGTGAAAGTACCGGCGGTTACCGGGCCGCTGGCGACGCGGTCGGCGCCCTGCACGTCGTTGTCGAGGACGTTGCCGGTCAGGGTCAACTGGTCTTCGGTCGCGTTGGTCGCGTTGCTGTCATTCAGCGCTTTCGGCACGTCATCGACGATGCTCACGACGATTGTGCTGGTGACGACGTTGCCGAGAGAATCGGTGGCCTGATAGGTGAAGGTTTCGCTCAGGCTGTTGGCGCCGTCGTCAGCGTGCGGCGTAGTGGTCGCTGGCGAAGTCAGGGTGTAGGTGTAAGTGCCATTGGCATTGAGAACGATCTGCCCGTAGTTGCCGGTAGCACTGCCAACCAGCGCATAACTGATCGCGCCGACCGCACCGGTGACCGAGCCGACCAGGGTGCCGGAGGCGGTTTCGCCGGTGCTGTTCGGATCGCTGCCGACCACGCTGCCCGCTGCCAGATCCTGGCCATCCTGGTTCAGGTCGAGGGCTTTTTCGTAGACGGTGACGTCAGTGTCGCTGACCGCTTTCAGGCAGCTGTTGTAGACATCGATGGTGATCGTCGTGGTGCTTTCGTCACCGTCGGCATCGCGCACGGTGTAGGTGAACACATCCACCGCGCCCGGGCCGTTCACCGTGTTCGGATTGCTGTGATAAACGGCGTTGCCGTTGGCATCAAGCGTGAGGTAGCCGTAGGTGCCGTTGATCTGCGAATTGAGTCCGCCGATGGCCGAAGTCGAGGTGTCGGCACCGGCGCGCACGCCAACCACTGCACCCGTGACCGCCGGGCCGTCAGCGCCGCCGATATCGTTGTTGAGTACGTTGCCGCTGACGGTACGGCCCTCCGCCACCGAAGCCGCGTCCGCATGCGCGGTCGGCAAATCATCAACGATGTTGACGTTGATCTGGCCGCTGGCGGTGCTGCCATCGGTGTCAGTCGCCACCACGTCGAAGTTCTCGGTGAGGCTGTTGGCGCCGTTGGCGGTTGGATGGGCTTCGTTGTCGGCCAGGGTGTAGCTGTAGCTGACCACGCCGGTTGCAGCGTCGAAACCAGTAATCGTCAGCGTGCTGCCCAGTGGCGTGGTGATCGATTGCGGGAAGCCTGCGGCCACGCCATTGGTGATCACCGCGATGCCGCCGACTGTGAGGGTCTGCAGACCATCGAGAGCGCTGACGGTGAAAGTGCCGTTCTGGGTCAGCGCGGGCGTGTTGGGGCTGGTGCCGTCGCTGAGGTTTTTTTCGTAGACGGTAAGTTCGCCACCGTTGACGTCGAGGCCATTGAGCAGCACCGGATCGTCGTTGTTGTGGATGTTCAATACGAGATTGGCAGTGCTGGTATCGCCGTCGGCATC
>NZ_JH635998.1:453094-457509 GCF_000257605.1 Pseudomonas sp. R62
AGTGATGGTGTAGGCGAAGGTTTCGGTGCCGTTACCGCCGCCGGTCAAGGCTTTGAAATCGGCATCGCTGGTGTTCAGGGTGTAGGTGTAAGTGCCGTCGGCGTTCAGAACCAAGGTGCCGTAAGTACCGGTGAACGTGCCGGGCGTGACCGGTCCGGTGGGCACGCGGTCAGCGCCTTGGATGTCATTGTTGAGGACGTTTCCGGTCAGGGTCAGCAAGGTTTCCGAGGCAATGCCGTTGGCGTCGTCAAACGCTTTGGGCACGTCGTCGGTGATATTCACGTCCAGCGTGCCAGTGGCGCTGTCGCCATTGCTGTCGGTGGCGATCACGGTGAACTGTTCGCTGAGATTGTTCTCGCCGTCGCCGGCCGCGTGGGTCTCGTTGCCGTTGAGGGTGTAGCTGTAGCTGACCGTGCCGGTCGCCGCGTTGTAACCGGTGATGGTCAGGGTGTTGCCCAGTTGCGTGGTGATCGACTGGGGAAAGCCGATCGGCACGCCGCCAACAATCACGTTGATGCCGCCGATGCTCAGGCTGTTCAAACCATCCGCTGCCGAGACCGTGAAGTTGCCACTTTGCGTCAGCGCGCCTGGATTGGCCGCTGTACCGTCAGGCAGATTGGCTTCATTGAGGTTCAGCTCGCCATCCGCCCCATTGAGGCCGTTGAGGATGACCGGGTTGTTCACTGGTGGCAGTGGCACCACGACCGGCGCTGGCGTGTCGTCGCCATTGTCGATGTCCGCGTCGCGACGATATTCGGGAAACTCGGGAATGCCATTGAAGCCAGCGGTGGGGAAACCGATGATCGGATCGACTCGGCCGCCGACTTCGGTGAGCAGAACGAAGCTGTGCCCGCCGCCCAGTTCACCGGTATTGCCGGTGGGCGCGTTGGGGCCGGCGGCAGTGGCTTCGGCAGTTTTGCTTGGGTCTTCACCGGCGGCGATGGCTTGCTGGATTTGCTCGACATCGGTCAGTTGCGCCTGGCTCGGGGTCTGCGCTTCGTCGACGTTCACCGGCACCGCTTGGTCGGCCAGCAATTGCCCGGTCATGGTGATGCTGCTGCCCCGGCCGAGGGTCAATTCCTCGCCGTTTTGCAGTTTCACTGCCACCGCGCCTTCCGCGCCGGTGATCAGTTGATCGCCAGCGTACAAACGATCGCCTTCGAACAGCGGACGCTTGATGCCGTCGCTCGCCTGGGCGAACACCTGACCAATGACTTTTGTGACCGTACCGATGAGCGTTGCCATGTGAAATCCTCCGCTGCCGACCACCGTCGGCACTGGTTCGCGAAGCAGCCCATGGCTCAATCGGGTTGCCGGGGGCGACGCTCGCACCCTCGACAGTTCGTTTCGCAGGCCCGGTTTGAGGTGAATTGTCAGCGCTATCAAGCACTTGCCAACCCTGTTCAATCCATCGACCCACTAGCGCTACGTAACGGTGGTGAATCACCCGAGTGACAAAAATCTGTCGCTCATTCCCCGCTACGCGTCCCTCCCCTTCAGCAGTACTTCGCAGTGTCTCGCAAAGTGAATGGAACTTTCCTCAAGCCTTTTCGAGCTCCCTAAAGCGCATAAAACAAAGGCTTTCGAGCTGAACAATGTGCTGCTTTTGAAAAACCGCATAAGTTTTTTTTGGAGTAAACCTTATGAAAATTTTTTCTTAGCTACGCTCTAGGATGTTCTTAGCTCTGTTGTTACAAGAGTGAAACGCTTACACCCTAAATTTACGTCAAATATTTGGCGACGGTAACACAACATTGAGATCCAGGGAGATGCACCCATGCGCGTTTTAACCCCCCTCTGCAGCGCGGTTTTGCTGGCCATGGCTTGCACTTCCCAAGCCCAGGCGATGAACCTCACCGAGGCGATTCAGAGCACCATCGCTACCCACCCGGAACTGGCTTCGCGCGTGGACGCCCGCCTGTCTGCGGATGAGCAGGTGAAAGTGGCCAAGGGCGGGTTTTATCCGTCGGTCGATCTGAACGCTGCCTACGGGCGCGGCTACAGCGACAACACCAACACCCGTGCCTTCGGTAATCACAACACCGAAATTCTCAATTACACCCAGTCCGAGCTGCGCTTGCGGCAGATGATCTTCGACGGCTTCAACACCGCCAACGAGGTCGAGCGCACCAAGGGCGTGTCCAATTCGCGCGCCTACTACGCGCAAGGCACCGCACAGGACCTGGCCCTACGCACCATCGAGGTCTACCTCGAAGTGCTCAAGCGGCGTGAACTGGTGACGCTGGCCAAGAACAACCTGCAGGCGCACTTGCGCGTCAACGATCAGATCGGCCTGCGCACCGAGCGCGGCATCGGCAGTACCGCCGACTCCGATCAATCGGTTGCCCGTCGTGCACTGGCGCAGAACAACCTCGACACCGCCGAAGTCGATCTGGCCGACGCCGAATCGAATTTCTACAGCGTGGTCGGACGCATGCCCGATGAGCTGGAAACCCCGGCCTCGACTCGCGGTGAGATGCCACCGGACCTGCGTGAAGCGCAGCAAAGCATGGTCGACAACAACCCGTACCTGAAATCGGCCCAGGCTGACGTGCAGTCCGCCGAGAGCCAGTACGAAGTGGCCAAGTCGCCGTTCTACCCGCGCTTCGATGCCGAAGCAGCAGTCGGCGCAAACAACAACGTGCAGGGTGATGAAGGCCACGACAACGAATGGCGTGTCGGTGTGGTGATGAACTACAACCTGTTCCGTGGCGGCAGCGACAAGGCACGTCTGGCCGCGAATGCCCACGACATCAACCAGGCGATGGACATCCGCAACAACGCCCTGCGTCAGCTCAACGAGAACATTCGTCTGGCCTGGAACGCCATGGAAAATGCCAAGAAGCAGACGCCGACCGCTCGCGAATACGCAGAAACCACCAAACGCGTGCGCGCCGCTTATCAGGACCAGTTCGGCCTCGGCCAACGCACCCTGCTCGACCTGCTCGACAGCGAAAACGAGCTGTACAACGCCAACCGTCGCTACACCGAAATCCGCTACACCGAGGAATACTCGATGTACCGCGTGCTGGCGAACATGGGCCAGTTGCTGAGCAAGCAACGCGTGGTGCTGCCGGCTGATGCGATTGCCACGACCGAAGTGAAAAACCAGGCGCGCCTGCCGGAACTGAAATAAACGGTGCAGGAACTGACTTTGCCCTGATCGTTCCCACGCGCAGCAAAGGAATGCCTCAAGGGACGCTCCGCGTCCAGTGACGCGGAGCGTCACGGGCTGCATTCCCACGCGTGAGCGTGGGAACGATCCGATAACCGAGCCCGCTCAACAGAGGCAATCACTATGACCAGCATGGAACCCGGCGCCACCGGGGTCGATCCGCGCCTGAGCTTCGACGACCCGTTACTCGACGGCCTGCTGATCCTCTGCAAACTGCATGGCGCCACGGTCAGTCGTGCCAGCCTGAGCGCCGGGCTGCCTCTGAACAAACAACGCCTGAGCCTCGATCTGCTGCCCCGTGCAGCCGCGCGGGCCGGATTGCAGGCGCGCTTGTTGCGCCGTGACCTGAAAGACATTTCGCCGCTGAACCTGCCGATCCTGCTGCTGCTCAACGACGGCCGCACCGCCGTGCTGCGGCGCTTTGGCGAGGATGGCAAAGCCCTGCTGCTGCCCAGCGAAGCCGACGGCGGCGAGCAATGGGTCAGTCGCGAAGAGCTCAGCGAACACTACATCGGCCAGGCCTTGTTCGCCCGTCCGCGCCACGAACTCGAAGACCTGCGCGCGCCGCTGGTGCCACGGGTAAATGCGTGGTTTCGCGACACCCTTAAACTGTCGAAATGGCTGTACAGCGATGCGATTCTCGCCAGTTTTCTGATCAACCTGCTCGGCCTGATGGTGCCGCTGTTCGTCATGCAGACCTACGATCGCGTGGTGCCCAATCAGGCGACCTCGACGCTGTGGGTGCTGTCGATCGGTTTGCTGATCGGTACCGGTTTTGAATTGGTGCTGCGCGTGGTGCGTGCGCACCTGCTCGACACCGCCGGCAAGAAAACCGATGTGATCCTCTCGGCAACGTTGTTCGAGCGCATCACCGGCATGTCGATGAAAGCGCGGCCGGCGACCATCGGCGGCTTTGCCCAGAGCATTCACGACTTTCAGGGCCTGCGTGAGTTTCTCACCGCCGTGACCCTGACCAGCCTGATCGACTTGCCCTTCGTGGTGTTGATGCTGGTAGTGATCGGCCTGCTCGGCGGCTGGCTGGTGGTGATTCCGCTGCTGGCGTTTCCGATCACCATCATCTTCGCCATGGCGATTCAGGTGCGCCTGCGTGACACCGTGCAGAAAAGCCTGAGCCTCGGCGCCGAGCGTCAGGCAGTGCTGATCGAAACCCTCGGCGGTCTGGAAACCCTCAAGGCCTGCGGCGCCGAAAGCGAGCGCCAGCACAAATGGGAAAGCACCC
>NZ_JH635998.1:458115-462143 GCF_000257605.1 Pseudomonas sp. R62
CCTCGACAGCCACGCGCGCAAACTGTCGGCGCTGGCCACCAACGGCACGCTGTTCATCCAGCAGTTTTCCGGGATGGCGACGATTGTGGCCGGGGTCTACAGCATCATTGCCGGCAACCTCAGCGTCGGCGCGCTGGTTGCCACCTACATGCTTGGCAGTCGTGTGCTCGCCCCGCTCGGGCAGATCGCCGGGCTGATCACCCGCTACCAGCAAGCGCAACTGACCATGAAAAGCACCGACGCACTGATGGCGCTGCCGCAGGAGCGCGACGGCAAACAACGGCCACTGGAACGTACGCAGCTGCAAGGTGCCCTCGACGTCAGCGGCGTGACGTTCCACTACAACGGCCAGAATGCGCCGGCGCTGAGCGAGGTCAGCTTCAGCCTGAAAGCCGGCGAGCGGGTCGGCATCATCGGCCGCAGCGGCTCCGGCAAAAGCACGTTGGCGCGATTGGTGATGGGTTTCTACGAAGCGGAACAAGGCCAGTTACTGCTCGACGGCCTCGACCTGCGCCAACTGGACGTGGCTGACCTGCGCCAGCAGATCGGTTATGTCGCCCACGACCTGCCGCTGCTGGCCGGCAGCTTGCGCGACAACCTGACCCTGGGCGCGCGTTACATCAGCGATTCACGCATGCTCGAAGTCGCCGAACTGACTGGCGTCACCGAACTGGCCCGACAACACCCGCAAGGCTTCGACCGACCGGTGGGCGAACGCGGACAACTGCTATCCGGCGGCCAACGCCAGGCGGTGTTGCTGGCGCGCGCGTTACTGCTCGATCCACCGATCATGCTGCTCGACGAACCCACCAGCGCCATGGACAACAGCAGCGAAGACGCGCTGCGACAGAAACTGCATGGCTGGGTGCAAGGCAAAACCCTGCTGCTGGTCACCCACCGCACCTCGATGCTGAGCCTGGTGGACCGGTTGCTGGTGCTGGACAACGGCCGGGTCGTCGCTGACGGCCCGAAAGAAGCGGTCATCGATGCACTGCGCAAGGGCCGTGTCGGCTCGGCGGCGGTCTAGGAGTTACGCCATGCCTGCTTCCTCCGATAGCAACAAACGCGGTTACTTCGACAGTTTCGGCAAAAGCGCCGAAGCCGAGTTCATGCCGGAAACCGCCGGCGCAGCATTGCAGGATTCGCCGCGAAAATCGCGGATCACCGTGTGGCTGGCGGCAGCGCTGCTGATCGCCGCCCTGGTCTGGGCCAAATTTGCCGTGCTCGAAGAAGTGACCATGGGCGAAGGCAAGGCGATTCCGTCGAGCAAGGTTCAGGTGATCCAGAACCTTGAGGGCGGCATCGTCACCGAGATTTACGTTCGCGAAGGCCAGATGGTCGGCAAGGGCGACACCCTGCTGCGTCTGGATGACACGCGCTTCCGCTCGAACAAGGGCGAGAGCGAGGCCGACCGTTACGCGCTGACCGCGCAGGTTGAACGGCTGTCAGCAGAGGCCGAGGGGCGCCCCTTCAAACTCTCCGCTGAAGTCATCGCCAAAGCGCCGCAAGTCGCCGAGGACGAGCGCTCGCTGTACGAGCAACGCCAACGCCGCTTGGCCAGTGAACAGCGCACCCTCAGCGAACAATTGCGGCAGAAAACCCAGGAGCTGGCGGAGTTTCGCTCCAAGCAGGGCCAGTTCAGCTCGAGCCTGGCGCTGCTGCAACAAGAGATGAACATGTCCGAACCGCTGGTGAAAACCGGCGCCGTGTCACCAGTGGAAATCCTCAGGCTCAGGCGCAGCGCCGTGGAAATCCGTGGTTCGCTGAACGCCACCACGCTGGCGATTCCCCGCGCCGAATCGGCCATCGCCGAGATCCGCAGCAAGATCGACGAATCCGAGCAGACCTTCCGCTCCGAGGCCGCTAAAGAGCTGAATGAGAAACGCACCGACCTGTCGAAAATCACCGCGTCGAGCATCGCCATCGACGATCGCGTCAGCCGCACTACGGTGACGTCGCCGGTGCGTGGCGTGATCAAGCAGATGAAGGTCAACACCATCGGCGGCGTGGTCCAGCCGGGCAGCGACATGGTCGAAATCGTGCCGCTGGAAGACAACCTGCTGATCGAAGCCAAGGTCCGCCCGCAAGACGTCGCGTTCCTGCATCCGGGCCAGAAAGCCATGGTCAAATTCAGTGCCTACGACTACACGATTTACGGCGGGCTGAGCGCCAAGCTCGAGCTGATCGGCGCCGATACGATCACCGATGACAAGGGCAACAGCTTCTATCTGATTCAGGTGCGCACCGACAAGAATCACCTGGGCGGCGACGTGAAACCGCTGCTGATCATCCCGGGGATGGTGGCGACAGTGGACATTATCACCGGTGAGAAAAGCGTCTTGGATTACCTGCTCAAACCGGTGTTGAAAGCGCGGACCGAGGCGATGCGCGAACGTTAGCCAATGATCGTTCCCACGCTCCGCGTGGGAATGCCGCCCGGGACGCTCCGCGTCCTTTCTCGACGGTGACGCAGAGCGTCACTGGATGCATTCCCACGCAGAGCGTGGGAACGATCATCTGTCGCCATGGTTACGCTGGAAGACCTCCTCCCCCATCGCCGCAATCTGCCCTTCGATCAGCGCTTCAAACGGCTTGAGCAACGGCGCAAACGTCGTCGGCGCTTCGAGGGTTTCCAGCGCCTGCACGATCGCCTCGATCGTCGATAGCGCCCCCGGCCCCGGTGCCTTGCGCAAGCGATAGCGCGACACCCCGCCCTCGGTCAGGGTCACCCGTGGCAGCGCCGCCAGCAGCGGATTGAGGTGCAGCATCTTGCGCGCTTTGCGCCATGTTCCATCCGGGACGACCAGCAACATTGGCTGATCATTTGGCGCGTAGACCTGCAACGGCTGCGCATCCTCAGCCGGGAACAGCAAGCGCGCCTGATAGCCCGGCCGGTTCAACAGTTTCGGCAAATCCTCGAATACCTCACCGACAATCAGCTCGGCATTGCTCAGCCCCAGCGCCGCCAGCCGCGCGGTATTCAGCGCGTGACTGACCTCGCTCGGATGCTGCAGCACTAACACGCGCGTGCGGCTGTCGAGGTGCGGAATCAACGGGCACAGGCAGTGGGTCTGGGGGCGCAGGCAGCGCGGGCATTGGGCTCGGGACATGATGGGTTACGCCTGATTCAATTGCGCTTTGAGCAAATCGCGGAAGGTCTGGATCAGCGGCTCGCGGCTGCGGCCCCTGCGCATGATCATCGAAAACGGCGCCTGATAACCGAAGGTCGCCGGCAGTAATACACGCAGATCGCCCTTGTCGGCCCAGGCCTGCGCGTAGTGCTCCGGCAGATAACCGATGTAGGCGCCGGAGAGCACTAGAATCAGCTGCGCTTCCATACTTTCCACGGTCGCGGCGCTGTGTTTGAAACCGTGCCGGGCCAGTTCCGCCTGACTCCAGTAACCGCGCCCGACCATCCGTTGCTGAGTGATGACCTGCTCGGGAATGCGCCGTTCGTTGAACAGTGGATGGCGACTGCTGCAATACAGCCAGTGCTGCTCGCGGTACAGCGGCATATAGACCAGACCGCTCATGCGCGTGGAAAACGCACCGATGGCCAGATCGAGGCGATTGTCCTGCACGCCGAGTTGCAATTCATAAGGGCTCATCACCGACAGGTGCAAATGCACCGCCGGGTGTTCCTGGCTGTAGGCGCCGATGGCTTCGGCAAACGGCAGGGCCTTGTCGCTGACCGTGGAATCGATCACCCCGAGGTTGAGCGTGCCGCGCAGTTCGCCCTTGAGCGCGGCGGCGTATTGCTCGAAGCCTTCAAGCTCGGCGAGCAGGCGCAGGGTTTCCTGATGAAACAGCTCGCCCTTGCTGGTCAGGCTGAAGCCACCGCGCCCGCGATGGCACAGCACCAGACCGAGCGCGGCTTCGAGCTGGCTCATGTAGGTGCTGATCGCCGAGGTCGACAGGTTGAGTTCCTGCTGCGCATTAGCAAAACCCTGATGACGCACGACGCTGACGAAGATGCGCAGGAGTTTCAGGTCGGGTAAAGCGTTGGCCATTTCTGCTCCCAAGGATCG
>NZ_JH635998.1:463151-466080 GCF_000257605.1 Pseudomonas sp. R62
TTCCCACGCAGAGCATGGGAACGATCAGGTGTGGAAGTCTGGCATTAGTTTAGAAAAATCTGAACTAAGTTTTTGCCCGTAGCGATTCTTTCCCGTCACTACATTTCGCATGATCGGCCCCACAGCGGCGTCCGAACCTGTGCTCAACGGCGCGCCGGCATAAATAAAACAAAGACGATGAGGCCCTACCCGTGGACAAGATTCTTCACCAACCACTGGGCGGCAATGAAATGCCGCGCTTCGGCGGCATCGCCACCATGCTCCGACTTCCCCATGTACCAACCGCTGCCGGCCTCGACGCTGCCTTCGTGGGCGTGCCGCTGGACATCGGCACTTCGCTGCGCCCCGGCACGCGCTTCGGGCCGCGCGACATCCGCACCGAATCGGTGATGATCCGCCCGTACAACATGGCCACCGGCGCCGCGCCGTTCGACTCGCTGTCGGTTGCCGACATCGGTGACGTGGCGATCAACACCTTCAACCTGCTCGACGCCGTGCGCATCATCGAAGAAGCCTACGACAACATCCTCGAGCACAACGTCATCCCGATGACGCTGGGTGGCGACCACACCATCACCCTGCCGATCCTGCGCGCGATTCATAAAAAGCACGGCAAGGTAGGCCTGGTGCACATCGATGCCCACGCTGACGTCAACGATCACATGTTCGGCGAGAAGATCGCTCACGGCACCACGTTCCGTCGTGCCGTCGAAGAAGGTCTGCTCGATTGCGACCGCGTGGTGCAGATCGGTTTGCGTGCCCAGGGTTACACCGCCGACGACTTCAACTGGAGCCGCGATCAGGGCTTCCGCGTGGTGCAGGCCGAAGAGTGCTGGCACAAGTCGCTGGCGCCGCTGATGGCGGAAGTGCGCGAGAAGGTCGGTGGCGGTCCGGTGTATCTGAGTTTCGATATCGATGGCATCGACCCGGCCTGGGCGCCCGGCACCGGCACCCCGGAAATCGGCGGCCTGACCACCATTCAGGCGATCGAAATCGTCCGTGGCTGTCAGGGCCTCGACCTGATCGGTTGCGATCTGGTAGAAGTCTCGCCCGCTTACGACACCACCGGCAACACCTCGCTGCTGGCCGCCAACCTGCTGTACGAAATGCTCTGCGTACTGCCCGGCGTGGTTCATCGCTGAGGGTCGGGTCATGCACGCACGTGATCAGGTTCTGCACGCGGCCGCCGAGTTGGTCGCCGCGTTTGCCCGTAACGATCGCAAAGCTTACTTCGGGGCGTTCAGCGCCGATGCCAGCTTCGTTTTCTACACCCTCGACCAGCCATTGCTGTCGCGCGATGCCTATCAGGCGTTGTGGGACCGCTGGCGTGCCGAGGATGGATTCGAGGTGCTGTCGTGCACCTCGAGCAACGCCTTTGTCAGCCTGCAGGGTGACGTGGCGATTTTCATCCATGACGTGGCCACCGAGCTGCGCATGCAAGGGGAGCAACACTTCAGCCAGGAGCGCGAGACGATTGTTTTCAGAAGACAAGCGTCGAGCCTAGAACAACAAGGCCTATGGCTGGCCTGTCACGAACATTTGTCCGCAATGCCGGAAGGGCTGCCACCCCCTTAGCCAATGGTGACGCTCACGCACGATGAGCGCGCCTGATGATCGGAGCAGATCATGAATAACAACAACAACGAAAAAAGCCTTAGCAGCATCGAAACAAACGGGGTCGAACAGATCCCGGATCATGAGCGCGACGCCCGACCCAGCGACCTGTTTCGCTTGATCTTCGGCGGCGCCAATACGTTTGCCACCGCTGTGCTCGGCAGTTTCCCGGTGCTGTTCGGCCTGTCGTTTCAGGCCGGTGTCTGGGCGATTGTGCTGGGTGTGGTGGTCGGTGCGCTGATCCTCGCGCCGATGGGCCTGTTCGGCCCGCTCAACGGCACCAACAACGCCGTGTCTTCCGGTGCGCACTTCGGCGTGCACGGGCGGATTGTCGGGTCGTTCCTGTCGTTGCTGACGGCAATCGCGTTCTTCTCGCTGTCAGTGTGGAGCTCGGGTGATGCGCTGGTCGGCGGTGCCAAACGCCTCGTCGATTTGCCGGAAACCGACCTGACCCTGGGCCTGGCCTACGGTCTGTTCGCGCTGCTGGTGCTGACCGTGTGCATCTACGGTTTCCGCATCATGCTGTGGGTCAACCGCATCGCGGTATGGGCCGCGAGCCTGTTGTTCCTGCTCGGCATCTTCGCCTTCGCCCCCGCTTTCGACAGCCAGTACGCCGGCAGCGTGGCGCTGGGTCAGGCCGGGTTCTGGGCGGCATTCATCGGCGCTGCACTGGTGGCGATGAGCAACCCGATTTCCTTCGGTGCGTTCCTCGGCGACTGGTCGCGCTACATCCCGCGTGAGACGCCGAAGGGCCGGATCATGCTGGCGGTGATCGCCGCGCAACTGGCAACGTTGATCCCATTCCTGTTCGGCCTCGCCACCGCCACTATCGTCGCGATCAAGGCGCCGGACTACATCGCCGCGAACAACTATGTCGGCGGCTTGCTGGCTGTGTCGCCGAGCTGGTTCTTCCTGCCGGTGTGCCTGATTGCGGTGATCGGCGGCATGTCCACCGGCACCACGTCGCTGTATGGCACCGGGCTGGACATGTCCAGCGTGTTCCCGCGTGTGCTGTCCCGGGTCAAGGCGACCTTGCTGATCGGCGTGCTGTCGATCGCCTTCATCTTCATCGGCCGTTTCGCGGCGAACCTGGTGCAGAGCGTGTCGACCTTCGCCGTGCTGATCATCACCTGCACCACCCCATGGATGGTGATCATGATCATCGGCCTGCTGGTGCGGCGCGGCTTCTACTGCCCGGATGACCTGCAAGTGTTCACTCGCGGCGAACAGGGCGGACGCTACTGGTTCAACCGCGGCTGGAACTGGCGCGGTCTGGGGGCGTGGATTCCGAGTGCGCTGGTCGGCCTGTGCTTCG
>NZ_JH635998.1:466578-478307 GCF_000257605.1 Pseudomonas sp. R62
GTCTGGGGGCGTGGATTCCGAGTGCGCTGGTCGGCCTGTGCTTCGTCAACCTGCCGGGGCAGTTCGTCGGCCCGCTGGGCGAACTGGCCGGTGGCATCGACATCAGTTTGCCGGTGACATTGGGCCTGGCGTCGGTGGTGTATCTGACGCTGCTGCGCCTGTTCCCCGAACCTCGGGAAGTGTTTGGGCCAACGGATGTGCGCAGTGAAGCCGCCATAAAACCTCAACTGCGTCAGGCCGCCTGACACGAATCCCCTGTGGGAGCCTTGCAGCCCCATTTGCTTGACCATAAAAAAGACAATCGGAGACACGCCATCATGGCTTTGGATTTATTCGTCGTACTCATTTATGCCGCTGCGATGCTGGTTCTCGGCTACTACGGCATGCGCAAGGCCAAGACCCACGAAGACTATCTGGTTGCCGGGCGTAATCTGGGACCGTCGCTGTACATGGGCACCATGGCAGCAACCGTCCTCGGCGGCGCGTCCACCGTCGGCACGGTCCGTCTGGGCTACGTGCATGGCATCTCCGGGTTCTGGCTGTGCGCGGCACTGGGCTGCGGCATCGTCGCGCTGAACCTGTTCCTCGCCAAGCCCTTGCTTAAACTCAAGGTATTCACCGTCACCCAGGTCCTGGAGAAGCGCTACAACCCGATGGCGCGCACCGCCAGTGCGACGATCATGCTCGCTTACGCGCTGATGATCGGCGTGACCTCGATTCTGGCGATCGGCACCGTGCTGCAAGTGTTGTTCGGTCTGCCCTTCTGGATTTCCGTACTGCTGGGCGGCGGCATCGTGGTGATTTATTCAACGATCGGCGGCATGTGGTCGCTGACCCTGACGGACATCGTCCAGTTCGGCATCCAGACAGTGGGTCTGATGTTCGTGTTGTTGCCGATCTGCCTTTACCGCGTAGGCGGCTGGGATCAATTGGTCGCGCAACTGCCGGCGGCCAGTTTCAACTTCACCAGCATCGGCTGGGACACGATCATTACCTACTTCATGATCTACTTCTTCGGCATCCTGATCGGCCAGGACATCTGGCAGCGGGTGTTCACGGCAAAAAGCGAAAAAGTCGCCAAGTACGCCGGCACCTCGGCCGGGATCTACTGCATCATTTACGGTCTGGTCTGCGCCTTGATCGGCATGGCTGCGCATGTACTGATTCCGGATCTGGACAACGTCAACAACGCCTTTGCCGCCATCGTCAAAGTCTCGCTGCCTGACGGCATCCGTGGCCTGGTGATCGCTGCCGCACTGGCGGCGATGATGTCCACCGCCAGCGCCGGCCTGCTCGCCGCGTCCACCACCCTGACTGAAGACCTGCTGCCGAAACTGCGCGGCGGCAAACAGTCCAACGTCGCGGTCAGCCGTCTGTTTACGCTGCTGACGGGGATCGCGGTGCTGGGCATTGCTCTGGTCGTCAATGACGTGATCAGCGCGCTGACCCTGGCTTACAACCTCTTGGTCGGTGGCATGCTGATTCCGCTGATGGGCGCGATTTTCTGGAAGCGTGCGACTACCGCCGGGGCGATCAGCGCCATGACGCTGGGCTTTATCACGGCGCTGGTGTTCATGGTCAAGGACGGCATGGACGCGAACTCGCCGATCTATTACAGCCTGGGTGTCAGCCTGGTGAGCTTTGTACTGGTCAGCCTGTTCTCGCCGCGCCCGGCAACCGTGGCAACGGCGGTATGAATCGACTGTAACGACTTGATGTTTTCTTCAGCGGGTGTGGCGTCGGTAGCCACACTCGTTTTTTTTGCCTGATAAAAAACAAAAGATCGCAGCCTTCGGCAGCTCCTACACTTTGTAGAAACTGCCGACGGCTGCGATCCTGAAATCTCTGATCGCAGGGATTAACGGCGACGTGGCTGGCGTCGGCGCTGTTCGTCGTCCGTGCGAATCGGTACCGGTTGCAGAGGCGGTTCGATCAAACCGAGGGCAACTCCCAAATCGTGCAGCCAGTTCTGGATTTTCTCTTTCATCGTCATGCCCCCTTCAGGGTGGTGCTGAGCGGCCGGAATTCTGAGGCCGCTTCGCACTGATAATAGTCCGAAGTCCTACGTAATGCTCGGCCAAATCCGCAATGATCTGTTACTGAATTGAACAGAATCCGGTGTGTTTGGTTCAGGCTGTTTCACGGGCTTCATGCAAAGCCACGGGATAGACCGCTTGCTGCACGTCGATCCAGGCATTCAGGTTGGCCCCGGCCATACCCTTGCGCCACATGAGCCACGTTGTCGCACCCGCGAACGGCTCGGCCAACGGATGCACGGCGACGCTTTCGCGACCCGGCAGGCTGGCGAGCATCGACTCGGCCATCAACGCCACACCGCTGCCGGCAATCACACAGGCGAGCATGCCCTGATACGACTCGATCTCCATCGGCCGGCCCATCGCCGCGTGATAGTGAGAGAACCACGCTTCCAGACGCATGCGATATGAACAGCCCTGACGGAAGGTGAATACCGAGCGCCCCTCGACATCCCGCGCGTTGTGCACCGGTGGATGGTCGATTTCAGTAATCAGCACCAGCCGCTCCTCGCACAACGGCACGCCATCGAGCCCGGCCAGTTCCAGCGGTCCGTCGACCAATGCCGCGTCGAGGCGACCGGTGAGCAACCCTTCAAGCAGTTCGCCGGTCGGCGCCGATTGCACCTGCAAATTCACCATCGGGTATTGCTTGTGATACCGCGCCAGCAGCGCCGGCAGATGGATCGCCGCCGTGCTGTACATGGTGCCCAGCACGAAATCCCCGGCCGGTTGCCCGCCCATCACCGCCGCACTGGCCTGATCGCGCAGAGCGAAGAGTTTGCCGGTGTAGTCGAGCAAAACCTTGCCCGCCGGCGACAGCTGCAAGCGCTGCCGTTCGCGGACGAACAGCTCAACGCCCAGTTGCTCCTCAAGCTGTCTCAGCCGCGTCGACAGATTCGACGGCACACGATGCAAACGCTCGGCGGCGCGGGTGATCGAGCCTTCCTCGGCGACCGCTTGGAATATCCGCAGTTGGCTGAACTCCACTGCTTTCTCCTTAACAGAACAAGTTACTCACTATTATTCAATTTTAAAGAAAGTCAATCGATCCTAGCCTGACGGTCATTGCTGCTTTGAAGGAAGCCCGACCATGTCGCCGCTGATACGTTTATCCGCCTGTTTCGTTGCCCTGATGATGGCCATGGGCATTGGCCGTTTCGCCCTGACACCTCAGATGCCGCACCTGCTCAGCGAAGGGCAGATCGATCTCACCGCCGCCGGGCTGATCGCGGCGGCCAACTACTTCGGCTATCTGCTCGGTGCCGTGGATGCGATGTTCGCCCAGCGGCCGCAGCAGGTGCAGCGTCGCCTGCATGGCGGGCTATGGCTGTGCGTGCTGCTGACACTGGCGTCGTTCTGGGCCAACGGTTTCTGGTCGCACTTGCTGTTGCGCTTTGGTACCGGGGTGGCGAGTGCCTGGGTGCTGGTGATGATTACTTCACTCAGTCAGCCGCTGGCGGCGGCAGCGGGTCGCCCGCGCTGGGGTGCTCTGGTTTTTGCCGGGCCGGGTCTGGGGATTTTTCTCACAGGCTTGCTGGCGCTGGTCTCACACCGCTTGCAGCAGACATCGGCGACGCTGTGGCTGATTTACGCGGCCGCCGCGTTGCTGATGATGCTCGGCGTCTGGCGGTTGTTACCGCAGCCCACGGGGGTAGCGAGGCCAGCGACAACCCATGTGAACCCAGCGAATCGCGGCATTGCCCGGCTGGCGCTGGTGTATGCGCTGTACGGCATCGGCTACATCATTCCGGCAACGTTCCTGTCGCAGATGGCCAACGCGCAGTTTCACGGCCAGTGGCAGGCGGATCTGTTCTGGCCGTGCTTTGGCCTCGGCGCGGCAATCGGTGTGTGGTTGGTGAGTCTGCGCCGACATGATCCCGAAACCACGCGGCACTGGCTGATGGCGACGTTGTGGCTGCAAGCGGCCGGAGTGTTCGCCTGTCTGCTGGGCAGCGGCGTCGGCCTGGCGTTGGGGGTGATCCTCTGCGGCACGCCGTTTCTGGCCTGCATGCAACTGGTCATGCAGCGTTCGCGAGAGCTGGCGCCCCACGACACTCAGCGCAACGCCGGGATGCTCACGGCGTGCTTCGCTGTCGGCCAACTGAGCGGCCCGCTGCTGGCGGCGCTGAGCAGCCATTTCAGCGGCGGCTTGCAGCCGGCGCTGCTGATCGCCGGTGCCGGCCTGCTGCTGGCCGGCGCGCTGGCGATGCAGGCCAGGGCTACTGGCCCAGCGCCTTGCGCAAACGCCGACGCAGCCACTGTTCGGCGCTGACGAAAGTGATGCCGAGCAGCACCAGCACGGCGCCGATGACGAAGTTCAGGCTCAACTGTTCGCCGAGCAGCAGCACGCCGAAGGTCACGCCGAACAACGGCGTCATGAACGAGAACACCGCAAGGTTGGCCGCCAGATAACGGCGCAGCAGCCAGAACCACACCAAGTAGCTGAAGAACGACACCACCAGCCCTTGGAACAGCACACTGGCCACCGCCACGGTAGTCAGGCTGACGTGGGTGATCTGGCCGCTGAACAACGCGATCAACAGCAGACCGATGAAACCGACCATCAGCTGATAAAACAGGGTCAATGTCACCGGCGCTTCCGACAGTCGCGAGGCGCGCACCACCACGGTGGTCGCGCCCCAACAGGCGCCGGCCAATACGCCGAAGGCATCGCCCAGCAGCATGCGCCGATCAAGGTTGTCCCACGACACACCACCGGCGAAGGCAATCGCGATGCCGATGAACGCCAGCAGAATCCCCAGCCATTGCAACGGGCGCAACCGCTCGCTGGCCAGCAGGAAATGCACGCCGAGTGCGGTGAAGATCGGCGCGGTATACAAGAACACCGACATATGCGCGGCGGTGGTCAGTTGCAGACCTTCGGCAATGAACAGAAATTCCAGACCAAACAGCGCACCGGCCAGCAAGCCGCCGCGCCAGGTGCTGCCGACCTGATCCCAACCGCCCTTCCAGCAGATCAGCAAACCGACCAGCAACGCAGAAATCCCCGAGCGCCCCGCCGCTTGCATCACCGGCGCGATGTCCGTTGCCGCCCACTTGATCAGGACTTGCTGCACACCCCAGATCAGGCACAGGCCGATCATCACTTGCAGGGCAAAACCGTCGGCATTGCGCCGCTCGGCACTCACCGCAACACCTCGAACACACACAACATGGCAGGCCATCCAATGGTCAGAAAACAGTGTCGGGGATTATCAATCAGTCGCGCGAAAAAAGCCGTCTGGAAAAGACATTAAGTTGGTCAGTGGCGTCAGCGCTGAATGGTTGACGGCTGCGCCGTCATTCGCGAGCAAGCCCGCTCCCACAGAGGGTTCGGTGAACATGTGGGAGCGAGCCTGCTCGCGAAGAGGCCAGCATTGCCAACACAACTGCCGGATCAGCTCAGGCAAATCGCTTCGCCATCAAATAACCCACCGTGCAGGCAACCGCCGTCGCCACTGTCCCCCACGCCCAGTCCATCAAACTCACCTGCACCGACCAGTCGCGCAAGGTCGCCCAATTGGTCAGGTCATAAGTGCCGTAGGCCACCAGCCCCAACAGCGCACCCAGCTTCGCCGCCCTCTGCCAGCTCAGCGCCGGCAACACGACAAACACCACGCAGCCAATAACGTACAGGCAATAAAAAACCGCTGCGGGCAACAGCAGCGGTTTTTCCAGCATCAGCGAACCGAGCAGTTCGCGATAGGTCGGCGCCATCAGCAGCCCGAGCCAGATGCCATCGAGCAGCAGAAACGTCAGCAGCGTTGCGACGTAAGCGATCAGCGCCTTTTTCATCGATCCAACCTCTTGTGTGGCCTGCAACATGGGCCACTCAAGGCTCAGGTTAGTTCAATGCGATCGGCGTGAATGACGATCTTGCCTTCCTTGTACAGCGAGCCGATGGCTTTCTTGAAGTTGCCCTTGCTGACACCGAACAGGCTGCTGATCAACGCCGGATCACTCTTGTCACTGACCGCCAGGGTGCCGTCGTTTTCGCGCAACTTGCCGAGGATCTTCGAACTCAGACTGCTCGCCGCTTCCTGACCAACCGGTTGCAGGCTCAGGCTGATCTTGCCGTCGGCGCGCACTTCCTTGATGAAGCCTTTCTCGCGCATGCCCGAACGCATGAACTTGAAGATCTCGTTCTTGTGAATCAGGCCCCAGTGCTTGTTGTTGATGATCGCCTTGAAGCCCATGTCGGTGGCTTCGGCTACCAGCAGATCAACTTCCTGGCCCGGGCTGTAGGTGGCCGGGGTCTTGTCCAGGTAACGATCGAGGCGCGCGGTGGCGGTGATGCGGCGCGTGTGTTTGTCGAGGTAGACGTGCACCACGCAGTATTCGCCGGCAGTCATCTGGCGCTTTTCTTCCGAGTACGGCAGCAGCAGATCTTTCGGCAGGCCCCAGTCGAGGAACACGCCGATGCTGTTGACTTCAACCACTTTCAGACTGGCAAATTCGCCGACCTGAACTTTCGGTTTTTCCGTGGTGGCGAGAAGTTTGTCTTCGCTGTCCAGATAGATGAATACGTTGAGCCAGTCTTCATCTTCGCTGGGAATATCTTTGGGGATATAACGGTTGGGCAAAAGAATTTCGCCATCGGCACCGCCGTCCAGATATAAACCGAAGTTAGTGTGTTTAACCACTTGCAAACTGTTGTAACGCCCGACTAAAGCCATTTCCGAAACCCTCAATACGTGGGCGGCATTCTACCCGTTTTTGCCGCCAACGTCGGGCGACAGATCCTCGCAGCGGAAAATCTGCGTCAACCTGTTGATTTTGCTTGATCACTGCCCTACGGGGTGCCGCTCGTCAGTCCGGTCCGACGCATCACTGCTGCGCTGATTGGCCTCACTTCAATTAAATGTTCTTATTTAAAACAGCAGGTTAGCTGCTTATTACGAGTGAGCGGCCGGTAATAATGCAGCGTTAAGGTTGGTTAATCCGGGGGATATTTACCAAGCTATTGTCAAGTTATTCCTGTACGATGCCTGGCCGAGTTACTTTTCTAAAGGTTAATGGCCGCCATGCGTGTAAAAGCATCCACCAGCAAAGCAAAGCCAGCTCCAGCCGTTGAAACCAGCGAATCGATCAACGATCAGATCGCAGCATTCCTCAAGTCCGGCGGCGAGATCCAGCAAATTGCCAAAGGCGTCAGTGGCCAGACATTCGGCCCGTCCAAGCAGATCAGCCTGGGCAAGAAGTAACACCGGTTTCACCCCGTCCAGAGGCGCTTTGAGCTTCGAAGCGCCTGGACTGGCACCGCGCAATCCCCCTTCGTTTTAAAACAAAAATTCCCGAAAATCGACGAACGGCCATCAATGCCGGGCATTCGCCGGTATCCTTGCACGCGTCTAGATCAAGCGTTTCAGCAGGCCTTCGCCCTGCGCTCGCAGTTCATGGAGTGACGCATGCGCCCATTTCCCTGTTTATTGTTCGTCAGCCTGCTGTCAGGCGCGACCGCGCACGCGCAGGTTTTTCAGGGTGAACTGGGCGACTTCGATCTCAAGCTCGGCACTACGCCCAGCCGCAGCATGGCCCAGGGTCTGGTCAAACCGGCGGCGGTCGGCTCGTTCCACGGTGGCCTTGATCTGAGCCACGACAGCGGCGTGTATTTCGGCCAGTACGCGCCGAGCATGGGCATCAGCCCGGGCAAGAACCTCGAGATCGATTCCTACGTCGGCTTCAAGCAGCCGTTCGATCAGGTGCTCGGCTATGAAGTCGGGATGATCCATTACAGCTATCCCCGCGTGGACACCCTCGACAGCCAGGAGCTGTTTGGTGGCCTGACTCTGCTCGGCAGTCGCTTCGGCATTGCCCTGAGCAACGACCCGGATAAACAGAACAACACCTTGTTTGCCGACCTCACTGGCAATCAGCCGTTCGGCATCGGCGTGAGCATGAAATACACCACGCACCAGTTGAATACACCGGCGGCGGTGGACGGTGGCTATATCAGCAGTTTCACTGATTGGTCGGTGAAACTGTCGCGGCCGTTCATGGGCGTTGATCTTGATCTGATCTACAGCGACTCCAGCCTCAGCGGCAGTGATTGCTCGGCCTATTCCGGGCACAACAGCGAGTGCGACGGCCTCGTCACCCTTAAGGCTGTACGCACGTTCTATTGATCGGCTGAACTGCCGCGCGCATCCTGCATCACATAAGAATCAGATTTCCGACGCCAGGCTCTCGCAAGGATTTGCCCATGTCTCGCTGGTTCAAACAGATTGCCGCCCTGCTGATCTTCACCCTCGCCCTCGGCGCTTGCAGCCGCGTGGGCCTGGCCTACCGCAACCTCGACGTAATCATCCCGTGGTCGCTGAGCGACTACGTGGACATGAACGGCGAACAGAAAGACTGGTTCAATGAACGCCTCAAGGAACATCTGAGCTGGCACTGCACCACGCAGTTACCGGGTTACCTCGACTGGCTGGACCGTCTGCAGGCCATGGTCGAGAGCAATCAGGTCAGCGACGCCGCGCTGCAGGAGCGCACTGCCGAAGCCAAGCAGGCCATCGCCGATACCGCCCGGGAAATCACCCCTTCGGCCATCGAGCTGCTGCAAGGCCTGGACGATAAACAGGTGGCAGAAATGAACGACGCGTTTGCCAAGGATTTGCGCAAACGTCAGCAGGAATACGTGAAACCGCCGCTGGCCCAGCAGATCAAGGAACGCGGCGAGCGCATGGAAAAACGCCTGAACGATTGGCTAGGCCCGCTCAGTGACACGCAGAAACAACGCGTCGTGGCCTGGACCAACGCCTTGGGCGACCAGAACACCCAATGGATCGCCAACCGCGCGCACTGGCAGCAACAGTTCAGCGCCGCCGTTGCGCAACGCCAAAGCGCGGAATTCCCACAACGCATCGAGACACTTCTGGTCAATCGCGAGCGCTTGTGGACAGCGGACTACCGCAAGGCCTACGCCAACACCGAAGCCCAGGCGCGCTCGCTGTTTGTCGACTTGATGGCCGAGAGCACGCCGCAACAGCGTGAGCGGTTGTTGAAGAAAATCGAGGGAGTGCGCAAAGACTTCAATGACCTCAAGTGCCTGAAGGCCGCGCAGAAACCTTGAATAAACCAATGGCCCATTGTGGGAGCGAGCCTGCTCGCGAAGGCGGAGTGTCAGACAGTTCAAATGTCACTGACAGACCGTTTTCGCGAGCAGGCTCGCTCCCACAGGGCGGATTTCACTGGCTCAGGCGATTTGAGCCTTTGAGGCGACTTCATCAAACGTCAGCTCATCCAGCGCATCGTCCTGCTCATCCAGCACCTGACGCGGGTGGTCGTTGCCGGGGATGCTGCTGTCGATCAGGCTCAACAGGCTGGAGCCGCGCGGGGTCAGAATGAAGTTGTTGCCAGTACTGCCCTCGTGATCCGGCCGCGGCTCGATGAATCCGCGCTCCAGCAAGAGCTGTTCATAATCACAGGCCAGGGTTTTCAAGTGATCGAGATTGTCGATCGGCTCGCCGGCGCTGGCTTTCTCGGCCGCATGGTCTTCGGCATAAGCCCGGGGAGCGAAGCTGTGGCCGGCGCTGTTCTGCACTTCATGCAGCAAACGTTCAATCAAATCCCAGTTATAAGTCGTCATCCTGATCCAACCTCCGGTGCGGGTGATTTTGTGCCGCTTTCAAGGTTGTGACCGAAGCGATGCGCAGCCGTTCAGCAGTATTTCCGGACCCGACCGACCGGCGGCTGTCGATTAACCCGCACGATGAACGACTAGTCTGAAACAGCCGGTTCAACCCGCAGGAGACATCGTCATGAACGTTGCAAACCATCCGGTGGTATCACGCGAAGAATGGCTCGCCGCCCGTCAGCAGCATCTGGCCCATGAAAAAGCCTTCACCCGGGAACGCGATCGCCTCAGCGCCGAGCGCCGCGCCCTGCCGTGGGTGAAAGTCGACAAGGACTATCATTTTCAAGGCCCGAACGGCGAGCTCAAGCTCAACGACCTGTTTGGCAACAACAGCCAGTTGATCATCTACCATTTCATGTTCGCCAAAGGCTGGGAGCAAGGCTGCCAGGGCTGCTCGTTCCTCAGCGACCACATCGACGGCGCCAACCAGCACCTGGCCCATCACGACGTCGCGGTGGTTGCAGTTTCCCATGCGCCGTTCAAGGAGTTTCAGGACTTCAAAAAGCGGATGGGCTGGAAGTTCGACTGGGTTTCGTCAGAAGGTTGCGATTTCAATTACGACTTCGGCGTCTGCGCCCGGGCTGAAGACGTCGCCAAGGGCAAGGCTACCTACAACTACGAAAAAACCGACAGCGCCGAGGAAGAAATGCCGGGGCTGAGCGTGTTTTATCGCAATGACGAAGGCGAGATTTTCCACACCTATTCCACATACGCGCGCGGTCTGGACATGCTGGTTGGCGCTTACCACTATCTGGATCTGACGCCCAAGGGCAGGAATGAAGACGAGATCATGGAATGGGTTCGGCATCATGATCGCTATGACGGTGCGCCAAAGTCAGGCTGCTGCCATGCCGATTGAGCGCAACCCTGCCCCCACAGTTTCTGAACTTTTGCCAGGCTTCAGGCCTCAACCGCTTACCTGCCTTAACCGGAACTGAGGCCTGCCCATGAAAACCCTGATCAAGCTGTCCCTCGCCGCCACTCTCGCCTACGCCCTGCCCGTCTGGGCTTGTACGCCTGAAGAGGCGACAATCAAACGCGAACAACTGGCCAAGGAAGTCTCCAAGCTCACCGAGCAGAATCCGGCAAAAGCCAAGGAGATCAACGCCGAGTTGCAGAAAATGGATCTGGGCACGGCCAGTGCGGATCTGCCGGACAAGTGCCAGTTGATCGATCAGCGTTTGAAGGAACTGGGTTCGGCGGAGAAAAAGGCCGACAGTTGAGGCGAAAAAAAACCGGACAATGTCCGGTTTTTTTATGCGCGGTCTAAAGCTTACTCAGCCGCAGGTTCAGCTGGCTTGCGACGCTTGAGCGGGGCCATGCCGTCGCTGCTCACCAGAGAATCCGGCTTCGGACGGTTGACGCTCTTGCGCTTGGTTGGTGTCTTGGCGGCGGTTTTTTTCTTGTCGCCCTTGGCGTCGGTCTTTTTCTTCTTCACACCAACCGCTTTACCCGAAGCCTTGACCTTTTTAGGGCCGCCGTAGGTGCCTTTGACTTCCTTGATGGTGCGGCGCTCGAAGCTCTGCTTCAGGTAGCGCTCGATGCTCGACATCAGGTTCCAGTCGCCGTGGCAGATCAGCGAGATCGCCAGACCGTCGTTGCCGGCGCGGCCGGTACGACCGATGCGGTGTACGTATTCGTCGCCGCTGCGTGGCATGTCGAAGTTGATCACCAGATCCAGACCGTCGACGTCCAGACCACGGGCGGCAACGTCAGTGGCGACGAGGATCTTCACACCGCCCTGCTTCAGACGATCGATCGCCAGTTTGCGATCCTTCTGGTCTTTCTCGCCGTGCAGCACGAACGCTTTGTATTCCTGAGCCACGAGGCGGCCGTAGATACGGTCGGCCATGGCGCGGGTGTTGGTGAAGACGATGGCCTTCTGGTAGGTCTCGTTGGCCAGCAGCCAGTTCACAATCTGCTCTTTGTGCTGATTGTGGTCGGCGGTGATGATTTGCTGACGAGTCGTCGAGTTGAGCTGGCTGACCGCGTTGAGCTGCAAGTGCTCCGGATTGTTCAGAACCTTGGCGATCATTTCGCGCAGACCGGAACCGCCG
>NZ_JH635998.1:478638-493145 GCF_000257605.1 Pseudomonas sp. R62
GAACCTTGGCGATCATTTCGCGCAGACCGGAACCGCCGGTGGTGGCGGAGAACAGCATGGTCTGCTGACGGTTCGGGCACTCATCGACCAGACGCTGCACGTCTTCGGCGAAACCCATGTCGAGCATGCGGTCGGCTTCGTCGAGCACCAGCACTTCGACTTCTTTCAGGTCGAGGTTGCCGGCGTTGAGCTGCTCGATCATCCGCCCCGGGGTGCCGATGAGGATGTCCGGTACTTTGCGCAGCATGGCCGCCTGCACCTTGAAGTCTTCGCCGCCAGTGATCAGGCCGGACTTGATGAAAGTGAACTGCGAGAAGCGTTCGACTTCCTTCAAGGTCTGCTGGGCCAGTTCACGGGTTGGCAGCAGGATCAGCGTCTTGATGCTGACGCGGATCTTCGCCGGGCCGATCAGGCGATTGAGGATCGGCAGGACGAAAGCGGCGGTTTTGCCGCTACCGGTTTGCGCCGTCACCCGCAGATCACGCCCCTGGAGCGCCAGCGGGATGGCCGCGGCTTGCACTGGCGTTGGCTCGACAAATTTCAGCTCGGCCACGGCTTTGAGCAGGCGTTCGTGCAGGGCGAATTGGGAAAACACGGGTGCTACCTCGAAGATATGCAAAAAAACAGCTGCATAGGTTACCGGTTTCGAGCGCTCAGGCCGAGTTTCTTTGTGCAAACGCCGACAATCAGTGGTTTTTTGTTGCCCGATTTGTCACTCGCTGCAATACACAGCGTCTTAAATGCTCTAATCGGCCCTCGCGTCTTACAGAAGAAACGTTTCGCTTATGGATATCAAACAGCTCTGGCTCAAAGCCCAAGGCCTCTGGGGCACGCTCGAAGAGCACCCACTTCTGCAATCGGGACTGGCGCTGCTGGTGCTGCTGGTCATCGCGCTGGTGCTCGGACGGGTGGCGCGTTACCTGATCCTGCACGCCAGCCGCATGCTCGGCCGCCAGCCGGCGCTGCACTGGATCAACGACTTCCGCCACAACAAGGTGTTTCAGCGGCTGGCGCAGATGACGCCGTCGCTGGTGATCCAGTTCGGCCTGCACCTGGTGCCGGAGCTGAGCAAAACCGCGATGAATTTCCTCGGCAATGTCGCGCTGGCGTTCACCATTCTGTTCCTGCTGCTGGCGGTCAGCGCCCTGCTCAACGCCCTGCTCGACATCTACGCGCGCACCCGAGCATGCGCGTACACGCTCGATCAAAGGCTACGTGCAACTGGCGAAAATGGTTTTGTACGTGTTCGGCGCGATCATCATCGTCGCCACCCTGATCGACCGCTCGCCGCTGTTGCTGCTGTCGGGTCTGGGTGCGATGTCGGCGGTGATTCTGTTGGTTTACAAGGACACACTGCTGTCGTTCGTCGCCAGCGTGCAGCTGACCAGCAACGACATGCTGCGGGTCGGCGACTGGATCGAAATGCCACAAGTCGGCGCCGATGGCGACGTGGTCGACATCACGTTGCACACGGTCAAAGTGCAGAACTTTGATAAAACCATCGTCTCGATCCCGACCTGGCGGCTGATGTCCGAGTCGTTCAAGAACTTCAGCGGACGCCCTCAGAAAACATACTATTCCCAGCAAGCCCCCTATCCCCGTTGGGTGCTTTGCTAGTACGCATACTAGATCCGGCTGTACTACTTCAGAACTGAACCGTCTATCTCTCCCCCCTCCACGTATCAACTCCCCCTACTCCGTAAGCCCCGCAAGCGATACAAAGTTGAGCGCGCGTCACTGATTCTCCACCCCCTACCAATCCGACATCACCACAACCACCGCACAGCAGCGCAGCCTTAGCTTGGGGCCCTGGGCCTGGTGGACGCCGTGTACCTCCAAAACGAGCATCTGCACTGCTATGAACTGAGAAGGCGAGTGACGTTGAAAAGCGGGTGGCGTTATGACATCGCATGATTGTAGGATCTCTGTTCTTGGCACACCCAGTGAAACCACTACTCAAGGATAGAAAAATGCTGGAACGGAAAGCTTTGCTTGATGAGATCGCTACTCACTTTGCTGTACTTAAATTCTTTATTGAGACGAACACCGCCTCTGGATTTGTCGACACCAATATAGTAAGTGAAGATTTTGTCGCTAGCATATTGAATGTCTCGCACAAGTGGAATCTAGCCAATACCAACCACACGACCACGAACGCCAAGTCCATTGATTTACTGGACGAATCCAATCGAATTGGGGTTCAAGTAAGCTCACGAGTCGACTCGAAGAAAATCAACTCAACGATCAACGGCTTGATCGAGAATGAGCATCGTACAAAAATAGGTGAACTGTTCTTTTTTTCACTGAAACAAAAGCAAACCAGATACAAAGTAGATGCCGAGTGCCCAGGCATTAAATTCACCACTAAAAACGTGCTGGATTTCAACCAAGTCATACGCAAAACAAAAGCTCTGTCAACCGGGGTTGATGACCTTAGGCAGATGCGTGACGTCGTAATAAAAAACTTCTCCGAAATCCCTAGGCGCATAATTGAAAAAGCAACGGCCATAAGCAACTGGCTATCACATTTCGACGACTCGATTGTTGACCAAAAGCTGGAAGAGCTCCTAGGGCGATCCTTTCAAACAGGAGAGACGCTTAAAGCCCAAGTCATTCTCCTAATCGAAAAGAACGAACTAAACCAAGCCAAGGAATTGCTAGACAGCTTGGCCAACACGAGCAGAAAGATGGCGGCACAGGATTTCATTGATATAGCCAACCTCTATACACTACTGGGCTCCGACCAAGCAGATATTTATTATTCTCATGCTGCAAGCCTGGATCCCGAAAGCGTAAAAGAAGCCAACCTCTATGCGATAGGGCTTATGCTTAGAGGCAAACTACCGGAGGCTGAGAAGGTCTTTAAAGCGTGCCTCGAAAAAGAAGATATCACTCTCAAAGAACGAGAGGCAGTACTTGGGAACCTGGGTTTCCTTTATAAAAACAACGGGCGCTTCTCTGAATCCATAGACGCGTTTGAAAAAGCATTGGTAATATCCGACAGCATTGATCACAAAATAGGTCGAATAAAGCACCTTAACGGTCTGGGCAGCTGCTATCTAAATCTAGAAAACCTGGAACTATCCGACCAGTACTTTAGTCAAGCCAAGTCATTGCTTGACGACACGCTGAAAACCTCAAAGGACGATAGCGAAAAGAAAGAACTGCGCTCGATCAAGTCAAATTTACTGACAAACATCGCCATTCGCTTGAAGCACATGGCTGAAATCTCAGGCGACGAAAGCTTGTTCCACCAGGCACTGGAGTTCCTTGACCAGGCCGTTGACTTGGCGGAGATGATGGGCGACTCAAGAAGCCTGTTACGGCACTACGGAAATATCGCCAACATCTACCAGGGACTCAAGAACCTGGAAAAATCGCGCGAGTACAACGTTAAGGCCTACGAACTATCAATCCAAGAAGAAGACAAAAGGTCGCAAGTAGCATCGCTTTTAAATATCGGCCTAGTTGACAAGGACGAAGGAGACCTACTCTCCGCAAAATCCAACTTCAAACTCGCCCTCAAACTAGAAAACAACGTATACCCAAAAATTCGAGCTAATCTACTGGCCAGCTCCGCGCTTGTCCATAAGGCGCTGGGAGAGCACTCAGATGCCCAAGAGCATTATGACCAGGCCGAAAAGCTTTACAAAGAGCTGGGCCTGCAAGACTCCCTATATAGCTTAGAGGTAAGATTTTCACAGGTGGGTGCTGCAGGATCATAACTGCTGAATTTGATCCTTGATAGGTTTCCATAGCGAACGAGCCGCCTATTGAAAGCTTATGCTTAGCCTTAGGCTATATACGAGATGCATCCGAGCTCGCCCATGCTGCATTGAAAACGGGCTCGGATGCTCCCTTACAATCCCAAAACTCCGCTTCCTCAGCTGCTTTTGCCTGACCTGACCTCAAGACCTTTAACAGCCTCTAGAGCCCATTTGAGGTTTTATGAGGTCGGCCTTCATCCAAGCATCCGGCGCTGCTGGCAACCAAGCATCGATTCAGATGCCCTCACAGACAGCACTTTTTGTACTTGAGTCCACTTCCGCAGGGGCACGCATCGTTACGCCCATGCTTTTTGGGGGCAAACAATCTCTCCATGGCCTTCAGGCCCTGTCTAACCGATGAAGATGGTTTCATTTCCCTTGTTAGATCATCCAGCTGGGTGGACTTCTCCCACGGGAAATTCAGGGTTATGCCAAACTGAATTTCACCATTAACTCCCACCGAAACCCCGTACCATTCCGGCGTCTGATGTGTGTACTTGCGTTTGGCACAGTGCACCTCCAGCGTTCGAACGGCTTCCTCGGAAGGAGTGGGGTTACAGTGAAAACAAATCCCCACCCCATGCTCAGTCATACCAATCGTAAAATCATGGCGCTTGCCATCGATTTTCGTCATGTTGGTCAAGCGCTCCATGGC
The DNA here is from genome assembly GCF_000257605.1 of Pseudomonas sp. R62. Lineage (NCBI taxonomy): Bacteria > Pseudomonadati > Pseudomonadota > Gammaproteobacteria > Pseudomonadales > Pseudomonadaceae > Pseudomonas > Pseudomonas sp. R62. The sequence goes on from NZ_JH635998.1 coordinate 483,061, forward strand.
ATGATGAACCGCATTACAGGTTTCTTCGCTCATAGAAAGCAGGGTGAAACCCAGTTCAAGAATTGCTGGGTTAGGCCGGCGCTCAATTTGCTCAATCAAGCGCTCGTAGTACGTCCCTTTCATCCTAGTGAGAATGCCTTCAGGGACTCGCTGGCCCGGTAGTCCTTCCCGCCGGACAACCATGGCGGCATCTAACTCTGCTGCGATCGAGTCCTCCAGCATCACCATATTGAACTGATCGTCGAGCCAGAGATTACACCGCAGATGATAGGCCAGGGCTGTGAGCTCGTGCCCCGCCATCAGCTTTGATGATGACTCTGAGCGCATTCGGACATAGCTTAGAAAACGCATGGGCGTATCAAGCATCTCCGCAAGGACATCCAGCAGGAATACATCCATCACCAAAGGTGGACGAACGACCTCATCGGCTGAGTATTTGAGGTATTGGCTGGCTTGGAATGCTAACGCCGGGTAGTGGTCGGACACGACGCAGAACGGGTAGATCTCTTTGACCTGCTTCGGAAGCGCAACAGCTTGGCCCTGATCATCTTCGAGGCGGCAGCTCCCAGCTCTGATAGCTGTCGCACATTCAGCCCCTTGGTCATAGGCTTTCTGAATGGCAGCAGCAAAATCAGCCTTGATGTGTCCATCGCTACCTTTGCGGGCCGCCAGGGTCAGCTTTTTAGCTTTAGCCTGAACGATGATAATCCGATCCCCGAAGATGACCAGCACGTCCGCTTCTGCGACGATCCGCTTCCCCTCGATCAAATTGACGTTGGTGTGGACGTTTGACTTTCCGAAGACCGATACCAAGCGGCGCAGAGAGAACTGTTCGGTAAATGCACCACGATTGTCTGAGGCCTGTTGCTTGTAATCCTTATCCTGATTCATCCAGAAGAAAGGCGACTCGTACAGGGCTTCGTAAATCATGTGATTAGAGAACAGAAGTACTGAGTCCCGACCTGTTGGCAGCAGAGGCGTAGCCGCTACCTGGTTGAAGTCCCCAACCTCCCTGAACAGGCCATTATCACCACTGAACGTCAGCGCTTTGAAAACTGCCTCAACGACATCCAGTTCCTGGCCCGAACAATGGGCTACTTCATGCGCCCTGAACTCGAAAAGCTCCAGCACCGAGCCTGTCGGCATCTGGCCTAGCTGGGGTTCACCAGTCAGTCGCGCTCCGTTGTTAGCTCGCTCGTTCATCAACGAACACATCGCGTTCGCCACTCGTAAAGCTTGGGCGCTGCTGAACCCCATGACCCGCTCTAACCAGGCATCATCCGGAGCGTGTTTCTCTGCAAAAAAATCTCGATACTGGAAGCTGTAGGCTGATTCGGTGGCATAGAAAATGGGCTCCTTCATCATCGGCCCTTGCCAAAAGTCCTCCACGACTTCGCCCTTCTGGGCTTGTGGGGCCAGCTCGCCGATCACCTGACCGTTCAGAGCACTGTGAAGCTCACCCAATAGCTGATCAGTGCGGGAGGCATAGCCTCTAAGTGTGGCTTCATCGACCTCAGACAGATCGAGAGGCTGACGCATCATCAGACCCAACACCGTGCTTATTTCATTGCGGTTGAGTCTTTTACGGTCAAATATATGATCAAGGTCAGAGGGCTTGTGCTCGCCTTGGAACGACACAAAGTTGTCGCGATGACAAATCCCGGCTATAGCGTGAGCGTAGCCTGGTCGAGCCGTCAGATTTATCAGTTCCTTGAAAACTTCGGCTTCACTTCGGTGCGTGGGATTCATTCCTGCTGCTCCAAGGTTCGTGATTCCTATGGGAGGGTAGACTTCCCGTCCCCCCCTACCATCGGTGATGTTGCTTGGCGACCTTACTCGTTGGATTTTGGCACATATCGCTTTTCGGGTATGGCAGCGCTCAAGCGACATTCTAGTCAGCCGAAACCTACACCTTAAACTCCCTGGCCATGGTGTTAACGACATAGGGGTGGGCTGTGGGTTGATTGTCGACGTCCAAATCGAAGCGAGCTGCCTCGTAGTCCGGCTCAAAAGCCACGGGATGCTTCGCTGAAATTCGCTCTGACTGGAATGTACGAGCCTGCCCCGGGAATTCGTAAACCACTTTGAGAAGACGCCGCTCGTGCGCCGGCAGGTTCCAGTAGTCATTGGTACTGGCAACGGTGCCCACATAGAGGAAGCGCAAGCCACAGTCACGCAGATGGCGCTTGCCCTTTGGGAGCGGAGGGAAGTCCATAAGCGTCAGCAGGACAGGCAGCACGTCCTGAACACCCATGTCCCGGTAACGCCAGATCCCGTGGCGATCAGCGTATTTGAGGACGGAGACGAAATCGAAGACCGAGGCGTAACCGATGATCCGGTCGAATTCTCGCCAGTGATACCGCCAGGTCGCAAAGAAGCCCTCTCGAAGCCTCTGGGCGTCAGCGGCATTGCCCTGTCCAGGATTGAGTGCGCGGTAGGCTTGAGCGTTGAAGGCTTTGACCGGACAGGGAGCGCTGTCCTCGAAGTGGACGAAATTGGGAGTGCGCAGCTTGCTGTGCTCAGCTCGCAAGAACACGTCTTGTCGGCAGATATCGCAAAGGGCCGGAGGTCGTACTCGCTCCTTGCCATTATTATCAACGGGCTTGCCATATGCGTCTTCATAGCCCTGGGCATCCAGGGTTTCGAGGGTGTCACGGTGTAGTGCTGTCCGCATGCCGATTCTCGACTGAATGAATCGGCCATAGTGGCAATGTTTCGACCACCAAGCAACGAACAGCCGGTCTCAAAGCCCTGAGATAGAGGCATCCACGTCTTCACCTCAACGCATCATCAAACAGAGGCACTGCCCCTCGATAAGCCCAAATTGTAGTAGTGGAAGCACAGAGAGCCGCAACAGATGAGCGACCCCACAGGTGTTTCAGGTGGGATGCAGCCCATGAAGACCCTCCGATCACCCACCCTCAAGATGCGAATCGCATCGACATCCACGATGCCAACGAAGTCCGTAACTGGACTAAAGCGCTCGGCTGCACTGAGACTGAACTGAAGCAAGCTGTTGCTGCCGTCGGCACGTATGCAGACAAAGTGCGTCAGTACCTCGGCCAATCCTGATGGGAAGCGGCCCTGTCGCCAGGGCCGTTTTTTGAATGGATTGGGGCTGGGCGGAGATGCCATGGACATTAGCGTGGAGACAAATGCATGATGCTGATGGTAAGTCATGGAATGCGACTGTGCAGAGATGAGGATTGCTACACCTATTTTCCCCAAGCCAAGAAAAGGGATTAATGCTGTGCAGCCATTAAAGGAACAGGAAAAAACACAGCTTTGGCTAAGCCAGTTCAACAAGCGCCCCGAAGATCGTCTGTTAGCTGAGAAGCTCGTAGATTCAGTGAGCTACTGCCCCCTGAGCGACTTCAAGAACAGCCTTGTAAAATTGATCAAAAGCGAACTCCCGCTAAGATCTAGCTCAGCCTTATTCATCGAGCGAGAACTACAAAAGACAAAATCCGAACTCCCGCCACCGATCTACAAATCTGAAAAGACGCTTAACTCCAGATCAAAAAAGAAACACATGCGAGCTTATGGCGCAGCACAGCATGTCGTCCAGTCACTTACTTTCAAAACCCAGGACATCGGAAGCGAAGGACTAGTTGCCTCAATAGCCAATACGCTATGCCGCTCCAACCCTACACGCTTTTTGCTTCAGCCTGCTGCTGATAATATTAGGAGCTCCCGGGTAAGAAACTTCGTTATCCTGACCGACTTCATCGGCAGCGGCAAACGGGCCTATGACATGCTTGATGCCATGTGGAATGTCCCATCAATAAGAAGCTGGCACTCAGGGAAATTTCTAAGATTTTGGGTTCTGGCTTACAGCGGAACCTTACAAGGCATTAATAATGTCCGAGAGCACCGATTCTCTCCCACGGTCAGACTCGTAACGGAATGCCCAACACTTTTTAATAGCTTTGACGACGACCTAACCGACATGATCGAGCTGTGCCAAGAATATGGCTCATATAACAAAGAGCCATTCGGCTGGAGAAACACGGCGGCCCTACTAGCCTTCGAACATGGGGCACCAAACAACATGCCGGCCATTTTCGTTTCAGATAAAACCAGAGGGTCAAGAAAATGGGCTTCGCTCTTCCCTAAACGCGTCACTGAAAATCTCTGGCCATCAGCCCAAATCAACCCTGACTGCGCCATCAGGAACGCACTGGACGAGTTAAATTTTTCAGAGATTTCTAAATCTCCCCGCTTCAAGAGATACACCGATCAAAACAAGTCAGCGATGATCATCCTCCTTGCCCATTCGCGAGGTAAGCGAAAGCTCGCAGAACTGCGGAGAGTACTGCCTCTCTCAATCGACTCTCTGCTCAGCGCAAGAGCCCGAGCCATCCGCAGGGGCTGGCTCACGAACTCTGGAGCGTTGACGCTAGCAGGCCATAAGGCCATCCGCTTCCTCCATCGTCAGGGAAAGAAGTTTTTTGTGGCACCCGATCCGTTCGCTTCGTATTATCCAACACAGCTGAGGGCTCCGCAGTAGCGGAATCTAGTATCCCGCGCGTTGCGCGGGGCGTTTTTGGGAGCAAACTATGCTTACCGTCGGACGATCTCACGCCTACTGGAGGGCGGCAGCCTTCATGGTGTTCGCTATCGAAGTCTGGCGCCAGAAGGCTGCCATCCGCCAGAGCGGAATCTAAAGGTAGATGAATCGCTGGAGCTCTCAGCTTTATTTGAAGACAGGCCGCGAGGTTAGTGTACCTGATGACACACTGCAGAACGCCGTTAAAACGGCAAAGCAGATGAAGCACGGCTGTCCGCCCATCTTTACCCTGAAGCACCTCGCCCATGTAGCTAACGTCCCATACCCCTTTTTGCATCGAACGATCAGCCGAACCTACAGGACAGAGGCATACAACGTATTCAAGCTGCGCAAGCCCAACGTAGGGCACAGTCCGGATCGCTTCCGGTGGATATGTGCCCCTAGCGAAGATTTGCTTAGAGTACAGCGTTGGATAAACACCAACATTCTGTCCAGGGTCGAACCTCATGAAGCCAGCTATGCCTATGACAAGCGACACGGCGTACTGGAAGCAGCCGAACTTCATTGCGGGGCTGAATGGCTGATAAAGCTCGATCTCACTAACTTCTTCGAGTCGATCTTAGAGCCAAGGGTATACGACCTTTTCAGGTCATTCGGGTATCAGCCACTGGTGGCATTCGAACTTGCCAGGCTTTGCACCCGCGTCCGATCAAGCGGTAACCCCGATCGAAGGTTCGGCAATGGAGAGCTTCCCGCTGGCCTGCCCTATCCTGCAGACCCCCGTATCGGTCACGTCCCTCAAGGTGCTGCGACCTCACCGAGGATCGCAAACTTGGTTATGCAGTCCCTGGATGAGAGCCTACAGGACTACGCCTTGGAGAAGGATCTGGTGTACTCGCGTTATGCCGATGACCTGGTGTTCTCCTCAAAAAAAGCATTCGACCGGTCACATGCGCACCAGCATATCAAGTCGATCAACGCGCGCTTGATTGAGGGAGGATTCTGGCTCAACGAGGCCAAGACGAAGATCATTGCACCGGGGGCGCGCAAAATCGTGCTCGGACTGCTTGTCGACGGCGACACCCCTCGACTACCGAAATCCTATAAGAAGTTTGTAAGCGATCATCTCTACTACCTGTCTCATCCCGCGATCGACGCGAAGACACATGCCAAGCATCGGGGCTTTCAATCGCTTCAGGGGCTGATCAACCACGTCAGTGGGAAGATCGCCTACGGCTACAGCATCGAGCAGGACTGGGCGAAAAAACAGGGCGACCGACTCAAAGAAATCTGCTCAAAGAATGAGCTTGATCATGTCCTCTTTCCCTAAACGTCGCCCTGATTTCTAACCCCAGACCGGAACATCTTAACCAAAGCAATCATGGGCAGCTAAGTCAGGTAAGTTGGCAGGCTGACGCAGCCACCCTGCGGTCGGGATTTACCTTCCGACCATCTAGGGCCATGATGACAAGCGCAGCAGGCTCGCCTTGCGTGAGCCATCGGAAAGGTTACGGACAACGAGTGCTTTCATGGCTGAGCAATTTCACTACCCGGCAGACCTCTTGGAACTGCTGATCAAGACCATCCCGAAACTGGTCAAGTCCAAGCAATCCGTCATCCTATTTTTCCAGGGTGCCGGGGTCACTGAGGAGGATTTGGCAGCCGTCAGCGCAACGGTGAAAACCACGCCAGGCTCGATCAGCAAATACGAGATCGTGCGCACCGTGCTGACACGCTTAAACATGCGTGGTGATACCGGATTAGGCCCACGTCGCGGGGTGATCCGTCGGGTCGTCGAATTTGAGGATTTCGAATCATGCTGGCCAGACGACCGTCTCGAAGCCAAGGGCCTGGTGGCCAGCGTCCGTGAAGCTGTGAACAAGAAAGACGCGTTCACCAGGATGCAGCAGGAGCGAGAGGCTGAACGCGATCAAGCGCAAGCAACACACCGTGCAGCCCAGCAGGAGGCCGCGCGCAAGCGCAGCGAGGTCGAGGACGTAAAGAACCGTCTATTCGCCCTCTTCGGTATGGACGACCAACCCCAGGAAAGAGGCCGACGCCTGGAGGTGGTGCTGAATGATCTCTTCCGTGCTTACGGCATCCATGTGAGAGAGAACTTTGTCCGCAGGGCACCGGACAGCGCGGTGGTGCTGGAGCAGATCGACGGCATCATTGAACTCTCGGGCACCCTACACGTGGTGGAAATGAAGTGGCTTAAAGACCCTGTAGGTGTAGGCGATTTCAGCTCGCACCTAGCGAGGGTGATGAACCGAGCAAACGTGTCGGGCATCTTCATTTCAAACAGCAGGTACACGCAGGCCGTCATCAGTCAGTGCGCAGAGTTCCTTAATCACAGAACCATTTTCCTGTGCACCCTAGAAGAAATCGTGAGCCTGTTGCAAAACCAGGGCGATTTAGTCGAACTTCTTAAAAATAAGTCTCAAGCCGCAATCATCGACAAGAAACCGTTTCTAGAGCTACGAAATTAAGAATAATTTTCGACAAGCTGAGACAATTACATCGCAAGCATTACAATGAAACACCCAACAACCACGAGCACAAAAAAACACAATGAAAGTCAAGCCAGGATCTAAATTTACACTGTGCTCGCCAGATGAGCTTGGAAGTCTTGATTACACCACTAGTGTCATCCTCCTGAACACCTATTCCGCCAAAGATAGGAAGATGATCCGATCAGCACTCAAGGCCGGACTTAGCACAGGCAAGCTCACCCCTTCTGAAAAAGATGCCTATAACCTCTGCATCCATGAGTACACTCATTATCTTGACCTGACGACTACGGTATGGGGCGCTGAGTTTCTTTTGCGCCGAAATGCCGCCTTGTCAAAAATCTTGACGCAGGGCAAATCCGCTGCCTCGGTGGTGATGTTGAACATAACCGAAATCATGATGCACGAGACCTTCAACCGGGTCTTTCATCAGGTCAAGCTAGACAACCTGGTTATCCAAAACCGTCTGCACTACTCCAAAACCTACGGTTCGATTGTAATCATCACGTTGATTAAAGGTGGCGTACCCATCGCAGAGACGGCTTTCAGCATGCTCTCAGTTCTTGAAGCCAATGCCATTGCCAGTGAATATGAAGGTGAATATAAGTGGGTGACTTGTAGATTAGGTGGACTAAGCCAATTTCAGGAAAACAGGATAGAATCTAAATTTCAGAACTTACTCGAAGACAGCCAAAGACTCGAATACAACATCATCCACATCCTCATCGCCATCCACTTTCCAGAACTCTCACTTCGTCACAGACTTAAGCTCGCCTCGACACTTTGCCACCTCGCGCTTGACATGTCGAGCTTGAACCTTGCAATGCTGGCCAACATAATAAATGACTTTGTTCTCAACAAAGGACTGGGGGACGTGCTTTGCAACGACATCTGTCGTGGCATGTCGCGCCACGTAGTGGTTTTTTATTTAATATTAATGCTCTATGGATACACCAAAGAGGTCGGCATGACAGCTGCGCAGATGGCTGAGCATATTGAAGAATCAGCCCTCCAGCTAATTGATCACACGCTGAAGCTTTGGGAAATGAGCTACCCACTCTCTGAAGCTCTAAGCGACCGAGAGTACGCACTAGCCATCAAACTGCTTAGGCATGAAGACCCCAAGTTCAGGCATACTGGACTGCTTCGTGCTGCAAGTTACAATCGAAAACTCCGCAAGACAAGTTTCAAAACGAGCGATAGCTTCCGGCGTTTCAAATTACCTGACATCCTCCTCGATGATCACACCAGGATACGCGCACCTTCTAGAATACGCACCAACGTCCTGACCCACTGGGAGCATATTTACGATGAGTGCAGCGCACTTGATCAACTCGTTAATGATGCAGAAGCAATGAAAAAGTTTCACATGCCACCTGGTGTTTACGGCCCAATGCAACAACGGCGTGAGGATCACTTCATGCAGCAGCTGACCTCTACCGACGATGATCTGGAGTAAAATCCGGCATAGCATAGAACCTACGCGCCTCAACAGCGCGCAGGCTTGTCATCAGTAAACTTATCTCTTTAACAAGCCTACGACAGATCCACAAGCGCTTTAAATGCTGATTCCGAAACCCTGGAAATCCCTCTTCAGCGTCGCCTGACTAAGAAGCGAAGGGATTTTGATGAGGTACTTGTAAGCCTGATAAACGAATAGTGGCATCAATAGAAGCCCAAGACCATAAGTCGCTACAGCGACGATTATGGGCGCTGGCACAGCAGCAATGGCATAAATAACACCCTGTACCCTGGCGCCCTTGGAAAGGGTCTTTACTTCGTCAAGGTCGTAGAAAAACTTGCCCGAACTGCCCTCAAATCCCACAATCACAACAGTATGTTTATCAACATTCTTAACATACCACGTCCGTGGCACATCACTGCTGAAAGCCCCGTTTCTAGCTAGATAGCCAGGGACAACCAAGCGTTTGATGTAGTATGTCTTGCCAGACTCATCTTCAAGACGTACGCGGGTATAGCGTGCCACAGACTCAGCCGAGATTCTTTCCTGATAGTTCCTGACAATCGCGACAACTTTACGCATTTGTGACATGCAGCATCCTTCCTCTTAACTACTTCCTGCATACGGGGAAGCTCTTGGGCAGCAACCCTATTGGCTCTGGTGCTCTGATCTGCGCTTGTGAAGCCCCCCCACAGCCAAGACCTAGGCGGCAGACCCAGACCGCAGCGACCTTTCTCGCGTGAAACCAGGACATGAGGCCCTCCCCGGACACACGTTTCAAAACTCAGGGGAAAGCCAATTTCCCTATCAGTTGACTATAAGCATTTGTTAGGGACATATCAATCGCGGCATACCGTTTCCTTTTGCAGGATTCAGTAGATGCAGCTGCGCAGAGCCTATGCCAACACCCTCCGATTCTTGAGAGAAAGAAGAGGGTTGAACCAACTGGAGCTGGCAGGAGCCGTCGATGCTTCTTACATCAGCCGTCTGGAGCACGGCGAGAGTGCGGTGACCATCGAAACCAATGAGGCATTGGCAGAGGCCCTGGAGATCGGCCCTTTGGCAGTGCTGGCACTGGTGCACGGGGCTAAGAGGGATGTTTCAGCCCGAGAGATGTTAAAGGAGGCAGCCGAAGAGCTAGAGCGCCTGGAGCTCCTGGATTCCCTTATCCCGATCGACCAGGACGGGCCACTTCATCCCCAAGTGGCCAAAGGAGTGGAAACCACTAAGGCCGTCCAAGCTCTGAAAGCCGATGGACTGAGTCAAGCCGAGGTAGCCCGGGCACTGAGCCTTTCTACATCGACCGTGGGCCGCCATTGGCATCGTTCCTGACTTGCAGCCTTGGAAAACCACAGACTTAATGCGTCTGCTGAGGATCTGAGCTGCAGGCCCAGTGCTCTGTCCGTTATGATCGAGTCCTCCGTCGACTCCCTCACGTTGTATACCCACGTAGCATCGTACAACGTCACGGCAGCCCCAAAGAATGCCAACACCAACATCGACGTCGGACTCTTTTGCGACGATGCTCATGCGGAAGTATCAGCGGTTGTCTATAGCTGCCTGGCCACATGGGGGAAGCTGAGAGCTCTGGCCGACAATCCTG
>NZ_JH635998.1:493165-493925 GCF_000257605.1 Pseudomonas sp. R62
GTGTACACCAGCTTCCACCCCAATCCAGGGAGCCTGTTTCCAGTGGTGCGGACAGCACCGAAACGAGACTATACCGAGCACCTTATGGACGGCCTGTATGTGCTCCACAATCCATTTGCTCGCAATCCTCTGCCTCCCGGGTTACTGAGTCATCCTCGGCTCTGCGAGGTCAGGGTCGCGGATGATGGAGAGCTCATCATGGATGCCCCGGATGACTTTCTGTTGTTGAGGATGCTGCACAGCGTAAAGCTCACTTGATAGCTGACTGGTCGCTTCAGGTGCCCAACCCTCTAATCCACTGTATCCTGCCAGATCAGATGAAGCGGACTTCGATCCGCTGTTCCTAAAGGCAACTCAGATGTCCGTCAGGTTCATACTCTTCGACGCCTTCGGCACCTTGCTTCGAATCCCGCAGGGCAGACACCCCTATCGCATGATTTTGAAAGAAGGCATCCGCCAAGGGCGTCGACCTCAAACGAACGATCTACACCAAGTCATGACCCGTAGCCTGGGCCTTGCGGAAGCGGCTGAGCTTTTCGGGATCAGCATCCGGCCCGATCTCATGGCCGAAATCCAAGGTGCACTTCACGCGGATCTCAGTAGCATCGAACCGTATGATGATGGGTTGCGGGCCGTGGAAATGTTGCAGGCCGAAGGTATCAAGATCGCTGTTGCCTCCAATCTCGCTGCGCCGTATGGAGAACCTGTCCGCCGACTGTATCCAACGCTTGATGGTTATGGCTTCAGCTACGCAATTGGC
>NZ_JH635998.1:493945-500085 GCF_000257605.1 Pseudomonas sp. R62
CGCAATTGGCGCGATGAAACCTGAACCATTCATGTACAGGGCAAGCTGTGAACTAATCGGTGCCGATACCAGTGACTACTTCAGCAGAGACCAGGTCATGATGATTGGTGACTCGATCCAACGCGATTGTTACGCGCCTCGCGAAGTGGGTATCCGAGGTTTCTTCTTGAATCGCAGAGGTGGTGAGGGCTTCAAGAGCCTGACCGACTTTGCTGACCACGTGTTAGCCACCAGCAGCGGGTTGGCATCTTAAACTCTCAACGGCACACCGAGATCGGGGAAGGCGACATCCATTGCGGCATGCTGTTTGGAAATACCTGCTTTACACCGGCATCAAACCCATCAGACCGGGACGACCGAAATCAGCTCGATATACTTGAACCGTTTTTTCCTGGCTGCGCTTCTAGCCTCTTGCTCTGCCAGGACTGTGCTCAAGGTACTCGCGTCGTAGCTGAAGAGTTCCTCATTGCCTTCAAAGACCTTGCTGACCTTCAGCGTTACTCGAAGCTTGGGTGAGGAGAGTTTACGCTCTGCCGTTTTCTCGGGGATCGGTTTAAAAGCTTCAGGTGTAGGAGGTTTTTCAATTGGGGCGGAAGCAGAAGTAGAGATGCCGAATAGCGCCCGGCGCATTTCCTCCTCACTCAAATCAAGGGTCATTTCAGGTGTCTCACGGAGGGTGAAGTGGAGTGCATACAGCAACATGACCAAAGCATGCCAGCCATCGAAACTGACCCGATCATTATGACTGAATGAAGGCCAGGGCGCCGCAGGGATCTACCGATAGGGAATTCCTACTGCATGGCTTTGTGCGAGCTGACCATGCTGCGCCTGATCAGGCTTAAGAACGCCGATGAAATGCAAAAGCTGTAAATCCATTTTTTGTACTGTAAACCGACCTAGTTAACAGTGCAAAAAAGTGGTTTACAGCCCAAAGCTTTTTACGGTTCGGGAGGTTGGCCGGGGTCTAGGTACTCGATCTCAATCAAAACGACTTAGAAGCCCTTCTACGACACTGTGAAGCGTTCAGGCCTGATAGCGGCGACCCTCGGGAGGATCAGCGCTTGGCAGACGCACTAGAGGCTCTGGAAGAAGCTCTGCGGGAGGCTAACGCATCACGATGAGGCTCGGGGCTGGCACAGCAGAACAATTTATCAATAACCAGGGCTAACGTTGCCAACCCCTCTTCTCAGCCAACATAGCCGCCGTTGGATGAGACGGGTGCAATTCCAGGCGGAGCGATTCACTCAAAAAAAATATGGAAATCGCGGTCGTTTGTTTTCAAAGCGTAAGCAGGGCCTACGGCCCTAAAAACCGATCTCCCTGAACACCCCGCCTCGCCATGCGGCAAGGCAACCTACAGGCGAAAAAGCGAGAAGCAAAAGCCGGCAAGACACGCCATCACATAGCGCGTTGATCGTGCATCAGCGGTGGTGCAAACACCGTTAAAATTCTTTTGCTCTCAAATATAAGAGCTCCGTCTCGTTTAAAAATTTTCAAGAGGGAGGGGTCAACAAGTTGTCGCAAAACTGAATCTTTTGTCGCCTCAAGGACAGCTTGTCTGACGCTGTCCAAAGCTTCTCCCCGAAACCGCCTTGTGCGCCACACCGTCAGGGAGAGATGAGACTTGGCCACCCGCAGCTTCAGTACCCCAGATCGATTGAAAAATAATCGTCTCGCACGACGCCAGGAGCATGCCCATCCCGCACCAGCCGATGCTGAAGACAACGCTTTAGATGCAATCGAGCCTCCCAGCGAAGCTCGATATGATCGCCATGGTGTACATGCCAGATGTGCCTAGGGCTCTGCTCCAACATCGTACCAAGATACTTGAAGCCAAGGCTGCTCAACGCGACGTGGTCTACTCGTGTTGGGTCGTCATAACCAGGCCTGCGCCTAAAGGACGAAAGCGCCTCTCGAAGCATCTGAGGAACCTCCTCGGGAAAATGCGAACAGGAGAGACGCCACACTTGTGCTTCCACATCGGAGTTCAAAAATAGTACCAGCCATCATGAGCAAGCTCGGCCAGGGTATCGGTTACCTTGGCCAGAGACCTCGGATTATTCTGCGATCAGCCCCTGCTTCCTCCACCGTCTGCGGACGAAGGTTTCGAACACATAATCGCCCTGCAGCGGCAAATTATCGGCATGGTCGCACACGATAATCTGCGGCATTACCCCAGTGTTTTTAAAGGTGATATCGCAGAATCTTGCGAGGTTGCTGAACATCTTCGAAACTGCGCTCACGTCCTCGTCGACCGTTCTGGTGGTCTTCCGGTCACCGCGCAACTCATCTGCAACGAATGAGTCAGCATCATCGGTCGAAGGGAAGTAAACCTGCGTCGGTTGGTCGAGAAATAGGATCGGTGGCACCTTGCATGTTGGATGTGCGGCGAACTGGTAATGCAGAGCCATGAAAAGGGTCAGGTGGGAATACAGCCAGTTGGCACCACTCCCCATAGACCGCAGAAACACCTTTTTGACCCGCCCACCTTCGATAGGTTTTTCATGCCAGAGGTCGAAGGTCTCTACGTCAAATTTCAAAGAGCCGGATTTATACGAGTCCTCGAAATCAAAGTTTTTACCCAGAGCCCTCATGGTTTTGTTGATGTCGTTCTGCAGGGCCCAGAGTTTAGACTCAACGTCATACTGGGCCATCAGCTCATCAAATCTTTCGACCTCGTTCTGCCAAAATTCCACCATTCCTTCTACTTCTGAGGGAGGATTGGCGATACGCCGCTCGATTGCCAACTCAAGCTTGAGCTTTGCCTTCTGGGCTGCAGCATCGACAGACTTGGATTTCTCCAATCGATCCGCTTCATCATCAAGAGGTTTCAGAGCGGCTTCAATCGCTGCCAGCTCTTTACGATATTGTTTGAGGTCATTATCAATCTTGCGGCGCTCTTCACCGAAGCCTTCTCGCGCGTAACTCGATACCTTGAGCTCCCCATTCAACCAGTGAATGGCTGCCGACAATTTGTTGGCTTCGTCCTCAGCGACATCAGATTGGGATGCGCAAACAGGGCACGCTGCATGTTCCAGATTAGTCGCCGAAGGAATGGGCAGTGCGGTTAGAGATTCGGCGAAGCCTGATGCTTGTTCAGTCGAAACCTTCAGCAGGTAGCGGGTATTGAGCGCCTTCTGGATCGTGGACATCAGCCCGGCTTTTTGGTCACGTAATTCATCCCGTCTCGCCTCAAAAGCGTTGGACAGACCATCGACCCTGACCGAAATACCGGTGATGCGCTCAAGGGCCGGCTTGGGCTTCGCCCAGATTTGCCCAGGAGTAAGCTCTGTCAGTGGCTGACCAGCCAGTGCCTCATACTCCTTCAGCAAGGTTTTGAATTCGTCGAGATACTCCTCCTTGATTTTTTCCTGCTTGGGTATCTGCGCTATGGCGCGCTTGAGCTCATACAGAGCCTCGGTACGCAGCTTCGCCAGATCGAAGTAGTCTTCCCCAACGATGTTCATGAAGATTTTGAACTGATCTATGGCTTGATCACGTTTACGCTTTTCTTCGAACCGGTAGAAGATCGCATGCCGATTCGCTACCAGATTTTGATGCTGCAACATGAACGATGCGAAGCTGCGCACTGAGGGCGTAGCGCTCCACTTTCCGGTCATTTCTTTGTGCAGAGGATCGGTGTCGATGTTTTGCAACGTGACGCCGAAATAGCGCCCAAGGCTCTTGAGAAAGGCATCCTTGTGTTGGAAGAAATTCTGAGTGAAGAAGGTGTCGACGTCCTCGATGAGCTCAAGCGCGTCGTCCACGGCTGGCCCGGAAAGCTCACGCAGGAAGCAGCTATTGCCTGCTGCCATTCGTCCCGTCACGACTGAGACACCTGGAAAGCGTAGGACTGTGAAAAAATACTTTGCACGATCCGTGATGATGCCTTCAGGAATCGTGTCCTCGGAGCTGCCAAGGCAATAATCAAATATGTCGAGGATCGCACTCTTACCCTTCGACGATCTGCCCGTCACGATGTTGAGACCAGGCTTGAAGGGAACGTGATGGACACCGTGTTCTTTGTCCACCACCCCGATGTACTCTACATAACACTTCATAGCGATTTAAGTCCCAACATCCTGTAAATGGAAACGACGTTCTCACCGGACAGCACCATGGCCAGCTTCTGGCTGTACCGCACCAGCGACTTGTCAGCATTGATTGATTGCGGTTTCTGAAGTGATTGAACCGACAACTCGGCAGTGACTTCCAGGCTTTTCTCAGCGGCGAGGATGAGCAATGCGGCGTTCGTAATTGGCTTGAACTCCTCTACTCGCATCGCGAGCCCGACGAGCCTGGAAGGATCTGCGGCCATGGTTCGGACATTGCTATCCCTGCGAGCCCACTTCAGAAACCCATGCATCGGCTTGTAGGTGACCAGCGGAAGAATGAGATAACTGAGCAGAATATCCTTCTCGATCGGCTCCCAGTGCTCGTAGAAGCTCTGGATGACTGGAGCCAGTGCAAAGGGGGTTCGGTGCAGGGTGTACAGGTGGTCAGAGACTTGAGTGGTCATTTCCAAAGCCTCCAATGGAACTCATCATCTTCATCCTCTGGCTCCTCGCTGGCGAGGATGTGATAGATGCCATTGCGAAACTCGGGCATCGTGTTTTCCAAGCCACAGAAAGGCTCAACAGCCAGAGCGTTACGCTCCAGATAGAACATCATCGAGCGGGTACCCAGCGCGGCTGGACACGTCACTCCCGCACAGCCGAGCATCGCAAGCGCACGTCCGTATCGATGCTGTGTGAGATGATTGCCGAGGTAGAGATCCACCATCGACTTGAAGAGCACGCCATCAGTGTAAAGATCCGAGATCGTGGTCTGCGCAACGACCCGATGCAAGGCGGCTTCCTTCAGATGGGTCTCACCACCGATCTCCACAATCTTCTGAGCAAACAGCATGGGGCGAATTTCTTCGGCGTTGATGGTTTTCTTCAGCGCCTTTACGTCCACTGCCGGGAATGTTCGCGGATGCTTCATGTATCGATGGGTGAGTTCTGACAATTTGTCAGTAAAGGCTTTGTGGGTTATTACCCACCTGCCGATCACAAGCTGCGGACTGCTTATGAAACCCAGCAGCTCTTCGATGAATTGCTTGCACTTGGAAGGCCGAATGGGCTTGAGATGCCGGGTCTCGTAGTTCTGGAGACGTTGCTCCAACGAGTCGGCACCAGTCGTGATGTGCATACGCTCCAGCACTTCCATCAGTGCGTCCCGGCGCTCGGGCGCCATCACATATTGCTGAAGCGATTTGGACTTCGAGGCCTTTGCAGCACTCGCTTCGGCGTCAGGCTCGTCTTTTGAGTTCGTGTTGGCATCGGCTTGGGACGGCGCAACGATGCTCTCCATGATGGCGAACCGCTCTGCGGGAGTGGCGGTGTTCCAGCCCTTTAGGAGTGTCAGCGCTCCGAATTTCTGAGTCGTCAGCAACACCAAGGTTTTGAAAGAGGTGCGCTCAAAATTTTCATGGAGCCAGTTTTTTATAGTGTTCCAGAAATTGGCATGACTGTCAGTGAGGCTATCGGTGTAGAGCTTTACCTCAGCCTGAGTTTTCCCGGGAACAGTGACATCCCCCATGGCTTCCAGCCACATACATTCACCTGGTGCCAGGTCGTAGCAGTACTCCACTGCCACCAGCAATTGATACTGGAGCGCCTTGAAGAGCAATGTCGCATCGAACGGCAAGGGCGCGGCGCCGGGCAGCGTCGCATTCTCTGGTTGCGTCGTATCCATAGACATTCCAATGTTTGGCCATGCTTCCCTGACCAGCGACTCACCTAGCACATCGAGCACACGCTTCAATTCTGAATACGCGTCAGCAAATCAATGCCAAGCCTCAGCCGAAGGCATCGGTGAAGGGAACACTACCGTTATTCAAATACTGTATATAAATACAGCTAAAACTCAATGTTTGAGTATATGCTACCAACATTTTCATCTGGTGATTTCGAAAAGCCATCACGATTTCCATCGCACCTCAGAAACATCGGGTTTGCTTCATAGAGGGCTGCAGGCATGGTTGATAATGATCGCCTAGACGATCGTGCTTCCAGGACTGGGGCGACGATGCCGCCAAGCTGATTAGGACGTCATTGAGCATGACGTGCAATGTCACCGCATCTTTGAACGGGTGT
>NZ_JH635998.1:500523-504151 GCF_000257605.1 Pseudomonas sp. R62
GACGTCATTGAGCATGACGTGCAATGTCACCGCATCTTTGAACGGGTGTCACGGTGCAGGGAGCACTCTAGGAATTCAGGCATAAGCTCACGGTCACCAAGGTATTTGCCTGGCTGCAGCGATTGACATAAATTTCGCCCGCATAGAGCTCCGCTCATCATTGATGTCCGGAGGAGCCCTCTTGGGCGAACCCCATCAAATGCCCGAAAACCAATCGAAGGAATTCGCCATCAATACCCAGGCATTTAGCGTCCAAGCTGACAGCTACGGCTTCACCAGTTGTAGCTACGCCGACATCGTAACCCTGGTGGATGAGGCGGTAATCATCCTTCAGGAACGCGGTATACGCTTCACTCCTGGGAGTGTGCTTCACAAGCTTTTTGCAGACGCCCGTAAGCTCGACAAGCAATGGACGCAGAGCAAAACATCACCCAATTTGGTAACGGGTATCAACGCCGCTTACGCAGAGAAGATTGCTCGGATCATCTCCACGCTCAATGATGAGCCGGGTATTGATGAAGCCCTTCAGCGAATCTCTGGGGCAGACGTGAACCTGTCGAACCGATCCAAGTCCCAAGGCAAGGACGCATTATGGGAGCTCTCGCTTCTGACCGCCCTCAAGCGCAGGATGCCGGCCCAGTTGATCGACCCTCCCGACATTGTTGTCGACTTCGGATTTGGTAACTACTCAATCGCCTGCAAGAAAATCTATGAGCGCAAAAGCCTTGTCTCTAGGTTAAGGGACGGTGCCAAGCAAATCCGCGAATCAGAGAACCCTGGCTTCATCGCCCTGAACATCGACGACCTCCTCCCGGGTGAACAGATTCTGACGTCGCAGACCCCGGCATCAGCCCTTCAAATGCTTTCCAAAGAGATTCGGGAGTTTGTCGAAGACGAGTCGGGTGCATTTGGACGGATCAAAAATAAGACCTACCTCGACGGCGTTTTGATTTCAGCATCGACCATTTCTGACATCAAGGAAACGAGCACCCGTCTCAACCTCACAACCACTTTCGACTTTTACCCGTTCCAAACTGATGGACTGGGCATGGAACGCTTTATTGCGCTGAGAAAAAGACTATCCCCTCGCACAACCATGGGAAAAGGGCCCTTGGCTGTAAACATCACCTGGCCAAAGTAAATCTTCTGGCAAAGGCAATAGTGCGGAGATTGGTTTGACTACCATAAGATGCGGGCTGTGTGATTCAAGAAGCATCAGCGTCCCCGCCAATCTCCAGGTTCAGGCATCCTGGCCATAAGCTAGGCCGACTGCCACCTCAGCTTCAAAAAACGCGAAGCACTGCCGACAAAGGCATCGTTTTTCGACGACCATGGCTGAGCAGCACGTAAAGTTTGTTCTGCGTCTGAAAAAACATGCCGTCGCTGAAATCAATCAACGGTGACGAGCGCAGCCAGAGGGCGCTGCTGGTTTTGGTACAGCTATCGAAGACCACATTGAGCATCAGCAGCATCACCGGCTTCTTGCCCTCCATAGCCAACTCCTGGACGACCAAATCAGGCGCATCGAGATCAAGCCAAACCCACTCATCGACGATGCAAAAGCTCCTATCCGGGAATCTCGTCTCTGTCATCCGGATCGCTTCCTCAAGATCCATTTCCACCCCTGGCATGACCGCGCTTGGGCCAACGATCTCCTCGATGTCTATGTATGACATGGTAACTCCTGCCCATCCATTGCTTCGCCAAATGGCCTTGTTTCGAAGGCTTACGAGCGCGCGGAAGCTTCTCGGGTCATCGACATCACCACTGTCTGCTGCCCCCCGTCGACCTCCTCAATCATGAACATAAGAAAGCTCACGATGACATATCGATCACCCGCTGTGGTGACAGCGATCGAATAGCCGTGCTGCTCTTCCATCGCCGCCAAATCCTCGGTGACGACCGTATCCCCGTTTTCGGCGCGCTGGTGTATGTCAAAAAACATCGCCGCTTTGAAGCCCAGTCCGACCGGACGAGCATCGAGCAAATAACCGCTGATCTGTCCCTGGAAAGTGACCCTCGTGGCCTTCAGCAACGATTCTGGAAAATACACTGCAAACATCCTCTTCTCGCACGCTTCAAGCCATTCAAAGCGTGATCACACACTGGTTGTTGAAATCGACGTCTTCCCCTGGATAACCCCTTGGATTGGACAGAAATCTGATTCCATTGATCGTTTCATCGACAGCCACGTGAGTGTGTCCAAAGATCCAGAGATCGACCTTCATATCCAGGAATTCCTCCCAGTTGTTGCCGTAAGCGGCCCGCAAATGCGGATGCGTTCCATAGTCCGGAACAAAATGCATCAAAGGCGGGAAGTGAGTCACCACGATCGTTTTTCCCTGAAAGGGTTGTTCCAGCTCGCGATGAAGCCACTCACGAGACTCTTGCGCGACTTTGCGAGTCTGTTGGGGTACCAGGGTTCGATATTGCGGCTCGACCCGAATGACTTTGTAGTCATTCATGAGCGCCCGTGCGTCCAGCATCGCCAATGGCGCATTCCCGGTACCTTCAAAATCAGACCACCCGGTGCATCCCACGAATCGAACGCCATCGAGGACAAGCGTGCGCTGCTCCAAAAAGTGAACGTGGGCAGCTTGGGGGTTGCTGAGCTGATCGAGCGTCTTGTACCAGCTCGATTTGTAAAACTCGTGGTTGCCAGCTACGAGCACGGTCTCCTTCGAAAAATGTTCGCAGGCCCAATTGGAGCTCCGACCTTTGATGTTGATGTCACCAGCGAGAATGGCAACGTCATACAGAGATGGGTCGGGCAGCTCGACGGGCTGGAACTCGACATGGAGATCCGACATTACGAGAAGTCGCATGAGCCACCCCTCGCCATCATGGCGTGTCTCAAAATCTCCTGGCCTGCCATCAGGTTTGCTCGTAAGACTGCAATGCGCATGAGCCTCGTTAAAAAGGAACCAGACATCTAGCCTCCCCGATTTTCAGTAGAGATTAACAATTGCCATGACGGTCTCCAGGCTGGCTTTTTTTCTCTGACCAGGGCCTGTCAAAATATATAGAGTGTTACGCGTTTCAAACACGTAGCCGTCGGTGAGCGATCTTTGGAAGGTTGACCGAACCCAGTCGCCGACCTGCCGCTTGTTCGCACTGTGGGCCAAGACATTGGATGCATACAGCACACAAGGTTGTAACCCGTCGGCAGCAAGAGATTCGCGGTACTCATCAGTCACCTCAATCTCAATCAGCATCCACTCTCTTACGATGCAGTACGGCTTCCATGAGCGATGACTGATGGCTTCAGCATCAGCCTGGCCGGCATCACCCTCGAAGCCCACCAACTGCTCTCCATCGTTGCTGAACAGCTCCACGATGTCTCGTAACCCGTCACTCATGTAACACCCTGTTCTGCAGCTTTAAATGATCCTAGGCATTGGATTTTTTCGTCATTAGCACCCGGGCTGGTAGATGGCTAGCTGCCCAACACACCTGGCCAACCATCACCCACAGCACATCATCACAAGGGCCTGGCGCACCATCTGGAGATCACGCACAGCAGGCATTCGAACCTCTGAGTCCCACCTCTGCAATCTCAATGGCCCTCGATTAAACGCTGAATTGAAAAGCATCTCTCTAGCCCAAGCTCCCATTTCTTACCTCTCAA
>NZ_JH635998.1:504171-506109 GCF_000257605.1 Pseudomonas sp. R62
CGCTGAATTGAAAAGCATCTCTCTAGCCCAAGCTCCCATTTCTTACCTCTCAACCGGCCACATACATCGAGCGATTGTTCGGTTTAGGTGTAAATTGATTCAGGCGGGGCATATGCACCACCGTCTCTATGCTTCAGTCCTCACAGGCCCGTACGCAATACAAGCCAGCGTCTGAAACGCTCAATGCCACTATGAATCAGCCGAGACCTATAAGTCCGGCGATGACAACTATATACAGTAGAACCGGACTATGCAACGTGGCCTCATCCTCCCCTTTTGAGGATCGCCCATGCCCCTGAAACGTGCGTTCGCAGCCGTTCTGCGAGTTCTTCGCAGTCGCAAAGGGCTTTCGCAGGAAGGGTTGTCCGAAGCAGGTACTCGGACGTACCTCGCACAACTCGAAAAAGGCGAATCCGGTATTACCCTCGATAAGCTTGACCTCCTGAGCAAGGCTCTCGATACGAGCCCCCTGACCTTGCTTGCGCTCACGCTGGCCATCCGTCAAAACGAACCGATAGAGTCCGTCTTGGGCCGGCTCACCGCTGAGCTTTCGGAGCACCTGCAAACTGGCTTGATGGAGGAGCTCAAAGCGCAACTGCAAGATGACGCATTGGTGGTGCGTAAGCCCGGCAAGCCAGTTGACGAGAACAGGTTGAGACAGGTACATCAGCATAAGGCCGAAGGTTTGACTCAAAAGCAGATTGCCGAAAAATTGGGGCTGTCCAAGCAGACCGTTCACGACCTGTGGCATCGAAAATCCGATACATAGGGTCTTGGTAAGCAAGAGCAAGAGGATAGTTTTACAACATGGATAGCACAGCATGAACTGGAGCAGGCTTCGACTCGGTTGGTCGGCAGGCATCATCGCATCGATCGTTTACCTACTGCCGCATCTAAGAGATTTCTCAACCATCGTCGGCCCTTGGGCAGCCTATATCAGTCCCCCCAGCTCATCCGATGGACTGAATCCCAAATTGCTGGGACTGTGGCATGAGAAATTTCAATATCCACAGCCCAATGGTGTTGTCGGCTTCGAAGGTACTATTGAGTACTTTCGCAACAAGACATACCGAATCAATGGTCTGCTGAAGAGCACGACGTTTGCACCCTCCACTCCAGCAACCACAAGCTACAGATTCGAAGGCAATGGAGAATGGCTGGCCTCTGATGAGGAGCTGGAAACCAGCTTGATGGATGTGAGAGTTCGAGTCGTCGCCAAATCCTTAGGCGATATAAGCATCCCCACTGCCCCCTCACCCAATACTGAAGAATCCGAGATTGAACGAGGTCTGTTGCTGGCCAAGTCTCAGCGATATGACATCCGCAGCGCTGGGAAGGACGAAATCGTGCTGGAATCGAACGGTCTTTACGCTGATAGCTACGTCATCAAATTGAATCGAACCAAGCAGATGTATATGAGATAGCTGCATCTCATTCCAGCCCATCTGGCCTTCTGGAAACAGGCTACCAGAGAGTGCTCGATAGAGCTGCTACCACCAGGGCTCCACCTGATTTGATCCTCCGCGCGCTTATGAGCCCTCCTCGTCGTGCATCGCGAGTCCGCGCCGCTTACGAGGAGAGCCTATGCGTATAGGTTGGTTTTTGAGTCCGCAGCGAAGAAAGATCAAGGTGGTAAATTCCTACAATTTCAAATGCCGACGCGGGTAGCCATCACCACTCCCGCCCATGGGCAAGCTTTTCCTTGATCTCAGGGATCAGAAACGCAATCACATGGTTGTAACTCCGATCTTGCCGGTAGGCTTCGTCCATTCGCTCAAGGCCCTCGCGGATCAACTTCTTCCTCCGCTGCCAGGTCTGCTTGGCGTCTTGGTCAGCCAACAGTTGCTCGTTCGCGAACGCTCGCAGCGTCCATCCGAAGGCGAGTAAATAGCCCTTGTAGTGATCGAAGGCGGTGTTGGCCACGTTAAGGAGGCGAGG
>NZ_JH635998.1:508353-509749 GCF_000257605.1 Pseudomonas sp. R62
TGCACGGGGCCCTCCTCGGGTAGCCCCCACCCGGCCAATATGCTCCGAAGTAAAATTCGTCCCCCCGGCGTCCACAATCTCTTTGCAGATGGCATAAACCACCTCCAATGAGCTTTTTTGGCGTGGCGATTTTGCGCAAAGCAAGGCCAGCATTTCTTCAGGCGTCATTCTATTGAACCTCCAGATTTGAAAAACAGTAAGCGGTCGGTGATCCGACCTGTCTAGGGGTCAATGACAGGGCTCTACTTCAATCAATTGGGGCTGCCGAGCATAGCCAGTGGGAATACCATCGAGGCCGGGCAATGACTCGCTGGACATGAGGGTGGTGATCTCCTTCACACTGATGATGTGCTCTCCTTGCAAGTCCTCCAGCCGCAACTGCCCGCTGATCAACTCGTCGACCTTCTTTCTGCTTTTCAACCTACTGAACAGGAATGACGAGACCTGGTTGCCGAGACGAAGCTGCTCACGCTCATCGAGCTGGAGCATCACTGGACGAATGCCATTGTTGAGGGCGAGTCGATCCAGCAACTGCGCCCTACGAGGAGTCGCCATCACCGCTGAAGCTGATTGATAAAGCGTGGCGTTCTGGCAAACCTCGTTCAGCTGATGGAAAAGCGACGTCTCCTCATACACGATTTCAAGTTCGTGCCGGTCGCTCACCAGCAGTTGCATACCATCAGTCTTGGGGGACTCTGCCTGGCTATTGGTATTAAGCAAGACCTTGCATTCCGAGATCAGCTTGGTCAGTGCCTGCAAATCACCGATGTACATGTCCATTTTCGTGACGACACCTTCCTGGTCTGCTTCAAGCTTGCGGATCGCGACGTTGATCCGCTTCAGCTCCCGATCATTGAAAGGCTTACCTACTTGAGCGCAGTCGAACTTCTCGTTCCGGAGATCTTGAAGGCGCGACCGATAGTCAGAAAGCTTTTGATCAATGTCGGCATAGCTTTGCCAGTTGAGGTTTACAGTTAGAGAAATTTCATTCCACAAAGCAGCCAGTCCACCCAAGAACACAGGGCCAGTAACGAAGTGCCGGCACCGTGGGCAATTTTGCAGTCCCAGATGCCCGGCCTGGACAGGCAACCACTGCTTGCCTGTCGATTCACCACCATCGCCACAACGAGCGCCGGCATAAGGACACATGCCGTAGTCCCTTACCAACTGAGTACCGCTGTTACCGGCAAGTAGAGCTTCAAGTGCTTCCTTGGTGCTGCCAACCATCTGATGCTGGAGCTCATCCAACCGCTTCTGTTCCACCATGATCTGCATATCGGTTGCATCGTCTTGCAACGCCCGCTTCTCTCCTTCCGTCATAGCCTGACGGACTGACGCAGATCCGACTTTCACGTAATAAATCGTCATCACGATCGAAGCATGGCCAACGATCTTC
>NZ_JH635998.1:509769-523152 GCF_000257605.1 Pseudomonas sp. R62
ATTACATAGGCGGTGATCAAACTGACTCGCATCGAGTGAGTCGTAAACTCCGAGGAGTACCGAGTCAGAGTCGACTTAGCGACGCGATCCGACCTTTCATAGGTGTCATCGAATGATGCCAGGACAAGGTCATCAGGCTGGATATTATAGAGCGTTGCAGCCAATCGGCTGGCAACACCACCCGCATAAACTGGGGGCTTATCTTCACCAAACGCCCTAAACAGAAAACACGCATCCGGTTTCTTCTTAAGTTTGATTTTGC
The DNA here is from genome assembly GCF_000257605.1 of Pseudomonas sp. R62. NCBI lineage: Bacteria > Pseudomonadati > Pseudomonadota > Gammaproteobacteria > Pseudomonadales > Pseudomonadaceae > Pseudomonas > Pseudomonas sp. R62. Next base: position 510,032 of record NZ_JH635998.1, read on the forward strand.
TGAAGTTACAACGACTGGCGCAATCTACCCAACGTGTCCGCTTAAGAACAGGATTGTACTTCTTCTGCCACTCACGCAGTACCGTTAACCAGTACACAAGCGGCTGAGGAATCCAAGGTACGTCATAGCCTCCCCCATCGTAGCTGGTCTTGTTGGACGTGAAATGCATCCCCCAATTCCCTTTTTCATCATGAGAAACAAAGGCCTGCTGAAGCTCTTTTTCAGCCATCGGGCTGGTATTTAGCACCCATTGAGGCTCACCATTACTAATATCAACGATAAATTCATCAGCTTCTCCCGAATCGTTGTACATTACTTGACGCGCCCGGGCCGGAACGGACAACAGGGTGTACACCGCAATCCAATACATGGGAATCCAGAGATAATACTGATCTCCGCTTTTGCGGTAGACGCAGTTAGGATCATCAAAATCAATCATCGACTCGTCGACAGCTAAGTAATCTGAATCGAAACCATGGATATTGACAAGATCACGGAGTGTTTTGGCATGCGGCTGCACGATCCAATCTTTGGCTGCTTTGACGAACTGGTACGCTAGAGGTGGCTTTGTGGACTCAGATGGCCTATGGAACTCACCATTGTACTTAATTGCTGCCAATGGATTTGCGGCATCTGCAGTTCTATAGATTTTCCCACTCTCATCTTCATCAAAGAAATGACGTTTCAAGGCATCATTTAGGTACTCTTGGATTTCGTACCAAGTGCGCCTACAACTCGCAGGCTTTCCCTGAGAAGCGATAAATTTCTCAAATTGTACGGTATCGACACGCTTTAGCTGGAGGAAATCCTGTACGGTAGCGCCATACCCATTAGGCTCAATGTAATAACGAATGAATTTACATACGGAATACTCCCGGGTACCTACAGCCGGCAACCGTTCAAGCCAATAGGCCACGTCAGCAACCCAACCTGCGCTTTGCTTAGAGACGAACGTGAGCAAGTTAGGTAGATCTCTGCTCAGAAAATCATAGACACTCACCCACTCTTTGTAATGAAGCTCAGGCCTGTTAACCATTCTAGAATCACCGAGCTTTCTCGCTAACTTCCTATAGTCTTTCAACGTTTTACAATCATGGCTCTGCGCAATTGATTGAAGCTCCTGATATGAATAAGGCGTAATGAATCCACAGGCATCGTACCAATCCACCCACTCATCTGAGAAAAGCACTTCCGGATTCTCAGGCAACACTGGGAATCTACTTCTGGCCTCAAGATAAGCGTCTTGGGTCTTCACTCCCAAGAGTTTGATAGCGAGCTTGAGATCGGCCAGCGTTTCATAAATCTCTGGCAGCAAAAAAGCAGGCCAGCCAGGAAAGTCAGGATATTTCTTGATCGGATCGGCGGGAAGGCGAGTGTCCACTTTATAGCCAACCCTATAGGCTGAGTACCCATCAAAACGATGCGGCAACACCACAGCCTTTGCTTCTTGCCAGGTCTTGCACGCGAAGCGCGCACGACCAACCATCGCCTTTCCCCAGCCCGGCCAGTCCTCTAGATAAACTCGCTCCGGCCAAACTGGCAGGCGAGCGTCTTCGACACGCCGCTCCATGTACTCACTCTGGGTTTTAATACCCAAGTACAAAACAGCCGCCGAGAACTCTTCCCAAGTTGCATAAACATTACTTTCCTCTGCTAACTTAACCCCATTCAACTTATCTGCCATCTGAAGAAAGTGCGGCCAACCTCTCCACTCATTGCGATAACGCTTTAGAGGACTAGCAATCAGCTTAGGATCCTTCTTTCGGTTCCTACGGTAAGCGTCAGGACTGATAATTCCCAAGCGCTTTGCTGCATCCGATGCTTCTTGATAAGTTTCGTAGGGTGCATCTCCAATACCCAGAAACACTTCATAGCCTGGAAACTCTTTATAGTGGTTTTCAGGGGTGTAGGGTAATCGCGGATCGATCTTGGTAGCCTTAATATAACTCGCCCGACTTTTTACACTCAAGGAGCGTGCAGCCTCTTGAGCCTGTTCTAAGGTCGCATAGAACTCAGGTCTGCCCGTAAAATGGTTCCAACTCAAAAACTCGGTACCGTAATGAACATCTGGATCCCAAGGCAACATGGGATGGTCTTTGCGAAACCGATTATATTCAGACTTAAGTAAAATTTTATTATCAATGATCAACTCTCTTGCTTCTTCGTAGCTATAGAACACCTGTGAAACTCTGCGAGGGCGTTGGGGATAGCTCTTACTTGATGCCTGCTCGACGTTGGCATCTCCAACAATCTCACCGTCGGGCATAATAGTATCAACAGCAACAATGGCGCCGCCCCGTTTATATCGTACTTTTACTGATTTCCCGTTTTCGCCAAGAACCCTGGGAGATGCAACCCTTTTAGCCATGAAGTAGTACCTAAGGTGTGGTTTTCCTAAAAAAGTACTAAGTCGCCGAGAAGATGTCACTCGAAACAGGCAAAAGTTGGCCGGCCAGATCCCATTAAAAACTGATCAATAGTTGATCAACTTCCGACTCAATTCAAAATTGAGCTGGCGAGATTTGAATCTGATGGTAATAACACTGAATTTCGTCCGCAGATTTTCATGTAGCAGCGCTCAATTCTGAATTGAAGGCCGAGAATGGAGGATTTGGAGGCTGTTTTTAAATTGAAGATAATTGATGGTTTTGTGACAGCCATCACATTTTTGACATGCATCCCTGAGGCGATCCAGCTGCACCCAGCACCGCCGGAAGGTGGGCTGAGAGCTGATGGATTACTGGGGTGTCTCGCGGAAAGGTCAGTTTCTGCTCGGCTCGAATGTGCCAAGCGGCGCCTGGAGTCAGCGCTTATGCGCCATTGCGCTCGGCTTCTTCGAAGGCTTTGCGAACATCGTCGGCGTCAGGCTGCGTATAGACTTTGTATGAATTCGGATTTTTATGGTGCATGGCTTTTTGGATGATATTCGGCTTAACATCCTTCTCGATCATGCGATATCCGTAAGCATGGCGGTGACCGTGCTCGGTTGTACCCAGTTTTTTCCTGTGGACAAGCCCGATTCTATTCACCGCGTCACAGTGTTGCCGATTGAAGTTCTTCAGCGTTTCGGGACGACCATGAGTGTTAGTGAACGCATATGGGTGATCATCGTCAGGTTCTGGGTCTACCCGCTGATGCTGCAAGTACATGATGAAGTTATACAAGAAGTCCTTCGATGCTTCAGGAGGGCAGAAATGTACTTCTACATAATCCTCAGTAAGCATCGGCGACTTCCAGCCAGCATGGAGCGCGTTTGACGTTGGATACTTATGCCTAGGCTGCATGCTATACCGTCGATTCAGATAATCTTGGCGATTCGTATAGCCTTCTTCAGGTGCTCTGCCCAAAGACGGATGACTGATCCGAACCACCGCCTCATTCAGCTTGCGGTCGATAATGATATCTTGCAGATACGTGTGAAAAATCTCACTCTTCCTAAGGCCACCGTAGTGCATCAGTATCGTCATCGCCCTACCTTTGTAGTCAATAAAGGCATGCTCTGTAGCGTTGGGATCGCTACACGACCTCGTCCAACCGTTGGTAAGCAGATTATGGAACTCACGCTCAGGAAACCGCTTGGTAATTTTCTGTGACATGGGTATATCAGGCCCTCGCACAGTGCGCACCAATTTCAATTTCCTGGCTGCCTCGTCGGGATTGCGAAGGTGAGCCAGGAAAACATTAGCTTCCTTGTGATAGTAGGCACACCAGTTCATACGCTCCTCAAGTGAGGTAGCAGTACGAAATGGATTGAGTCGGGGCTGACCAAACTCGGGCTGTTCGGCGAGCCAGTCTGTGTAGGCGGTAACATGGCCTATCATTGTACGTGCATCAGTTGCGGAACGCGTTAACCAATAAAGCCCACTAGGATCTCGCTGCGTATCGATATCAATAGTCCCGTATTCGACAGCGACCGCAAAAGACTTGAGCAATTCAGTAGCTTTTTCGAACACGCCTTCATTAGCTTGAATGTACTTAACCAGCATTCGAATCGCGTAAATGTTCCTCGTTCGCCATTCTTCACTTTTCCTATAGTAATCCGGATCAGCCAAGAATCGTAAATGAGATATTAAAATACCATCTTGAGTGAGCAACGCAGGGAGCTGACGCTCCTTGCCGGTACTGTCATTCCTATATAGTGTTTTGATTTTCCTTACAAACGCCATGCTTTTTCCGTCGCAGGATATAAAACTTTCACGAGCACATCGCTACCATCGATTTTTTAGAAATAGCAAAAATACATGAGCGCCGCCACCCAAGAATGCAAAATTTGGCCGGCCATATTAGAGACAATAAGCCCCTTAATACTGCCTAAATTTAAAATTGGGATGTGAGGGTGTTCGTTTTAGCGCGAAAATTCAAAATCATGGTGGTCAAATTTGAAATGCGAGAGGGCTAGGGGGCTTTTCGTGCGCAGAATTCACGTAGCGAACGCTAATTCAGAATTGGAGATTTCTGCGATTTCTGTGAACTGCATCACATTATGTGGAGGGGCGTGACATTTTTGCGCTCACGCCCGACGCCATGTCGGCCTGTCAAATCGAGGCTAATGCAGCATCGAGCGCTAAGGCTAAGCTGGCTGCCAGAAGCGGCAACTGAAGTTATTCAGCGTCCCACTATAGGGATCTGGTTTAGCATCAAAGGCTTCAGGGATGTCGTGTCCAGTTCCACCCTGGCGGAAGAAATCCCTAACAGCGCACAATGCCTGTCCCTTCAAGTATTCCCATTGGCGGTACAGTTCATCTTGGTGATCACGTGCTGCCTTGGCTTTGCTGGGCTTACGTTTAGAAAGGGGCTGTGAGTAATCCGGTAGCGGTGAATAGGCGTAGATAAACGTGATCTGTCCCCTCGCCCAATCTGATGCTGGGGAAGACCGCCAACTATAATCAATGCTGACGGTTAACCGATTACTGAGATGAAAGGGCGATCTCATTTGGTCATCAATTCGAAACAGCTGCCCTTCTTCCTGTTCTGTTTCAACGCGATCTTTCATTGCAGCTACAGCATGGGCCAGGTCTCGACCGGCGTGTAACAGATCGGCCTTGGTTTGCTCGCGTTTTGCAAAAGCCTTGGCTTTGTTGTGTGCGGCCATAGCACGCTCGAACGCCCCTAGTTCGGAACCCACATGCTCCCCGCACTCCCTGAGGCCAAACTCATAGAGTGGAGAAATGCGCTCTTCCATCACACATCTGTCAATTGCCGAGTCAAGAGCCCGCATGTCCACAGCGCTGATCGCTCTCTGCTGATCTTGCGGCAAGTTTATGTAGGTCATAGCTAGTACTTTCCTTATCTACTATCTTGCCCCTTTCCCCGGCCAACCTGAACAAGGCAACGCTTGGGTCAACGCCAATGAAGGGGATGGATCAAATCCCGCAATCGATACGGTCAGTGTCTCTGAGCACAAATCGTCGAATAGGCGCATCGATTGCAGTGCTTGCCTCGGCTCGCTTTACGCTCACCAGCACGCAATGCCGCGATCGCCTTAAACACACTGGTACTGCTCGCTCTTGCAGACGGAACTGCGTCTTCAGAAAGGCCCGTGACGAGCGAATGAATAGACATTCGGTTGCAGCGTCTGCCTCCCAGGTTCTCCAGGATGGGTCGAACATTTCGCGCTACGGTACTCAGGCCTACCCCCGTGCGCAGCCAGATCACATCACCACTCGCATCACGAAGCATCCAGGGCATGGTTATGGCCTGGCCATTCACGCTGGCAGTCGTTTCGGGAACGTAAGACGCGCTGCCCGGCTGCCATGCAGCACCTCGATTGAAGGCGATCCAGGCATGCTCAATCAGCATTTTGTCCTCCTCCAATGTCGGCAACGGCTTCTCGCCCCACGCTTGCAGGAAGGCATCATCGGTCTTCATTCCATCGCGGTAGACGTACTCAAGCCCTGCCAGCACTGCTCGACGAGCCCGAATTGAGACATCCAACTCCTGCTCGATCGGAAGGCCCAATTCGTGGGCATAGTGATATTGCAGGGAGCAGGTCATGAATCCATCAAGGACGGCGTAGGTCATCGCCACGGGTGGTGTCATGGATACGCGCGAGACAGGCGCCGCTACTGGAACAGAGGCTCGCGCGACACTGGCAGGGATGGCTGAAGGATCACACAAGGGGTCGGGAATCGTCGCTGCGTCAGTGCCGCCGTAGACCTTCAACCGATCTTTCGCCCTGGACAGGCCAACGTACAACAGATTGTTCCGCTCGATTGCCTCACCTTGGAGCCGCAGGGCTTGCGTGCTGTGCAACGCTTCAGGGGGCAGCAGCAACGCCTGGCGCTCATCAAAACGTGGCGGTGCCTCTGCGCCAAACTTGCTCTTTTCCACGTTGGCCATGTGCACGACGTCGAACTCAAGCCCTTTGCTGCCATGGACGGTCATGAGCCTCACAGCGTCGATCGCAGCCGCCTCGGGTGGAAGCGCGCGCTCCGCCGAGCGTTGCCCGATGTAGCGCCGAAAATCTTCTCTGACCAAAAACTTCGATAACGTCGCCTGGCTACCTACGCCATCGCTGTTGCGAACCCCGTAGAGGAATTGCCACAACGCCAGGCGATTGATCTGCGCCGCAGCAGACTGGTCAGCCAGCGACTCCAACCCAAAGCCTTTTTCAAACAGGAGGTCACAGACAAACACCCAAGGGCGAGAGCTTCGCGTTGCACCTTCCAACAAATCACTCAATTCCTGGACAACCTGCTGCCCTTGCGCCGAGAGGCCTGCAGTGGGACGGCTCAGCCAACGACCACGCTGGTGGTTGAAACCGATCTTAGACTGGTTCGTCAGCGCCTCGATGTCTGCCGCCGGCATCCTCAAGTTTGCACGCCCGAACAAGCCGAGGAGCGCTCCAGGCGAACGCTGCGTCAGCAGTTGCATCAGGCACATGAATTCTTTGACTTCAGCCCTCTGATTCAACTCACCCAGGTGCAACACAGGAATGCCAGCCGCCTCGATGTCTTGAGCAAGCTTGTCTACTTGGGCATTCGTTGAGCTGATGATGCCCTGACTGCCGTACGAGTGCCCCGCCGCTCGACACTGAGTAATCTCGCCGACGATGACACTGCTCTGAGCATCCCTTTGGGTGTGGAATAAAGCTGGCATGACCCCGCTCAAGGAGCGAGAAGGTGATACAGGATCCAGAGGCACGAATGGCTGCAACACATGGTAGGTTCCAGCCCGCTCAACCAGACGAAGAATCTCTGGAGAGCTGCGCCGGTTGATGTCCAAGCTGTACCGCCTGATAGAGGCGGCCTGTCCTCTAGCAACGTACGCCTCGTCAAACTTGAGCAAACTTTGGATCGACGCACCACGCCAGTGATGAATAGCCTGACGAATATCACCGACCACCCACAGGTAACGTTGCGGCGATCCGATCTTTTTGACGAACTCGATTATCACATGATTGACATCCTGGTACTCATCTACCAAGACGTGATCGTACTGTTCTAGGAAGGCAGCCAGGGACGCACGATCATCACGAGCCTGTACAGTGGGTCGAACCAGAAGGTCTGCATAGTCCACCCACCCTTCCCGCCGTAGTACGGCTTCGTAGGCCCTGTAGATGGTCACTATGTCGTTCCGCTCTCGCTCGACATCGGGCTGAACCGCCGGCAATGCTCGAACGATCGCAGCGTATTCGTCCGGGGTGACCAATTCTTCTTTGAGACGATGGATGATCCTCAACACATCAGGCAACCAGTCATACGGGTTGCTCAACCTGAAGAAATATTCGAGCTGCAGGGTGGGCAATTCTTCGACCATCATTCTGACTTGCTGCAGCGCGTCAGCAATCTTGATCTGAGGTGTCAGACCGAAGAGAAGGTGGTGCTTTCGCAGGAGCTCAAGCCCAAACGAATGGAAGGTGCCAGCCCATACCTGTGAAGCATTCGGAACATTGGCTGCGGTCAGTCGCTCGACAAGCTCCTGGGCGGCACGGTTGGTAAAGGTCATCACCAAAATTCTATTGGCGGGAACCCCAATGGCGATCAAATGGGCCACTCGGTGTACCAACGTCGTGGTCTTACCGGTTCCTGGGCCCGCAACCACATTGACGAACTTCTCCGGAGCCTCAGCCGCAAGACGCTGGGCATCGCTTGGGGGATGTGCAGGCGCCGGAGGAACTGGAGGGACATCTGGGAGCAGCAGCGCATCAGCCAGTTGCTGCCTTACGACTTCTAGCGGCAGCAGAAAATGCGACGCTATCAATCGAGAACGCCATCTAGCTGACCACAATGCCCTGGCCGTCGTCCTAGGTAGCAACAGTTCTCGCGCAAAAACGTTTGCTTGGAGCTCGTTGCGCTCCCATGCACCATACCCTTCCACCACCGCACTTCCGGGACTAGTGCTGCTGGGGGTGCTAGCAGCGGTGGTTGTATCAGCTTCATCGTCGGGGTCTGCGATGAAAGACACGGTAGAGGTACCTGGAGCAGGTTGGGGTGAGTCGAGATACCAATGGCCCAGTTCGTGAGCCAACAGATAAGCCTTCGCCTCCTGTCGAACGTCATCACGAATCAGGATCGTGCGCATCGACCGCTGCAGGAGCGCATCTGCCCCGCCCAATGCATAGTCATCGGGTGACACCCACTCGATCGCAATGCCTAACGTCGCTTCAGCAACGTCAATCAGTTGCTGGCTGGTCGGATACTGTTCACCGCACGCAGCGATGAGTTTCGCCCGTGCATTGATAGACTGAATTCGTGCACGGTCGAAAGGATTCATATCAGTCCCCTAAGCCCAACAGTTGCGCCTCTTCGTCATGAGGTAAGTGGAGCGCTTTCACCGCCTCCTCCCAAGAAACAGGCTCTGTTAGCACTCTTGGTTGGCCGTTGGGCGCCTTAAAGGAAGGTGCCGCTAGCTGACGGAAATTCAGACTCACCGCTTCATTCATCGCTTCTGGCGAAACCTGGAAGTACTCGGCGACATCTCTCATCAAGACTCCCGGTGCACGAACTATCCCAACCAGCACCTCGTTGACCAATCTTCGCTTGCCGGGAAGGCCCAGGTGATTGGCCAGCTCATTGGCTTTAGGGCCTACAAAGCCTGCAATCGCGGCTTGAGCACGTACCACTTCAGCTGGATCAGCGATTACTCGGGCAGCGGTAGTAGCGACTGCTTGGGCAGTGGTAGAGACTGCCTGGGCTTGTGGGCAATGAGAAAGCTCCTCAGCCAATAGCCCACCGACGATTTGAGAAGCAGACCGTCCGTATTCTTTCGCGGTCAACTTGAGCTCCAGACTGAGCTTGCGATCAAGTCGGGCCATCCATTGTTCGGACTGGCCATCATAGCTCGCCACCTTCTGCTCATAGCCGTCGAGCACCTTTCTCCCGCTATGCTCTTCGATCGCATCCTCAAAACGCTCGTGGCCACGCTCGACCATCTCTCGAACGAGCACAGAGAATTTCTTACCCTGCTCCTCCGCAACGGCCTTAAGCACTTCATGCATCGCTACCGGCACATACACGCCTACCGTCTGCAATGTGCCCTTGGTGCTAGACACGGATGCAGATCGCGGCGCCTGCGATGCACGAGGCAAAGCGGGTTCGTAATGACTGCGCATAGACACCTCCTGTGGCGACGCTTGGGTTTGTAGACCTTCGGGAATCAAGGGCCCGGGTTCGTCCTGCCCTGGCTCACCCTGCTGCTGTTGCTTCTGGCGCTGTTTCGGTTGTTTCGGCTGTTTCGGTGCATCGTGAAGCGATGATGTTGTTGAGCGATCCATGGTCGGCGGAACCACCATGTTGGCAGTCAGGTCGGCCATGACCTGCTTGGCCAGAAGATCTGGGGTCGCCGCCTGCACCTCCAGGATCTGTCCCTCCGGCATCGCAACCGTACACCGACAAACGCCCCCTACCACCTGAAAATCCGCCGTCGCAGACACCCATCCCAGGTAATCCGACCACGCCCTAAGCGGAGCGCTGAGGGCTGGAGACGGCAAATTGACATTACGTTTCATGGTAGACTCTGGGCATCTGGACGGAAGCAGTGGCGCGCTAAAAGGCGCCTGTATATCATCTTTATATCACTTGCGATGGTAGGGACACAATTGATCGACGCTCATTTTTCCAAGGCTATCCGAGATTCAGTGAGCCAATGGATGCACGATAACTCGCTCGAATCCTGCCTCGCAGCGCTCGACAACCCAGTGGATCTTGGCGCCTACCTGCTACCCCAGGTCATCGCTGCTCTCACCGCTGTGGGCGTCGATCTGTACGACGTCCAGCGCAGTGCTTGGACGAATCCGTTGATTCATCTGCGCGCTGTTTTTGACATTCACGATCTGCCAGATACGCCAACTGCGTTCATCCCCGTGCCTGACGTTGCCAGCACCGTCGCTGCCAGGGCCAGTGCAGTGGTCTGCCTCGCCGCGCTCAATTCGGACACCATTTCATATGGCTCCGAGAATGACGGCCACCTGTTCGTGAACTTGGTGGTGCTTCCGGGCGACGGTGACTTCGCTGACAAATCAAAGAGCAATATGCGCGGCCACACCGACGGCGTGTCGTTCCCGGTTCGCGGACAGCCGCATGAGTTTGACCAGCGCGTAGCACCCTCCCCTGACTTCGTTTGCCTGAGCGGTCTTCGTAATCCCAACAGCACTGCCACCACGGTCATGCCCCTCTCTGCAGTCCTGCAGAAGCTGACGGACGAGGAGATCGAAGAGCTCACGAAGCCTCAGTACATCCTCCGCCCCCAAAAAACTTTCAAGGTTGGGCTGCGCAAGCTCTTGGGCAAGGACAGTCCTCTGCTGGAGGTAATGGTGGACATCCAGCTGCTGTTCGAAACCCAGGATGGACACTGGATTCGCTACAGCCACAGTGCGGCAGATACCGATTTTGACTCTGAGCTTGCGAGCCAAGCGATCAAGAGTTTCGAGCAGGCCTGTCAGGAATGCTCCGCGTCGGTGGTCATCGCACCTGGCGATATCCTGCTCGTGAACAATCGCGTTGGACTGCATGGGCGCGGCGTAGTGGGTGGCGAAGCAGGTGGCGACTCACGGTGGCTGCTGCGTACCTACGGCCTGGATACCCGGGAGTTGCGGGCTGAACAGCGCTATCCCGACAGTACCTTCAAGCTCTACCCGTGATTTGGGCGGGATGCTGTATGTGGCATCCCGCACTACTTCCTAGCGCTGTACGAAATGTGTTCGAGCGAAGGCCAGACAAGGCGAAAACAGGCGACGAAGCGGAGTTTACTGGAGTAAATGAGCATCCGAGCGCGTGTTCAACGCAGCATGGGCGAGCTCGGATGCATTTCGTACAGAGCCTAGCGCTGGACGGTTTTTTCACTTAGCAAGATCAGTTCATGCCGACCGACTGACCATACGAGTTTCGTTCGTCGTTGTACGCGGTACAAAGCACGTGGATCACGCTTTGAGTATCTTCTTCAGTCCAATCTGGAGTCGGCTGCCATTTGGAGTCGTAGAGACCCATCAAGGCATCCTCTTGCCCCCAAAACGTGGAGAATATAACCGCACCGCTCGGGAATGGGATGAACTCATCCACAAGTAGCCCATGTTTGGACATATGACCATCGAATGTCGGAGCACCTTCAAAGTCGGGCACTTTGGAGATTGGTGTACCTATTTTGGCGAAGCATGCATTCCAAAGCACACCAGAAATGTCTGACTCATAATCATGGTCGAAGTACTGAGGGGCGACGCTATCGTTGCCCTTGGGAATTCGCAATCGATCACAAAGCATAAAAGCGAATGTTGGGCCCTGGGCAAACTGAGAATCTTTGAAGGCAGACCTTGCCTTCTTCATCAGCGTATTAATAACTAGCAAAAAAGAACGCGGATCGTATGAACCATCATCAAACGGCGGTTTAAATGGAGCGATCTCCCTTTCTGCCATCGCGATTCTATTACCCTTCCGAAGCTGGTCTTCGATTTCGATATTCTGATTCATCGCGTCTTCATGCATCTGATCTGATCGAAGCGAAGCCTCCACCAGATCCAAAGATTTCAACTCAACATAGAACTCCTTTCCATTCGGCAGAGCGCAAACGAAGTCAGGCTTCGAATCTTTTTTCGCCACGATCCGCTTAGTCTTGAAGTGCTTGCTGAGCTTCGAATATACAAGTGCTTCGCCGTAGAACTCAAACATCTGCCTGAACCCTTGGCTATCGGACACATCCTTCACACGACCAAATGACAACTTCAGCTCATGAACAAGAGCCTTTAACTCATCATCCGCATATGATTCTTCTTCCAGCCTTTTCAAATGATCCCACGATATAGAGCTCAAACTGTGATCTGCCGAAAGCCTATGGAGCTGGTGGTGCCAGTAGAGATACTTATCATTTACAGGAAATACGCTCTCATGGGTGCGTTTGTAAGTTTCTTTCAGCTCAGCCGCTTGTTCAGGTTTGAGAGTTGTTTGGGAGGCAATATTTAGAAGATTTTGTAGCGAATTTAGGTCTGGCTTGAGGGATGGCAAATGCTGTTCTATCACTCGCGTTATAGCGTCGAGTCTTTCGTAAGCAAACTCAACCAAGTGGGTAGTGCGCTCTTCTCGCGGGAGAGTGCGCTGGTACATCAGAGCGTTGTGGAGAGCCAGGGACAGAGCTGATGCGCCTTCAGGTTGAGGGTGCTGGGCTTGCTGGGATTGTGAGGGCTGGTGAGCTTCTGGAGGGGTTGGGCTGAGCTTTGTGGAGGCAGGCGTTAGCTCTCGGGGGTTCAGGTTCTGCTCTGGCAGCTGGGCCGGAGGAGTGCTAGATGATTCCATTCGGGGTAGCTCCTTGTAGGGGTTTCTGGACTTAGTACTTAGTACATAGTTTGTGGAGATTGGGTCAAGGCACCGGGAGACATCCTCTGTCGAAAACCTGGGTTAATGAGTGGACTGGTGGTTTTTTGGGCGTTTCGGGGGTAAGGGACTGCGGGGAAGGTCTAGATAGTATGAAAAATTACCGGTTGTAATGGCGCGGCATGCAGCAGTCCGGCGGTCGGCGGATCAAGCGGAGCCTGTTCATCGATGCCAGCGGCGTGCGCTTCATCCGCGACGACGAGGAAGAAAAGCTCTCGCAGGTGCACCTGCTGACCGACTACATGGGCCGCAAGAAAGCCGAGCTCAAGGCCTGGAATGAGGCCCAGGGCAATGTCGCGGCGATGTCGGCCAACCGCCGCC
>NZ_JH635998.1:523488-538486 GCF_000257605.1 Pseudomonas sp. R62
CCGCGCCTATGCGCTGGCGTATCTGAAGAGCCACCCGGAGATTCAGCCGAACATGACCTGCATGGTCCGGCAGATGCAGACCACCGCGCAGGGCATTCCGCTGGAAATCTACTGCTTCACCCGCACCACGGTGTGGGCCGATTACGAGCGGATTCAGGGCGATATTTTCGATTACCTGCTGGCGGTGCTGCCGGAGTTCGGGTTGAGCCTGTATCAACAGCCGAGTGGCGGGGATTTGCGCGCAGGCTTGCTGCCAGCGGTGTTGGGCTCGGCGAGTATTCCGGAGCCGGAAAAACACCTGATGTAACCCAAAGATCAAATGTGGGAGCGAGCCTGTTCGCGAATGCAATGTGTCAGTTGACCCATACTTATCTGACCCAACGCCTTCGCGAGCAGGCTCGCTCCCACAGGGGTTATGCGGCGGCCGGGGATTTGCGGATACCCAACCGACTGATCCACACCGCTGCCAGAATCACACCCCCACCAAGGAACAACCGCCCCAGTTCCTCATGCTGATTCCAGATCAGCAGATTCAACAACAATCCCACCGGCACATGCAGGTTGTTCATCACCGCCAGTGTGCCGCCGTTGACCATGCATGCACCTTTGTTCCACCAGTACAGACCCAGCGCCGTCGACACCAGCCCGAGAAACAGCAACACCGCCCATTGCAGCGGCGCTTCCGGCAGGAAGTTCGACTTGCCGAACAACAGGAACGCCGGCAGCACCACCGCCAATGCGCCCAGGTAGAAATAACCGAAACGGCGGTAATGCGGCAGATCGCTCGGATGCTTGGCCACCAGATGCTTGTACAACACTTGCCCGGCGGCGTAGGTGAAGTTGGCCAGTTGCAGCAGCAGGAAGCCCATGAAGAAGTCGGGACTGATGCTGTCGAAGCGAATCACCGCCGCACCGCCCACGGCCACCAGCGCAGCAACCAATGCCCACGGATTAAAGCGGCGGTTCAGCGCGTCTTCGATCAACGTCACGTGCAGCGGCGTGAGAATCGTGAACAGCAACACCTCCGGCACCGTCAGCACACGGAAGCTCAGGTAAAGGCAGACGTAAGTCACCCCGAACTGCAACGCGCCGATCAGCAACATGCCACGCATGAACGCCGGCTCCACCGAACGCCAGCGTGTCAACGGTATAAACACCAGCCCCGCCAGCACCACACGCACCAGCACCGCGAAGTAACTGTCGACATGCCCGGCCAGATATTCGCCGATCAGACTGAAGGAAAACGCCTGGATCAGCGTGACAAAAAGTAGATAGCCCATGCTCGCCTCGAAAATCGAATGGCGGCGACGATAGCGGGTTTTGCGCCAGACCGCGAACCCTCGAACAACACAAATCCCTGTGGGAGCGGGCTTGCCCGCGATGAGGGAGGGTCAGGCAAGTATTTGTCGACTGACACTCCGCCATCGCGGGCAAGCCCGCTCCCACAGGGACTTATGTGAAATTCGGATGTGCAGTGTTCAGAAAAATCGCAGACAAAAAAAAGCCCGATCTCGCTAAAGCGTTCAATCGGGCTACAGCACTCAGGAGCAGAAGTGCAAAGGGAGGTTCGATGCGCGGGGAACCTTGAAGGGGTTGCGCCAGGTCACTAGACCATCCAGCGATTATCTGGCGATTAACCGATCAAGCGACCTGAGACAGTTTGGCGTTGGCCTGATTCAGGCCCTTCTCCTGGAAGTCACCGCCCAGGTTCATGCCCTCGGCATGGATAAAGGTCACGTCGTTGATCCCGATGAAACCCATCACCTGGCGCAGGTACGGTTCCTGATGATCCGCCGGGCCACCGGCATACACACCACCGCGAGCAGTCAGGACAAAGGCGCGCTTGCCGTTGAGCAGACCTTGCGGACCGGTTTCGGTGTACTTGAAGGTCACCCCGGCGCGCAGCACATGATCCAGCCAGGCCTTTAGCGTGCTCGGGATCGCAAAGTTGTACATCGGTGCAGCCATCACCAGCACGTCAGCGGCGAGCAGCTCATCAGTCAATTGGTTGGAGCGGTCCAGCGACGCCTGTTCGCTGTCGTTGCGCTGCTCGACGGGTTTCATCCAGCCACCGAGCAAGTTGGCGTCCAGATGCGGCACCGGGTTCGCGGCGAGGTCACGCACGGTGATCTGATCGGCAGGGTGCGCGGCTTTCCACTGAGCGATGAAGGTCTGGGTCAGTTGACGGGAAACCGAGTCTTGCTGGCGGGCACTGCTTTCGATGATCAGAACGCGGGACATGGTGTGTAGCCTCCATCCGAGAATGTTGTAAGTCGATGGAGTGAAGGTTAAACAGAGTCTAATCGATGAAAAAGCGCAAATATCCGCTGTAATCCATCGATAAATTCGTTTATAAGCTAAACCCATATCCCCTGTGGGAGCGAGTCTGCTCTCGAAAGCGGAATGTCAGTCACATCATCTCTGGATGACACTCCGTCTTCGCGAGCAGGCTCGCTCCCACAATGGAACCCAAGGTGTTCAGAGTACCGAGCTTATTTCGGGGTGCAGGTCAGTTTGATGCGCAGCTTGATGATCTCGCGGGTGAACTTGGCCGTAGCGTTTTTATGCTTGCCCGCCGGGACATCGATGCTGCGGGTGCGCGGTGCTTCCGGGCCGTTGCTGAACACCGCTCGGCAGGTCGCATCGACGTCACCGTAATTGGCCACGCGGATTGAGCCGATGTCGTTGTCCGTGTCGTAAGTCTCGTAATCGATCTTCATGCCGTTGAGATCCTTTTGCACGTCGATCGGATAGGCAAACGCGGTCAACGGCAGCAGCGCCAGCACCACACAACAGAATTTTTTCATTCGGCAGTCTCCATGAGGGACGGCCAGCTTAGGACAAGAGGAGCTATTGATGAAAGCGCCCCGCGTGACCCTTGATCAATGGCGAACGTTGCAGGCCGTGGTCGACCACGGCGGATTCGCACAGGCCGCCGAGGCCCTGCACCGTTCGCAATCGTCGGTGAGCTACACCGTCGCCCGCATGCAGGATCAGCTCGGTGTGCCGTTGCTGCGCATCGACGGGCGCAAAGCCGTGCTCACCGAGGCCGGCGGCGTATTGCTGCGCCGTTCGCGGCAATTGGTCAAACAGGCCAGCCAACTCGAAGACCTCGCCCATCACATGGAGCAAGGCTGGGAAGCGGAAGTGCGGCTGGTGGTCGATGCGGCCTACCCGAGCGCGCGGATCGTCCGTGCCCTGACCGCGTTCATGCCGCAGAGTCGCGGCTGCCGCGTGCGTCTGCGCGAGGAAGTGCTGTCGGGGGTCGAGGAAGTGCTGCTCGAAGGCGTGGCGGACCTGGCCATCACCGGCCTGAGCATTCCCGGCTACCTGGGTGCGGAGTTGAGCGATGTCGAGTTCGTCGCCGTTGCCCACCCTGATCACCCGCTGCATCGGCTCAACCGCGAGCTGAGCTTTCAGGATCTGGAAACCCAGATGCAAGTGGTGATCCGCGACTCCGGCCGCCAGCAGCCGCGCGATGTCGGCTGGCTCGGCGCCGAACAGCGCTGGACCGTCGGCAGCCTCGCCACCGCCGCGACCTTTGTCAGCAGCGGCCTGGGCTTTGCCTGGCTACCGCGGCACATGATCGACCGCGAACTCAAGGATGGTTCGCTCAAGCTGCTACCGTTGGACCGAGGCGGCAGCCGCAATTCGAGTTTCTATCTGTATTCGAACAAGGACAAACCCTTGGGCCCAGCCACGCAAATCCTCATCGAACTGCTGCGCACCTTCGACACCTTGCCGCTGGACGCACCGTTTGCCGCACCTGAACAAGCCTGACACGGAGTTCACCGATGGCGTATTTCGAGCACGAAGGTTGCAACCTGCACTACGAGGAATATGGCCACGGTGCGCCGTTGCTGCTGGTTCACGGGCTCGGCTCGAGCACCCTGGACTGGGAAATGCAGATCCCCGCGCTGGCCGCGTACTACCGGGTGATCGTCCCGGACATTCGCGGCCACGGGCGCTCGGACAAACCCCGCGAGCGCTACAGCATCGCCGCATTCAGCGCCGACCTGCTCGCCCTGATCGAACACCTGCGCCTCGGCCCGGTGCACTATGTCGGGCTGTCGATGGGCGGAATGATCGGCTTTCAACTGGCTGTCGATCAGCCGCAAGCGCTCAAGAGCCTGACCATCGTCAATAGCGCGCCACAGGTCAAATTGCGCAGCCGCGATGATTATTGGCAGTGGTTCAAACGCTGGAGCCTGATGCGCCTGCTCAGCCTGGAAACCATCGGCAAAGCCCTCGGCAGCAAACTTTTCCCCAAGCCGGAACAGGCCGATCTGCGACGGAAAATGGCCGAACGCTGGGCAAAAAACGACAAACGTGCTTATCTCGCCAGCTTCGATGCGATCGTGGGCTGGGGCGTTCAGGAACGACTTTCCCGGGTGTCCTGTCCAACGCTCGTCATCAGCGCCGACCGTGACTACACACCGGTGGCGTTAAAGGAAACCTATGTAAAACTGCTGCCGGATGCGCGGCTGGTGGTCATTGACGACTCGCGCCATGCCACCCCGCTCGATCAACCCGAACGCTTCAATCACACGCTGCTGGATTTTCTCGCCACAGCCGACCTTCACTCTCAGGATCACTGACCCATGCTGAAAAAACTCGCCCTCGCCGCCGGCTCCGTACTGTTTGCCGCCAACCTGATGGCTGCTACCCCGGCCAAGGCGCCTCACGTGCTGCTGGACACCACCAACGGCCAGATCGAAATCGAACTGGACCCGGTCAAGGCACCGATCAGCACGAAGAACTTCCTTGAATACGTCGACAGCGGCTTCTACAACAACACCATTTTCCACCGCGTGATCCCGGGTTTCATGGCTCAGGGCGGCGGCTTCACCCAGCAGATGCAACAGAAAGAAACCAAGGCGCCGATCAAGAACGAGGCCAGCAATGGCCTGCACAACGTTCGCGGCACCCTGTCGATGGCGCGTACTTCCAACCCTGATTCGGCGACCAGCCAGTTCTTCATCAACGTCGCCGACAACGCGTTCCTCGACCCGGGTCGCGACGCCGGTTACGCGGTGTTCGCCAAAGTGGTCAAGGGCATGGACGTCGTGGACATCATCGTCAACTCGCAGACCACCACCAAACAAGGCATGCAGAACGTGCCTGTCGACCCTGTGATCATCAAGTCGGCCAAGCGCATCGACTGAGTTTCGCCGGGCATATCGAGCGGCGTGGGGCTGAGCCTGCGCCGCTCGCACTGATAAAAGGAGAGCCCGGATTCCGGGCGGTTATCTGATGCTCTATCGCCGTTTCGAACAACTGATCGATATCTTCCGCGACGCCCCGACGGCGTCCCCGCCGGACCGCGTCTGGCCCTTCTACGTCTATTACCTGAAGCAGGTCTGGCCAAGTTTTGCTGCCCTGCTCGTCATCGGCCTGTTTGCCTCGTTGATCGAAGTAGCGTTGTTCAGTTACCTGAGCCGCATCATCGATCTGGCCCAAGGCACGCCCAACCCGAATTTCTTCAGCGACCACGCCCTCGAATTGACCTGGATGCTGGTGGTCGCTCTGGTGCTGCGACCGATCTTCTTTGCCCTGCACGACCTGCTGGTGCATCAGACCCTGAGCCCCGGCATGACCAGCATGATCCGCTGGCAGAACCACAGCTACGTGCTCAAACAGAGCCTGAATTTCTTCCAGAACGACTTCGCCGGGCGCATCGCCCAGCGCATCATGCAGACCGGCAACTCACTGCGCGATTCTGCCGTGCAAGCGGTCGACGCGCTGTGGCACGTGGTGATCTATGCGATCAGTTCGCTGGTGCTGTTCGCCGAGGCCGACTGGCGCCTGATGATCCCGTTGCTGACCTGGATCGTCGCTTACATCGGCGCGCTGTATTACTTCGTGCCGCGGGTGAAGGAGCGCTCGGTGGAAGCCTCTGACGCGCGCTCGAAACTGATGGGGCGCATCGTCGATGGCTACACCAACATCGCCACGCTGAAATTGTTTGCCCACACCAACTTCGAACAGCACTACGCCAAGGAAGCCATCGAAGAACAGACCGTCAAAGCGCAAATGGCCGGTCGCGTGGTGACCAGCATGGACGTGGCGATCACTACCATGAACGGCCTGCTGATCGTCGGCACCACCGCGCTGGCGTTGTGGCTGTGGACGCAGTCGCTGATCACCGTCGGCGCGATTGCCCTGGCCACCGGCCTGGTGATTCGTATCGTCAACATGTCCGGCTGGATCATGTGGGTGGTCACCGGCATTTTCGAAAACATCGGCATGGTTCAGGACGGTCTGCGCACCATTTCGCAACCGGTCAGCGTCACCGACCGCGAGCAGGCCAAACCGCTGGCCGTGGCCTCGGGCGAAGTGCTTTTCGAGCACGTGGATTTTCACTACGGCAAGAAGCGCGGGATCATCGGCGACCTCAACCTGAACATCAAACCGGGGGAAAAAATTGGTTTGATCGGCCCGTCCGGCGCTGGCAAATCAACCCTGGTCAACCTGTTGCTGCGCCTGTACGACGTCGAGGGCGGGCGCATCCTGATCGATGGGCAGAACATTGCCGAAGTCGGCCAGGAAAGCCTGCGTGCGCGGATCGGCATGATCACTCAGGACACCTCGCTGCTGCACCGCTCGATCCGTGACAACTTGCTTTACGGCAAACCCGACGCCACCGACGCCGAACTGTGGGAGGCGGTGCACAAGGCTCGCGCCGATGAGTTCATTCCACTGCTATCCGACGCTGAAGGCCGCAGCGGTTTCGACGCGCATGTCGGCGAGCGCGGGGTGAAACTCTCGGGCGGTCAGCGCCAGCGCATCGCGATTGCGCGGGTGCTGCTCAAGGACGCGCCGATCCTGATCATGGACGAAGCCACCTCGGCACTGGATTCGGAAGTCGAAGCAGCGATTCAGGAAAGCCTCGAGACCTTGATGCAGGGCAAAACCGTGATCGCCATCGCCCACCGTCTCTCGACCATCGCGCGCATGGACCGTCTGGTGGTGCTGGAAAACGGCAAGATCGCCGAGAGCGGCACCCACGCCGAACTGCTCGCCCATCGTGGTTTGTATGCACGGTTGTGGGCGCACCAGACCGGAGGGTTTGTCGGTATCGATTGATCGCGCGATATGATCGTTCCCACGCTCCGCGTGGGAATGCCTCAAGGGACGCGGAGCGTCCAGTGACGCGGAGCGTCACGGCCTGCATTCCCACGCAGAGCGTGGGAACGATCATGGTCAGGTTTGGCGATAAGGCAACGCGGTGCGGGCCTCTTCGGCATAGGCCAGAACCCCGGCGCGCTCCTGCTGGAGGAAATCCTTCACCGCCGCTTTCAGCCCCGGATGGCGCAGGTAATGCCAGGAATGGGTGATCACCGGTTCGAAGCCGCGAATCAACTTATGCTCGCCCTGTGCCCCGGCATCGAAACGCTGGATGCCTTGGGCAATCGCGTAATCCATGCCCTGGTAGAAACACGTCTCGAAATGCAGCCGATCAAACTCGGCCAGGCAGCCCCAATAACGCCCGTAGAAACTGTCGCCACCGACCAGGCTGAACGCCATCGCCACCGGCCGTGAGCCCTGTTTGGCCAAGACCACGCGAATCGCTTCGGGCATGCGTTCAGCCAGCAGACTGAAGAACTCGCGCGTCAGATATGGCGCCTGACGCCGCACCGCGTAGGTGTTGGCATAGCAGGCGTACACGAAATCCCACTGCGCCTCGCCCAGCTCACGCCCCTCCAACCACTCGAACTCAAAGCCCTGCCCCGCCACCTGCTCGCGTTCCTTGCGCATCTGCTTGCGCTTGCGAGAGCTGAGGGCGTCGAGGAAGTCCTGAAAGTCGCGGTAATCACGGTTCTGCCAGTGATATTGACAGCCGATGCGCTGCAGCCAGCCCGGTTGCTCGGCCATCGCCGCATCGGTAAACGGATCAGTGAAATTGATGTGCGCGCTGGAGAGCTCTTCGATCTGCAAATAGCCGGTCAGGCTTTTCAGCAGTTCGAAACCGTCCTCCACTGTTGCCGCCAGCAAGCGCGGGCCGCTGACCGGACTGAAGGGCACGGCAGTCAGGAGTTTGGGGTAGTAATCAATGCCGGCGCGGGCGCAGGCATCGGCCCAGCCGTGATCGAAGACGTACTCGCCGTAGGAATGCCACTTGCGATAACTGGGGAGTGCGGCGATCAGTCGATCATCTTCGACGTGCAGTAAATGTTCGGGCTGCCAGCCTGTATGCGGGCCGACACTGCCGCTGTCTTCCAGCGCGCTGAGGAAGGCGTGACGCAGGAACGGCTGGTTGTCCGGCACCAGCGCATCCCAGCTTGCCGGGGCGATTTCTGACAGGTCTTGCAGGCGTTGCAACGGCATTCACTGGCACTCCACAGCTTGGCGACAAAGCCCGGCGAGTATCGCTGATCGCGACCCCGTTGCACACGCTCAATCGGCCGACAGCGCTCTAACTCGATAGTTCACGCCTGATCCGCATCGTCATCAACCTGCCATCACTGTGCCACCGCCCTGTCATAAACCATCGCGATACTGGCGCCTGTTTTTAGAGCGCCGGGTTCTAACCCGGACACAGTTTTCCGGCCTTCAGGCCGGTTGTGCCCAGGATGGTTCAGCCATCCCCTTCATCTTCGGAGATTGCTATGCGTCTTGCTTCCACGAAAACTGCAGCGGCCCTGTGCGGCGGCTTGTTGCTGGCCATGAGCGTTCCGGCCAGTGCTGCAGTCGACGCCAAACTGCTCGACATGCTCAAGGCCAACGGGTCGATTTCCCAGGCGCAGTACATCGAGCTGCAAACAGAACTGGCCAAGGATCAGAAGGCTCAGCAAATCGCCCAACAGGCGCAGCAGGAAACCAACGAACAAGTGGCGGCGGTCGCGAAGAAGACCAACGAACAGAGCCTGTTCGATCAGAAACTGGCCTGGGCGGCCAAGACCCAGTTCAAGGGCGACGTCCGTATCCGTCAGGAAACCATCAAGATCGACGGCGAGCCGAACAACGGCGGCCGCGACAAGGACCGCCAGCGCATCCGTGCGCGTCTGGGCGCCTATACCGAGATCAACCCGCAAGTCGACACCGGTATCCGTATCGCCACCGGCGGCGGTGACGACGCGCGCTCGACCAACCAGGATCAGGACAACTACTTCGACAAGAAGCAGATCTGGCTCGACCTCGGCTACATCGACTATCACCCGGATCAGATCAAGAACCTGCACGTGATCGGCGGCAAGATGCTGCAACCATGGGTAAGCATGGGCGACGTGATCTGGGACAGCGACATCAACCCGGAAGGTCTGGCCGTTACCTACAAATACCCACTGGGCGGCAGCGCCGAACTGTTCGGCAGCCTGGGTAACTACAACCTCAAGGACAACGTTGACGGCGACGGCGTGCAATTCCGCCACGACCTGCGCCTGACCGCTGGCCAGTTGGGCAGCCGCTTCAACATCACCGACAACCTGAAGATGACCGTCGGCGGCAGCGTTTACGCTTACCAGAACGACGATGACAGCCGCTGCACCGGCACCTCGACGCCGTGCGCGCTGGCAGTCAACGGCAACTCGGCCGACAACGAATTCCGTCTGTATGAAGGGTTCAGCCAGATCGACATCGGCGGCCTGCCAATGCCGCTGTCGTTCTACGGCCAGTACGTGAAGAACAACGATGCCGTAACCGATCAAGACACCGCATGGTTGCTCGGCGCCAAGTCGAAAGTCTTCGGCTTCAACCTCGACTACAACTATCGCGACGTGCAGCGCAACGCCGTGGTCGGCGCCTTCACCGACTCCGACTTTGCCAACGGCACCACCGGTTCGCGCGGGCACAAGTTCAAGGTCGGTTACGACATCGACAAGAACTTCGCCGTCGGCGCCACGTACTTCCTGACCAAGGCCGACTTCGCCAGCCGCAGCCAGCGCGATGCAGATGCCAACACCCTGCAGCTGGATGCTGAAGCGAAGTTCTAAGAAAACAGCTACAAGCTTCGAGCGACAAGCTGCAAGTCACCGCTCCCCTTGCGACTTGTCGTTCGAAGCTGATGTCCTGCAGCCCGGTGCAATGCCAGCGATCCCCATCATCCGTTCGCTGACGCTGCCCCGGGCTGACTCTTTCAAGGACTGTCGTCGCGCCTCTGCGTCGCCAGACGCTCAGCCAAAGCATCCACTCCCTCTTCCGGTTGTTCCGGCAGCGCCTTCAGGGTTGCCTGCATCACGCGCATCTGCCGCATGAAGCGCCGGCAGTTGGGGCAGAACAACAGGTGATGACGCACCATCAGCGTCTCGCGAAAGCTCAGTTGGCCATCGAGATAATCGCTGGATCGTGCCACTTGCTCCTTGCAGGTCAACATTCTCCTGTCTCCTCAAAATGTTCCACGGTCGCGAAGACCTTCAAGCGTGCCCGGTGCAGCAGCACGCGGACATTGGAGAGCGAGATCTCCAGAAGATTACAGATATCTTCCAGCTCCAGCCCCTGGCGTTCGCGCAACAGCAGGACACTGCTCTGCAACTCGGACAGACTCAGCAACGTGTGTTCGAGGCATTCGCGCAGTTCGTTTTCGGTGAGCAGCGCCTCTGGGGTGTCCTGATGCCAGGCAAATGGCGCGACCAGCCAATGACCGTCGCTCGAGGAAAATCGATCGTCACCGATGGTGCCGTGAGGTGCTGGCAAGTCATCGAGCAACACTTCCCGGCGATTGAGCTTGTAGCGACTCTTGGCCGAATTGGCGGTAATGGTCAGCAACCAGGTCTTAAGGCTGGAACGGCCTTCGAAGCTGGCCAGATGGCGCACCACCGACAGCCAGGCATCCTGCACCACTTCCTCGACATGACGCTGGCCGACAATCGCGTAAGCCACGGCGCGCATGGCGCTCTGATAGGTGGTGACCAGTTCCTTGAAAGCCTTTTGCTCCCCCGCCAGCAGGCGCGTGAGCAGTTGGGTGTCGTCAGCCGCCATCCATCAATCCCCTTGTCCGGACTTCGAAAATGAACGCGGCAGGTGTGCACCTGCCGCGACGTCCGAAAAATTACAGCGTTTCAATCGCTTCGAATGTAGGAAAGATCGACGCGATTAAGGGGAAATTAACCTGTTTCAGCGCTTGCGCAGCAACACGCTACCAATCGAGTAACCGGCACCGAAGGAGCTGAGCACCGCCAGCGAACCCGAGGCCAGATCATCTTGGTATTTGTGGAAGGCAATGACCGAACCGGCCGAGCTGGTGTTGGCGTAGCTGTCGAGAATCACCGGGGCTTCTTCTTCGGTAGCTTCGCGGCCGAGCAGCTTGCGCACGATCAGGTGGTTCATGCTCAGGTTGGCCTGGTGCAGCCAGAATCGCTTCACGTCGCCGACGTTGAGCTGGTTCTCTTCCAGGTGCTCGCCAATCAGTTCGGCGACCATCGGGCAGACATCCTTGAACACCTTGCGGCCTTCCTGCACGAACAGCTTGTCGCGGGCACCGATGCCCTCTTCCGCCGCTCGGTTGAGGAAGCCGAAGTTGTTGCGGATGTTGTTGGAGAACTTGGTCAGCAGTTTGGTGCTGACCACGTCGAACTGGTACGGGGAGGTCGCCAGATCCGCGCGCTCGATGATCACCGCAGTCGCGGCATCGCCGAAGATGAAGTGGCTGTCGCGATCACGGAAGTTCAGGTGCCCGGTGCAGACCTCCGGGTTGACCATCAGGATCGCCCGCGCCTGGCCAAGCTGTACGCTGTTGGCGGCGGCCTGGATGCCGAAGGTGGCCGAAGAACACGCCACGTTCATGTCGAAACCGAAACCTTCAATGCCCAGCGCTTCCTGGACTTCGATGGCGATGGCCGGGTAGGCGCGTTGCAGGTTGGAGCAGGCGACGATCACGCCGTCGATGTCGGCGGCGGTTTTGCCGGCTCGTTGCAGGGCTTGTTCAGCCGCGCCAACCGCCATCTGGCAGAGCACCGACCATTCGTCGTTGGAACGCTCGGGCAGGCGCGGGGCCATGCGTTGCGGATCGAGGATGCCGTCCTTGTCCATGACAAAGCGGCTCTTGATGCCCGAGGCTTTTTCGATGAACGCGGCGCTAGATTCGGTCAGGGCCTGGACTTCACCGCTGGCAATCGCCTCGGCGTTATCGGCGTTGAACTGGGCGACGTAGGTATTGAAAGACTGCACCAGCTCTTCGTTGGAGATGCTGTTGGCCGGTGTGTACAGGCCGGTGCCGCTGATGACGACGTTATGCATGGTCGTTTCTCTAATCTGTTCAGGCAGAAAGTGCTGGAACCGTCGTACCAACACGCAAAGGGTCTATTCCCATCCGGGGGACGCAAACCTGGCATCGTTTTATTCCGCAGCGCGACACGGCCGAAGGCTCTGGGTCGCGAAACGGCGGGTTATGGTGGCGAAGTTTGCCATAAACCCAGAATTTTGGCGCCTTTCTCCTGCTCAACTCGATCCCTGCAGGAGCTGCCGAAGGCTGCGATCTTTTGATGATCGTTCCCACGCTCCGCGTGGGAATGCAGCCCGTGACGCTCCGCGTCACTGGACGCGGAGCGTCCCCAGAGGCATTCCCACGCAGAGCGTGGGAACGATCGATGAACCGAGGCGTAGGTCTTGGGGCGGCTTCGCCACCCAGCGGGGATAAATCCCCTCGCCACAAAGACCGCTTCCTCAGGGGGATTGTGTATGGCTGCAGGTCAGGGCTCGACCTGGCTCCACTGTTTGCTCAGGCGCTTGTCGGAGATCGGCACTTTCGTCCCCAATTGTTGAGCGAACAGCGACACGCGGTATTCCTCCAGCCACCAGCGGTACAACTCCAACTGCGGATCGCGCTTGCCTTCCTGCGCATGCTTGGCTGCGCGGGTCTGGTATTGCGTCCACAGGCCAGCGAGTTCGCCACTCCAGACGCGATCCTTCTGCACCTGTGCGCCGAGTTTCTCGAAACGTTGCTCGACCGCTTTCAGATAACGCGGCAACTCCTTGAGCCACTGCATCGGCGTTTCGCGGACGAAACCCGGATAGACCAGATTGCCGATCTGTTGCTTGATGTCGTTGAGTGCCACCGCTTGCGCCAGATCGATCTTGCCCTTGAAGCGTTTTTGCAGACCGTGCCAGATCTTGAGGATTTCCAGCGTCAGCCGCGCAACCCGCTCGGCGTGCTCGGTCCAGTTGCCGCGTTTGCGTTCGGCCAATGCCGCCAATCCGGCGCCATCGCGGGGCAACGGGTCTTCACCTTCGAGAATGCAGCTGTCGAGGCTGGCCAGCAGAATGTCTTCGACCAGCGCATCGACCCGGCCCAGTTCGCGATACAGCAAGCCCAGTTCAGTCTGCCCGGGCAACTTGCCGCGCAGGAATTTCGCCGGCTCGGCCAGTTGCTGCATGAGCAAACGCTGCAAGGCGCGACGATGCTGGAACTCGGCCTCGGCGGGGGTAGAGAAGCGTCCCTCCTTGACCGTGCCGCCCTCTTCCACCAGCGCCGGGTACACCGTCATCGACAGCCCGGCGATCTTCTGCTGGGTCTTTTCCGCCACCGGGGCAAAGACTTTTGCCTCGACCGGTTGCTGACTCTTCGCACTCTGCGGCACCGCCAGCGCGGCCTGGCTGGCTTCGGCGAAGCGCGCGGTCAACTCAGCCAGATCGCGGCCTTCGCCAAGGAACTTGCCCTGGCCATCGACGATTTCGAGGTTCATGCGCAGATGGCTCTCAACCTGCTGCGCCGCTTCCCCCCACGCTTCATCGCTGACCCGCGCGCCGGTCATGCGCAGCAGCTCGCGACCGAGCGCTTGCGGCAGCGAACCTTCGGCGAAAGTCATGCGCTGCAACGCGGCCTTGATGAAGTCCGGCACTGGCACGAAGTTCTTGCGCAGGGCTTTCGGCAGGTTGCGCACCAGGGCTATGCATTTGGCCTCAATCAAGCCCGGCACCAGCCATTCCAGACGCTCCGGCGGCAACATCGGCAGCAACGGCGCCGGCACCCGCAAGGTCACGCCGTCGCGCGGGTGATTGGGCTCGAAATGATAAGTCAGCGCCAGTTCCAGATCGCCAATGTGCAACGTATCCGGGTAATCACGGGCGGTGACTTCGCTGGCCTCGCGGGCCAGCACGTCTTCTTCGCGCATGATCAGCAGTTGCGGATCTTTCTGGCTGTTAACCTTGTACCAACTGTCGAAGGTCGCGGTCTGGTGGATCTCCGCCGGCAGACGTGCATCGTAGAAGGCGTACAAAGTTTCTTCGTCGGCGAGAATGTCGCGACGGCGAGCCTTGGCTTCCAGTTCGTCGAGCTGCTCGAGCAGTTTCTGATTGGCGCTCAGGCATTTGGCCCGCGACTGAATCTCGCCGCGCACCAGGCCTTCGCGGATAAACAGCTCACGGGATACCACCGGATCGACCGGGCCGTAATGCACCGGGCGACGACCGACGACGATCAGGCCGAACAGGGTGATCTGCTCGTAGGCGACGACCTGGCCGCGCTTCTTTTCCCAATGCGGCTCGAAGTGGTTCTTCTTGATCAGGTGCCCGGCCAGCGGTTCGATCCAGTCGGCGTCGATCTTGGCGACCATGCGCGCGTAAAGCTTGGTGGTTTCCACCAGCTCAGCGGTCATCAGCCACTGCGGGCGCTTCTTGCCGATGCCCGACGACGGATGAATCCAGAAGCGCCGTTGGCGGGCGCCGAGGTAATCGCCGTCTTCGGTTTTCTGGCCGATCTGGCTGAGCAATCCGACCAGTACCGCTTTGTGCAGCTTCGGATAATCCGCCGGCTCTTTGTTCAGGCTCAGCTGCATGTCGCGGCAGATCAGGCTCAACTGACGATGAGAATCACGCCACTCGCGCAAACGCAGGTAATTGAGGAAGTTCTTCCGGCACCAGTTACGCAGCGGGTTGGCGGTCAGCGCCTGGCGCTGTTCTTCAAAACCACGCCACAGATTGACCAGCCCGGCGAAGTCGGAATCCGGATCCTTCCATTGCGCATGGGCCTGATCCGCCGCTTGCTGACGCTCCGGTGGACGCTCGCGCGGGTCCTGAATCGACATGGCGCTGGCGACGATCAGCACTTCCTGCAAGCTGCCGA
>NZ_JH635998.1:539253-549313 GCF_000257605.1 Pseudomonas sp. R62
GCACTTCCTGCAAGCTGCCGAGCTTGGCCGCTTCGAGGAGCATGCGGCCCATGCGCGGGTCGACCGGCAACCGCGCCAACTGGCGACCGAGCGGCGTCAGCTGGCTATTGCGATCCACCGCCGACAGCTCTTGCAGCAGGTTGAAACCGTCGCTGATTGCCTTGCCGTCCGGTGGCTCGATAAACGGGAACGCGGTGATTTCACCGAGGCGCAGATGCAGCATCTGCAAAATAACGGCGGCGAGGTTGGTGCGCAGAATTTCCGGATCGGTAAATTCCGGGCGCCCAAGGAAGTCCTCTTCGCTGTACAAACGCACGCAGATACCCGGCTCGACCCGGCCGCAACGACCTTTACGCTGATTGGCGCTGGCCTGGGAAATCGCTTCGATCGGCAAGCGCTGCACCTTGGCCCGATAGCTGTAGCGGCTGATGCGCGCGGTGCCGCTGTCGATCACATAGCGAATGCCCGGTACGGTCAGCGAAGTCTCAGCGACGTTGGTCGCCAGCACCACGCGGCGGCCCGGATGCGACTGGAAAATCCGCTGCTGTTCAGCCGGCGACAGGCGCGCGTACAGCGGCAGGATTTCGGTGTGCTTGAGCTGGGCCTTGCGCAGCATATCGGCGGCGTCGCGAATCTCCCGCTCGCCGGGCAGGAACACCAGCACATCGCCGGGGCTGCGCCGTTCGCTGCGCTCGTAGGCGGCGATTTCGTCGAGGGTGGCGAGGATCGCCTGATCGACGGTGAGGTCGTCCTCGACCCGGTTGCCCTCTTCGTCCTGCTCCAGCGTCAGCGGTCGATACCAAGTTTCCACCGGGAAGGTACGGCCCGATACTTCGACGATCGGCGCGTCATCGAAGTGCTTGGAGAAGCGCTCCAGATCGATGGTCGCCGAAGTAATGATGACCTTCAGGTCGGGACGGCGTGGCAGCAGGGTTTTCAGGTAGCCGAGGAGGAAATCGATGTTGAGGCTGCGTTCGTGGGCTTCGTCGACGATGATCGTGTCGTAGCGTTCCAGATAACGATCGTTCTGGGTTTCCGCCAGCAGAATGCCGTCGGTCATCAGCTTGATCAGGGTGTTGGCATCGCTCTGATCCTCGAAGCGCACCTGATAGCCGACCAGCGCACCGAGCGGCGTGCCGAGCTCTTCGGCGACACGGCTGGCGACACTGCGCGCGGCGATCCGACGCGGCTGGGTATGGCCGATCAGACCGTGCTGGCCGCGCCCGATTTCCAGGCAGATCTTCGGCAACTGGGTGGTTTTGCCCGAACCGGTTTCGCCGGCGATGATCAGCACCTGATGTTGCTCCAGGGCCTTCTTGATCTCGTCGCGCTTGGCCGCGATCGGCAAACTGTCGTCGTAACGAATCACCGGCAGGCTCGCGCGGCGCGCCAGCACCTGATCACAGGACGCCTGCATCCGCACCACCCACTGTGCCAGTTTGGCTTCGTCGGGTTTCTTGCGCAGCTCAAGCAACTGCCGCCGCAGCCGGTGACGGTCGGCGAGCATGGCGTGATCGAGGTTTTTCAGCAGTTTGTCGATGGAGGGCGATTCGTCGGTCATCGGGTAGGCAATTCGGTCGTCTATTTATGCAGGGGGCGGATTGTGGCAGAAAAGCAGCTGCAAGCGCCAAGCTACCAGCCGCAAGTCACTGCGGCTTTCAACTTGCAGCTTGAAGCTTGCCACTTGCAGCTGCGTCTTGTTATTCGTTGTCGAGGCCCTTGCGCCGGTATGGGAAGACGTCGATGACCTTCCCCGCCCGAATCGCCTCCTGCAAGGCCTTCCAGTAATCGGCGTTGTACAACTCGCCATGCAATTGATCGAACAATTTCCGCTGCCCGGCATCGGCAAACAGGAACGGCGGAAACTCCTCGGGAAACACGTCCAGCGGTCCGATCGAGTACCACGGCTCGGAGGCCATTTCATCCTCCGGCGTGCGCGGTTGCGGGATGTGGCGGAAGTTGGCTTCGGTCAGGAAGCAAATTTCGTCATAGTCGTAAAACACCACGCGCCCGTGACGGGTGACGCCGAAGTTTTTCAGCAGCATGTCGCCGGGAAAAATATTCGCCGCCGCCAATTGCTTGATCGCCAGACCGTAATCTTCCAGCGCTTCACGTACCTGGGCGTCGTTGGCATTTTCCAGATAAAGGTTGAGTGGGGTCATCCGCCGCTCGGTCCAGCAGTGGCGAATCAGCACGGTTTCGCCTTCGACCGAAACCGTCGACGGCGCGACCTCTAGCAGTTCCTCCAGACACGCCGGATCGAACTTGCTCAGCGGAAAACGAAAGTCGGCAAATTCCTGGGTATCGGCCATACGCCCGACCCGATCGACGCTTTTCACCAGACGATACTTTTCGATCACCGTAGCCCGGTCGACGTTCTTCGACGGTGAGAAACGGTCCTTGATGATTTTGAATACGGTGTTGAAACCCGGCAGGGTGAACACGCTCATGACCATGCCGCGCACGCCCGGGGCCATGATGAACTGATCGTCGGTGTTGGCCAGGTGATTGATCAGCGCGCGGTAGAACTCCGATTTGCCGTGCTTGTAGAAGCCGATCGAGGTGTACAGCTCGGCGATGTGCTTGCCCGGCAGAATGCGTCGCAGAAAACCGATGAACTCCGCCGGCACCGGTACATCGACCATGAAATACGAGCGGGTAAACGAGAAGATGATCGACACATCGGCTTCGTCGGTGATCAACGCATCGATCTGAATGCCCCGACCTTCGCGGTGCAACAACGGAATCACCAACGGCCATTGCTCATCGCGGGTGTAGATGCGCCCGACCAGATACGCGCCCTTGTTGCGGTAAAGCACCGAGGAAAACAGCTCGACGCTTAGCTCCGGGTCCTTGCACACCCAGTCCGGCAGGTTCTCGCGCAATTGCGCTTCGAGCCGCAGCAGGTCGCCAGGCAAATCGGCGTAATCTTCGCTGAAGCGGTAGTCGGCGAAGATACTGGCGAGCATGGCGGACAACTGGCCCTGCGGCTTATAGGTGCGGGTTTGCGCAGCGCGGGCCCGGCGCAGGCTCGGGCGCGTGGTGTGGATGAACATGCAGCCGTCGCTGATCAGGTCGTGGCTGAACAGCCCGCAGAAAATCGAGTTGTACCAGGTTTCGGACAGCTCATCGTCGAAGCGCAGGTCGATCACACTGATGTAGGCGCTTTTCACCAGCGGCCAGCAGCTGACGTTCATCAGGGTTTCGTCATCGAAATACTCGCGCAGGCGAGCGACGGTTTCGCCAACCTTTTCTTCGTACAGACTGATCCGCGCCGCCGAGGCGGCCTGGGCTTCTTGCCAGCGCGCCTGTTCGAAACGCTCCCGCGCGCCGTCGGTGATGCGGCGGAAATGCTCGCGGTAATCGTCGAAGCCGGCGAGGATCATCCGGGCGATCTCGGTGGCTGGCCATTGCTGCGACATAAATGAAACCTCGGCGGGAAATCGATTCGTTTGAGCTTAGTCACGGAACCGTCCGCAGGAAAAGCGCAATTTCTGCCAAAACCGATACGGGGTTGACCGTTGACGGGGTTTCTCGTGCCGATGCATCGGCAAGCAGAATTAAAAGCCCGTATAGCGGTTGCCATGATCCGGACGCTCGGCAACACTCTCGTCCCGATCAAGGAAGGAGCCCGCCGTGAGCCCTGTCGATATTTTCCGTATGTTGTCGCTGGCCGCTATCTGGGGCGCGAGTTTTCTGTTCATGCGCATCATTGCCCCGGTGATCGGCACGATCCCGACCGGTTTCTTTCGGGTGTCGATCGCGGCTGCCGGGCTGCTGGTGATCCTTGGGCTGATGCGCATCAGCTGGGATTTCAAGGGCAAGCTGAAAACCGTGATGCTGCTTGGCGTGATCAACTCGGGGATTCCGGCGACGC
This sequence comes from Pseudomonas sp. R62, assembly GCF_000257605.1. Taxonomy (NCBI): domain Bacteria; kingdom Pseudomonadati; phylum Pseudomonadota; class Gammaproteobacteria; order Pseudomonadales; family Pseudomonadaceae; genus Pseudomonas; species Pseudomonas sp. R62. Next base: position 543,131 of record NZ_JH635998.1, read on the forward strand.
TGTATTCGGTTGCCGCCCAGGTATTGCCGGCGGGCTATTCGGCGATCTTCAACGCCACGACGCCGCTGATGGGCGTGTTGATTGGCGGTTTGTTCTTCAGCGAAAAGCTCACGGCGGCCAAGCTCAGCGGCGTGTTCCTCGGTCTGTTCGGCGTCGGTGTGCTGACGCGCGCCGGTCCCGTAGCCTTCGATCTGCAACTGCTGATGGGCGCGGTCGCCTGCCTGCTGGCGACCACTTGCTACGGCTTTGCCGGATTCCTCGCACGGCGCTGGCTGGATCACGCCGGTGGGCTGGACAGCCGTTTGTCGGCATTGGGCAGCATGCTCGGGGCGACGTTGTTTTTGCTGCCGTTGTTCGCCTACAGCACCATCACTGCGCCGCCGGTCAGTTGGGGTGGCTGGCAGGTCTGGCTGTCGCTGCTCGGCCTGGGTCTGGGTTGCACGGCGTTTGCCTACATCATCTATTTCCGCCTGCTCAGCTCGATCGGCCCGGTGAAATCGATGACCGTGACCTTCATGATCCCGCCGTTCGGCGTGTTGTGGGGGGCGTTGTTGCTGGATGAGCCGTTGTCGATGGCGCACATTTATGGCGGCGTGCTGATTGCGGCGGCGTTGTGGCTGGTGTTGAAGCCGGCGGTGGTGAAGCCTGCAAAGGCGTCAGTCCGTTAGATTTGCTGCCGCAGATATTCGCGAGCAGGCTCGCTCCCACAGAAAAATACATTCCAATGTGGGAGCGAGCCTGCTCGCGAAAGGCGGCGCAACAAGCGCCACCTGCCTATCGGCTATCCGGTTTTACGGAACACAAATACCAATCCAACAATGATCAGCAGCATCCCCAGCACACCCAACGCCGCCAGCCGATTACCGAAAATCAGGTAATCCATCACCGCCGTCACCGCCGGCACCAGATAGAACAGGCTGGTGACATTCACCAGATTGCCCCGCGCGATCAGTCGATACAGCAACAGCGTCGCCAGCACTGAAACCACCAGGCCCATCCATAACACCGGGACGATGAAGCCCGCGCTGTGCTCGAAGTGAAACGGCTGAAACGGTACGAACACCGCGCACAGCAACAGGCCGGCCAGGTACTGCACTGGCAGCGTGCCGAGCGGATTGTCGGTGATGCGTTTTTGCATGATCGAGCCGAGCGTCATGCTCGCCAGCGCCAGCAAACCGAACAGCATGCCCGCCCAGGACATTCCAGCCAGACCGATCCCTTGATAAACCACCATGACCAGCCCGGCCAGGCCCAGCGCCAGGCCGAACAGGCGGCTCGCCGAACGCTGCCGTTCCATCAAGACCACGGTGAGGATCGGCTGAACGCCCATGATCGTCGCCATTACCCCCGGCGTGACTTTGCAATCCAGCGCCAGCAGATAAAAGATCTGATAGGCCCCGAGCAACACCAGTCCCGTGGCGATCGCGAACAGCATCGGCTTGCCACCCTTGGGCAGCTTCAATCTCAGCAGCGGCGCCAGCAACACCAGCCCGCACAGGGCGATGGCGAAGCGAATCAGCAGAAAGGCAAAGGGCGAAGCATGGACGAGGCCCCACTTGGAGAAAATCGCCCCGCTGCTCCACAGCAGAACGAACAGGCTCGTGGACGTCGCCGCGAGCGCGGATTGTTTCGAAAGGACACACATGAATACCACCTGTAGTCAGGCAAGAAGCCAACTCAGCCGAAGCTGAAATTCAGTAGGTTGTTCTGGCGGGCGCAGGGGTCAGCAGAAACTGCCGATCAACCCCGCACACCAACGCCCGGCGGCGAAACGACTGCGCACACCGGCGTGCTACTGACAGGTGGAGGGTAATGACTGATCTGCACAGGCTGCCGTTTCCCGCACGGCACGACGCCAGCGTTGACCGCTGAATCGACTACCGCGTTGATGACGGATGCAGGCATGAATGCTGATCTTTATTGAGGAAATGAACGCGCGAGCCATGCGGCTCGCGGGCTGACTATAACCAGCCCGGGACACAGATTGCAATGACTTGGGCGAAGGGCCGGTAGCGACAGTCTGGCGCCGGGTGGTTAGGGTTATTGGCGTGGTAACGGATTGTCAGGAGACATGGAATGCAAGAGATCATATGCCAAGGGAACGGACGTATTTGCGGTATCAGGTTTATCGGTCGGAGGCGAGGAAGCGGGCGGGTGTTGCGACTGCGCAGATGCGATGCATTTCGGGAGCCGACATGTCTGAAGTCCGCTTTGAGCCTATTGATGCTGAAGCACTCGCAGTTTATCAGTCTTGGGACGACCCGATTTTCTCGTGGGAAGACGTCGTCGTCTGGAAAGCTCGAGAACCTCTGTCTCTGGATATCGCAATCTGGTTTGAACAAGAGCTCTGCGGGCTATGCTTCGCAAATCCCAACAATAGCCGCCAGCGGATTCGCATCGTGCGACTGGAGGGCAAACCCGGAAAGGCTCACCCGCTGAAAAACCGAATAGCCGCTTTGGCATTGCTCGCCATCGACGAATTCGCCCGAATTATTGGCAGCCAAGTCATCGAAGTTCAGGAACCTATGCCGGGAGCCATTCCGGTTTATCAACAACTCGGCTTCACATTTGATGTGCAAGGTCGCCTTGTTCTACCAGTGGAGAGTAAAGTATCGTGACATCTGTTCATTTATTGACCAGCGAGGGAGGGAGTATGCGCAAAGTCGTAAGAAAATCCCCAAGCAAGAAGGAATTGCGCGAGCCGGTGGAAAAGCTTGATCGACTGGAGTTATCCGCGAATCAGCGCCGTTTTCTGCAGGTCCTTGAAAACGGAACCGACGTGACCGAGCCCAACCTGCTCGCCGGCCGTCCTTGAACCCATCAATAAAAAACCGCTCCCGAAGAGCGGTTTTCTATTGTCTGTTCCAGCCTCAACCAAACAACCAATACCCCAGCAACGTCAGCACCAACACCGCCAGCACCGGGCGCATTACCCTGTAGGCCTTGGGATGCCGGCGCTTCCACTGCTTGACCACGCCGCTGAAACGGTCGCTGAAGTTCTTGCTCCAGGCATAAGCCTGGTTGATGCCGCCAACGCGTTCATCATCAAGATTCTGCGGCGCGGTGGCGCGGCCGAGCCAGCCGCTGATGAAGCGATTGATGCGGGTCATCAGGCGGTTGCTCAGCGGGCGTTCGATGTCACAGAACAGAATCACTCGAGTCTGAGCGGTTTCATTCTTGACCCAGTGCACGTAGGTCTCGTCGAACATCACGTCATCGCCGTCGCGCCAGGCATAGACCTGACCGTCGACGAAGATCCGGCAATCGTCGGAGTTGGGTGTCGACAGGCCGAGGTGATAACGCAGGGAGCCGGCGAACGGGTCACGGTGCGGATTGAGGTGACTGCCGCCCGGCAGCAGCGCGAACATCGCGCCCTTGACGTTGGGTATGGCACTGACCAGCGCCACGGTTTTCGGGCAAAGAGCTTCGGCCGATGGCAGCGGTTTGTCGTACCACTTCAGATAGAAACGCTTCCAGCCCTTCTTGAAGAACGAACCGAAACCCGCATCGTTGTTCTTCTCGGCGGCGCGAATGTAGCCTTCGTCGAACAAGTGCAAGGCTTCGTCGCGAATGGTTTCCCAGTTGTCGCGCAGTACATCCAGCTCCGGAAACTTGCTGCGATCCAGATACGGTCTGGATGGCACTGCGGAAAACAGGTACATCAACGCGTTGTACGGAGCAAACAGTGCGGAGTGGTTGACGAACTGGCGCAATACCGGCAAACGCGCCTTGCCGCGCAAATGCACATAGAGCGTGCTGCCCAGGAACAGCAACAGCACAAACGCCTTGGCGGCAAACGAAACGGTCATCAACGACTCCTTGAATAAAGACAACGCTGCGCAATGCCCTTTTCCCGGCATGGCAGCCGGCCATGATAAACACTACCGGCTCCGGGAAAAACCCGCCTGACACAAGATTCAGTGTTAAGCATTACGCAACAAAGCCTTTATTAACATGCAGCGCCTGAACCTTGGCTGACTTGAATCAACAGGCTTACTGCTGGTTCTCCTGCTCGGTGAACAGGTCACTGAACAGCATGCTCGACAGATAACGCTCGCCCGAATCCGGCAGCACCACGACGATGGTTTTGCCCTGCATCTCTGGTTTCTCCGCCAGACGCACCGCCACCGCCATGGCAGCACCGCAGGAAATCCCGCACAAAATCCCCTCTTCCTGCATCAGGCGCAAAGCCATGGCCTTGGATTCTTCATCGGTCACCTGTTCGACGCGATCGACCATCGACAGATCAAGATTCTTCGGCACAAAACCGGCGCCAATGCCCTGAATCTTGTGCGGGCTCGGCTTGATCTCGGCACCGGCCAACGCTTGCGTAATCACTGGCGAAGACGCCGGCTCGACGGCCACCGACAGAATCGGTTTCCCGGCGGTGTTCTTGATATACCGCGAGACACCAGTAATGGTTCCACCGGTACCTACGCCAGCCACCAGCACATCCACGGCGCCGTCGGTGTCGTTCCAGATTTCCGGGCCGGTGGTCTTCTCATGAATTGCCGGGTTGGCCGGGTTATCGAACTGCGCCGGCATGAAGTATTTGTCGGCATCGCTGGCGACGATTTCCGCAGCTTTCTCGATGGCACCCTTCATGCCCTTGGCCGGCTCGGTCAATACCAGTTCCGCGCCCAAGGCTTTCAGAACCTTGCGGCGTTCGATGCTCATCGATGCCGGCATGGTCAGCATCAATTTATAGCCACGCGCAGCGGCAACGAAGGCCAGACCGATACCGGTGTTACCGGAAGTCGGCTCGACAATGGTCATGCCCGGCTTGAGTCTGCCGCTGCTTTCGGCGTCCCAGATCATGTTGGCGCCGATTCGGCATTTGACCGAGTAACCGGGGTTGCGCCCCTCGATCTTGGCCAGGATGGTGACCCCGCGCGGCGCGATGCGGTTGATCTGGACCAGCGGCGTATTACCGATGGAATGGGCGTTGTCAGCGTAAATACGGCTCATGGCTGGGTCCTTATGCAGCGTTGAATTCAGCCTTCCAAGGTAAGCCCGTTGCCGATCACAGTCCAGTCGGGTCGAACGTCTGCAAACGCGCGGAGTCAATCGCTTTGAATCGTCAAGCCACACTCTTGAAGGAACAATGGCATGAAACGTCGTTACAGCTGGCCGCTCTGGACCCTGGCGGGTGTCGTGGTGCTGCTGGTCGCCCTGCATTTCGCCCTGCCCTATCTGGTACGCGACTACCTCAATGACAAGCTCGCGGACATGGGCGATTACCGTGGCCAGATCACCGATGTCGACCTCGCGCTGTGGCGCGGCGCCTACAAAATCAACGGCCTGAAGATCGTCAAGGTCGACGGCAAAGTACCGGTGCCGTTCGTCGATGCGCCGTTGATCGACCTGTCGGTAAGCTGGCATTCACTGTGGTACGACCATGCCGTGGTCGCGCAGGTGCAATTTCTCAACCCCGAAATCAACTTTGTCGACGGCGGCCCCAACAAACAGAACTCGCAGACCGGTCAGGGCACCGACTGGCGTGAGCAGTTGGGCAAGCTGCTGCCGATCACCCTCGATGAAGTGCAGATCAACGACGGCCGTATCACCTTCCGCAACTTCAATTCCAAGCCGCCGGTGAACATGAACGCCAGCAACGTCAACGCCAGCATCTACAACCTGACCAATGTGGTCGACAAGGAAGGCAAACGCGACGCGCGCTTTGAAGGCAAGGCGTTGCTGCTAGGGCACGCGCCATTGGAAACCACCGCCACCTTCGATCCACTGAGCAACTTCGAAGACTTCGAATTCCGCCTGCGCGCCCGTGACATCGAGCTCAAACGCATGAACGACTTCGCCGCCGCCTACGGCAAATTCGATTTCAACGCCGGCCACGGCGATGTGGTTATCGAAGCGAAGGCAGAGAAAGCCCGACTAACCGGCTACATCAAACCCCTGCTGCGCGACGTCGACGTATTCAACTGGCAGCAAGACGTCGAAAACAAGAACAAAGGCCTGTTCCGCTCAATCTGGGAAGCGCTGGTCGGCGGCACCGAGACCGTGCTGAAGAACCAGAACAAAAACCAGTTCGCCACCCGCGTTGAACTCAGCGGCAATGTTCACCAGCAGAACGTCAATGCCTTTGAAGCGTTTCTGCAGATTTTGCGCAATGGCTTCATCCAGGCATTCAATGCGCGGTACGAACGGCCGAAGCCAGATGAGGAT
>NZ_JH635998.1:549704-553744 GCF_000257605.1 Pseudomonas sp. R62
TATCGACCTGTGTCTTCGGCCGCTATCGATGAACGCTGTTGCAGCGAATCCCAGCCCAGACAGGCCAACGCCAAAGAACGTGGCACTGCTTCACGCCCATTGCTGTAACGGCTGATGCTGCGAGCGCTCACACCGAGCGCTTCGGCCGCATCATTGAGAGAAAGTCCGGTACGGGCGCGCCAATCGATAAAAATGCGCGTGTTCTCATCCTGGGCATTTTGCGCTAGCGCATCCATATACAAGGTGTCTGCACCGATCTGTACGTCGGGTTCAATCCATTCAACGATCCAACCCTCGTCCCCGACTGCGGCAGTCGCAAAGACTTCGCGATCAAGCAGTGGCCGCAGACCTGGATAAGTATGAATATCCGTCCCCAAATCAACTGTCAGTTCCTGACCATTGATAAATGTCAGTGCCAACCTGAAATCTGACAGGACGCGCGCAGATCGCAGACGCGGCCGTTTCATGGGTAACATCGATCTTCTGCCCTTTTTACTAACCGAGTAAGAAAGGCTATCGCCAAATCGGCGATACCGGAATACTGGCCATCCGCCGAGACTGAGTCAACATGTGACGCTCCATTCAGAGACTGAATAAGCCGTCTGCGTTCACAGTCGACCGGCGTGCGCGTTATAGTCGGGCATCCGATTATTTCGCCCCCGCCCTGCCCGTCAGGTCGGCGTTACCGTTCGAGGATTAGCAGATGAAGTTCGAAGGCACCCAGGCCTACGTCGCCACCGATGACCTGAAGCTGGCGGTCAACGCCGCCATCACCCTGGAACGACCGCTGCTGGTCAAGGGTGAACCGGGCACCGGCAAGACCATGCTCGCCGAGCAACTGGCCGAGTCGTTCGGTGCCAAGCTGATCACCTGGCACATCAAGTCCACCACCAAGGCCCATCAGGGTCTGTACGAGTACGACGCCGTCAGCCGTTTGCGCGACTCGCAGCTGGGCAATGAAAAAGTCCACGACGTGCGCAACTACTTGAAGAAAGGCAAGCTCTGGGAAGCCTTCGAGTCCGAGGAGCGGGTGATTCTGCTGATCGACGAAATCGACAAGGCCGACATCGAGTTCCCTAATGACCTGTTGCAAGAACTCGACAAGATGGAGTTCTACGTTTACGAGATCGACGAGACCATCAAGGCCAAGAAGCGCCCGATCATCATCATTACTTCCAACAACGAGAAAGAGCTGCCGGACGCCTTCCTGCGCCGCTGCTTCTTCCACTACATCGCTTTCCCCGACCGCACTACCCTGCAGAAAATCGTCGACGTGCACTACCCGGACATCAAAAAGGACCTGGTCAGCGAAGCGCTCGATGNGTTTTTCGACGTGCGCAAGGTACCGGGCCTGAAGAAAAAGCCTTCGACGTCCGAGCTGGTCGACTGGCTGAAACTGCTGATGGCCGACAACATCGGCGAAGCGGTGCTGCGCGAGCGCGATCCGACCAAAGCCATTCCGCCACTGGCAGGTGCACTGGTGAAGAACGAACAGGACGTGCAACTGCTTGAGCGCCTGGCGTTCATGAGCCGGCGCGGCACCCGCTAAGAGGCCGCTGCCATGTTGCTCAACCTGTTCAACGAAATGCGTGCAGCCAAGGTACCGGTATCGGTGCGCGAGCTTCTCGACCTGATCAACGCGCTGAAACAGCGTGTGACCTTCGCCGACATGGACGAGTTTTATTACTTGTCGCGGGCGATTCTGGTGAAGGACGAGCGCCATTTCGACAAGTTCGACCGCGCGTTCGGTGCCTACTTCAATGGCCTGGAGAAACTCGACGACCACTTGCAGGCGCTGATTCCCGAGGACTGGCTGCGCAAGGAATTCGAGCGTTCGCTGAGCGACGAAGAGCGCGCGCAGATCCAGTCCCTTGGCGGGCTGGACAAGCTCATCGAGGAATTCAAGAAGCGTCTGGAAGAACAGAAGGAACGCCACGCCGGCGGCAACAAATGGATCGGCACCGGCGGCACCAGCCCGTTTGGCTCCGGCGGTTTCAACCCTGAAGGCATCCGGGTTGGCGACGCCGGCAAGCGTCAGGGCAAAGCGGTCAAGGTCTGGGATCAACGCGAGTACAAGAACCTCGACGATTCGGTGGAACTGGGCACGCGCAACATCAAGGTCGCCCTGCGTCGTCTGCGCAAGTTCGCTCGCCAGGGTGCGGCGGAAGAACTCGACATCGACGGCACCATCGACCACACCGCCAAGGACGCCGGCCTGCTGAATATCCAGATGCGCCCGGAACGGCGCAACACGGTGAAGCTGCTGCTGTTGTTCGACATCGGCGGCTCGATGGACGCGCACGTGAAGATCTGTGAGGAATTGTTCTCGGCCTGCAAGACCGAGTTCAAGCACCTGGAGTACTTCTACTTCCACAACTTCATTTATGAATCAGTGTGGAAGAACAACATGCGCCGCACTTCCGAACGCACTTCGACCCAGGATCTGCTGCACAAATACGGCGCCGATTACAAAGTAATCTTTATCGGTGACGCCGCTATGGCGCCTTATGAAATCACCCAGGCTGGCGGCAGCGTCGAGCACTGGAACGAAGAGCCGGGTTACGTGTGGATGCAGCGCTTCATGGAGAAATACAAGAAGCTCATCTGGATCAACCCGTATCCGAAGGACACGTGGGGCTATACCTCGTCGACCAACATCGTCCGCGATCTGATCGAGGATCAGATGTATCCGCTGACGCTGCGCGGGCTTGAAGAAGGGATGCGGTTTCTTTCCAAATGACGACCTGACCGTTCCCATGCTCCGCGTGGGAATGCATCAAGTCACGCTCTGCGTCACAGGGACGCGGAGCGTCCCGGGCGGCATTCCCACGCGGAGCGTGGGAACGATCAACATCTGTGGGAGCGAGCCTGCTCGCGAAGCTTTTAGCGATCTTTGAAGCGCTGCAAATACTCGACATGCTCGCGATGCGCGACGTCCTGCACTACCGGCCTCAATCTCACCTTCGTACCCGGCAAACACTGCGCCAATCGCGCCAGCGCCAGCGGTGTCAACGCACCAAGGCGCGGATAGCCACCAATGGTCTGCCGATCGTTGAGCAACACAATCGGCTGTCCGTCCGGCGGTACCTGCACTGCCCCCAACGGAATCCCCTCGGAGATCATCGGCGCGCCCTGATATTGCAGCGGCGCGCCGAGCAGGCGGATGCCCATGCGGTCGGCGCGACTGTCGATGGTCCAGGTTCTGTTGAACACATCGAACAGGCTCTGCCCGCTGAACTGGCCGATCTGTGCGCCGAGCACCAAGTCCAAAGGCGCGTGCATTTTGAAATCCGGCCGCAGCGCCGAAGGCATTTCGCGCACCGCTGACGCTTCGCCGCTGTAACCGAGCGCCGTCCCTTTGGCGAGCGGAAGGCCCATGCCATCAAGCCCGCCCAACTCTTCTCGCAGCACCGTGGCACTGCTGCCCAGTACCTTGGGCGCAGTGAAACCACCGGGTGCGGCCAAATAAGCCCGGGCGCCGAGCAACGGCTGGGTGAAGCGCAATGTCTGCCCTTTCGCCAACCGGAAACTGCGCCACGGCGCCAGCGGTTGGCCGTCGATCTGCGCGCCGAGATCCGCTCCTGCCAGCGCCAGCAGGCAATCCTCCTCAGCCACCACGGCAAACCCGCCGAGGGTGATTTCAACCACCGCCGCATCCAGTTCATTACCCAACAGCCAGTTGGCCCAGCTCATGGAGCACCAGTCCGCCGCGCCGCCCTGGGTCACGCCCAGATGTCGCACGCCAAACCGCCCGGCGTCCTGCAACAGGCACAGCGGCGTGCTGGCTTCGATCATCAATCGACTCATGCCAGCGCCTCCAGTGGGGTGTCATCGCCGCCCAAGCGTATGAATTCGGCGTGATCGACGGCTTCGAAGCGCACCGTGTCGCCCGGTTGCATCAGGCTGTAGCCGTCGCGATGGCGATCAAACAGTTGCGCCGGGGTGCGCCCGATCAGGTTCCAGCCACCGGGCGAGACCACCGGATAGGCAGCGGTCTGCCGCTCAGCGATACCGACGCTGCCGGCGGCGACTTTCTTGCG
>NZ_JH635998.1:554378-567843 GCF_000257605.1 Pseudomonas sp. R62
CTTGCGCGGTGTGCTCAAGCGTGGCGCGGCGAGCATTTCTTCGACCAGGCCCATGAAGGCAAAACCCGGCGCAAAGCCCAACGCGAACACCTGATATTCCCGTGCGCTGTGGCGACGAATCACCTCCTCCACCGCGAGACCGCTGCGTTCAGCCAGCAGGCTCAGTTCCGGGCCGACACTCAAGTCGTACCAGACCGGCAAGACGTGGCGCTGCCCACCGCTTCGCGCATTCGGCGTCAGATCGACCAGCGCTTCGGCGATCAATTCGCGCGCCTGCGCCGGACTCAACAGCGTCAGATCGTAATGCACCATCAACGTCGTATAGGACGGCACCAGATCGATCAGTTGTGCACCAAACGCCGTGCGCAAGCGCTCGCTGGCGGCGAGCATCCACGGCATGTTGGCTTCGGCGATTTCATCGAACAGACGCAGCATCAGGCAATCCAGCGCCACCACTTCAACCCGTGGATTCATGACGCACTCGACTGCTGCAAGGCCTGGCGAATGCGCCGCACGGCGGCCACGGAACTGGCGTTGTCGCCGTGGACGCACAAGGTATTGGCGCGCAGGATCAAGGCGCTGCCATCGCTGGCGCTGAGTTCGCCGCCACGGGCGATGGTCAACGCTTGCTCGATGATTTTTTCGGCATCGTGATGCACGGCACCGGGCAATTGCCGGGAGACCAGCCGGCCGCCACTGTCATAGGCACGGTCGGCGAACGCTTCAAACCACAGCGTTACGCCGTATTCATCGCCAATTTGCTGCGCCGCAGCGTTGTCTCGGGTCGCCATCAACATCAGCGGCAGGCTGCGGTCATACGCGGCCACGGCCTGCACCACCGCGCGCAACTGCGCCGGGTTGGCCATCATGTCGTTGTACATCGCGCCGTGGGGTTTGACGTAACTCACACGCCCGCCCTGCGCCTTGCAGATGCCGTCGAGGGCGCCGATCTGGTAATGCAGGATGTCCTGCAGCTCTTGCGCGGAATACGCCATGGAGCGTCGGCCGAATCCGACCAGATCCTGATAGGCCGGGTGCGCGCCAATCTGCACGCCGTGTTCGAGGGCCAGCGCCACGGTTTTGCGCATGATGCTCGGGTCGCCGGCATGGAAACCACAGGCAACATTGGCGCAATCGATGAAGGGCATGACCTCGGCATCCAGACCCATGGTCCAGCTGCCGAAGCTCTCGCCAATGTCGCAATTCAATAGCAGGCGGCTCACGGTGAACACTCCTGTAGCTGCTGGTCTTTTTATCTGTAGGAGACTTCTGCGCAGGGTATCAGTTACTGCGCGTCGAGTTGCTTGCCACGGGTTTCCGGCAGGCTCAGCGCCGCCAGAATCACCACGCCATATGACACCGCCGCGAAGGCGCCGATGCCCATGCTCAATGGCACTTTCTGGCTGAGCAGGCCGATCAACAGCGGGAACAACGCCGCCAGTGCGCGGCCGATGTTGTAGCAGAAACCCTGGCCCGAGCCGCGAATCCGCGTAGGAAACAATTCAGTCAGAAACGCGCCCATGCCGCTGAAAATCCCCGAGGCGAAGAAGCCCAGCGGAAAGCCCAGCCAGAGCATCACGCCATTGCTGACCGGCATCTGCGTGTAGAGCAGAACGATGGTGAACGAGCCGACCGCGAACAAGATGAAATTCTTTTTCCGCCCTAGCAGGTCGGTCAGATACGCGCTGATCACATAGCCGACGTAGGAACCGACGATCACCATCGCCAGATAACCACCGGTGCCGAGCACGCTCAGACCGCGCTCGTTCTTGAGGAAAGTCGGCAGCCAGGAGGTGATCGCGTAGTAACCGCCCAGCGCACCGGTGGTCAGCAAGGAAGCGCGAAACGTGGTGAAGAGCATGCCAGGGGCAAAGATCTCGTAGAACTTCGCCGGGTTCTCTGGTGTTTGTGCGGCTTTGGCTTCGCGATAGATCTCAGGATCTTTTACCAGGCGACGGACAAAAATCACGAATATCGCCGGCACGATGCCAAGGATGAACAGCGCGCGCCAGGCGTCTTCCGCTGGCAATACCGAGAACAGCAACGCGTACAGAATCGCCGTCAGGCCCCAGCCCAGCGCCCAGCCGGATTGCACCATGCCCACCGCTTTGCCGCGATCCTTGGCGCGGATCACTTCACCGATCAGCACCGCGCCGGCGGTCCATTCACCGCCGAAACCGAAGCCCATCAGGGTGCGCGCGATCAGCAATTGTTCGTAGTTTTGCGCGAAGCCGCAGAGGAAGGTGAAGAAGGCGAACCACAGCACTGTCAGTTGCAGGGTGCGCACGCGGCCGATGCGGTCGGAGAGAATCCCGGCGACCCAACCGCCGATGGCCGAGGCAATGAGGGTGCTGGTGTGAATCAGCCCCGCTTCGCCCGTGGTGATGCCCCACATCGCGATCAGCGTCGGCACAACGAAGCTGAGCATCTGCGTGTCCATGCCGTCCAGACCGTAGCCGATCTTGCAGCTCCAGAACGTGCGGCGCTCCTGCTGGTTGATGTTGCGATACCAGTCGAACGGCCCGGGGCGCGCCGCAGGCTTGGATAACGGGAGGGTGTCGGGAGCACTCATGGCAAATCTCCGCAGGGCTTTTATTGGTCTTGTTCGAAGCTCCGACGACGCCTATCGTGGGAACCGGATGCGCCGATTTTTCGTCGCCCTGCCCTGCGCCGTCCAACGAATAAAAACCCGCCTTAGGCATAAGAAAAATTTGTCAGCCGAGCCTTGTCCATGAATCTGAAGTTTCTCGAGACCTTTGTCTGGGTCGCGCGCCTGAAGAGTTTTCGCCTGACCGCCGACAAGCTGTTCACCACCCAGGCGTCGATTTCCAGCCGCATTGCGGTGCTCGAAGGCGAACTGGGCGTGAAGCTGTTTCTGCGCGACTCACGCGGCGTCAGCCTGACCCCGGAAGGCCTGAAAGTGCTCGACTATGCCGAGCAGATGCTCGACACCATGGCGGCGCTGAAACAATCGATCGAAACCCGTTCGAGCAAGGTCGGCCGGGTGCGGATCGGCGTGATGGACACGGTGATTCATACATGGCTGAGCCCGCTGGTGGCGCAGATGACCGATCTGTACCCACGGGTGGAAATCGAATTGGTCGCGGATACGGCGCTGAACCTCTGCGATCAGCTGCAAAAAGGCTTTCTCGATCTGGTGTTGCAAACCGATCTGATCCGCCACGAAAGCGTGCGCAGCCTGGAGCTGGCCAGCCATCCGCTGGGCTGGATTGTCGCGAGCAATTCGATCTACAACCGCGACTACGCCGACCTCGCCGAACTGGCGCAGGAGCGGATCATCACCTACTCGAAAAACTCACGGCCGCATCAGGATATCGTCGCGCTGATGCACGCCAACGGCGTGCTGGCGCCCCGCTTGAATTGTGTAAATTCGGTGTCGGCGATCACCCGGTTATTGCGTGACGGCTTTGGTATCGGCGCGCTGCCGCCGGTGCTGGTGGCCGAAGAGCTGGCGCGCGGCGAATTGATCTTGCTCGACATCGAGCAGCGACCAGCGAATCTGCCGGTGGTGGTGTCGTGGCGGGTCGGGGTTGAGTGGGTCGAGGAGATTGTGACGTTGTGTCAGCAGGTCCTGGCAGGATATGCGCACAAGGTGGGCAAGGACTGCATCACCCTTACTGGATGATTAGTGGCGAGGGGATTTATCCCCGCTCGGCTGCGCAGCAGTAGTGATTGCGGCCAACGCGGTCTTTCAGTGCAGGTTTTGGGGCTGCTGCGCAGCCCAACGGGGATAAATCCCCTCGCCACAGAACCCACTCACCACAGAACTCATTCACCACAGAGCCCACTCGCCACAGAATCCCCCATGCCATAAAGCCTCTGTTGCCAGAGGGATTGAGCAGGTTTTACAAACCGCGCACGTCGCGATCTTCGATCGGTCGGCTCTGGCGCAGGCGGCGGCCGCCGAGGACGACCCAGTCGATCAGGCGGAACAGGCATTCGATGCCGAACGACAGCAGCAACGCGCCGCTCATGCCCCAGATCATCGCCTCTGGCGTCAGCAGGATCTGGTAGCTGTAGCCGTTCCAGGTTTCCTTGCGAATATCCGGATCGGCGGCGAGCACCACTTGCAGGAAGCGCACATACCACGGCCCTTGCATCGCCTGGAATTGTTTATCCAGCGCCACCTGTCGAGTGAGCAAAGTGTTCAGACTGTCGGCATCGCTGCGGAAAATCGGGTCCTCGCTGGCCCGGTAATGCGCGACCAGCGCCTGCATGTCGCCTTTGAAAAACTGATCGGCCGTGCCCTGGAAACCACGCAGGCCGGTCTGCGCTTCGATCAGGTGCGCTTCGACCCGCTGGGCGTAATCGTTGATGAACCCCGGCACCTGGACACCGATCAACAGGCCCGCCGCAAACAACACCAGCCGTAGATAACTGAGCAACATGGGTGCAAATCCTTATTCGGTCTTGCCCTGGCTGACGCATTCGCCGCGTCGCCACAGGCTCCATTGGCCCGGTTCGTAGCGGGTCCAGGTTTCGTTTTCGGTCAGAGGCTCGGTGGCAATCACCGTGACCACGTCGTTGGGCGTGGTTTCGGCCTGGAAGTCGACGATCACATCGACATCCTTGAGCCGCGCCGGGCCGAACGGGGCGCGGCGGGTGATCTGGGCGAGTTTGGTCGAGCAATAACAGAACAGCCAGTCGCCGTCGCTGAGCAGGCAATTGAACACGCCTTTGTTGCGATATTCGGCGCACGCGGCGACCAGATCCGGCAGCAGCACTTCGATATCGACCGGTTCCGGAAACGCAGCACGCACACGGTTGAGCAGGTCGCAGAATGCCGCTTCGCTGTCGGTATCGCCGACCGGGCGGTAGAAGCTTTTGATTGGAATGAAGTCGGCGAGCTGGCCGTTGTGCGCGAAACACCAGTTGCGCCCCCACAATTCGCGGACGAACGGGTGGGTGTTGGACAGGCAGACCTTGCCGACATTGGCCTGGCGGATGTGGCCGATGACCACTTCGCTCTTGATCGGATAGCGCTGCACCAGGTTGGCCACTTCCGACTCGCTGCTCGCTGCCGGATCCTGAAACAGACGCAAGCCGCGCCCTTCATAGAAAGCGATGCCCCAGCCGTCGCGGTGCGGGCCGGTACGACCGCCGCGCTGCATCAGGCCGGTGAAGCTGAACACGATGTCAGTCGGCACGTTGGCACTCATGCCCAGTAATTCACACATGTGCGGACTCTCGGGTTACAGACGCGGCTCGACCCGCATGCGCTGCGGATTGTTCGGCACTGGCGGGCGACCGTAGCGGTCATCACCGGCGCCGCCGAACGGTTGATCATCGTCGCGCTCTTCGGCACGGGCCGCAGCCTTGGCGGCCTCGGCGCGTTCACGCCGCGCTGTCGAGGCGCGCTCGATCGGCAGGCGGATCAAGACGAAAACCAGATACACCCCGAAGGCGATCATGCCGTACATGAACAGATCGGAAACCGCGCGCCAGGCGTTGTTGCCGACCTTGAACAGCATGTCCAGGGCGGTGATGGCGATGGCCGGTGCAACTTTGGCTTTCACCGGATCGACGATGGTCGGGCTGAACAGCAACACCGCCATCAGCACACGCAGCGGCTCGCGCAGCCAGCGCCACATCCAGGTGGTCAGGCGCATCCATACCAGCAGGCAGCCCACGGCGGCAAAGGCGTAAAGGCCCCAGGCGATCAGATAGTCGTTCTCGGTCATGGTGTCCATGGCAAGGCAGGCAAATAGGCGCTTATAGTAACGACTTTTCGCCCATGCGGCTTGTCCCAATACCAGACGGCCACTGTTATCCCTGTGGGAGCGAGCTTGCTCGCGAATGCGGTGTGTCATTGCAGCAAAATTCATCTGCCAGGACGCCTTCGCGAGCAAGCTCGCTCCCACAGGGCTCTGCGGCGGTTTCAAAATACGCGAAACCTTTATCCGAATATTGTCCGAGAGCCTCCCATGCCCGAATCCGCCAATGTCATGACTGCCCCGATTGCCCAGCGGGCGCCCGGCGCCGACCCGTATGCCTGGCTGCAGGAGCGCGACACCGACGCGGTGCTCGACTACCTCAAGGCTGAAAACGCTTATCAGGAAGCGCAAACCGCCGATCAGGCCGAACTGCGTGAAAGCCTGTTCAATGAGATCAAGGGACGGATTCTCGAGACCGATCTGTCCCTGCCCTCGCCTTGGGGCCCGTATCTGTATTACACGCGCACCACCGCCGGTGACGAATACGCCCGGCACTACCGCTGCCCGCGTCCTGCCGACGACAGCCTGACCCTCGATGAAAGCCGCGAACAATTGCTGCTCGACCCGAATGCGCTGGCCGATGGCGGCTTCTTCTCGCTCGGTGCGTTCAGCATCAGCCCCGATCACCAGCGCCTGGCCTACAGCGTCGATGCTTCGGGCGACGAGGTCTACACGCTGTTCGTCAAGGAGCTGTCTAACGACAGGGTCAGCGAACTGGAATTCGAGGATTGCGACGGCAGCATGACCTGGGCCAACGACAGCCTGACCCTGTTTTTCGGTGTGCTCGACGACACCCATCGCCCGCATAAACTGTTCCGTTATCGCCTCGATGGCACTGCCGCCGAAGAAGTCTTCCACGAGCCGGACGGGCGGTTCTTCCTGCATTGCTACCGCGCCAGCTCCGAACAGCAATTGCTGCTGTCGCTGGGCAGCAAGACCACCAGTGAAGTCTGGGCGCTGGACGCCAATCAGCCACATCTGCCATTCAGCTGCCTGGCGCCACGGGTCGAAGATCACGAATACGACGTCGACCACGGCCTGCTCGATGGCGTCTGGACCTGGTTTATCCGCACCAACCGCGACGGCATCAACTTCGCTCTGTATCAGGCCCCGGACACTGGCGTGCCGCCAAGCGAAGCCGACTGGCAGAACCTGATCCCGCACAACGAAGAAGTGATGCTCGACGGCGTCAGCCTCAACGCAGAGGCGATGACCTTGAGCCTGCGCGAAGGTGGCCTGCCGATCATTGAGGTTCACCCGCAGGACCAGGCGTCGTATCGCGTGCAGTTGCCCGATGCGGCCTACAGTCTGCATGTGCAAAACAGCCTGGAATTCGAGAGCGATCGCATTCGCTTGCGCTACGAAGCGTTGAATCGCCCGGCCCAGGTGCGCCAGTTGATTCTTGCCAGCGGCGAACAAACGGTGCTCAAGGAAACCCCGGTACTCGGCCAATTTGATGCCGACGCCTATGTCAGCCAACGTCTATGGGCCACCGCCCCGGACGGCACGCAGGTGCCGATCAGTCTGGTGATGAAGCGCGAGATGGTCGGTAAACCGGTGCCGCTGTATCTGTATGGTTACGGCGCTTACGGTTCCAGCCTCGACCCGTGGTTTTCCCACGCACGCCTGAGCCTGCTTGATCGTGGCATGGCCTTCGCCATCGCCCACGTGCGCGGCGGCGGTGAGCTGGGCGAAGCCTGGTATCGCGCCGGCAAGCAGGAGCACAAACACAACACCTTCAGCGACTTCATCGCCTGCGCCGAGTTTCTGATCCTCAACGGCATCACCACGGCGGAGAAACTGGCGATCAGCGGCGGCAGCGCCGGTGGCCTGCTGATCGGCGCGGTGCTCAACCAGCGCCCGGATCTGTTCGGCGTAGCGATTGCCGAAGTGCCGTTCGTCGACGTACTCAACACCATGCTCGACCCCGAGCTGCCGCTGACCGTTACCGAATACGACGAATGGGGCAACCCGGAAGAACCGGACGTCTATGATCGGATCAAGGCTTACGCGCCGTACGAAAACGTCACCGCGCAGGCTTATCCGCCACTGCTGGTGATCGCCGGTTACAACGACAGCCGTGTGCAGTATTGGGAGGCGGCCAAGTGGGTGGCGAAATTGCGCGCGACCAAGACCGACGACAATGTGCTGCTGCTCAAGACTGAATTGGGTGCCGGGCATGGCGGCATGAGCGGGCGCTATCAGGGATTACGTGACGTAGCGCTCGAATATGCATTTGTGTTCAAGGTTTTGGGAATTGCCTGAGGAACTCTGTGGGAGGCTTGGGTCTTAACTGCAGACCCTTGTGGCGAGGGGATTTATCCCCGTTGGGCTGCGAAGCGGCCCCAAACCCTGCAAACTCAGTATTCCTGAAGCACCGAGTTGGCAGGATTTGCGACTGCTGCGCAGCCGAGCGGGGATAAATCCCCCCGCCACAAAAGCCCATTCCTACGGGATCCGTGTATAGCCTTGAAATGTGATAACAAAAAGACCGCATCGACATGTCTGAACCGACCTTTCTGAACAACGAAATCCGCGACTGGCTGATGGACTGTGGCCTGTTCGATCAATTGCAACTGGCCGACTTTGCGGCCGCTTCCGGTTACTTCAGCATCAGCACCGTGGCTGAGGGCGAGGCGATTTTTCGCGAGGGTGATGCCGGCAGTTTCATGTGCATCATCCACACCGGCCAGGTCGCCGTGCAGAAAACCGGCGCCGACGGCCAGGTGATCACCATGGCCACCCTGCGCAGCGGTCGCGCCTTCGGTGAAATGGCCGTGCTCGATGGCGAGCGCCGCTCGGCTACCTGCATCGCGGCGAGCAACTGTCAGTTGCTCAATCTGGGCAAGGATTCGCTGGAAAAAATGCTCAACGACGCACCGAAAATCGCCGCGAAGATCATCCGCGCCCTCGCCGTCTCGCTGTCCAAACGCCTGCGCATGGCCGACGGCCAACTCGCCGCGCAACAGGTTTAACCGCCGGGGGACTTGACCTTGTTGCCGTTCGGCTCGATGCCCGGCACCGGTTGATCCTTGCTCGGCGGGCTGGGCATTTCGATCGGCACCAGCGGCGGGCTGCCACTGCCGGCGCCCGACTTGGGCAGGGTGATCGGGGTGATCTGCGGATACGGCGTCGGCGTCGCGGTGCCGGGCGAGCCGGGCTGCGGCGTCGGGCTGACCGGAACGCTCTGCTGGGCCTGCACTGCAGTAATCGCGAGCGCGGCCAGGGTAATGACCGTTAGAATGGTGCGCTTCATCAAGGGCTCCGTTTGGCCTTTAGTCTGTGCTCAGGCTACTCCCAACGCGCCTGCTTGCCTTCCCCCTTGTAGAGATTTCCATGAAACGTTTCGTTCTGCTCGACACCACCCCGATCCCTGAAAACGGCGGTGCCCTGTGCCTGTTCGAGTATGGCGAGGATTTCGTCATCAAGATCCAGGGCGGCGACGGCGGACAGTTGATGAACACGCGCATGCACGGTTCTGAGGACGCACTGGCAGAAATCCCCTGCCGCAAGGTCGCCGGCCGGCCGAATTCGCGGGTGTTGATCGGTGGCCTGGGCATGGGTTTCACCCTCGCCTCGGCACTCAAGCATCTGGGCAAGTCCGCCGAGGTGGTGGTCGCTGAGCTGGTGCCCGGCGTGGTCGAGTGGAATCGCGGCCCGCTCGGGGAGAAATCCGGTCGGCCATTGCTCGATCCGCGAACGGTGATCCGCATGGAAGATGTGGCCAACGTGCTGCAAAGCGAGCCGAACGGTTTCGACGCGATCATGCTCGACGTCGACAACGGCCCCGAAGGCCTGACCCAGAAGGCCAACAGCTGGCTGTATTCCGCCGCTGGTCTGAATGCCTGCGCCAAGGCCCTGCGCCCCAAAGGCGTGCTCGCGGTGTGGTCGGCCAGCGCCGACCGGCAGTTTTCCGACAAATTGAAGAAGGCCGGCTTCAAGGCCGAGGAAGTCCAGGTCTTCGCCCACGGCAACAAGGGCACCCGCCACACGATCTGGATTGCCGAGAAGCTCAAGGGCTGAGCTAAACTCTGCGCATAACCGTCATCAGTCTTTCTGCAAAGGTGAACCCATGAGTTCGTCCACCCCCACCAACACGTCGAAGCTGGACCGCATCCTCGCCGACAACCAGCGCGACAAGGAAATGGGCTACCGCGACAAGGCCCTGAAGATGTACCCGCACGTCTGCGGCCGCTGCGCCCGTGAGTTTTCCGGCAAGCGCCTGAGCGAACTGACCGTCCACCACCGCGACCACAACCACGACAACAACCCGCAGGACGGCTCGAACTGGGAGCTGTTGTGCCTGTATTGCCACGACAACGAGCACTCGCGTTACACCGATCAGCAGTATTTCGGCGAGGGCTCGCTGAGCACACCAAAGATCGCCAAGGCCACGCATAACCCGTTTGCGGCCCTGGCTGGCTTGATGAAAAAAGAAGACTGAAGATCTTCATCGCCTGAGCTGGCCCTTTCGCAAGCAGGCTCGCTCCCACAGTGGAAACGCGTTCCCCTGTGGGAGCGAGCCTGCTCGCGAAAGCGGCCTACCAGACACCACAAGTCTCGAATCTGCCCACCCTCCCCCAATCCCCGTATAATCGCGCTCTTTTTCCCGAAGGCACCCCGCTCGTGGCAGACAAACGGTACAGCTGCATTGGTTTGTATAACCCCAAATCACCGGAGAACGTCGGTTCGGTGATGCGCGCCGCAGGCTGTTACAGCGTGGCGTCGGTGTTCTACACCGGCAAGCGTTATGAACGCGCCGCCGACTTCGTCACCGATACCAAGCGCGTGCACTACGACATCCCGCTGATCGGCATCGACGACCTGAAAAAAATCCTCCCGCTCAACTGCGTGCCTGTCGCCGTGGAGCTGGTCGAAGGCGCCCGGCCGCTGCCGGAATACACCCATCCCGACCGCGCCCTGTACATCTTCGGCCCCGAGGACGGTTCGCTGGATAAAGCGATTCGCGACTGGTGCGAAGACGTCGTGTACATCCCCACCACCGGCTGCATGAACCTCGCCGCCACGGTCAACGTCGTGCTCTACGACCGCATGGCCAAAGGCCTGAACACCCGCTCCGGGCCGAAATTCCGCTGAAGCGTCGCACATTCGATGGAACAAGCTGACCGCCCTGGCAGTCAGCTTATCTATCAATCGCACCCTGCCTGGAGATAGACCATGAGCGAGCTCAAACGCGTAGAACGCATCGAATCCACCCCGTTCCAGTCGCCTTCGCACAAGAACGTGCATGGCTGGGAGCGCGTCGGCTCGTTGACCGGCGGCGTGCTGATGGTCGGCAAGGGCCTGCGCCGTGGCGGCGTGTTCGGCCTGATTCAAGTGGCGCTCGGCGGCATGGCCGTGGCCCGTGGCATTACCGGGCACTGCTCGGCGAAAAGCCTGCTGGAAAAAGGCCGTCAGGACATGAGCAACGTGCGGGCGAAGATCGAACGCGCCGGGGAAGAGCTGAGCAAGCTGAAGACCAATGCCGAAGTGGCCACCGAAACGGCAACCGTTACCGGCAATGATTCGCTGGTCTCGCCGAAGGCCGGCGTCTGAGGCTTTAAAGCAAAAGATCGCAGCCTCCGGCAGCTCCTACACGGAATCACGTTTTCCATTGTTGAGCTGCCGAAGGCCGCGATCTTTTGATCTTTACGGGTTCAACAACCCACCACCTCATCAGCCCGCGCGAAAAATCAGATGATCTTCCCAGTCATCCTCCGGCACGCTGCCTTCGGCGAGCATGCGCCCGGACTGGGAAATCCGCTCATGGTGCACCGCGTCGCGGTCGCCACACACCAGGTGATGCCATAACGGCAGATCCTTGCCCTCGCTGACCAGCCGATAACCGCAGGTCGGCGGCAGCCATTTGAACTCTTCCGCCTGACCAGGCGTAAGCTGGATGCAGTCCGGGACAAACTTGATCCGGTTCGGATAATCGCTGCACTGGCAGGTTTTCAGATCCAGCAGTTTGCAGGCGATGCGCGTGTAATAGACGCTGTTGTCTTCTTCATCCTCGAGCTTTTGCAGGCAGCAAAGACCGCAGCCGTCGCACAGCGATTCCCATTCCTCGTGATCGAGTTGATCGAGGGTTTTGCGTTTCCAGAACGGTTCAACTATGGCGGCCATGGCTCAAGCATCAACATCAAGGTGGTGAAAAGGCCGCCAGTCTAGTGCCAGCGGGCGCGGGGGCCAAGCGCTGGCGACTGTCGGTAAATCCGCTTGTCAGCGCCAGCGCCGCCCACTGAGCAAACTGGTGGCTGCACTTTGAAACCAATGTGGGAGCGAGCCTGCTCGCGAAAGCGCTGTGTCAGACCCGCTGTTGTCGACTGACACGCCCTCTTCGCGAGCGGGCTCGCTCCCACAGCGAAATCGGTGGTGAGTCAGTAACCGCGGGTGAAATCCACCTCGCCGCGCAACGCCTCACCCGCCTCATACGCCTTCAGGTTCTGCACAAACAAATCCACCATCAGCGCCGGCGAAGTCGGTGCCGAGCTGTGCCCGGTCAGGAGCAAGCCCCACGCGGTCCAGAACGGATGGCGTTGCGGCAATGGTTCCTGACGGCAGACGTCGATCACCGCGCCGGCCAGATGCCCTTCTTTCAAAGCTTCAACCAGATCGGCATCGACCACCGCGACACCGCGTCCAGCGTTGATGAACAGTCCGGTCGGTTTGAATTGCTTGAACAGCGCCGCGTCGTAGATATCGTGTGTGTGTTCGGTGTTCGGCAGCAGATTGACCACGTAGTCCACCTCGCCCACCAGACGCGGCAGATCCGCCAGCGCGCCGACTTCGACAAACGGCGCCTGTTCGCGGGCGCTGCTGGCGATGCCATAAAGCTCGACGCCGAACGGCAGGAGAAACTGCGCAACGCTCTGACCGATGTCACCGGTGCCGACGATCAGCACCTTGCGCCCGACCAGACTCTGGCCGCTGCGGTTGTCCCACTTGCGCTCGACCTGACTGACCAGCCGCGCCAGCACTTCGCGTTCGTGGCCGAGGATGTAGGTCAGCACGTATTCGGCCATGACCTGACCGAAAATCCCCACGGCGCGGGTCAGGCGATAATCGCGGCGCAGGCCGTCGGCGAGCAGCGGCGTGATGCCGGCCCAGGTCGATTGCAACCATTGCGGTTGATGGCCCTGGCGCAGCAGGGTCGCGAGCAGATCCGGCTGGCCCAGCCAAACCGGGCAATCGGCGGCCTGCCGCGCCAGTTCGGCGGAGTCGCCGCTGGTCAGGACTTCAAGCTCGGGCAGTGCCTGACGCAGCAGGCGGGCGTATATCGCGTGGTCGTGTTCAGCAATCAGAACGCGCATCTTCAAACCTTTCGCAAACCGTGCAGACAGCCGCCGGGTTGGGGCCGGCCATCGCGGTAAAAACAGTTCCAGGGTTAACCGAGGCCCAGGACAGGGCCTCGCGGGTCAGACCGGGTCGTTGCGTCGCAGCAACTCTTCGGGCAGGTGCTCGATGTACTCGTCCTCGGCCGGTGGCATCTGCAGGTGATAGCCCTGCTTGTCGAGGTTTTCCAGAACCACGGTGATGTCTTCGCTGGCCAGCTTGCGCTCGGGCGACAGCACCAGATCGAAGGAATGCTTCGCTTTGCCGAAAGCCGTCATCAGCGCATCCGGCACGCGCTCGAGCGCATCGCTCTTGAGCACGTAGAGATACATGCCGCTGCGCTTGGAGCTTTGGTAGATGGAGCAAATACGTTTCAAGGCTGTTCTCCGGCGGTG
>NZ_JH635998.1:568640-577738 GCF_000257605.1 Pseudomonas sp. R62
CTGCACCAGTCGCGAATAGCCCATCGAAAAACCGAGGTTCAGGTAAGCGGCGGCCAGTTGCGTGTCGAACAGCGGCGCCGGCAGGCTGCCGGTCAGGCGCAACAGCACTTCGAGGTCTTCGCTGCAGGCGTGCAGGACTTTGAGCACCGCCGGGTTTTCCAGCAACGCGGCCAGCGGTTGCCAGGCGTTGATGGTCAGCGGATCGATCAGGTAGGCGCGTTTGCCGTCGCCGATCTGCAACAGGCCGGCAATCGGGTAGAAGGTGTCGACCCGCATGAATTCGGTGTCGAGGGCAACGAACGGCAGCTGCTGCCACTCGGCGCAAAACTGCGCGAGGCTTTCGTTGTCGCGAATCCAGTGAATATCGATAGCCACACGGCTCTCCCTTGAAGAATGGCGCGCAGTATATATCGCCACCGACGATTTACGCGCCTTTGAAGGGCAAGAGCTGTAAGGAAATGTCTTGCCTGTCAGCAAGAATAGTCTGACAGCAGAAACAGAAAGGCCCGTCGCATTGGCGCGACGGGCAGGAAACACTTCACTGCTTGGCCAACACGCCGTCGATCACCGCGCCGCGACAACCGGCAAACATGTCCAGCGCCGGCTGATACACGCTGCTGCGCACTTCCAGCAGGCCGAGCATCGAGTGAAACAGATTGTCCTGGCTCAGCGGTTTGTCCCGGCTCAGTTGCAGGCAATGGGTGTCGACCGAATAGGCCTTCTGATAGCTGTCAGAGAACCACGCCAGCATCGCTACATGCTTCTGTTGCTCGGGCGCCAGCATGTACGGCGTGCCGTGCAGAAACAGGTTGTACTCGCCCAGCGACTCGCCGTGGTCCGACAGATAGAGCATGGCGGTGTCGACTTTGTCCTGATTGCTGCGCAGCACATCGATCAGGCTCGCCAGCACATGGTCGGTGTAGACCAGCGTGTTGTCGTAACCGTTGACGATACTTTCGCGGCTGCAATTGTTCAGCGCGTTACTTTCACAGACCGGAGTGAAGTGTTCGTACTCCTTGGGATAACGCTTGAAGTAGTCCGGGCCATGACTGCCCATCTGGTGCAGAACCAGCACGGTGTCCTTGTCCAGATGATCGATGAAACTTTGCAGGCCTTGCAGGAGAATTTCATCGCGACATTCGCTGTTGGCGCATAACGCAGGGTCCTGCAACTTGCTGACATCCTGCACCGTGACGCGGTCGCAAGTGCCTTTGCAGCCGGACTGGTTATCGCGCCAGATCACATCGATGCCGGCACGCTTGAGCACATCGAGCAAGCCTTCTTCATTCTTGGCCTTGCTGGCGTTGTAATCCTTGCGACCCATATTGGAGAACATGCACGGTACCGAAACTGCGGTTTCCGTGCCGCAGGAATGCACGTCAGTAAAAGCGATCAGGCCAGCCTCTTTGTCCAGTTGCGGGGTGGTGTCGCGGTCATAACCGAGAATGCCGAAGTTCTGCGCCCGCGCACTCTCCCCCACCACCAGCACCGTGAGGGATTTGCGTGGCTGTAGCTGCAGGTCGGGATTGCGCTGGGCATCTTCGCCGATCTTGATGAACGGCTGCTGCGCCGAAACCACTTGCTCTTGCAGATAACCAATGGATGCGCCGATGTAATTGCTCGGCACCAGCATCAGGCGAATTTCGTGGTGATTACGAAACAGCGACGACAAACCTTGATAGTTGGCCAATGCGACAACACCGATCACCGCCGCCGAGGCAACACTGACAATAACTTTGCTGAACAACTCGCGATGCCAGCGCCGATAACTTACCGGTACTTTCCACAACAACAAACACGGCAAAACACCCAGCAAGAGAATATAAGCGAACAACTTCAACGAGAGCAGATCACGCACTTCCGTCACATTGGTTTCGGCAAAGTTGCGAAACATGCCGGCATCGATCATCACGCCATATTGGCTCATGAAATAAGCCACGCCGGCGCTGACTAAAAACAACAGGGTCAATAGTGGTTTAAGCAGTGGCCGGAAAGCGAATAACGTCAGGACTATGTTGAACGCGGCAAAGATCATCAGGCCAAACGCCACGCGCATGGCGATGCCCTTGCCATCGGCGGCGGTGATCTCGAACAAATGTTGCCAAAGCACCAGATTGAAACCGAGCAATAAAAAGGCGCTGGCAAACAACGTCACCCATTCCGGGCGCACGGTTTTTAACTTCAACATGATGAGTGACTGTTCCTGAAAGAAGAGCCTCGTCGATTGTGAAAATTTCATTCACCGAGGCATGCCAAACTTTAGGCAGCCATGGATCAATTTTTCGTGAAAAAGATGCTAATGATTAGTTGCCTCGGAGTACGAACGTGAAAGTTTGCGAGTATTTGAGAATGGTTCAGGGTTTATTCAGTTTCAGGCACTTCGCAATGTCCTCTGTGGGAGCGAGCCTGCTCGCGAAAGCGCAATGTCAGCAAATGAATGTTTGTCTGGAGGAACGCATTCGCGAGCAGGCTCGCTCCCACATCGGGACAGGGGTGTTATCGAGTTTTTAGGTCTGGCCCGGCATTTTCTGATTTGCCGACGGCGGCGACGCCACGCCTAATCAGCAGCCCCTGGACTCAAAGGCCCGCCGATGAATCACACCCGCCCCGCCGCTTGGCTGATGCTCGCGATCATCCTTGTCGCACTTAATCTGCGCCCATCAATGGCAGCCATCGGGCCGCTGCTGTCGGCGATCCGTGGCGATATACCGTTGAGCTTCACGCTTGCCTCTCTGCTGACGATGCTGCCGGTGATGGCCATGGGACTGGCGATGTTCTTCGGCCTGAGCATCAGCCAGCGCCTGGGCGAACGACGCACGGTGCTGCTGTCGCTGTTGATCATCGGGCTGGCGAGCCTGTTCCGGCTGTTTATCGATTCGGCGGTCGAGCTGATCGTCAGCGCGATACTGGCCGGCGTTGGCATAGCCCTGATTCAGGCATTGATGCCGGCGCTGATCAAATCGCGCTTTGCTGACAACGTGGCGTTGTGCATGGGCATCTATGTGACTTCGATCATGGGCGGCGCCGCGATTGCCGCATCGTTCGCGCCGCTGGTGATGGTGCAGGCCGGCAACTGGCGCGTGGGGCTCGCTGTTTGGGCAGGGCTGGCATTGCTCGCCTTATTGGTCTGGTGTTTACAGCCCGCGCCAGCCATATCAAGAACGACCAAACAAGAGTCTTTCATCACCCGCCCTCGCGCCTGGTTGCTGGCGATTTTCTTTGGCCTCGGTACGGCGTCCTACACCTGTGTCCTCGCCTGGCTCGCCCCGTACTACGTGGAAAAAGGCTGGAGTGAACAACACGCTGGGCTGCTGTTGGGTTTTCTTACAGCGATGGAGGTCATTTCCGGTCTGGCAGTGCCTGCGATCGCCAATCGCAGCCGTGATCGACGCGGGATATTGGCGGTTCTGCTGTTGCTGATCATCGGCGGTTTCTGCGGGCTGATACTCGTCCCGCAATATTTGGCCCTGCTGTGGCCTTGTCTGTTGGGCCTGGGGATTGGCGGTCTCTTTCCGATGAGCCTGATCGTCGCGCTGGATCATTACGAAGAGCCGCAGCGTGCCGGTGGCCTGACCGCGTTTGTACAGGGGATCGGTTATCTGATCGCCGGCCTCTCGCCGCTGTTGGCAGGGATGATTCGCGATCGGCTGGGCAATTTCGAAGGCGCGTGGTGGGCGTTGACGGCGGTGATGGTGATCATGCTGCTGATGGTGATGCGCTTCGACCCTCGCCACTACGCGCGCCACTTGCCTCGCCCGGGCTAGAGGCCTCTGGCCATCTTTTGCGCACGAGATTGGCAACGTCGTGTTGCTAAAAGTTTCTGTCCCACATGTGTCCGTGAAATGTCCTACAAGGGTTTCTCCTGGCACCATCGTTCCGTTAGGATCGTACGCACACGTTTGCGCGAATTCTGCGCAAGGGGGCACAGCGAGACGGAACTCATGCTGAACAGTAATTTGCTTCGCAAGCTCGACATGCAGGACTTGATGGTATTCGTCGCCGTGTACGAGCAGAGCAGTGTCACCGATGTCTCGGAAACCCTGTTCGTCAGCCAGTCCACCGTCAGTTATTGCCTGAAGAAACTGCGCACCAGTTTCGAAGACGAACTGTTCATCAACACCCGCACCGGCATGCGCCCGACCTACAAGGCCTGCAGCATGTACGGCCATGTGCAGAAAATCATCGAAAGCATCAACCTCTGCCACGCCGGTGCCCCGGCCTTCGACCCGAGCCGGCAGGCGGTGACTTTCAACATTTGCGCACCGGAATACTTCGAACAACTGATTCTGCCGCGCCTGTTGAAGCGCTTCGACTTCGATGACTTGCCGGTGATGGTCAACATGCACAAGTTTGAAACCGATGTGCCGGCCGAAGAGTTGCGCGACGGCAGCCTCGATCTGGTGATCAGTTTCGGCCCGCACTTTCACCGCCAGCATGCGGATCTGAAATCCCGGATGTTGCTGGAAGATGACCTGGTCTGCGTCTTCGACAAACGCGCCACGCCACTCGAACCGCGCCTGAGCCTGCAAGCATTCACCGAACGTCGGCATGTGTTCCCGACGCCGTGGACCTCGAGCACCAACATGGTCGACGGCTGGCTGGCGCGGCAGGCGCAGAAACGCCAGATAGTGGCGCGCTCGAACAGCTACAGCGCCGCGTTGAAGATGATCACCGGCACCGATTTCATCCTCACCCTGCCCCGGCGTATCCAGCGTCTGTTGACCAGCGACGCGGTGTTCAACCACTGCGAGGCGCCCAATGGCTTGCCGGGTTTCACTCTCGACATGCAGTGGAGCCAGAACGCCGATCAGGACAGCGCCAACGTCTGGCTGCGCGAGCAGGTGATTCAGGTGTGCAGCGAGCTGGAAAACGCCTGAGCGTCAGACGCCGATCGCGGCTTTGCTGTAGGACTCGCGATCGATGTCGAGCAGTTCGACACACAGTTGCACTTCGAGCCCGGCCGGCCATTCGCAGAGTTCCTGCAACACCGCCAACAGGCTTTGCGAGAGCTGCTTCTTGATCTCCGCCGAGCGCCCGCTGAGCAAGGCCAGTTTCACATGGACGAAGGCGCGCTCGCCCTGCGCCGTGCCGACCTTGAAGTTGTCGATCTTGATCGCGCGGCTCTTGATATCGAACTCTGCGCCGAACTGACCGGAACCGACCAGCGTGTTGTTGAGCCGGATCAGGGCGATGTCAGCGTTCAACTGCGTCAGGTTGGCGGTGTATTCCATGTGCAGGTGTGGCATTGCGGATCTCCAGTCGGCGGATGCGGGGGGCGTACATATAACACAGTCGGCTCAACGCATTCCCTGTAGGAGCTGTCGAGTGAAACGAGGCTGCGAGCTTTTGATTTTGTGTTTTTCACAATCAAGATCAAAAGATCGCAGCCTGCGGCAGCTCCTACAAGGGATCGTAGTGCTCAGCTGGCCGTTCACTCATGAACGCTTCGAGCCGCGAGCGCAGCCAGCGTTCGGCCGGGTCGCTGTCGACGTGGCTTAGCCAGACCATCGACAGGTCCAGTGTCGGCGTCTTGAACGGAAACGGTTCCTGGAACAGCGCCCCGGACGCCGCCATCGCCGCTGCGGTGTAATCCGGCAGGCTGGCGATCAGGTCGGTGCCGGCCAGCAACGCCGGCAGTGCGCTGTATTGCGGCACCGACAACACCACCTGCCGCGTGCGGCCCAGTTCCGCCAGCCACTCATCGGCGTAGCCACTGACATTGGCCGTGTGCGACACCAGCACATGCGGGCGAGCGCAATATTCGTCGAGGGTCAGCGGTGTAGCAGAGGCATCGGCGCGCAGGATGCTCGGCTGGATGTGCCGCAGCAGTTTGCGTTTGGCGTTGGCCGGCAGGCCCCGGGTCTGGCTGATGCCGACGGTGATATCACCGGCGGCCAACAGGTCGGGAATGCGCCAGTAATCGACATGCTGCACCACGAACACCACGCTCGGTGCTTCCTGGCGCAGCGCGCGCAACAGCGGCGGCAGCAGGCCGAATTCGACGTCGTCGGACAGGCCGATGCGAAAGGTCATGGTGCTGGTGGCGGGATCGAAATCGCGGGTCAGGCTCAGCGCCGCCGACAGTGAATCCAGTGCCGGTTTGAGATGGCGGTAAATGTCTTCGGCGCGGGCCGTCGGTTCCATGCGATGGCCGACGCGGATGAAAAGCGGATCATTGAGCATCGTGCGCAAACGGTTGAGTGCCGAACTGATGGTCGGCTGGCCGAGGAACAGCTTCTCCGCCGCACGGGTCACGTTGCGTTCGAGCATCAGGGTCTCGAACACCACCATCAGGTTGATGTCGGCCTTGCGTAGTTCATTGCGGTTCATCCATTGCCCCTGCTCCCGGAATAGCGGCAGTGTAGAAAGGCCCATGAACCGCGTCTATGGGCCGCTGCGCCAAACTGCCACTGCCGGGTCAATGAAGCGTCAACGCTCGAATGCCAATGGCCAGCTTGCGCGGATCGAGTCCCATGCCCAGCGCTCTCGGGCTGACGGCATCGGCGTGCTGGAAACGAATCACCAGCACGCCTTCACGTTCGATGCGCTGCTGCACTTCGGCTGGCAGATCAACGCTGACAACGTTCGCTTCGGGCTTGCGCAAACGGGTGGAGAGCACCGGCACATCGTTGACGATGACCTCCAGCCCCTGTTCGGTATGTGACGGCGCAATCAACGCGTTGGCTTCCAGCACAAATGACCTTACCGGGGCCTCGGGCCGCAAAATGATTTGCGACTCACTGCCCTCGGACCACGTGCCCCACGGTTCGCTTTTCGACCATCCGCTGCCGAGGAAGAACGTCGCCAGGCTGGTAACGTTGAAGGTCACGCGCTCGTTCGACTTCAGTGGCGAAATCAGCGTAAGGGGATCAGCGGCCACGATGGGCGGGCAATCGGCGCAACGCTTCCAGCCGGGTGCCAGCACGTTCAAACCGTCGATTCTGGCGAGTACGTCAGTCTCGCGATTGAGGGTCAGCGCGGCCGGCAGCACAGTGCGGCTATCGAGTACATACAACGTATCTGCGGCGTATTGACCAGAGCTGACCATCTGGTCGGCCACAGCCTGGGCCGCCTCGGTGGCCTTGGTACTCATGCGGCCGAGGTAGACCGCATTGGTCGGCAGATGATGGCGTCCCGCATACTCGGCCAGCGTTCGCCACTGCTCCGGATAATTCTCCGGGCGCAGCCAGCGCACCGCCTGATAATGGCGGGCTGCCTGATTCCAGAACGGATCAACCAGCGGCGTCGGCCATTGTGGCGCCGGCGCGGCCATGAACAGATTGCGCGACTCTCCCCAGCCGGAACGCGTATCCGCCACTTGCAGCAACAGGGCAATGCTCAGCAGAACCCGCGCCGTGCGCGAAGTATGGCCGCGAATCACCACGTACAGGATGGCGAAAATCGCCATGTACATGACCGGCCAGATCATCCGCCCCGACCCGCGAAAAATTGTCGCCACTGCCACCACCGCATCCGGCAGCGGAATATGCAATTCGAATGGGCCGACACCGATGTTGTTGGAAAACGCAAACAGCGCCAGGCCTGCCAGCGCGAGCAACAGCAGCGGGTAGCGACGTGGCTTGAGGTGAACATCCGTGCCGCGTTGCAGCCATGCCGCGAAGGCGCAGATGAACAGGAACACCACACCCAAACCAAGGAAAGCAAAACCGTCGCCATCGCCCAACACACCGGGCATGTCGCGCAGGGCAAACGACCAGGTTCCCGGGTCGAAAAAGCTCAGCACGTTGGCCCGAAACAGGCCGTAGCCCATCAGTGCCAGGCCGTCGTCGCCGACGCTGAAGTAGCCCGCCTGCCAGCAGCACAGACTCACCAGCAAAAACAGTCCGATCAGTTCGGCCCCAGCTTTGCGCGGCGCCAAATGTCGCCGCAGGGTGTGCGCTGCGAGATCAGCGAGCCAGATCAGCGCAATCATCGCCAGCAAATAGGCGTGGATCAGCGCGGCCGCCGCCAGCAACGTTCCCCAGGCCAGAGAGCGCTTGGGCGTGAAGGGCCGCAGCGCCAGATAAAGCGCAGCCAGCAACATGAAATGCCCGCCCAGGGACAGGTGCACGCTCATGCGGATCAGCATGGCCGGAACGAATAAAAACAGCCCGGTGCCGAGCAACCGCACAACCGCGTCGCGGGTCACCAGGCCGAGCAGTTTCCAGGCAAACCAGCTCTGCAGAATGAAGCAGGTCAGCAACCACAGTCCGAAATACTGAAACGGCTCCGGCAACAGCGCCGAGAACGGCTTGAACAAAAAGGCGAACAGAGGATTGGAATCGGAAAAGATCAAGCCGTTGGACAACTCCAGTCCGTAAGACGGATTGAGCCCCAGCGGAAAGCTCCATGGCGAGTGCCGGAAAAACACCCAACCCTGGTAGTGGGTGGCCGGGTCGCCGTCGCCCAGCCAGGCAATGTTCATCGGGTTCAACGCCCGAGGGCCGACCACGATAAAAAACGCCAGAATGCCTAGCAGCACAGGCAACAGCGCAGCGGCCCGAGAGGTTGAGCAAAGCTTCATCGATACGTCCAGAAATTATGCAAAACGAAAGTAAATACCGGCACCGTCAGGGCCACGGCGCCGATCCCGAGCAGATAGTGCAACCCAGCCATTTGCGCCGCCCAGGCAACCAGCATCGCCAATAGAAAACCGCCCGCCGAGACCGACACAAAGCGCAGTAACGTGCGCCCGTGCAGGCGAGCTGAAAAGCTCCAGGTGGTGTTGATCACATA
This sequence comes from Pseudomonas sp. R62, assembly GCF_000257605.1. Taxonomy (NCBI): domain Bacteria; kingdom Pseudomonadati; phylum Pseudomonadota; class Gammaproteobacteria; order Pseudomonadales; family Pseudomonadaceae; genus Pseudomonas; species Pseudomonas sp. R62. The sequence continues at coordinate 577,377 of NZ_JH635998.1, forward strand.
AGACACAACAGTCGCCACGGCAAAGGCGAAACCATTGGCCAGCGGCGGTTCGGGCGCGATGAAGCGGATGAACAGCACAGCCACCAGCGCATGCAGCGCAGTGACGAACAGCCCGGTCAGGGCAAAGCGCAGACCACGGCGGACCAACGCTGAACGATCACTGCCGATCACGGTTTCTGCGCCAGCACGAAGACGCTCAAACCGGCCAGCCGGTTTCTGCCCATCAACGGCAACTCCAGTCGGCACAGGGTCTTGAGCACGCTGTTGACCCACGGGTGATGGCGCTTGAGTTGCGACTGTGGCTGTGCGGTCGGCGAACCTTGAGGCATCAGGCGCAACGCAGCGGCGATAGGAAACACCGC
>NZ_JH635998.1:578275-585273 GCF_000257605.1 Pseudomonas sp. R62
GAAGGCACTTTATCGACATAGCTTTTGAGCAGGCCGAGGTCGTCGTCGACATGCTCGAGCACATCCATCAGTAACACCAGATCGGCATCAATGCTGTCGATGCTGCGTCGGTAATGCACCGGTTTGCCCGCGCTGGTGGCGCTTGAATCGGCCGGGTAACTGATGTCGACGCACCACGCCTCATGCGCGTCGGTGTGGGTCAGCAGATGATGCGAGAAAAAACCCGAGCCGGCACCGACATCGAGTATTCGCCGAATCGGCATGTCGCCCAGCAAACGCCGGGTCGCCGCCGCTTTGCAGCAGTAATACCAATGGTCATCGATACTGTCGCCGAGGATGTCGGTTTCCTTGAGATCCATCTGTCAGTCCTTGGGGTCGTAGACGCGACGCACCAGAAAAACCGGTCGGCGTTTGGATTCGATATAGGTGCGGCCGAGGTATTCGCCGAGTACGCCAATGCCGATCAATTGCAAACCGCCAAGGAACGTGACTGCGACCATCAGCGAGGCATAACCGGGCAAGTCGACGCCGTGGATCAGTGTGCGCAGGACAATGAACATGGCGAACGCAAACGACACCAGCGAAACCGTCGCCCCCAGGTAAGTCCAGACCCGCAGCGGCTCGGTACTGAAACTGGTAATGCCTTCGAGGGCGAAATTCCACAGCCGCCAGCCATTGAATTTGCTTTGTCCGGCCACGCGCTCGGGGCGTTCGTAGTCGACGTGGGTGGTGCGGAAACCGACCCAGGCGAACAGACCTTTCATGAAGCGCCGCGACTCGGGCAGGGTCAGCAAGGCATCGACCACGCAGCGGTCCATCAGGCGGAAGTCGCCAACGTTCTCCGGCAACGGCTGTTCGGCGATGCGGTTGTGCAGGCGATAGAACCAGTGGGCCGAGGTCGACTTGGCCCACGTGTCGCTGCGGCGGCTGACGCGATGGCCGAGCACCACTTCATAACCTTCACGCCAGCGCTCGATCATTTGCAAGATGACTTCCGGCGGGTCCTGCAGATCGGCGTCGATCGGTACCACGATCTGCCCGCCGGCCATTTGCAGACCGGCCGACAACGCCGCTTCCTTACCAAAGTTTCGACTCAGGTCGACGATGCGCAGACGCGAGTCTTGCCGCTGCCGTTCAAGCAAGCGCTCAAGGGTCGTGTCGGTGCTGCCATCGTTGATGAAGACCAGTTCAAGATCGATCAGCGCCTGCGTCTGAAAGACATCGTCGATGCGCGAAAGAAAGCTGTCGAGGCTGTCGGCCTCGTTGAAAACGGGGATCACCAGCGACAACGCCACCTGCCCCGCCTGTTGCGTTCCGTGCTCAGTCAAAGGAGTGCTCTTTTTATAGTTTGTCGGTCATCGAAAGTTTTTCGAGGCCATGAGCCGTCCCGTATTAAGCAGTAGCAGGCACGCACGTGCAAGCATGACACGGCGTCATATCGGCCAATTCGCCGGGCAGTCGCGGCGCTCTGGGCAGGGTCTTTCAGAAACATCCGCGAACGATTGGAAACAAATCCGCGATAGCCAAAAAAACCCGCTGCGCTAGGCTTGCGTCGATGCGCCACACAGGTTGGCGCGCACATCCATCGCAGGGAGCGAACCCCATGTATTTCGAAATCTACCGACAAACCCGAGGCACCCCGAGCACTGGCAAAGGCCAATGGCGCTGGCGTCTGCGCGCGCGCAACCACGAGACCGTGGCCAGTGGCGAATCGTATGTGAACAAGGCTGATTGCCTGCATGTGATCAACCTGATCAAAGCCGTACAGGGCGAGACGCCGATCAAGGAAATTTGAGCGACGTCCTGTTCATCTGCAAAGCAGCACCGTCTGTCGCCCTTCAAAGGGTTTATTTGAATGCTTGTCAGCGGTGTTCATCAAAGGTGCATGTACTGCAATTTTTGCTGCCATGCACCCAAGGATTTCAGCCATGTCCCATGAGCACCGCTACCTCGTCAGTTTCATCGTCGACAACCAGCCGCAAAGCCGCACGCTGATCCACGATGGCGACACCCTTGATCCGGGTCTCGCTGAAACCCTGGTCAAGACCGCTTTCCCCGAATTGAAGACCGCTTCACTGAGCGACGTCCAGGTGCAGAAACGCACCAGTCCCGACGAAGGCGACAACGTCCCCGGCCACTATCAGCAGCCATGAGCTGATCCCAGGCCGCCACGATCCATCGATGCTGCGGAGGTTACGCGCCATGAAATCACTCGCCGCGATCTGCCTTGCGGTCTTGGCTATGAGCGTCCAGCCAGGCCATGCAGACACCATCGACGCCTTCATCGAAGAGGCGGCACAGCAAAGCCTGTTCCAGCACAACAGTTCGCGCATCGCCTTGGAAAAGGCAACCTTGCCCGAAGTCAAAGCGTTCGCCAGACAAATGATCGCCGACTATGAGCGCTTCGATAAACAAATCAGGCAGCTGGGGCAAAGCCAGCAGATGGCGGTTCCCACCGAACCCTCGGTGGCATCCAAAGCCAAGCAGCTACGCCTTGAATCAAGGGATGACTCGTTCGACCGCATTTACATCGACAGCCAGGCCGAAACCCTTGAGCAAAAGCTGATGCTGTTCAAGAAAGAAGCGCTGTCATCACAAAATCCGCAGCTCAAGGCTTTCGCCCAATCCGCGTTGCCGGACATCGAGAAACAGGCAAAAACTGCCCGCGATCTGCAGGAAAAACTCAAGCCCTCCGCTGGCGCACTGAAATCCGTCAACCCCTGACTAACGGGAAACAATCAAAGCTGTAATAGAACCACGCCCACCAGTACGGCAATCACTGCCGATACCGCCAGCACTTGAGTCGAAGTCAAGGCCAGCGCCGCGTCCTTTGAGCGGCCGATAAAGCGGCCACGGGTCTGATGCCGATCCGGATGCGCTTCGAACAGGTTGTCCGGGTGCTCGTTGTCTTCAGGCTCATTGGTCTGCTGACCGGACCATGCACTTCGCGCCATCAAACGGTCGAGCAGACCGGGCATGACCGATTGGCCGACAACCGCTTTGATCGTCGACCACCCCAGCCACAACTCTCGCGGCGGACGCTTTACCACACTGAAAATTGCTCGTGCTGCCACATCGGGGTCGTGAATCGGTGGCACCGGTTGGGGACGCTTGGGCAATTTGTTGCGCGCCCAATCGAACTGCGGGGTATTGATCGCCGGCAATTGCACCATGCACACGCGAATATGGCTGCGCTCATGCAGCAACTCACAGCGCAATGAATCAGTAAAACCGCGTACAGCGAACTTCGCCCCGCAATAGGCGGCCTGCAACGGAATGGCGCGATAGGCCAGTGCCGAGCCGACCTGGATGATCAGGCCCTTGTTGCGCGGACGCATCAACGACAGCGCCGCCAGGGTGCCATGAACCGTACCGAGATAGGTCACCTGCGTGACGCGCTCGATCTCGGCGGCGGACAATTGTTCTATCGGCGAGAGCACCGTGACCATCGCCGCGTTGACCCACACCGCCAGCGGCCCAAGCGTGGCTTCCAGTTGCTGCGCGGCCTCTTGCACGGCGAGCGCATCGGCGACATCGACGCTAACGGTTTCAACCTGAACGCCATACGCTTGCAGCTCCTCCTGCGTGGCGGCCAGTCCCGCCGGATCACGCGCCAACAGGCCGATGCGGTAGCCCCCAGCGGCAAATCGATGAGCCACCGCGCGCCCCACGCCAGCACTGGCGCCGCTTATCACCACCAAAGGTTGCTCCTGCATGAACCGTTCTCCCTGATGCTCAGTCGATCGGCCCGATATTGATCATCAGGTCATCGCCCAGCCCTTGCACCTTGGCCAGTACGTCCACCGGCGTTTCGCTGGAAAAATGCACGACGTAGCCCATGCCGCTGCCGTCCTCTTCGATTGCACTGACCCACGACTCCACCTCGTCAGCATCCAGCCCCAGCGCCAGGCCGAACTGGCGGTTGCGGTGATCGGAATCGGTTTCGTCCATCGGATAATCACTCATAGCAAACATCTCCTCGGGGATAGTCCCCTCACTGGTTGCTCAATGTGGTCTTAAGGATGGACGCCGAACGTTCACTGACAGTTCGTTTTTTCAGCCGAGCATTGAGCGCAGCTTGCGCAGCAGATCCACCGGCGCGTAGGGCTTGGCGATCAATTCGAACTCATTGTCAGCCAACTCATTGGGCGTCGACTCGTCCGCGCAGTAGCCGGTCGTCAGCAGGATCTGCATGGCCGGATAGCGCTGGCTGATTTCCCGCGCCAGTGCCAGCCCGTTCATCTCACCGGGCATGACCAGATCGGTGAAGACCAGCTCAAAGTCGCTACTCTGCAACATCGCCAGTGCCTCGCTCGCGTCTGCAGCGATGGTAGTGCGGTAACCCTGTTCGGACAGTACGAAGCGCGCCAGTTCAGCAACTTCGGCGCGATCCTCGACGATCAGGATGCGCTCCGTGCCCTTGAGATTTTCTGCGGTTTCAGCGGAGCCAGGTGCCGATAGCTGACTGTCATCCGCCGGGAAGAACAGGCGCACCGTGGTGCCGAGCCCCGGTGTCGATTCGATTTTGACCACACCGCCGGATTGCTTGACGAAGCCGTAAACCATCGACAAACCGAGGCCGGCACCGTTGCCCTCCTCCTTGGTGGTGAAAAACGGCTCCATGACCTTGTCGAGATCGTCAGCGGCAATGCCCACGCCGTTATCGGCGATCGCGATGCAGACGTAACGCCCCGCCGCCAGTCCGCCCTGGTGCGGATCGGTCGCGTCCGGGACAACGACGTTGCGGGTCTGCACGGTGATCACCGGCTGTTGCTGCTGCCCCAACGCATCGCGGGCATTGGACAGCAGATGATTCAGTGCCATCTCGGCCTGCGCCGGGTCGAGCCGGCAGTTCCACAAATCCTCGGCCAGTTCGAATCGCGGTTCCAGATCGGCGGATTCATGCGTCGGCAGCGCAGAGCGCTCAAGCAAGGCATTGAGATTGATCACCCGGCCTTCGAGCCGTTGTCGGCGGGAGAATGCCAGCAGATGCTGGGTCAGCAAACGTGCTTTTTCCGCCGCCGCGCGAGCGTGGCCGGCGCCGACCACGATGCGTTGCGGATCAATGCTCGGCCGCTTGGCGGTGTGCTGGATCAGCTCGATGTAGCCGATCATCACTTGCAACAGATTGTTGAAATCGTGGGCGATGCCACCGGTCAACTGGCCCAGCGCTTCCATGTTCTCGCTGTAGCGCAGGCCGTCCTCGGCGTCACGGCGGCGGCTGACGTCCATTTGCGAGGCGAAGAAATACACCAGTTGCCCGCGCTCGTTGAATAGTGGCGCGATAAACAGCTCGTTCCAGAACGACGAGCCATCCTTGCGATAGTTGAGTACCTCCACGCAGGTTTCGTGTTGATGTTTGAGCGCTTGCTTGACCTGTTGCAAGACGGAACGATCAGTCTGCTCGCCTTGCAGAAACCTGCAGTTGCGCCCGAGCACTTCTTCCAGCTCGTAGCCGCTGAGTTCAAGAAACGCATTGTTGGCAAAAATGATGGGATCGTCGGGCTGCGCTGGATCGGTGACAATCATGGCCATGCGGCTGACCTGCACCGCCGCGAAAAACACATCTTTGCGTTCTTGCGAAAGGGTCGCCGCATCGGCGCGGTCGACGATCGGCCTGGATTTTCTGGGCAAGTTGACCTCCGCTAAGTGACTCCGTTTCGCTGTGACCATCATCAGCGAGCGAAGTGCCAAGGTTGGACACCGCAACGGCGGGTGTCCGATGAATTGTCCCGGTACTTCGATGGATCTGAATCGCCTCGCTGATTGTCGAAAGCTCACCGAGAACTGCACGCAATATCTGAAATCCGATCCGCCAGGGAGAACCACCGTGGATTTGTTGTTTCTGGGCACGTCTGCCGGCGTGCCGACCCGCCAGCGCAACGTCAGCGCAACAGCATTGATCGCCTCTGCCGGCAAGGGCTGGTATCTGATCGATTGCGGTGAAGGCACTCAGCATCAGGTGCTGCGCACGCCGCTGTCACTGAGTGAATTGCGGGCGATTTTCATCACTCATGTGCACGCCGATCACTGCCTGGGCTTGCCGGGTCTGCTGGCGAGCACCGGCATGTCCGGACGCACGCGGCCGCTGGACATTATTCTGCCGGCGGCGCTGCAGCCGTGGCTGAGAATGAGCCTTGAGGTGACGCAATCGCATCTGCCCTTCGAGATCAACCTGCACGCTGTGGAAACGCTTACCGAATGGCGCAACCTCAACGTTCAGGTGCAGACCGTCGAGTTGTCCCACCGCGTGCCGTGCCACGGTTATGTATTTACCGAGTCCGATCCGGAACCGCGTCTCGATGTGCAGCGACTCGACGCTGAAGGCATCGAACGCGGCCCGCTCTGGGGTCAGTTGGCCCATGGTCAGGACGTGGAGGTTGACGGGCGAATGCTGCACGCTCGCGACTATCTGCTGAGCGCGCGACCTGATCGGCGCATCATCGTCTGCGGCGACAACGATCGGCCGGCACTGCTGGCAGAAGTGGCGCAATCGGCGGACGTGCTGGTGCATGAAGCGACATTCGTGCAGGCAGCAATCGACCGCGCTCGTGCCAGTTACGGCCACAGTAGCGCCGCCGCTGTCGCCGGTTTCGCCGAATCCGCTGGGGTGCGCAACCTGGTGCTGACGCACTTCAGCGCACGCTATCAGACCAACCCGGCGCTGAGTCCATCCATCGAAGATGTGCGCAGTGAAGCGGCGGCGCTGTATGACGGCCAACTGATTCTCGCGCGGGATCTACAGCGCTATCACTTGGATCGGCTGGGTCATTTGCAACCGGTGGAGATCGAGCGCAAGCCGCTGCAGGTCGCACCGTAATTTGATAGCGCGTCCGCCCGTCTGGCAGGCGGACGCCGGTGGGCATGGTTACTTCTTGGCTTCTTTGTCCGGATCCGCCGAGCGTTCGAGAAACGCGTCGGTCAGTTGCGGCAAATGCTTGAGCAGCCATTCAGCCATGGCCAATTCCTGCGGCAGAATCTGTTCGCAGGCCTTCTGC
>NZ_JH635998.1:585448-586518 GCF_000257605.1 Pseudomonas sp. R62
AGAATCTGTTCGCAGGCCTTCTGCGTCTGCGTGTCCCCCGCCGCTTTCGCCGCTGCGATCAGTACGGTATAGCTGGCGACCTCCATGTTTTCGAAAACGTAGCCGGCCATGGCGCCCTTGATCACTTCATCGCTCATCAAGGAGCCGCCAACAGCCTGACCGAACGCCATCAATTTTCCGCCCAGGTCTTTCATCGTCGAGGATTCACCGCCCAGACGTTGCAGGCATTCGTCGATGAGTTTCTGCTGACCGAGGGTTTCTTCGATGTGCTGATCGATGCGCGCCTTGAGCTGCGGGTAATGTTCCAGACGCTTGGATTGTGCCTTGAGCATTTGCTCGGCCTGTTGCTCCATGGCATGGGCATCACGCAGCCAGTCGAGCAGGTTTTCCTGTGGAGTAGCCATGTCGAGTCCTCTTCTTGATGATTTCACAGTGATCAACCGGGGCGCGCCGGCTGATGTCCGGCGCGCCCCACGTGCCTTACAAACCAGGCTTGGCCTGCGCGCCGGAGCCCAGATCCGCACCGGTGACCGGCTCGCTGTTGGGGTCGGACATGGTGCGCATCTTCATGTTTTCCAGCAGCGCTTCGTCGGCGCTGTCCAGTTGCACGGTGGCCAGGCCATCGCCGCCGTCGACTGCCGGCGTCGGGCTTTCGACAAACTCCCAATCGTCGCCCTGATTCCACGGGCCGCGCATGCTTTCGGTGCCTTGCGACATGTTGAAGTAGACGTTGGTGAACTCAGGCATGCCGGGCAGCTTGCCTTGCGGGAAGTTTGGCTGAATCGAATGCAGGGCTTTTTCGAACGACAACTGGTGGGCGATCTCACGGGTCATCAGAAAGCCCAGCGCCTCTTTCACGCCGGGGTCATCGGTCACGTTCATCAAGCGCTCATAAACAATCTTCGCCCGTGCTTCAGCAGCAATATTGGAGCGCATGTCGGCGGTCGGCTCACCGATGGTATCGACGTACGCCGCCGTCCAGGGCACACCGGCAGAGTTGGTCAGCGGCGAACCGGCACCGTAGAGCAGGCTGGTGATGTGCGAGTCATTGCCGTTGCCATTGAGCGAGC
>NZ_JH635998.1:586588-590871 GCF_000257605.1 Pseudomonas sp. R62
CCTCCTGCTCGACGCCTTCGGCCATCCGGCCTTTCGCGCCCTTGTTGAGCATGACGATGATCGAGCCAATGATTTCGAGGTGGCTGAGTTCTTCAGTGGCGATATCCATCAGCAAGTCCTTGCGTCCCGGATCGTCCTCGGCCAGGGCTTGAGTGAAATAGCGCGAAGCCGCCGCCAGTTCACCTTGTGCGCCGCCAAACTGCTCGAGCAACAGATTGGCCAACCCCGGATTGGGCTCGGCGACACGAACGGTGTATTGAAGTCGCTTGTTATGTAGAAACATGACAAATCTCCTCAGTCGGGTAAGCGTGGCAAGTTCTGGGTAAAAGTTTGCCTACCCTTTTGTGAAGCATTGTCGTTGCGGAAATTTCAAAAAATTTGCGGCGGCAGGACAAATGGTTTGACCCGCGCGAACAAGCGAAACGGGGCTATACCGCTGAGGATATTCGCACTGGAATGACCGGAACTTATTGCCGGAAACGCGTCTCCAGCGCGCGATTCGATTTCCGGCGCCGCGACCACTAACGCAGCAGATGCACCACCAGCCCGACCAGTGCACAGCCCAGCAACACCTGAATCACTCCGCGTTTGAAGCGAAACAGCGCAACGGCTGCCGCAATGGCGATCAATGCCGAGGGCCAATCCAGGCTGCCGCTGAAGCCTTGCGGCCAGAGCACGTGGTAGCCGAAGAAACACGCCAGATTGAGAATCACCCCGACCACCGCAGCGGTAATCGCGGTCAGTGGGGCGGTGAATTTGAGTTCGTCGTGCGTTGACTCCACCAGCGGGCCGCCGGCGAGGATGAACAGGAAGGAAGGCAGAAAGGTGAACCACGTCACCAGTGCGGCAGCGACCGCTCCGGCGAGGAACACTTGATCGACGCCGAACACCTGCGTCACATAAGCGCCGACAAAACCGACAAACGCCACCACCATGATCAGCGGCCCCGGTGTGGTTTCGCCCAGCGCCAGGCCGTCGATCATCTGCGTCGGGGTCAGCCAGCCGTAGTGACCGACCGCACCTTGATAGACATAGGGCAGCACCGCATAAGCTCCACCGAAGGTGAGCAGCGCTGCCTTGGTGAAGAACCAGCTCATCTGCGTCAGTGTGCCCTGCCAGCCGAATAGCGCGGTCAATACCCCCATCGGCAACGCCCAAAGCGCGGCACCGATCACGGCGAGCGTGGCCAGTTTCGTCCAGCTGAAACGGGCATGGGCCGGGGTTGGCGTGTCGTCGTCGATCAACGCCGCGCCGAAAGACTTCTTCGCTGCGCTATGCCCGCCGGCCCTGAATTTCTCCGGCGCCAGTCGACCGCCGAAATAGCCAATCACCGCCGCACCCAGCACGATCAACGGGAACGGCACATTGAACGCAAAGATTGCGGTAAACGACGCCGCCGCAATCGCCCACAGCCAATTGTTCTTCAGCGCCCGCGAACCGATGCGATGCGCCGCTTGCACGACAATGGCCGTCACCGCAGGCTTGATCCCGTAAAACAGCCCCGCCACCACCGGCACTTCACCGAAGGCGATATAGAGCCACGACAGGAAAATCAGGATGAACAGCGACGGCAACACGAACAACGCCCCGGCCACAATCCCGCCCCAGCTCCGATGCATCAGCCAGCCAATATAAGTCGCCAACTGCTGCGCCTCAGGCCCGGGCAGCAACATGCAATAGTTCAAGGCATGCAGAAAACGCCGCTCGGAAATCCAGCGCCGCCGCTCGACCAACTCCTGGTGCATGATCGAAATCTGCCCGGCCGGCCCGCCGAAACTGATAAAGCCCAGCTTCAACCAGAACCAGAACGCCTCGCGCAGACTCACGGCCTGCGGCCTAACGTCGTCATCACTCACCAACGGCTGAACTTCACTCATCGAGCTGTTCCTTTTATGCAGTCGGCAGGTTGTACCCGAAAAGCGCAACGAACAAAACGCCAGAAACGAAAAAGCCCCCGTAATCATCAATGATTACGGGGGCTTCGTCTTGTTCAATAATGGCGGAGAGATAGGGACTCACCATACGTAGCCGCGAAGCCCAACAAACGCCGTATTTACTGGCTTTCCCGGCGATTTTACGTAGACTCTTTACGTAGAATCATCGGAGCTAGTGACCATGCCCAAGGCCAACAATCTCGAACTTCAAGGCGGCACCTACCACGTCAGAATGGATATACCCAAAGACGTGCGAGAGGCTTTCGGCGGTCGTCGTATTCTGTCGCTGTCGCTGAAAACTGGGTCGCGAGAAGAGGCAATGTTCCGTCGCCTACCCATCCTGCACGCTTGGAAGAGCCAGATAAAAGCTATACGTGAGGGCAAGTTACTGGGGGATGGCTGGCAAGAAGACATAGTGCAAACCCTTGAAGATTTGGATGCCATCACCCAAGGGCAGAAACGAGCGCTTGTCGGTGAGACCGCCCCACCACTGCCTGATGTTGATCCAGCCCTGAAAGCGAAGCTCATGAGCAGCCCTCGGTTCATGGAAGCAGTACGCCTGCTGGTGGGCGACCATCTCAAGGATGGAATCGGCGGGAAAGTACAGATTCAAGATGAACTGAATCGAGGACTCAAGGGAATGCTGCAAAAACGTCTTGGCACCGAATACAAGCTCACCGCTCAGCAGGGCCAAGAACTGGAAACATTGGTGAAAGATCCGGCCAGCTACAAGGCTCGCTCGCCGATTACGAAGGCACGGTTAGCCTCATTCCGCACCTACAGGCTTGAGCACCATGTCGCCCTCAAGACGATAAATCAGCAGGAGTCGAAGCTGTTGAATCTGTCGGAGCATCTGCAAACGACTGGCACCAAGCTCGACTTTGATTCGGTGAGTGCATGGCTACAGGGAATGAAGCTCAGTTCGAAAACCAAACAGCAATACCTGCTCGCTGGTAGCCAGTTCTGGCAATGGGCAATGACGCATGAGCCACAGTGGCGACAGACCTTCAAAGGGCATGTGAACCCGTTCGAGAAACACACGCTACCTGCACTCAAAGGCAAGGCCAAGCTTGACGCGAAACGGAAGGCTTTCACCGTTGAGGAAGTCGGCACCCTGTATTCAGCAGCGAAGACACAAGGTTTCGACATACTGGCAGACTTGATCCTACTGGGTGGGTATACCGGCGCTCGCATTGAGGAACTGTGCCAGCTCCGCAAGGAACATCTGATTACCGTGGACGGGGTGAGGATGTTCGATATCGTGGATTCGAAGACCGTTGCGGGGATTCGACAGGTGCCAGTGCATCCCAACCTAACGGCGCTGGTGGATCGACTCAACGAATCATCTACGGATGGCTATCTGGTGCCCACCGGCAGCAATAACAAATACTCGATTCGGTCGGACGCATTGAGTAAGGCGTTTGGTAGGCTGAAAACCACCTTGGGCTTTGATCGTACCCGCGTGTTCCACAGCATAAGGGCGACGGTAATTACTCAACTGGTACGGGCAGACATACCTGACAGGTTGATCAAGGAGCTTGTAGGTCATGAAACCGGAACGGTGACGTTCGACGTGTATTCGAATGGATCGTCACCGAAACAGAAGTTCGACGCCGTCGCTAAGCTACCCGCCATACCAACTGATTAAATGTCAGCGCCGCTGACGGTGTTATTCCCTTTGAGCTAAGGCTCACCCAGCGGGAACACCTCAACGGAACGGGTTCACCTCGACCAAATACACCATCTACAAAAATCAGCTTGTGCTCTTGATCTTGTCTTGGGTGCAGACACGACAGCGAACGCTGTCAGGGTTACTCGTGACCGAAGGTCACAAGGGAATACACGTCAGCTCCGCTGACAACGTGAAGGGCAAAATCAAGAGCTGGGCTTCGTCTTTTATGATGCGACTCTATTCCACTAGAGTATTACGTATATAATTCTAAGACGATTAGCGCATAAGCCACTCCACCTGTCCTGCCGACCTTGAGACCCGCCCACCGAAGACGATACTGTACACGCATACAGTATTTGATTTGGATTTGGTGTATGCAATGGAAAATGACCTGATCGATGATTCTGGCTTTGAATTGGGCATGCCCAGCATTGAAGACATGCTTCGCCATGAATGCGACCTCCTGCACTCAGAACTTGAGGTGACCCGGCGTGACCTACGCCAAGCTCAAAGGAACCTTGCGGGGATGATTCGCATGTGGCGCGACAACGCCAAAGAGGTGGCAGCTCTGAAAGCTGAGAAGCAACGGATCGAAAAGCTATTAGGTGAGTATTACGAGGCCGACAGACAGAAGACACCAACGCTTAGGTATGCCTATGGAAACTACGAAAAGAAGT
>NZ_JH635998.1:591421-614145 GCF_000257605.1 Pseudomonas sp. R62
TCTTTATATAGAAGGATTTTGCGTTACGGTTCGTTTGTGCAAAAAAGGACGTAATCCGAGAAATCCGTGACAAACGGTCTGGCTCAGCAACTGGGCGGCCTCCACGCGTTTTCCGCTTTTCTTACACAATTTACGCACAGGCTTATCCACAGGCAGTACGTTGTACGACCCATTGAAACGCATTATCTTGTAGCCCCGAGAACGCCGAGACCCCATATGTTGTGTTTAGATCGGTCTTAAACACTACATATCTGCCTTAAACGGTAAGAATTCAGTGATGGTGAGTGCTCACTAAATCCCTTTCTAGGGCCTCTTGAGGGCCTCTTAGGGGGCTTGTAGGGGGCAAAGACGAATACGGAGGCGGGAACGCAGAGAAATGTGCTGTAGATGCGCCATGGAGGCTTGCAGCGGCAAGAAGAAGTGGATATAGTGCAATCACAAATGCAAACACCGCCAATGAAGGCGGTGTCTGCTGAAGATGTCTACGAGCAGTCGCGTCATGTTTTGACGGACGTAAACGCAACTGCTCGCATCCTCTGAGGCATGCGTTTGAGCACGGTCAAGAGAAGGACGCCATTTAACCGAATTGATGTCTCTACGTCAATCGGTGTTTGATCGGCGGTCGTCTCCAGACTAGTGCGACTTAACTTAACGTACTGGAGACTGCCCTAATGGACATGTCGATTGGCTTCACCCGCAACACAACCGTCGGTGCTAAAACTGTGCCGGTTCGTCAATATCGCCGGTTCCGCTTCGGTGAATGGGAAGATGTCTGCCACCACCGCCGCAGCCCACCTCGCTGACGGTTAGCGACAAGCCACCAAGCTTTCGCTGATTTGGTGGCCCTACCCGCACAATATCTCCCGAACCTAGCCCCCGCCAAAATTCACTGAGCACTCTCGCTCAGCTTCTGCGTTTCCGTCTAAAAAATAAGGTTGGCTCAGTCTTGCCAGCGCTGCTTAACGGCGTGCGATGGGGGCTTGTCTAGTCAGCAGAAATCTAGAAATAACCTCTCCACCAGAGCCCCTACAGCGCTCTCAATGCGCTTGTACAGCTCACCTCAACACTGATATCCAGATGCACAAAGCCCGCACTAGGCGGGCTCTGGGTGGCTCTAACTCACTACTTCATTGCACGCTTGATCCGGTACACAGTCGCTACGCCGCAGTCAGCCAGCTTAGCCACGTCGTCAGCTGATAGGGTTGGGTTCTTGGTGATGACAGCTTGCACCTTCGCCCATACATCAACGTTCTTACCTTTGCCTGATGGCTTCCACTCTGGATCAGCTAGACGTTTGTTGTTCAATCCTTGCTTAATGCGCTCAACACGCTTCTCCTGATCTAGACGCGCCATGGTGGCCATGAGGTCTAAAAGCATGGCGTTGATCACTTCCATGATCTGGCCGGTGATGCCTTTGTCTTCGACCATCATGTGAGAGGTGGGCAGGTCAGCGATTACCAGACGCAGCCCCTTAGCCTTGATCGTGGCTTTCAGAGTCTCCCAGTCAGCCTGTGATAAGCGACTGAGCCGGTCTACAGACTCACATGCGATCACCTCCCCCGGCTGCGCTTCATCGAGCAAGCGCATCAACTCAGGACGGTTGAGCTTGGTTCCGCTGATGTTCTCAGCGTAGACCGCAGCAACGGTTAAGCCCTTTTCAGCAGCGAACGCTTCCAATGCTACCCGAGCACGGTTGGCGTCTTGATCCTTGGTGGAAGCTCTCAGGTAGAGGTGGGCGTTCATGACTGGCTATCCTTTATGCTCTGATTCGATAGACTAATGATAACTCGATCAAATAGCTATTCAGAAATGGCATTTGATAGCAAGTGACGGACGGCTATCGCACTACCAAAAAGGTATAGAACTCAGATAGCAATCATTGGCGGAGCTTGAGGATTCCATCGCTGATGGCGGAGGCGTTCTTATCGAGGGTTTCTAGCGATGCAACAACGCTCTCATGGGTAAAGGGCGAGCCACCTGCTTTGGCCCACAAGGCTAACTCTTCAATGGCTGCCGCAATAGCGTGTTGGTTGTGCAAAAGGAGCGTAAGGACATCTGCTGCGGCGATGTTGGCGTCTGGGATAGTTGGCATGGCATTCATCCTTGAGGGGTGTGAGGGAGACTAGCCACTTCCCTCACGATAAAGCTATTTACCTTTTGGCTTGGTTGGCTTCTTCGGCGGCGGAATCGTCTCCACCGTCGATGTCCCCGGATTCTTCTTGGCCTTGTCAATAGGTATGAATTGCCCGTTGCCAGAGTCCCGACCACGCTTGTTAGCCATACCGTGCTCCTTGATAGCCATCGCCACGTCGGCGACATCATCAAAGCTAGTCGAGGAAGGTCTTTGTGCAAGGTGGCCAGAAGGAAGTGTTCTTTTGCAGAAAACGGTGATTCCGGCTCAAATCTGCCGTTTTGGCGTAGAAACCTCAGGTTGAGGCGTCCGCATCGAATTCAGCTTAACCATGGAAAATGGAAAGGCCCGGAAATGCTGGCTTGCAGCCTAAACCATCAACCAAGAAATCGAAGTAGACCTTCCTTGGATGCAGGGTTTTAGTACGGATTCACCCAAGTTGTTTTGAGATATGGCGGAGGTTACCAATACTCGGAAATAGTGGTGTAGTATCGATTGAAACACAGTGTCGAGGTGGCAATGAGCTTTTCGAAACGGATGGGGATTACGCCAAGCACCAAAGTTATTCAATCGGAATCAATGGATATTGACCTGAGAAACTCACTCTGGAATGCGATAATAGCATTCTACTGGAATCTCTACAGAAGTCCTCCCAGCCGAAATATTGGCCGAGGCGACTTTGTAAGAGGATCGAATCTCCACCAACTTGCAGTTTCCATCTATATGTATCACTACAAGCAACCAATTGACACCATTGACGAATACTGGGAGTATTTCCTTCAAAGAATCAGAGTGACGTTTTTCAAATCGCAATGGCATGCGGTCTATGACTTCGTAGAATTCATAGTGCAAAACGGCCCAGACATTAACAAAAATAAATTCCTCGAAGCTTGCAACGAAATATTTGAACGCGAAAACTCTGCGTATCGATTTGTTGCTGAGCAGATTACCCCTATTACCTCGCCGGAAGAAATCAATGAAATTGAGCAAGCAATACTTAACGCCGACCGATACACCGGGGTAAGAACACACCTTCAAACAGCGCTCGGCCTACTAACTGATAGGCAAAACCCGGACTACCGAAATTCAATTAAAGAAAGCATAAGCGCTGTAGAGTCTCTTGCAAAGAAACTCGTGGGCGATGATAAGGCTACGCTAGGACAGGCGCTGAAAATTCTTGAGACCAAGCACAATCTGCACGGCAGCTTGAAATCAGCGTTCCTCACCCTCTATGGCTACACCAGTGACGCCAGTGGCATCAGACATGCGTTGCTAGACAATACTGCTGCACCAACCAAAGCAGATGCTAGATTCATGCTCATTTGCTGTTCAGCCTTTATCAACTTCGCAATCGACAGCGTCGAAGACTGATGCGTGTTGGTGGTCGCACCGAAAGCGTTTAGCTTTCACGTGGACTCAGCTATGGCGTGACCGCCGACTACCCTCCGGGTATACCTCGACACAAATACAAATAAACAAAAATCCAGCTCTTTGATCTTGCCTTTTGCTTCGGTGCATAAACGAATGCGGACGCATTCAGTAGTAACCCATCAGCGGACGCTGACAGTCATTGCACGTCACCTTCGGTATAGCAGATCAAAAGCGAGGAGCTTTGATGTGTGTTGATATTATTGTATTGGACGGTGGGCTGATCCTGAATCGGGACGATGCGACTAACGCCCTCTCAACGGTGAGATTACATTAGTGCTCACGCACTGACGTTTTCTATATCCGCGTGTAATTAATTCAGACCTACGGTCTAGGGTCGTTCGCTTCTCTCTCTTATCCGCGTGTATTTCAAGCGGTCATATCTTCCACCAGTGAAGCCCTGTACGACGCAATGAAATCAACCTCATAACGTAGAGCGTCCATAACCTCGGGATTGCGTGAGAGGTAGAGGTCAATACCGCCAATAGCGAACTTTGCCGCATTGGCAATACGTCTTGCCTGACTCTCAGAGACTGGTTCAAAGCTACGTGTTCGAATCACAGACCTAACGGTCTCCGTGCTGATGATGTGCAACATACACACCCTCAGAACATCGGCAGGCGAGACATTGAGCGTTCCATTACTCGTTCCGCCTGATGTGTAACAAGCACCGTAGACAAAGTCATCCAGCCACTGCATACCCTCGGAATGAGCCACTTGAACGTAAGGTGCGAGTGTATTTACTAAGACCTTCGGCTTAGGCCCGCGCTTGGCCCTCACCGCATCCAAGTCAATGACGCCGATAGGGATTACGCGCGTCTCGAAGTCACCAACAACCACATGAGAATCTGGATCAAGCAGGTATAGTTCCTGTACGCCATCGGTAGAGGCTCGAGATAGTTCGTAAGCTTCTTGTGTAGGTGTGTATTGCGTGGCGATGTACTCACCGTAGACTTCTCCGGTGTCCTGATCGACTCGGAAACCATCAATGTTGCTAGTGCGAAACTGTTGCGAAAGCTGCAATCGCTTACTCAATTCTATATCTCCTGTATTCAGTTCATGTCATAGGCAAATGCCTCGTGGTGTTGGGTAGGGTCAAATTTTAGGTAGCAGAAAACCACAACTGAAACGACTGCATGGGCGTTAGTGATAGAGTGGGAATTTAGACGAAACGCTAGTTAGACTTTTTATTTCCAGGACATTTCCACTCTGCCTTACGAAGAATGGAAGCCCCGCTTTTGAACATGCAAATGCTGAGGTTAACAATTTTATCAAACACAGCAGCTAGAGCCTCCTACTGACCGAATATTTCGTAGGAAGACTCCATTAGCACTGCGCAAATTAACTACACCATTAATGCTAGCGCTTTAGACGACTTTGGAAGCACAAACTGCTGGAGTTCCAAACCGCTCAATTTCTGAGAACAGCATCGAACAGCCTTTTACATGCTGGAGCGCATCTTCTCTCGTAATCTCGCTCTCTAACTTATAGTCGCAGCGAGCCCGAGTTCTCTTATATCTAACCATCAAACTAGCAAGCTTACTACCTGACTTCTTGATTGAGCGGTACCGCTCAAACAACTGCTCATGAGCTCCACCCTCCACTTTTTGGGCTGCGGGCAGAGCCAATACACCCGCCCGATGTTCAGCCGCATGGTATACAGAATAATAGGCTCTAGAGCAGGCATTTCTAAGAATTATCTCACTTGCCGAAGCTTCAGCAATCATTTGATTTGCAGAATCGATGAACTCCTTCCTGCGTACCGACATTACACATTGCTCCCTTTCGAATCCCAGCGCACACCAAAACTAATAACTCTAGACAAATCGTCCTCAAAATTTTCGCTAAGTGCATCTGCGATGACCCAATCCATCTCTGCCCTCGCGTCCGAATCCAAGCGCACTGCAAATTCGTATGTAATTCCATATTGATCAGAATCAATCGAAAATCTAGGAACAAACCCAATTCTAGAAACGAGTGTTTTTATAACAACAGACACTCGATCCTTTAAAACCGTCTCTTTAACCTCATAGCGCTCAAGCAAAGAGCACATAAGCGGTAATTCCGCACTGGAACCAAACTGCCTCAACAACCTATCTTCTTCACAACCTAATCTGGCGAGCAATTCTTTTATGTGAAGAGCAGACCGAAACAGCCCGGCATGAACGGCCATTCCATATATATCCAGAAGAAGCCCAATATTATCTTTAGGATAATCAAAACTTAAAACATCCGAGATATAGTCAAGCCGACCATATGTTCCACCAACCATCGCACGAGTCATTAACCAATGAATTGATTTACCCCCATAAGGAAGGGAGCGATCTATCAAATCAAAAGCTTTAATCTCTTCCCCCTTAAGAGCCCAAAGAACACCTTGAGACAGTAACGAAGTTTGCTCTAACCCATAAACATCTTCTATTTTACGAAGATCATTCATCAGTTGCATCCAGCTCAACTCATTAACCGGTTGGCCTTCGTTATATACTTTCATACTCATCTCATTGAGACGGGATGTAAGCTCTTGCGTGATTTTTTGGGGGGCAATAGACATTGGGGCTCTCCATAGACCGAGCGATGATAGCACAAACCACCAAATCACAACTGGAAAAAGGCACAACGCCATCATCGCTCTGCGACTTGGTATTCAACCCTCGAACGCCTGACGCAACCGCCCCTGCCCCTACAGCCAACCGAATGAGACCAGTCGCTACCGCATCTGAAACCGTCAAACGCTCGCCTTGGGTCTTGGCTGACTTGGGATCTAGAATCGCCTGAACTATCTTCTCGCGGAAAGCAAGGAATCGCTACGGTCTCTTTCTGGCGAAGGTTGATCAGTTTTTGCCCAGTAGCTCAGCGATGAACGTTACACGTCCGGTGCGCTGAACTGCCTGTCCGAGCTTCAGCTCCCGGCCGAGGCTGGCTCTTACAGTCTTGGCTAGCTTTTCTTGTCCGGCGCTATCGACCTTGACGCCCATCTTTGCGCTCAGCTTCTTCTGAAGTGCGTCTGCCTGCTTCCCGAGTTGAGTCATTTGACGTTCGGCACTTCGCATCATCGCTATGAAACGTTGCAAGCCACTTGGATCAACGTTGAACTTGAAGACGCCGATCAGTTGAGCGATCACATCTTGATGGGAACTAATTTTGTTTCACCGTAGGCGCCAAGACCATGTTTCAATTCCAAGAGCTTGGCGAATACACGATTGAATGCCACTGAGTTGTTCCCGTAGTTAGTTACAGTCGCGCTGCTGTAGTAATCGCCTCGGTTGTTCTTTAAGTAATCGGCAAAGACGGTTTGCACGCTGCGAGAACCTGACAAAGCAAAATAGATAGATCCATCCTGAGCTTTAACCCAGCGGTAAGAGTAATCGACGTCGAATCCGTGGCACTTACGGAGCCACTGACCCATTGCACAGGCGAAGGGACGAATCTTTGGATTTGTCATGTGCGTGATGCTGTGGTGTTGCGGAGATTTTTTCAGCTCTTGAATCGGTGTAGCAGTTTGTGTCATTGCGTTCCTTTGTTCTTCTGGGCTTGTTTAACGGCTTCTACTAACTTACGAGCACGCTCTTGTAGTAACAGCATTTCTGCATAGCTCCCTGCCTCGCTTTGAGAGACTTTAATCGCATCTTCATACACTGGTAGCGCCTCATCTAATACAACCTCTTGCAGAGCCTCTGGCGAGCTTGTAGCTAGTGTGTCTTTGGCATATTTAAGTCTGAGCAAAAGCTCCGTGCCCGATAGAGTGCTCGGATCAATTTTATTGGTCATTGTTTACCTCCAAGAGCTGCCAACACTTCGGCTTCAACGCGAGCATATTCCTCGGCTTCCTGTGCTGCCTTAGCGTCTAACTCGGCCTGTTGCTTTCTGCGCTTCTCGCCAGCCAATAGCGATTCAACTTCTTTAGCCACACACGCAGCTTTAGCATCGGCTAGCTGGGCAAGGTATGTAGCTTCTACGTCAGCCTTAATTTGAGCGATCTCTTGTTCAACCTGTGACTCTGGTTTACGCAAGGAAAGGATTACCCAATCGACTGTTGGCCCTGCAATCACTTTCGGAAGGTGAGCGATTTCCCCTGTGGGTGTATAGCCAAGTCCGATCAACCTGACAAATTCATCAAGGGTATTTTGGAGACCCTGCACTTCAAACTCTTCCATAATACCGAGTTGTTCTCGGCCTTGGATATTACATTGGGGACGGGTTTTGTATTGCCCTACTTCGAAGTCTTGTAGACGCTTTAGATGCGCTGCATCTGGTTGGAACAATTGACTCATGGTATTTACCTCGTTTTTTATGGTGGATTGTGTTGCTTGTTTACGCTGTAGAGCGCGATGATGTTGCATGTAGCATCTGTGGCTACAGGTTTGCTTTGATGCTCTTTGCGTTTGCATGGGTGCGGAACAGACCACGCACGGTCTTACTACGGTTGGCATTCGGCCTCCGGTGAGAATAAGTGGTGTGAGAATAAGGAAACTCAGGTAAAACTTAGCCGGACATTGTCCGGCTATTGAATGAACTGGTCATTCCAAGGGTTACATGAGTGTTTCGAAATTAGTTGTCCATGCCGTCGAGTAGCTGACCGTAGGACTGACGGTGCGGCGGGTGACCTAAACCCACCTAACAGAGAGTTCGACCAAACCGGCCCTGTCAGCGGCTTCGAGGCGGAGAGCGATGACTCCGTGGTCTACATCCACACCGCTCGACAAGTTCACGCTTGGATCGGTGTGGGTGATTCGGAAACGACGAAACCGAACTCAGCTTGGCGGCTGGCCCGGTTAGATATTCTGGAATTTGGTTTGGTGCTGTGAGGGACGAAAAGAATGACAAAAAAACCTGTATCTCTCACTACCTAGTTTACACTACAAACAGTTAGTTGTCAAGCAAAATCTGTGCCATCCATGAAATTAATTTCTACCGGCGGATTGCTGAGCGCCCTGCCTCCCGACCTGAATCGTCCCCAACCATTGGTTTGTTTCGAAAAGAGACATCACATTGCTATTACTTGGATCCAAGCTACGCTCTTGTTGCTTTCAGGTTGCGTATTGCAGCCTGAGCAATACCTGCCATGGGGATATGAAAATGAGCAAGTCACCAATCGGAACTACCCGCAAAACCGGCGAGAAGTCACCAGAGAGTGGCGTATGGGAAACGCAAGATACGCCTTCAACCACAGGGCCATTCGCGGAAGGCAATGTGTTTCCACCACATAACGGCAAAGCTGTTACGTGGAAGTTGATCTCCTACGCTTAAAACGCGTTGCAACATGAAAGCCTCAGCGTATGAGGCTTTTTAATTTCCCTCGCCTCATCTATGAATATCCCCGCTCTCTCTCGCGCCCCACGACCCCGCATAGGCGCCGAGACGTTCCGACTTAGATTGATGGGTGCGAAAGATGGAAAAGACGCTGTAGGAGTGCTGAGAGGGTCTGTCACGGCAGGTATTTTACGTAGAAACGCTACGTAGAATCCTAGAATGAAAAAAGCCCCGAGACCAGAGTCTACGGGGCTTTTAAATGTATGGCGGAGAGATAGGGATTCGAACCCTAGGTACCGGTGAAGGTACAACGGATTTCGAATCCGTCCCATTCGGCCACTCTGGCATCTCTCCAACGGCGCGCATCATAACAACACTTTCGTTGGTTGCGAACCCCCCAAACGAAATTTTTTCCGTGCTATCAGATGCTTGCGTCGATTAAAGCGGTACGCCCAGACGAGCGGCGACTTCTTCGTAGGCTTCGATGACGTCACCGAGGCCCTGGCGGAAGCGGTCCTTGTCCATCTTCTTCTTGGTGTCCTTGTCCCACAGACGGCAGCCGTCCGGGCTGAACTCGTCGCCGAGGACGATGGAACCGTCGCTGAACACGCCGAACTCAAGCTTGAAGTCGACCAGCAGCAGGCCGGCGTCGTCGAACAGTTTGCTCAGGACTTCGTTGACCTTGAGCGACAGTTCCTTCATGCGCGCCAGTTGCTCGGCGGTGCCCCAACCGAACGCCACGACGTGGGATTCGTTGATGAACGGGTCGCCCTTGGCGTCGTCCTTCAAGAACAGTTCGAAGGTGTACGGGTTGAGCTTCATGCCCTCCTCGACGCCCAGACGCTTGACCAGGCTGCCGGCGGCATAGTTACGCACGACGCATTCCACCGGGATCATGTCGAGCTTCTTCACCAGGCATTCGTTGTCGCCCAGCAGTTTGTCGAACTGGGTCGGCACGCCGGCCGCTTCGAGTTTCTGCATGATGAAGGCGTTGAACTTGTTGTTCACCATACCTTTGCGATCAAGCTGTTCGATGCGCTTGCCGTCGAACGCCGAAGTGTCGTTGCGAAACAGCAGGATCAAGCGGTCAGCGTCGTCGGTCTTGTAAACCGATTTGGCTTTGCCGCGGTAGAGTTCTTCACGTTTTTCCATGATGGGCTCCGCTTGCTAAGTAGGTGGGCTAGGCGATGTGGCGCCAGTCGAGCCCTGAATCTTGATCGGCCAGTTGCAGCCAGTCCGGGTCGCACCCGAGGGTGTCGACAAAACATTGCCGGGCCAGCTGCGGCAGGTTGTTCTTGCTGCTCAGATGGGCCAGCACCAGGTGTTGCAAACCCTGCCAGCCCAACTCGGCCACCAGGAATGCCGCCTGATGGTTGTTCAGATGTCCGCGTTCGCCGCCCACCCGTTGCTTGAGAAAGTACGGGTAGTGACCACGGGCCAGCATGTCGCGACAATGGTTCGACTCGATCATCAATGCATCGAGGTCCCGATAGCCATCCAGCACCCGCTCGCAGAACGATCCCAGGTCGGTCAACAGGCCGAAGCGCCGCTGTTCCTGATCGCTGAAGACGTACTGGGTCGGCTCCTGCGCGTCATGGGCCACGGCAATGACCCCGACGTTCAGTGCGCCGATCTGCAGTTGCTCGCCGCCGGCCAGAAAGCCTGCCGGTTCAAGCGGTTTGCGCATCCCGCGCAACGTGCCACGACTGAGGTAGACCGGCAGATTGTAGCGCCGAGACAGTAAACCCACGCCATGCACGTGGTCGGCATGTTCGTGGGTCACGAGTATCGCGCTCAGTTGCGCCGGCTGAACACCCAGGCGCAACAGACGTCTTTCGGTTTCCCGCAGGGAAAAACCACAATCCACCAGCACGTACGTATCAGCACTGGCGATCAGCGTGCCGTTCCCTTGGCTACCGCTGCCGAGAACGGCAAAACGCATATCGGATCAGCCCAGGTTGTCCTGAATCACGCTCAACACTTTACGCGCGACATCGGCCGGCGCGACGGTGTTGATGTTCTTTTCGACGGTGACCTGGATGTTCTCGCCCACCTTGCTCAGGCGAACCTGATAACGCTCGGCGCGGGCTTCGACTTCTTCCTTGCTCGGCGCACTGCCGAACAGGCTGCTGAAGAAGCCAGGCTTGTCGTCTTTCTTCTCGGCTTTTTCGGCCAGGTTGATGTAGTACAGGCCCAGGCTGCGGTTGATGTCTTCAACGCGCCATTCGCCCTGTTCCAGCGCACGGCCGACGCTCGACCAGGCGCGGTCCAGATCGGTACCGACGTTCAACACCGGGTTGCCGCTGCCGTCTTCGTTCAGGCTGACACGGCTCGGCGCGTCGAAATCACGCGAGGCCAGCATCGACACCGAACCGCCCTTCTCGGACGTGCGGCTCATGCTCGCGAGCATGTCGTCGACCAGCGCAGCGTCCAGGCCAGTGTTGACCGAACGGTTGGTAAAGGCCACGTCCGCCGTGCTGCCGGCAGGACGCTCGGCGCTGACCACGTAGATCTCACTGGTGTTGCGCTGCACGCCTGGCTCGATGCGCACACGCACGCGGGTTTCGCTGTCGCTGGCGATACCGGCCGCACTCAGGCGTTTGGCCATCGATGCGGACAACTCGTCGGAGTGCTGCCAGGTGGTGGTGAACTCACCGGTCTGCGGACGCTGTTCATCCAGACGGAAACCGTTGTCCTGGAAGAACTGCAGCGCCACTGGCCAGACTTCGGCCGGCGGGTGCTGAGCCACGACCCAACGCGAATCACCGCTCTTCTGCAGCGAGTAATCAGTTGCGTCGGCAACCGCCGAAAGCGGCTGAGGACGCGGCACGACGTATTCGCCCGTCGCGGTGTCATCGGCCACGTTGCGCGGGATCGGCAACAGCGGATCGAGGCGCTTGGCAGTGCTCACATCCGGTGGCAATTGCATCGGTGCAGTCTGTTGCGCTTGCAGGTAATCGCTTCCACGGTCGCGGAAATAACCTTCCGGCCCCCAGACCCATCCGCAGCCACTGGTGCTGGAGATAATCAAGGCAAGTGCGGAAAGTCCGGCCATTCGCTTCATGCGTTGTACTTCCTCAATTAAACCAGGACGTTGCACTGGCGCAGGGCCGAGCGCAGCGTTTCATGACAAGGGGTGCTCAGCCAGGTCAGTGGCAGGCGGATGCCTTCGTGCATCAGGCCCATTTCGACCAAAGCCCACTTCACCGGAATCGGGTTGGCTTCGATGAACAGGTCCTTGTGCAGCGGCATCAGTTTTTCGTTGATTGCGCGTGCGGTATCGGCGTCGCCCTTGAGCGCGGCCTCGCACAGGTCAGCCATTTCGCGCGGGGCGACGTTGGCGGTGACCGAAATGTTGCCTTTGCCGCCCAGCAGGATCAGCTCGACAGCGGTCGGATCATCGCCGGACAGCACGATGAAATCCTTGCTCACGCCATCGATGATCGCTTTGGCGCGCTTGAGGTCGCCGGTGGCTTCCTTGATGCCGATGATGTTCGGCACGGTGGACAGGCGAATCACCGTCTCGGCCTGCATGTCGCAGGAGGTGCGGCCGGGAACGTTGTAGAGAATCTGCGGAATGTCCACCGCCTCAGCGATGTGCTTGAAGTGCTGGTACAGGCCTTCCTGGGTCGGCTTGTTGTAATAAGGAACCACCAGCAGGCAGGCATCGGCGCCGGCGGCCTTGGCGTTGCGGGTCAGCTCGACGGCTTCGCGGGTCGAGTTGGCGCCGGTGCCGGCGATGACCGGAATGCGCCCGGCAACCTGTTTGACCACGGCTTTGATGACGGCGATGTGCTCTTCTACATCAAGGGTGGCCGACTCGCCGGTAGTACCGACGGCGACGATGGCATGGGTGCCGTTCTTGAGGTGGAAGTCCACGAGTTTGCTGAGGCTGTCCCAGTCAAGACGCCCTTGTGCATCCATGGGAGTGACCAGTGCCACCATACTGCCCGCAATCATGAAACCGCTCCTGCCGGAAAAAGAGAGCGGTAATGGTACTGGCGCCAAGATGCTTGCACAAGCGAAGTACTGCGCCGCCGCCATTCCCCTTGGCGCCGCTTTTCGCTACCCTTCAGACTTTGATCGGTACAGATCAGCTTGTACGCCGGGTTTCAGCCTCCCCTTTCGGCCTCCCAGGCCCCGTTCCTGCGTCGCATCGACGCGCTCCCGCACAGCGGAGCGAGCCGCGAACGCTGGCCGGGGCTCTTTATACGGACCGCCAGAACAGGCACTCCCGGCCGCCAACGCCCGTCAACCTACCGACCGCTCATCGCTTTAGGAATGCTGCATGTCCACCCCCACAGTTCGCGAACAATTCCTTGTCATCAGTGCCCTCGGCGCCAACCCCATGGAGCTGACCAACGTCCTGTGCCGCGCCAGCCATGAAAACCGCTGCGCCGTCGTCACCTCTCGCCTGACCCGCCACGGCGAGTGCAGCGCCCTGGTGCTGGAAATTTCCGGCAGCTGGGACGCCCTCGCGCGCCTCGAAGGCAGCCTGCCAGTGCTGGCCAAGCGTCACGCTTTCACCGTCAACGTGGTGCGCAGCGCCGCTCTGGAAAATCGCCCGCAGGCGCTGCCTTACGTGGCTTACGTCAGCTCGGCGTATCGCCCGGACATCATCAATGAGCTGTGCCAGTTCTTCATGGACCACAACGTCGAGCTGGAAAACCTCACCTGCGACACCTATCAGGCGCCACAGACCGGCGGCACCATGCTCAACGCCACGTTCACCGTGACCCTGCCGGCCAACACCCAGATCAGCTGGCTGCGCGATCAGTTCCTCGATTTCGCCGACGCGATGAACCTGGATGCCCTGATCGAGCCTTGGCGCCCACAAAACCCAATGTAAGGAAGCTTTCATGGCCGTTGCCATCGACCAACCGGTTGCGGATTTCACCGCACCTGCGACCAGCGGGCAGACCGTCAGCCTGTCCGAACTCAAGGGCAAGCAAGTTGTGATCTACTTCTACCCGAAGGACAGCACCCCGGGCTGCACCACTCAGGGCCAGGGCTTTCGCGATCAATATGCGGCATTCAAGGCTGCCAACACCGAAGTCTTCGGCATTTCCCGCGACAGCTTGAAGTCGCACGAAAACTTCAAAGGCAAACAGGAATTTCCGTTCGAGTTGATCAGCGACAAGGACGAAGCGGTTTGCCAGCTGTTCGACGTGATCAAGCTGAAAAAACTGTATGGCAAGGAATACCTGGGCGTTGATCGCAGCACTTTCCTGATTGATAAGGACGGTGTGCTGCGTCAGGAATGGCGTGGCGTGAAAGTGCCGGGGCATGTTGATGCCGTGCTGGCGGCGGCTGAGGCTCTGAATAAAGCCTGATGTTTTTGCTGCGTCGTCACCGACGCCATCGCTGGCAAGCCAGCTCCCACAGGGTTCCGCACATACAAAACCTGTGGGAGCTGGCTTGCCAGCGATGAGGCCAAAAGCCTCTACCCCGATCTAAAGCAACGGCGCCACCACCGGTTCCTTGCGCGGCCACGCATCGAGCACAGCCTTGAACAGCGTCGCCAGCGGGATCGCAAAGAACACCCCCCAGAATCCCCACAATCCGCCAAACAACAGCACCGCGCAGATGATTGCCACCGGATGCAGATTCACTGCTTCCGAAAACAGCAACGGCACCAGCACGTTGCCGTCCAGCGTCTGAATGATTCCGTAAACCGCCATCAGGTAGATGAACTGATCGCTCCAGCCCCACTGGAACAGCGCAATCAGCAGCACCGGCACGGTCACCACTACCGCACCGACATACGGCACCACCACCGACAAGCCGACCAGCAACGCCAGCAGCGCCGCGTAGTTCAGGCCCAGCGCGATGAAGGCGATGTAGGTCACGCCGCCGCAAATCACGATCTCGATGCCTTTGCCACGTATGTAATTGGCGATCTGCCGGTTCATTTCCTGGGCGACGCGGGTGATCAGCGCGCGCTCGCGAGGCAGATAGCCGCGCACCCACTCGCCGATCATCGCCCGATCCTTGAGGAAGAAGAACACCAGAATCGGCACCAGCACCAGGTAGATCATGATGTTCACCAGCAGTGGCAAACTCGACAACGAGAAAGTCAGTGCCCACTGACCGAACTTGCCAATCTCGCCCCGCGCCGCTTCGATCGCTTGCAGGACTTGCTCGTCAGACACCAGATGCGGATAGCGCTCGGGCAATAGAAGCAGCAGCGATTGCCACTTGGCGAGCATGCCCGGCAACTCGTTGAACAGCGTGATCAACTGATGCCACAGCAATGGCAGCACTACGACGATAAACAGCATCAGCGCGCCCATGAACAGCGCAAACACCAGCCCCACGGCCACCCCGCCGGGCACACGCAGCCGCTCGAGCGTCACCACCAGGCCCTGCATCAGATACGCCAGCACCATCCCGGCCAAAACCGGCGCAAGCATGCCGCCGAGGGTGAGCACGGCGGTGAAGGCGAGAAACAGCAGCACTGCCAGCACCACGGCTTCTTCATCGGAGAAGTAGCGCTGAATCCAGTCGCGTAACACTTTGAACATCAATAATCCCTTCGATTTTAGGCGCGGCGCTTCAGGCTTTTTTCAACCAGTAACGGTAGACGCCAGCCTCGTCTTCTTCGCGCAACAGCGCATGACCGGCGAGTTTGGCAAAGGTACGGAAGTCGCGTTGCGAGCCGGCATCGGTAGCGATCACCTTGAGCACAGCGCCACTTTGCAGTTTGTTGAGTTCCATTTTTGCCTTGAGCAACGGCAACGGACAGTTCAGGCCACTGGCGTCCAGTTCCACGTCATGGGCTACAGCGTCAGTCATTGCGTCACTCCGGTTCGGGTTGTCGAGCTGCCTAGAATATCTGGTCGCGGCTTCGGTGTCCGGCTACAGTAAGGTCTTTGTCCTCCAAGGCTTTGTGCATGACTTTTCTGCGCCCTACCCTGCTGACGCTCGCTTGCCTGCTCGCCTCACCAGGCTTTGCCGACGATCTGCCGTCACTCGGCGACGCCAGCTCTGCCATTGTCTCGCCGCAACAGGAATACCAGCTCGGCCGCGCCTGGCTGGCCATGCTGCGCAGTCAGGTTTCCCAGCTCAACGATCCGCAGCTCAAGGATTACGTCGAATCCAGCGTGTACAAGCTGGTCGAGACCAGCCAGGTCTCCGACAGGCGCCTGGAATTCATCCTGATCAACAGCCCACAACTCAACGCCTTCGCAGCGCCGGGCGGCGTGGTCGGGGTCAACGGCGGCCTGTTCCTCAACGCCCAGACCGAAGGTGAATACGCCTCGGTGCTCGCTCACGAACTGGCGCACTTGTCGCAACGTCACTTCGCTCGAGGCGTCGAAGCCTCACAAAGAATGCAGGTGCCGATGATGGCCGCGTTGCTGGCGGGTATCGTCATCGCGGCGGCAGGCGGCGGTGATGCTGGCATCGCCACCATCGCTGGCACCCAGGCTGCGGCGTTGCAGGAACAACGGCGCTTCTCGCGGCAGAATGAACAGGAAGCGGACCGCATCGGCATCCTCAACCTGGAAAAGGCCGGTTACGATCCGCGCTCGATGCCGACCATGTTCGAGCGCCTGATGCGCCAGTACCGCTTCGACGCCAAGCCGCCGGAATTCCTCCTGACTCACCCGGTCACCGAATCGCGTATCGCCGACACCCGCAACCGCGCCGAGCAGGCGAAACCGGGCGGCATCGAAGACAGCATGCGCTACCAGTTGATTCGCGCGCGGGTGCAGTTGATCTACGAAGAAACCCCGGGGCTGGGCGCCAAGCGTTTCCACGCCCTGCTCGATGAAAACCCGAAAAATGATGTCGCGCGATACGGCCTCGCCATCGCGCAAATCAAGGGTGGCCAGCTCAACGAAGCGCGAGAGAACCTCAAGCAATTGTTGGCCAAGTCGCCGAACGAGATCATCTACAACCTCGCGCAGGTCGATCTGGACATCACCAACAATCGTCTGCCTGATGCGCAGTCACGGGTCGACCGCATGCTTACGCAGTTCCCGGGCAACTATCCGCTGAATCAGGTGCGTGTCGATCTGCTGTTGAAGCAGAATCGCGCCGCCGATGCCGAGAAGGCACTCGACAGCCTGCTCAAGTCACGCCCGGATGATCCGGACGTCTGGTATCAGGTTGCTGAAACCCGCGGCTTGTCGGGCAACATCATCGGCCTGCATCAGGCGCGCGCCGAGTATTTTGCACTGGTCGGCGATTACCGCCAAGCCATTCAGCAGCTGGACTTCGCCAAGCGCAAGGCGGGCAACAACTTCCCGCTGTCCTCGCGCATCGATGCCCGCCAGCGCGAGTTGATGGAGCAGGAGCGTATGGTCAAGGACATGATGGGCTGAGTCTTTCGAGACAAGACAAAAACTGCAGACACAAAAAAACCGCCTCTTTCGAGGCGGTTTCTTTTTTACCTTGTTGCTGGCTTATTCCGCCAGTTTGAAGGTGATGAAGCTGGCACGGCCCTGACGCAGCACGCGCATCGACACCGAACGGTTCTTCGGCAACGCCTTGGCGATGTCGGTGAACTCCTTGGCCGAGCCGATGGCCTGATTATTCAGGTGGGTGATCACGTCACCCGGTTGCAGACCGATCAGGGCCGCAGGACCGTCCTGCACTTCCTTGATCACCACACCACCTTTGAGGTCGTAGGTTTTCTTCTGCTCGGCGGTCAATTCACCGACCGCAACACCGAGGCGGTTGCTGCTGCTTTCAGCGCCGGATTTCGGCAGACCTGCCAGCTCTTTGTCCTCGTCCGGGATTGCGCCGACGGTCAGCTCGACGTTCTTGCGCTTGCCTTCACGAATCACTTCCAGATTGGCTTTGGCGCCAGCCTTCAGCGCGCCGACCAGATGCGGCAGATCGGCGGACATGACGATCGGCTGACCGTTCATGCTCAGGATCACGTCGCCAACCTGCAGGCCGCCCTTGGCCGCAGGGCCGTCATCCTGGATCTGCGCTACCAGCGCGCCAGCTGGCTTGTCCAGACCGAACGACTCGGCCAGATCCTTGTTCACTTCCTGAATGACCACGCCCAGCCAGCCGCGGCTGACTTTGCCACCGCTTTTGAGCTGATTGGAAACATCCATCGCCACGTCGATCGGAATGGCGAAAGACACGCCCATGAAGCCACCGGAGCGGGTGTAGATCTGCGAGTTGATGCCGACCACTTCACCGTTCAGGTTGAACAGCGGGCCACCGGAGTTGCCCGGGTTGATCGGCACGTCGGTCTGAATGAACGGCACATAGTTTTCGTTTGGCAGGCTACGACCGACGGCGCTGACGATGCCTTGGGTCACGGTGTGGTCAAAGCCGAATGGCGAACCGATCGCCACAACCCACTGGCCGGCCTTCAGGTCCTGGGATTTGCCGAGCTTGAGCACCGGCAGATCCTTGCCTTCGATTTTCAGCAACGCCACGTCAGAGCGTGGATCGGTGCCGACCAGTTTGGCCTTCATCTCACTGCGATCAGCCAGACGGACGAGGATTTCGTCAGCATCGGCGATCACGTGGTTGTTGGTGAGAATGTAGCCATCCGGCGAAATGATGAAACCCGAACCCAGCGATTGCGCTTCACGCTGGCGGCCATCGCCACGTGGCGAGCGCTGCTGAGGCGGCATGCCGCGCTCGAAGAATTCGCGCAGCATCGGTGGCAGGCCTTCCAGATCCGGCATCTGCTGGTTGACCCGACGGTCCGGCAGTTTCTGCGTGGTACTGATGTTCACCACCGCTGGCGACGCTTGTTCGACCAATTGGGTGAAATCAGGCAGATCGGCCGCTTGCGCAGCAGGCACCGCCTGACCGAGCAACAGCACGGTGGCGAAGATGGAAAGGTAAGACTTCAAACTTGGTATCGACATACAGCTCCCGTTACGACGAGCAGGGTTAAGCGATATGGAGCAAAGGAACACCGGAAACCACAGACCGGCATTTTTGTTCCGGGAACAACAAACAAGGCCAGAGCCGTGAGGCTCTGACCTATAAAAAATTTTCAGGGGTTTTGCAAATGAAAATGCTCAGCAAACATTTCGACGTCTCGACGACGAAGTGGAAATGACTGAAATCAGCTCACTGCTTGCTGGTCGCAGCGCCATCGTTGTTACGCATCGATAGAGCGATTCGTTCGGCGGTGCCAATCGGGATTTCGCCGACCACCGTGACCATCATTTCACCCTGCGGCGTGGTCAGGCGACGGGATACCGCGACGGTCGGGCCCAACTGAGTGCGGGTGTCAGTGACGGTTGCGCCATTCAACGGTTCAAGGAACACCGAAAAACGCGCCAGACCATCGTCATACATCAGACTGCTGACCTGGGTCTTGGTCTGCGCATCCTTGTGCGAACTGCTGCTGGTCAGCTCAAAGCCTGGCGGGAGCCAGTCCGAACGCCAGTTTTGCACGGTTTTAGCTGCAGAAGCCTTGTCGCTTGCGATATTGATCGGCTTACAATCCGGGTCCGCCAACAAGTCCTTGTCCGACGGGATTTCATCCGTGTCGAGGCTGGTGAACTGGAAACGCTCGAGCAACTGCCCTTTGTCGTTCAACAGTAACGACTTGAGCGGCAGCCCGGTTTTCTTGTCCAGATGCAGCTCGAAACCGTAACGGTGCTGATCACGAGGGGTCAGCGACACGATCACTGCATCACGACCGGCCACGCGCGACTTGCCAATGACGGCAAGGTCATACCAATTCTTCAGCTTTTTGGGATCCAGCGCACGGGCGGCAGCGTTGGGTGAATCACCCAATCCCGCAATCAGGGTGCCGCTGACGCATTGAGTACGTCCATCAATGCGCACGACTTCCTGAGCCGAACCGTCGAGCTGCAATAACCGCTCGCGGACCTGGCCATTCTGGACGCGATGCCAGATGTTGTGCGTGGAAAAACTGCCGTTGCGCTCGTAAACGAAAGTGCCGTGAAAGCTTTGCTGCTGCTCGGCCTGGCCCAGACGGGTCAACCAGTCCTGGGCCTCGTCAGCGTGGGCTGGAACGATGAACCAGCCACTGAGCAGAAGCGAAAGTAGGGGGATGGCGCGCATGATCCTCCTTAACGGTTTTCCAGGCTTGCGGCACGTGCGTATGGCAGCGCGCTTTCAGTTCCTTTGAGTGCAGCCTGCTGAGCGTGCTGACGCAGATAGCCTGGCAGACGCTGATCATGCCAGCCTGGCTGACCTTGCAGAACGCCGTTGGCCATCGGACCAGTCGCTTCCGAGCTTTCGCTATAACCAGCCAGAACTGCCGGACCCTTGACCTGTGGAGTGGCCAAAGTAGGCTGGTTCGACTGCTGGGCCAGTTCAACACCAGCGATTTCGTCCTGGTTGTACAGGCGAACACCGGCCAGAACGGCCACGGTTACCGAAGCGGCAACAGCGAGGCGACCCAGGTTGCGCCATGGGCTGCGGGATACTTTGGCCGGGGCCGTTTCGTCTTCCAGCGCAGCGGACACTGCCGCAGCGATATCCAGACGCGGAAGCAGCAGATCCTTGTGCATGGCTGCCCGAGCGATCTGGTAACGAGCCCAGGTCTCACGGGTATCAACATCATCCAGTGCGCTGAGCACTCGACGCAATTCCAGTTCGTCCGCTTCGTTATCCATCACTGCGGACAGCGATTCCTGCAGGGCTTCACGACTCATGGCGTTCCTCTCTTGGCTGTCGCCGCTGTCTCAGTTTTCCTGCAACAACGGTTGCAGGGCTTTGTCGATGGCCTCCCGAGCGCGGAAAATCCGGGAGCGCACGGTACCCACCGGACACTGCATGACGCTCGCAATGTCCTCGTAACTCAGACCATCGAATTCACGTAAAGTTAAAGCCGTACGCAAATCCTCTGGCAGTTGCTGGATGGTCCGATGGACAGTGCCTTCGATCTCATCCCGCAGCAATGCACGTTCCGGTGATTCGAGATCCTTGAGGCCGTGATCGCCATCGTAGAACTCTGCATCCTCCGAACTTACATCGCTATCCGGCGGCCGACGGCCGCGGGAAACCAGGTAGTTCTTTGCCGTGTTAATGGCAATACGGTACAGCCACGTATAAAACGCACTGTCACCGCGGAAATTTCCAAGTGCCCGATACGCCTTGATAAAGGCTTCCTGAGCAACGTCCTGGGCTTCATGGGTGTCGTGCACAAAACGCACGATCAACCCGAGAATTTTGTGCTGATATTTCAGCACCAGCAGATCGAAAGCTCGCTTGTCGCCACGCTGAACGCGTTCGACCAGCTGCTGATCCTCTTCCTGGGTTAGCATGAACACTCCTCGATAAGCCCGGAGGAGACTTGCATTACTAAACGACCAGACTTGCAAACATAGACTCGGGCTTTTCGCAAAAGTTCTCCCCCTCCAAGCAAGTTTCCTGCGGGCTCTGATTTGGCACGCACGAAAAACGCAGCGCGGGATAAACCGGCTGCGCGAATAATCTTGTTATCGGTTTCGCCGGCAGGAATCCAAACGCAGATTCCGCACTGAAGCCGACACTGTCCCTGGTTTCTGGCACCGTCTATTGATCTTGGGCCTTTGGCAAAAGTTCCAATTATTTATAGCCGTACCCACCTGACATTGCGCAACCCTGCTCGGAAAAGACTGTTTCAGCGCCGATACAGGTGTCATTTTTCAAAACCGATGAAAAAAACTTCCGACGAAGCACAGCGCTTTTTATCGCGCAGTAGTCTCACAATGCCATCTGGGCCCGGCTATTGTGCCGCCCAACCCCTCTATATACTAGTGGGCTGTGTGGCTGTCTTGACTCGCCGATCCAGCTGTCTTGCGCCAACCCCGACCCGGGTCGCTTTGAGCGGAATCCTGAAATGAGCCAACAGTTCCAACACGATGTTCTGGTGATTGGCAGCGGTGCTGCCGGTTTGACTCTCGCTTTGACCTTGCCCGGTCATCTGCGCATTGCCGTATTGAGCAAAGGCGATCTCGCCAACGGTTCGACATTCTGGGCCCAGGGCGGCGTTGCCGCCGTGCTCGACGATACCGACACTGTCGAATCCCATGTCGACGACACCCTCAATGCGGGCGGCGGCTTGTGCCATGAAGACGCCGTACGCTTCACCGTCGAGCACAGCCGCGAAGCCATCCAATGGCTGATTGACCAGGGCGTGCCCTTCACCCGCGACGAACAGTCCGGCACTGAAGACGGTGGTTTCGAATTTCACCTGACCCGCGAAGGTGGCCACAGCCATCGACGGATCATCCATGCTGCCGACGCCACCGGCGCTGCGATCTTCAAGACCTTGCTGGCCCAGGCCAAAGAGCGCGAGAACATCGAACTGCTGGAACAGCGGGTGGCCGTTGATCTGATCACCGAGCGCCGCTTGGGCATGGAAGGCGATCGCTGCCTCGGCTCCTACGTACTGAACCGCGCCACCGGCGAAGTCGACACCTACGGCGCACGTTTCGTGATTCTGGCCTCGGGCGGCGCGGCCAAGGTCTACCTTTATACCAGCAACCCCGACGGCGCCTGCGGTGACGGCATCGCCATGGCCTGGCGTTCCGGTTGCCGGGTGGCGAACCTGGAATTCAACCAGTTCCATCCGACCTGTCTGTATCACCCGCAAGCCAAGAGTTTCCTGATCACTGAAGCGTTGCGTGGCGAAGGCGCGCATTTGAAGCTGCCCAACGGCGAGCGCTTCATGTATCGCTTCGACAAACGCGCCGAGCTGGCGCCTCGTGACATTGTCGCGCGGGCCATCGACCATGAAATGAAGCGCCTGGGTGTCGACTGCGTTTATCTCGACATCAGCCACAAGCCTGAATCGTTCGTCAAAAGCCACTTCCCGACTGTTTATGAGCGCTGCCTGGGCTTCGGCATCGACATCACCAAACAACCGATCCCCGTGGTTCCCGCCGCGCACTACACCTGTGGCGGGGTGATGGTCGATCAGCACGGTCGCACCGACGTGCCCGGCCTCTATGCGATCGGCGAAACCAGC
>NZ_JH635998.1:615025-616916 GCF_000257605.1 Pseudomonas sp. R62
CTGCACGGCGCCAATCGTATGGCCAGCAACTCGCTTCTGGAATGCTTCGTTTATGCCCGTTCGGCAGCAGCGGACATGCTCGCGCAACTCGATGACGTCGCGGCACCAAGTGCCCTGCCCGTCTGGGATGCCAGCCAGGTCACCGACTCGGATGAAGACGTGATCATTGCGCACAACTGGGACGAATTGCGCCGATTCATGTGGGACTACGTCGGCATCGTGCGCACCAACAAGCGTCTGCAACGGGCGCAGCACCGGGTGCGTCTGCTGCTGGATGAGATCGATGAGTTTTACAGCAACTATAAAGTCAGCCGTGACCTGATCGAGTTGCGCAACCTGGCACAGGTTGCCGAATTGATGATCAGCTCAGCCATGGAACGCAAGGAAAGTCGCGGCCTGCATTACACCCTCGACTATCCGGATATGCTGCCCGAAGCGCTCGACACTATTCTGGTGCCGCCCACCTACGCCGGCTGAACTTGAGCCGCACTCGCAGGCGTCGGTGCAGATCTGCCGCTTGCGAGTCACGTGGCACGCAGATCGACCTGACCCGCCACTCTCCGCGCAGGCGAAAGCGCAGCACCACGATCAACGGCAGCGCCAGACTGTCCGGGCGCAGTTGCACCGCTTGCCAGCCATCAGCCTGATTCCACACCTGCCAGCCATCGCCATCGCGGCGCAAGCCGCAGAATGCTTTCGGGTGGTTCAGCAGAATCTGCCGTGGCAGCACCCGAAAACCGTGCAGCGCACAGGCGCAAGCGGCGAGCAGGCTGGCCCAGAGTGGAATCGACAGCAGACACAGCGAACCCATGGCGAACGCCTGGGCCAGCAGATACGCCGCCAGCAACTGCCGTGAGGCATGCCAGCGGCATTCGAACGTATTACTTGGGCTGGACACGATCCAGAATCATCCGGACCATGCGTTGCAGCTCGGGATCTTCCGACTCGCTGCGCTCCATGAACCAGCCGAACATGTCCTGATCCTCACAGGTCAGCAAACGCACGTACAGATCGCGATCCACTTGATTGAGGTGCGGATAGACCTCCTGCACGAACGGCACCAGCAGCACGTCAAGCTCAAGCATGCCGCGACGGCTGTGCCAAAAGAGGCGATTCAGTTCAACTTGTTCGACCATGGAGCCCTCCTCGAATTTGCCGGGCAGTATACAGCCCCGGCGCGGGCCGCACAGTCGGCTTTGGTCGGGCACCCCTGATCCTTTATCAACTACCCATTTCAACCCTGCCCCCTTATGATGTGCCCCAGTCTATTTACCCTGCGATGACCCATGGCCGATTCTGCTTTTTTCTGCACCCTGTCTCATGAAGGCGTACTCGCGGTTCGCGGTGCGGACGCCGGAAAATTCCTGCAAGGCCAGTTGACCTGCAATATCAATTACCTGAGTGACACCCGCGCCAGCCTCGGCGCCCGCTGCACGCAGAAAGGCCGAATGCAGTCGAGCTTCCGCATCCTGCTTGAGGGCGACGGCGTGGTGATGGCGATGGCCAGCGAGCTGCTCGAGCCGCAACTGGCCGACCTGAAAAAGTACGCAGTGTTCTCCAAATCGAAACTGACCGATGAAAGCGCCGCCTGGGTGCGCTTCGGTCTGGCACATGGCGATGCAGCCCTGACCAGCCTCGGTCTGGCACTGCCCGCCGAAACCGACAGCGTTGTGCGCCATGAAGGCCTGATCGCAATTCGCGTCTCGCCCGAGCGCGCCGAACTCTGGGTGCCTGCCGCTCAGGCGCCAGACATTCAAAGCCAACTGTCCGCCACGCTGGCTGAGGGCGAACTGAATCATTGGCTGCTGGGCCAGATCCGCGCCGGTATCGGCCAGGTCATGCCTTCCACTCGCGAACTGTTCATCCCGCAGATGCTCAATCTGCAGGCGGT
>NZ_JH635998.1:620322-624727 GCF_000257605.1 Pseudomonas sp. R62
CCTCGTTCAGAGTTGGCCGACGCCGCGCTTTGCCGCGGAGTTTACAGCCGCAACCGCCGCTGTGAAGCCCGAAAACCGTGAAAGACAACTGAAAGGTTGTTGAAAGGTTAGCCGGTTAGAGTCGGCCCACGGACAGTTTCGACTGTCGCCGCTGCCGCCACACAGCGCAACGAAAAACGCCATGAAGCGTTTTCGACTCATAAGAACAATAACGGAGTACCCCAGCATGCCCTCCATGCGCACCAAGGCTGTAATGCCTGCTCGCCTTGCTCGATTCCACCGTTGCACTGTCGGTTTTTCGCCGCAGTCCTGTTTCCCCTCCGTTGTTTCAGTCGTTGCGCTCGCGCCGCGAGAGAACTGCGCCTGCCGCTAGGTTTTCGCGTTGCCCTTTGGTCATTCGGTCCATCCATAACAACAACTCCTCTGGAGACTCAAATGAACGTATCACTGCGTAAAGTTGCTCTCGCCGCTGGCGCGATGCTGTTTGCCGGCCAACTCATGGCCGAGCCGAAACGTCCGGAATGCATCGCCCCCGCCTCCCCCGGCGGTGGTTTCGACCTGACCTGCAAACTGGTGCAGAGCGCACTGGTCAACCAGAAGCTGTTGAGCAAACCGATGCGCGTGACCTACATGCCCGGCGGTGTCGGCGCGGTGGCATACAACGCAGTAGTGGCGCAACGTCCGGCGGATGCCGGAACGCTGGTGGCGTGGTCGAGCGGTTCGCTGTTGAACCTG
Organism: Pseudomonas sp. R62; assembly: GCF_000257605.1. Classification (NCBI taxonomy): domain Bacteria; kingdom Pseudomonadati; phylum Pseudomonadota; class Gammaproteobacteria; order Pseudomonadales; family Pseudomonadaceae; genus Pseudomonas; species Pseudomonas sp. R62. Next base: position 621,058 of record NZ_JH635998.1, read on the forward strand.
GCTCAGGGCAAGTTCGGTCGCTTCGATGAAACCAACGTGCGCTGGCTCGCTGCCGTCGGCACCAGCTACGGCGCCATCGCAGTGAAAAGCGATTCGCCCTACAAGACCCTCGACGATCTCGTTCAGGCGTTGAAGAAAGATCCAGGCTCGGTGGTTATCGGCTCCGGCGGCACCGTCGGCAGCCAGGACTGGATGCAGACCGCACTGATCGCCAAGGCTGCCGGGATCAACCCGCGCGAACTGCGTTACGTGGCACTCGAAGGCGGTGGTGAAATCGCCACGGCCCTGCTCGGCGGCCACATCCAGGTCGGCAGTACCGACATCTCCGACTCCATGCCGCACATCCAGAGCGGCGACATGCGTCTGCTCGCGGTGTTCTCGGACAAGCGTCTCGACGAACCGGAAATGAAAGACATCCCGACCGCTCGCGAGCAAGGCTATGACATCGTCTGGCCGGTCGTGCGTGGCTTCTACCTCGGGCCAAAAGTCAGCGATGAAGACTACGCCTGGTGGAAAGACGCGTTCGACAAACTGCTGGCTTCCGACGAGTTCGCCAAGCTGCGCGATCAGCGTGAGCTGTTCCCGTTCGCCATGACCGGCCCGGAACTGGACACCTACGTGAAGAAGCAGGTCGCCGACTACAAAGTGCTGGCCAAAGAGTTCGGCCTGATCCAGTGATCGTCTCTGTCTAGTGGCTGCGTCTCCTACGCGGGGACGCAGCACAGGAGCTCCCATGCTTATTCAACGCATTTTCGCCTCGGTGTTGCTGCTGGTGTGTGCCGGCCTGGCACTGATGGCGTGGCCGTACCAAGCGGCTTTTTCCTATGAACCGGTCGGCCCACGCGCCTTTCCGCTGCTGATGCTCGGCCTGATGGGCCTGGCGCTGCTGTACATGGTGTTTCGCCCGGCGCCGATCAAACACAACCCGGATGAGCCGCCGCTGGATCGCGAAACCCTGACCAAGATCGGTCTGTGCGTGGTGTTGTTGCTGGTGTTTGCCGGCACCTTCGAACCCCTTGGCTTCATCGTGGCCAGCATCATTACCGGCGTACCGATGGCCCGTCTCTATGGCGGCCGCTGGCTGCCGAGCGTGGTGATCATCAGCCTGATGGCGGTTGGTCTCTATCTGCTGTTCGATCGCTTGATGGATGTTCCGCTGCCCCTCGGCCTGCTCAGCGTCCTGGAGAACTGATATGGATACCCTTGGCTATTTGGGTCAGGGCTTCGGCGTCGCGCTGAGCCCGTACAACCTGGTGACCGCACTGTGCGGCACCCTGATCGGCACCGTCGTCGGCCTGCTGCCGGGCCTCGGTCCGATCAACGGCGTGGCGTTGCTGATTCCGATCGCGTTCGCACTCGGCCTGCCGCCGGAGTCGGCGCTGATCCTGCTCGCGGCGGTTTATCTGGGCTGCGAATACGGCGGCCGGATCAGCTCGATCCTGCTGAACATTCCGGGTGAAGCCTCCACCGTCATGACCACCCTCGACGGCTACCCGATGGCCCGTAAAGGTATGGCCGGTGTCGCGCTGTCACTGTCGGCGTGGAGTTCGTTCATCGGCGCGTTCATCGCGACCTGCGGCATGGTCCTGTTTGCGCCGCTGCTGGCGAAATGGGCGATTGCCTTCGGACCGGCGGAATACTTCGTGCTGATGGTGTTCGCGATTGTCTGTCTCGGCGGCATGGCCGGTGATCGACCGCTGAAGACATTTATTGCGGCGCTGATCGGTCTGTTCCTTTCCACCGTCGGCATCGACGCCAACAGTGGCGTGTACCGTTTCACCGGCGACAACATTCACCTGACCGACGGCATTCAGTTCGTTGTGCTGGTGCTGGGTCTGTTCTCGATCAGCGAAATCCTTCTGCTGCTGGAAAAAACCCACCACGGCCAGGAAGCGGTGAAAGCCACCGGCCGGATGATGTTCAACTTCAAGGAAGCGGCGTCGGTTTTCGTCGTCAACGTGCGCTGCGGCGTGCTCGGTTTCATCATGGGCGTGCTGCCCGGTGCCGGCGCAACGCTCGCCAGTGCCGTGGCCTACATGACCGAGAAGCGCATCGCCGGCACCAGCGGCAAATTCGGTGAAGGCGATCCCCGTGGTCTGGCCGCGCCGGAAACCGCTATCGGCGGCGCGGCGTGCGGCGCTCTCGTTCCGATGCTGACCCTCGGCGTTCCGGGTTCGGGCACCACGGCGGTGATGATCGGCGCGCTGTCGCTGTACAACATCACTCCGGGCCCGCTGCTGTTCCAACAGCAACCGGACATCGTCTGGGGCCTGATCGCGTCGTTGTTCATCGCCAACGTGATGCTGGTGATCCTCAACATCCCGATGATCCGCGTATTCACCCGCATCCTCGCCGTGCCGAACTGGGCGTTGGTGCCGATCATCGCGATCATCACCGGGATCGGCGTTTACGCTGTGCACGCGACCACCTTCGATCTGTTCCTGATGATCGGTATCGGCATCTTCGGTTACATCCTGCGCAAGCTGGATTTCCCGCTGTCGCCACTGCTGCTGGGCTTCATCCTCGGTGGCCTGATGGAGCAGAACCTGCGTCGCGCCCTGTCGATCTCCAATGGCGCGCTGGAGATTCTCTGGTCGAGTCCGATCACCTTCGGTTGCTGGATCCTCACCGCGATCATGCTGCTGATGCCGCTGATCCGCATCTGGCGCAAGCGTTCGGCGGCACGGCGCGTCATTGCCGATGTTTGATCGCTTGTCCCTGAAAGCCTGGTGGGGCACCCCGCTGGTCGGTCTGCTTGGCGGTTTCATCGCCAGCCAGATCGGCTGGCCGCTTCCGTGGATGGTCGGCTCGTTGCTGGCGATCATCCTGGTGCGCTGCCTGACGCCGTGGCAACTGGCGGAAATTCCTGGCGGGCGCAAGTGCGGCCAGTGGATCGTCGGCATCGGTATCGGCCTGCACTTCACCCCGCTGGTGATGGAACAGGTGCTCAGCCATTTCGGTTTGATTTTCTTCGGTGCATTGGTCACCAGCCTTTCGGCGGTGGTCGGCGTGTGGCTGATGCGCCGCACCGGCGAGGATCGCGCCACGGCGTTTTTCTCAAGCATGCCCGGTGGTTCCGGGGAGATGGTCAACCTCGGCGCCCGTAACGGTGCACTGCTCAGCCATGTCGCGGCCGGGCAGAGTCTGCGGGTGTTGGTGGTGGTATTGTGCGTGCCGGCGGCGTTCAAGTATCTGCTCGGTGACGGCACGCCGATTTCTCACGCCGGCAGCGTCGATTGGCGCTGGCTGGCGATTCTGTTTCCGGCGGGCGCCCTGCTCGCCTGGCTCTGGCAGCGTCTGCGCCAACCCAATCCATGGCTGTTCGGGCCGTTGCTGGTCAGTGCGGCGGTGAGCATTACGTGGGATCTGCACATCGGTTTGCCCAATGGCGGCAGTCAGATCGGTCAATGGCTGATCGGCAGCGGCCTGGGCTGTCACTTCAATCGGCAGTTCTTCCGCCGCGCGCCGTCGTTCATGGGCCGGACGTTGATCGGCACGGCGCTGACCATGTTGATCGCGTCGCTGGCGGCGCTGGGCTTGAGTGCATTGACCCATCTGGATCTGCGTTCACTGACCCTGGGCATGATGCCGGGGGGCATTGCCGAAATGAGTCTGACGGCGGAGACCCTGCAACTGTCGGTGCCGCTGGTGACGGCGATGCAGGTGATGC
>NZ_JH635998.1:625305-636132 GCF_000257605.1 Pseudomonas sp. R62
CGGTGCCGCTGGTGACGGCGATGCAGGTGATGCGGCTGTTGTTTGTGCTGTTTCTGGCGGAGCCGTTGTTCAGGTATTGGAATCGTCATCCAGAGTCCTGACTGATCGTTCCCACGCTCTGCGTGGGAATGCCTCAATGGACGCTCCGCGTCCGCTTTGGGACGCAGAGCGTCCCGGGCTGCATTCCCACGAGGAGCGTGGGAACGATCTCAGGCGAGAGGCGGCAAGCGCCAGTCGATCGGCGTTTCGCCATTCTGTTCGAGAAACTTGTTGGTCCGGCTGAAATGCCCACAGCCCAAAAACCCGCGATACGCCGACAACGGCGACGGATGCACCGAGGTCAGCACCAGGTGCTTGGTCGCGTCGATCAGCTTCTGCTTGCTCTGCGCATGGGCGCCCCAAAGCATGAACACCAGATGCGGCTGCCGCTCGCTGACCACCTCAATGATGCGGTCGGTGAAGTGTTGCCAGCCCTTGTCCTTGTGCGCGTTGGCGTTGGCGCGCTCAACCGTCATGGTGGTGTTGAGCAGCAGCACGCCCTGTTCGGCCCAGCTCTGCAGGTAGCCGTGGTTGGGAATGTCGATATTGAGGTCGCGCTTCAGCTCTTTATAGATGTTGACCAGCGACGGCGGCGCCGGCACGCCCGGTTGCACCGAGAAACACAGACCGTGGGCCTGGCCCGGGCCGTGGTAAGGGTCCTGGCCGAGAATCACCACTTTCACCTTGTCCAGCGGCGTGGAGTTTAGGGCATTGAAAATCATCGGTCCCGGCGGATAGATCTCCTTGCCGGATGCCCGCTCCTGCTGCAGAAAGCTGCGCAACTCTGCCATGTAAGGCTGGTCGAACTCAGCACGCAGTGCCTCCTTCCAGCTCGGTTCGAGTTTGATACGGTCGTCAGCAGTCATGGTCATTTCCGGCAAAAACAATGGGGCGAACCCTAGGAAAGCCGACCACGCTTGTCAATTGATCTGACGCAGATCCGGCACTTTCCCCCATAGCGATCATACTGTTCGCTCAAATTCCCGATCGAGGTCACGATGAATCTGCACTTCGAAGAACTAACCGGCACCGACGGCGCCCGCATCGGCATCGCCAGCCTGGATGCCGAAAAATCGCTGAACGCGCTGTCCCTGCCGATGATCAATGCGCTCAGCGACAAATTGAACGCCTGGACCACTGACCCGCAAATCGTCTGCGTGCTGCTGCGCGGCAACGGCGCCAAAGCCTTCTGCGCCGGTGGCGAAGTGCGCAGCCTGGTCGAAGCCTGCCGCGCTCACCCCGGCGAAGTGCCGCCGCTGGCCGCGCAATTTTTCAGCGCGGAATATCGCCTCGATTACAGCCTGCATACCTATCCGAAGCCGCTGATCTGCTGGGGTCACGGTTATGTGCTCGGTGGCGGCATGGGTCTGCTGCAGGGCGCGAGCACGCGGATCGTCACGCCGAGCAGCCGTCTGGCGATGCCGGAAATCACCATTGGTCTATATCCGGACGTTGGCGCAAGTTGGTTTCTCGCACGATTGCCGGGCAAGCTCGGCTTGTTTCTCGGTCTGACCGGCGCGCACATCAACGGCCGTGATGCGCTGGATCTGGATCTGGCCGACCGCTTCCTGCTCGACGAACAGCAACCGCAATTGATCGAAGGCTTGCTGCAATTGAACTGGCAGGAACAGACCGCCATGCAGCTCAACAGCCTGCTCAAGGCTTTGCAGCAGGAAGCACTCGAACAAATGCCCGAAGCGCAGTGGCTGCCGCGTCGTCAGCAGATCGACGAAATGCTCGATGTCAGCGACGTTGCCTGTGCGTGGAAAGCCATCAGCCTGCACCGCGACAGCAGCGATCCGTTGATTGCCCGCGCGGCGAAAACCATGGCCGAGGGCTCGCCGCTGACCGCGCATCTGGTCTGGGAACAGATCAGCCGCGCGCGGCACATGTCGCTGGCCGAAGTATTTCAGATGGAATACACCCTGAGCCTCAATTGCTGCCGTCATCCGGAATTCAGCGAAGGCGTGCGCGCGCGTTTGATCGACAAGGATCAGAAGCCGCACTGGCACTGGCCGGATATCAATAACGTGCCGGATGCAGTGGTCGAGGCGCACTTTCACAAGGTTTGGGAGGGGCGGCATCCGTTAGCGGATCTGACCCAGTATTGAGGTGACGCGAGGCCCGCGATGGCGACTGGATTGCCATCGCGGGCCGGCTCAATCGGTCGTCTTGTTACTCAGACATTCAGTTCGTAGAACTCTATTATTTCCATCATCGCCCGCTGCGCTTCATCGTCGCCCTTTATCAAAATATCCTCGACATCCCTCAGTGGCGGAAGCGGGTGCAGACGTTCGGCAATTTGCGTCGCGCTGTAGTCCTGCGTCGCTGTTCCTTCGCTGACTCTTATGAAGCCAATAGCGCTTTCACCAGCGGCAAAATGACTGGAAACCCGGATTTTCGGCGCCATGCCGTAATCCACCACGATCACCAGATCATCGCGCTCACGATGAAACTTGAGGTTGTCGATCGTCAGCCTGCGCTCGGAAAAATCGATCCCGTCCAGGCCGCCTCCGTTGTTGATGATCACGTCTCTGCCGAGGCCATCGTATCGGTAGATATCATTTCCAGCGCCGCCGGTCAGCGTGTCATTGCCCGGCCCACCCACCAGCAGGTCGTCACCGAGGCTGCCCGTGAGCACGTCATCCCCGTGCATGCCTCGGATCTCCCCCGCGCCGCTTATCGTGTCGTTGCCACGACCGCCTACGAGTGGCAGCGCTCGTCCGTCTCGCAAGGAAGTTGAACGGGTGGGATGGTTGACGATGACACCCGTACGAAAAGTCTCGGGCGCAGGGCCGAGCTGACTTGATTCCAGGAGCTGCTTCAAACTTGCGACCGACCCATCGGCGAACTTGACGAGCTCAATACCGGCCCCCTCAAGTTCACCGTTGTGGGGCAAGACGATGCGGACTTTTTGCGTCCCGCCCCATTGGATATCGAGTGTCGAATGAAGCATTTTCGCTCTCGGCGGGTTGCGGTAAGCCGCGCGATCCGGGTTGGGCTCCAGCTCGACATGGGTGGTCTCTATCAGCGCAGCACCCCAGCTCAATTGCAGTGCATCGCGCTGCGCGCCTGCGGGAAGAACGACCGTGTCCTGATCGATCAATCCGTACTCGTCTTTCCACCCCGCTACGCCAACTTCTGCTCGGTGGAAAACAGGGTTGAGCACGTCCGCAATCGTGGTTGTCGCCCCGGCATGCGCTTGCACGACGTAGGTGTCGGCGCCGTCTTCGCCGTAGAGCCAGTCATCACCCGAGCCGCTGAGCAGATAGTCGGCGCCCTCGGAGCCCAGCAAGGTATCGTCACCCGCCCCGGCGGATAAAAACGCGCCCGGTGTTCTGTCGCCGACAGTGCCGTAGTCAAGTGGGGAGCCTGCATAAGCGACGATCAGATCGTCTCCCGCGCCGCCGTGGAAAACGTTTTCCACTTCGACGTTGACTCGCCCGCCGGCATCGTTGCCATGGACGATTTTGCGTTTGATCGTTTCAGTCGTGACATCCCAGCGAAACGCCTTGGGCACTGTTGCGCCCGAACTGAAGCCTGCCGCCGGATAGACGTACCAGCCTTCAAGCGCGCCGGATTCCTTTCGGTCCTCCACCAATACGTCGCCCGTATTGAATGAAAACCCGTTGGCCGAGCCGGATCGATAATAGCGAGGCGCCTGACTTCAGGAGGCGATTGCTCCCTCGGCTTTCACCGGTTTATGTTCGACACGGGTTGTGGTTTTCGACTGCCTTTCACTGACTACGGCTCGCCCGCCATCAGCCTTCATCCATGGCGGCGTTTCCGACAGTGTTCCTGCGTCGACGCTGTCCTCGCTCAGCTCGGTGTGAGTGGTGTAACCGGTGTCGGTGGTAGTGATATGGCTGCGCACCCAAACGCCTTGCTCATTCAAGGTAAAACCTGTGGCGTGTTTGCGGGCGGAGCGTTTTGACTGGATTTGCGCGAGGAACTCATCGGTCCAGTTGACCGCTTGAACAGACGCCACCGGGCCATGCGCCGCAGCGGTGACATCGTCTGGCTGAACCGGATCCGCAACTTTGCTTTCAGGGGTTGCCGGGGCGGTGACAGGTTCCGGTACGGGTGGCTCGGACATCTCTATCGGTGGCAGTGTTTTGCGCAGGACATCTGCGTAATCCAGTACCACGCCGTCGCTGAAAGTGAATGTGGAAGACTTCCACTTCTCGTGATTCTTGATGAGTATCGCGTCGCCCGTGCCATTGGCCAGTCGCAACACCGTGCCGACGGTAACTTCGATAACGTCGGCCTTCAGGCTTTGCGCGCAAAACCCTGCACCGAACCTGATGATGTTGCGGCCGCCGACATCGGTGACGATATCCAGACCGTCGCCAGCGCCGAAATAGTAGATGTCAGCGCCATCCATGCCATCCAGCACGTCAGCACCGGGACCGCCATCAAACACGTTGTCGCCAGAATCGCCGCGAAGGTAGTCCGTCCCTTCCCCGCCCAGCAGGGTGTCGCTGCCACCACCTCCGAGCAGCGTGTCGTTACCTGAGCCACCGTGCAGATAATCGGCATTGTGCTCGGCCTCAGCGCTGTTTTCGTAATCGCCGGCAAGAATGTCGTCACCCGCGCCGCCGTACAGCGTGTCGGCACCGAAGCCACCCTGTAAGGTATCGTTTCCTTCGCCGCCCTGAAGCACGTCATTGTTGCTTCCGCCCGGTTGCAGATCAGATACATCGCCATCGAGAAAATCAGCCCCTGAGCCACCCGCCAGCGTATCCGCGCCACCCATACCGCGCAGGGTGTCATCCCCCGCGCCGCCATCGAGAAAGTCGTTGCCGTGATAGCGAACCGGATGCTCAGGGCTGTCGCCAATCAGATCGTCATGGCCTTCGCCGCCGAAGAGCAAATCATCGCCACCGCCGCCCCAGAGCGTGTCATCGCCGGAGCCACCGTCCAGCAGATCATCGCCAAAAAAAAGCGCGGCATCGCCTTCGACGCCGTCCAGTACGCCGTCATCACCCTGCAAAATGTCGTTGCCAGGGCCGCCATACAAAGCGTCGCTGCCACCGTTACCGCCGAGTGAATCATCACCACTGCCGCCGTCCAGCACATCGTTGCCATGGTGTCTGCTGGGCAGGCCACCGCCCCAATCGAGGTTGTCACCAAGCATCACGTCGTTGCCGCTGCCACCGGCCAGGGTGTCGTTACCTTGATCGCCTTTGAGAAAATCGTCGTCAGCGCCGCCGTCAAGCAGGTCCTCACCCCAGCCGCCGTTGATAATGTCCTTGCCGCCCTGCCCATACAGCACGTCACTACCGCCCTCGGGCGCACTGTTTATCGAGGCCTTTGAATAGACCGCTCGGTGACTGGTCACACCGCGAGCAATCGTGACGGCAGCGCGTTTGACCGCCCAACCCTGCTCCAGCGCACCGGTGGTTTCGTCTCCGGATAACACATCGTCGCCAGCACCACCGATCAAGGTATCCCGGTCATTGCCACCGAGCAGAACATCTCGGGATGCCGTACCGATAAGCAAATCGTCACCTTGCCCGCCGTCGAGCCAGTCTCCGCGATTCGCCTTGCCCTTGGCGTCACCGTCGGCCATAGCTTTTTCGAGCGTCGTCTGCTTGTCGCCGAATAACCGATCGTCTCCAGCCTTGCCGAACAATCGATCAGAACCACCCAGGCCGAGAATGACGTCGTCTGCGGCGGAACCGTACAGTACGTCGGCCTTGTTGCGCTGTTTGACCTTGGGCAGCAGCACCACGTTGCCCAGCTCATCAAAGGAAGGCTGATCGCCGGGGACAGTGGGATCAGCGTCTTTGGCTTTCCAGTCGCCCTGAAGCGTCAAATCCGCAGCAGTGAGCGGCTGCCCCTCATATTCAGGGAGGCGAATGCCAAGCATCCCGGGCTGAAAGTTCTTGATGACCACCAGATCGCCCTCGCCATATTTGATGTTGAGGGTGTGTTCAACAAGCGTCAGGGTGATGGACCGATCCTCGGTAGACCAGATATTGCTCAGAGGCGCGCGGCGTTTGAGTGCGGGAATCGGTGCGCCGTTGATCCACAGCTGCCCATCGGCGTTGGCATCAAGAATCTCGTCGAGGCCATCGCCGCTGGCGAATTCATAACGGTCGTTGCCTTCGCCCCCGATCAAGGAGTCGTTCCCCTTTCCTCCGAGCAGAACATCGTCACCGGCCATCCCGTACAACTCATCATTGCCGTCACCTCCGGTTAGCGAGTCGTTACCGCGACCACCTTCAATGACATCGTGACCGGCCATCCCATGGATCGAGTCATTGCCCACGCCGCCATACAGATGGTCGGCATTTGCGCCGCCGGCGAAAGATCGCCCACCGTCATCACCGAACAGGGCCAGCGGGTTCAGCACTCCGGTGGTCATCGGCGCCTGTTTGCCTGAGGCGAGATCGAAGTAGGAAAGCTGCTGCAGCGAGTGTTCGCCAAACGAGCCTTGGGTACGGGCAATCAAACGGGCGAGCATCTGCGCACGATCCGCCAGCCACTGCGCGGTGATAAAGCCTTCGCCAGTGTGCGGATCGTAAAGCTCGAGGTTGCGATCGGGATAACCGTCGGCTCGTTCTATGACGACTTCACTGAGTTGCTGCAAAGAGTTGCGCAACGCCAGACCGAGCGGCGTCGCCTCGCCTGCCAGTTTCGCCCATGCATTGGCATTGCCGAACTCGCCTATTGCCCGGGTGACGATGCTTTGCGACTGCTCCGGGGAGAATGCCGAGAAGAAGGCGTAAGCGTTGCTGGCGAAGGTTTCGTTGGTGGTGGGTATGGCAGCAGAATCGCCGTCGTAAGTGCGCTTGAACATGTCGAGAAATTCGTTCTGGCCGTAGCGCAAGATCAGCTCGACCACGGCGGCAACAGACGTGCCTTTGACTACATGCTGAATCAGCGGATTCACACTGCCACTGGCCAGCGCGATGTTGATTTGCTCGGGTACGACCGATAGCAGACTTTGCAGTGGATTGATGCCGAAATTGCTGATCGCCGCTTGCAGGCCGACGCTGTAGGCGTCGATGGCGAAGAGAATGTTTTTATAGTCGTCGAGCCGGTTGGGCTTTGCCTGAGTGGATGGGCCGCCATCTTCCGCATCCGGGTCGCCCGCAGAGGTCAGTCTCCACGTTTCATAGGGAGGTTTACCGCCCAACAGGCTGAAACCGACTGTTCCAGACCAGCCGGCGTTACGCTTAACGGCGGTGTCGTCCTCCCCGCAAACCTCCTTGAACAGCGCCTCGCCAATCGCGCTGGCGTCGATTTCAGCGATCTGGCTGATTGACGGAACCGTCCAGGGTGCCAGTTGACCGGCAAGGGATCCGTTGATCAGGGTATTGATGAAGTTGACGGCAACCTGGTTGGATGAAAGCTGCATCAGGTCTTCACTGAAAATTGTATTCAGTCTGAGTTCACCCTGGCGTGAGGTGTAACCACGAATCAGGGCAGAGTAGGCACCGTTTCCACCGTTGGCATCAATGGCCACGGCAAGCCAGAGTCTGGCGCTTTTCAGCACCTCTCCAGCCTCTTTATCGGCAGCTGCAACGTCAGAAACTTTCTCACCAATAATATCGAACAGCTTTTGGTACAGGGGGGCGCAGCTTGCCCCTGCTAATTTCAGTGCATCGTACTGAAGTTGTTTTGAGCGCAGCCTCATTCCTTTGCAAATATTTGCTGCGTTGAAAATCTCTGATTTTTCCATATCGCTGAATACATAACTCATTGTTACTTCCTTGTAATAACAGAGCGTGAAAGATAGTCACTGAGATATTTGAGCATCTCAGGTGCTTCGCGTAATGACGCTAATCCGAGACCTACGCTACCGTGCCCCCCGGAAAAGTCGAAGTTATCCAGATTGATATTGCAGAAGAAATTCAGTTTGCCGAAATCAAGATTTTCCAATTCAGCTCTGCTGAACCTTGCCAGTTTCTCGTCAGTCAGCTTTTCCTCCGAAGCCGGGCGAATCAAGCCGTCACAGTTGATCAACCTAGGGGTTCCATCTCGCCGCGGCCAGCCAGTAATGACAAACGTTCTAACCGAATCTTCATTCTTGAAATGCGGCGGAGGTGCATCCAGCCAAATCTCCAGTCCCGGATAATTCTTTAGTTTCACAATCAACTCATCCGGCCAGTTGACGTGCCGATAACCCCGCTCATGGGGTTCGGTGGTTTCTTTCCTGGTAAAAAGTCCGGCATTCAATTTATAGAGCCGCCAACTTTTGGGGATCGACTCTGCGCGCTGATCCTGGTACCGGTGCAATCCCGTTCCGGTCCACCAGAAAAGCCCCTTCAGAGCAATTGCCAGACACGCTTTCTTGTTCACCATTTCAGGCATGCCTACATAAAACTCAGGGACTAGCGTCTTATCTATATAGGCGCCGCCTAATATTGGCACTTGCTGCATGCTCGCCAGCTTGTTCTGGCAAGCTTTCTCGTTTGCCTGGTGAATAGCCGCCGACTCGGCAGTTTGTTCTTTGCGAATATAAAATTCCGCTACGCAATAGCAGAGATAAAAGAACACCCCATACGTCAATAACCTTTTAACCCACTTGATCGCCTGCTTACGCGACTTCCTGGACATTTCAAACCTACCGCTCAAACTGCGGAACGGTTGGTATGTCGTTATGCCCGGATATCGCGCTTGCAAAAATCTCAAAATACTGGCTCACGCCCGATTCCACACTGAACCGACCTGCCGTCAACTTCGCGGCGCTGGCAAGTCCATCGTACTCACCTGCCGACTTCAAAACCTTGCTTACACTTCTGGCAACTCCTTGATGGTCGAAGAAATCCACCAACATGCCATTGGCCCCATCGACGATGACTTCCCTTACCGGAGCCGTGTCCGACGCAACGACCACACAACCAGACGCCATCGCTTCCAGTAACGACCAGGACAAGACAAACGGATACGTCAGATAAACATGGACTTTCGAACACTGCAGAACCGCTCGGTAGGTCTGGTAAGGGAGTTTCCCTGTGAAGTGCATTCTGGAGTGATCGAAACTGACCTCCGCCTCCATCCTGCTGCGCCAATCCGGGTACCCGACCGGCTTACTCCCATAACTGACACCGTCACCGCCAACCACGATGATCTGCGCATCTGGGCACTCGGCCTGAATAAGCGGGATCGCTCGCATGAAACTGTGAAAGCCGCGATAAGGCTCAAGGTTTCTGGCGACATAGGTAACGATCGGCTGTCCGGCTCTAAGTTCGACCCCATTGGGCAATCTGACTGCCCCGACCTTGGCCAGGTCAGAAGTTTGAACGACACCCTCGTGAATGACCCGAATAGCCGACCGGTAAGCGGCTGGAAACAGGCTGCGCTGCCACTGGGTAGGCGCGATTGCGATATCACATTGTTGAAGATTCAACAGATGCAGCGAGTTGAGCACTCGCAGCCGTGACGACTCCCTTGCGGCTCGCCGGAATTCAGGGTCGAACCCGCAGTCGGCGCCCTGCGCTCGATAGTAATACTCGCAATAGTGAATCAGCGGCGTATCGGCATAGACATCCTTGGCAAACAGCGTCTCGCCCCATCCAGGATGACCAAGAATCACGTCTGGCTGATAGCCCGAACGTTTCAGCCTGCCCAGGATTTCAAAAACCTTCTGCCCGTCGATCACCGCTTGTTCGTAGCGGATCAGATACGGGTGAATATTGCCGGGCGCTCGGCTGGTCGCTCGATATCGACAGGTGTTCACACCGGCGAGGCCCGGTGCCGTGTCCCGGCCTATCGCCACAACCTCATCACCGCGCTCCAGCGCTGCCAGCACCACATGACGGAACTGACCGGGAAAATTTTGATGAATAACCAGTAGCTTCATAGCGCTAAACGTCCATTTTTCGCCGCTATCGAGCTGAGGATTGCTCGCCTCGTTCGGCATCCATGAACGCTAACAAACACCACGAAATGAAACTGTAGGACGCTTCCGGGATTGCCTTGGGAGATGGCCCACGGAAGGACTTTTCGACGGGCAAAAAAAAGCGGCGCATCATGCGCCGCTTTTTTATTTGCGGTCAGTTACCAGCGGTTGCCACGGCCATTGTAGTCACGACGACCGCTGTGGCGATCGTAGTTGCCGCGACCGCGGTGGTCATTGTCCCAACCGCCGCGACGGTGGCCGTCCCAGCGTCCGCGATCGTTGCCGTGCCAGCGACGGCTTTCGTAATGACGCGGGGCCGGTTGATAGTGCCGAGGCGCCTGGTAATAACGCGGTTGCTGGTAGTACCGCGGCGCTGGCTGGTAGTAGCGCGGCTGAGTGTAATAAGTGCCGCCGCTGCGGTAATAGGAGCCGCCACCGCTGTAATAGGCCGGTGCGGGTGATGTGTAGACCTCTGACCTGTAGTAGCTGTCTCCATAGGAATAAGGAACGCATCCGCCAAGGGAAAAAAGCATCACGGCAAGCAGTACGATTCGGCGATACATGGCGGCCTCCTGGACCGCGGGTTGGCCACACCAGCGACGCTGGCAGGCGACCGTCAGCAATTGCTGACTGTCGAAGAATCAGACAGCGATTTCAGAATCTGGTGCGTTCCTGCAACAAGTTGAAACAAGTGATTATGAAATCTTGTTTATCCGCAAAATCAGCGACCAGTGATGCGTAAACGCGCTGCATGACGGTGCAACCGCGCACCACCACGATGCGCTGTCGCTCGCCACGCTCACCTCGGCAATCCAGCAGATCCCCGCCGCAGAGGCCTCGGCGCGACTTGGCACGCCTCTCGCTTTAGCAAACCCGTGCAGGAGTCATCACAGGTTCGCGGCACCACAATTTGCAATGGCTGACTAGGGTTCCGG
>NZ_JH635998.1:636709-643555 GCF_000257605.1 Pseudomonas sp. R62
AATCGCGAGTGGCTGGTCCGAGAGTTGGCGACCTCCAGTTGAGGTTACACGGCGGGACAAAAGCCCGGGAGACAAGCCACCGTTCGCGGTGCCGCGTTGCCTTCCTGTCCGCCCTCGATCAACTGGAGAATCCGCAATGATCCGACTACGTTTCCCCGCCCTGCTCGCCGCCGCCTTCGCCGCGCTTATCAGCACGCAATCTTCCGCCGCCCAGAAAGACCACTTCAGCGTGTGCTGGACGATCTACGCCGGCTGGATGCCATGGGAATACGCCGGCAGCCAGGGCATCGTCGACAAATGGGCGAAGAAATACGGGATCAAGATCGACGTCGTGCAGCTCAACGACTACGTCGAATCGATCAACCAGTACACCGCCGGCCAGTTCGACGGCTGCACCATGACCAACATGGATGCGCTGACCATTCCCGCTGCCGGTGGCGTCGACAGCACCGCGCTGATCGTCAGCGATTTCTCCAACGGCAACGACGGCATCGTGCTCAAAGGCGAAGGTAAAAAAGTCGCTGATCTGAAAGGCATGGACGTCAATCTGGTCGAGCTGTCGGTCTCGCATTACCTGCTGGCTCGCGCGCTGGACTCGGTGGACCTGACCGAGAAAGACCTGAAGGTGGTCAACACCTCCGACGCCGACATTGCCGCCGCATTCAACACCGACGACGTCAACGCCGTGACCACCTGGAACCCGATGCTCTCGGATATCAAAGCCAAACCCGGCGTCACCGAAGTGTTCAATTCCAGCCAGATTCCCGGCGAGATCATGGACATGATGGTGGTCAACAGCGCCACCCTCAAAGACAACCCGGCGCTCGGTAAAGCGCTGACCGGCGCGTGGTTCGAAGTGGTCGCTTTGATGAACGCAAAAAATGCTGCGAGCAAAGCTGCGCTGGAACACATGGCCAAGGCCTCTGGCACCGATCTGGCAGGCTTCCAGGCGCAACTGGACACCACAAAACTGTTCGCCACGCCGAGCGAAGCGCTGAATTTCGCCACCAGCAAACAACTGCCGGACACCATGCGCAAGGTCGCTGAGTTCTCCTTCGAGCACGGCCTGCTCGGCGAAGGCGCGAAAGACCCGAGCGCGGTGGGCATGTCCTTCGCCAACGGCGTGACCAGCGGCGACACCGCCAACCTCAAGCTGCGTTTCGATCCGACCTACGTGCAGATGGCCGCCGACGCCAAGCTGTAAGCCACGGAGGATTTGGCCATGCGCCTGATCAATCGCCACCCCGATCGCCCGAGTCGCCTGTTGCTGGTGATCCTGCCGTTCGCGCTGGTGCTGTTCGCCTACTTCACAGGCTCGGCCGAGCGCCTGGCGGACAACCCCAACGACAAACTGCTGCCCAGCGCCGTGCAGATGAGCGACGCGGTAAAACGCCTGGCCTTCAACGCCGACAGCCGCACCGGTGAATATCTGTTGTGGCAAGACACCGCGTCGAGTCTGCGCCGTTTGGCCATCGGCCTCGGCATCGCGGCGCTGGCGGGTCTTTGCCTCGGTATCGCGGCGGGCACCCTGCCGCTGTTCGGCGCGCCGTTGTCGCCGTTGCTGACGGTGCTGTCGATGGTGCCACCGCTGGCGATCCTGCCGATTCTGTTCATCGTCTTCGGCCTGGGCGAGTTATCGAAAGTCATGCTGATCGTGATTGGCATCACCCCGGCGCTGGCTCGGGATCTGGAACAGCGGGCCCGTGACATTCCGGTCGAACTGCTGATCAAGGCGCAGACCCTCGGCGCCTCGACCTGGACGCTGATGCTGCGCGTGGTCTTGCCGCAGTTGTTGCCGCGCTTGCTGATCTCGCTGCGCTTGATGCTCGGTTCGGCGTGGCTGTTCCTGATTGCCGCCGAAGCGATCGCCTCCACCGATGGCCTCGGCTACCGGATCTTTCTGGTGCGGCGCTACCTGGCGATGGATGTGATCCTGCCCTACGTGGTGTGGATCACCCTGCTCGCCTGGCTGATGGACTGGGGCTTGAAACAGCTGGCCCAGCGCGCTTTCCCTTGGTACGAGGGAGCACCGAAATGAGCTTCATCACGGTAAAAAACGTCTGGCAGCAGTACGCCGATCAAGTGGTTCTGGAAGGCTTGAACCTGAACGTCAACGAAGGCGAGTTCTGCACCTTGGTCGGCGCCTCCGGTTGCGGCAAATCGACCTTCCTGCGCCTGTTGCTCGGCCAGGAAACCGCCAGTCGCGGGGAGATTCTGCTCGACGGCCAGCCCTTGGCCAGCGAGCCGGATGCCAGCCGTGGCGTGGTCTTTCAACGCTACTCGGTGTTCCCGCATCTGAGCGTGCTCGACAACGTCGCCCTCGGTCTCGAATTGCCGCGCGCGCCCTTGCTTGGCCGGCTGTTCGGCAACGCCAAACGCGAGGCGCGCGAACAGGCGGCAGCACTGCTGAGCAAAGTCGGCCTCGGCCATGCGCTGGACAAGTACCCGGCACAGCTGTCCGGCGGCATGCAGCAACGCTTGGCCATCGCTCAGGCGCTGATCATGAAGCCGCGCGTGTTGCTGCTCGACGAGCCGTTCGGCGCACTCGATCCGGGCATTCGCAAAGACATGCACGCGCTGCTGCTGGAGCTGTGGCGCGAGACGCAACTGACGGTGTTCATGGTCACCCACGACCTGTCGGAAGGCTTCAGCCTGGGCACGCGCCTGCTGGTGTTCGACAAGGTGCGCCTCGACCCGCACGCCCCCGGCGCCTATGGCGCCCGCATCACCTACGACATCCCGTTGAACAGCGACCGCCGCGCCCAGCGCGCCGCCGTCGAGGCCCTGCCGCTGCCGCTGGCGGGCACCCTTCGCACTGCTTGAGAGGACTGCTGCAATGACTGATTCAATCCAACTCTTCCCACCCTTCGCTGAAGAAATGCTGCCGGGCGGCGGCCACCGTTCGTTCGTGCTCAAGCGCGGCCAATTGCTGCGCCTGACCGACCTGCGCGGTGGCGCTAACGTCAGCCTGACCTTGCTCAATGCCAATGAAAAAACCGAGCGATTGAACCTGCCCGACAGCCTCAAATGCCAACACACCGCCAAGCTCACTGCCGGCCACTGCCTGTACTCGGACATGGGCCGCGTGCTCGCCGCGATCACCGCCGACACCTGCGGCTGGAGCGACAGCCTCGGCGGCGTGCTCTGCGCGCAAGAAGTCGCCGAAAAATACGGCCAGGGCCGCTACCAGGAACTGCGCAACGGCTTCTTTCGCAATGGCACCGACAACCTGCTGGTGGAGCTCGGCAAGTGGGGCCTGGGCCTGTCCGACCTGCTGATGACCCTGAATCTGTTCAGCCGCGTGAACGTCGATGAGGCCGGGCGTTTCCACTTCGTCGAAGGCAACTCGAAGGCCGGTGACTACATCGAGTTGTATGCGCCGATGGACACCCTGGTGGTGCTCACCGCCCTGCAACATCCGATGGACCCGTCACCCGAATACGCTCCGAAACCCTTGAAGCTGAGCTGGATGAACGCCGACGCCAGCGTCGCCGAACACTGCCGCACTTCGCGCCCGGAAAACGAGCGCGGCTTCATCAATACCGACCGTTTGTTCGCCTGAGGATCGCAGCCATGTCACTCGCAATCGCCACTTCGCACAAGCAAGCCGACAGCGCGATCTACCGCGCGACCATTCCCGCCGGCGAGCCCTGGCTGATGGAAGTCAAGGCCGGGCAGACCCTGCGCATCCTCGATCTGGAAGGCAATCAGGCCGTCGACACTTTGTTCTACAGCCTCGCCAACCCCAAGGAACGCTACGACGTGCAACGCACCTTGCGCCGGCAGAACAGCGTCTACCTGAGCACCGGCAGCGTGCTGTATTCCAACCTCGGCCAGCCGATGCTGACCATCGTTGCCGACACCTGCGGGCGCCACGACACCCTCGGCGGCGCCTGCGCGCAAGAGAGCAACACCGTGCGCTACGCCCTGGAAAAACGCTACATGCACAGCTGCCGCGACAACTACCTGCGCGCCTGCGCCCACGACGGCCGATTGAGCAAGAGCGACATCGGGCCGAACATCAATTTCTTCATGAACGTGCCAGTGACGGCGGATGGCGGGCTGACCTTCGAGGACGGTATTTCCGCGCCGGGCAAGTACGTTGATTTGCGCGCGGAGATGGACGTCATCGTGCTGATTTCCAACTGCCCGCAGTTGAACAACCCGTGCAATGCCTACAACCCGACCCCGGCGGAGTTGCTGGTATGGAATTGACCATCAGCCGTTTACGCCGTTGGCTTTTTGCCCTGTGCCAGGCGCGTTCCGGGCAGTGCCTGAAAGCTTCAAGGCACTGACAGTCCTGTGGGAGCTGGCTTGCCAGCGATTGCGATGTTTCAGTCACCAACAATGTTGGATGTGCCGACCTCATCGCTGGCAAGCCAGCTCCCACAGGAGTTTGTGGTGGGTTTGAGTGAAGTGTGTTTTTTCCATCCGGGACGGCCCGGGTGTCTGTCGAAAAACAGCGGGACGGCCCGCTCCCCCTTCAGGGGTTATGCCATGTTCGAAAAAATCCTCATCGCCAACCGTGGCGCGATTGCCTGTCGCATCCTGCGCACGATCAACGTGCTGAAGGCCCAAGGCGTCGCCGTGTATTCAGAAGCCGATGCTGCCAGCCTGCACATCTCCCGGGCCGCTGAAGCGCACAGCCTCGGCGAAGGCGCGGCGTCCGCGACCTATCTGGCGGTCGACAAAATCCTCACGATCGCCAAACAAAGCGGCGCCACGGCGATTCATCCCGGCTACGGATTTCTCTCCGAGAACGCAGCGTTCGCCGAAGCCTGCGAAGCGCAGGGCATCGCCTTCATCGGGCCGACGCCGGAGCAATTGCGGGTGTTCGGCCTCAAGCACACTGCTCGCGCGTTGGCCAAACAGCACGGCGTACCCATGCTCGAAGGCACCGACCTGCTCGACAGCCTCGATTGCGCGCTGAGCGCCGCCGAACAGGTCGGCTACCCGGTGATGCTGAAAAGCACCGCTGGCGGCGGTGGCATCGGCATGCGCGTGTGCCGCAGCGCGAGCGAATTGAGCGAATCATTCGAAGCGGTGAAACGCCTCGGTCAGAACAACTTCAGCGACGCCGGGGTGTTCATCGAGAAGTACATCGAACGCGCGCGGCATCTGGAAGTGCAGGTGTTCGGCGACGGCTGCGGTGAAGTCATCGCTCTCGGCGTGCGCGACTGTTCGGTGCAGCGGCGCAACCAGAAAGTCCTCGAAGAAACCCCGGCGCCGAACCTGCCAGAAGGCATGGCCGATGAGCTGTGCGCAGCGGCGATCAAACTGGCGCAAGCGGTGAATTACCGCAGCGCCGGCACCGTCGAATTCGTCTTCGACAGCGAGACCCAGCGCTTCTATTTTCTCGAAGTGAACACGCGGTTGCAGGTCGAGCACGGCGTCACCGAACAGGTGTGGGACGTGGATCTGGTGCGCTGGATGATCGAACTGGCCGCTGGTGATCTGCCGCCGCTGAACGAGTTGTATCAAGGCCTGGAACCGCAGGGCCATGCGATTCAGGCACGTCTGTACGCGGAAGATCCGGGGCGTGATTTCCAGCCGAGCCCGGGCCTGCTGACCGCTGTGCAATTTCCGCCCGCCAACGGCGTTGAGTTGCGTATCGACACCTGGGTCGAGGCCGGCGTGGAAATTCCGCCGTATTTCGATCCGATGATTGCCAAGCTCATCGCGTGGGCGCCCAGCCGCGAACAGGCTCGCGCCGAACTCCATCAGGCATTGGGCGATAGCCTGTTGTACGGCGTGGAAACCAACCGCGACTATCTGCGGCAGATTCTGCTCGATGCTCCATTCGCCAGCGGCCAGCCGTGGACCCGTTGTCTGGAAAATCTGCTGCATCACGCCAACACCTTCGAAGTGCTCAGCGCCGGCACGCAGACCAGCGTGCAGGACTATCCCGGACGCCTCGGCTATTGGGCCGTCGGCGTGCCACCCTCGGGGCCGATGGACAGCCGAGCGCTGCGCCTGGGCAATCGTCTGCTCGGCAATAAACAAGGCGCCGCCGCACTGGAAATCACCATGAGCGGGCCGATCCTGCGCTTCAATTGTGACGCGGTGGTCGCGGTGACCGGCGCGCCGATGGCCTTGACCCTTGACGCTGAACCGGTGCCGATGAACACCGCGCTGCTGATCCCGGCCGGCGCGACGTTGCAGCTGGGCAGCATCAGCGGCGCCGGCGCGCGCAGTTATCTGTGCCTGCGCGGCGGCGTGCAGGTGCCGGATTATCTGGGCAGCAAAAGTACCTTCACTCTCGGCCAGTTCGGCGGGCATGGCGGTCGCGCGTTGAGGGCCGGTGACGTGTTGCATGTGCCGGCATTGACCGAGCGCAGCGTCGGCCAGCAACTGGCCGAACAGCACATCACTGCGCTGCCGAGCGTGCGCCAGATCCGGGTGATCTACGGCCCGCACGGCGCGCCGGAATACTTCAGCGAAAACTACATCGCCACATTCTTCGCGACCCAGTGGGAAGTGCATTTCAACTCCAGCCGCACCGGCGTGCGCCTGATCGGACCGAAACCTGAGTGGGTGCGTGAGGATGGCGGTGAAGCGGGTCTGCACCCGTCGAACATCCATGACAATCCGTATGCGATTGGTGCGGTGGATTTCACCGGGGACATGCCGGTGATCCTCGGCCCGGATGGCCCGAGCCTGGGTGGGTTTGTCTGCCCGGTGACGGTGATTGAGGCGGACCTGTGGCAGCTGGGGCAGCTCAAGGCGGGCGATAAAATTCAGTTCATTCCCGTCGACCTCAAAACCGCCCGCGATCTCGCCCTGAAATGGGATGCACCCTGTGGGAGCTGGCTTGCCAGCGATGGTGCCCGATCTGACACCGCAGCA
>NZ_JH635998.1:643575-645425 GCF_000257605.1 Pseudomonas sp. R62
CACAAGGGATTGTGTCGCCTGTGGTTCTTGAGTTGGGTCAGGGGGATCGGCGGCTTGTCGGGCGGGTTTCTGGCGACACTCATTTACTGCTGGAAATCGGCGCGCCGGAGCTCGATCTGGTCCTGCGCTTCCGCGCCCACGCGCTGATGCAGGCGCTGGAAAGCCAGGCCCTGCATGGCGTGATCGACCTCACCCCGGGCATTCGCTCGCTGCAAGTGCACTACCAGCCGGAGCAACTGCCGCTGGCCGATCTGCTGGGCATCATCGCCGGCGAATGGGACGCGGTGTGCGCCGCCAAGGACTTGCAAGTGCCATCGCGCATCGTGCACTTGCCGCTGTCGTGGGACGACCCGGCCTGCCAGTTGGCGATCGAGAAATACATGACCACCGTGCGCAAGGACGCGCCGTGGTGCCCGAGCAATCTGGAGTTCATCCGGCGCATCAACGACCTGCCGAATCTCGACGAAGTGCAGCGCACGGTGTTCGATGCGAGTTATCTGGTGATGGGCCTTGGCGACGTTTACCTCGGCGCGCCGGTGGCCACGCCGCTCGACCCGCGTCATCGTCTGGTGACCACCAAGTACAACCCGGCACGTACCTGGACCGCCGAGAATTCGGTCGGCATCGGCGGCGCCTACATGTGCGTGTACGGCATGGAAGGCCCGGGCGGTTATCAGTTTGTCGGGCGCACTCTGCAGATGTGGAATCGCTATCGCGAAGTCGCCGCGTTCGATGGCAAACCGTGGCTGCTGCGCTTCTTCGATCAGATCCGCTTCTACCCGGTCAGCGCTGAAGAACTGCTGCGCATCCGCCGCGATTTCCCGCTGGGGCGCTTCGATCTGAACATCGAACACAGCCAACTCAACCTCGCCGACTATCAGGCATTTCTCAGTCAGGAAGCCGCGGGCATCAGCGCTTTCCGTGCGCAGCAACAGGGCGCGTTCAAGGCTGAACGCGAACGCTGGATCGCCAGTGGCCAGGCGCATTTCGACAGCGAAGAAGCCGTGCCTGACGCCAGCGAAGAAGCACCGCTGCAAAGCGGTGAACACAGCGTCGACAGCCACATCGCCGGCAATCTCTGGCAGGTGCAGGTCGAGGCTGGCCAGCGTGTCGCGGCGGGCGATGTGCTGGTGATTCTCGAGTCGATGAAGATGGAAATCCCTGTGCTCGCGCCGCTGGCCGGCGTGGTGCGAGAGATCCGCGTGCAACCCGGTTCGGCGGTGCGCGCCGGACAACGGGTGGTGGTGCTGGAACTCGACTGAAGCCATTTTTTATAAGGATCAACCGATGAATCTGCAACTCGATGCACTGCGCCAGGCCTATCGCAATGGCGATACCACACCGCGCCAACTGCTGCTGCACTTGCGCGAAAAAGCCGCTGCGCTGAACCCCGACTATCACCTGTTCATCCACCTGCTCAGCGTCGATGAACTGGAGCCGTATCTGGCCGCCCTCGACGGTCGTGACCTCGACAGCCTGCCGCTGTATGGCGTGCCATTCGCGATCAAGGACAACATCGATCTGGCGGGCATCCCGACCACCGCCGCGTGCCCGGCGTTCGCCTATGTGCCGCAGCAGTCGGCGACTATCGTCGAGCAGCTGTTGGCGCTGGGGGCGATTCCGCTGGGCAAGACCAATCTCGATCAGTTTGCCACCGGCCTCAATGGCAGCCGCTCGCCATACGGAGCGTGCCCGAACAGTGTGCTGGCGGAATATCCGTCCGGCGGTTCCAGCGCCGGCTCGTCACTGGCGGCAGCGCTGGGTGTGGCGAGTTTCGCCTTGGGCACTGACACCGCCGGTTCCGGGCGAGTGCCGGCGGCGCTGAATAATCTGGTGGGATTGAAGGCGAG
>NZ_JH635998.1:645445-652406 GCF_000257605.1 Pseudomonas sp. R62
GGCTCGGCGTTCGGCACGCCGCGGCCGTTTCGCTTCGGTGTGCCACGGGCACAGGATCTGGAGTTTTTCGGTTGCAGCGAGGGGCCGCAACTGTTCGCAGCGGCCATCGAACGGCTCAAGGCCTTGGGTGGCGAACCCGTCGAGCTGGACCTGTCGCCGTTTCTCGAAGCAGCGCGCCTGCTCTACGACGGGCCGTGGGTCGCCGAGCGTTACAGCGTCGCCGGTGAGCTGATGGAGCAGAACCCCGAAGCGGTGCTGCCGGTGATCCGTGCGGTGCTGACCAAGGCTCCGGCAGTGACTGGCGTGCAGACCTTTCGCGCGCAATATCGATTGCAGGCACTGAAGGCCCTCTGCGACGAGGCTCTGGAAAATCTCGACTGCGTGCTGACACCGACCATCGGCCGTCCAGTGACCCTGGCCGAGCTTGCGGCCGAACCGGTGCTGCGCAATTCCGAACTGGGCTATTACACCAACTTCATGAACCTGCTCGACTACGCCGCCGTCGCCGTGCCGACCGCGTTCATGAGCAACGGTTTGCCTTGGGGCGTGACGTTGTTCGGGCGGGTATTTACCGATCAGTATCTGTTAAGCGTGGCCGATGCCTTGCAGCGCCGGCAGGACAGTGCCCTGCCAGTTCCGACGACCCCTGCGCGCAATGACCGCGCTCGATTGGTGGTGTGTGGCGCGCACCTGCAAGGGCTGGCGCTGAACTGGCAACTGACCCAGCGTGGCGGGCGCTTGCTGGAAACCACGTTCAGTTCGCCGGACTATCGACTGCACGCCCTCGCCGGCGGCCCGCCATTGCGCCCGGGCATGGTGCGGGTCAAGGATGGCGGCGTGGCGATTGCCGTGGAGGTTTGGGAGTTGCCGAGCAGCGAATTGGGCTCGTTTCTCACCGGGATTCCGGCGCCGCTGGGACTGGGCAAGGTGCAACTGGCGGATGGGCGCTGGGAGAGCGGGTTTATCTGTGAGCCGTATGGGTTGGAGGGTGCGGTGGATATCAGTCATTTGGGGGGATGGCGGGCGTATCTGGCATCCCGGGGCTGATCCGAAAGCTCGCCCTCACCCTGGCCCTCTCTCCAGGGAGAGGGCCAGGGTGAGGCGATTGTCCATCGGTTGCCATTGGCTGATACCGAGTCGATCACAGATTTTCCATCACCCCCCATCCAGCTCCCTCTCCCCTGGGAGAGGGAGCTGGATGGGGGGTGAGGGGCTGCGATTTCCCTGACACACCGCTACGTCATATCTCCCGCCATTTCAGGCACAAATCCCGCAGTGTTTTCCCGACCATCCCACTAGAATGCATCCCATCGGGCCACTGCCAACGGATCTGCCATGCCGCTTCGTTCTCCCTTGTACTCGCAACGTTCACTGGTGCTCACCCTGGTTGCCCTGCTCGGCGCCGGGTTTCTCGCCACCTCGCTGTTGAGCTATTTCGCGTCCCGCGAGTCGATCCGCGACAACATCGTCAACACTGAACTGCCACTGACCTCCGACACGGTCTATTCGGAAATCCAGAAAGATCTGGTCCGGCCGATCCTGATTTCCTCGATGATGTCCCGCGATACATTCATGCGCGACTGGGTGGTCAACGGCGAGCAGAATCCCGAGCAGATGACCCGCTATCTCGACGAGGTCATGACCCATTACGGCGCCTACACGGCGTTCTTCGTTTCCAATGCCACGCTCACCTACTACCACGCCAAAGGCGTGCTCAAGCAGGTCAAAGTCGATGAACCGCGCGACACCTGGTACTTCCGCGTGCGCGACATGCAGGACCCGTACGAGATCAACGTCGACCCGGATCTGGCCAACAAGGACAACCTGACGTTCTTCATCAACTACAAGGTCTACGACTACCACAACCGCTTCATCGGTGCTGCGGGCGTGGGCCTCACCGTGGACGCGGTGATCAAGCTGATCGACAAGTATCAACAGCGCTATCAACGCAGCGTGTACTTCGTCGACACCTTCGGCCGCCTCGTATTGACCGGTGCCGAGGGTGGCCCGGAAGGCGCGCACATCGGCCAAAGTCTTGGCGAACTGGAGAGCATGAAAAGTCTGGTCAGCCAGTTGCCCAAGCCGCACAGCGGCAGCTACGAATATTCCACCCACGGCCAGGGGCATTTTCTCAACGTGCGGTTTATCCCCGAGTTGAACTGGTACCTGTTCGTCGATAAACGCGAGGACGGCGCGCTGAGCGAGATCCGCCAGTCGCTGTATCTCAATCTGCTGATCTGCCTGCTGGTGACGTTGATCGTGCTGGCCTTGCTCAATCGAGTGATCAAGCGCTTCCAGGCGAAGATTCAGGCGCACGCCACCCTCGACAGTCTCACCGAACTGCCGAACCGACGCGGCTTCGACATCCTCGCCGCGCAAGCGCTGCACGAGGCCCAACGGGAAACCAAGCCGCTGACCGCGTTGTTGCTCGACCTCGACCACTTCAAAGCCTTGAACGACACCTACGGCCACATGGCTGGCGATCAGGTGTTGATCGGTTTCGCCCGCGACCTGCAAAGTTGCCTGCGTCACGCCGATATCGTCTGCCGCTGGGGCGGTGAAGAGTTCATCGTTCTGTTGAAAGACACCGACGGTGAGACCGGGCAGAAAATTGCCGAGAAGATCCGCCAGCACGTCGAACAACACAAATATGCCTACGATGGCCACAGCCTGCATCTGACCGTGAGCATCGGCGCCACCACCGTGCAACGCGATGACACCTTGCACACTCTGCTGTCCCGGGCCGATCATGCGATGTACCGCGCCAAGCAAACCGGGCGCAACCGCACCTGCATGGAAATGCCGCACTCGACCTATGCCTGATAACGACGTCAAACCCGACCACTGCCCGGCCTGCGGTGCGCGCAACGACTGCAGCCTCGCCGACCCGCGCACCGCCGACCGCGAATGCTGGTGCTATGGCGTGACCATCGACCCGGCAGTGCTCGAAGCGCTGCCGGCCGAACTGCGCAATCAAGCCTGCCTGTGCCCGCGCTGCGCACAGGTCGAAGCGCAACTGCAAGCAGGCCGGCGGCCGATCCCGTAAGATGCGCGGCCCTTCGTCCGTTGAATCCTGACCATGCGCGTCGACCGCTTCCTCAGCAATCTGCCCCGCTACAACCGTCAGCAGGTTCGCCTGTTGCTGGTGGAAAAGCGCGTGCGGATTGACGGAAAAGTCGTCAGCAACCCGCACAGTGAGGTGCTGGAATTCAGTCGGGTCGAAGTCGACGATGAGGTGCTGCAGAGCGGCAAACCGGCGCGCTATTTCATGCTGCACAAACCCCCGGGCTGCGTCAGTGCCACCCGCGATCCGCAGCATGCGACCGTGCTCGACCTGCTCGATGAACCGCACAAGGACGATCTGCACATCGCCGGACGTCTGGATTTCAATACCACCGGGCTGATGCTGATCACCAATGACGGCGCCTGGTCGCGGCGCCTGACGCAGCCGCAAACCAAACTGGCGAAGGTCTATTACGTCGAAACCGAACAGCACATCGACCCGAGCTACGCGCTTAAATTTGCCGAGGGCATCTACTTCGCTTTCGAAGATCTGACCACGCAACCGGCGCAGCTTGAGCTGCTCGGCCCACGCTCGGCGCGACTGAGCATCGTTGAAGGCCGCTACCATCAGGTCAAGCGCATGTTTGGTTTCTTCAACAACAAAGTCCTGCGCCTGCACCGCGAATCCATCGGCGAACTGACCCTCGATCACGCGCTAAAACCGGGCGAGTACCGCGCTTTGCGCACCGAAGAGATTCATTTGTTCTAAGCCGGCGACCGCTCAGCCGAAGTTGTCGAACAATTCGCCGACGGCACTTGCGTGATCCTGAGTCCCCTGCTTGAATCAGGACGTCGGCCGAAATGTGACCGATGAGTCACCACATACTTCCAAGAAACTTTTTGTCGGTCGTCTGCCCTCAAGGGCTGCGCCTCAGCCGGCAATCTGCCCGCCAATAACAACACCCGTCGACCTGCCGTACCGGATCGACATGGGCCAGCAAATTTCAGGCGTATGCCTACCTGTCACAAAGCTCGTGCAATCTCGATTGCGCGCATACCCGCTTGCTTGCCAGGAGTCTTATGACATGAGGCCAGAAATCGCTGTGCTGGATATACAGGGTCAGTATCGGGTTTACACGGAGTTCTATCGCGCAGACGCCGCAGAAAAGACCATCATTCTGGTCAACGGCTCGATGGCCACGACTGCGTCGTTTGCACAGACCGTGAAAAACCTGCACCCGCAATTCAACGTGGTCTGCTATGACCAGCCCTACGCGGGCCGCTCAAAAGCCCACAACCGGCATGAGAAACATCTGACGAAGGAAGTCGAAGGGCAGATTTTGCTGGAGCTGATCGATCACTTCGCCGCCGAACACGTGCTGTCGTTCTCCTGGGGCGGCGCCGCCACTCTGGTCGCCCTCGCCCAGCAGCCCCGGCGCATCGAAAAAGCCGTGATCAGCTCGTTCTCACCGGTGATCAATGCGCACATGCTCGATTATCTCGAGCGTGGTGTCGATTACCTCGGCAGCCGCGACGGCGACCGGGTCGGCCATCTGGTCAACAACACCATCGGCAAACACCTGCCGTCGCTGTTCAAGCGCTTCAACTATCGCCATGTCAGCAGCCTCGCCGAGCATGAGTACGGACAGATGCACTTTCACATCAACGACGTGCTGCACAGCGATCGCCAGTGCTATCTGAATGCGGCGAAAAAGATCAGCGTGCCGGTGCTGTTCCTGAATGGCGAATGGGACGAATACACCGCTGCTGAAGACGCACGCCTGTTTGGCAATCACGTAGCGCACAGCAGCTTCACCACCCTGCAAGCCACCGGGCACTTCCTCGACATGGAGCACAAAGCCGCCTGCCGCGACAGCCAGAACGCTCTGCTGGGCTTTCTGAAACCTGCGCCGCAAGCCAGCCGAACGCGCTACTCGTTTGTGCAGGATCACCATGCCCTGGCCATTTGAAACAGCGTCATCGCGGGCAAGGCTGCAAGCTTGAAGTGCCTGTTGCACCGGCGCAGCCCTTGCTCGCGATCGACCGATTTCTGCGCGGCAAAGCCCTCGCAGAGAAAAAGAAAACTTCAAATCCGTGGCCGAGTCTGGTACAAAGTCAGCCGCTCTGAGCGGGTATAGTTTAGTGGTAGAACGAAAGCTTCCCAAGCTTTAGATGAGGGTTCGATTCCCTCTACCCGCTCCACCGAATATTGATCTCGCGTTGTGTTGTCCGACGAGGGATGCAGGAATAGAAAAAGCCGGCCTTGATGGCCGGTTTTTTTGTGTCTGGAAGTTGGTGAAAGACAATTTCCAAGGAAAAGCCTTCAGCTCCAAAAAGAACCCCAGCGACTCTGAAAATCATCCAGAGAAGGATCGCTACCAACGTCGCCCTCCTTCGTTGAAACGACGGGTAAGCTCGCTCTATCAGTCGCAATGACTGGCTGAGCGATCTGCTTTCATTTTGCGGCGTAAATGTCACCGCAAAACACTGCAACACAACCATCGTTCCTCCAAACACGCGCGGCCTAGACTGGGTTGACCACCTCGCCGGACGCCACAATGGCTGAACGGTAGCAAGTCTATTGATCTGTAGAATTCAGTAGGTATAGTAACCACCAAGCACACCACAGGGAGGTGTTGTGAACAGCCGTTTTTTAATCGGACAACTCGTCGCGGACGGTTGGTTTCTGGTACGTATTCGGGGCAGTCATCATCACTTCAAACATCCAACCAAACCAGGATTGGTAACAGTGCCGCATCCAAAAAAGGATCTGCTCAAAAAAACGGCCATCAGTATTTTGCAACAGGCCATGCTCTGAATCCGTTCTCAGCGTTGCCTTGGAGGATCACGAACATGCTTTACCCGATTGCGATTTCAATAGGCGACGAGGAACACGCTTGGGGAGTTGAAGTGCCGGACATTCCTGGCTGCTTTTCTGCCGGCGACGACCTTGATGACGCTGTCGCCATGGCGCGCGAGGCGATCGAAGGTCATTTCGCAATTCTGGCAGACGACGGTGCGCCGATTCCATCGGCCAGCAAATTGAGCCTGCATGTCGCCAATCCGCAGTACGCCGGATGTGCGTGGGCGGTAGTGGATATCGACGTGGTCAAATACCTGGGCAAAGCACAGAAGCTCAACATCACTCTGCCGGGGCACTTGCTCAATCGCATTGATGAGTACGTGTTACATCATCCTGAGGAGAAAAGCCGATCGGGGTTTCTGGCTTCGGCGGCGTTGAAGGTCTTGCAGCAGGGTTAAAAAATTCTTACTGCCCAACCGGCTCTCAGTCGCCGGTTTTTTCATGTCTGACGTTTGGGGAAATTCTCGCTCTGCTGATTGAAAAGTATGAGGAGCAGCATTTTCCGATGCCGCCCTCTGATCCCATTGAAGCCATCAAATTCCGTATGGATCAGCAAGGCTTGACGCCGCGGGATCTCGAGTCCTTTATTGGCACCAGTGGCCATGTTTCGGAAGTATTGAACCGCAAGCGCAAGCTGAGTCTGGCAATGATCAAACGTCTGCACGATGGCTTGCGTATTCCTTAGCAGACCGGTAGGAAGTCCAAAACCCGGCTCACCCGAGGGTGCCATGCGCACAGCCACCATCAAGTGCAGGCGAAGCCTGACTGGAAGGTACAT
Organism: Pseudomonas sp. R62; assembly: GCF_000257605.1. Lineage (NCBI taxonomy): Bacteria > Pseudomonadati > Pseudomonadota > Gammaproteobacteria > Pseudomonadales > Pseudomonadaceae > Pseudomonas > Pseudomonas sp. R62. Next base: position 652,090 of record NZ_JH635998.1, read on the forward strand.
GTGCAACCGTTGGTCAATCCAGGCCGGGCTGCTAAACCCGATCACTGGAAATCAGTGACGCGAACCAAGTTACCGACCGCCCGCCAGCCGCACAAGCAGGCGGATTCTGGCGTACCGGTAGGCAGCGGCGCAAGGATTTGTAGGCATCGGGACGTAACGCGATTCGACTTTAAACAGCCATGGCGCACCACGTGTAAAAGCCTGGAAAACAGAGGGAAATTTCCGACGAGTTCAGGGTGAACGAGTTGAAAGGATGCCAGAGGACGATGATGGTGGCGGTGCAGCGGTGATCGGTTTTGCATGCATCAAGAGGCCCC
>NZ_JH635998.1:653279-656512 GCF_000257605.1 Pseudomonas sp. R62
ATCACGGGCCGGACGGGTGCGTTCATCTTCGAAAGCGACGTATTGCTGGGCAGACCAACTCATTGCGTTCTCCTGTTGGGTGTTCGATTGCTTTTCACGATACAGGCAGCATGAAAGGCAATTCCAGTGCGAACGTTGCATGAGGTGTCTGATTGAACGGTCGACTCTCCATCAATCGTAATAGCCGACAGTTTTTTTCAGATGATCCGAGAACTCATAGATGTCATCCACCGAGTTGATCGCATGACGGGTCTCGTTTTTTTCTTCATCGAAGATGCCGAGATACTTTTGTGATCGATTGAAATGCAAACGGCAGATCGGTTTGCGATTGTTGTCGTCCAGCAAGATACCGAAATAGCTCTGTGTATCGCGCTGAACAATGCGCTTGGCATCGACGACAGATCGAACCAACGCCCGAACGATGTGATAGCCCTCCAGCTCTTCCAGCGTTGTTAAAACCTTGTCATCTGATTCGTCACGCGGATCTACCGGATCAGTTCCGGCAGAAACTAATGGCAGGGAGGCCAACGCTGGCTGGATAGCGCCGCTCATGGCCGATTTGAGCCGATCATTGATCTGGTCATTCAAAAATTGACCGACAGCTTTTCTGGTCAGCTCGTGAAACTGGTCGCGCACTTTCTGCGTGATCACGCCGTCATAAACCCGAGAAGCGAAAACCTTTACAAAGTCATCGTCCGGCTTGCTGACCTGCGCGGCGAGGACCTTTTTGATTTGGCTGACATATTTCAACTCCCCCGCTGCGTTGATGATGGAATCAACATCAAAAGCTGACTTCGTCAACTTTACCAACTCGGGGACTGAATACTCATCAATGTCCAACAAATCCAATTCAAGGAACGGTTTCTCATCCATTTTGTTCGGCGCGTCCAGATCGGTGAAAAATTTATAGACTTGACCGTTGGTAAGAATGGAGATTCGAGCGCTGGTGACATGGAAATATCGGAACAACTGTGAGGCGTGATTGATGTGCAACGATTCACCGATCTTTTTGCATTCGATCAGAATCTGCACTTCCCCCTCTTTCATGATCGCGTAGTCGATCTTCTCGCCTTTTTTGGTGCCGATATCGCAGACGAATTCGGGGGTCACCTCAGTCGGGTCAAAAACGTCGTAACCCAGAACCGTGCTGATAAAAGGCATGACGAATGCATTTTTCGTTGCTTCTTCAGTCTGGATCGCAGCGCTCTGCAAGCGGACTTTTGCGGCTAGGCTGGCTAACTTTTCGAAGAATTCCATGAGGCGCCTCTTACGGGTTTCTATCCGTGGAATGAGCTGATGGCAGTTTGACTGCCATTTGATACTAGACTTAAACCTCCACAATGAAAGGTGTCCATATATAAGCCTAAGATTGGCAAGTCCTAACCCAGGTATTGAGTGAACGGAGAACTTGTAAACAGAATTTTCAGCGCAACGCCGATGTCTGAATTTCAAGCTCCCAAAACAAGGACTCCCATCATGAAATTCGCAAAAATTGCCCAAAAACTTGCCCTGTGGGCCGGTAGCCCGAAGACGTTCATGGGGGCGTTGATTCTGATCGGGTTGTGGGGTTTGAGCGGGCCGATTTTTGGTTACAACGACACTTGGCAACTGATCATCAATACATCGACGACGATCATCACGTTCCTGATGGTGTTCCTGATTCAGAACACGCAGAACCGCGATACCGACATTCTGCACTTGAAACTCGATGAGCTGCTGCGGGTGAACAAGGAAGCGCAGAACGCGATGCTCGGGCTGGAGGCGCTGGATCTGAAGCAGCTCGAAGCGCTGCGCCGGCATTACCGCGCGCTGGGTGAGAATCAGGTGTTCGATCTTGAGGGGCTTGGAGACAAGAGCAAGCCAAAACAGGATTTGAATGAGTGCTGAGCAAGTAAACACACCCTGTGGGAGCGAGCCTGCTCGCGAAGAGGGAGGGTCAGTCAAAACATCATTGACTGACACACCGCTTTCGCGAGCAGGCTCGCTCCCACAGGGCAAGCATCGCTTTTCAACTCAAGATTTCGTTCGCGCTGCAACAACACGGCGAAGTTAGCGACTGGCCTGCAACGCTCGGGCTTTCTCCAGATGGTTTTGCAGCTTCGGCAAAGTCTCATCGGCAAACGCTTTGATTTCCGGCACGTCGGTGGTCTGTGCCTGTTGCTCGATCTGGGTGATGGCCTCTTCGGTCGCCTTGACCTGACTGGCGGCGTAGGCCTGATCGAAAGTCGCGCCATCCTTCACTTCCGGCATCAGCTCTTTGGCCTTGTCGGCGAGTTCTTCGCGAGGTGCGACCGGCAGGTCGAGCTTCTTGGCGATTTTCGCCAAATGCTGGTTGGCCGTGGTGCGGTCGTTGATGACGACAATGGTGTAATCCTTGACCTCTTTGGATTCAGTCTTGCCGTGGGCCAGACGGCTGGCTTCGATGTCGGCCATGCCTTTGGCGGAGGCATCATTGATGAATTCGGCAGGCGACTGGGCGAACGCAGTGCTGGCGCACAGGCCCAGCAGAGTCGCAAAACTGGCATTACGTAAACGGGTGGCCATCCGGCTCATGGTCGCGCCCTCCTTCGTTGAAAATTCAAGCGGGCCGTGATTCGCCCGCTGCTCAAATAGTCGCGGCGGACAATTGTCCGCCTCAGTTAAGAAGGCTTTGGCGTTCAAAGGTTTAGAAAATCTGCCGAGGCCGCGACGAACGGCGCTCCCGCTTCAGATGCCCAGCGCCCGATGATTCAGGCGTTTGGCCGCATACATGGCTTGATCGGCATGCCGGAACAGTTGCTGTTCTTCTTCACCGTGTTCAGGAAAGCGCGCCACGCCGATGCTCGGTTCGATACGCAGGTCATGGCCGTCGAGGCGCATGGGCTGCGCCAGCACCTGACGGATTTTTCCGGCGACACTGTCGGCATCTTCGGCGGCATGCACGCTATGCAACAGCACGACAAACTCATCGCCACCGATACGCGCCACAGTGTCGGTTTCACGCACGCAGCCTTTCAGCCGATTGGCCACGGTTTGCAGGAGCATGTCACCGACAGCATGGCCATGGGTGTCGTTGACCTGTTTGAAGCGATCCAGATCGACATACAGCAGCGCCATGTGTCCGTGCACGGTTCGCGCATGGGCCAGCGCAGCCCTGAGCCGATCACGCAGCAGTTCGCGGTTGGGCAGTTGCGTCAGTTGATCGTATTGCGCCATGCGCTTGAGCCGCGCATGCAGTTGCTGGCGTTCGATGG
>NZ_JH635998.1:657405-669665 GCF_000257605.1 Pseudomonas sp. R62
ATCGTATTGCGCCATGCGCTTGAGCCGCGCATGCAGTTGCTGGCGTTCGATGGCCGTGGCGACTTGTGCGCAGACGTATTGCAGCAGTTCCTTGTCCTGCTCGGTGTAGCGTTCACCGCCCGCGAGGCTTTTGACGATCAAGGCGCCGATGGTGCCGTTTTTTGAGCTCAGCGGTACGCCGAGCCAGCAAGGCGCGTTCTGCTCCGCCACCAGCGCAGCGAAGTCGGGCGTGGCATCGGCGCTGTCCGGAGTCAGCAACATTGGCTGGCCGCTGCGGATCACTTGCGCGCAAAGCCGTCCGATGACGGTGCCGGGCTGCTCGGGCTGCGATTCGTGATCGTCGACGTGATAGGGAAAATTCAGCTGCGCGCAGTTTTCGTCATACAGCGCCACGGAAAAATTCAGCGCCGGCAGCCATTCGCCAATGAGCAAATGAACCCTTTTGAACAGCGCCAGCAAATCTTCCGCCGCATGCGCCGCCTCGGAAATTGCGTACAACGCCGCTTGCCGCGATTCGGCCTGCTTGCGCTCGGTGATATCGCGGGCGACGGCGATGCGCAGTTGGTCGACCTCCGACCAGCGCGCCGACCAGGAAATATGCGCGACGCTGCCGTCCTTGCGCAGGTAGCGGTTCTCGAAATTGTGCTTCGGGTCGCCGCCCATGATTTCGCCAGCGGCCGCGAGGGTGCGCTGGCGATCGGCCGGGTGCACCAGCTCGATCATCGAGCGGCCGATCAGCTCGTCAGGCGTGTAGCCGAAAATCCGCTCGCAGGCAGCGCTGACAAAAACGAAACGGCCCTGTTTGTCGACCGCGCAAACGGCGTCCAGCAACAGGTCCATGTAGCTCGCCAGCGGCGCAGGGTTAGGGCTTTCCATGGTTCTACGGGATGTCCGCACAGTGCAGCGATTTCAATCGTCCGTGATCGTGGTTGCGCGTCCCTGCCATTTCATCAAGTCTTGTTCGGCAGCAGCCCCGGCAGCGCGTGCATCAACGCATTGATGGCGAAGCCAATAAACATCACGCCGCATAAACGGGTGATGAGCAGTTCATGACGCTGATACACCGTGCGCACCCGCTGCGCGCCGACCACGCCGATGAGGATAGCGTAAGCCAGCGCACCGCCGATAAAGCTCAGGGCGATCAGCGCCGGCAGCATCGACCAATTGAGCAGTTCGGCGCGGCTCGACAGCAGCGCCGTAAAGGTCGCCACCGCCACCGGATAGGCCTTGGGATTGGTCAGGCCGAAGACGATGCCGTGCCAGAACGGCTGCCGCGCCGCGCCTTGCGCCTCGTCGCCGCTACGGCGTTGGGCACGCACCGCACGCCAGCCGAGCCAGAACAGGTACACCGCGCTGAGCACGCCGAGCACATCGAACGCGGTGCTGCCGATTTCCCGCGCACCGACAATCGCCACTAGCGCGGTGCTGCACCAGATCACATCGCCGAGCAGATGCCCACACAGAAACCCCGCCCCGGCCCGCCGGCCATGGGCCGCGCCAATCCCGAACACCGCCAGCACGCCCGGCCCGGGGGTGATCCCGTAGATGAAACCCGAAGCCAGAACGGCCAACAGCAATGATGGAGTCATGAGAAACCTGCAAGCGCCAGAACACGTGGCGCAGAGTCTATATCACCGAGATTGAAGCGGATCAGGGTTCGTCGCAGAAACGCATGCCGGAGTACGGTTTCTGCCGACACGCAGCCAGCCGCGACTGCAAATCGCCGACATGGGCTTCCAGCTTGTGGCCGTCGGGGTCGAGAAAGTAGAACGACGCGCCTTCAATAGCCTCTCAGATTTTCGGGAACGAAATATTGCTGTCCGTCATAGCGCAACGTGGTCAGCACCGGCTTTTCGTGGGTAGTTTTCGACTCGCAGGTGTCGGGTGGCCCCTCACCGACCAGGCCCGTAGTGACCGAGCGGACAATGATATCGGCGTAACCATGGGAACTGGTTTTGCCCATCTCAAGCGTACGCACCGTCTCCGAGCGCTCTCCGGCACAATTGCCATCCCATTCGCCACTGAAGCTGTAGACGACCAAACGATCCAGCACCGGGCGCAGTTTGTCGCCCTCTTTCACGTAGAGCGACAGCAGGGTTTCATCCAGCGGATTGACGCGCGACGAGCCTTTGAAATGGGCGCGTACGCCGAAGGCACGGAGGTCGGACGTGAGTTTATAACGCGCCGTATCCAGCTCCAGACTCTCCAGCGCGATGGCATCGGAGAGAAACGCCGACCGCTGATGATAGGTCGCCAGCGGCTTGGGGCTGCCAGCGGTAGTGACGGCCAGAGCCAGATCGTATGAACCCACCCTGCCGTCCTGGCCATAGACGGGATCGGGCACGAACGTCGATAGCGCGGTAATCGTCAGCGACGGATAAGCCGGCCAGTCCTTGCACAGCGAGAAATCCGCTTCCGCGCTGACCGCTGGCGGTGTGCAATCGGCCCACGCCTGCCCAGCCATGAACCATCCGCAGAGCGCTACTGCGCTGATCCAATTGGACTTCATTGTCAATTCCCGCTCCTTGAAGATATTTCCTGGCGCGCACTATCCCTTTCTGCATTGAAGGATTCAACAGATCAGGCCAGCGAATCTTCTCATGTGTCTGAAGCCTGCTCGCGAAGGCGTCATCGCCAACGCCGCCAATCTCAATACTTGTCCAGCGTACGCAACTTCTGCGGCAAGCCCCACAGCAGCAACGCTGCGGCGATCAGCGCGGCGACGCCGATGACGTACAGCGCCGGGGTGGTGCTGCCGGTGAGGTCCTTGATGCGTCCGACCATGACCGGGCTGACAATCCCACCGAACTGCCCCAGGGTATTGATCACCGCGATCCCGCCTGCCGCGCCGGCACCGGCGCCCGCCAACAGTTTCGGTGGCAGGGTCCAGAAGCTCGGAATCGAAGCGATGATGCCGGCGCCAAGCAGGCCGAGCGCGACGATCAGGAAGGTCGTGTGGCTGGCGAAGATTCCTGCGCTGAAGAAGCCGATCGCGCCGACGATCACCAGCCCGGCGACAAACTTGCGCCGCTCACCGGTGGCGTCTGACAAGCGCCCGATCACGACCATGCTGATCGCCCCGCAGATGTACGGAATGGCGGTCAGCAGGCCGATCATCACCGGGCTTTCGGTGCCGGCGCTGCGGATCAATTGCGGTGCCCAGAAATTCAACCCGTAGGACGCGACCTGAATCAGGAAGTAGATCAAACCCAACGTCAGGAACCCGGGAATTTTCAGCGCCGCGAGCAATGAGCCGCCGCTCTTGTGTGGCTCGTGATGGGCGATGCGACTGGAGAGCAATTTCTTCTCGTCAGCGGTCAGCCAGTGCGCATCCTCGATGCGGTCCTTGAGCTGCGTCAGCACCAAGAAACCGAGGGCGATGCACGGCACGCCACCGAGCAGGAACAACCAATGCCAGCCGCGCATCTGCAATACGCCATCGAGGTGTTGCAACACCAGCCCTGAGAACGGTGCGCCGACCAGCCCGGCAAACGCCGAGGCCAGAAACAGCATCGAGGTGATGCGGCCACGGAAGTGCTGCGGAAACCACAGGGTCAGGTAATACAGCACGCCCGGAGCAAACCCGGCTTCCATCGCGCCGATGACGAAGCGCAGCGCATAGAACTGCCATTCGCTGTTGACGAAGACCATCGCCGCCGTCGCCACGCCCCACGACATCATGATCCGCGCGATCCAGCGTCTCGCGCCGACCTTGTACAACATCATGTTGCTCGGCACTTCGAACAGCACGTAACCGACCACGAACAGCCCGGCGCCCAAGCCATACGCGGTATCGCTCAGGCTCAGGTCGGTCTGCAACTGAAATTTGGCGAAGCTGATGTTGATGCGATCGAAGAAGGCGAACAGGTAGCAGACCATGATCAGCGGCATCAGGCGCCAGGCGACTTTGCTGACCAGGGCTTTTTCGGCGTCGTGATCGACGGACGGATTCACGCCCGCCTCCATTACGTTGAGGCTCATAGATTTTTCTCCAGGCGGACTACCGATGGGCGTCCGATTGTTTTTGTTGTCTGGTGATTACGCTCACTGTGGAGCGCTTTTGTGTGGGAGCTGGCTTGCCAGCGATGGCGTCAGTTCAGCTAACGCTTTCGTTGAATTTGCTGCCGTCATCGCGGGCAAGCCCGCTCCCACAGGGGTACTGGTGTGTCTCAGGTCGGCATCGGATGCAGATCGCAATTGCGCCCGGCCTTGGCCAGTTGGCCGGGGACATCGTGGCCCAACAGCGCCGGCAAGCCGCGCGAAAGCTTCAGCAACAGCGGCAAATCGATGCCCGTGTGAATGCCGACTTCATCGCACAGATTGACCAGATCTTCGGTGCAGATATTGCCCGACGCCCCCGGGGCAAACGGGCAGCCGCCGAGGCCACCCAGCGCCGCATCGAAGCGCCGCGCGCCGGCCTCGTAAGCGGCCAGCACATTGCACAGACCAAGGCCTCGAGTGTTGTGGAAATGCAGGGTCAGATCGGCCGGCGAAACCCGCTGCAAAACGCGCCGCACCAAGCGATCGACCTGACGCGGATTGGCCATGCCGGTGGTGTCGGCGAGGCTGATGCCCTGAATGCCGAGCTCTTGATAAGCGTCGACGATTTGCAGCACGCGATCCTCGTCAATCTTGCCTTCGAACGGGCAGCCGAACGTGGTGGCGATGCTGCCGTTGAGGCGCACACCTGAGCCGCTGACAAACGCAACGATGTCAGCGAACGCCGCCAGCGACTCTTCGCAACGCATGCGCATATTGGCGAGGTTGTGGGTCTGGCTGGCAGACATCACCAGGTTCAACTCATCGGCATTCGCCGCCAGTGCGCGTTGCGCGCCTTTGAGGTTGGGAATCAACGCCACGTAAATAACACCCGGCTGACGCTGAATGCCGTTGAACACTTGCTCGCCGTCACGCAGGGCCGGAATGGCTTTGGGCGAGACGAACGAGCCGGCCTCGATGCGGCTGAATCCGGCCTGTGACAATTGATTGATCAGGGCGATCTTGTCAGCGGTTTCCACCCATGTCGGCTCGATCTGCAAACCGTCGCGGGGCGAGACTTCCTGGACGATCAGGGTTTGCGAATAGTCAGTGATCATTGCACCACCCCCTGGCCTTTCAGACGTTCAATGTCGAGTTCAGTCAGGCCAAGATTGGCGAGAATATCGTCGGTGTGCTGGCCCAGTTTCGGCCCCGACCAGTTCACCCCGCCGGGCGTCTCCGAGAGTTTGGGGACAATGCCGGGCATCTTCACCGTTGCGCCGCCAGGCAAGTCGGCATTGAGCAGCATGTCCCGCGCCTGATAGTGCGGATCGGCGACGATGTCAGCCACCGAGTAGATGCGCCCGGCCGGCACTTCGGCAGCTTCGAGAGCAGCCAGTACCTCGTCGATCGGCAGGCTGCTGGTCCAGTGTGTGATGGCTGCATCGAGCAAACCGCTCTGCGCCGCGCGGCCGTCGTTGTGGGCGAACTCTTCTGCCTCGGCCAGATCAGCGCGGCCGATGGTGTGCATCAGACGCTTGTAGATCGGGTCGCTATTGCCGGCAATCACCACGTAGGCGCCGTCGGCCGTGAGGTAGGTATTGGAGGGCGCGATACCCGGCAGGGCACCGCCGCTGCGTTCGCGGACATGGCCAAGCATGTCGTATTCCGGCACCAGACTTTCCATGACGTTGAACACGCTTTCGGCCAGCGACACATCGACGATCTGTCCACCGCCCTGCCCGGTCTTGACCCGCAGCAGCGACATCAGCGCGCCAATCACCGCGTGCAGCGAGGCCAGCGAATCGCCGAGGCTCACGCCGACTCGCGCCGGTGGCGAATCGGGATTGCCGGTGGTGTAGCGAATGCCGCCCATGGCCTCGCCAATCGCACCGAAACCGGGCCGGTCGCGGTACGGGCCGGTCTGGCCGTAGCCGGAGATACGCACCAGGGTCAGGTTCGGATTCAGCGCATGTAGCACGTCCCAACCCAGACCGAGCTTTTCCAGCGCACCGGGGCGCAGGTTTTCAATGATCACGTCGGCGTCGCCGGCCAGTTGCTTGACCAGTTCGATGCCTTCAGCGGATTTGAGATTGAGCGCCAGGGATTTCTTGTTGCGCGATTGCAGGTACCACCACAGCGATGTGCCTTCGTGCAGCTTGCGCCATTTGCGCAGCGGGTCGCCCTGACCAATGGCTTCGATCTTGATTACCTCGGCGCCGAACTCGGCAAGCATGCGCGCGGCAAACGGCGCGGCGATCAGGGTGCCGATCTCGATCACTTTGATTGCACTCAAAGGGGCAGTCATCGCGGGGTACCTCTTGTTCTTGGAATATGTCGCCAAGGCTAGAGGAACGATGATCGGAGAATCCAGCCGTCTCTCGGCAAAGGGCGTTCGCGAAATGCGAATGCTTCAGCGATGTGGTGAATTCGAAGCCGCTTTCGCGGGCAGGCCCGCTCCCACAGGGTTCGAAGTCAGCCGCACAATTTGCATACACGCTGGAAACTGTGGGAGCGGGCTTGCCCGCGAAGAGGCCGGCCCATTCAATAGAGATTCAGGCGCCCTGCCCGCGCAAATGCTCAAACAACATCCGGCTCACCGGCGACAATCCCGCCTCATCGCGCACCACCACAATCAGCGCGCGATCGGACCAGTTGTCGGTCAGCGGCACCGCACGCAAGCCCAGTGCCTGACCAAACAACTCATAGGCTCGCTGCGGCAGAATGCCGATGCCCATGTTCGCCTGGACCATCCGGCACACCGCATCGAATCCCGGCACATGAATGCGGATGCGCAGGACTTTGCCGGCCTGCCGCGCCGCCGCATGGGTACGCATGTTGATCGAACTGGCTGCGTGCAAGCCGACGTAATCGCTGTCGAGAGTTTCATCGAAAGTCACCGATGCGCACGTAGCCAACGGATGCTCCGGGAGCATCACCACCACCAGTTTGTCCTGGCGGTACAACACGCTGTGCAGGCCTTTGGTGTCGCTGTCGTCGGAGCAGATGCCGAGGTCGGCGACGCCATCGAGCACGCCCTGAATCACCCCGGCGCTGGGGCGTTCTTCAAGGTCGGTCTTGACCTGCGGATGCCGCGCGGAGAAGTCGCGCAAGTCTTCGGGCAGGAACTGAATGATCGCCGAAAGATTGGCCAGCATGCGCACGTAACCCCGCACACCATGGCTGTGCTCACCCAGCTCCAGGCCCATCTTTTCCACATTGAAGAGCATCTGCCGGGCGTGGTGCAGCAGGGTTTCACCGGCCGGCGTGAGGATCATGCCTTTGGCCTGACGCACGAACAAAGCGATGCCCAGCGCCTCCTCCAACTCCATCAGGCGCTTGCTCGCCGCCGACACCGCGATGGCCTCGCGCGCAGCCGCACGGGTCAGCGTGCCTTCCTCGTGGACGGCGACGAACAGTTGCAGAGTGATCAGGTCGAGACGGCGGATCAGGCTTTTTTGCAGCATGGTGGGCTCGAAGGCAGGGTTCATCCGAGCCGGCAGGATAGCCCGGTTTTACCGCTGACTGCTCAGTTGCCCATGCTGGCGCGCTGTTTTATGACAGGTGCGGTCAGCAAGCGAACCAGCTGCGCGCTGTCGTCCCTGCGACCCAACACCAGGATCGAAGAGCCTTGCAGGCAGGCATCGATGGCTGGCCATGAAATATCCTTCGCGCCCTCGACATCAAACGAATCATCCACTGCGCCATCGACCAGAAAGCCTCCCGTCAGCAAGCCTCGTGCGCTGCCCGAGGTCTGTCCGACCGCCACAATACGTTTGCCAGCGATGTCATCCAGCGCAAACCCTGTTTGCCAACCTCTCAGGTCGAGTTCATGCGCCGTCGGGCTGAGGACAGGGTTGTTGAACGCGTTATCCATTTGGCCAGCGTAGGTAATACCACTGATGAATCCATGTTGCAGTTTCGTGTCTTGCGTTGACTCGACCGCCGCACCGAGCAAAAGCAGGCGCTGCGCCGTTTGCACAGCGATGTTGGTCACGTGGCTTTCGAGCGTCTTGCCATCCCGTTTAATGTTCAACAGCAATATGCCCTGATCGCCGAACGCTTGTGCAACTTTCCCGTTGTGGTCGAACGCCATGACCAATCCCTGATTGGTTACTTCCGTTTTGCCATGCAGCAGGATCCTCCCACCGTCGAGCTGGATGATCCCGGACAGCGAAATGGCCACGCCTGGCAGCGACAGGGGCAGCCAACCGTTGCTGGCGAACGATAAATCGACCGAGCCATCGAGATTGAATCGCGTCAACAGGCCACTGCCCTTTTGCGCGGTCACAAACAGCAGCCTGTCCGGCTGCGCAAGCTGCGGATCGGATTTGGCCAGCAGCAGTTGCCCATGGGTGGCCCCAAAAAGTGCCGGAATCCGCATGGGCACAATCCGGTAGCCATTACTGTCGCCGCCGAACTCGATATCCGGCGAACCGTCGGGCAGAAACCGCGCGATGACTTGTTGATATTCAAGAGTCTGGTCTTTGACCACGCCAATCACACCGCACATCCAGATCCGCCCGAGCGCATCAACGATCAATGGCCCGCCTTGGGTGAGCGAGCCTGTGCCGAACCGGCCGCTGAGATATCCGCCGGTGCCGAAATCCGGGTCCGGATTGCCATCGGCATCCAGGCGCGCAAGGCCGTAGTACGAATGGCCCGATTGCTCGACGGTAGCGCTGACCATGATCTGCCCCGAAGGCGTGATAGACACGCCTTCGGCAATGGTCTTGGCCGCTCCGGGAAATTTCAGCGTTCGCAGACCAAACAGAGCGTCCAGCTCCCCGGCTGACTGCGCGGTTGGGGGCAATGGCGCGGTGGATTCCGGCATGTTCGTATTCTCCTGTGGGATCGACATCGATCCCCTCGCTGAGAGCATTCGACCCGAAGAAGCCACGCCGGACAACTGACACAAATGACAGTTTTTTAGAAGAAAACGAAATTGATCACCGTGCAAAAAAGACTGGAGGACTGGTAGTTCTTACAGGTTCGAATTCAGGCACGTCATGCCAACCTCAGCGTTCAAATCAGCCATGGACGAGAAGAACGATGAGCACTCGCGACGAGCACATGCCACAACCGGCCCCGGCGCCGACCATCACCTACCCCGAGGAAGCCAGCACGACGGGACCTGCGACATTGTTGCTCGGCAGCGGCATACCCGATGCGCTTGTACAGGTCTGGAACATTGAAAACACCCAGTCGCTCGGTGCAGGGCTGGTCAGCGCAAAGGGACGATGGGCGTTCAGCATCAGCGGCGCCCAGGCTCCAGGCCAGCAGAAGATTCACGCCCACCAGACGTATGCAGGCATCACGTCCGAATGGAGCGAAGAGCGCGGATATGAGGTGCGACTGCGGCCCGAAATCGACGTCCCGGGCGTCTTCGTACCGCTTGAGGGAGCGGAGGTAAATGCGCCTGTGATGTTGTCGGGAGATGTCACGCGAGCCGAGGGTTTCGTCAGTATTTTCGATCTGGACACTGGCCTGGAGATTGCCAGGGCAGCGGTCGAAAGCGACCGGAAATGGCAAACACCGGCGGCACACTCATTGGCAGTCGGGCAGTACCGTATATCCGCCGTTCACAACATCGCCGGCCAGGTTTCAGATTGGGGCCGTGTGCGGACATTTACCGTGGTCGCAGAAGCAAGCGAAGGACTGTTCGACTTCGCTCGCCTGCGCGCCTTCATTCAAAACGCGTTGCGGAAAATTTCCTCGATCTGGCGCTGATCTGCCGCCCGTGGATTGGTCAGTCCGCACGCATCCTTCAAAGCATTGGTGGCGAGCACCGGGATGTCGCTGAGTTTCGCGCCCAGCTCACGCAGTCCGCCGGGAATCTCGACGTCCTTGGCAAGGTTGCGAATGGCATTGATCGCCGCCTGCGCGCCCTCCTCTGCGCTGAAACCACGAATATCCGCGCCCATGGCGTGGGCGACATCCCTGAGTCGGTCAGCACAGACCAGCGCATTGAAACTCTGCACATGCGGCAACAGCACGGCGTTACAGACGCCGTGGGGCAAGTCGTAGTAGCCGCCCAACTGATGCGCCATGGCGTGGACAAATCCGAGCGAGGCGTTGTTGAACGCCATGCCGGCGAGGAACTGCGCGTAAGCCATGTTCTCCCGCGCCGCCAGGTCGCTGCCGTCGCGCACAGCCAGACGCAGGTTGTTGCTGATCAGGCTCATCGCTTTAAGCGCGCAAGCATCGGTGATCGGGTTGGCGGCGGTCGAGACGTAGGCTTCGATAGCGTGGGTCAGCGCGTCCATGCCGGTGGCGGCGGTGAGGCCTTTGGGCATCGCGACCATCAGTTCCGGATCGTTGACTGACAGCAGGGGCGTGACGTTGCGGTCGACGATGGCCATTTTCACGTGGCGCGATTCGTCGGTGATGATGCAGAAACGGGTCATTTCGCTGGCAGTGCCGGCGGTGGTGTTGATAGCGACCAGAGGCAATTGCGGCTTGCTCGAGCGGTCGACGCCTTCGTAATCGCCAATCTGCCCGCCATTGGTTGCGCACAGGGCGATGCCCTTGGCGCAATCATGTGGCGAGCCGCCACCCAGCGACACGACGAAATCGCAACGGCTTTCCTTCAACAGCCCCAAGCCGGATTCGACATTGGCCGTGGTCGGGTTCGGTCTGGCGCCATCGAAGATCACCGAATCGATGTCCTGCATCGCCAGTTTCTCGGCGATCATTGCGGCCACGCCAGCCTTGGCCAGCCCGGCATCGGTGACAATCAGCGCCTTGCGAAAACCATAATTGCGGATCGCGACCATGGCTTCGTCGAGGCAGCCGCTGCCCATGATGTTGACCGCCGGAATGAAGAAGGTGCTGCTCATCGTGTGTCTCCTGACTGAAGCCGGATCGACTGCCTCGATTCGGCGGGTGCACACAGGATCGACCGATCGGTCACGAGCAATGTTGATCTGGCTCAATGTCCGCTCGTGATAAAGTCGCCGTCCATCTGCCCTTTGTTTTGAGACCGCCCACGCAATGACCGATTTTCTCGATGTCGACGCCACCCTCGAAAACTGGAATGCCTTGCGCACCGCGAACGATTTCCAGGGTTTGCTGGTGGGCAATGGCGCCAGCCGCGCGGTGTGGGATGACTTCGGCTACGACTCGCTGTTCGAAAACGCCCGTACGGTCGAAGAGAAACCGCTGAGCCCATCGGAACTGGCGGTGTTCGACGCGCTGCAAACCCGCAGCTTCGAGCAAGTGCTGGGCGCCCTGAAAACCACCAGCCGGGTCAACAAGGCCCTGGCGGTCAGCTCGGCGGCGCCGCGCAATCGCTATTACGCGATCAAGGAAGCGCTGATCAACACGGTGCACGCGGTGCACATCCCGTGGCGGCTGGTGCAGCCTTCGACGCTGGCGGTGCTCAATGCTGAATTGGCGCGCTATCGCACGGTGTTCACCACCAACTACGACCTGCTCAATTACTGGGCACTGCAACATCCCGGCGAGGCCATTGACGACCTGTTCAACGGCGCGGACGCGAGTTTCGATCTGAGCCAGAGCGCCACCGACAAACCGCGTCTGCTGTACCTGCACGGTGGGCTGCATCTGGTGCGTAATCAGGACGGCACCGCGCGCAAACTGACCTCGACCGAGGGCACCCTGCTCGGCAGTTTCGCCATCAACAATACGATCAAGACCCTGGACGACGTGCCGCTGTTCGTCACCGAAGGGCCGAGCGCTGACAAGCTCAAGACCATTCGCAGCTCGGATTATCTGTCGTTCTGCTACGAGCAGTTACTGGCCCATGGCGACAGCCTGTGCATCTTCGGCCATGCGCTGGGCGAGCAGGATGCGCATCTGGTGCGGGCGCTGCGCCTGGCCAGACCGAAGTGCGTGGCGGTCTCGATTTATCCGCGCAGTGCCGCGTTCATCCAGCATCAGAAGCGTCACTACGCCAAGGTGTTTGAAGGTACCGGCGTTGAGTTGCGGTTCTTTGATGCCAAGAGTCATGCGTTGGGCGATCCGAAATTGTCGGTACCGGTTGAGGTTTGATATTGGCCGGGCTGACGCCTTCGCGAGCAGGCTCCCACAGAGTTTTATGGCGAACCAACAATCTTCTTTCAATCCCAAATCCCTGTGGGAGCTGGCTTGCCAGCGATAGCGGTGAATCAGTCGACATTAATGTTGCAGATGCCGTCGCCATCGCTGGCAAGCCAGCTCCCACATTTGAATGCATTCCACCTGTGGAATGTATTGGCCTCAGAGTACAGGCAGGGTCTTGTCCTTGATGACTTTGGTCGGGCTGTTGGCCTGCACCGAGG
>NZ_JH635998.1:670166-677115 GCF_000257605.1 Pseudomonas sp. R62
CCGGAATGTCGATGTAGGTGCCGCCCGCCAGACGTACTTCCGGGGCGCAGGCCGGATACGCGCTGCACTCACGCCCCTCAAGCACACCCGCTGCCGCGAGCAGTTGCGCACCATGGCAGACCGCTGCGATGGGCTTGCCGGCGTTGTCGAACGCGCGCACCAGTTCGAGGACTTTGTCGTTCAGCCGCAGGTATTCCGGCGCACGACCGCCGGGAATCAGCAGCGCGTCGTAATCGGCTTCGCTGGCCTTGGCGAAATCGAAATTGAGCGCGAACAGGTGACCGGGTTTTTCGCTGTAGGTCTGATCACCTTCAAAATCATGAATCGCAGTGCGCACGGTGCTGCCGGCGGACTTGTCCGGGCACACGGCGTGCACCGTGTGGCCGACCATCTGCAGGGCCTGGAACGGCACCATCACTTCGTAGTCTTCGACGTAATCGCCGACCAGCATCAGAATCTTTTTCGCGGCCATGGGAAAACTCCTCGGGGAAAGGTCTGGGAGTATTCAAGGTAGACCCAAATTGAGCTGCAAGCTGCAAGCTGCAAGCTTCAAGCTTCAAGCTTCAAGCTTCAAGCTTCAAGAAAAAGCAGGATCACCCATATCAGGCACACCAGCGTCATGCTTCAACTTGCAGCTTGCAGCTTGCAGCTTGCAGCTTGCAGCTGCCTGTTAAGGCATATAACCGTCGGCGCGCAGCAGGGTTTCCAGGCAGTGTTCGCTGATGTGGTAGAACGCCTTGAGCTCTGCGATCTTCGCCAACAACTGCGTCGTATCGACCGGTTCGGCGCGTTTCACCGCGAGAATCATCTTGTTCTTGTTGGTGTGTTCCAGCGAGATGAACTCGAACACCTTGGTCTCGTAACCACAGGCTTCGAGGAACAGCGCGCGCAAGCTGTCGGTGACCATTTCCGCCTGTTGGCCGAGGTGCAAGCCGTATTGCAGCATCGGCTTGAGCAGCGCCGGGCTCTGGATCTGCAGGCGGATCTGCTTGTGACAGCACGGCGAGCACATGATGATCGACGCACCCGAGCGGATGCCGGTATGGATCGCGTAATCGGTGGCGATGTCGCAGGCATGCAGGGCGATCATCACGTCCAGTTCGCTCGGCGCCACCGTACGCACGTCACCGCACTTGAACACCAGCCCCGGATGTTCAAGCTTCGCCGCAGCGGCGTTGCACAGGTTGACCATTTCTTCGCGCAATTCGACGCCGGTAACTTCGCCCTCGGCCTTCAGCGTGTTGCGCAGGTAGTCGTGAATGGCGAACGTCAGGTAGCCCTTGCCCGAACCGAAATCGGCGACCCGCACCGGTTTGTCCAGCGCCAGCGGCGACGAGGTCAGGGCATGGCTAAACACTTCGATGAATTTGTTGATCTGCTTCCACTTGCGCGACATCGCCGGGATCAGCTCGTGTTGAGCATTGGTCACGCCGAGGTCCTTGAGGAACGGGCGGCTCAGTTCAAGGAAACGATTTTTCTCGCGGTTGTGCTCGGCCGAAGGCGCTTCACGCAATTGCTGAGGTTTGCTCTTGAACAGCGAACTCTTGCCCTTTTTGCTGTATTCCAGCTGCGCTTCGTCGCTCAGCGCCAATAAATGCGCATTTTTGAACGAGGTCGGCAGCAGACCGGCAATCAGCGCAACGCCTTCGCTCAGCGGCAGGTTCTTGGTGATGTCGCGGGTCTTGTAGCGATAAACGAATGACAGGCACGGCTGCGCCTTGACCGTCACCGGTTTGATGATGACCCGTTGCAGATCCGCCTCTTCACCGACGTACTTGGCCAGCACCAGCTTGATAAAACCGCTGTCGTCGAGGCTGGTTTGCAGCAGCTCGATGAACTGGGCGTGGTGATCGGCGGCCGGTTTGGCGGACGGCGCGGAAGAAGCGGAAACGGACATGGACAAGCGGCCTCGGACGGGCGGAATCGGGAATGGCGGGTATTTTAGGGGGGATGAGGGTTGGGGACACCCTCTTATTTACCCAACGGCAAAATCCATGACAACGACCTTTGTGGCGAGGGGATTTATCCCCGATGGGGCGCGAAGCGGCCCTCTGTGTTCGGCCCGTCAAACCACGCGCGCAGGTGTTGCGACTGCTACGCAGCCGATCGGGGATAAATCCCCTCGCCACACAGGCCAAATATGCGCGACTGCTTCAGCCCAACACCACCAACCGATTCGGCAACTCGTTCCTCACCTGCGTCACCGGCACATGCACCTTCAACAACTCGCCACACGCCTCCACGCACGTGACAAACCCTTCCAGCGTGCGCCCCTGCCTGACCTGTTCGGTGAACGCTGCGACAATCGCGTCCCAGTTGCTGTTATCCAGCCGTTTGGAAATCCCCTCGTCCACCAGAATTTCCACATAGCGCTCAGCCTCGCAGACAAAAATCAGCATGCCGGTGCTGCCCACGGTGTGGTGCAGGTTCTGTTCGAGAAACTGTCGGCGCGCCAGGTTGGAGGCGCGCCAGTGGCGCACGCGGCGCGGGACCAGATGCGTGGTGATTTTCGGCAGGCGGAACAACAGGCACAAGACGATGAACATGCCCCATTGCACCAACAACAGGCTGCGCAGTGTCAGCCAGCCCGTGAGGTAGTGGACGATGCCCGGCAACACCAGGGCCAGCAGACTGGCCCAGAGCAGCGGGATGTACGCGTAGTCATCGGCGCGGGCAGCGAGCACCGTGACCAGTTCGGCGTCGGTGTCGCGCTCGACCCGGGCGATGGCCTCGGCGACTTTGCGTTGTTCGTGTTCAGTCAGTAATGCCATGTCGAAAAGTGCCTGCTCATTATTCTTTTGATCTCACCAGCCGCCGGACGAACCGCCGCCGCCGAAACTGCCCCCGCCACCGCTGAAGCCGCCACCGCCACCGCCGCCGAATCCGCCGCCACCGCCAAAGCCGCCCCCTCCTCCGGAGCCGCCCCGGCCGGCAGGCAGGATACCGAGCATCTGGCAGACAAACACCGTCAGGATGAACAACATCACCAGAAACATGAACAGCGCCGGGTGCCGCGAGATGAAATCATCCGCCGGGTCGCCGCTGGATTCGTACACGGTGGACGGTTCGTCCAGCGGATTGCCACCGAGCACCACCAGCATCGCCGCAACGCCATCGCTGATGCCTTTGCTGAAATTGCCGGCCTTGAACGCCGGCGTGATGACCTGATGAATGATCACCGACGATTGCGCATCGGTCAGGCGATCCTCCAGGCCATAGCCGACTTCGATGCGCAGTTTGCGCTCGTCACGGGCGACGATCAGCAAGGCGCCGTTGTTCTTGTCCTTCTGGCCGATGCCCCAGTGCCGACCGAGCTGAACGCCGAAATCCTCGATCGTGGTGCCCTGCAGATCCGGCAGCGTGACCACCACCAACTGCTCGCCGGTGGCCTGCTCGTGCGCCTGCAATTGCTGGCTCAGTTGCGCGCGAATCGATGGCTCGAGCATCTGCGCCTGATCGACCACGCGCCCGCTCAGCGGCGGAAAGGTCAATTCGGCCCGGGCGCTGACGGCGAACAGCCACAGCATCAGCACCAGGCCCAGTTTCAACACACGCATGGGCAACCTCGAATCAGAATTTCACTTCCGGGGCCTTCTCCGCGCCGGGCGTGGTGGCTTCGAAGGTCTCGCGTACCGGCAGATCGCTGTACATCACGCTGTGCCACAGGCGACCGGGGAAGGTGCGGATCTCGGTGTTGTACTTCTGCACCGCCAGAATGAAATCGCGACGCGCCACGGCGATGCGGTTTTCCGTGCCTTCGAGTTGCGATTGCAAAGCGAGGAAATTCTGGTTGGCCTTCAGATCGGGATAGCGCTCGGAGACCACCATCAAACGGCTCAATGCGCCGGTCAGTTGATCCTGTGCCTGCTGGAACTGCTTGAGCTTCTCGGGATTGTCGAGGGTGCTGGCATCGACCTGAATCGAGGTGGCCTTGGCTCGCGCTTCAATCACTGCGGTCAGGGTTTCCTGTTCGTGGGCCGCGTAGCCCTTCACGGTTTCCACCAGATTGGGGATCAGGTCGGCACGGCGCTGGTACTGGTTCTGCACCTGGCCCCAGGCGGCTTTGGCCTGTTCGTCGAGGGTCGGGATATTGTTGATGCCGCACGCGGTCAACAGCGTGGCGAACACCAGCAACGTGGCGATCTGTAGCCGTGAACGGGAGGTTGAGCTGATATTCATTGCAGTGATGCTCCATGACACATTTGATTTAAAAACCGAGCGCTGGGCATTCCCGGCCAGCGGTTGGGGCATAATCGGCGCCGCCACTGGCATGCGACGGGTTAATCGGCTAAAAAGTGCCCTTCGCGTTCACGTTGCCGCTGTCGGCTGCGGTTTTCCGGCTCAGGATTTTGCGCCGGCACCCGAACAACAATAGTCGCTCCCTACATTTTGGCTGGCCGGTGTTGCATCACCGTTTGGGCTCTAGAGAAAAAATTCATGAAGAAGCTGTGTTTGCTGGGTCTGTTCGTCAGCCTGGCCAGTCATCAGGTACTGGCCGCCACGACCCCGGTACCTTTGGAAAACAAGGACGCTTTCATCAGCAACCTGATGAAACAAATGACCCTCGACGAAAAGATCGGCCAGTTGCGCCTGATCAGCATCGGTCCGGAAATGCCCCGCGAGCTGATCCGCAAGGAAATCGCTGGCGGCAACATCGGCGGCACGTTCAACTCGATCACCCGCGCGGAAAACCGTCCGATGCAGGACGCTGCCATGCGCAGTCGCCTGAAGATTCCGATGTTTTTCGCGTACGACGTGATCCACGGTCACCGTACGATTTTCCCGATTCCGCTGGCCCTCGCGTCGAGCTGGGACATGGACGCCATCGGCCAGTCCGGTCGCGTTGCGGCTAAAGAAGCCGCCGCCGACAGCCTCGACATCACCTTCGCGCCGATGGTGGATATCTCCCGCGATCCACGCTGGGGCCGCAGTTCCGAAGGTTTCGGCGAAGACACCTACCTGACCTCGCGCATCGCCAAAGTCATGGTCAAGGCCTATCAGGGCGAGACCCCAAGCGCCGCCGACAGCATCATGGCCAGCGTCAAGCACTTCGCCCTGTACGGCGCGGTCGAGGGCGGTCGCGACTACAACACCGTCGACATGAGCCCGGTGAAGATGTACCAGGATTACCTGCCGCCGTACCGCGCCGCGATCGATGCCGGCGCTGGCGGTGTGATGGTGGCGTTGAACTCGATCAACGGCATTCCGGCCACGGCCAACACCTGGCTGATGAACGACCTGCTGCGCAAGGACTGGGGCTTCAAAGGCCTGGCAGTCAGCGATCACGGCGCGATTTTCGAACTGATCAAGCACGGTGTCGCGCGCGACGGTCGCGAAGCGGCGAAGCTGGCGATCAAGGCCGGCATCGACATGAGCATGAACGACACCCTCTACGGCAAAGAGCTGCCGGGGCTACTCAAGTCCGGCGAGATCGAACAGAAAGACATCGATAACGCCGTGCGCGAAGTGCTCGCTGCCAAGTACGACATGGGCCTGTTCAAAGACCCGTACCTGCGCATCGGCAAGGCTGAAGATGACCCGGCCGACACCTACGCCGAGAGTCGCCTGCACCGTGCCGAGGCCCGCGAAGTCGCGCGGCGCAGTCTGGTGCTGCTGAAGAATCACAACGAAACCCTGCCGCTGAAGAAAGACGCGAAAATCGCGCTGGTCGGTCCATTGGCGAAAGCGCCGATCGACATGATGGGCAGTTGGGCCGCCGCCGGGCGCCCGGCGCAATCGGTCACGCTGTTCGATGGCATGAGTTCGGTGATCGGCGACAAGGCCAACCTGATCTACGCCCGTGGCGCCAACATCACGGGCGACAAGAAGGTCCTCGACTACCTGAACTTCCTCAACTTCGACGCCCCGGAAGTGGTCGATGACCCGCGCCCGGCCAACGTGCTGATCGACGAGGCAGTGAAAGCGGCGAAAGCGGCTGACGTGATCGTTGCAGCGGTGGGCGAATCCCGTGGCATGTCCCACGAATCCTCGAGTCGCACTGACCTGAACATCCCGGAAACCCAGCGCGAATTGATCCGCGCACTTAAAGCCACTGGCAAGCCGTTGGTGCTGGTGTTGATGAACGGCCGCCCACTGACGATTCTCGAAGAGAACCAGTCGGCCGATGCGATTCTGGAAACCTGGTTCAGCGGCACCGAAGGCGGCAACGCCATCGCCGACGTGCTGTTCGGCGACTACAACCCGTCGGGCAAACTGCCGGTGACTTTCCCGCGTTCCGTGGGCCAGATCCCGACCTACTACAACCACCTGAGCATCGGCCGGCCGTTCACTCCGGGCAAACCAGGCAACTACACCTCGCAGTATTTCGATGACACCACCGGCCCGCTGTTTCCGTTCGGTTATGGCCTGAGCTACACCACCTTCGCTCTGAGCGATATGGCGCTGTCATCGACCACCCTGAACGCCAGCGGCAAGCTCGACGCCAGCGTCATGGTCAAGAACACCGGCGAACGTGACGGCGAAACCGTGGTGCAGTTGTACATCCAGGACGTCACCGGTTCGATGATCCGCCCGGTGAAAGAACTGAAAAACTTCCAGAAGATCATGCTCAAGGCCGGCGAACAGAAGGTCGTGCACTTCACCATCACCGAGGAAGACTTGAAATTCTACAATACCCAGCTCAAATTCGCGGCAGAGCCGGGTGAGTTCAATGTGCAGATCGGGTTGGATTCCCAGGATGTGCAGCAGCAGACCTTCGAACTGCTCTAACGCCTGACGCGGTCAGAACATGTGGGAGCGGGCGTGCTCGCGAATGCGGTGGATCAGTCGCTGATTTTAGTAACTGACACGCAGCCTTCGCGAGCAAGCCCGCTCCCACATTTCGATCGAGTTGACCTGATTAGCCGCGTCGGTCGAGCAAGTTGACCACCAACCGATCAATCCAGCCCCACACCCGCTGCTTCACCCGCCGCCACAACGGCCGCGACTT
>NZ_JH635998.1:677810-682287 GCF_000257605.1 Pseudomonas sp. R62
ACACCCGCTGCTTGACCCGCCGCCACAACGGTCGGCGCTGCCATTCCTCCAGACTCACCAGCTGACTCAAGCCGAAGTCCTTCACGAAGCTCGCCTCCACCGCTGCCGTCAACGCCGGGTCCAGTGCTTCCAGATTCGCCTCCAGATTGAAACGCAGATTCCAGTGATCGAAGTTGCACGAACCGATGCTTACCCATTCGTCGACCAGAACCATTTTCAGGTGCAGGAAGCACGGCTGGTATTCGAAGATCTGCACCCCGGCCTTGAGCAGGCGCGGGTAGTAGCGGTGTCCGGCGTAGCGCACTGACGGGTGATCGGTGCGCGGCCCGGTCAGCAACAGCCGCACATCGACCCCGCGTGCAGCGGCTTTGCGCAGCGAGCGGCGGATTTTCCAGGTCGGCAGAAAGTACGGCGTGGCCATCCAGATGCGTTTTTGCCCGCTGTTCAGCGCGCGAAACAGCGATTGCAGAATATCGCGGTGCTGGCGGGCGTCGGCATACGCCACACGGCCCATGCCCTCGCCCTTGTCCGGCACGCGCGGCAAACGTGGCAGACCAAAATGCGCGGCCGGGCGCCAGGCGCGGCGGTAACGGTTGGCGATCCACTGGCGATCAAACAGTAATTGCCAATCGATCACCAATGGGCCGCTGATCTCGACCATCACTTCGTGCCACTCGCTGACATCATGGCCCGGCGTCCAGAATTCATCGGTCACGCCGGTGCCGCCGACCACGGCCAGGCATTGGTCGACCAGCAGCAACTTGCGGTGGTCACGATAGAAATTGCCGACCCAGCGCCGCCAGCTCAGGCGATTGTAAAAACGCAGTTCGACCCCGGCCTGGGTCAGGCGCTGACGCAGATGCAGCGTGAACGCGAGGCTGCCGTAATCATCGAACAGGCAACGCACGCGCACTCCGCGCTCCGCCGCCGCGACCAGCGCCTGGACGATGGCTTCGGCGCAGGCGCCGGCCTCGACCAGGTACAGCTCCAGTTCGATCTGTTCTGAAGCTCCAGCGATGTGCTCGAGCATGCGCGGAAAGAACTGCGGACCGTCGATCAACAGTTCGAAACGGTTGCCGTCACGCCAGGGGAACACCGCACCGCGCATGTCAGCGCGCCGTGAAAATCAGCACCGCACCCACCGGCACCGACAGACTGATGGCCGACAGATCGGCGAGTTTGCGCAGGTTTTCCAGGCCAGGCGCCAGATCGAAATCCTCGGCGTTGATCACCAGCGGCTCCAGCGTCACCACCTGAAAGCGCCGATCATCCAGACGCGTGGCGAGCAACTCGGCCGGGTATTCGTGCTGTTTGCCGTGCAGGCTGACGGTCAGCGGCAGGCGCAACTCCAGCTGCGCGCCGGGGGCCAGATCGTTGATCGGACGCAGGTCGATCTGGGTGGTGATGGTGGCTGCGGGAAACTGCTCGATCTGGAACAGCTCCTTGCGCATGCGCTCATCACGCAGGGGGATGCCGCTGTTGATCGATTCGAGCTCGACTTCGACCTCGGCGCGACCGTTGGGGTCGACCTTGCCGTGCAGCACCAGAAAGCGCTGCACCTCCGACACGCTGGCATTTTTGGTGCTGACGAACGACAGCCGCGACGACTCGCCGTCCAGGTACCAATTGGCCTGGGCCGGCAGCGCAACGGCGGTCAACAGCAGACTGGCGAAGGTTGTATAGAGGGAGCGGTTGAACATTGAACACTCGTGGGGGCGATAAACCTGCACGAACCTTAACCGCCCGCCAAGTTATTGCAAGCCCTGTGGGAGCGAGCCTGCTCGCGAATGCAATGCTCCCCGCACAGCATGTATTGCGGCTTGCGACGATTTCGCGAGCAGGCTCGCTCCCACAGGGGAGACCAGATAATTCAAGGATTCAGGCGACAGCCCTGGCGTTCGCTCAGCCACTGCGCGCTGCTGCTGCGGCCCATGCCGCTGACGGTGATGGTTTTGCTCGAAGCGTCATCGGTAAAACCGCTGGTTGGCAGCCATTGCTTCACATAGCCACGGCAATACCCGGCGTCGTTGTTCATCACATAACGACACGAGCAATATTCCTTGGCGGTGTAGGCGCTGATGATGTCCGGGAAAGCCCAGAGATTCTCCCGCTCATACCAACCCCAGCCGAGCAGCACGATCAACAGCAACAATAGAAAGCGCTTCATCGCCGCACCGCCTGCAACACGCGTTTGAGCAGTTCGTTGTGCCGGTAGCTGCCATCGCGGTCATCGCCGTAACGCACGATCACCAGTTTCTCGCTGGGCATCACGTACAGCGCCTGGCCCCAGTGGCCGAGGGCGGCGAAGGTGTCGGGTGGCGCGTCGGGCCATGGTGATGGTGCGCCATCGACAGGGCGATTCAGCCACCAATGGCCGCCGGGTACGGCTTCGTCCTGATGCGCCTTGTAGCCGGCAAACGGTGTGAGGTTGAACGCGAGCCAATCCTCGGGCAGCAACTGCCGATCGTTCCAGCGCCCGCCGCGCGCCATCAACAGACCGACCCGCGCCAGATCCCGCGCGGTGAGATAGGCATAGGACGAGGCGACAAAGGTGCCGCTGGCATCGCTTTCCCACACGGCGTGGCGAATGCCCAAGGGCTCGAACAATGCTGTCCACGGATAGTCGACATAACGTGCTGGGCCGACCATGGTTTTCAGGGCAGCGGCGAGCAGATTGCTGTCACCGCTGGAATAACGGAAAGCGTGACCCGGTGCGGCGTAGGCGTCGTGGCCCGCCGTGAATGCGGCCATGTCGCGATGGCCGCGGGTGTAGAGCATCGCCACCACTGAAGATTTCAGCGGCGCGTATTCGTAGTCCTCCTGCCAATCCAGACCGGAGGCCCAGTTCAGCAGATGGCCGAGGGTGATCGCCGGGTGTTTGTCCAGCGTCGGGTAGAACTTCAGCGCCGGATCATCGAGTTTGAACCGGCCTTCGCCGTAGGCCACGCCGAGGACCGTTGCCAGCAGGCTTTTGCTGATCGACCAGGTCAGATGCGGTGTCTGTGCAGTGGTCGGAGCGGCGTAGCGTTCGTAAATGATCTGGCCGTCGCGGATGATCAGCAAGGCGTCGGTGCGGATGCCTTCGCGGGTGGCGTCGTTGCGGGGCGCGAAGGCGTAGTTTCCCAGTGCCAGGGCAGCCGGGCCGGTGATCTGCGGGGCGATGGGCCATTGCTCGCCGGGCCATTGTTCGGCGCGGACGGTGAGGCTGATCAGCAGCAGGAACAGCGACAGGCCTTTGAACATGGTGGGCGCTCTGGGAATGAACCTGCTGAGCCTAGTCGGGGTTTATGACAAATTTTAGATGTTGGTCGTCCATGAAATTGCCATCGCTGGCAAGCCAGCTCCCACAGGGGTCCCAAGTGAACACACATTTCATGAACACCTTTGAAACCTGTGGGAGCGGGCTTGCCCGCGATGAGGCCAGTCAGGCCAACGCAAGAGCCTTGGCCAAGCGCTTGGCCCGGGCCCCTGCAGCCAATTGCATCACGCCTTGATCACGCTGCCACATCGCCGCCCACGCAGGATCACCCTGCACCAACGCCTGATCTACCTCGGTCTTGAGTGATTCAAACTGCGCAAACAATCCGCCCAGCACTACATGCCCCGCCGGATTGTTCGGCGCTTGCCGGCTGGCCTCGGCGCACCCGGCCAGAAGCGCCAGCAAACGCAATTGCAGGGCCTGCGGCCAGTCGTTGTCCTGGCCGACGCCGTACAACCACGCGGTCATGGCGCTGAGCACGTAGACATCTTCAAGGCTGCGAAACGGTTTGACGTAGGCGTCCCAACCGTCGCCGGCGAGCAGTTCGCACAGGGCGCCGTCGAGGTGCAGGCGACCGTGGCTGATGTCCGGCATCAACGGCAACGCCGGCAGTTTTTCCACCTTCACGCCGGGCTCGCCGGGATACACCACCGCCAGACTCAGGCGCGGTGGTTCGCCAAGCTCCTCACTGCGCGCAGCCACCAATAACCAGTCGGCGGCGTCGCCGGCGGTGACGAAATCCTTGTGCCCGCTCAGGCGCAAATCTTTCAGCCGCGTTTGCATATCGGCCGGGCGCAGGCTGCGTTGTTCGGTCGCGCACAAGGCGCCGAGGCTCAGCGGCGCGCTCGGCCACAACATGCGCAGCGCCGCCTGATAACCCACCAGAAACGCCAGCCCCGGCGTGGCCATTCGCCGCCCGCCGGCCACCGCCAATTCGAACGGCGTGACGTTGCCCAGCGCCTGCAACAACGTTGCAAAACCCTCGGCCAGATCAGCAACGGCGGGCAAGCGTTCACGGCGGTGCAACAGATCTGTCCAGGGCATGGGCGCCTCCTTGTGGGCTGTCATATAAGCATCACCGAACGTTCATGGCGATGACACCGGGGCTACATAGCCTGACTTTGCACAACACGGCTGCATAAAGAAAGTCGATCGGCTGCAACCCACGACGGGTTAAAGGCCCGTACGGAGATTCACATGACGCAAATCGCCCGCATC
>NZ_JH635998.1:682800-694733 GCF_000257605.1 Pseudomonas sp. R62
AGATTCACATGACGCAAATCGCCCGCATCAGCGACACCGGCAATGAACGCCGCCTGCAAGCCGAACGCCTGATCGGCGCCGAAGCCTTGCAGCAAGCCCAGGCCCTGCGCTTCGCCGTCTTCAGCGGCGAGTTCAACGCCAAACTGAAAGGCGCCGAACTGGGTCTGGACATGGATGATTATGATGTTCACTGCAGCCACATCGGCGTGCGTGATCTGAATACCGGGCGCCTGGTCGCCACCACGCGTCTGCTCGATCACACCGCCGCCAGCAGCCTCGGCAAGTTCTACAGTGAAGAGGAATTCAGCCTGCATGGCCTGGCGCATCTGCAAGGCCCGATCCTGGAAATCGGCCGCACCTGCGTCGATCCGGCGTACCGCAACGGCGGCACCATCGCCGTGCTCTGGGGCGAGTTGGCCGAAGTGCTCAATCAAGGCGGCTACAGCTATCTGATGGGTTGCGCGAGCATCCCGATGCAGGACGGCGGCATTCAGGCCCACGCGATCATGCAGCGTCTGCGCGAACGTTACCTGTGTACCGAACACCTGCGCGCCGAGCCGAAAAATCCGCTGCCGACGCTGGATATCCCGTCTAACGTCATCGCCGAAATGCCGCCGCTGCTCAAGGCCTACATGCGCCTCGGGGCGAAGATCTGCGGCGAGCCGTGCTGGGACGAAGACTTCCAGGTCGCCGACGTGTTCATCCTGCTCAAGCGCGACGAACTCTGCCCGCGCTACGCCAAGCACTTCAAGGCGGCGGTGTGATGAGCCGGTTGCGGGTGTACGCGCGAATCGCGCGAGTGCTGCTGGTGGTGACGCTGGGGCTGACCATGGCCAGCGTCTTCGGCGTGTTCGAACGCATCGGTCTGGCGCACTCGATGGAGCGGCGCCAGCGCTGGTCGCGCTTCTTCATGGCGCGGCTGAGCAATGCCCTGCCGTTTCGCGTGAGCGTGCATGGCGAGCTGCCGAAACAGCCGATGCTGTGGGTGAGCAATCACGTGTCGTGGACCGACATTCCGCTGCTGGGCATGCTCACGCCGCTGTCGTTTCTGTCCAAGGCCGAAGTGCGCACCTGGCCGGTGGCCGGCTGGCTCGCAGCCAAGGCCGGCAGCCTGTTCATCCGCCGTGGGTCGGGCGACAGCCAGTTGATCCGCAAGCAAATGACCCGCCATCTGCAAACCGAACATGCGCTGCTGATGTTCCCCGAAGGCACCACCACCGATGGCCGTTCGCTGCGCACCTTTCATGGTCGCCTGCTGTCGGCGGCGATCGATTCCGAAGTGATGCTGCAACCGGTGGCGATTCGTTATCTGCGCGACGGTGAAATCGACACGCTCGCGCCGTTCATTGGTGACGATGACCTGCTCTCGCACTTGATGCGCCTGTTCAGCCACGACTGCGGCGATGTCGAGGTGCATCTGCTCAAGCCAATAGAGTGTCAAGGCCGCGAGCGTGCGGCGCTGGCGTTCGAAGCGCAGCAGGCGGTGCAGAAGGTGTTGTTTGGCGAGGTGGCGAAACCTGCCGAACCGCGTCGCGCAGGCGATTTGATAGCCGCCTGAAAATACAAATCCTCTGTGGGAGCGAGCCTGCTCGCGAAGGCGTCGTGCCATTCAGCATCTATATTGGCTGAGACACCGCATTCGCGAGCAGGCTCGCTCCCACATTCAGATCTTCAGTGGATCAGAGTTTTGTGCGAAATCCTGCAGTTGCGGATAAAACAGGCTGAAGTCTTCACTCAGCGGCTCATACAACCGCCGCAACTCCGCCATCGCCCCGGCCAACTCCTCGGGCCTGGTCAGGCGTCGCGAGATCCCGCGCAGCACCTGTTCCAGCACCTCGAATTCGCGATACGAGCCCAGCCAGTCGTTGGCGACCATGTGCGGGGCGATCTTCGCCAGCCGTTCCGGCAACTGTCGTTCGCGGGACAGCACGTGATAGACGTCTGCGGTGAACTGCTCCAGCGGTCGGTCGGCATACAGCGTCCAGTCCCGCGCCAGGCAATGATCGAAAAACACATCGAGGACGATCCCGGCATAACGCCGCCGCGTCTCGGTAAAGCGCCCCAAAGCAATGTCGACCAGTGGATGGCGATCGGTGAACACGTCGATTCGCCGATGCAGGGCGATCGCCGCCTCCACTTCCGGGGCGAACTGGCCTTGCAGCCGACCTTTGACGAAGTCGCCATACAGGCTGCCGAGTAACTGACCGGGGCGCTGGCCGCCGAGATGCAAATGCGCGAGATAGTTCATGGGCGCAGCTTAGCACTGGGTTCGGACATTCAGCACCCTCGTATCGTTATAACCCGATATAGCGATTTACGCGTTCGTCAGACCGAATTCATATTGGTATATCGCGATCCAACGATTTAAAGTTCGTCCCATCGCGATATATCGCTACTGCCAACACGAGCCCAAGCCATGAACCTCGACCTCGACGAAATAATAAAAGCCCTGGCGCACCCAGTACGGCGAGACATCCTCAACTGGCTGAAGGACCCGAAAGGCGAATTCCCCGAGCAGTTGCACAACCACGAGTACGGCATCTGTGCCGGGCAGATCGATCAGCGTTGCGGCCTGTCGCAATCGACCGTGTCGGCACACCTGGCGACGTTGCAACGGGCCGGGCTGATCAGCAGCCAGAAGGCCGGGCAGTGGCATTTTTTCAAACGTAACGAGGACGTCATCCAGGCGTTTCTCAGCACCCTCAGTAAAGAGCTCTGACCCTTAACGTCAGCCAGCCGACAAGGAAACCTGCATGCCCCTTTCGCTTCTCATCCTCGCCCTGAGCGCCTTCGCCATCGGCACCACCGAGTTCGTCATCATGGGCCTGCTGCCCGACGTGGCGGCGGACCTCGGCGTGTCGATTCCCGGCGCCGGCTGGCTGGTCACCGGTTACGCCCTGGGCGTGGCAATCGGTGCTCCGTTCATGGCGCTGGCCACCGCGAAGCTGCCGCGCAAGGCCGCGCTGGTGGCGTTGATGGGCATCTTTATTGTCGGCAACCTGCTCTGCGCCATCGCCAGCGACTACAACGTGCTGATGTTTGCCCGGGTCGTCACCGCGCTGTGTCACGGCGCGTTCTTCGGCATCGGCTCGGTGGTGGCGGCCAATCTGGTCGCGCCGAACAAACGTGCCTCGGCGGTCGCCTTGATGTTCACCGGTCTGACCCTGGCCAACGTGCTCGGCGTACCGCTGGGCACCGCATTGGGTCAGGAAGCCGGCTGGCGTTCGACCTTCTGGGCGGTAACCGTCATCGGTGTGATCGCGCTGATCGGCCTGATCCGCTTTCTGCCGGCCAAGCGTGACGAAGAGAAACTCGACATGCGCGCCGAACTGGCCGCCCTCAAAGGCGCCGGCATCTGGCTGTCGCTGAGCATGACCGCGCTGTTCGCCGCCTCGGTGTTTACCCTGTTCACCTACGTTGCCCCACTGCTTGGGGAAGTCACCGGTGTGTCGCCACGTGGCGTGACCTGGACCCTGATGCTCATCGGTCTGGGCCTGACGGTCGGCAACATCATCGGCGGCAAACTCGCCGACAAAGGCATGGCCGCCACGCTGATCGGTGTGTTCATCGCCATGGCCGTGGTGTCCACGGTGCTGAGCTGGACCAGCGTTGCGCTGATCCCGACTGAAATCACCCTGTTCCTCTGGGCCACCGCCTGTTTCGCCGCTGTGCCGGCGCTGCAAGTCAACGTGGTGACCTTCGGCAAGGCTGCGCCGAACCTGGTTTCGACCCTGAACATCGGCGCCTTCAACGTTGGCAACGCCCTCGGCGCCTGGGTCGGTGGCAGCGTCATCGCCCACGGCTACGGCCTGACCAGCGTGCCACTGGCCGCCGCCGCGCTGGCCGTACTTGCCCTGCTGGTGACCCTGATTACCTTCCGCCAGAACGGCAATGCCGAGCTGGCGCCTGCTTCCAACTGATCAACTTCCTTAATTAAAGAGAGGCTTTTAGACATGGCGACTATTTTCGACCCGATCAAACTCGGCGACATCGAGCTGAACAACCGCATCATCATGGCCCCGCTGACCCGCTGCCGCGCCGACGAAGGTCGTGTGCCGAACGCGCTGATGGCCGAATACTACGTACAACGCGCCTCGGCCGGCCTGATCCTCAGTGAAGCCACTTCGGTAACGCCGATGGGCGTCGGCTACCCGGATACCCCGGGCATCTGGTCCAACGATCAAGTGCGTGGCTGGGCCAACGTGACCAAGGCGATTCACGGCGCCGGCGGCAAGATCTTCCTGCAACTGTGGCACGTTGGCCGCATTTCCCACCCTTCGTACCTGAACGGTGAAGCACCGGTCGCGCCAAGCGCCATCCAGCCAAAGGGCCACGTCAGCCTGGTCCGCCCACTGGCCGACTACCCAACCCCGCGCGCCCTGGAAACTGCTGAAATCGCCGACATCGTCGACGCCTACCGCACTGGTGCCGAGAACGCCAAGGCCGCCGGTTTCGACGGCGTGGAAATCCACGGCGCCAACGGCTACCTGCTCGACCAGTTCCTGCAAAGCAGCACCAACCAGCGCACCGACCAGTACGGCGGCTCGCTGGAAAACCGTGCGCGCCTGCTGCTGGAAGTGACCGACGCCGCGATCGAAGTCTGGGGCGCCGGCCGCGTTGGTGTGCACCTGGCACCGCGCGCCGATTCCCACGACATGGGCGATGACAACCTCGCCGAAACCTTCACCTACGTCGCCCGTGAACTGGGCAAGCGTGGCATCGCGTTCATCTGCTCGCGCGAAAAAGAAGGCGCCGACAGCCTCGGTCCGCAACTGAAAGAAGCGTTCGGTGGCCCATACATTGCCAACGAGAAGTTCACCAAGGAAAGCGCCAACGAGTGGCTGGCCAGCGGCAAGGCAGACGCGGTCGCGTTCGGCGTGCCGTTCATTGCCAACCCGGACCTGCCGGCACGTTTGCAGGCCGATGCGCCGTTGAACGAGCCGCATCCGGAGACTTTCTACGGTAAAGGTCCGGTCGGTTATATCGACTATCCGACCTTGTAATCAGGCTGTAGCGCAGAAATGAAAAAGCCCCGGACTTGTGAGAGTCCGGGGCTTTTTGCTTTTGGCGCAGGGTAAGAGCCTGCAAACACCGTTTCACAACAGCGACACAATTTCCCTACAAAATCCACGGCTGGCTACGTTTAAACTCCCCGCCGCAATAATCGGCCATGGCGGCTGATTGACATCCTGCCGGGCAATTGCGCATTTTGTTTCATTTGCGCAGGCTTGGGCTCAAGCGCAGCATGTCCAGCCCGGTGTCGACCCAGCGTTCAGCCTCGGCGTGCAGTTCGAAGCTGTCCGGGGCCAGCAGCCAGCCATACAGCAGGCCGTCGATGTAGGCATGAATGCTGATCGCCGCGCGGGCAGTGTCGAGATCTTCCGGCAACTGGCCGCGATTCACCGCATTACGCAGGGTCAGGCCGATGCGCAGGTTGCAATCGAGACTGGCCGTCCGGCGCTGCTGGCGCAGATCGCACATTTCATCGGTGAACTCGCACTTATGAAACAGAATTTCGTTGATGCGCCGGGTTTTCGGGTCCAGTGCAACTTGATGAAACAAATGAATCAGCAACTGCCGCATGCAGCCCAGCGGGTCCGGTTCGTCTTCGCTTTCGCTGGCCTTGGCCAGTTCATCCAGCGGTTCGTGCAGGCTGTCGAGCATGGCCTGGACCAGATCGGCCTTGTTGCTGAAATGCCAGTAGATGGCGCCACGCGTCACGCCGGCGAGGGTCGCGATGTCCGCCAGGGTGGTGCGGGCAACCCCCCTTTCATAGAAGGCTTTCTCGGCCGCTTCCAGGATCTGGCTGCGGGTTTCCTGAGCTTCCTCTTTGGTACGACGGACCATGGCAGTAAAACCTCAAACAGGATGTTTCAGGGATGGCTGAATATCCGCTGAATAAAGAGGGGGCGATCTCTCGTGAATCGGCTCCCCGGCCTACAATTTCAAACCTTGCGACGACTTTTGTATCAGGGTGGGTACGCGGCGCAGGTGTTTACAAACAACCATGAACGTAAGTATATTACTTAGCAAGCTACTTATCCACCCGGTGCCCGATTTTTACTCTTTCACACTTCTTGTGCGCTTCTTGCGCGCCTGACCCGAGGATCTTCATGCAATTCAAGCCAGCTGTTACCGCTCTGGTCACTGCCGTCGCCCTGGCATCGCTGCTCAGCGGATGTAAAAAGGAAGAAGCGGCCCCAGCCGCTCCGCCTCCTCAGGTCGGCGTCGTCACCCTGCAACCACAAGCCTTTACCCTGACCTCGGAACTTCCGGGCCGCACCAGTGCGTTCCGCATCGCGGAAGTTCGCCCGCAGGTCAACGGCATTATCCTCAAGCGTCTGTTCAAGGAAGGCGCCGACGTCAAAGCCGGCCAGCAGCTGTATCAGATCGATCCGTCGGTCTATGAAGCTACGCTGAAAAGCGCCGAAGCCGAGCTGCGTTCGACCAAGTCGATTTCCGACCGCTACAAGCAACTGGTCGACGAACAGGCCGTGAGCCGTCAGGAATACGACACCGCACTGGCCAACCGCCTGCAATCGGAAGCATCGTTGCAGAGCGCGCAGATCAACGTGCGCTACACCAAAGTCTACGCGCCGATTTCCGGCCGTATCGGCCGCTCTTCGGTCACCGAAGGCGCACTGGTCAGCAATGGTCAGGCCGATGCGATGGCAGTGATTCAGCAGCTCGACCCGATCTACGTCGACGTCACCCAGTCGTCGGTGGAACTGCTGGAGCTGCGCCGCGAGCTGGAAAGCGGCCGTCTGCAGAAGGCTGGCGACAACGCCGCTGCGGTCAAGCTGACCCTGGAAGACGGCAGCCAGTACAAGCTCGACGGCAAGCTGGAATTCTCCGAAGTCTCGGTTGACCAGACCACCGGCTCGGTGACCCTGCGCGCGGTGTTCCCGAACCCGGATCACACCCTGCTGCCAGGCATGTTCGTTCACGCCCAGCTGCAGGCCGGCGTCAACAGCGCAGCGATTCTCGCGCCGCAGCAAGGCGTGACCCGCGACCTCAAAGGCACCCCGACGGCACTGGTGGTCGGCGCTGACAACAAGGTCGAGCTGCGTCAGCTCAAGGCCAGCCGCACCGTCGGCAGCCAGTGGCTGATCGAAGACGGCCTGAAAGCCGGCGATCGTCTGATCACCGAAGGGCTGCAGTACGTCAAACCGGGCGTCGAGGTCAAAGCGACCGAGGCGACTAACGTCGGCACCAAGAACCCGGCCCCCGCACAGGCAGCTGACAAAGCCGCCGGCGGCAAAGGGGAGTAACCCATGTCAAAATTCTTCATCGACCGTCCGATTTTCGCCTGGGTAATCGCCCTGGTGATCATGCTGGTCGGGGCACTTTCGATCCTGAAATTGCCGATCAACCAATACCCGAGCATTGCGCCAACGGCCATTGCGATTCAGGTGACCTACCCAGGCGCGTCCGCACAAACCGTGCAGGACACCGTGGTACAGGTCATCGAGCAACAGCTCAACGGTATCGACAACCTGCGTTATGTGTCGTCGGAAAGTAACTCCGACGGCAGCATGACCATCACCGCGACCTTCGAGCAAGGCACCAACTCCGACACCGCGCAGGTCCAGGTCCAGAACAAGCTGAACCTGGCCACCCCGCTGCTGCCGCAGGAAGTGCAGCAACAGGGTATCCGCGTGACCAAGGCAGTGAAGAACTTCCTGCTGGTGATCGGCGTGGTGTCGCGTGACGGCAGCATGACCAAGGACGACCTGTCCAACTACATCGTGTCGAACATGCAGGACCCGATCTCGCGGACCGCCGGTGTCGGTGACTTCCAGGTCTTCGGTGCGCAGTACGCGATGCGCATCTGGCTCGACCCGGCCAAGTTGAACAACTTCAACCTGACCCCGGTCGACGTGAAAAACGCCATTGCTGCGCAGAACGTCCAGGTATCGTCCGGTCAGCTCGGTGGCTTGCCTGCCGTGCAGGGCCAGCAACTGAACGCGACGATCATCGGCAAGACCCGTCTGCAGACCGCCGAGCAGTTCAAGGAAATCCTGCTCAAGGTCAACAAGGACGGTTCGCAGGTTCGCCTCAAAGACGTGGCTGAAGTCGGCCTCGGCGGTGAGAACTACGCGATCAGTGCCCAGTTCAACGGCAGCCCGGCTTCCGGTCTGGCGGTGAAACTGGCCAACGGCGCCAACGCCCTCGATACCGCCAAAGCGCTGCGCAACACCATCGACAGCCTCAAGCCGTTCTTCCCGCAAGGCATGGAAGTGGTGTTCCCGTATGACACCACCCCGGTGGTGACCGAGTCGATCAAAGGCGTGGTGCACACGCTGGTCGAAGCGATCGCGCTGGTGTTCCTGGTGATGTTCCTGTTCCTGCAGAACTTCCGCGCCACCGTCATCACCACGATGACCGTGCCCGTGGTACTGCTCGGTACGTTCGGCATCCTCGCCGCCGCCGGTTTCAGCATCAACACCCTGACCATGTTCGGCATGGTGCTGGCCATCGGTCTGCTGGTGGATGACGCCATCGTCGTGGTGGAAAACGTCGAGCGGGTGATGAGCGAAGAAGGCTTGTCACCGAAGGAAGCGACGAAGAAGTCCATGGGCCAGATCCAGGGCGCACTGGTCGGTATCGCCCTCGTGCTCTCGGCGGTACTGCTGCCGATGGCATTCTTCAGCGGCTCCACCGGTGTGATCTACAAGCAGTTCTCGATCACCATCGTGTCGGCCATGGCCCTGTCGGTACTGGTTGCCCTGATCTTCACCCCGGCGCTGTGCGCAACCATGCTCAAGCCGATTCCGAAAGGCGAGCACGGTACTCCGAAGAAAGGTTTCTTCGGCTGGTTCAACCGCAACTTCGACCGTGGCGTACGCAGCTACGAGCGTGGCGTCGGCAACATGCTGACCCGCAAGGCGCCGTATCTGCTGGCGTACCTGTTGATCGTCGTGGGCATGATCTGGCTGTTCACCCGCATTCCGACCGCGTTCCTCCCGGAAGAAGACCAGGGCGTTCTGTTCGCTCAGGTGCAGACCCCGGCCGGTTCCAGTGCCCAGCGCACGCAGGTGGTGGTGGATGAAATGCGTGAGTACCTGCTGCGTCCGAACAAGGACGGCGGTGAGGCGGACGCGGTCGCTTCGGTGTTTACCGTGACCGGCTTCAACTTCGCCGGCCGTGGCCAGAGCTCGGGTATGGCGTTCATCATGCTCAAGCCGTGGGGCGAACGTAACGCCGACAACAGCGTGTTCAACCTCGCTGCGCGTGCCCAGCAACACTTCTTCAGCTTCCGCGACGCGATGGTGTTTGCCTTCGCCCCGCCAGCGGTTCTGGAATTGGGTAACGCCACCGGTTTCGACGTGTTCCTGCAGGACCGCGCCGGTATCGGTCACGAAAAACTGATGGAAGCGCGCAACCAGTTCCTCGGCATGGCGGCGCAAAGCAAGGTGCTGACCCAGGTGCGTCCGAACGGCCTGAACGACGAGCCGCAGTTCCAGCTGGAAATCGACGACGAGAAGGCCAGTGCCCTCGGCATCACCATTAGCGACATCAACAACACCCTGTCGATCGCGCTGGGCAGTAGCTACGTCAACGACTTCATCGACCGTGGTCGGGTGAAGAAAGTCTACGTGCAGGGCCAACCGGACTCGCGCATGAGCCCCGAAGACCTGAAGAAGTGGTACGTGCGCAACGCCGAAGGCACCATGGTTCCGTTCTCGGCGTTCGCCAAGGGCGAGTGGGTCTACGGTTCGCCGAAGCTGGCGCGCTACAACGGTGTGGAAGCGGTCGAGGTCCTCGGGGCTCCCGCGCCGGGCTACTCCACCGGTGAAGCGATGGCTGAAGTCGAAGCGATTGCCAAGAAGCTGCCGTCCGGTGTCGGTATCTCCTGGACCGGTCTGTCCTACGAGGAACGTCTGTCCGGCTCGCAAGCGCCAGCGCTGTATGCCCTGTCGCTGCTGATGGTGTTCCTGTGTCTGGCGGCGCTGTATGAAAGCTGGTCGATTCCGATCGCGGTCATGCTCGTGGTACCACTGGGGATCATTGGTGCACTGATGGCTACCAGCCTGCGCGGTCTGTCCAACGACGTGTACTTCCAGGTGGGCTTGTTGACGACCATCGGTCTGGCGGCTAAAAACGCCATTCTGATCGTCGAATTCGCCAAGGAACTGCATGAACAGGGACGCAGCCTGCGTGAAGCGGCAATTGAAGCCTGCCGCATGCGTCTGCGCCCGATCATCATGACCTCGCTGGCCTTCGTTCTCGGTGTTGTGCCGCTGGCGATTTCCACCGGCGCCGGTTCAGGCAGTCAGCACGCGATCGGTACCGGCGTGATTGGCGGTATGCTCACGGCCACGATCCTGGCGATCTTCTGGGTCCCACTGTTCTTCGTTACTGTGTCGTCCATCGGTCAGCGCAAAAAGACCGACGCGGATGAGACTACTGAAACTCCTAAAGAGGCTGGCCAATGAGCAAGTCGCTACTCTCCATCGCAGTCGCCGCCTTCGTGCTGAGCGGTTGCTCGCTGATACCTGACTATCAGCAGCCTGAGGCTCCGGTCGCAGGCCAGTACCCGCAGGGGCCGGCATATTCGCCGGCCCAGGCTCCGGCGCAAGCCGCTGCCGAACAGGGCTGGAAGCAGTTTTTCCATGACCCGGCCCTGCAACAGCTGATCCAGGTCGCCCTGGAAAACAACCGTGACCTGCGTGTCGCGGCGCTGAACATCGACGCTTACGCGGCGCAGTACCGCATCCAGCGCGCCGACCTGTTCCCGGCAGTGTCGGCCAATGCCGCCGGCAGCCGCCAGCGTCTGCCGGCCCGTGCCTCGCAGACCGGCGAGTCGATGATCAGCAGTTCGTATTCCGCCACCGTCGGCGTCAGCGCCTACGAACTCGACCTGTTCGGTCGGGTGCGCAGCCTGAGCGAGCAAGCGCTGCAACAGTACTTCGCTACCGAGGAAGCACGCCGCAGTACGCAGATCAGTCTGGTCGCCAACGTCGCCAACGCCTACCTGACCTGGCAGGCGGACAAGGAACTGCTCAAGCTGACGCAGGACACCCTCGGTGCCTTCGAAGAAAGCTACAAGCTGACCAGCCGCAGCAACGAAGTCGGTGTGGCTTCGGCGCTGGATCTGGCGCAGTCGCGCACTTCCGTGGAAAACGCCCGGGCGCAACTGGCGCGTTATACCCGCCAGGTCGCGCAGGACGAAAACAGCCTGACTCTGCTGCTCGGCACCGGTATTCCGGCCAACCTGCAAACGGCCAAACCGCTGTCCGATGATCTGCTCAGCGACGTGCCGGCCGGTCTACCTTCGGACCTGCTGCAACGTCGTCCGGACATCCTCCAGGCCGAGTACAACCTGAAGGCGGCCAACGCCAACATCGGTGCGGCCCGTGCAGCGTTCTTCCCGAGCATCAGCCTGACCGCCAACGCGGGCAGCCTGAGCCCGGACCTGTCCGGCCTGTTCAAGGGCGGTTCGGGGACGTGGCTGTTCCAGCCGCAGATCAACCTGCCGATCTTCAACGCCGGCAGCCTGCGCGCCAGCCTCGACTACGCCAAGATCCAGAAGGACATTGGCGTGGCGAACTACGAGAAGTCCATCCAGACCGCCTTCCAGGAAGTCGCCGACGGCCTCGCCGCTCGCCAGACCTACACCGAGCAGCTGCAAGCGCAGCGTGACTTCGTTCAGGCCAACCAGGATTACTACCGCCTGGCCGAACGTCGCTACCGCATCGGCGTCGACAGCAACCTGACCTTCCTCGATGCCCAGCGTCAGTTGTTCAGCGCACAACAAGCGCTGATCACCGACCGCCTCGCGCAGCTGACCAGTGCGGTCAACCTGTACAAGGCCTTGGGCGGTGGCTGGAATGCGCAGACCGCGCAGAACGAAGCGCTGAAAGAAGAAGCGCCGAAGATGAAGCTGTTCTGATCATCGGCTGACTACATCAAGCCCACCATTTCGGTGG
>NZ_JH635998.1:695160-704709 GCF_000257605.1 Pseudomonas sp. R62
TGTTCTGATCATCGGCTGACTACATCAAGCCCACCATTTCGGTGGGCTTTTTGTTGCCTGTCGCAAAGGTTTGGCGGCCGAACTGGCCTCTTCGCGAGCAGGCTCGCTCCCACAGGGGAACGCATTCCAGTTGTGGGAGCGAGCCTGCTCGCGAAGAGGACCTCACACTCACCACAAATCCGCATGAATCTTGCGTTCGATAACCGCCCAAAACCCGCTTTCAGCAATTGAACCCGAACACACTGGCCCTTCACCATTCGAACCAGAAAACCAATAACAACAAGGTTCGACACCATGCTCCAGCGCCCTGCCCCGCCCGGCTGACCGCCACCGCTGCATCTCAGATCTGCATCATGTTGCCTGCGCCGCATCCGCCGCGACAGCGCCGCCGTTCGCCCTAAAAAAACAAGAGAGACCCAAGTCCATGACAGTTTTCCCTGTGCCCTACGCATTGCCCGCTGTGATCGCCCTGGCCATCGCCGGTCTGGCCCTGCCGGCAAGCGCCGAAGAAGGCGGCTTCGTTGAAGGCGCCAAGGTCAACCTCAACCTGCGCAACTTCTACATCAACCGCAACTTCACCAACCCGACCAAGGCCCAAGGCAAGGCTGAGGAGTGGACGCAGAGTTTCATCCTCGATGCCAAATCCGGCTTCACCCAAGGCACCGTCGGTTTCGGCATGGACATACTCGGGCTGTATTCGGTCAAGCTCGATGGCGGTAAGGGCACGGGCGGCACGCAGTTGTTGCCGCTGGACCATGACGGCCGCCCGGCGGACAACTTCGGCCGCACCAACGTCGCGTTCAAGGCCAGACTTTCGCAGACCGAGGTCAAGGTCGGCGAGTGGATGCCGGTGCTGCCGATTCTGCGTTCGGACGACGGTCGCTCGCTGCCGCAAACCTTCCGTGGCGGCCAGATCACCTCGAAGGAAATCGCCGGCCTGACCCTCTATGGCGGCCAGTTCCGCGCCAACAGCCCGCGCGACGACAGCAGCATGAGCGACATGTCGATGACCGGCAAAGCCGCGTTCACCTCTGATCGTTTCAACTTCCAGGGCGGCGAATACCTGTTCAACGACAAGCGCACGCAGATCGGCTTATGGAACGCGCAGCTCAAGGACATCTACAGCCAGCAGTACCTCAACGTACTGCACAGCCAGCCGCTTGGTGACTGGACGCTGGGCGCCAACCTCGGCTTTTTCTACGGCAAGGAAGATGGCAGCGCGCGTGCCGGCGATCTGGACAACAAGACCTGGTACGGGATGTTTTCGGCCAAGTACGGCGGCAACACGTTCTACCTCGGCCTGCAAAAACTCACCGGCGACAGTGCATGGATGCGCGTCAACGGCACCAGCGGCGGCACCTTGGCCAACGACAGCTACAACGCCAGTTATGACAACGCTCAGGAACGCTCCTGGCAGTTGCGCCACGACTACAACTTCGCCGCCATGGGCATCCCCGGCCTGACCCTGATGAATCGCTACATCAGCGGCGACAACGTGCACACCGGGACGATCACCGACGGCAAGGAATGGGGCCGCGAATCGGAACTCGGTTACACGGTGCAGAGCGGCACGTTGAAGGATCTGAACGTCAGATGGCGCAACTCGACCATGCGCCGCGACTTCAGCAACAACGAGTTCGATGAAAATCGCCTGATCGTCAGCTACCCGATCAGCCTGCTGTAACCAAGCATGCTCCCACAGGGAAGTGCATTCCAATGTGGGAGCGAGCCTGCTCGCGAAGGCGTCAGTGGCAACAACCTCACTCGCGGGATTCAACCCCGAGTTCATCCCACACCGATTCGGCCAGATGAAACGTCGCGTTCGCCGCCGGAATTCCGCAGTAGATTGCGCTCTGCATGATCACTTCCTTGATCTCGCCACGGCTGACGCCGTTGTTGGCTGCCGCGCGCAGGTGCAGTTTCAGTTCGCCCTCGCGGTTCATGCCGATCAGCATGGCGATGGTGATCAGGCTGCGGGTGTGCCGGGGCAGGCCCGGGCGGGTCCAGATGTCGCCCCAGGCGTGGCGGGTGATCATCTCCTGGAATTCCGAGTTGAACTCGGTCAGCGTGGTCAGGCTGCGATCGACGTGGGCATCGCCCAGCACCGCGCGGCGGACTTGCATGCCTTCGTCGTAACGTTGTTTCTCGTCCACAAATTCTTCCTCACTGAGCCTGCAGAAACGCCAGCACACGGTCGCTGAAAGCGGCACCGGCCTGCACGTTGGACAAATGCGCCGCATGGAACTCGGCGTACTCGGCACCGCGCACGTGGTCGCGGATGAAGTGCCCGCCGGACGGCGGCGTCACCGCATCTTCGCTGCCGGCAATCACCAGCAACGGCACGTTGATCGAAGCCAGTTGTTCACGGAAATCGGCATCGCGCACGGCAGCGCAGTTGGCCGCATAACCTTGTGGATTGGTCGCGGCGAGCATGTCGGTAATCTTCTTCGCCGCCTCGGGATGCGCTGCGGAAAAGTCCGGGGTAAACCAGCGCGCAATCGAGGCATCCCGCAATGCGACCATCGCCGCCGGGCCGTCGCGCAACACGGTTTCGATGCGCGGATTCCACACCGACGGATCGCCGATTTTCGCCGCCGTGTTGCACACGATCAGTTTGTGCAGACGATGGCCTGCGTTGATCCCCAGCCACTGACCGATCAGCCCGCCCATCGACAGCCCGCAGAAATGCGCGCGCTCGATATGCAGCGCATCGAGCAGACCGAGCACGTCGCGACCGAGTTGTTCGATGCTGTACGGCCCCTCAGTGACCAGCGATTGCCCATGGCCGCGCGTGTCGAAACGCAGCACGCGGAAATGCTCGGTGAACGCCGGCATTTGCGCGTCCCACATGTGCAGGTCGGTGCCCAGCGAGTTGGACAGCACCAGCACCGGCGCCTCCGCCGGGCCCTCAATTTCATAGTGCAGTTCGCCATCGGCGAGTTGAACGAAAGCCACAGCCCTCTCCTTCAGACAGTCAAAGCGTTGTGTTCAGCCACCGCGCGCTCGACCCAGACTCGCGCCTGGCCAAGGTAATGCGCGGGGTTCAGAAGATCATCGAGTTCAGCGCCACTGAGTTCGGCGGTGACTTGCGGCTCGTCAGCGAGCACCGCACGCAAATGGCGTTGCTCGGCCACTGCACGTTTGCAGCATTGTTCGAGCAGATGATGTGCGGTGTCGCGGCCGACGCGTTGGGCAAGCACGATGCTCACCGCTTCGGCCAGCACCAGGCCTTGGGTCAGTTCGAGGTTGCGGGCCATGCGCGCCGCGTCGACTTCCAGACCGTCGGCCAGCAAGCGCGCCTGTTGCAGCGAACCGGACACCAAACAGCAGATCTCCGGCAGGGTTTCCCATTCGGCGTGCCACAAACCGAGGCTGCGTTCGTGCTCCTGCGGCATCGCGCTGAACAGCGTCGACACTAGCCCCGGCACCCGCGTGGCCGCGCCGATCAGCACCGCCGCGCCGACCGGATTGCGTTTGTGCGGCATGGTCGATGAACCACCCTTGCCCGGTGCCGCAGGCTCGAATACTTCCGCTGCTTCGGTCTGCATCAACAGGCTGATGTCGCGGCCGAATTTGCCGAGGCTCCCGGCGATCAGGCCAAGCACGGCGCCGAATTCAACGATGCGGTCACGCTGGGTGTGCCACGGTTGCTCGGGCAGGGTCAGTTGCAGCTCTTCGGCCAATGCTTTGGCGATCGGCAACGCCTGTTCACCCAGCGCCGCGAGGGTGCCGGAGGCGCCACCGAATTGCAGCACCAGCAGACGCGGTTTCAGTTGTTGCAGACGCTGACGGCTGCGCGTGACGGCGCCCAGCCATCCGGCGATTTTCATACCGAGGGTCACGGGCGTGGCGTGTTGCAGCCAGGTGCGCCCGGCCAGTGGCGTGGTGGCGAAACGTTGTGCCTGAGTGGCGAGCGAGTCGGCCAGTTGCGCCAGTTGGTCTTCGATCAGCGCCAGCGCCTGGCGCAATTGCAGGACCAGCCCGGAATCCATCACGTCCTGACTGGTCGCGCCCAGATGCACATAGCGCTCGGCTTCGGCATCGCTCGAAGCGATCTGCTTGCCCAAAGCCTTGACCAGTGGAATCGCCGAATTGCCGGCCGTGGCAATCGCCTCGCCCAGCGCTGCGAAGTCATACAGACTGGCGTCGCATGCTGCGGCAATCGGTGCCACGGCCGATGAAGGAATCAGCCCGACCCGCGCCTCGGCCCGGGCCAGCGCCGCTTCGAAATCGAGCATCGCCTGCACCCGGCCCTGATCGCAGAACACTTCGCGCATATCGTGGGCGGTGAAGTAGGCATCGAACAATTGATTGCCCGGTCGCTGAGTCATAAACAGTCCTTGCCGGCGCGAGCCTCGCAGCCCGCGCACATGGGTTTACAGATCGTGGTGCAGATACTTTGCCTGCTTGGGCAAACGCAGGCTGAACAGGAAGGC
This sequence comes from Pseudomonas sp. R62, assembly GCF_000257605.1. Lineage (NCBI taxonomy): Bacteria > Pseudomonadati > Pseudomonadota > Gammaproteobacteria > Pseudomonadales > Pseudomonadaceae > Pseudomonas > Pseudomonas sp. R62. The sequence continues at coordinate 699,597 of NZ_JH635998.1, forward strand.
CACCGCCATCATCGCCGTGACGTACCAGTAGAAGGCGTTTTCCATGCCGCCGGCCTTGAGGCTCAGGGCCACAAACTCTGCCGAACCACCGAAGATTGCATTGGCCACCGCGTAAGCCAGGCCGACACCGAGGGCGCGGACTTCCGGCGGGAACATCTCGGCTTTTACCAGACCGCTGATCGAGGTGTAGAAGCTCACAATCGCCAGCGCCAGGGTGATCAGTACGAAGGCGAGGAACGGGCTGGTGATGCTTTTCAGGCTGAGCAGAATCGGCACGGTGAACAGCGTGCCGAGGGCGCCGAACCAGAGCATCGAGTTCCGTCGGCCGATCTTGTCGGCGAGCATGCCGAACAACGGCTGCATGCACATATACAGGAACAGCGCGCCGGTCATGATGTAGCTGGCGGTCTTGGCGTGCATGCCGGCGGTGTTCACCAGGTATTTCTGCATGTAGGTGGTGAAGGTGTAGAAAATCAGCGAGCCGCCGGCGGTGTAACCGAGGACGGTGATGAACGCCGCTTTGTGATCGCGAAACAGTGCAGTGATGCTGCCGGCGTCTTTGTGTGCGCGAGTTTCCTCGTTGGTGGTTTCCTTCAGCGAACGACGCAGGAACAGCGAAATCAGCGCCGCCACCGCACCGACCACGAACGGAATCCGCCAGCCGTAGGCACGCAGGTCTTCTTCAGTGAGGAACTGTTGCAGCACCACCACCAGCGACACCGCCAGCAGTTGTCCGCCAATCAGCGTCACGTACTGGAACGAGGCGAAGAAACCGCGCTGGCCCTTGAGCGCAACTTCGCTCATGTAGGTCGCGGTGGTGCCGTACTCGCCGCCGACCGACAGACCTTGCAGCAAACGCGCGAACAGCAACAGCACCGGCGCCCAGACGCCGATGTCCTTGTAGGTCGGCAGACAGGCGATCAGCAACGAGCCGAAGCACATCATCAGAATCGAGATGAGCATCGAGTTCTTGCGCCCGTGCTTGTCAGCGACCCGGCCGAAAATCCAGCCACCAATCGGCCGCATCAGGAACCCGGCGGCGAACACGCCAGCGGTGTTGACCAGTTGCACGGTGGGGTTATCGGAGGGGAAAAACGCCGGGGCGAAATAGATCGCGCAGAAGGCGTAGACGTAGAAGTCGAACCACTCGACTAGATTGCCGGAGGAAGCGCCGACGATGGCAAAGATGCGCTTGCTGCGCTCTTCGCCGGTGTAGTGGGAGGTGGTGGTTGTCATTGTTTTTTCACTCGATAGGGACAGTCACAGTCTAGACATACTTTGCAACAGTCCCGTTCCACATTGGATCATCACCCGCGTCTGGATCAGCCTTTGTGGCGAGGGGATTTATCCCCGCTCGAGTGCGAAGCACTCGCAAATCAGATACACGCGGTTCATCTGAATACCGCGCCGACTGGTTTTTGGGGCTGCTTCACAGCCCAGCGGGGATAAATCCCCTCACCACAGGGACTCTGTCCTGCAGGGGATCTGGGGTGTTCTCTCAATAATCGAAGAACACCGTCTCGGCATCGGTGCCCTGCAGAACTACATTCCACTGGTACACACCCGACGCATCCGCCTTGGCCAGCAACGTCTGGCGACGCTCCGCCGGCACACACTCGAGCAACGGGTCAGCAACGTTCGCCGATTCGCCCTCAAAATAAATCCGCGTCAGCAAATGCTTGACCAGACCACGAGCAAACACCAGCACCACCAGATGCGGCGCCTGGGTCGAGCCTTTCAACCCCGGCACAGAGCCCGGTTTGATCGTGGTGAAACGGAAGCGCCCTTTGGCGTCGACCGGCACCCGACCGAAACCTTCAAAATTCGGGTCGAGTGGCTTGTCCTGCTGATCTTCCGGGTGGTCGTACTTGCCGGCGGCGTTGGCCTGCCAGACTTCGAGCATGGCGTCGTTGACGACATCGCCATTGCCGTCCACCACTTGGCCGGTGATTGCTACGCGCTCGCCGAGGGTCAGCTCGTTGGCCAGGGTTTCGCGGTTCAGCCAGGTCAGGCCGATGTGGTAATACGGCCCGACGGTGTGGGACGTGGTCGCATAGAGCGTCATCTTATTTCTCCATCGGCGTGGCTTCACGGCCGCGCAGCACGATGTCCCAGCGGTAACCGAGGGCGTAGGACGGAATGGTTTTTTCCAGATCGAAAGCAGCGATCAGGCGTTCCTTGGCCGAGGTGTCCGGCACGCAGTTGTAGATCGGGTCATACGCCAGCAGCGGGTCGCCGGGGAAATACATTTGCGTGACCAGTCGGGTGAGGATGCTCGGCCCGAACAGGGAAAAGTGGATGTGCGCAGGGCGCCAGGCGTTGTGGTGGTTGCCCCACGGATAGGCGCCGGGCTTGATGGTCTGGAACTGGTACCAGCCATCGGCATCGGTGACGGTGCGGCCGGTGCCGGTGAAGTTCGGGTCCAGCGGCGCGTCGTGCAGGTCGCGGGCATGGTTGTAGCGGCCGGCGGCATTGGCCTGCCAGATCTCCACCAGAATCCCCGGTACCGGCAGGCCATCTTCGTCGAGCACGCGGCCGTGAATGATGATGCGCTCGCCCAACGGTTCGCCGTCGTGCTGTGCGGTCAGGTCATTGTCCTTCTCGGCAACGTGTTCGGCGCCGATGGTCGGCCCGGTGATTTCCGAGAGTGAATGGGGCAGGTACACCAAAGGCTTGGACGGCGAGCGCAGGTTGGTGGATTGATACGTCGGGTGCAGGTAGTCAGGCTGAGTGCCTGCCTGTGGGCGACGGTAACCAGGCTTGTCAGTCATTTCGCTTTCCTCAGTTCTTGTAAGTGCCGCAGCGCGTCAGACACGTTCGATGGCCAGGGCCAGACCCTGGCCAACACCGACGCACATGGTCGCCAGACCTTTCTTGCCGCCAGTCTTTTCCAGATGATGCAGGGCGGTCAGCACCAGCCGCGCACCGCTCATACCCAACGGGTGACCGAGAGCAATCGCGCCGCCATTCGGGTTGACCTGCGGCGCGTCATCCGCCAGCCCCAGTTCACGCAGTACCGCCAGACCTTGGCTGGCAAACGCTTCGTTGAGCTCGATCACGTCGAAATCGCTGACCGCGACGCCAAGGCGCTCGGTCAGTTTGCGCACCGCCGGCACCGGGCCGATGCCCATCACCCGTGGTGCGACGCCGGCGCTGGCCATGCCGAGCACTTTTGCGCGGGCGGTCAGGCCGTGTTTTTTCACCGCTTCGGCTGACGCCAGAATCAGCGCAGCAGCACCATCGTTGACCCCGGAGGCATTGCCGGCGGTGACGGTTTTATCCGCGCCATTGACCGGTTTCAGTTTCGCCAGCGCTTCAATCGTAGTGTCGGCGCGCGGATGTTCGTCCTCGCTGACCACGGTTTCGCCCTTTTTGTGGGCGATGCGCACTTCGACGATTTCTTCAGCGAAGTAACCGGCAGCCTGCGCGGCGGCGGTACGTTGCTGACTGCGCAGAGCAAAGGCGTCCTGATCTGCGCGCGAAACCTTGTAGTCGTCGGCAACGTTATCAGCAGTCTGCGGCATGGCATCGACGCCGTACTGCGCCTTCATCAGTGGGTTGATGAAACGCCAGCCGATGGTGGTGTCTTCCAGTTTAATGTTGCGCGAGAACGCCGCGTCGGCCTTGCCCATCACGAACGGTGCGCGGGACATCGACTCGACGCCGCCGGCAATCGCCAGCTCCATTTCGCCACTGGCGATCGCACGGAATGCGGTGCCGATCGCATCCATGCCCGAAGCGCAGAGGCGATTGAGCGTAACGCCGGGCACGCTGTCCGGCAGACCCGCCAGCAGCAGCGCCATGCGCGCAACGTTGCGGTTGTCTTCGCCGGCCTGGTTGGCGCAGCCGAGGAACACCTCATCGACGGCGTTCCAGTCCACCGATGGATTGCGCTCCATCAGGGCCTTGATCGGCACGGCGGCCAGGTCATCGGCGCGCACGGCGGACAGTGCGCCGCCGAAACGGCCAATAGGGGTGCGAATCGCATCGCAGATATACACGTCACGCATCATGCTTCTCCCGGTGCCTGACCGTGGGCGGCAGCGGTGCGCGCTTCAAGATCACGCAGTGCGGTCAACTCGACTTCGGTCGGCTCAGCGGTGGTTTCAACGGAGTCGGCAAAACGAATCGCCCAACCGGTGGCGGCGACCACTTGCTCGCGGGTCACGCCCGGATGCAGCGCGGTGACCACGAATTCGTGGGTGCCCTCCTCCGGTTCCATGATGCACAGGTCGGTGATGATGCCCACCGGCCCAGCGCCCGGCAGGCCCAGACGTTTACGCGAATCGCCACCTTCGCCGTGACCGACCGAGGTGATGAAGTCGAGCTTGTCGACAAACGAACGCGCCGACTGTTTAAGGATGATCAACACGCTTTTCGCCGAACCGGCGATCTCCGGCGCGCCACCGGCACCCGGCAGACGCACTTTTGGCGCGTGGTAGTCGCCGACCACGGTGGTGTTGATGTTGCCGAAACGGTCGACCTGCGCGGCGCCGAGAAAACCGACGTCGATGCGCCCGCCCTGCAGCCAGTAGCGAAAAATCTCACCGGTCGGCACCACCGTGTCGGCGGTCTCGGCCAACTCGCCGTCACCGATGGACAGCGGCAGTACGCTCGGCTTGGCGCCAATCGGGCCGGATTCGTAGATCAGCACTACGTCCGGCGATGAAGTCAGGCGCGCGAGGTTGGCGGCTTTCGATGGCAGGCCGATGCCGACGAAGCATACCGAGCCGTTCTTCAGGCGCCGGGCCGCCGCGACGGTCATCATTTCATTGGTGGTGTAAGTCATTACTTGGCCTCCGAAGCAGCGGCCAATTTGGCCTGGAATTCGCTGAAGTCAGCGCAGCCATGGATGTATTCGTTGATCCACGCGGTAAACGTCTCACGGTCGCGAGCGATCGGGTCCCACGCCTGATAGAAACGATTGTCACGCTCGGTGTAACCGTGGGCGTAGGACGGGTGCGCGCCGCCGGGTACATGGCACACCGCGCTCAAGGCCCAGGTCGGCAGTACGCAAGCGTTCATCGGTGCGTTGAGGTCGTCGACGATTTCTTCCACGGTGACGATGCAACGCTTGGCCGCCAGCGCGGCTTCTTTCTGCACACCGAGAATG
>NZ_JH635998.1:704729-706848 GCF_000257605.1 Pseudomonas sp. R62
AGAGCAACACGTTGCCTTTGCGGTCGGCTTTCTGCGCGTGAATCACGGTGACGTCCGGCCGTACCGATGGCACTGCCGCCAGCACTTCGCCGGTGAACGGACAGGTCACGGTTTTGATCAGCGGATTGACCTTCGGCAGGTCGGAGCCGGCGTAGGCACGCAGCACCGCGAACGGCAGGCCGGACGCGCCGGCGACGTAGGCGTTGGCGAGGTCGGCGTGGCTGTGTTCTTCAATTTCCAGCGCGTGCGGCCACTGCTTTTCGACCGCGTCACGCAAACGGTGCAGCGAACCAACACCCGGGTTGCCGCCCCAGGAGAAAATCAGTTTGCGCGCGCAACCGGCGCCGATCAGTTGGTCGTAGATCAGGTCAGGCGTCATCCGCACCAGCGTCAGATCTTTCTTGCCTTGACGAATGATTTCATGACCCGCTGCCGTAGGGATCAGGTGAGTGAAGCCTTCGAGGGCGACGGTATCGCCGTCGTTGACGAATTGCTTCACCGCGTCGTGCAGCGAAAGGATCTCAGCCATGGAGCGGGCTCCTGTTCTTGTAAGGAATCGCCAGTGATAAAAAGGCGCGAGGTTCAGCGCCGGAGTCACTGAAGATTAAGCTCGGGAAATTCGCCAAACAATCCGATAATCGACTGAGTGTTCGTTTATCGAACGGATTGTTGCTTCCCTAATGATCGTTCCCACGCTCCGCGTGGGAATGCAGCCCGGGACGCTCCGCGTCCCTGTACAGCCGAACGCAGAGCGTCCGTTGAGGCATTCCCACGCGGAGCGTGGGAACGATCATGGGTCTGCCTCAGGTCGCATCCGCATGACTGACCATGCCCTTGATCAGCACCGCCGCCGTCGCCAACCCCGCCGGAATCACCAGTGCGGTCAGCACTTGCTCGAAATTCCAGCCCAGGCCGAGCAAGGTTGCGCCCATCCACGCGCCAAGAATCGCGCCGAAGCGGCCGATGCCGAGCATCCACGACACACCGGTCGCGCGGCCTTGAGTCGGGTAGAAGCGCGCGGCCAATGACGGCATCGCCGATTGCGCGCCGTTAACGCACATGCCCGCCACCAGTACCAGCGTCGCCAGCAAGGTGATGTTGCCCAGGCTCTGCCCCACGGCGTAGGCAAACACCCCGGCCAGCAGGTAGAAAATGCCGATGACCTTGTGCGGATTGAAGCGGTCCATCGCCCAGCCCACCCCGACCGCGCTCAACACCCCGCCAAACTGGAACAACGCACCGATGAACGCGGCCTGCTCCATGCTCGCGCCGCTGTCGCGCATCAGCGTCGGCAGCCAACTGGTCAGCAGGTATACGATCACCAGGCCCATGAAATAGGTCAGCCACAACAGCAGCGTGCCGGTGCTGTAAGTGCCGGAGAAGATCACCGCAAAGACATTACGCGCCTTCACGGTCTTCTGTTCCGGCACGCTGAAGCTCGCAGCCTGGGCGACGGTAACCGGGTCGATCGGCGCGAGGGTTTTGCGTACTTTGTCGTTGCCACGGTTGCGCACCACCAGATAGCGCGCCGATTCCGGCAGCCAGAACACCAATACCACGGCGAGGATCAGCGGCAGGATTCCGCCGATCATCAGCAGAGCATGCCAGCCGAACGCCGGGATCAGTTTTGCCGAGATGAAACCGCCGCCGGCCATGCCGAGGTTGAAGCCGCAGAACATGCTGGTCACCAGCAGCGACTTCTTGCGCTCCGGGGTGTATTCCGAGAGCAGCGTCGTCGCGTTGGGCATACCCGCGCCGAGACCGAGGCCGGTGAGGAAGCGCAACACCAGCAGTTGCTCGACGTTGGTGCTGTACGCCGAGGCCAGGCTGAAGCCGCCGAACAGAATCACCGCACCGACGAGTACGACTTTGCGCCCGAAGCGGTCAGCCAACGGGCCGGAGCCGAGCGCGCCGAAGACCATACCAATCAGCGCGGCACTCATTACCGGGCCGAGGCTGGCGCGGTCGATGCCCCAGTCTTGCGACAGCGCCGGGGCGATGAAGCCCATGGCGGCGGTGTCGAGGCCGTCGAGAAATACGATCAGGAAACACAGGATCACCACCCGCCACTGATAGCGCGAGATCGGTTGGGCGTTGATGAAGGTCTGCACATCGAGGC
>NZ_JH635998.1:706868-711253 GCF_000257605.1 Pseudomonas sp. R62
CGAGATCGGTTGGGCGTTGATGAAGGTCTGCACATCGAGGCAGTTACCCACAGCGGACTGAGGCTGGTTCATTATTTTTATTCCACGCAAAAAACGCAGTCGAACGGCGGCCGGCCAAAGGAAGGCACGGTCACAAGAATAGAAGGTTGTAATCAGGCGTTGCGGTGAACCCGGCAACAACGGGCGGGATACAGACAGTCGGGGAGCGAGCGCATGGTGAGTTGCCTCTTGTCATTATTATGGGGTCGACAGTCCGGCAAGCTCATTCACATCAGCGCCGGATGACGCTGCCGCGACATTAATGATCCGAGGGTTTTAGCGTCAATTCGATAAACGCAACACTGTGCGTTTATCGAACAGCTTCCTCAGGCGAACAACTGCGCACTGAGGTCGCGACTGGCGCTGAGCAGGCCGGGCAGGAAGCGCTGCTCCAGCTCGGCGCGACTGACCCGCCCGGCGTGGGTGCTGACATTCAGCGCGGCGACCACTTGCCCCGAGGCGTCGTACACCGGCACGGCGATCGAGCGCAGGCCCTGTTCCAGTTCCTGATCGACAATGCACCAGCCCTGCTGCCGCACCTGCTGCAGACATTCAAGCAACGCGTCGGGCGTATGAATGGTGCGGCTAGTCTTGGCCACCAGTTCGGCGTGGTCCAGGTATTCGCCCAGGGAGGTGTCGTCCAGCGCGGCCAACAGAATGCGCCCCATCGACGTGCAATAGGCAGGGAGACGCCCGCCGACGGAAAGGTCGACCGAGATCAATCGCTGAGTGGTCGCCGAACGCGCGATATAGAGAATGTCATCGCCCTCCAGCGTCGCCATGTTGCAGGCCTCGTGCAGTTGCTCGCTCATGCGATCCAGATACGGTTGGGCGGAGACCGCCAGCGGTGTCGAGGACAGATAGGCGTGGCCGAGGGTCAGCACTTTCGGCAGCAGCGAATAGGTGCGCCCGTCGGTGGTGGCGTAGCCGAGCTTGATCAGCGTGTGCAGGCAACGGCGCACGGCGGCGCGGGGGATTTCCGTGCGATGACTTATCTGCGCGATGGTCAGGTGGCGTTTGCGTTCCTGAAACGCCTGCACCACGGCCAGACCACGGGCCAGGGACGTCATGAAATCCGGATCACCGGTCAGCGCCTGAATGCGCTTGGCCGGCGAGGCGACAATGGGCGGCGCCACCGAGGTGAAGGAGTTGCGCATTTGATCGTTCATTTCTTGTCCTTGTCCGGCACGCATCGATGCCTAGTCAAACGGCTCGCCGCGCGATGCACAAGCACCGGGGCGCCAACATTGGGCGATTATCGAACCGCCGACCGATAATCGCAATCCAGTGCCCCGCCCTCCTCTTCATCCTCGAGGCAGCTTTAGCGATTCTGCTCGCAACTTAGTTGTTCCAGTTAATGGCGCCAAAAACAGAACGCCGGTTCTATAACGCTGTCTTTACACTTAACTAGCGGCAAAAGTTGCCAGCAACAAAACCATCACACATTCAGAACCGTTTTTAACTTGGCAAAGATAGTCATTCCCGAATCGGCCGCTATAATGCACCCTAGTCGCGGCGCTTTAATCAAAAGCCCGCGACTTGCTGAAACGAGGTCCTTCGTCTGAGCTCCGGCCAGCGCCCGGCGCCCATCACACATGCAACGCCAGCGCTCGCTGAAACAGGAAACTGATGCTGCGTCAGTTTTTATCTGGTGCCGTAGCCGCCTGTAACACGGAAGTCTTGATCGCCTCTGCAATGTCTCCGCGCCCGATCGGGCTGTGGATGACTGGCGGGGGCGCGCAATTGACTCGTTGCAGTGTGTTTCACCGGATATTCAATTCAACTCATACAGGTAGCACCGTGACAAAAGACGAACTGCGCGCGGAACTAGAGCGCCAGGAACAACGTTACAAGGAAGTTTACGGCGGGGAAGTCACCACCTACGCCGCTCAGCCGGAACCGGAACGCAAGGCATGGCGCAAGCGGCCTACTGTTCAGGATCAGGTGTTCAAGCAGGAAATCGAAAAGATCGAAAAGGAACTCAAAGCCGAAGAGCCATGAGCCACGGCGGTTGAGCATTCGAAAGTCGACGTCCGCCTGAGCCACAGCGCGGTGGAAGACGACACCTCGCGCGCCCGCTATCCGCGGGCAGCGGCTGCATCGCTGTTCTGCGGCGTATGAACGAGCGTCCCACAGGTTTCAGAGATATTTCAGACAAGCGTTTGAGCCTTTGAGATATCAGAAAAATTGGCTTAAAAATCTTCTTTATTCAATAAAATCAAAGAGTTGAAAAACCCTGCGTGCTGCTTGGTTTTCACGCCCTGCAACAAATTAAATCGAAGAAGGGTGTGACCAGTGAGCAGACGGGGCATCGATTTCCTGTCTTTTCTGGCATAATCGCGCCCCCTTACGACCGGGTCAGAAAACCTTCATGATCGATTTATTCAGCGGACTGGATGCTTGGGTGCTTGTGAGCCTCTTGCTCGCCCTGACGTTTGTCCTCGCCTTCGAGTTCATCAATGGATTTCATGACACCGCTAACGCGGTAGCCACTGTTATCTACACCAAAGCCATGCCGCCACACCTGGCGGTGTTCTTTTCCGGTGTGTTCAATTTCCTCGGCGTGCTGCTGGGCGGCGTTGGCGTGGCGTATGCCATCGTCCACTTGCTGCCGGTTGAGCTGCTGATCAATGTGAACACCGGCCATGGCCTGGCGATGGTGTTCTCGTTGCTCGCCGCGGCAATCGCCTGGAACCTGGGCACCTGGTACTTCGGTATCCCGGCTTCCAGCTCGCACACCCTGATCGGCTCGATCCTCGGTGTCGGCCTGGCCAATGCGCTGATCAACGACATTCCGTTGAGAGATGGCGTGAACTGGCAGAAAGCGATCGACATCGGCGCCTCGCTGGTGTTCTCGCCGATGGCCGGCTTCCTCATCGCCGCGCTGGTGCTGATCGGCCTGAAATGGTGGCGACCGCTGTCGAAGATGCACAAGACACCGGAACAGCGCCGCAAGATCGACGACAAAAAGCACCCGCCATTCTGGAACCGTCTGGTCCTGGTGATCTCGGCCATGGCCGTGAGCTTCGTGCACGGTTCCAACGATGGCCAGAAAGGCATCGGCCTGATCATGCTGGTGCTGATCGGTATCGTCCCGGCGCAGTTCGTACTCGATCTGAACAGCACCACCTACCAGATCGAACGCACCCGCGACGCGACCCTGCACCTGAGCCAGTTCTACCAGCGCAACGCCGATTCGCTGGGTGAATTCCTGGCCCTGGGTAAGAGCGTGGAAGGCGACCTGCCGGAGAAATTCCGCTGCAACCCGCAGCAGACCGAACCGACCATCACCGCCCTGCTGCACACCCTTAAAGGTGTAGCGGACTACCATTCGCTGTCGTCGGACAGCCGCATCGAAGTGCGTCGCTACCTGCTCTGCCTGGACGACACGGCGAAGAAAGTCGGCAAGCTGCCAGGCCTCGAAGCCCGTGAAAAGGCTGACCTCGACAAGCTGCGCAAAGACCTGACCACCACCACTGAATACGCCCCGTTCTGGGTGATTCTGGCGGTCGCCCTGGCACTGGGCCTGGGCACCATGGTCGGCTGGAAGCGCGTAGTGCTGACCATTGGCGAGAAGATCGGCAAGCAGGGCATGACCTATTCCCAGGGCATGTCGGCGCAGATCACCACCGCCAGTTTGATCGGCATGGCCAACATTTTCAGCCTGCCGGTGTCGACCACTCACGTGTTGTCTTCGGGTGTGGCCGGGACCATGGTTGCCAATAAAAGCGGCCTGCAGGGTGGCACGGTCAAGACCATTTTGCTGGCCTGGGTGTTGACCTTGCCAGCGACCGTGGCGCTGTCGGCCGGATTGTTCTGGTTGGCTTCCAAGGCTTTGGGTAGTTGATCGTTAGCTGTTGATTGAAAAGGCGTGATTCGTGAGGATCACGCCTTTTTTGTTATTGGGGAATGGGAGCATATCCATTGCTACCGTAACGGCTGCTTATGCTTTCGCTCTTACAGCGTTCACTCTTTCAGACGTCGACCGATCCCGTAACGAAGCCTGCCGAATTGGCAAAAAGATCAAAAGCCAACGCAAAAGCCAGATCAAAAGATCGCAGCCTTCGGCAACTCCTACAGTTGGATTGGGTACCACTTCAAGAACAGGTCGGCTGTCAGGCCGCCTTCGCGAGCAGGCTCGCTCCCACAAGAGCAAGAGCAAAAGCAAAAGCAAAAGCAAAGCAGCGCAGCTGCCCGCGGCAAAGCCGCTCCACTCAACAATGAGCGCAAGCTCGAGTAACGCTTTTGATCTTGATCCACCGGCGACGTCGGAAGGCTGAGTGGAGGGATTGATCCGGACGTGGGAGCGCAGCGACCGTCTGGCGCAGCCAGACACAGCGGAAGGA
>NZ_JH635998.1:711485-712169 GCF_000257605.1 Pseudomonas sp. R62
GTGCCTCGCCGTAAGGGCGAAACCGCCAGCCGCAGCACCGCAAAAACCGGATATTCACCCAAACCAACCAGAGCCTGGTCGGCCCACAGGCCGCCAAGGCACAAAAAAAAGGGGCAACCGAAGTCGCCCCAAAATGCCTTGCGTGCCCATCAAATCCAGAAGAACTCACTTGCGCCGCTTATGCGCATCCTTCCAGATAAAAAATCCAAACCCTGCAAAAAACAGCACCATGAGCCCCACCGTGAGAACCCCGGCAAACACCACGTTATCGAAAAACATGACTGACCTCCCGGCCCTGCTTTGCTTTGCTGCGATGGATTCAAATTAACAAACACACAGGCGCACATATTGACCAGGATCAATATCCGCAACGAAGGGAAATAAAGGAGGGGAAATAACTGACCTGCATCAACCAATGCAGCGGGAGATCAACGCTTTTTCGGCTTGTTCTTCGACTTTTTCTTGGCTTTTCCCAACGGCATCGCCTGCTCGAAAGCTTGGCGCACTTCGTTCAGGCGCTTCTCGTTGAGGTCATGCACACGCTTGGCGCGTTCAGTGCTGAGGTCGATCAGTTTGTCGTCTTGGCTCATGGCGTCCGGCACATCACAGAAGAGATCACAGCTGCCGTCACCGACAGGATTGCGCCAATCATGCCGCTTGGCGCTGGCGCTGACCAGTCACTGC
>NZ_JH635998.1:712705-719005 GCF_000257605.1 Pseudomonas sp. R62
AGGACGGCCGCTTGCTGACCGTGCTTTACCCGGCCACTGGCGAAACCCGCCAGTACGCGCTACGGAATGCGCCCCTGACCCGCGTGCGGTTTTCGCCGGGCGACTCCATCACCCATTTCGAAGGCTGGAAGATGACCGTGCAGCAGGTCGACGACGTCGACGGGCTGATGGTCTACCACGGTCTCAACGGGCAGAACGAGGTCGTCACCCTGCCGGAAACCCAGCTGTCGAACTTCATTCAGTTCCGTCTGGCCAGCGACCGCCTGTTCGCCGGGCAGATCGACCCGCTGCCGTGGTTCTCCCTGCGCTACAACACTCTTGAACACACCAGCCGCCAGTTGCAGTCCTCGCTGTGGGGCCTGGGTGGCGTGCGTGCGCAACCGATCGCGCACCAGTTGCACATCGCCCGCGAAGTCGCCGACCGTATCGCCCCGCGCGTATTGCTGGCGGACGAAGTGGGTCTGGGTAAAACCATCGAAGCCGGTCTGGTCATCCATCGCCAACTGCTTTCGGGGCGCGCCAACCGCGTGCTGATCCTGGTCCCGGAAAACCTGCAGCATCAGTGGCTGGTGGAGATGCGCCGCCGCTTCAATCTGCAGGTCGCGCTGTTCGACGAAGAACGCTTTATCGAAAGCGATGCCACCAACCCGTTCGAAGACACGCAACTGGCGCTGGTCGCGCTGGAGTGGCTGGTCGACGACGAGAAGGCGCAGGACGCCTTGTTCGCTGCCGGTTGGGACCTGATGGTGGTCGACGAAGCGCACCACCTGGTCTGGCATGAAGACAAAGCCAGCGCGGAATACTCGCTGGTCGAGCAACTGGCCGAAGTCATTCCCGGCGTGCTGCTGCTCACCGCCACCCCGGAACAACTCGGTCAGGACAGCCACTTCGCCCGTCTGCGCCTGCTCGACCCGAACCGTTTCCACGACCTGGCCGCGTTCCGCGCCGAGAGCGACAACTATCGCCCGGTCGCCGAAGCGGTGCAGGAACTGCTCGACAAGGGCCGCCTCTCGGCCGAAGCGCACAAGACCATTCACGGTTTCCTCGGCAACGAAGGCGAAGCCCTGCTCACCGCCGTCAACGATGGCGATACTGAAGCCAGCGCCCGCCTCGTCCGTGAACTGCTCGATCGCCACGGCACCGGCCGCGTGCTGTTCCGCAACACCCGCGCCGCCGTGCAGGGTTTCCCGGAGCGCAAACTGCATCCGTACCCGCTGCCGTGCCCCGACGAATACCTCGAACTGCCGCTGGGCGAACACGCCGAGCTGTACCCGGAAGTCAGCTTCCAGGCCCAGCCGGAAGCCAGTGAAGAAGAGCGCTGGTGGAAATTCGATCCGCGCGTCGAGTGGCTGATCGATCAGCTGAAAATGCTCAAGCGTACCAAAGTGCTGGTGATCTGCGCCCACGCCGAAACCGCGATGGATCTGGAAGACGCGCTGCGCGTGCGTTCCGGCATCCCGGCCACGGTGTTCCACGAAGGCATGAACATCCTCGAGCGTGACCGCGCCGCCGCCTACTTCGCTGATGAAGAGTTCGGCGCGCAAGTGCTGATCTGCTCGGAAATCGGCAGTGAGGGTCGCAACTTCCAGTTCGCTCACCACCTGGTGCTGTTCGATCTGCCGTCGCACCCGGACCTGCTCGAGCAGCGCATCGGCCGTCTTGACCGTATCGGCCAGAAGCACATCATCGAACTGCACGTGCCGTACCTGGAAACCAGCCCGCAAGAGCGCCTGTTCCAGTGGTACCACGAAGCGCTTAACGCCTTCCTCAACACCTGCCCGACCGGCAACGCCTTGCAGCATCAGTTCGGCCCGCGCCTGCTGCCGCTGCTTGAAGAAGCCGATGACGGCGAGTGGCAAGCGCTGATCGACGAAGCACGCGCCGAGCGTGAACGTCTCGAAGCCGAGCTGCACACTGGCCGCGACCGTCTGCTGGAACTCAACTCCGGTGGCGCTGGCGAAGGTGAAGCGCTGGTCGAGGCGATCCTCGAGCAGGACGACCAGTTCGCCCTGCCGATCTACATGGAAACCCTGTTCGACGCCTTCGGCATCGACAGCGAAGACCATTCGGAAAACGCTCTGATCCTCAAGCCGAGCGAGAAGATGCTCGACGCCAGTTTCCCGCTGGGCGACGACGAAGGCGTGACCATCACCTACGACCGCAATCAGGCGCTATCGCGCGAAGATATGCAGTTCATCACCTGGGAACACCCTATGGTGCAAGGCGGCATGGATCTGGTGCTGTCCGGCTCGATGGGCAACACCGCCGTCGCGCTGATCAAGAACAAGGCGTTGAAGCCGGGCACCGTGTTGCTGGAATTGCTGTACGTCAGCGAAGTGGTCGCACCGCGCTCGCTGCAACTGGGTCGCTACCTGCCACCGGCGGCGCTGCGTTGCCTGCTCGATGCCAATGGTAATGACCTGTCGCCACGGGTGTCGTTCGAAACCCTCAACGATCAGCTGGAAAGCGTGCCACGAGCCAGCGCCAACAAGTTCATCCAGGCCCAGCGCGATCAGCTGACGCCACGGATCAATGCCGGCGAAGAAAAGATCGCGCCGCGGCACGCCGAGCGTGTGGCTGAAGCGCGCCGTCGTCTGGCCGCCGACACTGACGAAGAACTGGCGCGCCTGACCGCGTTGCAAGCGGTCAACCCGACCGTGCGCGACAGCGAACTGCAGGCGTTGCGCACTCAGCGTGAGCAGGGTCTGGCGATGCTCGACAAAGCGGCGTTGCGCCTGGAAGCGATTCGGGTGCTGGTAGCGGGTTAACCGCCCCGCTTCACCGCTGAAAACCAAGAGGCCCGCAGTGATGCGGGCGGATCGTTCCCACGCTCTGCGTGGGAATGCAGCCCGGGACGCTCCGCGTCCCTACCGAAGCTGGAACGCAGAGCGTCCCTCGAGGCATTCCCACGCAGAGCGTGGGAACGATCATGTGGGAGCGAGCCTGCTCGCGAAAACGGTCAGGCAGTCGCCGCAGAAATTTCTGGCTCAACCACCGCCACCAATCCCTCCTTCATCCGCTGCGCATCCCGGACAAAACACCGCGATGCCAGAAACAGAAAGACCATCGTCAGGAACAGCGCCACCGGGATCAGGTACATCGCGTCGTGCAGGCCAACAGCCTTGAACGCTTCGGTCATCTGCTCAGCCCCCGCCGCCAGCATCGCCGTATGCGCGAAGTGATCCGACAGACCACCCACGACCACCGGACCCAACCCGCCGCCGAGCAGATACAGACCGGCAAAGAACAACGCCATCGCCGTGGCCCGCAGACGCGGTTCGACCACGTCCTGAATCGCCGTGTACACGCAGGTATAAAAGTTGTAAGCGAACAGCCAGCCGACGCTGAACACCGCGACGAACACACCGATCTCGATGCGCCCGGCATGCAGCGCCCACGCCGTACACAGGGTCGAAATGATCAGACTGAACGCGGCAAACAGCAGCCGCCCACTGGCGAAACGCTGATGAATCTTGTCGGCAATCCAGCCGCCGAGGGTCAATCCGACCAGTCCGGTGACGCCGACGATGACACCGGTGGCCACCGCCGCCTCCTGCAACGGCATGAGGAAATAGCGTTGCAGCATCGGCACCAGAAACGAGTTACAGGCATAGGTCGCGAAGTTGAAGCACAGCCCGGCCATGACCAGCCACAGGAAGGTCGGCACAGCGAGCACGCGGCGGATCGGTTTGTCGACTTTCTCCTGCGAGACCTGCACCGATTCCGCCGCACCGCGCTTAGGCTCTTTGATGAAGAACATGAACACCGCGAGGATCAGCCCCGGCACGGCAGCGATGAAGAACGGCGCGCGCCAGCTGTCGAACGCCTTGACCATCGCGCCGATGGTGAAGAACGCCAGCAACAGCCCCAGCGGCAGGCCAAGCATGAAAATACCCATAGCCCGCGCCCGACGGTGCGCCGGAAACAGATCGCCGATCAGCGAGTTGGCCGCTGGTGCGTAACTGGCTTCGCCGATGCCGATGCCCATGCGCACGATGAGAAAACTCCAGAAACTGCCGACCATGCCGTTGACCGCAGTCAGCGCACTCCAGGTCGCCAGCCCCCAGCCCATCAGTTTGCTGCGTGAACCGGTGTCGGCCATGCGCCCCAGTGGCAGGCCGGCAATGGCGTAAACGATGGTGAACGCAGTGCCGATGATGCCCAGCTGAAAGTCGCTGAGGTGCCATTCCATGCGGATCGGTTCGATGATGATCGCCGGGATGGTGCGGTCGAAGAAATTGAACAGGTTGGCGAGGAACAGCAGGAACAGAATGCGCCAGGCATTCGCCGCTTGGGTCGAGTTCTGCATGGGTCCGTCTCTTTATTGTTATGAGGGCTTCACTGCCAGCGCGTCGAGCCCGGAACCTGCAATCTAGTCAGCCGCGCGGGGGCTGTCTGTCATCATTCGTCAGCCTGATATCGACCCATCGCACTGTAACGAAACGTAAGCCCTTGATAACTCTGGAATCCCCCGCCATACGGGGCTTTCGCGGCAAAATCCGGCGACAAAAAAATAGTTTCGCGCCCCCCTTCCCAACGCCATGGCAAAGCCTAGAATGGCCGCCGGATCCGTCCGGATCTTCCGATCAATCCCTTTGATACCCCCGCCCATGTCCGAAGCCAGTCCGTGTCTGAATTGCGGTGCCTGCTGTTCCCATTTTCGCGTGTCTTTTTTCTGGGGTGAGTGCTCATCCGCTGGCGGGACGGTGCCCGATGAACTGGTCGCGCAGATCACTCCGAGCCGGGTAGCGATGATCGGCACCGATCGCAAGCCCACACGTTGCACGTCTCTGGCGGGTGAGGTCGGCAGCGCTGTGGCCTGCACGATCTACGACAAGCGCTCGAGCACCTGCCGCGAGTTCGAGGCGTCATGGGAGAACGGCGAGCACAATCCCGACTGCGACAAGGCCCGCGCCGCCCACGGCTTGCCACCCTTGCCGCCACACTGGAACGACCTGCCGCTGGAGCGCATTGCCTGAGCCTTAGCGCGAATCGCTATGAGGCTAATGGCAAAATCATTACCACCAATATGCCACTACGGCTTGCAGCCGGAAAACCGCCTCTATACTGCTTTCATTCGCCTGCGTTGATTGACGCACGGGCCAGATGAATCCGAGACGGGGCATGCTATGGAGTGGCTTGGTTTGCAGTTTGTTGCCGAGCTGCCGGCGAGCGGGCAGATTCTCCTCGATTGCAGCCACAACCCTTTGCTGGTGATGGTGGCCTATCTGGTCGCCTGCGCGGCGAGCTTCGCCACCCTGGACATGGCAGAGCGCCTGGTGCATGCCGAAGACCCGGGGTCGCGGCGGATCTGGCGCTGGATCGGCGCGACCTGCCTGGCCGGCGGCATCTGGGCCATGCACTTCATCGGCATGCTGGCCTTCCAGACCCCCATCGATATTCAGTACGACCTCGGCATTACCCTCTTGTCGTTGCTGATCGCCCTGCTCGCCTCTTGGCTGGCCATGCACACCCTCAGTGAGGTGCAGCCGAGCGCGTTGCATTGCCTGAAGACCGCGTGTGTCATCGGTTTGGGCATCGCTGGCATGCATTACGTCGGCATGGCCGCGATGAAGTCGAGCGCCACCGCCTACTACCAGCCGGAGCTGTTCGCGCTGTCGGTGCTGATTGCCATCGGCGCCAGTTTCGCCGCACTGTGGGTGGCGCGCTATCTGAGTGAAGGCAGCGGCGTGGCACATCAGTTGCTCAAGTACAGCGCGGCGCTGATTCTCGGCGCCGGCATCATCAGCATGCACTTCACCGGCATGGCTGCGCTGGATCTGGTGCTTCCCGAAGGCGCTCTGGCAGCGAGCGGCGGCGACACGGGCCATCTGCAACTGGGCCTGACCGTAGCGCTGATCATCCTGTTGATTCTCGGCAGTGCGATCAGCGCCGCCCTCGCCGACAAAAAGCTGCAGAACAAGGAAAACGACCTGCGCCGGCTCAACGCCCTGCTCAGCCAACTCGATCAGGCGCGCATGTCTTTGCAGCAAGCGGCCAATTACGACGCGCTGACCAATCTGATCAACCGCCGTGGTTTCAATCAGATGTTCGCCGAAAAACTCAGCCAGAAAACCAGCGAGGGCGGCATGCTCGCGGTGATGTTTCTCGACATCGACCACTTCAAGCGCATCAACGACAGCCTCGGCCATGACGCCGGTGACGCGCTGCTCAAAGTCATCGCCCAGCACATCAAGAGCTCGGTGCGCAGCCACGAAGACGTGGTCGCGCGATTTGGCGGCGACGAGTTCTGCATCCTCATCAGCCTGCGCGACCGCGAAGAGGCGCGCGGTATGGCCC
>NZ_JH635998.1:719739-730125 GCF_000257605.1 Pseudomonas sp. R62
GCGCATGGTGATGACCACCAGCATCGGCATCAGCCTGTTTCCCGAAGACGGCACCACTTGCGAAGAGCTGCTCAAACACGCCGACCTGGCCTTGTACCAATCCAAGGGCGCCGGGCGCAACGGTCTGCACTTCTTCAATTCCAGCCTGAAGACCCGCGCCAGTTTCGAGCTGCAACTGGAAGAGGAACTGCGCAGTGCGCTACGGCAAGACAACGCGCTGATGCTCTACTACCAGCCGATCTTCGAAGTGAAAACCGGACGCGTGACCAAGCTCGAAGCGCTGATTCGCTGGCAGCATCCGGTTCACGGTTTGCTCACCCCGGATCGCTTCATCGGTATTGCCGAGAACAACGGGTTGATCGCCGAACTGGACAACTGGGTGCTGCGCCGCGCCTGCAAGGATCTCGGCGAGCTGTCGCGGCATGGTTGTGCCGAATTGAAAATCGCCTGGAACTGCTCGCCGCTGAATCTGGCGCGCGAAGAGCTGGCCGAGGAGATCGAGCACGCCTTGCACACAGCAGGCGTGGCCCCGGAACGCCTGGAACTGGAGGTCACCGAAAACGCCTTGATGGGCAACATCGCCAACACTCTGGTGCTGTTGCGGCAGATCCGCGCCCTCGGTGTGTCGCTGTCGATCGATGATTTCGGCACCGGCTACTCGTCGCTGGCCTACCTCAAGCGCCTGCCGCTGAACACCCTGAAGATCGACCGCTCGTTCATCCTCGACATCCCCACCGCCACAGCGGACATGGAGATCGTCCAGGCGATCATCGTCATGGCCCACACCCTGCATCTGCAGGTGGTCACCGAGGGCGTCGAGAGCCTGGAGCAATACGAGTTTCTCGAGCGTTCGGGCTGCGACTTCATTCAGGGTTATCTGCTCAGCCGCCCGGTGCCGCTGGACGAATTGCGCGCGGTGCTCGATGAAATCAACCAGCGCAAACCCGTCCTCGGGGTCAATCCGTTGAGTCTGGCGCGCGATACATTTGCACCAGCGTCGCTGGATCCTTCGCTAAAAAGCCTTGCGCCCCATGCAGGCGCATCAATTGTGCGGCCAATCCGCTGATTGGCGTCGCCGAGCCCTGCTCGCGGGAAAATTTCACCGCCGTGTCGAGATCCTTGAGCAGCGTGCGCACGTGCCACTTGATCGGTTCGAAACGACTCTCGGCCATTTGCGGAGCAAGGATCTGCAACGGTTTGGAATCGGCAAACCCACCGGCCAGCGCCTCGGCGATCAGGCTGGCATCGACCCCCGCCTGCTCGGCCAGCGCCACCACTTCAGCAATCACCAGCGCATTGCAGGCGACAATCATCTGGTTGCAGGCCTTGGTGACCTGGCCGGCGCCGATGCCGCCCATGTGCGTGACGCGCTGACCAAGGCTGAGCAGCACCGGGCGCACGCGCTCAAGATCTGCCGCTGCACCACCGACCATGATCGCCAGACTGCCAGCCTCGGCGCCGACCACGCCGCCGGACACCGGGGAGTCAAGCCAGCCCATGCCGCTTTTCTCGGCCAGCGCTGCGGCCATCTCGCGAGTCGCGGTCGGTTCAAGACTGGAGAAATCCACCAAAAGCTGGCCGTTTTTCGCACCTTCGGCAACGCCGCCAGCGCCAAACACCACCTGACGCACCACGGCAGTGTCGGCCAGGCACAGCATGACGATGTCGGCGTGTGCGCACAGGTCAGCCGGGCTCGATACCTGTCGGGCGCCGGCCGCAACCAGAGGTGCACACTTGTCCGGGTTGCGGTTCCACACCGTCAGCGGGTAACCCGCGGCCAGCAGACGCCGGCACATCGGCAGGCCCATCAGGCCGATTCCGGCAAACCCCAACGAAGGTAGCGTTGACATCATTTCGCCTCTTTTCGATTAAAGATCACCGAATCATGGCCGATTCATCAACGATCAGGAAAGGATTCCGCCCGGCGATCAGACCAGCCAGCACTACGACGCCCGGGCCGTATTCGCGCACACAAGACGCGAGATCTTATTCCGTGAGGTTCGCCGGCACTGTTCGGCGGGCCAACCCAGTCCAGGTAAATGGCGCACCATGACCTCTAAAAACAACCCCGCCAGTGCAACAGCCGATCTGACCCTGAGCCCCGCCGCGAACAGCGCGTCATTATCCAGACCGACGCCGCCCGCGCGCCCGCTGTCGACCCAGCAATACCTGTACTTCACCGAAACCAACACCGACCGCATCCTCGATAACCTCGACGGCCTGCGCGATTCGGTGTTCCCGCGCCCGGCGCATCAGGAAGGCGACAACGAGCAGCACAACGACCAGGAATTCCCCTCGGTGTGCCTGATCGGCCTCGGTCGCTGCGGCTCCAACATCGCCCTCGACGTGGCGGAGCTGGTGTACAACGCGCGCAAGTTCTACCTCAACGAATTCAACAACGAAGACCGCCCGAGCGACCGGCGTCTGGCCGACAAGGGCTACAGCCCGGCGCAGTGGATCAAGAACAACCTGCGCATCGGTACCAGCAAATCGACCAAACCGGTGTTTCTGGTCGAACCGCTGGTGATGCTCGGCGACCTCGACAAGGACATTGCCGGGCGCATCCGTTTCTCGCGCAAGGGCGAGAAAAGCGGCTTCCTGCGTGACTACAGCAAAATGAAGATCATGGACTTGTCCGAAGTCCACGCCGGTGGCGCCGGTAACGCGCCGATCCTCGGCCAGTACCTGGCGAAGATCATCCTCAACAAGGACACCCAGCGCTTCTCCAGCCCCGACTGGAAAATGATCCACTCGTACCTGATCGACAGCTGCGGGATCAAGGCCAACCAGTCGCGCCTGTATTTCTCGATTTTCAGTGCCGGCGGCGGTACCGGTTCGGGCATGGCCTCGGAGTTCGGTCTGGCGCAGCAGCACTCGTACATGAACAAGACCTTCGACACCAAGCCGATGGACGAGCATGACGGCAAGAGCGGCCATTCGTTTGTCTTTGAGCCGATCTTCACCAGCGGCATCTGCGTGCTGCCGAATATTTCCGACCACCGCAGCGAAATGTCCGAAGCGCTGCACATCAACGCCGGGCGCTTGCTGTGCAAATACCTGTCGGAGGAGTGGGATTTCTCCTACAACTTCGCCAACGAAGACAGCAGCGAAGCCAGCGTGATGGGGCGTATCCGCCCGTGGAACGCGATGATGCTGATCTCCAACGACATCATGCGTTACGCCGAAGAAAGCGATGACGGCAATATCCAGAACATTGATGTCAATGCCATGGAGAAACACGCCAACCAGTACATCTCGCAGCAGATCTTCAATATTCTGACGGCGCAGGCAGTCACCACTGACTACGACCAGAACTACTTCCGCCGCGCCGGCATCGACATCGGCGAAACCATCCGACTGGACGCCAACGACCTGTTCATGAGTCTGGCCGGGCCGGTGGCGATTGCCTACGCCGAATCGGTGGTGCCGGAAACCCCGCCGCCGAGCAGCGACAAGTTCAAGGTCTTCGATAAAGAGCCACAGCGCCTGAACATCGATGACCTGTTCTTCCGCTCGATCGACCTGCCGCACTTCAACAAGGTCACTCAGGCGATCGAAGGCATCAGCCTGCTGCCGATCGAATCCAAGCGTTATCGCGCTTCGCTTGAGCAGTACAAGAATTCCGGCTACGACGCCGCCGCGCTGCACGACCTGCACTTCTTCAAGAATTGCTCGTCGGTGGTCTCGATCGTCTCGCTGCCGAAAGACTACAAGCTGTCGTACATGGACCTGAACCGGTTGAAGACCCACCTCAACAGCCTGTTCCCCAACACCACACTCAAGCGCTACGCGCTGGTGATCGGCGCTTCGGCCAACCTGTCGCTGACCACCCTGATCGCCAAGAGCCCGTGCCTGTCGGACGACTTCCTCACGCTGATCGTGGCGTTCATCAAGCGCTGCTTCGCGAAGAATCCGTACCGTTTCGACGAGACGCTGGATAACTCGATTCTCGACTTCATCATTCAGGAAGACTTCGACGAGGAGCGGATCGACGACCTGCTCAACGAATTCGAGAACCCGGCGAAGATCCTCGATACCAACTGGTACGCGATCAAACCGATGTACGAGAAAAAGTATCGCGAGCTGATCAACGATAAAGACAAGTTCGTCTCGATCAATGACATTCGCCTGTCGCGTGATTGCGTGAAGAAGTCGATCAAGTACCTGCGCGAGATCTACCGCCACCGGATTGGCAAGACCAAGGTGATTTCGCTGAATAACCATACCGGGAAGAGTTATTCGGCCTGATCCGCTACCGAGTCGCCCCAATCGCTGGCAAGCCAGCTCCCACAGATTTTGTGGTGCGCACAATATTTGTGTACACCCGGACACTGTGGGAGCTGGCTTGCCAGCGATGGGGTCTCCAAATTCACTAAAGATTTCAGCCTTTCCAACATCCAGAAACAATTAAGCGACCCTCAGGCCGCTCCATAAACTGTTCCCGTTACGTTTACGTCACCGTGAGGCGTGGCATTTCTCCACGGCAAGGTGCCATCACGCTACTCCGCTACACACTTGCGGCGCGGCA
Source organism: Pseudomonas sp. R62 (assembly GCF_000257605.1). NCBI lineage: Bacteria > Pseudomonadati > Pseudomonadota > Gammaproteobacteria > Pseudomonadales > Pseudomonadaceae > Pseudomonas > Pseudomonas sp. R62. The sequence continues at coordinate 724,268 of NZ_JH635998.1, forward strand.
ATCGAGGCACCAAAAGAGTGCGAGCAATTAAACGGCCGCCCTTTCCTGGATCAGAATCCACGGCGAAACCACCACGGCCCACAGCTGCGGATCACGTTCGAAAATATCCAGTGCCCGCGTTTCAGACAGCTTGGCGACCTTGTCGTCGGCCAGCCAGGCCGCGACTTTCTCGCCTTCATCCGATGCCACGGCCTCGGCGGCGGCGATCAAATCCAGGTCAGGGTCGACCCACAATAGGGCACCCTTGGCGAAGAACGGCTCCAGCTCTTTCCAGGTAATAGATGCCGTTTCACCAAGCAGCTTGGCATAGAGGGTGCTAGGTTCTTGATTCATGGGAGCTGTCCGGAAAAGAAATCGACGCGAATGATAACGTCGGTGGTCCGTCAGAAAAACCCGGTTGCAAATCGCTGCACCGAACGAAAAGAGCAGGAACGCCAGGGAATGCTGCCTTTTGGGATATATGCCCCCGATTGCCCCGCCGCAATTCTGTCTCTTTCATTCAAAAATGCGACACCCCCAAGTTTTGCCCCGTGGCGCCCGCTTCCCAGTTGATCAAGCGGCGCTCTACACTGTACCGGTACAGTTGCCGGGGCATTTTCCGGAGGGTATCGCAAAGATATCTGACCCGGTTCTGCTGCTACGGCGCCAGAACTCTAAAAAATACAACAGTAAGAGTGGAGCACTATGACTAAGGCTACTAAGCAGATTTCCAAACTGTTTGCCGCTATGGTTCTGGCCGGGGTTGCCAGCCATTCGTTCGCAGCTGACACCATCAAAATCGGTATCGCCGGTCCTAAAACCGGTCCAGTAGCCCAGTACGGCGACATGCAGTTCAGTGGCGCGAAAATGGCCATCGAGCAGATCAACGCCAAGGGCGGCGTCGACGGCAAGAAACTCGAAGCCGTTGAATACGACGATGCCTGCGATCCGAAACAAGCGGTAGCGGTAGCGAACAAGGTCGTCAACGACGGCGTCAAGTTCGTGGTCGGTCACCTGTGCTCCAGCTCCACCCAGCCTGCTTCGGACATCTACGAAGACGAAGGCGTGATCATGATCACCCCGGCTGCCACCAGCCCGGACATCACCGCCCGTGGCTACAAAATGATCTTCCGCACCATCGGTCTCGACAGCGCCCAGGGCCCTGCCGCCGGCAACTACATCGCCGATCACGTGAAACCGAAAGTGGTTGGCGTGCTGCACGACAAACAGCAGTACGGTGAAGGCATCGCCACCGCCGTAAAATCGACCCTCGAGAAGAAAGGCACCAAGGTTGCCGTCTTCGAAGGCGTCAACGCCGGCGACAAGGACTTCTCCGCCATCATCGCCAAGCTCAAGCAAGCCGGCGTCGACTTCGTCTACTACGGCGGCTACCACCCGGAGCTGGGCCTGATCCTGCGCCAGGCTCAGGAAAAAGGCCTGAAAGCCCGCTTCATGGGTCCGGAAGGCGTGGGTAACGACTCGATCACCCAGATCGCCAAGGACGCGTCCGAAGGCCTGCTGGTGACCCTGCCGAAATCCTTCGACCAGGATCCGGCCAACGTTGCCCTGGCTGACGCGTTCAAAGCCAAGAAGGAAGATCCGAGCGGTCCGTTCGTGTTCCCGTCCTACTCGGCAGTGACCGTGATTGCCGAAGGCATCAAGGCGGCCAAGTCCGAAGACGCGACCAAAGTGGCTGAAGCCATCCACGCCGGTTCGTTCAAGACCCCGACCGGCGACCTGAGCTTCGACGACAAGGGCGACCTGAAGGACTTCAAATTTGTCGTGTACGAGTGGCACAACGGCAAACCTAAAACCGAAGTTTCGCCTCAGTAAGGCCTTGCCCGACTGACTGCCAATAAAGCCCACGGCGTGCCGTGGGCTTTGTTTTGCGAATGTATGGGCCGCGCTGGCGTGATCCGCCAGTCGGCCCACCTGAAAATCTCAAAACCGTCATCAGCGGTTCGCTGGCAAAACCCGGATTCGAAGTGGATAGAGATCCACGGGGCCGGGCGGGAAAATGACTCCACCAGTGAAATGCGTACAGGTTTTTAGGAGCGCTGTAATGCCTGACCTCTATCACTTCTTCCAACAGCTGGTTAACGGCCTCAACGTTGGCAGCATGTATGCCCTGATCGCCATCGGCTACACGATGGTCTACGGCATCATTGGAATGATCAACTTCGCCCACGGCGAGGTGTACATGATCGGTTCCTACGTGGCCTTCATCGCCATCGCCGGGCTGACCATGATGGGACTCGACAGTGTCCCGCTGTTGATGACCGCGGCGTTCATCGCCAGCATCGTCGTCACCAGTTCCTACGGTTACAGCATCGAACGGATCGCCTACCGCCCCCTGCGCGGCAGCAACCGTCTGATCCCGCTGATTTCTGCCATCGGTATGTCGATCTTCCTGCAGAACACCGTTCTGCTGGCGCAAGACTCCAAGGACAAAGCTATCCCCAACCTGATCCCGGGCAACTTCGCCTTCGGTCCGGGTGGCGCACAAGAAGTGCTGATTTCCTACATGCAGATCGTGGTGTTCGTGGTGACCCTGATCGCCATGCTCGGCCTGACCCTGTTCATCTCCCGTTCCCGCTTGGGCCGCGCCTGCCGCGCCTGTGCCGAGGACATCAAGATGGCCAACCTGCTCGGCATCAACACCAACAACATCATCGCCCTGACCTTCGTCATCGGTGCTGCGCTGGCGGCGGTCGCTGCGGTGCTGCTGAGCATGCAATACGGCGTGATCAACCCCAACGCCGGTTTCCTCGTCGGCCTCAAGGCCTTCACCGCTGCGGTACTGGGCGGCATCGGCAGCATCCCCGGGGCAATGCTCGGCGGCTTGGTGCTCGGTGTAGCGGAAGCGTTCGGTGCCGATATCTTCGGCGACCAGTACAAGGACGTCGTTGCGTTCGGCCTGCTGGTTCTGGTGCTGTTGTTCCGTCCGACCGGCATTCTGGGCCGTCCGGAGGTTGAGAAAGTATGACTAGGAATCTTAAACAGGCACTGTTCAGTGCCTTGCTGGTGTGGGCGGTGGCCTACCCGGTACTGGGTCTGAAACTGACCATCGTCGGCATCAATCTGGAAGTGCACAACACCAGCCCTGCGGTACTTGCGACCATCGCGATCTGCTCGGTGCTGATGTTCCTGCGCGTGCTGTTCAACCAGCAGATCAGCAAGGCCTGGCGCTCTTCGCCAGGCATGCCGCTGATCCCGGCCAAGGCCAGCAACTTCCTGACCCTGCCAACCACCCAGCGCTATTTCATCATTGCGCTGATTCTGATCGCCCTGGTCTGGCCGTTCTTCGGCTCCCGTGGCGCGGTGGATATCGCAACGCTGATCCTGATCTACGTGATGCTCGGCCTGGGCCTGAACATCGTGGTCGGTCTGGCCGGTCTGCTCGACCTGGGTTACGTCGGTTTCTACGCCGTCGGCGCCTACAGCTACGCGCTGCTGTCGCATTACTACGGCTTGAGCTTCTGGATCTGCCTGCCGATTGCCGGCCTGATGGCGGCGACGTTCGGCTTCCTGCTGGGCTTCCCGGTGTTGCGTCTGCGCGGCGACTATCTGGCGATCGTGACCTTGGGTTTCGGCGAGATCATCCGTCTGTTCCTGCGTAACCTGACCGACATCACCGGTGGCCCGAACGGCATCAGCAACATCGAAAAACCGACGTTCTTCGGCCTGACCTTCGAGCGCAAAGCCGCCGAAGGCCTGCAGACGTTTCACGAGTATTTCGGCCTGCAATACAACTCGATCAACAAGGTGATCTTCCTTTACCTGGTTGCGCTGTTGCTCGCACTGGCCGCGCTGTTCGTGATCAACCGTCTTCTGCGCATGCCGATCGGTCGCGCGTGGGAAGCGCTGCGTGAAGACGAAATCGCCTGCCGTGCGCTGGGCCTGAACCCGACCGTGATCAAGCTCTCCGCGTTCACCCTGGGTGCTGCGTTTGCCGGTTTCGCCGGCAGCTTCTTCGCTGCACGTCAGGGGCTGGTAACGCCCGAGTCGTTCACCTTCATCGAGTCGGCGATCATCCTCGCCATCGTCGTATTGGGTGGCATGGGCTCGCAACTGGGCGTGATTCTGGCGGCGATCGTGATGATCCTGTTGCCGGAAATGATGCGTGAGTTCAGCGAGTACCGCATGTTGATGTTCGGTGCGCTGATGGTGCTGATGATGATCTGGCGTCCACAAGGTCTGCTGCCGATGCAACGCCCACACATGGAGTTGCGCAAATGAGCCGCGAGATCCTTAAAGTCGAAAATCTGAGCATGCGCTTCGGCGGCTTGCTGGCGGTCAACGGCGTGGCGCTGACCGTCAAGGAAAAGCAGGTGGTTGCCCTGATCGGCCCGAACGGCGCCGGCAAGACCACCGTGTTCAACTGCCTGACCGGCTTCTATCAGCCTACCGGCGGCAGCATCCTGCTCGACGGCGAGCCGATCCAGGGCCTGCCGGGCCACAAGATCGCCCTCAAAGGCGTGGTGCGGACCTTCCAGAACGTGCGTTTGTTCAAGGACATGACTGCGGTCGAGAACCTGTTGATCGCCCAGCACCGTCACTTGAACACCAACTTCCTGTCCGGCCTGTTCAAGACCCCGGCGTTCCGCAAAAGCGAGCGCGAGGCCATGGAATTTGCCGAGTACTGGCTGGAAAAGGTCAACCTCAAAGAGTTCGCCAACCGCACCGCCGGCACCCTCGCCTACGGCCAGCAACGGCGTCTGGAAATCGCTCGCTGCATGATGACCCGCCCACGGATCCTCATGCTCGACGAACCCGCCGCCGGCCTGAACCCGAAGGAAACCGAAGACCTCAAGGCGCTGATCGGTGTGTTGCGCGAAGAGCACAACGTCACCGTGCTGCTGATCGAACACGACATGAAACTGGTCATGAGCATTTCCGACCACATCGTCGTGATCAATCAGGGCACGCCGCTGGCCGACGGCACGCCGGAACAGATCCGCGACAATCCTGAAGTGATCAAAGCCTACCTGGGGGAAGCGTAAATGCTGCAGTTCGAAAACGTTTCCACCTTCTACGGCAAGATCCAGGCCCTGCACAGCGTCAACGTCGAAGTCCGTCAGGGCGAGATCGTGACGCTGATCGGCGCCAACGGTGCCGGCAAATCCACGCTGCTGATGACGCTGTGCGGTTCGCCGCAGGCGCACAGCGGCAGCATCCGCTACATGGGTGAGGAACTGGTCGGCCAGGACTCGTCGCAGATCATGCGCAAGAGCATCGCCGTGGTCCCGGAAGGGCGTCGGGTGTTCGCCCGTCTGACCGTGGAAGAAAACCTGTCGATGGGCGGATTTTTCACCGACAAGGGCGACTATCAGGAACAGATGGACAAGGTCCTCGGACTTTTCCCACGCCTGAAAGAACGCTTCAACCAGCGCGGCGGCACCATGTCCGGCGGCGAACAGCAAATGCTCGCCATCGGCCGTGCGCTGATGAGCAAGCCCAAGCTGCTGCTGCTCGACGAGCCATCGCTGGGTCTGGCGCCGATCATCATCCAGCAGATCTTCGACATCATCGAACAGCTGCGCAAGGACGGTGTGACGGTGTTCCTGGTCGAGCAGAACGCCAACCAGGCGCTGAAAATCGCTGACCGCGCCTACGTTCTGGAGAACGGCCGCGTGGTCATGCAAGGCACCGGTGAAGCGCTGCTGACCGACCCGAAAGTACGCGAGGCGTACCTCGGCGGTTGAGTGTTTCCGCTGAATAAAAAACGGCCTTCGGGCCGTTTTTTTATTTCCTGAGCACCACCAAGGTAATCCTGTGGGAGCGAGCCTGCTCGCGAAGCGCTCTGTCATTCAACATTATGGGTGCCTGACACACCGCCTTCGCGAGCAGGCTCGCTCCCACAGGGATACAGCTGAATC
>NZ_JH635998.1:730318-733826 GCF_000257605.1 Pseudomonas sp. R62
ATTTTTTTATAAATTTCTCGCCCCGCCTGTAACGCATCCCCCCACCCGTTCTCTAGAGGGACAAGCAAGCGCAAACCGCTTGCAGAAACCCTGATAAAAACTGGAGAAACATCATGACTGCGACTACCCGTACCCTGTCCGCTACCGCCCTGGTTCTGGCCCTCGGTTCCGCTCTGAGCATCGCCACTGTCTCCACCGCCCAGGCCGCCGATGCCAACATGGAAAAATGCTTCGGCGTGGCCATGAAGGGTAAGAACGATTGCGCCGCAGGTGCCGGGACTACCTGCGCCGGCACGGCGAAAATGGACTATCAGGCCAACGCCTGGAAGCTCGTTCCGAAAGGCACCTGCGCCACCACTGAAAGCAAAACCTCGCCGACCGGTTTCGGTCAGCTCGAAGCCTTCAAAGCCAAGTCCTGATCCACGGCCTGCCTGAGTGACGCCCATGTTCAGTCATCACGAACCGTCCCTGCCGCGCACTCAGGCAGCTCGCACCGAGCTCCCTGCCCGCGCCGGGCTGGGGCTCAAGACCGGGCACTTCCTCGAAGTGCTCGGCTCCGTACCTGACCTCGGCTTCTTCGAGGTCCACGCCGAAAACTACATGGTGGCCGGCGGCCCTTTTCATCATTTTCTCGGTCTGATTCGCCAACAGTACCCGCTGTCATTGCACGGCGTGGGCCTGTCTATCGGTGGCGAAGGCCCGCTGGACGGCCAGCACCTCAAACGCCTCGCCGAGCTGATCGAGCGCTATCAACCGCAAGCCTTTTCCGAACATCTGGCGTGGTCGAGCCACGGCCCGGTGTTCCTCAATGACCTGCTGCCACTGGCTTACGACACGCCGACGCTGAACCGCGTTTGTGCGCACATTGACCAGGTGCAGAACACTCTGAAACGACCGATGCTGTTGGAGAACCCGGCGACCTATCTGGGATTTGAGCACTCGACGATCGACGAGGCCGAGTTCATCGCCGAAGTGATCCGCCGCAGCGGCTGCGGCTTGTTGCTCGACGTCAATAATGTCTACGTGTCGTGCATCAATCATCAGCGCGATCCTTTGGCCTACCTCGATGCGTTACCGCTGCACGCGGTCGGCGAGATTCATCTGGCCGGCTTCGCTGAAGATTGCGACAACCTCGGCGATCGCTTGCTGATTGACGATCACGGCGCGCCTATTGATCAGTCCGTCTGGGATCTGTACCGGCAAGTGCTGCAACGTATCGGCCCGGTAGCGACGCTGATCGAACGCGATAACCAGGTGCCGGCCTTCGACGTTTTGCTCGCCGAAGCGCAGCAAGCCGAGACGCTGTTGCGCCGCGCGGAGTGTGCGGCATGAGCACGCAAGCGGACTTCGCCGCCGCCCTGCTCAATGCGCAACTGCCGTATCCCAAGGGCCTGTGCAGCCGCAACGGCGCCGATCCGTCGCGACGTTTTGCGGTGTATCGCAACAACGTGCAGAGCTCGTTGATCAATGCCCTGGCCGACAGCTATCCGGTGGTGCTGCAATTGGTCGGCGAGGAGTTCTTCCGCGCCATGGCAGCGATTTTCGTCCAGAGTCAGCCGCCACACAGTCCGTTGATGAGCCGCTATGGCGAAGACTTCGCCGACTTCATCGCAGAGTTTGAACCCATCGCCGGAGTGCCTTATGTCGCTGATGTTGCGCGCCTTGAGCATCTGCGCACTGTCGCCTACCACGCCGCTGATGCGCAGCCGATACGGCCTGAACAAGTCAGTGCCGCGCTGGCCGATCCGCAGTCGCTGACTGAGCTGTGTTTCGAACTGCATCCCTCGCTGCACCTGCTCGACTCAGCCTACGCCGTTGTCGCGATCTGGGCCGCGCATCAGCAGGAGCCAACTCTGGCGGGCATTGGCCTGAATCAAGGCCAGCACGCTCTGGTGCTGCGCAATGGTCTCGACGTTGAGGTGTTTGCGCTTGAACCAGGTGCGAGCGTGTTCCTTCGTCATCTGCTCCAGGGCTCGCCACTGCTCGCGGCGGCAGAAAACAGCCCGCCGTTCGATCTCGCCCAAACCCTCGCCTTACTGATTGCGCATAACGCGATCACGCAGCTGAATTACAAGGAGTTGCTATGAACGCTTTTATCCTGCGCGTCATCGCGCTGTTCGAAAAAATCCCGCACAGCCTGATTGCCTTCATCGCGCGTTTTTCCATCGCTGCGGTGTTCTGGAAATCCGGGCAAACCAAGGTCGAAGGACTGGCCGTCGATTTGATTGACGGAACCTTTGAACTGGGCTGGCCACGTTTGGCCGATTCGACGATTCCGCTGTTTCAGAGCGAGTACAACCTGCCGCTGTTGTCGCCGGAAATTGCCGCGCATCTGGCGGCGTTTGCCGAGCATGTGTTTCCGCTGCTGATCCTGCTCGGCTTCGCCACACGGTTTTCGGCGCTGGCGCTGCTGGGCATGACCCTGACTATCCAACTGTTTGTCTACCCGGATGCCTACCCGACCCATGGCACCTGGGCGGCGGTGTTGCTGTACCTGATGGCGACCGGGCCGGGCAAATTGTCGATCGATCAGCTGATCGCCCGCCGTTTCGCCAAATAATCACCCCCGTGGGAGCGAGCCTGCTCGCGAAAGCGGTGTGTCATTCAACATCGGTATCGACTGAACTGACGCATTCGCGAGCAGGCTCGCTCCCACAGGGAAATCACATCAGCGCTGCAGTCGATCCAGCGCTTCGCCACTGCGCTTGAACCAGCCCATCAGATAATCCGCGAGCACCTGCGTGCGTTTCGGCAATCCCCCCTGATACGGGTGCACCAGATACATCGGCATGCGTCGGGTCTGGTAATCGCGCAGCAGCCAGCGCAAGCGGCCGTCCGCCAGTTCCGCTTGCAGCAGATACGACGGCAAACGGGCGATGCCGGCGCCGGACAGCGCTGCTTTCTTCAACAGGCTGTAGTGATTGCTGGCAAACGGACCCGAAACCCGCACCCGCAACAACTCGTGCTGCTGGTGATACAGCCATTCTTCGCGACCGCTGTAATGGCTGTTGAGCAGGCAACGATGCTCGGCCAAGGCATGCGGCGTCGCCGGCTCGCCGAAGCGCTCGAGGTAGGCCGGGCTGGCGCAGGTCATTTCGTGCCACGCCAACAGCGGCCTGGCCACCAGCCGATCGTCATTGGCCACTTCGGCACGAATCGCCAGATCAAAGCCATCACGGGCCAGATCGCGATAGCTATTGTTCAGCTCCAACTCGATCTGCACCTCCGGGTATTGCCCGGAAAACTCCAGCAGCAAGCCATCGAAGAAGGTCTCGCCGAGCGACACCGGAACCGTCATGCGCACGGGGCCGGCCATGTCGTCCTTCAACCGCGCCAAAGCCTGCCGTGCGCGTTCGACCTGAACCACCAGCGCCTGGGCCTGCGGCAGCAGCGCCGCCCCCCGCCGCCGTCAGACTCAAGCGTCGGGTGGTGCGTTGCAGCAGCACCACACTGAATTGCGCTTCAAGCTGGCTAATGCGCTTGGAGAGTTGGCCCTTGCTGCAGCCCA
>NZ_JH635998.1:734251-743403 GCF_000257605.1 Pseudomonas sp. R62
ACTGAATTGCGCTTCAAGCTGGCTAATGCGCTTGGAGAGTTGGCCCTTGCTGCAGCCCAACTGCTGCGCGGCCAGGGTAAAACTGCCGGCTTCGATCAGCACGGCAAACGCGGCAAGGTCATCCATTTCGCTCATGGATTGTTTCCATTTGAAAACCAAAGGTTGCCTATTAGTGCGCTTATCCGCAGAAAAAACCACTCTAGACTGAAACCTCATTCACACACATGAGGTACAGCTCGATGAAAATCCTGTTGATAGGCGCAGGCGGCACCATCGGTTCGGCGGTGGACAAAGAGTTGTCGCAACGCCACGAGGTCATTCGTATCGGTCGCAACAGCGGTGACTTGCAAGTGGATATCAGCGACAGCGCGTCGATCCGCAAGCTGTTCGAACAGACCGGCAAGTTCGATGCGCTGATCTGCGCGGCGGGCAACGTGACTTTTGCAGCGCTGGACGAGATGACTGAGGACAGCTTCGCCCTCGGCCTGAAAGACAAGCTGATGGGCCAGGTCAACCTGCTGCTGATCGGCCGCGAGTACGCCAATGACGGCGCCTCGTTCACCTTCACCACTGGCGTACTCAGCCACGACCCGATTCGTAGCGGCGCCTCCGCAGCGCTGGTCAACGGCGCCCTCGACAGCTTCGTCCGCGCCGCCGCCATCGAACTGCCGCGTGGTTTGCGGGTGAATTCGGTGAGCCCGACCGTACTGACCGAAGCCCTGGGCAAATACGCGCCCTACTTCCGTGGCTTCAAGTCGGTTCCTGCAGCGGAAGTGGCATTGGCCTACGCGAAAAGTGTCGAAGGCCTGCAAACCGGTCAGACGTTTCACGTCGGTTAATGCCCTTGTGATGAACGGTCAGGCTGCGTAACGTGGCGACACTTGTCTGGAGAACCAAAGATGCGTGTTGCCCGTTCGATCGTCCTCGTTGCCCTGCTGCCGTTGTTTGCCGCCTGCCAGTTGTTCGACGGCCAGCGTGAAAGTGTGTCCCATGCCGGGCAGACGCGGATGCAGGGGCAACTGACCGCCGCCGACGGCAAACTGGTGTTCCAGCCGTGCCAGGAGCAGCGGCAACTGGTGGTCAACGACATCGGCGGCACCAGCGTCCTGCAAGAAGCCGCCACCCTCGCCGACGAGCAGGGCAAGCTGTTTGCCGATGTGCGCGGCAAGGTTTCCGGCGATCGTCTAGACCTCGGCCAGTTGTATCGCGTCGAGCGCTCGGGCACGGCCTGCGACGATCCGAATTTCAAACTGCTGATCCTGCGCGCTGCCGGCCATGGCCCGGAGTGGAACGTCAAGGTCAGCGGCAAAGGCATGGTCATCGAGCGCGACGGCCAGCCGCCGCTGGCCGTGCCGTATGTGGAAGAGCAATTGGGCGACGGCCGCTTCAATCTCAGCAGCGAAGCCAACAACCAGCGCATCGAATTGTGGGTCGCGCCACAGCGCTGCGTCGACAGCAGCACCGGCAGCGTGCAGCACATGAGCGCCGAGTTGCGTATCGACGGTCAGGTGCAGCGCGGCTGCGGCTATTTCGGCGGCGCGCGTAACGACTGATCGTTTTTCCCCCACGGATCCGCTCGCGGCGGCTTATAATCGCCGCCTTCAAACGCCCTGGCGCAGTTGTGCGCCCCGCGAATCCGGATCCCCGCCATGTTACGAATCACTGAACTCAAGCTGCCAATCGACCATCCCGAAGAAGACCTGCGCACCGCCATCGTGCAACGCCTGGGCATCGCCAGCGATGATCTGCTCGATTTCACCTTGTTCAAGCGCAGCTATGACGCGCGTAAAAAGTCCTCCGAACTGTGCTTCATCTACACCATCGACCTCAACGTACGCGACGAGGCCAGAGTGTTGGGCAAGTTCGCCGACGACCGTAACGTCAACGTGGCGCCGGATGTCAGCTACAAATTCGTCGGCCAGGCACCGAGCGATCTCGGCCAGCGGCCGATCGTCGTCGGTTTCGGCCCGTGCGGCATCTTCGCCGGCCTGCTGCTGGCGCAGATGGGCTTCAAACCGATCATTCTCGAACGCGGCACCGAAGTCCGTCAGCGCACCAAGGACACCTGGGGCCTATGGCGCAAAAGCGTGCTCAATCCCGAGTCCAACGTACAGTTTGGCGAAGGCGGCGCGGGCACGTTCTCCGACGGCAAGCTGTACAGCCAGATCAAAGACCCGAAATTCCTCGGCCGCAAAGTCCTGCACGAGTTCGTCAAGGCCGGCGCGCCGGAAGAAATCCTCTACGTCAGCAAGCCGCATATCGGTACATTCCGCCTGACCGGTATGGTCGAAAACATGCGCGAGCAGATCCGCGAACTGGGCGGTGAAGTGCGCTTCCAGGAGCGCGTCAGCGACGTGCTGATCGAAGACGGCCAACTGGTCGGCGTACAACTGGCCAGCGGCGAAACCCTGCATTCGAAGCATGTGGTTCTGGCCCTCGGTCACAGTGCCCGCGACACCTTCCGCATGCTCCACAGCCGTGGCGTGTTCATGGAAGCCAAGCCATTCTCGGTGGGCTTCCGCATCGAGCACCCGCAATCGCTGATCGACCGCGCGCGCCTGGGCAAATATGCCGGCCACCCGAAACTCGGCGCTGCCGATTACAAACTGGTGCACCACGCCAAGAACGGGCGTTCGGTCTACAGCTTCTGCATGTGCCCGGGCGGCACTGTGGTCGCGGCGACGTCGGAACCGAATCGCGTGGTCACCAATGGCATGAGCCAGTACTCGCGTAACGAGCGTAATGCCAACTCCGGCATCGTCGTCGGCATCACCCCGGAAGTCGATTATCCGGGCGGCCCGCTCGCCGGTATCGAGTTGCAGGAGCGCCTGGAATCCCACGCGTTCATCCTTGGCGGCAGCGACTACAAGGCCCCGGCGCAAATGGTTGGCGACTTCATCAACGGCAAGCCGTCGACCGAGCTGGGCGAAGTCGAGCCGTCGTACAAGCCGGGCGTGGCGCTGGGCGATCTGGCGCTGGCGCTGCCGGACTTTGCCATTGAGGCGATCCGTGAAGCCTTGCCGGCATTCGAGAAGCAGATTCGCGGTTATTCCCTGCACGACGCTGTGCTGACCGGAATCGAGACCCGCACTTCATCGCCGCTGCGCATCACCCGCAACGAGTCGCTGCAGAGCATGAACGTCAAAGGCCTGTTCCCGGCCGGTGAAGGCGCGGGCTATGCCGGCGGGATTCTCTCGGCGGGTGTCGACGGGATTCGCATTGCCGAGGCAGTGGCTCGCGATATTCTCGGCCTCGACGCCTGATCCGCATAAGCTGACACAACACAAACCCTGTGGGAGCGAGCCTGCTCGCGAAGTCGCTATTTCAGTCAATGATGATGTTGAATGAGATGACGCCTTCGCGAGCAGGCTCGCTCCCACATTGGTTTTTGCGTTTCTTCAGATGTTGGCGCGCAGCACCGAGGTCGGCAGCGCCTCTCCGCGCTCGGCACTCGCCGCCACTGCTGCAATCAACTTACCCAGTTCGTAACCCTGCGCTTTCAACCATTCCTGGTCGTAATAAGTGTCGGCATAACGCTCGCCGCCATCGCACAGGATCGCCACGATCGACCCCGACTGCCCCGCCGCTTTCATCTGCTGCGCTGCCATCAGCGCACCGATCAGATTGGTCCCGCTCGACCCGCCGACATGCCGCCCCAAACGCTGCGCCAGATAATGCATGGCCGCCAGGGACAGGGCGTCCGGCACCTTGACCATCGCATCGATCACCTTGGGCAGGAACGACGCTTCCACCCGAGGCCGGCCAATGCCTTCTATCCGCGAGCCGCAGTCTAGGCGCAGGCTGGCATCTCCGGTCTGGTAAAAATCGAAGAACACCGAACGCTCGGCATCGGCACACAACACGCGGGTGCAGTGCTGGCGATAGCGCACGTAGCGGCCGAGGGTCGCGGTGGTGCCGCCGGTGCCGGGGCTGGAAATCAGCCAGGTCGGCTCAGGGTGTTTTTCGTAGCGCATCTGCTGGAAGATCGACTCGGCGATGTTGTTGTTCGCTCGCCAGTCGGTGGCGCGTTCAGCGTAAGTGAACTGATCGATGAAGTGACCGCCATGCTCGCGGGCCAGGCGCTCGGATTCGGCGTAGATCTGCGTCGGATCCTGCACCAGATGGCTCTGGCCGCCGTAGAAGGCAATCTGGGCAATCTTCTCTTTTGAAGTGGTCGCCGGCATCACCGCGATAAACGGCAAACCGAGCATGCGCGCGAAATACGCTTCGGAAATCGCCGTCGAGCCGCTGGACGCTTCGATCACTGGCGCGCCGGGTTTCAGCCAGCCGTTACACAGCGCGTAAAGGAACAGCGAGCGGGCCAGGCGGTGCTTGAGGCTGCCGGTCGGGTGGCTGGATTCGTCCTTGAAATACAACTCGATGCCGGCAAAACCGGGCAGCGGCAAAGGGATCAAGTGGGTGTCGGCGCTGCGCTGGAAGTCCGCCTCGATGATGCGGATGGCTTCACGGGCCCACTGTCGGTTGTCGCTCATGGTTTCGGTTCTCGTTGAATCAGCCAGAAGATCGGTCTTCTGAAAAAGGTCTGCTGCAAGCTTAGGAAAAATCCCGCAGGCGGCAAAGATACAGCTGAGTCTCAATGTGTCAGGCAACTGCTAGGCTCAGTGCTGCCCGTACCAGACAGCCTGTAACGACATATAACAAAAAAGAATATAACTTTTGTTTTAACAACTAACGGTACGGGTTAGGGTGTTTCACCTTTTTCTTGATTCGATGGAGAGCGACCTTGCCTCTGCGTAGCACTTTCACGCGTTTCTTTCAGTTGGAAGCCGCCAGCGGTCTGCTATTGATCGCCGCAGCCGTTCTCGCGCTGATCATCAACAACTCACCGCTGTCGTGGCTGTACACCGGCCTGCTCGACACCCCTGTGGTGGCGCAGATCGGCGCGTTGAAAATCGCCAAACCTCTGCTGCTGTGGATCAACGACGGCCTGATGGCGATGTTCTTCCTGCTGATCGGCCTGGAAGTGAAACGCGAAGTGCTCGACGGCCAATTGTCCAAGCCTTCGCAAATCGTCCTGCCCGGCGCAGCGGCGATCGGCGGCATGCTGGTGCCGGCGCTGATCTACTGGTTCCTCAATCGCGACAACCCCGCGGCCCTGAGTGGCTGGGCCATTCCGACCGCCACCGACATCGCCTTCGCTCTCGGCGTACTGGCCCTGCTCGGCAAACGCGTGCCGGTGTCGCTGAAACTGTTCCTGATGACCCTGGCGATCATCGATGACCTCGGCGCCATCGTCATCATCGCAATCTTCTATTCCGGCGAACTCTCGACCCTGTCCCTTGGCCTGGCGGCTGCGTGCATTGCCGCGCTGGTGGCGATGAACCGGCTCGGCGTGGTCAAGCTCGGGCCGTACATGATCATCGGCCTGATCCTCTGGGTCTGCGTGCTCAAGAGCGGTGTCCACGCGACACTGGCCGGCGTGACCCTGGCTTTCTGCATTCCCCTGCGCACGAAAAACGCTGAATCGTCGCCGCTGCTGACCCTCGAACACGCGCTGCACCCCTGGGTCGCCTACGGCATCCTGCCGCTGTTCGCCTTCGCCAACGCCGGCCTGTCACTGAGCGGCGTCACCGTCGAAAGCTTCACCCACGACGTACCGATGGGCATCGCCATCGGCCTGCTGCTGGGCAAGACCGTCGGCGTGTTCGGCCTGACCTGGCTGGCGGTCAAGATCGGCATCGCCGCCCTGCCCCAAGGCGCCAACTGGGGCCAGGTCCTCGGCGTGGCAATCCTCTGCGGCATCGGCTTCACCATGAGCCTGTTCGTCGGCTCGCTGGCCTTCGAACCGGGCGTGAGTGATTACGCCGGCATGGATCGCATGGGCATCCTCACCGGCTCGATTCTCGCGGCGGTGATTGGTTATGCGGTGACGGCGGCGGCGAGTCGCAGGGGCACGATACAAACTTCCTGAGATTATTTCCGGCGAATGGCACAGCCCTTCAGCAGACGAGGGGCTTGGAGCTTAACCTTGCAAGTGTGCTGATTATTGTGGACGTCGATCATCTACTCAGCGCAGCGTTGGGAGTATTTCATGTCGCGCAATTCACCAAAACGCATCATGACAGACGATCAAATTGCTGCGCAGGAGTCGCGAATACCAGCCCTCGCCTCTAGGGCCTTCAGCCATGCCTATCGCATTGCGCTCGCAAATGGCGCAGCGCTACTCGTGGTTAGAGATGGTCTATTACTCGAAGTGACTAAAGAGACATCCGTCGTTTTGCGCTCGGTCGGTGCCATCGGCAAGCTTAGAAGTGGCACCCGTTTGCACATCAAAAAGTGCCCCCAATCGACATTTGATTGAGGCTTTCCGCTTCAGGCCAAACCGACTTCAAGCGATCAATGTGAGGCAATCGTCCTCACTTCAACACGTTGCCTCCACTCTTATCGAACAATCCCCACGTCATTAGCGACCCGTCCTACAGCCACACTTTCCCCGCTTCGATAACGTCGTGCGGCCCCTTCTCAGGGGCTGTCGATGGTGAACGAAGGGACGATCAGTGGCGCGGAACAAGGACATTCCCCGGGTGCAAAACCCACCGCAGGGCGACGGACATCACGTTACCTGGCGGTATATGACGGCCGTAGAACTGGCCGAGCGCGAAGCCGGGCAAAACGCTTACGACGCGATGCTGGCGCGGCAGGAGGCGTTCGAGCGCAGCCGTGAAGTGGCTGCGAACAAACCTGAAGCCGTGCGTGCCGGCTGTGTATTCGCCAAGTCCTGCAAGCTGCCGGATGCGATTATCGATTACAGCAATCCTTCCGGCATGGTGCCGACCGACAGCCTGAAGGATTACGGCGAGCTGATTCTGCTCGGCGCGCGCGAAGTCGACGAAAGCGGCGGCATTCCTCTTAAGAAAATCAGCGCCAACGCCATCCCGGTCGGGTTCGGCAGTCTGGCCTTGGCAGGCTCGGCTATTGAAGCGCTGCCTGCGCTCGTCTCCAGTGCGGTGGCTGCGCCCTTGCTGGGGCTGGTTGCGCTGCTGATGCCGTCAAGCTTGGGCGACAGCGCGCTCTATACCGACGAGCAACTGAACACACTCAAACAAGCCCGAACCCGCGTGCGCCTGCGCGTCGAGCAACAGGCCGATGGCAGCCTCAAGGGTTACGGTTTCTACACCGGTAAGAACCGCGATTGGGAAATGGTCGATGTCGTGCAGTTCATTGCGCGCGGCGACCGGTTCGTTGCCGATCTGGATGAAGGCGTCGAACTGCTCTGGACCCCGGCGGTGGATGGCTCGGACATTCTCGGCATTCCAGCACTGGAGGCCGCACCGCAGGCACCGCATATCTGGGTGTATCCACCGACGAAGGCGGCGGACGGGATACTGGTGAATCCGGTTTATCCGCCGGAGTATCGGGATTTTATTTTGGTCTTCCCTGCGGGAGCAGGCATGAGGCCGCTCTATATAGTGGCCAGTATTTCGCAGGGAAATTACCATCAAAAACCCAAAAATTTGCCTGCATATCCGGATGCTCGATGGGCTACCCCAAAAACACCAATAAAGGGTGGCGGAGGATTACGGCCACGCTGGAAAGATAGAGAGGGAATAATTTATGAATGGGATTTCCGACATGGCGCCATTGAGAAATATACAAAGCGTGGAAGGCATCTCGGGGAATACAACCATGAAACAGGCGAACAAACGAAACCAGCAGATCCTACAAGAAGGATAGAACCGTGAAGCATCGAATCATGGGCGTAGTAAAAGGTGACGACTCTGCTGTATTTGAGCAAGCGCTCTCCATCCCCACATCCAATTTGAAAGTCATTATGGGTTGGAGTACGAAAGAAGACCCTCTTTACGATTACAAGCTGACGGAGCAACAGATCACTGATATTGAACAAGCATGCGTCGTAAAACTGCCTCGACACCTTGACCTATATCTATCCACTGAAGACCAATGACTTAGGTAATACAGGGGCCTCGAATACTTCATGGGCACCTGCGCCACATACTGAATGAACAATTCACAAGCAAAGAAAAACCCCGACCAGCCACCTGATCGGGGTTTTCTTTTACCCAGCTTCCCGCTTAGTGCGAAACGCGGCTGGTTCCGCCAACGGTGGAGATCCGTACCCGCTCGCCAACGCGGAATACTTCATTCTCCTGAACCTGCTGCACATAGGCGCGCATGCTGCCGTCGTCTTCGCGGACAGTGATTTCCACGCCTTGGGTGCGGGTCAGGCCTTCTTCGGTGGCCGAGCCAAGCAGGCCGCCGGCCACTGCGCCGATGACCGCAGCCACAATGCTGCCCTTGCCGCCGCCGATGGCGCTACCGCCGACGCCGCCGACCACTGCGCCTGCTGCGCCGCCGATCGGGGTCTTGGTGCCTTCGATTTTTACCGGGCGCAGGGATTCGATGGTGCCCATGCGAATCGTCTGCACACGACGCGCTTCGTCACGGGAGTAGGAGTCGCCGGTGAGGCTCGATTGGCAGCCGGTCAGCAACATCGCCATCGTCGAAAAAGAAGCAACCAGCAGAACAGACTTACGCATAGCATCAACTCCAAAAGAACATGTGTTCATTAAACCCCGTGGCCTGGCGCCTGTCACGACACCATCCGGATTAAATTGGCTTCCATTCAGGCCTGGTACAGATGCCCGCAAGCGTCCACTCAAGGTAGCGTCAAATCAGCGATCCTGCGCCATCCGCGTTTATCTCGCTCGGTAGACTGCTCAGGGTGCCAGTCGTTCCAGAATCCACTCGGTGCCCTGGAGGCGGTAGTTGAGGCGATCGTGCAGGCGGCTCGGACGGCCCTGCCAGAACTCGATGCGCTCGGGCAACAAGCGGTAACCACCCCAATGTTCCGGGCAGTGCGGCTGGCTGTCGCTGAAGCGTTGCTCGGTGGCCTTGAGCAAATCTTCCAGTTCGCCACGACCGTTGATGACTCGGCTCTGCGGCGAGGCCCAGGCGCCGAGGCGGCTGCCCAGAGGACGCACCTGATAATACGCGTCGGACTCTTGCGCCGTGACCTTGACCACCCGCCCTTCGATGCGCACCTGGCGCTCCAGGGTTGGCCAGAAGAAGGTCATGGCGGCAAACGGGTTGGCCGCCAGATGCTGGCCCTTGGCGCTGTCGTAGTTGGTGAAGAAGGTGAAGCCCTGCTCGTCCAGGCCCTTGAGCAACAG
>NZ_JH635998.1:743914-746159 GCF_000257605.1 Pseudomonas sp. R62
GTCATGGCATTGGCTTCTACCGGCGCCTGCTCGGTTTTGACCGCATCGGCGAACCACTGGTGAAACAGCGCAAACGGCTCGGTCGGGGCTTGCGCCTCGGTCAAACCGTCACGGGTGTAGTCGCGACGCATATCGGCCAGAGCCTGGGTCATGGCGGATTCCTTTTCGTTAGCGGATCACTTCTTGGCAGCGTCGGCTGCGGCGACTTTCTTGTCGGTCGCGGCGGCTTTGGCTGGTGCGGTCTTTTTCGCCGGAGCCTTGGCCGGGGCCTTCTTCGCCGGAGCCTTGGCAGCGGTTTTCTTGGCTGGCGCTTTTTTCGCCGCAGGGGCAGCAGCTTTCTTGGCAGCAGGCGCTGGGGTGGCGGGTTTGGCCACTGGCTTGACGTCTTGCGCAGCAACCATCGTCACCGGCTTCGGCGCTGGCATGTTGTATTTGCTCAGCAGCGCAACCATGGTGTTTTGCGGCGTCACCAGCAGTTCGACACGACGGTTCAAGGCACGGCCTTCAACGCTGTCGTTGGCCGCACGCGGCGCTTCGGAACCCATGCCGCGCAGCATCAGGCGATCACGCTGCAAGCCGCTGAGGCGGAAGATCGCTGCCACCGATTGCGCACGTTCCTGACTCAGCTTGACGTTGGCCGGTGCGGCACCGCTGGTGTCACTGTGACCGAGCACCAGCACCGCGGTTTTCGGGTCGGCTTCAAGGATTTTCGCCACGCGAGTGAACGGGCCAAGGGTGACCGGCAGCAGCATCGCCGGGCGGTCCGGGTTGAACGAGCCTTCGACCGGCGCCGTCACCACCAGTACGTTGTCGCGACGCTCGAGTTGCAGATTGCTGTCCTTCACCGCTTCACGCAGACGCGGCTCGTAGTCGTCGAGCCAGGCCTGAGTGACCTTCGGATCCGGCATCGGCACGGCTTTGGCAGTTGGCTGGTCCTTGCCGCCGAACGGCCACCACCATTTGCCATTGGACTGCGCCTCGGCTTTGGCCACCTCGACCGGTTTGGCTTCAGGTTTGACCTCGGCTTTCAGATCAGCCTTAACCGCTTCATCGCTGGAACCGAACGGCCAGTACCACGGGTTGCTGCTTTCGGCCTTGGCCACTGGCGCAGTCGCCGCAGGTTTCAAAGGAGCAGGAGCCGGGGCCGAATCTTTGGCCGCGACTTTGTCGGAAGAACCGAACGGCCACCAACTGCCGCCGTCCGCATTGTTTTTCGGGTTCTGTGCGCAACCGGTGATCGCTACACACAGGGCCAGGGCGAGGGTCTTTTTAGATGACATTGAAAATCCACAAAATGAAGTAATGAAAAATCAGAGCACTTTCGCCCGGATAAACAGCCGTTTTGAAACGAAAATCCCTTTGAGGTTCCGACCCTGGAACCTCTGTTGAAGCTTTACAGACAAGTGGCAAGCACCCGCGCCAGCTTTTGCGCGCGCGGATCCATCAAAACGTAAGGCCCCAGGGTATTTGTCACGAAACCGAAAGCCACATCGTGCTCAGGATCAGCAAAACCGATCGAGCCGCCCGCTCCCGGATGACCGAACGCGCGTGGGCCGAGGCCGTAGGTGGCGTTGGGCACGTCCGGTTGATCGAGCATGCAGCCGAGGCCGAAACGGGTGCGCGTGAGCAAGGTCTTGTCATCGCCAAGACTGTGCTCGCGGGTCAGCTCTTCGAGCATCTCGCTCTCGAGCAGGCTGCCGTCGAGCAGGCCGGCATAGAACCCGGCGAGACTGCGCGCGTTACCGTGGCCGTTGGCCGCCGGTTGCTGCATGCGTCGCCATTCCGGCTTGTTGGTGCTGGTCAGCACGGACGGCGGATTGGTGAAGGCGCGAGTAGTCATGGCAGTCGGTTCGCGCATGGTCACTTGCAGCAGACGCTGGGCCGCAGCGTCGCCGGCGTTGCCCTTGCCACGGGCGATGTGCGCCACGCGATGAAACTCTTCGTCGGCCAGGCCCACGTGGAAATCCAGGCCCAACGGTTTGGCGACCCGAGCGACGATCGACTCGCCCGGCCCACGACCGTCGGCGCGGCGCAGCAATTCGCCGGCCAGCCAGCCGTAGGTGATCGCGGCATAACCGTGACCGGTGCCCGGAGTCCACCATGGCGCTTCGGCCGCAAGGGCGTCGACCATGGTTTGCCAGTCATATAGGGCTTCAGGGGCGAGCAGTTCGCGCAGCGCCGGCAAGCCGGCCTGATGGCAGAGCAATTGGCGCAGGGTGACGGATTCTTTGCCGGCGGCGGCGAA
>NZ_JH635998.1:746179-750111 GCF_000257605.1 Pseudomonas sp. R62
GCCTTCAGCGACCAGTTGCAGCGCGGTGACGGCGGTGAAGGTCTTGGTGCAGGAGAACAGGTTGGCGATGGTGTCGCTATGCCAGGCTTCGGCGCCGTCCTTGTCGGCAGTACCGGACCAGAGGTCGAGGACGGTTTCTCCACCGACCTTGATGCACAGGGCTGCGCCGCGTTCCTGGGGATCGTCGAACAGTGCGGCGAAAGCCTCGCGCACCGCTTCGAATTGAAGCTCGTAATGTCCCTGAATCTGCACCCGCAACTCCCCCGCGAAAACGCTCTACAAAGTGGCCCGCATTGTTCCAGCCCTTGAGGGATTTGGGAACAGGCGCGGGCCAGACGGTTGATCGGCAATTTGTGGTGATCCCTTCGCGAGCAGGCTCGCTCCCACACTGGATCTCAACAGCAGCGCAGTTCCCCTGTGGGAGCGAGCCTGCTCGCGAAGAACGATAACGCGGTCTGAAACCTAGTGACCATTCCCCGAATGCCCACCCGCCTGTGCAGCCCCCGGCGCTTTGCCAGCCTCGGCCTTGCGCCCGCCTTCAATCTCTGCAACCGGTGCTTTCTGCGCCTCCTTGCCCAATTGCTCCAGCGCCTGCAGATTGCTCTTACGCACCGCCTCGACAAAACCCTGATACGGCAGGTCAGTGACCCCGACCAGACCGAAATGGCCGTTCTCGCCGTCGAGCAAACGCCCGGTCACCGGTTGGTCGAGATACTGGAACCAGTGCACGCCGACAATCGACGGTTCGCTCAGCGCCTGTTTGAGGAAGTTGGCATAAGCCGGGCCGCGATCTTCTTCCTTGGCCAGCTGCGTCACGCCGCCCCAGAACGGGCCTCGGTCGGCCGAGCCGAAGTTGAATTCAGTGATCAGTACCGGTTTGTCCAGCGCCGCCAGTGCGGCGAAGTCATAGCCGTCCTGCGGCTTGAGCGTGTACATGTTGAAGCTCAACACATCGCAGTACTGCGCGCAGGAGGCCACGGCTTCAGGCGTACTGGTGGCGAAGCGACCGCCAAGGAGCATCTGGTTCGGCGCGTGCCATTTCAGCGAATCGGAAATGGTCTTGAAATAGGTATCGGCGAAGACCTTCTGGAAGTATTTGAAATCCGCTTCGATCTCCGGATGCTCAGGGTTCGGCAATGGCGGCACGAAGCCCGGATCTTCCATCAACTCCCACGCCGGTAGCTCGATACCCCAGGCCTTGGACAGTCCGGCCTGATTGCGGTACTTGTCGCGCAATTGCTTGAGAAAGGCGCGTTTGGCCGGCACGTCGGTGGTCATTTTCAACGTGCCGTAGGCCAGCGCGTAGCGAGCCTTCGGATCGTCGCCAGGGCCAGCCCAGGCCAGTTCGTTGTCGGCGTAATAACCGATCAGCCACGGATCGTCACGGTGATCGCGGGCGGCAATGGCCACGGCGCGCTCGGTGGCCATGGCGAAACGCGGATCGAACGGATCCGGCATGCCGCCCCACCAATCGCTGCCGGTGCTGATGCTGGTGTAATCGCCGACGATCGACAGCGGCAAGGTGTACGGCACGCGCTCAGCGTCAGCCAGCGACGGCGCGCTCCAGTTGCCCACCGTGTTGAAGCCCCAGGCTTGCAGCCGATCGAGGGTATGCCGGGTCCAGCGTTCTTCATCAATTCTGGCTTTGCACGGAGCGGTTTCCTCGCTGGACGCTTGCACCGCATCGGTCTGCGCCGCTTCGGCAATGCCGGATTTTGGCTCAGCAGGCACCGCTGCGGTTTCAGCAGCCTGCACCGAGCCGGCCTCAGCCGCGCCCGCCTTTGCCGCTTCGGCAATCCCGGCCTTGTTGTCGCTGTCGGCCTTGCACGGTTCGCCGTACAGGCGTTGCAGATTGGCGCCATAGAAGTCGTACCAGCGGCCGTTGCCGTAGCCACGGCCCTTACCGGCACCGTTGCCGCCACGGTTGTCGCCCTCGCCGAAATGCGCGGCCAGCGGGTCGTCGTTCTTCGGCAACGATTCGAACATGTACTCACGACCAGCCACGTAGGTCTGGTTGACCTGCGGGCTGACGGTGTTGACGCCCAGCGAATAGAACGGGTGGCCTTCAGGGGTCACCAGATACCAGCGGCCATCACGTTTTTCCGTGCGGAAGAAGCCGCTGGCCTTGAACGCCGGGCCTTTGTTCCAGCCGCCGAACTTGTCCAGCGAAGCCTTTTCACGCTCAGTCAGCCACGTATTCAGTTGTTGCTGCTCTTTGCTGGCGGCGCTTTTAAGTTGCTCGTCGCTGCTGACTTTTTCCGGCCATTTACTGCGGGTTGACTGCCCGTATGCGTCGACCAGATTGCCGTACACCGCGCGCGTCACCGACTCGCCGTCCTGCACGCCGAAACGCTCGAGCAACAGGCTCTGCGCAACTTTCGGCTGATCCATCGACAGACTTACCGAAACCACCTGGCTGCGATCGATCTCGCCGGTGCTGCTGGCCAGCAGGATGCGTTGGCCATCGACGGTCATCGGCATCGGCGGCCCGGCTTTCATGCCTTGGCTCAGCGGCGTCGACGCCACCAGCGGCACCAGCAAGGTTTGCGCGGGGCCAGCCGGCAGATCGACGCGGCTGACCAGGGTGCGGCCGTCGTTGCTCTGGATCTGCACATAAACCGTCACCGCCCAGTTCATCGCACTCTGCAGACGCAGAGTCATCATGCCGGACTGCGACCAGTCCCAAGCGCCGGTCTGTGGGGTCAGGCGCAAGGTCGGGCGGGCGACCGGGTTGAACGTCACCCGACGCAGCACTTCGCCTTCCGCGGTCTGTTCGGCATTGGCCTGGGGCAGGTCGGCGTTTTCCGTGGCGACCTTGACCACGTCGGCCGGGCGTACGAAGTTGAACAGCGTCTGCTGACCGGCGGGCGCGGCCAGCAACGGCGCGGCAAAGAACATGGCGAAAACGGCGGGCAACGAACGGCGGATCATAAGAACGGAGTTCTCCCTAACGACCAGTCAAGGCCAATGGAAAAGCGGTGGCAGAGAGATAGACAACGCGGCGGGCCAATCGGCCCACCCGCGTCTCAGGATATTTCACGTCGGAAAGGAGGCAACGCATTGAGGATCGCCTTGCCGTAGCGCTGGGTGACCAGACGCCGGTCGAGCAAGGTGATGGTGCCGCGGTCTTCTTCGGTGCGCAGCAGACGCCCGCAGGCCTGAACCAGTTTCAGCGAGGCATCGGGCACGGAGATTTCCATGAACGGATTGCCGCCACGCGCCTCGATCCACTCCGACAACGCGGCCTCGACCGGATCATCGGGCACCGAGAACGGAATCTTGGCGATCACCACGTGCTCGCAGTAGGCACCCGGCAAATCGACACCCTCGGCAAAACTGGCCAGCCCGAACAGAACGCTGGAATCACCGCCATCGACCCGCGCCTTGTGCTTGTTGAGGGTTTCCTGTTTCGACAGGTTGCCCTGAATGAACACTTGCTTGCGCCAGTCGCGGTCGAGACCGTCGAACACGTCCTGCATTTGCTTGCGCGAGGAGAACAGCACCAGCGTGCCACGCGACCCTTCGACCAGATCCGGCAGTTCACGGATGATCGCCGCCGTATGGGCAGCGGCATCGCGCGGGTCGGCCTTCAGGTCCGGCACGCGCAATACGCCAGCATCGGCATGATGGAACGGGCTCGGCACCACCGCCGTGACAGCTTTTTTCGGCAGACCGGCGCGCATGCGGAAACGGTCGAAAGTGCCCAGCGCCGTCAGCGTCGCCGAGGTCACCAGGCAGCCGTAAGCGACGTTCCACAAACTGCGACGCAAGGTTTCCGCCGCCAGAATCGGGCTGGCGTTGACCTCGATGTCGAACAGCGAACCGCTTTCGGCCAGGGTCAGCCAGCGGGCCATGGGCGGGCTGTCTTCCGGGTCTTCGGCGGTGAACGCGGTCCACAATTCCCAGTTGCCGGAAGCGCGGGACAACAGGCT
>NZ_JH635998.1:750711-754121 GCF_000257605.1 Pseudomonas sp. R62
GATTGCTGGCGATGCCGATATTGACCTCACCGTCCATGCCTTCCTTGAGCAGGTCGGTCAGGCGCTGGAACAGGTCGTTAAGGCGCGAATAGCCTTTTTTCAGCTCGATGCCCATCTCGCGCATGTCCTCGGGAATCACCCCGCCGACAAAGCGATGACGCGGACGTTCTCGGCCTTCGACGTCTTCGCCGGGTTTGAAATCGGCGATCTGCTCACACGCGGTGAACATGAACTGCTGCTGGGTCTTGATCTCCCGCGCCAGCTCGGGCACCTGCTCGATCAGCTTGCCGAGATCACCCGGCAACGGATGCTGCGCGAGCAATTTGGTCAGGTTCT
The DNA here is from genome assembly GCF_000257605.1 of Pseudomonas sp. R62. Taxonomy (NCBI): domain Bacteria; kingdom Pseudomonadati; phylum Pseudomonadota; class Gammaproteobacteria; order Pseudomonadales; family Pseudomonadaceae; genus Pseudomonas; species Pseudomonas sp. R62. Next base: position 751,048 of record NZ_JH635998.1, read on the forward strand.
TGGCGGTGGTTTCCAGCCAGTCGGCAGTGGAGCGCAAACGCGTGTAATGGGCGAAGTGGCCGATGGCCTTGTCCGGCAAATGGTGACCTTCGTCGAACACGTAAATGGTGTCGCGCGGGTCCGGCAGCACGGCGCCGCCGCCCAGTGCCAGGTCAGCCAGGACCATGTCGTGGTTGGTGACGATCACGTCAACCTTGCCCATGCCTTCGCGGGCCTTGTAGAAGGCGCACTGGCCGAAGTTCGGGCAATGACGGTTGGTGCACTGGCTGTGATCAGTGGTCAGGCGCGCCCAGTCGGCGTCTTCCAGCGCGTTAGGCCAGCTGTCGCGGTCGCCGTCCCATTTATTGCCGGCGAGCTTTTCGATCATGCTGGTGAACAGCTTCTGACTGGCCTCGTCGACTTCAATCTTGAAGCCTTCTTCCTCGAACAACTGCGCGGTGGCGGTTTGCGCGTGGCCTTCCTGCAAGAGCATGTCGAGCTTGGACAGACACATGTAGCGGCCACGGCCCTTGGCCAGGGCGAAGCTGAAATTCAGCCCGCTGTTGCGCATCAGGTCAGGCAGATCCTTGTAGACGATCTGCTCTTGCAGGGCGACGGTCGCGGTGGCTATCACCAGACGCTTGCCGGCCAGTTTCGCCGTAGGAATCGCCGCCAGGCTGTAGGCCACCGTTTTGCCGGTACCGGTGCCGGCTTCCACCGCGACGATCGCGGGGTCGCCACTGCGCCGGCCTTCGTCATCGGTGTCGATATCCCCGAGGACCTTGGCGATTTCGGCGATCATCAGGCGCTGGCCGTAACGCGGCTTGAGGCTCTTGGCCTCTAGAAAACGCGAATAGGCGCCCTGGATCGTGGTTTTGAGTTCAGTGCTGATCATTGAGTGTCGGGCGCTGGAAACGCTGGATAAATTTTCAGTAGTTTGGTTCGGCGGCTATCATACCTGCCTAATCGATCCTGCGCAGAACGGAGTGCCCGAATGACACCTTTTAGCCTCGTTTACCCCCTGCATGTCCTTGCCGCTCTGGTGTGGGTCGGCGGCATGTTTTTCGCCTGGATGGTCTTGCGCCCTGCGGCTGTGAAGGCTCTGGACGGCCCCGCTCGCCTGACCCTGTGGGTGGAAGTGTTTCAAGGTTTTTTCCGTTGGGTCTGGGTCGCAGTGATCCTGTTGCCGATCAGCGGCGTGGGCATGCTGCATCTGCAGCAGGTCGGATTTGAAACCGCGCCGAAGTACGTGCAGGTGATGATCGGTTTGTATGTGGTGATGACGGCACTGTTCATCCGCATTCAGGGGTTGATGCTGCCGGAATTGCGCAAGGCGGTTGAGGCGAAGGATTGGCCGGCGGGTGCGGCAGTGCTGGGGCGGATTCGGCGGGTGGTGGGGCTCAATCTGCTGGTCGGGTTGGTGCTGGTGGCGGTAGCGGCGGCGAGACCGATGCTCTGAATCGCACTCTTGTTCTGCTGTGAACACAGTTGTGGCGAGGGGATTTATCCCCGCTGGGCTGCGTAGCAGTCCCGCTTTTGATTTTTAGAGCGAGGCCGCTTCGCGACCCAGCGGGGATAAATCCCCTCGCCACATAATTTCACTCACCAAAGATCTTCACTCACCAAAGCATTTTATTGATCAGAGAGTGGGTCGCAGTTTTAGAGGCGCTGCACGGTAACCGAACCCGCTGCTCCCTCCGACCCAGGCTGGCCATCCGCGCCGGCCTTGCCGTTCTTGCCGCCGTCAGCGCGGTAGACCAGGCAGCCCTTGGATTTGCCGCCCTTCCCTGCTTTACCACCGACACCCGCCGGGCCGCCGGCACCGCCAGCCACGTTGACTTTGATCAGCTCGGCTGGAAAATCCCGTGGTACGGCGAGTCGCACCAGCGCACCCGGCGCGCCTGGCTGGCCATCGCTGCCGTCACTGCCATCGGCACCGTGACCGGCCGAGCCATAGGTGCAGCCCGGATCTTCACCGTTGCCGCCGTCGAGGCCGACGAACCCTGGCGCGCCCCTGCCGCCACGGGCATCGACCGTCAGTTGCGGCGCGCTCAGGGCCTGGAATTGCAGATTCAGATTGCGCCCGGCCCGGGCCGCTTTTTCATAAGTGCCGGGGGCGCCGCGCGCGGTGATCTGGCTGCCCTCGCTCAATTCAGCGCGCTTGACCTTCACTTCCAGCGCTTGTTCAGCCGGAACGATAGCAATACGTGCTTCATGGCCAAGACGCAGTTCATCGATGTTTAATTCAGTCACGTTGGACGGGATCAGCAAGGTGCCGTAATCGGCGACTTCCAGTTTCTCCAGTTGCAGCGTGCTGGTGGTGTTGGGCAAGCGCATCAAAGAATTGCTTTGCACGTTGACCACCTGGGCGCAGGCCAGTGGACTGATGAATGCAGCGAGCAGGCAGAGTTTACGCATGGGAAGAAGCCTCCGGAGCGGCCGGGGCCGGGATGGTTTGCAGGTGGAAAACGCCGAACAACAGGATGCGGCCACGATCACGCCAAGGGTGCGGACGACCCTTGAGGCTGCGGTTGCACAGCAGCACTTCGAGTAGATGAATCAGCAACAACAGAGCGCCGGCCAGATTGACCAGCAGATGCAGCGGATGAACAAACGGCACCAGTTGATTGGCCAGTACCACGCAGCAGAACAGCAGGGTCAGCAAACGCCCCAGCCCCCAGAACACCTTCATACGCTCCCCCGTGTTGCGAATTATTCTTTGCACGCACAGTACCGGCTTCTGCGGGGGATAAGCCAGAGGGAAAAATGAAATTTGTGCAAACGCTGATGAAATGGCTGCCGGGGCGACGATCTCGACCCGGCAGCTCTAGCCGGCGGACTTCAGACCTTTCCTAACGATTGATATGCAGCTCGACCCGGCGATTTTCCGCGCGACCTTCATCGCTGGCGTTATCGGCGACCGGCTCACTTTCGCCTCGACCCTCGCTGGTGAGCTTGTTCGGCGCCAGGCCCTGACTGAGCAAGTACGCTGCGACACTGCTCGCGCGCCGCTCGGACAAAGCCTGGTTATAGGCGTCGGAGCCTTTGCTGTCGGTGTGCCCGATGACCTTGATACTGACCACATCGGCATTGCG
>NZ_JH635998.1:756998-759976 GCF_000257605.1 Pseudomonas sp. R62
AAGTGTTGTTCGGGTTATTTCGGCGCTTGAGCTGAAGATCAAAAGATCGTCCGATCGCGGCCCGAGCCTTCGGCCGCTCCTACACGGGATTAGCCGAAGGCTGAAATCTTTTAAGGTCTAGACTGGGCACAAAGGGAGTCAATTTCATGCTCGGTCGTCGGCGCACACTACATTTTCTGCTGTTGATGCTGATCGTAAACCTCGGCGGCTGTGCCTCGTGGTTCAGCGACGAAAGCGTCGAGCCCGCCGTGCATCTGGTGAAAGTCGAGGTGGTGCGGGCCAAACTGCTCGAGCAAAAATTCATCCTGCACTTTCGCGTCGACAATCCCAACGACAACAACCTGACCGTGCGTGGCCTCGAATACCGGATTCACCTGGCCGACATGCTGCTCACCGAAGGCGAGCATGAGCACTGGTTTACCGTGGGGCCGAAGCGCAGCGCTTACTTCAAAGTGCCGATCCGCACCAACCTGTGGCCGAAGGTCAAACAGGTGGTGAAACTGCTGATAAATCCGAACCAGCAGATTCCCTATCGATTGCAGGGCGAAATGGAAACCGGTTTATTCATCGCCCACTACGTGCACCTTGAGCGCAATGGCGTGATAATCCCCGCCGATCTAACTCCGGAGTGACCTCGATGACCCAGCAACCCCATGTCCATGGCCCTGACTGCAACCACGATCATGACCACCATCATGATCACGACCATGGCCATGTCCACGGCCCGAACTGCGGCCACGCCCACCAGGAACCGGTGCGCAACGCCCTGAAAGACGTCGGCCGCAACGACCCTTGCCCATGCGGCAACGGCAAGAAATTCAAGAAGTGCCACGGCGCTTGATGTCACTGGCGAAGGTCTTCTTCGCCTGACACATCGCTTTCGCGAGCAGGCTCGCTCCCACAGTTGATCTGCACTCAACACATTTTTGTGAACCTGCGCAGCCCCTGTGGGAGCTGGCTTGCCAGCGATAGGGCGGCACATCCCTGCATTGATGTCGCCTGATTCACCGCAATCGCTGGCAAGCCAGCTCCCACAGGTCTATCAGTTGGCTGTCAGAATCAGGGCAGCACTGACCACCGTCGCATACTCCCCATGCAGATTGCCCAGCGACATCCCGTGCACCTCTTCAGCGGTACGCGGTGTGCCGAAATAATCGGCCTTGTCGAAGGTAAAACATGCATCCTCTGCCACCCATGTGTCGAACCCCAGGTTGCCCGCAGTGCGCGCCGTCGACTCAACCGAGTTATTGGTCGCCACACCAACGATGATCAGTTGCCCGATGCCAGCCTCACGCAACTGCGCCTCCAGCCCACTGGCACAAAACGCATCCGGTACCTGTTTCTGAATCAGCCATTCACCGTCCTGCGGCATAAAGCGCGGCTGGAACTCCACCCCCTCCTGCTCCGGCCAGAACACCGAATCAGGTGAGCGCGACAAGTGCTGCACGTGAATCACCGGGCGCCCGCCGCGCCGCCACAGCGCCAATAATTCAAGCATTCGCTCTTCGGCCTGAGGATTATTCCGCCGCCCCAGACGCGGATGCAGGATGCCTTTCTGCTGGTCGATGATGATCAGCGCAGTGTTGCTCTGAAGCTCCATAGCGATCTTTCTCCTGACAGGGCACGGGACTTGTTCCGTAGTTCAACATCAGCGCTTTCCCACAAGCAACTGTCACGCCTCTGACCGATCAGCCGACAACTGCATAAATAACCACTCGCCCCGCTTGCGCGGCCCTCGCGCCGTCACTAACGTAGCGGCTTTATTGCGCCCCCAGCCTTATACCCCCGCAGGAGCTTCGCCATGGCCTCGCCAGCCCTTTCACATTTTCTTCCCCGGTTCGGCGTTGCCGCAGCAGTGGCCGGTGTTCTCGGCCTGTCCGGTTGCCAGACCTGGAACGCCCAGGACAGCCTGCCACCGACCTCCGGCGTGCAACCGCTCAAGGGCCTGGCGCAGAACGTTTCGGTGCGGCGCAATGCGATGGGCATGCCGCTGATCGAAAGCAACAGCTTCCATGACGCGCTGTTCAGTCTCGGTTACGTCCACGCCAGCGACCGTATCAACCAGATGGTCATCCTGCGCCTGTTGGCCCAGGGCCGGCTGGCGGAAATGTCCGGCGCGTCGATGCTCGATGCCGACCGTTACATGCGCGCGGTCAATCTGAAGAAGAGCGCTGGCGAGCTGTACAAGGCCTCGTCGCCACGGCTCAAGCGCTTCTTCGAGGTGTATGCACGGGGCGTCAACGCCTACCTGTTCCGCTACGCCGACAAGTTGCCGGGCGACCTCGCCGCCAGCGGTTACAAGCCCGAATACTGGAAACCGGAAGATTCGGCGCTGATTTTTGCCCTGCTGAATTTCAGCCAGTCGGCCAACCTGCCGGAGGAAATCCAGTCGCTGGTGCTCGCGCAAACCGTGACCACTGACAAACTCGCCTGGCTGAGCCCGTCGGCGCCTGATGAAAACCTGCCAGTGGCTGAAGCCGACAAACTGCAAGGCCTCAAGCTCAACGGGCAGATTCCGGGGCTGACGGAACTGAGCAGCGCCAGCCAGCAACTGTCGGCGCTGAACCTGCTCGCCACGCCGACTGCGAACAACTGGGCAATCGCCCCGCAACGCAGCCGTAGCGGCAAAAGCCTGCTGGCCAGCGATGCGCACGGGCCGCTGGCCGCGCCGTCGTTGTGGAGTTTCGTGCAGATACGTGCGCCGAAATATCAGGCGGCCGGCGTCACGGTTGCCGGTCTGCCGATGGTGCTCGGCGGCTTCAACGGCAAAGTGGCGTGGAGCATGACCAGCGTGCTCGGCGATAACCAGGACCTGTTCCTCGAGAAAATCCGCCGTCAGGGCAGCAGCCTCACTTATGAAGTCAACGGCAAATGGCAGCCGCTGGGTGTGCGCAACGAAACCTATTTCGTCAAAGGCCAGCGGCCGATTCGCGAAGCCGTTTACGAAACCCGCCACGGCGCGCTGCTCAACAGTGCCC
>NZ_JH635998.1:762422-765012 GCF_000257605.1 Pseudomonas sp. R62
AGTTGCAAACACTTGACTACGGCCAGCGCCTCACCCACCACGGCGTGACCCTGAGCTTTCACCCCGCCGGGCATGTCCTCGGTTCGGCGCAGGTACGGCTCGAATACGGCGGCGAAGTCTGGGTCGCATCGGGGGATTACAAGGTCGAGCCGGACGGCACTTGCACCCCATTCGAACCGGTGCGCTGCCACACCTTCATCACCGAATCGACCTTCGGCCTGCCGATCTATCGTTGGCAGCCGCAGGCGCAGATCTTCGCCGAGATCAATCAGTGGTGGGCGGCCAATATCGCCGCCGGCAAGGCCAGCGTGTTGTTCTGCTATTCCTTCGGCAAGGCGCAGCGGATTCTCCACGGGATCGACGAAACCCTCGGGCCGATCCTCAGCCATGGCGCGGTCGAACCGCTGAACCGCGTCTACCGCGATGCCGGCGTGTACCTGCCGCCGACGATCTATGCGGGCGACGTAAAAAAAAGCGACCCGATCATGCGCCAGGCGCTGGTCATTGCTCCGCCGTCAGCAGGCGGCAGTACCTGGATGCGTCGTTTTGGCGAGTTCAGCGATGCCTTTGCCAGCGGCTGGATGCGCCTGCGCGGGACCCGGCGGCGGCGCGGCGTCGATCGCGGTTTCGTCCTTTCCGATCACGCCGACTGGCCCGGCCTGCTGTGGGCGATCAACCAGACCGGCGCGGAACGGGTGATGGTCACCCACGGCTCGATCGGCGTGCTCGTGCGCCATCTGCGCGAACAGGGCCTCGATGCACAAGGCTTCACCACCGAATACGGCGATGACGAAGACGACAACATCGCCACCGAACCCACCGTTGCCGAGACATCGCCATGAAAGCCTTCGCCGAGTTATATGCCGAACTCGACGCCACCACGTCGAGCAACGCCAAGCTGGCGGCGATGCAGGCTTACTTCGCGCAGGCCGCGCCGGAAGATGCCGCATGGGCGGTGTATTTCCTTTCTGGCGGGCGGCCTCGGCAACTGGTACCGGTGCGCATCCTCCGTGAGCTGGCGGTCGCAGTTTCGGGACTGGAGCCATGGCTGTTCGAAGAAAGCTACCAAGCCGTCGGCGATCTGGCCGAGACCATTTCTCTGGTGCTGCCGGAAAATTCCCACAGCTCCGAGGCCGGTCTTGCCGAATGGATCGAAGACAAGCTGCTGCCACTGCGCGGAGAAACGCCGGAGTACCTGACGCGCCAACTGCCAATGTTGTGGGCGCAACTGGACCGGCCGAGCCTGATGCTGTGCATCAAGCTGATCACCGGCAGTTTCCGCGTTGGCGTGTCGAAGCTGCTGGTCACCCGCGCCCTGGCGTCGATGGCCGGGCTCGACAGCAAACGCGTGGCCCAGCGCCTGGTCGGTTACACGGACCTGTCGAACCGGCCGAACGCCGCCAGCTATCTGAAACTGATCGCCCCGGAATCCGCCGACGAACACGCCCAGCGCGGCGGTCAGCCCTACCCGTTTTTTCTCGCCCATGCCTTGTCGCAACCGGTCGACGAATTCGAAGCCCTGCTTGGCCCGGCCAGCGACTGGCAGGTGGAATGGAAGTGGGACGGTATTCGTGCGCAAGTGGTCAAGCGCGACGGCAAGCTGTGGGTGTGGTCGCGCGGCGAGGAACTGGTGACCGAGCGCTTCCCCGAATTCGATGTGCTCGTGCACGGCTTGCCCGACGGCACAGTGATCGACGGCGAAATCGTCGTGTGGAAGAGCACCCATCCGACCACCGAAGATGCCTTCGATCCGCAATCCGATGAGCCGCCGGCCGTGCAACCGTTCGCCCTGCTGCAGCAACGCATCGGTCGCAAGACCCTCGACAAAAAGATTCTCGAGGAAGTGCCGGTGGTGGTGCTGGCCTACGATCTGCTGGAATGGCAGGGGGAAGACTGGCGCAACCAGCCGCAGGTCAAGCGCCGTGCGCAACTCGAAGAGGTGATCGCGCGCTGCAACAGCCCGGTACTGCTGCCCTCCCCGGTATTGACCGGCGAAGACTGGCTCGACCTCGGCCGCCAGCGCGAAGCGTCACGCAAACTCGGCGTCGAGGGCATGATGCTCAAGGCGCGCGATTCGCTGTATGGCGTCGGCCGGACCAAGGACATGGGCGTGTGGTGGAAGTGGAAGGTCGACCCGTTCAGCGTCGACGCGGTACTGATTTATGCCCAGCGTGGACACGGCCGTCGCGCCAGTCTGTACAGCGATTACACCTTCGCCGTGTGGGACGGCCCGCCGGAATCCAGCCAGCGCTCGCTGGTGCCGTTTGCCAAGGCGTATTCGGGGCTGACCGATGAAGAAATGCGTCAGGTCGACAGCATCGTGCGCAAGACTACGGTGGAAAAATTCGGCCCGGTGAGCAGCGTGAAACCGAGCCTGGTGTTCGAGCTCGGCTTCGAAGGCATCGCCCTGTCGCGCCGACACAAGAGCGGCATCGCCGTGCGCTTCCCGCGCATGCTGCGCTGGCGCAAGGACAAGACCGTCGAAGAAGCCGACAGCCTCGCGACTCTGCAAGACTTGTTGGCCTGATTCATTCTCGACACATCGCAGAATCCTGTGGCGAGGGGATTTATCCCCGCTGGGCTGCGCAGC
>NZ_JH635998.1:765032-768961 GCF_000257605.1 Pseudomonas sp. R62
CAGAATCCTGTGGCGAGGGGATTTATCCCCGCTGGGCTGCGCAGCGGCCCCCAGCAATTTCCCCCTGAAATCGTGAACTCAGGTTTTTGCGCCAGCTGCGCAGCCGATCGGGGATAAATCCCCTCGCCACAGTTTCAACTGCTCTGAGCCACGCGCTTGAACCGAAACAGTGCATGCAAACAGCAATGCCCGTTTCCGGGCATTCAACTACCCTTGCCTCTCTGCACTCGACCTTTTAAAACACCTGTTCGGCACTCTGGTTCGGAAATTGCTACTTTCTATAGGTCGTAAGCGTTGCAGTAACAATAATTCTGCGCCACAAGCGCTCATATTGGTTCTTAGGGATTGAATAATGAAAAAAGCATTGCTGACCCTTTCTGCACTGGCGTTGTGCATGGCCGCCGGCTCCGCGCTGGCCAAGGAATACAAAGAGCTGCGCTTTGGCGTTGACCCTTCGTACGCACCGTTCGAGTCGAAAGCGGCCGATGGCAGCCTGGTCGGGTTCGATATCGATCTGGGCAACGCGATCTGCGCCGAACTGAAGGTCAAGTGCAAATGGGTCGAAAGCGATTTCGACGGCATGATTCCGGGCCTCAAGGCCAACAAATTCGACGGCGTGATCTCGTCGATGACCGTGACCCCGGCGCGCGAGAAGGTCATCGACTTCTCCAGCGAACTGTTTTCCGGCCCGACCGCTTACGTGTTCAAGAAAGGCTCTGGCATCACCGCCGATGTCGCTTCGCTCAAAGGCAAAACCGTTGGCTATGAGCAAGGCACCATTCAGGAAGCCTATGCCAAAGCCGTGCTGGACAAAGCCGGTGTGAAAACCCAGGCCTATCAGAACCAGGATCAGGTGTACTCCGACCTGACCTCTGGCCGTCTCGACGCCGGTATCCAGGACATGCTGCAAGCCGAACTGGGCTTTCTGAAGTCGCCAAAAGGCGCTGATTACGAAATCAGCCAGCCGGTCGACAGCGAATTGCTGCCGTCGAAAACCGCTATCGGTATCAAGAAAGGTAACACTGAGCTGAAAGCACTTTTGGATAAAGGTATCAAAGCGTTACACGACGACGGCAAATACGCCGAGATTCAAAAGAAACACTTTGGCGACCTGAATCTGTACAGCGGCAAATAATGCCCCGGCGCCCATCCTCGATGGGCGCCTTTTCCATCCGCTCAGGTTGCTGATTTATGTTTGAAACCCTCCTGCAAAATCTGGGGCTGGCCTCGTTCAGTCTGCAGGGCTTCGGCCCGTTGCTGCTGCAAGGCACCTGGATGACCATCAAATTATCGGCGATGTCGCTGCTGGTGGCCGTGTTGCTCGGCCTGCTCGGCGCCAGTGCCAAACTGTCGAAAGTCAAACTGGTGCGCCTGCCCGCGCAGCTCTACACCACGCTGATTCGCGGCGTGCCGGACCTGGTGCTGATGCTGTTGATCTTCTACAGCCTGCAAACCTGGCTGACGTCACTGACCGACTACATGGAATGGGAATACATTGAAATCGACCCGTTCAGCGCCGGCGTGCTGACGTTGGGCTTCATTTATGGCGCGTATTTCACCGAGACCTTCCGTGGCGCCATCCTCGCGGTGCCGCGTGGTCAGGTCGAAGCCGCCACCGCGTATGGCCTCAAACGTGGCCAGCGTTTTCGCTTTGTGGTGTTTCCGCAAATGATGCGCTTCGCCCTGCCGGGCATCGGCAACAACTGGATGGTCATGCTCAAGGCCACCGCGCTGGTGTCGATCATTGGCCTCGCCGATCTGGTCAAGGCAGCGCAGGACGCCGGTAAAAGTACCTATCAACTGTTCTACTTTCTGGTCCTTGCCGCCTTGATCTATCTGCTGATCACCAGTGCTTCGAACTTTATCCTGCGCTGGCTCGAACGCCGCTACGCCGCCGGTGCCCGGGAGGCCGTACGATGATCGAACTTCTCCAGGAATATTGGCGCGCCTTCCTTTATACCGACGGCCAGAACATCACCGGGCTGGCGATGACGATGTGGCTGCTGACCGCGTCGATCTGCATCGGCTTCGTCGTCTCGATCCCATTGTCGATCGCCCGCGTCTCGCCGCACTTCTACATTCGCTGGCCGGTGCAGTTCTACACCTACCTGTTCCGTGGCACGCCGCTGTATATCCAGTTGCTGATCTGCTACACCGGCATCTACAGCCTCGCCGCCGTGCGCGAGCAGCCGATCCTCGACAGTTTCTTTCGCGACGCGATGAACTGCACGATCCTCGCTTTCGCGCTCAATACCTGCGCGTACACCACGGAGATTTTTGCCGGGGCGATTCGCAGCATGAACCACGGCGAAGTCGAAGCGGCCAAGGCTTATGGCCTGACCGGCTGGAAGCTGTACGCCTACGTGATCATGCCGTCGGCATTGCGCCGCTCGTTGCCTTACTACAGCAACGAAGTGATCCTGATGCTGCACTCGACCACCGTGGCGTTCACCGCGACCATTCCCGATATTCTTAAAGTCGCGCGGGATGCCAACTCGGCGACCTTCCTGACCTTCCAGTCATTCGGCATCGCCGCGCTGATCTACCTGACCATTACTTTTGCGCTGGTCGGTCTGTTCCGCCTTGCCGAACGCCGCTGGCTGGCCTTCCTCGGGCCGACTCACTAGCACCGGTTTGAAAATAAAGAGATAACAATGCGCCACCAGATTCATGACTTGCTGGCCCCGCTGCCGGGGACCGCACGGCAGATTCACAGTTTCCACTTCGGCCCACAGCAGGCCAAGGGCAAGGTGTACATTCAGGCCTCGCTGCATGCCGACGAACTGCCCGGCATGCTGGTCGCCTGGCACCTGAAACAGCGTCTGGCCGAGCTGGAAGCCGCCGGCCGCCTGCGCAGTGAAATCGTCCTCGTGCCGGTGGCCAACCCGGTCGGCCTCGAACAAGTGCTGATGGACGTGCCGCTGGGCCGTTACGACCTCGAGAGTGGGCAGAACTTCAATCGCTGGTTCGTCGACCTCAGCGAAGAAATCGGCAACGCCATCGAAGGCCAGTTGGACGACGATGCGCAGCACAACCTCGAACTGATCCGTGCCAGCCTGCGCGACGCCCTCGCCCGCCAGACGCCGGCCACACAACTGCAATCCCAGCGTTTGACCCTGCAACGCCTGGCCTGCGATGCCGACATGGTGCTGGACTTGCACTGCGACTTCGAATCGGTGGTGCACCTGTACACCACGCCCGAGGCGTGGCCACAGGTCGAGCCCTTGGCGCGCTACATGGAAGCGCAGGCTAGCCTGCTTGCTACCGATTCCGGCGGGCAGTCGTTCGACGAGTGCTTCACCCTGCTCTGGTGGCAACTGCGCGAGCGCTTCGGCGAGCAGTTCGATATTCCGCTGGGCAGCTTCTCGGCGACCGTCGAATTGCGCGGTCAGGGCGACGTCAATCACCCGCTGGCCAGCCGCGATTGTCAGGCGCTGATCGACTATCTGATCCAGTTCGATGCCATCGTCGGCGAGACCAAGCCGCAACCGCCACTGCCGTACCCGGCCACGCCACTGGCCGGTGTCGAACCGGTGACCACGCCAGTCGGCGGCCTGCTGGTGTACTGCGCGACACCCGGCCAATACCTGGAAGCCGGCCAGCAGATCGCCGAAATCATCGACCCGGTCCACGACAAGGTCACCCCCATTCATTGCACCGCCGCCGGCCTGCTGTATGCGCGCTCGCTGCGGCGCATGGCCACTGCCGGCATGGTCATCGCCCACGTCGCGGGCGCCGAAGCCTATCGCAGCGGCTACCTACTTTCGCCTTGAGGATGCTCGTCCATGTACAAACTGACCGTTGAAGGCCTGCACAAAAGCTATGGCGATCATCAGGTGCTCAAAGGCGTTTCGCTCAAGGCCAAAACCGGCGACGTGATCAGCCTGATCGGCGCCAGCGGCTCGGGCAAAAGCACCTTTTTGCGCTGC
>NZ_JH635998.1:769889-777095 GCF_000257605.1 Pseudomonas sp. R62
ATGACCGTGCTGGAAAACATCACCATGGCCCCGCGCCGGGTGCTCGGTTGCAGCAAACAGGAAGCCGAGGATCGCGCCCGACGTTATCTGGACAAAGTCGGCTTGCCGGCGCGGGTCGCCGATCAATACCCGGCGTTTCTCTCCGGCGGCCAGCAACAGCGCGTGGCGATCGCCCGGGCACTGGCGATGGAACCGGAAGTGATGCTGTTCGACGAACCGACCTCGGCACTCGACCCGGAACTGGTCGGCGAAGTGCTGAAAGTGATTCAGGGCCTGGCCGAGGAAGGCCGGACGATGATCATGGTCACCCACGAAATGAGTTTCGCGCGCAAGGTGTCGAATCAGGTGCTGTTTCTGCATCAGGGTCTGGTGGAAGAAGAAGGCGCGCCGGAAGACGTGCTGGGCAACCCCAAGAGTGAACGCCTTAAGCAATTCCTCAGCGGCAATCTTAAATAAGGTTGGCACCCAACCCTGTGTGGGAGCGAGCCTGCTCGCGAAAGCGGTTTATCAGTCAACATCAATGTTGAATGTGACATCGCATTCGCGAGCAGGCTCGCTCCCACGGGGGAATCCACCGACCGACAAAGTTAAACTTGTCCCCCCGCTTCGCTGTCTCTGAAACAACACCTCCAGAGCGCACGCAGCCGGCATGGCGAAATCCCCCGACTTTGCAAAAACCTGGTTCAGCGCCCGCGACTGGAAGCCGTTCGCCTTTCAGAAACAGGTGTGGGCGGCGGTGAAAAACGGCGAGTCCGGATTGCTCCACGCCAGCACCGGCGCCGGCAAAACTTATGCGGTATGGTTTGCTGCGCTCAACCGCTTCGCCCGCCTGCAACCGCCCGTGGCTACACCGCGCAAACGCAAACCGCCGGCCGAGCCGTTGACGGTGCTGTGGATCACGCCGATGCGCGCCCTCGCCGCCGATACCGCCCGCGCGCTGCAAATCCCGGTGGATGAATTGCAGATTCCTTGGAGCATCGGCCTGCGCACCGGCGACACCAGCAGCAGCGAACGCGCCCGTCAGGGCCGGCGCTTGCCGACGACGCTGATTACCACCCCGGAAAGCCTGACTCTGTTGCTCGCCCGCGCCGATGCGCGCACGGCGTTGTCGACCCTGCGCATGATCGTCGTCGATGAATGGCACGAGTTGCTCGGCAACAAACGCGGCGTGCAACTGCAACTGGCCCTCGCTCGCCTGCGGCATTGGCAGCCGGAACTGATCGTTTGGGGCGTGTCCGCCACCCTCGGTAATCAATCCCACGCGGAGCAAGTGCTGATCCCACAGGGCGGCGGCGTCAGTGTTCAGGGCAAAAGCGAAAAAACCCTGCAAGTCGACACCCTGCTGCCACCGGCCATCGAGCGTTTTCCCTGGGCCGGGCACATTGGTCTGAAGATGCTGCCGCAGGTGGTGGCCGAACTCGACGCCTGCGCCAGCAGCCTGGTGTTCACCAACACCCGCGCGCAATCGGAGATCTGGTATCAGGCGCTGCTGGAAGCGCGGCCGGACTGGGCCGGATTGATCGCGCTGCACCACAGCTCACTGTCACGCGATACCCGCGACTGGGTCGAACAGGCGCTGAAGAATGGCCAATTGAAAGCGGTGGTCTGCACCTCGAGCCTGGACTTGGGTGTGGATTTCCTCCCGGTCGAGCGCGTGCTGCAGATCGGCTCGGCGAAAGGCGTCGCGCGGTTGATGCAACGTGCCGGGCGTTCCGGCCACGCACCGGGGCGCACCTCGCGGGTGACGCTGGTGCCGACCCACAGCCTGGAACTGATCGAAGCGGTCGCCGCACGGGATGCCGTCGAGCAACGGCGCATCGAGCCGCGCCTGTCACCGCACAAGCCGCTGGATGTGCTGGTCCAGCATTTGGTCAGCATGGCCCTTGGCGGTGGGTTTATTCCTGAAGAATTGTACGAAGAAGTCCGAGGCGCCTGGGCCTATCGCGACCTGACAGCGGCGGATTGGGCCTGGGCGCTGGCGTTCGTACGCCATGGCGGGATGTCTCTTACAGCGTATCCGGATTACCGCCGGGTCGAGCCGGACGAACACGGCGTCTGGCGCGTGCCGGATGCGCGCCTGGCGCGGCGCCATCGCATGAGCATCGGCACCATCGTCAGCGACGCGAGCATCAACCTGAAATTCTGGAGCAAGGGCGGCGGCGGCAAACAGCTGGGCAGCGTCGAGGAAGGCTTTATTGCCCGGCTGAAACCCGGCGATGGTTTCCTCTTCGCCGGGCGCTTGCTGGAACTGGTGCGGGTGGAAAACATGACCGCCTACGTCAAACGCAGCACCGCAAAAAAAGCCGCCGTGCCGCGCTGGAATGGCGGGCGCATGCCGTTATCCAACGAACTGGCCGAAGCGGTGGTCACGCGCTTCAGCGCCGCTGCTCAAGGTCAATTCAAAGGCCCGGAAATGCACGCGTTGCGGCCGCTGCTGGAGACGCAGATACGCTGGTCCGGTTTGCCCACCACGGAAAATCTGCTGGCCGAAGTGCTGAAATCCCGCGAAGGCTGGCACCTTTTCCTATATCCGTTTGCCGGGCGGCAGGTGCATCTGGGACTGGCGAGCCTGCTGGCGTGGCGCGTCAGTCAGCGGCAACCGGTGACCTTCTCGATTGCCGTGAATGATTACGGCCTGGAACTGCTCAGCGCCACGCCGGTGGATTGGGCCACGCATCTCGACGCTCACCTGTTCAACGCCGATGACCTGTTGCTGGATGTGCTCGCCAGTCTCAATGCCGGTGAACTGGCGTTGCGCCGCTTCCGCGAAATCGCGCGAATCGCCGGGCTGGTCTTCGCCGGGTATCCGGGCGCACCGAAAAGCACCCGCCAGGTGCAGGCGTCGAGTGGCTTGTTTTTCCAAGTGTTCAAACAATACGACGCCGACAACCTGCTGCTGGCCCAGGCTGGGGAAGAGGTCCTACGCGAGGAACTGGATATTCGTCGTCTGGAACAGACATTGGAGCGCATCAATCAGATGAAACTGGACGTGCATCAGGTTAAACGTCCTACACCGCTGGGCTTTCCACTGCTGGTGGAGCGGATGCGCGAGAGCATGAGTTCGGAAAAGCTGGCTGACAGGATCAGAAGAATGGTCGGTGACCTGGAAAAAACCGCTGATAACGGAAAATCGTCGTGAGTGCGTACCCGGTGCGTTTGGCCGGTGAGGAGTTGTGGTTGCTGCCGGAGAAAGCGCTGTATTGGCCAGCGCAGGAAGCATTGCTGATCGCTGATGTGCATTTCGGTAAAGCGGCGGCCTATCGCAGCCTCGGCCAGCCGGTGCCGCATGGCACGACGGCGAGCAACATCGAGGTGATCGACGCGTTGCTGGCGCGGCTGCCGTGTCGCCAGTTGATCTTCCTCGGGGATTTTCTGCATGGGCCTGGCTCACATGTCCCGACCACACTGAATGCGCTGGCAGAGTGGCGCGCACGGCACGCTGACCTGCCGATGACACTGATTCGCGGCAACCACGACAAACGCGCAGGCGACCCACCAGCCTCGCTGAATATCCGCGTAGTGCCAGAGCCGCTGTTACTCGGGCCATTCGCCCTGCAGCATGAGCCCGATGCGCATCCGGAACGGCATGTGCTCGCCGGCCACGTGCACCCGGTTTATCGGCTGCATGGCAAAGGTCGGCAGAGTCTGCGCCTGGCTTGTTTCAGACTCGGTGAGCGCATCAGCCTGATGCCGGCATTCGGTGCGTTTACCGGCGGCTATCAGGTCGAGCGCGACGACAGTTGCAAGGTCTTCGTGATCGGCGACAACGAAATATGGCCCGTCAGCTAGATCGCAAATCGATCAGGCTGACGGGCCATATTCATGACAGTCGGTCAGGCAACAGGCGCCGGAGGCGGCTCGTCCGGCAGGGTCGGTTCGCCTGGTTCGGTCGGTTGTTCGTTGGGAGTATCGGGATCGGGCTGGCCGGGCACGCCGCCGGACAGGCTCAAAGACGGATTCGCCAGTAACGACCAGGCCAGAACGCCTATCTGATTGGGCTCAAGCCTTGCCAGTTCAGCGCTGATTCGCGGGTCGATCTTCATAGGGCACTCCTCAGTGAAGGCCCGAATTTGTGTGTAACAAAAACGGGCAGTACACCCCATAGAGTGTCTGCCCGCCAAAGAATTCCCGACATCCGTCGGATGGTCGATCAGGTACGCGGCAAGGTTACGCCACGCTGGCCCTGATATTTGCCGCCACGATCCTTGTAGGAAACTTCACATTCTTCATCGGATTCGAGGAAGAGCATCTGCGCCACGCCTTCGTTGGCGTAGATTTTCGCCGGCAGATTGGTGGTGTTCGAGAACTCCAGCGTCACATGACCTTCCCACTCAGGCTCGAGCGGAGTGACGTTGACGATGATGCCGCAGCGCGCGTAGGTGCTTTTACCCAGGCAGATGGTCAGCACGTTGCGCGGAATGCGGAAGTACTCGACGGTGCTGGCCAGGGCGAAGGAGTTCGGCGGAATGATGCAGACGTCGCTGTGGATGTCGACGAAGCTGCCGGCGTCGAAGTTCTTCGGGTCGACAATGGCCGAGTTGATGTTGGTGAACACCTTGAAGTGGTTGGTGCAACGCACGTCGTAGCCGTAGCTCGACACGCCGTAGGAAATCACCCGGCTGTCGTCGCTGCCGCGCATCTGGCGCTCGACGAACGGTTCGATCATGCCGTGTTCCTGCGCCATGCGGCGAATCCACTTGTCCGATTTGATGCTCATGGCGGGTTTGTCCTGAATAGCGAGGTGGAAAAATTCTGTCCGGCATCTTACCGGGCGCGTCGCCGCGATCAAAGTGCGCAACGCAATTCTCGGCGAACACCCCGTATTTACGCGCTGTGGCGACGAACCGTCGCACCGCCGATCCCTAAAACACAGAATCCTTTGCAAGAAACATTGGCACGTTCCGGAAAAAGGGTTAAGGTGGCGTCACTGTGTTGCTTGTGTCACTGAGAATCTCTACACGATATGTTGAATTTCGATCCAACCATCTACAAGAATTTTTCCTGCTCTTTGCACTCAGTCTCGGCCAGGGTTCTTCCTGAGTCGCAGTTATCTTTGTTCAAGGAGTTACACCATGTCTAATCGCCAAACCGGTACCGTTAAGTGGTTCAACGATGAAAAAGGCTTCGGCTTCATCACTCCACAATCCGGTGACGACCTGTTCGTTCACTTCAAAGCTATCCAATCCGACGGCTTCAAAAGCCTGAAAGAAGGCCAACAGGTTTCTTTCATCGCTACCCGCGGTCAGAAAGGCATGCAAGCTGAAGAAGTACAAGTTATCTAACTTGTAGCTTCTTTAGAAAAGAGCCCCGCCCTTAAAAGCGGGGCTTTTTTGTGGGCGCCTGTTTTGTTCAGGCAAAAAAAATCGCAACCCGAAAGGCTGCGATTTTTCGTTTGTGCTTTTACCAGGCCACACCAAACCCTGCGGTATATCGGGTCTTGTTCAGATCCGCATCGTTGGTGCCGCTGATGATGTCGCGCTCGGCCTTGAGGTTGAGCGACGCCCAGTCGGTGACCTTGTAGCGCAGGCCCAGCTCGGCATCCAGCGCATAATCGGCAACGCCCGACAGCGGCTTGCCGACTTCGCCATTGGTGAAGAACTCGACCTTCTTGCCAATCAGGTAGCGGTTGTAGTCCCACTTCATCGCGACGGAATAGAAGTTGTCCTTGCTGCCATCGCGGTATTCATAGTCGGTGCGGTTGAGCAACGAGCCCAGCGAGAACGCGCCGAGTTCGTCGTCCCAGAACTGGTAGCCCGGACCGGTACCGACCACGCGCTGACGCGCCAGCTCTTCGATGTGATCACGCTTGTAGTTGATGCGCCCCTGCCAGAACCACTGATCGGTGAGGAAACGGTCGAGGGAATATTCGGCGCGCCAGTTGTTGGTGGTGGTTTCCGCATCCTGGACTTCGCGGTTGTACTCGCCCTCGCCGGTATGCCGCCAGCGGCCATGGCGAGCAGAAGTCTTGAAGGCAACGTCGTAATCGTCGGTGTCCTTTTCGGCGCGCTGATAGTCCAGCGCCAGATCGACGTTGCCCTTCCACACCAGGTCGGTGACGATCGGCTTGGGCTTGAGTATCTGCTGAATGCTCGCCAATTCGACAGTCTTCGGCTCCTCGCCGTTGGCCAGGGTGACCTTGCCATCGTCGGCCGCGGTGAGCGACTTCGACACTTCGCCGGCATAGGCGTCCTGCTTGACCAGCAGATGCTGATCGCTGTCGAGGGTCTTGACCTCTTTCCAGTCAATCGCCACTGCGCCGGCGTATTTGGTCTGGATCAACAGCTTGCCGCCGTCGAATACCGTGATAGTGCCACTCAGCTTGTCGCCGTTTTTCAACCAGACGGTGTCGGCAAGCAGGGGCGTGGACGCGCTGAAAACAGCAAGGCACAACAGGGTTCTGGGGAACATAAGCAGATCGGGGGCTCAGAGTTGGCGAAAAGGGTCGGCATTATCCGTAGGATTTTGCCCATGACAAGGACTGACCGGACTATTTCAATTGAGTTCATTTCTCAACTGGGCCACGAGCGATTACCCTTGTCGCCATCGTCACGCCAATGCTCAGGAGCCGCGTACGTGAAAGACCCGCTCGACAGCGTCGAAAACGATGCGCAAATCCGACGCACGGCACTCTACTCGACGCTCGCGCAAGTGCCCGAAGGCAAAGTCGTCAGTTATGGCCAGTTGGCCGAACTCGCCGGGCTGGGCCGCGCCGCGCGCTGGGTCGGACGGACTTTGAGCCAGTTGCCCGGCGACACCAAGCTGCCTTGGCACCGCGTGCTCGGCGCCGGCGGACGCATCAGCCTGCCGGTCGGCAGCCCTTCCGGTGATGAACAACGCGCGCGATTGCGTATGGAAGGCATCACCGTCCAGAACAATCGTGTGGATATTCGGCGCCATGGCTGGCGTCCGGTAGAGCACAGCGGTTAGAGTGCGCGCTTTGTTTTCGCAATTTTGAGGCAGACTTCAGCCCATGCCCCGTAAAACCTGGCGCGCCGCGCTCGCCGCCTATGCCAGTCCTTCGACGCTCGTGCTGTTGTTGCTCGGTTTTGCCGCCGGCCTGCCGTACATGCTGGTGTTCTCGACGCTCTCCGTATGGCTGCGTGAAGCAGGCGTGGCCCGTGAAACCATTGGCTATGCCAGCCTGATCGGCCTGGCGTATGCGTTCAAATGGGTCTGGTCGCCCCTGCTTGACCAATGGCGCCTGCC
>NZ_JH635998.1:777655-779583 GCF_000257605.1 Pseudomonas sp. R62
GGGCAAGCTCGGCCGCCGCCGCTCCTGGCTGGTGCTCTCCCAGGCACTGGTGATTCTCGGGCTGATCGGCATGGGCTTCTGTGATCCGCAAAAACATTTGTCCTGGCTGATCGCCATTGCCGTCGTCGTCGCCTTCGCCTCGGCCACGCAGGATATCGCGGTCGACGCCTATCGCCTGGAAATCGCCGATGACAGCCGCCAGGCCGCCCTCGCCGCCAGCTACATGTCCGGTTATCGTGTTGCTGCCCTGCTCGCCACCGCCGGCGCGCTGTTCTTCGCCGAAGGTTTCGGCTCAACCGGCTTCAACTATAAGCACGCGGCGTGGACCGGCACCTATGTACTGTTTGGCGCATTGATGGTGCCCGCACTGCTGACTACGCTGTTCATGCGCGAACCACCGGTGCCGCTGCGCACGCAGTTGCAGGCCGGGCGCTACACGTTCATGCATCAATTGATGTCGGTGTTCGTGCTGATCGTTTTGCTGGTTTCCGTGCCGGCGATGTTCACCCAGCTGTACAACACGGATTTTGCCGGCGTGCTGTTTGGCGACATGAGCCCGCTCGACCTGCTCCTCGAAGATCGCGCCTTTCTGCGCGCCATCCTCTACATATTGCTGACGGGGATGTGCCTGTCGGCCATGGGCCGGCGCGGACTGGCGCCGGTACTGACGCCGATCAATGACTTCATCCTGCGTTATCGCTGGCAGGCGCTGTTGCTGCTGGGCCTGATCGCCACTTACCGGATGTCCGACACGGTAATGGGCGTCATGGCCAACGTGTTTTATATTGACCAGGGTTTCACCAAGGATCAGATCGCCAGTGTCAGCAAGATTTTCGGCCTGATCATGACCCTCGTCGGCGCCGGCATGGGTGGCCTGTTGATCGTGCGTTTCGGCATTCTGCCGATCCTGTTTATCGGTGGTGTTTCTTCGGCAGCGACCAACCTGCTGTTCGTCATGCTCGCGGACATGGGCCCGAACCTGCAGATGCTGGTGGTGACCATTTCCCTCGACAACTTCAGCTCGGGCCTGGCGACGTCGGCGTTCGTTGCCTACCTGTCGAGCCTGACCAACCTGAAGTTTTCCGCTACGCAATATGCCCTGCTCAGCTCGATCATGTTGCTGCTGCCGCGCCTGATGGGCGGCTATTCCGGCGTGCTGGTCGAGAAGTTCGGCTATCACAGCTTCTTCCTCATTACCGCCCTGCTCGGCGTGCCGACGCTGCTACTGATCGCGCTGCACTGGTTCCAGGAGCGCCGCCGCGAAGGACAAACACCGACGCCCGAGCCTGCACCGACGCCCGTCACCGAAGAATCGTAGGACGCTTCGCCAATGGCGGGAGGAATCCCGCCGCTGGCGCCTTCCGCCGGCCACACTTCTGTACGTCAGCAAAACTCGCCGGTACACTGCTCCGTCATTTCCAGTCATAGCAACCGACAACGGCCAACCATGCGCACCAGTCAATTTTTGCTCGCCACACAGAAAGAAACGCCTTCCGACGCGGTCGTGATCAGCCACCAGCTGATGCTGCGCGCCGGCATGATCCGCAAGCTTGCCTCGGGCCTGTACACCTGGCTGCCGATGGGCCTGCGAGTCATGCGCAAGGTCGAAGCCATCGTTCGCGAAGAGATGAACGCTGCCGGTTCTCTGGAAGTGTTGATGCCGAGCACCCAACCGGCCGAGCTGTGGCAGGAATCGGGGCGCTGGGAAGAATACGGCCCTGAGCTGCTGCGCATCAAAGACCGCCACGGTCGTGATTTCTGCGCGGGCCCGACCCACGAAGAAGTGATCACCGATCTGATGCGCAACGAGTTGAGCAGCTACAAACAGCTGCCAATCAACCTGTACCAGATCCAGACCAAATTCCGCGATGAAATCCGCCCACGCTTCGGTTTGATGCGCGGCCGCGAATTCATCATGAAGGACGCCT
>NZ_JH635998.1:779703-787398 GCF_000257605.1 Pseudomonas sp. R62
CATGAAGGACGCCTACTCCTTCCACGCTGATCAGGCGTCGCTGCAGATCACTTATGACCGCATGCATGAAGCCTACTGCAACATCTTCACGCGTCTGGGTCTGAAATTCCGTCCGGTAGAAGCCGACAACGGCTCGATCGGCGGCGCCGGCTCCCACGAATTCCACGTGCTAGCCGAGTCCGGCGAAGACGATATCGTCTTCAGCAACGGTTCCGACTACGCGGCGAACATCGAAAAAGCCGAAGCGGTGCCTCGGGAAACCTCGCGCCCTGCGCCAACCGAAGAACTGCGCTTGGTCGATACGCCTGACACCAAGACCATCGCGGCGCTGGTGGAAAAATTCAATCTGCCGATTGAAAAGACCATCAAGACCCTGATCGTCCACGCCGAAGAAGAAGGCAAGCTGATCGCGCTGGTGATTCGTGGCGACCACGAACTGAACGAAATCAAGGCTGCCAACCAGCCTGGCGTGGCCAGCCCGCTGGTGATGGCCTCCGATGCCGAACTGCGTGACGCGATCGGCGCCGGCGCTGGTTCGCTCGGCCCGCTGAACCTGCCACTGCCGATCATCATCGACCGCTCGGTCGCGATGATGAGCGACTTCGGCATTGGCGCGAACATCGACGACAAGCACTACTTCGGCGTGAACTGGGAGCGCGATCTGCCGGTTCCGACCGTTGCCGACCTGCGCAACGTCGTCGCTGGCGACCCAAGCCCGGACGGCAAAGGCACGCTGGAAATCAAGCGCGGCATCGAAGTCGGCCACATCTTCCAGCTGGGCAACAAGTACAGCAAGGCGATGAAGTGCGAAGTGCTGGGCGAAAACGGCAAGCCGGTGACCCTGGAAATGGGTTGCTACGGCATCGGCGTATCGCGCGTGGTGGCTGCTGCCATCGAGCAGAACAACGACGCCAACGGCATTATCTGGAGCGACACCCTGGCGCCATTCCAGATCGCGCTGGTACCGCTGCGCTATGAAACCGAGCAGGTGCGCGAAGCCACTGACAAGCTCTATGCCGAACTGACGGCGGCCGGCTTCGAAGTGCTGCTGGACGATCGCGACAAGAAAACCAGCCCGGGCATCAAGTTTGCGGACATGGAGCTGATCGGCATTCCCCACCGGATCGTGGTCAGCGACCGCGGCCTCGCCGAAGGCAACCTGGAATACAAGAGTCGTTCCGAAGCAGAGGCGCAAGCACTGCCGGTGGCCGATGTTGTGTCCTTCCTTCAGGCCCGTATCCGCCGCTGAAACCAGATAGAGACGTCATGTTCAAGCGAAACACCTTAGGCCTCGGTGGCGCCGCCCTGTGCGGCGCCCTGCTGGTCAGCGGCTGCGCCAATCACATGTCGCAACGCAGCGAGCACGAAGAGCGGGTCGAGCGAAAGTTGCTCGATCACAGCCTGCAGATCGATGTCGGCGAGCCCAAGGTGCTCGAGCTGCCGCAGCGACGCGTGAAGATCAACGAGCAAAAGACTTTCGAAGTCACCGAGTTCGAGGTCACCCGTCGTTACGACCGCTACACGCCTTACCAACCCTGGCGCGAAGTCTATGAGATTCCGCTGGGCGCGGTGGCCGTGGTCGGTGGTGTCGGTGCCAACGTGGTCAACGTGTTTGCCCTCGGCAACCTGCCGGACAGCGTCACCAAGGATTGGCTGAGCTACGGTTTCGCCGGGCTCAACCCGTTCATGAACGTGCAGTCCAACGGTCGCGCGCAGCAGAACCTCGCGGGCATCGACGAAGTCCAGCGCGACAAGCGCACGGAGTATTCGAGCCTGCCGTGGAGCGAACGACCGGTGCAGGTCAAGGCCGGCAAGCAGACATTCGACATGACCACCGACCGCAACGGCGTGCTGCGCTTGAATCTGCTCGACAGCCCTTTCGCCGAACATGACCTCAACCATGTTGGCCGCTTGCAGATCAGTGTCGAAGACGCCAAGGACGATGTGCATTCCGATTCGACCCTGATGCTCAGCGGCCACCTGCGCGGCAAGTTGATTGAGGCGCACGGGCTGATTTACGACGATCTGGAAGATGACGAGGTGAGCCAGTGGGTACACCGGGTCAAACGCCTGTCGGAGCTGGGCCTGGAAGAAGAAGCCAGCGAACTGGAACAAAGCCTGATCGAACTGACCCGCAATGATCCTGAGTTGCAGACTGAGTTTCTCAAGTCTCTGGCCAAGGATGCCGGGCGTTTAGTGGCTGATCCGGGACCGAATTAAAAGCTAAAGGCATCGCGGGCAAGCCCGCTCCCACAGGGTTTATGGGTGTTCACACAATATGTGTTTCACCATCGATCAATGTGGGAGCGGGCTTGCCCGCGATGACTATCTGAATACGCCGCAAATCTACCGCTCAAACAACTCCATCTGCTCAAACCCGCCCCGCAGATCCTCCAGCCTCACCCCCACCCCTAACAACCGCACCGGTTTGCCGCCGCGATTGAACGCCTGCGTCAGCATCAACTGGTAACTGCCAAGGTCCCGCCCTGCCCCGGCCTGTTCCAGCGTGGTCTGGGTGAAATCATGAAATTTGACTTTGACGAACGGCTTGCCCGGTCGATAACTGCTGTCGATCCGCGCCATGCGGGTTTTCAGGGTATCGAGCAACTCGGGCAATTTTTCCAGGCAGCTGCGCAAGTCCGGCAGATCAACGTCGTAGGTGTTTTCCACGCTGATCGACTGACGCCGGCTGTCGTTGTGCACCAGCCGGTCATCGATTCCACGGGCGAGATTCCACAAGCGCTCGCCGAAACTGCCGAATTCGCGCACCAGCGCCAGCCTGCCCCACTCGCGCAGGTGCTGGCAGTCAACGATGCCAAGCTTGCCGAGCTTGTCGGCGGTGACCTTGCCGACGCCGTGCAGCTTGCTCACCGGCAGACCACTGACGAACTCTTCGACCTGATCCGGGGTGATCACGAACAAACCGTTGGGTTTTTTCCAGTCGCTGGCGATCTTCGCCAGAAACTTGTTCGGCGCAACGCCTGCGGAAACGGTGATGTGCAACTGATTGGAGACCCGGCGACGAATGTCCTGAGCGATGCGCGTGGCGCTGCCGCCGAAGTGCGCGCTGTCCGACACATCGAGGTAGGCCTCGTCCAGCGAAAGCGGCTCGATCAGGTCGGTGTAGTCGGCAAAGATCGTATGAATCTCCTTTGACGCTTCGCGATAAGCCTCCATGCGCGGCTTGACGATGGTCAGATCCGGGCACAGCTTTAATGCGTGCCCGGAGGCCATCGCCGAGCGCACACCATAGGCGCGCGCTTCATAGTTGCAGGTGGCGATCACCCCGCGCCGATCCGCCGAACCACCCACCGCCAACGGCTTGCCGGCCAGACGCGGATCATCGCGCATCTCGATGGCGGCGTAGAAACAGTCACAGTCGATGTGGATGATTTTTCGCTGGGTCATGTCGGAAAAAGACAACGTGGCAAGCCGGAGCGGCAGTATCTCATTGGCACCTGTATATAGCACCAGTGGTTGAAGGTTCTTTTCCGACCGTAGGAGATTTCCGCTGAATTTATTTTTTCAATCACAGATCAACGGGCAATAGAGCTGAAAGCCTTGCACCACCTGCCCTGTGCGCCGGTCGCCCGCCCGAAAAAGACGCTAAGCGCTTGAACCTCAACAGATTTATCCAGATCGACGGTTGACACATTCGCGAACCTCTGTAGAATGCCGCCACACAGACGCGGGATGGAGCAGTCTGGTAGCTCGTCGGGCTCATAACCCGAAGGTCGTCGGTTCAAATCCGGCTCCCGCAACCAAACATCAGAAAAGGCTACTCGAAAGAGTGGCCTTTTTTGTGCGCGTCTGTTTTGCGAACGGGCGCCCTGCTCAATCGCTAGCGAAACGGCAATTCGTTGCATTTCCGAAACTTACGCATCACCTGCGACCGTTTGCCGCGATTTCGCAGTTATTTGGCCCATTCCGGGATTAGCGGTTGACACCTCGTCGTTCGCCTGTAGAATGCCGCCACACAGACGCGGGATGGAGCAGTCTGGTAGCTCGTCGGGCTCATAACCCGAAGGTCGTCGGTTCAAATCCGGCTCCCGCAACCAAACATCAAAAAAGGCTACTCGAAAGAGTGGCCTTTTTTGTATCTGTTGAAAAAGTCCTTTCGCAACAATGATCTGTCACTGTGCAGTGAACCGCTGGGGATCATCAGAACCACTGACTTGCGACTATGCTTGAGTCGCAGACAGGGTATCTGCAATCCAGGAACTGCCCTCGCCGATGCCCGACGAGAGGCGTAGTATTTTGTGATTATTTTTTTCTACAGGGATTGGTAACTTGGCTGGATACCTCCATCCTGTCGCGCACAATCCAAGAGGTGATTGATGCGCGCCAACTCGTCTGATCCACAAGACATCGTTACAGCAGAACAACCGATCAAACCCGAGCGTTTGCGCTGGCTGGATCGATTAAGCAAATACCGTCAGCCGATCGGTCTGGCCGTCACGTTGCTGCTGTTTGCCATTGCCCTGATTGCCTGCCGCCATCTGCTCGCCGAGCTCGATCTCGACGCGCTGCATGACTCGATTCTCGACGTGCCGAAACCGGCCCTGCTCGGCGCCATCGGTGCGACCGTGGTCGGTTTCATCATTCTGCTCGGCTATGAATGGTCGGCCAGCCGCTACGCTGGCGTGAAACTGCCGCCGCGCACGCTCGCCCTCGGCGGTTTCACTGCATTTGCGATTGGCAATGCCATTGGTCTGTCGCTGCTGTCCGGCGGCTCGGTTCGTTATCGTTTATATGCGCGACTGGGCGTCGGTGCGTCGGAAGTTGCGCACATGACGCTATTTGCCAGCCTCTCGCTGGGCTGCGCCTTGCCGCCACTGGCAGCGCTGGCCACCCTGAGCAACCTGCCCGCCGCCTCGCAAGCGCTGGGACTGTCCGAAGTCTTGCTCGGCTCGGTCGCCGCTGCCGTACTGATCCTCGGTGCAGTGCTGGCGATCGGCATCTATCGCCGTCGTCTGCCGGAACAACCCTACCCCGACAATTTGCTGGTTCGTGCCGGGCGGCGCACCCTGCGTCTGCCGGGTCGGCGCCTGACGTTCCTGCAACTGGTGATCACCGCTCTCGATGTCGCGGCTGCCGCCACCGTTCTCTATTTATTGCTACCGGAAGCGCCGCCGTTTGCGCCGTTCCTGCTGGTGTATCTGCTGGCACTCGCCGCCGGTGTCCTCAGTCATGTACCTGGCGGCGTCGGTGTATTCGAAGCAATTCTGCTCGCCGCATTTGCCGACAAGCTTGGCGCCGCGCCGCTGGCAGCCGCACTGCTGCTGTATCGCCTGATCTACGTGGTGCTGCCGCTGCTGGTCGCTTGCGTATTGCTGCTGATCAACGAAGGCCAGCGCCTGTTCCAATCCCAGACCATGCGCGCGGCGTCCGGTCTGGCCGCGCCGGTTCTGGCGGTGCTGGTGTTTCTGTCTGGCGTGGTGCTGCTGTTTTCCGGCGCCACACCGGAAATCGACACGCGTCTGGAACACATCGGTTTTCTGATCCCGCATCGCCTGGTCGATGCGTCGCACTTTGGCGCCAGCCTGATCGGCGTCCTCTGTCTGTTACTCGCGCAGGGCCTGCGCCGACGCCTGTCGGCGGCGTGGATGCTGACCACCATTCTGCTGCTGGTCGGCGCCCTGCTCTCGCTACTCAAAGGCTTCGACTGGGAAGAAGCCACGCTGATGACGTTTACGGCCGCGCTGCTCGGCGTGTTCCGCCGCTCCTTCTATCGCCCGAGCCGTTTGACCGAACTGCCGTTTTCGCCGCTGTATCTGGTCGCCAGTCTCTGCGTGCTGGGCGCTTCGGCCTGGTTGCTGCTGTTTGCCTATCAGGACGTGCCCTACAGCCATCAATTGTGGTGGCAGTTCACCCTCGACGCTGATGCGCCGCGTGGCCTGCGCTCGCTGCTCGGTGCGGCGGTGTTGCTGGTGATCATCTCGCTGACCTGGTTGCTGCGCACCGCGCGCCCGGTGATTCATTTGCCGACGCCGGACGAACTGGATCGCGCGGCGAAAATCCTCATGGCCTCGTCGCAACCCGACGGCGGCCTCGCGCTGACCGGTGACAAGGCGTTGCTGTTTCATCCCAACGACGAGGCGTTCCTGATGTACGCCCGCCGTGGCCGCAGTCTGGTGGCGCTGTACGACCCGATCGGGCCGAGCCAGCAACGTGCGGAAATGATCTGGCAGTTCCGCGACCTCTGCGACATTCATCACACCCGTCCCGTGTTCTATCAAGTACGCGCGGAGAATTTGCCGTATTACATGGACATCGGCCTGACTGCGATCAAGCTCGGCGAAGAAGCCCGGGTCGATCTGCTGCGCTTCGATCTGGAAGCCAAGGGCAAGGAGATGAAGGATCTGCGCTACACCTGGAACCGTGGCACCCGCGATGGACTGTCGCTGGAAATCCATGAGCCGGGCCAGGCGCCGATGGACGAGCTGAAGGTGATTTCCGATGCCTGGCTGACGGGCAAGAACGTGCGTGAGAAAGGCTTCTCCCTCGGCCGTTTCAGCGACGACTACCTGAAGCATTTCCGCATTGCGGTGATTCGCTTCGAAGGCCGCCCGGTAGCGTTCGCCAATCTGCTCGAGACCTACAGCCACGATCTGGCCAGTCTCGACCTGATGCGCGCGCACCCGGAAGCGCCCAAGCTGACCATGGAATTCATGATGGTCGGCCTGATTCAACACTATAAGAGTCACGGATACGCGCGCTTCAGCCTGGGCATGGTGCCGTTGTCGGGGCTGCAACCCCGGCGCGGCGCACCGCTGACCCAGCGCCTGGGCTCGATGGTCTTCCGCCGTGGTGAGCAGCTGTACAACTTCCAAGGCTTGCGCCGCTTCAAAGACAAGTTCCAGCCTGACTGGGAACCCCGTTATATGGCCGTGCCCGCCGGACTCGATCCGCTCGTGGCGCTGGCCGACACTGCTGCCCTGATCGCGGGCGGCTTGACTGGATTGGTGAAACGCTGATGATTCAACGCTCCCTGAAGTACATCCTGGCCGCCCTGCTGGTGCTGGCCGTGATTGCCGGCGGCGGTTACTGGTACCTCAAACGTCCGGCACCGGAACCGACCGTCGAACAACTGAAACCCGCCGATGGCACAGCCATGACCCGCGTGATCCCCGGCAACAAGCCGAAGGCTCAGGTGCTGGTGGCCGTCACCGACGAACAGAAGCTTTCCGAGAAACAACTGACCACCCTCAGCCGCAGCGCTTCGGCGCAAATCGTCCAGGTGATCCTGCCCAAGGACTGCCTGCTGCAAAGCCGCGCCCTGCAATCGGGCCTGCGCGAACTGAACGGCCCGGCCACCCTGGTCAGCGGTATCGGCCCGGGCGCTGTACTGGCGTGGCGCTGGCTGGCGGAACAGAAAAACGACAAGGCCCAGGCCATCTCCGTTGATCTGGCTCTGGAAAAACCCGGCTGCACCCACCTGTTGCCGAAATCCGCCGCCCACGGCCACTGGCTGGTGGCGTGGAACGACAACCCGGACGACGCCAGCGCAGGCTTTGTGCGCGATCAGCCGAACGCCGAAACCAGCATCAGCGACTACGACATCAACCTGCCGCAAGTGCTGAACAACGAACTGCGCAAAATCCTCGTCGGCGGCGACAAGGCCAACGGCGGCCTGGCGATCCCGGTCGTGGAAGTGCCGGCCGGCCAGGCCAACGACACCGTGACCCTGTTCCT
>NZ_JH635998.1:787916-792806 GCF_000257605.1 Pseudomonas sp. R62
TCGACCGCGACGTGGCCGGGGAAATGGCCAAGATCGGCTACCCGGTGGTCGGCATCGACACCCTGCGCTACTACTGGCAACACAAGAGCCCGGAGCAGAGTGCACTGGATCTCACCGAGCTGATGCAGCACTACCGGCAGAAATGGGGCACCAAGCGCTTCATCCTCACCGGCTACTCGTTCGGCGCTGACGTCCTCCCGGCGATCTACAACCGCCTGCCAGAGAACGAACAGCAACGCGTCGACGCGATCATCCTGCTCGCCTTCGCCCGCACCGGCAGCTTTGAAATCGAAGTCGAAGGCTGGTTGGGTAACGCCGGCAAAGAAGCCGCCACCGGCCCGGAAATGGCCAAGCTGCCAGCGGCCAAGGTTGTGTGCATCTATGGTGAAGAAGAGACCGATGAGAGTGGCTGCACCGACAAGACTGCTGTCGGCGAAGCGGTGAAACTGCCCGGCGGGCATCACTTTGATGAAAACTATCCAGCGCTGGCCAAGCGCTTGGTGGAGCTGATTCAGAAGCGCCAGAGCAAGGATTCGGTGGCTGAAGAGTGATCTGAAGCGCACCAAGAAAAGCCCCCGCAACTTCACAGTTGCGGGGGCTTTTTACATTCCAGCAGCCACCAAAATCCCTGTGGGAGCGAGCTTGCTCGCGAATGCGGTGGGTCAGTTTACAGATTCGTCGACTGACACTACGTCTTCGCGCTCCCACAGGGTATTGTGCCGGACTCAGACAACTCGTCAGTCCCGCCGGCCAAGCTGAACATCTATCCACGTGACATCATCGTCGCCAACGCTAAAGTCGCTATCCGGCGCCGCCAACAAAATGCTTTGCTGGACTTGCGTCAAGTCCGCCCAAAAGCCATCAGTGACAAATACCAAGCGCTCAACAGCCTCCAGTTCACACCAAACAAAGTCAGGGTTCGGAACCCGATTGATCTTCAAGCATCGCGTTACTGAATTTCGAGCTGGATCTTGCGCCAACTCACAGTGCGAACGGTCGCGCCGCCAATTGGCCTTGCAGTGAGGAGGCGTAATCCACTCGATGGCTCCCAACAGCGTCACAATCCCGCATGAACAGTCACCTTCGTATGCAACGGTGAGTCGGCCATGAGCGACCAAGCCAATCAGGTAACAGATGGCTCCCGTCTGATCAGCAGGCAACGACGCATGAAAATCCGACAGTATTGAACCCAATAGACGCTCGATAGCTCCGGGTTCTGCAGCATAGCCCCCCTGCTCCAACTGTGTGGAATCAGCCGCCAACATGCCGCTTACGAAGCATTCAGCCAGCTGTCCACTGCCGCGCCTTGAAGTGCCATCCGCGACAACAAAAAAACCACGGTCACCCTCACAGGTAGCTCCGGCATAGTCATTATTTGCTCTGCTGGCTTGCCCAGTGATTGATCGGGAGAGGTATCTCATGCGCTGGCCAGCGCTTTCATACGCCTGTGAATAATCTGCCCTCTGCCTGGATTCGCCTGCACCGAGCCTGAACTTTCGATCACATAGCCAACCCCGTCGAGCGCCATCAGTTTGCGGATTCCATCTGTGACGAACGCCTTAAGGTCGCTGTCGGCCTGGCCCACCTCCTCCAACAGCTCAGGCCGACCATCGATCAAGATGATCATGTCCTCGACATCCTTGTGATAAGGATCACCATTTCCCCGACCGGCGAAAGCTTCCAGTTTCGTCGCGAGAAAATACGTGGGCTGGAATATCTGGATGACAGTGCCGCTGGGCAAGGTGAATTTATCCGCACTCGCCAGCCCCTCGACGAACCAGCGGTTGGCATAGCCGAGTACTGCAGGGTCGGAAGGCATGACATCCACAACAACGTCATTGAAGCGAAAACGACAATTGACCTCGTCCTCACCGGTGATCTTGAATCCCTTGGCAGCCAGCCGCTCAGTGAGTTGGTTCCAGGCGCTGATACCGGCCAACTCGATCACTAAATCAACGTCATCAGTGAAACGAATGTCGTCCAGCACGGCTGTATCTGTAACCAGCATGGAAGTTGTGCAACCGCCAACAAAAGCAACTTCGGCGAGAAACGCCTCGCCCAAGCCTTCAGCCACGAACTCAATAAGTTCGTAGTTGTGATCCGCGTTTGACGACATGTTATTTAAGCCCCATCCCTGCCTTCAGAATACTGATTGCCACACCACACTCACGCGGACCACCCAGACGGATTGCATCAGCGAGCGCCAGATAGTGGTAAAGGATCCGGTCTTTTTTCACCGCTTCCGGCACTGTTTTGTAAAGCGGCTCTATCGCTTGGCCTCGCTCGGTTCCCTGCGCATCCGGCCAGACCGGAATCAAACCACCCGCACTCTTGATGCTTTTGGACAGCGCAGGCGCCGCAAAGCCTGTGGGTATGCCACGAACCATCGCGCCAGGCTTGACCGGGAAGAAGTACTTCAGCGCGTACTCGGTAATTTTCAGCAGTTCCCGGCGGTGCACTTTGGCAAGCCCGGTGTCGTAGTCATGGATGAGCAATCCGGATTCCCGGCATCGGGCGAGAGCATTTGAGACTTCGCTTTTGCTCAGTCCGAGAGAGGCAGACAGCGCACGCAGAGAGTACCGATCGCTCCAACTTGTCAGCGGTGGATCAGATGCTGGTTCCGCCCAACCCTCCCAGCCTGGCCCATCAGCGAAAGGCGAATCGAGTTCGCGGTGTTGGAAGATTGTGTCTTCCCCATCAGTGGAGTAGGTGACCAATGGCTTCCCCACACTCTCCCCTGCGGTCATCGGGCTGACGACATAAGGCCTGAGCAGCTCTTCGACCCTGTCCGAATTCGATTCGGCCTCCATCTCCCCCAAAAGGTTCTCTTCCTGAGCGTGGAGACTGGCCATCTTGAACAAAAGTAAAATGTCTTGACTCTTCATTTAGCTCAAAACCTCGAGTGTCCACATTCCATAAAACGTGGACACTTGTCTCACTGCCGAGGCCGGGTCGTCAAGCCCTTTGGTCGATCACTAATCGCTGCATACCTTGCCCTCATATCGTCATGGCTGATTGCGCGGACCAAATCAAAGATGAGCAATCGTTCACTGGCCTCCTTTTCGATCCGAAGCTCCTCTGGTTCATCCTGTACTTCTTGTTCCGCTGATGCCGTCATACGAACCTGAATGCTGTGCACACGTCGCTTCGTGCGTGACGTTTAGTATCGTTTACTTCCAGTCTCGCAATATCAGATGACGCCCACAGACCTTGTAGGCAAACTCCGAATCTCGTATTCGGGCGCTTTGCCGCTCTATTGCGCTGTTTTTCGACGGGATACTCTCCGGACGTTGCTGACCCATTCAGCGATCGGGTGTGGTAACCCGGAGAAACCATCGCAACAGCGCGCTCCTCAAGTTATGGCGGCTGTGCGTGGGACGCTTTCGGGCGTGCCGGTTTCCTTGGTTCCCGGTTTACCACCCTGCGTACAGTTGCCTCCCTTTCGCGTGGTAACGAAAGTCGCGGCACTTCGAACCAAGGAGTAACACGATGACCGAAACTGATCTGCACGGACTTGCAAACGCTAAAACCATCGGCTTCCCCCCTTTCCTCTACAACTCGGATCGAGCGTTCTTCAACGTCCGCGCCGGCATCCCGATCATCGATGCCTTGTCCCAATCCTCCGACCTGCTGTCCCTCGCCAAATCCTTCGCCGAGGACGCTGCCTTCATCAGAGACACCGACCGCCATGCCTGGGCGGCGCATTATCTGACGGTGATGGGCAAAGCCTTGATTGATGATGTGATTCAAGCGCTGATGCCGCGACCTGCTCGCACAAAGACCGAATCTGAAGAAGAATTGCCTGAAAGCCACTAACACCACAGAACCCTTGTGGGAGCGAGCTTGCTCGCGAATGCGGAGGGTCAGTTAAACAGATTGTCGACTGACACTACGCCTTCGCGAGCAAGCTCGCTCCCACAGGGGATTTGCGTGGGTTCGAGGTTTATGTGCGGGCACAAAAAAGCCCCCGCCAGCCTTGAAGCTGACGGGGGCTTTTCAGTTGAAGCGAGGCTTACATCTCCACCTGCGTCCCCAACTCGATCACTCGGTTCAACGGCAGATTGAAGAACCGCAAATTGCCATTGGCATTCTTCAACATGAACGCAAACAGCGCCTCACGCCAACGCGCCATCCCCTCGAGTTTCGAGGCAATTACCGTCTCGCGACTGAGGAAGTAGGTCGTGCGCATCGGGCTGAAGTCCAGATCATCCAGATGACACAGCTTCAACGCTTGCGGCACGTCCGGCTCGTCGGTGAAGCCGAAGTGCAGGATCACCCGGAAGAAACCCTCTCCGTGCGCTTCGACCTCGAAGCGCCGCGATGGCGGCACACGGGGGATATCTTCGTAGACCACCGTCAGCAACACCACTTGCTCATGCAGCACCTGGTTGTGCAGCAGGTTGTGCAGCAGCGCGTGGGGCACGGCGTCGGAGCGGGCGGTGAGGAACACGGCGGTGCCCTGCACGCGATGCGGCGGTTGCACGCGGATGCTGCTGATGAAGATCGGCAACGGCAGCGCGCCTTCGTCGAGGCGTTCGACCAGCAGTTGTTTGCCGCGCTTCCAGGTGGTCATCAGCACGAACAGGGCGATACCGGCGATCACCGGGAACGCGCCACCCTGAACGATCTTCGGCACGTTGGCAGCGAAGTACAGGCCATCCACCAGCAGGAAGCCAAGCAACACCGGCACCGCGAGGATCGGTGGCCATTTCCACAGCAGCAGCATCACGGCGGACACCAGAATGGTGGTCATCAGCATCGTGCCAGTCACTGCCACGCCGTAGGCCGAGGCCAGTGCACCGGAGGATTCGAAGCCCAGCACCAGCAGGACCACGCCGACCATCAGCGCCCAGTTCACCGCACCGATGTAGATCTGGCCCTGCTCGTCGC
>NZ_JH635998.1:793337-798967 GCF_000257605.1 Pseudomonas sp. R62
GGATGTACATGCGCGGGATGTAACCGAGCTGGATCGCCTGACGGGTCAGGGAGAACGCGCCGGAAATCACCGCTTGCGAGGCGATCACCGTGGCCAGGGTCGACAGGCCGACCAGCGGAATCAGCGCCCAGCTCGGTGCCAGCAGGTAGAACGGGTTACGCGCTGCGTCAGGGTTTTCCAGCAGCAATGCGCCCTGGCCGAAGTAGTTGAGCACCAGCGCCGGCAGCACCAGCAGGAACCAGGCGCGAGCGATCGGCTTGCGGCCGAAGTGGCCCATGTCGGCGTAAAGCGCTTCGGCGCCGGTCAGCGCCAGCACTACCGCGCCGAGGATCGCTACGCCCATGCCCGGGTGCACGACGAAAAAATTCACCGCCCACATCGGGTTCAGCGCGTGCAGCACTTCCGGGGTGTGGCTGATGCCGTACACACCAAGGGCGCCGAGGACGAGGAACCAGGTGACCATGATCGGCCCGAACAGAATGCCGATCCGCGCGGTACCGTGGCGCTGAATCAGAAACAGCGCGACCAGCACGACCAGCGACAGCGGCACCACCCAGTGATCGATGCCTTCAAACGCCAGGCCGAGGCCTTCGATCGCCGACAGCACCGAAATGGCCGGGGTGATCATGCTGTCGCCATAGAACAGCGCCGCGCCGATCAGCCCGCACACCACCAACAGCGTGCGCAGGCGCTTGCGCCCCGCCGCTGCCCGCCGTGCCAGTGCCGTCAGGGCCATGATGCCGCCCTCGCCCTGGTTGTCGGCGCGCAGGACGAACATCATGTACTTGATCGAGACCACCCAGATCAGCGACCAGAAGATCAACGACAGAATGCCCAGCACGCCGTCGTGATTGACCGGCACACCATAACCGCCGGAAAACACTTCCTTGAGGGTGTACAACGGGCTCGTGCCGATGTCGCCATAAACCACCCCGACCGCCGCGACCAGCATGCTCAGCGGTCTGCTTGCCGAACCCTCGGCGCCCGCCGCATGACTACTTGCCTGACCCATCCAACACTCCTGATCTCGATACCGGCTTCTTTGAAGGAAGCACTATGCTTTGAGTTGCAGCATGCGCTGTTTTACCTGTTGTTACAGACCAATGATTGACTGCACGAAATCGGTAAAGCTCAACGGCGCGAAGCATAGCGCAGCACTCGTCGTATTTCCCCGTATAAAGCTGGTCAAGTGCGTTGCCCGCCGCTAGAATTGCGCACTTTTTGATCAGAGGCGCATCTCAAGCGCCCATCCGTCAGCTGCCGCGCGTGGCCAGCGACGTCACAAAACACCGAGGTTAGACATGCCCACCACTCCTGCGCCGGCCAATCCAAAGGTTGGCTTTGTATCTCTGGGTTGCCCGAAAGCACTGGTCGACTCCGAGCGCATCCTGACCCAGCTGCGCATGGAAGGCTATGACGTGGTGTCCACCTATCAGGACGCCGACGTTGTAGTCGTCAACACCTGCGGCTTCATCGATTCGGCCAAGGCTGAATCTTTGGAAGTGATCGGTGAAGCGATCAAGGAAAACGGCAAGGTCATCGTCACCGGCTGCATGGGCGTGGAAGAAGGCAACATCCGCGACGTACACCCGAGCGTGCTGGCCGTGACCGGTCCGCAGCAGTACGAGCAAGTGGTCAACGCCGTGCACGAAGTGGTGCCGCCGCGTCAGGATCACAACCCGCTGATCGACCTGGTGCCGCCGCAAGGCATCAAGCTGACCCCGCGCCACTACGCGTATTTGAAGATTTCCGAAGGCTGCAACCACAGCTGCTCGTTCTGCATCATCCCGTCGATGCGCGGCAAACTGGTCAGCCGTCCGGTTGGCGATGTGCTCGACGAAGCCCAGCGCCTGGTCAAATCCGGCGTTAAAGAGCTGTTGGTTATCTCGCAAGACACCAGCGCTTACGGCGTTGATGTGAAATACCGCACCGGCTTCTGGAACGGCGCGCCGGTGAAAACCCGCATGACCGAGCTTTGCGAAGCACTGAGCACCCTGGGCGTCTGGGTCCGCTTGCACTACGTTTATCCGTACCCGCACGTCGACGAGCTGATTCCACTGATGGCCGCCGGCAAGATCCTGCCGTACCTGGATATCCCGTTCCAGCACGCCAGCCCGAAAGTCCTGAAGTCGATGAAACGCCCGGCGTTCGAAGACAAGACTCTGGCGCGCATCAAGAACTGGCGCGAAATCTGCCCGGACCTGATCATCCGTTCGACCTTCATCGTCGGCTTCCCGGGCGAAACCGAAGAAGACTTCCAGTACTTGCTCAACTGGCTGACCGAAGCCCAGCTCGACCGCGTCGGCTGCTTCCAGTACTCGCCGGTGGACGGCGCACCAGCGAATGATCTGGATCTGGAAGTGGTACCGGACGACGTCAAGCAGGATCGTTGGGAGCGCTTCATGGCGCACCAGCAGGCGATCAGCTCGGCACGCCTGCAAATGCGCATCGGTCGTGAGATCGAAGTGCTGGTGGACGAGGTTGACGAACAAGGCGCGGTTGGCCGCTGCTTCTTCGACGCCCCGGAAATCGATGGCAACGTGTTTATCGACAATGGCAGCAACCTGAAGCCGGGCGACAAGGTCTGGTGCAAGGTGACTGATGCCGACGAATATGATTTGTGGGCTGAGCAGATCTAAGCACCGCAAAATACCTGTGGGAGCGAGCCTGCTCGCGAATGCGCTGGGTCAGTCGCTGTAAATATTGCCTGACACAATGCCTTCGCGAGCAGGCTCGCTCCCACAAGTGAATAGCGCTGTATCCAGAAGCCCCGCTCTTTTCCGAGATACGGGGCTTTTTTGCGGCTATCGTTTAGCGGGGGACGGACTCCCTTGAACCGCACAAGAGGCACACGCACATGCGTCAACATTCGGTCATCCACACACCGAAAATCAGCGATTACGAGGAACTGACCCGGGTCTGGGAGGCCTCGGTCCGTGCGACTCACCAGTTCCTGCCGGACAGCTATATCGAGCTGCTGCGCAATCTGGTGCTCACCCGCTATCTCGATGCGGTCATGCTGATCTGCACCAAGGACCGCCAGCAGCGCATCACCGGGTTTGCCGGTGTGGCGGCGGGCAAGATTGAAATGCTGTTCATCGATCCTGCTCATCGTGGTCAAGGCTTGGGCAAGCAGTTGCTGCGCTATGCGATCGAACGGCTCAACGCCGATGAACTCGACGTCAATGAGCAGAACCCGCAAGCCTTGGGTTTTTATGAAAAGCAGGGATTTGAAGTGATCGGCCGCTCCGAGGTCGATGGCATGGGCCAGCCGTATCCGCTGCTGCATATGCGCTTGCGGCAAAACCAGCAGCGCGCGAACCATGCCTGACACCACATAGAACCCTGTGGGAGCTGGCTTGCCAGCGATGCAGACGCCGCGGTGACCAACAAATGCCAAGGCGATGCCATCGCTGGCAAGCCAGCTCCCACAGGCAAAGCGACCATCCAGTAAATGGAACCGGGCTTAACCGCTTCCACACAGGTACAATGCCCACCCCTTTTTTGTTACGGCCCCGTCATGACTGACCCGATTCGCCTCTCCAAACGCCTCATCGAACTGGTCGGTTGCTCCCGCCGGGAGGCCGAGCTGTTCATCGAGGGCGGCTGGGTCACCGTGGACGGCGAAGTCATCGATGAGCCGCAATTCAAGGTCGGCGAGCAAAAGGTCGAGCTCGACAAGGACGCCAAGGCCACCGCGCCGGAGCCGGTGACCATCCTGCTCAACGCGCCCGCCGGCATGGATGTCGACAGCGCCATGCAAACGCTCAGCGCCGAAACCCTCAGCGAAGAGCATCGCTACGGCAAGCGCCCGTTGCGCGGGCATTTCCTGCGCCTGACCGCCAGCGCCGACCTGCAGCCCCAGGCCAGCGGCCTGCTGGTGTTCACCCAGGACTGGAAAATCCTGCGCAAGCTCACCGCCGACGCGGCGAAGATCGAGCAGGAATACATCGTCGAAGTCGAAGGTGAGATGGCTGCCCACGGCCTCAACCGCCTGCAACACGGCCTGACGCACAAGGGCAAGGAGCTGCCGCCGGTGAAGGCCAGCTGGCAGAACGAAAACCGCCTGCGCTTCGCCATGAAAAACCCGCAGCCGGGAATCATCGCGCAGTTCTGCGAAGCGGTTGGCCTGAAGGTCATCGGCATCCGCCGCATCCGCATCGGCGGCGTGTCGATCGGCAAAGTCCCGCTCGGCCAGTGGCGCTACCTGTCCGGCAAAGAGAAGTTCTAGAACTTCCACTGCCGCCATACATTTCGGCAGTGCTTACGAGCGCTGCCCACAACGCATCAGGAATACCGACATGGTTCATAACGACGTACTGCGCAGCGTGCGCTACATGCTCGACATCAGCGACAAGAAAGTTGTCGAGATCATCAAACTGGGCGGCATGGACGTCACGCTCGCCGATGTCATCACCTGGCTCGACAAGAAAGAAGAAGACGAAGAAGGCTTCGTACGCTGCCCGGACGAAGTCATTGCGCACTTCCTCGACGGTCTGGTGATCTTCAAGCGCGGCAAGGACGAAAGCCGTCCGCCGCAACCGATCGAAGTGCCGGTGACCAACAACATCATCCTGAAAAAACTGCGCGTAGCCTTCGAGCTGAAAGAAGACGACATGCACGCGATCCTCAAAGCCGCCGAGTTTCCGGTATCCAAGCCTGAACTGAGCGCGCTGTTCCGCAAGGTCGGCCACACCAACTATCGCCCGTGTGGCGACCAGTTGCTGCGTAACTTCCTCAAAGGGCTCACGCTGCGCGTTAGAGCGTAAAGCAGCTACAAGCTGCAAGCTGCAAGTTAGCCCCTGCTTTAACTTGCCGCTTGCGGCTTGCAACTCGAAGCTGGCCGCATGGCCCCTCATTCCCTGCAAAAATAATGGCTCCGCTTTTCGCGGCTGACGACTAGGGTGTACTGATCCCTAATCTTCAGGACTCGTCATGCATCCCTACTTTTCCCTGCAAGGCCGCACCGCTCTGGTGACCGGCGGCACCCGTGGTATCGGCAAGATGATCGCCAAGGCGTTCGTCGAGGCCGGCGCCCATGTCTACGTGTGCTCGCGCGACGTTGAAGCCTGCCAGCAAACCGCCGAAGAACTTGGCGCGCTGGGCAGTTGCCACGGCGTGGCGGCGAATCTGGCGACCGAAGAAGGCGTGCGGGAATTGGCCGCGCGTCTGGGTGAGCAGATCACTCATCTGGACATTCTGGTGAACAACGCCGGCACCACGTGGGGCGCGCCGCTGGAGAGTTATCCGGTCAAGGGCTGGGAGAAAGTCATGCAGCTCAATGTGACGTCGGTGTTCAGTTGCATCCAGCAGTTTCTGCCGTTGCTGCGCAAGGCTGGCTCGGCGGCGAATCCGGCGCGGATCATCAATATCGGTTCGGTGGCGGGGATTTCTTCGTTTGGCGAGCAGGCGTATGCCTATGGGCCGAGCAAAGCGGCGCTGCATCAGTTGTCGCGAATTCTCGCCCGGGAACTGGTGAGCCAGCACATCAACGTCAACGTGATTGCGCCGGGTCGCTTTCCGAGCAAGATGACCCAGCATATTGGTAATGATGAACAGGCGTTGGCTGAGGATACGGCGCTGATTCCGATGAAGCGCTGGGGGCGTGAGGAAGAGATGGCGGCGCTGGC
>NZ_JH635998.1:801144-804575 GCF_000257605.1 Pseudomonas sp. R62
GTTTTCGTCGCCGTCGCCCAGCAGGAAAGCGTATCCCGTGCTGCGGGTCTGCTCAACCTCTCGCAATCGGCGGCCAGCACTTCGATCACCGAGCTCGAGCGCCAGTCCAGCTGCCAGCTGTTCGACCGCGCCGGCAAACGCCTGAGCCTCAACGCCCTGGGCAAACAACTGTTGCCGCAAGCGGTCGCCCTGCTCGACCAGGCCAAGGAAATCGAAGACCTGCTCAATGGCAAATCCGGTTTCGGCTCTCTATCAGTGGGGGCGACGCTGACCATAGGCAACTATCTGGCCACCCTGCTGATCGGCAGCTTCATGCAGCGCCACCCGGAAAGTCAGGTCAAGCTGCACGTGCAGAACACTGCCAATATCGTGCAGCAGGTCGCCCACTACGAAATTGATCTGGGTCTAATCGAAGGCGATTGCAGCCACCCGGACATCGAAGTGCAGAGTTGGGTCGAGGATGAGCTGGTGGTGTTTTGTGCGCCGCAGCATCCGTTGGCCAAGCGCGGCAGTGCGACGATGGAAGAACTGACCCATGAGGCATGGATTCTGCGGGAACAGGGTTCCGGCACGCGGCTGACCTTCGACCAGGCCATGCGCCACCATCGCAGCGCGCTGAACATTCGTCTCGAGCTGGAACACACCGAAGCGATCAAGCGCGCAGTGGAATCAGGGCTGGGGATTGGCTGCATTTCGCGGCTGGCGCTGCGCGATGCCTTCCGGCGCGGCAGTCTGGTGCCGGTGGAGACGCCGGATCTGGACCTGGCCCGGCAGTTCTATTTCATCTGGCACAAACAGAAATACCAGACCTCGGCCATGCGCGAGTTTCTCGAGCTGTGTCGCGCTTTCACCGCCGGGGTGCAGCGCAGCGACGAGATCGTCTTGCCGACCATCGCTTAAAGCAGAATCACCGCCCACACCAGTCCGATCATGCTCAGCGCCACGAATTGCGCGGCGCTGCCCATGTCCTTGGCGTTCTTCGACAGCGGATGCAATTCCAGCGAGATGCGGTCAATGGCCGCTTCCACCGCCGAATTCAGCAGCTCGACAATCAGCGCCAGCAAGCAAACCGCGATCAACACCGCCTGCTCGACCCGGCTGACATTAAGGAAGAATGTCAGCGGAATCAGCACCACGTTGAGCAGCACCAATTGGCGGAATGCCGCTTCGCCAGTGAAGGCGGCGCGCAGGCCATCGAGCGAATAGCCGGACGCGTTGAGGATGCGTTTCAGGCCGGTCTGGCCCTTGAAAGGTGACATAAGAAAGAAACCAGCCAAAAAGGTGTGGGGAAGCTAGATCAACGAAAGTCAAAAAAGCGTGAAACGCCAGCCATCACTGGCTCGGAATTGACTCAAGTTGTTGCAGCAGTAAAGCCGCTTGCGTGCGGGTGCGCACGTTCAATTTGCGAAAGATCGCCGTGACGTGGGCCTTGATGGTCGCTTCCGACACGCTCAGCTCATAAGCGATCTGCTTGTTCAGCAGACCTTCGCAGACCATGGTCAGCACCCGGAACTGTTGCGGCGTCAGGCTGGCGAGGCCATCGCTGGCGGCTTTCGCTTCATCCGACACACTCACCGCTTCGAACGCTTGCGGCGGCCAGAACACGTCGCCATCGAGCACCTTGCGCACCGCTTCCTGAATCACGCTCAGATCGCTGGATTTGGGAATGAAGCCACTGGCGCCGAACTCGCGGGATTTGACCATCACCGAAGCTTCTTCCTGGGCAGAGACCATCACCACCGGAATCTGCGGATACTGCCCGCGCAGCAGCACCAGCCCGGAAAAACCATAGGCGCCGGGCATGTTCAGATCCAGCAGGACCAGATCCCAGTCAGCCTTTTCGGTCAGGCGCGCTTCCAGTTCGGCGATGCTCGCCACTTCCACCAGTCGCACGTCCGGGCCAAGGCCCAGCGTCACCGCTTGGTGCAGGGCGCTGCGAAACAGGGGGTGATCATCGGCAATCAGGATGTCGTATGTGGCCATTTTTCAAATGATCCTGTTTTTGATGGCAGACGCGGTAGATTCCGGTCTGGCCAAAGCAACTCGAGGCAGCGGTTGGAAGCGATATCCACAGGGGCACGTTCGACGCCAATCAACAGCAAACACGGCGTCTCAAACCTTGGCCGCACCCTAATCGGCGCCAAGCATGCCCAGCGCAGCCGGGGTGGTCAAGCAAGATGGCCAGCGCTGTGGACAGTATGGGCCACTATCGGGCCAACTCCGGCTGCGGCTTTCGTATATAGGGCAGCAGCTCGGTGTGAGCGGGGGTTGATTCATTCATGTCCAGTTGCTGCTTGGCACCGAGGTAATGCTGGCTGAACACATCGAAATAGGCGTCCAGCGCCGAGGCGGCATCGCTGTCACCGGCCAGTTCCAGGCACAACGCTGCGACTTCGGCGGTGCACAGGTGCTCGCTGCGGGTCGAACGGCGCAAGCGATAGCGCGAGAGTTTGTCGGGCAGCAGGCTGAGGATCGGCAAGCGGTCGAAATACGGACTCTTGCGAAAGATCTTGCGCGCCTCGGTCCAGGTCGCATCCAGCAGTATGAACAGCGGGCGCTTGCTGCTATCGACTGTCACCGTGTTGGTCACCCGCGACGGTTCGACATACTCACCCGGAAACACCAGATACGGCTGCCACTGCGGATCGTTGAGCAGTGCAAGCATCTGCGGGTCGGGCTCGGTGCGTGACCAGATAAACGCATGGTTGTCGCGTACCACATCGGCAATCAGCCAACCGGTGTTGCTTGGCTTGAATACTTCCTTGCCGGTCATGATCAGGCACACGCCGGAACGGGTGTCGACGCTTGGCCGCCACGCGCACAGGCAATGACTGATGATCACTCGGCAATCGCGGCAACGCTCGGAGCGAAAGCCGCGCGCCTGAATCGGCTTGATACCTTCGTCCTCGCGCTGATCGCGCAGGCGGGCCACGGCGTTGGGGGCATGGATCATCGCAGGCAATACCGGCAGACAGGGAAACTCGACACGAATGACACTCGGCAAGGCAATAAATGCCGGCAGTTTACCAGAGCGACGGCCACAAGCCTGTACCGTCCAGACCGGCTCCCCTATAATTCGCCGCCACTGAACGCACCGCCCCGTGACGGGTCGAACCACCAGTCACCGAATCAGGAGAGTTTCATGCTGCGCCTTATCGTTCCCACCGCTGCCATTCTGCTGGCGTCGTCCTTTACCGCTCAGGCTGCGTCCCTGAGTGAGCAGAATCTGAACCGAGAGCTGCGCAACGTCGCCGCCCAAAGCAGCGTTGGCACGCCACGGGCGATCAATGAAGACATTCTTGATCAAGGCTACACCGTCGAAGGCACACAGCTGATCAACCATCTGAGCGTGCAAAAGAGCCACGCCGACAAGATGCGCGCCGATCCCAAGGCTGTGTATTTCCAGTTGGGCGCGTCGGTCTGCAACAACC
>NZ_JH635998.1:807393-812634 GCF_000257605.1 Pseudomonas sp. R62
GGAACTCGGCCTGACGGAACGGCGAAGCCACCTTGTTCTTCACAACCTTGACGCGGGTTTCGCTGCCGACCACTTCGTCGCCTTCCTTCACCGCGCCGGTACGACGGATGTCGAGACGAACCGAAGCGTAGAACTTCAGCGCGTTACCACCGGTGGTGGTTTCCGGGCTGCCGAACATCACGCCGATCTTCATACGGATCTGGTTGATGAAGATGACCAGGCAGTTGGCGTTCTTGATGTTACCGGTGATTTTACGCAGCGCCTGAGACATCAGACGTGCTTGCAGGCCGACGTGCATGTCGCCCATTTCACCTTCGATTTCAGCCTTCGGTACCAGTGCCGCCACGGAGTCGACGATGATCACGTCAACGGCGTTGGAGCGCACCAGCATG
The DNA here is from genome assembly GCF_000257605.1 of Pseudomonas sp. R62. Classification (NCBI taxonomy): domain Bacteria; kingdom Pseudomonadati; phylum Pseudomonadota; class Gammaproteobacteria; order Pseudomonadales; family Pseudomonadaceae; genus Pseudomonas; species Pseudomonas sp. R62. Next base: position 807,786 of record NZ_JH635998.1, read on the forward strand.
TCGGTGATTTCCAGGGCCTGTTCGCCGGTGTCCGGCTGGGAAACCAGCAGATCATCGACGTTGACGCCCAGCTTGCCGGCGTACTCTGGATCGAGCGCGTGTTCGGCGTCGACGAATGCGCAGGTCGCGCCGGCTTTTTGCGCCTGGGCGATCACGGACAAGGTCAACGTGGTTTTACCGGAGGATTCAGGACCGTAGATTTCAACAATACGGCCTTTTGGCAGACCGCCGATGCCGAGTGCGATATCCAGACCCAGAGAGCCAGTAGAGATGGCCGGGATCGCCTGACGGTCCTGATCGCCCATACGCATTACGGCACCCTTGCCGAATTGACGTTCGATCTGACCCAGGGCCGCAGCCAAGGCTTTCTTCTTGTTGTCGTCCATTAAAGTCCTCACGTAATCAATAAGGCCTGACGGCCAACACCTGTATAAGTAGCCAGTATTATTCCACAGCGTTCGAAGATCGCCTACCCCTGATTTTCGATTTCTCGTGCCGCTAGTCGCACAAGCCCCTCTAGCGCGGCCTTCACCGTTTGTCGGCGGACCTCATCACGGTTGCCGGGGAAGTGCTGAACCTCACTGTAAACCTCGTCGCCAACACCCCAGGCCAGCCACACCGTGCCCACCGGTTTGTTCGGCGTGCCACCGTCGGGGCCGGCGACACCGCTGACCGCCACGGCAAAATGCGCCAGGCTGTGCTGCTGCGCACCACGCACCATGGCCTCGACCACTTCGCGACTGACCGCACCTACCGTCTCGAACAAATCGCCCGGCACATCCAGCTGCCGGGTTTTCTGCCGGTTGGAATACGTCACGTACCCCGCTTCAAACCAGGCCGAACTGCCCGGAATCCGCGTAATCGCTTCGGCAATCCCGCCACCTGTGCAGGACTCGGCGGTAGTGACATGGGCATTGAGCACTTGCAGACGTCGGCCCAGTTCTGCGGCCAGTTGGGTGGTCTCTTTCACGGCGAGCTCCGGATCGTGTGGAATGCCTTCACCGTACACGAGCCGGCCATGCTTTCAATACACAGAATCATTCAAGATGTTCGGGCGCCAGCGCTCTGACATAGGCCTGACAGGCCTGCAAGGCAATCAATCCACGGTCGCCGGTGTCGGTGATGGCGATAATTCGTTGAGCATGCGCCGGGTCAAGTCGGGCGCGTACGGCTGCAGAATCCACGCCGCCGGTGCCGGCGGTGGCTGGCACCGCACAGCCGTGGGCAACGTCGCCGGCATCGAGAAGGACTGACAGCCGCACATCGGCAGTAGCAAGGCGATCGCGCAGACGATCCTGATCACGTTGGGCATCGCTCAGCGCTCGGTAATGGGTTTGTTCACTGGCCGCGAGCCGTTGCTCCAGCGCCAGGCGTTTATCCTGCTCGGCCTGTTGCGCGGTGGCGGCGGTCTGCGTCAGTTGATTGAGGGATTCGGCGTTTAACCGCGCCTGCTCGGCCAATTGCCGTCCGTAGCGCCAGTCCTGAAACTGCCAGGCCGCTGCAAACGCCCCGGCCACCAGCAGCATCAGACCAATCACGCGCCAGGAGCCGGACATAGCAACGCCCTCGCCCGTGCCCAAATTTCCAGGCGATCCTGCAAGCCGTTCAACCCGCCGTTGATCCGCCGGGTGATGGTGTTGAACTGGTCCGCGTCGGCCAGTTCGTTCAAGCCCTTCTGCGCCCAGAACCACGCCGCCGATTCGGCGGCCCACTGCGGTTGTTCGAGCAGTTCGGGCAACGACAACAGACGCTCATCGCCAAACAAGCCGAGACTGCACTGACGATAATTTGCCCGGCCAGTGATCTGAATCAGTCCACGCCCGCGATACTTTTGCCCGTCGCCGTCGGCTTCCGGAGTATTGCCCAGACGCAGCGCCAGCGTGCCGGTGTCGTATTTGCTCAGGTACTGGTTGTTGCCCAGTTCGCGCACGTAGCGCAACTGTCCCGACTCGTGACCGACCTGTGCCAGAAACGCAGCGATGCGCTTGGGCGTATCGATGCGATGCCTGGCCATCGCGGTGTTGAGCGGCGAAACAAAAACGCCCGCTTGGGAGCGGGCGTTGGGCATGATGTCGGTAAGGTGTTTTTCAGTTAATTGCATGATGCATGATCCTCCCTGGATGTTGTCCCGATTGAATCATGGTTGGCGGCTGATGCTTGCCAGCCATTTCTTTCTGGAGTTTTCAGGGTTCTATCGCAACGCTCGGCCCACCTGATGAGGGTTCCGGAGAGCGGTTGTCAAAACTTGATGACGTACAACAGCGCGGTGTTCATCGGCCGAGCCTCGTTGCCGCCCGCAGCCGCCATCGAGATCGTATGCGTGTGTTGCCCGGCGGCATCCACACCGACGTTGTGCGCATGGTTGCCGTCCGCCACGATGCCGTGGGTGTGAGCGGGGGCGTTGGTTGTAAAGTTGCGATTGATGAAAGGCGCCGAGCTCGATCCCATGATGGAACCTGCGGTATTGCCGCCGTTGATTGTCCCCTGCCCGCCCATGACCGTGTCGATGTTGAATGCGCCTCCGCCGGTAACAGCGCCGCCATGCGCGTGTACTCCGGCAGCATCAGTGCGCGCCGTGTGAGCATGGTTACCTGCAGCAGCGGCTGACACATCGTGAACGTGGGAAGCATTTTGCCCGGCCTGCTTGCTACCCAGAACTCGCCCCGGATCGACACCACGGCCCTCGTCCAGACCCCGGACAAATTCACCACGCAAATCCGGCACGTTGAATGTATTTGCACCGTCACCTGCACCGAACCGGGTGCCGATTGCTGCGAAAAGATTGGCATATTGGGTACGCAACACAGGCTGTCCGTTGCACTTGAGCCAGCCACTGGGTGCGTCTACGGTAGCGACGGCTTTCACATCGCCCACGTCGGCCCCCAACTGTCTGGCCACGCCGGTACTGGCGATCAGAATCCAGGCGCCGCTGCCCAGCGAGCTGTTCCATTGCACCCAGACATCTCCCGTCGCAACGATTTCACCGGAGCGAAGCGGAGTATGGTCAAGACCAACCAGCGGTTTGGCGACCGAACCGGCTACGGAAAATGTACTGGCGCCGGTATTGGTATTCAAAGCCTTGAAGCGCAACACCATGCCGTCTACCAGTGTCGCAGGTGCCGGCAAATAGTTGGCTGCATAAGCATTGGCCGTACCGGTATCGAGCGCGAAATCGATGAGCCCGGCCTGATTGATCTTGCGCACGGCTGTCAGCAATTGTCCGACATCGGCTTCATCGGGCTTGAGCGCACCGCCCTTGATCACACCGAGTATTTCTTCGGTTACCGCATTGCCCCATGATGCCGGAATCAACGATCCCGGCGTGCCTGCCACCGGGTTCTCATCAACAAACTTGCCATCGACCAGCCCGACGCTGGGTACGCTTTTTGGATAATCCATTTATTCAGTCCTTAGTCATAATTGATGTACACCCGGGTATGCGCCGGTGCACTGCGGTGAATGAGGCATTCCAGAGCCGAGCCTGGGTACATGCCGAAACGTTCGCCCCAATAACTGGCGCCGAAACGCCGCCCGACAGCCAAGCGGCCGCCGGTGTTGAGGATCCACATGAATTGCCCTTTCCAGGTGCCGAAATGCGCGCCGCCGAACCGCGAACGCCCCATTCGCGGCACCCGTAATTCGGTCACCGTGGCCTCTGGATAGCCTTGGGTGCGTGCGACCTCAATGAAATACGCGGCGGACTGGTTGCCCACCGCCAGCAACCGCCGACGGACAGCCAGGCGGCGATCGTCATAGAGCGGAGTGGCACCAAGACAAGGGTCGGGCAGGTTCATCACTGCCTCCCAGTCGGGTACAAGTTCGCTGACGCCAGCCGGATCCATCTCGTTGAGCAGATCCGCTGCTCGGGCATCGAGGCGAGCCAGTTCCTGAGCGACGCCTTCAAGAACCTGCTCGAGTTCCGGCACTCGTTCCGGGTCCCAGGCCGGACCGCTGGGCAGCAGGCTGCGCAACTGCTGCCGGTATTGTCTGGAACTTCTCAGGACAGCCATTCGCACCCCCCGAATGTCAGCAATTGATTGCTTTGGGCGCTAACGTTGGCCGAGGGGCTGATGAGACTGTGATCGCTCTCACCGGTGGCGCTGCTGATGGCTTCGGTGATGTGGCTGAGCAACAACGTATCGCCCAGCCCCGCCTCGCGGTTGTGCAGATCTCGCAACTGGGTTTCAACCGCCGCGCGCACTGCACTGGTGTTCGGAGTAACGCGCAACTTGTACTTGACCAGCACTTGTACCGGCGCCATCACCCTCACGTCCGCGGTCACCGGTCGCAGCGGTTCGATGTAGGCTTCGACTTCCGCCAACTGCTCTTCGTTGGGAATCGGTTGCGGATCATCGTCACGCATGACGAACACGCCGACGGTGCCAGGGCCGAGGAAGTTGCCACGACACCATGCACGGGTAATACCGGGGCACTCCAGCGCCCAGGTTTCGTAGTCTTGCGCCGAGCCGCCGTGAGGAATCAATCGATAAGAGCGAATGACTCTGGCGCGCAGCGATTCATGGCTTTCGGTGCCGACGCCGCCTGTGAGGCCAGGTGGCTGAACGATGAAGCTATTACCGATAACACCAGCAATCGGTTGCACCGGATTCAACGTCAGACCGGCGTCGGCATTACCCGCGCTACCGGCATCGAGCGCAGCGATCGTGGTGCTGTTAGCGCCGCTGGCGACGATGCGCGCTGCCGTGACTTTGTAGGTGCGTCCATCATCGGTCTGCAGCAAGGTGTCGACATCCAGCACAGCGCCGGCGCTGGCGCTGAAACTGACGCTGCCGGTAGCCACTTGTGCAGCTTTGCGCGGTTGATTCAGGCGCAACGCGGCGATGCGTTC
>NZ_JH635998.1:813639-819177 GCF_000257605.1 Pseudomonas sp. R62
CGGTTGATTCAGGCGCAACGCGGCGATGCGTTCCAGTGTCGATTCATCGGCTTTGTCGGGCAGGATCTGCTCGGCAATCCAGTCGAGATAACCGTACAGACCATAAGCGGCGCCGCCGAGGGTGCGGGCGAGCACTTGCGCATCGGACTGGCGCAGCGAATCGCCGGCCAGGTCGCTTTGGGTGCGCTTGATCAGCACCGGCAGCGAAGGGGTTTCAAACGGCATAGATCACCTGCCAACTGTTATCGGGGTTGATGTCCAGACGTTCGCCGTCGGCCAGGGTCAGGACCGTGCGCAGGTTCAGGCGCTGGGCGTCGAGGCGTTCGCTGATGATGTCGATGGCGCTGCAGTGGCCGTCGTCGAGTAGCCATTGCAGGGCTTCGCGGGCGTAGAACTCCGCGTCCATCTGCGTCTGCCGGGTCAGCTTGACCCGGCGCAACAGCCACAGCCGCGAGCCGATGCGATCGTCGGCAACCGTGGGAAAACTGTCGCCCCACCAGCCGAAGCGTTCTTCGTCATCGAGGGCATCGTCATCGGCGGCGCGACGCCAGGTGAACAGGCTGATCAGCACCGCGCGGGTCAGTGCGGCGTGGAGGTTCTGGCTGATGAACATCACTGGCCTCCTGCCGGCGCGCCGGTCTGACCGTTGCCGGCCTGCACGCCAACATGCACGTGTTTGATCTGGCTGATGCCGCCGGCCAGTTGATCACCGGTGGAAACGATCTTGCCGGTCTGGTTGATCACCGGCGTGTCGAAGTTCACCGCGCTGCTGGCGCGGATGTTCAGCGTGGCGGTTTCGATGTCGATGATCCGTCCGCGCTTGAAATGAATTTTGTCGCCCTCGTCGGTGTAGATCGCCACTTCACCGGCAGCGAGTGCTTGAAGGCGATAGCGGCGGTCGGCGATGACCAGGGCGATGGCATGGGAACGGTCGCCGCCGATGAAGGTGACGACCCCTTCGGCTCCCGCCAGCGGATGGCTGGTGAAACCGTAGGGTTCGAAGTGTTCGAGGTCGTCGTTGATTTCACCGGCGGTGAGGCGCATTTGCAGCGATTGCAGCTTGGTTGCCGAATTGGCGAGCACGACAGTGCCGCGCGCCAGCAGGCGTGTCAGTAGGCTCATGGGTTTCCTTAGACTTTGTCGACACAAACCCTGTGGGAGCGGGCTTGCCCGCGATGGCGGTGTGTCAGGGAAAAAATGTATTTGTTGTCACGACCGCTATCGCGGGCAAGCCCGCTCCCACAGGGGCCATTGTCGCCAGCAGGATCCTGCGTCAGGCCTGGGTTTGCTTCGGGGGAGTCGGATCAGGATCAAAGGTATGCGGCGGCGCCACTTGCAAGGTGGTCACCGATCCCTGCGCCGACAGCGAATAAGTGACCTTGGAAATCAGCATGTCACCATCGAAATCCAGCACCGGATCCTTGACCTTGACCAGCGTGTTATGGCGCCACAAATCGCCATTGCTCTGCCGCCATCCCTGCACCTGATAGGTGGTGGTCTGCGCGCGGCCCATGCGGGTCGCGCTTTCCCATAGAGCACGCTGCTGCGCCAACTCAAAGGTCAGTTGCGTGCCTTCATTGATCACCGTGGTGCGCCGCCGTTTGAAACTCAGATCGGCCGCGGTCGACTCGACTTCGCTGACCGCCGCGCCGCTTTTCGCATCCGAGCCTTTTTGCTGGCCGATCACCCGGTACTCGGAGAACACCTGGCTGAAATCCATCGGCGCACTGGCCGACAGGATGTTCTTGCCCAGCTCCAGCGCATCGCTGGCGCGGCCGCCGCTGCCGGGTTTGGCCAGTACCAACTGGCCCAGCTCGTTGTCGGTGGAAAACACCCGCAGCAGCGAGAGCAATCGATCGATCGACTGGAATGCCGTTTCACCCGGCACGATGGTGTGTTTGGTCAGGCGTGTGGTTTCGCTGATCTCGTTGACCACTGACAGCCCATATTCGCTCGCCAGATCGCGGACGATAGTCAGCAAGGGTTGTTGCTGCCATTGGCTGGGCAGGTTGCGAGCGGCGCAATCGACCAGATCCTGGGTCTTGGAACTGCCTTCGATGGTCAGGCTGATTTGCCGCCCGTCATAGCGGATCGGTGCTTTGAACACGTAACCGGTGAGCACCAAGTCCTTGCCGATTTTCACTTCACAGGGGTCACCGGGTTTAATCGGTTTGCTCACCGCCTGCCCCGGCCATTGCCAGGTAATGTCGAGCTTGAAGGTGCGGAACTGACGCTCGAGATCGGCGATGATTTCGACGCTTTTCCAGCCGCCGTATTCCATGTTGTTGACCGTCAGCGTGACGTGATTGTCCATCTCGTTCATGGCGTCACTCCCGCGAGACTTTCACATCGTTGGGCGAGAAACCGGGATGGGTAATCGCGTTACGCTGAGTCACTTCTTCGACCCGCGTGGCGTCGCCAAACTGTTTGTAGGCCACGACCACTGCCGGAAAGCTTTCCTGAAACGATTTGCTGACTTGACGCACGCCGGAGGACGCCACCGCTTTGAGATGAGCCACGAGCGCTTCCTTTACATCGTTGATGGCCTGGAAGTGCGCAGGTCCGGCTTTCGCCAGCATCGGGTCGATCGCTGCAGTCACCGCTGTGCGCAGCGCTTGCATGTCATCGCTGACGGGAACTTCCTGACGACTCACCGGCGACGTCGACTGTTGAGCCACCGACGGTGTCGACGCCAGTTTTACCGGCGTGGTCGCCACTGGCATCGACGCGACCCACTGCGCCACTTTGACCAGCATCGTGTCCTGCACCAGATCCGCCATCGCCTGCGCTGCGGCATTGGTGTCTCTGCCCGTGGTGATCTTTGGCGCATCAGCCTTGCGAATCGCTTCGAGTTGCTGCGACACGTCGGCTATCACGCCACGGTAGCCTTCCTTGGCGAACGCTTTCAGCTCCTTGATATCGCCGAGCAAACCCTTGAATTCCGCCGCCACTTCCTTGGGCAGCTCCTTCACGGCCTTGACCAGTTCAGTGATCTGCCGGTACTGCTCGATCAAAGGTTTCAGTTGCTCTTTGATCACGTCATAGACGCCGGTAAGGCTGTTGCGCAGGTTGGTGATGCCGATCCGCGCAGCCTTGATCAGCGTCATCGCCTGTTCGAAACGCGCCACCGCTGAACCCAGCAGACCGTCGGCCTTGGCCAGCAGCACTTTCTGCGTGCTGACCGTGGCGGTCGGAAACGGCAGGGGTTGGTCGGGATAGAACTTCAAGGCGAACGTCACCAACCCACCGTCCTGGCGGGTGTGGGTCATGTCGCATTCGCCGACCTTGACTTGCAGGCGTCCGAGCCACGGATGCACCAGTTCGCCACGGCCCTGCTCCAGCGCCTTGAGCAACTTGTCGCGCTGCTCCAGACAATCAGGGCCGATGATGAACGCGGTCAGATCATGGGTCTTGGCCTGCTGGCCGAGGTCCTCGAAAAACGGCAGGTCGCGTTGCGGGTATTCATGCAACTGCCCTTTGCGACCGACCGGGGTTTTCGCCTGGTCGATCCAGAAACCGACACCGCGAAAGGATGCCGGCAATAAACGGTCACGCCAGTTCATTGGGAACCTCCCATCGACAGCGAGCGATAGCCGATGCGTGAAGACACGGCCAGGCCCGGTTGATTGGTTTGCGGTTGATCGGTGCGCAGGCCTGCCGGCGCATTTTCGAAGCGCACCGTCAGCCCGCCTTCGAGCTGCGTGCGGTTGTTGGCGGCGCTTTGCTGGATCAGCGCGCTGGAGGTTTGCGGTAACGAGCCGCTTTGCAGTGTGCCGTTGCCAGGCGCCGGGCTGGCAGCGAAGAACGCCGGCGCCAGTTCGCCTTTGCCTTCGGCATTGGTTTGGCGTTGTGCTTCAGTGAGAGTTTCAACCTTGCCGGTGACCTTGGCGATCAGTCCGGCGAAGCCACCGTCGAACAACTCCTTGATCGGCGCGATGACGGTTTGCAGCTTTTGCCACAACTCGCCGAACCACTCGGTGATCGGCCCCCAACTCTCGATGATCTGATCCAGCGGTTTCCATTCGAACAGGCTGTGCAGAAAGTCCACGACCGGCGCGGACAGCGCCAACACAACGCCCCAGAGCGCCGAAAAGACCTCACCGATCGGCTGCCAATACTGGGCAATCTGCTCCAGCGGTGACCACTCGAACAGGCTGGTGAAAAAGCCCCTGACTCGCTGCACAGACGTTTGCAGCGCCATCCAGATCGGTTCGAAGAACCCGACAACTCCACCCCAGGCGCTGGTGAGCATTTCCATCGGGAAAAAATCGAACAGCGTGCGCAGGATATCCCGGGTGCTTTGTACGGCCGATTGCAGCGTGGTGAACATCGGTTCGAAGAACTTCACGACACCACCCCACGCATCGGTAATCATCTGCATCGGCGAGAAATCGAACAGGTTTCTGAGAAACGCCATCACCGGCACACTCAAGGCCTTGAGCAATTCCCAGATCGCCGAGAATAAACCGGTCAGCGGCCCCCAGTTTTCAATGATCATCCCCGCAGGCGACCACGCGAAAACCGACTTGAAGAAGTCGATCACTGGCGCCGTCACGGCCATGACCTTGTCCCAGATAGCCGAGAAAAATCCGGTGACCGGTTCCCACAACGCCGCCAGTGCCGCCAGCGGTCGCCAGTCAAGTACCGAGCGCAACGTCGCCATTGCACTCGCACCGATGTTTTTCACGCCTTCCCACATCCCTGTGAAAAACGCGCTGATCGGTTTCCAGTTGGCCACGATCAAACCGGCCGCCACGGCAATGCCCATGGCGATCAGCATGATCGGGTTGGTCTTGAGCACCATGCTCATGACGTCCATCACCTGGGTCATACCGGTGACCGCGGTTTGCATGGCGGAGAAGGCAATCGCCCCCGCCGCCAGGCCCTCGACCAGTTTCGGATTGTCGGCGAGCAGGCTGCCGACCTGCGTCAGCATCGGCTCCAGTCCGACCACCAAGGCCCCCACCGCCGGCACCAGTGCAGCGTCCACCGCCGCCGAAACCTTCTGCATCGACGCACTGAACACGTTCATGTTCTGCGTGGCAGCAGTCGGCGCGGCGGGCAGATCGACGGTTTTCGCCGTGTCGCTGACTTCGCTCAATTTGCCCTGGAACGCTGCGGCCGATTTGATGCCGTCTACAAACGGCGTGATCACGCTGCCGCCGTTGAACAGACCACTGATGTCCAGTTTGCCGAGGCCGGTGTGCTCGAGATTGTTTTTAAAACTCTCAACCTTCATGCGCAGGGCGCCCAGTTTGGGCGAGAGTTCATCGATGCCGGTGATCAGCACCGGTTTCGGGGTTTTCTTCTCTTCGTCTGCCATCACTGCACCTGCTGCATCGCATTGATCCGTTGCGCGTGCTCCAGCGATTCGCGAAGCACATCCAGTGGCCTGGCCATCATCTGTTCGGGGTCAACCTTCCAGAACCAGGCCAGGTCATAGGCGACGGCGATCAGGTCGGTGATGGCGCCGACGCCGCACTCATGAAAAAACTCGCGACGGACCAGCTCAGCGCATTGAGGTCAGCCAGATCGAGC
>NZ_JH635998.1:819816-831479 GCF_000257605.1 Pseudomonas sp. R62
CGATCAGCTTCTTCAGCGGGAAGTCGGCGGTGTGCAGCGCGGTCACTTTGAACGACGGTGCGATGTCGGTTTCCTTGTAGAAACCGGGCACGACGGTTTCACGTTTGACGGCCATCAGCGGGGCTTCGCAGCCGCCATTGATGGTCAGTTGTGCGCCGTCGACCTTGACGTAGCAGGTGCCTGCAATCAGTTGACCCATGGTGTTTCTCCCTTCAAAAAAAAAGCCCACGCGAGGTGGGCTGCATGCTTAACGCCGACTGCGCGGATCAGGCCGCGTCGTCGTACTGCAGACGGAACTGGTTGAGCAGTGCGAACACGCGCAGGCCGTTGATGTAATCCGGCGGGAACAGCACGTTCACGCGGCTCGGGTCCTGCACGTCGCGCTCGACGATCAGGTGTTCGGCGAACAGCTCGGCGTTCTCCACGTGGCCTTCGAGTTCGAGTTTGGCGTACTGCGCGATCAGCTCGCCGCGAATGGTCGCAGGTGTGACGATCGGCTGGCCGGCACCGAAACGGGTGCCGTCGGAGGCCAGTTTGTGGCGGCCGTATTTGCTGGTGATCACGCTTTGCAGACGACGCACGATGAACGCCGACTGGTGCATGGTTTCGCTGTCCAGATAGGAGTTGTCGGCCTGGCCGTAGGCGTTCTTCTGGTAGGTGGTGATCGAACGCTGGATGCGCACATAACCGCCTTCGTAGTAAGCGGTGGCGATGCCGTAGTTGAGCAGCGACTGACGCTCGGTCAGGGTGAAACGCTCGCTGGCCGGCGCCGGGTCAACGCCCGGCAGACTGCCGCTTTGCGTCGGACGGCTGGCGTCGGCGGAGATGAACACCGCCGTGCGCGCAGCCAGCGCGGCGGCCTGAACCCAGAACGGTTGCGGTACGCCCGGCTCCAGCGCCTGGATGGTCATGTGCTGATCGTTGCGCGCCTGGCCTGCGGCGACCAGCGTACCGACGGTGCCGCGTTTGGCGCTGTAGACGTGACCAAACAGTTGCTTGGCCCACGACCAGCGACCGGTGCTGTCGTCCATCACCGCTTGCCAGGTGTTGAGGGTGGCCAGATCGGACCACGGCAAGGCGATGAATTCGAATGGCTCATCGCCTAGAGCCGCGACGGCGGCGATCTGATCCGGCACACCGGCGCCGCCGGTCATGGCGGTGATTGCGCTGGTCAGGCCAGCCGGGGTTTCTTCGCCGTTGCTCTTGCCCAGGCGATTGAATTGCAGGCTGATGTCGTTACCGCTGTCGCCGGTCCATTTGGCGTTCAGGGTGACCACACCTTCAGCAGCCGCAGCGCTGACCGGCAGGTCGGCAGTGGCGTTGATTTTCTGCGCCAGTGCAGTGGCCGCTTGCGCGGCGGTGGCGCCATTGACCACGGTGGCCTGCACACGCACGCCGCCGACGTATAGATTGAGCATGCCCGCCTGAGTTGCGGTGCCGGTCAGTGTCAGCACACCTTTGGCGATAGCGCCTTCGGTGTTGTGCAGCGGCAGGCACCAGATCTCGCCGATCGGGTCAGCCTTGCGGAAAGTCTCGTACATCGAGGCGAGCATCGAGCCCTGGCCGCCGATGCTTTTCGCCAGCGCCACGCTGGAAACCAGCACCAGCTTGCCGACTTCAGTCGGGGCAATATTGTCGTTGACCTGGGCGACGATCAAACGGCGCATGGCCGAAGTCGCGCTGTTGGCGGCCGAGTTGTCCATTTCGGCATAGAACAGCGGCACACGAATGTCCGCCGGGATGTTGCTGAATCCGATCGCCATCATTTGGCTCCCTGTGGTTTAGCCGCTTTTGCGGTTTTGAGTGTGATATCCCCGTCGGCCAGACGCCGGCGCCACCAGGCGCTGTCCAGCACGTCACGGCCGGCAGCCGGCAACAGGTCGCCCGCCTCCGGGTCAGGTACGACACGGCCAGCGGCCGGCACTACGGTGATGCGGTTGCTCATGGGGTTACGTCTCCTGAGAAAGTCATTTCCACCCGGCCATCCGGGCCCGGGCGTTGCAGGTTGGGGTCAGCCGGATCGATCGCATCGACCCGCACCGTCATCCCGGTAAAGGACGACAAAGCGTCCAGTTCGCGCTCGTGCCAACTCTCCGCAGGCTGACTCGGCAGATTGCGGCCGAGCTGGAACTCGGCATAAAAACGCAGCCGATAGAACACGCGGCTGCTGTTGGTCGAGACCATCTCGCCGCCGTCGTAGGCGATGGCGCTGTAGGTGGCATCAGGTTTGAAACCGACCAGCGCGCGCCACAGTTCGGCGCGCAGGTCGTGCAACAGATCCAGCGCTTTTGTAGCGTCGGTGGCGTCAAGGGCCAGGACGATTTCGAAGCGATCGCGGATTGGTTGGGTGGTGAGGTTTTGGGCGGTGCTGTTGCTGGCCAGATCGGCGATTGGCAGCACGTGGGCCGAAGGTGTTGGCAGATCCGGGTTGCCTTGCAGCAACGCCAGATCGACACCCACCGAAATGTGATTGGCAAGCCCAGGGCATTGCCCACGCAGTTGCGTGAGGATCGGGGTGATCTTCATGGGGGTGTTCCAGAGTTGAGTCAAATGCGGTCTGCAGATCGCTGCAAACACCTGTGGGAGCGAGCTTGCTCGCGAAAGCGGTGTATCAGTCGAATCGTGTTTTGAATGACAGAATGCATTCGCGAGCAAGCTCGCTCCCACAGGGATCTTCACCGCTGTGAAATTGAGGTGAATCAGTCTTTGGAATCGGCCTTCGGATCCAGGCACGACGCATCAATCAGGCAGCGATAGCTGTTCTCGCGACTGCCGCTGGCGGTGACCTTGTCGATCGACCAGCGTCCGCGCATGAAGTCCGGCCAGCTCTCATCGAGCAACAGCAGACCTTCGGCCGCCAGGCGCGGATCGCCCGGGCAGGTGATTTTCACTTTGTACTTGTGGCGCAACATCTTGCGTACTTCGCCCTCGGCTACTGCGATGGCATCCGCTTCGCTGGGCTGCTTCTGGCGCAGCGTCTTGAACGGCGCTACGCCCGTCTCGACCCAACGCAACACCCCGGCCGCCGCATCCCAGAAACAGGTCTTGCAGCCCTTGGCCTGCTCGCGGGCCGATTCTTCCAGCGTGGCGCTGATGAATGCGTGATCACCGGGACGATTGTTGTGGGTAACCGAGAGCGTCACGTCCGGCAGAATCTGCCCCGACAACGACTTGGTCTGCCCGGGCCGCGCCAGCACATAGACATCGCCATACGGCTTGGCGACGACGTTGTATTTTTTCGCCAGACGCGTGACAAACCCCATGTCGGTCTCGCTGGACTGGTCGATGTGCTCGATGCGGATCAACGACACCTCGGGCGCAACCCGTGGCGAAAAACCGTGCGACTCCACCAGCTTGCGAAATAATCCACCCAGCGTCGTTGGCCCATGACTGACGGTGCGGCGCTGCTTGAAGCCCGTTTCATCATCCTTGCTGAACGGCGCCGCTGTGGCCACCAGCGTCAGGCGAAACGGAAACAGCGTCGGCGTCAGGCGCGTCACTTTGAACAGGCCTTTATCGACCATTGCGGTTTCTCGATAACCGACTTGCAGGCCAATTTTTCCACCCAGACTCGGCAGCCCTTCAAGGCCCTCGAGATCGATGGTCAGCGTCAGCTGATCGGACTCGAAACCGGCGGCATCGATGTGCTCCCAACTGATCAGGCGTTGATTGAGCAGGGCCGCGTTGGCCCCGTAGATATTTACCGCGGGCGTAAATCCCAGTGCCATGTCACCTCCTTAATCCCAGGCCGTTACTGCTTTGACCACGGCGGGTTTCACATCCAGTTCCGGCAGCACGATCCACACGCCAGCGGGCAGAATCGGCCCGTGTTCGGCCAGGGTCGGGTTGAGCTTCCACAGCGCTTCTTCGGCAGCGTCATCACTGCGCCCGGTTTCGCGGTAGAGCAGCAGATTCACCGAATCACCGGCCACGCTTCGTGCTTTACGCATTGTTGAACTCCGCCAGTTCGATGACCCAATCGACTACCATCGCCGTACCGTCATCGATGATCTGGGTCTGGGTTTCCTGAACGCTACTGATCCGCCACAGGCCCCAGTTTCGACCAATCCCGTCGATCAACGGCAGCGGGGTGCGCAGCGCCTGCAAAGCACGCAATTCATCGAGCCGATCCATGGCTACGGCGTACATCGACTTGCCGGTAATGGTCAGGGTTTCCGGTTTCTGTCCGGTCTGGCTGGACTTGGGTTTGCTGGTGAGGATCTGTATCTCGGTCCAGCCGCCGTCAGACTTGCGCAGCAACTGGTGGTACGCAAAGTTGCGCGACAGGCCGAAGATGAAATTGCCCAGTGCCATTTGTTGTTTCATCAGGCGACTCCATCGGTCAGGGCTGCGTCGCGGCGGGTGGCGAGGGGGTTGGTACTCATTGTCGACATGAACTGAGTACTGAAATGGTTTTGCATCACTTGAGAGATCACCGCGCCGACTTTTTCCGAGCTGGCGATTTCGCTGCCGCTGATCTGAATCGACGGCGCATAGGTGATCTGCTGGTTTTGCGTCTGAGCGTTGCTCAGGTCCTTGGCCACTTGCGCGGGAGGCGCGAGTTTGTCCTCGGCAGGCTTGCCCCATTGTTCACCGACGTAAGAACCGAGCATTGCGCCCAGAGTCCCACCGAGGAATGTCCCAATACCGGGCGCAATGAAAGTACCGATCGTGGCGCCAATGGCAGTGCCGGCCAGCTCGCCGGCGGCACCTTTGACCGCTTGGTCATCGCCTTCGCGCCAACCTTTCAGTCCGGTATAGGCCGCGTGCGCAATGGCCAGCGGCGCTCCCAGTTTTACCGCCGGCAGCGCTTGGGCGATTTTTGGCATGACCTTGGCGCCAACGCTTTCGACCAAGGGCATAAGCTTGGCAACGGGCCCTTTGAGTCGCGATACCATCTCGCTGTTGCCCAAGCCATCGGTGAACAGTTTGAAGCCCATTTTGATGTCATCAAACAGAGGCGCGACCTTGGCCGTGAGCCCACCCAAACGAGTGCTCCCACTGGCGCGTGGAACTGTCGTGCGCGCCGATGTTCTGGCCGGCGTGCGTCGACCCGGTCGACGACCCGCTCGTTTGTTTTCCCGCCCGCCATCAGAGACATCGTCATCGACGATGGCATCAGCAATATCCGGGGGCAATCGCGTCGTCGCCAGACGTAACAGCTTCGCGGAAACGGTGTCGATGACTGACGCAACGCCGGTTTTCAGCGCCCCGCCAACAAAAGGAAGAGCAGCGGCACCAAGCAGAACCAATCCTGCAGTAAGGGCCGGGAAAGCCTGCGCCGCAGTACTCACGCCATTGGCCAGCGCGGTGAGCACCACTGCGGCACCATCGGCCAACGGCGCCAATGCCGTGCCGAATGCGGTGGTCATCCGGGTCAGACTCGCATCGAGCGCATTCCAGCGCCCTTGCGACGTATTGCCAAATACTTCGGCGGATTTCGCGGCTGCCCCCGAATCGGCGCCCAGTTCCGATGTCGCGTATTGGCGCTTGTCGGCCACTTGGGAGAACGCGGTTTTTACATCCTCTGGTTTCTTCAGCAGTTCAAGAACTCTGACGTCGTTTTCGCCAAACAGCGTCTTCGTCAGTGTTGCCCGTTCTTGCAGCGGTTGTTTATTGAGTGCAGCAAGCACCGAGTTGATGGCAGCGGGAGCGTCCTTGCGCATCTCTCCTGCCAACGATTCGGGATTCAACCCTAACTGGCTCAGAGCCGTACGTTGCTCCGTCGATACATCTGCGCCCTTCGCCAGCAGCGATGTAATACCCTTCAACGCGGCGCTGGCGCCCTCCTTGTCTGCGCCACTGTTGAGCAGTGCCGCCGCAAACGCGGCCGCTTGTTCCGGAGTCATACCGGCAGTAATTGCAGCCTCGCCGGAACGTTGCACGACCGAACCGATGTCGGCGGCCTTGGCATCCAGGCCACTATTGCCGAGATAGCTCGTTGCATCGGCCAGATCCTGGCTCTGATAGCGATCCAGCTTCAGCGATGAACGCCAGGCCGCCAACATCTCGCCAGCCGTTTTGACGTCCATACTGAACGCCGCTGCGTTGATCGCGGCATCACGGGAGAACCACTTCAGCTCGTTCGCCCGTTGCTCACCCTTGGCGCCATCGGCAATACCGGATCGTGCTCCGGAGACTTGAACTTGCAACAGGTCAGCGTTGGTGGCACCACTGGCCGCCACCTGTTTCTCGCTGGCGAGTTCCAGAGTGCTTTGTGAATGCGTTTGCAGTTGGTCGTTGCTCATCTTGAGCAACTGATTGAGTTCAACCAGCGCAGTCTCGTTGGCCATCGCCGGCTGCATCAGCTTCGGCGGCGGACGCTGCTCGATCCCGGCGTTGAGTTTAGACTTTGGTTCGCTCGTCGCGGCCGGTGCAGCGCCAGCCTTGAATAGCGATTGCTGGCTTGCCAACAACTCGCGAAGCCTGATCTGTTCCTGGGTCAGCAAACGAATATCCACGCTTGCCAACGCGAGCGTCACATTCAAATCCTGCAGCGGTTTGCCGAGGTTGTCGGGCAACGAAAATCCGTCAGTTGCATTGCCGCTCTCACCGGCGTACGTGAGCGCAAATTTGCTCTCTGCCATGCCGCTCTACTCCTGTTTCACGCCAAGGCGAGTGATTGCTATGTCGTAGCGGCGCAACGCCTTTTCGGCGTCCCATTCCAGAATCTCCGCTTCACTTACCGGGTAAATGAGCGGGACGATATCGAGGATTACTTCGATGTCGCGTTCCGAAAGTAGGCCGCCGGCTGGTTTAAAAAATCGTCGATGCGCACCTGCAATTGCGTCCAGTCGGGGACGGTCAGCTGGGCCAGATCGGGGATCATCAGGCCCGTGCAGTGGGCAGTGATGAATTCGGCGCGTTCCTTGGCCGTTTTCAGTTTCTTCATCACTTTGGTTGCGCGCAGCACGGGCATTTCCAGGCTCAGCGAGTCGACGGTGCGGCCGGTTACGGCGAGCGGCTGCAGCAATTGCACCTGGTCGGGATCGTTGGATTTCTCCGCGTCCTCGATCTGGTCGAGAAAGTACGCACTCGGCCGGGTCGACATCTCATGGACGTACTGGGCGATGCTCACGTAGTCCGGGCGCTTGAGCTGATCGAGTTCCTTGACCGACAGGCCGGTGGCGAGCAGCGCCAGCTCGAAGAACTGATCGTCTTCGTCATCGCCGGCGCGTTCCAGCGCTTCTTTCTGTGCGGCGTAGAGCAGCGGTTTGAGCTGGATCGATTCGATCTGCGAGCCATCGTCGCCGGTGATCGGTGACAGCAGTTCGTGTTGGGGGGGCATCCACGGCATGTATGAATTCCTTGGTGATTCTTTGGGAATTTTGGAATCCCTTGTGGGAGCGGGCTTGCCCGCGATGAGGTCGGCACTTCCAACATTGAGTTGATTGACCCATCGCTATCGCGGGCAAGCCCGCTCCCACAGGTTTTGTGTGTGTGTGGTGTGCTGCCGGGTTTACGGCATCAACACCGCACGCCGTGCATCACCGAGGATGTCGACGCCGTTGAGGACGAACTTCTGCGTGCGCACGTCGATGTCGATCACCGGCACGCCGTTTTCAAGGCGGTTGTAGGTGCGGCAGGACAGTTCCAGATTGGTCTTGGGTTTCTCGCCCATTTTCACCGCGGTTTCCTCAAGGGATTTCAACTGGCCGCCGACGGTGTGGTAGGTGAACCAGGTATTGCCGTCCTGATCCTGACCAGCTTCACGCACGTTCAGCAGGATGTCGTCGCCGAGCTTCACGCCCAGCGCCAGCAGCACCTCGGCGCCGAGGCCTTGAAGGGTCAGCTTGGCGCTGAGCGCTTTGCCGCCCTTGGCCATTTCTTCGACGATGAAGCGTCCGCCGCGCATCTCTTCCATGTCGAATTCGATTTTCGGCGGGGTGAATTCCTCAACGGTCGCCGACAACGGCAGGCCTTGCAGGGTGGCCGCGATGGCCTGTCTTACGCGGTTGGTAAACATTAGAGAACGTCCTCCAGGAACTGCTCGATGATTTCATCGCGGGCGTTGAGTTGATAAACCATGTGTTCGTTCGGCGCGTAGCGGCCGTAGTCGATGACCACGTACCAGGTGCCGTTCTTGTACTTCTCGACGCTGTTGAGTTCCGGGTGCAGATACACGCTGCCGCCAGGAATGGTTTCGTCGGCGACCAGGGTCTGCAGCCAGTCGTTGATGCGCTTGACCTCCTGATCCATGAAGGATTTGGTGAGGTTCTTGGCCATGGCTTTCTGGCCGGCCTTGACCAGCTTGCGGCTGATCGCATCTTCGAGGCCGACGTAGCTGATGAACTTGCCGGTGATCGAGCGGTTACCCAGCAGCGAGAAGCCGCCGAGCACGGTGCGGGCGTAGTAGCTGACGCCGTAACGGTTGAGCAGATCGCCTTCGGTGGACGTGTCGAGGATGTTGTACTCGACGACCCGCGAAACGTCTTCGGCGAAGGTCACTTGGTTGCCCGGGCTCTCCCATTGCTTGACCTTGGCCAGCGCGGCAATCGCCAGACTGGAGGGGGACAGGAAGACGTTTTTCTTCGCTGCTTTCGAATACACGGCAGGCATGTTGTGCACCACCAGGCAACGGTCGAAACCGAGTTCGGCGCCGCCGAGTTCCTGGCTATACAGCACCTGATCGGCCACCGAGACATCCTTGCCGTCCAGCACTACACGGGCCTTGATGCGCTTGCCGAACGCGGCAAACTCACCGGCCACCGCTTTAGTGCCGGTGAAGCCCGGCGCGCCGATGATGGTCAGGTCTTCCGGGACACTGCCCAGCGCCGCCAGACCCAGCTTGCGGCCAGTGGCCGGCTCGACACCGCCAATCACATTGTTGACCGTGTCGGCCGGCGTCGCGCCTGCCTCGACGATGACTACGTACACCGGCACCTTGACCACTTTGAGGATCTGGTAAACCGCGTGATACAGCGTGCCCTCTTCCGACCCAGTCGGATCGAGCAGCGCATGGGTGGTGAAGCTGTTGATGCGAAACGGCGCGTTTCGCGGAATCAGCGGATCGGCTTTCGGCGCAGTGCCGACCAGCCCGATGACGTTGTCACCCAGGCCACCCATGGCCTCGGGGGATTCAGTGGCATTGACGGTAATGCCGTTGTGCTCGAAGTTCAGAACCTCAGCCATGTTCAGTCAGCCTTCTTGGCAGCGGCCTTTTTGGCCTGGGTGATAGGGGGTTTCGGCTCAAGTCGACCGGCAAAGTGCAAGGCACTGGCCTCGACGTCGAGCAGATCGAGTTCTTGACCAACGCTCGACCAATGCCCACCTCCGGTGGGGAATGGGACGAGCACGGTGTAGGTTTGGCGGGTTGCCATGTGTAGTTGCTCCAGAGACGAAAAAGCCCCTTCATGGAAGGGGCCAGGTAGATGATCAGCCGATAACAAAACGCCCCGACGATGCGGGGCGCTTCTTATTGCGGCAGGCCGGCGAGCCATGTCGGCGCAACCGGCCGGTGTTCGCTCAACGGCAATTCGCCACCGGCCGGCCAGATACGCAAGTCGTGACGATAGGTTTGCAGCTCAATGTATTGCGCTGGAGTCAACAGGGTCGGCCAACGCTCGATTTCGTCACGGTAGCGAGTTACAACGCTGTCGGTGGCTGCAATCTGCATGTTGCGCCAGGAGCGCTCATAGCCCTCCAGCTCTTCAGGTGTTGGCCCCGGTCGATCAGCCAGCACCGGATAGCCCTCTTCGTTCATGACGATCATTTTGCCAAGAGACAGACCGTTCAATAGCTCAAGCCAATATTCGCGAGAAATCTCAACGGCATCGCTTGGTATTTCCATATGAATGGAAGGATCGTAGAAACCTTGCATTGATGGTGAATAAAACATGGGTTCTTCCTTGTTTGATGTTTGAAAATCCAATCCGCCGATTTGGGCGGCCAGGTGTGAAAACGCCTCACGGTGTGGGGGCGCTTAGTAATGCACTGCAATAGGTTGGCGCGACATCGATGTCGGCGAACTTAAGCTCTGAGCAGCAACTCAGCCGGCAGCGACGCTGGCCACCCCTCTTCAAGCATGGTGGAGGCGAAGTTTCCCGCCTCAACGGCATGAAGCAGTGTCAGTTCCCGGTCAAAACATGCCTGAACATGTGCGCGGACCCCTTTCGCAATGGCGAGAATCTGCTCCGCGTCGATATCGACGAAACCATCGAGAGTTTTGAAGTTGCAGCGATACTGCGTCTCGATGATCGCCGAGAGGCCCGCGCTGGCAATCAGCGCCTGGCTATCGCGTGTCGTCTCGATGTACAAACCGTCAACCTCGACGCCTGCGGTTTCCCGGCGAAAACGTTCTGCAGCAATTAACTGCGCAAAGTCCACCTGGAGCTCAAAAGGGACTTTGGTAAGAGTCCCGTCGATCAGACGCCATTGCCCCGTCAAGTCCGTCGCGGATTGAAGCCAGAGTTCTTCACTGATGCCTATCGCCCCTTCTGGAATATCGCAAATTCCCAGAATCAGGCGCTCCCTGATATGACCCGACTCATCGAATGTCATGTATTTGTTAGTCATTTGTTTTCCCCTTAGCAACCAATTGCGAGCCATCGAGTTGAAGTTCCGGAAGAAGATCGAACCGTAAAGCCCGCCTTGTTCAGCGCGCCCATCGCAACGAAGCCGACGGATCCGGAACCGGGGGTATAGTCACTGAGCGCCACGGCTGACAGCGCAGCAGTAGGAAACGTGAGAGGAAAAGCAATGGTTTGGTCAGCTGTATTAGAAACAATGCTGTACACCCCCCACTGAATAGTGAAGCCACCCAGCCAGGACGGGAAAACGCAGTAACCGATGCCGCTTTTCTGAAACTGAAAGCCCCACGTCAGTTTTTTCGGCGTGACGATAACGCTGTCATCGGCACCAGCATTGGTCTGTGCCAAGGTGGCAACTTTTGCTGTGCCTTGATTCGATTCGGATGCTTGCTGTGCCAGAGCGGTCAGTCCTGCTACATCAAGGCTTCCGCTATTGATCGGGGCGTTCCAGGCTTTAATGCACCACATTACCGCAAGGTTGCGTGGACGGGTTTCTGCGGAGGTGCGCGCCACCCTGGAAGCATCAAAGGAAACGGCGTGATAGGCGTCCCTCTGACTAACCGGGTTCGGTGCGGTGTTCAGGTTCGTTCTGGAAAAGGCGCCACTGGCTGAGGTGATGTCCAGATATCCGTCAAAGACACCGGTAATATTCTGCAGGCTGTCTAATTGACTGCTACCGATTGCCCGGCCGGCATCCACCCCGCGCCCATGATCCCAGCCACGAAGAAACTCACCACGCGATTCTGGCAAGCGGAAGTTGCCTGCTCCTTCGTTTCCCTTGTTGTAAGTGGTACCGAGAAAAGCCGCCAGATCCGGATAAGCCGCAATGCTCTGCACACTACCGTCGAGCTCGAGATATCCAGGCGCTACGATACCTGTCGGGAAAGCTAGAACAGCGCCCACTGGAACGGCAGACTTCAACCGTTCAACTTCCTTCGCCAGCGCGGCGACATCAATGGTTCCCTGATTGACCGGAGCGTTCCAGGCTTTGATGCACCACATCACGGCGATGTTACGGGGGCGGGTTTCACTTCCGCCGCTTGATGAAATATAGCTCTGCCCTCCTCCGGAACCCGCGTACGCCGCACCGCTCCCACCGCGATCACCAGCCGCTGAGTTGACAATTCCAAGTAC
>NZ_JH635998.1:832002-838588 GCF_000257605.1 Pseudomonas sp. R62
GACGGCGCCATTTGCGAATAATGCGCTGTGGGAGTGAGCCTTGATCTCATCCCCTTGAGACGATCCTATCTCTCGACCGGCATCCACCTCCCGCCCATGATCCCAACCCCGCAAAAACTCCCCACGCGCCTCAGGCAGTCGGAAATTACCAACTCCCTCATCGCCCTTGTTGAACTTGCCGCCCAGATAAGCGCTCAAGTCCGGGTAAGTCGCGGTGCTCTTGACGCTGTTATCCAGCTCCAAAAACCCGGGTGGTGGCGCATCAACCGGGAACGCCACAATCGATCCCACCGGCAGCGCCGAAGCCTTGGCAATCAGCGCTTCAACTTCAGCCTTGGTGTACGAATCCTTGATACCAAAACCGGCCAGCGTTTCAGGGTTGGACCCAGCGGTAGCGCGGCCATATTCATCAACCGTCACGCTCTTGTAAGTCCCCGCAGCAATCCCGGTTCGCCCGGCCAGCATCTTGAATGTCAGCGCGGTCGTGCCGAGGGTAATCGGTGCATTGGTGGTCAGGTGCCACAGCGAATCTCCGTTCGCCACGCCCTCCTCCACCATCACCGTCAGACCCGGGGTAACCTTGGCGCTGCTGTTGGCGTCGGTCGCCCGCTGCCAGTCACCATTGGCGACGATCCACAGGCCGTTGTCCTTGGCCAGCGTCTGGCTCGGCAGCAGCACGCGATCGCCGGCAACCACGGCAGCACCATCGATCTGCTGGGCGCCTTTCAGTACGACGTTGCCAGTCGCAGCGACGCGCACCGATTGCTTGCCATCGAGCTTGCCGAGTTCTTCGGCCAGGTAACTCATAACCCAGGCACGGGTCGCCTTGACCACCGTGTCATCGATCAACAACGTCACCAGCGACGCATTGCTGGTCTCGAAAATCGAGCGAATGTAGAACTCTTTACCCGACCCCGAGTTGGCGAGAATCGGCTTGAACGACTCCGGATATTTGACGATGGCATAGAGCACGCCAGTGTCAGTCCACAACCCCGCTTCCCGAACATACCAACCACCAACATCCGGCGGGATGGTCACTTCAGCAAGCAGCCAACTCGGATTTTTCTCGTCCTGGAACAGCGCGTTGAGCGGTCCGCGCCAGACTTCGCGTTTGAGCGCGGTGGCGGTTGCGGCCGGGTTGTAGACCCCGCCCTCGCCGCCGTCGCCGACAGAAAAATGCGTCAACTTGATCGGCACGCCCGCGGCCTTGCATGCCGTTTCGTAGGCAATCCCTGCGTTGGTGAGCAGGGTGTAATAGTCAGCCATTCAGGCCCCCTGAGGATAAATAGTGGATGTTTCGACGGTGTACATGCCGGCAGCCATGAACGCCTCGCCAGAGGTTTCAAGACCTTCGATGAACACCGGATAAACCGTGGTCAGTTCGCCGCAGAACGTCGCGGCGCCGATGACGTGATTGCCGAACGCGCTCAAGCCGACCGAGACCGTCAGCACATCGCGCTCGCTCTTGGCATCAGCCAGACGGCGGTCGAGACGAGCATCGATTGCTGCGCTGTAGGGTTGGTCGCTGAAGGCGCGCACGGAAAAGCTGTAGGGCGCGCCGGGCGGTGTCTGTTCGTACCAGGCGCGGATTTCCGGGCGCAGTTGCAAACCTTTCGCGGCGTTTTCCAGCGCCTTGCGAGTGCCGGCCTGGCGCCCGGTGGGCCAGGCCAGTTCGACGGTCAGGCGCTTCTCCGCTTCCGGCGCTTCGGTGCTCCATTCGGCGACGCCGCGATCGGCTGCCAGATACGGCAGGAAAGCCACCGGCGTTTCGCTTGGGTTCATCAGTTCGGGAAACGGTGGTGCGATGCGGTCGAGCAAGGCGCCGAAACCCAGATCCAGTCCGCGTTCGAGGGCCGAGCTGTTGGCGGGCAGCAAAGTCGGCCGCTGAGGTTTTTCACTCATAGCGTCAGCACCTCGACTTCAACCGCGGTGCAATAGGGCGCCTGAAACGCGGTCGTCACGATCGGCGTCAGCGGTTCTAGAATCTGCAGTTGTACTGCCCCGGCGCTGTGCAGCGTGTAGTCGATCCAGCTCGGATCGACCCGACCTTCCAGGCGATGACAGCTGTCGGCATAAGCCTGCAATTGTGCTTGCGCGGCGACCTTGGTCAGGCCCGAATCGGGACCGGAATTGATCTTCGCGACGACGCGGATTTTGTAGCGCTGGATCTCGGCAGCCTTGACGGTGACGAGGTCGGTTTCCGGGCGCACGTCGGGGCGGGCGAAATGCTGACGGACGCCTTCAAGCAATGCTTCGGAAGGCGTGCCATCGCCTTCTCGGGAAAGAACGGTGACCTGCACTTCCCCCGGCGCGGTGCGCCGCCCGTTGCCATCCTTGACCTGTGCGGCGAGACCGTCCGGGTTGAAGGTGTAAGTGACATTCACTACGCCGGAATCAGTGGACTCGACCTGCACCGTGGGCCGCTCGCCGAGGGTGAATACCTCACGGCGATACTGCATCCGCGAACCCGCCGCCGGTGCATGAGGTGCCAGGTAATAACGCAGCCGAGCGTCGTCATCACTTTCATAAATCGCCGGCACCGGCGGGAATGCCGCCGGGTCGCCGGGATCGAGCAATTGCCGCTCCAAGCCCATGTCCGCCAGCCGCGCATCGAGATTGCTGCCGGTCGCCCACCACGCCAGCATCTGCTTGATACGTGCGTTGTATTTGCGCTCATGGGTTTGCAGACGCACGCAGAACGCTTCCAGCGCCAGGGTCAGCAATTCGCTTTCGTTTTCCAGACTCGCCTTGAGTTTCACGGCGCTGGCCGGCGAGCGAGCCCCCACGTATTCGATGACGAAAGTCTTGAACTCGGCGAGCAAGTCTTCGAACGCTTCGACCGTGATCAGCGCGGGTTCGGCCAGCTGATTCTGGCCAGGTATCAGCATGCTCATGTCAGCACCTCGAAGGTTTGTTGGCGGTTTTTCCAGGTGCCGGCGAAGCGCAGCAGCAGGCCATCGCCGTGACGACTGGCGACAATTACTTGCGGCTGAAAATCGTCGATGCCGTTTTGCGAGTTGTAGAACGCTTGCGCGGCGTGGCTCTGTGCCAGAAGCAGAATGTCGTCACCGAGGTTCTGCCCGAGGAGAGTGGGAATCAGCGAACCGTACAAAGGTCGTTTCTGCCGGGTGCCCAGCGGTGTGGTCAGGGCTCGGGTCGCGCGCTGCACGAATTGCAGCCAGTCGTCGACCGTGGCCCCGCTGTCTCTATCGATTCCGATCATGGGAGGCTCTTGAATCAGGGGCTGATGACGCGGCCCTGGTGATCGACCAAGGGGCCGCTGAAGTGCACGCCCGAGGCGTCAATACTCAGGCCGACGGAGCCCAGTTGCAGGGTGATCAGTTGTGGCGTCATGGCCAGACGTGCCGGGCCGATGCTCAGTTCGAGCGACTCGCGAGACCCGTGGAATTGCGTTGGTCCGTTGAGCCAGTGCAAGGCGTGGCTGGCGTCGTCGTAACTGCTTTCGCTGCCGTCCTGATGTACCCGACGGGTCAGCGTCGGCACAGTCGAGGCCGGGGGGAAACGGTCACTGTTCAAGCCGAACAACGCGACACTCTGCGCACCGCTTTCACCGCTGCCATAGTTGAACAGCAGGCACTGCTCGCCCACCGTTGGGATGCGCGATTCGCTTTGCGCCCCGGCGCTAGGATTGAAGAACTTGATCACTGGGGTGAGCAATCCACCATGGCTGACCTGGCAGGTATTGCTCGCCGCATCAACTGACTGACAGATGCCAATGCGACAGAAACTCTCGGCGCGGCGGTGCAAGTCTTCGATTTCCGCTTCCATTTCCGCCAGACGCTCAATGATCGGGCCAAGCTGCATACGCAGTAATGCATCGAACATCGGTCAGCCCTCCAGCGCGGTGTACTGATCTGGATCGTCGATGTCGCTGACTTCCCAGGTGCGAGCGAATTTCGGCATGCCCAGTGGATCGTCGAGCAGGGTCGAGCCGAGGTAGAGCGTCTGCTCGAAGGTCAGGGTCCAGGCTTTGTATTGCTGATCAGCACTAATAAGCAACGATGGCAAGCCATCGATATTCAGGGGCAGATCGCATTGATCGCCGGGCAATCCCCAGCGGTTGTCGGTGATCAGGTTTTTCAGCACGGCGATCAGATCGCACGCTGCAAAAGCGGTCGCAGAAAGCGCCGGGATGACTTGCAGTGACAACGTCATGACATGAGCGATACGCCCATCAGCGGCGCGCATGCCGGACGCATTTCGGTCAAAGTCAATCAGTACCCAAGCCTGTTCGCCCGCTGCTGTGAAGTCAGCGTCACTGCCGACATTGAGGTTGAGACCGGCGGTGTTGCGCAGTGTCGTCGCGATGGCTGTGAACAGTTGCGACGGCTGCTGGATCGGTGTGGGCATACATGACCTCCTTTTCAATCGTCCACGTGCAGCCCTGCCGCCAACATGGCGGCACGGAAAAATATTCAGGGTTAAGGCTGGTCGCGCGGCGGCACGTCACAGACGCCGATGCGCTTGGCCGCCCAGCGTTCGTAAAGGCCGATGGCGACGTCGGCGCCGGCCATGGCGGTCAGGCAGCCAAACGCACCAGCGGCCCAGATCGACATGCCGGCGGCATACAGCAGCATGATTGCCGACACGCCGCAGATCATGCAGGCGCCGGAACGCAGAGCCAGACGCCGCACCAGCGACCAGCCGCGGGCGCCCTCCTTGTCGGCGCGCCACATTTCGCCGGACACCCCGCCGACGACAGCGAGGAGGATGACCAGCCAGATCGGCATGTCCGCCAACGCTTGTTGCTCGTTTGTCATGTCACGCCTCCGTGGGCAGTGGGTGATAGATGGGAATTGAGTTCAAATAATGTCTCTTCAGGCAGGCATTCCAAAAAGCCCGGCCTTGCGCCAGGCTTTTCAGCAATGCGGTCCCGCCGATCGATTACTCGAGTTGGAATCAGTAAGGTGCGACTGGCCACTCGATGTTCGCCGGATAACCCGACTGCTGATCGATGTCGCTGAGGGCGATGCAGTATTGCTTTTGGGCCAACAGCCGAGCCTGGTCTTCGCTGGTGGCGACGCCGACGTCGACTTTGAACTGCAGCGAGTTCATCAGTAACCAGTTGGCGGCCCCATTCAGCAATTGCCACTTCTGCTGTTCGGCTTTGTTTCGCAGTTCTTCTTCGTCGGTGCAGAGAAGGTCCAGACCCCATTGAAGGTAGCGCTCCAACCCACCCGAATATCCGTACTGCCGGTTACATCAACCCAAACCGAGGTTGGCGAAGCGAGTGGTTCAAGAATCACTTCACTTTCTTTCAACTGAACAACTCGGTTGTATTCAACCAGTGCGTAAAGACTCATTGGGTCTTCCTCATTTACTCTTTGGCAGGAATGTCGCCGTGCAACTGGCAGGTATTTAAAAGCCCGGCAACAAGGCCAGGCTCTTCAGTAATGCACTGCGCATTTCAATATTGCGGATGCGTCAAATGTCGCTTATGGCACTTCAGGCCAAATGACGCTCAGTGGATAGCCCGGCTGTTTGTTGACTTGGCTCATCGCGATGAAGAACTGCTTGTAGGCCAGCAGTGCGGCCTCTTCAGCAGGTGTAGCCAGCCCCAGCTCGACTTTTTGTACCAGCGCGGACGATGTCAGGGTGAAGTTGACTTTATCGAAACGAGTCACTCTTTCGTTACGCATTTGAATAGCCAACATGGACGGTTGCCCCCACATATCGCTATCAGTAAATGTCCAGACGCCGTCGGTGTTCACCGCGTTCCAGGAATAATCGATCTTGGGCAATGCGCTGACATCCACCCAGACTTGGTCCGCCGGAAACTCATCGGTGATCGGGTTCGCGGTTTCAAAAATGTTGTCGACTTTGCCAGCGACGACACGTGCGTATTTCTTCATGTTCATCATCCTTATTGAGTGCCGGCATCCCGGCGTTTCAGTTCCTGCCCGGTAGGCATTCCAAAAAGCCCGGCGCTTGTACACCGGGCTTTTCAGTAATGCGCTCCTTCGCCTTCCTTCCAATCCTGTGTTCGAGAAGGAAGCTGACTTTTCGGCGCTACTGGCGCGGTACGAGTCCATTCAGATTGTTTTTCCGACCGCGGTCCCTGCCCGCCGGATAACTGCTTCTGGTGCTTTACGCTGCACACCCGGGTCAGTTGCCAACCCTCTGAACCGTTGAGGCCGGTTCATCGCTGCCTGTTCTTGTGGAACTAAAGAGCCTGTCTTGCCAGCCGCTTTGTCGAGCGGCTTGGTGGCAAGAATATGCATGGATGCATATACAGTCAATGCGCAAATGCATTTATTTATGCATTAAATTTGCGCGCATGCATGAAAGCCATGCGGGCCAAGGGGTGGGGAGATTTCTGCAGGCGAAAAAAAACCTGCCGAAGGGGCAGGTTTCAGTTGGATGAACGAGAGTTAGCGGGCGTACATGCCCCACCAGAAGACGTGACCGAGGATGACGATCTGCTCTTCCTGGATTTCCTGAAAGCTGTAGTCCTCGTCCGGATGCTCGTCGCGATTGAAGCTGCGCAGACGGATGCCGGTGGGCAGGCGATAGAGTTGTTTCACGCGCAGCTGGCCGTTGTGATTGATCGCATACAGATCGCCAT
>NZ_JH635998.1:839252-850889 GCF_000257605.1 Pseudomonas sp. R62
TTGACGCCGACGGTGGCGCCATCACGCAGAACCGGCAACATGCTGTTGCCGCGCACCGTCACGCATTTGGCCTGGTCGAATTGCACGCCGTTGTGGCGCAGGCTGCGCTTGCCGAAGCGCAGGCTAGAGCGCTCGCTCTCTTCGATGACGAATCTTCCTGATCCAGCAGCCAATTCAACCTCGCGTAGAAAGGGCACCGACACCTCGTCGTCATCGACGGGCGTGTCGTCGTCCCACAGGCTTATGTCCTTGAGTTCCGCATGCACGTCAGCGCGAGTGCCGCCGGTCGTTGGCGCGACGTCCGCGCGCCCGCGCAACTGATCTGTGCTGACGTTGAAATACTCGGCGATCTTCGAAATGTGTTTATCCGAAGGATCGACAATCTTCCCGCTGAGAATCCGCGAGAGCGTTGATTGAGGCACGCCGGTGCGACGGTGGAGCTCCGTGGGGGAGATCCCGTGCTGGTCGAGCAGTGCTCTTAAGACGGAGGAAACGTTGCGTTTTTGCATAACGCGCATAGTGCTTGAAGTTTTTCGCGAAGACAAATGCTGATTTGCATAAATCGTGCATAGATCAACTTTTCCCTGCCAGTAAACGCTCACCCGACCGCAGTGCCTGCGTCGGGCAGACTGGCCATGGTAACCTTGCGCCCATCGCGGAAAAGCCCGGCCACTGCCCGCGCTTTGCCCTACATCTTTTAACGAGTTGCCCGACAATCCGATGAATAAAGCCGTCTCCGACCTGTCCTCCCACACTCCGATGATGCAGCAATACTGGCGCCTGAAGAATCAGCACCCGGACCAGCTGATGTTCTATCGCATGGGCGATTTCTACGAGATCTTCTATGAAGATGCAAAGAAAGCCGCCAAGTTGCTGGACATCACCCTGACCGCGCGCGGGCAGTCGGCGGGTCAGGCGATTCCGATGTGTGGGATTCCTTACCACGCGGCGGAAGGGTACCTGGCGAAACTGGTCAAGCTCGGCGAGTCGGTGGTGATTTGCGAGCAGGTCGGCGACCCGGCCACCAGCAAAGGCCCGGTGGAGCGTCAAGTCGTACGGATCATCACGCCGGGAACGGTCAGCGACGAAGCGTTACTCGATGAACGCCGCGATAACCTGATCGCAGCGGTATTGGGTGACGAGCGTCTGTTCGGTCTGGCAGTACTGGACATCACCAGCGGCAACTTCACCGTGCTAGAGATCAAAGGCTGGGAAAACCTGCTGGCGGAACTGGAGCGGGTCAACCCGGTGGAACTGTTGATTCCAGATGACTGGCCAAAGGACCTGCCGGCGGAGAAACGCCGTGGCGTACGTCGTCGTGCGCCGTGGGATTTCGAGCGTGATTCGGCGCTGAAAAGTCTCTGCCAGCAGTTTTCCACCCAAGACCTGAAAGGCTTCGGCTGCGAAAACCTGACCCTGGCCATCGGCGCTGCCGGCTGCCTGCTGTCCTACGCCAAGGAAACCCAGCGCACCGCCCTGCCCCACTTGCGCAGCCTGCGTCACGAACGTCTCGATGACACCGTGGTGCTCGACGGCGCCAGCCGGCGCAATCTGGAACTCGACACCAACCTGGCCGGTGGCCGCGACAACACCCTGCAATCGGTGGTCGATCGTTGCCAGACCGCCATGGGCAGCCGTTTGCTGACTCGTTGGCTGAACCGGCCGTTGCGCGACCTCACCGTGTTGCTGGCACGCCAGACGTCGATTCGCTGCCTGCTCGACGGCTACCGTTTTGAAAAGCTGCAACCGCAGCTCAAGGAAATCGGCGACATCGAGCGGATCCTGGCGCGAATCGGCCTGCGCAATGCGCGACCACGTGACCTTGCGCGTCTGCGTGACGCTCTCGGCGCACTGCCCGAACTGCAAGTGGCGATGACCGATCTGGAAGCGCCGCACCTGCAGCATCTGGCGGCCACCACCAGCACCTATCCAGAACTGGCGGCGCTGCTGGCCAAAGCCATCATCGATAACCCGCCTGCGGTGATCCGTGACGGCGGCGTGCTGAAAACCGGTTACGACAGTGAACTCGATGAACTGCAATCGCTGAGCGAAAACGCCGGCCAGTTCCTCATCGATCTGGAAGCCCGGGAGAAGGCCCGTACTGGTCTGGCCAATCTGAAAGTCGGCTACAACCGTATCCACGGCTACTTCATCGAACTGCCGAGCAAGCAGGCTGAATCGGCGCCGGCCGACTACATCCGCCGGCAGACGCTCAAAGGCGCCGAGCGTTTCATCACGCCCGAGCTGAAAGAATTCGAAGACAAGGCGCTGTCGGCCAAGAGTCGCGCGCTGGCTCGGGAAAAAATGCTTTACGAAGCACTGCTCGAAGACTTGATCAGCCAGTTGCCGCCGTTGCAGGACACCGCCGGCGCCTTGGCCGAGCTGGATGTGCTGAGCAACCTCGCCGAGCGTGCGCTGAATCTTGACCTGAACTGCCCGCGTTTCGTCAGCGAGCCATGCATGCGCATCACTCAGGGTCGTCACCCAGTGGTCGAGCAAGTGCTGACCACGCCGTTCGTGGCCAACGATCTGAGCCTCGATGACAACACGCGCATGCTGGTCATCACCGGCCCGAACATGGGCGGTAAATCCACTTACATGCGGCAAACCGCTTTGATCGTGTTACTGGCGCATATTGGCAGTTTCGTGCCGGCCGCCAGTTGCGAGTTGTCGCTGGTCGACCGCATCTTCACCCGTATCGGTTCGAGCGATGATCTGGCCGGCGGTCGCTCGACCTTCATGGTCGAGATGAGCGAAACCGCCAACATCCTGCATAACGCCACCGAGCGCAGTCTGGTCCTGATGGACGAAGTCGGGCGCGGTACCAGCACCTTTGACGGTCTGTCGCTGGCATGGGCGGCGGCCGAGCGCTTGGCCCATCTGCGCGCCTACACCCTGTTTGCTACGCACTATTTTGAACTGACCGTGCTGCCGGAAGCCGAACCTCTTGTAGCCAACGTGCACCTCAACGCTACCGAGCACAACGAACGGATCGTGTTCCTGCACCACGTTCTGCCCGGGCCTGCCAGCCAGAGCTATGGCTTGGCGGTGGCGCAGCTGGCCGGCGTGCCGAGCGAAGTGATTCTGCGAGCGCGGGAGCATCTGAGTCGCCTGGAAGATACCGCCTTGCCCCACGAGGCGCCGAAACCGGCAGCCAAGGGCAAGCCGTCGACACCGCAGCAAAGCGACATGTTCGCCTCGCTGCCACATCCGGTGCTCGATGAATTGGCCAAGGTCGATCTGGACGACATGACGCCACGTCGAGCGCTGGAAATGCTCTATGCACTGAAGAACCGGATATAAGCACTGAAGAAGCGGATATAACGCAATTCGCTTCAAGCTGTTAGAATCTCGCGCGGTTCGGGATGCTGCTGGCTCATAGCCTGGTCAGCAGGTATCGCTCCCGAACCTGGCGACCCCAACCGTGAAGGGGCAACGCTGCCGCCGCCTGAGGAGAAAATTAGAAATGACCTTCGTCGTCACCGACAACTGCATCAAGTGCAAGTACACCGACTGCGTAGAAGTCTGTCCGGTGGACTGCTTTTACGAAGGCCCGAACTTCCTGGTGATTCACCCGGACGAGTGCATCGACTGCGCGCTGTGTGAACCAGAATGCCCGGCTGTGGCGATCTTCTCGGAAGACGAGATCCCAAGCGGCATGGAAAACTTCATCGAGCTCAATGCCGAGCTGGCGGATATCTGGCCGAACATCACCGAGCGCAAGGATCCGCTTCCGGATTCTGCTGATTGGGATGGCAAGCCGAACAAGATCGAACAACTCGAACGCTGATCTACCCCGCGCTCGACTGAAAGGCCCCTTGTGGGCCTTTTTGCTTTTGCAGGTTTTACTTTTCTGCAGACGAAAAAAGGGGCGGTATGACCCGCCCACATTTTTTCCCTATTCCCTGTAGTCCTTTTCATCGTCCTGATGAATCGCCTCCTGCGATGTCCGTTCCCCTCTTCCGTGAAGGGCGTGTCTGTCCGTCGACACAGCCCTGATATTAGAGAGTTTCCGCAGCGGAGCAATCAGGCTCAGGCGCAGGTCTACGCTGACATAAAGACATAACAATTTAAAAATATTCATATAAATCAGAAAATTACCGCTTAGCATTGATCGCAATCGCATTCTGCCGAAGTGTAAAAATAACGAACACTTACGACACAGTAAGCAAAGGCTTACAGCGCGAGACTACAAACTCAGAAAATGCTGACCGCTCGTCTGGCACATTCCCGACAAACGCGATGCACGAGACAGGCATAAACAAAAAGCCCCGACTGATTGAATCAGCCGGGGCTTTTTTTGCGCGCGGTCGATCAGGCGCTTATTGGAACAGCGACTCGCTCGACAGGCCATTCTTCTCCAGGATCTCGCGAAGGC
This sequence comes from Pseudomonas sp. R62, assembly GCF_000257605.1. Taxonomy (NCBI): domain Bacteria; kingdom Pseudomonadati; phylum Pseudomonadota; class Gammaproteobacteria; order Pseudomonadales; family Pseudomonadaceae; genus Pseudomonas; species Pseudomonas sp. R62. The sequence goes on from NZ_JH635998.1 coordinate 843,631, forward strand.
GCTTGAGGCCTTCCACCTGGATCTGCCGTACCCGCTCGCGGGTCAGGCCGATCTCCAGGCCGACATCTTCCAGCGTGCTGCTTTCGTGACCGCGCAGGCCGAAGCGGCGAATCACCACCTCGCGCTGCTTGTCGGTCAGCTCCGACAGCCATTGATCGATGCTCTGCGACAGGTCGTCGTCCTGCAGCAGTTCGCACGGATCGGTGGGACGATCGTCAGTGAGTGTGTCCAGCAGGGTTTTATCCGAATCCGGACCCAGCGAGACGTCGACCGAAGAAACCCGTTCGTTCAGGCCCAGCATGCGCTTGACCTCGCCCACCGGTTTCTCCAGCAGGTTGGCGATTTCTTCGGGTGAAGGTTCGTGGTCGAGTTTTTGCGTCAGCTCCCGTGCGGCCCGCAGGTACACGTTGAGCTCCTTGACCACGTGAATCGGCAACCGGATGGTCCGGGTCTGATTCATGATCGCGCGTTCGATGGTCTGACGGATCCACCACGTGGCGTAGGTCGAGAAGCGGAAGCCGCGCTCGGGATCGAACTTTTCCACCGCGCGGATCAGGCCGAGGTTGCCCTCTTCGATCAGATCCAGCAGCGACAGCCCCCGATTGACGTAACGCCGGGCGATCTTGACGACCAGCCGCAGGTTACTTTCGATCATGCGCTTGCGCCCGGCCGGATCGCCACTTTGCGACAAGCGCGCAAAATGAACTTCTTCTTCCGGGGACAGCAGAGGGGAAAAGCCGATTTCGTTGAGATACAGCTGCGTGGCATCAAGTGCCCGAGTGTAGTCGATGTATTTATGTTGTTTGAGTGTGGCGGAGTGTCTGGATTTGGAACGAACGGAAGGTGGAGCAGCCCCTTCATCATTCAACATCGAATCCGAATCGATGCCGGTCTCCATAAGGAGAACCTCATCGTCGATGTCAAACTCCGGCACTTCTTTACTGAGAGCCATTGTTATAGTCCTTTGGTGAGTTCGACCCCAAGCTCAAGCGACGCCTTTATCCTTGGCAACGCTGGAGCCTGTCCCCTCTACGCGACGGAACAGGCTGGCCTACAAATCAACGTCTTGGCAGGAACTGCAGCGGATCCACAGGTTTACCTTGGCGGCGAATCTCAAAATGCAGTTTCACCCGGTCTGTACCCGTTGACCCCATTTCGGCAATTGTCTGTCCGACCTTGACCTGCTGCCCCTCCCGAACCAACAGCCTGCGGTTATGTCCGTAAGCACTGACGTAGGTTTCGCTGTGTTTGATGATGACCAATTCGCCGTAGCCCCTTAAGCCACTCCCGGCGTATACGACCGTCCCATCAGACGCAGCTAAAACAGGCTGTCCCAAATCTCCGGCGATATCAATTCCTTTATTCAAACTACCGTTTGAAGAGAATTTTCCAATCAGAACGCCATTAGATGGCCATCCCCAGCCGGTCGGGGCCGGGCCTGCCGGAGGCAGTGGAGCGGGTGCAGGTTTGCTCGCGACGGACGGTACAACCCCTTTGGAACCGGTGGTTGTAGTGGTTGTGGTGCCATTCGCCTGGCGCCGGATTACCGTGGTTTTACTCGACGAAGAAGGTGAAGAACTGGAGTTGCTCACCACCGCTGTCGGCGTTGAACCGCTGCGCCCGTCGAAGCGAATTGTCTGACCCGGATGGATCGTATACGGCGTAGGAATATTGTTCCGGGCGGCGAGGGTTTTGTAGTCCCAGCCGTAACGAAAGGCGATCGAAAACAAGGTATCGCCGGGGCGGACTACATATTGTCCGGTAGTAACGGTCGGACGTTGCGCGACCGAATTATTGCGATCGACAACCCGTACGTTGCTCGATTTGGTGCTTGAGCAACCGACCAGCAAGGTGCTCAAGACAAGGCCAGTCACCAGGCGCTGAAAGCTCGTGTTACCCATACGCTGCGCAATGACTGTGAGACTCACCCGCCGCTCCCTTTGTGGTGGCTGAAAATTCTGAATGCCGCACTGCGGCATGAAGTGTCGCAAGTATAACGGGCCGAAACGGCTTTACCTTTAATGACGCGAAATCACCGGACGCACACGTTTGCCAAGGGCAAGTACGCAGCGTTTAAACTCTGGCTGCCGGTGTAAGACCGGCGCCGTTGAAAGGAATTCAGCGCCTGTTTGCAAATGCTCAGGCCAGTGGCCCGTTGAGCAAAGGCACGAAACGCACAGCGCCCAAAACGTGTCGGGAAAAGCCATGTTCTTCGCGCACGATCAGCATCAGTTGTTGCACTTCACCGGAGCCGACCGGAATCACCATGCGCCCACCGGGGGCCAGTTGATCGAGCAAAGCTTGCGGTACATCGGTGGCAACGGCGGTGACGATGATGCCGTTGTAGGGCGCCAGCGCCGGCCAGCCTTCCCAGCCATCGCCCCAGCGAAACACCACGTTGCGCAGGTTCAGCTCGATCAGACGCTCCTTGGCGCGGTCCTGCAGCACCTTGATGCGTTCGACCGAAAACACCCGTTCGACCAGTTGCGACAACACCGCTGTCTGGTAGCCGGAACCGGTGCCGATCTCCAACACTTTATCCAGCGGACCCGCCTCCAGCAGCAGCTCGCTCATGCGCGCCACCATGTAAGGCTGGGAGATGGTCTGGTTGTTGCCGATCGGCAGCGCGGTGTCTTCGTAAGCGCGGTGCGCCAGCGCCTCGTCGACAAACAGGTGACGCGGCGTGCGGCGGATCACTTCCAGGACTTTGGCGTTCGACACGCCTTCTTCATACAGCCGCTGGATCAGTCGCTCGCGCGTACGCTGGGAGGTCATGCCAATGCCGCTGCGCAGGCGGTCGTCATGTTCACGCATCAGCTCAGCCCCCCCAGCCAGCCATCAAGACTTCTGAAGGCATCATTGAAGGTGCGATCGAGCTGCAACGGTGTGATGGACACATAACCCTGCATCACGGCATGAAAATCGGTGCCCGGGCCGCCATCTTCGGCGTCGCCGGCAGCAGCAATCCAGTAACCGGCCTTGCCGCGCGGATCGACCACTTTCATCGGCGCCGCCGCGCGGGCGCGATGGCCGAGACGGGTCAACTGAATGCCACGGATGTGATCGATAGGCAGATTGGGGATGTTCACATTAAGTACCGTGCGCGGCGGCAGATCGAGCCCGGCGTGGGCCTCGACAAGTTTGCGCGCAAAGTAGGCCGCAGTCGGCAGGTTATCCACTTGGCGCGAGACCAGTGAAAAGGCAAACGATGGGCGCTCGAGAAATCGTCCTTCAAGGGCTGCCGCCACGGTTCCGGAATACAGCACGTCGTCACCAAGGTTGGCGCCGAGGTTGATGCCGGAAACCACCATGTCCGCTTCGCGCTCAAGCAAGCCGTTAAGGCCCAGGTGAATGCAATCGGTCGGTGTGCCGTTGATGCTGATGAAGCCGTTGGCCAGGTATTGCGGGTGCAGCGGACGGTCGAGCGTCAGCGAACTGCTGGCGCCGCTTTTGTCCTGCTCCGGGGCGATAACCACGCATTCGGTGTAATCCGCCAGCGCTGCATAAAGCGCGGCGAGACCGGGCGCGGTTACCCCATCGTCGTTAGAAATCAGAATACGCATGGGCTGTCCGTCTGCCCCACCGGCACCAGATCAACGAGCTCGCGCACCAATACGGTGGCAAAGCATCCGGCCGGGAGGACGAATTCCAGTTGCAGAATGTCAGGTTGGGGATAATGCCACGTCAACCCGCCAATGGGCAGCCGCAGGATGCGACGTTCATGGCTCATGCCGGCGTGGATCAACCAGTCGCGCAGATCCGCTTCGCGGGCGGCGATCTCCTGCTCCAGTTCATGGACAGCACCAGCAGCCGGCGAGTCACCTTCGCCCCACTGCGGACCGGTCGAGTGCAGGTCGAGAATCGACAGACGCGGGTCGCTGCATTCCGCTTCACCCGCCGGGAAAAAGCTGCGGCTGTCAGTAAACGCCAACAAATCGCCAACCAGCGCGGTGTTCCAGGTGCCATCGGCGACGCGCGCCGCCAGCACCTGGTTGAACAGAAAGCTGCGCGCCGTCGACAGCAACCGCGAACGCACATTGCGCTGTTCCGGCAAAGCCTTGCGCGCCGCCCACGCCCGGGCATCGACAACGTTGCCGCCGTCATGGCCGAAACGCTGGGCGCCGAAATAATTGGGAATGCCTTGTTTGGCGATCAGTTGCAGGCGCTGTTCAAGCGCGTCTTTGTCGCCATCGAATTGCGTCAGGCGCAACGTGAAACCGTTGGCCGAATGCGCACCGCGTTGCAGCTTGCGCTTGTGGCGCGTGGTCTTGAGGATCATCAGCGTGTCGTTTTCCGCCGCCGACAGATCCGGATCGGCCTTGCCCGGCAATTGCACGCTGAACCACTGTCGGGTCAGGGCCTGACGATCTTTGAGGCCGGCATAGCTGACGGTGCGCAACGGCACGCCGGCTGCCTTGGCGATCCGCCGTGCCGCTTCTTCGGTATTGAGGCCGCGCTTTTCCACCCAGATCCACAGGTGTTCGCCGTCGCCGCTGAATGGGATATCCAGCACTTCATCGACCTGGAAATCTTCGGCAATGGCTTTCAGTACCGCTGTGCCGAGGGGTTCGCCATAGGCCCGCGGGCCGAGCAATTGCAGTTCATTCATGCGCGCAGCAACAAGGCAACGGAGTGCACGGCGATGCCTTCTTCGCGACCGACAAAGCCAAGCTTTTCGGTGGTGGTAGCTTTGACGTTCACTTGATCCAACTCAACTTGAAGATCCGCCGCGATCAGCGCGCGCATCGATTCGATATGCGGCGCCATTTTTGGCGCCTGGGCAACGATGGTGTTGTCGACGTTGCCGACTTTCCAGCCCTTGGCGTGGATCAGACTGACCACATGACGCAACAGCACACGGCTGTCGGCGCCCTTGAATTGCGGATCGGTGTCCGGGAAGTGTTTGCCGATATCACCCAGCGCCGCCGCGCCGAGCAAGGCGTCGCTCAAGGCGTGCAGCAGGACGTCACCGTCGGAATGAGCGAGCAGCCCGAAGCTGTGTGCAATCTGCACGCCGCCCAGAGTAATGAAATCGCCTTCAGCGAAACGGTGCACATCGTAGCCGTGGCCAATACGCATAAAAAAACGCCCCGATTTTTGTCAGGGCGTGATTCTACCTGCATTAACCGCGCAGAGCGCGTGCGTGATGCTGCAAGTGGTCGTCAATGAAGCTTGAGATGAAGAAATAGCTGTGGTCGTAGCCCGGTTGCAGGCGCAGCTCCAGCGGATGCCCCGCTTGTTTTGCTGCGTGTTGCAAGGCCTCGGGTTTCAATTGCGTGGCGAGGAAATCGTCACGATCACCTTGATCGACCAGCAACGGCAACTTCTCCGTCGCCTCTGCGATCAGCACACAGGCGTCCCACTCTTTCCACTTCGAACGGTCTTCGCCCAAATAGTTGGAAAAGGCCTTCTGACCCCACGGGCAATCGATCGGATGGGTGATCGGCGAAAAGGCCGAAACCGATTTATACCGCCCAGGATTGCGCAAGGCACAGACCAAAGCACCGTGGCCGCCCATCGAGTGGCCGCTGATGCTGCGCTTGTCGGAAGCGGGGAAATGCGCTTCGACCAGAGCGGGCAACTCCTGCACGACATAGTCATGCATCTGATAGTGCCGCGCCCACGGTTCCTGCGTGGCGTTCAGATAAAACCCGGCGCCGAGACCGAAATCCCAAGCCTTGTCTGCATCGTCCGGAACATCCGCGCCACGTGGGCTGGTATCCGGGGCAACGATGATCAGACCAAGCTCGGCGGCCATGCGCATCGCACCGGCCTTCTGCATGAAATTCTCATCGGTGCAGGTCAGCCCGGACAACCAGTACAGCACTGGCAGCTTGCCGCCCTGCTCCGCTTGCGGCGGCAGGTACACGGCGAAGACCATGTCGCAATCAAGCACTTCGGAGCGATGGCGATAGCGCTTGTGCCAGCCACCGAAACTCTTCTGACAGGAAATGTTTTCCAGATTCATAGCACTTCAGCCGCACGCTGCGAGCTTCAAGCTGCAAGAGGGCGTTGCGCCTGCTTGCAGCTTGTGGCTTGTAGCTTGCCGCTGCTCCTTAGAAATGAATGACGGTGCGGATGCTCTTGCCTTCGTGCATCAGGTCGAACGCCTTGTTGATATCTTCCAGACCCATGGTGTGGGTGATGAAGGTATCCAGCGGGATCTCGCCGCTCTGGGCCATGTCGACGTAGCTCGGCAATTCAGTACGGCCACGCACGCCGCCGAACGCCGAACCGCGCCAGACGCGACCGGTAACCAACTGGAACGGACGGGTAGCGATTTCCTGACCGGCACCGGCGACACCGATGATGACCGACTCGCCCCAGCCTTTGTGGCAGCACTCAAGCGCGGCGCGCATCAGTTGCACATTGCCGATGCACTCGAAGGAGAAGTCGACGCCGCCATCGGTCATGTCGACGATCACTTCCTGGATCGGACGATCAAAGTCTTTCGGGTTCACGCAATCGGTGGCACCGAGTTGTTTGGCGATTTCGAACTTGGCCGGGTTGATGTCGATCGCAATGATGCGCGCAGCCTTGGCTTTCACCGCGCCGATCACGGCCGACAAGCCAATACCACCGAGACCGAAGATGGCCACGGTGTCACCCGGTTTGACCTTGGCGGTATTGAGCACGGCGCCGATACCGGTGGTCACGCCGCAACCGAGCAGGCAGACCTTTTCCAGCGGCGCGTCTTTGGAGATCTTGGCCACGGAGATTTCCGGGAGCACGGTGTATTCCGAAAACGTCGACGTCCCCATGTAGTGGAAAATCGTTTCGCCCTTGTAGGAAAAGCGCGAAGTGCCGTCCGGCATCAGGCCCTTGCCTTGGGTGGCGCGAATCGCCTGGCAGAGGTTGGTCTTGCCCGACTTGCAGAATTTGCACTGGCCGCATTCCGGGGTGTACAGCGGAATGACGTGGTCGCCGACGGCAACCGAGGTCACGCCCTCGCCGATCGCTTCAACGATGGCGCCACCTTCGTGGCCGAGGATCGACGGGAAGATGCCTTCCGGGTCTGCGCCGGACAAGGTGTAGGCATCGGTGTGGCACACCCCGGAAGCGACAACGCGCAGCAACACTTCACCAGCCTTCGGCATGGCGACATCGACTTCTACGATTTCCAGCGGCTTCTTGGCCTCGAAGGCAACGGCGGCGCGCGACTTGATCATGCTGACTCTCCAGTGAACCCAATAAATAAAAAAGCAGACAGACAGTGTAGTTCAGCGCGCCCTGAGGAATAATCCGGACGAAAGCAAAAC
>NZ_JH635998.1:851696-861631 GCF_000257605.1 Pseudomonas sp. R62
TTCAGCGCGCCCTGAGGAATAATCCGGACGAAAGCAAAACATTATTGCCATACAGGGATAATCCAAGTGTCGGAAAACCGCTGGGAAGGCATCGACGAGTTCGTTGCCGTCGCCGAATGCAACCAATTCACCGCCGCTGCCGAGCGTCTTGGGGTTTCTTCCTCGCACATCAGTCGACAAATCGTACGGCTCGAAGAGCGTTTGCAGACGCGCCTGCTCTACCGCAGCACCCGGCGAGTTACGTTGACCGAAGCCGGGCAGACTTTCCTGCAACATTGCCAGCGCCTGCAAGACGGTCGCGAAGAAGCCTTGCGCGCGGTAGGCGATCTGACCAGCGAACCGAAAGGCATGCTGCGCATGACCTGCGCGGTGGCCTATGGCGAACGCTTTATCGTGCCGCTGGTGACTCGCTTCATGGGGCTGTACCCACAGCTGCGTATCGATATCGAGCTGAGCAATCGCCAGCTGGACTTGGTGCATGAAGGGCTGGATCTGGCAATTCGTCTGGGTCGGCTACAGGATTCGCGCTTGGTCGCGACACGCCTGGCGCCACGGAGAATGTACCTGTGCGCGTCGCCTTCCTACCTGGAACGGTATGGGCGCCCACACAGCTTGTCGGAATTGAGTAGGCACAATTGCCTGATCGGCAGTTCGGATATCTGGCAACTGGAACAGAACGGGCGGGAATTTTCCCAGCGGGTGCAAGGCAACTGGCGTTGCAACAGTGGGCAGGCGGTGCTGGATGCGGCGCTTCAGGGTGTCGGGTTGTGTCAGTTGCCGGATTATTACGTGCTCAAGCACCTGCACAGCGGCGCGCTGATTTCCTTGCTCGAGGCGCATCAGCCGCCGAATACGGCGGTGTGGGCGCTGTATCCGCAGCAGCGGCATTTGTCGCCGAAGGTGCGCAAGTTGGTGGATTTTCTTAAAGAAGGGTTGGCTGAGCGGGCGGAGTATCGAAGCTGAGTGATGGGTTGTTCGTGTGGCCGCCTTCGCGAGCAAGCTCGCTCCCACAGTGGACGTGCAGTGACTGCAAATCTGGTGTCAGGCGCAAATCAAATGTGGGAGCGAGCTTGCTCGCGAAGGCGGCGCAATGGACGCCACAGCAATCAGCGGCGGTTAGCCCACCGCTGACGCAACCACTCCAGATCTTCCGGCCGGGTCACCTTGAGGTTATCCGCGCGCCCTTCAATCAGACGCGGTGCGAGACCGGCCCATTCCATCGCCGAAGCTTCATCGGTGATCACGGCATCCGCAACCAGGCTGTCGGCCAACGCCCGATGCAACGCACCGAGGCGGAACATCTGCGGTGTATACGCCTGCCAGATCACGCTGCGATCCACGGTTTCAACCACACGTCCGTTGTTATCAACGCGTTTGAGCGTGTCGCGAGCAGGAACCGCCAACAGACCGCCGACCGGGTCATCCGCGAGTTCGGCAAGCAACTTGTCCAGATCATCGCGACTCAGATTCGGCCGGGCCGCATCGTGCACCAGCACCCAATCCTCATCGTCGGCACCTTGCGCATGCAGGTGCAGCAAGGCATTGAGCACCGATGCGGAACGCTCCGCGCCGCCATCAACCCGCTGAATGCGCGGATCGTTGACGCATGCCAGATTCGGCCAATAGGGATCATCGACAGCAAGACTGACCACCAGGCCCTTGAGGCTCGGGTGATCAAGGAAACAGCCGAGGCTGTGTTCGAGAATTGTGCGCCCGCCCAGTTGCAGATATTGCTTGGGACGGTCCGCGGCCATTCGGGCACCGACGCCCGCAGCAGGAATCACGGCCCAGAAGGCCGGCAGGGAATCGATCATTGGGCCAACTGGTAAAGGGTTTCGCCGTCCTTGACCATGCCCAGTTCGTGACGAGCCCGCTCTTCGACGGTCTCCATGCCTTTCTTCAGCTCGCTGACTTCAGCGTCCATCACCCGGTTGCGCTCCAGCAGGCCTTCGTTCTCGGCATGTTGCTCGGCGATCTGCTGTTTCAGCTCGGCGACCTGCGCCAGACTGCCATTGCCCACCCACAGGCGGTACTGCAGACCGGCCAGGAGCAAGAGCAAAACAAGAAACAACCAGTAAGGACTGCGCATCGAATATCAGGTATCCAGTGAAAAAAGACAGCCACGCATAATGTTGCAGCATCTGATAGCACGAAGCCTGGAAAGATCCAGGCTTGTGCTTAAGGCATCAGATTAGTGGCAAATCCATCGCTGTCACGACTTTTCCGACACAATCCGGTGTCCTTTGATCAGGTTGCGCTTAACCGCGGAACTCGGCACGGCCGTTGTACTTGGCCTTGCCGTTCAACTGCTCTTCGATACGCAGCAGTTGGTTGTACTTGGAAACGCGGTCGGAGCGGCACAGCGAACCGGTCTTGATCTGGCCAGCCGAGGTGCCCACAGCCAGGTCGGCAATGGTCGAATCTTCGGTTTCGCCGGAGCGGTGCGAGATCACGGCGGTGTAACCGGCAGCCTTGGCCATCTGGATGGCTTCCAGGGTTTCGGTCAGGGTGCCGATCTGGTTGAACTTGATCAGGATCGAGTTGGCGATCTTTTTATCGATGCCTTCTTTGAGGATCTTGGTGTTGGTCACGAACAGGTCGTCGCCCACCAGCTGGGTCTTCTCGCCGATCTTGTCGGTGAGGATTTTCCAGCCAGCCCAGTCGGATTCGTCCAGACCGTCTTCGATGGAGATGATCGGGTAACGCTCGGTCAGGCCTTTGAGGTAGTCGGCGAAACCTTCAGCAGTGAACACCTGGCCTTCACCGGACAGGTTGTACTTGCCGTCTTCGTAGAACTCGCTCGCGGCGCAGTCCAGCGCCAGGGTCACGTCGGTGCCCAGCTTGTAACCGGCGTTGGCCACGGCTTCGGAGATCACTTTCAGCGCGTCTTCGTTGGAAGCCAGGTTCGGCGCGAAACCGCCTTCGTCGCCAACGGCAGTGCTCAGACCACGAGCCTTCAGCACAGCTTTCAGGTGATGGAAAATCTCGGTGCCCATGCGCAGACCTTCCGAGAAAGACTTGGCGCCGACTGGCTGCACCATGAATTCCTGGATGTCGACGTTGTTATCGGCGTGCTCGCCACCGTTGATGATGTTCATCATCGGGACCGGCATCGAGTACACACCCGGGGTGCCGTTGAGGTTGGCGATGTGTGCGTACAGCGGCAGATCCTGATCCTGCGCAGCTGCCTTGGCCGCAGCCAGCGACACGGCGAGGATGGCGTTGGCGCCCAGGGTCGCTTTGTTTTCGGTACCGTCGAGCTTGATCATCGCGTGGTCGAGGGCTTTCTGGTCGCTCGGGTCGGTGCCCAGCAGCAGATCGCGGATCGGACCGTTGATGTTGGCTACCGCCTTGAGCACGCCCTTGCCCAGGTAACGGCTCTTGTCGCCATCACGCAGCTCGAGCGCTTCACGCGAGCCAGTGGATGCACCGGACGGCGCGCAGGCGCTACCGATGATGCCGTTGTCGAGAAGCACGTCCGCTTCCACGGTGGGATTGCCACGGGAGTCGAGAACTTCACGACCTTTGATGTCGACGATTTTTGCCATTGTTGTAAACACTCCAAAGTTGACGAAAACGACGCAGCTAGAGGAAATCTTTATCGTCGGCAAGCGAAGTACAGCGGGCAGACTTGCAGACGACAACGCTCACGCCCGAGGGCATGAGCGACAAATCGTGCGGTACTTTACCGGAGAATCGAGCGTTACGCGGTTTCTACCGTCGGAAAACTCTTCACCAGTTCGTCCAGAGCTTTGAGCTGGGCCAGGAATGGCTCCAGTTTGTCCAGACGCAAGGCGCAAGGGCCGTCGCATTTGGCGTTGTCCGGATCCGGATGCGCTTCGAGGAACAGACCCGCCAGCGACTGGCTCATGCCGGCCTTGGCCAGGTCGGTGACCTGCGCGCGGCGACCGCCGGCGGAGTCGGAACGACCGCCAGGCATTTGCAGCGAGTGGGTCACGTCGAAGAACACCGGGTATTCGAACTGCTTCATGATGCCGAAGCCGAGCATGTCGACCACGAGGTTGTTGTAGCCGAAGCTCGAACCACGCTCGCAGAGGATCAACTGATCGTTACCCGCTTCCACGCACTTGTTCAGGATGTGTTTCATTTCCTGAGGCGCGAGGAACTGGGCTTTTTTGATGTTGATCACGGCATTGGTCTTGGCCATCGCGACAACCAGATCGGTCTGGCGCGACAGGAAGGCCGGCAGCTGAATGATGTCGCAGACCTCAGCGACCACCGCAGCCTGATCCGGCTCGTGGACGTCGGTGATGATCGGCACGCCGAAGGCTTGCTTGATGTCCTGGAAGATGCGCATGCCCTCTTCCAGGCCAGGACCACGATACGAAGTCACAGAAGACCGGTTGGCCTTGTCGAAGCTGGCCTTGAACACGTAAGGGATACCGAGTTTCTCGGTGACCTTCACGTACTCTTCGCAAACCTGCATGGCCATGTCACGGCTTTCCAGCACGTTCATGCCGCCGAACAGGACCATGGGTTTGTCGTTGGCAATCTCGATGTCGCCGACGCGGATGATCTTCTGTGCCATCGGGTTACGCCTTCTTCTGGTGTTGAGCCAACGCGGCTTTGACGAAACCGCTGAACAGCGGATGACCGTCGCGTGGGGTCGAGGTGAACTCAGGGTGGAACTGGCAGGCAACGAACCATGGATGATCCGGCGCTTCAACCACTTCGACCAGCGCAGCATCGGCGGAGCGACCGGAAATCTTCAGGCCGGCTTCGATGATCTGCGGCAGCAGGTTGTTGTTCACTTCGTAACGGTGACGGTGACGCTCAACGATCACGTCCTTGCCGTAGCAATCATGGACTTTGGAGCCCGGCTCAAGCAGGCAATCCTGTGCGCCGAGACGCATGGTGCCGCCCAGATCGGACGCTTCGGTACGCACTTCGACAGCGCCGGTGGCGTCTTCCCACTCGGTGATCAGACCGACAACCGGATGGCCGCTGGCACGATCGAACTCGGTGGAGTTGGCGTCCTTCCAGCCCAGCACGTTACGGGCGAACTCGATGACCGCCACTTGCATGCCCAGGCAGATGCCGAGGTACGGAACCTTGTTTTCGCGAGCGTACTGAACGGCAGTGATCTTGCCTTCCACGCCACGCAGACCGAAGCCGCCCGGCACCAGAATCGCGTCAACACCTTCGAGCAGCGCAGTGCCCTGGTTCTCGATGTCTTCGGAATCGATGTAGCGCAGGTTGACCTTGGTGCGGTTGCTGATGCCGGCATGGCTCATCGCTTCGATCAGCGACTTGTAGGCGTCGAGCAGTTCCATGTACTTGCCGACCATGGCGATGGTCACTTCGTGTTCCGGGTTCAGCTTGGCATCGACCACTGCGTCCCACTCGGACAGATCGGCGCTGCCGCACTGCAGACCGAAACGCTCAACGACGAAATCGTCCAGACCCTGCGAATGCAGGATGCCCGGGATCTTGTAGATGGTATCGGCGTCTTCCAGAGCAATGACCGCACGTTCTTCAACGTTGGTGAACTGGGCGATCTTGCGACGCGAGGACACGTCGATCGGGTGATCGGAGCGGCACACCAGCACGTCTGGCTGCAGACCGATCGAACGCAGTTCCTTGACGGAGTGCTGGGTCGGTTTGGTCTTGGTTTCGCCAGCGGTGGCGATGTACGGTACCAGCGTCAGATGCATCAGCATCGCGCGCTTGGCGCCGACTTCGAAACGCAACTGGCGGATGGCTTCGAGGAACGGTTGCGACTCGATGTCACCGACGGTGCCACCGATTTCGACCATCGCCACGTCAGCGTCACCGGCACCCTTGATGATGCGGCGCTTGATTTCGTCGGTGATATGCGGGATTACCTGGATGGTTGCACCCAGGTAGTCGCCACGGCGCTCTTTGCGCAGCACGTGCTCGTAGACACGGCCGGTGGTGAAGTTGTTGTTCTGGGTCATGGTGGTGCGGATGAACCGCTCGTAGTGCCCCAGATCCAGGTCGGTTTCGGCGCCGTCGTGGGTGACGAACACTTCACCGTGCTGGAACGGACTCATGGTGCCTGGATCGACGTTGATGTACGGATCCAGCTTCAGCATGGTGACCTTAAGCCCCCGCGCCTCCAGGATAGCCGCCAATGAAGCCGAGGCAATGCCTTTCCCCAATGAAGAAACAACACCGCCCGTGACGAATATGTAGCGCGTCATGAAAAACCCTAGAAGTCTGCGTTAAAGCGGAACGAGCCGCCGGGGAAAGCGAAGGAAGGCCGAAGCCCCCGATCACCTGCATTAATCACAGTGCACCTTTCGAAAAAACCGCCGCGTTGTGACAGACCGGCAGATGAAACACCGGTACGTTGCTCGCTACACATTTTTTGGAATCGCCCAGCAAAGACTGCTTGGTAATCGGCAACTCCTGCAATTCAGGCGAATCCACAGAAGTTGTATCAAGAAGGGAGCGTAGTCTACCGGAATGCTCCTTTCAGCTCAAACCTTGATCTTCGTCTGTTGGCTGCCAGTGCAATGTCCAGCCTTCGTCCATCTGACCAGCAAGACCCGACAGGTTCGCCACGGCGAGCAATTCTTCGCCACGAAACAGCAGCGGCAATCTGCCACGCACGAAGGCCGGCACCGCGCGCTCGTTGAGCAGACGCTTGAGATCCCGGCTACCGCGCTCAGCCAATTGCATGACCTCACCGCCCTGCCGATAGGCAATACGCAAAGGCCCGGCTGGAGCATGCCCGTGGAGCATGACGCGTCCGTTATCCGGCAAGCGTAGCGCTGAAGTCGGGGTCTGCCAGTCGGCGCCGATCACTGGCGTGCGCAACCAATTGCCGCTCAGCCACCAGACGCGCCCGGCGCTGCGGTGCAGCTCGCCGTCGGCCAGACGCCAGATCGGAGAAGCGTCGGCGCCGGCATTGCACAGCGTTGTCCAACCCGACCAATGGTCAGCGTCTGGCAGCCGAGTCAACGGTTCGAGCCAGTGGCTGAGGGCATTTCGCTGGCGCGCGTCAGACAACGCCGTCAATGTTGTCAGCTCCAGCGATGGCACACCCAGCCAAGCGAATTCATGGGGAGTTTCGGCTTGTGCGAGATCGATCTGCGCCAGCTCATCGAGCAAGCCCTGCGCCTCACGCAGATGCGCAGCGGTGCGCGCCATGCTGGCCTGCGCTTGCGGCCAGCGCTCGGTCAGCACCGGCATGGCTTGATGGCGCAGGTAATTGCGCGAAAACTGGTGATCCTGATTCGACGGGTCTTCGATCCAGCGCAACCGATGCGCCTGTGCATAACCTTCCAGCTCAGCACGACTGACATCCAGCAACGGTCGAACCAGCGTGCCCTGCCCCACTGGACGCTGCTGCGGCATCGCGCCGAGCCCGCGGACACCGGCACCGCGCAACAGCCGAAACAGCAGCGTTTCCGCTTGGTCGTCGCGGTGTTGACCGGTCAGCAGTGCATCATCGGCTTGCGTCAGCGAATTGAACACGGCGTAACGCGCATCCCGCGCCGCTCGCTCCAGGCTCGCCCCGCCCTTCACGGTGACCCGCTCTACTTGCAACGGCACGCCCAGCGCATCGCAAACGTCTTGGCAGTGTTGCGGCCACGCATCGGCCGCAGCCTGAAGGCCGTGGTGGATGTGGATGGCGCTTAACGCAGGGAGGGATTCGGTGTTCGCCAGAGTGGCGAGCAGATGCAGGAGGACGGTGGAATCGAGGCCACCGGAGAAGGCGATGCGCCAGTGAGCGACGTGGCGCCAGGGCTCAAGGTTCAGCAGAAGACGGGATGGCAAATCAATCGAGCGTTCACCCATGTCTTTACCCTCGCCGGAAACCAAATGTGGGAGCGAGCTTGCTCGCGAAAGCTGATTAACATTCAACAATTTCGTCGTCTGTTATAACGCCTTCGCGAGCAAGCTCGCTCCCACAGTGTTTTGCATCGTCAGCCAAATCGGCGCTCGATTAGAGACCGTAGCTCATCAGGCGATCGTAACGGCGCTTGAGCAGCGCTTCGTTATCGAACTGCTTGAGCATCGCCAGTTGCGAGCTCAGCTCGGCGCGGATCGAAGCGGCGGCAGCAGCCGGGTCACGATGGGCGCCGCCCAGTGGCTCGCTGATCACTTTGTCAACAATGCCCAGGCCTTTCAGACGCTCAGCGGTGATGCCCATTGCTTCAGCGGCATCCGGTGCTTTCTCGGCGGTTTTCCACAGGATCGACGCGCAACCTTCCGGCGAGATCACCGCGTAAGTCGAATATTGCAGCATGTTCAATTGATCGCAGACGCCGATGGCCAGTGCGCCGCCGGAACCACCTTCACCAATTACAGTGGCGATGATCGGAGTCTTCAGCCGCGCCATCACACGCAGGTTCCAGGCAATCGCTTCGCTCTGGTTGCGCTCTTCAGCGTCGATGCCAGGGTAGGCACCCGGGGTGTCGATGAAAGTCAGGATCGGCATCTTGAAGCGCTCGGCCATCTCCATCAGACGGCAGGCCTTGCGGTAGCCTTCCGGACGCGGCATGCCGAAGTTGCGGCGAACCTTCTCACGCACTTCACGGCCCTTCTGGTGGCCGATGATCATCACCGGCTGGTCTTCCAGACGGGCGATACCGCCAACGATGGCGGCGTCGTCGGAGAAGTGACGGTCGCCGTGCAGTTCGTCGAACTCGGTGAAGATGTGCTCGATGTAATCGAGGGTATACGGGCGTTTCGGGTGACGCGCCAGGCGTGCGATCTGCCAGCTGGTCAGCTTGCCGAAGATGTCTTCGGTCAGCGTCTTGCTCTTGTCCTGCAGGCGGGAGATCTCATCGCCGATATTCAGCGAATTGTCATTACCGACCAAGCGCAACTCTTCGATCTTGGCTTGCAGGTCGGCGATCGGCTGTTCGAAATCTAGAAAATTCGGGTTCATAGGCGTCCGTCTTGGGTCGTGTCCCAAGTGAGCTTGGGCCGGCCGGTTGTCTATTCGCGCCCTACCTTAAGGGAGAGGCGCGCTGAGGTCGAGATTAAAAATTCAGGTTGCGGGCAAGCGCCATGATGGCACTTGCCGGTCAACGGTATTGGAGGAAGACGTTGTCTCGCCCGAACTGGTCACGCAGGGCTTGAATCAAGGTATCCGCCGGGTCGATCCGCCAGGTCTCGCCGAACTGCAGCAAGGTCTTCGCATCCGGGCTGGTGTACTCCATGGTCACCGGGCACGCGCCGCGATGACGCTTGAGCAGTTCGCCCAACCAGCGTAGCTGATCGCCCTTCAGATCCTGAGTGTGCAGCTTCAAGCGCAGGCTTTCGGCCAGATTGGTCCGCGCATCCTCCATGCTCATCACCCGCTTGACCCGCAGGCGCAGGCCGCCGGAGAAGTCGTCATTGCTGACCTCGCCTTCAACCACCACCATCGCGTCGGTCTGCAGCAGCGATTGCGCCGAATGGAACGCATCGGCAAACAGCGACGCTTCGATCCGCCCGGAGCGGTCGTCGAGGGTGATGAAACCCATCTTGTCGCCCTTCTTGTTCTTCATCACCCGCAGGGCAATGATCATCCCCGCTACGGTTTGCGTGTCACGCGCCGGCTTCAGGTCGATGATGCGCTGGCGGGCGAAACGGCGGATCTCGCCTTCGTATTCGTCGATCGGGTGACCGGTCAGGTACAGGCCCAGAGTGTCTTTTTCACCCTTGAGGCGTTCCTTGAGGGTCAGCTCCTTGGCCTTGCGATGGGACGCGTAGACGTCGGCATCTTCTTCGACGAACAAGCCGCCAAACAGGTCGGCGTGGCCAGAGTCGTGGGTCCGCGCAGTCTGCTCGGCAGCCTTGATCGCCTCTTCCATCGCCGCCAGCAGTACCGCGCGGTTACGGTCGATATTGGCTTGATAGGCCTTTTGTTCGTCGTGGAAATACGGGCCGAGGCGATCCAGCGCGCCGCTGCGAATCAAGCCATCAAGAGTTCGTTTGTTGATGCGCTTGAGGTC
>NZ_JH635998.1:862065-869786 GCF_000257605.1 Pseudomonas sp. R62
GCGCCGCTGCGAATCAAGCCATCAAGAGTTCGTTTGTTGATGCGCTTGAGGTCGACCCGCGCGCAGAAATCGAACAGATCCTTGAACGGACCGGCCTGACGCGCTTCGGTGATCGCTTCCACCGGACCTTCACCGACGCCTTTGATCGCGCCGAGGCCATAAACGATACGGCCGTCGTCGTTCACCGTGAACTTGAACTCCGAAGTGTTCACGTCCGGCGCGTCGAGGCGCAGCTTCATCGTCCGCACTTCTTCGATCAAGGTCACGACCTTGTCGGTGTTGTGCATATCCGCCGAGAGTACCGCAGCCATAAACGGCGCCGGGTAGTGAGCTTTCAGCCAAGCGGTCTGGTAGGACACCAGGCCGTAAGCGGCGGAGTGGGATTTGTTGAAGCCGTAACCGGCGAACTTTTCCACCAGGTCGAAAATGTTACCGGCAAGATCCGCGTCGATCCCGTTGGTCGCGCAACCCTCAATGAAACCGCCGCGCTGCTTGGCCATTTCTTCAGGCTTTTTCTTACCCATCGCTCGACGCAGCATGTCCGCACCGCCGAGGGTGTAACCGGCCATGACCTGAGCAATCTGCATCACCTGTTCCTGATACAGGATGATGCCATAAGTCGGCGCCAATACCGGCTTGAGCCCGTCGTACTGGTAGTCCGAGTGCGGATACGCCAGTTCGGCGCGACCGTGCTTACGGTTGATGAAGTCGTCCACCATGCCCGATTGCAGCGGGCCCGGACGGAACAGTGCCACCAGTGCGATCAAGTCTTCCAGGCAGTCAGGCTTGAGCTTTTTGATCAGCTCTTTCATGCCCCGGGATTCAAGCTGGAACACCGCCGTGGTTTCGGCTTTTTGCAGCAACTGGTAGGTCGGCTTGTCGTCCAGCGGAATAAAAGCGATATCCAGCGGCGGCTCGTTGACCTTGGCGCGGTCGCGGTTGATGGTTTTCAACGCCCAGTCGATGATCGTCAGGGTCCGCAGGCCAAGGAAGTCGAACTTCACCAGACCGGCGGCCTCAACGTCGTCCTTGTCGAACTGGGTTACCAGACCGTCACCGGCCTCGTCGCAATAGATCGGCGAGAAGTCGGTCAGCTTGGTCGGCGCGATCACCACACCACCGGCGTGTTTGCCGACGTTACGCACCACGCCCTCGAGTTTGCGCGCCATCTCCCAGATTTCCGCTGCTTCTTCATCGACCTTGATGAAGTCACGCAGGATCTCTTCCTGCTCGTAGGCTTTTTCCAGAGTCATGCCGACTTCGAACGGAATCATCTTCGACAGACGATCCGCCAGGCCATAGGACTTGCCCTGCACCCGCGCCACGTCACGGACCACAGCCTTGGCGGCCATGGAACCGAAGGTGATGATCTGGCTCACCGCGTTGCGGCCGTATTTCTCGGCCACGTAATCGATCACCCGGTCACGGCCGTCCATGCAGAAGTCGACGTCGAAGTCGGGCATGGAAACCCGTTCCGGGTTGAGGAAACGCTCGAACAGCAGGTCATATTCCAGCGGGTCGAGGTCGGTGATCTTCTGTACGTAAGCCACCAGCGATCCGGCACCCGACCCACGGCCCGGACCTACCGGTACGCCGTTGTTCTTGGCCCACTGGATAAAGTCCATCACGATCAGGAAGTAACCGGGGAAGCCCATCTGGATGATGATATCCAGCTCGAAATTCAAACGGTCGACGTAGACCTGACGCTTGGCTTCGTAGTCTTCGGTGGTGTCCTTGGGCAGCAGCACCGCCAGGCGTTCTTCGAGCCCTTCGAAGGAGACCTTGCGGAAATATTCGTCGATGGTCATGCCATCGGGGATCGGGAAGTTGGGCAGGAAGTGTGTGCCCAGCTTCACATCAATGTTGCAGCGCTTGGCGATCTCGACGGTGTTTTCGATGGCGTCGGGAATATCGCTGAACAGCTCGAGCATTTCCTCGGCGCTTTTCAGGTATTGCTGATCGCTGTAATTCTTCGAACGACGCGGGTCATCGAGGGCGCGGCCTTCACCGATGCACACACGGGTTTCGTGGGCGGCGAAGTCTTCCTGCTTGATGAAGCGCACATCGTTGGTCGCCACCAGCGGCGCGCCAAGCTTGTCGGCGAGGGCGACGGCGCCGTGCAATTGTTCTTCATCATTGGGACGGTTGGTGCGCTGGATTTCCAGATAGAAGCGATCCGGGAACACCGCCATCCACTCGCGTGCCAGCGCTTCGGCTTCCGCCGGGTTGCCGCCGATCATGGCCATGCCGATCTCACCTTCTTTGGCGGCGGACAGCATGATCAAACCTTCGTTGGCCTCGGCCACCCACTCGCGCTCGACGATGACCATGCCGTTGCGCTGGCCTTCGATGAAGCCGCGCGAGATCAGTTCGGTGAGATTGCGATAACCCTGAGCGTTCATCACCAGCAGGCTGAGGCGGCTCAGCGGCGCATCCGGGTCCTTGTTCGCCAGCCACAGGTCGGCGCCGCAGATCGGCTTGATGCCAGCGCCCATGGCGTTTTTATAGAACTTGACCAGGGAACACATGTTGTTCTGGTCGGTGACCGCGACCGCCGGCATGTTCATGGCGGTCAGCGCTTTGACCAGCGGCTTGATCCGCACCAGCCCGTCGACCAGGGAGTATTCAGTGTGCAGGCGTAGATGAACGAATGAAGCCGGCATAGTGATCCTGTCCAGTTACATAGAGACAACGAGGCCCGGATTGTACCGGGCCTCGAATAAAACATCAGCCTTGCGCCTAAACCTGCGTCAGGCTTTCCCGCGCCTCGTAGGCCAGGCGTACCGGGGCGAACGAGCGGCGGTGAATCGGCGTCGGGCCGAGCCGCGCCAGTGCTTCCAGATGAACGGGCGTCGGGTAGCCTTTATGGCCGCCGATGCCGTAGCCCGGATAGATCAATTCGAACGCCGCCATTTCGCGATCACGACTGACCTTGGCCAGAATCGACGCCGCCGCGATCGCCGGCACCTTGCCGTCGCCCTGAATCACCGCCTCGGCACGCATCGGCAAATGCGGGCAGCGGTTACCGTCGATCATCGCCAGCTTCGGCTGAATATGCAGACCGGCAACCGCGCGCTGCATGGCCAGCATGGTTGCGTGGAGGATATTCAGATCGTCGATTTCTTCGACTTCGGCGCGAGCAATGCACCAGCTCAGCGCCTTTTCGCAGATCTCGTCGTAGAGCTTTTCGCGCTTGGCTTCGGTGAGTTTTTTCGAGTCATCGAGGCCGAGGATCGGCCGGTTCGGATCGAGAATTACCGCAGCTGTCACCACCGCACCGCACAACGGACCACGACCGACTTCATCGACACCGGCGACCAGTTCTTCGACTTCGGCTACCAGAGTGAAATCCAGGCCCATTTGCATGCTTGTCTTGCTCATTGTGTTTTGCCGATCAGGTCAAGGACGGCTTGCGCCGCCTGATTGGAAGCATCTCGCCGCAGCGTGCGGTGGATCTCGTCGAAACCGCGGGTCTGTTCATCACCACCATCGATCAAGGGCGACAGTGTCTGCGCCAAGGCTTCGACAGTCGCATCATCCTGCAACAACTCCGGCACCAGCAAGCGCTGAGCGAGCAAGTTGGGCAGCGACACGTACGGGCTCTTGACCATGCGTTTGAGAATCCAGAACGTCAGCGGCGCCAACCGATATGCCACCACCATCGGCCGCTTGTACAGCAGCGCTTCAAGGGTAGCAGTGCCAGAGGCGATCAGCACGGCGTTGCACGCGGCGAGGGCCAAGTGGGATTTACCGTCGAGCAAGGTTACTGGCAAATCCCGGCCAGCCAGCAAGGCCTCGAGTTGCACCCGGCGGTCCGGGTTTGCACAAGGCATGACAAAGCGCACGCCCGGACGCATGGCGCGCAGACGTTCGGCGGTGTCGAGGAACAGCGCGCCGAGGCGACTGACTTCACCGCCACGGCTGCCCGGCATCAACGCCACCAGCGGACCGTCGGGCAAACCCAGCTCGGCGCGGGCAGCGGCGCGATCGGCTTGCAGCGGAATGGTATCGGCCAAGGTGTGACCGACGAAACGCACCGGCACGCCTTTCTCTTCATAGAATTTCGCTTCGAACGGCAACAGGGTCAGCATCAGATCGCAGCCTTCGCGGATCTTCAGCACCCGTTTCTGCCGCCATGCCCACACCGACGGGCTGACGTAATGCACGGTCTTGATCCCGGCCTGACGCAGCTTGAGTTCGATATTGAGGTTGAAATCCGGCGCATCGATGCCGATGAACACGTCCGGCTTGGCGGCGATCAGTGTGGCAATCAGCTCTTTGCGGCGTTTGAGTAACTCACGCAGCCGACCAAGTACTTCGACCAGGCCCATGACCGACAGGCGCTCCATGGGGAAGTACGAGGTCAGGCCTTCGGCCTGCATCAGCGGACCGCCGACGCCGATGAACTCGACTGCCGGGTGCTGAGCCTTGAGCGCACGCATGAGGCCGGCGCCGAGAATGTCACCGGAAGCCTCACCCGCCACCAGCGCAATACGCAGATTGGCCATGATCAGCGGGTGATGCCGCGTGTCGATGCCTGGATCGAATCGCGGAACACGGCGACTTCAGGGAACTGCGCAGACGGTTCTGCCAGCTCGGCCAGCGCCTGTTCGACCGTCAGGCCCTGGCGGTAGACCGTCTTGTAGGCACGACGCAAAGCGTGGATCGCGTCTTCGCTGAAACCGCGACGGCGCATGCCTTCGAAGTTCATGCTGCGCGCTTCGGCGGGGTTGCCGAATACGGTGACGAACGCCGGTACGTCCTTGCCGATCGCCGTGCCCATGCCGGAAAAGCTGTGGGCGCCGATGTGGCAGTACTGATGCACCAAGGTGAAACCGGAGAGGATCGCCCAGTCGTCAACGTGTACATGCCCGGCCAACGCAGTGTTGTTGACCAGAATGCAGTGGTTGCCGATGACGCTGTCATGGCCGATGTGGGCATAGGCCATGATCAGGTTGTGATCACCCAGGGTGGTTTCCGAACGGTCCTGCACGGTGCCACGGTGAATGGTCACGCCTTCACGAATGACGTTGTGGTCGCCGATCACCAGGCGGGTTTCCTCGCCTTTGTACTTCAGATCCGGGGTGTCTTCGCCTACCGAAGAAAACTGGTAGATGCGATTGTGCTTACCAATGCGGGTCGGCCCCTTGAGGATCACGTGCGGCCCGATCACGGTACCCTCGCCGATTTCCACACCTGCGCCGATGATCGACCACGGGCCGACCTCGACGCCGTCAGCCAGAACGGCGGACGGATCGATGATTGCGCGAGGGTCAATCAAACTCATACTTTCTGTTCCGCGCAGATGATTTCTGCCGAGCAGACCGGCTTGCCGTCCACCGAAGCCTGGCATTCGAACTTCCAGATCTTGCGCTTGCAGCTGATGAATGTCGCTTCAAGGATCAACTGATCGCCCGGCTTGACTGGCTGGCGGAAGCGCAGCTTGTCGGAACCGACGAAGTAATACAGGGTGCCGTCGGCCGGTTTGACGTCGAGCATCTTGAAACCGAGGATCCCGGCAGCCTGAGCCATCGCTTCGATGATCAGCACGCCCGGCATGATTGGATGCGCAGGGAAGTGACCATTGAAGAACGGTTCATTGATGCTGACATTCTTGTAGGCGCGAATTCGCTTGCCTTCAGTGTCCAGTTCCACCACCCGGTCCACCAGCAGGAACGGGTAACGGTGAGGCAGGTATTCGCGAATCTCGTTGATGTCCATCATTTCAGGGGAAAGCCTATGTAAAGATTGGGAGCGCGACTGACGCGCACTCCTCTAGCAAATCAAGGAGGCAGTCCAGAGGCTGTGCACACTTGATATGGAAATGGTATCAGCCATCAGATGAAGCATTACCGTCAGGGGTCACTTCCCCAACGCGCTTTTCCAGCTGTTTCAACCGTCGCGCGATGTCATCGAGCTGACGGATGCGGGCCGCGCTTTTGCGCCATTCGGCCGCCGGTTGCATGGCTGTGCCGGAAGAATAGGCGCCCGGCTCGGTAATCGAGTGAGTCACCATGGTCATCCCGGTCAGGAAAACGTTGTCGCAAATATCAATGTGGCCGACCAGACCAACACCGCCGGCGAGCATGCAGTGCTTGCCGATTTTGGTGCTGCCGGAAATGCCGACGCACGCGGCCATGGCGGTGTGATCACCGACCTGGACGTTGTGCGCGATCTGAATCTGGTTGTCGAGCTTCACACCGTTGCCGATCACAGTATCGGCCAGAGCGCCGCGGTCGATGGCGGTGTTCACGCCGATCTCGACATCGTCGCCGATGGTCACGCCACCGATCTGGGCGATTTTCTGCCAGACGCCTTTTTCGTTGGCGAATCCGAAGCCCTCACCGCCGATCACTGCGCCGGACTGAATAACCACACGCTTGCCGATGCGCACATCGTGATACAGCGTGACGCGCGGAGCGAGCCAGCCGCCTTCACCGATTTCGCTGCGCGCGCCGACTACGCAATGCGCGCCCAGCGTGACCTGTGCAGCGATGCGTGCACCGGCTTCGATCACCACGAACGGACCGATGCTGGCACTCGGGTCAACCACCGCGTCCGCCGCGATCACCGCTGTCGGATGAATCCCGCCAGCCGCTTTTGGCTTTGGATCGAACAGATGCGAAATACGTGCATAGGCCAGGTAAGGATCGGGCACCACCAGGGCATTACCGGCAAAACCCTCAGCGTCGGCTTCCTTGAGCAGCAGTGCAGCTGCTTGAGAACCGGCCAGGTATTTGCGGTATTGGGGATTTGCCAGAAAGCTCAACTGAGCTGGGCCAGCCTCTTGCAAAGTGGCTAGCCCAGTAATTTGCCTCTCGGGGTCGCCACGCAGGGTGGCGCCGAGGTGCTCGGCCAACTGGCCGAGCCTGATAGTCACGGTCATGGGTTACTTCAGCTGATTCATGCGCTCGATAACCTGGCGCGTGATGTCGTACTGAGGTTTGACATCGATGACTGCGCCACGCTCGAACACCAGGTCAAAACCACCCTTCTTGATGACTTCTTCCACAGCGCTGTCCAGTTTCGGCTTCAGCTGCTTGAGCATTTCACGGTCGGCAACGGCTTTGGCTTCGTTCAGCTCCTTGGACTGGAACTGGAAGTCGCGGGCCTTTTGCTTGAATTCCAGCTCCAGACGCTCACGCTCGCCCTGCTGCATTTTGTCGCCACCGGCCATCAGACGGTCCTGAATGCCTTTGGCGCTGCTTTCCAGGGTTTTCAGCTTGGTCAGTTGCGGACCGAACTTCTTCTCGGCATCCACGGCGTACTTCTTCGCCGCGTCGGATTCCAGCAGTGCCATCTGATAGTTCAGCACGGCAATTTTCATGTCGGCGAACGCCGGGCCTGCCACCAGTACGGAGGCCAGGAGAACCAATTGAGTCAACTTACGCACGATGCACTCCTACAAAATCCATTGTCGTTATCTTGGGTCAGACGCTTAGAACGTCTGGCCGAGGGAGAATTGGAACACTTGAGTTTCAGCGTCATCCGGTTTCTTGATCGGCATCGCCAGGGCGAAGCTCAATGGCCCCAGTGCGGTGACCCAGGTCACGCCGACACCGACGGAACTGGCCATGTTGCTCAGGCTGATGTCGTTGCACTTGGTGTTGGACGACGAACCATTGGCGTTCGTAGTGTCCTTGCACTGCGAGTCAAAGACGTTACCGACATCCCAGAAGACCGAAGTACGCAGGGAACGCTGATCCTTGACGAATGGCAAC
>NZ_JH635998.1:870305-874170 GCF_000257605.1 Pseudomonas sp. R62
CGCTGATCCTTGACGAATGGCAACGGGAACAGGACTTCTACACCGCCCTGGATCAGGACGTTACCACCGAACGGCAGCGGATCCTGGTCCGGATCAAGCGACGTGCCCGGGTTGGTGCCACGGCTCGGCGTACTGCGCGGGCCGAGGGTGCTGTCCTTGAAGCCACGAACCGAGTTGAAACCACCGGCATAGTAGTTTTCATAGAACGGCAGACCATCGGTCGAACCGTAACCGTCGCCATAACCGAGTTCGGAGTGCAGGCGCAGGGTGTAGTTTTCAGTGATTGGCTGAAACAGCTGACCACGGTAGTCGAGCTTGAAGAAAGACAGGTCGCTGCCAGGAATGGTGGTTTCCAGGGTCAGACTCTGGGAACGACCACGGGTCGGCAACACGCCTTTGTTCAGGGTCGACTCGGACCAACCGGCCGAGGCCTTGAAGTTCAGGTAGTTGTCGCCTTCCTTGTCGACGAAATCGAAAATCTCGTCAACGGTATAGCGACCGGTGTTGATCTTGTCCTGCTGAGCAGACAGACCGAAGGTCAGACGCGATGTTTCGCTGATCGGGTAGCCTACGTTGACGCCAGCGCCCAGGCTGTCGACGGCGTAGCTCGAGATATCGGCATCGAGTTCATCGTAGTCAGTGGTGCGATAGAACGCGTTGTAACCCAGGCTCACGCCATCAGCGGTCCAGTAGGGGTCAACGTAGCCGAAGTTGTAGCGGCTCTGGTATTCGCTGCGGGTCAGACCGATGCTGACGCGGTTACCGGTACCGAGGAAGTTGTTCTGGGTGATCGAGCCACCGAGGATCAGACCGGCGCTCTGGGCGAAACCGACGCTGGCGGTGATCGAACCGGAAGCCTGTTCTTCAACGGCGTAGTTCACATCAACCTGGTCGTCGACACCTGGCACGGCCGGGGTTTCAACGTTGACTTCCTTGAAGAAGCCCAGACGCTCCAGACGGGTCTTGGACTGGTCGATCAGGTAGGTCGAAGCCCAGCCGCCTTCCATCTGACGCATTTCACGACGCAGCACTTCGTCTTCGGACTTGGTGTTGCCACGGAAATTGATGCGGTTGACGTAGGCACGCTTGCCCGGATCGACAGCGAAGAGGATGTCTACAGTGTGGTCATCATCGTGCGGCTGAGGCACGCCGTTGACGTTGGCGAAGGTGTAACCCTCGTTACCCAGACGACGGGTGATCAGCTCGGAGGTGGTGGTCATCAGCTTGCGCGAGAACACCTGGCCCTTCTGCACAAGCAACAGCGACTTGATCTGCTCTTCAGGGACTTTCAGGTCGCCACTGAGCTTGACGTCACGAACGGTGTACTTCTCGCCTTCGGTGACGTTGACGGTGATGTACACGTGCTTCTTGTCCGGGGTAATCGATACCTGGGTCGAAGCGATGTCCATGTTGATATAGCCGCGGTCCAGATAGTAGGAACGCAGACGCTCCAGGTCACCGGAGAGTTTTTCACGGGCATATTTGTCATCGTTCTTGAAGAACGACAGCCAGTTGGTGGTTTTCAGTTCGAACAGGTCAGTCAGGTCTTCCTCAGGGAAAACCGTATTGCCTACCACGTTGATGTGCTGGATGGCGGCAACGGTACCTTCGTTGATCTTCACCTTCAGACCCACGCGGTTACGCGGCTGCGAAACCACTTCGGTGTCGACGGTAGCGGAGTAACGACCCTGGGCAACGTACTGACGCTGCAGTTCGTTACGCACACCCTCGAGGGTGGCGCGCTGGAAGATTTCGCCTTCGGCCAGACCGGATTGCTTGAGGCCCTTCATCAGGTCTTCAGTGGAAATCGCCTTGTTGCCTTCGATTTCGATACTGGCGACCGAAGGACGCTCGACGACGGTGATGACCAGAACGTTGCCTTCGCGGCCCAGCTGGATATCTTGAAAGAAACCGGTTTTGAACAACGCACGAGTGGATTCCACCAGGCGACGATCATCCGCCTGCTCGCCGACGTTCAACGGCAAGGCACCAAAGACGCTACCCGCGGAGACCCGCTGGAGGCCATTGACGCGAATATCAGAGATAGTGAAGGACTCGGCGTGAACTTCGGCGATCATCAATACGGTGAGAACCGCAGTTAGCAGCAGACGTTTCATGAAGTCCTTTCTTATTCCAACTGGCAATAAACAAACTGCCGCAAAATGCGGCAGATTCGCAATTCAGCGAAGCGTTACAGTCGACCCAGATCGTTGACCAGAGCAAGCAACATCACCCCGACCACCAAACTGATACCGATCTGTATCCCCCAACCTTGCACCCGATCCGACAAGGGGCGACCACGCACCCACTCGATCAGATAAAACAACAAATGCCCCCCATCCAGTACAGGAATGGGCAGCAAATTCAGAACGCCCAGGCTAATACTCAGATAAGCAAGGAAATTCAGGAAATCAGCGACGCCCGACTGGGCAGAAGCGCCCGCCACTTTAGCAATGGTTATCGGTCCACTCAAGTTTTTTACCGAGAGCTCGCCGAACAGCATTTTCTTCAGTGAATCCAGCGTCAGAATGCTCATGGTCCAAGTGCGACGGGCACCCTCGCCAATCGCGGCCAGCGGGCCATAACTGACCTCGCGGATCATTTCCGGCGGCCAGTCGATGGCTTTGACGCCCGCGCCCAGATAACCGCTTGGCGCTTTGCTTTCACCGCGCGCCGCCAGGGTCACAGGGACGTCGATTTGAGCATTGTCGCGCTCGATGCGCAGCATGATTTTGGTATCAGGACGCGTACGAACGGTATCGACCACTCGCTGCCAGTCATCGAGCGGCTGGCCATCAAGCGCCAGCAATCGATCGCCGGTTTTCAGCCCCGCCGCCTGAGCCGGACCTTTCGGGTCCAGCTCGGCAAGCACCGGCGGCAAGGCCGGACGCCAAGGACGAATGCCCAGCGAGCGGATCGGATCCGGCTCGTCGGCACCTTTCAGCCAGTTATCCAGTGCCAGCGTACGGGGCGATTCTGCCGTCGAACCCTGCTCGCGCACCAGCAATTGAATGGCGCCGCTCTCACCGAGACGGCGCACCAGTTGCAGATTGACCGCAGCCCAACCGGACGTTGGCTCACCATCAATCGAGACGATCTCCTGACCCGCGCTCAGACCCGCCCTGGCGGCAATGCTGCCAGACTCGACCGCGCCAATGACCGGACGCACTTGCTCGCTGCCGAGCATCGCCAAGACCCAAAAGAAGACTAACGCCAGCAGGAAGTTAGCAATCGGGCCAGCGGCAACAATGGCGATACGCTGACGTACCGATTTGCGATTGAACGACTGATCGAGTTGATCGACCGGCACTTCGCCTTCGCGCTCGTCGAGCATCTTGACATAGCCGCCCAAGGGAATCGCGGCGACCACGAATTCAGTGCCTTGCTTGTCATGCCAGCGCAGCAACGGCATGCCAAAGCCCACGGAAAACCGCAGAACCTTGACGCCACAGCGACGCGCGACCCAGAAGTGGCCGAATTCGTGGAAGGTGACCAGCACACCCAAGGCGATCAGGGTGCCGGCAATCATATAGAGCGCGCTCATCTACTTTCTCCGCAATCCTGTTCAGTGTCGCGTGTCGCCGTTGCGTTACAAAAAACTATCGGCCGTGCCGACTCAACCATTGCTCGGCCAGCAATCGCGCTTTCGCGTCCGCCGTAAATACGGCGTCGAGGTCGTGCAGCGCCAACACCGGCTCCAGATTCAAGACTTCCTCGATGATACTCGCGATTTCCAGGTAGCGAACCCGTCCGTCGAGAAACGCTGCCACGGCCACTTCATTGGCCGCGTTGAGCATCGCCGGCGCGCTGTCGCCAGCTTCGGCCGCCTGACGGGCCAAACGCAGACAGGGGAAACGGCTTTCAT
>NZ_JH635998.1:874842-880584 GCF_000257605.1 Pseudomonas sp. R62
GGAATCGATACGCTCAGGCCAGGCCAGGGCGTTGGCGATCGGTGTGCGCATGTCCGGATTACCCAACTGCGCCAGGACCGAGCCATCGACGTAATCCACCAGAGAATGGATCACGCTCTGCGGATGAATCACAACTTCGACCTGAGACGGTTTGGCGTCGAACAACCAGCAGGCTTCGATCAGTTCCAGGCCCTTGTTCATCATGCTTGCCGAATCCACGGAGATCTTGCGCCCCATGGACCAGTTCGGATGTGCACACGCCTGCTCAGGCGAAACATTCGCCAGCTCGGACATCGGCGTCTGCCGGAAAGGCCCGCCAGAGGCGGTCAGCAAGATCCGCCGCACCCCCACCGAGCTCAAGCCGCGCGCGAAATCCGCGGGCATGCACTGAAAAATCGCGTTGTGCTCACTGTCGATCGGCAGCAGCACCGAGCCACTTTTGCGCACGGCCTGCATGAACAGCGCGCCGGACATCACCAGCGCTTCCTTGTTGGCGAGCAGAATCTTCTTGCCCGCCTCGACCGCCGCCAGTGTCGGACGCAAACCCGCCGCACCGACAATGGCCGCCATGACCGCATCGACTTCAGGCGCGGAGGCAACCTGACACAGGCCCTCCTCGCCTACTAGCACACGAGTCGGCAAACCGGCTGCACGCAAGTCATCCTGCAAGCCGCGCGCTGCGGCCACTTCAGGCACCACGGCAAACTGCGGCACATGGCGCAGGCACAAGGCGAACAACTCACTGAGGCGTGTGAAACCACTCAATGCAAAAACCTGATAACGCTCAGGATGACGCGCAATCACATCCAGGGTGCTCAGACCGATCGAACCGGTCGCACCCAACACCGTAATCTGCTGGGGACGACTCACGGTGCGGCCATCCAGAGCAGTACGGCGAATACCGGAATGGCTGCGGTCAGGCTGTCGATGCGATCCAGCACGCCACCATGCCCGGGCAGCAGATTACTGCTGTCCTTGATGCCGGATTGGCGCTTGAACATGCTTTCGGTAAGGTCACCGACCACGGAAATGAAGACGATCACTGCCGCGCCGATCAGGCCTTTGAGCAGCTCGGCCACGGTCCAGTCGCGCACCAGACCGACAATCGCGGTAATCACCAGACTCAGCGCAAGACCACCGTAAACACCTTCCCAGCTCTTGCCCGGACTGACCTGCGGCGCCAGCTTGCGCTTGCCGAACTTGCGCCCGGAAAAGTAAGCACCGATGTCCGCACCCCAGACCAGCACCATCACCGCCATGATCAACCAGTTACCCAGCGGGTACTGCTTGATCTGCACCAGACCCTGCCACGCAGGCAGCAGGATAAGCAGGCCGATCAGCAGCTTGGTTGCCGCCGTGGACCAGTGCGCGCTGGAGCGTGGATACGTCAGCACCAGATAAGTCGCAATCGCCCACCAGATCACCGATGCACCGAGCACCCAAGGCGCAAGGCCCGGCAGCACGTACATGACAAACAGCATCAAGGCGACCACCGCGGCAAAGCCGACGCGGAACGATTGTGCGGTGAAGCCGGCCAGACGCGCCCATTCCCAGGCACCGAGGCTCACCACCAGGCCAATGAACAGCGCGAAGCCGGCACCTTTGAGCAGGAAAAACCCGCACAAGGCGATCGGCAGCAGGATCAGTGCAGTGATGATTCGTTGTTTAAGCATTAAACCCGGGCTCCAGCTTCGACCTGTTCGCTCGTTTTACCGAAGCGACGCTGGCGTGAAGCGAAATCGGCCAGCGCGGTGCGCATGGCGTCGTGTTTGAAGTCCGGCCAGAACAGGTCGGAGAAGTACAGCTCGGCGTAGGCCAGCTGCCACAGCAGGAAGTTGCTGATGCGATGCTCGCCACCGGTGCGAATGCACAGGTCAGGCAACGGCAGATCGCCGGTGGCTAGACACGTTTGCAGCAGATCCGGGGTGATGTCCTCCGGACGCAAATGCCCGGCCTGAACCTCACGCGCCAGACGTTGCGCAGCCTGAGCGATATCCCACTGGCCGCCATAATTGGCTGCGATCTGCAGGACAAAGCGGTTGGCACCGACGGTCATGGCCTCGGCCTCGCGCATCGCCGCCTGAAGCTCAGGGTGGAAGCGCGAGCGATCGCCAATGATGCGCAGGCTGATGTTGTTGTCGTTGAGACGCTTGGCCTCACGACGCAGCGCCTTGAAGAACAAATCCATCAAGGCACTGACCTCATCGGCCGGGCGCTGCCAGTTTTCACTGGAGAAGGCGAACAGGGTCAGGACTTCGACCTTGGCCTCGGCGCACACCTCGATCACCGCCCGCACAGCATCCACGCCCGCTTTATGCCCGGCGACACCCGGCATAAAGCGTTTTTTCGCCCAGCGATTATTGCCATCCATGATGATCGCGACATGGCGCGGCACCGCGGACGGCGCAGTCTGCTTGGTCTTGTCCATTTAAAGCTCGACCCTTATACGGCCATCAGGTCTTTTTCTTTCTCGTCCGTGGCCTTGGTGATCTGGGCCTCGGATTCTTTGGTCAGCTTATCGATATCGGCGATGGCACGACGCTCTTCGTCTTCGCTGATTTCCTTGTCCTTGACCAGTTTTTTCAGCTCACCCAAAGCATCGCGACGGATGTTGCGCACGGCTACGCGCGCGTCTTCGGCTGCACTGCGGGCCTGCTTGGTGAAGCCTTTGCGCGTTTCTTCGGTAAGGGCAGGCATCGGGATCAACAGCAACTCGCCCAGATTGGTCGGGTTGAGGTTCAGACCGGCGCTCTGGATTGCCTTGTCGACGGCAGCGAGCATGTTGCGCTCGAAGGCCACGACCTGCAGGGTGCGCGAATCCTTCACGGTGACGTTGGCAACGCCGCTCAGCGGAGTGTCAGTGCCGTAGTAAGGCACCATGACGCTGCCAAGGATGCTCGGGTGAGCCTTGCCGGTACGAATCTGGCCAAACGCGTGGTTCAGAGATTCCAGGGATTTCTGCATACGCGCTTGGGCGTCTTTCTTGATTTCGTTGATCATTGTTGGCCTTCCTCGATCAAAGTCCCTTCAGCGCCGCCGTGCACGATGTTCAGCAGGGCGCCGGGCTTGTTCATGTTGAATACGCGCAGCGGCATCTTGTGATCGCGGCACAGGCAGATAGCAGTCAGATCCATTACACCCAGCTTGCGATCCAGTACTTCATCATAAGTCAGATGATCGAACTTCTCGGCATGCGGGTCTTTGAACGGGTCTGCGGTGTACACGCCATCAACCTTGGTGGCCTTGAGCACAACGTCGGCGTCGATTTCGATTGCACGCAGGCAGGCTGCCGAATCCGTGGTGAAGAACGGATTGCCGGTACCGGCCGCGAAGATCACGACATCCTTGGAGTTCAGGTGACGCATGGCTTTGCGGCGATCGTAGTGATCGGTCACACCGACCATGGAAATGGCCGACATGACGATGGCCGAGATATTGGCACGTTCCAGCGCATCGCGCATGGCCAGGGCGTTCATCACAGTGGCCAGCATGCCCATGTGGTCGCCCGTGACCCGATCCATACCGGCCTTGCTCAGGGCTTCGCCACGGAACAGGTTGCCACCGCCGATGACCAGACCGACCTGCACGCCGATGCCGACCAGTTGACCGACTTCCAGCGCCATGCGATCCAGAACCTTCGGATCGATCCCGAACTCTTCCGAGCCCATCAGGGCCTCGCCGCTAAGCTTGAGTAGAATGCGTTTATAGCGAGCCTGATAACCACTGCCCTGCTGAGCCATTGCGAATCTCTCCTGCGGCGTATTTAAAATTCTTTGCGAGCTGTTTACAGCTGGCGTTCACTCTAGCTTGGCGCTGCTGCAGCGCCATCGGAACATGGCTTTGTAAGTCAGTTCCGGGTGGAAACCAAATAAAAAATTGGTACCCCATCTAAAAAGAGGCTGCGCGCGTTAGCGGGCAGCCTCTTTCGGGCGACAGTTGAAAACCGTCTTATTGCTTGGCGGCAGCCAGCTGGGCAGCAACTTCTTCAGCGAAGTTGTCGACCGGCTTCTCGATGCCTTCGCCTACTTTGAAGTAGGTGAAGGAAACGATTTCAGCACCGGCTTTCTTGGCCAGTTCGCCAACCTTGACTTCAGGGTTCTTGACGAACGCCTGCTCGACCAGGCTCGCTTCTGCCAGGAACTTGCTGATACGGCCCTTGACCATGTTCTCAACAATGTTTTCTGGCTTGCCTTTGATCTTTTCTTCGTTCAGCTGCAGGAACACAGCTTTCTCACGCTCGATCGCTTCGTCGGAGACTTGCGAAGGCAGGAGGAACTCAGGGTTGCTTGCAGCAACGTGCATAGCGATGTCTTTGGCCAGTTCGACGTCACCGCCTTTCAGGACAACAGCAACACCGATCTTGTTACCGTGCAGGTAAGTGCCGACAACGTCACCTTCTACGCGTACCAGACGACGGATGTTGACGTTCTCGCCGACTTTGGCAACCAGAGCTTCACGAGCCGATTCCTGAGCGGCGATCAGCGGAGCTGCGTCGGTCAGTTTTTCGTCGAAAGCTTTTTCTACGCTGGCAGCAACGAAGTTCTTGAAGTCGTCTTGCAGGGCCAGGAAGTCGGTCTGCGAGTTGACTTCCAGCAGCACGGCTGCCTTGTCATTCGATTTGATGGCGATTGCGCCTTCAGCGGCAACGTTGCCAGCTTTTTTCGCAGCCTTGATCGCGCCCGAAGCACGCATGTCATCAATGGCTTTTTCGATGTCGCCGTCAGCCTTTTCCAGGGCTTTCTTGCAATCCATCATGCCTTCGCCGGTACGCTCGCGCAGTTCTTTGACCAACGCTGCAGTAATTGCTGCCATTTTCAAATTCCTCTTGGATAGGTTTTCAACCATTCCACCCGATCGAACGGGCGTTCAATTCTTCCCGAACCACCCATGTTGGCTGCCGCACATGACAAATACAGACGTGGGCGCCGACAAATGGTTTTCGAGGTGGCAAAAAGGGGGCCAAGCCCCCTTTTTGCTTACTGAGTCAACGCCAGGGGCGTCGATTACTCAGCTGCAGCCTGAGTTTCTTCAGCTGCGAATTCTACAGTACCGCCAGCAACGTTGTTGCGGCCGCGGATAACTGCGTCAGCCATCGAACCCATGTACAGCTGGATAGCGCGGATGGCGTCATCGTTGCCTGGAATGATGTAGTCAACGCCTTCCGGGCTGCTGTTGGTATCGACAACGCCGATGACCGGGATGCCCAGCTTGTTGGCTTCGGTGATCGCGATGCGCTCGTGGTCAACGTCGATCACGAACAGTGCGTCTGGCAGACCGCCCATGTCCTTGATGCCGCCCAGCGAACGATCCAGCTTCTCAAGATCACGGGAGCGCATCAGCGCTTCTTTCTTGGTCAGCTTGGCGAAAGTACCGTCTTCGGCTTGAACTTCAAGGTCACGCAGACGCTTGATGGAAGCACGAATGGTTTTGAAGTTGGTCAGCATGCCGCCCAACCAGCGGTGATCGACGTACGGCGAGCCGCAACGTGCTGCTTCTTCAGCAACGATCTTGCCAG
The DNA here is from genome assembly GCF_000257605.1 of Pseudomonas sp. R62. NCBI lineage: Bacteria > Pseudomonadati > Pseudomonadota > Gammaproteobacteria > Pseudomonadales > Pseudomonadaceae > Pseudomonas > Pseudomonas sp. R62. Next base: position 880,358 of record NZ_JH635998.1, read on the forward strand.
CGGAACGCTTGGTGCCGACGAACAGAATCTTGTTTTTGCCCTGGGCCAGACGCTCTACGAAAGTCAGAGCTTCGTTGAACATTGGCAGGGTTTTTTCAAGGTTGATGATGTGAATCTTGTTACGCGCGCCGAAAATGTACTTGCCCATTTTCGGATTCCAGTAACGGGTTTGGTGACCGAAGTGCACACCGGCCTTCAGCATATCGCGCATGTTGACTTGGGACATG
>NZ_JH635998.1:881594-885649 GCF_000257605.1 Pseudomonas sp. R62
GATAGTTCCTTGATAAGTCGGGTTTGGCCTCCACGTATCCCAATGACCAACCAGAGGCATAAAGCCCAAGGCACCCAGGTCATCGTGTCGACACGTGTGTGGATTTAAGCTTTTCGGGGCATCCCCGGAAAGCGGCGCATTTTATACCACAGGGTGCGCAGAAACGGAACCCGGAATCTGTATTCGCACCAGGGACACGGGCGCAGCCCCCTTGGAATCGGCTCGATGGGCACCATTGTATAGATAGAAGCTGGACATGCAGGCGCGGATTTGCGCCTCCCGTCTGGTAGAATCGCGTTTTTCAGGGTCGCAAAATGTACGCTTGCCACCCAATTCGTATCCGTAAGCGCCGCCGAGCGCAGAGAGAGCCTGTATGACCGTCAACCTCAAAACCCCCGAGGACATCGCTGGCATGCGTGTCGCCGGCAAACTGGCCGCCGATGTGCTGGAAATGATTGCCGAACATGTCAAACCGGGCGTGACCACCGATCAGCTCAACCAGATTTGCCACGACTACATCGTCAATGTGCAGCAGGCCATCCCTGCCCCGCTCAACTACAAGGGCTACCCGAAGTCGATCTGCACTTCGATCAACCATGTGGTCTGCCACGGCATCCCTAACGACAAGCCGCTGAAAAACGGCGACACCCTGAACATCGACGTCACGGTGATCAAAGACGGCTACCACGGTGATACCAGCCGCATGTTCCACGTCGGCGAAGTGCCGGTCTGGGCCGAGCGTCTGTCGCAGGTCACCCAGGAATGCATGTACAAGGCCATCGAGATCGTCAAACCTGGCTGCCGCCTCGGCGACATCGGCGAAGTCATCCAGAAGCACGCGGAAAAGAACGGTTTCTCGGTGGTGCGCGAGTTCTGCGGTCACGGCATCGGCAAGGTCTTCCACGAAGAACCGCAGATCCTGCACTACGGTCGCGCCGGCACCGGCATGGAACTGAAGGCCGGTATGACCTTCACCATCGAACCGATGATCAACCAGGGCAAGGCCGACACCAAGGTTCTGGGCGACGGCTGGACCGCGATCACCAAGGACCGCAAGCTCTCGGCACAGTGGGAACACACCCTGCTGGTCACCGACACCGGCTACGAGATCTTCACCTTGCGCAGCGATGACACCATCCCGCGTGTCTCGGCCTGACACCCAGAACGCTCCCAGCCTATAGAAGGAAAGCCAATCGATGCCGCAGGTGGATCCCGAACTCTTCGACCGCGGCCAGTTCCAGGCTGAACTGGCCCTCAAAGCGAGTCCTATCGCGGCGTTCAAGAAGGCGATCCGCCAGGCCCGCGAGGTCCTCGACACGCGTTTTCGCAATGGCCGCGACATCCGCCGGCTGATTGAGGACCGCGCCTGGTTTGTCGACAATATCCTGCAAAAGGCCTGGGAGCAGTTCAACTGGAGCGAAGACGCCGACATCGCTCTGGTGGCGGTGGGCGGCTACGGTCGCGGCGAACTGCACCCCTACTCCGATATCGATCTGCTGATTCTGCTCGACAGTGCCGACCACGAAGTTTTCCGCGATTCCATCGAGCGTTTTCTGACGCTGCTGTGGGACATCGGTCTGGAGGTCGGCCAGAGCGTGCGCTCGGTCGACGAATGCGCAGAAGAGGCCCGCGCCGACCTTACTGTGGTCACCAACCTGATGGAAAGCCGCACCATCTGCGGCCCCGAGCGTCTGCGCCAGCGCATGCTCGACGTCACCAGCACCGCGCACATGTGGCCGGCCAAGGAGTTCTTCCTGGCCAAGCGTGCCGAGCAGAAGGCCCGTCACCACAAATACAACGACACCGAGTACAACCTCGAACCGAACGTCAAAGGCTCGCCCGGTGGCCTGCGCGATATCCAGACGATCCTCTGGGTCGCCCGCCGTCAGTACGGCACCCTGAACCTGCGCGCCCTCGCTGGCGAAGGCTTTCTGGTCGAAAGCGAAAACGCTCTGCTCGCCTCCTCCCAGGAATTCCTCTGGAAAGTGCGCTACGCCCTGCACATGCTCGCCGGCCGCTCGGAAGACCGCTTGCTGTTCGATCATCAACGCACCATTGCCGGCCTGCTCGGCTTTGAAGGAGACGACGCCAAACAGGCGGTCGAAAACTTCATGCAGCAGTACTTCCGCACGGTGATGAGCATCGCCCAACTGAGCGATCTGATCATCCAGCACTTCGAGGAAGTCATCCTCGCTCCGGAAGACGAAGCGCCGCCGCAACCGATTAATTCACGCTTCCAGCTGCATGACGGCTACATCGAAGCGCGCAATGACAACGTGTTCCGCCGCACGCCGTTCGCCATGCTGGAGATTTTCGTGCTGATGGCCCAGCAGCCGGAAATCAAAGGGGTGCGCGCCGACACCATTCGTCTGCTGCGCGAACATCGTCATCTGATCGATGACAACTTCCGTAACGATATCCGCAACACCAGCCTGTTCATCGAGCTGTTCAAGTGCAAGATCGGCATCCACCGCAATCTGCGGCGGATGAACCGTTACGGCATTCTCGGGCGCTATCTACCGGAGTTCGGTTTTATCGTCGGGCAGATGCAGCACGACCTGTTCCACATCTATACGGTCGATGCGCACACGCTGAATCTGATCAAACACCTGCGCAAACTGCAGTACACCCAGGTTTCGGAGAAATTTCCGCTGGCCGCCAAGCTCATGGCCAAGCTGCCCAAACCTGAGCTGATCTACATGGCCGGTCTGTATCACGATATCGGCAAGGGCCGGCATGGTGATCACTCGGAGATCGGCGCGGTCGATGCCGAGGCGTTCTGCCAGCGTCACCAGTTGCCGGTGTGGGACAGCCGCCTGATCGTCTGGCTGGTACAGAACCATTTGGTGATGTCCACCACCGCGCAGCGCAAGGATCTGTCCGACCCGCAGGTGATCCACGATTTCGCTCAAGCTGTTGGCGACGAAACGCGCCTCGACTACCTCTACGTGCTGACCGTGGCCGATATCAATGCGACCAACCCGACGCTGTGGAATTCATGGCGCGCCAGCCTGCTGCGCCAGCTTTATACCGAGACCAAGCGCGCCCTGCGCCGGGGTCTGGAAAACCCGGTGGATCGCGAAGAACAGATTCGCCAGACACAAAGCGCGGCGCTGGACATTCTGGTGCGCGGCGGCACCGATCCGGACGACGTCGAGCAGCTGTGGGCGCAATTGGGCGATGATTATTTCCTGCGCCACACCGCCGGCGATGTAGCCTGGCACAGCGATGCGATCCTGCAGCAACCGGTGGATGGCGGGCCGCTGGTGCTGATCAAGGAAACCACCCAGCGCGAGTTCGAGGGCGGCACGCAGATCTTCATTTATGCACCGGACCAGCACGACTTCTTCGCCGTGACCGTGGCGGCGATGGACCAGCTCAACCTGAACATTCACGACGCCCGGGTCATCACCTCGAGCAGCCAGTTCACTCTCGACACCTACATCGTGCTCGACAACGAAGGCGAATCGATCGGCGACAATCCTGCGCGGATCAAGCAGATCCGCGAAGGCCTCACCGAGGCACTGCGCAACCCGGACGACTACCCAACGATCATCCAGCGCCGTGTGCCGCGCCAGCTCAAACACTTCGCCTTCGCCCCGCAAGTAACGATCCACAACGACGCCCAGCGTCCGGTGACCGTGCTGGAACTGACGGCGCCTGACCGGCCGGGCCTGCTGGCGCGGGTCGGGGGGATTTTCCTCGAGTTCGACCTGTCGCTGCAGAACGCCAAGATTGCGACCCTGGGCGAGCGCGTGGAAGACGTGTTCTTCATCACCGACGCGCACAACCAGCCGTTGTCCGATCCGCTGCTGTGCAGCCGTTTGCAGGATGCGATCGTCGAACAGCTGAGCGTCAATCAGGAACCGGATATCAAACTTTCGCGGATCAGTATCTGAATCACCCGTTTATCCGTGTGAATGCAGCCCATGCTTTCCTCCGGTACATACAATCCCCTGGGGCGAGGGGATTTATCCCCGTTCGGCTGCGAAGCAGTCGTAAAACCTGTGTATGCGGACAGTAAGTTGAACCGCAGTGAATGGTTTTTGGGGCCG
>NZ_JH635998.1:885892-892383 GCF_000257605.1 Pseudomonas sp. R62
TTGAGCATTTAAAAGAGGCCCCCATGAACAACGCTTTGAACCAGCTCCAGCCGTACCCGTTCGAAAAGCTCCGCGCCCTGCTCGGCAGCGTTACGCCGAACCCGGACAAACGCCCGATCGCCCTGTCGATCGGCGAGCCGAAACACCGTTCGCCGAGCTTTGTCGCCGAAGCGCTGGCGAACAGTCTGGATCAGATGGCGGTGTACCCGACCACCCTCGGCATCCCGGCCCTGCGCGAAGCCATCGCCGGCTGGTGCGAGCGGCGCTTCGGTGTGCCGAACGGCTGGATCGATCCGGCGCGCAATGTGCTGCCGGTCAACGGCACCCGTGAAGCGCTGTTCGCCTTTACCCAGACCGTGGTCAACCGTGGCGACGATGCGCTGGTGGTCAGCCCCAACCCGTTCTATCAGATCTACGAAGGTGCGGCGTTCCTCGCCGGGGCCAAGCCGCATTACCTGCCGTGCCTGGATGAAAACGGCTTCAACCCGGACTTCGACGCAGTAGCGCCAGACATCTGGCAGCACTGCCAGATTCTGTTCCTGTGCTCGCCGGGCAACCCGACCGGCGCGCTGATTCCGGTTGAGACCCTGAAGAAGCTGATCGCCCTGGCTGATCAGTACGACTTCGTGATTGCCGCCGACGAGTGCTACAGCGAACTGTACTTCGACGAACAGACTCCGCCGCCGGGCCTGCTCAGCGCCTGCGTCGAACTGGGCCGCAATGACTTCAAGCGCTGCGTGGTCTTCCACAGTCTGTCCAAGCGCTCCAACCTGCCTGGCCTGCGTTCAGGCTTCGTTGCCGGCGATGCCGACATCCTCAAGGGCTTCCTGCTCTATCGCACTTACCACGGCTGCGCGATGCCGGTACAGACTCAACTGGCCAGCGTTGCCGCGTGGAATGACGAAGTGCATGTGCGCGCCAACCGTGCGCTGTATCGCGAGAAGTTCGATGCGGTGCTGAACATCCTCAGCCCGGTCATGGACGTACAGCGCCCGGACGGCAGCTTCTATCTGTGGCCGAATGTGCAGGGCGATGATGCGGCGTTCTGCCGCGATCTTTTCGAGCAGGAGCATGTGACCGTGGTGCCGGGCTCGTACCTGTCTCGCGATGTCGATGGCGTCAATCCTGGCGCCGGCCGTGTGCGCATGGCGCTGGTTGCGCCGCTGGCGGAATGCGTCGAAGCCGCCGAACGGATTCGTGACTTCATCACCCGCCAGAAGTGATCACGGAGCGCTTGCGGCAGTCCCCTGCTGCAAGCGCTCAAGCGGTTATTTGACCTGGCCCAGATTGGCCTCGCTCAAATCCAGTTCCCCGAGCACTTCTCTCAACACATCATCACCGATCTGGTGCTGACGACTGAGGCTGTAGAGTTCCAGACGCTGGGCGCGCAGTGCTTTCAAGCGCAAACGCCGTTCAAGCAGATCCATCTGGAATGCCAGCGCCTGAGCCTCGGCGGAATCATTGAACACATCAAGTTGATGGCGATATTCGGACATGATCCGCGCCTTGAGCTCTGCTGCCAGCGCCGCTTGAGCGGCATCCTGTGGGACCACTTCTTCGCTTTCCAGCGAGTGAATCGCCGCTTCGGCTGTCTTGCGCCAGGCGTCGCGCACTTCCTGACGACGCTTGTCGTCGGGACTTTTGTCGATGCCGCGCAGCAGCAAGGGCAGCGCGATACAGGCCGAGACCAGCGACAGTAGAATCACCCCGGCAGCAATGAAAATCAGCAAGTCGCGTTCAGGAAAAGCCTCGGCCCCGATCAGCATCGGCACCGACATCACGCCCGCCAGCGTCACCGCCCCGCGCACACCGCCCACCGTCAGCAACCAGCATGAACGCGCCGTCGGCACTTGCGTCAGCTCGCCCTTGCCGCGCAGTCGGCGCAGCAACACCGACAAGCGCCAGATGCTCTGCACCCAGATGAACCGCAGCAGCACCAGCGCGACGAAGATCGCCAACACATCGAGGCAGCGATAGAACAGCGTCGGCCACAGCGTCGGCTCATGGCTGACCACCGCCTTGATGATGTCTGGCAATTGCAGGCCAAGCAGCAGGAAGATCAAGCCATTGAACGCAAATTCGAGCAGCGCCCAAACGCTGCGATTAAGCAATCGCGTGCTGGTCTGGCGTGGCAACAGATCAAGCCAGCTCTGCATCATCCCCGCTGCCACAGCGGAAAGAATGCCCGAGGCGCCCAAACGTTCGGCCAGTACATAAGCGGCGAACGGCAGCAGCAACATGAACACCACATGCGTGGCCGGATCGTCCCAGCCCCGGGCGATCATCCACGCGCGCAGGCGCCCGACCAGCCAGCTCAACGCTACACCCACAGCCAGGCCACCGAGCGCCACCGCGACGAAGGTCAGACTGGCATTGGTCAACGAAAACACCCCCGTGACCGCTGCAGCGAGGGCGAACTTGAAGGTCACCAGGCCTGAGGCGTCATTCATCAGCGCCTCGCCCTGAAGGATGTGCATCAGCGGCGTCGGGAGACGGTTCTGCGAAATCGCTGACACCGCCACGGCGTCCGTCGGTGACAAAACCGCGGCAAGGGCGAAGGCCACTGGCAGCGGAATCGTTGGCAATAGCCAATGAATGAAATAACCGGCGCCGACCACGGTAAACAGAACAAGGCCGACGGCCAGGGTCAGGATCGGTCCGCGCAATTGCCAGAAGGCGCGTTTAGGCATGCGCCAGCCATCGGAAAACAGCAGCGGCGGCAGGAACAGAAACAGGAACAATTCGGGATCGAGGGCGACGTGCAGGCCAAGCGTCGGCCAGGCGAGCAAGGCACCGGCAGCAATTTGCACCAGCGGCAACGGCAGCGGGATGACCCGCCCGACCAGTCGGGAGACGCTGACCAGCATCAGCAGGATCAGGACGGTGTAAGCAGTTTGCATAAAACCAGAATCTCAGGCGATCGACAGCGTTGAACTGCCATATTAGCGCCTTAGGCTGTGGCTGACCGTTGCACATACGTCGCACGGCCGCAAGCGACACCGTCGTGGGAGCGAGCCTGCTCGCGAAAGCGGTCGTTCAGCGCACTGAGATAATGACTGACATGGCCTCTTCGCGAGCAGGCTCGCTCCCACAGGGTTTTGCATTGCCAAATCGACCTGAGGCGCCGCGAAACCGTCCGGTCATGGCATAATCCGTCACCATTTTTTTCCAGCACCTGTAAAGGGGGCGATTCCTTGGCCGTTTCAAGTAAAACGTTGCACCTTTTCGGCATCAAAGCCTGCGACACCATGAAAAAGGCGCGCACCTGGCTCGATGAACACGCTGTCAGCTATGACTTTCACGATTACAAGACCGCCGGCATTGACCGTGAGCACCTGACCCAATGGTGCGACGAGCACGGCTGGCAAACAGTGCTGAACCGCGCCGGCACGACCTTTCGCAAACTCGACGACGAACGCAAAGCCGATCTCGACCAGGCGAAAGCTATCGAACTGATGCTCGCACAACCCTCGATGATCAAGCGCCCGGTGCTCGATCTCGGTGACCGAACCCTGATTGGCTTCAAGCCAGATATCTACGCGGCCGCTCTGAAGTAAGCAGCCCGTCACTCTTTGTAGAGGTATTCACATGTCCAATTCCCTGTTCAGCATCGCCTTTGGTGTCGGCACCCAGAACCGTCAAGGCGCATGGCTGGAAGTGTTCTACGCCCAGCCACTGCTCAACCCTTCGGCCGAACTGGTCGCGGCTGTTGCGCCGATCCTCGGTTACGCCGAAGGCAACCAGGCCATCACCTTCACCACCGCCCAGGCTGCGCAACTGGCTGAAGCCGTGAAAGGCATCGACGCCGTGCAAGGCAAGCTGCTGACCCGCCTGGCCGAAAGCCACAAGCCGCTGGTCGCCACGCTGCTGGCCGAAGATGCGCAACTGACCTCCACGCCTGAGGCCTACCTCAAGCTGCATCTGCTCTCGCACCGTCTGGTCAAGCCGCACGGCGTGAGCCTGGCCGGTATCTTCCCGCTGCTGCCAAACGTGGCGTGGACCAGCCAGGGCGCGATCGACCTGAGCGAACTGGCGGAAATGCAACTCGAAGCACGCCTGCGCGGCGAGCTGCTGGAAGTGTTCTCGGTGGACAAGTTCCCGAAAATGACCGACTACGTGGTACCGGCCGGCGTGCGTATCGCTGATGCTGCACGTCTGCGTCTGGGCGCCTATGTCGGTGAAGGCACCACCGTCATGCACGAAGGTTTCATCAACTTCAACGCCGGCACCGAAGGACCGGGCATGATCGAAGGCCGCGTTTCCGCTGGCGTCTTCGTCGGCAAGGGTTCGGACCTGGGCGGCGGTTGCTCGACCATGGGCACCCTGTCGGGCGGCGGCAACATCGTGATCAAGGTCGGCGAAGGCTGCCTGATCGGCGCCAACGCCGGTATCGGTATTCCGCTGGGCGACCGCAACACTGTGGAGTCGGGCCTGTACGTGACCGCCGGTACCAAGGTTGCGCTGCTGGACGAGCACAACAATCTGGTCAAGGTTGTGAAGGCGCGTGAGCTGGCTGGTCAGACTGATCTGCTGTTCCGTCGCAATTCGGAAACCGGTGCTGTGGAATGCAAGACCCACAAATCGGCGATCGAACTGAACGAAGCGCTGCACGCTCACAACTAAGCGCTGTAGGCCTGAGGGAGCGAGTCTGCTCGCGAAGCTTCTGGCGTCCTCAAGGACGCTTTCGCGTGAAGGCTCGAGCCCACAAGGTTTGGCGTACACCCCGCCCAATTTCACAGGGCTGAACTCATGATGATCCCCTCCCCCTGGCGTGCCGATTTCCCGGCTATCGCCGCCCTGCAACGGCAAGACCAGACCTATCTGGACAGCGCCGCCACCACGCAAAAACCACAAGCCCTGCTCGACGCACTGACGCATTACTACGCCAACGGCGCGGCCAATGTGCATCGTGCGCAACACCTGCCCGGTGCCCACGCGACGCAAGCGTTCGAAGACAGTCGGCGCAAGGTTGGCCAATGGCTGAATGCCGGTGACAGCGGGCAAATAATCTTCACCCACGGCGCCACCAGCGCGCTGAATCTGCTGGCTTATGGTCTGGAGCCTCTGTTTCAGCCGGGCGATGAGATTGTCATCAGCGCTCTGGAGCATCACGCCAACCTGCTGCCGTGGCAGCAACTGGCGCAACGCCGCAACCTGAAACTGGTGATCCTGCCGCTGGATGCCGACGGCCTGATCGACCTCGGCGCTGCCGTGCATCTGATCGGCCCGCGCACGCGGTTGTTGGCGGTCAGCCAGTTGTCCAATGTGCTCGGCGCCTGGCAGCCACTGATCGCATTGCTGGGCATGGCCAAGGCGCAGAACGCGCTCACGGTAGTCGATGGCGCGCAAGGTGTGGTGCACGGCCGGCATGATGTACAGGCGCTGGGTTGCGACTTCTATGTGTTTTCCAGCCACAAACTCTACGGCCCCGATGGCCTCGGCGTGCTGTTCGGGCGCAACGCTGCGCTGGAGCAATTGGAGCCATGGCAGTTCGGCGGCGAGATGGTGCTCGACGCCAACTATCAGGATTCGCGCTTCCGCCCGGCGCCGTTGGGGTTCGAGGCGGGCACACCGCCGATCGCCAGTGTCATCGGCCTCGGCGCCACGCTGGATTATCTGGCTGGACTGGATCAGCAAGCCGTGTCTGCCCACGAAGCGGCACTGCACGACTATCTGCTGCACGGCCTCGCCGCACGCAATGGCATTCGCCTGCTCGGCAAGCCGCAACTGGCGCTGGCCAGTTTTGTCGTCGAAGGCGTGCACAACGCCGATCTGGCGCATCTGCTTACCGAACAAGGCATCGCCGTGCGTGCGGGGCATCACTGCGCCATGCCGCTGATGAAAAGCTTCGAACTGGCCGGCGCGATTCGCGTGTCGCTGGCGCTGTATAACGACTCGGAAGATCTGGAGCGCTTTTTCGAGGCGCTGGATCAGGCGCTGGAGATGTTGCGATGAGCCTGCCGGTTGAAGCGGCTGAGGCGCTGCAGATCTTTCAGAACGCGGCTGGCTGGGAACAGCGGGCGCGGTTGCTGATGCAGTTTGGTGATCGTCTGCCGGCGCTGGATGACGCGCAAAAGTGCGAGGCCAACCGGGTGCATGGCTGTGAGAGTCAGGTGTGGCTGGTCGGGGATTTGCGCGACGGACACTGGCAGTTCAAGGCAAGCAGCGATGCGCGGATGATTCGCGGGTTGGTGGCGTTGTTGCTGTTGCGGGTCAACGGCTTGTCGGCGGCTGATATAAAGCAAATCGATTTGCCGGATTGGTTTAATCAGCTCGGCCTGTCCCGCCAGCTATCGCCTTCGCGCAGCAATGGCCTGAATGCGGTGCTCCAGCGGATGAATGAGTTGGCTCGCTGACTGATCGTTCCCACGCTCTGCGTGGGAATGCCTCAACGAACGCTCCGCGTTCGGCTCTGGATGGGACGCGGAGCGTCCCGGGCTGCATTACCACGCGGAGCGTGGGAACGATCAAATACCTTCAGGCTTGAGGCT
>NZ_JH635998.1:893189-900426 GCF_000257605.1 Pseudomonas sp. R62
CTCTGCGTGGGAATGCCTCAACGAACGCTCCGCGTTCGGCTCTGGATGGGACGCGGAGCGTCCCGGGCTGCATTACCACGCGGAGCGTGGGAACGATCAAATACCTTCAGGCTTGAGGCTTGACCCGGTCCGCAGGGCGCCGAACACCAGCGACAATCTTGTCCACAGCCTTGGTCGCCGCGACCATGCCAAATGTCGCGGTAACCATCATCACCGCGCCAAACCCGCCGGCGCAGTCGAGCTTCACGCCGTCGCCGACAAAACTCTTCTGCAGACAAATGCTGCCGTCCGGTTTCGGGTAGCGCAGCTGTTCGGTGGAAAACACACACGGCACGCTGTAGTGACGGGTCACGGTGCGGGAAAAGCCGTAGTCCCGGCGCAACGTCGAACGGACTTTCGAAGCCAGCGGATCGTTGAAGGTGCGGTTCAGATCGCAGACCTGAATCAGCGTCGGGTCAATCTGCCCGCCCGCCCCGCCAGTGGTAATAATCTGGATCTTGCGGCGTTTGCACCAGGCGATCAGCGCCGCTTTGGCATTGACCGCATCGATGCAGTCGATCACGCAGTCGATGTTCGGCGTGATGTATTCGGCCATGGTGTCGCGGGTAACGAAATCGGCCACGGCGTGCACCGTGCAATCGGGGTTGATCCCGCGCAGGCGCTCGGCCATCACCTCGACCTTGGGTTTGCCGACGGTGCTGTCCAGCGCATGCAACTGGCGGTTGGCATTGCTGACGCAGACGTCGTCGAGGTCGAACAGCGAAATCTCGCCCAGCCCGCAACGGGCCATGGCTTCCGCCGCCCAGGAACCGACGCCACCGACGCCGACGATCGCCACATGGGCGGCGCGCAAGCGTTCCAGGCCCTCGATGCCATACAAACGGGCGATGCCTGCAAACCGCGGATCTTCTGTACTCATGACCATTACCCCAAAAACCGGCGCGCATTATAGGGCTACGCAGCGACAAGTTTTAAGCTGCAAGCGACAAGTGTAAGAACTTAAGTAAGAGACGGCTGCCCAATGTCAGGCATTTTCCCATCAGTTGTACGGCTGGTTAACCGCCGGTGTAGGATGCGCGCCCCTCGGGCGTCTATCCGACCGATCCTTCGTTCCACAGCCTTTGGAACCCGAAACAGCTATGTCATCGCGTAAATTTGGACTCAACCTGGTGGTGGTGCTGGCCATCGCTGCCTTGTTCACCGGTTTCTGGGCGCTGGTCAATCGCCCGGTCACGGCGCCGAACTGGCCGCAGCAAATCTCCGGCTTCTCGTATTCGCCATTCCAGCAGGGGCAATTCCCACAGAAGGATCAGTATCCGTCTGACGACGAAATGCGCCGTGACCTGGAAATCATGAGCAAGCTGACCGACAACATTCGTATCTATTCGGTCGACGGCTCGCTTGGAGACATCCCGCAACTGGCGGAGGAATTCGGCCTGCGCGTCACCCTCGGCATCTGGATCAGCCCGGACCAGGAACGCAACGAACGGGAAATCACCAAAGCCATCGAGCTGGCCAACACCTCCAGAAGCGTCGTGCGCGTGGTGGTCGGCAACGAGGCGCTGTTTCGCGAAGAGATCACCCCGGAAGCGCTGATCGTTCTGCTGGATCGGGTGCGCGCTGCGGTCAAAGTACCGGTGACCACCTCCGAGCAATGGCATATCTGGGAGAAATACCCGCAACTGGCCAAGCACGTTGACCTGATCGCCGCCCACGTCCTGCCCTACTGGGAATTCATTCCGGTGGACAAGGCCGGCCAGTTCGTCTTCGACCGTGCCCGCGATCTGAAAAAACTCTTTCCGAAAAAACCGCTGCTGCTCTCCGAGGTCGGCTGGCCGAGCAATGGTCGCATGCGCGGTGGTGCCGATGCCTCGCCGGCAGATCAGGCGATTTACCTGCGCACACTGGTCAACAAGCTCAATCGCCAAGGCTTCAACTACTTCGTGATCGAAGCGTTCGACCAGCCGTGGAAGGCCAGCGATGAAGGTTCGGTCGGCGCCTACTGGGGCGTGTTCAACGCCGCGCGCCAGCAGAAATTCAATTTCGAAGGCCCGGTGGTGGCGATTCCGCAATGGCGCGTGCTGGCCATCGGCTCGGTGGTGCTGGCGCTGCTGTCGCTGACCCTGCTGATGATCGACGGCTCGGCGCTGCGCCAGCGTGGTCGCACGTTCCTGACGTTTATCGCGTTCCTCTGCGGTTCGGTGCTGGTGTACATCGGTTACGACTACAGCCAGCAATACAGCACGTGGTTCAGCCTCACGGTCGGATTCCTCTTGGCGCTCGGTGCGCTCGGGGTATTCATCGTCCTGCTCACCGAGGCCCATGAACTGGCCGAAGCGGTGTGGATTCACAAGCGCCGGCGGGAGTTCCTGCCGGTACTGGGCGATTCCGATTACCGACCGAAAGTGTCGATCCACGTGCCCTGCTACAACGAGCCGCCAGAGATGGTCAAACAGACCCTCGATGCCTTAGCCGCGCTCGATTATCCGGATTTCGAAGTCCTGATCATCGACAACAACACCAAGGACCCGGCGGTGTGGGAACCGGTGCGCGATTACTGCGCAACCCTCGGCCCGCGCTTCAAGTTCTTCCACGTTTCGCCGCTGGCCGGTTTCAAGGGCGGCGCGCTGAATTACCTGATTCCGCATACCGCCAAGGACGCCGAAGTCATTGCCGTGATCGACTCCGATTACTGCGTACACCCAAACTGGCTCAAGCACATGGTGCCGCACTTCGCCGACCCGAAAATCGCCGTGGTGCAGTCGCCGCAGGATTATCGCGACCAGAACGAAAGCACCTTCAAGAAGCTCTGCTACGCCGAATACAAGGGCTTCTTCCACATCGGCATGGTCACCCGCAACGACCGTGACGCGATCATTCAGCACGGCACCATGACCATGACCCGCCGTTCCGTGCTGGAGGAATTGGGCTGGGCTGACTGGTGCATCTGTGAAGACGCCGAACTCGGCCTGCGCGTATTCGAGAAAGGCCTGTCGGCGGCGTATTACCACGACAGCTACGGCAAGGGCCTGATGCCGGATACCTTCATCGACTTCAAGAAACAGCGTTTCCGCTGGGCCTATGGCGCGATTCAGATCATCAAGCGCCACACCCGCAGCCTGCTGCGCGGCAAGGACACCGAACTGACTCGCGGTCAGCGTTATCACTTCCTCGCCGGTTGGCTGCCGTGGGTCGCCGATGGCATGAACATCTTCTTCACCGTTGGCGCGCTGTTGTGGTCGGCGGCGATGATCATCGTGCCGCAACGGGTCGATCCGCCGCTGCTGATTTTCGCAATCCCGCCGCTGGCGCTGTTCGTGTTCAAGGTCGGCAAGATCATCTTCCTCTACCGCCGCGCCGTCGGTGTGAATCTGAAAGATGCGTTCTGCGCGGCGCTGGCCGGGCTGGCGTTGTCGCACACCATCGCCAAAGCGGTGCTGTACGGTTTCTTCACCAGCAGCATTCCGTTCTTCCGCACGCCGAAAAACGCTGACAACCACGGTTTCTGGGTGGCGATCAGCGAGGCTCGCGAGGAGCTGTTCATCATGCTGTTGCTGTGGGGCGCGGCGCTGGGGATCTTCCTCGTGCAGGGCATTCCGAGCAATGACATGCGCTTCTGGGTAACCATGCTGCTGGTGCAGTCGCTGCCGTATCTGGCGGCGCTGATCATGGCGTTCCTGTCGTCGCTGCCCAAACCTGTGGCCAAGGCTGAGCCGGCACCGGTCGTCTAAATCCGCAACGCAGCACTAAACGGCGGCCAATGGTCGCCGTTTTGCTTTAAGATAACCGCCATTTTGCGGGGCTTGGCGTGATAACCGGTCTGACTGACCACCCCTGTCCCTTGTGGGAGCGAGCCTGCTCGCGAAGGCGTTGTAACATTCAACCTTTAAGGTGCCTGGTAGACCGCTTTCGCGAGCAAGCTCGCTCCCACATTGGCCCTCGCTCAAATTCATGATCCGGAGTTTTCCATGACGGCCCACGCCGACCTATCGCCGACCCTTCAACTGGCCATCGACCTGATCCGCCGTCCCTCCGTAACCCCGGTCGATGCCGACTGCCAGAAGCAGATGATGCAGCGCCTGGGCGATGCCGGTTTCACCCTGGAGCCGATGCGCATCGAAGATGTGGATAACTTCTGGGCCACTCACGGCAACAACGACGGCCCGGTGCTGTGCTTCGCTGGCCACACCGACGTGGTACCGACCGGTCCGGTTACCGCATGGCAGATCGATCCGTTCAATGCCGTGATCGACGAACATGGCATGCTCTGCGGCCGTGGCGCGGCAGACATGAAAGGCAGCCTGGCATCGATGACAGTCGCCGCTGAACGCTTTGTCGCCGATTACCCGAACCATAAAGGCAAGGTCGCGTTCCTGATCACCAGCGACGAAGAAGGCCCGGCGCATCACGGCACCAAGGCAGTGGTCGAGCGTCTGGTCGCGCGCAACGAGCGTCTGGACTGGTGCATCGTTGGCGAACCGTCGAGCACCACCCTGGTCGGCGATGTGGTGAAAAACGGCCGTCGCGGCTCCCTCGGCGCCAAGCTCACGGTCAAAGGCGTGCAGGGTCACGTGGCCTACCCGCACCTGGCTAAGAACCCGATCCACCTCGCCGCTCCGGCGCTGGCAGAGCTGGCCGCCGAGCACTGGGACCACGGTAACGACTTCTTCCCGCCGACCAGTTTCCAGATTTCCAACCTCAATTCCGGCACCGGCGCGACCAACGTGATCCCGGGTGATCTGGTGGCGGTGTTCAACTTCCGTTTCTCCACCGAATCGACCGTCGAAGGCCTGCAGAAACGCGTTGCCGACATCCTCGACAAGCATGGTCTGGACTGGCACATCGACTGGGCACTGTCCGGCCTGCCGTTCCTCACCGAACCGGGCGCGCTGCTCGATGCGGTGTCGTCGAGCATCAAGGACATCACCGGTCGCGAGACCAAGGCGTCGACCAGCGGCGGCACCTCCGATGGCCGTTTCATCGCGACCATGGGCACGCAAGTGGTTGAACTGGGCCCGGTCAACGCGACCATCCACCAGGTCAACGAGCGCGTGCTGGCAGCCGATCTCGACGTGCTGACCGAAATCTATTACCAGACCCTGATCAAGTTGCTCGCCTGATGCTCGCGTGCCCGATCTGCAGTGAGCCGCTCAATGCGGTAGAGAACGGCGTGGTCTGCCCCGCCGGGCATCGGTTTGACCGTGCGCGTCAGGGTTATCTGAACCTGTTGCCGGTGCAGCACAAGAACAGCCGCGACCCGGGCGACAATCAAGCGATGGTCGAGGCGCGGCGTGATTTCCTCAACGCCGGGCACTACGCGCCAGTCGCCAGGCGTCTGGCTGAATTGGCGGCGAGTTATGCGCCAGAGCGCTGGGTCGACATCGGTTGTGGCGAGGGTTACTACACCGCGCAAATCGCAGAGGCTTTGCCCAATGCTGACGGCTACGCGCTGGACATTTCCCGCGAAGCCGTCAAACGCGCCTGCAAGCGCAATCCGGCGATCACCTGGTTGATCGCCAGCATGGCCCGCGTGCCATTGGCCTCAGGCAGTTGCCAGTTTCTCGCCAGCGTCTTCAGTCCGTTGGATTGGGAGGAAGCCAAGCGTCTGCTCAGCGTCGGCGGCGGGCTGATGAAAGTCGGCCCGACCCGTGGCCATCTGATGGAATTGCGCGAACGCCTGTACGACGAAGTGCGCGAGTATACCGACGACAAGCACCTGGCCCTGGTGCCGGCAGGCATGGCCTTGGCGCACAGCGAAACCCTGGAATTCAAGCTGACTCTGGACAAGCCCGAGGACCGCGCCAACCTGTTGGCGATGACGCCTCACGGCTGGCGTGCCAGTGCCGAGCGTCGCGCGGCGGTGATCGAACAGGCCGAGCCGTTCGAGACCACCGTGTCGATGCGCTACGATTATTTCGTTCTTCAATAACTTTTGGTCTCGGGCAAAGGCCCGGGGCCGGCTAAATCCGCGAATGGATTTTTCAGACCCGCAGTGAGGACATCCATGCGCCAACCGGACATCGAGATTTACCTGAAAGACGCCGACGTCGACCACAAGGCCATCGCCGCCTGGCTCGGCCAAGCGCTGGGCCCGTGCAGCGACTGGGTACAGAAGGGCCAGACGTACAAGTGCAAGGCCGGCAACGTGCCGGTGACCTGGCTGCCGAAAGCCGTGGGCAAGTGGAACAGCCTGTTCCTGGAAAGCGACCAGACCCCCTGGGACGACGACATCGCCTGCGCCCGCGCAGCCTTTGCGGCACTGAACGTCGAGGTGCGCTGCGCACCGGGAACGTGGGTCGAAGAAGAAGGTGAAGAAACCGCTGATCGCTGGATTCGCATCAGCGAAGACGGAGAAGAAGAAATCACCTGGAAGACCGCGTAACCAGGGCAACGTAGAGCCCACGTGGGAGCGAGCCTGCTCGCGAATGCGCAGTGTCAGTCGATATGAATGGTGACTGATACACCGCATTCGCGAGCAGGCTCGCTCCCACAGTGGTTTTTGGCGTTCTGGAGGTTTGTGTTACAGACCTACAACATCCTCAGCCTGCAAGCCCTTCTCGCCGGTGATCACCGCGTACTCAACCTGTTGACCTTCGGTCAGCGAGCGGTGCCCTTCGCCGCGAATTGCGCGGTAGTGCACGAACACGTCCACGCCGTCGTCGCGCTGGATAAAGCCATAGCCTTTGGCGTCGTTGAACCACTTCACGTTGCCGGTTTCGCGTGTTGCCATCTGTTCATACTCCTTTTTTATTATTGAACGGGCTTTTCGCAGGAAAGCCTTCGAGGAACGTCAGCCTGCGTCCGACGTCCATGACAGGGCACCGGCAACAGAGCGCCGAGTATATGACAGGTGCGAAAACTCTCAACAGGAGATTACTTCGGTGCTTTTTTGCCGATTTTCGCCTAATACGGCAAACTGTCCGCCCCGAGCGCCTGCTCGGTTTTATTCACTCACGCAGAAGCCGTATGACCCGTTCCCCGTTCCGCCGTCTTGTGTTTGGCACCCTGCGCCGCCTGTTGTATCTCTGGGTTCGCTCCGAGACCATCAATCAGTCGTCGTTCACTCTTAACCTCGACCGCAGTCGTCCGGTGTTCTACGTCCTGCAAAACCCTTCGCTGACCGATCTGGCGGTGGTTGACACCGAGTGCACCAAGGCCGGTTTGCCACGCCCGGTGCTGGCGGTGTCGGTGGGTTCACTCATCGAACCAGCGGCGTTTTTCTATTTGACGCCGGACC
>NZ_JH635998.1:900716-909709 GCF_000257605.1 Pseudomonas sp. R62
CGGTCGCCAGGACAACGCGGCGCGCCGCCGACTCTCACCCGTCTGGTCAGCGCGCTGACTCAGAATGCTGCCGAAGACGCGCAGATCATTCCGGTCAGCGTGTTCTGGGGCCAGTCCCCGGACAGCGAAAACAGTCCGTGGAAACTGTTGTTCGCCGACAGCTGGGCAGTCACCGGACGCCTGCGCCGGCTGCTGAGCATCATCGTCCTCGGGCGTAAAACCCGCGTGCAGTTTTCCGCGCCGATCCATCTGCGCGAACTGATCGATCACAACAAGGGCCACGAGCGCACCGTGCGCATGGCCCAGCGCATCCTGCGCGTGCACTTCCGCAATCTCAAAGCTGCGGTGATCGGCCCGGACATTTCTCACCGGCGCAATCTGGTCAAAGGCCTGCTCAATCAGCCGCTGGTCAAACAGGCGATCCTCGACGAAGCCGAGCGCGAAAAAATCTCCCCGGAGAAAGCCAAGGCCCAGGCCCTGCGCTACGGCAACGAGATCGCCTCGGACTACACCTACACAGCGATCCGTTTTCTCGAAGTGGTGCTGAGCTGGTTCTGGAACAAGATCTACGACGGCATCAAGGTCAACCACATCGAGGGCGTGCAGAACGTTGCGCAGGGTCACGAAGTGATCTACGTGCCGTGCCATCGCAGCCACATCGATTACCTGCTGCTTTCCTATCTGCTGTTCCGCAACGGCCTGACCCCGCCGCACATTGCTGCCGGGATCAACCTCAACATGCCAGTGATCGGCAGCCTGCTGCGTCGCGGCGGTGCGTTCTTCATGCGCCGCACCTTCAAGGGCAATCCGTTGTACACCTCGGTGTTCAACGAATACCTGCACACCCTGTTCACCAAAGGTTTTCCGGTGGAGTATTTCGTCGAGGGCGGGCGCTCGCGCACCGGGCGCATGCTGCAACCGAAAACCGGCATGCTCGCGATCACCCTGCGCAGTTTCCTGCGTTCGTCGCGGATGCCGATCGTCTTCGTGCCGGTGTACATCGGATACGAGCGCGTGCTCGAAGGCCGCACCTACCTCGGCGAACTGCGTGGGGCGAGCAAGAAAAAAGAATCGATCTTCGATATTTTCAAAGTGATCGGCGCGCTCAAGCAGCGCTTTGGCCAGGTCGCGGTGAACTTCGGCGAGCCGATCAAACTGGCGGAATTTCTCGACGCCGAGCAACCGGACTGGCGCCAGCAGGAGCTCGGCCCGCAATTCAAACCGGCGTGGCTCAACGAAACCACCAACCGCCTCGGCGAGAAAGTCGCCCGGCATCTGAACGAAGCGGCGGCGATCAATCCGGTGAATCTGGTGGCGTTGGCTCTGCTGTCGACCACGCGTCTGGCCCTGGATGATCGCGCCATGGCGCGGGTGCTGGACCTGTATCTGGCGCTGCTGCGCAAGGTCCCGTATTCGCCACACACCACCTTGCCGGAAGGCGATGGCCGGGCGCTGATCGAGCATGTGAAAGACATGGATCTGCTCGCCGAGCAGAACGATGCGCTGGGCAAGATTCTGTATCTGGACGAGCAGAACGCGGTCCTGATGACTTACTACCGCAACAACGTCCTGCACATTTTCGCTCTGCCGTCGTTGCTGGCGAGTTTCTTCCAGAGCACCTCGCGCATGAGCCGCGAGCAGATCCTGCGCTACACCCGCGCGCTGTATCCGTACCTGCAATCGGAGCTGTTCATCCGCTGGAACCTGGACGAACTCGACGCGGTGATCGATCAGTGGCTGGAAGCGTTCGTCGAGCAGGGCCTGCTGCGTTTCGAGAAGGACGTTTACCTGCGCCCGGCGCCGAGTTCGCGGCATTTCGTGCTGCTGACACTGCTGTCGAAAAGCATCGCGCAGACCCTGCAGCGCTTCTACATGACCGTGTCCCTGCTGCTCAACAGCGGCCAGAACAGCATCAGCGCCGAAGAGCTGGAAGACCTGTGCACGGTCATGGCCCAGCGCCTGTCGATCCTCCACGGTTTGAACGCTCCAGAGTTCTTTGACAAGAGCCTGTTCCGACACTTCATCCAGACCCTGCTCGACCTCGACGTCCTGCGCCGCGACGAAGCCGGCAAGCTCAGCTATCACGAACTGCTTGGCGAGCTGGCCGAAGGCGCGGCCAAGCGCGTGCTGCCGGCGGAGATTCGCCTGTCGATCCGCCAGGTCGCGCTGCATCGCAGTGAAGATGCGGCGGATCAGATCACGCCACAGCCTGAGGCTTGAAGCCTCAGACCTGTGGGAGCGAGCCTGCTCGCGAAGACGGAATGTCAGTCGACATTTAGTTTGACTGACCCAGCGCTTTCGCGAGCAGGCTCGCTCCCACATTGAAAGGAGTTCCACCCATGAAAAAACTGCTGACCTTCGCTGCCGCCACGCTGCTCAGCGCCTGCCAATCAACCACACCCGCCGGCAAGGCCAGCCTCGACGGCGAAGTCTTCTACCTGCAACGCATCGCCCTGCCCCCGAGCGCGACCCTGAGCGTCAGCCTGCAAGACGTGTCGCTGGCCGATGCACCCGCCATCGTCCTCGCCGAACAGAACGGCCCGGTCAAAGGCCAGGTGCCGCTGCCGTTTCATTTGAGCTACGATCCGGCGCAGGTCAAATCCGGCCACCGTTATTCGATCAGCGCGCGCATTGAAGTCAACGGCGAGCTGATGTTCATCACCACCGAAAACCACGCCGTGCAACTCGACGGCAACGACCCGCAGCCGCTGAAAATCCGCGTCGACGCCGTTCGTTAATCCATTTTTCGCCACAAGGAAGCCGCCATGCGCCGCCCTACCCTTCGCTTCGCCGCCGCCTGCGCCGGTCTGCTGATCTCCGCCAACGCCTTGGCCTTGTCGCTCAACGACCTGTCGCAACAAGACGCCACCGGCGGCCTCAAGGACGCCCTGACCCAAGGCGCACAGATCGCCGTGAAACAACTCGGCACCCCGGGTGGCTTCAGCAATAACCCCGAAGTGAAAATCGAACTGCCAGGCAAACTCGGCAAAGCCGCGAGCAAGATGAAAGCCTTCGGCATGGGCGCCCAGGTCGAAGAACTGGAAACCGCGATGAACAAAGCCGCCGAATCCGCCGTGACCCAGGCCCAGCCAATCCTCGTCGATGCAGTGAAGAAAATGAGCGTGGCCGACGCCAAAGGCATCCTCAGCGGCGGCAACGATTCGGCGACCCAATACCTGAACAAATCCAGCCGCGAACAGATCCGCGCGAAATTCCTGCCCATCGTCAAACAAGCCACCGACAAGGTCGGCGTCGCGCAGAAGTACAACGCCTTTGCAGGTCAAGCTGCGGCTTTCGGTGTCGTCGACGCCAAGAGCGCCAACGTTGAAAGCTACGTCACCGAACAGGCACTCAATGGTTTGTTCGAGATGATCGGCAAGCAGGAAGAAACAATTCGTCAGAACCCGGCCGCTGCGGCGACGAGTCTGGCGAAGAAGGTGTTTGGTACGTTGTAATTTCCGAACCACAAAAAAAGCCCGCTCAACTTCCTCGGTTCAGCGGGTTTTTTTGCGCATCCGCTTTGTGGATCGACCGGACCGAGGACACGATTCACCGCAGTTCAGCAAGGGAAATCCTCTGCCGATGCGCAGTCATAGCGGGAAGTCGAGCTGATTACCAGAGCAACGTCGGCTTGAGATACCGAGTCAGTATCCGCAAAAGAAACAGATCAAAAGCCCCTCACCCTAGCCCTCTCCCGGAGGGAGAGGGGACTGACCGAGGTGTTTAGGCGAAATACGCCGACTTGCGATACCGAGTCGAATGCAGATTTTGGAACGCCCAAAATCGGCTCCCTCTCCCTCGGGAGAGGGCTGGGGTGAGGGGCAGCAACAACACAAATCAAAAGCCGAACACCCACGCTTTTCACCACTCAATGGCCGAGTGTCAGCTCGCCTGCTCTTGATCTTGATCCACCGGCGACGTCGGAAGGCTGAGTGGAGGGACTGATCCGGGCGTGGGAGCGCAGCGACCGTCTGGCGCAGCCAGACACAGCGGAAGGAGGTGCAGCGAAGCAAACCGGAGCCGCTGCGCCCGGATCGATCCCGCAGCGAAGGAACCCGAGCCTGCGAGGGCCGAACGTAGGAGCAAGCGTTTTGGGTTACCTTTTTGCTGGGCCGGCACTCCGGCGTTTGAAAAAGGTGACCCGCCGTAAGGGCGGAACCGTAATCAGCAACACCCACAGCAAGGATATTCACCCAAAACCCCAAGTCATGGTCGGCCCGAAGGCCGCCACGACAAAGAAACTCAACCCTCCCGACGAACCCTGAACCAGGCCGCATACAACGCCGGCAAAAACAACAGCGTCAGCGCCGTAGCCACAATCAACCCGCCCATGATCGCCACCGCCATCGGCCCGAAAAACACACTGCGCGACAGCGGAATCATCGCCAGCACCGCCGCCAGCGCCGTCAATACAATCGGCCTGAAGCGCCGCACCGTAGCCTCGATAATCGCCTGCCAAGGCTTAAGCCCCGATGCAATATCCTGCTCGATCTGATCGACCAGAATCACCGAATTGCGCATGATCATCCCGGACAACGCGATCGTCCCGAGCATCGCCACAAACCCGAACGGCTGGCGGAACACCATCAGAAACAACGTCACCCCGATCAAGCCCAACGGCGCAGTCAGAAACACCATCGCCGTACGCGAGAAACTGCGCAACTGCACCATCAGCAAGGTCAGCACCACGACAATGAACATCGGCACCCCGGCATTCACCGACTTCTGCCCGCGCTCGGAGTCCTCCACCGTGCCGCCGACATCCAGAAGATAACCATCAGGCAATTCGGCGCGAATCGGGTCCAGCGTCGGCATGATCTGCTTGACCAGCGTCGCCGGTTGCTCCTTGCCATAAATGTCCGCGCGTACGGTCACGTTCGGCAGGCGGTTGCGGTGCCAGATGATGCCTTCCTCGAAGCCGTATTCCAGCGTGGCAATCTGCGACAACGCCACACTGCGACCGTTATCGGTCGGCACCGCCAGGCTCGGCAACAACGACAATTCAGTGCGCTCGTGCACGGTGCCGCGCAGCAGAATCTCGATCAATTCGTTGTCTTCGCGGTACTGGCTGACCGTCGAGCCGACCAGCGAACTCTGCAGGAATTTCGCCAGATTCGCCGTGCTCACACCAAGCGCACGGGCGCGATCCTGATCAATGTTCAGATAAACAACTTTGCTCGGTTCTTCCCAGTCCAGATGCACGTTGACCACATGCGGATTCTCGCGAACCTTTGCTGCCACCTTGCGCGCCAATGCACGGACTTCTTCGATGTGTTCACCGGTAACGCGGAACTGCACCGGATAGCCAACCGGCGGCCCGTTTTCCAAACGGGTGACCCGCGAACGCAGGGCCGGGAACTGTTCGTTGAGGGTTTCGATCAACCAGCTGCGCAGCGCTTCACGCTCTTCGATGGTTTTTGCCAACACCACGAACTGAGCAAAACTCGCCGCCGGCAGTTGCTGATCCAGCGGCAGATAAAAGCGTGGCGAACCGGTGCCGACATAGGCCACATAATTGTCGATGCCGGCGTGCTCCTTGAGCAGCGCTTCGAGGCGTTTGACTTCACTGGTGGTATTGGCCAGCGAAACACCTTCGGCCAGTTTCAGATCGACCATCAACTCCAGCCGGTTCGAAGCCGGGAAGAACTGCTGCGGGACGAAACGGAACAACATCACCGAGGCGATAAACAGGCCCACGGTGAGCACGATCACCGTCTTGCGATGGGCCACGCACCACTCCACCAGACGCCGGACGCGCTGATAGAACGGCGTGGCATACGGATCCGGTTGACCATCGCCAGTGCCGTGTTTTGCCGCGTGAATTTTCGCCAGATCCGGCAGGAGTTTTTCCCCCAGATACGGCACGAACATCACCGCCGCGACCCATGAGGCGAGCAAGGCAATGGTCACTACCTGGAAAATCGAACGGGTGTATTCGCCGGTGCCGGACTGGGCAGTGGCAATCGGCAGGAAGCCGGCGGCGGTGATCAGCGTGCCGGTGAGCATCGGGAATGCGGTGCTGGTCCAGGCATAACTCGCCGCGCGAATCCGGTCGAAGCCCTGTTCCATTTTGATCGCCATCATTTCCACAGCAATGATCGCGTCGTCCACCAACAAGCCCAGCGCCAGCACCAGCGCACCGAGGGAAATCTTGTGCAGGCCAATGCCGAGGTAATACATGCAGGCGAAGGTCATCGCCAGCACCAGCGGAATGGTCAGCGCGACGACCATGCCGGTGCGTACACCGAGAGAGAAGAAGCTCACCAGCAAGACGATCGCCAGCGCTTCGACCAACACCTGAACGAACTCGCCGACGCCGGTTTTTACCGCTGCCGGCTGATCGGACACCTTGCGCAGCTGCATGCCGGCCGGGAGGTTTTTCTGAATGCGCGAAAACTCGCCTTCCAGCGCCTTGCCCAGGACGAGAATGTCGCCGCCGTCCTTCATCGCCACGGCCAGACCGATCGCGTCGTCGCCCATGAAACGCATGCGCGGCGCCGGTGGGTCGCTGAAACCGCGACGCACATCGGCGATATCGGAGATGCGGAACGTACGATCGGCGACGCGGATCGGAAAGTTCTTTATCTCATCGACTGTCTGAAAATTCCCCGAGACACGTAGCTGCAAGCGCTCGCTGCCGGTTTCGAAGAACCCCGCCGTGGACACCGCGTTCTGTTCCTCCAGCGCCTGCTGCACTGCCGCCAGCGGCAAGCCGAGGGTGGCGAGCTTGACGTTGGACAGCTCGACCCAGATTTTCTCGTCCTGCAGGCCGAGCAGCTCGACCTTGCCGACGTCCTTGACCCGCTGCAGCTGGATCTGGATGCGGTCGGCGTAATCCTTGAGCACGGCGTAATCGAAACCGTCGCCGGTCAACGCATAGATATTGCCGAAGGTAGTGCCGAACTCATCGTTGAAGAACGGCCCCTGAATTCCCGGCGGCAAAGTCTGGCGAATGTCGCCGACCTTCTTGCGCAACTGGTACCAGAGGTCAGGGATCTGCTTGGAGTGCATCGAGTCGCGGGCGATAAAGGTGACCTGGGATTCACCGGGGCGTGAGAACGACATGATGCGTTCGTACTCGCCGGTTTCCATCAGCTTCTTTTCGATACGTTCAGTGACCTGGCGCGAGACCTCCTGCGCGGTCGCACCGGGCCAGCGGGTCTGAATGACCATCGCCTTGAAGGTGAACGGCGGGTCTTCACTCTGGCCGAGTTTGGTGTAGGACAACGCGCCGACAACGGCGAGCAAAAGCATCAGGAACAGTACGATCTGGCGATTACGCAACGCCCATTCGGAGAGGTTGAAGCGCATCGGGGCTTACTCCTTGTTCGCCAGATTGACCACACGATTGGAGCGATCCACTGGTCGCACCTGCTGGCCGTCGAGCAATACGTGAACGCCGGCAGCCACCACCCAGTCGCTGGCATTCAGGCCCTCGAGCACCGCCACGCTTTTCTCGCCGAACGGACCGACCCGCACCGGGGTTTTCTTCAACGTGTTGTTGCCGTTGATCACCCAGACGTAAGTGGCGCCGTTTTCAGCGGTCAGCGCGGAAAGCGGTATCGACAACGAGACACTGTCGGCCGCTTGCACAAACACCCGTGCGCTCTGCCCCAGTTCGGCCGGGACTTTGCCGCTGGTGAACGAGATACGCGCAGCAAAAGTGCGTGAGCGCGGGTCGGCGGACGGCGACAACTCGCGGATCTGCCCGGCGAAGCGTTGATTCTGCTGTGCCCACAATTCCACGGTAACCGGCTGACCGACCTTGAAGCGGCCGAAGCTTTGCTCCGGCAGGCTGATCAATACTTCGCGCTCACCATCGGTGGCGAGGGTGAACACGGTTTGCCCGGCAGCGACCACCTGACCGACTTCCACCGAACGCTTGGCCACCACACCGTCCTGTGGCGCACGCAGCACCGCGTAACTGGCCTGGTTGGTCGAAACGTTGAATTCAGCTTTGATTTGTTTAAGGCGGGCTTCGCCGGAGCGATATAGATTTTCCGCGTTGTCGTAGGCCGAGCGGCTGACCATCTGCCGATCCATCAGGGTTTTATAGCGATCACGTTCCGCGCGCACCAGGTTCAGATTGGCCTCGGCGGCGGCAACCTGCGCGCGGGTGGCTTCCAGTTGCAGGCGCACATCCTGCGGATCGAGTTCGGCCAAGGGCTGATCGGCTTTGACGCGCTGGCCTTCGTCGACCAGTCGTCGGCTGACTTTGCCGCCAATGCGGAACGCCAGATCAGGCTCATAGCGGGCTCGCACCTCGCCCGGATAACTCTCCATCGCCTGCGCCGAAGGCTCGGGCTGTACCACCATGGCCGGGCGTACGGTGACTTTGGTCACCTCTTCCTGACCGCACGCCGATAACAGGAACGCCAGACTGACTGGCACGGCAAAGGACAACGCATGGCGGAACATGGTGACGGACCTTTCGCGAATGAGGCTTGGAATATTTATACTGGCGGGTATGGTATTAATAGCAAACTCACCAGTCCAGTATTAAAAGCGAAGAATGTCGAACAATCTTTCAGCTCCAAACGGCCCGGGCCGCCCCAAGGATCTGGCCAAACGCCAGGCGATCCTGGATGCGGCGAAAACCCTGTTTCTCTGCCATGGCTACGCCAACACCAGCATGGACGCGGTGGCTAGCGAGGCCGGCGTGTCGAAGCTGACGGTCTACAGTCATTTCAACGACAAGGAGACGCTGTTCTCCGCCGCCGTCGTCGCCAAATGCGAGGAACAATTGCCACCGCTGTTCTTCGAATTGCCGGACGGCATCGCGGTGGAAAATGTATTGCTGAACATTGCCCGGGGCTTCCACCAACTGATCAATAGCGATGAATCAGTGAACCTGCACCGCCTGATCATGGCGCTGGGCAGTCAGGACCCGAAGCTGTCTCTGATTTTCTTCGAGGCCGGCCCCGAGCGCGTGGTCAACGGCATGGAAGGTCTGCTGGCGAAAATCCATGCAACCGGCGCGCTGAGCATCGACC
>NZ_JH635998.1:913110-914817 GCF_000257605.1 Pseudomonas sp. R62
TTGCTGTTGACTGACTTGGACGTTCATCGACGGGCTCCCGGGCAGAAAAAACCCGCTTCAGAGCAAGCCAAGCTGCTCGGCGGCGGGTTCTCTGTATAGCTCAGGCAGCGCGGGCAAGCCAGGCAAACGTTGCATCAGTTGTGCGTGAAAACGTTGCGCCAGTTTCGCTGCCAACAGGTTGTCGGCGGTATGCAGAAAGACGTAGGGCGTGCGGCCCTCTTCGATCCATTCAGCGACTTTCGCCAACCACGGCACAAGAAACGCATCGTTGGCCTCAAGCTCGGGATGGCCGATGAAACGCACCTGCGGAAACTGCGTGAACGCCGCCGGACGGGTCGGTACACGCGGCTTTTTCGACTGCGCGTGGATCACCGAGGACTCGGTCGACAAGCAACTGAACAGCGCGCGCGGGTCGAGACAGATGCGCTCGACACCGCGATCCAGCAACAGACGATTGAGCAGACGCTCGCTCTCGCCCTTGGCGAAGAACTGTTCATTGCGCACCTCGACCGCAAGCGGGCAATCCAGCGCATCGATAAACGCCGCGAGCTCCGGCAGACGCCGCGGCGTGAAGCTTTTCGACAGTTGCAGCCACAGCGGCGAAACACGTTCGCCTAACGGCTTGAGTAATTGCAGGAAAGTTTCGGCAGCGGTCAGTTGCTCGCGCAAGTCGCCGCTGTGGCTGATGTCGCCGGGGAATTTGGCAGTGAAGCGAAAGTGTGCCGGCATGATCTCGGCCCAGCGCTGGACGGTAGCCGGCGATGGACTGGCGTAGAAGGTGGTGTTGCCTTCGACGGCGTTGAACACCTGGCAGTAGAGAGCGAGAAAGTCGGAGGTTTTTGCGTCTACCGGATACAGATACTCGCGCCAGGCATCTTCGCTCCAGGACGGGCAACCGAGGTAGTAAGGCAGGTCCATCAGATATACAGATCGAGGCCCAGCACGTCTGCGTCCCAATCGACAAAACCGGCGGTGCTCAGGTAGCTGGCCAGAGCCATGGCTACGCTCTTCTTCATCGCGCGGTGGTAGATCATGTCTTGTTGACGGGCAGGCAGGTTGCTCAGGCGTTGCGCGGTGGCTTGCGCGGCGCGAGCAGCCAGTTGCTCCTCGCTCGGAAATTCCAGCTCGCCATCGATAATCTCGACGGACTCATCCAGCGCCGCATTGCCTTTACGCGGCTTGCGCTTGATGGGGTAGGACTGAGTGGAAACGCCGTCTATACGCATAATGTCATGCTCGGTATCGATGATGGCAATTTAGCGGCACTTGACCGACTTAGCAAACTGCCGAGTGATAACTAGAACACATAAAGCGCAAAAGGTTTTAAGCGAGGGGGCAGAAACTGACGATTGGCGATATTTGTATGTGACCAGCGAACCTGTGGGAGCGAGCCTGCTCGCGAAGGGTCCAGCACATTCAACACATGCATTGACTGACCAGAAGCCTTCGCGAGCAGGCTCGCTCCTACAGGAGAAAGTGTCGAATCATCGGGCTTTCGGGGTGGCTACTTTATCGCGCAGGTAGACCGGCTGGGCGTCATCTGCCGGGATCGCCTCACCGCGCTCCCAGGCGAAACGCGCCAGGGTCAACAGGTCTTCGGCGTGGGGCAGCATGCCGGCGTCAGAGCCGCTCAGATTGACCGCGATGCGCTCACCATAACCCCAACCGGTACCGGCACCGAACCAGTCACCTGTGGCATCGGCCGGT
>NZ_JH635998.1:914872-920526 GCF_000257605.1 Pseudomonas sp. R62
ACTTCATCCATCCGCGCATCAATGGCGGCCGCCACCTGGCTTGCGCTGTGCTCGCGAAAGGCACGCTGCGCCAGCACGGCAAGGTTGGATACCGGCAATACCGGACGATCCAGAGCAAAGGCCAAACCCTGCACCACACCGATGGCAATGCGCACACCGGTGAACGCGCCCGGGCCACGGCCGAAGGCAATCGCGTCGACAGCTTGCAACGTGGTGCCCGCATCGGCGAGCAATTGCTGAATCATCGGCAGCAGCTTCTGCGCATGCAGACGCGGGATCACCTCGTAATGGCTCGTGACCTTGCCGTCATGCAGCAAGGCAACGGAGCAAGCTTCAGTCGCGGTGTCCAGGGCCAGCAAGGTGCTCATCGATGTTTCCAAAACAGGGGTGGGGAAAAAAGTGCGTCAGTATAAACAACTACGGCCCGCAAGCGGGCCGTGGATGATGCAGCCGATCAGACTTTTCAGCTCAGCGCAGCCAGCACCTTGGCGGTGATCGCATCAACCGAACCAACGCCCGGAATGTGGCTGTACTTCGGCTTGCCGGCGTTTTTGGCGGACAGGCTCTGATAGAACTCCACCAAAGGCTTGGTCTGCGAATGGTAGACCGACAGGCGATGACGCACGGTTTCTTCGGTGTCGTCCTTGCGCTGCACCAGCTCTTCGCCGGTGATGTCGTCCTTGCCAGCCAGTTTCGGCGGGTTGTAGACGATGTGGTAAACGCGGCCGCTGGCTTCGTGAACACGGCGACCGGCGATGCGCTGGACGATTTCTTCGTCTTCAACAGCGATCTCGACCACGGCATCCAACTCGACACCGGCAGTGACCAGTGCTTCAGCCTGCGGAATGGTGCGCGGGAAGCCATCGAACAGGAAACCGTTGGCACAATCAGGTTGAGCGATGCGGTCCTTGACCAGCGCGATGATCAGGTCATCCGACACCAGGCCGCCGGCATCCATGATGCTCTTGGCTTGCACGCCCAGTGGAGTGCCAGCCTTGACCGCAGCACGCAGCATGTCGCCGGTGGAGATTTGCGGAATGCCGAATTTCTCGGTGATGAACTTTGCCTGAGTACCTTTACCGGCCCCGGGAGCTCCCAGCAGAATGACGCGCATCGATGTGCTCCTCAATTTTTTATATAAAAGCTTTACAAAACAAAGGATTCGCTCGTAACCGGCGGATCCTGAAAATACGGGTCGTGGCCGCACAAACGGCCAAAGGCTGATCAAGATACACAGCAGGCTGCGCCCACACAAGACGCCAAAAGTCGGAGAAACCGACGCCCGCCGTGACCTTGCGACGCGGTAACCCAAGTCGCAACCCCATCAATAACTGTCGCTTCGCGGCACTTTCCTACGGCAGGAGAAGCGGCATCCGACCCTTGTCGCGAATGCCGCCTGAGGTGATCAGCAACCTTAGCCGGTATTGCGCAATCCGGCGGCAATCCCCGCTACAGACACCAGCAGCGCCTGTTCCACCGGGCTGCCCTGCTCGACATCCTGCTGCCGCGAACGCGCCAACAGTTCCGCCTGCAATAGATGCAGCGGGTCGAGATACGTATTACGCAAGCGGATGAATTCGAGGGTGTCCGGGCTGTGCGCCAGCAGCTGCGACTGCCCGGTCAGACCGAGCACGACGGTGCATGCCTGCGACAATAGGTCGCGTAACTGCGCGCCCAATGGCAGCAGATCAGCCTCGACCAAACGTTCGTCGTAGGACTGCGCAATATCCGCATCGGCCTTGGCCAGGACCATTTCCAGCATGTCGATACGAGTGCGGAAGAACGGCCACTGTTCGCGCATCTGCCCGAGCAACTCGCCCTCGCCGCGCTCCAGCGCCTTGCTCAGCGCCGTCTCCCAGCCCAGCCAGGCCGGCAGCATCAATCGGGTTTGGGTCCAGCCGAAAATCCACGGAATTGCCCGCAGGCTTTCGATACCGCCGGCACGGCGTTTGGCCGGGCGACTGCCGAGCGGCAACCGTCCGAGCTCCTGCTCCGGGGTCGATTGACGGAAGTACTCAACGAATTGCGGATTTTCCCGCACCACCTGGCGGTAAGCGCTGACACCGTCCGCCGCCAATTCGTCCATCAGATGGCGCCATTCCGGAGTCGGCGGCGGCGGTGGCAACAAGGTCGCCTCGAGCACGGCGGCCAGATACAGATTGAGGTTTTGCTCGGCGATGTCCGGCAGGCCGAATTTGAAACGAATCATTTCGCCCTGTTCGGTGGTGCGGAAACGCCCGGCCACCGAACCCGGTGGTTGCGACAGAATCGCCGCGTGCGCCGGACCGCCGCCACGGCCAACGGTGCCGCCGCGACCGTGGAACAGCAGTAGTTCGACTTGCTGCTCACGGCAGATTTCCACCAGTCGTTCCTGCGCGCGATATTGCGCCCACGCCGCAGCGGTGGTGCCGGCGTCCTTGGCCGAGTCGGAATAGCCGATCATCACTTCCTGCGGGCCATGCAAACGCGCGCGATAGCCCGGCAACAGCAGCAGACGTTCCATCACCGGCCCGGCGTTGTCGAGGTCGGCGAGGGTTTCGAACAGCGGCACCACGCGCATGGGCCGCAGAACGCCGGATTCCTTGAGCAGCAGTTGCACCGCGAGCACGTCGGAAGCGGCGCCGGCCATGGAGATCACGTAGGAGCCCAGCGACGCAGCGGGCGCGGCGGCGATTTCCTTGCAGGTGTTGAGCACTTCGGCGGTATCCGCCGATGGTTTGAAATGCGCGGGCAGCAACGGTCGACGGTTGCTCAGCTCCTCGGTGAGGAAGTTGATGCGCTGTTCTTCATCCCAATCTTCGTAGCGGCCGAGGCCGAGGTAATCGGTGATTTCGGTCATTGCCGAGCTGTGCCGCGTCGAATCCTGACGCACATCGAGGCGCACCAGGAACAGGCCGAACGTCACCGCCCGACGCAGGCAGTCGAGCAACGGCCCGTCGGCGATGACGCCCATGCCGCACTCGTGCAGCGAGTTGAAACACAACTGCAAAGGCTCGAGCAGGTCGCGATTATCGTGCAGCACATCGGCGGTGGCCGGGGTCGGCGCGGTCAACGCGGCATGCGCCCAGTTGCGTGTGGCGCGCAGGCGTTCGCGCAGTTGCTTGAGCACCGCGCGATACGGTTCGGCACTGTCGCCGGCCTTGGCCGTCAGCGCGTCGCTGGCCTGCTGCATCGACAGTTCGGCAGCAAGGTGATCGACATCGCGCAGATACAAGTCAGCGGCCATCCAGCGCGCCAGCAGCAAGACTTCGCGAGTGACGGCGGCGGTGACATTGGGGTTGCCGTCACGGTCGCCACCCATCCATGAGGCGAAGCGGATCGGCGCGGCTTCCAGCGGCAAGCGCAGACCCGTGGCGGCGAACAGCGCCTGATCGGCCTTGCGCATATGGTTGGGGATCGCCTGCCACAACGAATGCTCGATCACCGCAAAGCCCCATTTGGCTTCATCGACCGGCGTCGGGCGGGTGCGGCGGATTTCTTCGGTGTGCCAGGCTTCGGCGATCAGCCGTTGCAGTTTGCTCTGGATCTGCTCGCGCTCGGCGCTGGTCAGGTCGCGATGGTCCTGCGCGGCCAGTTGCGCGGCGATCGCGTCGTACTTCTGGATCAACGTGCGTCGCGCCACTTCGGTCGGGTGCGCGGTCAGCACCAGTTCGATTTCCAGCCGCGCCAGTTGCCGGGCCAGAGATTCGGCGCTGTGCCCTTCGCTGCGCAGGCGCGCGAGCAGTTCCGGCAACACCCGCGACTCGAACGGCGCCGGTTGCGACTCCTCGCGGCGATGGATCAGCTGATACTGCTCGGCAATGTTGGCCAGGTTGAGAAACTGATTGAACGCCCGCGCGACCGGGAGCAATTCGTCTTCGCTCAATTGATTGAGGCTGGCGCTCAGTTCAGCGTCCATCGAGCCGCGCCGGTCGGCCTTGGCGCCTTTGCGAATCTGCTCGATCTTGTCGAGGAACGCCTCGCCGTACTGGTCTCGAATGGTGTTGCCCAACAGCTCTCCGAGCAGGTGAACATCTTCGCGCAAGCGTGCATCAATATCGGTCATCAGCAGTTCTCCAGCGGTAATCGGGGACAGCGCAGAAACGAATGCTTTGCCAGAGAGTGCCGCTCTGCGCCGCTTCTTACAAGCAGGCGACGAATTGACTTTAAACCTTGCCGGCGAAAGCTAGTCTCAACAGTAAGCCGTACGACGGCCCGCCGCCGGCGCTGCCGGACACTCACCCAGGCCTGCCATCAGCAGGCGCTAAATGAGGTCATCATGAAAATTCGTGAACTCGCCCAGCATTGGGAAGAAAACGCCAAAGGTCGCCTGACCGACACCGGCTACACGATTCATCTGGACGTCGAGGCCGCCGCGCGCCTGGCGGCAATTGCCGAGATGTATCCCAAACGTCATCCCGAGGAACTGCTCGGCGAACTGATCGGCGCCGCGCTTGAGGAGTTCGAAGCGAGCCTGCCGTATGTGAAGGGTTCGACGGTGGTGGCGACTGATGAGGAAGGTGATCCGTTGTATGAGGATGTCGGCCCGACGCCGCGTTTTCTGGCGTTGTCGCGGCGGCATCTGCATGATTTGTCCTCGGCTGAGAACAAGCAGAAGCACTGATTCCTGACACCGAGAAAAATGTGGGAGCGGGCTTGCCCGCGATGGCGGCAGTTCAGTCAAAAATGTGCTGAGCATGATGGCCTCATCGCTGGCAAGCCAGCTCCCACAGGGTACTGATCACCCCCTGATATCACCTTAAAACTCACCCGCGCGTACAGCTCCAAAGCCCCAAAGTTCCCGTCCCAGAGCCTTGTCCAAACGGTCAATTTAATTTTTGGCGATAGGCCATCTTTTCTGAACTTTTCAAAAATGCCGCCGGTCGGAACAGGTAACCACGCCTGGAACGAGCGTTTCAATTCGCGTCTACAAGCGATGCTTTCGCCTCCTCTGCCAGGATGGATTCAGTTGTATTTTCAGGAGATGCCTAATGGAGTTGAAGACCATGAAAACCCAAACCTCGTTTTCCCACCTGCGCGGTCTGAAACTGGCCGCTCTGGCCATCGGCACCAGCTTCGTACTGGCCGGTTGCGCCGGTAATCCTCCGACCGAGCAGTACGCCGTCACTCAATCGGCCGTCAACAGCGCCGTTAGCGCTGGCGGTACCGAGTTCGCTGCGGTGGAAATGAAGCAGGCTCAGGACAAACTGAAACAAGCTGAAATCGCCATGCACGACAAGAAGTATGACGAGGCCCGTCGCCTGTCCGAACAGGCTGAATGGGACGCTCGCGTCGCTGAACGCAAGGCTCAGGCCGCCAAGGCCGAACAGGCTTTGAAGGATTCCCAGAAAGGTGTTCAGGAACTGCGTCAGGAAAGCCAGCGCACTGTGCAGTAAGCGCGCATCCCGACCGCAAAGCTGAAACTCTTACCGATAGAAAGGACGACAAATTATGCGTAAGCAACTGATGATTCCCGCTCTTCTGGCCGCAAGCGTTGCACTGGCTGCCTGCTCCACCCCGCCTAACCCGAACCTGGAACAGGCGCGCACCAACTACGCCGGCCTGCAGGCCAACCCACAGGCGAGCAAAGTCGCGGCACTGGAAACCAAAGACGCCAGCGATTACCTGGACAAGGCCGACAAGGCTTATCTGGACAAGGAAGACGCCGCCAAGGT
>NZ_JH635998.1:921029-931087 GCF_000257605.1 Pseudomonas sp. R62
CAGCGATTACCTGGACAAGGCCGACAAGGCTTATCTGGACAAGGAAGACGCCGCCAAGGTCGACCAACTGGCTTACCTGACCAACCAGCGCGTCGAAGTGGCCAAGCAGACAATCGCTCTGCGCACCGCTGAAAACAACCTGAAAAACGCCGCAGCCCAACGTGCCCAGGCCCGTCTGGATGCCCGTGACCAGCAGATCAAACAGCTGCAGGACAGCCTCAACGCCAAGCAGACTGATCGCGGTACGCTGGTGACTTTCGGTGACGTGCTGTTCGCCACCAACAAGGCTGATCTGAAATCCAGCGGCCTGGTGAACATCAACAAACTGGCGCAATTCCTCCAGGAAAACCCGGATCGCAAAGTGATCGTCGAGGGTTACACCGACAGCACCGGCACCGCGAGCTACAACCAGTCGCTGTCCGAGCGCCGCGCGACTTCCGTGCAGATGGCCCTGATCAAGATGGGCGTCGATCCTTCGCGCATCGTCGCTCAGGGTTATGGCAAGGAGTACCCGGTAGCGGATAACGGCAGCGTCTCGGGCCGTGCGATGAACCGTCGTGTTGAAGTGACCATCTCCAACGACAACCAGCCAGTAGCACCGCGTTCTTCGGTGAGCTCGAACTAAGCTTCACCCGGTAACGCAAAAGCCCCGCCTGACTTGATCAGGCGGGGCTTTTTTTGTGGGATCAGACATCGTAGCCCCTCACCCCAGCCCTCTCCCAAGGGAGAGGGAGCCGATTTGTGTCGCTTTCAAAACTTGTGTCCGGCGCAATGGACCAGGTCGACTTAGCTTAAACAAACACCTCGGTCAGTCCCCTCTCCCTCTGGGAGAGGGTTAGGGTGAGGGCTGAACCTGCAGAATCACTTCTCGAGTTTCTGCGGAGTCTCTTCGCCCATACACCGCACAGCTTTTTTCTGCGCGTTGATCAACACACCGGTCAGGCCTTTCTGCTCGGTATCAAACAACACCAGCACGCCATCAATGCACTGCGCCACTTGCGGCGCAGGTGTCAGCGAGACTTTGTAGTCCTCGCCCGGCACGGTCTTGAGCATGGTGAATTCGCTGAGCAGCAACGCATCCTCCGGCTTGGCAAAGTGCAGGTAGCCGTAGTACCACAGCGCCCCGACGGTGCCGAGGATGCTGCAGATACCGGTGATGATCAGTGGGATGGCGTTACGTTCTTCACTCATTGCGGACTCTCATCTTCAGAATTCGGGGCTTTCGGATAATTGGGGATTTCGCCGAGGCGGCGCAGGCCGTCGAAGTGTTCGGGGTCGTCGAGATAGCGCAGCATGACCTGACGCCACACCGGGTCGCCGAAGGTCTGCACATGACCACCACGGGTCAGCTGCAACACGCGCGGCGGCGGCGCTGCCTGATACAGGCGAATGCCATTGGCCATCGGCACCAGCGGATCGTCGATGCTGTGGAAGATCAGCTTGGGCACGCCGGTCAACTGCGCCATCGAGTTGATCGCGCTGTCGCCGTCCGGCACCAGCCACGACAGCGGCACTTGCAATGGCCAGGTCAGCCACGAAGTGCTGAGGGCGAATTGGCCGACGCTGCGATAACTGGCCGGCACACCATCCAGCACCAGGGCCTTGAGTTGCTGTTGCCGCTCCGGGTGCTGCGCCAGCCAATGCACCGACATGGCGCCGCCAAGGCTCTGCCCGAGCAGCACCAGCGGTTTGCCTTTGACCTCGGGCGCGTTGTCGAGCCAGGCGAACGCGGCGTCGATGTCCTGATAGATCGCCGGCAGGCTCGGCTCGCCCTCGGACAAACCGTAGCCGCGATAGTCGACCAACAAGACCTGATAACCGTTCTTCGGCAACCACCAGCTCCCGCCCAGATGCATCGGCAGATTGCCGCCGTTGCCGTGCAGATGCAGGACCGTGCCTTTGACCTCGACGCCAGGTTTGGCCGGCAGCCACCAGGCGTTGAGCTTCAAGCCATCAGCGGTAATCAGAGTGACTGTGCGGTACTCAAGCTTGGCTTTGTCAGGGGTGAAGACCTGACCCGGTTCGGGGTAGAACAGCAGCGAACTGCAACCGCCGAGGGTCAAGAGCAGGCAAAGGATGCCGAGGATTCTCATCCGGTGAAACCTCGCGAAATTTCAGGTTGAAATACGGTTGGATCGTTCCCACGCTCGGCGTGGGAATGCCGCCATGCGCTCTGCGTCCACCGTGACGCGGAGCGTCATGGGATGCATTCCCACGCGGAGCGTGGGAACGATCAGCTATCAGAGGATATTGGAGTAATCCGCCTCAATCCGGTCCAGGCTCAAATGGTTGAGGAAGTTGGAGAAACACATCCACGCCGACAACGCATTCAAGTCCCGGAACTGGTCCGGCAGATATTTCGGCGGCACCACCAGTCCTTCGTCCACCAGTTGGCGCAAGGTCCGCATGTCTTCCAGTGTGGTCTTGCCACAGAACAACAGCGGAATCTGCTCGAGCTTGCCCTTGCGCACGGCCAACTGAATGTAGTTGTAAACCATGATGAAGCCCTTGAGGTAGGACAAGTCTTTGGTGAATGGCAGACCGGTCGGCGTCGAGCCACGGAAAACCCGGCTGGCGTTGCCGTAGCTTTCGGCCATCTCGAAACCTTGCTCGCGGAAGAATTCGTAGATCTGCAAGAAGTCCGCGCCCTCCTCGACCATATGAATCGCACGGGTGCGGTTGGTCAGTTTGCGCAGGCGACTCGGGTAAGAAGCAAAAGTGATGATTTCCATCAGGATCGCCAGACCTTCCTGGGTCACCGTCGACGAAGGCGGGCCTTTCGACAGGAACGTGCAGATCGGCTGATTCAAGCCATTGAGTGTGGTGCCGACGTGCACCAGGCCTTCGTGGACTTCCAATGCACGGACGTCGCGGTCGTTGAACAGCGCGTCGGTGCGAATCTTGATGTAGTCGGCGCCCGCCGCAGCGTCGGCGACGATGCCGTCGGACTCGAACACGCGAATCGTCTCTTCGGCCTCACCGAATACCTTGTTCAGTCGGGTTTGCAGCAGGTGCACCGCGTCTTTGGCGGTGAGGATCTTCGGCTCGTCCTTCAGATCGCCGCGCCCGTCGATGTTGTTCAGGTAGTCGGACATCATCAGGCCGAGGTCGGCGAGGGTCGGGTCACCGGCGTGGAAGGCATCGGACGCCGCGCCGTACAGCTCTTGCGAGATCAAGCCGAAGTCCTCGGTGCCGCGCGCCTCGAGCATGCGCACCACCATGCGGTATTCCTTGCACATGCGCCGCATGATCTGCCCGACCGGGTTGAACTGGCCGAGCTGGCGGGTGATGTCACGCTCGATGTTCTGGAATTCCAGTTTGACCTGGCTCGAATCGAACGACAGCGGGCGGTTGAGGTAGTAGTCGCGATCCACCGCCGGCATTTCCTTGCCCTTGGCCTTGAGGAAGCCCTTGCGCACGTTGTCGTCCCACTTGACCGCATCGAGCACGCGGATCGGCGTCTGCGCCAGCACAATGCGATCGGACAACATGCGTATCGTCTGCTGGTAATCGTCCACCCGAAACTCCTGTAGAAAACGTGACGTGCTGAAACTCAGACTTTTGATCGTTCCCACTCTCTGCGTGGGAATGTCGCCCGGGACGCTCCGCGTCCCTTTTTTGCTGCGTGACGCAGAGCGTCACAGGATGCATTCCCACGCGGAGCGGGGGAACGATCATAAACGGCTCGCTCCCACAGGGTGTAGCGTGAAACGCTAGACCGACGCCAGCACCAGGTGCATATACCGCGTCAGAATCCCGAGCATGTCCTCTTCGGCCAGAGGCTCGGCGTCGTTGAGCAGGCCCTGATATTCCATCCGGCCGATAATCGCCGTCAACACCTTGGCATCCTGCTGCGGTTCGCGCGAGCCCAGTACCTGGAACAACTGGCAGGTGCCCTGCAAGAGAATCTGCTGATGCGAGCGCACCAGAATCGCCAGACGCGGGTTGAGCAGTGCTTCCTGGCGGAACGCCTGTTCGGCCATCAGATGCTCGCGGCGGTTGATCAGTTGCCGATGCACGTAATCGGCCATCAGCCGCGCTATGTCATCGGCCAGTTGCGAGCGCGACTCCGGGCTGCCGTCGGCGCTGACCACCATTTCGCGCAACAGACCCTCGTTATTGATCCACAAC
This sequence comes from Pseudomonas sp. R62, assembly GCF_000257605.1. Taxonomy (NCBI): domain Bacteria; kingdom Pseudomonadati; phylum Pseudomonadota; class Gammaproteobacteria; order Pseudomonadales; family Pseudomonadaceae; genus Pseudomonas; species Pseudomonas sp. R62. Next base: position 925,161 of record NZ_JH635998.1, read on the forward strand.
TTGGCCATGTACGCCGCGCTGCGTTCAACGTATTGGGCGAAGGTATCGGTGAGCAGGTCATCGATGTCCTTGAAGTAATACGTGGTCGCCGACAGCGGCACGCCGGCCTCCGCCGCGACCGCACGATGGCGCACGGCACGCACGCCGTCGCGCACGACAATGCGCATCGCGGCGTCGAGAATGTCCTGGCGACGCTGCTCACTGCCCTGTCGGCTGGCCTTGCGGCCCTGGTACTGAACACTTTCAGCGACCGCAGTGGCGATACCCGCTGCACCTTCTTGAGCTAATGCACCCATCACGACAGCACTTCCTCTACTAATGCCAAATTAACCAATTGATACATTTGTACCAGACAGGCAATAAAAAGCCGCCTGTTTTAGGCGGCTTTTTAACTGAAACGTTTACGCTTGCGGTCGCATGTGCGGGAACAGGATCACATCGCGGATCGACGGCGAGTTGGTGAGCAACATCACCAGACGATCGATGCCGATACCTTCGCCGGCGGTTGGCGGCATGCCGTACTCCAGCGCACGGACGAAGTCGGCGTCGTAGTGCATGGCTTCGTCGTCGCCGGCGTCCTTGTCGGCCACCTGCGCCATGAAGCGCTCGGCCTGGTCTTCGGCGTCGTTCAACTCGGAGTAGGCGTTGGCGATTTCACGACCACCGATGAACAGCTCGAAGCGGTCGGTGACGTTCGGGTTCTCGTCGTTACGACGGGCCAGCGGCGACACTTCGAACGGGTACTGAGTGATGAAGTGCGGCTGCTCCAGCTTGTGCTCGACCAGTTCTTCGAAAATCATCACCTGCAATTTGCCCAGCCCCTCGAAGCCCAGCACCTTGGCGCCGGCCTTCTTGGCGATGGCGCGAGCCTTGTCGATGTCGTTCAGATCATCGGCAGTCAGCTCAGGGTTGTACTTGAGGATCGAGTCGAACACCGACAGACGCACGAACGGCTCGCCGAAGTGGAACACTTTGTCGCCGTACGGCACGTCGGTGCTGCCCAGTACCAGCTGCGCCAGCTCGCGGAACAGTTCTTCGGTCAGGTCCATGTTGTCTTCGTAATCGGCGTACGCCTGATAGAACTCCAACATGGTGAACTCAGGGTTGTGGCGAGTCGAAACGCCTTCGTTGCGGAAGTTGCGGTTGATCTCGAACACCTTTTCGAAACCGCCAACCACCAGACGCTTCAGATACAGCTCAGGGGCGATACGCAGGAACATCGGCAGGTCCAGCGCGTTGTGGTGGGTTTCGAACGGCTTGGCCGCAGCGCCGCCAGGAATGGTCTGCAACATCGGCGTTTCGACTTCGAGGAAGTCGCGCTTCATCAGGAAGCTGCGGATGTGCGCGATCACTTGCGAACGCACGCGGAAGGTCTGGCGCACGTCTTCGTTGACGATCAGGTCGACGTAACGCTGGCGGTAGCGCTGTTCGGTGTCGGTCAGGCCGTGGTGCTTGTCCGGCAGCGGGCGCAGCGACTTGGTCAGCAGGCGCACGTTGGTCATTTCAACGTACAGGTCGCCTTTGCCGGAACGCGCCAGAGTGCCTTCGGCGGCAATGATGTCGCCCATGTCCCAGGTTTTCACCGCAGCCAGGGTTTCTTCGGACAGCGTCTTGCGGTTGACGTAGACCTGAATGCGCCCGGTCATGTCCTGGATCACCATGAACGAGCCACGGTTGAGCATGATGCGACCGGCAACCTTGACCGGGATTGCAGCCTCTGCCAGCTCTTCCTTGGTCTTGTCCGCGTACTGTTTCTGCAAGGCATCGCAGTAGTTGTCGCGGCGGAAGTCGTTAGGGAAGGCATTGCCCTTGGCGCGCTCGGCAGCAAGCTTTTCCTTGCGCAGGGCGATCAGGGAGTTTTCTTCCTGTTGCAGGGCTTGCGGGTCGAGTTGTAGGTCGCTCATGTCTTTAAGTATTCCATCAGGTTCGTTGCCCCCAGCCTTCGACTGGGGATCGCGGGCGAGCCCGCTCCCACAGAGGGTGTTACAGGCCGGATTTCAGGCTGGCTTCCAGGTACTCGTCGATATCGCCGTCGAGCACCTTGTCGCAATCGCTGCGTTCGATGTTGGTCCGCAGATCCTTGATCCGCGAGGCATCGAGCACGTAAGAGCGGATCTGGTGACCCCAGCCGATATCCGACTTGGTGTCTTCCAGCGCCTGCGAGGCCGCATTGCGCTTCTGCATTTCCTGCTCGTACAACTTGGCCCGCAGCATTTTCATCGCGGTGTCCTTGTTGGCGTGCTGGGAACGCTCGTTCTGGCAGCTGACCACGGTGTTGGTCGGTACGTGGGTGATACGTACGGCCGAGTCGGTGGTGTTTACGTGCTGACCACCGGCACCAGAGGAACGATAGGTGTCGATCCGCAGGTCTGCCGGGTTGATTTCGATTTCCACCTTGTCATCGATCTCTGGCGAGACGAAAACAGCCGAGAACGAGGTGTGACGACGGTTGCCGGAGTCGAACGGGCTCTTGCGCACCAGACGGTGCACGCCGATCTCGGTACGCAGCCAGCCAAAGGCGTATTCGCCCTTGATGTGCACGGTCGCGCCCTTGATCCCGGCGACTTCACCGGCGGACAGTTCCATGATGGTCGCATCGAAACCGCGTTTGTCGGCCCAGCGCAGGTACATGCGCAACAGGATGTTGGCCCAGTCCTGCGCTTCGGTACCGCCGGAACCGGCCTGGATGTCCAGGTAGGCGTTGTTCGGGTCCATTTCATGGCTGAACATGCGGCGGAATTCCAGCTTGGCCAGATTTTCCTCGAGACGGGCCAGCTCGGCGACGACATCGCCCACTGCGCCTTCGTCGTTTTCTTCGACGGCCATGTCCAGCAGGTCGCGGCAATCGGCCAGACCGCCGTTCAGTTCGTCGAGGGTGTCGACGATCTGCGCCAGCGCGGCACGCTCGCGGCCCAGCTCCTGGGCGTATTCAGGTTTGTTCCAGACACTCGGATCTTCAAGCTCGCGATTGACCTCGGTCAGACGCTCATGCTTTTGATCGTAGTCAAAGATACCCCCGAATAGTTTCGGAGCGCTCGGACAGGTCCTTGATGGTGTTCAGGATCGGGTTGATTTCCATGACGGGCAGCACTCGTTGGCGAACTTTTGAAAGCCGGCGAGTATAACGTAAACAGGCTGTCGCGGCAGCCCGTCTGGCGGTGAATGGGCCGAGATTGCTGCCCTCACCCTAGCCCTCTCCCGGAGGGAGAGGGGACCGATCGGGGGATATTTGAAACATACGCCGAATAGAATGGCTTCACCGAATCCGTGATCGCCAAGCCTGAAGATCCATAATCGCTGCGATCTCTCAGGTCGATGTCTGGCCCGAGACACCTCGGTCGGCCCCCTCTCCCTCCGGGAGAGGGCTGGGGTGAGGGCAACGGCCGTTACTCGATCCCGACCTGATTACGCCCATTGTTCTTGGCCAGATACAAGCCGCGATCCGCCGCCGAAATCAGCAGCCGGCAATCACTGCCCGCCTGCGGCACCATGGTCGCCAGACCGATGCTGATGGTCAGACTGGAACCCTCGGCCGGCGTGTTATGCGGAATTTTCAGCGCCGCCACAGTCTGGCGCAGTTTTTCGGCCAACAGCCGCGCGCCGCCCGGCGAAGTGTTTGGCAGGACCAGCACAAACTCCTCGCCGCCATAACGCGCCGGCAGGTCCGATGGCCGCGAGCTGGCGTCACGGATGGCTGTGGCGACCTTGCGCAACGCTTCGTCGCCCTCAACGTGGCCGAAACTGTCGTTGTACGACTTGAAGTAATCGACGTCGATCATCAGCAACGACAGCTGCGTCTGATCGCGCAGCGAACGGCGCCACTCCAGTTCCAGGTACTCGTCGAAGTGCCGGCGGTTGGACAGCCCGGTCAGGCCATCGGAATTCATCAGCCGTTGCAGCACCAGATTGGTGTCGAGCAATTGCTGCTGGCTGACCCGCAACGCACGGTACGCGGCGTCGCGCTGGAGCAATGTCATGTAGGAGCGCGAGTGGTAGCGAATGCGCGCGACCAGTTCGATGGTGTCCGGCAGCTTCACCAGATAGTCGTTGGCGCCAGCGGAGAACGCCGCGCTTTTGATCAGCGGGTCTTCCTTGGTCGAGAGGACGATGATCGGGATGTCCTTGGTCGCCGGGTGATTGCGGTATTCGCGCACCAGGCTCAGGCCATCGAGGCCGGGCATCACCAGATCCTGCAGGATCACCGTCGGCTTGATCCGCACCGCCTGGGCGATGGCCTGCTGCGGGTCGGAGCAGAAGTGGAAGTCGATGTTTTCCTGATTCGACAGCCCACGGCGCACCGCTTCGCCGATCATCGCCTGATCATCCACCAACAACACCATGGCGGCGTTCTCGTCGGTTTTAATGTCGTCGATCTGTAAATCATTCATGAGCGGTCACCTGAGTACTGCGGGGGCCTGGATTGCCGATCAACCTGTTCATTTGGGGAAAATCTCCAGCAATCGTGGCGCTATCTTTTCCAGCGGGCGGATTTCCACCGCGGCATCGATCGCCGCGGCAGCCTTGGGCATGCCGTACACCGCACTGCTGTGCTGATCCTGGGCGATGGTCAAATAACCCTGCTGGCGCATGAGCTTAAGCCCTTGCGCGCCATCGCGCCCCATCCCGGTCAATAAAACCCCGACGGCGTCACCGTTCCAGTAACTGGCGACGCTCTCGAAAAACACGTCGATCGAGGGGCGATAGATCTCGTTGACCGGTTCGGCGGTGTAGGCCAGCGTGCCGTTTTTCAACAGGCGAATATGGTGATTGGTCCCGGCCAGCAGCACCGCGCCACTTTGCGGCGGCTCGCCTTCACGGGCCAGACGCACATCGAGGCCGCTGGCGCTGGCCAGCCATTCGGCCATGCCGGCGGCGAACACCTGATCGACATGCTGCACCAGCACGATCGCGGCGGGAAAATCCTTCGGCAGGCCTTTGAGCAACACTTCCAGCGCCGCCGGCCCACCGGCAGACGAACCGATCGCCACTAGCCGCTGACGTGACGGCGAACTGCGCGGCGAACTCGGCGCCGGGCGCGCACGTGGCGCCTTGTCGCCGATCAGCCAGCCGATGTTGAGGATCTTGCGCAACAACGGCGCCGCCGCTTCCTGGGCATTGCCGGCGCCAATGGCCGGCGTGTCGACCACGTCCAGCGCGCCGTGGCCCATGGCCTCGAACACGCGGTGCACGTTCTGTTGACGATCCACGGTGACGATGACAATCGCGCACGGCGTTTCGGCCATGATCCGCCGCGTGGCTTCGACGCCGTCCATGATCGGCATGATCAGATCCATCAAAATCAGGTCTGGCGTGCACTCGGCGCAGCGTTGCACCGCCTCGGCGCCGTTGCTGGCGACCCAGATCACCTGATGCGCCGGCTCGAAGGCCAGCGCCCGGCGCAGAGCCTCCACCGCCAAGGGCATGTCGTTGACGATTGCGATCCTCATGTCCGCGCTCCTCCGATGAGCTCGACCACTGCATCGAGCAGGGCGTCGTCATGAAAACTGGCTTTGGCTAGATAATAGTCGGCGCCGGCATCCAGTCCACGGCGGCGGTCTTCTTCGCGATCCTTGTACGACACGACCATCACCGGCAGCGATTGCAGGCGGTTGTCGCGGCGCAGCAGCGTGACCAGCTCGATGCCGTCCATGCGCGGCATGTCGATGTCGGTGATCAGCAGATCGAAGTTCTCCGAACGCAGCGCATTCCAGCCGTCCATGCCGTCCACTGCCACCGCGACGTCGTAGCCACGATTGAGCAGCAGTTTGCGTTGCAGCTCGCGCACAGTCAGCGAATCGTCGACCACCAAGACTCGTTTGCGCGCCGCTTCGGCAGCTTGACTGCCGTGGCGGGCAATGCGCTCCAGGCGCCCGGTATTGAGCAGTTTGTCCACCGAACGCAGCATGTCTTCGACATCGACGATCAGC
>NZ_JH635998.1:931582-937712 GCF_000257605.1 Pseudomonas sp. R62
GACATCGACGATCAGCACCACCGAGCCGTCATCGAGCAAGGCCCCGGCGGAGATGTCCTGAACCTTGCCCAGACGCTCGTCCAGCGGCAACACCACCAGCGTGCGCTCACCCACGAAGCGCTCGACCGCCACCCCATAAATCGCCTCGCGCTCGCGGATCACCACGACTTTCAGGGTAGCGCCATCGTTCTGACTGGCCGGGCGATTGAGCAACTGGCTGGCCGCAACCAGCCCGACATGCTGGCCTTCGTGCCAGAAATGCTGACGTCCTTCGACCTGCACGATGTCTTCCGGCGCCAGATCGCACATGCGTTCGATGTGCGCCAACGGGAACGCATAGGCCTCTTCACCGACTTCTACCACCAGACTGCGCACCACCGAAAGCGTCAGCGGCACTTCCAGATGGAAACGGCTGCCCTCGCCCGCCGTCTGCTCCAGCACCACGGCCCCACGCAACTGGCGAACCATGTGCTGAACAGCGTCGAGACCGACGCCGCGCCCGGACACTTCGGTAACCTTGTCGCGCAGGCTGAAGCCCGGCAGAAACAGGAAGGTCAGCAGTTCCTCATCGCTCAATTGCGCTGCGGTTTCGGCTGGGGATAACTGCCGTTCGACGATGCTGCGGCGGACTTTCTCAAGATCGACGCCACCGCCGTCATCGCTCAATTCCAGCACCAGCAAACCGGCTTGGTGGGAAGCGCGCAGGCGGATCAGGCCCTCTTCCGGCTTGCCCTTGAGCAGGCGTTGCTCCGGGGTTTCGATGCCGTGATCGACGGCGTTGCGCAGCAGATGAGTCAGCGGTGCTTCAAGCTTTTCCAGCACGTCGCGATCGACCTGGGTTTTCTCGCCTTCGATCTCCAGGCGCACTTGTTTGCCAAGGCTGCGCCCGAGGTCGCGAACCATGCGCGCCTGCCCGCTGAGCACGTCGGCGAACGGGCGCATGCGACAGGCCAGCGCGGTGTCATAGAGCACTTGCGCGCGCTGACTGGCCTGCCAGGCGAATTCGTCGAGTTCGGCGTTTTTCTCGCTGAGCAGTTGCTGCGACTCGGCGAGCAAACGTCGCGCATCTTCCAGCGACTCGAGCGCTTCCAGGCTCAGCGCATGCTCCTTCAGGTGCACATTGAGATTTTCCAGTGCGCGCAGGCCGTTGTTCTGCATGCGTTTGAGGCGCTGCATGGTCGCCAGGTGCGGCTTGAGACGCTGGGTTTCCACCAGCGATTTGCTCGACAGATCGAGCAGGCTGTTCAGGCGCTCGGCGGTAACGCGCAAGACGCGCTCGCCGCCCTCGGTGGTGCGTTTGTTTTTGCGCGGAGTCGGCTCGGCGGGCTCGTCCATGATCGGCGCTGTCGCTGTTGGCGCTGGCTCGATCTGCAACTCGGCCATCGTCGGCGTGGCAACCACAGCGGCTGGCGCCGAAGGATCGAGCAGACGCCCCATCAGCGCCACGTAGGCTTCAATGTCCGCAGGTTGCGGCGCATTGGCCGGGGTGGCGATGCGCATCAGCAGGTCGGTGCCCTGCAACAACGCGTCGATGTGTTCGGGACGCAGCAACAAACGCCCTTCCTGGGCGCTGACCAGGCAATCTTCCATGACGTGGGCGACGCTGACGCCGCTGTCGATACCAACAATCCGCGCTGCGCCTTTGAGGGAGTGCGCCGCGCGCATGCACGACTCCAGCTGATCGGCCTGGGTCGGATTGCGCTCCAGCGCCAGCAGCCCGGCGCTGAGCACTTGGGTCTGGGCCTCGGCTTCGAGGCTGAACAGCTCGAGCAGGGAGGCGTCGCGCATTTGCTCGGGGGTCATGTCAGGCTCCGGGTCACGGCGGACAACAGCTGTTCTTCATCCAGCCAGCGCAGGCTGCGACCGCGATATTGCAGAACGCCACGGGTGTACTTGGCACTGGCCTGCGCACCGGACTGTGACGCAGCATCGAGGATGCGTTCGTCGATGGCATGAATGCCGTCGACCTCTTCCACCGGCACCACCACCGGCCCGCCATGGGCAGCGATGATCAGCATGCGCGGCATGACTCGCCCGCCGCTGGCCGGCGCAACGCTGCCGTCGAGGTCGAGCAATTCCACCAGCGACAGGCACGCGACCAAGGCGCCACGGACATTGGCCACGCCGAGCAAGGCCCGCGAGCGCTGGTGCGGCAGCGAATGTATCGCCTGCAACGGTGCAACTTCGACAAGCGTGCGCGTGGCCAGTCCGAGCCATTCCTCGCCGAGGCGAAACATCAGCAGCGAGCGGGTCTTGACGTCGATTTCGACTTTGCTGACCACTGCTTCGCGCTGGTCCTGCTGCAACGAATAGCGGTCGAGCAGGCGTGTGGCGGCGGCGGAATACACCGAGCAGTTGCGGCAATGAATGTGCTCTTCCAGCAACGGGCAGGACTTGTCGCCATGAATGCCGATGCGGTTCCAGCAATCGTCGATGGCGCGGGCGTCTTCGTGGGTAACGTTCAAGGTGTCGGACGCGCTCATCGTTTACGCTCACTGTCGGCGGTGCGCCCGCTGCGGGCGGCGCGCTCCTGCAATCGTCGGGCACCCGCCGTGTCGCCCTGAGCCTGTAGCAACGCGGCCAGGTGCATCAGCGCTTCGGGGTGTTGCGGTTCAAGGTACAAGGCCTTGCGATAAAAACCCTGGGCCTCGAGGCTCAGGCCGGCGACATCGCTGAGCAGCCCGAGCCAGTAGAACACCTGCGCCACCGGCTCATGGCTGCGCAGATAGTGTTCGCACGCGGCACGGGCCTCGGCGCTTTTGCCTTCGTTGGCCAGTGCAGCGATTTGCGCCAGCAGCGTCGCGGCGTCGGGGTTGGCAGTTTTTTTCGCTACCGGCAAAGGCGTCACGGCAGCGAACGGCCGATTGCGCACTGGAGCTGGCGGCGCGCTGCGCAATGGCTGGCTGACCGGCACGGCGACCGGTTTGGGTGTCGGCAGTGGTTCGGGGTGCGGCTCGCTGTGACGGCTGAAGGCGAACGACTGCGGGATGCCGATCGAGCGCATGCCCAAACGCCCGAGCAGACTGCCCTCCGCCGGGCCGATAAACAGCACACCGTCGACGTGGGTCAGGCGCTTGAGCACTTCGAACACCTGCTTTTGCGTCGGCTGGTCGAAGTAGATCAGCAGGTTGCGGCAGAACACGAAATCGAAGGCTGGCTCGCTCGCCAACAGCGTCGGATCGAGGACATTGCCGACCTGCCAGCGCACCTGTTCGCGAACGTATTCGTTGACCCGGTGGCCGTCCTGCTCAGGCATGAAATGCCGATCGCGAAATTGCAGATCCTGCCCGCGAAACGAGTTCTTGCCGTAAACAGCACGGCGCGCCTTGTCCACCGACAACGGGCTGATGTCCATGCCATCGACCTTGAACTGATGCGGTTTGAGCCCGGCATCGAGCAGGGCCATGGCGATCGAATAGGGTTCTTCGCCGGTCGAGCACGGCAGACTGAGGATGCGCAACGCGCGCATGTTGTTCAGCTCGGCGAGACGCTGACGGGCCAGTTTGCCCAAGGTGGCGAAGGATTCCGGGTAACGGAAAAACCATGTTTCCGGAACGATCACCGCTTCGATCAGTGCCTGCTGTTCATCCCGCGAGCCTTGCAACAGCTGCCAGTATTCGTCGGCGTGGGCGGCCTGGGACAGCGTGGTGCGCTGGCGCACGGCACGCTCGATGATCGCCGCGCCCACCGAAGCGACATCGAGGCCGATGCGTTCCTTGAGGAAATCGAAAAAGCGCTGATCACCACTCATGGCTGCGCCTCTAACTGCGCCGGATCACGCGGCGGATCGGGGAACAGCAAACCGCGCACGGCGTCATCGAGCAAGTCATTGACCCGCACCCATTGCAGCAATCCCTGCGCATCTTCGCGCACCGGGCCGAGGTATGGCGCCTCGCGGTTATCGAGGCCGTAGGGCTGGAAATCTTGCGGATGACAGCGCAGCGTGTCGGTGGCCTGCTCGAGAATCAGCCCGAGCCATTGCGCTGCTTGCGCTTGATCCGGCTGATAATTGACCAGCACCAGCCGCGTGCTGGTGCGCGCCTCGGCGGGCCGGCCAAAAGTCAGCGCACTGAGGTCGATCACCGGCACCACCGCCCCGCGATAGGCGAACACCCCGGCCACCCAGTGCGGCGCCCGGGCAATCGGCTTCAACGGCAGGCGCGGCAGCACTTCGGCCACTTCGGTGGCGCGCAGGGCGTAGCGTTCGCTGCCGATGCGAAACAGCAGAAACAGCGCCTGCTTCGCCACTGGCGCACTGCCCCGTTTGGCGATGATTTCGCTCATCAGACTTTGAATCGCGAAACGCCGCTGCGCAGGCCGACGGCCACCTGGCTCAGTTCGTCGATGGCGAAACTGGCCTGACGCAGCGATTCGACGGTCTGGCTGCTGGCATCGCCCAACTGCACCAGCGCATGGTTGATCTGTTCGGCGCCAGTGGCCTGGGCCTGCATGCCTTCGTTGACCATCAGCACGCGCGGCGCCAGTGCCTGCACCTGATGGATGATCTGCGACAGCTGCTCGCCGACCTGCTGCACTTCCGACATGCCGCGGCGTACTTCTTCGGAAAACTTGTCCATGCCCATCACCCCGGCCGACACCGCCGACTGGATCTCGCGAACCATCTGTTCGATGTCGTAGGTGGCCACGGCGGTCTGATCGGCCAGACGCCGGACTTCGGTGGCGACTACGGCAAACCCGCGACCGTACTCGCCGGCCTTCTCGGCTTCGATCGCTGCGTTGAGCGACAGCAGGTTGGTTTGGTCAGCCACTTTGACGATGGTCACGACCACCTGATTGATGTTGCCGGCCTTCTCGTTGAGGATCGCCAGTTTGGCGTTGACCAGATCCGCCGCGCCCATGACCGAGTGCATGGTGTCTTCCATGCGCGCCAAGCCTTGCTGGCCGGAGCCGGCGAGCACCGAGGCCTGATCGGCAGCGGTGGACACTTCGGTCATGGTGCGCACCAGATCCCGCGAGGTCGCGGCGATCTCACGGGAGGTTGCGCCGATTTCGGTGGTAGTCGCTGCGGTTTCGGTGGCGGTGGCTTGTTGCTGCTTGGACGTGGCAGCGATTTCGGTCACCGAGGTGGTCACCTGCACCGAGGAGCGCTGGGCTTGGGATACCAGCGACGTCAGCTCGGTCATCATGTCGTTGAAGCCGGTTTCGACTGCGCCGAACTCGTCCTTGCGATCAAGGTTCAGGCGCGAACTCAGATCACCGGTGCGCATGATGTCGAGGATGGTCACGATGCGGTTCATCGGCGCCATGATCGCGCGCATCAGCAGCAGACCACATAGGCCGGCGGCCAGCACCGCGACCAGCAGGGAAATGACCATGCTGACTTTGGCCGTTGCCACCGCGTCGTCGATGTTGGCCATGGCGGTATCGGCAACAACTTTGTTCTCGCCAATGATGTCGTTGAGCTTCATGCGCCCGGTGTACCACGCCGGGGTCAGCTTCTCGTTGAACAGCTTGATGGCATCGGCTTCCAGATTGCGCTTGTGCAGGTCCAGCACGGCATCCTGAATCTGCATGTAGGTATCGTGGTACTTCTCGAACAGGGCGAATTCGGAACGGTCTTCATCGGTGGCCATGGTCTTGCGATAGTTGGCCATCTGCTCTTGCAGACGCGCCTCGAACGCCTTGTAGTCGGCAGCGTCTTCACTGGAAACGCCCTGGCCATCCTTGAGGCCGAGCAGTTTTTGGGTCTGCAAATAACTGTCTACCCATGCGCCGCGAATCATCGAGCTGTAATAGACGCCGGGGATGGCATCGTCGCGCACGCTGTTTTCACTGGCCTCGATCTTCAGCAACCGCGAGTAGGACAGCACCACCATCAACAGCATGATGGCGATAATCACCGCAAAGCTCGCCAAAATGCGTTGGCGCAACGTCCAGTTCTTCACAGTGAATCCTCGTGCCTGATCGAAATGCGGGGAGTATAGCCGAGGGCGGTGTTTCATTTATAAGACGCTTTCGCTGGCAATACTGTCCTTGTGGGAGCGAGCCTGCTCGCGAAGGCAAGACCGCGGTCCCGGCAAATCGCCAACTGCGCAAGAAGTTGCGCAGTAGCCCGTAATATTTCAGGGCCTAAATCCCCTGCAGCCCAAGCGGTGCAAGCCCTGCAGCC
>NZ_JH635998.1:938212-946970 GCF_000257605.1 Pseudomonas sp. R62
AACTTCTTGCGCACTTTCTCCCGGTTATCCCGGTGAAAAACACCGCGAATGATGACCAACCAGCGTGGCGCCCCCGCCATCCGGGCACCGCGCAAAACCTGGCACGCTCCTTGATAACTCTCAGCCACCCACCGGGCGATTTCGCCTCCGGGCACCCTAACTTTATCCGCAAGGAGAGCACCCCATGGCAACACCAGCGTACATGTCGGTTACCGGCGAAAAACAAGGCCTGATCACTGCCGGCGCTTTCACCGCCGACTCCGTTGGCAACACCTACCAGGAAGGCCACGAAGACCAGGTCATGGTTCAGGCTTTCACCCACGACGTGATCATCCCGCGTGACCCGCAATCCGGTCAGCCAACCGGTCAGCGCGTTCACAAGCCAGTTGTGATCACCAAGGTCTACGACAAGGCTTCGCCACTGCTGCAAGCAGCACTGACTTCCGGCGAGCGCATGAGCGAAATCGTTATCCAGTGGTACCGCACTTCGGCTCAAGGCACCCAAGAGCACTACTACACCACCAAACTGGAAGACGCGATCATCGTCGCCATCAACAACAAAATGCACAACTGCCAGGATCCAGGCAACGCGCACTTCACCCACCTGGAAGAAGTGCAGTTCACCTACCGCAAAATCACCTGGACCCACGAAGTATCCGGTACTTCGGGTTCCGATGACTGGCGTGCTCCAGTCGTTTAATTACGGCTGACCGTTACACGCATCGGCCAGCTCTGCTGGTCGATGTTGTTTACGCCCCTCCAGAATTTCGCGTACGTTGAGCCGCTTTTTTTGCGGTCGTCGACGAGCGCCGCTGTACAGCACGAGGAACAAGGGATGTTCGCGCCGGCCAATGAAACCCACTTTGCCCTGACCATCGAAGGGCTTTCCGCCGACTTTCAGGTGTTTACCCTCACCGGCCGGGAAGCCATCAGCCAGCCTTTTGTCTTTGAGGTGGAGCTGGTCAGTGAGCAGCCGTCGCTGGACCTCGAAACCCTGCTGCACAAACCGGCCTTTCTGCAGCTGTCGCCTGACGGCAGCGGCATTCACGGGCAGATCTACCGCGCCGCGCAAGGCGATTCCGGCAAGCGCCTGACCCGTTATTCGGTGACCCTGCGCCCGCAACTGGCGTACCTGGCGCACCGCATCAACCAGCGCATCTTCCAGAACCTCAGCGTGCCGAAAATCATCGGCATGGTGCTCGAAGAGCACGGCATTCAAAGCAACGCCTACGAATTCAAGACCGGCTCGATCTATCCCGAGCGCATCTACTGCGTGCAATACGACGAGTCGGATCTGCACTTCATCCAGCGCCTGTGCGAAGAAGAAGGCATTCACTTCCACTTCCAGCACAGCGCCAACGCGCACAAGCTCGTTTTCGGCGATGACCAGACGGTGTTCCCGAAGCTCAAGCCGGTGCCCTATCAGCAAGACTCCGGCATGGTCGCCAGCAACCCGGTGATCAAGCGCTTCGACCTGCGCCTGGAAACCCGCACCAGCCGCACCACCCGTCGCGACTACGACTTCGAAAAACCGCGCCTGACCCTGGAAAGCGAAAACCGTGGCGACGCCCTGCCCGACCTCGAAGACTACGATTACCCGGGCCGTTTCATCGACCGCGAGCGCGGCAAACATTTGGCCAAACGCGCCCTCGAACGTCATCGCAGCGACTTCCAATTGGCCGAAGGCAAGAGTGATCAGCCCCTGCTGGTCAGCGGCCATTTCCTCGCCCTGACCGAACACCCGAAAGCCAAATGGAACGACCTGTGGCTGCTCACCGAAGTCCTGCACGAAGGCAAACAACCGCAAGTGCTCGAAGAATCGGTGACCAGTGACACCACCGCGCTGAAAGACGATTTCCACCAGGGCTACCGCAACCGCTTCCAGGCCACGCCATGGGACGTACCCAACCGCCCGCCGCTGCGCCACCCGAAACCGCGCATCCTCGGCAGCCAGAGCGCCGTGGTCACCGGCCCCAAAGGTGAAGAAATCCACTGCGACGAATACGGCCGGGTCAAAGTCCAGTTCCATTGGGACCGCGAAGGACAGGCCGACGACAAGACCAGTTGCTGGCTGCGCGTCTCCAGCGCCTGGGCCGGCGCCCAGTACGGCGGCATCGCCATCCCGCGCATCGGCATGGAAGTGCTGGTCACCTTCCTTGAAGGCGACCCCGATCAACCGCTGATCAGCGGCTGCCTGTACCACAAGGAAAACACCGTCCCCTATCCACTGCCGGCAAACAAGACCCGCAGCACCTTCAAGACCCTGAGCTCCATGGGCGGTGGCGGCTACAACGAACTGCGCATCGAAGACAAAAAAGGCCAGGAACAGATCTACCTGCACGCCCAGCGCGACTGGGACGAAAACATCGAGCACGACCAGAAAATCCGCGTCGGCAACGAACGCCACGACACCGTCGAACAGAACAGCTACACCGAGTTCAAGGCCGAAGAACACCACACCGTCTACGCCGACCGCAAAGTCGAAACCCGCGCCAACGACCACCTCACCGTCGGCGTCAACCAGCACATCAAGATCGGCACCGGACAGTTCATCGACGCCGGGCAAGAAATCCACCTGAGCAGCGGCATGAAAGTGGTGATGGAAGCCGGTGCGGAGCTGACCCTGGTCGGCGGCGGCAGCTTCATCAAGATCGATGCTGGCGGCGTGACCATGAGCGGGCCGGTGATCAATATGAATTCAGGCGGCAGCCCGGGCGTTGGTACGGGCGCCGCGCCATTGATGCCCGGCGTGCTGAAACAGGCGGATGCCGACAAGGCTGGCCAGGTCCTGACCCCGGCGCAAATCAACACCCTCAAACGTAACGCGCCGTTCTGTGAAGAATGCGAAAAATGCAAGGCAGGTGCCTGTGCCATCTGAACCAATCACCCCCAAGGACTGGCTGGCGCAACAGCCGCTGCAAAGCGGCGAGCGCCTGTACCTGATCGTCAGCGCGGCCAGCGATGCCGACGCCCTGAAAACCCTGTACCTCACCGAACCCACCGCCCAGCTCATTCCGATCTGGGGCGGCACGCCCTACTCCACCTGGCAACCGGTGATGCCCTACCTCACCGAACTCAAAGCCAACTCCGCCTTCCTGCCATGGATCGCCGAAACCGACGCCCTCGACTGGGGCTGGCTGGCGGTATCGCGTTCAGAACCGAACGAAGTGTTCGAGCATCTGCGCAGCCTGACGCAGGTAAAAATGCCGGATGGCACAGAGGTGTTTTTCCGGTTTTGGGATGGGCGGCATATTTATCCGATTCTGCGGGGGCTTGGGGAGAAGGCTGGAGAAGTGCTGCCGGTGTTTGAGCGGTATCTGATCAATGGGCAGGCGCTGGAAGTGGGCACGCGGGTGGTGCCGAAGGTGCGGGACTGGCCGTGGTGGGAGGTGCCGAAGGGGTTGTTGGAAGGGTTGAGCAAGGACAATCCGGCGACGCTGGTCAGCAACCTGATGCAATGGCTGGAAGAAGACCGCCCGGACCTCTACACCGCGTGGCCCGAGAACAATCTGAAGCTGAAAATCACCCGCTTCGTGCGCCGCCCGGATGCGCCGCAAAATCTTAAAGAAGCATTGATAAACCACCTGATTCTGGAGCAAGGCTGATGGATCGCGTTGCCTTTGTTGACAACCAACTGAACACCTTCAAGGACAGTCTGAAGCTGTATCAGGAACAAACCAAAACCTGGTATGCACAGGCCCTCGACAAGGGTAGCCGTGCCGCTGACATGCCGTCTTTGTTGGGTATGGAGCGTGTCATCAAGGTGGGCAACACCAGTAAAGCGGTGAGCATGACCGACGGTAACTTCACCTCGAACGTAGCTCAATGTCCGCTCAAAGGTCCGTTGCTGATCGAGAGCAAATTCGAATCGGTTTACGACATTCCGGTTGGTGATATCGAAGTCGAAATCGTTGCTGTGGACGGTGGCGCAGTCAGCAAGGTCAAACTCGACGCCCAAGGCAAAGCCGAATGGACCGGCGGTGTGCCCGGCAAGTTCTACACGATTCGCGTCCATAACGAAGTGACCCCGGCGCAGATCGACGCCCTCTTCAGTTCTTACAGCGGCGTGACTGCGGACCTTGAAGGTTTCCTGCGCAAGGAATGGACCGGCTTCAAACCGCAATGGTCGAATCTTTCGACCTCCGGCACAGCCATGGCCATCGGCAACGGCATTCTTGAAGGTGGCTGGGAAGCGATCAAGGGCGTGTGGGACGGCATCAGTCTCGTGCTCGACATCCTCCAGGACCCAGGAAAGTTTGCGAAAGATCTCGGCGCTGGCGCAGACGAGCTGATCAAAGTCGCCAAAAGCTCGCCGGACATCATGAAAAAGGCCATGTTGCTGGCCAGTGACGAAGCGGCTTTGTTTTTGCTGGTGCGCAGTGCGGTGATCTGGCTGGCGGGCTTGCCGCCGATGAAGATGGCGGGCGATGTAGCGAAGATGACCACGGCCATTGTCGTTGGCATTGCGATCGACATCGTGATCGGCGTGGTATTGACCATCGCGGCAGAAGGTACCGGCGTCATCTACCTTGCGGCCCGACTCAAGAAGTACGGAGAGCTTGTCATCAAGGCTGTGATCGGCTTCGTGAAGTCGGTGTTCAAGATCATCAACGGCTTTATGGAGTATGTCGCCAAGTACACCGCAGTGGCGGCCCGAGGGGTGACGGCGAAGGTCAGGAACGGGATTTCCGAGTTGCGTTTTGATGGGAAGCGTGTGACCACCGTCGAAACCCCGAAAACCCGGCACGATGCCCCTGCACAATCCAAGACCCCAGATGAAAAAAGCGCAACTTGCGCAAAGAACACTTGCACTAACGGCTGCCCGGTCTCCATGGTCACTGGCGAAGAGCTGCTGACGCTGACCGATGGAGAGCTCGGAGGGCCTGCACCATTTAGCTGGACTCGTCTCTATCGGACCAGCGCAGCGGAAATCGATTGTGGGCTGGGTTTTGGCTGGAGCCACGCGTTAGCCCAACGGATAGAAATCAACGCCGATGAAGTGGTATGGACTGATCATGAAAACCGGGTGATCACCTTCCCACTTCCAAGCATTCAACGCCCGGCGATAACCAATAGCCTCTCGGAAGCAGCCATCTTCATCGGGGACGATCCTTCAGAACTTATTCTCACTCAGGCTGGCGAGCATGCTCAGTTCTATCACTTCCGCTACGATCGCAAAGGCGCAACACTGATAGCCATCAGTGACAAATACGACAACCGCCTTCATGTCACGCGCGATATTCACGGTCGGATCAAACGTATCGACAATGGTGCCGGTCGTGCCCTGCTGTTGCGCTACGACCGTAAACACATTGTGGCAGTCGACTATCAACAGTTCACACCCGCAGACAATCTGGAAGATGTATGGACCACTGTCCAGACGATCATCAGTTATGCCTACGATTCGCAACATCGCTTGATTGAAGCGAAAAACGCCGCCGGAGAAGCCGAGCGTTACGCCTATAACGATCAAAACGTCATTCTCGAGCGCCGTTTAGCCGGAGGTGCCAGTTTCTATTGGGAATGGGAAAAAGAGGGCAAATCTGCACGCTGTATTCATCACTGGGCGAACTTCTCGCAGATGGATACTCGCTATGTTTGGGATGATAAAGGAAGCGTTACTGTCACGAACGCAGACGGTAGCGAAGAGATATACACCCACGACGACCAGGCCCGACTGGTTGCTCAAATTGATCCGGACGGAGCCGAAAATCTCAAAGCATATGACGATAAGGGACGCTTGGTTGCAGAGCAAAATCCGCTCGGAGCTATCACCGAATACCGATACAACGAATCAGGGCATCTGGTCGCGGTCATACCTCCAGAAGACGAACCAACGGGCTACGAATATAGCCGTGGGTTCGTAAGTAAGGTCGTTCGCGGTAAAGCAGTCTGGAAATATCAGCGCAATAATCAAGGCGATATCACCCAGCAGACAGATCCGGACGGCAACACCACCTACTACAGCTATGACCGTCGGGGGCGTTTGCAGGAAATCGGCCTGCCCGATGGCAGCCGGCACCAGTTGGGCTGGAATAGTCTCGGCCAGCTACTGGAAGAGCGCCTGCCTGATGGTAGTCAGCGCAAATACCGTTACGACGCACTCGGCCGGCAGATCACACGTCAGGACGAAAACGGCGCCATCACGCACTTCCAATGGGATGCCGCGAATCGCCTGGCACAAATTACTTTGCCCGGTGGAGCAACACGGGCATTTACATACAACGCATACGGTCGAGTCACCGCCGAACGCGACGAGCTCGGCCGCATCACCCGCTACGAATACGCCGATAATCTGCACCTCGTCAGCCGCCGCATCAATCCCGACGGCAGCCAACTGCGCTATCGCTACGACAACTCGCGCCTGCTGCTCACTGAAATTGAAAACGAGCGTGGCGAGCACTACCACCTCGAATACTACGCCAACGGCCTGATCCAGCAGGAAACCGGCTTCGACGGCCGACGCACCGCGTACGAGTACGACCTGAACGGCCAACTGCTTAAGAAAACCGAGTTCGGCGATGACGGTAGCGAACTGACCACCGAATATCAGCGGGATGCCGCTGGCCGTTTGCTGGTCAAGACGCTGCCCGATGGCGAAGAGATTCATTACAGCTACGACGCGCTTGGTCGCCTCGTTAACGTTGACGACGGCCATTGGCCGCTCGCCTACAAATACGATCTCCAAGACCGACTCATCGAGGAGCACCAAGGCTGGGGCACTCTGCGCTACGAATACGACAGCGTCGGTCAGCTCAAGCACTGCCGCTTGCCCGATGGCAGCAAACTCGATTACCGCCACCAGCCTGGCGGGCAACTCACCAGCATCGACCTCAACGGTTCTCGCCTGACCTCCCATCAGTTCAACGCCGGTCGAGAGCAACAGCGCCAACAAGGTCTGCTGCTTAGCCAATACCAATACGATGAACAGGGACGTCTGCAAGCGCACAGCGTTAGCCAACGGGACAAGCACCTGTTCCAGCGTCGCTACAACTACGACGCCAACGGCAACCTCGCCGGAATCGACGACAGCCGCAAAGGCAACCGCAGCTATCACTACGACCCGCTGGATCGCCTGATCAGCGTGCGCGGCGCCATGCCAGAGAGCTTCGCCCATGACCCGGCAGGCAACCTCCTCGGACAAAATGACCTGCCCGTTGCGAATCTCGCCAACGTCAAAGGCAATCGCCTGCTCATGCAAGGCGACCGCCACTACGATTACGACGCCTATGGCAACCTGACCCGTGAAAGTCGCGGCACCGGACAAAAACTCGTCACCGAATACCGCTACGATTGCCAACACCGCTTGATCGGCGTCAGCCTCCCAGGCGGCAGCACCGCCGCCTACAAATACGACGCCTTTGGCCGCCGCATCGAGAAAACCGTCGACGGCCATACCACTGAATTCCTCTGGCAAGGCGAACGATTCATCGCCGAAAGCGCACAAAATCGTTATCGCAGCTACATCTACGAACCGGGCACCTTCCGCCCGTTGGCAATGCTCGACGGCGAAGGCCCACTAAAAGCAGCACCGTTCTATTACCAACTCGACCACCTCGGCACACCGCAGGAACTCACCGATTACAGCGGCGAGATCATGTGGTCAGCGAAGTACCGCGCCTACGGTAACCTCGCGGCGCTGGACGTCAGCGAAATCGATAATCCGCTGCGTTTTCAAGGGCAGTATTTCGACACCGAGACAGGGTTACATTACAACCGCCACCGCTACTACAATCCGGGGACTGGACGGTTCTTGACGCCCGATCCGATCAAGCTTGCGGGTGGATTGAATAGCTACCAGTACGTGCCTAACCCTACGGGGTGGGTGGATCCCCTAGGGTTGAATACTTGTCCAGGCGGAGATAAATGCGTTCCGGGGCAAAGCGCTGAAATACCTGAAGGAAAAGCCAGGGTAAGCGATGGAGCCCCGCCTCCTCCCGACGTTCAATGGACAAATCATGGCAATAAACATGTGGCGCCTAAGGCTCCCTGGCCATCGGTTGTAAAATCGACCGCTAATGGAGGTGCAGCTAAATATCTACCCGGCACGGACATTGAAGCGTTAGAGCGGCACGCGTTTGCAAATGGTCAAGATGTTAACAACGGAAAACCATGGAAAGTAATTGACATGGGAAAAACCATAGGCGCCAATGACGGAAAAGAAACTCAGTACATGAGAGTGGAGTTAAGTGCAAACACAATACATGGACATCCAATATCAGAAGAATCGTTTAGAAAACTAACGAAAAAGAAGAAATGATTTATGAATTTTGAAAACATAAAGAAATTTGGCGGCAAGATAACTTTTGACGAAATATCCAGCCTAGCCGGATCGGATATTGCGCTCATTACAAATGAATTAAGGGAGGATCTTTTGCAAGCGCTACTCCCGCACGAGCAAATAATAGACATTGGCTGGTATCCCGAATTCAGTGAACACGGCGCCTTCAGAATCTCATTAATCGCAAATCAAAATTGGGCATCGCCTATATATACCGAAACGGCCAAAACCTGGGCCGATCTTGAAAAAGCGTTAGATCATACATTGAATAAAGTAAAAATTTAATGGATCGACGAGCTCGCGTTGACTAGCCAGCGTCGACGACGGTCGTTAGCCTTTCGCCTATAAACATGACTTGCAGACCAACTCATCGAGGAACACCAAGTCTGGGGCACCTTGCGCTACGAATACGACAACGTCGGCCAGCTCAGCCACTGCCGTCTGCCGGATGGCTGCACGCTCGATTACCGTCATTTG
>NZ_JH635998.1:947858-959182 GCF_000257605.1 Pseudomonas sp. R62
GAGCAACAACGCCAACAAGGCTTGCTGCTTAGCCAATACCATACGATGAACAGGGCCGACTACAGGCCCACAGCGTCAGCCAACGGGACAAGCACCTGTTCCAGCGTCGCTACAACTACGATGCCAACGGCAACCTCGCCGGTATTAACGACAGCCGCAAAGGCAACCGCAGCTATCACTACGATCCACTCGACCGACTGATCAGCGTACGCGGCGCCATGCCAGAGAGCTTCGCTCACGACCCGGCAGGCAACCTCCTCGGACAAAATGACCTGCCCGTTGCGAACCTCGCAAACGTCAAAGGCAACCGCCTACTGATGCAAGGCGACCGCCATTACGATTACGACGCCTACGGCAACTTGATCCGCGAGCGTCGCGGAACCGGCCAAAAGCTCGTCACCGAATACCGCTACGACTGCCAACACCGCCTGATCGGCGTCAGCCTGCCGGGCGGCAGCACAGCAACCTACAAATACGACGCCTTTGGCCGCCGCATTGAAAAGTCAGTCGACGGTCACACCACCGAGTTTCTGTGGCAAGGCGAACGCCTCATCGCTGAAAGCGCCGAGAACCGCTACCGCAGTTACATCTACGAACCGGGCACCTTCCGCCCGTTGGCAATGCTCGACGGCGAAGGCCCGCTAAAAGCGGCCCCGTTCTACTACCAACTCGACCACCTCGGCACGCCGCAGGAACTGACCGACTACAGCGGCGAAATCATGTGGTCGGCGAAGTATCGCGCGTACGGCAACCTCGCATCGCTGGATGTCAGCGAAATCGATAACCCGTTACGCTTCCAAGGTCAGTATTTCGACACCGAGACAGGGTTACATTACAACCGCCACCGCTACTACAATCCGGGGACTGGACGGTTCTTGACGCCCGATCCGATCAAGCTTGCGGGTGGATTGAATAGCTACCAGTACGTGCCTAATCCTACGGGTTGGGTGGATCCGTTGGGGCTTGCAAGTAAAGATTGTGAACAACCCGAACCATATGACAACTCTGCCCATAACGCTGCTAAATACGCTGCAATGAAACGGGACCTTAGAACGACTGAGGCCGCTAACCCCTTAGTCGAAAGCCTGCGATCTACCGGAGAGCTTCCTCCTAATTACGTTACTAAAGCTCAGGCAGCTCAGAGCGGATGGAAACCAGGTAAGGCAGTCAACAACAGCGTCCCCGGTGGGCAGATAGGAGGAGATATTTTCTATAATGATACAAATATCCTTCCATCCGCCTCTGGCCGAACTTGGTATGAAGCCGACGTCGGCCTCAGCAACACAATGTCACGGAGCAACCAACCGGGAACCAGGTTACTCTATTCGAATGACGGCCTGCTATATATCACCAGCGATCACTATGATACCGTCAGCCCAATTGGAACATGGAAGCAATAACAAATGATAATTGAACTTGATGGCTTATCAATCTTAAACGAACAAGACTTTCATAAGCGTATAGCTTCTGCCTTTTCCGTTTCGCAACACTACGGAAACAACCTAAACGCCTTATGGGACCTGCTAAGCACGAATGTGGAACGCCCGATTAATATATTATGGCGAAATTCGAGAGAATCTAAACAAAATCTTGGAGAAACATATGAGAAAATAATAGCGATATTCGAACGAACTAAAAACCAAGACATTTCTCTAGGCTTAGATGAAAAATTTAACTACGAATTAAATTAACAACCAATTTTTACTTAACCGCGGCATTCTCTTGACGACAAGCACACCCCGATCAAGAGCAAAGCAAATTAGACAATGCATCCTTGCGCCTACAACTTGCCAAAATCTTCATATCAAAGCGAACTACGCCTTAATATTGCCCAATGAATTACTTTGAAAAAGAAATCGATTCAACATTGGCACAGCAAAAAATAAAAAATAAAAAATTCAGCACCCATGATTTATCAGCACTCACAAGCAAGTTAACGTCGCTATTTTTCTCACCAAAAGCGAAAAATATGGATCCATATTTTCTGGAAAACACCAAAAAAAAACACGACCCAGAATACTGGAAGACAGTTGACACACTGGAAAATTTTGAGAAGCCTATTCTCATAGTTCAAGACGACCATATTCACGCTTGGAGGCTTGAAACCACGGAAGACCTAAGAACGCTACTTTTCGAATCAACAGGCTTTCCATTCTGGATAACCCCTGAAAACTTAAGCACATTAATATACTTAGATGAACATGACTGCGTCCACTTCGCGCAGCGAGATCCCTAAAACAACCTCAGAGCAAACCTGTAACCAGATAGCATTTAATTATCAAGCAATGTCGAAAACAAAACTTAATTCCAATACATATTCGGGCAAATCGCCCGTAACGACTAATCCGGTGCGATCACTAATTAGCAATGGGATGCCCTCGACCGCCTGACGCAGGATACCCTACCCGGAGGAGCCACACGCGCGCCTACCTACAATCCAACGAAAAAGAACAAATAAATCATGAGTACTGAAAAGATAAAAAATCTTGACGGAAAGATAACTTTTGACGAATTAACCAGCCTAGACGGATCGAAAATTGCGCTCCCCACAGATAAATTAAGGGAAGATCTATTACAGGCGTCATTCCCGCACGAGCAAATAATAGACATTGGATGGTATCCCGAATTCAGTGAACACGGCGCCTTCAGAATCTCATTAATCGCAAACCAAAACTGGAATTCACCTATATATACCGAAACGGCCAAAACTTTGGACGATCTTGAGAAAGCGTTAGATAACACGTTGGATAAAGTAAAAAAACTTAAAGCATCGACGCGCTCGCGTCGACTAGTCAACGTCGACGGCAGTGATTAGCCGTGTGCCTATAAATACGACCTGCTAGACCGACTCATCGAGGAACACCAAGACTGGGGCACTCTGCGCTACGAATACGATAGCGTCGGCCAGCTCAAGCACTGCCGCTTGCCCGATGGCAGCAAACTCGATTACCGCCACCAGCCTGGCGGGCAACTCAGCAGCATCGACCTCAACGGCTCCCGCCTGACGCTCTCTCGCTACGACCCGAACAAAATCCCAACAAGTTGGTCACCTCGTAATTTCAATCGAGCCTGGTCCAGAACGGAATTACAAACTTCAACCTCCGTTTGAAGCCCCGTTCAACGACACAGGAAAAATCGCAACTCAACGCTGCGATTTCCCCCCAGAACTTCCCTCCCCCGCCAACCGCACCTGCCTCTCCAACTCCACCTTCAACCCCGGCTCCAATTTCAACTGCCGTGCCAGTTCATCCAGATAGCTCTTCTCCATAAAATTCTCCTCATCCACCAGCATCACACTGGCGATGTACATCTCCGCCGCCATTTCCGGCGTGCTCGCCGCGCGGGCGACGTCGGTGGGGTCGAGGGGTTTGTTGAGTTCGGCGTGGAGCCAGTGTTGCAGTTCCTGATCGTTGTCGAGCTTTGTGAATTCGCCCTCGATCAGTTCGCGCTCGCGCTCGTCGATGTGGCCGTCGGCTTTGGCGGCGGCGACCAGGGCTTTGAGGATGGCCTGGCTGTGCTCCTCGACTTGCGCGGGTGGCAGGCGGTCGAGGGTTTGCGGTTCGCGTTGGGGTGCGCTGCCTTTTTGGGCGTTGTAGTTGCCGTAGGCCTTGTAAGCCAGTACGCCCAGCGCGGCGAGGCCGCCGTAGAGGGCGACTTTGCCGCCGACCTTGCGGACCTTTTTATTGCCGAGCAGCAGGCCCATCGCGCCCGCGGCCAATGCGCCGCCACCCGCGCCGGAGAGCAGGCCGCCGAGGCCGCTGGAGCCAGACGAGCCACCGAACAAGCCGCCAAGTCCGCTCGCAGCCGATTTGCTGGAAGCGCCGCCGGCCTTGTTCTGCAGCATTTCCTGCCCGGACTTGAGCAGTTGATCGAGCAATCCACGGGTGTTCATGTTCCGTCTCCAAACTTGGGTTATCCGGATCTAAGGCCCTCAGCCTAGTTCGAAAGTGCCCCAATCCGCCCCGTGAGTGTGCTTCGAGATGTTGCTCGCCACTCAAAAGGGCTCGTTCCGAGCGCTACCCAATGAAAAGGGGCAGGCCTTTCGACCTGCCCCCTTCTCCCCTCCTCCTTAAAACCGCGAAACACTCCGCATCGCATCCACCAGATAGCGCATGGCGATCCGGTCGCTTTCCGATAGCTCTCGATAACGTTCCACCAGTTTCAATTCCTCGGAATTGAGACGGCGTCTTCTGCGCCCGCCGCCCAAGCAAGGAAAGATGCCCAACATTTCGGTGATGCCCTGTATTTTTGCCATGGACGATGTCCTTCTCTATTGAGTCAAGAAACTGCTGAACCTCACATCGCCCTGCCTCTTCGAGCAGCGTCGTGTGCCCCGCCGGCACGAAGGCTTGTATCCGGTCTTGCTCATAGAATAGGAATTAAATTGGCGTTGAAAAGTGGTTTTTAGAGTAATTAATCGAAAAAAGCAGATATGCCCTCTAAATCAGAGGGCCCTGTCAGAAAAATTACAGACATGTCTTGTTTCATTGCCAGATGGCGCAACGCAAACAAGCCTTTTTGCCCGACAATCGAACCGATTAAGCTAGCGGGCATCTGTTTATAGTCCGTTGCGTTTGGCCGAAGGCATGACCGAACCGTAATTTCCGATCCGACAGGTGCCAGGAACGGCGCTGGATTGCACACGACAGGTTGTATTTATGCAGCGCAGGAATTTGCTCAAAGCGTCCATGGCCATTGCGGCCTATACCGGTCTTTCCGCGTCGGGTCTGTTGGCTGCTCGCGCCTGGGCGGCCAATGGTGGCGCCGCCGATGGCGAGGCCCAGGCTTTCGATTTCGAAGCGTTGAAGCGTCAGGCCAAGCAGCTCGCCGGCAATGCCTATCAGGATACGAAACAGGTGTTGCCGCCAACCCTGGCGACCATGACTCCGCAGAATTTCAACGCGATCCGCTACGACGGCGAGCATTCCTTGTGGAAGGAAAACAAAGGTCAGCTGGACGTGCAGTTTTTCCACGTCGGCATGGGTTTCCGTCAGCCGGTGCGCATGTACAGCGTTGATCCGAAGACGCGCATGGCGCGCGAGGTGCATTTCCGCCCGGCGCTATTCAACTACGAGAACACTTCGGTCGACACCCAGCAGCTCAAGGGCGACCTGGGTTTTGCCGGCTTCAAACTGTTCAAGGCACCGGAGCTGGATCGGCATGATGTGGTGTCGTTTCTCGGCGCCAGCTATTTCCGTGCGGTCGATGCTACTGGCCAATATGGCCTCTCCGCGCGCGGCCTGGCCATCGACACGTACGCGAAGAAGCGCGAAGAATTTCCCGACTTCACCAAGTTCTGGTTCGAGACGCCTGACAAGAACGCCACGCGTTTTGTGGTCTACGCCCTGCTCGACTCGCCGAGCGCGACCGGCGCCTATCGCTTTGACATCGATTGCCAGGCCGAGCGCGTGGTCATGGAAATCGACGCGCACATCAACGCACGCACCACCATCGAACAGTTGGGCGTGGCGCCGATGACCAGCATGTTCAGCTGCGGCACCCACGAACGGCGCATGTGCGACACCATCCACCCGCAGATTCACGACTCCGACCGTCTGGCCATGTGGCGCGGCAATGGCGAGTGGATCTGCCGTCCGTTGAACAACCCGGCGACGCTGCAATTCAACGCATTTGCCGACAAGGACCCGAAGGGTTTCGGCCTGGTGCAGACCGACCACGAATTCGCCAACTATCAGGACACTGTCGACTGGTACAGCAAGCGCCCGAGCCTGTGGGTAGAACCGACAACCGCCTGGGGCGAAGGCTCGATCGATCTGCTGGAAATTCCTACGACCGGCGAGACGCTGGATAACATCGTCGCGTTCTGGACGCCGAAGAAACCCGTGGCTGCCGGTGATTCGCTGAACTACGGGTACAAGCTGTACTGGAGCGCGCTGCCACCGGTCGGCACGCCACTGGCGCGAGTGCACGCGACGCGTTCGGGCATGGGCGGCTTCACCGAGGGTTGGGCGCCGGGTGAGCACTACCCGCCAGTCTGGGCGCGCCGTTTTGCCGTGGACTTCACCGGTGGCGGCCTTGAGCGCCTGCCACAGGGCACCGGGATCGAGCCAGTGATTACCTGTTCCAACGGCAAGGTGCAGGACTTCAGCGTGCTGGTGCTGGATGACATCAAGGGTTATCGGATCCTGTTCGATTGGTACCCGACCAATGACAGCGTCGAGCCGGTGGAACTGCGCCTGTTCATTCGCACCAATGACCGCACGTTGAGCGAGACCTGGTTGTACCAGTACTTCCCGCCGGCGCCGGACAAGCGTAAATACCCTTGAGGTTTTGTAGCGCCTGCCAGTGCCTCATCGCTGGCAAGCCAGCTCCCACAGTGGTGAGTTGATCACAAGACCTGTAGTCGACTCGAACCTGTGGGAGCGGGCTTGCCCGCGATGACGGCAGCGCAGACAGCGAGGCCGGACCAGACAAACCAAAGCCCCGACCATCACTGGTTCGGGGCTTTTGCTTTCCAGCCTTCAATCAATCGCGCAAATCCGATTCATGAATCGGCTGATCCCGATGGGTCGCGCGCTGATACTGCGCCGGCCACACTGCTTTGCGCCCGCCCAGATCATCGTCGGCGTGCAGCGGCCAGTACGGATCGCGCAGCAGTTCGCGCGCAAGGAAAATGATATCGGCCTGACAGGTACGCAGAATGTGCTCGGCCTGGGCAGGCTCGGTAATCATGCCGACAGTGCCGGTGGCAATGCTTGACTCTTTGCGTACCCGCTCGGCAAAGCGCGTCTGATAACCGGGTCCGACCGGAATCTCCGCGTTTGCAGCTGTCCCTCCTGAAGACACGTCAATGAGATCGGCGCCCAGCGTGTGAAGGCGACGCGCCAGTTCCACGGTTTCGTCCGGATTCCAGCCGTCTTCGACCCAATCGGTCGCCGAGACGCGGACAAACACCGGCAATTCCTCCGGCCACACTGCCCTCACCGCTTCGGTGACTTGCAGCACCAGGCGAATGCGATTCTCGAACGAACCACCGTACTGATCGAGGCGTTGATTGCTCAGCGGCGAAAGAAACTGATGCAGCAGATAGCCGTGCGCGGCATGCACCTCGACCACGCTGAACCCCGCCGTCAGCGCGCGCTTGGCCGCGTCGACAAAGGCTTTAATCACTTCGGCGATCTGCCCTTCATCGAGCTGTTTTGGCTGGGTGTGCTGCGGATCGAAAGCAATCGGCGATGGCCCGACCGGGGTCCAGCCGCCATCGTCGGGTTTGACGCTGCCATGCTTGCCGATCCACGGCCGATGGGTGCTGGCCTTGCGCCCGGCGTGGGCCAGCTGAATGCCGGCGACCGCGCCCTGGGCGGTGATGAAGCGGGTGATGCGTTGCAGCGGTGCGATCTGTTCGTCGTTCCAGAGGCCAAGGTCTTCGGCGGTGATGCGCCCGTCGGCGGTCACCGCCGTGGCTTCGGTGAAAACCAGACCGGCACCGCCCACCGCGCGGCTGCCCAGGTGCACCAGGTGCCAGTCGTTGGCCAGGCCGTCGACGCTGGAGTACTGGCACATCGGCGACACGGCGATGCGGTTGGGCAGGGTCAGTTGGCGCAGGGTAAAGGGTTCAAGCAGCAGACTCATGGGGCACCTCTCGAATCAGTGGGCAGGCTCCAGGGTTCTGTTTGAAAAGTCGACGAGTGACAGAAAAAGGGTGTAGCACCCGCCCCCGCGGGCAAGAATTCGACAAGACGTCACAAGGCCAATCAAGCAGTGCTTAGAGCCTAGTCGACAACCGGAGATGACGGAGGGTTCAGAGTAATTCAGTGTGTGAAAGGACGCTTTCGCGAGCAGGCTCGCTCCCACAAGGCAGCACCGTACCTGTGGGAGCGAGCCTGCTCGCGAATGGCTTAACGCGGTTCGATATGAGCAATCATCAACTGCACAGTCTCGTTGCCACGAAACTCGTTAACGTCGAGCTTGTAAGCCAGTTCAACCCATTGAATCGTCGGGTTCGGCCACACATCGCGATCAATGCCAAACGCGATGCCATCGAGCTTCACCGAACCGCATTCGCTTTTCAGCACCACTTTCAAATGCCGTTCGCCAACCACGCGCTGCTCGACCAGTTGAAACACACCGTGAAACAGCGGCTCCGGAAAGTGCTGACCCCATGGCCCGGCGTGGCGCAAGGCGCGGGCCAGTTCGAGGTGGAACTCTTCGACGGCCAGCGTGCCGTCCGACAACATTCGCCCAGTGAGGTCTTCTT
Organism: Pseudomonas sp. R62; assembly: GCF_000257605.1. Lineage (NCBI taxonomy): Bacteria > Pseudomonadati > Pseudomonadota > Gammaproteobacteria > Pseudomonadales > Pseudomonadaceae > Pseudomonas > Pseudomonas sp. R62. The sequence continues at coordinate 956,077 of NZ_JH635998.1, forward strand.
CGCGAAGTTGCCTACGTACTTCAGCGTCGAATGCCTCGGCGAACAGCGGAAAATTCTCCTGCGGCAAGGTCAGACCAGCGGCCATCGCGTGGCCACCGTACTTGGCGATCAGGTTCGGATGCTGCGCCGCGACCACGCTCAGCGCATCGCGAATATGGAAGCCCTGCACCGAGCGACCGGAGCCCTTGAGTAGACCATCACCGGCATCGGCAAAAGCAATGGTCGGGCGGAAATAGCGCTCTTTCATCCGCGAGGCGAGGATGCCGATCACGCCTTGATGCCACTCCGGGTCGAACAGGCACAGACCGAACGGCATCGACTCGACCGGCAGATCCTTGAGCTGCGCCAGCGCTTCACGCTGCATGCCCTGCTCGATGGATTTGCGATCCTGGTTCATGCCGTCCAGTTGCGCAGCCATTTCCCGCGCCAGATTGGCGTCGGCGGTGAGCAGGCATTCGATGCCTAGGCTCATGTCGTCCAGACGCCCGGCGGCGTTCAGGCGAGGGCCGACAATAAAACCCAGGTCGGTGGAAGTGATCCGCGCAGCCTCTCGCTTGGCGACTTCGAGGATCGCCTTGATCCCCGGGCGCGCCCGGCCGGCACGAATCCGCTCCAGCCCTTGATGCACAAGAATGCGGTTGTTGGCATCCAGCGGCACCACGTCGGCGACGCTGCCCAGCGCCACGAGATCGAGCAGTTCGCCGATGTTCGGTTGCGGTTTGCTCTCGTACCAGCCAAGGCTGCGCAGGCGTGCGCGTAAGGCCATCAACACATAAAAAATCACCCCGACGCCGGCCAGCGCTTTGCTCGGAAACTCGCAGCCCGGCTGGTTCGGATTGACCAGCGCATCGGCCTGCGGCAGTTCATCGCCGGGCAAGTGGTGGTCGGTGATCAATACCTTCAGTCCGGCGCGCTTGGCCGCCGCGACGCCTTCGACGCTGGAGATGCCGTTATCGACGGTGATCAATAGTTGCGGTTCACGGGTCAGCGCGACTTCGACGATTTCCGGCGTCAGGCCATAGCCGTATTCGAAACGGTTCGGCACCAGATAATCGACATGCGCAGCGCCCAGCAGGCGCAGGCCGAGTACACCGACGGTGCTGGCGGTGGCGCCGTCCGCATCGAAGTCGCCGACGATCAAAATGCGCTGGCGTTGCTCCAATGCCGTCACCAGCAGGTCAACCGCCGCATCAATGCCTTTGAGCTGCTGGAACGGGATCAAGCGCGCCAGACTTTTGTCCAGCTCCGCTTCCGATTGCACGCCCCGCGCCGCGTACAGGCGGGTCAGCAGTGGCGGCAGATCACCGAGGAAAGGCAGCGTGGCAGGCAGTTGACGAGGTTCGATACGCATGGGGCGAAGGAGGCTTCTCTTTGATTCGTGGGAAATATCAGTGATGTCGCGACCTCAGCCGCGCTCACCTTGCAGCCATTGCAACTGGACTTCGTGCTGACCGCGATCGTCGGTGACGAAGATCGTGCCTTCGCTGATCATCACGTCCCACTTGATGACGCGCGGCATGTCCTTGGCCAGGGTCTCCAGCACTTCCTGCGGGACGGCGGCGATGTTGACGTTTTTCAGGTTCTTGATCGCCGGGATCACCTTGGTTTCCCACACACGCAGGCTGCCGTAGGCCAGCAGGCTGGTGCGTTCGGTGCGGCGCGAGCACCAGGTCAGGCGATCGGCATCCGGCTGGCCGACTTCGATCCAGTGCAGGACACGGTCGTCCAGGCTCTTTTCCCACAAGGCCGGTTCATCCACGTCTGACAGACCACGGCCGAACGACAGCTGCTCGTTGTACCAGAGCGCGTAGGCCAGCAGCCGCACAGTCATGCGTTCTTCGGTCTCCGAAGGATGACGGGCGATGGTCTGCTTGACGCTTTCGTAGACGCTGCGGTCGAGGTCGGTGAGGTTCAGTTCGAATTTGTAGGTAGTGGACGGCTGGGCCATGAACGGGCTTCTTGATACGAGGAAAGTCGGCAAGTCTAACCGATGCCACAGGCAATCAACGAATTGATGGCGATCGAGCTGCGGCGTCTGACAGCCGGCTATGTTAAAACCCTGTATCCGTTCAGCCTTGTCCTACAGGATTTCGCATGCCGTTCACCAGCAAACCGCTCTCGGGTCTGAAAGTCATTGAATTGGGTACGCTGATCGCCGGGCCGTTTGCCTCGCGCATTTGCGGCGAATTCGGCGCCGAGGTGATCAAGATCGAGTCGCCGGACGGCGGCGATCCCCTGCGCAAGTGGCGCAAATTGTACGAAGGCACCTCGTTGTGGTGGTTCGTCCAGGCGCGCAACAAGAAGTCGCTGACCCTCAATCTGAAACACCCGGACGGTTTGGCGATCCTGAAACAACTGCTGGGCGAAGCCGACATCCTCATCGAGAATTTCCGCCCCGGCGTCTTGGAAAAACTTGGTCTGAGCTGGGAAACCCTGCACGCCCTGAACCCGAAACTGGTGATGGTGCGCCTGTCCGGTTTCGGTCAGACCGGGCCGATGAAGGACCAGCCGGGTTTCGGCGCGGTCGGCGAATCCATGGGCGGCCTGCGGTACATCACCGGTTTCGAAGATCGGCCACCGGTGCGTACCGGGATTTCCATCGGTGATTCGATTGCCGCGCTGTGGGGCGTGATCGGTGCGCTGATGGCGCTGCGTCATCGCGAGGTCAATGGCGGACTGGGCCAAGTGGTCGACGTTGCGCTGTATGAAGCTATCTTCGCGATGATGGAAAGCATGGTGCCGGAGTTCGACGTGTTCGGTTTCATCCGCGAGCGCAGCGGCAACATCATGCCGGGCATCACGCCGTCTTCGATCCACACCAGCGCCGACGGCAAGCATGTGCAGATCGGTGCCAATGGTGATGCGATCTTCAAACGCTTCATGCTCGTGATTGGCCGCGAAGATCTTGCCAACGACCCACTGCTGGCCAGTAACGACGGGCGTGACAGTCGCCGGGACGAGTTGTATGGCGTGATTGATCGCTGGGTCAATTCCTTACCGCTGCAGGCTGTTCTCGACTTGCTCAATCAGGCCGACGTACCGGTCAGCCGGATCTTCAGCGCCGAGGACATGTTCAACGATCCGCAATATCTGGCGCGAGAGATGT
>NZ_JH635998.1:959750-965183 GCF_000257605.1 Pseudomonas sp. R62
CAGCGCCGAGGACATGTTCAACGATCCGCAATATCTGGCGCGAGAGATGTTCCTGCATGCCAAGCTGCCGGACGGCAAGGACTTCAAGATGCCCGGCATCGTTCCGAAACTTTCCGAAACCCCAGGTTCATCCGAATGGGTCGGGCCGCAGTTGGGCGAACACAATGCGCAGGTGCTTGGCGATCTGGGCTACGACGCGGCGCAAATCGCTCGGCTGCGTGAAGACGGGGCCATCTGAGCAGCGCCGGGCGCTTCGGTTTTTCAAGCAACAAGCCGCGCACTGCGCAAACGCCGGGCAAAAGAAACCCCGAGAAGTGGGGAGACGACTCGGGGTTAAACGGGGTCTGCTTCGAGACCCGTAGCAGCAAGCGACAAGCACCGGAGCACAATGCTTGATCTCGCTGTTATGGGGTCTGACTGACAGGGATGCAGGAAGGTTCCCACAAAAAATATTTCATCTTTACAGGGCCGGACGCTTGTCCAGAGCTGCATTGCGCAACGCCGCAATCACGCAGGGTTCCAACCGCCCTTCGGCGATCATCACGTCACGGTGCAGGCCGTCCACCACGTCGGTCAGCAAGCGCTTGTCGCTCAACTGGGCCTGATTGAATTCGCGTTCCACCACAATGGCGCCGCTGCTGTTCTTCAGCGTCACCAGACATTCACCATGGCTGCCGCGAGGGGTCAGCGTCACCTGATACGGGCTCAGAGCCTCACCGAGCAATAGACTGATACTTTCCATCTCGATCTCCACTCAATAGTCCGAAAACACAGTGCCTGGGGCGTGTTCACATTAAATGACCACCGGCCCGAGAAGAAAGTTCTGCCTGTCGCGTCCCGACCTTGCGGGTCCTAGTCTGACAGAGCATGCACGGCGAAGATGACAGAAAAATATTCGCCGGTTTCAGGCCTCGATGAGCTCCTGCGGGGTGATCAGATAACTGTCCAGCAGACCTCTCATCAACACCGCCGAAACCGGCGTTTGCAGCCGTCCCAGCAGGCGCAGGCGTTGCTGGCGGAGCAGCGGCTCCAGATCACTCATCAAACTCTGCGCGACCGAGCCCAGCAGAATCAGGGCACGCGCCTCATGGTGCGCCGCCAGGTGATGAATCAAAGCCAGCCCATCGCCACCTTTGAGCTGCGGATCGCAAATGGCGATATCGACCGCGCCGCGATGCCCCAGTGAACTCAAGGCTGACGCCAGCGAAGGCGCGGTCAATACATCGTAGATGCCGATGGCATTGAGCATTTGATGCAATGCCATCAGCTGGAACGGGTTGGGTTCAAGAATCAGGACTTTAAGCGAGCGCATGGGCGACCTCTGGAGCGATCATCGCGGACTCTCACCGCAGTTGTCGTTCACTCTAGGGCAGGCGTCTTAAGCCTCCCATCAGAAAAGTAGCCGCGTCTTGCAGGACATTTCCCTTCTTTACGGCAGACAGCGACACCCGCTCTCGGTCCTGCGCTGAGTGATATCGGTCCAGCCACCCAACAGGCCGCGCAATTTACCGTCACCGCTGTAAAACGGCACGGTCCACTGATACACCTCGCGAGACCCGCCCTTGAACAGCAGCTGTCGTTTGCTGAACCGCGACTTGCGGGTCTGCAACTGGGCGATGAATTCATCGTGCAGCATCCGCGCAGTGGTTTCCGGAAACGCATCGACTTCGATCAGCAGGCGCCCCTGCATCTGGTCCAGGCGCACCGACAGTGCTTCCTCGTAACTGCGATTGCAGATGATCAAGCGCCCGTGCAGATCACGGACAAACACCGGATCCGGCATCGAATCGATCAGGGCGTGCTGAAAGGCCAGTTGATCACCCAGCTCCTTTTCCGCTGCGCAGCGCAGCTTGATTACGGCTGCCAGACGCCTGTTCCACACCAGCGACAGCATTCCGAAAACGCCGATTACCCCCATCGCCCAACATGCCCACTCGACCAGCCGTTCCCAGACGGAGGGCACGGGCGGCGGCGAAACGCCTGCCAGCCACTTGAGACGCATCGCCCGCAACTCCGCCGCAGGGAACGCTTCCAGCGCCTTGTTGAGAATACTCAGTAGTTGCGGCATGCCTTTTCGTACAGCCAGATGATCGGCTTCCCACTTGCCCTCTACCAGGGCACCGACCTTGAGCATGCCTAACGGATAGAGCTGCGCGCCGATTTCGTTTTCGATGGTTGCGTAGGCTTCACCGCTCTCGACCAGCGCCCGCGCTTCGGCGTAGGTTTTCACCGAGCGTATTTCAATCGACGGATAATCGCGGCGAATCGCATCCTCCAGGGCATGACGGGCGGGCAGCACCAGAACGCGCTTGGCCAGTTGCTCGAAAGACTCCACCCGCGGGGTATTGGCATGTCCGACAAAAACCCAGCCTGCCCCTCCAAAAGCATGACTGAAATCGAGAAACGCCTTGCGATCATCGCTCATGGCCAAGGTCGTACTGATGTCCGCGACCCCGCTTTGCAGGCGATCGAGCATATGGTCGGTAGAGAACGATTCCTGGTGCTCGAATTGCAGGCCGGTCATTGCGCTGACGCGCTTGAGCACATCGTTGTTCAGACCGCTCCACTGGCCATGTTCGTCCTGAAACAGGTACAACGGATATTGCACCGATGCCACCGTCACTCTGGGGTTTTCACGTATCCATTGCTGCTCGTGCGCATCCAGCTCGATAGCCTGGACACTGGCTGACGCATTGGCCTGATCGAGTGCCATTTGCGCTGCCACGCCGCTGTGTGTCCACCCCAGCACCGCCAACAAAAACAACCAGCCCAGTGCCGGTTTCAAACCTCTGTAAAACAGCATTGCCATTTCCTTCGTGATCGACTCACCCGTCCTTCGTGGGTGAAAACCCGAGCAGTGTGGCAGCAGAAACAAAAAAGCCCGTCAGGAGACGGGCTTCAAAATGTGACAGCTTTTACTGGCTTAGAGCGGCTTGCCGCGGTTGCCATGCTGGCTGACAAAGGCTTGCACGGCTTTCAGGTCGTTTGGCAGAACCGTGCAGCGCTCGTTTCGCTCAAACAAATCAGAAAGATGTGCAGGTAGTTCGAGCGCTTTTCCTACACCCGCTTTCTCCACTGCCTCAGGAAACTTGACCGGATGGGCAGTACCCAGAATGACCATCGGGATATCCAGGCTGCGACGGCATTCGCGCGCGGCTTTCACCCCGATGGCAGTGTGCGGGTCGAGCACCTCACCGGTTTGCTCGTAGACGTCGGCGATGGTTTCGCAGGTCTGCGCATCGTCCACCGCCAGGGAATCGAACAGCTTGCGTGCTTCGGTCCAGCGCTCTTGCTCGACGCTGAAACTGCCGTCCTTTTTGAACGAGTCCATCAGGCCGGCAATCGCCGCACCGTTACGGCCGTGCAGGTCGAACAGCAGGCGCTCGAAGTTCGACGACACCATGATGTCCATCGACGGCGACAGCGTTGCGTGCAGGGTTTCCTTGACGTACTGGTTGCCGCTCATGAAGCGGTGCAGGATGTCGTTGCGGTTGGTCGCGACGATCAACTGGTTGATCGGCAGGCCCATGTTGCGCGCCAGGTAGCCGGCGAAGATGTCGCCGAAGTTACCGGTCGGTACCGAGAACGACACCGAACGCGCCGGACCGCCCAACTGCAGGGACGCATGGAAGTAGTAAACGATCTGGGCCATGATCCGTGCCCAGTTGATCGAGTTCACCGCCACCAGACGCGTGCCTTTGAGGAAGCTCTGGTCGGCGAAGCTGTTCTTGACCATTTCCTGGCAGTCATCGAAGTTGCCTTCGATGGCGATGTTGTGGATGTTTTCGCCGAAGATCGTTGTCATCTGCCGACGCTGCACTTCCGATACGCGCTGATGCGGGTGCAGGATGAAAATGTCGACGTTTTCGCAGTGCTTGCAGCCTTCGATGGCCGCAGAACCGGTGTCACCAGAGGTGGCACCGACAATCACCACGCGCTCGCCGCGCTTTTCCAGCACGTAATCGAGCAGACGACCGAGCAGTTGCAGGGCGAAGTCCTTGAACGCCAGGGTCGGGCCGTGGAACAGCTCAAGCACCCATTCATTACCGTTCAACTGACGCAGTGGCGCCACGGCGCTGTGGGCGAACACGCCGTAGGTTTCTTCGAGAATCTTCTTGAAATCGGCGTCCGGAATGCTGCCGGTGACAAACGGGCGCATCACCCGGAAGGCCAGTTCGTGATACGGCAGGCCGGCCCAGGAAGCGATTTCTTCCTGAGTGAAACGTGGCAGGTTTTCCGGCACGTACAGACCGCCATCGGTCGCCAGACCGGCCAGCAGGACCTCTTCGAAATTCAGGGCCGGGGCCTGGCCGCGAGTACTGATATATCGCATTTTTTTCAAACCTTCGGTTTGAGCTGCAAGCTGCAAGCTGCAAGTCGCAAGTAAAAGCCAGACTGCTTCTCTCTTGCCGCTTGCAGCTCGAAGCTTGCCGCTGCTTTTAGTTCAAATGTTCGACACGGATCCGTACAACCGGGCCGTCGACGCCAGCCAGTGCTTCCAGCGCGGTGATCGCATCGTTGATGCGCTGCTCGACCACGCGGTGGGTCAGCAGGATCATCGGCACCAGGCCGTCATGCTCTTCGACTTCCTTCTGCATGATCGATTCGATATTGATGCCGCGCTCCGACAGGATGCTCGCCACCTGCGCCAGTACGCCCGGATGATCCTTGGCGTGAATGCGCAGGTAGTAAGCGCTTTCGCAGGCTTCGATCGGCAGGATCGGATGCGCCGACAGCGAGTCCGGCTGGAAGGCCAGGTGCGGCACACGGTTTTCCGGGTCGGAAGTCATCGCGCGAACGACGTCGACCAGATCGGCGATCACCGACGAAGCGGTCGGCTCCATGCCAGCGCCGGCACCGTAGAACAGCGTCGAACCGGCGGCGTCGCCGTTGACCATCACTGCGTTCATCACGCCGTTGACGTTGGCGATCAGGCGATCGGCCGGAATCAGCGTCGGGTGCACGCGCAACTCGATGCCGGCGTCAGTGCTGCGCGCCACGCCGAGGTGCTTGATGCGATAGCCCAGCGCTTCGGCGTAGTTGACGTCGGCGGTGGTCAGTTTGGTGATGCCTTCGGTGTAAGCCTTGTCGAATTGCAGCGGAATGCCGAAGGCAATCGACGCCAGAATGGTCAGCTTGTGCGCGGCATCGATGCCCTCGACGTCGAAGGTCGGGTCGGCTTCGGCGTAACCTAGCGCTTGCGCCTCGGCGAGTACGTCTTCGAACGTACGGCCCTTCTCGCGCATTTCGGTGAGGATGAAGTTGCCGGTGCCGTTGATGATCCCGGCAACCCAGTTGATGCGGTTGGCGGACAGGCCTTCGCGGATCGCCTTGATCACCGGAATGCCACCGGCCACCGCTGCTTCGAATGCCACGATCACGCCTTTCTCGCGTGCCTTGGCGAAAATCTCATTACCGTGAACGGCTATCAGC
>NZ_JH635998.1:965815-972714 GCF_000257605.1 Pseudomonas sp. R62
CCTTGGCGAAAATCTCATTACCGTGAACGGCTATCAGCGCCTTGTTCGCGGTGACCACATGCTTGCCATTCTCGATGGCCTTGAGTACCAGCTCGCGGGCAACGGTGTAGCCGCCCATCAGCTCTATGACGATGTCGATCTCAGGGTTCGTGGCCACTTCGAAGACATCGTTGGTAATCGCAATACCGGTCGTCTGGAACTGAGGCTTTGGCGTGCGCGTGGCAATTTGTGCCACTTCGATTCCACGCCCGGCACGACGAGCAATTTCCTCGGCGTTGCGCTGAAGTACGTTGAAGGTACCGCCACCGACGGTCCCTAACCCACAGATGCCTACTTTGACCGGATTCACTGTGAACTCCCCATGAAACGGCCGACACAGGGTCGGCCGGAAAACAACCGCGTGCTCGCGGCTCTCTGTTGATGGCCCGGCGCTGTTGCCGCCGGACCACGATCGTCAACGGTTGCCCGTGACGATGCGAATTACTTCGCGCCCAGCGCCAGTTTGGCGACTTGTGGCGCCGGCTGGTAGCCCGGAATGACCTGGCCGTCGGCCAAAACGATGGCCGGTGTACCGTTCACGCCGATCGACTGACCGAGGGCGAATTGCTTGGAAACCGGGTTATCGCACTTGGCGGCCTTGATTTCCTTGCCATCGACCATTTTGTCCATGGCGGCTTTCTTGTCTTTCGAGCACCACACTGCTTGCAGCTGCTCGTCACCCGGCGAATTCAGGCCCTGGCGCGGGAACGCCACGTAGCGCACTTCGATGCCGCGCTTGTTCAGCTCCGGCACTTCGGCATGCAGTTTGTGGCAGTACGGGCAGGTGGTGTCGGTGAACACGGTGATATGCGATTTGGTCTCGCCCACGGCCGGGTAGACAACTGTCTCGGCCACCGGGATGGCATTGATCAGTTTGGAAATGCCCAGGCGTTCGGTCTTCTCGGTCAGGTTGACCGGTTTGCCATTCGCCAGCTGATACAGGTTGCCCTGCACGATGTACTGGCCATCGGCGCTGGCGTACAGCACGCGGCTGCCTTTGAGTTTGACTTCGTACATGCCAGGCAACGGGCTGGCACTGATGCTCTCGACCGGAACCTCGAGTTCGAGTTTTTCCAGGCTTTGACGAATGGCTTTGTCAGCCGCGTCGTCAGCGACGGCAAAGGTGCTCACCAACGCAATGGCGGCGGCGGCGAAAATCTGGGTCAGACGCATGAGTACTCCTGAGGGCGGGCCAATGAAACGGTCAGAACGCCCGTGCGAAACACCGGGTCATAACCGTCCATCGTGCAAACCGGCAAAGCCTAACACATAAGGTCACGAGGGCCGAATGCGCCTGTCGCCACACTCTCATGTGTAACTGACACATCTTCATGCTTGTACAACTGACCCACAACCACATGTGGCTGACACACATTATTGTGGCGAGGGGATTTATCCCCGCCGGGTTGCGAAGCAGCCCTAAACCATCCACCGCGATCTTTCAGTCAAAATCGAGCCAGCCGGGTTTGCGACTGCTGCGCAGCCGAACGGGGATAAATCCCCTCGCCACAGGTCAGTGTTTCAACATTATGGGATGTGTCAGCCGCGTGGGTGGTGCTTCGCGTGCAAGTCCTGCAAGCGGGCGCGGGCGACATGGGTATATATCTGCGTCGTAGACAGGTCGCTGTGGCCGAGCAGCATCTGCACCACGCGCAAGTCCGCGCCGTGATTGAGCAGATGCGTGGCGAACGCGTGGCGCAAGGTGTGCGGCGACAGCGACTTGCTGATCCCGGCGACCTTGGCCTGGTGCTTGATCCGATGCCAGAACGTCTGCCGGGTCATCTGCTCGCCGCGCTGGCTGGGGAACAGCACATCGCTGGGTCGGCCACCGAGCAACTCGCCACGACCATCACGCATATAGCGCTCGACCCAGACAATCGCCTCCTCGCCCATCGGCACCAGACGCTCCTTGCTGCCCTTACCCATCACCCGCAATACGCCCTGGCGCAGGTTCACCTGCTCCAGCGTCAGGCTGATCAGTTCGGTCACCCGTAGGCCACAGGCATACAGCACTTCCAGCATCGCGCGGTCGCGCTGGCCGATGGCGTCACTCAGATCCGGCGCCTTGAGCAGTGCTTCGACATCGGCTTCCGACAGCGATTTGGGCAACGGCCGCCCCAGTTGCGGCATGTCGACGCGCAACGTCGGGTCGACGCTGATCAGTTTTTCCCGCAACAGATAGCGATAAAAGCCACGAACCCCGGAGAGAAATCTCGCGGTGGAGCGCGGCTTGTAGTTTTGCTCCAGCCGCCACGCCAGATGATCGAGGATCAATTCGCGGCCGGCATTGATCAGCTCGAGATTTTTCTCCTGCAACCAGCCGTTGAACAGCGCGAGGTCACTGCGATAGGCGTCGCGGGTGTTGTCGGACAGGCCTTTCTCCAGCCATAAAGCGTCGAGGAATTGATCAATCAGCGGATGGTCGATGGCAGGCATGGATGCTCGGGGCAGGCAGTTTTTCACACTGCGCGCAAATAGACAGTGAACGACGGGAATGGCCGCTAGTCTTTCATAGCCAGCCAGATCAAGGAACAGGGAGCATCAATGAACGAGCAGCAAATTCTCTTGGCATTTGGCGGGATCGGCGCGGCGGCGCTGGGTTGTCAGTGGCTGGCATGGCGCCTGAAGCTGCCAGCCATTCTTTTTTTGCTGCTGACCGGCATTCTTGCAGGCCCGGTGTTGGGTTGGCTCGACCCGCAGGAAATGTTCGGCCCGCTGCTGATGCCACTGGTGTCGCTGGCAGTGGCGCTGATTCTGTTCGAAGGCAGCCTGACCCTGCACCTGTCGGAATGGAAAGAGATCGGCAGCGTCGTCCATCGACTGGTGACCCTCGGTGCGATTTCGACCTGGATCGTCATCGCGGTAGCCACGCATTTCCTGCTGGGCTTCGACTGGATGCTGGCGATTTTGTTTGGCAGCCTGACGCTGGTCACCGGTCCGACCGTAATCGTACCGATGCTGCGGGTGGTGCGGCCAAAAGCTTCGATTGCCAACATCCTGCGCTGGGAAGGCATCGTCATCGATCCGATCGGCGCTCTGCTCGCGGTCGTGGTGTACAGCTTCATCATCGCCAGCGCTGAAGGCCATGGCCTCAAGCAAAGCCTCTTCACCTTCGGCGGGGTGATTCTCTGCGGCACCGTGTTTGGTGTCGTCGGGGGTTGGCTGCTGGGGACGGTGATCCGGCGTCAGTGGCTGCCGGAATACCTGCACAATCTGGCCTCGCTGGCAGCGGTGCTGGCGATCTTCATCGGTGCCAACCAGGTGATGCATGAGTCCGGCCTGCTGGCGGTGACGCTGATGGGCATGTGGCTGGCCAACATGAAAGGCGTGGACGTGCGGCACATCCTGCACTTCAAGGAAAACCTCAGTGTATTGCTGATTTCCGGACTGTTCATCCTGCTCGCGGCGCGCCTGGACCTGAACGCTTTGCTTGGTCTGGGACCGCTGGTGTTGATTCTGCTGCTGGTGATCCAGCTGATCGCTCGTCCGTTGAATGTCTTGCTCAGCACCGCCGGTTCCAGTCTCAGCTGGCGTGAACGGGCGTTGCTGTGCTGGATCGCGCCGCGCGGGATCGTCGCTGCGGCTGTCTCGGCGATTTTCGCGATTCGCCTGGATGAATCCGGACATGAAGGCGCCCTGCTCCTGGTGCCGCTGACCTTTGCGGTAATCATCGGCACCGTGGTTTTGCAAAGCGCAACGGCTCGACCGCTGGCACGGCTGTTAAAGGTCGCCGAACCGGCGCCGAGCGGTTTTCTGATCGTTGGAGCCAATGGCCCGGCCCGTGAATTGGGCAAGTCGCTGCAGCAACTGGGCAGTCGCGTGCTACTGACCGATTCGAGCTGGGAGAATATCCGCGCGGCACGCATGGAAGGCTTGCCGACCTATTTCGGCAACCCGGCGTCGCAGCATGCCGACGCGCATCTGGACCTGGTGGGGTTGGGGCATTTGCTGGCGCTGTCACCGTCGGGCGAGCTGAACACATTGGCGGCGATGCGCTTTCGTCATGACTTCGGTCATCAGCGCCTGTTCGGTCTGGCAAGCGGCCACGAAAGCCGCCGCAGCGACAAGCACCGCGCAAGCCTGGAACACCGGGGCAATCAATTGGGCAGTGAGGCACTGACCTATTCGAAACTGGCCGGCCAGATGGGCCAGGGAGCGGAGCTTTACAGCACGACATTGACGGACGGCTTCGGCTGGGAGGATTACCAAGCGCTGCACGGCAATCGCGCAACTTTGCTGTTCATGCGTGATGACAGCGGCTGGGTGCATGTGGTGACACCGGAAACGGCGTTGAAACCGGGGGCTGGGTGGACGTTGCTGGCGTTGATTCAACCGCAAGGTTCCAGCGCCTGATGGATCGATTCACGAGCAGGCTCGCTCCCACTGTATTCCTGTGGGAGCGAGCCTGCTCGCGAAGGCCGCGACTGGGTCACGGACAGACTGAAGATCTTTGCAGCACAAATCCCGGGCAACAAAAAAGCAGCCCGTAGGCTGCTTTTTTCTGCATCGGAAGCTGGGCTTAAGCCAGTTTTTCCTTGATGCGTGCTGCTTTACCCGACAGGTCGCGCAGGTAGTACAGCTTGGCTTTACGTACGTCACCGCGACGTTTAACAGCCATGCTGTCGATCTGCGGGGAGTAGGTCTGGAAAGTACGTTCTACGCCAACACCGTTGGAGATTTTACGAACGGTGAACGCACTGTTCACGCCGCGGTTACGCTTGGCGATTACAACGCCTTCGAACGCTTGCAGACGGGAACGATCGCCTTCCTTCACTTTCACCTGAACGACAATAGTGTCGCCTGGGGCGAAGGTAGGGATTTCTTTGGTCATCTGCTCTGCTTCGAGTGCAAGGATGATTTTGTTGGTCATGCTGTGCTCCTAAGGTAAATCGTTCGATCTACCATCGATACGTTGTTAACTATCGTCCCGCTCGCGGATGTATTCCTCGAGCAGCTTCTTCTCTTCTCCAGAAAGCGAGCGGCTTTCCAGAAGATCGGCGCGTCGTTCATAGGTCCGACCAAGGGACTGCTGTAAACGCCAACGCCGGATATGCGCGTGATTGCCACTCAGCAACACGTCGGGAACACGCTGATCCGCATACACCTCCGGTCGGGTGTAGTGCGGGCAATCCAGCAGACCATCCGTAAAGGAATCTTCCTCAGCGGAATCCGCATGCCCTAAAGCTCCAGGCAGCAGTCGTGTAACCGCATCGATCAGGACCATGGCCGGCAGCTCGCCGCCAGACAGTACATAGTCGCCAATCGACCACTCTTCATCGACATGAGCCTCAATAAAGCGCTCGTCAATGCCTTCGTAGCGGCCGGCAATCAGGATCAATGCATCCGATTGTGCCAGCTCGCGTACCGCCGACTGAGTCAGTTGACGGCCTTGGGGGGACAGGTAAATCACCTTCGCCGCCTCCCCGGCTGCTGCCTTGGCCTGAGCCAGCGCATCTTCCAGGGGCTTGATCTTCATCACCATGCCCGGACCACCGCCAAACGGGCGATCGTCCACAGTGTGATGCCGATCCGTCGTGTAATCTCGCGGATTCCAACAGGTCAGCTGCAAGAGCCCCTGTTTGACCGCACGACTGGTGATGCCGTAATCGCCAATGGCGGAAAACATCTCGGGAAACAAACTGATCACTTCTACGCGCAAGTTAGCCACGTTCAGAAGTCCGCGTCCCAATCCACCTTCATCTCGCCCGCTTCCAGGTCGACGGCCAACACGCATTGCTCCGTATAGGGCAACAGGCGTTCGCGATCATCCAGGCTGCCAGCGCAAGGCTTGACGACCATTACATCATTGGCGCCGGTTTCCAGAAGATGATCGATTTTCCCGAGCAGTTGCCCAAGGGTGTCGATGACCTTCAGACCTTCCAGCTGGTACCAGTAGTACTCGCCTTCGGTCAATTCAGCGAACAGGTTGCGCGGCACGCAGATCTCATAACCGGCCAGAAGACGAGCTTCTTCACGATCATCGAGACCCTTGAGCTTGGCGACCAGGAACTTGTCGCTCCCGCGTCCACTGACCAGCTCGACCTGTTTGACATTGCCTTCGCGCTTGAGCGTCCAGGTTTTGTACTGCAACAGGTTTTCAGTCGGATCAGTAAAGGAATAAACCTTCACTTCGCCGCGAACGCCATGAACAGAATAAATTTTGCCAATAACGATCAAATCATCGGCAGGGGCTGGCGTCGCGTTCATATTGCTCAGGCCGCAGCCTTGGCAGATTCCTTCAACAACTGAGCAACGCGCTCAGAAGGTTGTGCACCAACGCTCAGCCAGTAGGCAACGCGCTCTTGGTTCACGGACAGACGGATTTCCTGACCACGGGCAACAGGGTTGAAGAAACCAACCTGTTCTTTGTGGGAGCCGTCACGCGGGTTACGCGAGTCGGTTACGGTCAGGTGGTAAAACGGGCGCTTTTTGGAGCCGCCAAGGGCAAGACGGATTGTTAGCATGTGAACATCGTTCCTGTAGTCGGTGCTGCAAATCTAAATGCACAGCGGGCATGGGTGCCCGAAAGGCCGCATATTCTAAGGAATATCCGGACTTTTGCAAATGACTTTTTCCGGCGCCCATGGCATGCCGTGCAGATTTGCATAGAGAGCCGTCGATAAAACGGCCAGTCAGCTCCCGCCGAGTGCGGGTTTGCTGTTGATCCTGCGTCCTTGCAGGGTCTGCGCCGGTGCGACGACCGGCGAAGTCTTTACATTTTCGGCATGCCGCCGCCGGGCAACATACCGCCCATGCCGCGCATCATTTTCGCCATACCGCCCTTGGCGGTGAATTTCTTCATCATCTTCTGCATCTGCTTGTGCTGCTTGATCAAGCGGCCGATGTCCTGCACCTGCGTG
>NZ_JH635998.1:972965-974243 GCF_000257605.1 Pseudomonas sp. R62
CGGCCGATGTCCTGCACCTGCGTGCCGGAACCCATGGCGATCCGACGCTTGCGCGAACCGCTGATCAGCTCAGGGTCGCGGCGCTCGGCCGGAGTCATGGAATTGATGATGGCTTCCATCTGCTTGAACTGCTTCTCTGCGGCGTTCTGGGCATTGCCCATCTGCGACAGGTTGACGCCGCCGATGCTCGGCAGTTTGTCCATGAGGCCGCCGAGGCCGCCCATATTCTTCATCTGTTGCAGCTGATCGCGGAAGTCTTCGAGGTCGAAGCCCTTGCCCTTTTTCAGCTTCTTGGCCAGTTTGTCGGCCTTGTCCTTGTCCAGCGTCGCTTCGGCCTGCTCGATCAGGCTGAGCACGTCGCCCATGCCGAGGATCCGCGAGGCGATACGCTCAGGGTGGAACGGATCGAGCGCTTCGCTCTTCTCGCCCATACCGATGAACTTGATCGGCTTGCCGGTGATGGCGCGCACCGACAGCGCGGCACCGCCACGGGCGTCGCCGTCGACCTTGGTCAGGATCACACCGGTCAGCGGCAGCGCATCGCCGAAGGCCTTGGCCGTGTTGGCGGCGTCCTGACCGGTCATGGCGTCGACCACGAACAGGGTTTCAACCGGGTTGATCGCAGCGTGCAGCGCCTTGATCTCGCCCATCATCTCTTCGTCGATGTGCAGACGACCGGCGGTGTCGACGATGACCACGTCGATGAATTTCAGTTTGGCTTCTTTAATAGCCGCATTGGCGATGTCGACCGGCTTCTGGCTCAGGTCGGACGGGAAGAACGTCACGCCGATGTCGTTGGCCAGGGTTTCCAGCTGCTTGATCGCGGCCGGACGGTAAATGTCCGCAGACACGACCATGACCGACTTCTTCTTGCGCTCTTTAAGGAAGCGCGCCAGTTTGCCGGCGGTGGTGGTTTTACCCGCGCCCTGCAGACCGGCCATCAGAATCACGGCTGGCGGAACGGCACTCAGGTTGAGGTCTTCGTTGGCCGCGCCCATCAGGCTTTCGAGTTCGGCCTGGACGATCTTCACGAATGCCTGGCCCGGCGTCAGGCTGCGCGACACCTCGGTGCCGACAGCGCGCTCCTTGACCGAATTGACGAAGTCCTTGACCACCGGCAATGCGACGTCAGCTTCGAGCAACGCCATGCGCACTTCACGCAGGGTGTCTTTGATATTGTCCTCGGTCAGCTTGGCCTTGCCGGTGACATGGCGCAGCGTCTGCGAGAGACGGTCGGTTAAGTTTTCAAACATTGCGCGATCCTTTCAGGCCCTGTAC
>NZ_JH635998.1:974499-992714 GCF_000257605.1 Pseudomonas sp. R62
TACGAACCGGGATAATGGCGGCCCAGACCGGAATCAACATGTGCTCGGCGAGCCTGCGGCGTGGGCAGGTCGCGGATTATAGCGAAGACTGCGGCCGGCGGACACCTCGCCGTCAGCTTGCGGAGTCTTTCGTGCCGTGGCGGTTCTATGCCAAACTCAGCGCCTTTCGGGCTCGCCTAACAGGATTTATGCTCCCCTTGTCACCCAGTTTGCTGACCACCCTCGCCGCCGCCCTGCTCTATGCCGCTGCGACCGTCTATCAAAGCACCCGCCTGGCCACCGGCGCCAAGGCGAACAAGCGCCTGCTGGTCAGCCTCGGCGTCTTCGCCGTGCTCGCCCACGGCGCCAGCCTGCTTACACATCTATTGACCCCGATCGGCCTTGGCCTGGACTTTTTCAGTGCGTCCAGTCTGATCGCTGCGGCGGTAATCGCCCTGACCCTGCTCGCCTGTTCGCGGATCCCGGTGGAAAACCTGCTGGTGCTGCTGTTCCCGCTGGGCGCGATCACGGTATTGCTGGCGCAGTTCGCGCCGACCGGCACGGTGCAGATCATCGATGAAGAGCCGGGCATCCTCGCGCACATTCTATTGTCGATCCTCGCCTACGGCATGTTCACCATCGCCGTGTTCCAGGCGTTGCTGCTGCTGGTTCAGGACCATCAGCTCAAGCACAAGCACCCGTCCGGGCTGATCAAGAACTTCCCGCCCCTGCAAACCATGGAAAGCCTGCTGTTCGGCTTTCTCTGGGCCGGCTGGACGCTGCTGTCGCTATCGCTGATTTCCGGCTGGCTGTTCGTCGAGAACCTGTTCGCTCAGCATCTGGTGCACAAGACCCTGCTGGCCTGCCTGGCATGGATCGTCTTCAGCGTGCTGTTGTGGGGCCGCAACCGTCTGGGCTGGCGCGGCCACAAGGCGATTCGCTGGACCCTCGCCGGTTTCTGCCTGCTGATGCTGGCGTACTTCGGCAGCAAACTGGTTCGTGAATACATTCTGCACATCTGACGGGCGGCATAAATGGACGGTTTGCCCATAGGGCCGATGCTCGCGGTATTTGTCCTGCTGATTTTATGGTCAGGGCTGTTTACCGCCGTCGAAATCGCGCAGCAGCACCTGCAGGCGCAACGTATCGCCTCGCGCGCCAGCGATAAACCGCTGGCGAAGCTGAGCTTCCCGCTCGACAGCCTGATCCTCTGCAACACCCTGTGCCGCGCCCTCGCAGTGATCATCGCGACGTTGCTGGCGATTTTCCTCTGCGAAGAAAACGGCCCGTGGGCGGCCTGCCTTGGCGCCGGTGGCATCCTGTTGGTGTTCGCTGATTATTTCCCGCGCACAGTGGCTCGGCGCTATCCCGACGCTGTGCTGGCGTTCGGCAATGCCCTGCTGACCGTGCCGATGAAAATCGTCTACCCGTTCGCGTGGCTGTTCTGCCGGGTCAGCGCTTTGTTGATGACCCCGTTCACGCGCAAGGCTCAGGTGGTGCAACAGAGCGAGGACGAGTTGCCGGCCGATCACGATGAGGATCACGACCATCCGGTCCGCACCCACCCGGTATCGGGCATTCATGCGCTGGACAACATCACGGTCAACGACATTCTGGTGCCGCGCAGTGACGTCGACGGCATCAACCTCGACGATTCGATCGAAGAGATCATCGAGCAACTGCGCGAGAACAAACGCACGCGTCTGCCGGTGTTTCACAGTGACATCAATCAGGTCGAAGCGGTGCTCAACACCCGTCAGATCGGCCATTTGCTGAGCAATGGTGGATTGACCCGCGAGGCACTGCTGGCCGCCAGCTACGAACCCTACTTCGTCCCGGAAAGCACGCCGCTGCAACTGCAACTGCTGAACTTCCACAAGCAGCAACGCCGTCTCGGCATGGTCGTGGACGAGTACGGTGAAGTGCTGGGCATCGTCACCCTTGAAGACATTCTCGAAGAGATCGTCGGCGAATTCGAAAGCGAGCACAGCCTCGACAACCCGCACATCCATCCCCAAGCCGACGGGCGTATGGTGATCGATGGCGCCGCATCGATCCGCGACCTGAACAAGTGCCTGGGCTGGCACCTGCCGAGCGACGGGCCGAAGACGCTCAACGGCCTGGTCACCGAAGCGCTGGAAACCATTCCGGAAAGCGCGGTGTGCCTGAAGATCGGGCGTTATCGACTGGAAATCCTCGAGACCGAGGAGAACCGGGTGAGCAAGGTGTTGATCTGGCTGACCTCATCGGTGCCTGCTCTGGTGCCTGCTCGATAAAGCTGCATTGTTTGCGCTTGTTTGATCGTTAGCCCCCTTCCTATAATCGAGGCGCTTACCCAAGCGCCGTCGATCCCTGTGCCTACCCGGCACTGCCCGGATCCTGACTGTTTCCGCTGCAAACCGACGACTGTTCCTACTCGAAACAGCGCTCGCGCCCTACCCCACATCCCTGGGTGTTCGACCATAATAATTCGCTCCACTGGAGCTCATGACTGTCAGGGATCACCGCATGACGACCCATACCGCTTACAGCGAAACCGCGCCTGCCCAGCCGACCAATTCCGCCACCCGCGTGGCCACGGCAAGCTTCATCGGCACCGCCATCGAGTTCTACGACTTCTACGTTTACGCCACTGCTGCGGCGCTGGTGATCGGGCCGGTGTTCTTTCCGCAGACCTCCGGCACGGCGCAGATGCTTTCCGCTTTTCTCACTTTCGGCATTGCCTTCCTCGCCCGACCACTGGGTTCGGCACTGTTTGGCCACTTCGGCGACCGTATCGGTCGTAAATCGACGCTGGTCGCCTCGCTGCTGTTGATGGGGGTGTGCACCACCTTGATTGGCGTGTTGCCGGGCTACGACAGCATTGGGGCCTGGGCGCCGATTCTGCTGTGCGTGCTGCGCTTCGGTCAGGGCCTGGGCCTTGGCGGCGAATGGGGCGGTGCGGCCCTGCTGGCCACGGAAAACGCGCCGAAGGGCAAACGCGCGTGGTTCGGCATGTTCCCGCAGCTCGGGCCATCGATTGGTTTTCTTGCAGCCAACGGCCTGTTCCTGACCTTGGCAATGACCTTGGATGACGAACAGTTCCGCAGTTGGGGCTGGCGTATTCCGTTTCTGCTCAGTGCGGCGCTGGTGATGGTCGGCCTGTATGTGCGCCTGAAATTGCATGAAACGCCAGTGTTCGCCAATGCGATCGCCCGTCAGGAGCGAGTCAAGGTGCCGCTGGTCGAGCTGTTCAGCCAATACTGGGCGCCGACCCTGCTCGGGGCGGCGGCGATGGTGGTCTGCTATGCACTGTTCTATATCTCGACGGTGTTTTCCCTGAGCTACGGCGTATCGACGCTGGGTTACAGCCGCGAAACGTTCCTCGGCCTGTTGTGCTTTGCCGTGTTGTTCATGGCCGCAGCGACGCCATTATCCGCTTGGGCCAGCGACCGTTACGGGCGCAAACCGGTGCTGATCATCGGTGGCGTGCTGGCGATTCTGTCCGGATTTCTCATGGAGCCATTGCTGACGCAGGGCTCGACCTGGGGCGTGGCGCTGTTTCTGTGCATCGAGTTGTTTTTGATGGGCGTGACATTCGCACCGATGGGCGCGCTGTTGCCTGAGCTGTTTCCGACCCACGTGCGTTATACCGGTGCTTCAGCGGCGTATAACCTCGGCGGCATCGTCGGAGCCTCGGCGGCGCCGTTCTTTGCGCAGAAGCTGGTGGCGATGGGCGGGTTGAGCTATGTCGGCGGGTATGTGTCGGCGGCGGCGGTGTTGAGTCTGATTGCGGTGCTGTGCTTGAAGGAGACGCGCAATAACGATCTGAATCAGGTTGCCTGACAGATCGCTATCGCGGGCAAGCCCGCTCCCACAGGGTTTTGGGATTGGTCACAGATTCTCTGTTCACCCAATCCCATGTGGGAGCGCGCCTGCTCGCGAATAGCTGCCGCGACCCGGTTTACAGCTCGACAACAACCGCCTGCGACGCACGGGTCGCCTTGGCACGTGCAGCCTCGATCGACTCATCACGGGCCAGCGCCACGCCCATGCGGCGCTGGCCGTTCACTTCCGGCTTGCCGAACAGACGCAGCGCGGTGTCCGGCTCGCTCAACGCAGCGCCCAGGTTGGCAAATGCAGTCTGGGTCGACTGCCCTTCCACCAGAATCACTGCCGACGCCGACGGGCCGAACTGACGGATCAGCGGTACCGGCAGGCCAAGAATGGCGCGGGCATGCAGGGCGAATTGCGACAGGTCCTGGGAAATCAGCGTGACCAGACCAGTGTCATGCGGCCGTGGCGAGACTTCGCTGAACCACACCTGATCACCTTTGATGAACAGCTCGACGCCGAACAGACCACGGCCACCCAGCGCTTCAGTGACTGCTTTGGCAACGCGCTCGGATTCAGCCAGAGCAATCGGGCTCATGGCCTGCGGCTGCCAGGATTCCTGATAGTCGCCCTTCTCCTGACGGTGGCCGACCGGTGCGCAGAACGTGGTGCCGCCAATGTGGCGCACGGTCAGCAGGGTGATTTCGTAGTCAAAGTCGATGAATCCTTCGATGATCACCCGACCTTTGCCGGCGCGACCGCCCTCTTGCGCGTAATCCCAGGCTTTCTGTACGTCTTCGGCGCTGCGCAGCAGGCTCTGGCCCTTGCCCGACGAACTCATCACCGGCTTGACCACGCAAGGGAAACCCAGGTCCTGAACGGCTTTGCTGTAGTCCTCGAAGGTGTCGGCAAAGTGGTACGGCGAAGTCGGCAGGTCCAACTCTTCGGCAGCCAGACGACGGATGCCTTCGCGGTTCATGGTCAGCTGCGCCGCACGCGCGGTCGGAATCACAGTGAAGCCTTCGGCTTCCAGCTCGACCAGCGTGGCGGTGGCGATGGCTTCGATTTCCGGCACGATGAAGTGCGGCTTCTCGGCTTCGATCACTGCACGCAAAGCAGCGCCGTCGAGCATGTTGATCACGTGGCTGCGATGGGCGACTTGCATGGCCGGCGCGTTGGCGTAGCGGTCGACGGCAATCACTTCAACGCCCAGGCGCTGCAGTTCGATTACCACTTCCTTGCCCAACTCACCACAGCCACACAGCAATACGCGGGTCGCGGTTGGCGACAATGGAGTTCCGATACGGGTCATCTCAGGTCCTCAAAGGAAGCGGATCATCGAGGAAAGCCACGCAAGTGCGCTTTCCATGGGGAGAAAGCGCGGCATTTTACATGAACCCGAGGGTTTGGCTTCAGCTGGCGACAGCCTGTTTGCGATCACGCCAGGCCATGATCAGCCAGACCGCGGTAACGCCGGCGAACTTGGAGGCCAGCGCGGTGATGATCACCGGCGGCGTCAAGGCGTCGATCATGCCGAAAAAGATGAAGGTATCCAGCGGAATGCTCAGCGCCGAACTGATCCACAGACGATCACGCAACGGCCGCTTGGTGATGCTGAACACCAGCCAGTCGATGCACTCGGAGACCGCGAACGCCGTGGCGCTGGCCAGCGCGATGGATGGGTCGGACGTGATGTAGGAGAGCACCAGCGCCGCCAGCATCGCCACGATCGCGCCATGACCGAAGCGCGTTTGCACCATGTCGCGCAGCACAAACACCAGCCCGCCCCAGGCCGACCAGATGATGTCCAGGTGCGGTGCGGTGGAAAAGGCGAAGTTGATCAGCACGACGCTGCTGATGTAGGCGATGAGGAAGATCATGGAGGTGGCCTGTAAATGTGGCGCACAGGTTACTTGAGCGCTGGTATTGCGCCAATAGGTGCGGTGACAGGACCGACGTCTTCGCGAGCAGGCTCGCTCCCACAGTGGAACGCATTTTCAAGGTGGGAGCGAGCCTGCTCGCGAAAGCGGTGGTTCAGGCGCCTGACTTCGCGGGAATCATCCAGACCAATCCACTCGCCTTCGCCCGTTCATGACACAGCCCCAGCACCACCCGGCGCTCGTCATTGCTCATGCGGCCCCAGCGGGTGATCTCTGCGACCGTGCGCTGGCACCCGGTACAAACGTCATCTTCATCCAGCGCGCAGATATTCACGCACGGCGAGGCGACGGGTCGTTCAACAGTCGTCATTGTTCCTGCTCGACCAGATCGCGGGCGTACCGCTGCGAGTTATGCACATAGTGCGCGGCGCTGGCTTCGAGCATCTTCTTTTGCGCCTCGGTCAGTTCACGTACGACTTTGCCCGGCGAGCCCATCACCAGCGAACCGTCGGGAATTTCCTTGCCTTCGCCGATCAGCGAATTGGCGCCGATGATGCAGTTCTTGCCGATCTTCGCGCCGTTGAGAATCACCGCGTTGATACCGATCAGGCTGTAATCGCCGACCGTGCAGCCGTGGAGCATGGCGTTGTGGCCGATGGTCACGCCGGTACCGATGGTCAGTGGATAGCCCATGTCGGTATGCATCACCGTACCGTCCTGCACATTGCTGTTCTTGCCGATGAGGATCAGTTCGTTGTCGCCGCGCAACACAGCGTTGAACCAGACGTTGGCGCCCTCTTCCAGGCGAACCTTGCCCACCAGCACGGCATTGGGCGCGACCCAGCTCTGTGGATGGGTTTCGACACGGGCGTCGCCCAGGCGGTATTTCATCTTGTTTTCCTCAGGGCTCACGGCCGTTCGAACGACGGCTCAGGTATCGATAAAGCTTTTCGGCGGTCGGTGCAGGCTGATTTTGGCGTCATAGAGCAGGTTGATCAACTCGACGATCATGATCGCCGTCAGTCCCCAGATCTTGTACTCGCCGAAGCGATAGCTCGGCACGTACCAACTGCGGCCCTGATAATCGATGCGATGGGTATGCTCACGCGGGTCCTTGCGGAAGAATTCCAGCGGCACGCTGAAGACGGCGGCGATCTCGGCATCATTGGGCTGGTATTCGACAAAGTCGGGAATCACGCCGACATACGGCGTTACCTTGATGCCGTGCAGGGAGATCAGTGGACTGAGCGGGCCGATGACTTCGACCAGACCTGGCGGCAGGCCGATTTCTTCTTCGGCTTCGCGCAGCGCGGTGAATATGAGGTCCGGATCTTCCGGGTCGCGGCGCCCTCCGGGGAAGGCAACTTCGCCGCCATGGGTCGAAAGCCCGCTGGCGCGCAGGGTCAGGACCAGTTCCGGTTCGTCACTGCGGGTGATCGGCACCAGCACGGCGGCTTCGGGGAAACGTGCGTCGGTCTCCAGCGTACGCGGTGTGTGGTTGCTTACCCTATGCAGTAGCTCGTCCAGCATGAGTGTTCTCGATCGGTGCCTTGCTCCGCATCATGCACCAATCAAAGCGAGCGCCCAAGCCCCCGAAACCCGTCGTGTCGCGAAACGACAACTTGCCGACCGGCCCCGCTGCACGCCAAGATAGGCGCAGCATTCAGGAACCCGAGCATGAAATTTTGCAGCCACTGCGGTAACCCGGTCACCCAGCGCATTCCCGAAGGCGACTCGCGGCTGCGATTTGTCTGCGACAGCTGTCAGACCATTCACTACCAGAACCCCAATATCGTCGCCGGGTGCGTACCGACCTGGGGGACGAAAGTGCTGCTCTGCCGCCGCGCCATCGAGCCCCGTCTCGGTTACTGGACGCTACCTGCCGGCTTCATGGAAAACGGCGAGACCATCGAGCAGGCCGCCATCCGCGAAACCGCCGAAGAAGCCTGCGCCCGGGTGCGCAACCTGAGCATCTACACGCTGATCGACGTGCCGCATATCAGCCAGGTGCATGTGTTCTTCCGCGCCGAACTGGCCGATCTGCAATACGCGGCCGGGCCGGAAAGCCTTGAAGTGCAGCTGTTCGAAGAAGCCGACATTCCCTGGGACGAGCTGGCTTTCCGCACGGTCGGGCGCACGCTGGAATGTTTCTTTGCCGATCGGCGCAGCGAGGTTTACCCGGTGCGTTCGGAGTCGATTCCGCCACTGGTGCAGCCGGCGATCACTTGAGCTTCGCGGCACCCTGCCGATAACCACACCTGCATCTATCACTATGTGTCTGCGTCATTCTTGGGGAATCGTTTCAATGCGTTGGTTGCTTGCCCTGTTGTGCCTGTCGTTCGTCAGCGTTTCGCAAGCGTCATTCGTGACCACCGTGACGCCCTCGAACACTCCGCTGATCGAAAAAGTCCTGGTACTGAAATCGGCCCACCAACTGCAGTTGATTGCCGACGGCAAGCCGCTGAAGACCTATCGCATCTCCTTGGGCAAGGGTGCAAAGAAAGGCCCGAAACTGATCGAGGGCGACAAACGCACACCCGAAGGTTTCTATTGGATCGACTGGCGCAAGACCAGCGAGAAATTCAACCTGTCGATGCACATCTCCTACCCGAACATCAGCGATGCCGCCCGCGCACGCCGTGAAGGTGTCGAGCCCGGCGGGATGATCATGATCCACGGCACCCCGGATTCAGCAGACAATCCGGAGCAGTTATTCCACACCCTCGACTGGACCGACGGCTGCATCGCCATGCGCAACGTCGACATGCGTGAAGTGTGGAATCTGGTACCGGACGGCACGATGATCGAGATTCGTCCGTAACCTCGACCGCTGGTCACCGCAAAAAAATAAATCAAAAGATCGCAGCCTGCGACGGCGCCTACAGGGGTGATACCACTCTCAACTGTAGAAGCTGTCGCAGGCTGCGATCTTTTGCTTTTTATGGGCCACCACTAATACCACTTTAAACAGTGACCCCTGACAACCGCCAATCCATTGGGCCAGACGCCAGTTCATCGCGTTGACATGGTATTCAAGTGGTATTAGCTTCCGTCGCACAAGCGAGCCACAACAATCCTATACTCGCGACGGAAACGACCTACATGAACGACCTTCAAACCCTACGTCCCGATGACTCCCAGCCGACGCCGCTGTACTTGCAACTGGCGCGCAATCTGGAAGCGGCGATTCATGCCGGGCAGTGGAAGGCCGAACAGGCGATGCCGTCCGAGCGCAACCTCAGCGACCAGCTCGGCATCTCCCGAGTCACCGCACGCAAGGCGCTGGAAGTCTTGCTCGAGCAAGGCCTGATCCGCCGCCTGCAAGGCTCGGGCACGTTCATCACCCCACGGCTGGAACAACCGCTGTCGCGTCTGTCCGGCTTCAGCGAAATGCTGCGCCTGAAAGGTTTCGTACCGAGTTCGAAATGGCTGGAGCGGGAAATCACCCTGCCGACCCACGAAGAACTGATCCGCCTCGGCCTGTCGCCGAACGACAAGGTGGCGCGCATGAAGCGCCTGCGCAAAGCCGATGACACGGTCATGGCGATCGAGATGAGCACCCTGCCCGCCTCAATCATGCCCAGGCCGCAAGCGGTGGGCGATTCGCTTTACGAATACCTCGACGGCATCGGCAAACCGATCGTCCGCGCCCTTCAGCACATCCAGGCAATCAACGCCTCGGACGAATTCGCCGCGCTGGTCGGCATCGCCCCCGGCACCGCCATGCTGCTGATGACCCGGGTCGGCTATCTGGAAGACAACACGCCGATCGAAGTCACCGACACCTATTGCCGCAACGACTACTACGACTTTGTTGCAGAGCTTCGCCGCTGATCAGCAGCAAGCCAAACGAGAGAAGCGAAATGTCCGAAGACAACATCCTCACCGCCAGCGGCTGGGTTCGCGGCCGGCTGATTCACGAACACGGCAAGGTCGTGTCGATCGAAGGCGTGCCCTGCGATCCGGCGGCTAACGATCTGCCCTATCTGCTGCCGGGTTTCATCGACCTGCATGTGCATGGCGGCGGCGGCAAAGACATCATGGAAGGCGCCGAAGCCTTCGAAACCATCAGCAGAACCCACGTGCGTTTCGGCACCACTTCGCTGTTGGCCACGACAATGACTGCGCCGAGTGCGGAGATCTCAAATGTCCTGAAAGAGGTAGGACAATTCTGCGAACAGCGTCCGAAAGGCGCCGCGCGAGTGCTTGGCGTACACCTTGAAGGCCCTTACATCAACCCGGGAAAACTCGGCGCTCAACCGAACTTCGCCCACACCGCGTTGATGGCCGAAGTCGAAGAGTATCTGGCGCTGGCGCCGATCCGCGTCATCACCATCGCCCCGGAAATCGCTGGCCACGATGCGTTGATTCGCGAGCTGAGCAGCCGTGGCATCCGCATGCAGATCGGCCACACCCTCGGCAGCTACGAGGAAGGCGTCGCCGCGCTGGCTGCCGGTGCCAGCAGTTTCACCCACCTCTACAACGCCATGAGCCCGCTGCATCACCGCGAGCCGGGCATCGTCGGCGCAGCACTGGCCCACGCCAAATACGCCGAGCTGATTCCCGATCTGCTGCACGTACACCCCGGCGCCATTCGCGTGGCCCTGCGTTCGATCCCGTGCCTGTATTGCGTCACCGATTCGACCGCCGCCGCCGGCATGCCCGACGGTGAATACAAGCTTGGCAGCCACACCGTGACCAAATGCCTGGGCGGCGTGCGCCTGCCCGACGGCACGCTGGCCGGCAGCACCCTGACCATGGATCAGGCCCTGCGCAATCTGGTCAAGATCGGTTTGCCGGTCGCCGAAGCCTCGCAGCGTCTGTCGCAATTTCCCGCCGACTACCTTGGCATCACCGAACGCGGGCGCCTTGCCCCCGGCGCCTGGGCCGACTGCGTGCGGCTCGATCGCTCACTCACACTGACCGCCGTCATGGTCGAAGGAGAAGACATTGACTTCAAAAATGCTTGAGGAGGCGCTGTCCTCGTTCGAGGCCGTGCAAGCCCAACTGCAACAGCTCGACGCGCCGATGATCGAGATCGCCGGACGCCTGCGCCGGCAGCCACCGCAAGTGGCGATGACCGTCGCCCGTGGCAGTTCCGACCACGCGGCGAGCTACTTCGCCTACCTGACCATGCAGCAACTGGGCGTGCCGGTGGCCTCGTTGCCGATGTCGGTGGTGACCATGCAGCAGGCGCCGCTGAAAGTCAGCGGTCAGGTCGCCTTTGCGTTTTCGCAGTCGGGGCAGAGCCCGGATCTGGTCAACAGCCTGCGCCTGTTGCGCAAGCGTGGCGCGCTGAGCGTGTCGATGGTTAACGCTGCCGATTCGCCACTCGAAGCGACCTGTGAATTCAGCCTGCCGCTGCTTGCCGGGACTGAAAGCAGCGTCGCTGCGACCAAAAGCTTTATCGCCACCCTCAGCGCCAGCGCGCGTTTGATCGCGCACTGGAAAGAGGACCGCGAACTGCTGCAAGCCCACGATGCGCTGCCAGAAGGCCTGCGCGAAGCGGCGAAACAGGACTGGAGCGTGGCCATCGAAGCCCTGCGTGATTGCGAGCGCCTGATGGTGATCGGCCGTGGCGCCGGTTTCGCGATTGCCCAGGAAGCGGCGCTGAAATTCAAGGAAACCTCGGCGATTCAGGCCGAAGCGTTCAGCAGTGCCGAAGTCCGTCACGGCCCGATGGCGCTGATCGACGAACACTATCCGCTGCTGGTTTTCGCCCCGCGCGGTGCCGAGCAGGCCGGCCTGCTGAGCCTGGCGGCGGAAATGCGCCAGCGCGGCGCCCGGGTCTTGCTCGCCGCGCCGGATGACGTCAGCGAACGCGACCTGACCCTGAGCCGCGCCGAACACCCGGCCCTCGACCCGATTCTGGCGATCCAGAGCTTTTACGTGATGGCCGCAGGCCTGGCCGTGGCGCGGGGCATGGACCCGGATCAGCCGCGCCATTTGAGCAAAGTGACCCGCACGCATTAAGTCCGACTGACTGCACACCTGATGAGACCCAGCCATGCCCGACAACAATAAAGAGCTGACCCTCAGCGCCCCGCTCAGCGGCCCGGTGCTGACGCTCGCCAACGTCCCGGACGCGGTGTTCGCCAGTGGCGCGATGGGCGACGGCATCGCCATCGACCCGCTCAACGACACGCTGTATTCGCCCTGCGCCGGCGTGGTCATCCACGTTGCGCGCAGCAGCCACGCGGTGACCGTTCGCGCCGACAACGGTGCGGAAATCCTCCTGCATCTGGGCCTCGATACCGTTGAGCTGAACGGCGAAGGTTTCGCCATGCTGGTCAAGGAAAGCGATCGCGTCAGCCTTGGTCAGCCGCTGCTGCGCTATGACCTGGACAAGGTCGGTCAGCACTGCAAAAGCCTGGTCAGCCTGTTGATCCTGACCAACAGCGCGGATTTTCAGGTGCGGCCGATCACCCTCAAAGCGGTGAAAGTCGGCGAGCCGTTGCTGCACATCATCGCGCGCAATGTGGTGGCGGCGAATACCGATATAAGCGCTGGGCCAGAGGTTCGTGGTCAAGTGCAGGTCGCTCATCGCGGCGGCTTGCATGCGCGCCCCGCTGCGCTGATCCGCCAGACCGCCCAGGGTTTCAGCAGCCATTCACAGCTGCACTTCAACGGTAAATCGGCGCCGTGCAACAGTCTGATCGGTTTGATGGGCCTGGCGATTGGTGAGCAGGATGAGGTGCAGGTCAGTTGTCAGGGGCCGGACGCCGATGCCGCATTGCAAGCTCTGCTCAGCGCATTGGCCACGGCGCTGCCGGACGATCATCACGCGCAAGCGCCGACCACCACAGCCGCGCTGAAACGTCCGGCCGAGGCTGGGGTGTTGCATGGTGTTTGCGCCGCGCCAGGGCTGGTCGCCGGGCCGTTGTTTCGCTTGAACGCGATCACCTTGCCGGCGGATACGGGCCATCACGATCCAGTGCAACAGCAGCAGACGCTTGAAACGGCATTGAACGCGGTGCGCAGCGAAATCGCCGCCACCCTCGCCCAGGCGAAAAAGCATAAGAACGCCGACGAAGAAGCGATCTTCGCTGCACACATGGCGCTGCTCGAAGACCCCGCCCTGCTCGACGCCGCGCAGCAATTCATCGCACAAGGCACCGCAGCGACGCACGCCTGGAGTCAGTCGATCGACACCCAGTGCGACATGCTCCAAGGCACCGGCAGTCCGCTGCTGGCCGAACGGGCCAACGATTTGCGCGACCTCAAGCAACGCGTCCTGCGCGCCCTGCTTGGCGAGGCCTGGCAATACCAGGTTCCGGCCGGCGCCATTGTTGCCGCTCACGAACTGACGCCATCGGATCTGCTGCAACTCAGCGCGCAAGGTGTCGCCGGGTTGTGCATGGCCGAGGGCGGCGCGACCTCGCACGTAGCGATTCTGGCGCGCGGCAAAGGCCTGCCGTGCATCGTCGCTTTGGGCGCGCAATTGCTCGAGCAACCGCAAGATCAGGCCGTGGTGCTCGACGCTGACGGCGGGCGCCTCGAATTGACCCCAAACGCCGAGCGCCTGAGCGAAGTGCAACAGGCACAAATCGAGCGCCGGCAGCGTCGCGACAGCCAACAGGCCAAAGCCCATTTGCCCGCTGAAACGCGCAATGGCGTGCACATCGAAGTGGTCGCCAATGTCGCCTCAAGCAACGAAGCGGCCGACGCATTTGCCAACGGTGCCGATGGCGTAGGCCTGTTGCGCACCGAGTTTCTCTTCGTTGATCGCCAGACGGCACCGGACGTCGAAGAACAGCGCAGCGCCTATCAAGCGGTGATCGATGCCATGGGCGACAAGTCGGTGATCATCCGCACCATCGACGTCGGCGGCGACAAGCAACTCGACTACCTGCCGCTGCCCGCCGAGGCCAACCCGGTGCTCGGTCTGCGCGGCATTCGGCTGGCCCAGGCGCGCCCGGAAATTCTCGATCAGCAACTGCGCGCGCTGCTGCAGGTCAAGCCGTTGTCGCGTTGCCGGATTCTGTTGCCGATGGTCACCGAGGTCGACGAGCTGCTGCACATCCGCCAGCGCGTCGATGCCTTGCGCCTTGAACTGGGCATTGCCGAGCGCCCGGAAATCGGCGTGATGATCGAAGTCCCCGCCGCCGCGCTGCAAGCCGAACAACTGGCCGAACACGCCGACTTTCTCTCGATCGGCACCAACGATCTGTCGCAATACACCCTGGCCATGGACCGCGATCACGCCGGGCTGGCGGCGCGGGTCGATGCCCTGCACCCGGCGTTGCTGCGTCTGATCGCCATGACCTGCGAAGGCGCGGCGGTGCACAAGCGCTGGGTCGGTGTCTGCGGCGCCCTCGCCTCCGACCCGCTGGCCACGCCGGTGCTGATCGGCCTCGGCGTCACCGAACTGTCGGTGAGCCCGGTGCAGATCGGTGAAATCAAGGACCGCGTACGTCAGTTGCATGAAGCCGAATGTCAGCGCCTGAGCCGCGACTTGCTCAAGCTCTCCAGCGCCGCCGCCGTTCGCCACGCCTGTCATCAACATTGGCCTCTGCGCTAACAAAAACAAAAAGGACAAACGCCATGTACCAACTCTTCATCGAAGGCCTGCAACGCCTGGGCCGCGCGTTGATGCTGCCGATCGCGATCCTGCCGATTGCCGGCCTGCTGCTGCGCCTGGGCGACACGGACCTGTTGAACATCGCGATCATTCACGATGCCGGACAAGTGATCTTCGCCAACCTGGCGATGATCTTTGCCATCGGCATCGCCGTCGGTTTCGCCAAGGACAACAACGGCACCGCCGGCCTGGCCGGGGTGATCGGTTATCTGGTGATGATCTCCACGCTCAAGGTGCTCGACTCGACGATCAACATGGGCATGCTCGCCGGGATCGTCAGCGGCCTGATGGCCGGCGCGCTGTACAACCGCTTCAAGGACATCAAGCTGCCGGAGTATCTGGCGTTCTTCGGTGGCCGGCGTTTTGTGCCGATCGTCACCGGGTTCGCGGCGGTGGGTCTGGGCGTGCTGTTCGGCTATATCTGGCCGCCGATCCAGCAGGGCATCAACGCGTTCGGCGCGCTGATGATGGAAAGCGGCAGCATCGGCGCCTTCGTCTTCGGCGTGTTCAACCGCCTGCTGATCGTCACCGGCCTGCACCACATCCTCAACAACATGGCGTGGTTCGTCTTCGGCAACTTCACCGACCCGACCACGGGCGCCTTGGTGACCGGCGATCTGTCGCGGTATTTTGCCGGCGATCCGAAGGGCGGCCAGTTCATGACCGGCATGTTCCCGATGATGATCTTCGGCCTGCCCGCCGCCTGCCTGGCGATGTACCGCAACGCCCTGCCAGAGCGGCGCAAGGTGATGGGCGGGATCTTCCTGTCGATGGCGCTGACCTCGTTTCTTACCGGTGTGACCGAGCCAATCGAATTCGCCTTCATGTTTCTCGCGCCGCTGCTGTTCCTCCTGCACGCGCTGCTGACCGGGCTGTCGATGGCGATCACCAACGGCTTGAACATTCATCTGGGCTTCACCTTTTCCGGTGGTTTCATCGACATGATTCTCGGCTGGGGCAAGTCGACCAATGGCTGGCTGGTGGTGCCGGTCGGGCTGGCTTATGCGGTCATCTATTACCTGGTCTTCGACTTCTGTATCCGCCGCTTCAATCTGAAGACGCCGGGGCGCGAAGACATCGCCAGCGCCGAAAAAGCCGTGCTCTCGGAAACCGAACGCGCCAGTGCGTATATCAAAGCCTTGGGCGGCGCAGAGAATCTGCTCACCGTCGGTGCGTGCACGACCCGACTTCGCCTGGAGATGGTCGACCGCAACAAGGCTTCGGACGCTGAGCTGAAAGCGTTGGGCGCGATGGCGGTGGTGCGCCCGGGCAAGGGCGGCAGTTTGCAGGTCGTGGTCGGGCCGCTTGCTGACAGCATTGCCGATGAGATTCGCTTGGCCATGCCTGCGCTGGGCCGAACAGCGTTGGTGGAAACCGCAGTGGTTGCCGATGAGCCGAAGAGCGTTGCGCTTACCCGCAACGAGGCACAGCAATGGCTGGATGCACTGGGCGGTCGCGACAATGTGCTGCAACTCGATTGCATCGCCATGACCCGCATTCGCCTGCAACTGGCCGATGCCAAGGCATTGTCCGATGCGCAGCTCAAAGCGCTCGGCTGCCTGGGTGTCAGCCAGTTGGACGGCGGCGTCTGGCATTTGCTGGTGGGGGACAAGGCCGCGAGTTTGAGCGGGGCGATCGAGACATTGCTGAGTCGCGGGGAGGTCAGCGCGCAGGTTTGATCTGCGCCGGTGGCGGGAGGGCTGGAGCGGGCGGGGAAAATCCGGCTCGCGCACGATATATGGATACCACCCTCCTCCACGCCCCGCTCGCCATGCTGGCCCTTCATCCCCAGCATGGAAATCGTGCCCATGAGCACCCCCAACGCCCCCACACCCGATGAGATCAAAAACGATCTCAACCAGATCGGCCGTCTGCTCTTCAACACCGAAACCCCGCTGCTGCCCGAGCACAAACCGAGCACCGAGCAGGCTCATCTCAAACGCCTCGAAGAGCAGCTGAAAACCTATCGCGACGGCTACCTGCAACGCAGTCGCGCACTCTATCAGGCGCTGGCAACCAGCGACCTGCAAAGCGAGGCTGGCAAGCAACTGATCGCCACGCTGAAGGTGCGCCTCAGCACGCAACTGATCAACATGGATCTGCGTGACCAGATCGACGGCAAACCGGCAAAAACCTTCCTTAAATACGACGCCGGTTTCACCGCGCTCGAGTACGAGGCGCAACAAGCCGTCAAGGATCGCCTGTTGCACCCGCAGGCTGGTGAACTGATGAAGAAACTGGCGCTGGGCCCGCTGTTGCGTCCGGCCATGTATGCGTTGCAGTTCACTTATCAGCAAACCACTGTCGAGCTTGCCGGGGCCTTTGTCGTTACGCAAAACGACACCCCGAAAGTCAGCGATCTGCTGACCGACCAGAGCGCGGGCTTCGTCGTGTTGTTCACGCCCGCCAGGGGCCTGGAGCTGTTCAATTCGCTGGCTGATCTCGACGCCCATCTGCTCGAGACCATGAAGCACAGCATCAGCCGTGACGAGTTGATGCAGCTGCTGCCCAGCCGCTACCACGAGATCGGTACAGCAGGAATCTGGCCATTGCAGTTGGCGCCCATCGACAGCCAACCGCTGTTCGAACACATCTACGATGCCTTGATCGAAAAACGCACCCTGGATATCGAATATGCACTGAGTTTCGCCGCTAACCCGCAGCAGGATCCCGCTCGCTTGATCGCCGAGCTGGAGCGCGCCATCGGCGCTGCGCTGCCGGATCTCACTCCGCGTCTGGCCCTTCAGGCACAAACCCTGTTCGAACGGCACCTGCGCAACAGCGCCCCGGACTGGTACCGCAGCGCCGACGCCGCCAAGCGGGCCGAACTGGCGTTGCACCTGGGCAACTACAATCACGCCCGGCAAAACCTGCTTGACCTGATGGGCCCGGCGGTCAGTCTGATGGCCGTGGCCCGCCAGCAATGGCTGGAGCGTCTGAGTGATGATCTGCAAATCGACGATCTGCAACCGGACAACCTGCAAATCACCACCGACCGGCGGGTACCGGGATACGGCGTATATGTGCACAAGCGCAACCTGCTCGAGCTGACCCTGCGCGGCCCGCACACCGGCGATGAGTTGCCAGGCTCGGAGTTTCTCAGCCACACCCGGCTGACTTACAACGACCTGCCGTTATCCGACGAGTACGCGGACGTGACGCCCGCCTGGGTGATCAAGCAGGCACTGGAGCTGGAACCGCGCGTCGACTTCGCACGTTTGCAAACGCAGATGCAGGCAAGCTCCGCAATCAAACCTGCCATTGAGGAGATGCTCGATCAGCGCATCGTCGCGCTCGCCCATACCGCAGCGCTGCAAGGGCACCTGCTCGACAGCGACCTGCAAATGATCCAGCGCCTGCGCAGCGGCAGCGATTCACAGTTGCGCGCCGCCACGCTGTGTTTGCACGGTGCGCAACTCCAAGACCTTTGGGTGCTGCGTCAGAACGATCAGTCCGGTGCGCTCAAACGCGTTCTGCTATGCACGCCACAGGCCCCACGCGATCGCCAGTTCGAGGCCTTTGACAGTGAGCGCGAGTGTCAGGCCCATGTGTTGTCGTGGGCCAAGCAGAGTGACGCAGCCCAAACCATGGCCGGTTACCTGGTCAGCCGCGCACCGATGCGCTTTCGTCCTGCTCTGCGCAAAGTCTTGTCGGGGCTGAGCTTCAAACCGGAAGCAGCGGAGCACCAGAAGGTGACTTTCGATCACCTCGGCAACCATCTCGATTGCCTCAAAGCGATGGCTGAACACGTGCTTGCCACACGCATCGATGATTATGATTTCAGTACACCGGTGTGGTATCGCTCGACCACTGCGGCCAATCGCCGACAACTGACGACGCTGAGCGACGACGCCGAGGGCGCACTGCTCGCATTCAATCAACATCCGCTGTCGGGCGGGCGTTTCCAGACATTTGACGCCTACGTGCACGAGCAAGCGAAGCTCAGCCTGAACCGCTTGCTC
>NZ_JH635998.1:993354-1004037 GCF_000257605.1 Pseudomonas sp. R62
ATCGCGACGGCTATGCCGACGGCGTGGGTTTTCTCGAGCATAAATTTTCACGCTCGGCGCGCTTCAGAGGTCCGCAAGGCGTCGATATCAGCAGCCTGACCGCGCAGAATGTCGCGCGCTCGGTCACAGGGGTGTGGATCGGCCAACGCTATACCGACAAAGTCAAAAAGGAGCTGCAGAATTCCCAGAGCGAAGGCTACGCGTTCCGCCGCAACGCGACGCTGGCGATCACTCAGCGCCAGATGCAAAGCGCCGCGCTGGAATGCCAGCTGCAAGGACATATCGCCAGCAGCGACCTGCAATGGCTCCAGCAAAGCATCACCAGCATGGATCAAACGTCGGGGCAGACGCGGACGAAGTACCCGATCCACCGGTTGATGATCGACGGCGAATGGGTGATCGATACCTGGCTGTTCAGCCATGGCAGTAATCCGGTTCTGCTGTATACGCCGGACGCGCCGGACGGCGTGCGTTTTCGTGAAGCGCGCCTGTTCAATTATCTGCTGCTGCAATCGGGCATGGTCGAGTACTTCACCTCGCGCGTGGGTATCAGCGCCCAGACCCGGGTCCGCACGCACCTGGACAACATCCGCAAGAAGCTGCCCAAAGACCTCAACAAAACCACCCCCAGCCCCGCCCGCTACGACTCGATGCGACCGGCTGACGCCGTCAGCGACCTGCTGACCGCGCTCTATGACATGAAGCTGCAACGGCGGATCGACAACGTCCACGCGACCACCACCAGTCGTAGCGAAATGATCGCTGGCCTGATCTGGACGAGCGTTGAGTGGGTCGCGGCCATCGCCACCGCGCCCTTCCCGCTGTTGAGCCTGAGCACCGGCCTGTTGCTGGCCTTCAAGGACGCGATGCTCGCCCTGCATGCCTATCGTCAGGGCAACAACAACGAAGCGTTCCGGCACTTGCTCGGTTATCTGTTCAACAGTGCCGGCGCGGTGCTGACGGATCTGCGTCCGGCGCTACGGTCACTCAAGCCCGTCCGGCGCCCGTTGCGTCAGGCTGTCGCCACTGCCGGCGATGAGCAACAGAGTGCTCTGGCATTGGTCGATCAAATGGCCACTGAACCCGTCTGGGACGATATGCAGGCGGTCGCTTTCAGAGGACAGTCGTATTACGCCAGTAACAACCCGGACGCGCTGGGCCGTTATTTGCTCTACCGCCCGGATCCGAATGGCTCCGGACTGCTTTCGACCGGCATTCTGACCGTACGCAATTCCGACGGGGTGATGGTGCGCAGCGGCCTGTCCGGCGGTGCACCGAAATACGAAGCTGTGCCCGATACACCCGGTCCGCACAAAGATTATGGAGTCGCGATCGACTACCGCGAGCGCGTCGAAACGTTGCTGGTGCCGCAATCGCGCGAGGCATTGCTGCAACTGAGCGATATGGGTATCCCGCGGCAGACCATCATGGCCCGGGTGGTCGATCAGTTGAGCGATGTTCGCACAGCCTATCTGGAACAGGTCGAAAAAACTCACCAAAGACGCCACGCGCCATTTTGCCCGGCTCGCACCGCTGCCCGCCCGTGCCGAAGTGCCGGCGGTTGCCGCCAATACCTCATTCGCACAGTTGATCGGCAGCGATGCATTCGCCGCGAAGAACCTGGTGATCGGTGCACAACCTGGTTCGATCGCCAGCAAACAGTTATTGATCGAGCATCTCGACGTCCTCGTGGCGAACGGCTACAAGCATCTCTTTCTCGAATACCTGCCGGGTGACGTGTTTCATCTCAAACTGGAAAAGCTCAACAGGAACGGCTCCTGGTTTCATATCAACAAACACCTGAAGGCGCTCGACAAAGCCATGGGGTATGCGCCGGACGCAGCTTTTTCTTACCTGGCGCTGGTGCGCAGGGCCCGGGAAAAAGGCATGAGCATCCATGCGCTAGACGGCTCGGCCAGCTATAAACTCGAAGGGATCATGGTGATGTCCGAAGTCTCGCCGCTGACCCCGCGCAACAACTCCATCAGAAACTTCTATTCGCACAAGGCGCTTGCCAGCGATGTGGCCGACGTCGGCGAAGAGCGCTGGATTGCCCTGACCGAACAGTCGCGCATGACCACGTTCGACAACACGCCGGGCCTGGCCGACCTGCACGAGGCCGTAGCCATACGTGTTGAAGACATCGACCTGTACCAACCGGCACGCATAAGCAGGGATACACCCGGCGCCATCGCCGGCGATGCGACTGCGCAAGGTGATTTCCTGGTACAGATGCCGAGCACCTACAAGGCACCTCTACCCGTCTCCAGGCCGCCCGCCGCAGCTAGCGCCGTTGATCACTTCAGCGATTTCGATGTGGCTTTGCCGCTGCGTGACGATATTGCTGAAATGTTGCATAAGCCCTACTCCATGGACTCGAATTACACCCCGACGATCTCCAGTGAAAGAACGGCCTACGAGGCTTTCATCGCCCAGCGCAAGCGCCTGGAAAAAACCGCCAGAGACGCTTTCACCGACTACGTCCCTCCCGATGCGCCGATCCTGCCGGTGCTCACCTCCGACTGCACATTCGAGGCTTTTCTGCGGCAGCTGGCCGACGGACGCTTGAATCTGCTGATCGGCGAAGCCCATGCCGATGTAGCGAGCAAAGCGCTGCTGAAAAAGCACATGAAAGCGCTCAAGAAAGCAGGCTATGACACGTTGTATGTCGAGCACCTGTTCACCGATCTGCACCAGGCCGATCTCGACATTTTTTTGCGAACCCAACGTATGCCGCACAGGCTGAAGGCGTACCTGCATCGTCAGGACCGAGGGCACATGATGGCTTACGGTGGGAGCGATACCTACACGGAGCTCTACCAGGCAGCAGCCAAATACAACATCCGCATCAGAGCGATCGATTGCACAGCGTCCTACCACCTCAAGGGCCTGCATGACAAAGCAGTCTCGCGAAACGAGATGTTCAGCTATTTTGCAACCCAAGTGATCGAGGCTGATCAACTGGCCAACGGCCCGCATAAATGGGTGGCCCTCATCGGCAGTGCGCACACCAATTACAACCTCGGCGTGCCAGGTCTGGCCGATACACTTTCAGCCGTCAGCCTGCACGTGCGCGACACCGCCCCCGAGCTGGCCAGGGATATTCATCGCGGTACATGGGAATTTGTCAGCGGCCAGCACGAGGCCAACGTGAGGGCCTTGAGCAGCGACTTTGTGATGGAGGTGGCCGTCCCCGGAACGAAAAAGCCTGCTGCGCCTCCTTCTGTCAGTCGCAGCAGACTGACTCGACAGGGCCAATTCCTGATCGAAAATGCAGATACCCGCAAAGCCAGTGTGGTGCATAGATCCAGGTCCGGCGAGATCGTTGAGACGCCGATTCAGATCAATGACAAAGGTCTGTTCTTCATTGATCGCTGGGGGAAAAAAGATCAGAGCTTCAAATACCTGCGAACCTTGGTCGACATGCTTGTAACGGACGTCAAGCTGACACAGGTGACGTGACATCCACGCGATTGCACGTCGTGGAAAACCACCGGGCTTAACGGCCCGGTGGTTTTTTTACGCCTACGGATCAACCCGATCCAGTGCACGGTTCACCGCCAGCTCAGCAAGCATGATGATCTGCTGAATCGCCAGCGCCGTATTGCGCTGCGGTCGCCCCAACTGATCGGCGAAATCACTGGCCAAGGTGTTGGCTGAAGCGAGGGATTCACAGGCGTGGGCGAGCAGGGTTTCGGTGTCGACGTCGGGCTGGATCAGAAACAGGGTGCCGGGCGGGCGCGCTTTGCTCGGCTGTGGGCACAGGTAAAAATCCAGAGCGCGCTTGATCGCTTCGCGGTTTTTCGCGAGGTCGTCGGCGCGGATGGTTTGTTCGAGGGGGGTGGGTTCGTATGGTGGATCGGGAACGATTTTATCCACAATGCTTCTCCTGCTGATGCTGATGGGCAGCCATCGATCGCCGGATCTCACGCGGCGAATAGGTGGCAGCTATGTGCGAGGTGAGATCCACCGGAGCAGGCAACCGGCCAGACCGAAGTCTGCCCGCACACAGCCGCCATAAAGCAGGCAGCAGATTGAGCTGGCGCCAATTATCGTGGTGCTGGCGCCAGTTGCAAGCTATCCGGGGATCTCACTCCCGATCGCTGATTCGCAGCGACGGGAAAAGACTAGAGATCGCACGTCCGACGGACAACCGGAAAACGTTGTGGGAAGGTTCAGGTCATCGGGTACCGGATTTAAACAATCTCAAGTTCTCGAGAGCATGGATGGGCCTCATCGCGAGCGGGCTCACTCCTACAGTTGTCATCGGGTCATTCAGTGAGAAACGGGTCGGCTGACAGGCCGCCTTCGCGAGCAAGCTCGCTCCCACAGAAAGCAAAATCAAGATCAAAAGATCGCAGCCTTCGGCAGCTCCTACACAATGAGCGCAAGCTCGAGTGCTTTTGATCTTGATCCACCGGCGACGTCGGAAGGCTGAGTGGAGGGATTGATCCGGGCGTGGGAGCGCAGCGACCGTCTGGCGCAGCCAGACACAGCGGAAGGAGGTGCAGCGAAGCAAACCGGAGCCGCTGCGCCCGGATCAGTCCCGGAGCGAAGGAACCCGAGCCTGCGAGGGCCGAACGTAGGAGCAAGCGTTTTTTTGCTTACTTTTTTTAGGCGTTTGTAAAAAAAGTGAGTCGCCGTAAGGGCGAAACCGCCAGCCGCAGCACCCGAAGCAACGGATATTCACTCAATCAGCCAGCATGCTCGCCTGTAGGGGCGCCTTCGCGAGCAGGCTCGCTCCCACAGTGGAAATGCGCCCGGACAAAAATCAGCGGCAACAAAAAACCCGCAGACAATCACTCATCTGCGGGTCTCCCGTTCAAGCAACCAAGAAGATCAGAAATCCTCCAGCCGCCACACCTCATAAGCAGGCGTCTCATACGGATGACTGAGCTTCAACGCCGCCACAACAGCCACGATCAACTCATCCGCCACGACAAGCTCAACCTTCCATTCCTCAACCCGCTCGACCTGCCCCGCCTGACCGATAAACGGCTGACTGCCGTCCAACGGTCGAAACTGGCCCAGGCCAAGCACCTGCCACGCACAGTGGTCATAGTCACCGATCCGCCCACCACCGGCAGCGAACACAGCCCCTTTGACCACCTCGACATGACTGTCAGGAACAAAAAACGCCAACTTGTACACTACGATCAGTTAACCCACACGCGAGCGTTACGGAACATACGCATCCACGGCGCGTCTTCGTTCCAGTCTTCCGAACGCCACGAGTTCTGCACCGCACGGAACACACGCTCCGGGTGCGGCATCATGATCGTCACGCGACCATCACGGCTGGTGAGGCCGGTGATCCCGCGCGGCGAGCCGTTCGGGTTGGCCGGATAGGCTTCGGTGACCTTGCCGTGGTTGTCGACAAAACGCATCGCCACGCAACCGGACAGATCGGCTTCCAGCAGTGCTTCTTCGCTGGCGAACTCG
Source organism: Pseudomonas sp. R62 (assembly GCF_000257605.1). NCBI lineage: Bacteria > Pseudomonadati > Pseudomonadota > Gammaproteobacteria > Pseudomonadales > Pseudomonadaceae > Pseudomonas > Pseudomonas sp. R62. The sequence goes on from NZ_JH635998.1 coordinate 998,797, forward strand.
GCATGCCCTTCACCGTGGGCGATGGCGATCGGCATGCGCGAACCGGCCATGCCCTGCAGGAAGATCGAGTTCGATTCCTGGATCTGCACCATCGCCACCCGCGCTTCGAACTGCTCGGAGCGGTTGCGCACGAAGTGCGGCCAGAACTCGCTGCCAGGAATCAGCTCGTGCAGGTTGGACATCATCTGGCAACCGTTGCACACGCCCAGCGTGAAGCTGTCGTTACGCTCGAAGAAGCCCTGGAACGCATCGCGGGCGCGGCTGTTGAACAGCGCCGATTTGGCCCAGCCTTCACCGGCGCCGAGCACGTCGCCGTAGGAGAAACCGCCGCAGGCCACCAGGCCTTTGAACTCGTTGAGGTCGACACGACCGGCGAGGATGTCGCTCATGTGCACGTCGATCGCGCTGAAACCGGCGCGGTCGAATGCGGCGGCCATTTCCACCTGACCGTTGACGCCCTGCTCACGCAGCACGGCAACCTGTGGGCGGATGCCTTTCTTGATGTAAGGCGCGGCGATGTCCTGATTGACGTCGTAGCTGAGCTTGACGCTCAGGCCCGGGTTGTCTTCTTCCAGCAGCGCGTCGAATTCCTGCTCGGCGCAGTCGGCGTTGTCGCGCAGACGCTGGATCTGGTAGCTGGTCTCGGCCCACTGACGTTGCAGCAGGCGACGCTGGCCTTCGAACACGGTGTCACCGTTGAAGGTGATGTTGATCTGGCCATTGTTGATCGGCTGACCGATCACCGACACGCAGTCGCCCAGACCGGCGGCGCTGAATTGCGCGAGGATGTCCGGGGTGGCGTCCTGACGAACCTGGATCACCGCACCGAGTTCTTCGTTGAACAGGATCGCGGCGATTTCCGAGGCGGATTCGGCAACGCTGTCCAGGTTCAGGCTCAGACCGCAGTGGCCGGCGAAGGCCATTTCCACCACGGAAGTCAGCAGACCACCGTCAGAACGGTCGTGGTAGGCCAGCAGGTGACCGTCGGCGTTGAGGCCCTGGATCACCGCGAAGAAGGCTTTCAGGTCTTCGGCGTCATCGACGTCCGGCGCATGCTTGCCGAGCTTGCCGTGGACTTGCGCGAGGATCGATGCACCCATGCGGTTCTGGCCGCGACCGAGGTCGATCAGGATCAGGTCGGTGGTGCCCTTGTCCATGCGCAGTTCCGGGGTCAGGGTCTGACGGATGTCAGCCACTGGCGCGAAACCGGTAACGATCAGCGACATCGGCGAGGTGACGGTCTTGTCTTCGCCGTTGTCGTTCCAGCGCGTGGCCATGGACATCGAGTCCTTGCCCACCGGAATGGTGATGCCCAGCTCAGGGCACAGCTCCATGCCGACCGCTTTCACGGTGTCGTACAGACGCGCGTCTTCGCCCGGGTGGCCGGCCGCCGACATCCAGTTCGCCGACAGTTTGATGTCGGAGAGCTTGTTGATGCGCGAGGCAGCAATGTTGGTGATGGTTTCGCCGATGGCCATGCGGCCCGAGGCCGGCGCGTCCAGCAGAGCCAGCGGAGTACGCTCGCCCATCGCCATCGCTTCACCGGTGTAGACGTCGAAACTGGTGGCGGTGACGGCAACGTCGGCCACCGGCACTTGCCACGGGCCAACCATCTGGTCACGGGCGACGAGGCCGGTGATGGTGCGGTCGCCGATGGTGATCAGGAAGCTTTTGCTGGCTACGGCCGGGTGATGCAGAACGCGTTCGATGGACTCGCTGATGTCGAGGTTCGACGGATCGAAGTCATCGCCCAGCTCGGCTTCGCGAACCACCGAACGGTGCATGCGCGGCGCCTTGCCCAGCAACACTTCCAGCGGCATGTCCACCGGGTTGTTGCCGAAGTGGCTGTCGGTCACGGTCAGTTGCGGTTCGGCAGTGGCTTCACCAACGACGGCAAACGGGCAACGCTCGCGTTCGCAGATCGCCTGGAAGCGCTCGAAGTCTTCCGGGCCGACTGCCAGCACGTAACGTTCCTGGGACTCGTTCGACCAGATTTCGTGCGGGGCCATGCCCGGCTCGTCGTTTGGAATGTTGCGCAGTTCGAAACGGCCACCGCGGTCGCCGTCGTTGACCAGTTCCGGGAAGGCGTTGGACAGACCGCCCGCGCCGACGTCGTGGATGAAGCTGATCGGGTTCTTGTCGCCGAGCTGCCAGCAACGGTCGATGACTTCCTGGCAGCGACGCTCCATTTCAGGGTTTTCACGCTGCACGGAAGCAAAATCCAGATCCGCAGAGCTGGTGCCGGTGGCCATCGACGAAGCCGCGCCGCCACCGAGACCGATCAACATCGCCGGGCCGCCGAGCACGATCAGCTTGGAGCCGACGACGATCTCGCCCTTCTTGACGTGTTCTTCGCGGATGTTGCCCATGCCGCCAGCGAGCATGATCGGTTTGTGGTAACCGCGCACTTCGTCGCCGTGCGGGGTAGTGATCGATTGTTCGAAGGTACGGAAATAGCCGGTCAGCGCCGGACGACCGAATTCGTTGTTGAACGCAGCGCCGCCGAGCGGGCCTTCGATCATGATGTCCAGCGCGGTGACGATGCGCTCAGGCTTGCCGTACGGCACTTCCCACGGCTGTTCGAAGCCCGGGATCTGCAGGTTCGATACGGTGAAACCGGTCAGGCCGGCCTTTGGCTTGGCGCCGCGACCGGTTGCACCTTCGTCACGGATCTCGCCACCGGAACCGGTCGATGCGCCCGGGAACGGGGCAATCGCGGTCGGGTGGTTGTGGGTTTCAACCTTCATCAGAATGTGCACCGGCTCCTGCACCGCGCCGTACTGGCGGGTTTCAGGGTTCGGGAAGAAGCGGCCGGCAACGTTGCCGACAATCACCGAAGCGTTGTCCTTGTAAGCGGACAGCACGCCTTCGCTGTGCATCTGATAGGTGTTCTTGATCATGCCGAACAGGCTTTTTTCCTGGCTCTGGCCGTCAATGTCCCAACTGGCGTTGAAGATCTTGTGGCGGCAGTGCTCGGAGTTGGCCTGGGCGAACATCATCAGTTCGATGTCGTGCGGGTTGCGCTTGAGACCGTTGAAGGCGTTGACCAGATAGTCGATCTCGTCTTCGGCCAAGGCCAGGCCCAGCTCGGTGTTGGCCTTTTCCAGCGCGGCGCGGCCGCCACCGATGATGTCGATGGCGGTCAGCGGCTTCGGCTCGGCATGGCTGAACAGACCGGCGGCCTGCTCAAGGTTGGCCAGCACGATCTGGGTCATGCGGTCATGCAGCGCGTCCGAAATCAGTTGGGCTTCGGCTTCGCTGAACTGCCCTGCAACATAGAAAGCGATACCGCGTTCCAGACGCTGGATCTTGCTCAGGCCGCAGTTGCGGGCGATGTCGCTGGCCTTGCTCGACCACGGCGAGATGGTGCCGAAACGCGGCAACACCAGAAACAGACGGCCGGTAGGCTCTTGAACCGGAACACTTGGGCCGTACTTCAGAAGGCGCGCTAGCACCTGCTGTTCGTCGCCGGTCAGGACGCCGGTGACTTCGGCGAAGTGAGCGAATTCAGCATACAGGCCACTGACAGCTGGAACCTTCTGGCTCAGTTGCTCAAGGAGTTTGCTGTGGCGAAAGGCAGAAAGGGCAGGAGCGCCGCGCAGGATCAACATCTTCGGGACAGCCTCGGGAAGGGGTGTGCTTTGAGGCCGTGCATTCTAGCCTAAACCGACCTCAACATCACCCGAAACGCTACGCACGGTTGCACTCGGGTAGCAATCTGTGTTTCTGCCTTCGGGGTCAGGTAAATCAAGCCTTTCAGCGCGGCTTATTTTTACTGTAACAAAATGCCATGAAGGCCCGTATTCAAGGGATTTCGTTCGATTTTGTGATCGCTAGCAGACTAGTCCTACGCTGTCGAGATATGGCGCCCGTGGCCGTTTGCGTATACTGCGCAGATGTTTTTCCCAACGGCTTTGCGTCCGCGATACGCCAAATGGCTGATCGCAACCGGACTCTTCCTGGTGCTCGGTGGCTGTGTTGATAAACCCAACACACTCGAGCGCGTAAAGGAGGACGGTGTGCTGCGCGTGGTTACCCGCAACAGCCCCGCCACCTACTTTCAGGATCGCAGCGGTGAAACCGGCTTCGAATACGAGCTGGTGAAGCGCTTCGCCGACGATTTGGGCGTCGAATTGAAGATCGAGACCGCCGACAACCTCGATGACCTGTTCAACCAGGTCGGCAAGCCGAACGGCCCGGTGCTCGCGGCCGCCGGTCTGGTCAGCAGCGATGAACGCAAGAAGCAGGTGCGGTTCTCCCACTCCTACCTCGAAGTCACCCCGCAGATCATCTACCGCAACGGCCAGTCGCGCCCCACCGATCCGGCGGATCTGGTCGGCAAGAAGATCACCGTGCTCAAGGGCAGCACCCACGCAGAGCAACTGGCCGCGCTGAAACAGAAATATCCCGGTATCGAATACGAAGAATCCGACGCGGTTGAAGTGGTCGATCTGCTGCGCATGGTCGATGAAGGCCAGATCGACCTGACACTGGTCGACTCCAACGAAGTGGCGATGAATCAGGTGTACTTCACCAACATCCGCGTGGCCTTCGACCTCGGCGACGCGCGCAGTCAGAGCTGGGCGGTGGGCCCGGGCGAAGACAACAGCCTGCTCAATGAAATCAACGCCTATCTGGACAAGGTGCAGAAGAACGGCACCCTGCAACGCCTGAAGGACCGCTACTACGGCCATGTCGATGTGCTTGGCTACATGGGCGCCACCACCTTCGCCCAGCACTTGCAGCAGCGCCTGCCGAAATACGAACAGCACTTCAAGAATTACGCGAAGAAAGAGAAAGTCGACTGGCGCCTGCTGGCCGCCATCGGTTATCAGGAATCCCTGTGGCAGCCGACGGTGACCTCGAAAACCGGCGTACGCGGCTTGATGATGCTGACCCAGAACACCGCGCAAGCGATGGGCGTGTCCAACCGCCTCGACCCCAAGCAGAGCATCATGGGCGGCGCCAAGTACCTGGCTTATATGAAGGATCAGCTGGACGATTCGATCCAGGAACCGGATCGCACCTGGTTCGCCCTGGCGGCGTACAACGTCGGCAGCGGCCATCTGGATGACGCGCGCAAACTGGCGGCGAAGGAAGGCTTGAATCCGGACAAGTGGCTGGACGTGAAAAAGATCCTGCCGCGTCTGCCGCAGAAACAGTGGTACAGCAAGACCCGTTACGGCTACGCCCGCGGTGGCGAGCCGGTGCACTTCGTGGCGAACATTCGTCGCTACTACG
>NZ_JH635998.1:1004498-1023260 GCF_000257605.1 Pseudomonas sp. R62
CCTGGGTAACCCAGCCGCAGCTTGAAGGCGATCAGGTGGCCGAGGGCAACCTGCATGTGCCGGCGATCGACAAGTCGAAACCGGCGCAAGAGCCCGCCCCTCTCTAAAGCAAAAGATCGCAGCCTTCGGCAGCTCCAGGGTTATGTGTTCACCTGTAGGAGCCGCCGAAGGCTGCGATCTTTTGATCTTAGCCCTTGAGAGCAGCAGCCAGAATCAGCGCTTTCATTTCCGATACGGCAGACTTGAAGCCAACGAACAACGCATGCGCCACCAGCGCGTGGCCGATGTTCAGCTCGTTGATGCCTTTGATCGCAGCCACGGCTTCAACGTTGTGGTAATGCAAGCCGTGACCGGCGTTAACGATCAAGCCTTGGGCCAGACCAAACGCAACGCCATCCGCCACACGCTTCAATTCCTCGGCCACTTCAGTCGGGGTTTCGGCATCGGCGTAACGACCGGTGTGCAGCTCGATAGCCGGCGCACCGACGCGCTTGGAAGCCGCAATCTGCCGCTCGTCAGCATCGATAAACAGCGACACTTCGCTGCCGATCTTCGACAAGCGCTCGACCGCAGCCCTGATGCGCTCCTCCTGCCCCGCTACATCCAGGCCGCCTTCGGTGGTCAGCTCCTGACGGGTTTCCGGGACCAGGCAGATGTGCGCCGGGCGAATACGCTCGGCGAACGCCATCATTTCTTCGGTGACGCCCATTTCGAAGTTCATGCGGGTTTGCAGCACATCCTTGAGCAGCAGCACGTCACGTTCCTGGATGTGACGGCGATCTTCGCGCAGGTGCACGGTGATGCCATCAGCGCCCGCCTCTTCTGCATCCAGCGCCGCTTTCACCGGATCCGGGTAGCGCGTGCCACGGGCCTGACGCAGGGTGGCGACGTGGTCGATGTTCACGCCGAGAAGAATGCGATTGCTGCTGGTCACGGATGCGCTCCTGAATTGAGAGGTTCGGCGCACAGCATATCAGGGCTTGCGAAACAGCTCGCGACTGACAAGCGGACGCCCGCCCAAATGCACCGCCAGGGCCTGGCGCATCAGACGCTTGGCCGCCGACAGCGCACCAGGCGCCGACCAGTCGGCTTCGGCCATGGCCAGCAGTTCAGTGCCGTTGAACAAGCCGGGTTGCAGCAGATACACCCTTTCGAGACCGGCATCGACTTGCAGGCGATAGAGACCGTCAGGTGCCACAGGCTCACCGTGCATATCGGTGTTCATGGAGAAGCCGTAGCCGAGATCATCCAGCAATCGCCATTCGAAGGAGCGCAACAATGGCTCCAGCGGTCGACCTTCGGCCAGCGCCAAGAGGGTCGCGGCATAGTGGTCGAATACGGCGGGATGCGGGTCTTCGGCGGGCAGCAGGCGAATCAACAGTTCGTTGAGATACAGACCGCTGAACAGCGCCTCGCCGTTGAGCCACGCAGAGGTGCCAGAACTCTCCATGCGCCCGACATTCTTCAACTCACCCTTGCCACGGAACTCGACCTCCAGCGCCACGAACGGCCGCGCCAGCGTCCCGGCCTTGCCTCGCGCACTGCGCAACACCGCCCGCAGCCGACCTTGCGGCGTGAGGAAATCGACCAGTGCGCTGGTTTCGCGATAGGCGCGCGAATGCAGGACGTAGGCGGGTTGGGCGGGAGGCGGGTTTTGCGACATTGAGTTCTCGATGAAGAAACGCGGTTTTACATACAACCCAAAACCACTGTGGGAGCGAGCCTGCTCGCGAAAGCGGAGTGACAGTCAACATCAATGCTGAATGTTACATCCTCTTCGCGAGCAGGCTCGCTCCCACAGTGAGTAGCGGTGTTTTCGAGATCGCTACTTACAGGTCGCCATAACCCAGCGAACGCAGCGCGCGCTCGTCATCGGACCAGCCGCCCTTCACCTTGACCCACAGGTTGAGCATGATCTTGGAGTCGAACAGCAGCTCCATGTCCTTGCGCGCTTCGGTGCCGATGCGCTTGATGCGCTCGCCCTTGTCGCCAATGATGATTTTCTTCTGGCCGTCACGCTCGACGAGAATCAGCGCGTGGATGTGCAAGGTCTTGCCCTGCTGCTTGAATTCTTCGATTTCAACCGTGATCTGGTACGGCAGCTCGGCGCCCATCTGGCGCATGATTTTCTCGCGCACCAGTTCGGCGGCAAGGAAACGGCTGCTGCGGTCGGTGATCTGGTCTTCCGGGAAGAAGTGATCATTCTCCGGCAAGTGATCGGCGATGACCTTTTCCAGCGCTTCGAGGTTGTGCCCGTGCTGCGCGGAAATCGGGATGATCTGCGCGTTTGGCAGCTGTTCCTGCAACCAGCTCAGGTGCGGCATCAGCTCGGCTTTGTCTTCGATGCGATCAGTCTTGTTCAGCGCGACGATCAGCGGGCCGGTCACATACTGCACACGCTCGAGCACCATCTGGTCTTCGTCGGTCCACTTGGTGCGGTCGACGACGAAGATCACCACATCGACGTCTTTCAACGCCGCCGAAGCGGTTTTGTTCATGTAGCGGTTCAGGGCCTTTTCGCCCCCCTTGTGCATGCCAGGGGTGTCGACGTAGATCGCCTGCACGTCGCCCTCGGTCTTGATCCCGAGCATGTTGTGGCGGGTGGTCTGCGGTTTGCGCGAAGTGATCGCGAGCTTCTGCCCGAGGATGTGGTTGAGCAGCGTCGACTTGCCGACGTTGGGACGGCCGACGATGGCAACGTAGCCACAGCGAGTTGCGTTTGTATCAGTCATTGCCATTCTCCACGCCCAGGGCAATCAGTGCTGCGGCGGCCGCTACCTGTTCGGCAATACGACGGCTCACACCCTGACCTCGGCTTTTTTCATTCAGTAAGACCACTTCGCACTCGACGAAGAAGGTTCGGCAGTGCGGTTCGCCCTGGATATCCACCACTTCGTAGCGTGGCAGTTCGCAACCGCGCGATTGCAGGTGTTCCTGCAAGCGGGTTTTCGGATCCTTGTTGGTGTCGACCAGCGTCAGCCCTTCGAATTCGCCGGCCAGCCAGGCCAGCACGCGCTCGCGGGCGACGTCCATGCCGGCATCGAGGTAGATCGCACCGATCAGAGCTTCGAGGGCATCGGCCAGAATCGATTCACGGCGGAAACCACCGCTCTTCAGTTCACCCGAACCCAGGCGCAGATAATCGCCGAGGTCGAAACCGCGAGCCAGTACGGCCAGGGTCTCACCTTTTACCAGCCGTGCGCGCAAACGCGACAACTGGCCTTCGCGGGCCAGCGGGAAGCGATCGAACAGCGCCTCGCCAGCGACGAAGTTGAGGATGGCATCACCGAGGAACTCCAGACGCTCGTTGTTGCGCCCGGCAAAACTGCGGTGCGTGAGGGCCAGCAGCATCAGCTCCTGATCCTTGAAGGTGTAACCGAGCTGGCGCTCGAGACGGCTTAGAGAAACGCTCACGGTTTACCCACGCTGAGTTCGTGGCTGGTTTCCACTGCCATCGCCGGGGTACGGCGCAGGCCTGGGACAATTAACGCTGTGTTCAAAAAATAAATCCTGGCGATTGCGAAGCCGATTGTGCCGGCTCCAGAAATGCATTCGGCGCTGTGGTCAACAGCGCCGTGTTTGATTACTTGATCAGGCCAACCCGCGAGAAATTCGGCAGGTGGCTGAGTTTCGGCTCCGGCCAGCTCATCCAGACCGCGAAGGCCTTGCCGACAATATTCTTGTCGGGAACCATGCCCAGCAGATCCTTGGGAATGTTCGGATCATCCCAGTAGCGGCTGTCGTTCGAATTGTCGCGGTTGTCGCCCATCATGAAGTAGTGCCCGGCAGGCACTGTCCACGAACGATCCGGGGTAGCGCGGTAGCGGCTCATTTCCTTGCGGATCAGGTGCTCGGCTGCGCCGAGTTTTTCCTGGTAGAGCTCCGCGCTGCCCAGCGATCCCGCCTCGGCGCCGACCATCTTCTCGGCAATCGATTCGCCGTTGACGAACAGACGCTTGTCGGCGGTGTAACGCACCGTGTCACCCGGCAGGCCGACCACACGCTTGATGTAGTTGACGTTCGGGTCGCTCGGGTAGCGGAACACCATCACATCACCGCGCTGCGGGTCACCGACTTCGATGATCTTCTTGTCGATCACCGGCAGACGGATGCCGTAGGAAAACTTGTTCACCAGAATGAAGTCGCCGACATCCAGGGTCGGTTTCATCGAGCCGGACGGAATCTGGAACGGCTCCACCAGGAACGAACGCAGCACCAGCACGATGAACAGCACCGGAAAGAACGACTTGCCGTATTCAACCAGCAGCGGCTCTTTGTTCAGCTTCTCGACCACCACAGGCTCGGGCTGGCTGACACTGCCTTGATAAGAGGCAATGGCAGCACGCCGACGCGGTGCCAGGAACAGCAGATCAAGCAACGCCAACAGGCCGCAGACGAACACGGCGATGACCAGCAACAGCGGGAAATTTAGCGACATAGGACCTGATTATTCCAACCTGAGCACGGCGAGGAAGGCTTCCTGTGGAATTTCCACGTTGCCGACCTGTTTCATGCGTTTCTTACCGGCCTTCTGCTTCTCGAGCAGTTTCTTCTTACGACTGACGTCACCGCCGTAGCATTTGGCCAATACGTTCTTTCTGAGCGCCTTGACGGTTGTCCGCGCCACGATCTGACCACCGATGGCGGCCTGGATCGCCACGTCGAACATCTGACGAGGAATCAGTTCTTTCATCTTCTCGGTCAACTGGCGACCTTTGAAGTGCGAATTGTCACGGTGCACGATCAATGCCAGGGCATCGACCTTGTCGCCGTTGATCAGCACGTCCAGTTTCACCAGATTAGCCGATTGGTAACGATCGAAATGGTAGTCCAGCGAAGCATAGCCGCGGCTGGTGGATTTGAGACGGTCGAAGAAGTCCAGGACCACTTCGTTCATCGGCAGGTCGTAGGTCACTTGCACCTGATTGCCGAGGAACAGCATGTCGACCTGAACACCGCGTTTCTCGATGCACAGGGTGATCACGTTGCCCAGGTGTTCCTGCGGTACGAGGATATTGGCGCGCACGATTGGCTCGCGCATGTCCTCGATCGCCGACACGTCCGGAAGCTTCGACGGGTTGTCGACGTAAATCGTTTCACCGGTTTTCAGCACCAGCTCGAAAATTACCGTCGGCGCGGTGGTGATCAGGTCCAGGTCGTACTCGCGCTCGAGGCGCTCCTGGATGATCTCCATGTGCAGCATGCCGAGGAAGCCGCAACGGAAGCCGAAGCCCAGGGCGTCGGAGCTTTCCGGGGTGTACTGCAGCGACGAGTCGTTCAGGGTCAGCTTCTGCAGCGCTTCGCGGAAATCCTCGAAGTCGTCGGAACTGACCGGGAACAGACCGGCGTAAACCTGTGGCTGAATGCGTTTGAAGCCCGGCAGCACCGGAACGTCCGGCGTGGAGCTCAGGGTCAGGGTGTCACCGACCGGCGCACCGTGAATGTCCTTGATGCTGGCGATGATGAAGCCCACTTCGCCGGCCTTCAGATCAACGGTGGCGGTGTGTTTAGGGTTGAACACGCCGACGCTGTCGACCAGGTGCACCTTGCCGGTGGACTTGACCAGAATCTTGTCGCCCTTCTTCACACGGCCGTGGCGCACGCGTACCAGGGAAACAACGCCCAGGTAGTTGTCGAACCAGGAGTCGATGATCAACGCTTGCAGCGGATCTTCGATATTGCCGGTCGGCGCAGGGATGGTGTGCACCAGACGCTCGAGCACTTCGTCGACACCCAGGCCGGTCTTGGCGCTGCAGGTGACGGCGTCGGTGGCGTCGATGCCGATGATCTTCTCGATCTCGTCCTTGACGCGATCCGGCTCGGCCTGGGGCAGGTCGATCTTGTTCAGAACCGGCATGACCTCCAGGCCCTGCTCGATGGCGGTGTAGCAGTTGGCCACGGACTGGGCTTCGACGCCCTGCCCCGCATCGACCACCAGCAAGGCACCTTCGCACGCGGCCAGGGAACGGCTGACTTCGTAGGTGAAGTCGACGTGGCCCGGGGTGTCAATGAAGTTCAGCTGGTAGGTGATGCCATCTTTGGCTTTGTAATAGAGGGTAACGCTGTGGGCCTTGATGGTGATCCCGCGTTCACGCTCAAGATCCATGGAATCCAGTACCTGGGCTTCCATTTCACGCTCGGCCAGGCCGCCGCACATCTGGATGAAACGGTCAGCCAGCGTCGACTTGCCATGGTCAATGTGGGCGATGATGGAGAAATTGCGGATATGACTCAAATCACTCACGGATCAACACTCAAAAAGGCTGCAGGCTTGGCCCGCCGAAAAATAGCCGGGAATTGTACCTGATACACGGAGCAAGCGTCACGTTCGCCTGTCACCCGGATCGCATGCAAAAACGCCCCGGTCTGGCGACCGAGGCGTTTTCAGGGTTCAAGCGCTCAATGAAAGCTTGTTCATCAGCCCGCTCGCCTGAGCAGCCAGACACCCGCCAGCGCACACACGCCGGCCGGCACCAGCACCGCAAACAGCGGCGAGAAACCGAACACCAGACTCGATGGCCCCAGCAGATCCTGGACGATGCGGAAGGTGAAGCCCACCAGCACACCGGTGAAGACCCGCTGACCAAGGGTCACCGAACGCAGCGGGCCGAAGATGAACGAGATCGCCATCAGCACCAGCGCGGCGGTCACCAGCGGCTGCAACACCTTGACCCAAAATGCCAGCCAGTAGCGGCCATTGCTCAGGCCCTGCTCAGCCAGATAGTGGATGTAGCCCCACAGACCGCTGATCGACAGCGATTCCGGCGCCATGACCACGGTGCTGAGCAGTTGCGGGCTCAACGCCACGTCCCACTCCTCGCTCGGGGCATTGACGACCTCGGTGCTGCGCTCGTGGAACAGCGTGGTGGCAACGTCGGTGAGCTGCCACTTGCTGCCGTCAAACTCGGCCTTTTTGGCGAAGCTGGAGCTGAGCAGATGGCGTTCCTTGTCGAAGTGATAGCGCGTCACGCCGTACAACAGACCGTTCGGTTGAACGGCGTTGATGTGGATGAATTCTTCACCCTGACGGTGCCACATACCGTGCTTGGCGCTTTGCGCATCGCCGCTGCCCTGGGCCAGCGAGCGATTGGCCTGGGCCATGCTTTCGGTAGCCGGGGCGACGTATTCGCCAATCAGCACGCCGGCGAGCATCAGCACCAGCATCGGTTTCATGACGGCCCAGACGATACGGCCGATCGACACGCCAGCAGCGCGCATGACTGTCAGCTCACTGCTGCTGGCCAGACTGCCGAGACCGATCAGGCACCCGATCAATGCGGCCATCGGCAGCATTTCATAGAGCCGGCGCGGTGCGGTGAGCAATACAAAACCGAGCACGTCGACCAGGGTGTAGGTGTCGCTGACGTCGCCCATTTCATCGATGAAGGCAAACAGCGTCGCCAGGCCGAGGATGATCGCCAGCACGGCGATGATCGCCATGAACACGCTGCTGCCGATATAGCGGTCGAGTTTAACCACGGGCCACCTCCAGCGCAGCACTGCGACGGCTGGCCAGCTTCAGGCGCAGCGGCTCCCAATAAAGCAGGCCGAGGCCGATCACCAGGAAGATCGCGTGTACCCACCACAGGCCGAGGGCTGGCGGAATCTTGCCTTTTTCAAGGGCGCCGCGAGCGGCAATCAGGATGGTCAGATAAGCCATATAAAGAAGAATCGCCGGCAGCAGCTTGAGAAAACGCCCCTGACGCGGATTCACCCGCGACAGCGGCACCGCCATCAGGGTCACGATGAACACCAGCAATGGCAGCGACATGCGCCATTGCAGCTCGGTTTTCGAACGGATGTCATCACTGCCCCACAGGGACGAGGTCGGCATCGCATCGCGATCGGTGACTTCTTCGCTGACGTCCGGCTTGGGCAGCAGCACGCCGTAGGTTTCGTAATGAATGGCGCGGTAATCGGCCTGCCCGGGGCTGCCGTCATAGCGGTAACCGTTGTCGAGAATCAGGTAACGATTGCCGTCGGGGCGGATTTCCTGACGGCCCGACTCGGCCACCAGTACGGAAATCCCGCGATCCTTCTTATCGGCGCCGAGGTTCTTCTGCGAAATGAACACGCTACCGAGATTGACGCGGTCGTCGCTCAGGGTTTCGGTGTAAGTCACTCGAGTACCGTCACGCAAGGCCTGGAAGCGGCCCGGTTCGAGGGTATCGAACTCGGTCAGCGCGTCCTGCTTGTTCAGCAGCAGCTGAAACTGGTTGGCGCCCTGCGGAGCAAGGCCGAGGCTCAGCCACGCCACCACCAGTGCCACCAGCGTTGCCGGAAACAGGGTCATGCGAAACAGCTTCTGCTGGCTCATGCCGGTGGCCGAGAGCACGGTCATTTCGCTTTCGAGGTACAGCCGACCGTAGGCCAGCAGGATCCCGAGGAACAGGCCCAGCGGCAGAATCAGTTGCAGGAAACCCGGCAGACGAAAGCCCATGATCAGGAACAGCGAGCCCGGATCGAGCTGACCGGCCGCAGCCTGCGCCAGGTATTTGATGAAGCGACCGCTCATGATGATGACCAGTAGCACGGCACTTACGGCGCTGAGGGTCAACAGGACTTCGCGGGACAGATAACGGAAGACGATCAAACCAGACACTCCAGGGTTGTCAGGCTAAGGCGGCCAAACAAGCAAACACATCGACCGGCCCGCCATGCAGAGCGGTCGAAAAAAGATGCGGCATTATCCTGTGATTGGGTGCGCCTGTCACTGCGCACACTCATCCATCTCTGTAATCCTTTGCTGAGGGTTGTCAGGCGCGGGGAGCGAGGTTCAAACTGCGGCCCTTGTCGCAGGCTTTGGCCTGCGCCTCTTCTATCTATAAGCAGGCGACTGCGGACAACGTCGAGCGCCTGCGTGTTGACCATTCATTCAGGGATCCGGACATGGAACTGGTTGTAAAAAGCGTTAGCCCAGAAACGTTGAAAACCGCCACCCTGGTGGTTGCCGTCGGCGAAGGCCGCAAACTCGGTGTCGCCGCCAGACTGGTCGACGAGTCGAGCGGTGGCGCGATCAGCGCCGTGCTCAAGCGTGGCGACCTGGCCGGCAAGGTCGGTCAGAGCCTGCTGCTGCACAGCCTGCCGAACCTGAAAGCCGAGCGCGTGTTGCTGGTCGGCGTGGGCAAGGACGAAGAACTGGGCGACCGGCCATTCCGCAAAATCGTTGCCGGCATCCTCAACACCCTCAAAGGCCTGGGCGGCGGTGACGCCGTGCTGGCGCTGGATGAAGTCATCGTCAAAGGTCGCGACAGCTACGGCAAGACTCGCCTGCTGGCAGAAACCCTGGTCGACGGCGGCTACACCTTCGACCAGTTCAAGAGCCAGAAAGCCGAACCGCGCGCCCTGAAGAAAATCACCCTGCTGACCATCAAGGCTGCGCAAGCCGAAGTGCAGCGTGCCGTGAACCACGCCACCGCCATCGCCAACGGCATGGCGTTCACCCGCGATCTGGGCAACCTGCCACCGAACATCTGCCACCCGACCTTCATGGGCGAACAAGCCAAGAATCTGGGCAAAGAGTTCAAGGATCTGAAAGTCGAAGTGCTCGACGAGAAGAAGATCAAATCCCTCGGCATGGGCTCGTTCTACGCTGTGGGCCAGGGCAGCGCCCAGCCGCCGCGCCTGATCGTCATGCAATACAACGGCGGCAAGAAATCCGAGAAGCCATACGCGCTGGTCGGCAAGGGCATCACCTTCGACACCGGCGGCATCAGCCTGAAGCCGGGCGCCGGCATGGACGAGATGAAATACGACATGGGCGGCGCTGCCTCCGTGTTCGGTACCTTGCGTGCTGTGCTTGAGCTGAAACTGCCGATCAATCTGGTGTGCATCCTCGCCTGCGCCGAAAACATGCCGAGCGGCAACGCGTCGCGCCCGGGCGATATCGTCACCACCATGAGCGGCCAGACCGTGGAAATCCTCAACACCGACGCCGAAGGCCGTCTGGTGCTGTGCGATGCGCTGACCTACGCCGAGCGCTTCAAGCCACAAGCGGTGATCGACATCGCCACCCTGACCGGCGCTTGCGTGGTGGCCCTGGGCGCACACACGTCCGGCCTGCTGGGCAACAACGACGAACTGATCGAGCAATTGCTCAGCGCCGGCAAGGCTGCCGACGACCGCGCCTGGCAACTGCCGCTGTTTGATGAGTATCAAGAGCAGCTGGACAGCCCGTTCGCCGACATCGCCAACATTGGCGGGCCGAAGGCCGGCACCATCACTGCCGCCTGCTTCCTGTCGCGCTTCACCAAGAACCTCAACTGGGCGCACCTGGACATCGCCGGCACGGCATGGACCAGCGGCGGCAAGGACAAGGGCGCCACTGGCCGTCCGGTTCCACTGCTGACCCAGTACCTACTGGATCGCGCCAAGGCCTGAAACCGCTGAAAGGTGGCGTCACTCTCGGGTGACGCCGCTTGCCGCTCTGGAACCGCAATGACCAAAGTCGACTTCTATATCCTGCCCAGCGCCGATCCTTCAGCGCGCCTGGATTTCGCCTGCAAGCTCACCGAGAAAGCCTGGCGCATGGGCCACCGCATCTACCTGCATTGCAGCGATGCGGCCCAGCGCGACGATCTCGATGCGCGTCTGTGGGCATTCAAGGGCGAAAGTTTCGTGCCCCACGGCCCGGCCGACAGCGAACCGGACGGTTTGATCGTGCTGGGACTCGGGCAAGACTGCGGTGAGCATCAGGATCTGCTGGTCAATCTCGACCTGAAAGTCCCGGCCTTCGCCAGCAAATTCGCCCGCGTGGCGGAAGTGGTGGTGGAAGATCCGACCATCCGCGCAGCGGCGCGGGAGAGTTTCCGTTTCTACCGCGAACAGGGCTATTCTCTGCAAGACCACCGTTTACAGCGACTCTGAGCACTCCAATGGACACTCCGAAACCGCAACAGAAGTCCGCACATCTGCTGGACGATCTTGAATCGATCCGCCAGTTGCTCGGCGATGACAACCTGCAACCGCCGCTCTTGACCGATACGGTCGATGACGGCGAACAGGAACAGATTCCGATGCTGTTCGATTCCGTCGGCAATCCGCCGGCGGCCGTCGAGCCGCCACCAGCGCCGCCGGCTGCCCCGGCTGCCGCACCGGTCGATAAAGGCCCGGACGCCTTGCTGCACCTGGACAGCGAACTGCGCGCCGCCGCGCAATTGATCATGCAAGACGTGATCGACGACTTCGCCCCGCACATCGAAACCGAAATCAAACGTCGCCTCGATGCGCGGATGGAGCGGCTGCTCGCCGCAGCTGCAAGCGGCAAGCTTTAAGCTGCAAGCCAAAGCCAAAGCAAATCCGCCGCGCTCCTCTTGAAGCTTGCAGCTTGTGGCTTGTGGCTGCCCCCACGGCTATACTTCCCGGCTTTTCCTGAATAAATGCCAATAGGGTCCCGCCGCGCATGGATAAGACCTACCAGCCGCACGCCATTGAAACTTCCTGGTACAAGACCTGGGAGTCCGAGAACTACTTCGCCCCGCAAGGCGCGGGCGAGTCCTACACCATCATGATCCCGCCGCCGAACGTCACCGGCAGCCTGCACATGGGTCACGGCTTCAACAACGCGATCATGGACGCGTTGATCCGTTTCCGCCGCATGCAGGGTCGCGACACCCTGTGGCAGCCGGGCACCGACCACGCCGGTATCGCCACGCAGATGCTGGTGGAGCGCCAACTCGAAGCCCAGGGCCAGAATCGTCACGATCTGGGCCGGGAAAAATTCCTCGAGAAAGTCTGGGAGTGGAAAGATCAGTCCGGTGGCAACATCAGCCGGCAGATCCGCCGCCTCGGCTCGTCCGTCGACTGGAGCCGCGAGCGCTTCACCATGGACGACGGCCTCTCGGAAGCGGTCAAGGAAGCCTTCGTGCGCCTGCATGAAGACGGCCTGATCTACCGCGGCAAGCGTCTGGTCAACTGGGACACCAAACTGCACACGGCGATTTCCGACCTCGAAGTGGAAAACCACGAAGAGAAAGGTTTCCTGTGGAACCTGAAATACCCATTGGCCGATGGCGTTAAAACCGCCGAGGGCAATGACTTCCTGATCGTCGCCACCACCCGTCCGGAAACCATGCTCGGCGACTCCGCCGTCGCGGTTAACCCGAACGACGAACGCTACAAAGCACTGATCGGCAAATTCGTCGAGCTGCCACTGGTTGGCCGGCGCATCCCGATCATCGCCGACGATTATTGCGACCCTGAATTCGGCACCGGCTGCGTGAAAATCACCCCGGCCCACGATTTCAACGACTACGAAGTCGGCAAGCGCCACAACCTGCCGCTGCTGAACATCTTCGACAAGAACGCCAACGTGCTGCCTGCCGCTCAGGTGTTCAACCTCGACGGCACGCTGAACGAGAGCATCGACGGCAAGATTCCGGCGGAGTTCGCCGGGCTGGAGCGTTTCGAGGCGCGCAAGCAGATCGTTGCCGCTTTCGACGCTGCCGGCCTGCTGGTGAGTGTCAACGATCACAACCTGAAAACGCCGAAAGGCGATCGCTCCGGCACGGTCATCGAGCCGTGGCTGACCGATCAGTGGTACGTATCGACCAAGCCTCTGGCCGAGCCGGCGATTGCTGCCGTTGAAGACGGTCGCATCCAGTTCGTGCCCAAGCAGTACGAAAACATGTACTTCTCGTGGATGCGCGACATCCAGGACTGGTGCATCAGCCGTCAGCTGTGGTGGGGCCACCGGATTCCGGCCTGGTACGACGAGTCGGGCAAGGTCTACGTCGGTCGCGACGAAGCCGAAGTGCGTGCCAAGCACAACCTCGGCCCGGACGTTGCGCTGCAACAGGACAACGACGTACTCGACACCTGGTTCAGCTCCGGCCTGTGGACATTCTCCACGCTGGGCTGGCCTGAGCAGACCGAGTTCCTGAAGAAATTCCACTCCACCGACGTGCTGGTCACCGGTTTCGACATCATTTTCTTCTGGGTTGCCCGGATGATCATGATGACCATGCACCTGATGAAGAACGAAGACGGCACGCCGCAGGTTCCGTTCAAGACTGTGTACGTACACGGTCTGGTGCGCGACGGCCAGGGCCAGAAGATGTCCAAGTCCAAGGGCAACGTCCTTGACCCGCTGGACATCATCGACGGCATCGACCTGGAAACCCTGGTGCAGAAGCGCACTTCGGGCCTGATGCAACCGAAACTGGCGAAGAAGATCGAGAAAGCCACCCGCGAAGAATTCGCCAATGGCATCGAAAGCTACGGCACCGACGCCCTGCGCTTTACCTTCTGCTCGCTGGCCTCGACCGGTCGCGACATCAAGTTCGACATGGGTCGCGTCGAAGGCTATCGCAACTTCTGCAACAAGATCTGGAACGCCGCGCGTTACGTTCTGGACAAGGGCGAAGATTGCGGCCAGAACGGCGAAGCCTACGAGCTGTCGTTGGCTGATCGCTGGATCATCTCGCAGCTGCAACGCACCGAAGCCGAAGTGACCCGCCAACTGGATCAGTTCCGTTTCGACCTCGCCGCACAAGCGCTGTACGAGTTCATCTGGAACCAGTACTGCGACTGGTATCTGGAACTGTCCAAGCCTGTGCTGTGGGACGAGAACGCGCCGGTCGAACGTCAGCGCGGCACTCGCCGGACGCTGGTGCGCGTGCTGGAAGTGGCGCTGCGTCTGGCGCATCCGTTCATGCCGTTCATCACTGAAGAAATCTGGCAGCGCATCGCGCCGCTGGCCGGCATTCAGGGCAAAACGATCATGCTGCAGCCTTGGCCGGTGGCCAACGAGGAGCGCATCGATCCGGCGGCGGAAAACGACATCGAATGGCTCAAGGAACTGATGCTCGGCACGCGCAACATTCGTGGCGAGATGAACATCGGCCCGGGCAAGCCACTGCCGATCTTCCTGAAGAACGTCAGCGCTGAAGACCAGCGCCGCCTGAGCGAGAACGAAGCGCTGCTGAAGAAGCTGGCGCGCCTGGAATCGATCACCGTACTCGCCGCTGGCGAAGAAGCACCGCTGTCCGCCACCGCACTGGTCGGCGAAATGGAAGTGTTGGTGCCAATGGCCGGTCTGATCGACAAGGGCGCGGAACTGGCGCGTCTGGACAAGGAAATCCTGCGTCTGCAGGGCGAAGTCCAGCGCGTTGGCGGCAAGCTTTCCAACGCAGGATTCGTCGACAAGGCCCCGGCCGAAGTCATCGAGAAGGAACGCGCCAAACTGGCCGAGGCCGAACAGGCCCTGGGCAAACTGGCCGAGCAGCATGCGCGGATTGCCAGTCTGTAACGGCAAACCGCACTGAAAAAGGGAGGCCCAAGTGGCCTCCCTTTTTTATTCCTGCAAAACCTCGAGTCCCCTGTGGGAGCGAGCCTGCTCGCGAAAGCGCTGTATCAGCCGACAAATCTGCCGGATGTGAAACCGCCTTCGCGAGCGGGCTCGCTTCCACAGTTTGAACGGTGTTGCCTTCAGATGTGGGACAATGCCCGCCACTTTCAGCCATACCCGAATCGACCACGCCCATGACCGCCCCCCGCACACCCAAACCTGCGCGCAAGAAGCCTGACGCCGCGTCCCCGAGCAAAGCCGTCGAGCCGCGCGAGAAGGCCAGCCTGCATCCGCGCAATCGCCATCAGGGTCGTTACGACTTTCCGGCACTGATCAAGACCACGCCGGAACTGGCCAAGTACGTGATCACCAACCCGTACGGCAAGGAAAGCATCGACTTCGCCAGCCCGGACGCGGTACGTGTGTTCAATCGGGCGCTGCTCAAGGCGTTCTATGGCATTCAGCATTGGGACATCCCGGCGGACTACCTCTGCCCTCCGGTTCCGGGGCGTGCCGACTATGTGCACTTTCTCGCCGACCTGCTGGCGAGCATGAACGACGGCAAGGTGCCGCGCGGCGCGATCGTCAATGTGCTGGACATCGGCATGGGCGCCAACTGCGTGTATCCGCTGATCGGCAACAGCGAATATCGCTGGCATTTCCTCGGCTCGGAGATCGACCCGACAGCCGTGGCGGCGGCGCGAGCCATCGTTCAGTCCAACGATCTGAGCAAGGTGATCCAACTGCGCCAGCAGGAAAACCGCAAGCACATCCTCATCGGCTTGCTGGAGCCGGGCGAGCGTTTCGACCTGACCATGTGCAACCCGCCGTTCCACGCTTCGATGGAAGAAGCGACCAAGGGCAGCGAGCGCAAGTGGCGCGCCTTGGGCAAGGCCGACCCGAAACGCAAGCTGCCGGTGCTGAACTTCGGCGGGCAATCGGCGGAGCTGTGGTGTGAAGGCGGTGAAGCGCGCTTCGTGACGCAGTTGATTGCCGAGAGCGCGAACTTCCAGCACAAGGTGTTGTGGTTCAGCACACTGGTGTCGAAGGCCTCGAACCTGCCGGCCATTGAAACCGCGCTGAAGAAGGCCGGGGTGCTGGAGAGCCAGGTCGTGGAGATGTCGCAGGGGCAGAAGCAGAGCCGCTTTGTCGCCTGGACCTTCCAGACCAAGTCCGAGCAGCAGATCTGGCGGCGTGAGCGCTGGGTTCGCTAAGACACAGCAGATCCCCCTGTGGGAGCGAGCCTGCTCGCGAAGGCAGCGTGTCAGTCAGCTTCAATATCGACTGACCCACCGCTTTCGCGAGCAGGCTCGCTCCCACATTTGCCCGCGACTTGACCGTCAAATCACAGACACAAAAAAACCGTGCCCCGGATCACTCCGAAGCACGGTTTTTTTATCGCTGCGTCTTACTTGTTCACAGCGTCGGTCAGGCCTTTGGCCACAACCAGCTTGATCACTTTCTTTGCAGGGATTTCGATGGCAGCGCCAGTCGAAGGGTTACGGCCGGTGCGGGCAGGACGCTCGGTCACTTTCAGCTTGCCGATACCTGGCAAGGTGATTTCGCCGCCGTTTTCCAGCTGATCGGCAACGATTTGGCCCAGTTGGTCCAGAGCGTTACGCGCGGTGGTTTTCGGCGCGTCGATAGCTTCAGCGATGTCGGCGATCAGTTGGTCTTTAGTAAGAGCCATGTAGTGTTCCTTCCCTATCAAATTCATATGGATTGCAGAGTGCAGTGTCAGCCATCGAGCCCGATCTTCTGGATCTGGCACCCTCGGCGATAACCACGACGAGTCGGGTTATAGATACCGAAATCAGGGTTTGGTTCGACCTGACAAATGCTGAATGCACGCTTAACGCAGTGACTTCGCGTAAGACCGGGCAAAACTAGCACAGCGACAAGGAAATATCCGCCTCTAGCTACCCATTTGGTCAGCTTTATTGCGCTAAATCGGTAAAAAACCGCTTAAGGCCGGGCGCGCGCCCCGGTTTTGCCCTGCAACCCGCGCCAAAACCAGTGGTTGCGGTACACTGAGCGCTTTTTCGGGGGAGCCTGCCCTCCTCCCTTCCAACAGCCGAGAAGCCCATGCCGATCCGTCATTGCATCGTCCACCTGATCGACAAAAAACCCGACGGCACGCCCGCAGTTCTGCACGCCCGTGACTCTGAACTGGCCGAGTCCGCAGCCATCGAAAACATGCTCGCCGACCTCAATGAAAGCTACAACGCCAAACAGGGCAAAGCCTGGGGCCTGTTCCATCCGGAGTCCGGCGCGTTCCCCTTCAGCGGCTGGCTGAAGGAGTACATGGACGGCGGCCGTGACTTCACGGCGTTCAGTAAAGTGGCGGTCGAGCATCTGCAGAAGCTGATGGAAGAATCCAACCTGTCGGTGGGCGGCCACGTGCTGTTCGCCCACTATCAGCAAGGGATGACCGACTATCTGGCGATCGCCCTGCTGCACCACAGCGAAGGTGTGGCGGTGACCGATGAGCTCGACGTGACGCCTTCGCGCCATCTCGACCTTGGCCAGTTGCATCTGGCAGCGCGGATCAACGTTTCCGAGTGGCAGAACAACAAGCAGTCCAAACAGTACATTTCGTTCATCAAGGGCAAGAATGGCAAGAAGGTCTCGGAGTACTTCCGCGACTTCATCGGCTGCCAGGAAGGCGTCGACGGCCCCGGCGAGACGCGCACACTGCTCAAGGCCTTCAGCGACTTTGTCGAGAGCGAAGACCTGCCGGAAGACTCGGCCCGCGAGAAAACCAAGACTCTGGTCGACTATGCCAGCAGCCAGGCCAAGCTCGGCGAACCGATGGGCCTTGAGGAGCTGTCGGAGCTGATCGACGAAGAACGTCCGAAGGCCTTCTACGACCACATCCGCAACAAGGACTACGGCCTCTCGCCAGAGATCCCGGCAGACAAGCGCACCCTCAATCAATTCCGTCGTTTCACCGGCCGCGCCGAAGGCCTGTCGATCAGCTTCGAAGCGCACCTGCTGGGTTCGAAGATCGAGTACGACGAAGAGAACGGCACCCTGATCATCAAAGGCCTGCCGACTTCGCTGACCGATCAGTTGAAGCGGCGTAACTGATGCTCGGCAATGTGCTGAAAAAAGTCGCCCTGGTATTGCTGGTGGTCGTGGTCTATCAGAACTGGGGCAAGATCGAGCGGGTGTTCAATCCCGCGCAAATGGTCTCGCCGCAGACCCGGGCGCAAGCCAATGTCGTGCTTTATGCCACCGACTGGTGCGGCTACTGCAAACAGACCAAACGCTTTCTCGACAGCAAGGGCATACCGTTCAAGGAGTTCGACATCGAGAAGGATGCCGATGCGCGCCAGGCGTATGAGGCACTGGGTGGGCGCGGGATTCCGCTGATCGATGTGAACGGCACGTTGATTCGCGGATTTGATCCAGACGAAATCCTCGCTGCCCTGAAATAATCAACTGTGGGAGCGAGCCTGCTCGCGAAAGCGCTGCATCAGCCAACAACAATGTTGAATGATCCATCGTCTTCGCGAGCAGGCTCGCTCTCACAGGTTTTGCAGCTGACTGGATAAATCAGCGCGCTTCGATACGGAACCCAAAACGCGGAAAGTGCACATGCACCACGCCGCCACGCTCGTCTTCACGGCGAATGATCAGCTCTTCACTGCCAGCAAACAGCAGCTCGCCCACCACCGGATCAACGCCGTAATCGATAGCGGCAATCGCCACTTGCTGGCCGGCCTTGAAGCCGTTCGGATCGACGAACCGCTCATCCGGCAATGCCGCTGGCGTCGCGTTATGCGCGACCTCCAATGCCTCGGCGGAAGACATCTCGCTCGCTGCGCCATGGCCGAACCCCAACACTCGACCCAGCCACGCCGCCACCGCCGGATATTCATCCACCAGCGGCGCCGTGACGTGGGTCGCCTTGAGGAACCACAGCGGATGCGCCAGGGCGAAGTCGGCAATCGATGGCTCGCCGAAGAGGAAGTCGCCCTGCTCGCGCTGCAACTGTTGCTCCAGCCGCGCCATGATCGTCGGCCACTGATGTTTGGCCTGCTCGGCGGACAGACGCGTGGCGCTGCCACCGCTGAACAAACCGGCGCGGTCGGCCAGAAATGCCTTGATCGCTTCCGGCGGCAATTTGCCGAAACGCACCGCCACCGATTCCGGCTGGAACACCAGGCTCACCGCGTGCTGGAACACCACCGAATCGGCCCACGCCGCAAAACTGGCGCTGGTCATTTCCTGACCCTCGGGGAAGAACGCCGGCAGGGCTTTTTCCTGTTCCAGGCGTCGAGCGATCAGTGCGGTGTCGCAATAGATGTCAGCACCGATCTGCAACACTGGAGTCTTGCGGTAGCCACCGGTCAATGCCGTCAGATCCGGCTTTGGCATCACCGGGGAAATGTGCACCGAACGCCAGGACAGGCCTTTGAAGCCCAGCAGCAGGCGGGCCTTTTCGGCAAATGGAGAGGTCGGGTAATGGT
>NZ_JH635998.1:1024037-1030259 GCF_000257605.1 Pseudomonas sp. R62
AATCAACTCGGACATGCTCGGCTCCGCCGCTCAGATAGTGAGCCCGCAGCTTAGCGTGCATTTGATTAGCAGCCTACAGATCTGCCTGATGGGAACCAATCAGTCAGATTGATAAGACGCCACCAAGCATTCCTTGGCGCTCTTGCGCAGCTTCTTGATCAGCCGTTCCTGGCGCAAAGCATCGCTTTTGTCGCGGCACAGTTCGGTGTAGACCAGCGCCATCGCCGGGCTGGAGAGAAAGAACCGCGCGCCCTTGCCGCTCTGGTGCTTGGCGAAACGCCGCACCGGGTCGTCGCTGATTCCGCAGTACAAGGCGCCATTGGCGGCACGCACGAGGTAGACGAACCAGGATTTGCTCACTGGCTCGGCAGCATCGACGGATTGTTCGCTAAGACTGGTCACTTCGGGATCTGAACGTGTAGGAAAACAGGCGGCGATCTTATCAGCGCCCGGCCTGAAATGCCTTCAGTCCCTTGCGCGCCTGGGCGCGGACGGCGTTGCGCACCAGCGGCGTCCAGCCCAGCAGCAGGCCTTTGAAACCAAGCGCCTGCCGCGACCAGCGCCACAGATCGAAGTGGTCGTGATGCTCGCAGATCTTGCCGTCACGGAAGACGAAGCGCGCCTTTATATCGTTGATGACGATGTTGCCGGTCTGGCTGAACAGGTACGTCGCCACCCAATGCGCGCCGCCGGTGCGCTCGTCGGCGCGGACGTTGTCGAAGGTCAGGGAGAAATCCTTGGCGCGGGTAGTCAGCATGCGCCACATGTCGCCGGCATCGCGCCCGCGCAACTCGCCGAAGGCCGGATCGCTGAAGACCACATCATCGGTGTAGCAGGCCGCCATGGCTTCGGCGTCAAGGCGCTGAAAGGCTTGGTAGAAGCGGGTGATCAGGGCGCTATGGGCTTCGCTCAAGGCAATCTCCAAAGAAAGATATACAGATTGCCAGCACCATAATCTGCCGCGCGCAGAAACACTATCGGCATTACGCAAAACCCTGGTGGGAGCGAGCCTGCTCGCGAAGGCAATTCAACATTCAACATCCATGTTGACTGAAACACTGTTTTTGCGAGCAGGCTCGCTCCCACATTTGCAACCAGTGCATTCAGAGCTTTTCGCTTTGCACCTGCACATACAGCGCACGCCCGGCACCCAGCCCGGCGAGGATTGCACCGGCGCCGATAATGCCGAAAATCCAGCCCAGCGCATTCCAGCCGCCGGTCCAGTCATGCACCACGCCCACGGCAAACGGCCCCATGGACGCCAGGGTGTAGCCAAAACCCTGGGACATGCTCGACAGATTCGCCGCGACATGGGAATCACGCGAGCGCAGTACGATCAGGGTCAGGGCCAGACTGAACGTACCGCCCTGCCCCAGGCCGAGTAGAATCGCCCAGCCCCACAGACCTTCGATCGGTGCGTACAGGCAGCCGAACAGGCCGGCCAGGGTCAGCGCCATGACCACGACGATCGCCAGACGCTGATCCTTGCCACGGGTCGCCAGCCACGGCGCGGCCAGCGAACTGGCCAGCTGAATGATCACCGAACCGGACAGCACCAATCCGGCCTGAGTCGGTGTCAGCCCGCGCCCGATGAGGATCGACGGCAACCAGCCAAACACGATGTAGGCCAGCGACGATTGCAGGCCCATGTACAAGGTCACCTGCCAGGCCAGCGGATCACGCAGCAACCCGCGCACGCGGTAGGCGACGTTGTGTGCGCCATGTTTGGAGCCGACTTGTGGCAGCCAGAAAACCGCCGCCACCAATGCCGGAATCACCCAGAAGCCCAGGCCCATCGCCCAGCTGTTGCCGAAGTGTTCAGTCAGCGGCACGGTCGAACCCGCCGCCATCGCTGCGCCCAGGCACAGCGCCATGGTGTAGACGCCGGTCATGGTCCCGGCGTGTTTGGCGAAGTCGCGCTTGACGATGCCCGGCAGCAGCACGCCGACGATGCCGATGCTGGCGCCGCCAAGGACGCTGCCGGCGAACAGGCCGATCTCGCCGAAATTGCTGCGCAGGATGATGCCGCCGGCCAGTGTCAGCAGAATCCCTAACACCACGCGCTCAGCACCAAACCGCCGCGCCAGAATCGGCGCCAGCGGTGCGAACAAGCCCAGGCACAGCACCGGCAACGTGGTCAGCAATCCCGCCTGCGCCGCAGACAGCCCGAGGCTCCTAGAGACCTCGCTAAGCAATGGCGCCATGCTCGACAACGCCGGGCGCAGGTTCAGCGCCACCAGAATCAACCCGAGCAGCAGCAACCATGGACGTTTCACCAACGGATGGCTTTGCTGCACCTGCTCGTCATCAGCCTCGGCATCGATCAGCAGCTCTTCAAGTTCGGGGGTGCGTTTCGACGCTGTGGATAACTCACTGCGGGACATGGTTTTCTCGGTTTCAAGGTTCATTGATCAACTGCCTCGACAAGGCTTTGGCCCGTTCCGGGTCGCGTTGCTCGACTGCATCGAGCAAGTCGATGTGCAGATCGAACACTTCCTGACGGCGCGGGGAGATATTCAGGGTCTGGCGCAATTGCGCGCCGACGATGCTGGAAAAGTAGCGATACAACTCGCTGAGGGTCGGGTTGTGCGCGGCGTCGACCAGTCGGCGATGGAACACCAGATCGCAGGCGATATAGGTGTCGAGATCGCCGTGGTAATGGCTGCCGCTGGTGCCGAGCGCTTCACGCAGCGCCGCCAGATCCTCATCGGTACGACGCAACGCCGCCAAGCCGATGGCCTCGACTTCAAGGATGTGCCGGGTCTCCCGGGCCTGCTCCAGCGAACAACGCGATAGCGCTTTAAGTGTGTCGAGCGGGTCGACCAGCGCACGAAGATAACTGCCGTCGCCTTGGCGAATTTCAATCAATCCTGAGAACGCCAGAACACGCATCGCCTCACGCACCGTGTTGCGGCTGATGCCCAGCTCGGCGCACAGCTCAGGCTCGGTCGGCAGACGCTCGCCGACCTGCCACGCACCGCTGTTGATGCGCTGACGCAGTTGATCCAAAGCCTGATCGACCAGGGATCGCTTGATCAAAGGGGAAATGTCGGACATGAACCTCACCTTTTCATCCAATCATAGGATGAATTTTCCGACATGTTAGTCAGACCCATGTAGGACGGCAACCACCTAGGGTCAATCGGAGACACATGAAGCGGCATTTTCGATTGGTCAAAATTACCCTTTAAGGGTAATTTCAGGAACAGGGTTTTGGCTTCTTATGGAAAAGTACACACCCCATTACGACTTGGCGGTGATCAAGTCTGAAGTGAGGCGACTGGGTCAAAACGCTTTCACCAAAACTTCAGTAAGGTCAGCTGAGAAGCTCGGCTTCAATGTCAGCGAAATGCAGGAGATTGTTTTCGAGCTACAAACCAAGATGTTGTACAAATCGATGACTACTTATGAGGATCATCGAATCTGGCAAGACGTGTATCACATCAATTCACGAGATCAGGAGATTTACATCAAGGTGACATACCGCCCCGGCGGCAGCCCACCGGTGATCTCCTTCAAGGAGAACAACCCATGAAAACCCAGCAATGTGTCAGCTGCGGTGCACGTGAGGGAATGAGGCATTTTCAGGGGCGTGGCGAAACCCTCAAAGTCAAAGGCATGGAGCGTCGTGTCGATAATCTTTCTGGCTGGGAATGCCAGAACTGCGGCGAGGTCGAATGGGACGCCGATACCGATAGCGCGGAACGTTATTGCAACGCAGGTGATGAGTTGGTCATCGCAGCCAGGAAAATGATCGGCGACGAGATGAAGCGGATTCGCCGCAAATTGCATCTGACGCAAAAAGAGACGGTGCAACTGCTATCTGGGGGTGGGCATAACGCATTCTCTCGCTACGAGCGCGGCGAAATCTTGCCGCCCAAGGCACTCATACTGCTGATGCGTTTATTGGATCGTTACCCATATTTGCTAACCGATGCAAAGACTCTCGGCGAAGGTGCAGATTTGAGAGGTTTCGAGCACATCGTCCACAAAGAACATGAATCCCTTTCGGTTTCCTGACCCCGAAAAAACAACCCGGCACATGGCCGGGTTGGTTTCACTCATCAACCATCAATGCAAAATCTGACTCAAGAACAACTTGGTCCGATCATTCTGCGGATTGTCGAAGAAATCGTTCGGCGCGGCCTGTTCAACGATTTCGCCCTTGTCCATGAAGATCACGCGGTTGGCCACGGTGCGGGCAAAGCCCATTTCGTGGGTCACGCAAAGCATGGTCATACCGTCTTCGGCCAGACCGATCATGGTGTCGAGAACCTCTTTCACCATTTCCGGATCGAGCGCTGAAGTCGGCTCGTCAAACAGCATGATTTTCGGCTTCATGCACAGGGCGCGGGCGATCGCCACACGCTGTTGCTGACCGCCGGACAGCTGCCCCGGATACTTGTGCGCCTGCTCCGGAATGCGTACGCGCTCCAGGTAATGCATGGCGATTTCTTCGGCCTTGCGCTTGGGCATCTTGCGCACCCACATCGGCGCCAGGGTGCAGTTCTGCAGAATGGTCAGGTGCGGGAACAGGTTGAAGTGCTGGAACACCATGCCGACTTCGCGACGGATCGCTTCGATCTGCTTGAGGTCGTTGGTCAGTTCCACGCCATCGACGACGATGCGCCCCTGCTGGTGTTCTTCCAGACGATTCAGGCAACGAATCGTGGTCGATTTACCGGAACCCGACGGGCCGCACAGGACGATGCGCTCGCCCTGTTTGACGTTGAGGTTGATGTCCTTGAGTACGTGAAACTGGCCGTACCACTTGTTCACGCCCTGCATCTGGATAATGCCTTCCGGACCCACAGGCTTTTTGATTGCTTCGCTCATTTACAGAGAACTCCTAACGCTTGTGGCCAGTGTCGAGCTTGCGTTCCAGATGCATGGAATAGCGCGACATACCAAAACAGAAAATCCAGAACACCAGGGCGGCGAACACGTAGCCTTCGGTGGCCATGCCCAGCCATTTCGGGTCGGCGGCGGCTTGCTTGACGCTGTTGAGCAGGTCAAACAGACCGATGATGATCACCAGGCTGGTGTCCTTGAACAGCGCAATGAACGTGTTGACGATGCCCGGGATCACCAGCTTCAGGGCTTGCGGCAGAATCACCAGGCCCATCGAACGCCAGTAACCGAGGCCCATCGCTGCAGCCGCTTCGTACTGCCCTTTGGGAATCGCTTGCAGACCACCGCGCACCACTTCGGCGACGTAGGCCGACTGGAACAGGATCACGCCGATCAGCGCCCGCAGCAGCTTGTCGAAGTTCATGCCTTCAGGCAGGAACAGCGGCAGCATTACCGACGACATGAACAGCACCGTGATCAACGGCACGCCGCGCCAGAACTCGATGAAGGTCACGCAGACCACACGAATCGCCGGCATGTTCGAACGTCGCCCCAGCGCCAGTACGATGCCCAGCGGCAATGCTCCGGCGATGCCGACGGTGGCGATCACCAGGGTCAGCATCAGGCCGCCCCACTGGCTGGTCGGCACGGTGGTCATTCCGAAACCGCCATGCAGCAAAGTGAAGGCAATGATCGGGTACAGCACCAGGAAGCTCAGGCCGTACACCGCTTTACGCGGCACGCGCGAGATGAACAGCGGTGCTGCGCCAATGACCGCCAGCCACACGGTCAGGTCGACGCGCCAGCGCAGTTCGGTCGGGTAATAGCCGTACATGAACTGGCCGAAGCGCTGCTGAATGAACACCCAGCAGGCGCCTTCCTTGGTGCAGTCGGCGCGGGTGGTGCCGACCCAGTTGGCATCGACGATCGCCCAGCTGAGGATCGGAGGCACAACCAGGTAGATCAGGTAGAACGCAAACAGCGTCAGCAGGGTGTTGAGCCAGCTGGAGAACATGTTTGCGCGCATCCACGCCACCACGCCGATACTGCTGTTCGGTGGAGGCATGTCGGGTTTGAAAGTATGAGTACTCATGCGCTTTTCCTTACCGCTCGATCAGCGCAATGCGCTTGTTGTACCAGTTCATCAGCAGGGAAATGCTGATACTGATCGCCAGGTACACGCTCATGGTGATGGCAATCACTTCGATGGCCTGCCCGGTCTGGTTGAGCACGGTGCCGGCGAACAGCGAAACCATTTCCGGGTAACCGATACCGGCCGCCAGCGAGGAGTTCTTCGCAAGGTTCAGGTATTGGCTGGTCAGCGGCGGAATGATCACGCGCAGGGCTTGCGGGATGATCACTTTGCGCAGG
>NZ_JH635998.1:1030811-1041988 GCF_000257605.1 Pseudomonas sp. R62
GATCACTTTGCGCAGGGTCGGGCCGTTGCGCAGGCCAAGCGAACGCGCCGCTTCGGTCTGGCCGTGGCTGACCGACTTGATCCCGGAACGCACGATCTCGGCGATGAACGCTGCGGTGTACACGGTGAGCGCCAGGGTCAATGCCAGCAGTTCCGGGATCAGCACCCAGCCACCGACAAAGTTGAAGCCCTTGAGCTCGGGCATTTCCCAGTGCAGCGGAGCGCCGAAGATCAGCGCGCACAGGGTCGGGATCACCAGCGCAATTGCCAGGCCGGTCCAGAACTTGTGGAACGGTACGCCGGTTTCTTCGAAGCGCTTGTTGGCCCAGCGGCACATCAGCACGATGCCGACGATCGCCAGGACGATGCTGACCACGAACGCCCAGAAGCCGTCAGCGGCGAGTGCGGCCGGCATGTTCAGGCCACGGCTGCTGACGAAGAAGGTGTCGCCGAAGTTGTGGCTGTTGCGCGGCCCCGGCATGGTCAGGAACACCGCGAAGTACCAGAACAGGATCTGCAGCAGCGGCGGAATGTTGCGGAATACTTCCACATACACCGTCGCCAGTTTGGCAATGATCCAGTTCTGCGACAGCCGCGCTACACCGACGATGAAACCTAAAATCGTCGCCAGGATCACGCCGATAAAGGTCACCAACAAGGTGTTGAGCAGGCCGATGACAAACACCCGCGCGTAACTGTCCGCTTCGGTGTAGTCGATCAGGGTTTGAGCGATGCCGAATCCGGCACTGCGCTCCAGAAAGCTGAAGCCGGAGGTGATGCCCCGGTGCTGAAGGTTGGTTTGCGTATTGTCGAACAGGTACCAGCCAAGCGAGACCACCGCCACAACCGTGATGATCTGGAATAGCCACGCACGCACTCGTGGATCGCTGAGGCTGAGCCTCTGCTTTGGTGCGCCGATTGAATTTTGCATGAAGTGCCCCGGAAGAAATGGAACAAGAACATCACCCGGCGGTTGGCCCGCCGGGCGATAGAACCATTAGCGCACTGGTGGTGCGTACTGAATGCCGCCGTTGTTCCACAGGGCGTTCAGGCCACGGTCGATTTCCAGCGGAGTGCTCTTGCCGAGGTTTTTCTCGAAGATTTCGCCGTAGTTGCCGACTTGCTTGACGATCTGCACAACCCAGTCTTTCGGCAGTTTCAGGTCTTTGCCGTACTCGCCGTCAGCGCCGAGCATACGGGCTACGTCCGGGTTCTTGGTGGACTTGGCTTCAGCTTCGACGTTCTTCGAAGTGATGCCGGCTTCTTCGGCATTGAGCAGCGCGTAGCCGACCCAACGCACGATCGCCAGCCACTCGTCGTCGCCGTTACGTACGACCGGGCCCAGTGGTTCCTTGGAAATGGTTTCCGGCAACACCACGTAGTCCTTCGGCGAGGCCAGCTTGCTGCGCTGGGCGAACAGCTGGGACTTGTCGGAGGTCAGCACGTCGCAACGACCGGATTCCAGCGACTTGGCGCTTTCATCGGAGGTATCGAAGGTGATCGGGGTGTATTTCAGACCGTTGCCACGGAAGTAGTCGGAAACGTTCAGTTCGGTGGTGGTACCGGCCTGGATGCAGATGGTCGCGCCGTCGAGCTCTTTGGCACTTTTCACGCCCAGCTTGTTGTTCACCAGGAAGCCGATGCCGTCGTAGTAGGTGATGAAGCCCGGGAA
This sequence comes from Pseudomonas sp. R62, assembly GCF_000257605.1. Lineage (NCBI taxonomy): Bacteria > Pseudomonadati > Pseudomonadota > Gammaproteobacteria > Pseudomonadales > Pseudomonadaceae > Pseudomonas > Pseudomonas sp. R62. The sequence goes on from NZ_JH635998.1 coordinate 1,032,483, forward strand.
TTTCAGGCCCATGCCCGCGTCACGGGAACTGGTCATGGTGGTGTTGCGCGACAGGATGTCGATCTCGCCGGATTGCAGCGCGGTGAAGCGCTCCTTGGCGTTCAACTGGCTGAACTTGACCTTGTTGGCGTCGCCGAAAACGGCTGCGGCCACAGCGCGGCAGACGTCAGCATCGATGCCGAGAATCTTGCCGGTCGCATCCGGTACCGAGAAGCCCGGCAGACCGTCGCTCACGCCACACTGCACGAAACCTTTTTTCTGTACCGCATCCAGGGTTGCACCCGCCTGAGCGAACCCGCTGACGCCGAGTACTGCTGCAGCAGTCACGACCGCCAGAGTGGATTTCAACATCTTCATTCAAACCTCCAGTTTTGCTCTTGTTGTGTCGGAGCTTGAGTCCTGTCGCACCCTTTTGAGGCGTTGTTGACCCGTGTTGGCTTTTTTTGGGGTCAACCGACGTAAGACCTTCGCTATGAGTCTAGTAGGAGAAAATCCACATCATGGATCACTCACTTCTCACCAATCGGCCGAACGGGCTGTAGCCCTTTCACGTTCGCTAAGCCCGTTGCGGCCATTGGCGAACATCCATCACCGGATTCGTTGCTATCCCATCACGCGACTGACACTGATAGTGTTACCGCCGCGCAACGGATGCTTCGTACGCAAAGCTCCATAGCAAACGCCGTACCACACCGCTTGCGAAAGTGATTGCGCGACACGTCAATAGCTAAACTTGTAACCTTGCGACATCTTGTTAACGGATCAACCGGGCGCGCACTTCAATCACGCACTCAATGAGAGCGCCCGCACATTTTTGGAGCAGACATGACCGAGCCCTTGATTCTTCAGCCTGTTAAGCCCGCAGACGCCTGCGTGATCTGGCTGCACGGCCTCGGCGCCGACCGTTACGACTTCCTGCCGGTGGCCGAGGCGTTGCAGGAAAGTCTGTTGAGCACGCGCTTTGTGCTGCCGCAGGCACCGACCCGTCCAGTGACGATAAATGGCGGATATGCCATGCCCAGCTGGTATGACATCAAGGCCATGAGCCCGGCCCGGGCGATCGATCGCGACGAACTGGAGGCGTCGGCAGAGCGCATCATCGAGCTGATCGAAAACGAGCGCGCCAGCGGGATAGACGCCTCGCGGATTTTTCTTGCCGGGTTTTCCCAGGGCGGCGCAGTGGTGCTGCACACCGCTTTTCTGAAATGGCAGGGACCGCTGGGCGGGGTGCTGGCGTTGTCGACGTACGCACCGACATTCAGCGACGAACTGGAGTTATCCGCCAGTCAGCAGCGTATTCCGGTGCTGTGTCTGCACGGGCAGTTCGATGGCGTGGTGCAGAACTCGATGGGGCGCACTGCCTATGAGCATTTGGTGAAGCATGGTGTCACCGTGACATGGCAGGAATACCCAATGGAGCACGAAGTGTTACCTGAAGAGATTCGCGACGTCGGCGTCTGGCTGAGCGAACGCCTGCGCTGATTTGCGAGCAATGTCCGCCCATTGATCCCTCCTACTACGCCGCGCCCGATTCTTGCATTACACTGGCCGGCGTACATTCCTTAACCAACTGATGAGATGACCGTGCTCAAAGCACTCAAGAAGATGTTCGGTAAAAGCGAGGCTGAGCAGCTCGCGCCAGTTCCCAGTGCGCCGTCGCACGCCCCCGGTCATCGCACCGATGCCCCGCAGGCCGACCGCCCCGCTCCCGCAGCCGCACCGAAGCCAGAAGAAATACCCGCTGCGCCAGCGCCAATTGCCGTAGAGCCTGCACCCAGCGAAGCGCCGAAACCGGCCAGGCCACGTCGCGAACCGAAGCCCAAGGCACCGGTCATTCCATGGAAACTCGAAGACTTCGTCGTCGAGCCGCAGGAAGGCAAAACCCGCTTTCACGATTTCAAGCTTGCTCCGGAACTGATGCACGCCATCCAGGACCTGGGCTTTCCGTACTGCACGCCGATCCAGGCGCAGGTGCTGGGTTTCACCCTCGCCGGCAAAGACGCCATTGGCCGCGCGCAGACCGGCACCGGCAAGACCGCCGCGTTCCTGATCTCGATCATCACCCAGTTGCTGCAGACGCCGCCGCCGAAAGAGCGCTACATGGGCGAACCGCGCGCGCTGATCATCGCGCCGACCCGTGAGCTGGTGGTGCAGATCGCCAAGGACGCCGCTGACCTGACCAAGTACACCGGCCTCAACGTCATGACCTTCGTCGGTGGCATGGACTTCGACAAACAGCTCAAGCACCTCGAAGCACGTCATTGCGACATCCTCGTCGCCACGCCGGGCCGCCTGCTCGACTTCAACCAGCGCGGCGACGTGCATCTGGATATGGTCGAAGTGATGGTGCTGGACGAAGCCGACCGCATGCTCGACATGGGTTTCATCCCGCAGGTACGGCAGATCATTCGCCAGACCCCGCCAAAGTCCGAACGCCAGACTTTGCTGTTCTCCGCAACCTTCACCGAAGACGTGATGAATCTGGCCAAGCAATGGACCACCGATCCGGCCATCGTCGAAATCGAAATCACCAACGTCGCCAACGAGAACGTCGAGCAGCACATCTACGCCGTGGCCGCTGCCGACAAATACAAGCTGCTCTACAACCTGGTCAACGATAACGGTTGGGAGCGGGTCATCGTGTTTGCCAACCGCAAGGACGAAGTACGCCGCATCGAAGAGCGCCTGGTGCGTGACGGCATCAACGCCGCGCAGCTGTCCGGCGACGTACCGCAGCACAAGCGCATCAAGACTCTTGAAGGTTTCCGCGAAGGCAAGATTCGCGTGCTGGTCGCCACCGATGTCGCCGGTCGCGGCATCCACATCGACGGTATCAGCCACGTGATCAACTTCACCCTGCCGGAAGTGCCGGACGACTACGTGCACCGCATCGGCCGTACCGGTCGCGCAGGCGCTGACGGTGTGTCGATCAGCTTTGCCGGCGAGGACGATTCCTACCAGTTGCCGTCGATCGAAGAAAAACTTGGTCGCAAGATCAGCTGCGAAACCCCGCCGACGCATCTGCTGCGTGCGGTTGAGCGCAAGCGTCCGCAGTAAGCTCCGCTATGTGAGAAAGCGCAGCCGGAAACGGACTGCGCTTTTTTTATGCCCGATGGTTGCTCGCCAGAACTAAAAGTCCATAATGGAAAAATAAGTTTAGTTTCGGAGCGCGAAATGTCCAGTACGCCTTATGTGATCGATCAAGCCCAGGCCCATGAGCTATTGGCGCGTATCGATGTTCCGCAAATCCTGCGCAAGCTGTTCCGCGATCTGGCGGCCGGTAACGCCGTGCAGCCGGCGCAGCAATTGGTCGAGTTCCCGCAGGGCGCCGGCGACTTCATCAATTATCTGGGCGTGCTGGCCGAGGATGGCGTGTACGGAGTGAAGACTTCGCCGTACATCGTCCGTGAGCAGGGTGCGCTGGTGACGGCATGGACATTGTTGATGTCGATGAAAACCGGCCAGCCGCTGCTGCTCTGTGATGCCGGCGAACTGACCACCGTGCGCACCGCCGCGACCACGGCAGTGGCGGTCGACGCCCTCGCCCCGTTGGACGCCCAGCGACTGGCAATCATCGGCAGCGGCAAGGTAGCTCAGGCGCATCTGCATTATGCCAAGACGCTGCGCGACTGGCAGAGCATCAGCCTGTATTCGCCATCGCTGCTGGAAGATGCGGAAACACAGACTGTGTTGAAGTCCATCGCGCCGTCACTGAAGATTGCCGACAGCCGCGAGACCGCCATCTCCGATGCTGACGTGATCATGCTCTGCACCTCGTCTGCCGGGCCGGTGATCGATCCGGCGCAACTGCACAAACCGGCGCTGATCACCTCGATCAGCACCAACGCCCCGCGCGCCCATGAAGTACCGCCGCAAAGCCTCAACGACATGCAGGTGTTCTGCGACTATCGTCAGACCACGCCGGGTTCGGCAGGTGAGATGCTGATTGCCGCCGAACAGCATGGCTGGAGCAAGGATTCGATTGTTGGCGACCTCGCCGACTTGCTCAGCGAAAAAGTGCAACGCCCGGGTTACGGCCGTCACGTGTTCTTCCGTTCAATCGGCTTGGGCCTGGAAGACATCGCCCTCGCCAATGCGGTTTATCACTTAACCCATTAACGCCAAAAATCTCCTGTGGGAGCGAGCCTGCTCGCGAATGCGGTCTGACATTCACCGAAGATGTCGACTGATACACCGCTTTCGCGAGCAGGCTCCCTCCCACGAGGGACTAGCGAACGCCTTGATATTGCGTACCCACTGGAGACCTACATGAGCCACGCAGATTTCATCATCATCGGCGGCGGGATTGCCGGCGCTTCTACCGGGTTCTGGCTGGCGACGCACGGCAAAGTGATCGTGCTCGAGCGTGAAACCCATCCCGGCTATCACTCCACCGGTCGCTCCGCCGCGCTGTACACCGCCGCCTACGGCACCGCACAGGTCCGCGCACTGACTCAGGCCAGCCGCGCATTTTTCGACAGTCCTCCGAGCGGTTTTTGCGAGCACCCACTGCTGACCCCGCGCGGCGAAATGACCGTCGACTTCATCGGTGATCCCGCCGAACTGAACAACCAATACCTCAGCGCCAAAGCCACGGTGCCGCAGATGCAACTGCTCAGCGCCGACGAAGCCTGCGCGCGCCTGCCGATCCTGCGCCGGGAAAAAGTCCACGGCGCGATCTACGATCCATCGGCCTGCGACATCGACACCGACGCGCTGCATCAAGGCTACCTGCGCGGCATTCGGCGCAATCACGGCGAAGTCCGCACCGATTGCGAGGTGCTCGGCTTGAGCCGCGATGCCGATGGCCTGTGGATCGTGCAGACCAACGGCGAGACATTCAGCGCACCGGTGCTCATCAACGCCGCCGGTGCCTGGGCCGACAAGATCGCTGGCCTGGCCGGTGCGCAGCCGCTGGGTCTGCAACCGAAACGCCGCGCTGCGTTTATCTTTGCCGGCCCGGAAGGCGTGGACACTCATCACTGGCCGATGCTGGTCAGCCTCGACGAATCCTTCTACATGAAGCCCGACGCCGGCATGTTTCTCGGCTCGCCGGCCAACGCCGATCCAGTCGAACCGCACGACGTGCAGCCGGAAGAACTCGACATCGCCATGGGCATCTATCAGATCGAAGAGGCCACCACGCTGACCATCCGCCGCCCGACCCGTACGTGGGCCGGTCTGCGCAGTTTCGTTGCCGACGGTGATCTGCTCAGCGGCTTCGATCCGCAAGTTCCGGGGCTGTTCTGGGTCGCCGCGCAGGGCGGTTACGGCATCCAGACGTCGCCGGCGATGGGCCAAGCCAGTGCGGCACTGGTGCGCGGCGAGCCGTTTCCCGAGCACCTGCATGAATTCGGTCTGGACAGCGCCATGCTCTCACCGGCCCGACTGGCTTGATCGCATCGACTCGTCGAAAAGATTGCGGCACACTCGCAGCGCCCCGGCACAAGGGGCGCTGACGCTGCCTGGAGCTCCACTGTCATGACTGCCCCCGAATTCGATCCGGCGCTGGATAACTTCCGCGCCATCGCCGACGCCATCGCCACGCTGTTCTTCCCCCACGCCGAGGTGGTGCTGCACGACCTGCGCACGCAGAAGGTCGACTACATCGCCAACAACCTGTCCAAGCGCGAAATCGGCGACGACTCGTCGCTGGAAGACATGCTCAGCGAGGATGTCAGCGACAGGAACATCGGCCCGTACGAAAAGCTCAACTGGGACGGTCAGAAAATTCGCAGCCTGAGTACCGTGCTGCGTGACAGCGAAAGCCGTCCGCTGGCGGTGCTGTGCATCAACTTGAATATTTCCCTGTTCGAGAACGCCAAGGCGGCGCTGGACCTGTTCCTGTCACCGAGCAAGCTGATTCCGCAGCCGGACTCGCTGTTCCGTGATGACTGGCAGGAGCGCATCAACACCTTCCTCCACGCCTGGTTGCGCGAGCGGCAGTTGAGCCTGAATCTGCTGACCCGTGACCACAAACGCGAACTGGTGCTGGCGCTGCACGCCGAGGGGGCGTTCAAGGGCAAGAGCGCCTCGAACTACGTGGCCAATGTGCTGAACATGGGGCGGGCGACGGTGTACAAGCATTTGAAGGAATTGAAGGGCTGAATTCTGCGGTGACTCGTCCGGCCACATCGCTGGCAAGCCAGCGATAACGGACTGTCAGTCGCCGTAGATATCGGTCTTGAAATACTTCTCGGAAATCTTCTGGTACTCGCCATTCGCGCGAATCCCGTCGATGGCGCTGTTCAACTGGCTGACCAGTTCACCGTTGCCCTTGCGCACGGCAATCCCCGCGCCCTCGCCGACGTACTTCGGATCCTTCAGCTCCGGCCCGACAAACGCGTAACCCTTGCCGCGCGGCATCGACAGGAAGTCATTGAGCGGAATGGTGTCGGCAAAAATCGCATCAAGGCGCCCCGCCGCCAGGTCCATGTAGATCTCTTCGTTGTTGCCGTAGCGCTTGACGTTGATGCCCTTGGGTTCGAACACCTCGGTGGCGTAACGATCAGTGGTGGTCGCGCGCTGCACGCCGACGTTCTTGCCTTTGAGGCTGGCGTACTGATCATCCACCGTCGCGCCTTCCTTCATCACCAGACGCGAAGAAGTGAAGTAGTACTTGTGGCTGAAATCCACCGACTTCTTGCGATCTTCATTGATGGTCATCGACGACAGCGCCATGTCGATCTTCTTCACTTTCAGCGAAGGAATCAGCCCGTCGAACTCACCTTCAACCCAAACGCACTTGACCTTCATCTGCGCACACAGGGCGTTGCCGATGTCGTAGTCGAAACCGACGATTTCACCTTTGTCGGTTTTCGAAGCGAACGGTGGGTAAGCCGCTTCGATGCCGATGCGCAAGGTTTTCTCGGCGGCAAAGGTGCTGGCACAGGCCAGCAAGCTGAAGGCAAGGCCGGTGATGAGGGGGAGTTTCTTCATGTTCGTTCTCTCGCGGGTTGTTGTTGGTTTGGCGAAGAAGAGCAGCTACAAGCGGCAAGCTGATAGCTGCAAGACAGAAGCTATTATTGTACTTTGAAATCCATACTGGACTTATAGGTACAAACCGTCAATCCGCGAGAAGAGAGTGTCTGCGAGGTTTTTGCCGTTACAGATGGCCCCTTCGCGAGCAAGCTCGCTCCACATTGGATTTGTGAACGACATAGATCCAATGTGGGAGCGAGCTTGCTCGCGAAGGCGTACTGAGGGGCGCTACAGGAATTACTTCTTCCAGCGATCGGCGGCGGCATGATCACTGTCCCGCCCTTCGACCCAACGTGGTCCATCGCTGGTATTTTCTTTCTTCCAGAACGGCGCGCGGGTTTTCAGGTAGTCCATGACGAAGGCGCAGGCATCGAACGCGGCCTGGCGATGGGCGCTGGCGGCGCCGACGAAGACGATCGGCTCGCCCGGCTCCAGCGCGCCAATGCGATGCAGCACTTCCAGTTTCAACAGCGGCCAGCGCTGCTCAGCTTCGACAGCGATCTTGCCGAGGGCTTTTTCGGTCATGCCCGGATAATGCTCGAGGAACATCCCGGCCACGTCGAGACCGTCGTTGAAGTCGCGCACGTAACCGACAAAGCTCACCACCGCGCCAACGCCGACGTTGGCCGCGTGCATCGCATTGACTTCAGCGCCCGGATCGAACGGCGTGGCCTGCACGCGAATCGCCATGCTCAGCCTCCGGTCACGGTGGGGAAAAACGCCACTTCGTCGCCATCGACCACCGGCTCGTCGAGCTGGCAGAGGTCTTCGTTACGTGCGCACATCAGGTTCTGCTCGCTCAGCACTTCGGCGCCATCACGTTGCGCCAACAGTGCGCGAACGTCATCGACGGTAGCGAAATCGCCTTCAACCGCAACCGAATCCACGCCCAGCGCTTCACGGTAGCGGGCAAAAAACTTCACGGTCAGTTTCATGGCTGCTCCGCCTGGAAGTGGCCGCTCTTGCCGCCGACTTTCTCCAGCAGCCGCACGCTTTCGATGGTCATGCCACGGTCGACGGCTTTGCACATGTCGTAAATGGTCAGGGCGGCGACGCTGGCGGCGGTCAGCGCTTCCATCTCGACGCCGGTCTGCCCGGACAACTTGCAGCGCGCGACGATACGCACGCTGTCCTCACCCTCGGCGCTGAGTTCGACTTTGACGCCAGTCAGCATCAGCGGATGGCACAGGGGAATCAGATCGCTGGTTTTCTTCGCCGCCTGAATCCCGGCAATGCGCGCCACGGCGAACACATCGCCCTTGGGGTGGCCGCCGCTGACGATCATCTGCAGGGTTTCAGGGAGCATGCGCACCAGCGCTTGAGCGGTCGCTTCACGGAACGTCACGGCTTTTTCAGTGACGTCGACCATGTTGGCGCGACCTTGGGAATCGAGATGAGTCAGCACGGGATTACTCCTGATCAGGAGCGTGGATTGTAAACCTGTGGGTCAGATATCCGCATCACTGATTATGAAATCACCGTTGCCCCCTGTGGGAGCGAGCCTGCTCGCGAAAGCGGATTCAGATTCACTATAGATGTTGACTGATACACCGCATTCGCGAGCAGGCTCGCTCCCACAGGAGATATGCATTCATCCATAAAAAAAACCGGGCGGCTTTAAGGGCCGCCCGGTCTTGTGGGAAGGGTTACAGATGCGATTCGGCGTATTCGGCCAGGATCGAGCGAGGCACCCCTTGCAGCGTGATGTGCACACCGTTGGGGAAATCCTTGAAGCGTTCGGTCAGGTAGGTCAGCCCGGAGCTGGTCGCGGACAGGTATGGGGTGTCGATCTGCGCCAGGTTGCCCAGGCACACCACTTTGGAACCGGCGCCGGCACGGGTGATGATGGTTTTCATCTGGTGCGGCGTGAGGTTCTGGCATTCGTCGATCAGGATCAGGCTCTGCTGGAAGCTGCGACCGCGAATGTAGTTGAGCGATTTGAACTGCAACGGCACTTTGCTGAGGATGTAGTCGACGCTGCCATGGGTGTTTTCGTCATCCATGTGCAAGGCTTCGAGGTTGTCGGTGATGGCGCCCAGCCAAGGCTCCATTTTCTCCGCTTCGGTGCCGGGCAGGAAACCGATTTCCTGGTCCAGGCCCTGCACGCTGCGGGTGGCGATGATGCGGCGGTAACGCTTGCTGACCATGGTCTGCTCGATCGCAGCGGCCAGCGCCAGAATGGTCTTACCGGAACCGGCGGCGCCAGACAGGTTGACCAGATGAATGTCCGGGTCAAGCAACGCATACAGGGCCAGACTCTGATAGATGTCGCGCGGCTTCAGGCCCCAGGCCTCCTGATGCAGCAGCGGTTCCTGGTGCAGGTCGAGGATCAGCAGACGGTCTTCCTGGATTTCCTTGATCCAGCCGACAAAGCCCTGCTCGTCGATGATGAACTCGTTGATGTGCACGGCCGGCAGGTTGTCGATCAGTTGCACCTGATGCCAGGTGCGGCCGTGGTCCTGACGGGTTTCGACCTTGCTCACGCGGTCCCAGAAGGAGCCGGTCATGTTGTGGTAGCCGTTGGG
>NZ_JH635998.1:1042526-1059214 GCF_000257605.1 Pseudomonas sp. R62
TCCCAGAAGGAGCCGGTCATGTTGTGGTAGCCGTTGGGCAGCAGGGACACGTCATCGACCAACTGGTCGGTGCTGTAGTCCTCGGCGTCGATGCCACAGGCGCGCGCCTTGAGGCGCATGTTGATGTCTTTGGTGACCAGCACCACCGGTTTCTGCGGATCGCGGGTGTGCAGATCAATCAGTTGGTTGATGATTTTGTTGTCGTTCAGGTGCTCGGGCAGAATCAGGTTCGACTCGGCCTGTTTGCTCATCAGAATTGACAGCAAGCCTTTCGGCCCGCCCTTGCCGCGCTGGATCGGCACACCGAGTTCGACGTCCTCGGGGGACGCATCGCCCAGGGTCTTGTCGATCAGGCGGATCGCCTGACGGCATTCGGCGGCCACGCTGTGATGGCCGCTCTTGAGCTTGTCCAGCTCTTCCAGCACGGTCATCGGGATGGCGACGTGGTGTTCTTCGAAATTCAGCAGGGCATTTGGATCGTGAATCAATACGTTGGTATCGAGTACATACAGGATTGGCTGGTTGGAGGAAGGGCTGCATCCGTGATCATCCATACTCGGTCACCTTTGTGGGAGCCATTCGACGCAATACCGTGACAGTGCTGCGCCTCGAGGTGACTGCCGAATTCATCCACGAGGGCCTGGATGAACTGCACACAATAGGAGTCTGGGAAGACGCCACCTGTGTTGCAGGTTTCGGCGGTCTGTCTTCGTAATACTCCAAAACCGATGACATAAAAAAGCTCTTTGACGGTTTTTTTAAGTTTATTTTGCAGAGTGACGAAAAGCCCTTGGCGGACTCCCCGTACCCCGCTAAAGTCGGAAGTCCGCCTGCATCGAATTCCTCCTGAAAATTACCCCAAGCCCAATGTTTCCGGGCTTTTTGTCGTTTCTCAACGAAACGCGTCCTGACAGTCTTCCCAACCGATGCCGCTCTGCGCAGTCTGGGTGATCAGCCATGGCAGCGACGTCTTCACCGCATCCTGTTTCATGTTGAAATTGATCACCCCGTGCCGCCACAACAGCATCAGGGTCAGCACCCGCTGCGCGCTGGCCGGGCCCTTGAGCTTGCCGGCACCGTCCTGAGCATCGATGTCCCACAGCGCCACTTGCAGGCCCTGGCTATTGAAAAAACCTTGCGCGTCACTGCGGCGCTGGCCATCCGGCGGACGGAATAGCGGCACGTAGTTTTCCGGCAGTTTGTTCTTCACCAGATCGGCGCTGCGTCGCACCGAATCCTGCCAGTCCTGCCAATGGCTGTGGGAGCGGAACTCCCAGCCCTGCACGCCCACGCACTGCCGGGAGAAACTCGCCTGCAGACTGCTGACCGAACGGCCGGTGAGTCGCGCCTGAATATCCTTGCCCAAGACAAAGAATGTCCCGCTCAGATTGGACTTGCGCAGGTATTCGGTCAGCCAGTCGGTGTTGTCCGGTTGCACGTTGGCGGCGCTGTCGAACGTCAGCAGAAACAGCCGGTCGTGCATGTCGTCGCCGTTGCGCTCGTAGTCGCCGAAACGATCGAACTCGTTACTGGTTTGCGGCGACAGCGCGGCCTTGCGCATCAGCTCGTCAAGGTACTGCAAATGGAAGATCCGGCTCGGCTCGGCCCACTTGGTGTAATAGCTGTCGTCGCTGACGACGAACTTGGCTGCCTGCTCGCGCAGCGTCGGCAGATCTTCGACGAGGAAGCAGAACGAGGCGTCCTGATCGCAGCTTTGCTGGGCGTGGTTGTAGTTGGCGAGCAAGCGCTGCCAGAGGCGCTGGCGCAGCTGATTGACCGCATCGATATTGACCGTGCGAAGGCCCAGGCGCTGGGCCAGTGCCGCCTCGTCGATGGACTCGGTGCCGAGCAGGCCGCGAGCGAACATGAAGATTTCCGCCCGCGACGCGACGTCGAACAGGGTCGGATTGCTGAGCTGCTCCGGCCAGGTCGTGCGATCCAGCGTCGCCGCGTCGCCGGGCGCCGCCATGGCGCCGAAGCTCAGCAGCCACGCGGTGAACAAAAGAACAATGCGCAAAGGGATGTCTCCATAACAAAACCCGCGCGGCACTATAGCTGATCCTGTCCTGTTCCCCCTCTGCCACGGATGATCGTTCTCACGCTCTGCGTGGTAACGCCTCCCCGGACGCTCCGCGTCCGACGACTGTGACGCAGAGCGTCACGGGCTGCATTCCCACGCGGAGCGTGGGAACGATCATGTAAATCCGCTTTCGCGAGCAGGCTCGCTCCCACAAGGGGTTTGAGTTAAGCCGTCGATCACCTATGGGCTTGATAGCTGGAGTCAACCCGGACAACCCCCTAGAATCGCCCCCACGATTAAAGGAGACGACTTCATGCTGATGGTGATTTCCCCCGCCAAGACCCTCGACTACGAAACACCGCCGGCGACCCAGCGCTTTACCCAGCCGCAGTACCTCGACCATTCCCAGGAACTGATCCAGCAGTTGCGCGAGCTGAGCCCGGCGCAGATCAGCGAGTTGATGCACGTGTCCGACAAGATCGGCGGCCTCAACGCCGCGCGTTTCGGCAGCTGGACACCCGCCTTCACCCCAGAGAACGCCAAACAGGCCCTGCTCGCCTTCAAGGGTGATGTGTACACCGGTCTGGATGCGCAATCCTTCAGCGAGGCGCAATTCGATTACGCGCAAAAACACCTGCGCATGCTCTCCGGCCTATATGGCCTGCTGCGGCCGCTGGACCTGATGCAACCCTATCGCCTGGAAATGGGCACCAAACTGGCCAACGCCCGTGGCAAGGATCTGTATGCGTTCTGGGGCACGCGCATCAGCGAGTGGCTGAACGAAGCGCTGGCCGAGCAAGGCGATGACGTACTGCTCAACCTTGCATCCAACGAATACTTTTCCGCGGTCAAGCGCAGCGCGTTGAAGGCGCGGATCATCAATACCGAGTTCAAGGATCAGAAGAACGGCCAGTACAAGATCATCAGTTTCTACGCGAAGAAAGCGCGCGGTCTGATGAGCCGTTTTGTGATCCAGGAACGCATCAACGACCCGGCTCAGCTCAAGCAATTCGATGTCCAGGGTTATCGCTACAGCGCCGAACAATCGAAACCTGACAATCTGGTGTTTTTGCGCGACCACGCCCCGGAATAAAGCATGCCCTTTGCACGACTCTTTTCCTCAGGAGTCGTGCAGTCCGCCCGAAGTCAAAATCCCCTCGCGACATATCGCCAAATTCATGGCGCCAATAAAACCACACTCTATTTTCTAATTTTAGTTTCACTCGACACTGAAGTTTTTTTTCAGTAGTGGCACCTAAATTTTTTACCCGTAGTGGCACAAAACTATCGACCCCGGTTTCGTCCCGATAACTAAAGGGCGAAATCGTTAGTGCTATCAATTTGCACCCAGTGCCATCTTCATCAATATTTCAAAAAATTTCGGCTGGCACGATGAGCGGGCTGGAACTATGTCCAAATGCGTTGCTCATACCACCGGTAACGATTCTCGCCGAGTTTGTACGAGATAACTTACGCAGAGCTGATAGCCATGTAACCAAGTTGTCACAGCAACTTGCCTGAGTGACTAACTAGTCTCAAAACAATCGAAGGACAGGAGATACGTACCATTAATATCCCCTACAAAGGCCAAGGCCGCGCCCCTATAAACGTGCTCGCCTGAGCACCTAACTGCTTGATTTACCGGCTCCCTACCGGACGTCGAGCAGGCTACACGACTGCACTAGAGTCTTCCCGCACGGAAGATCGGCTGCATAACAGGGCAAGTCATAACAACAAGGCCTAGTTGCGCACATCTTGAGTGCACTTATTATACACTCGGAACTTTGTATGCCTGCACACGGCATTGTGGCGCCTGTAAGCCGCACTTCCGAGTGCACTAGTGACCGCTGAACACCATTAACTCCGGCCTTCTAAGGCCTGATATATACAGAGGTAATTGCGATGCGCATCAGCATATTTGGTTTGGGTTACGTTGGCGCAGTATGTGCCGGTTGCCTGTCTGCACGGGGCCATGACGTAGTTGGCGTCGATGTTGCCAAAGACAAGATCGACATGATTAACGCCGGCAAATCGCCGATTGTAGAACCAGGCCTGGGCGAACTGCTGCAACAGGGTATCCAGACCGGTCGTCTGCGCGGCACGACCAACTTCGCCGAGGCGATTCGTGATACCGACCTGTCGATGATCTGCGTCGGCACGCCAAGCAAAAAGAACGGCGACCTGGAACTGAACTACATCGAGGCCGTGTGCCGCGAGATCGGTTTTGTCCTGCGTGAAAAAACCACCCGTCACACCATCGTCGTGCGCAGCACCGTGTTGCCAGGCACCGTGGCCAACGTGGTCATCCCGATTCTGGAAGACTGCTCGGGCAAGAAGGCTGGCGTCGATTTTGGCGTTGCGGTCAACCCGGAATTCCTCCGCGAATCCACCGCCATCGCTGACTACGATCAGCCACCGATGACCGTTATCGGCGAGTTCGATACCGCGTCGGGCGACGTTCTGCAATCGCTGTACGAAGAACTCGACGCCCCGATCATCCGCAAGGACATCGCCGTTGCCGAGATGATCAAGTACACCTGCAACGTCTGGCACGCGACCAAAGTGACCTTCGCCAACGAGATCGGCAACATCGCCAAAGCCGTCGGCGTCGATGGTCGTGAAGTGATGGAAGTGGTCTGCCAGGACAAGACCCTGAACCTGTCCCAGTACTACATGCGCCCGGGCTTCGCCTTCGGCGGTTCGTGCCTGCCCAAAGACGTGCGTGCGCTGACCTACCGCGCCGGTTCCCTGGACGTCGAAGCACCGCTGCTCAACTCGCTGATGCGCAGTAACGAATCGCAAGTGCAGAACGCTTTCGACATCGTTGAAAGCCATGAAAAACGCAAAGTCGCCCTGCTCGGTCTGAGCTTCAAGGCCGGCACCGACGATCTGCGCGAAAGCCCGCTGGTCGAACTGGCGGAAATGCTGATCGGCAAGGGTTACGACCTGAGCATCTACGACAGCAACGTCGAATACGCCCGTGTCCACGGTGCGAACAAGGACTACATCGAATCGAAGATTCCGCACGTATCGTCCCTGCTCAACTCCGACTTCGACTCGGTGATCGACAACTCCGACGTGATCATCCTCGGCAACCGCGACGAGAAATTCCGTTCGCTGGCCCAGGAAGCGCCGCAGGGCAAGCAAGTCATCGACCTGGTGGGCTTCATGTCCAAGGCCACCAGCGCCGGTAGCCGCACCGAAGGCATTTGCTGGTAAGGCAAGCCTCAAGCTTCAAGCCGCAAGCAAAGGCAACACGCTTGCGGCTTGAAGCCTCCATCACCTTCGGATGACGGTTATGACCAAGCTCAAACATTTTTTTCTGCAATCAGCCGGCTGGCTTTTTTATCTCAGTCTGCTGATGGGCCTGGCCTTGATGCTGCCCACGTCCACATTCGACTCCGAGTCGAAGGACTTCATTTTCCTGATTGGCGCCGTGGGTATCTGGCGCTACTCGATGGGTGCAACGCACTTTGTGCGCGGCATGATTTTTCTCTACATCGTTTACCCGCACTTGCGTCGCAAAGTACGCAAGCTGGGTAAAGCGGCCGATCCGTCGCATGTGTTTCTGATGGTCACCAGCTTTCGTATTGACGCGCTGACCACCGCGCAGGTCTACAGCTCGGTGATCCGCGAAGCCATCGACTGCGAACTGCCGACCACCATTGTCTGCTCGATCGTGGAAATGTCCGACGAGCTGCTGGTCAAGGCGCTGTGGGCGCGGATGAATCCGCCGGAGCGGGTCAAGCTCGACTTCGTGCGTATTCCCGGTACCGGCAAGCGCGATGGTCTGGCCTTCGGTTTCCGCGCGATCTCCCGTCACCTGCCGGACGACCGTGCCGTGGTGGCCGTGATCGACGGCGACACCGTGCTCGGCGAAGGCGTCGTGCGCAAGACCGTGCCGTGGTTCCAGCTGTTCGGCAATGTCGGCGGCCTGACCACCAACGAGTTCTGCGAAGTGCGCGGCGGCTACATCATGAGCGAATGGCACAAGCTGCGTTTCGCCCAGCGCCACATCAACATGTGCTCGATGGCCCTGTCCAAGCGCGTACTGACCATGACCGGTCGGATGTCGGTGTTCAAAGCCTCCGTGGTGACCAATCCGGAGTTCATCGCCGACGTTGAAAGCGACTCGCTGCAACACTGGCGTCTGGGCCGCTTCAAGTTCCTGACCGGTGACGACAAGTCGAGCTGGTTCAGCCTGATGCGCCTGGGTTACGACACCTTCTACGTGCCGGACGCCGCGATCAACACCGTTGAGCATCCGCCGGAAAAGAGCTTCATCAAGGCCAGCCGCAAGCTGATGTTCCGCTGGTACGGCAACAACCTGCGCCAGAACTCTCGTGCACTGGGTCTGGGTATCCGTCGCCTCGGCGCGTTCACCTCGGTGGTGCTGTTCGACCAGCGCGTGTCGATGTGGACTTCGCTGCTCGGCCTGACCGTCGCACTGATCGCCAGCTTCAAGTACGGCACCGCGTTCATCCTCGTGTACCTGCTGTGGATCGGTATCACCCGCCTGATCCTGACGCTGTTGCTGTCGTGTTCCGGTCACCGCATCGGCCCTGCTTACCCGGCGATTCTGTATTACAACCAGATCGTTGGCGCCCTGGTGAAGATCTACGTGTTCTTCCGCCTCGACCAACAATCCTGGACTCGCCAGCCCACATCCCTGACCCGTGATCTCGCCAGCTTTCAACGTTGGTTCAACACCTGGTCGTCTCGGACCATGACCTTCTCCGCCGGCAGCATTTTTGTCGCCGTGCTGCTGATGATGGTCTGACCCGCTCCTATTGAATTAACAAGGAAATCGCCCCTATGAATACCGCCGTCAACGTCAACGTAGTGCATGAATCCGAAGCCCAGCGCCAGCACGCTCGCGTGAAAATCCCGGCCAAGCTGCGTTTCTTCGGCCCTGACCGGACTCCGCTCGAAGCGCGGGTCCTCGATCTGTCGGCTGGCGGTCTGGCGTTCAACGCCGGGCAGATGCCGCTGACCATCGGCGAGGTGTACAAGGCGCGTCTGCAATTTGTCATCGACAACCTCGGCCTGGCCATGGACGTTGAACTGCAGGTGCGGTCCTTCGATCGTGCCACCGGCCGCGCCGGCTGCCAGTTCCAGAACCTCGAGCCGCAGGACATTTCCACCCTGCGCCACCTGATCACTTCGCACCTGGCCGGCGACATCGTCAGCATCGGCGAAGTGCTGGCGACCCTGCAGCGCGACAACTTCACCAAGGCGCGCAAGAACAAGACCAACGACACCGGCATGACCCCGTTCGGCCGCCTGAAAGCCGTGACCTTCAGCGCCGGTATTTTCGCCGTTGGCCTGGTCGCTGCCGGTTTCATCTTCAAGTCGGTGTACGGCATGTACTTCGTCAGCCACGCCCAGGCCGGTCTGGTCAGCGTGCCGGGGATGAACATCACCATGCCGCGTGACGGCACCGTAAAAAGCCTGGTCAAGTCCGACGGCGTTGCCGCCAAAGGCGCACCGCTGGCGACCTTCAGCACCAGCATGCTCGACGTACTCAAGGGCCATCTGGCCGAAGACCAACTGGCCCCGGCCAAGGTTGAAGAACTGTTCGGCAAGCAAATGACCGGCACCCTGACCTCGCCGTGCGATTGCACCGTGGCCCAGCAACTGGTGGCTGACGGTCAGTACGCGAGCAAGGGCGACGTGATCTTCCAACTGGTGCCGCGCAACACCCAGGCCAACGTTGAAGCACGCTTCTCCTATCGCCAGTTCGGCGACGTGCGTCCGGGCACACCGGTGAGCTTCCAGATCGCCGGCGAAGACAAGACCCGCACCGGCAAGATCGTCAGCAGCACAAGCCTGAAGAGCGCCGACCTGTCCTCCGACATTCGCGTACAGATCCAGCCTGACGAGCCGCTCGACAGCAGCCTGGCCGGCCGCCCGGTGGAAGTGAACAGCGACCGTGGCCCGAACCTGAACTGGCTGATCGACAAAGCCATGGCTGCCGGTCTTTAAGTCGAGGACATGCCTGTGACTACGCATAACTTGAACACACCGCCGACCCTGTGGGAGCGAGCCTGCTCGCGAAAGGGCCAGCGCGGTTTGTCTGAAGTACCGAGTCGACTGCTTCGCGAGCAGGCTCGCTCCCACATGGGATTGATGGTGTGCTCGCTGGCACTAGCAGTTTCTCTAGCCGGTTGCGCCGGGCTGCCCGATCAGCGTCTGGCCAACGAAGCGCTCAAGCGTGGCGACACCGCCACCGCCGCGCAGAATTACCAGCAACTGGCCGATCTGGGTTACAGCGAGGCGCAAGTCGGCCTGGCCGATATCCAGGTCGACAGCCGCGACCCGGCGCAGATGAAACAGGCCGAGGCGACTTACCGGGCAGCGGCCAGCGTGTCGCCGCGTGCCCAGGCACGTCTCGGTCGTCTGCTGGTGGCCAAGCCGGGCTCCACCGAAGCCGAGCACCACGAAGCCGAAACCCTGCTGAAAAAAGCCGCCGCCAATGGCGAAGGCAACACGTTGATCCCGCTGGCGATGCTGTACCTGCAATACCCGCACAGCTTCCCCAACATCAACGCGCAGCAGCAGATCGATCAGTGGCGCAAATCCGGTTACCCGGAAGCGGGTCTGGCGCAAGTGCTGCTGTATCGCACCCAGGGCACTTACGACCAGCATCTGGATGACGTGGAAAAAATCTGCAAGGCCGCGCTCAACACCACCGACATCTGCTACGTCGAACTGGCCACCGTCTACCAGAAACGTGGCCAGCCGGAGCAACAGGCCGAGCTGATCAAGCAGATGCAGGCCGGTTACAGCCGTGGCACCGTCACCGCGCAGCGTGTCGACTCCGTAGCCCGCGTGCTGGCCGATTCGACCCTGGGCAAGACCGACGAAAAAACCGCGCAGGCGCTGCTCGAGCCGATCGCTCCGGGCTACCCGGCGTCGTGGGTCACCCTCGCGCAATTGCTTTACGACTTCCCCGAACTGGGCGACGTCGACCAGATGATGAAGTATCTGGACAACGGTCGCGCCGCCGACCAGCCGCGCGCCGAACTGTTGCTGGGCAAGGTCTACTACGAAGGCAAAATGGTCCCGGCCGACGCGAAAGTCGCCGAGGAACATTTCCAGAAAGCCGTCGGCCGCGAAGTCGCCGCCGATTACTACCTTGGCCAGATCTACCGTCGTGGCTACCTGGGCAAGGTCTATCCGCAGAAGGCTCTGGACCATCTGCTGACCGCTGCGCGCAACGGCCAGAACAGTGCCGACTTCGCCATTGCCCAGTTGTTCTCGCAAGGCAAGGGCACCAAGCCCGACCCGCTGAACGCCTACGTGTTCAGCCAACTGGCCAAGGCGCAGAACACCCCGCAAGCCGATGAACTGGCAGCGACCCTCGAGGCGCAATTGCCGCCCGAGCGCTTGCCCGAAGCCCGCCGCCTGTTGCAACAGGAACAGGCCAGCCGTGGCGCCCTGAACTCGAACACGCTGCAACTGCACGCCCTGCAAGAAGAAGACGGCGAGGAAAAACTATGAAGCTGAACCCATTCGTGAAGGCCGGTATTGGCCTCACCTTCGCGCTGCTCTGGTCTTGCCCGACACTGGCTGCGATGACTGAAAGCAAGAACTTCGGTCTGGAAGTGAAACTCACCGGCCAGTCCGAAGACGACCGTGACCTCGGCACTGCCGGCGGCGGCGACGTCAACGGCGTGGGCCTCGACCTGCGTCCGTGGATCTACGGTGAAAGCGGCGCGTGGAGCGCCTATGCGATGGGTCAGGCGGTGACCTCGACCGACATCATCGAGACCGACACCCTGCAACAATCGGACGGCGAACAGACCACCGACAGCGGCGATCGCGAAACCAAGAAAAACTACCTGGCGATGCGCGAGTTCTGGGTCGGCTACAGCGGCTTCACGCCCTACCCTGGCGAGATCCTCAAGTTCGGTCGTCAGCGTCTGCGCAATGACGACGGCCAATGGCGCGACACCAACATCGAAGCGCTGAACTGGACCTTTGACACCACCCTGCTGCGGGCCAATGCCGGTGTTGCCGAGCGTTTCAGCGAATACCGCACCGACTTGAAAGAGCTGGCGCCGAAAGACAAGGATCGCCTGCACGCCTACGCCGACGCTGCTTACCAGTGGACACCGGGCCAGTGGGTCGGCATTCGCGGCCACCACACTCACGATGACGGCAAACTCGATTACGCCGAGCCGGGCGTCCCGCGCGACTCGCTGGACAAGACCGAGAACGGCGACATCAGCTGGATCGGCCTGACCGCTGACAGCGACGCCTACAACTGGCGCAACACCAACACCGTCAACTACTGGGGCAGCATCACCGGCATGAGCGGCGACCGCGACACGGTCAATGCGCTGAACGCCGACGGCACGCGCCCGACACAAGCCAAGCGCAGCGATGACATCAGCGGCTGGGCAGCCGATGTCGGCGTGCGTCTGCGCCTCGATCCGCAGTGGCAAGTCGGCGGTGCATACGCCCGCGCCAGTGCCGATTACGAACAGAACGGTCTGGAGAGCAACCGCTCCAACTACACCGGTACCCGCTCGCGCGTGCACCGTTTCGGCGAAGCGTTCCGTGGCGAAATGAACAACATGCAGACCGCCACCCTGTTCGGTTCGTGGATGGTCAACGACGAGTACGACGCCAGCCTGATCTACCACAAGTTCTGGCGTGTCGACGGCAACAAGCCGGTCGGCAGCAACGGCATCAATGCGGTGGAAAACAACACCGACGACGTCACCGGCGCAATCCTCTCCAGCACATCCTTGCCGCTTGAAGATGGCAACAAGGACCTGGGTCAGGAAATGGACCTGGTCGTCACCAAGTACTTCAAGCAAGGCCTGTTGCCGGCGGCGTTGAGCCAGTCGATCGACGAGCCTTCGGCACTGGTGCGATTCCGTGGCGGTGTGTTCAAACCGGGCGATGCCTACGGCAGCCAGGTTGATTCCTACATGCACCGCGCATTCATTGACGTGATCTGGCGCTTCTGATGCAAACCGCCAAGGGAGTGCCCGACATGATCAGCACCAGAACAGGCTCACTCAGCCTGCTGGCCGGCGCGATGCTGCTGGCCAGCGCCGGCGCCTTCGCCAATGTTGAACCGGCGAAACCTGCGACCGTGGCCAAAGAACTGCAACAGGCCAAGACCTACACCGTCAGCAGCGCGCCGACCGACGCGCTGAAACTGGCCAAGCCGACACTGCCCGACCTGTCCGGCTTCACCGCCGAAGCCGCTGCGGCGAAGATCGTGCGCAGCAAGCCGGGCAAGATCAGCGTGCGCCGGATGATGCAGGAAAACGCCCTGAAGGACTTTATCGGCGGCGATAACAAGATGGCCGAATGGGTGGTGCGTCAGCACGGCATCCCGCAGGCGATCTTCATCGACGACGGCTACATGAACCTCAAGGATCTGGCGAAAAAACTGCCCAAGCAGTATTTCAGCGAGACCGCTCCGGGCGTGTACCTGGCCAAATTGCCGATCGTGGTCGGCGAGAAAGGCATCCTCGAAATCGACGGTCAGACCCAGGAACTGCGCCTGTCCCAAGAGGCCGGTTCGTTCCTGGTCAACGACGGCAAACTGTTCGTGCGTGACACCAAAGTCACCGGCTGGCGCGAGAAGGAAAACGGCCCGGCGACCTTCCGTTCGCCGAAGGAATTCCGTCCGTTCCTGCTCGCCTGGGGCGGCACCGAGACCTACATCGTCAACAGCAAGATGGCCAGTTTCGGTTACGCCAACAGTAAGTCGTATGGGGTGAGTATTTCCCAGTACACGCCGAACATGGCCAAAGTCCTCAAGCGCCCGGAACCGACCGGCTGGATCGTCGGCTCCGAGTTCTCGGACATGTGGTACGGCTTCTACTGCTACGAAACCAGCGACTTTGTGGTCAAGGGCAACACCTACAAAGACAACATCGTCTACGGCATCGACCCGCATGACCGCTCGCACCGTCTGATCATTGCCGAGAACACCGTTCACGGCACGAAGAAGAAGCACGGGATCATTATTTCCCGTGAGGTCAACGACAGCTTCATCTTCAACAACAAGAGTTTCGACAACAAGTTGTCGGGCCTGGTGATCGACCGTAACAGCGTCAACAACATCATTGCCTACAACGAGATCTACAAGAACCACACCGACGGCATCACGCTCTACGAGTCCGCCGACAACCTGCTGTGGGGCAACAAGGTCATCAGCAATACCCGTCACGGCATTCGTATTCGTAACAGCGTGAACATCCGCCTCTACGAAAACGTTGCCATGACCAACGGCCTGACCGGTATCTACGGCCACATCAAGGACCTGACCGACACCGACCGTGACATCAAGCTCGACCCGTTCGACGCGCAGGTCTCGCTGATCGTCGTCGGCGGCGAGCTGGCAGCCAACGGCAGCGGCCCGCTGTCGATCGACTCGCCGCTGAGTGTCGAGCTGTATCGCGTGTCGATGCTGGCGCCGACCAAGTCCAGCGGGATCAGCTTCAACGGCATCCTCGGCGAGCGCCAGGATGAAATTCTCGATCTGTTGGTGCGCCAGCAGAAAGCCGTGCTGATCGACCCTGTCGAACGCCAGACCGAATTGCAGGACTGAGGATAATTTTTATGCACCCACACATGATCAAACTGCTCAGCCTCTCGGCCCTGACCCTCGGCATTCTCGCTGCCGGCAACGCCCGCGCCGACGCTGAAGGCGCAAGCGTCACGCCACCGAAGTTCACCGCCGAGCCGTGCTGCAACCTGTGCCCGGCGGCCCATGACGCGAAGAACTACACCACGCGTTATCAGCAGAATTTCACCACCCTGGTACAGGCTCAGGGCGACTGGCTGTTCCGTACCCAGGAAGACCTGCGCACCGAGTTCAACACCACGCCGGCCGGCTACAAGCGCCTGCAACAGTTGCACGATGCGTTCAAGAGCAAAGGCGTCGAGTTGGTGATCGTCTACCAGCCGACCCGTGGCCTGGTGAACCGCAACAAGCTCAACCCGCAGGAAAAAGCCGCGTTCGATTACGAGAAAGCGCTGGGCAACTACAAGACCATGCTTGGCCGTTTCGCCAAGATGGGCTACGTGGTGCCTGACCTGTCGCCACTGACCAACGAATCGCTGCCGGACACCCTGCCCGCCCACGATTTCTACTTCCGTGGCGACCAGCACTGGACACCTTACGGCGCCCAGCGCACGGCAAAAATCGTCGCCGAAAAGGTCAAGCAGATCCCGGCCTTCGCCGACATTCCCAAGCGTGAGTTCGAGACCAAGCGTTCCGGGCGCATGGGCAAGACCGGCACCCTGCACAACATGGCCGGGCAACTGTGCGGCACCAGCTACGCGATCCAGTACATGGACCAGTTCACCACCGAGCCGAAAGGCGAGGCTGGTGACGGCGACCTGTTCGGCGATTCCGGCAATCCGCAGATCACCCTGGTCGGTACGTCGCACAGCGGCAAGAACTACAACTTCGCCGGTTTCCTCGAAGAAGCCATCGGCGCCGACATCCTCAACGTGGCCTTCCCCGGCGGCGGTTTCGAAGGTTCGATGCTGCAGTACCTGGGCAGCGAAGAATTCCAGAAGACCCCGCCGAAGATTCTCATCTGGGAATTTTCGCCGCTGTATCGCCTCGACCAGGAAACCATCTATCGCCAGATGATGGCGCTGCTGGATAACGGTTGCGAAGGCAAAGACGCACAGATGTCCGCCAGTGCCACGCTGAAGCCGGGCAGCAAGCAAGAACTGCTGGTCAACAGCAAGAACCTGAACCTGCAAAACGCCAACCATCAGGTCGACATCCGCTTCGCCGACACCTCGGTGAAAACCCTGCAAGCCACCCTCTGGTACATGAACGGTCGCCACGAGGACATCAAGATCGAGAAACCGGAAACCTCCGACACCGACGGTCGTTTCGCCTTTGAGCTGCGCACGGACGAAGACTGGGCCTCGCAAAACCTGCTGGCGGTCGAAGTCCAGGGTCCTGAAGCCGGACCTGACGCCGCGCCACAAAAAGTCGAAGCGAAAATCTGCAAACGCAACGTATTCCCGGGCGTCGGTCACCAGACCGCGCAGCTCGGGCAATGAGGTCTGCTATGCGAAATCCGAAACTGAAAAACCTGTTGGCACCGACACTCCTGAGCCTGGCGATGTTCGCCGGGGCAACTCAGGCTGCCGCGCCATTGCGTCCACCGCAGGGCTACTTCGCCCCGGTGGATAAATTCAAGACCGGCGACAAGAGCGATGGCTGCGACGCGATGCCGGCGCCGTACACCGGTCCGCTGCAATTTCGCAGCAAATACGAAGGTTCGGACAAGGCCCGCGCGACGCTGAACGTGCAGTCGGAAAAAGCCTTTCGCGACACCACCAAAGACATCACCACGCTGGAACGCGGCACCGCCAAGCGCGTCATGCAGTTCATGCGCGACGGTCGCCCGGAACAGCTCGAATGCACGCTCGACTGGCTGACCGCGTGGGCCAAGGCTGACGCGTTGATGTCCAAAGACTTCAACCACACCGGCAAGTCGATGCGCAAATGGGCGCTGGGCAGCATGGCCTCGTCGTACATTCGCCTGAAGTTCTCCGACTCGCACCCACTGGCTCAGCACCAGCAGGAAGCGCAGTTAATCGAAGCCTGGTTCAGCAAAATGGCTGATCAGGTGGTCAGCGACTGGGACAACCTGCCGCTGGAAAAAACCAACAACCACTCGTACTGGGCCGCCTGGTCGGTGATGGCGACCGCCGTCGCCACCAACCGCCGCGACCTGTTTGATTGGGCGGTGAAGGAATACAAGGTTGGCGTCAACCAGGTCGACGCCGACGGCTTCCTGCCTAACGAACTCAAGCGCCAGCAACGCGCCCTCGCCTATCACAACTACGCCCTGCCGCCGCTGGCGATGATCGCCAGTTTCGCCCAGGTCAACGGTGTCGATCTGCGTCAGGAAAACAATGGCGCACTGAAGCGTCTGGGTGATCGCGTGTTGGCCGGCGTCAAGGACCCTGACGAGTTCGAAGAAAAGAACGGCAAAAAGCAGGACATGACCGACCTGAAAGAGGACATGAAATTCGCCTGGCTCGAACCCTTCTGCACGCTCTACACCTGTGCGCCGGATGTGATCGAGAAGAAGCGCGACATGCAACCGTTCAAGACCTTCCGTCTTGGCGGCGACCTGACCAAGGTCTACGACCCGTCGCATGAAAAGGGCAACAAGGGTTCCTGAAAACACTGATGGCTGATCGTTCCCACGCTCCGCGTGGGAATGCAGCCCGGGACGCTCCGCGTCCCATGCCGAAGCGGACGCAGAGCGTCCATTGAGGCATTCCCACGCAGAGCGTGGGAACGATCGCAGGACTGTGTCACCCCCTCCACTATCACGGGGGGGTTGGGGGGCTTCGGCCCTTGACTGTTGATTCAAACATGGAGAGATCGGGATGGTATTTTCATCCAACGTGTTCCTGTTTCTGTTCTTGCCGATCTTTCTCGGCTTGTACTACCTGAGCGGGCAACGCTATCGCAACCTGCTGCTGCTGATCGCCAGCTACGTGTTCTACGCCTGGTGGCGGGTGGACTTCCTCGCGCTGTTCGCAGCGGTCACGCTGTGGAACTACTGGATCGGCCTCAAGGTCGGTGCTGCCGGCGTGCGAACCAAACCGGCGCAGCGCTGGCTGCTGCTCGGCGTGGCCGTCGACCTGTGCATTCTGGGCTACTTCAAGTACGCCAACTTCGGTGTCGACAGCATCAACGAGATCATGACTTCGTTCGGTCTCGAGCCGTTCATCCTCACCCACGTGCTGCTGCCGATCGGTATTTCGTTCTACATCTTCGAATCGATCAGCTACATCATCGACGTGTACCGTGGCGACACTCCGGCCACGCGCAACCTGATCGACTTCGCAGCATTCGTGGCGATCTTCCCGCACCTGATTGCCGGCCCGGTTCTGCGTTTTCGCGACCTCGCCGATCAGTTCAACAACCGCACGCACACCCTCGACAAGTTCTCCGAGGGCTGCACGCGGTTCATGCAGGGTTTCATCAAGAAGGTCTTCATCGCCGACACCCTCGCCGTGGTCGCCGACCATTGCTTCGCCCTGCAGAACCCGACCACGGGTGACGCCTGGCTCGGTGCGCTGGCGTACACCGCGCAGCTGTACTTTGACTTCTCCGGTTACAGCGACATGGCCATCGGCCTGGGCTTGATGATGGGTTTCCGCTTCATGGAAAACTTCAAGCAGCCGTACATCAGCCAGTCGATCACCGAGTTCTGGCGCCGCTGGCACATCAGCCTGTCGACCTGGCTGCGTGACTACCTGTACATCACCCTCGGCGGTAACCGTAAAGGCACGCTGATGACCTATCGCAACCTGTTCCTGACCATGCTGCTCGGTGGTCTGTGGCACGGCGCGAACATCACTTACATCATCTGGGGCGCCTGGCACGGTATGTGGCTGGCGATCGAAAAAATGCTCGGTCTGAACACTTCGCCGCGCAGTCTCAACCCGATCCGCTGGGCACTGACTTTCCTGCTGGTAGTGATGGGCTGGGTGATCTTCCGTGCCGAGAACCTGCACGTTGCCGGGCGCATGTACGGTGCAATGTTCAGCTTCGGCGACTGGTCGCTGTCGGAACTCAATCAGGCCAGCCTCACCGGCCTGCAAGTGGCAACCCTGGTGGTGGCTTACGTGACCCTGGCCTTCTTCG
>NZ_JH635998.1:1059645-1073104 GCF_000257605.1 Pseudomonas sp. R62
GTGACCCTGGCCTTCTTCGGCCTGCGTGATCTGTACACCAATCAGCCGCCAGCCAAGACCAAACCTGAAGTCAACGTCGAGGCCGATGGCCCTGCCACGGCGACGCCGGGAATGATCAAGGCAGCGCCTGGGGAAAATCCGGCGAGCATCCACGAACCTGGCTACACCGTCGGCGTCGAAGCCCAGGTGCAACCGGCCTACTGGACCGCCGATTGGTCGCGCTACGTGATGCGCGGGCTGATCCTGCTGCTGTTCATCGCCTCGATTCTCAAACTCTCGGCGCAAAGCTTCTCGCCGTTCCTTTACTTCCAGTTCTGAGGGATCTGACATGACCCGCTCATTACGCATCTTCTACATCGCCCTGTTCCTGGTGACTCTGTTAGTCCTCGGTCTGTGGTCGATTCGCAGCTTCTTCGGCTTCAGCACCAACGCCGACGCGACGGTGCTCAATGGCCGCTGGACCAAGGCGGTGGAAACCCACTACGACGATGAATTCCCGATCAAGCGTCTGGGCACCAACCTCTGGGCCGCGCTGGATTTCAAACTGTTCAACGAAGGTCGTCCGGGCGTCGTGCTCGGCCGCGACCAGTGGTTGTACAGCGATGAAGAATTCAACCCGATCGTCAACGAACAGCAGAACCTGCAAGGCAACTACGCGCTGGTCGAAGGCGTGCGCCAGACCCTGAAAGAGAAAGGCGTGAAACTGGTGATGGCGATCGTCCCGGCCAAGGTGCGTCTGTATCCGGAGCATCTGGATGAAGTGAAGCCTTCGAGCATTCACCAGAACCTGTATCAGGATTTCCACGCCCGTGTCGCGGCCGACAAGATCCTCGCCCCTGACCTGCTCGGCCCGCTGCAACAGGCCAAGCAGAACGGTCAGCAAGTGTTCCTGCGCACCGACACCCACTGGACGCCGGAAGGCGCCGAGATCGCCGCCAACACGCTGGCGAAAACCATTGCCGAGAAATTCCCGCTGAGCGGCGAGCCACAGCGCTTCGTTACCACGCCAGCAGAGAAGGTCACGCACAAGGGCGATCTGCGTCTGTTCCTGCCGCTCGATCCGCTGTTCGAAAACATGATGCCGGCGCCTGAGCCACTGCTCAAACGCAACACCGTTGCCGCCGAGCAGCCTGCCGGTGACGACGCCCTGTTCGCCAACAGCGAAGTACCGGTCGCGCTGATCGGCACCAGCTACAGCGCCAACCCCAACTGGAACTTCGTCGGTGCGCTCAAGCAAGCGCTGCACAGCGACGTCGTCAACTACGCCGAAGACGGCCATGGCCCGATTCTACCGATGCTCAGCTACCTGAAAAGCGATGACTTCAAGAACAGCCCGCCACAAGTGCTGATCTGGGAGTTTCCTGAACGATATCTGCCTGTGAACAACGAAATCGGCGACGCCGACCCGCAGTGGGTCGCAGAGCTTAAACAAGCCGGCGCCCGCCAACAAAACGTAGCCATCAACACTAAATCCGAGACGCCCGATCGGGCGCAAAACTGAAAGAGAGGTACACCATGACTTTCACTACTACTCCTCGTCGTCTCGCTAAAAGCTTCGCACTGGTTGCTGGCCTCAGCGTACTTTCCGTCCCAGCCTTCGCCGGCGGCGACGCCGCGCTGTACGGCCCGACCGCACCGAAAGGCTCGACCTTCGTGCGTGTCTACAACGCCAGCAACGCTGAAGTCAGCGCGACTGTCGGCAGCACCAACCTGAGCGATATCGCGCCACTGGCCAGCAGTGACTTCAGCTTCATGCCAGGCGGCGACTACAGCGCCAAAGTCGGCAGCCAGACCCTGCCGGTGAAACTCGCCGGTGACCACTACTACACCCTGGTCAACAACGCTTCCGGCGCGCCACAACTGATCGAAGAGCCGCCGTTCAAGAACAAGCAGAAATCCCTGGTACGCGTGCAGAACCTCAGCGACAAACCGCTGACCCTGAAGACCGCCGATGGCAAGACCGAAGTGGTGCCGAACGTGGCAGCCAAGGGCCGTGGCGAACGTGAAATCAACCCGGTGAAAGTCAGCCTGGCGCTGTACGAAGGCGACAAGAAAGTCGGCGACGTGAAACCAGTCGCCCTGGAGCGCGGTGAGGCAGCGGTGCTGTACGTCACCGGCAACGGCAGCAACCTGTCGCCAGTCTGGGTGAAACGCCCGGTGTCGACTCGCTAATCGCTCGAGCTATCAGCTACTAGCTTCAAGCTGCAAGTGAAGTGCTTCTAACTCACCACTTGCAGCTTGCAGCTCTCAACTGCATTTTATGGAGTAAACATTATGATTCCGGTGATCTTGTCAGGTGGTAGCGGTTCGCGTCTGTGGCCTCTTTCGCGTAAGCAGTTCCCTAAACAATTCCTCGCCCTGACCGGCGAACACACGCTGTTCCAGCAAACCCTCGAGCGCCTGGTGTTCGAAGGCATGGACACGCCGATCGTGGTCTGCAACAAGGAACACCGTTTCATCGTCAACGAGCAACTGGCCGCGCGCAATCTGGAATGCCAGCGCATCCTGATGGAACCGTTCGGCCGCAACACGTCGCCGGCCGTAGCATTGACCGCGATGATGCTGGTCAATGAAGGCCGCGACGAACTGATGCTGGTGCTGCCGGCCGACCACGTGCTGGAAGACCAGAAAGCCCTGCAACGTGCGCTGGCCCTGGCAACTGTCGCAGCCGAGAACGGCGAGATGGTGCTGTTCGGCGTACCGGCGACCAAACCGGAAACCGGCTACGGCTACATCAAATCCACCGCCGATTCGCTGCTGCCCGAAGGCGTCAGCCGCGTCTCGCACTTCGTCGAAAAACCGGACGTCAAGCGCGCCACCGAGTACGTCGAATCCGGCGGTTACTACTGGAACAGCGGCATGTTCCTGTTCCGCGCCAGCCGCTTCCTCGAAGAACTGAAAAAGCACGATCCGGACATCTACGACACCTGCCTGCTGACCCTTGAGCGCAGCCAGCAGGACACCGACACCATCACCTTCGACGAAGCCACCTTCGCTTGCTGCCCGGACAACTCCATCGACTACTCGGTGATGGAAAAAACCCAGCGCGCCTGTGTAGTGCCGCTGACCGCCGGCTGGAGCGATGTCGGCTGCTGGTCGTCGCTGTGGGAAGTCAACGAGAAAGACGCCAACGGCAACGTCAGCAAAGGCGATGTGGTCATCCAGGACAGCAAGAATTGCATGATCCACGGCAACGGCAAACTGGTCTCGGTGATCGGTCTGGAGAACATCGTCGTGGTCGAAACCAAGGACGCGATGATGATTGCCCACAAGGACAAGGTCCAGGGCGTCAAGCAGATGGTCAACACCCTCAATGCCCAGGGCCGCAGCGAAACCCAGAACCACTGCGAAGTCTATCGTCCGTGGGGCTCGTACGACTCGGTGGACATGGGCGGGCGTTTCCAGGTCAAGCACATCTCGGTCAAGCCGGGCGCGTGCCTGTCGCTGCAGATGCACCACCACCGCGCCGAACACTGGATCGTGGTCAGCGGCACCGCCGAAGTGACCTGCGACGAGAACGTGTTCCTGCTCACCGAAAACCAGTCGACCTACATCCCGATCGCCTCGGTGCATCGCCTGCGCAACCCGGGCAAGATCCCGCTGGAAATCATCGAAGTGCAGTCGGGTTCGTACTTGGGTGAAGACGATATCGAACGTTTCGAAGATATCTACGGCCGCTCCACCCCGATCGAACGCGGCGTGTCGGTGAAGACCATCGCGCAGTAATCGATCACTAAAACGAGAAGCCCTCGTCCAGCCCGTTGCGTTCCCTATCCGCAGCGGGCTGGGCGGGGGCTTTTTTTGTCCTGATTCTGTGTCGCCTGCAATGGCCTCTTCGCGAGCAGGCTCGCTCCCACAATTCAAATGCATATCTGTGGAAGCGAGCCTGCTCGCGAAGAGCCGGTCAGACGCTGCAAGTCCCGATGCCCATCGCCAACCTCCCCCACGCTTAGGTAGGATGCCTCTCTGTCTCTGCGAGGTTATCCGACATGTTCATCGGCATCCTGCTGGTCATCACCTGGCTGATCCTGCTGCTGCGCTATCCGGCCAAGGCCTTGCCGGTGTCGGTGGCCGCTGCCATCGGCCTCGGCTTCGTAGCTATGTGGGTGGTGTGGCTGGACAACCGCGAGATCAAACAACTGGCGCGCCTGGAACTGCGCATT
Organism: Pseudomonas sp. R62; assembly: GCF_000257605.1. NCBI lineage: Bacteria > Pseudomonadati > Pseudomonadota > Gammaproteobacteria > Pseudomonadales > Pseudomonadaceae > Pseudomonas > Pseudomonas sp. R62. Next base: position 1,063,809 of record NZ_JH635998.1, read on the forward strand.
GCCTATGCCCCCGAACAATGCCCGGCCGACCGTCCGCTGCAATTGAAAATGAACAACGGTAACGATGTGCCGCTGACCGAACTGCGCTGGCGCGTCGCCGCGTATGCGCCGGGCGATACGGTCAATCTGGCCGACAATCAATACACCGCCCCACGCTATCGCGGCCCCGGCGAACTGCAGGCCGGCGCCACCTGGGAAGATTGTTTGCCCTTGCCGCCGCTGCGTCCCGGCTATCGCCCGCAAACCCTGGAGTTTCGCGCCGAGCATTTGCAGGGTAGTTTTGCCGACTGATCCCCTCCCCCCGACTTTTTTGCACAAGGAATGCGCCATGCCCGTTGCGTTGATTACCGGTTGTTCCAGCGGCATCGGCCGCGCCCTCGCCGACGCGTTCAAAGCGGCCGGCTACGAAGTCTGGGCCAGTGCGCGCAAGACTGAAGACGTCGCTGCGCTCAACGCCGCCGGTTTCACCGCGATTCAGCTGGACGTCAATGATGGCGCCGCGCTTGAGCAACTCGCCGAGCGTCTGAACCAGCAACACGGCGGCCTCGATGTGTTGATCAACAACGCCGGTTACGGCGCGATGGGGCCGCTGCTCGATGGCGGCGTGCAGGCGATGCAGCGCCAGTTCGAGACCAACGTGTTTTCGATTGTCGGCGTCACCCGCGCGTTGTTTCCGCTGCTGCGTCGGGCCAAGGGGCTGGTGGTGAATATCGGCAGCGTGTCAGGTGTGCTGGTCACGCCATTTGCCGGCGCCTACTGCGCTTCGAAAGCGGCGGTGCACGCATTGAGCGATGCCTTGCGCATGGAACTGGCACCGTTTGGCATTCGTGTGATGGAAGTCCAGCCCGGCGCCATCGAATCGAGCTTTGCGAAGAATGCCGGACATGAAGCCGAGCTATTGATCAACGAGCAGTCGCCGTGGTTTCCATTGCGGGAAGGCATTCGGGCACGGGCCAAGGCATCGCAGGACAAACCCACCCCGGCCAGTGAGTTTGCTGCCGAGCTGTTGAAAGCGGTGCAGCAGAGCAAGCCGCCACGGCTGGTTCGCATCGGCAACGGCAGTCGGGCGTTGCCGTTGTTGGCGGCGGTGTTGCCGAAGGGTTTGCTGGAATCGACGTTGATGAAGCGCTTCGGGTTGCACCTGAAATTCTGATCCAGAAGTTTGAGCTCGCCAGCGGCGAGCTCAAACAATCACGACCTAGTAACTGCGGAGCATCAACGCGGAACGGCCGTCAGATTGGGCAGGGATTCAAACGCTGGAGATTGTCCCTTTGCCGCGGGGTATAACAACTGGATGGAGACTGCGACTTCCTCGCCCGGGATTAACACATACCGGTCACCCGGTGGCGTAGCCAATTCGACAATCCCTTCTTTTGCATCATGCACTACATCAAGCCACGGATTGGCATAAATGCTCGTTCCCGTCGGTAAACCCGCACTTGAAAACTTCCATTGGGCAATCGATTGATCACTGGCTTTAACCATAACGTCATAACTGTAGATCCAGCCGCCGGTCACAGTATCCTGCCATTTTGCAGCGAATACCTGACGGGTCGAAATCGCCTGCTTTCCATCTGGCTGGACGAGTACAGGAAAGTATCCTTCCTCATAACTGGGCTGATAATAAACTATGCCGAATATCTCGGAAATCTTTGAAGAGTCCATGTTTACAGGTGTTGTAAACGTCAGCGTGCGCCGCGGATTCCACCCTTCAAATTGATCTTCGGTGATGGTCAAAGTACTGATCTTCAAATCTTCTGAATAGCTCATCTGCGCACCGCTGGAAGGCATCGAAGCGTGCAGGAAAGCCGCACCGTCGCGAGCCCGAAACTGCATACGCGAGCCTACGGGAGGTGGCGTACCATCGGTCAACATTGTAAAACTTAAAGTCACCGGTTCACCGCTGATTATATGACTGACGCGATCGTCCATTCTGATACTAATCAGTTCCATAACTTAACATTCCTTTTTAAAAGCAAATATATGCCGAGGCCTGAATGCAATCGGCAAAAACTTATATCAATGGGTCGTGCCATATTCATGGCGACAGGAAAACACTAACACAATAATGAGTTAAGAAATCGAAGCACAACAGCAACTTACAATTAACCAAATCTTCAAAAAAGAAAAAACCAAACAAACAAAACATAGCCGAGGAGTAAAAATCGCGAGAACCCTGACTTTCTCGCGACATACTGTTAGTTCAGGCCGTCAACTATGACCGTGCAAGTAATCCCCGCCGCCAGCAACACGCCCGCCGGCACCTCATCAATGTGAATCCTTACCGGCACCCGCTGAGCCAACCGCACCCAGTTGAACGTCGGGTTCACATCCGCAATCAGCTCGCGGCTTTCCGGGTTGTCGCGGTCGTAGATGCCGCGGGAAATGCTTTCGACATGGCCCTTGAGCACCTCGCCGCTCATCAACTGCATATCGGCTTTGTCACCCACTTTGACGTGCGGCAGTTTGGTCTCTTCGAAAAATCCGTAAACCCAGAACGAGTTCATGTCGACCACGGCCATTTTCGCCTCGCCGATGCGCGCGTAGTCGCCGCGATGCACATTGAGGTTGGTCACGTAACCGTCGACCGCCGCGCGCACTTCGGTGCGTTTCAGGTTGAGTTCGGCGGCTTCCAATTGCGCCTGGGCGTGTTGGTAATCGGCCAGCGCGGCGTCAGCGATGTTGCTGGCGTCGTCGCGGTTCTCTTTGGAGATCACCAGATTGTCGAGGTCGGCGCGGCGGTGGGCGTTGACCTTGCGCATTTCCCAGGTCGACTTGCGCGAGGCGACCAACGACTGCGCCTGCTTGACCGCGATGCGGTAGTGCTCGGGGTCGATGCGCATCAGCAGATCGCCCTTCTTCACCAACTGGTTGTCACGCACCGGCACTTCGACCACTTCGCCGGTGACGTCGGCGGCGACGTTGATGATGTCGGCACGCACGCGACCATCGCGGGTCCACGGCGTGTTCATGTAGTGCTCCCACAACGTGCGGCCGATCCACAGCGCCAGGGCCAACACCAGCAGGGTCGCGAGCAGGCTGAAAAACTTTTTCATCAAGATGTTCTCAACGGTAGACAGTCAGCGCCATGGCGCCGAACAGACAGGTAAACAGGCTCAGACGCAGCAGCGCCGGGTGCCAGAAAAAACGGTACAGGTCGAACCCCGAGAGGAAGCGGTCAACTGCCCAGGCCAGTCCCGCAGCAATGAAAAACATCAGGGTCATGGTCGGCATGTACACGCCGTGGAAGGCGATTTCACGAGGCATGGGCAAGTCCTTCGGGCCTGGCAGTAGCGAATTCGGCGAGGGGTGATTGCGGGTCGAGCAGCGAGGTGCGGATGAAGTGCAGGTAGCTTTTCACCCGGCGCAACGCCGAGGTATCGAAGTGCGGCGCGAACGGCTCGTCGGTGGCGGCGACGCGGCTGATCGCGTGATCGACCGCCACGAGTGCGCGTTCGAGATTGCTCGCGTTCGGCTGCAAGAACAGGCGCACCAACGCGCGCCCCATCACGCGGATTGCCTGGCGCCACGGCTGCGATTCGGCATACGCCGGGTGCACCGGCAGGATCGCCTGTTCCTTGCGCAATTCGATGATCGCGTGGCCGACTTCGAGCACCACGAACATCCAGCGCAGCAGACTCTTCTGCACTTTCGGTTGCCCTGCCGCGAGGCCATAGGCCTGATGCAGCAGATCGCGGGTGCGGCTCTCGAAACGCGAGGCCAGACCCTTGAGTTTGCCGCTGATCGCGTAGACCACTTGGCCACGCAAGTCCTGCTCCAGGCGCTGCCACAGCCAGCGACTGTTCGGCGGCAGAATGATCGCCCCCGCCGCCGCACACACGAGCATGCCCATGACCATGGCGATGTAGTCGTTGATGAAGGTGTAGGGGTTGTAAATCGTGAGATTGTCCGGCACTGAACCGGTGCTGAAAAAGATCAACAAACCGAGGCCGACACCGGCGTATTGCGGTCGTGAGGCGAGGAACGAACCGAGCACGATCACCGGCGCGAGCATCACGCAGAGCAAGGGGAAACCGTCGATCAGCGGGAAGATGAAAAACATCTCGACGAAGCCGATCAGTGCGCCGAGAAACGTGCCGCAGGCCATTTGAAAGGCCATGCGTTTGGGGTTGGGCGTGGCGGCGGAAAGGCCGACGGTGGCGGCGGCGATCAGGGTCATGGTCGCCCCGCTCGGCCACGCGGTGGCGACCCAATAACTGCCCAACACAATCAGGATGAACGAGGCACGAATTCCCGACGCGGCTGCGGCCCACCAGTTGGTTTGCGGGGTGAAGGGCTCGTCCCAGCGCTCGCGTTCGTGGCGGTGCTCGGCCAGGGACGCGTGGGTCTGTGCATAGCTGTGCAGGTCATCGACGAAGCGGTAGAGCAATTCGTAGGCGGTGTGGAAATCCAGTTGTTCGGCTTCGCTCGGAGCAGTGTCCTGAAAGATCCCGCGCAGGGTTCGGACACGTGCCGGCAGACCTTCCTTGTAGGTGGCCAACGCGGTCGCCAAACGTGCCGCATCGGGGCTGGTCAGCGCGCGACCGCTGAAGCCGTCGAGCACTTCGGCGAGGTCCTGCAAGCCCGGTTTGATCGCTGCCACGACATGCTCTTCGCCATTGCCGCGCAGGCGTTCAAGCAACTGATGCAAGGCGTTGAAGCGCGTGGTGATGCCCATGAACTCACTGTTCAAACGACTTAGCCGGCCGTTGCGCCGGCGCATGTGCGGGTCTTCGAACACGGTCACGCTGCGCAGTCCTTCCAGGCCCACGGCTTCGGCAATGAAGCGCACGTTGCTGGCTTCGAACGCCTCGGCTTTGCTGCGCCCGCGCAAGCCGTCAGTGACGAACAGCGCGAACACGCCGAAGCGCTGATACAAGGCGTTGCGCATCGCCGCACTGGCGGTCTGCGGCAGAATCGCCGCGCTGATCAGCGTCGAACAGAGAATCCCCAGCGAGATCTCCAGCACCCGCCACACCGCCGCCATAAAGGCGCCGTCCGGGTGCGCCAGCGCCGGCAGACCGACCATCGCTGCGGTGTAACCGGCGAGCACAAATCCATACGCGCGAAAATTGCGGCAACGTGCGGCACCGGCTGAGCAGATGCCGACCCAGATCGCCAGCGAGCCGAGAAACAGCTCCGTGTTCTGCGCGAACAAAGCGATCAGCGTGACCATCATCGCCGATCCGGCCAGCGTGCCGAGCAAGCGATAGAAACTCTTGGCGAACACCTGACCGCTCTGCGGCTGCATGACGATAAACACCGTGATCATCGCCGTACGCGGTTGCGGTAGTTCCAGCCGCATCGCCAGCCACAGGGTGAGAAACGCGGCGAGCAACACCTTGAAGATATACACCCAGGTCACGCCATCGCTGCGTGCCCAGTCGAAAAAACCGCGACGCCATTCCAGGGAGTGGAGCCAGCGCAGGGGGGCGGGCAAGGGAGTCATTAAATCCTGCTCAATGTTCGAGAACTGAAGAGTTTTCTGTGGTCACTGCAAAACCTGTGGTGAGGGGATTTATCTCCGTTGGGCTGCGAAGCGGCCCCAAAAACTACGACCCGATTCCCACAGTCACACCGCGTGCACTGGCTTTGCGACGGCTGCGCCGCCGAACGGGGATAAATCCCCTCGCCACAGGGTTTGGGGTCAACTCCAAAGGAGGAAATTCCCAGTAGAGATTTAGAGTTCACCGCAGCAGCGCCGGGGTTTTCGGGGCTTGGGTCTGCTCGGCTGTCGGCACGTCATCACCGGCACCGAGGCCGCCCCCCAAGGCAGTCACCAGCTCGGCATGCGCACTCAACCGCGCCGCCTGCACCTGCTGCTGCACTTGCTGCTGTTTGAACAGCAATGTCTGCGCATTGAGTACGTTGAGGTAATCGGTGAGGCCGCGTTGGTAGGCGATCATCGCGATGTCGTAAGTCTTCTGCGCTGCGGCCACGGATTCGGCAGCGAATTCCTGCTGCTTGTCCATCGACTCGCGGCGGATCAACTGATCGGAAATGTTCTTCAGCGCGTTGATCAGGGTCTGGTTGTAGTGCGCCACAGCGATGTCATAACCGGCCGCCGCTTCGCCCAATTCGCCACGCAGTCGACCGCCGTCGAAGATCGGCAACGAGATCGCCGGGCCGACGTTGTAGTTGAGTTTCTTGCCGGTCAGAAACTCCAGCGCGCCGCCGCCCGTGGCCATGTAGCCGAGGCTGCCGACCAGATCGACGTTGGGGTAGAAACCGCCGTGGGCGACATCGATGCCGCGCGCCTGCGCCGCCACTTGCCAGCGACTGGCGACCACGTCCGGACGCTGGCCGAGCAGTTCGGCGGGCAATGCCGAGGGCAACTTCAACGGTGCCGCGAGGGACAGCGTCGGCCGTTGCAGTTGCGCAGCGGCGCCCGGGCCTTTACCGGCCAGCGCAGCAATCTGGTTGCGGCTCAGGGCAATTTCCTCGTCCAGCGCATCGAGTTGGCGATGGGTTTCCGGCAACGGCGTTTCGGCTTGGCTGACTTCGAAATGCGTGCCGATGCCACCGCTCAAACGCTTCTGCGCCAGATCGAGAATCTGCTGTTGCTGTTTGAGCATTGCGGCAACGATTTCGCGCTGGGCGTAATGCAGCGACAGCTCGATGTAGGCGCGGACGATGTTGTTCTGCAGTTCCAGTTGCGCCAGGCGCGCCTCGGCCACACTCACATGGGCCAGATCCACCGCGCGTTCACTGGCATTGCGCTCGCGGCCCCAGAGGTCGAAGGCGTAACTGAAGCCGAGCGCGGCGTTGTTGTCCCATGTGGTGGTATTGGCCAGTTCGCCGGGGCCGTAGAACTGATCGGTCGGCCAGTTGTGGCGCTTGAGGGTCGACTCGCCATTGATCTGCAACGCCTCGGCCGCTTCGGCAACACCGGCCATGGCCTTGGCCTGACGCACCCGCGCAGCGGCCATGGCCATGCTCGGGCTGCCTTGCACGGCGAGGTCGATCCAGCGATCAAGTTGCGCGTCACCAAACGCCTGCCACCATTGGGCGCTGGGCCAGTGGGCGTCTTTGGCGGCCTCGGCAATGGCGGCGTCGGTGGCCAGTGAATCGGCCGCGAGCGCCTCGCCGTGAGGGGCAATGCCTTGGGTAGAGATGCAGCCGCCGAGAGCCAGGGTTAAAGCCAGAACACTGAGCGGCAAAAGCGCTCTGTTGATGCGACGCGGCACAGCTGCGAATTCCTGAGAGAGGGATAGATCGAGGACCGTGCAGGAGCTGCCGCAGGCTGCGATTTTTGATCTTGCTTCCCTTAAAACAAAATCAAAAGACCGCAGCCTTCGGCAGCGCCGGCACAGGATCGGCGCAATTCTATGGAGCTGCCTCTGCGGCGATAAGCTGGGATTTCTGTGAATCTTTGTTACGGTTAACGAGATAATCCCTTGGTCGGGGGTCTCAGCCCCTGAAACTTCGTGTCACAATTTGCCATCTCCCTTGAGAGCACCCCATGGACACTTTGCAAAACATGCGCGCCTTCAGTTGTGTTGCCGAAGCGGGCAGCTTCACCGCCGCCGCTGTGCAACTGGACACCACCACCGCCAACGTCTCGCGCGCGGTCTCCAACCTGGAAGCCCACCTGCAAACCCGCCTGCTCAATCGCACGACCCGGCGCACCGCCCTGACCGAGGCCGGCAAACGCTACCTGCTGCGCTGCGAACAGATCCTCGCCTACGTCGAAGAAGCCGAAGCGGAAGCCAGCGACGCCCACGCACGCCCCGCCGGCCAACTGAAAGTGCACACCATGACCGGCATCGGTCAGCACTTCGTCATCGACGCCATCGCCCGCTACCGCAAGACCCACCCCGACGTGACCTTCGACCTGACCCTGGCCAACCGCGTGCCGGACCTGCTCGACGAGGGCTACGACGTGTCCATCGTGCTGGCCAGCGAACTGCCCGATTCCGGCTTCGTCTCGCAACGCCTGGGCATCACCTACAGCATCGTCTGCGCCTCGCCGGCCTACGTAAAAGCCAACGGCGCCGCGCAAAAACCCAGCGACCTGCTCAACCACGCCTGCCTGCGCCTGGTCAGCCCGGTGATCCCGCTGGAGAAATGGGCATTCGATGGCCCGGACGGCCAAGAAACGGTCACCATCAACAGCTCGCCATTCCTGGTGAACTCCGCCGACGCCATGAAAACCGCCATCACCAGCGGCATGGGCGTCGGCGTGCTACCGGTCTACGCCGCCATCGAAGGCCTGCGCAACGGCACCCTGGTGCGCGTGATGCCCAACTACCGCTCGCAGGAACTCAACCTCTACGCGATCTATCCGTCGCGGCAGTACCTGGATGCCAAGATCAAAACCTGGGTGGAATATTTGCGCGGATCGTTGCCGGAGATATTGGCGGCGCATCAGGCGGAACTGGTCGCGTATGAGTTGAGCGGGAGTCTGGCTGGCGCGCGCGTCGCCACCTGACTTTAAACACCGCTGACTTCGTGTAGGAGCTGACGAGTGCAACGAGGCTGCGATCTTTTGATCTTGCTGTTTAAAAATCAACGGATCGCAGCCTACGGCAGCTCCTACATCGCGGTGTTTTCAAGGAAGTTTCCGACAGGTTTTGCAGGTTGTCCGTCGGAAGAGCGCTGGCTAGGATCTGGTGGTTGCTGACGAATCAGCAACCGGGTCTGGAAAACCCGCAGGATCACAGCGCATGACATAATGCCGCGCTCTTTCAGCGCCGGTATTCAGTTATGGCGGCTGTACGTGGGAGACCTTCGGGTCTGCCGGGTTTGATCCTTTGCCGGTTTTTCCAGTCCGCGTACAGCTGCCACCCCTTTCGCCTGGAAAACGAAAAATGGCAGCTACATTAATCCAAAAGGATCTTTGCCATGTTCAAACCCACACCCAATCCCCCCGAATCCGCAAGCACCTCACCCTACCAATCCCCGGACTCGACGAAACTCCACGACGCCGCCGAGCGCGCGCTGGATCACTACCTCAAACCGGCCACCACCGCGCAGCAAAGCCACAAACCCAGCACCATGTTCCAGGTCGCCCCGGACCAGGACAACGAAAGCCTGCTGGCCCACGCCTGCGAATCCCTCGCCTCGGCGAGCATCATGAGCAGCGACATCGCCGCCCACGTCGACAGCCCACAGCGGCACACCATACTGGCCATCCAGCAGGTGATCATGCTGGCGGAACTGGCGGTGAACCGGGTGCTGGATAACTACGAAATCCACCAGCCCCCGTCACGCAGCTGACCTTCCCGGAGCGAGCCCGACCGCGAGGGCTTCGGCACATTCAACATTCGAGGTGTCAGATAAACCGCCTTCGCGAG
>NZ_JH635998.1:1074469-1077600 GCF_000257605.1 Pseudomonas sp. R62
GCACCGAAACCTTCGGATATTCACACCAGACAAACCAAGGCATGGTCGGCCCAGAGGCCGCCAAGACAACCCGAGCGAGAAAATGTTAGCGTGCTTGCAATCAAGCCCCGACGAGCCCAAGCCCAATGAAAAAAACAGTCCTGGCCTTCAGCCGCATCACCCCGCCCATGATCGAACGCCTGCAAGAAGAATTCGACGTCATCGTCCCCAACCCCAAGACCGGTGACATCAACGCCCAGTTCAACGAAGCCCTGCCCCACGCCCACGGCCTCATCGGCGTCGGCCGCAAACTCGGCCGCGCACAACTGGAAACCGCGACAAAACTCGAAGTGGTTTCGAGCGTCTCGGTCGGCTACGACAACTACGACCTCGACTACTTCAACGAACGCGGGATCATGCTCACCAACACCCCCGACGTGCTCACCGAAAGCACCGCCGACCTCGCTTTCGCCCTGATCATGAGCAGCGCCCGCCGCGTCGCCGAACTCGACGCCTGGACCAAGGCCGGGCAATGGCAGGCCAGCGTCGGCGCCCCGCTGTTCGGCACTGATGTGCACGGCAAGACCCTCGGCATCGTCGGCATGGGCAACATTGGCGCCGCCGTCGCCCGGCGCGGACGCTTCGGCTTCAACATGCCGATCATCTACAGCGGCAACAGCCGCAAGACCGAACTGGAACAAGAACTCGGCGCACAGTTCCGCAGCCTCGATGAGCTGCTGGCCGAAGCCGATTTTGTCTGCCTGGTAGTGCCACTGAGCGACAAGACCCGTCACCTGATCAGCCATCGCGAACTGGCGCTGATGAAGCCGAGTGCGATCCTGGTCAACATCTCGCGCGGCCCGGTCGTCGACGAGCCAGCGCTGATCGAAGCCCTGCAAAACAACCGCATCCGTGGCGCCGGACTGGACGTCTATGAAAAAGAACCGCTGGCCGAATCGCCGCTGTTCCAGTTGAAAAACGCCGTGACCCTGCCGCACATCGGCTCGGCCACCACCGAGACCCGCGAAGCCATGGCCAACCGCGCCCTGGCCAACCTGCGCAGCGCCCTGCTCGGCGAACGGCCGCAGGATCTGGTCAACCTGCAAGTCTGGCGCGGCTGAAAAAAAAGGCCGGCGCAACATTGCGCCGGCCTTCACCTTACATAACTTGCAACCGAACAAAAACGCCGGACCCAGTAACTGCCATATAAGCTCTCGCAACTTATCAACTTATTGATTAATTGCCATGGAGAGCCAATCCCGTGAACACCCTGACCACCGACAAACTCATTCGTTACAGCAAAGTCATCTTGATGGCTTATATAAGTTTCTTTGGCTTGCTGGTGATGATTCATAACTTCACTGACTATGAGTCCAACTACACTTACGTTGCACATATCCTGAGCATGGACACCACCAACGCCAGTGAAAACATCATGTACCGCGCGATCGATTCGCCGATGATCCATCACCGGATCTACTGGTTCATCATCACCATGGAAGTCACCTATACCGTGCTTTGCCTGATCGGTACTTACCAGTTGTATCGCTACATCGATGCATCGCCAGCGGCATTCCATGAAGCCAAGAAGTTTTCGATCATGGGCATATTGGTCGCCATTTTCATTTATTACGTTTGTCTACAAACTGTAGGTGTCGAGTGGTTCGATATGGACACTTCGCTATCATGGAATGCCAAGGACTGGGCGAGGCATATTGTCGACTTCATCTTTCCGGTGATGATCTACATCACTTTGAAAGTTGAGCGCTGAAACCCAGCGCTCGCTTTATCAAGCCAACTTCCCTTGACCCGCAGACAACAGCACTTTCGGTTTACGAAACACCAGCACGTTGCCCAGCATCACCAACACCAGCCCGACCAGCGCCGGTGCGGTCCATTGATAACCTTCGGCAAACGCCGACACATTCAACGCAACCACCGGAAACAGCACCGTGCAATAAGCCGCTCGCTCCGGGCCCATGCGCCCGACCAGCGTCAGGTACGCAGTGAAGCCAATCACCGAGCCGGGAATCACCAGATACAACAGTGCCCCGACGTAACGCGGCGACCAATCCATGTCGAAGGGTATGCCCTTGATCAGACACCACACCGTCAGCATCGCCGCGCCGTACGCCATGCCCCAGGCGTTGGTGGTCAGCGGTCGCAATCCCGCTTTCTGTTGCAGACTCGAGAGCATATTGCCGGCGGAAAAACACAAGGTGCCGCATAACGCCAATCCAAGGCCGAGCAGGGTTTGCGGGCTGGCCTGATGCCCGGCCAGTTCCGGCCAGAACAACAGCCCCAGACCTGACAGCCCCAACGCACCGCCCAGCAACACATTGCGCGCAATGCGCTGGCCGAAGAACACCCGCGCATTCAGCGCGTTCCACAACGTTGCCGTAGAAAACACCACCGCCACCAGACCGCTGGGTATCCACTGGCTGGCCGTCAGAAAGCACATGAAGTTCACACAGAACAGACAGAGTCCTTGGGCCACACAGATCAAGTGGCCTCGGCGGTTCATCGGTTGCAGGCGTCGGCTGAGCAGCAACAACGCAAACAACACGAACGCGGCGAGGCCGAAGCGATAGACAATCGACACCGGGATTTCGACCACGCCCAATTGCCATTTCAAGGCAATCCAGGTGGTGCCCCAGATCAGCACGGTCAGCAGGTACAACGACAGGTTCATGGCACACACTCCTTAAACAGGCCTTGAGTGTCTGCCTCGGGCAGCCTTCGACGCTTGCACAATCTTGCGCTTTTGTCTGGCGGCAGGCTGGCAGGGCGGCGTCTACGGAGTAGGATGCAAGGCGTTGGAGAGAACCGAACATGGCCGCTATCGATACCCTGCAAGTCTTTCAAGCCCTCAACCGCTCGCCGAATGCACGCCTTGTGCACAGCGCCGAGCTCGGTGACGGCATGTCTGCGGCCTTGTGGACCAACCACCACGATGCCCAGGAATACGAAGCGCCAAGTCATCACACGCTGTCGTGCTACGTCGCCGGCGGCACCGGCACATTCCGTCGTGGCCAGCCGGGCCGCAAGGGCGGGCCGGACAAGCTGTGCATCCTGCCGGCCGATCATGAATCGGGCTGGGTGATCAATGGCGATATCCGTCTGGCGCACCTGTATTTCAGCGCCGAACAATT
>NZ_JH635998.1:1078111-1084028 GCF_000257605.1 Pseudomonas sp. R62
CGAGATGCAGTTGCGCGAGCAGACCTTTCTCGAAGATCCGCAGCAGGCGCAGCGCTTCCGGCAATTGCTGAATCTGAACTGGCAAGAGCCGGCCGAGCGCTTGCTGACCAGCAGCCTCGCCCATGAACTGATCAGCCACACCTTGCTCAGCCAGGTCGGTGCGCGTCAGGGCCTGCGCCTCAAGGGCGGGCTGGCGCCGCACCAGCGCCGACAACTGGTGGAGTTCATCGACAATCAGTTGAGCGAAGCCATCAGCCTCGGGCAACTGGCCGGGCTGTGTGCGCTGTCGGAATATCACTTTGCGCGGATGTTTCGCCTGAGCTTCGGCCTGCCGCCACATCAATATGTGCTGGCGCGGCGCTTGAGCCGGGCGCGGGAATTGTTGCGCGGCACGGCGTTGCCGCTGGGCGAGATCGCGCTGGCGTGCGGGTTTGCCAGTGCGAGTCATTTTACTAATCGGTTCAGGCAGGTTTTGGGTGGGACGCCGGGCGAGTATCGGCAGGCTTTTTTGCGTTGAGCCCTCTTCCCCTCACCCCAGCCCTCTCCCAGAGGGAGAGGGGGCCGACCGAGGTGTCTCGCACTGTACGTCGACCTGAAACACCGAATCGATTATAGATTCAAAGCAACACGTTCAAGTCGGTGTACCTCTGGAATATCCCACGGTCAGTCCCCTCTCCCTCCGGGAGAGGGAGAGGGGGCCGACCGAGGTGTCTTGCGGTGTACATCGACCTGAAAAATCGCATCGATTATGGATTCCAAGCATTACTTTCAGGTCGGTGTATCTCTCGAATATCCCACGGTCAGTCCCCTCTCCCTCCGGGAGAGGGCTAGGGTGAGGGGCTTTTGATCTTGCCTCAAAACTCCAGAGTGCTGGAAAGCGAAACCTGCCGCGAATCCCCCATCGACACAAAGAAGCGGCTCGCCGAAGAGGTGTAATAAGTGCGATCAAACAGGTTCTTCACGTTCAACTGAAACTTGACCTTCTGCCCTTCAACCATGGTGTCGTAAGTGGCAAACGCATCCGCCACGGTGTAGCTCGGCAGATCGAAATCATTCACCGCATTGCCTGCGCGTTCGCCGACGTACCGCGCCCCTGCCCCGACACGCAGTTGATCGCCGCCAAACACATTGCCGAAGTCATACACCGCCGACAGCGAGCCGGAATTCTTCGCTACGTTTTGCAGGCGCTTGCCTTTGTATTCCGGGTCTTCGGTGACTTCGGCATCGGTGTAGGCGTAGCTGCCGATCAGGTTCCAGTGCTCGCTGAGCTGCCCGCTCAGGTCAACTTCCAACCCGCGTGAACGCACCTCGCCTGCCGCACTGTAAATCGTTGTCGGGCCTTCGGAATTGGCCACCAGTACGTTGCGTTTCTTGATGTCGAACAACGCGATATTGCCGGTGATGCTGCCGGGCATATCCAGCCGCGCACCCAGCTCCCACGACTTGGCTTCCTCTGGCGCGATGCTGCCGTCGAGCACGGTGCTGCTGCCGCTCAGCGGGGCGATGGTCGAGTTGGGTTTGAACGATTCAGTGTAGCTGCCGTAGAACGACAAGGCGTCGGTGTAGCGATACACAAGACCGGCGCGCGGTACCCACTTCTGGCCATTGCTGTCGGTATTGGCCTTGAACGGCACGCCTTTGCCGGCGTACTGGTCGTACTCCTGAAAACGGCCGCCGGCGACCAGAATCCACTGCTCGTTGAGGTGAATCGAATCCTGCAGGAACAGCGAATCGCTGCGCAGTTTGTCGGTCTGCGCGCTGTCGGGCGCACTCACCGTAGTGCCCATCACTTCGCGACCATAGACCGGGTTGAGATAGCTGAAGGTGGTCAGGCTTTTCTGCCGGATCAGATCTTCGCGGTAGATCTTGCGGTATTCATCATCAACGCCGAACACCAGATCATGTTGCATGCCCAGCACATTCACTTTGCCTTCGAGGCTGGCGGTGGTGAAACGATCGGTGCTGATCGCATTCTGGGTGCCGTCCATGCTGCGCGTCAGTGTGCCTTTGTTGGTGTCGATCGCCGTCACGCGCACTTGGCTGGCGTCGTAGGTTTCACGGTTCCAGCTGTAGCCGAAGTGGGCTTTCCAGTCGTCGTTGAGTTCATGGTCGGCTTCGAAATGGTAGAGGTCCGAGCGCCCTTCCATGTCGTTGAACGGCTCATCGAGACGCTGCTTGCGCGAGATATCCAGCGGATGATTGGTGCGCGGATCGATCAAGGTGCCACGGTCGAAGGGGGTGAGAAACTCGCGGTGCTCGTAGGCGAACAACAGCTTGGTGCGCTCGCCGTACCAGGCCAGCGATGGTGCGATCAGCGTCTCGCGATGGGTGCCAAAGTTGCGCCAGTAATCTTCGTCTTCATGATCGACGACCATGCGATAGGCGAAGCCGGAATCGCCCAGCGCCCCGGTGCTGTCGAAGGCGCCGCCGCTGCCGTTCTTGCCGTCACCGTAGGTCGAACCGCGTACGGTCACGGCGTTGTACTGGGTCAGTTCCGGCTTCTTGCTGACCAGGTTGACCACACCACCCGGATCCTGAATCCCGTAGAGCAACGAGGCCGGGCCCTTGAGCACTTCGACGCGATCCACGGTGGCGTTCATGCCACGGCCCTGCACCAGCGGCATGCCGTCGCGCATGATCGAGCCGTTGCGGTTGTCGCCGAAGCCGCGAGTCATCACCGAGTCCTGGGTACTGCCCAAGGTGTTGCCCTGGGTGATGCCGCTGACATTGGCCAGCGCGTCGTCGAGATTGCGCGGCGCCTGATCGCGAATGACCTGCGCCGGGATGACATTGACCGTCTGTGGGATTTCTTGCAGCGACGCCGATGAGCGCATCACCGAACTGGTTTCCGGTGGCTGATAACTCATCGATTCGTCGCGCGTGGACGTGATGGTGGTGGCGCCGAGATTGAGCGCGCCTGCGGTCGGCATCGGCTCCAGCGCCAGGGTATGACTGTCGGTGCGGCGAAAGCTCAAGCCGGAGTTGCCGAGCAGGCGTTGCAGGGCCTGTTCGGCGCTCATCTGGCCGTTGACTGCCGGAGCATTGAGGCCGTACGGCGCTTCGTCGGTGTAGACCACGCTCTGCCCGGTCACGCGGCTGAAATCGCTCAGGGCCTGCGGCAACGGTTTGGCGGCGAGGGCAAAATTGAATTGCTGTTGCGCCTGACTACCTACCGCTTCTGCCGCCAACGCGATACTCATCGGCAGCAATGCCAACGCGGAAAAACTCAGCGCCGACATGCCCAACCACTGTTTGACCGAACCGGATTTTGCCCTGGACTTCATTGCTCAATGACCTGTGTAGAACCGCAACGGATGCGAATGGCTCGCAGTTTCAGTCACTACACGGATGGGGCTCGGGGTTACCTCACCATAAATCGAAAATAATTTTGAAGATCAAAAGATCGCAGCCTCAGCGCAGAATAATCAGCTGCCCCAACACCCGATGCTGCTCAAACCCCAACACCCCCTGCAACGAATTGAGCACCGCCTGCGGGTCCTTGCTCGGAAAGCTGCCGCTGACCTTGCGCGCCGCCAGCTCATCGTTGAGCAGCACAATCCGCCCCGGGTAATAGCGGCGCAGATCCTCGACGACTTCGGCCAGCGTGGTCTTGTAGTAAGTCAGCCAACCCTGACGCCAGGCCAGTTGCGCTTCACTGTCCACGGCATGCAGTTTTTCCGCAGTGCCGTCGGCATAAGCAACTTGCTGACCAGCAGTGAGAATCTGTTGTTGACCGTGCTCGTCCGCCGTCACCGCGACACGTCCGGACAATACCGTCACTTGCGCGCCGTGGAGTTGCCGGCGCACTTCGAACTGCGTGCCCAGCACCCGCGCCTCGCCCTGCTCCGCCGCCACCACAAACGGATCGCCGGTGTGAGTGACGCTGAAGAAAGCAGCGCCTCTGATCAATTTCACGCGGCGCTGACCATGACTGAAATCCACAGCAATCGCGCTATCGGCATCCAGCGTCACTTGCGATTGATCGGCCAAGATCACCGTGCGAATTTCGCCAGGCGCGGAGACATGATCGGCGCGCAGATCGTCGAGCCAGCGCTGCGCCTGCCACCCCGTGCCGAGGCTGATCATCAACAGCAGACACGCCGCCAGCGCCAGCGCTCCCGACCAACGCAAAATCGGCAAGCGACGCGGGGCGTCCATCGCCTGCAGATAACCTTGCAGCGCGGGCGCATCTTCATCGGCCAGCGTGCGCGCGGGGCTTTCGCTGAGTTCCCAGATCACCTGCGCCTGCGCATACGCTTGGGCATGGGCGGGATCGGCGCGCAGCCATTGGCTGAAGGTGAGTTGATCGCCAGTGCTCGGGCGGTCGTGCAACAGGCTCAGCCAGGCCAGCGCGGCCTGCTCCTGGGCCGGCGTCGGTGTGATCGGATCAGATGGCTTCACGGTGCTTTCCCTGGCAGGCGTGGCGCGGGGTCGCGCAGGCTGGCCTTGCAGGCCTCGAGGGCGCGCATCATATGTTTTTCCACGGCACTTTGGGACAGGCCCATGGCCTTGGCGATCTCGGCGTACTTGCGCCCGTGAATGCGATTGAGCAGAAAGATCTGCCGGGTACGCTCGGGCAAGGCGCGCAACGCGGCTTCGACGTGACGCAGATCATTGCCGGCCTCCAGCGCAGCCTGGGGTTCGCTGCCATGGCTGTCGGGTTCGTCCGGCTGCCAGCCTTCGTTGACCCGCGTGCGCGTGCCTTCACTGCGCAAATGATCGATGGCGATGTTGCCGGCGCAGCGCAGCAGATAAGTGCTGAGCTCTTCGACCTGCACCAGCGGCCGCCGCCAGAAGCGCAAAAACAGATCCTGGACCAAGTCCGCCGCCGTCGCCCGACAACCGACGCGCCGGTTCACCAGCGCCTCCATTTGCGCACGCTGGGACAGAAACACCTGAAGAAAATGCGCACGCGCGCCACGCGCTTCATCGTCACGCGATTCCGGTGGCAGACCGATCAGCACTTCAGCACTGCGCCCAGGCGGCGACCGGGCTGGCCAGCAGGCTCAACCCGGCCAGTGCCATGGCCAGACGCGGGCGATACGGCAGCAACAGCACCAATGCCAAAGCGCTGAGCATCAGCACCGCGAACCAGTCGACCAGACCGAAACTCCAGCCACTGGCCGCGACCGCTGCCCACAGCGAAAGCGCCAGCAACAGCCATCCCGCCAACGCCAGACCCTGACGGCGGCGCGTCGACGGTTTGGCGCCGAGCAATTCGGCGTGATGACGTGGCATCGACAGGCACAACGCGGTGAAGCCGGCATAGCTGAGCAACAGGGCCAGCAGCATCAGTTAGCCCCCTGTTCGACTGTGATCGAGCGAGGCGAAGGACTTGCTTTGCGAACGCTGACGGAGTCGCCCGAACGCTGCATCTTGCGCGCAGCCCAGCCGAGAAAAAGCCCCATCGCCAGACACGTCAGATCAAATCCGGCCAGTGCCCAGTCGCGCTGCATCAGGCTGGCGCCAAGATTCCACGGCGTGGTCAGCGCATTGATCAGCGGCACCGCGATAAACAGCGCAGCGCCGAGCGTCAGCTGTTCGATCCAGGCCTTGCGCCCCGGACGCAACACCGCATGCACCACGCTCAACCCCCAAGCCATGAAAAACGCATTCACTTCCCAATCGGCCCGCCCCGCCAGACTCACCGGCAGCAGTCGATTGGCCAAAAAGAACACCGCCACCGCCGATACCAGGCCGGCCATGCTGGCGATATTCAGCACCTCAACCAGGCGCAATTCGAACGGCAGCGCCGCGCTTTTCACGTGTTTGAGCTGCCGCTTGCCGAGCCAGATCACCAGCCCGGTGCCAATCATCGCCGTGCCGGCCAGTCCGCAAATGAAATACAGCCAGCGCAACAGCGGCCCGGCGAAATGGCCCATGTGCAACCCGTAAAACGCGCCACCCACCGCCATCG
>NZ_JH635998.1:1084950-1090302 GCF_000257605.1 Pseudomonas sp. R62
AAACGCGCCACCCACCGCCATCGCCATGGGTTGATCGGGGGTGCTGCTCAGAAGCTGCCCGGTGACGCCGTTGAAGGTCACCGCCCGGCCGAAATCATGCACCACCCGATCGCCCGCGCGGGACAGCACCACCGTGGCGCTGGCATCGCCCGGGTTGCTCACCGACAGGCGCGCGGTGTGGCCGCCCGACCACTGCTCGCTGGCCTTGGCCAGTAGCGGCGCCATGGCGGTCAGCGGTGCGGCGACATCGGCGCGCTCGGGCGTCTTCGAGGCGGGAAAGACTTCGTCGTAGAACTTGCGCACGTCGCTGCCGTAAGAGGCGACGATGCTGGCCGGCATGACCATCGACATGAAAATCACCAGGCTGCTGTAAGTGATCATCAAGTGAAACGGCAGCACCAGCACACCCACGGCGTTATGCCCGTCGAGCCAGGAACGCTGGCCCTTGCGCGGGCGGAAGGTGAAGAAGTCCTTGAAGATTTTCTTGTGGGTGATGATGCCGCTGATCAACGCAACGAACATCACCATCGCGGCGAGGGTCGCCAGCCAGCGCCCCCACGGGTAAGGCATCTGCAACTGGAAGTGAAAGCGGTAAAAGAACTCGCCGCCCATGCTTTCGCGGCCCTGTACCTCGGCGCCGCTCTGGGCGTCTAGGGTTCTGGATTCGAAGCGGCCGCGCTCGCCGGGGTTGCCCGGCGCCTGTTGCCAGCGCACCGTCAGGCCGGGGTCGCGGGCATCGGGCAAATCGATCAGCCAGCGCGAGGCGCCGGCGGCGTGTTGTTGCAGATAATCTTGCGCCAGCGCCAGGCTCGCTTCGCTATCAAGCGAATGTGCAGCGATTTCCGGCTGCATCCAGTGGCTGATTTCATCTTTGAAATAAGCGAGCGTGCCGGTGAAAAAAATCGCGAACAGCAACCAGCCGAACACCAGCCCGGCCCAGGTGTGCAGCCAGGCCATCGCCTGCCGGAACCCTTCCTTCATGCCAGCCCCAGACCGCGCGCGGCACCGGAAACGGTGGCGAGGATCACGCTCGGCACCAACAGGCCGACCCACGCCGACCACGCGCTGCGGCAGGCAAAGCACCAGAGCACTGCGACCAGATAGACCAGAAAGGACACGGTCATGCCAGCGACCACCGCTTCGGCGCGGTTCAGCGGCAGCCACAACGTCAGGGTGACACTGGCCAGCGCCGCCACAAGATAGCCGCCGAAAATCGCCGCCAGCACTCGCGAAGTGACGGCCAGACGATAGGACATGGGAAGGGTGGCGAGTTTGCCTTTCATGTTTCGACCCTGAAACGGAAACGTTCGGCCGACAAGCCGAATCTACAGGAGAGCAATATTAATGATAAATATTCTCATACGCAAAAGCATCTGATTGCCGGACACTGTCGCCAGCCTCTACAATGCGAACCGTTCTTGTTCTCTAATGCACGTTCTCTACGCAAGTTTTGCGTCCGGAGTCATTTCGTTGCCGCCCGCCCATCCCGTCGAATCGCTCTACCACGCTCATCACAGCTGGCTCACCGGCTGGTTGCGGCGCAAGCTCGGCTGCCCGGACAGCGCGGCGGATCTGGCTCAGGACACGTTCATCAAGGTGCTGACCGCTCGCGAGCCACCGCTGATCATCGAACCGCGCGCCTTTCTCACCACGCTGGCCAAGCGCGTGCTGTTCAATCACTACCGACGCCAGGATGTGGAACGCGCCTACCTCGAGACACTGGCGCAGATGCCGGAGATGGTCGCGCCGTCGGAAGAGCACAAAGCGATCATCCTGCAGACACTGGTCGAACTCGATGAAATGCTCGACGGATTGCCGCGCCAGATCAAACGCGCTTTCCTGCTCGCTCAGGTCGATGGTCTGACTTATCCACAGATCGCCGCAGAACTGGGTATTTCTGTGGCCACGGTCAAACGCCATTTGAACAAAGCGGCCATGCGCTGCTATTTCGCCCTGTGAATCGGGTGCCGGATTTCTCCGCGCAAGTCGCCGAACAGGCGGTGCACTGGCTGCTGGAAATGCAGCAGGGCACGCTGACCCCGCGCCAGCAACAGGCCTGGCAACAATGGCTGGATGCACACAGCGAACACCGCCGGGCGTGGGAACACATGCAACGAGTCAATCAGCGTTTGCGCGGCGTTTCGTCGCCGTTGGCCCACGCCGCGTTGAACGGACCGAAGTCCGGCAGCCGCCGTCAGGCGCTGAAAATGTTGCTGATTCTCGGTGCCGGCTCAGCGGCGACCTGGGGCATGCGCGAGCACACGCCGTTGCCGTCGCTGCTCGCCGATTACCGCACGCCGGTGGGCCAGCGGCGCAAGATCGGCTTGGGCGGTGCCGATTCGTTACAGCTCAATACCGCCAGCTCGGTTGATGTTGATGGTGCGCAGCGGTTGATTCGTCTGCTCGAGGGCGAAATGCTGTTGAGCGCTGCAAATCCGTTCGAGATACGCACGGCACACGGCGTGCTGAAAAGCCAAGGTGCGCGCCTCAATGTGCGGCAGTTTGTTGATCGCACGCAGATCGCCCTGTTCGAAGGACGAGTCGAACTCAACGCCAGCCAGCGCGCGCCCCTGCTGCTGCCGGTCGCGCGGCAGTTGAGTTTTACTGCCAGCTCCGTCAGCGCGGCCAAACCACTGGACGCCAACAGTGGTGCGTGGACTGACGGCATGCTGGTCGCCGCTCATATGCGCCTCGGTGATTTCCTCGAAGAGCTTGGCCGCTACCGGCGCGGGCAGCTGCGGTGCGACAGCCAGGTCGCCGATCTGCTGATTTCCGGGACGTATCCACTTGATGACAGTGAGCGGATTCTTGACCTGTTGCAGATCAGTCTGCCGGTCAGAGTGAAGCGCTTTACCCGTTATTGGGTGAGCGTCGAAGCGCGGGTGTAAAAAAACGCCAAAACCATGAGCCGTTTTTCAGATCTGGCGTGACAGAGAAGGAAAGCCCCTTGATTCCACCTTCTCAGGATCATCCACATGCAGCCCACCCGCCTTACCCCACTGGCCCGAAGCCTGCGCAATCTTCTGCTCGGCGCCAGCCTGAGTTTCACCGCCCTGCCCGCTGCGCTGGGCGCCGAGACCAAGGTTTATCACATCGCCCCGACGTCGCTGGAAACCGCGCTGAACCAGTTTGGCCGTGAAGCCGGCGTGCTGATTTCCTTTGGCTCGCAAGTCACCAGCGGTGTGCAGAGCCGGGGTCTGGAGGGCAATTACACGACGCAACAAGGCCTCGATGCCCTGCTCGAAGGCACAGGCCTGCAAGCCCGCGCCGAAGGCGACAATGCCTTCAGCCTGCAACCGCTGGCTGACGCGGCGCTGGAGCTGGGCACCTCGACCGTAGTCGGCGACTGGCTCGGCGATGCGGCGCAGATCAATGTCTTCGAACACCCCGGGGCACGTGATGTGATCCGCCGCGACGAATTCGAACGCCAGGGCGCGACCCAGGCCCGCGATGTGCTCAACCGCATCCCCGGTGTGAATGCGCCGGAGAACAACGGCACCGGCAGCCACGACATGGCGCTGAACTTTGGCATTCGTGGCTTGAATCCACGCCTGGCCGCGCGCTCGACAGTATTGATGGACGGCATCCCGGTACCGTTCGCGCCGTATGGTCAGCCGCAGTTGTCGTTCGCGCCGATCAGCATGGGCAACATGGATGCGGTGGACGTGGTGCGTGGCGGCGGTGCGGTACGTTACGGCCCGCAGAACGTCGGCGGCGTGGTCAACTTCGTGACCCGGGCGATTCCGGACGAGCCAACGGTCAAGGGTGGTTTCCAGACTGAAACCAGCCCATCGTCGAGCCACGACGGTTTCAAGACCAGCGCCAATCTGCTGGCCGGCGGCACCAACGCCAACGGCCTCGGTGGTGCGCTGTTGTACTCCGGCACCCGTGGCGGTGACTGGCGCGAACACAGCGACACCGAGATCGACGACCTGATCCTCAAGGGCAAATATCAGCTCGACGAAGCCAACAGCTTCAACGCCATGGCCCAGTATTACGAAGGCAAGGCCGACATGCCCGGTGGTCTCAACGTCGCCGATTACGATGCCGATCCGTATCAATCGACGCGGCCGAAAGATCAGTTCTGGGGGCGCCGCACGATGTTCAACTTCGGCTATCGCTATCAGGAAGATCGCCGCGAATTCACCGCCAACACCTTCTTCACCAAAACCCTGCGCAGCGGTTATCTGGATCAGGGCACATTCCTTTCGCTGTCGCCGCGCGAGTACTGGGTACGTGGCCTGGAAACCCGTTTCGCCCAAGGCTTCGACCTCGGTCCGAGCAGTCACGAAGTCGGCGTCGGCTATCGCTACATCAACGAGGCCGGCCACGAACTGCGTTATCGCACGCCGATCAGCGCCAACGAATACCCAACCACCAGCAGCCGCAACGACCGCGACACTCGCGGTGGTACCGAGGCCAACGCGTTCTTCGTCGATGACCGCATCGACATCGGCAAATGGACCATCACCCCGGGCGTGCGCTACGAGATGATCGAGTCGCAACAGACCAACAACCTGACCAACGTCAAATACAAGGGCGACTACAACACCGCGCTGCCGGCGCTGAACGTGCTTTATCACCTCACCGACAGCTGGAACCTGTATGCCAACACCGAAGGCTCGTTCGGCAGCGTGCAATACAGCCAGATGCCCAATCGCGTGAGCAGCGGCGAGGTGAAACCGGAAAAGGCGCGCACCTGGGAACTCGGCACGCGCTATGACAACGGTGCCCTGCGCGCGGAGATCGGCGCATTCCTGATCAACTTCGACAACCAGTACGAAAGCAACCAGACCAACGACTCGGTGATCGCTCGCGGCGAAACCCGCCATCAGGGCATCGAGACCAGCGTCAATTACGCGCTGGATGACTTGAGCCCGGCGCTGGCCGGTTTCGATGTCTACGCCAGTTATGCCTATGTCGACGCCACCATCCGCGAGGATGGGCCGAACAAAGGCAACCGCGTGCCGTTTTCCTCCAAGCACAAAGGCACGATTGGCGTCGGTTATACCGAAGGGCCATGGAAGCTGAATCTGGACAGCAGCTTCCAGAGCGACCAGTTCGCCGACAACGCCAACACTTCGAAAGAAAGCGCCGATGGCAGCACCGGCAAGATCCCCGGCTACATGCTGTTCAGCAGCCGCGCCGGGTATGACTTCGGACCGCAACTGTCGGATTTGAATGTGGCGGTGGGCGTGAAGAACATCTTCAACACGCAGTACTTCACACGCTCGTTCGATGACAACAACAAGGGCAAGTACGTGGGTGAGCCGCGGACGGTTTATGTGCAGACTTCGGTGGCGTTCTGACCGCAGCCCATTGAAGATCAAAAGCCCCTCACCCTAACCCTCT
>NZ_JH635998.1:1091158-1097709 GCF_000257605.1 Pseudomonas sp. R62
AAAACAACCGGATCGACTCCCTCTCCCTCGGGAGAGGGCTGGGGTGAGGGGCTACGGTCTTAAACCCTGCGAGCAATCACCAACACCACAAACAAAAAAACGGGCCTGCATCAGCAGGCCCGTTCTCCTTGTGTGACTTCTGAAATCAGCGCATCAACTGTTGATCGCTGCCTGTTCATTCTCGTCAAATTCTTCCGCCAACAGCTTGTCGTTGGCCTTGCCGGTAAATGGCACTACAGCGGCGCGTGGTTTACCTCGCAGTTTGCCGAACAGATGATCCAGTTTGTGCTCCAGTTTCTCGGCGGCACCGTCGATCGCCTGTTCCAGCGAATCGGCTTTATGGGTCACGGAAATCGGTTGGTGGCCTTTTGGCCGCGCTTCCAGTTGGCAGCGCAAGTCATGGGGACCTGGTTTCTCGCCGTTCTCGTCGCTCAGGTGGACTTCGACACGGGTCAGGTCTTCTTCATAACGGTCGAGCGTGCTCTCAATAGTTGTACGTACCCACTCCTCCAGTCGCTTACTGCTTTGAATATGGTTATCGCTGTTGACTTGGATTTGCATAGTTCATCCCTTATTTCAGCTAGCTCGCTGGAGGCCTTGAAGTGAATTTCCTGACCTCCTGGTTACAACAATCGGCCCGAGCGGCGAACATTTCAACCCCTGAAAAAAGAAAAATATTCATTCGCAAAAAAAGCCGGACAACCGAGCGAGGCGCTGTTAATGTCGGGAATTGGGTCGACCCGCTCCGCAGAAAAATCTGCTCACATCTGCTGCTCGTTCAGCGGGTGCAAACTGCGAAAAATCCCCGCCTCCTCCACCAGCCAGTCGTGCACAGCGCGCACGCCCGGATGGCTCAACGCCCCCGGTGCATACAGCAGCACATAGCGTTTATGGTTGGGTACCGACAAGCCGAACGGCACGATCAAAGTGCCGCGCTCCAGCTCATCGTTGAGCAACGTGCGCCGGGCAATCGCTACGCCCATGCCAGCGATCGCCGCTTCGATGGTCAGGTGATTGCGGTTGAACGTGTGGCCGCGTCGCACATCGGCGCCTTCGAAGCCGATCGCGTTCAGGTAGAACTCCCATTCCGCGTATTCGTAACTGCCACGCCAGGCGGTGATGTCGTGCAGCAACGGGAAATGCACCAGATCCGCCGGCCCGTGCAACGGCGGTCGCCCGCGGAGCAGGCTCGGCGCGCACACCGGGAAAATCTGCTCGTCGAGCAAGGCTGTGGATAACAATCCTGGGTAACTGCCATCGTTAAGGTCGATGGCCAGATCGAAATCGCCCTCATGCAATGGCACGCTGCTGTCCTCGGCCACCAGGCGCAACTGGATATCCGGAAAGCGTTGCTGCAAGCGCGGCAGGCGCGGAGTCAGCCACTTGCCAAGAAACGACGGGATCGAGCGCAACCGCAGAGTCCCGCTGATCATCCCGGCGTCCAGCCGGCGCAATTCCGCATCGATGCTGCCATAGGCTTCATTGACGGTAATCGCCAGCCGCTGCCCCTGTGCACTCAACTCAACGCCGCGCGCGCGCCGATGAAACAGGCGAAAGCCCAGGCGCTCTTCCAATTGACGAATCTGCTGGCTGACCGCGCCCGGGGTGATGTGCAGCTCTTCGGCACAACGGGTGAAGGACAGGTGCCGCGCGGCACAGGCAAACACCTGCAGCCAGACATAGGTCTGGGCATGCAATTGACGACTCATTGTTTAGTCCTGCTAAAGGCTGTCTTAGGAGGTTTCGTTGGTCACCTCGAACCGAGGCAGGCAGTATCGCCGACATTGCGCTTGTCCGACAAAAAATGGCAGCGATTCCTACTCCATTGCTTGTAAGGGTTTAGCATGGCTATCAGTGTTTTCGATCTATTCAAAGTGGGCATCGGCCCGTCCAGCTCCCATACCGTCGGTCCGATGCGTGCAGCGGCGACCTTTGCCCAGGCTCTGGTCGATCAGCATCTGCTCACTGATGTGCGACGCGTGCAGATCCGCCTGTACGGTTCGCTCTCGGCCACCGGCGTCGGCCACGCCACTGACCGCGCAACGGTCATGGGCCTGATGGGCGAGTGGCCGGACAGCATCGATCCTTCGACCATCGATCCACGCATCCAGCAACTGCGCGAAACCGGGCAACTGTCCCTCGCCGGTCAACGTTCAATTGCTTTTGACTGGCAGAGCGATCTGCTGCTGCTCGACGAGAGCCTGCCCTACCACCCCAATGCGATGTCGCTGAGCGCCTTTGGCGCAAGCGCCGAGCTGTTCACGCAAACCTATTACTCGGTGGGCGGCGGTTTCATCGTCGAAGCGGCTGAAGCCGAGTCTGGTGTGGCGCCAATCAGCGACGTGGTGTTGCCCTACGATTTTTCCAGCGCCGCCGAACTGCTCGCCCTGTGCAAACAACACAATCTGCGCGTGTCCGAACTGATGATGGCCAACGAGCGCGCCTGGCGCAGCGATACCGAAATCCGTCAGGGCCTGTTGCACATCTGGTCAGTAATGCGCGAGTGCGTCGAACAAGGTTTGCGCCACGAAGGCATCTTGCCCGGCGGTCTGAAAGTACCGCGTCGCGCGGCGAAACTGCATCGCAGCCTGTTGGAAATCGGCAAACCGAATGTGATCAGCTCGACCCTGTCGGCCATGGAATGGGTCAACCTGTTCGCCCTCGCCGTCAACGAAGAAAACGCAGCCGGCGGGCGCATGGTCACCGCGCCGACCAATGGCGCCGCCGGGATCATTCCGGCGGTTCTGCACTACTACATGAAATTCAATCCGGATGCGTCTGACGATGATGTCGTCGCGTTCTTTCTCGGCGCAGCCGCTGTCGGGATTTTGTGCAAGAAAAACGCCTCCATCTCCGGTGCCGAGGTCGGCTGTCAGGGCGAAGTCGGTTCGGCTTGCGCCATGGCCGCCGCCGGCCTGGCCGACGTCCTTGGTGCGACACCGGAGCAACTGGAGAACGCTGCCGAAATCGGCCTGGAACACAACCTCGGCCTGACCTGCGATCCGGTCGGTGGTCTGGTGCAAGTGCCGTGCATCGAGCGCAATGCCATCGCGGCGGTGAAGGCGATCAACGCCACGCAAATGGCCCTGCGCGGCGACGGCAATCACTTTATTTCCCTCGACCGGGTGATTCGCACCATGCGCGACACCGGGGCCGACATGCACGACAAATACAAGGAAACCTCGCGCGGCGGGCTGGCGGTGAACTGGGTGGAGTGTTGATCGGCCTGACTGCACTGTCAGCGATCATCGGCTCATTCCTGCCCTGAAAACGCGCCACAAAAAACGGCGAGCCCCGAGGCTCGCCGTTTTTTTCGCCGTGTTTATTGTTCGACAATTTTTCCGGCATGCCCCTTGCTACATCACCCTTGAGGCAAACGGACATTGCAAACCTCAGCGAACGAGATGCCAGTGGTCTGGTGTTGCGAACCAAATCGGATCATGGCCGGTCAACAACTGCACGTTCAATCAGGCGGTGACGCATCATGGACAACCCATTTCAAATCATTACCGATGCCTTCGCGCCGGACTATCAGATCAATCTGAGCATTCAGGGCCTGGACGGCAGCATCATGCTGACCCTGTCCAACGCCGGCCGCATCGTGGCCAAGCGCATGATCAGCGCCGAACAGCGCAACGATCCCGAGCGTTTGAAACGGCTGGTACAAAGCATCCAGTTCGGCATCGCCATCGAACAGGGTCACAGCGCCATGTCGATTCTCGAAGCCATGACCAGCGGCGCCGGGCTGACCCCGCCACCGCCACGGGTCAAAGGCCAGCCCGGCCAGGCGGCGGGCCTTTAGAGCTCGCCCTTCTCCACTTCAGGATGTTCGCTGGAACCCGTACCGATCTTGCGCTGCGGGTTCTCGATCTTCACTGAGGGGAATTGCGACGAAGCGTAACGCACCACCAGGATCGCAAACGCCAGCAGCAGAATGCCGCCGCACAGGTAGATGATGCCCATGTCCGGCGGGTTGTGGTGCGAGACGTTGGAGATCAGCAGGCGCGTCAGTGCAGTGATCGCAACGTAGATCAGGAAGCGCACCGGCATGTGGTTGGTCTTGAAATAAATCCCGACCATCGCGCCCAGTTCCAGATAGATGAACAGCAACAGAATGTCATCGATCTTGATGTGCCCGACTTCGAGCATGCCGAGGAACTCCATCACCGCCGCCCACGCCGTCACCGCACCGATGGCGAACAGCGCCAGATAGTGGAAGGTTTCGACGAACAGGTTGCCCAGGGACTCGGCCAGTTGATGCACGTTACGCCGCAGTTTCTCGGCCCAGTTTATTTTCACGATGAGTTTCCTTAGCCCGTTTCGGGCGGATGATGCGTATCGCACGTGACGGTTTTGCGCGCGCGCCTTGTTGCAACGGTTTTCATGCAGGTTCAGGGCCACGCATCATGGCGATCCGCCGCAAATCCCGCGCCGTGGCGTTTGGTCGCAGGCTCGCGGCTTTGCACATTCCCCGTGGGAGCGAGCCTGCTCGCGAACAGCAGCGACACGGCTCACTGACAAACGCCAAATCCGGTCTACATTGAAAAGCCACTACCCATGGCGCAGGGATTCGCTTATCCTTTTCGCTGTATATGGATACAGTGGTCGTCAAGACAACTTAACGTGAAGGCATGTGAGGTGGTGAATGGCCGTCGAAGTGGTATACCGCAGCAGCCGAGATCTGGAGCGCTTGTTCATGGATAAAGCCGAAGCTGATCGTCATGACAAAATGCTCGAACTGGCCGAATATCTGGCCGATGTGCTGCAAAAAGCCGTTCCGTCCCTGACCGAACAGCAAGTGGAAGAAGCCGGGATCTACATGGCGAAGAATCGTGATGTGTTCGCCCGGGCATTCAAGAGCCAGCCCGATGCGCTGTCGGAGCTGATCAATGCGCCGGCCGAGCCTGTCGAAAAAGCTGAAGCGGCAGAACCTGACGAGGCGCCGGCGAAGCCCGCCAAAGCAGCGAAAGCGCCGAAGTAATCAGAAAGATCGTCCGATCGCGGCCCGAGCCTTCGGCAGCTACTGCATTCCGAGTGCAGGAGCTGCCGAAGGCTGCGATCTTTTGCTTTCAGCGATACAAAACCTTTTCGGCCAACTCATCCGCCACCCGCGCCGGCGAACGTTTTTCCGCCTGCGCGTGAGCGAAGACCTCCGTGAGTCGCGAACTGATTTTCGACAGATGCGCCGTAATCGTCGGCAACTCCTCGCCACGATGTTTAAGCGAAACGTAAATAAGCCCGCCGGCATTGATCACATAATCCGGCGCATAAAGGATTCCGCGCCGTTCCAGTTGATCCGCCACATCCAGATGGGAAAGTTGATTGTTCGCCGAACCGGCGACAGCGGAACAGCGCAGTTGCGACACCGAGTGACTGTTGAGCACACCGCCCAACCCACAAGGCGCGAGAATGTCGCACGGCGTGCTGAGCAATGCGTCGTTGGCGATCGGGTGAGCATTGAGCTGCTCCATCGCCAGTTGCACCTTGCCGTGGTCGATGTCACTGACCAGCAACTCGGCGCCGGCCGCGTGCAGTTGCTCGGCCAGTGCATAACCGACGTTGCCAAGCCCCTGAATCGCGATGCGCAAACCTTCGAGGTTGTCGCTGCCCAGACGCGCCATCGCCGTGGCGCGAATGCCGGTGAACACGCCCATGGCCGCATGCGGTGCCGGGTCGCCTGCCGAGGTGGTGCTGGTGACATGCCGGGTCTGCTGGGCAATGCAGTCCATGTCCGCCACTGAAGTGCCGCTGTCGATGGCGGTGATGTAGCGACCGTCGAGCTGCTCGATGCAACGGCCGAAAGCCTCGAACAACGCGGCGCGATTCTCGACATGGGCCGGGCGCACGATCACCGCCACCCCGCCGCCCTGCGCAAGGCCGGCCAGCGCCGCTTTGTAGCTCATGTTTTGCGCCAGGCGAATGGCGTCCTCGACCGCAGATTCGTCGTTGGGATAGGCAAGGTAACGGCAGCCGCCCAGGGCTGGCCCCAGGCGACTGTCATGAATGGCAATGACCGCCTTCAACCCGGTGACCGGGTCCACGCTCAAGTGCAGCGATTCCAGGCGAGTGCTTTGCATGAGAGCGAACATCGACAGGCTCCCGAATCACTTCTTGTAGAACGCCAGTATAGGCTTGCCCCTGAAAATTGCTGGCGCGCACCGGCATGAGCCGCCGAGCGGACAATGTTGCGCCGCTATAACTCGCGCTCAACGCGCCCGGCACTGGACGAACAACCCGGACGGGGCTAAAACGAGGCATTGGAGGGAGATTCAGATGAGTGCGCGCCAACGCTTTTTCGAATGCCTGCATCGTTCACCGCCAGCGCTGCTGGAGGCTGCGCTGTGGATAAGTGCCGAGCACGACAAAACCCTCGAGCCCGAGGCATGGTTGCGCACCTTCAAGGATCTGCAACTACGGGTCAGCTATGGCCTGCCGATGCTGCCGGTCAGCGAACTGGCGCAACCGCTGTTGCGGCGCATGGTCGATATCGGTTTCGCACAGGATGATTTCCTGCCGCTGCGCCCGCAGGCGGCGCTGCTGCACCGCGTGTT
>NZ_JH635998.1:1098241-1103945 GCF_000257605.1 Pseudomonas sp. R62
TGCACACCCAGCGCGGTCAGCCGTTGGCATTGGCGTTGATCGCACTGGAACTGGCGCATGGCCTCGAGATTCCTTTGGTCGGGGTCAACTTCCCCGGGCATTTCCTGTTGCGGGTACCCGGCGCCGACCACTTGCTCGACCCTTGCGGCGGTCGACGCTTGTATCCCAACGACTGTCGCGAACTGTTGCAACGCCAATACGGGCCGAACATGCAGCTCAGCGCCGAGCATCTGCTGACGGCCACGCCAGTGCAGATGCTGCAGCGTCTGTCACGCAACCTGCGCCAATTGCATCTGACCCACGACGATCACATCGCCGCGCTGATCGACGCAGAACGAGTGCTCGAACTGGGTGATGCGAAGGCCTCTGATTACATGGCCCGGGCCAGTCTGTATCAACGGCTGGATTGCCCGAACGCTGAACGCTTCGATCTGGAGCATGCGTTATTGCTCAGCGAAGACCCGATCCAGCGCCTGCGCCTGACCGAACGCCTCGGCCATCTGCCGCCGAACTCCGTCGTGCATTGACCGCTTTTTGCAGGTTTGCCCCCATCCTTGAGGCCCACACAAACCTGTGTGGGAGCGAGCCTGCTCGCGAAAGCGGTGTGTCAGCTGAATGAAAGGCCACTGACACGCCGTCTTCGCGAGCAGGCTCGCTCCCACAGGAATTACGGGGTGTCTGGTTGATTGGCAGGATGCGCCTTGATAAACGCCGGATGTTCAGCCGCCAACGCAGCCACACGGCAAATCTTCGGATACGCCTCCAGGCTGACGTTGAACCGCTCTGCCGCATACAACTGCGGAATCAGATACACATCCGCCACACACGGCCATTCGCCAAAACAGAAACCGCTTTCGCCGATCAACTGCTCCACCGTCGCCAGCCCTTGGCTGATCCAGTGACTGATCCACTCCACCACCTGCGTTTCATCCTGCCCCGCCTGGCGCAGGCGATTGAGCACGCTGACGTTGTGCAGTGGATGCACATCGCAGCCGATCACCGCCGCGACACCGCGCACCTGCGCGCGCGTCAGCAGATCATCCGGCAGCAACGGCACCTGTGGATAACGCTCTTCCAGATACTCGATGATCGCCGGCGATTGAATCAGCAGCGCACCGTCATCGGTGCGCAAGGTTGGCACCCGGCCCTGGGGATTGAGCGCCAGATACGCCGGCTGCCGATGTTCACCACCCGACGGTGCGATCAGGTTGACCGGCAGCGCCTGGTAATCGAGGCCCTTCAACGCCAGTGCGATTCGCACCCGGTACGATGAAGTGGAACGGTAATAGCCATAGAGATCCATAAGCCGCTCCTGTCAGCGTGCAGCGATCACGGTGCCGCGACATTCGCCGAAGCCGATCGAGGCAAAACCGTCGCGGGCGCAGCGAGCGCGCAGGATGATTTCGTCACCGTCCTCAAGGAACTTGCGCACTTCGCCGGAAGCCAGTTCGATCGGTTTCTTACCGCCCTCAGTGATCTCCAGCAAGCTCCCAAACTGGCCGTTTTCCGGGCCGGACAAAGTGCCCGAACCAAACAGGTCACCAGCCTGCAACTGGCAACCGTTGACGCTGTGATGCGCAACCATTTGCGCGACGGTCCAGTACATGTAGCGGGTGTTGCTCAGGGTCAGGCGATGGGCGGGCAGGTTCTGCTCGCGCATGGTTTCGGTACGCAACAGCACTTCCAGTTCGATGTCGAAGGCACCGCCGTCCTGATCACGCTTGTCGAGCAGATACGGCAGCGGCTGCGGATCACCTTCAGGGCGCGCCGGTTGCGCCGTGCGGAATGGTTCCAGTGCTTCAGCCATCACCACCCACGGCGAGACGCTGGTGATGAAACTCTTCGACAGGAATGGGCCGAGTGGCTGGTATTCCCAGGCCTGGATATCCCGCGCCGACCAGTCGTTGAGCAGGCAGAAACCGGCGATGTGCTCGGCAGCGTCACCGATGGCAATCGGCTCGCCCATCTCATTGCCCTGGCCGATCCAGATGCCCAGCTCCAGTTCGTAATCCAGACGTGCGCATGGGCCGAATACCGGTTCGGTCTGCCCGGCCGGCAGCGTCTGGCCCTTCGGCCGGCGCACGTCGGTGCCGGACGCTCGCACCGTGGAAGCGCGACCGTGGTAACCGATCGGCACGTGCTTGTAGTTCGGCAACAGCGGGTTATCCGGACGGAACAGTTTGCCGACGTTCTGCGCGTGCTCGATGCCGACGTAGAAGTCGGTGTAATCGCTGATTCGCGCCGGCAGGTGCATCTGGCAATCGGCAGCCAGTGGCAAGACTTTCGCGCCTTGCGCTTCGATGCTGCCACGCAGCGTGCTGCCTTCACTGAACAGTTCGATCAGGCGTTCGCGCAGGGCCACCCGCGCCTCACGACCGAGTTCAAAAAACGCGTTCAACTGCCCGCCCTGCATGGCTTCCACCGCACTGCGTGCGACACCGTCGAACAGACCGGCCTCAAGCGCCACCTGCAAATCGAAGATGTGCTCGCCGATCGCCACGCCCGCGCGCGGACTGCAATCGTTGAGACTGAACACGCCCAGCGGCAGATTCTGCAACGGAAAATCGCTGTGACCGTTGGCTGAAGCGACCCAACTGCGGGTGATGGAATTCTGTGTCATGGGTTATCTCCGGGTCGGGTCGAACGTGGCGGGCAGCGAGGCCCAGCAAGCGTCATAACTGGATTGCAATTGAGGGCAGTCGAGGGCGAAACGGCTTGGGCGCAGCACCTGGCTGGTCTCGAACATGAAGGCCATGGTGTTATCGATTTTTGCAGGTGCAAGCTCGGCGTTGATCGCCCTGGTGCAGGTCTCGCCGTCCGGGCCGTGGGCGCTCATGCAGCTGTGCAACGAAGCGCCGCCGGGCACGAAGCCTTCAGCCTTGGCGTCGTATTCGCCCTGGATCAGGCCCATGAATTCGTTCATCAGGTTGCGGTGGAACCACGGTGGCCGGAAGGTGTTTTCGGCGACCATCCAGCGCGGCGGGAAGATCACGAAATCGAGGTTGGCCAGACCGTGCACGCTGGTCGGCGAGGTCAGTACGGTGAAGATCGAAGGATCCGGATGATCGAAACTCACCGTGCCAATGGTGTTGAAACGGCGCAGGTCGTGTTTGTACGGCACGTTGTTGCCGTGCCAGGCGACCACATTGAGGGGTGAGTGATTGAGTTCGGTGGCCCACAACTGGCCAAGAAATTTCTGCACCAGAGTGGTCGGTTGCTGGAGGTTTTCGTAGGCGGCGACCGGGGTAAGGAAATCCCGTGGATTGGCCAGACCGTTGCTACCGATCGGCCCCAGATCCGGCAGGCGCAGCGGCGCGCCATGGTTCTCGGCGAGGTAGCCGCGTGCCTGTGGATCGAGCAGCTCGACGCGAAACTTCAGGCCACGCGGTAGCACGACGATTTCCAGCGGCGCCACCTCGAGTACGCCCAGTTCGGTGGCGATACGCAGGCGACCGAGTTGCGGCACCAGCAGCATTTCACCGTCAGCGTTGAAGAACACCCGCTCCATCGAACGGTTGGCGGTGTAGTTATAAATGCTGATGCCGGACGGTTTCTCGGCGCCGGCGTTGGCCGCCATGCTGACCAGGCCATCGATGAAATCCGTCGGTTCGGTCGGCAGCTCCAGTGGATTCCAGCGCAGGCGATTGGGCGTCACTTCACCCAACGGTCCGCCGGCCAGTTGCCGTTCCAGTTTGACGAACGCCGGGTGGTTGGCCGATGGCTGAATCCGGTACATCCAGGTGCGGCGCGCTTCGCTGCGCGGCATGGTGAAGGCGGTGCCGGAGAACAGTTCGGTATACAGGCCGTACGGGGCTTTTTGCGGGGAATTCTGGCCAACGGGCAGCGCGCCGGGCAACGCTTCAGTGCTGAATTCGTTGCCGAAGCCGGACTGGTAAACCAGGTCCTGCGCGGGTGAATCGAGGTTCATGGAGCCTCCTGAACAGGGAGTCGGCAATGGCCCATCGCTCTGGCTCAGAGGTCTCGGCACGCCGGGGTTGTTATTATCGTAATCTGATTACGCATAACGTAATTTGCTCGCTATCCAGCGTCAAGCTATAAAGACGCCCATTCGAACCGGAACCGCCAGCCCCATGGAAAAAACCAGCGACAGCAACGGCAAACAGAAAGTCCGCTCCGCCGAGGTCGGCACCGACATCCTCAAGGCTTTGGCCGAGTTGTCACCGTCGACTTCGCTGTCGCGTCTGGCCGAACACGTGCAGATGCCGGCGAGCAAGGTGCATCGCTATCTGCAGGCGTTGATTGCTTCGGGATTTGCCGAACAGAACGCCGCCACCAACCATTACGGCCTCGGTCGCGAAGCGCTGCGGGTGGGCCTGGCCGCACTCAACAGCATGGACGTGCTGAAAGTCGCCGCCCTGCCGCTGTCCGAGTTGCGCGACGAACTCAACGAAACCTGCTTTCTCGCGGTGTGGGGCAATCAGGGCGCAACCGTGGTGCATATCGAACCGGCGGTGCGCGCGGTGACGGTGGTGACGCAATTGGGTTCGGTGCTGCCGCTGCTCAGCTCGTCCACCGGGCTGGTGTTCAGCGCTTACCTGCCGCACCGGGAAACCGATGAATTGCGCGAGCAGGAAATCGCTGTCGCGGAGCATCCGCTCAAGGATGAAACAGCCTATGCAGCGCTATGTCAACAGATCCGCGAACGCGGTCTGCATCACGTGCATGGTTTGTTGATGCCGGGTGTGGATGCGCTTTCTGCGCCAGTGTTCAACGCGGTCGGGCAGATCGCTGCGGTGCTGACCATCGTCGGCCCGACCTCGCTGTTCCACGCCGACGAAAACGGCCCGGCGGCGCAGCGGTTGTTGGCTGCGACGCGGGCCGTGAGTTGGCGCATGGGTTACGAAAGTTAAGTAATGCTTATGTGCGCTCGAAACGACTCAACGCACCGTGGTCTTGCTCAATGCGGTGTCACCCTCTTGCATCAGTGACTTGAAGAAACCGATCAGCTCATCGGCGGGGTCTTCATGGCCGGTGTAATACGTGACGAGTTCCGCGACCGTGCGGGCGTCTTCAAACAGACTTAGAAACGAGCGTTGCGCACGGGTAAGTTCTTTAACCGGCGCCCCCGCCGCTGCAGCCTGACCCAATGTCAGCAGTCCGCTCAATACATCCTGCACATGCCCCAGCGCGGCGGAATAATCACCCCGTCGGTGCGACTGCGACGCGTCGTAGATGCTTTTCATCACCTGCACAGCCACCACCACAGTGCCTACGGGTGGCACCACCAGGCTGACGATGTTTGCGGCCTTCAACAGGTTTTCATAAACCAGGGCGGCAATTATTTCATTGAGACTGGTGGTCCGTTCGTCGATGTCACTCAATACACGGCGCACTCGCTCGTCGTGGAAAGTGAACAGATCGGGCAGTAACGAACGCTGCTGCGTGCGAATGACCGGTCGGGTATCAACCGTTGCGACCAGATTATCGAAGTAATCATTGATCACTTTCTGGTCAATCAGCAGTATCCGCTCGCTGTAGTAGGTCCTGAACGGGCCTTTGCGAAAACGAATCGAAGGAATGAAATCAGCGATCGGCCGGAAGCTGACTTGATCCGGCGCGTCAGGCGTATAGAGCAAGTCGAAGAAACCTGACGATAACTTCAGTCGAAAAATATAAACGCCGCCAACTGTACGGTCACCGGCAGCCGTCAGACCCAGCGTGCCGATGTTGAATTTATACAGCC
>NZ_JH635998.1:1104734-1116739 GCF_000257605.1 Pseudomonas sp. R62
CGCCTTGTTCTGATATTGCTCTTTCAGCATCGCGGTATATCTGTCGCCGGGTCGGAATGTTTTCGACAGCGAGGAAAGGTCGCGGATATCCAGTTTTTCAACGATGGGATGGCCGTTGACCAAATAGTATTTCGGGCTGAATTTCGTTTCGTAGGCTGGATGCGCCGCTTCAAAAGCGAGTCCTTCAAGCAAAACGTCGGTAACGCTCTTACGAAAGTCTTCGGTTTGCACAATGATCTGGTCGGGATTGACCGAAACGTAACAGCCACGCGAACGCAAAATGTCTTCGATCTGAGCTTTCACCGAGTCGTAAGTGAATTGCTCGAATGTCGGAAAACCATTGTCTCGCGCCTCAACCATGGACAGTGCCTTGAATTCGGTGCTCAGACGCGAATAGCGCTTGCGGCCCTCGAAGCCAAGCGCGCGATAACCGGCCGGTGCAATGGCTTTGTGCAGGGCAACTTCGGCTCGGTAGGCGACATTCGCGTAGTCCGCCAACGGTGCTTTGGCGTTCAGATAAAAATCGACCGGCCGGCTATCAATCGTGTAGCGATAGCTCAGTTGAGTGCCAGCGCTGCCAAGCAACTCACCGGCCTCTTGCAGGTAGTCGGGATGGATCATCAATGCGGCGTATTCACGATCCGCCGACAATGCCGACTCCAGCCAGCGGTTCGCGGCGTAGATATCGGGAAATTTCTGCAGTTCGAATTGTCCTCCAGCTGTTTTGACCAGCATCAGCGACGGCACGTATTCTTTGGCCGAAATCATCAGAACGTCTTTCAGCGCTGGCGCTTGCAGTCTGATTTTCAACCCCTGAATAGTCACCGCAGGATCATTGGCCATGGCCCGCGCGATGATATTGGCATCAGTGGAATCCAGTTTCCCGGAGTGACGAGCAACAAAAGCCGCGAACTCCATCTGACTGCAGAGATAGTTGCGATAAGCCTCCTGGTAAGCCACCGAGGGCGAGTATGCAAGACTGCCGGTAAATTCCAGTCGCAGGTTACGATTTTCCAGCCACTGTTCAAGCGCTACTGCCGTCAGCCGACTTCCGGCAGGAGCGCCGATGATAGTCAGAGCCGCTTTATAACCAGTGTCGTGCAGCCCGAAAACCATAAACTCCGTCAGCGTCCGGGTTTCTTCCTGTTCGATAGTACGCCCGGCAATTTGCAGACTGTACGAGCTATGGACACTTATCGATTCCGGATCCAGTTGTTCACCAAGTACCCTGTCCGCCCATTCGGCGAATGTGCGAATTACATAATCCTTGAATGAAAAACAGGCATCGAAGGTGTTTGAGTAGACAGCCTGGTATTGATCCCGCGACTCTTCAAGCTCGCTATAGCGCTGTTGCATATCGCTACCCGCGGCATGCAGCCATAGCGGCCAGTCGGTGCGTTTCAATGCAGCCCAAAGCAGATAGAAGCGGGTTTCGATGCCGTAACGCAGCACATGCAGGCCTTGATTGTCCTGCAGCATGGAAGTCAGCGGTTTTGCCAGTTGTTCCTGGCCGCCGATCAAGAGTGAAACACTTTCAAGCTGACCTTTGAGGTGAGCCTCGGCACAAAACGCATGAGGACTTTGCGCAGCTTTCAGATACCTGATCTGGTCTCCACCCAGGGACAGTCGCTGCTGAAGTTTGCTATGCAGATCGATATTTTTTTCAAAAAATTCAAAGCCGTTTTCCGGCGTATGCAGGAGATAAGAGGTTGACTCATTCACCAGCGGCATTTCTGCATCCGCACGCTCGGCGTTGTCCAGAACGAAACAAGGCTGAAGCGACAGCAGGTAATCCTGTTCAGGTTGCAGCCTGACTTCAAACGCTGCGCGACCGCCATCTGCGTCGAGCAGATGAGCGAATCGCTCGCCCAACCAGGCGTCAAAATTGTTGGCCATGACCGACAGCGAAAGCTCTGCACTGGTGACCACGGCGCAGGCTTCGATGAAAGCCTGCTTATTAGACAACGGTGCCGTTTCCGGTCGCATGGACCTGACTGGCGCCGCCCAGAACTTTGCGATCTCGGTTTGCAATGTCTTTTGCAACCCGGTGGTCACCGCAGCAATCAGATCCTCGACAATAAGGACATTGAGAGCATTGACCTTGAACTGCTCATTCCGGGTGTCCGGCAGAGAATAAACCCCATCACCGCCCATTATGTAAGCGGGGCTGACATTATTATCAAGACAATGAACAGTCACTTCCCAAAGAGTGCCAGAAGGACGACTTCCATTATCGGGAAAAGCCGAGTCCGTATTGATGTAAACATTGTCAATATCGATTGTCTTGCCCAAACGCTTCAATTCACTGTCAAGCATGCTGCGAAGAATATCCAGCACGCTCGGCATGGCGTCGACGATCTTGAATAGATCTTCCTTTGCCTGGATTGCCTTTTCCCACTCTTCAGGCCAGGTAACTTGCTCACCCAAAGAACCACGCATCAGACTTTTATATAACTTGACCACATCTTTTCCTTACTTGACTATCCAGAGCTGCGAACACAGCCGCTGTAGATAGCTGCAAGGTAGTTTCTTTTCCAGGCAACTTGAAGGGCGAACAATTTACAAAACATGCCAACAAACACATGCAATCTTTTGTACTGCAAAACTTCATAATCTAAATCAGTATCCCCATCAACTTTGCTTTTGCCACCGCTTGAGTTCTGCGCTCCACACCCAACTTTCCGTTAATACGTCGCGCATGGGTTTTTACTGTATGCAATGAAATAAACAGTTGTTCGGCAACCTGCTGATTCGAAGCACCTTGAGCAATCAATGTCAGCACTTCGCGCTCGCGTCGACTGAGGCCCGGGGCATGATCAGCGTTATCGCTCAGCCAGACAGGAATCTGCTTGCCAGACGCCGTGCCGACGCTGCCTCGGCGTAGTTCCCACTCGCGCATGGCTTGCTGCAACCGGCAGCGCTCCGCCAGCATTGCGGCTCGCTGGAAAGCTTGCTGCGCCGCCACCGTGTCACCGTGCAATTCGGCCAACTGGGCGAAGGCCAGCAGCAACTCCGTTTCCGCCGCCAACATGCCTTTGGCCTGAGCGCGTTTCAGCAATCGTTCAATGGTGGGCAGAGCGGTTTCGTCAGGGATCGATTGCGCATTCGCGCAGGCCAGCAGGTATTCGATGCGAATAATCAGTTCGAACGTCGCGGGTGGCGCCTGCAACGCAGAAGGCCCCCGGTAATGCCGTAACAGTCGGCTCAACGCTTCTTGCACAAGATGCGGTCGGCCCTGCTGCAACCAGAACTGGCTGCTGACCTGCAACACAACACCGCGATAGACCGTATCGGGAATCTGCCGCTGCTGCATGACCCTTTCGGCCTCGCGCAGGCGCTCGAAAGCGCAGGCATAATCGCCGCGATTGCCGGCCAGTTGCGCCTGCCCGAGGTAGCCGTACAAGACTCGTTTGTCTGCACTGCGCAGGCAATCTTCAAGACCCTGGCTGAACAACTGCGCAGCCTGCTCTTCAAGGCCCATGCACAGCGCCAGTCGTCCGCGTCGCAAGGCGATACGGCCGAGCAGCGGCGTGGGCACCATGCTGCGCTGACGCAGCAAGTGCTCGATCTCCACCAGCAGGCTTTCCGCACGCAAAGGCGCGCCTCGCTGCTCGAGCCATTGCGCATGATCAAGCTCAAGCAACCCCTCAAACAACAGAGAGCCGTGAGCCCGCGCCAGGCACAGCGCCTCGCGGTTGAGGGCATGGGCCTGATCAAGTTCACCGCACAGCAACGCCTGCTGGGTCAGTCCCGACAGGCACATCACACAGGCCTGCCAGGCATCGTCAGCCAGTGCGGACAACGCCTCCTGAAAGCAGGCGCGTGCCGGCTCCATCTGTCCTTGCAGGTGGAAAAGCCATCCCTGGTGCGCCTGCCAGCGGGCCAGCAGCTGCTGCTCCAGTTGCGCTGTCGGCTGCGGCATGAAGCGGCCGAGATGAGCCAGGCATTGCCCGGCCTGTTCGAACCGGCCGGCAAACAATAAGGCGCCCGTGACCAGCACGATCAGCTGGGGTGTCATCAGGGTCAGCTGCTGGCTTTGCTGCTCGTGCAAACGCAACAGCAGGACGACCGTCTGGTCTTCGAACAAGTCTTCGAAGCTGAAATGCTGCAACAGGCTGACGGCAGTTTCGTATTCCTCGGCCAACAACGCTTGTTCGAACGCCGCTCGCCAATCCTGCGTCGCGCTGAACCACTGACAGGCGCGCCGGTGCCAGGAACGCGCACACGGCCAATGCGACTCCTGGATGATTCGCGACAGCGGGCGGAACACCTGGAGCCAGTCAGCGGACGCTTGCCAAGGCTCGATGAAGCAGCCGAGCACTTGCAGATCACGCAGCAGCTGAGCGCCCTCGCCAGGGCCGAACAAATGCTCGCATAACGGCGCGTTGAACCGTGGCAGATGAGCCAGCACACGCCATGCCTCGTCCTGCTCCGGGGTCAGGTTGCTGAAGAGTTCGTGCTGCAGATAATCGAGCAGAGTGTCGACACGCTGCTGCGGCTGCAGGTTTTGCGACCAATCGCACTTTTGCAGGAGCGCCATGCGCGCCCCCGCGCACCAGCCGCCGGTACGCTGGATGATACGGGCAGCGACACGCTCCGCCTGGTCTGGCGGCAAATGGTGCAACACCGATACCACTTCATCGTGAGTCAGCGCCAGGCTGGCGCTTTCGAATTCGTAGAGTTCGTCATCGAGCAACAGCCGCGGCCAGTTGCACTGCGGCCGGCGCCGAGTGCTGACCCACCAGGTGAGCGCCGGACTACTGACCGCCAGCAAGCGATCCAGCAGCGCGTCCACAGCCGGATCCGGCAGACGACTGTAATCATCGATGAACAGCGAAGTCGGCCTCGACCAATGGGCCAGCTCCGCCATCAGTTGCGTATCGTCAAGGCCTTCGACCAGCCCGAGCGCCCGCGTCAGACGCAGGCAGAATTCTTCAGTGCTGAGCGCCGCTCCCGCCAGCGGCAGCCAGATTGCCTCGCACTCTGCACGCGCCTGAAGAAGACATTCGGTGAGCAGTGCGGTTTTGCCACTGCCCGCGGGCGCGCACAACAGCTTCACCCGCGCGCTGGATGCCAGCAAAGGTGCGCTCAAACGGCTGCGAGGTTGATGATGCGAAGAAAGCCTGGGCAAAAATCCGGGTCGATCCAGGCACGGGGTCATGGCGGTCATCGGGTGAGCCTTCTTATCGTTGTGCGCTCACCCTAGCCCTCTCCCGCGCCCTTGTTGACGAGTATTCAGCACGCTGATTGATGGCCATAAAAAAGGCGACCGTGCGGTCGCCTTTTGTCCAGCGGTACAGCAGACCCGTTACCGTACGCCCTCGGCGCGCAGAGCCGACGGGGTGTAATCGGCGGCCTTGGCTTCGAAGCCGAATTCGAAGCTGTGCTTCTCTTCGTTCTTCATGCCCAACGCAATGTAGCGGCCGGCAATGATGTCGTAGAGCGCTTCCAGCGTGTAAGCCTGGGCCTGATGATCGTAGTAGTACTGCGCGTGACCTTCGGCGACGCGCCACAGTTGCCCGCGACCGTCGTAGTGATCGGCCAGTGCCACTTGCCAGCTGTCCTCGTCGATGTACATGTGGCGCTTGGCGTAGATGTGCCGCTCGTTCGGTTTCACCGTGCCGATCACTTCCCAGACGCGGTGCAGTTCGTAACGGGTCAGGTCCTGATTGATGTGCCCGGCCTTGACGATGTCGTCGTACTTGAGCTTCGGCGAGTCGAGCTTGTAGCTGTTGTAGGGAATGTACATTTCCTTCTTGCCAACCAGTTTCCAGTCATAGCGATCCGGCGCGCCGGAGAACATGTCGAAGTTGTCCGAAGTCCTCAGGCCATCGGCCGCTGTACCCGGGCCGTCATAAGCCACTTGCGGTGCGCGCCGGACCCGGCGTTGACCGGCGTTATAGATCCATGCCAGACGCGGTTCCTTCACCTGATCGAGGGTTTCGTGCACCAGCAGCACGTTACCGGCCAGCCGCGCCGGGGCGGTCACCGATTGCTTGAAGAAGGTCAGCACATTGGCGGCTTTATCCGGGTCGATGTCTTTCATCAATTGCGGCACGGCGATCTCTTCTTCGAAGCGGATCGGCGTGTAGCTGCCGTTGGTCTGCGGCGTGACCTGGGTGATGATCCGCCGCAGATTGCCACCGTGGTAGCGGGTGATGTGGTTCCACAACACCTCGACGCCGTTCTTCGGAATCGGGAAGGCGTAGTAGC
This sequence comes from Pseudomonas sp. R62, assembly GCF_000257605.1. Taxonomy (NCBI): domain Bacteria; kingdom Pseudomonadati; phylum Pseudomonadota; class Gammaproteobacteria; order Pseudomonadales; family Pseudomonadaceae; genus Pseudomonas; species Pseudomonas sp. R62. The sequence goes on from NZ_JH635998.1 coordinate 1,110,948, forward strand.
GATTGCCGGTGAAATTGGCCAGGCCGTTGCCATCGTTGATCGCGTTGACGTTGAGCGCGCTGCGCTTGGCCGACTCGTAGATTTCCGCTGGCGCCCCCACGGTGCGGTGGGTCGGGTAGACCGGGATCTTGTAGGTTTCCGGGTAGCGTTTGAACATCGCCACCTGGCCATCGGAGAGCTTGCTTTTGTACTGCTCGACGTTCGCGGCGGTGATGGTGAACAACGGTTTTTCGTTGGCAAACGGGTCGGCGAGGAAGCCCTTGCTGTCCACCGCACCGGCGTTTTTCGGGATGCCGCCGGTCCAGGCCGGAATCGAACCGTCCGCATTGCCGGCCTTCTCGGCGCCGAGCGGGGTCAGGCTGGTGCCGAGTTTGTTCGCCTCATCCGGCGACACCGCCGCCATCACGTTGGCCGCCAGCAGACTCAAGGCCAGCACGCCACATTGCAGAATCGTTTTGCGCATTGCAGTCATCCTTTTCGGGCAGATCAGAAGTTCACGCCGAAGCTCAGGGCCACGAAGTCACGGTCTTCGAGGACGTTGTAGTCGCCACCGAAAAAGTCGGTGTAACTCAGGCTTGCGGTGTAGGTGTTGCGGTAGTCGGCATCGACGCCGAAGCTGATGGCTTTCGCACCTTCGTTGAACAGACCGTTGGGGCCGTAACCGGCGACGTCATGGGACCACGACAGGTTGGGCTTGAGGTTGATCCCGCCGATGACGTTGGCGTAATCGAGAATCGCCCGGGCGCGATAGCCCCACGAAGTCGAGGTGACGAAGCCGTCGGTATCGCCGCCGAAACCATACTGGCCGTACACCGAATCACGGCCGTAACGCAGCTCACTGCGGGACTCCAGACCACCGACATGCACCACCGCCGCTTCACCGACTACGGTCAGGCGTTCGGCGCCGAGCACCTGATCGAAGAAGTGCGTGAGGGTGCTCTGGATCTGCGTGACTTCCTTGCGCCGGTAGCCTTTGTTGTCCGCACCCGGCGAAGTAGCGAGTGGCGATGCGGTGCCGCCGGCAATCGGGTTGACCAGCGCCAGGGTCAGGTCGTTGGTGTTGACCTGCACCGGCGCGTTCGGCCGGTAGCTGACCTCACCGGTCCACGCGGTGCCGGTGGGCAGCGTGGTGGAAAAACTCGCGCCGTACAGGCGAATGTCTTCCGGGTATTCGAGATAGTACTGACCGCGCCCGAGCATCACGCTTTGCGCCAGCCCCGCACCGCTGCCAGGCGCGAGGCCGTTGGCAATGCCGACCATGCCTGGCAATGCCGCCAGTGTCGACAGCCCCGCCGTGGTGGTGCCGACCGTCGGCGTACGGCTGTGGTAGTTCATGAAGTAGAGGCCGTACTCGGTGTCTTCGCCGAGCCAGCGCAGCGCCGTGCCCCACTGCCCGGAATCGCGCGCATCGCGATCGCCGCCACGGGGAATCACCACGCCCTCGCGGGTGACCTGAATGCCTTGGCCGAACGCGGTGGTCAGCGGCACCAGTGGCGCCACCGCCGGACTGCCGACGGTGTAGCCGTTGTTGCAACCGTCCGCCGCCACGTCGACGCCAAAGAACGTGCCGCAGTTGTCGAGAACGGTCTGGTCCCACTCCAGTTGGTAGAAGCCTTCGACCGAAAGTTTGTCGGTCAGGCTCTGCGAACCAAACAGCATGTTTACCGGAATCAGGCCTTCCTTGATCTCCGCACCGGGACGGCGGAATGCCGAGACGTCGACCGGGTTGATGCTGTTGATCGAGTTGCCGATGAAGGTACTTTCGCCCCAGCTCACCACCTGCTTGCCGGCCCGCACGGTGCCGGGCAAATCAGCGATGGCGTAGTTGTGATAGACGAAGGCATCGAGGATCTGCGCGCCGGAAGACTTGGCGCCTTCCTTGCGGCCGCTGTCGCTGATCTGTTTGAACTCGCGGTCTTCGTCCTTGAGTTCGAAGTCGTACCAGTATTTGCCCCGCACGAACACGCCGGTATCGCCGTACTTCAGTTCGAGGTCGTGGATACCCTTGAAGATTTTCGAGAAGGTTTCGCCCTTCTTGAAATTCAGCCGCCCGTCATCACCGGTGGACGATTGTCCGCTGCCGCCATTGACCGTGCCGACCAGCGAACTGTCGGCATCGCGCAGGCCCCAGCTCGCGCCGACCGAAAGTGACGAGTCGAAGGTGCCTTCGATTTCGCCGATGTTGAAGGCGACCGCGTGCGCCTGGGCGCCGCAACCCAGAGCCACCGCAGCGGCCAGCGCCTGCGGTGTGAAGATGGCGCGCATTGTTGTTTTTGTCATGCGTCTTCCCCGGTGAGTGACAGAAGGCCCCACCCTACTGCCGGGTGAAGCGGTCGATAAGCGCACCAAGGAGGTATTTGCGTTGTCGCTCGAAAGGATGAATGGCCTTGCGCGGCGGGGCCTTGAGAGGTTCATGGGTTGGCTGGATGGCGCATCATCAGCGCCATTCATGGGCACCTCACTGTTGCGCGCCCCGTAACAGTGCATGTCTGGAATAGGTATTTTTCCTACAGGCTTGAGACCTTATTCTGAGCGCGCTTTCCCGGCACACGCCGCAAAGCGCGAAGCCCGCTACGCTGAATCGCGAGCGACTGGCTACAGATTCTGGATAAATCGATGTTTTCGGTTTACCGCCCCGCTGTTCACTGACGTTGATTTGTAGCTCCTTGATCCAACGTCTTACCTTGGCCGCTGCGTTTGCAGCGGCCTTTTTTATGGGCGTTTAAAAAGGCTGGATAACGGTTCGGTAACGCTTCCGATCAGCGCGTCAGACATTTCTTCGAAGCTCGGATGAATACCCTCTGCATCGATAAAAACCCGTGAAAACCCTTTCGACATAACGCCCTGTTACTGACGGGCTTCTCGGATTTGATTACCGCCACTCTGAGGTAACTTGAAACACCTCAACCATTCGCTGGTGACACGGATGTCATCGCCACCCGTGCGCACTTTTCGAGCGAGTGAAAACGCACATTCAAAAGGACATGAATATGCCAAAGCCTCCACCTTTAGAACTGGATCCAGTACATATCAGGGAATTCGGTCCTGATGGCTTCGAACCATTCAAAGAACGCGACATGAATTACTCCTACAGCGGCATGTTCGGCCCTGCCGGCGCCAATCCGCAGACGCGTGAATTGATGCATGAAACGCAAGTCGCCGTGGAACAGGAATTCAACGCAAGAACCGCCTCTATTCCCCAAACCATTGAGGTCGAACTGGCGGCGACCAGGCTGGAAGGACCGACCAATCCTCTGCCACCGGCCGCAGCACTGGCCCGCGAAGTGGGCGTCAGGAACACCTTGATTCAGCGCAAGAGCGCCGAGTTTCAACGGCAGACTGCCATCGCCAACCGCTTTTATGGCAGCGATCCACTGGGAAAAACCTTCAAGGATTACCTGAATCAGGCATCGGCCAATCGGCGCGCGCAGGGCGCAGCGGTCCGCAGCAGAGCGTTGTGGAGCGAGTCCTTTCGGGCCGCCCACGAAGCGCGGCTGCTGGGCCAGACATTGGCGCTGCTCAACCAGCAACAGGCTGGCGTACTCAATTGGCTGGCCACCGTACAAGCCCAGGATCAGGCCCAGGCGGCAGCGGCAGAGGCGCAACGCCAAGCTGCAGAACGTGCCCGCATTGCCGCTGAGCAACAGCGCCAGCGTGACATTGCCGAAGCGATGCGCCGGGAGCAGGAAGAAATTCGCGCACGCGAACAGGCGCGTCTGGCCGCGTTGGCGGAGCAACAGCGTCGGGATGCCGAACAGGCTCGATTGGCGGCTGAGACCGCGCGCCTGAATGCTGAGGCTGAAGCTCGGGAGAAAGAGCGGCTGGCTAAGTTGAAAATCGCCCAGGCCGAGGCACAAGCCAAAGCTGAAGCAACGGCGCTGGCCAATGCGGCAGAACAGGCTCGGTTACAGGAGGAACGGAAGCATGTCTTTCCGTCCTCTGGAGCAATGGCCAGCAACGGCCCGGCCGTTTCTTTCGTTTCGACAGCCGTCCCGCTCAGCCCGGCTATCTCGGTGGGAATACTCAATGCACTACGTACGGCAAAAGCGACCCTGACAGCGACGGGCACGGCGCTGTTCGGCAGTCCAGTACTGATGGGGTTCGCAGCGCTATTGATGCCGTCACCTCTGGGCAACGGCGAACGCTTTGCGATGAGCGTTCCACTGGCCGAGTTGTCGTCCGAGCCGGCCGAGACGCTGCGTGAAATCGCATACCGGCAGGGCACTTTGGAGATGCAGGTCGGGCTAGGCGTCAGGCGACTCGGGGCTGGCACGCAAGTGTTCATCGCTACGAGTGATGACTTCCATATTCGCTCAAGTGTGCTGGTCCTCAATGCCGCATACGATTTGCTCAACGACGTATACGAGGTCGCACTATCGGACTCGCCTACCGACTTCCTGACCTGGACGCCGGCAATCTCGCCGAGCGACCAATCGACCGCTTTGCCAATAGTGGATACCGGTTCGCCCGCCTATTCCGGCGCTTCCGTTGTTGCGGTTGAAGGGCGGCTGGATCTGAACCCGATCCTGATTGAAGGCTGGGATCGATTCATCATCGTGTTTCCGGCTGATTCGGGGATTGAGCCGCTTTATGTGGTGTTCAGTAATCCTTATGAAGGGGCGACCGAAGAGGGGAAGCACAGCGGGCGTAGTTTCAACCCTGACGAGATTGGAGATGAAATATCAGATTTGCAGTGGGCAACAGCCGCTGTTTCATCGGAAGGAACGGACATCGTGAAGTTACACATTTCAAAGTTTCCGCAATCAGCTGCCAATGACGTAATGCTTGATCGCCTGGAGCGAATCGCTCGTGGAGAACTCGAAGCTTCCGACACTGACAAACGTTTCTACACTCACGAGATAAGGGAGTTCGAAAGATTCAGAGCTTTAGGCTTTGGTGATACCGAGATGCCAGAGATCGGGTCACCGATCTGGAATAACGTGCATACGGCAACGTTGGAAGATTTCCAGTTGAAAGACGATCCCGCACTTCTCTACACGCCCGAAGCACTGGCTGCTGCAACGGAGCAGGAAGAACGTGATTACCAGAAATTGCTGAAGGAGATGTGGCAATGAGCACCGTTGAGATGATCGTTAAAAATGAACCTCTGGATGACATAGTTACGGTGTTCGCGTTACTTCAGGCAACGCCACATCTGGACATGATGATCAGACGCCACAATCGAGACCTGATCGACGAGTATGGGACCCTGGAAGCATCGTACGCTCGGCTCTTCGCTGCCGGGATTTTACTGGAGGGAGAAAAGGGCCTAGCTATCAAAGGACCTAACTGGAAGCCGCCCAAGTTCATGACAGAAAAAAGATACATTTGAAAACTGGAGCCACCCGCCGCGAGGGTTGGTGGCTCCGTTAACTTCAAATCGAATACTTCTGCAAATTCGCCATCATTTCCTTCAACGCTTCAATATTGTCCTTCGGGTGCGCCGCCCCTTCGAAATCACAAATCTGCTGCCAGTGCGCCGCGACGTCTTCCGGCGAGAACCCCTCGCGCGGATCGAAGCCGGCACCGAGGCTGCGTTCCCAGCGCACCTTGCCCATCCAGCCGCCGCCGACTTCGAACAGGCCGGACGTTTCCTGGCATTGCTCGCTGGCCAGATACACCACCAGCGGGCTGACCAGTTCCGGCTTCAGTTGCTCGAATACTTGCGGCGGGATCAGGCCCTCGGTCATGCGCGTGCCGCCGGTCGGGGCGATGGCGTTGACCAGAATGTTGTTCTTGCGCCCTTCGATCGCCAGCGTTCGGGTCAACCCGTAAAGCCCGAGTTTGGCCAT
>NZ_JH635998.1:1117068-1121122 GCF_000257605.1 Pseudomonas sp. R62
CCGTAGTTGGACTGACCGAAATTGCCGTAAATGCCAGAAGTCGACGCAGTGAAAATCACGCGACCGTAGTTTTGCTCGCGCAGATGCGGCCAGGCGGCACGGGTAACCTTGTAGGCGCCTTCGACGTGGACGCGATAGACCAGATCCCAGTCGGCGTCGTCCATCTTGTGAAATGACTTGTCGCGCAGGATCCCGGCGTTGTTGACTACGACGTCGACGCGGCCGAAGGCATCGAGGGCGTTCTGTACCAGTTTGTCGCCGTCAGTCACCGAATCGTGGTTGGCTTCGGCAATACCGCCGGCCTCGCGGATTTCCGCCACTACGCGGTCGGCAGCCGAAGCATTGGCGCCCTCGCCCTGCGTCGAGCCACCGAGATCGTTGACCAGCACTTTGGCGCCGTGCCTGGCGAACAGCAGCGCATGGGCACGCCCGAGGCCGCCACCGGCGCCGGTGACAATCACGACTTTATCTTCGAAACGCACAGGTTCATTCATCGCGGCAACTCCAGCAGGCCAAGGGATATTGCCCCGAGTGTCAGGCACGGCGCTTTGGGTCACAACGAACAGGGCTGCGGCTGAATGGTGCGCGATAAGGCTGAGGGATGATCGAGTGTCAGGACGCCGAGAGCCCGTGCTCTCGGCGAGAATCAGGAGTACGCCACTTTGCGCGGAGGCAATACCAGACGATCGCGAAACGCCAGATAGTGCTTGAGCACCAGCGCCGGCGCCTCGGTTTGCGGATAGTGGCCGATGCCGGGTAAGAGCACGGTGTCTGCATCAGGGATCAGTTCGCGATATCGCTCGACCATGTGCACGCCGGAGATCGGGTCAAATGCGCCATCGATCACCCGCAAGGGAACGTCACCCTGCTGCATGGCCGTCACCCAGCGCTCACGTTGCACCCGGCGCTCGGGGATGTAAGTGATCAATTTATGCAGGATGCGCGGGCCATGGTTGCTGTCGACCAGACTCCAGTAGTCATCCAGCTCGCTTTCAGTGGGCTGGGTCTGCGCGCCGAAGATCTGCCGGAAACCTTTGACCAGCGCCTCACGGCTGAAGGCGCGGCCGAGCAGCCAGCCAATCGGGCTGAGCAGCAGTTTCTGCATCAGCAGCGGACGATGGGTTTCCGGAAACAGACCGCCATTAAGGAATACGCAACTGGCAACTTCGATGCGTTTTTCGTAATGCCGCGCGAGCAGTTCCTGAGCGACGCTGTCGCCGTAGTCGTGAGCGAGGATGTGCACCGCTTGTTCAACCTGCAGATGCGCGAGCAGTGCCTGTTGCAGATCGGCCTGTTCCAGCAGGCTATAGGTGTGATTGCGCGGTTTTGCCGAATCGCCGAAACCGAGCATGTCGCAGGCGATCACCTGATAACGCTGCGCCAGTGGCTGCCACAGGTAATGCCAATCCCAACTGGCAGTGGGGAAACCGTGAATCAACAGCAACGGCTCACCCTGCCCGACTGTCCAGTAGCGGATCGACTGGCCACGAAAGACAAAAGTCCGGCTGCGCTTGCGCCAGACACTCAGAGGAATCTCGGCGAGTGGCATTAGAATTTATACCCCGGATCCTGCAGGTCGAGTTTGCGCAGCAGCGCCGGCCACGCCAGCGCGCCGCCCATGCCTTGAGCGCTCTTGGTGACGCCGGCAATCATTGCCTTGGCGCCGGCGAGAATCTGCGGTTCGATGGCGATCAGTTCGGCCCCTCCAGTCTGCGCCATGACCTGAATGTCGCAGGCTCGCTGGAAGGTGAACATCATCAGAAAGGTATCGGCGATCGTGCCGCCGCAAGTCAGCAGACCGTGGTTGTGCAGCATGAGGAAATTGTTGTCGCCGAGGTCGGCTTGCAGGCGCGCCTTTTCTTCATGATTCAGGGCCACGCCCTCGTAGGCGTGATAGGCCAGGCTCGACAACACAAACAGTGACTGTTGACTGATCGGCAGCACCCCCTGCCTTTGCGCCGACACCGCAACGCCTGACGCAGTGTGCGTATGCAGCACGCAAACCACATCGTGGCGCACTTCGTGGACGGCGCTGTGAATGGTGTAACCGGCGGGGTTGATCTCGTACGGGCTGTCCATGAGTTTGTTGCCGGCCTGATCGACTTTCACCAGGCTCGAAGCGGTGATCTCATGAAACATCAGGCCAAACGGATTGATCAGGAAATCTTCGGTGCCGGGCACCTTGGCCGAGATATGCGTGAAGATCAGATCGTCCCAGCCGTGCAGCGCGACCAGACGGTAACAGGCGGCAAGATCGACGCGGGTCTGCCACTCGGCAGCGCTGACCTGATCTTTGACGTTCGGCGACGATTGGACGGGGGCTACGCTCACTGTATGCACCTCTGCGTTCTTCTTGTTCTGCTCGTGTCAGCAGTCTAGTCAGGCGCAGGGCATCGCGTAGTTGCATTGGCAGCCAGCTTGATGACTGAACGAGTCAGCCGGGCAAACAGCCTGGATCCGTTGCAATGCAACAACGCTTAGAAGGTGCAGCGATTATTGCCCGCGATCAGCCCTTGAGCGCTTCAATCAACTGCGCCAGCCACGGCTCGGCATCGGTTTCCGGCGTGACGCTTTCGCTGGCGTCGATGCGCAGCATTTCCTGAACCTCGTTTACCCCCAGTTCGGCAAACAGTTCGCGCATCTGCTCGCCACCGCCGCAGAAGGTGTCGCCGTAGCTGGCATCACCGAGGGCGATCACCGCGCCGGGCAGGCCGCGCAACGAAGCCGGCAACTGATCGCGCAGGGTCGAATACAACGGTTGCAGGTTGTCCGGCAGCTCGCCCATGCCAGTGGTCGAAGTCACAGCGAGAAGGGCCTCGGGACCGAACGCCTGAATATCGGCCAACACGGCGCGCGAGTTGTAGAAGGTTTCAAAGCCGGCGGCTTTCAGCAGGTTCTGGGCGTGGCGGGCGACTTCTTCGGCGGTGCCGTAGACTGAACCTGAGAGGATGGCGACTTTCATCAATCTGATCCTGGAACTGAAAAAAAGAGCCGCGATAGTAACAGCCCATGCCGCGAAGTTGCGATTGGCTCTCAATGGAAGCTGCTGGCCTATAGACAGTCCGCGGCTTTCTTCTAGAATGCCTGCCACTGACATAACGGAAGGGATTCTCGGATGATCAACGCCAGCCTGCTGCAAATGGTGATTAATGCGTCGAATGACGGAATCGTGGTCGCTGAAAAGGAAGGCGAGCAGGACAACATCCTTATTTACGTCAACCCTGCCTTCGAGCGCATGACCGGTTATAGCAGTGAGGAGATCCTCTACCAGGACTGTCGTTTTTTGCAGGCTGGAGACCGTGATCAACCAAGTCTGCAGCTGATTCGCGAGACATTGCGTGAAGGCGGTTCCTGCCGGGAGATCCTGCGCAACTATCGCAAGGATGGCACGCCGTTCTGGAACGAATTGTCATTGTCGACGATAAAAAATGCCGATGACGGGCAGACTTATTTCATCGGCGTGCAAAAAGATGTAACGCTTCAGGTCAAGGCGCAGCAGCGGGTTGCGCAGCTGGAAGCACAAGTGGCGGCGCTCCAAAGCGAGCTAGCGGCGTTGAAAGCGACGAACGGCGCAAACAAAACCGCGAACTGATGGTCATTAACTACAATCACCAATGACTTTGTAACTATTCACTTCGAGTTAGCCATGCAACGCGACGCCCTCCTCACCCAGGACGAGCTGGATTTCATCCAGACCATGCAGCACAACCCGCAACTTAACGTGCGGGATGCAACGTCGAGTCTGCTGGTTAATGGTGGTTCGCAGATCCGTGACCTGCTGACACGTCTGGCTGCTCACGAGCAGGTGACGATCCAGGCCAACTTCGAAAATCAGCAGATGACTTTTCCGCTGCATCTGGTGGAAGACGAGTTCCACGCGCTGCATCTGCGTCTCGGTGTGCCGAGCATCTACGAAGACGGCCCGATGGTGCGCCCATGGCGCCTGGTTCTTGAAGAGCCGGTGGCGCTGGAAAACGCCAAAGGCCAGCCCGGCACGCTGTGGGTACACGAGGTATCGCACAAAGGCGTGTTGCTGGAAGTGCGCAACAAGACC
>NZ_JH635998.1:1121857-1132308 GCF_000257605.1 Pseudomonas sp. R62
AGACCAAACCACCGAAACATTTCGCCCTGTGGTTCAGCCCTTCCGGTTATGAACGCATCTCGTTGCGCGGCCATTTCGAGCGTGAAACCGAGCAAGGTTTCTTCGCCTACGAACTGAGCCAGACCGATGCCGACGAAACCGAGCGCTTGCGCCAGTTCATCCTGCAACAGCATCGCCTGACCCACCCCGCCCTGCACGCCTGAGTTTCAGGTATCCAGTTTGCCTGCCATGAATTGCTTCATGCGTTGACGCATTGTCGCGCCCTCATTCCCCAGACATGCCACCGATGAACCGGCCAGACTGTCTTCGGCCAGTTCCGAGGCATCGCCAGCCAGCATCAATTGGCAATCCAGACTCAGTGCCAGACGATTCAGGCGCCGGGGCAGCTCCGGACCGGGGGCATGGTTTGAAAACAGCACAAGTGCGTCAGGCTTGACCTTTTCGCAGACCAGCGTCAATTCATCGAAAGGCTGGCCCGTAGTCAGCACCCGCACGCCAGAATCGTTGCCGCTGAGAAACAGCGCCGCGACCAGCAACTCAAGCTCTCTGCATTGCCCCGCAAGCGCACTGACGACCACCCGGCGCGGTTGAGCCCCCCGCAACATGACGATGCGCTGCAGCACGCGCGCCCTGAGGAATCCGTCGAGAAACAACCATTCGCTGGTTTGCCCGAAAGCGTCCTGGCGCTGCAGCAATTGCCGCCACAACGGCATGATGATGGCTTCGAACACCACTGGCAGCGTGTACGACGAGAAAATCTGTCCGTAGACGCGATCCAGCTGCTGATCGTCGAACTCACTGACCGCCTGCTGAACCTGCTCCTGCCATTGCTTGTAATCGGCCTGCACATGATCATCGGGGATAAAGTTTGCCAGCACCTTCAGAGGCTCTGTTTTCGCCAGGATCTTGCCGACTTTGCTCACGGCCACGCCGCGATCGATCCAGTCGACGATGCTGCGAACACGCTCGATATCGTTCATGGAATACAAACGATGCCCGCTTTCGGTGCGGGTCGGCTGGATCAATCCGTAGCGACGCTCCCAGGCCCGCAGGGTCACCGGATTGACGCCGGTGAGGCGCGCCACTTCGCGGATGGGGAACAGCTCTTCGCGTTCGAGCGTGCCGGGTGCTGTTGAGGCCGGGCGAGTATCCGTGATTACAGGCATCTGGCGGTCAACTTCCATGTCGGTTTATTGGATCCCATTTTAAACATGATGGACTGGAAACCTTCAAGTAGTGAGCTGCGACGAATATGGCTGGTTTAATCGACAAAATCAGGAATAATCCTTGCTTGTTGTAAAGCGCAGGCCTCTACCCCGGCCTGCGTCAGGCGAAGCTCCTACCCGGAACGACGCGCTCGAAATACGGAGATACAAAATGTCTACTTCCCCCGTTACGTTGATGGTAGCGCGTCGCGTCGCTGATGGCCGCTATCACGATCTCATTGCATGGTTGCGCGAAGGCGAACAACTGGCCACCGACTTCCCCGGCTACCTGGGTTCCGGCGTCCTTGCGCCACCGCCCGGTGACAACGAATTCCAGATCATCTTTCGCTTTGTCGATGAGCAGACCCTGCATGCTTGGGAATACTCGGCGTCGCGTACCGCCTGGCTGAACCGCGGCAGCGATTTGTTCGAACATCCTAAAGAGCACCGGGTCAGCGGCATTGAAGGCTGGTTTGGTGCTGCCGGGCAACGCCCACCGCGCTGGAAACAGGCCGTGGCGATCTGGCTCGCGTTTTTCCCGGTGTCGCTGATTTTCAACTTTATCCTCGGCCCGCTGCTCGCTGAGTTGAGCCTGTTGCCGCGGATATTGATCGGCACGGCGGGCCTGACGCCGCTGATGGTGTATTTCTTCATCCCGTTGTCGACGCGCCTGCTGGCGAACTGGTTGAACAGCACGCCGACCCGGCCACTGGCGGCCACACCGTCGGCGCAGAATCGCTGATCTGCTGCGGGCGGCGAGCCTGTTATAGTTTTCGCTTCAACCGCGATGCGAGCCGCCCATGCCAGATTCCGCAGCCCCGATCCTCATCACCGGCGCCGGCCAGCGTGTCGGCTTGCACTGCGCGCAGCGCTTGATCGAGGACGGCCACCCGCTGATTTTCACTTACCGCACCGAGCGACCGGGCGTGCAGGCACTTCGCGATCTTGGCGCGACAGCGCTGTTCGCGGACTTTTCCAGCGAGGCCGGGATTCTTGCCTTCATCGACGCGCTGAAAGCCCACACCGACAGCTTGCGCGCCGTCGTGCACAACGCCTCCGAATGGCTGGCGGAAACCCAGGGCAGCGAAGCACAAGCCTTCAATCGCATGTTCAACATTCACATGCTCGCGCCTTACCTGATCAACCTGCACTGCGCCGAGTTGCTGCAGCGCTCGACGCCTGCCGACATCATCCACATCAGCGACGATGTCACCCGCAAAGGCAGCAGCAAGCACATCGGTTATTGCGCCAGCAAGGCCGGGCTCGACAGTCTGACCCTGTCGTTTGCCGCGCGCTTTGCGCCGGCCATCAAGGTCAACGGCATCGCCCCGGCGCTGCTATTGTTCAACCCCGACGATGACGCGGCGTACCGCGTCAAGGCGTTGGCCAAGTCCGCGTTGGGTATCGAGCCCGGCAGCGAGGTGATCTATCAGAGCCTGCGCTATCTGCTCGACAATCCCTATGTCACCGGCACGACCCTCACCGTCAACGGTGGACGGCACGTCAAATAGGCCGTCCCGCTTCGGCCGCGAGTCGAGTAAGATCCACCAGAACGCCTGCAATAGACTGGACGGAGCAAATCAATGCCACAACTTCAACCGGGGATGGCGCGCATCCGGGTCAAGGATCTGCGCCTGCGCACCTTTATCGGCATCAACGAGGACGAAATCCTCAACAAGCAGGATGTGCTGATCAACCTGACCATTCTGTACGCGGCGCAGGAGGCGGTGCGTGACAACGACATCGACCACGCGCTGAATTACCGCACCATCACCAAAGCGATCATCGCCCACGTCGAAGGTAACCGCTTCGCCCTGCTCGAACGCCTGACCCAGGAATTGCTCGACCTGGTGATGACCAATGCATCGGTGCTGTACGCCGAAGTCGAAGTCGACAAACCGCACGCGCTGCGCTTCGCCGAGTCGGTATCGATTACGCTCGCGGCGAGTCGCTAGCTTCAAGCCTCAAGCCGCAAGCTGTAAACTTTGCTCACAGACACCCATCTTGCAGCTTGAAGCTTGCCGCTCAAAGCTGTCTCGAAGAGACCCCCATGACTGATCAACAACGCCTGGAACTCGAAGCCGCCGCCTTTCGCCGACTGGTCGCTCACCTCGACAGCCGCAAGGACGTGCAGAACATCGACTTGATGAACCTTGCCGGGTTCTGCCGCAACTGCCTGTCGAAGTGGTACAAGGCCGAAGCCGATCAACGCCAGATCGAGGTCAGCCTCGATGACGCCCGCGAAGTGGTGTACGGCATGCCCTACGCCGAGTGGAAAGCCCAATACCAGCAAGAAGCCAGCGCCGCGCAGCAAGCAGCGTTTGCCAAAGGAAAACCCAATGACTGATCTGAACACCCTGCGCGCCAGGCTCAAGAGTGGCGAGCATGTTTTCGCCGACACCCTGGCGTTCATCGCCGCCGGTTACGACTACCAGCCGCAAGCATTCAACAACGGCGGCGTGGAAAACGCTGCCGGGCAGAACGAAGGTTCCTGCAAGACCCTGGGTCTGGCACTGCTGGAAGGCTTGAGCGATGAAGAAGCGCTGCTGGCGTTCGGCGAGCATTACCGTTCGGTCCTGGCGACGCCCGAGGGCAGCGATCACGGCAACATTCGCGCGTTGATCAAGCACGGCCTGGCCGGGGTCAAGTTCAGCGCAGAACCACTGACCCGCCGCTAACAACGGGATTCGGATCGTTCCCACGCTCCGCGTGGGAATGCCTCATTGGAAGCTCTGCGTCCGCTTTGGGACGCAGAGCGTCTCGGGCTGCATTCCCACGCAGAGCGTGGGAACGATCGAATTGCGTTGGAGCAGGAAGAGCGTGTACAAAAAAACCGGCCAATCTCTGGCCGGTTTTTTTGTGCCCTGCGGTCTTAGAACGTGGCGTTCTGCAGGCCGTCCAGGTAGCGCTCGGTGTCCAGTGCCGCCATGCAACCGGCGCCGGCCGAGGTGATGGCCTGACGGTAAACGTGGTCAGCCACGTCACCGGCAGCGAAGATGCCTTCGACGCTGGTGGCCGTCGCATTGCCTTCACGGCCGCCCTGCACAACCAGGTAACCGTCTTTCAGCGTCAACTGGCCTTCGAACAGCGAAGTGTTCGGGGTGTGGCCGATGGCGATGAACACGCCGTCGACTTTGATTTCGTCGAAGCTGCCATCGTTGTTGCGCAGACGCGCACCGGTGACGCCCATGTTGTCGCCGAGGACTTCGTCCAGGTTGGCGTTCAACTTGAGGATAATCTTGCCTTCAGCCACACGGGCGTTGAGCTTGTCGATCAGGATCTTCTCGGCGCGGAAGGTTTCGCGACGGTGAATCAGAGTCACGGTGCTGGCGATGTTGGCCAGGTACAGCGCTTCTTCGACAGCGGTGTTGCCACCGCCAACCACAGCGACCGGCTTGTTGCGGTAGAAGAAACCGTCGCAGGTCGCGCAGGCCGACACGCCTTTGCCCATGAACGCTTCTTCCGACGGCAGACCCAGGTAGCGGGCGCTGGCACCGGTGGCGATGATCAGAGCATCACAGGTGTAAACCGCGCTGTCGCCGGTCAGAGTGTACGGCTTGGCAGCGAAGTCCACGGCGTTGATGTGATCGAAAACGATCTCGGTCTCGAAACGCTCGGCGTGCTCGCGCATGCGCTCCATCAGCACCGGGCCGGTCAGACCATGAACATCACCCGGCCAGTTGTCGACTTCGGTGGTGGTGGTCAGTTGACCGCCGGCCTGCATGCCGGTGATCAGCAGTGGCTTGAGGTTGGCGCGGGCCGCGTAGACCGCAGCGCTGTAGCCGGCGGGGCCGGAACCGAGAATGATCACTCGCGAATGACGGACTTCAGACATGAATCTGCTCCTGTTGGCCGGCCATGAAAAATCTGGCGCGGACGCCGGACGGCCGGCGGAATAAAAAAGGACCGTGGACACCTTGGGGAAGGCTTGAACTCGACAGTCCTGTAAAAAGTTGGGTGCAGCGTATCGAGGGGGGCAAGATTAAGGAAATACGGTTTAACAATCCAGCTCATAGGTGGTCTCTATGCCGAGACGCTGACGAGATAGACCTCTTTGTTACAGTGAATGTCGATTGCTCTGCCGCGCTTTCGCAGCTGTGGCAAAGCCGGTAACGTCGGCGCGTTTTCCCTTGCTTCGGAGCACCTTATGCCCGCCCCTGTTCTGTCCGGCCCGCAATACCTGCGCGAAGGCCTCAAACTGGTCCTGAGCCCTGGCCTGCGCCTGTTCGTGTTGTTGCCGCTGGCGATCAATCTGGTGCTGTTCGTCGGATTGATCTATCTGGCCGGCCACCAGTTCAGCCTGTGGGTCGACACGCTGATGCCGTCGTTGCCTGAATGGCTGAGTTTCCTCAGCTATATCCTCTGGCCATTGTTCGTGGTCCTCGTGGCCTTGATGGTGTTTTTCACCTTCACCATGCTCGCCAACATCATTGCCGCACCGTTCAATGGCTTCCTTGCGGAAAAAGTCGAAGTGGTGGTGCGCGGCACTGATGATTTCCCGGCGTTCAGCTGGGGCGAACTGATCGCGATGATCCCGCGCACCCTTTCCCGGGAAATGCGCAAGCTCGGCTACTTCCTGCCGCGCGCCATCGGCCTGTTCATCCTGTCGTTCATCCCGGTGGTAAATATCGTCGCCGCGCCGTTATGGCTGCTATTCGGCGTGTGGATGATGGCCATCCAGTACATCGACTACCCGGCGGACAACCACAAACTGGGCTGGAACGAGATGCTCGCCTGGCTGCGGCAAAAGCGCTGGCAGAGCATGAGCTTTGGCGGGATCGTCTATCTGGTGCTGCTGATTCCGGTGGTCAACATCCTGATGATGCCGGCGGCGGTAGCCGGGGCGACGTTGTTCTGGGTGCGCGAGCGTGGTGCCGAAAATCTGGTGATCCAACACTGATCGCGTCACAAATCCATCATCCGACCGTAACAAGCTCGACATGGCCTCAGCCGACACTGAGGTCATGACGACAGCTCTACATATCACCCTCATCAGCGAAACCTTCCCACCGGAAATCAACGGCGTGGCCAATACCCTTGGCCGCTTGTGCGAGGGTTTGCGCGCACGTGGGCATCAGGTGGAGCTCGTGCGCCCGCGCCAGGCCATCGATCCGCAACGCAGCGAAGACGATGCACTGTTGCTGTGTCGCGGATGGCCACTACCGGGCTATCCGGGACTGCAATGGGGCCAGTCGTCGATGCATAAACTGCTGCGCCGCTGGAAACGCCAGCGCCCGGATGTGCTGTACATCGCCACGGAAGGCCCGCTCGGGTTGTCGGCACTGCGCGCCGCACGGCGCCTGGGGATTGCGGTGGTGAGCGGTTTTCACACCAACTTCCAGCAATACACCAGCCAGTACGGCCTCGGTCTGCTGACGCGGATGCTCACTCATTACCTGCGCTGGTTTCACAATCGTTCGGCAATGACTCTGGTGCCGAGCGTCAGTCAGCGCCTGGAACTGGAGCGGCGGCATTTCGAGCGGCTGGCGTTGTTGTCGCGGGGTGTGGACAGCCAGTTGTTTCATCCGAGCAAACGTCAGAGCGCGTTGCGTGAGCAATGGGGACTCTCTGAGACGGATATCGCGGTCATCCACGTAGGAAGGCTCGCCCCGGAGAAAAATCTGGGCCTGCTCAAACGCTGCTTTGAAGGTCTGTGCGAAACTTATCCACAGCGCCATCTGAAGCTGATCGTGGTCGGAGATGGCCCGCAGCGTTCGGCGCTGGAAAAAGAACTGCCGGAGGCGATCTTCTGCGGCGCGCAGCGGGGAGAAGCCCTGGCGGCGCACTACGCCTCAGGAGATCTGTTCGTATTTCCCAGCCTGACCGAAACCTTCGGCAATGTGGTGCTGGAAGCCCTGGCTTCGGGACTCGGCGTCGTTGCCTATGATCAGGCAGCCGCGGCGCAGCATATTCGCCACGGCTACAACGGCGTGTCAGCCATGCCCGGCGATGAGCAGGCATTTTGCGAGGCGGCGGCATGGTTGCTGGAGGAGGATGAGCGGTTGCGCTGTGTACGGCTGAATGCGCGGCAGCATGGCAGTCGCCAGGGCTGGGCGGCGATTATCGAGCAGTTCGAGGGGTATTTGCGTGGGGCTTGTGTGGGGGAGCTGGTGGTGCCTGGGGCGCAGACACAACCTTAGATTTTCGGCGACATAGAAACAGCTTTCGCGAGCAGGCTCGCTCCCACATGGGTACTGCATTCTTTCAGATGGAATGCGGTCGAAGGTGGGAGCGAGCCTGCTCGCGAATGGTTCGAACTGGGGCCGCTTAGACCAGCGACATCAACGCCTCACGACTGAACGGCAGAATGTCCTGCTCACGCCCTTCACGGACTTTCTGCGCCCAGTCCGGATCGACCAGCAGCGCGCGGCCCACTGCTACCAGGTCAAACTCTTCTTTGTTCAGACGCTCCAGCAGATTTTCCAGGCTGGCCGGTTGCGCGACCTTGTCGGTGTTGACCATGAACTGCAGGAACTCGCCGTCCAGGCCGACGCTGCCCACGGTGATGGTCGGTTTGCCGGTCAGCTTGCGGGTCCAGCCAGCAAGGTTCAGATCCGAACCGTCGAACTCCGGCTCCCAGAAGCGTCGGGTCGAGCAGTGGAAAATGTCCACGCCAGCGTCTGACAGCGGCTTGAGAAACTCGCCCAGCGCTTCGGGGGTTTGCACTAGACGCGCGGTGTAATCCTGCTGCTTCCATTGCGAGAAGCGGAAGATGATCGGGAAACCCTCACCGACGGCTGCGCGCACCGCTTGAATCAATTCGATGGCGAAACGCGAACGGTTGGCCAGGCTGCCACCGTATTCGTCGGTGCGCTGGTTGCTGCCTTCCCAGAAGAACTGGTCGATCAGATAGCCGTGGGCGCCATGGATTTCCACACCGTCCATGCCGATGCTTTGCGCATCTTTGGCAGCCTGGGCAAACGCAGCGATCACGTCCTGGATGTCCTGCTTGGTCATGCCGTGAACAACGACCTGACCGTCCTTGAGTTTTTCCGACGGACCGTAGCCCGGCACGCTGGCGTCCGGCTCGGTGCCGAGGCGACGTACGCTGCCGACATGCCACAGTTGCGGGACGATCTTGCCGCCCTCGGCGTGCACGGCGTCGACAACTTTTTTCCAGCCGGCGAGCGGCGCGTCACCGAAAAATTGCGGCACGTTTGGATAGCCATTGGACGCGATGTGGCCGACGGTGGTGCCTTCGGTGATGATCAGACCAACCCCGGCGGCCGCACGACGGCGATAGTACTCAATGACTTTGGAATTCGGCACACCGCCCGGCGAAAACGAACGGGTCATTGGCGCCATGACCACGCGGGTCGGCAGTTCGAGGGCACCGAGGTGGAACGGTTTGAACAGGGCTTGAACGGGCATCGAGAGGCTCCACGAAAACGTTGGCGACGGACATTGATCGATATGACGGCGATAATATCCGCCACGTTCTTCGCGTGACAGCACTATTGATCTAAATGATTAAGGGTCAAAAGGCAGGCAAAAAAAATCGCAGCTCAATGCTGCGATTTTCTGATTCAGGCTAAGGCTTTTTCGATCGCGGCAATCACTGTCGGATCATCCGGCGCCGTGCGCGGCGAGAACCGCGCCAGCACCCGGCCGTCCTTGCCGAGCAGAAACTTTTCGAAGTTCCAGGTGATGTCACCGGGAAATTCGGCGCCCTCGCCCGCCAGCAGGCGATACAACTGATGCCGCTCGTGGCCATTGACTTCGAGCTTGCTCGACAACGGAAAGGTCACGCCATAGTTGAGGCTGCAGAACTCCTGGATCTCTTTCTCCGAGCCTGGCTCCTGACCGGCAAACTGGTTGCACGGCAGGCCCAGCACAGCAAAGCCTTTATCTTTGTATTGCTGGTAGAGGTTTTCCAGTGCCGCGTACTGAGGGGTCAAGCCGCATTTGGAGGCCACGTTGACCACCAGCACGACTTGGCCCTTGAACGGCGCCAGCGGTAGCTCCTGACCATCCAGGGCTGTCAACTTAAGGTCGTGAAAAGCACTCATGCCGAACTCCAGGATTCTCGTGTTCTACTCGAAACAGCCACTTGGCGAGGCCACCAAGGACAGCCGCGGACTAAAAAGGCGCCCACAGGCGCCTCTCCAGTACTCGAAGCTTAGCGCAGAAAATCAGTGGTGATGGCCACCTTCGCCATGGACGTGACCATGAGCGATTTCTTCCTGGCTGGCGTCACGGATATCAACGATCTTCACTTCGAAGTTCAGGCGCTGACCGGCCAGAGGGTGGTTGCCATCAACGGTGACGTCGTCGCCGTCCAGATCACGGATGGTGACGATCTGCATCTGGCCGTCCGGCGCCGAAGCGTGGAACTGCATGCCGACTTCCAGCTCGTCAACGCCTTCGAACATGCTGCGGCTCAGGGTGCTGACCAGCTCGGCGGCGTATTCGCCGTAAGCGTCTTCCGGCTCAACGGCTACTTTCAGCTCGTCGCCGACAGCTTTGCCTTCAAGGGCTTTTTCCAGGCCCGGGATGATGTTGCCTGCGCCTTGCAGGTAAACCAGCGGAGCGCCGCCGGCGGAGCTGTCGATGACCTCACCAGCGTCGTTGGTCAGGGTATAGTCGATGGAGACAGCCTTATTGGCGGCGATCAGCATGGGGCGAGACCTTTTGCATAAGAATATAGAAAGGCCAAGTTTAGCGAAGCAATCGCGTGAAAGCGACCACAACCCGGACAAACGGGTTTCGACCATCACCGGCTTCCATCAGGACGAAGATGGCCATTGGGTGGTCGAGCTTTCCTGTGGCCACACCCAGCACCTGCGCCACCAGCCGCCGTGGCAAACCCGTGCCTGGGTCCTGGATCCGGCGCAACGTATTGAAAAAACAGGTCAACCCTTTGCCTGCGGTTGGTGTGCACAAGGCTCGGTTAGCGCTAACCTTGGCGACTGAATTTCGGTAGTCGGCCAGACATAGGCTGACACCCTTGCATAGAGAATTCCCATGCAAACTTTTTTTATCGCCCCCACCGATTTTGGCGTGGGTCTGACCTCCATCAGCCTCGGGCTGGTGCGCACGCTTGAACGCGCCGGCCTCAAAGTCGGCTTCTTCAAACCGATCGCCCAGCCACATCCCGGCGACACCGGCCCTGAGCGATCCACCGAACTGGTGGCGCGCACCCACGGCCTGAAACCGCCGCAGCCGTTGGGGCTGGCGCACGTCGAACGCATGCTCGGCGACGGTCAGCTCGACGAACTGCTCGAAGAAATCATCGCCCTGTATCAG
>NZ_JH635998.1:1132511-1135227 GCF_000257605.1 Pseudomonas sp. R62
ATGGTGCCGACCCGCAGCGCCAGTTACGCCGCGCGGGTCAATCTGCATCTGGCCAAGAGTCTGGATGCCGAGGTGATTCTGGTCTCGGCGCCGGAAAACGAAGTGCTCGCCGAGCTTTCTGGCCGTGTCGAGCTTCAAGCGCAATTATTCGGCGGCCCGAAAGATCCGAAAGTCCTCGGCGTGATCCTCAACAAGGTCAAGACCGACGAGAGCATGGACGCCTTCGCCACGCGTCTGAAGGAACATTCGCCGTTGCTGCGCAGCGGTGATTTCCGCTTGCTTGGCTGCATCCCGTTTCAGCCGGAACTCAACGCGCCGCGCACCCGCGACGTCGCCGACCTGATGGGTGCGCAAGTGCTCAACGCGGGAGACTACGAAACCCGGCGCATGAGCAAAATCATCATTTGCGCACGAACCATGCGCAACACCGTCGAGCTGCTCAAGCCCGGCGTGCTGGTGGTGACCCCGGGCGATCGCGACGACATCATCCTCGCCGTCAGCCTCGCAGCAATCAACGGCGTGCCGCTGGCCGGCCTGCTGCTGACCAGCGACACCCTGCCCGACCCGCGCATCATGGACCTGTGCCGGGGCGCGTTGCAGGCCGGTTTGCCGGTGTTGTCGGTGAGCACCGGCTCGTACGACACCGCCAATCTGCTCAATGGCCTGAACAAGGAAATTCCGATCGATGACCGCGAGCGCGCGGAGATCATCACCGATTTCGTCGCCAGCCACCTCGACGCCAACTGGCTGCATCAGCGCTGCGGTACGCCTCGGGAGATGCGCCTGTCGCCGGCGGTGTTCCGCTATCAATTGATCCAGCGCGCGCAAGCGGCGAACAAGCGCATCGTGCTGCCCGAAGGCAGCGAGCCGTTCACCGTACAAGCGGCGGCGATCTGTCAGGAACGCGGGATCGCCCGCTGCGTGCTGTTGGCCAAACCCGAAGACGTCGAAGCGGTCGCCCGCGCGCAAGGCATCGTGCTGCCGCCGGGTCTGGAAATCCTTGACCCGGACCACATCCGCGAGCGCTACGTCGAGCCGATGGTCGCCCTGCGCAAGAGCAAAAGCCTCAACGCACCGATGGCCGAGCAACAACTGGAAGACACCGTGGTGATCGGCACCATGATGCTGGCGCTGGACGAGGTAGACGGCTTGGTTTCGGGTGTGATCAACACCACCGCCAACACCATCCGCCCGGCCCTGCAACTGATCAAGACCGCACCGGGCTGCACGCTGGTGTCGTCGGTGTTCTTCATGCTCTTTCCGGAAGAAGTGCTGGTCTACGGCGACTGCGTGATGAACCCGCACCCGAGCGCCGCGGAACTGGCCGAGATCGCCCTGCAAAGCGCCGACTCGGCGGCCGCATTCGGCATTACTCCACGGGTGGCGATGATCAGCTATTCCAGCGGCGAATCGGCGCGCGGTGAAGAAGTCGAGAAAGTCCGCGAGGCGACTCTGCTCGCTCATGAGCAACAAAACTCGCTGTTGATCGACGGCCCGTTGCAGTACGACGCCGCCGCCAACGCCGACGTCGCCCGGCAACTGGCGCCGAACAGTCAGGTCGCCGGGCGCGCCACGGTGTTTGTGTTCCCCGATCTGAACACCGGCAACACCACGCACAAAGCCGTACAGCGCAGCGCTGATTGCGTCAGCCTCGGGCCGATGCTGCAAGGCCTGCGCAAACCGGTGAACGACCTGCCGCGCGGTGCGCAGGTCGATGACATCGTCTACACCATCGCGCTCACCGCGATTCAAGCCGCCAACCGACCTATGGATGTGTAAATGCTGGACTTTCTCCCTGCACCGTTGCGCGGCGTGATCGCCTCGCTGCTGTTGGCGCTCAACACGATTCTGCTGTGCTCGTTCCTGTTCTGCGTGGCGCTGGTCAAGGCTTTGCCGTTTGCCTTTACCCAGCGCATCGCCGGTTGGCTGATGAGCCACACCCACGAGGCGTGGATCAGCAATAACAAAGGCTGGATGAATCTGGTACGGCGCACCCGCTGGCACCTCAGCGGCCTGCAAGGTCTCGATTATCAGCACTCGTACCTGATCACCAGCAACCACCAGAGCTGGGTGGATATTCTGGTGCTGCAATACGTGCTCAACCGCAAGATCCAGCCGCTGAAGTTCTTCCTCAAGCAGGAGCTGATCTGGGTTCCGGTAATCGGGCTGGCCTGGTGGGCGCTGGGCTTTCCGTTCATGAAGCGCTACTCCAAGGCCTACCTGGAAAAACACCCGGAGAAGAAAGGCAAGGACCTGGAAACCACGCGCAAGACCTGCGCGAAATTCCGCCATAACCCGGTGGGAATTTTCAACTTCGTCGAAGGCACACGCTTCACCGAAGGCAAGCATGCGCAGCAGCAGTCACCGTTCAAATACCTGCTCAAGCCCAAGGCCGGCGGGATCGCCTTTGTGCTCGATGCGATGGGTGAACAGCTGGAGTCGATCGTCAACGTGACGATTCATTACCCGGCCGGGCGTCCGGGGTTCTGGGATTTGCTCTGCGGCAATGTGCGCGATGTGGTGGTGCATTTTGAAGAAATCAAAATCCCGCCGGCCTTCATCGGCAAGAACTACGACCAGGACGGCGAGTACCGTTTGCAGTTTCAGGGCTGGATCAATCAGCTGTGGCTGGACAAGGATGCGTTGCTGGAGCAGATGCACCGCGAATATCCACCCAAACACTGACCCCTGTGGGAGCGAGCCTGCTCGCTCCCAC
>NZ_JH635998.1:1135992-1139062 GCF_000257605.1 Pseudomonas sp. R62
GCGTGTCGATCACCAGGTCGGCATTGAGCGGCACATCGTACGGGAAGGATTCGCCCGGGATGTTGTCGCCGCCAGCGGCGTACAGACCTTGCGGATCACGTTCGGCGCACACGGTTGGCGAGGCCTGCACATAGACCGTCAGCAAGCGATCCTTGCCGATCAGTTCCTTGGCCTGCTCGCGACCTTCGGCACTCGGCGCGACGAACGCGGCCAGGGTCAGCAGCCCCGCTTCGTTGAACTGACGCGCCACATGGGCGGCACGACGCCAGTTCTCGGTACGCCCGGCGCGATCCTGTGGCAGACCTTTGTTCAAGTCATGACGCAGGTTCTGGCCATCCAGTACAAACACCGCGCGACCCATGTCGAACAGCTTGCGTTCGACCGCATACGCCAAGGTGCTTTTGCCCGCACCGGACAGGCCGCTGAACAGCACGGTGGCTGGTTGCTGGCCGAAGCGCTGGGCGCGTTCTTCAGTCGCCACATGGGCCAATTTGCCGTGGTGGGTTGCAGTGCCATGCGCTACAGGCTGAGCGACGATCATGCCGGCGCCAACGGTGCCGTTGGTCAGACGATCGATGACGATGAATGCGCCGGTGGTGCGGTTGCTTTCGTAACCGTCGAGGGCGATCGGCGCGTCGAGCGCGATCTTCACCTTGCCGATTTCGTTGAGCTGCAACGCGCTCGCCGGGCCTTCTTCCAACGTGTTCACGTCGACCTTGTTGACGATGCTGGCGATCGAGCCCGGCACGTAACTGGTGGCGCGTTTGATGTCGTATTTCTTGCCCGGCAGCATCGGCTCTTCAGCCATCCACACCAGCATCGCTTCGAAGCTGTCGGTGACCGGCGGCACGTTGTCGGCATGCACCAACAGGTCGCCACGGGAGATATCGATTTCGTCTTCCATGGTCAGCGTTACCGCCTGACCTGGGCCTGCGTGCTCCAGTTCACCTTCGAAGGTGACAATGGATTTCACGCGGCTGCTCTTGCCCGACGGCAGCACCACGACTTCGTCGCCCTTGTGCACAATGCCGCTGGCCAGGGTGCCGGCGAAACCACGGAAGTTCAGGTTCGGACGATTGACGTACTGCACCGGGAAACGCAGATCGGTGAAGTTGCGATCGCCCGCCACTTCCACAGTCTCGAGGATTTCCATCAGCGACTGGCCGGTGTACCACGGCGAGCGCTCGGACTTGTTCACCACGTTGTCGCCCTTGAGGGCAGACATCGGCACGAAGTGCATGCTGGTCGGCTTCATCTTCAAGCCTTCGGCGAACTTCAGGTAGTCAGCCTTGATCGATTCGAACACGCCTTCGTCGAAGTCCTTCAAGTCCATCTTGTTGATGGCGACGACGATGTGTTTGATACCCAGCAGGGAAGCGATGAAGCTGTGGCGACGGGTCTGGGTCTGCACGCCGTAACGGGCGTCGACCAGAATGATCGCCAGGTCACAGGTGGACGCACCGGTGGCCATGTTGCGGGTGTACTGCTCATGGCCGGGGGTGTCGGCGATGATGAATTTGCGCTTGGCGGTGGAGAAATAGCGGTAGGCGACATCAATGGTGATGCCCTGCTCACGCTCGGCCTGCAGACCGTCGACCAGCAATGCCAGGTCGATGTCGTCACCGGTGGTGCCGACTTTCTTCGAATCGCGGGTGATCGCTTCGAGGTGATCTTCGTAGATCATTTTCGAGTCGTGCAGCAGGCGCCCGATCAGGGTGCTCTTGCCGTCATCGACGTTACCGCAGGTCAAAAAGCGCAGCAGCTCTTTACGTTCGTGCTGGCCCAGGTAGGCGAGGATGTCCTCGCTGATCAAATCAGATGCGTGCGACATGACAGCCCCTTAGAAATAGCCTTGGCGTTTTTTGTCTTCCATCGAGCCTGCGCCATCGTGGTCGATGACCCGGCCCTGGCGCTCGGAAGTTCGCGTCAGGAGCATTTCCTGAATGATGTCCGTCAGGCTTTCGGCCTCGGACTCCACCGCGCCCGTCAACGGGTAGCAGCCAAGGGTGCGGAACCGCACTTTCTTTTTCACGATGCGCGCTTTGTCTTCATCGGACAGGTGCTCGAGGATGCGCTCGTCGTCGATCATGATCAGCGTGCCGTTCTTCTCGATCACTTCGCGTTCGGCGGCGAAGTACAGCGGCACGATCGGGATGCCTTCGAGGTAGATGTACTGCCAGATGTCCAGCTCGGTCCAGTTCGACAACGGGAACACACGAATGGATTCGCCCTTGTTGACCTTGCCGTTGTAGACATTCCACAGCTCTGGACGCTGGTTTTTCGGGTCCCAGCGGTGCTTGCTGTCGCGGAACGAGTACACGCGCTCTTTGGCGCGGGATTTCTCTTCATCGCGACGGGCGCCGCCGAACGCGGCATCGAAACCATGCTTGTCGAGTGCCTGTTTCAGGCCTTCGGTTTTCATGATGTCGGTGTGTTTGGCGCTGCCGTGGGTGAACGGGTTGATGTTCTGCGCCACGCCATCGGGGTTGATGTGGGTGATCAGGTCCAGGCCCAAGTCTTCGACCATCTTGTCGCGGAACTTGTACATTTCCTGGAATTTCCAGCGGGTGTCGACGTGCATCACCGGAAACGGCAGTTTGCCCGGGAAGAACGCCTTGCGTGCCAGGTGCAGCATCACGGCGGAGTCTTTACCGATGGAGTACAGCATCACCGGGTTATCGAACTCGGCGGCCACCTCGCGGATGATATGGATGCTTTCCGCCTCCAGCTGTTTCAGATGCGTCAGTTTGTCGACCATGGCTACTCACGAAAGCTTTCTTATGAACGGCCAGCGGGCCGTGTTCGAGCGAGGAATCCTAGCACAGCGACCTCTTCTAATCAGGACGCCAACTAGATCGAAAGGGTATATGAATATGCCTGCCAGTTCGGCCCGTCAGGGCCGAATGTGGGAGCGAGCCTGCTCGCGAAAGCGGAGTGTCAGGCACCTTTGTATTGAAGGCCTGAGGCGTTCGCGAGCAGGCTCGCTCCCACAGGAGTTTGCGGCGAGCTCAGATCGGATTCGGGCAATCGATGAAGATGTGTTCAAGGGCAAAGCGCTTCGCCAGATACT
>NZ_JH635998.1:1141589-1142881 GCF_000257605.1 Pseudomonas sp. R62
CGCTGGATTTTGCCGGCGGCGTGTCGAAGCAGAACAACTTCGGCGGCCTGACTCTGTACGAATACAGCGTGCGCGGCTTCACCACCTCGGAGTTCTACAAGGACGGCTTCAGTGCCAATCGCGGTTATCCGAGTACGCCAGATGCGGCCAACATCGAGCGCATCGAAGTGCTCAAGGGCCCGGCCGCCAGCCTGTACGGCCGGGGTGATCCCGGCGGCACGGTGAACATCGTCACCAAGAAGCCGCAGCCCGAAGCGTTCACCACTGTGCAAACCAGCGCCGGCAGTTGGGACCGCTACCGCACCGCGCTGGACGTCAACACGCCCCTTGATGATCAGGGCAATGTGCTCTCGCGCATCAACCTCGCCGTAGAAGACAACAACAGCTTTCGCGACCACGTCGACAGCCAGCGGGTATTCGTCGCGCCCTCGATCAGTTGGCAGTTGAACCCGGACACCTCGCTGCTGGTGGAGAGCGAAATCGTCCGTCACAACTCGACGTTCGATCGTGGTGTGGTGGCGCCGAACAACAAGTGGAGCGGCGTATCGCGCTCGACCTTCCTCGGCGAGCCCAACGACGGCAACATCGACAACCACAACAACCTGCTCCAGGCCACTCTTGAACACCATCTGAACGACAGCTGGAAACTGCGCCTGGCCAGTCACTACAAGGAAGGCAAACTCTGGGGCGACGCTTCCGAAGCACGACCGCTGAACGCCGACGGCCACACGGTCAATCGCCGCTTGCGCGAACGCGATACGAGTTGGCACGACAGCATCACCCAACTGGAACTGCGCGGTCTGTTCGACCTCGGGCCGTGGCAGCATGAATTGCTGATCGGCACCGAGTACGAGAATTACCGCAAGGACGAACGCGTCACCACCATTGCTGGCGGCCCCTACGCTATCGACATCTATAAGCCGGTTTACGGTCAGCCTAAACCCAACGGCGCACGCTCGGGCACCGACTTCTTCGAACACGTCGAAAGTCATGCGCTGAATCTGCAGGACCAGATCATCTTCACCGACAAGCTGCGCGGCATGGTCGGCGCGCGCTTCGAGCATTTCGATCAGCGCATCGACGATCACAGCCGCAACGCCAAAAGCCAGCAGCGCCACGACGCACTGACTCAACGCGCCGGCCTGCTCTATCAGCTCACGCCGAACACCGGCCTGTTCGCCAACGCCTCGACCTCGTTCAAACCGAACAACGGCCTGGATGCCTCCGGCAAATCCTTCGACCCGGAAGAAGGTGTCGGTTACGAAGTGGGGATCAAGAACGAACTGTTCGAT
>NZ_JH635998.1:1143521-1155925 GCF_000257605.1 Pseudomonas sp. R62
GGAAGAAGGTGTCGGTTACGAAGTGGGGATCAAGAACGAACTGTTCGATGAGCGCGTGAGCAGCACCCTCGCCTTCTTCCACATCGACAAGGAAAACGTTCTCGCCCTCGATCCGGGCACCGACACCAGCCGCGCCATGGGCAAGGCGCGCAGTCAGGGTTTCGATTGGCAAGTGAGCGGCCAGCTGACCGACGCGGTGCGGGTCATCGGCGCCTTCGCCTACATCGACGCCGAGGTGACTAGGGGCGACGCGACCATTCCCACCGGCAGCCGCATCCTCGGCGTGGCCAAACGCAGCGGCAGTCTGCTGGGTGTTTATGAATTTCAGGATGGCCGTCTGCGCGGTTCAGACGTCGGCGCAGCGTTCACTTACGTCGGCGATCGCTCGGGCGAATCCGGCAGCGACTTCGAATTGCCGGCCTACCAGACCGTCGACCTGCTCGCGCATTACAAGGCCAGCGACAACGTCACGCTCGGCCTGAATCTGAACAACATCTTCGACGAGAAATATTACGAGCGCTCCTACAGCAACTACTGGGTCAACCCCGGCGAGCCACGCAATTTCACCGTCAGCCTGACACTCAACCTGTAAAAGGACGTCACCATGCACTACGGCAAATCCCTTCTGCTCCTCGCTGCGCTATTCACCGGTCAGGTGTCGGCCCACGGCCTGTGGACAGAGGAACGACGCGGCAACATCGAAGTGATCTACGGCCATGGCGCCGAAGACAACGCCTTCAAGGCGCAGAAAATCAGCGGTGCCTGGGCTTATGACGCAAGCGGCAAAATGATCCCGGTCAGCGTCGAGCGCCTGGCCGATCATGCCCGTTTGAAACCATTGAAGCCGCCGGCGGTGCTGGCCGTGGCGCTGAACAACGGCATGTGGTCGCAGACGGCGGACAAGAAGTGGATCAACGAAGGACGCAGCAAAGTGCCCGGCGCCACCGAGGCCACGCAGACGTTCAAGTACAGCCTGGCGATCTATCAGCCGGGGACGAAGTTGCCGAAACTGGAGCAGATCAAACTGCTGATCCTGCCGGAGGTTGATCCGCTGACGGTCGGGCCGGGTAAATCGTTACCGGTGCGGGTGCTGCTCGATGGCAAACCGGCGGCGGGGGTGAAGTTGTATGGCGACTATCGCAGCGCGCCAAACACCCTGAGCACCGAGACCGACAAGGATGGGCGTGCGCAGGTGCTGGTGCGTAATGAAGGGTTGAATGTGATTGCGGCGCAGGTTGAAGTGCCGGTGAAGGGCAGCGCTGATGTGGATAGTCGTGGGTTGTTCAGTTCGCTGACTTTCTTGGGCGAGCCGCATCACGAATAAACACAATGAGCAAATGTGGGAGCAAGCCTGCTCGCGAATAGGTACAACATTCAGCACTGGCATTGAATGAAAGACCGCGTTCGCGAGCAGGCTCGCTCCCACAATTTCAGTGTCGCTTAGAGATCCCCAAGCCCATCAATCAACGCTTGATTCTGCTCCGGCGTCCCCACCGATATCCGCAAGAACTGCGCAATCCGCTCCTGCTTGAAGTGCCGCACGATCACGCCCTGCTCGCGCAGCTTGGCCGCCAGGCCCGCCGCGTCATGCTGCGGGTGGCGAGCGAAGATGAAGTTGGCCGCCGACGGCAGCACTTCAAAGCCTTTAGCCTGCAACTGCGCCACCACCCATTCGCGGCTCTCGATCACCTGACGACAGGTCTTGTCGAAATACTCGCGATCGGCAAAAGCCGCCGCCGCGCCGACAATCGCCAGACGATCCAGTGGATAAGAGTTGAAGCTGTTCTTGATCCGCTCCAGCGCTTCGATCAGGTCCGGATGCCCTACCGCCAGACCGACACGCAGGCCGGCCAGCGAGCGTGACTTGGACAGCGTCTGCGTCACCAGCAGATTCGGATAGCGGTCCACCAGACTGATCGCCGTCTCGCCGCCGAAGTCGATGTACGCCTCATCCACGACCACGACCGAATCAGGACTGGCCTTGAGGATTTGCTCGACTGCGTCCAGCGCCAGCAGGCACCCGGTCGGGGCGTTCGGGTTGGGAAAAATGATCCCGCCATTCGGTTTGGCGTAGTCGGCCGGGTTGATCTGGAACTGCGCATCCAATGGAACAGCGTCGAATTCAATGCCGTACAGACCGCAGTAAACCGGATAGAAGCTGTAGCTGATGTCCGGGAACAGCAACGGCTGGTCGTGTTGCAGCAGACCGTGGAAGATGTGCGCAAGCACTTCGTCCGAACCGTTGCCGAGGAACACCTGACTGGTTTGCACGCCGTAATATTCGGCCACGGCGTTTTTCAGCAGATCACTGTTCGGGTCCGGATACAGGCGCAGGTTGTCGTTGAGCTCGGCTTGCATCGCCGCCAGCGCTTTTGGCGACGGGCCATACGGATTTTCATTGGTATTGAGCTTGACCAGTTTGGTCAGCTTCGGCTGTTCGCCCGGCACGTAGGGCACCAGATCCTTGACGAACGGGCTCCAGAATTTACTCATCGCTCAGTTCCCCTGCCCTTTCAGAAAGTCTTGGTCTTTGATGCGGTACTCGGCGCTGCGTGCGTGGGCGCTCAGCGATTCACCACGGGCCAGTACCGATGCTGTTTTGCCCAGCTCGGAAGCGCCGGCCTCGGAGCAGAAGATGATCGACGAGCGCTTCTGGAAGTCGTAGACACCCAGCGGCGAGGAGAACCGCGCGGTGCCGGAAGTCGGCAACACGTGGTTCGGGCCGGCGCAGTAATCGCCCAACGCTTCGGAAGTGTGGCGGCCCATGAAGATCGCACCGGCGTGGCGGATCTGCGGCAGCCAGGCTTGTGGATCAGCGACCGACAATTCCAGGTGTTCCGGGGCGATGCGGTTGGCGACTTCGATGGCTTGGGCCATGTCGCTCACCTGAATCAGCGCACCACGGCCATTGATCGAAGTTTCGATGATGGTCGCGCGGTCCATGGTCGGCAGCAGTTTGTCGATGCTCGCGGCGACCTTGTCGAGGAACTCGGCGTCGGGGCTGACCAGAATCGCTTGCGCGTCTTCGTCGTGCTCGGCCTGGGAGAACAGGTCCATGGCGATCCAGTCCGGATCAGTCTGGCCGTCGCACACCACAAGAATTTCCGAAGGGCCGGCGATCATGTCGATGCCGACCTGACCGAACACATGGCGCTTGGCCGTGGCTACATAGATATTGCCCGGGCCGACAACCTTGTCGACACGCGGCACGCTTTCGGTGCCATAAGCCAGTGCGGCAACTGCTTGCGCGCCGCCGATGGTGAACACGCGGTCGACACCGGCGATGCAGGCAGCGGCCAGCACCAGCTCGTTGATTTCACCGCGCGGGGTCGGCACGACCATGACCACTTCGGTCACGCCGGCGACCTTGGCCGGAATCGCGTTCATCAATACCGACGACGGATACGAGGCCTTGCCGCCCGGCACGTAAAGGCCTGCGCGATCCAGTGGCGTGACTTTCTGACCAAGCACGGTGCCGTCAGCCTCGGTGTAGCTCCAGGAATCCTGCTTCTGTTTTTCGTGATAGCTGCGCACGCGGGCGGCGGCTTTTTCCAGAGCCTCGCGCTGCGGCACCGTGATGCGGGTCAGGGCCAGTTCGAGACGCTCGCGCGGCAGGATCAGGTCGGCCATCGAGGCGACTTCAAGACCGTCGAACTTCTGGGTGAATTCGACCAGCGCCGCGTCACCGCGCTCGCGCACAGCCTTGATGATGTCCAGCACGCGCTGATTGACCGAGTCGTCAGACACACTTTCCCAGCTCAGCAGATGATCCAGATGATGCGCGAAATCCGGGTCAGCAGCGTTGAGTCGGCGAATTGCAGTGGTTGCGGTCATAGCGAGAGCCTCATAGGAATGGCAAATAACTCAGGCGCCCGAAACTAGCATTCGATCCGCTTGGGCACCTGAGAATTCTGGCTATGAGGCGGATAGACGGCGCGGCCTCGGGCCGCGCAGGTAGATCAGCCGCGGTGTCGCGATTCCACTGCGTTGCGCAGGGTGTCGATCAACGCCTGGATCCGGGCGTGCTGCATTTTCATTGAAGCCTTGTTGACCACCAGACGCGAGCTGATCGTGGCGATCAGTTCCTGGGGTTCCAGGCCGTTGGCGCGCAGGGTGTTGCCGGTGTCGACCACGTCGATGATCTTGTCGGCCAGCCCGATCAGCGGCGCCAGCTCCATCGAGCCGTACAGCTTGATGATGTCGACCTGACGGCCCTGCTCAGCGTAATAACGCTTGGCAACGTTGACGAACTTGGTCGCCACGCGCAGACGGCCCTTGGGCTCGGCCGCGCCGATCTTGCCAGCGGTCATCAGCTTGCACTGGGCGATCTGCAGGTCCAGCGGCTCGTACAGACCCTGGCCGCTGTACTCCATCAGCACGTCCTTACCGGCGACGCCGAGGTCGGCCGCGCCATGCTCGACATAGGTCGGCACGTCGGTGGCACGCACGATCAGCAGACGCACGTCGTCCTGGGTCGTGGGAATGATCAGCTTGCGGCTCTTGTCCGGATTCTCGGTCGGCACGATGCCCGCTTCAGCGAGAAGCGGCAGGGTGTCGTCAAGGATGCGGCCCTTGGACAGTGCGATGGTCAACATGGGAAACGTCAGTCCTTATCAAGGTACTCATGCCCGGTCGCAATCGGCGCCGGACACACATCGAGGGTGCGTACACCCTCGACTCGAAACGAATTCAGTGGACACGTCCCTGTGTCCCGATGCAGCGATCAGCCCGGAACGCGGCGGATCTTGGCACCCAGCATTTGCAGTTTTTCTTCGATGCACTCGTAACCACGGTCGATGTGGTAGATGCGGTCGATCAGCGTGTCGCCTTCGGCAACCAGCGCCGAAATCACCAGACTGGCCGATGCACGCAGGTCGGTGGCCATGACTGGCGCGCCCTTGAGTTTCTCGATACCGGTGACGATCGCGGTGTTGCCTTCAACCTGGATGTGCGCGCCCATGCGGTGCAGTTCGTACACGTGCATGAAACGGTTTTCGAAGATCGTCTCGATCACCGCACCAGTGCCTTCGGCAATGGCGTTGAGCGAGATGAACTGGGCCTGCATGTCGGTCGGGAACGCCGGGTACGGCGCGGTGCGCACGTTGACCGCTTTCGGGCGCTTGCCGTGCATGTTCAGCTCGATCCAGTCTTCACCGCAGGTGATTTCCGCACCGGCCTCACGCAGCTTTTCCAGTACCGCTTCGAGGATGGTCGGATCGGTGTCCTTGACCTTGACGCGACCACCGGTCACGGCAGCGGCGACCAGGTAGGTGCCGGTTTCGATACGGTCAGGCATGACTTTGTAGAAAGCCGAACCCAGACGCTCGACGCCATCGATGGTGATGGTGTCGGTGCCAGCACCGGAAACCTTGGCGCCCATGGCATTGAGGAAGTTCGCCAGGTCGACCACTTCAGGCTCGCGCGCGGCGTTCTGCAACACGCTGCGGCCCTTGGCCAGGGCAGCGGCCATCATGATGTTCTCGGTACCGGTCACGCTGACGGTGTCGAAGAAGAAGTGCGCGCCGCGCAGGCCACCTTCAGGCGCCTTGGCCTTGATGTAGCCGCCTTCGACGTCGATGACCGCGCCCATGGCTTCCAGACCGCGGATGTGCAGGTCGACCGGACGCGAACCGATGGCGCAACCGCCAGGCAGGGCGACTTCGGCTTCACCGAAACGCGCGACCATCGGGCCCAGTACCAGGATCGACGCACGCATGGTTTTCACCAGTTCGTACGGCGCGATCAGGGTCTTGATGGTGCGCGGGTCGATTTCGACGCTGAGCTTCTCGTCGATCACCGGCTCGATGCCCATGCGCCCGAACAGCTCGATCATGGTGGTGATGTCGTGCAGGTGCGGCAGGTTGCCAACGGTGACCGGGCCATCGCACAGCAAGGTCGCAGCCAGAATCGGCAGGGCGGAGTTCTTCGCGCCGGAAATGCGGATCTCGCCATCAAGACGAGCGCCACCGGTAATAATCAATTTATCCATTAGTATCTCGACGCCCTAGGGCTCAGGTGCGCTCGGCCCAGGCCGCGCGGCTGAAAAATTTCATAGTGACCGCATGGATGCTGCCATCGGTGATCCATGGGTTCAAATGGGCATAGACCTGCTGCTGACGCTTCACCGGGCTCAACGCCGCCAGTTCATCGCTGATCACGTTCAGCTGGAAGTTGCAGCCTTCGCCTTCAACTTCTACCAGCGTTCCTGGCAGCTTTCCTTCAAGGAAGCTCTTCACTTCTACGGCCTGCATGCTCAACCTCAATCGGCGCCCTGTGCGCACGGGTCGGACATCATACAAAAAAGCCCCGCGCCTGCGAACCCCGCAACGCAGGACTCTGACGGGGGGCTTCTTTATAGATGATGGTTCAGGGTTGCGCCAACAACTCGGTCAATTCACTGACCTGAGCGATTTCACGCATGTCGTCAGGCATCGCGCGAATGCTGACGGCCTTGCCGGCCGCCTGCGCATCACGCATGAAGCACAGCAGCAACGACAGGCCGACGCTGCTGGACTTCTGCACCGCCGAACAATCGATGACCAGCGCCGATGCCTTGCTCGACTTGATCAGCGCCTGCCCTTCCTTGCGCAGGTCGGGCCCGGTGCGGTAATCCAGCACGCCACTGAGCACCAGTTCGTCGACATCACTCATGCGAACTGCCGCCTCACTCATTGCGCTGGATTCCCGGCGGCTTTGTCGGTTTCCTGCTTGGCCTTGGCCACTTCACCGGCCCAGCCATCGATGGTCTTGTCCAGATCGTTGCCATTGCGTTGCATGGCGTCGGCGAACTGGTCACGGAACAGCTTGCCGATGTTGATGCCGTTGATGATCACGTTGCGCAGTTTCCACTCGCCGCTGATCTTCTCAAGCGTGTACTGCACCGGATAGATCGCGCCGTTGCTGCCCTTGACGGTCATGTTGACGCTGGTGCGCTCGCCCGATTCGTCTTTGGCCGGGTCAACGGTGATGCCCTGGTTGTTGTATTCCAGCAGCGCGTTGCCATAGAACTGGAACAGACCGCGCTTGAAGTTTTCCTGAAAGCGCTGCATCTGCTCAGGCGTGGCCTTGCGCGAATACTTCACGGTCATGATGCTTTTGGAGATGCCCTCGGCATCCACCACCGGACCGACAATGTTGTTCAGCGCCGCATAGAAATCCTGCGGATCCTGCTTGTACTTCTCTTTGTTCGCCTGCAAATCGGCAAGCATCCGGTTCGTGGTGTCCTGAATCAGGTCATGAGCCGATTGCCCCGGTGCAGCGTTAGCCATCAACGGCAGGGCCGCGAGCAACACCAACAGGCCACGTCGCAAGATAGAGATCATTCAAAAGCTCCTCATTTGGCGTCTTTGCTAACGGTATTGAGCAGGAATTTACCGATCAGGTCTTCCAGTACCAGTGACGACTGCGTGTCGTGGATGGTTCCACCGTCTTTCAACTGGGTGTCTTCGCCGCCGACGCTGATACCGATGTATTTCTCGCCCAGCAGACCCGCGGTGAGGATAGACGCTGTGGAATCGACCGGCAGGTTGTCGACCTTTTTATCCACTTGCAGCGTGACCCGACCGGTGAAGCTGTCGCGATCCAGATCGATAGCGGTGACCTTGCCGATGGTCACACCGGCCATGGTCACTTTGGCTCTGACCGTCAGACCGGCAATATTGTCGAAATACGCATACAACTTGTAAGTGTCGGTGGACGAAGTCGGAGACAGGCCGCTGACGCGCAAGGCGAGCAGCAGCAAAGCCAGGATCCCTGCCAGCAGGAACAGGCCGACACCGATTTCCAGGGTGCGGTTTTGCATCAGAAATCTCCAAACATCAAAGCGGTCAGAATAAAGTCCAGGCCGAGCACTGCCAGCGAGGCAAACACCACGGTCTTGGTGGTGGCACGACTGATCCCCTCGGAAGTGGGCTCACAGTCATAGCCTTGGAATACGGCGATCCAGGTCACCACAAAGGCGAAAACGACACTTTTGATCACGCCATTGAGCACGTCACTGGTGAAGTTCACGCTGTTCTGCATGTTCGCCCAGTACGAGCCTTCGTAGACGCCCAGCCAGTCGACCGCCACCCACGAACCGCCCCAGATGCCGACGACGCTGAAAATCATCGCCAGCACCGGCAGGGAAATGAAGCCGGCCCACAGGCGCGGGGCAATGATGTACTTGAGCGGATCGACACCGATCATTTCCAGGCTGGACAACTGCTCGGTGGATTTCATGTTGCCGATCTCGGCGGTCAACGCCGAACCGGCGCGCCCGGCAAACAGCAAGGCGGTGACCACCGGCCCCAGTTCACGCAGCAGCGTCAGGGCGACCATCTGCCCCACCGCCTGCTCTGAACCATAGCTGGAAAGAATGCTGAAGCCCTGCAACGCCAGGACCATGCCGATGAAAATGCCGGAGACCACGATGATCACCAGCGACATGACGCCGACCGAATGCAGCTGCTTGACCAGCAGGCCGAAACCACCGCTGATACCGCCACGGCCCAGCAGGGCGTGAAACAGGAACAGGGTCGCCCGACCAAACACCGCGACCGCGTCGATCGCCGATTCGCCGAACCGACGCACGCGTTCCATCAATGAAATTCTGCGCATCAACGCTTCCCCAGAAGATCTGCGCGGTAATCCGTCGCTGGAAAGTGATACGGCACCGGGCCATCGGGATCACCGGTCATGAACTGGCGGATACGCGGATCATCGGAATTCATCAGCTCATCCGGTGTGCCTTGGCCCAGCACCTGACCATCGCCCACTACATAGATGTAGTCGGCAATGCTCGCGGTTTCCGCCAGATCGTGCGAAACCACGATGCTGGTGATGCCCAGAGCATCGTTGAGCAGGCGGATCAGGCGCACCAACACGCCCATGGCGATCGGGTCCTGGCCCACGAAGGGCTCGTCGTACATGAGAATCTGCGGATCGAGGGCAATCGCCCGGGCCAATGCTACACGGCGCTTCATGCCGCCGGACAGTTCGTCCGGCATCAGCTCGATGGCGCCACGCAGGCCCACGGCCTGCAATTTCAGCAGGACGATGTCGCGGATCATGTCTTCCGGCAACTTGGTGTGGACCCGCAGCGGAAAGGCCACGTTCTCGAACACATCGAGATCGGTAAACAGCGCACCGCTCTGAAACAGCACGCCCATGTGCTTGCGCGCATCGAACAGATCGCTGCGCGACAGCGTCGGCAGGTTCTGCCCGTTGACCCAGACTTCGCCGCCGGACGGCCGCAACTGCGCGCCCATCAGGCGCAGCAGCGTGGTCTTGCCGCAGCCGGAAGGCCCCATGATGCCGGTGACCTTGCCGCGCGGGATGCGGATATCGACGTTATTGAAAATGCTCCGCGCACCGCGCTTGAAGGAGACTCCCTTCAGCTCGACCGCGTAGGCGTTATCGGCACTCATCTAAACTCCTTGCGATGCAGCCTCTCACTGGGATGCCAGACTTTCCTCGGAAACGCCTGCATCCCGGGCAGGCCGAACTGGCGGCGAACTATATCACTGCAAAGGCTGAGCGCCCAAGCGAGAACCCGGCCAAGATCGCCGACTGAAGAGGGCCCGAGCGAGTTTCAGAGGGTTTTGGTAACCAGTAATGACAAAGCACGTCGAACTTGCGTGAGGCTTTGCCACATAACCGCTATAATCGCCGCCTTTTCATCGGCCCATACGATTCTGACATGAGCAAAACCCGCGACCTGATTCAATCGGCACAACGCACCATCCGCCTCGAAGTGGAAGCCGTCCAAGGCTTGATGGCCCATATCGACGCCGATTTCGTACGCGCTTGCGAGATGATTCTGGCCAGCAAGGGCCGCGTGGTCGTGGTCGGCATGGGTAAATCCGGGCATATCGGCAACAAGATCGCCGCCACCCTGGCCAGCACCGGCACCCCGGCGTTTTTCGTGCATCCGGCCGAAGCCAGCCATGGCGACATGGGCATGATCACCCGCGACGATGTGATTCTGGCCCTGTCGAACTCTGGCTCGACCAACGAAATCGTGACGCTGCTGCCATTGATCAAACGCCTCGGCATCCAGCTGATCAGCGTCACCGGTAATCCGCAGTCGCCATTGGCGAAGGCTGCGGAGGTCAATCTCAATGTGCATATCGAGCACGAAGCCTGTCCGTTGAATCTGGCGCCGACCTCTTCTACTACTGCAGCGCTGGTCATGGGCGATGCCTTGGCCGTGGCCTTGCTGGAAGCGCGTGGTTTCACCGCTGAAGATTTTGCCTTCTCGCATCCGGGTGGCGCCCTTGGCCGTCGCCTGTTGCTGAAAGTGGAAAACGTCATGCACGCCGGGCAGGAGCTGCCGCAGGTACAACGCGGTACCCTGCTCAAGGACGCGCTGATGGAAATGACCCGCAAGGGTCTGGGCATGACCGCTATTATTGAAGCCGATGGCAAGCTCGCCGGGATCTTCACCGACGGTGATTTGCGCCGCACGCTGGATCGCGCCATCGACATCCGCAGCGCCACCATCGACCAGGTGATGACTGCACACGGCAAGACCGCCCGGCCCGACATGCTCGCCGCCGAAGCCCTGAAAATCATGGAAGACCATCGAATCAACGCCCTGGTAGTCGTCGACGAGGAGGATCGCCCGATCGGCGCCTTCAACCTCTCCGATCTGCTGCGCGCAGGAGTCATGTAATGAGCAACGATCTGCTGCAACGCGGCAAAGCGATCAAACTGGCAGTATTCGACGTCGACGGTGTGCTCACCGACGGCCGCCTGTACTTTCTCGAGGACGGCAGCGAGTTCAAGACCTTCAACACCCTCGACGGCCAGGGCATAAAGATGCTGATGAATGCCGGCGTACAAACCGCGATCATCAGCGGTCGCAAGACCCCGGTGGTCGAGCGCCGCGCGAAGAACCTCGGCATCCCGCATCTGTTTCAGGGGCGCGAGGACAAACTGGTGGTACTCGACGGTCTGCTCGCGCAACTGGGCCTAAGCTATGAAGAAGTCGCCTATCTCGGTGACGATCTGCCAGACTTGCCGGTGATCCGCCGTGTAGGGCTGGGCATGGCGGTGGCCAACGCTGCCGATTTCGTCCGCGAACACGCCCACGGCGTTACCCGCGCCCGTGGCGGCGAAGGTGCCGCCCGCGAATTCTGCGAATTGATCCTGCGCGCCCAGGGCCGCCTCGAAGCGGCCAACGCCGCGTACCTGTGAGCCTGACCATGTTTAGCAAAAAGTTTCGCAATTTCCTGCTGTTCGGCTGCATCGCGGCGATTTTCGCTGCGGTGGGTTACTGGAACATCAGCCCTGAGCGCTTCCTCGACAAGCCGCCGGTTTCGGCTGCCGAGAATCCGATCGACTGGTACGCGACCAACACGCATACCATTCAGTACCTGCCCGACGGCAAGGTGCAGTACGAGATGACTTCCGACAAGGCCGAGCACGTCAAGGCTACCGATGTCACCCTGGTGACCAAGCCTGATTTGAACATGTACCGCGGCACCGACTTCCCGTGGCACGTGACCAGCGAGCGCGGCGAAGTGAATTCGGGCGGCACCGAAGTTGAATTGATCGATTCGGTACGCGTACAGCGCACCGATGAGAAACAGCGCGGCACCCTGATCACCAGCACCCGCATGACCGTGTTCCCGCAGCAGGAATATGCGCAGACTGCGCAACCCGTTAGAATCGAGGGCGCTGGCGGTGTATCGACTGGCGTCGGAATGAAAGCGTACCTGAAGGACAGCAGGATACACCTGCAATCGAACGTAAGAGGACAGTATGAGGCTCGTTAAAACCCTCCCTATTTTGCTCAGTCTGGGCGCAGCACTGGGAAGCGCGAGCGCCTGGTCCCTGCCGAACGATCAGCAGCAGCCTATCCGCATTCAGGCCGACGACGCCCAACTGGACGACAAGAATGGCATTGCCACCTATAAAGGTGACGTGATCATTACCCAAGGCTCGATGATCGTTAAAGGCAACACCGTGACCATGACGCGCGCGCCCAATGGCGACATCGATGTGGTGACCTCGGTCGGCAACCTGGCCTATTTCGAGCAGTTGCAGACCCAGGGCGACGCCAACCCGGTCAAGGGCTACGGCGTGACGATTCAATACCACGCCCAGCAGAATCGGGTGGTGCTGATCGACAAGGCCAAGGTTATCGACAAGGATAACAACGTCACGCAGGGCGAAAAAATCGTCTACGACACCGTGAAGAAACTGGCCAGCGCCGGTCGCGCCACGGGCAGCAAGGTCACCGAATCGCGCCCGCGCATCGACATGGTGATCCAGCCGAAGAAGAAAACCGAAGAGAAATCCCAGTAATGGCAACTCTGAAAGCTCAGCACCTGGCCAAGGCCTATAAAAGCCGCCAGGTCGTGCGTGACGTCAGCCTGTCGATCGACAGCGGGCAGATCGTCGGCTTGCTCGGCCCGAAC
>NZ_JH635998.1:1156595-1166042 GCF_000257605.1 Pseudomonas sp. R62
CCGTGTGCTGATCGATGATCTGGACGTCAGCCACCAGCCGATGCACGGCCGCGCCAAGGCCGGTATCGGCTATCTGCCGCAAGAAGCGTCGATCTTCCGCAAACTGTCGGTCGCCGACAACATCATGGCGATCCTCGAGACTCGCCCTGAACTCGACAAGGCCGGTCGGCGCAAGGAGCTGGAAAGCCTGCTGCAGGAATTCCACATCAGCCACATCCGCGACAACCTCGGCATGAGCCTGTCCGGTGGTGAGCGCCGCCGGGTGGAAATCGCTCGTGCCCTGGCCACTGCGCCGAAATTCATCCTGCTCGACGAACCGTTCGCCGGTGTCGACCCGATCTCGGTCGGCGACATCAAGCAGATCATTCACCACCTCAAGGCCAAGGGCATCGGCGTGCTGATCACCGACCACAACGTGCGTGAGACCCTGGATATCTGCGAAACCGCTTACATCGTCAACGACGGTCAACTGATCGCCGAAGGTGATGCCGAGACCATCCTGGCCAACGATCTGGTCAAGGAAGTGTATCTGGGTCACGAGTTCCGCCTGTAAGCGCGACAGCGCTGTATCGATTCAAGGCGCATTTATCCGCTTTAATTGTTACAGCGCTCTAGGCAAACACTTCAGTTTCAGGCATATAATTTGCTTAAGTTTGGCGCTTCGGCGCCCTGTAGTGGATGGCGCAAAGCGCCGGCGAATAAGGTGTTAAGCCCCTGCCATGAAACCATCGCTAGTCTTGAGAATGGGCCAGCAGCTGACGATGACACCGCAGCTGCAACAGGCCATCCGCCTGCTCCAATTGTCGACCCTGGACCTGCAACAGGAGATCCAGGAGGCTCTGGAATCCAATCCGATGCTCGAACGCCAGGAAGAAGGCGACGACTTCGACAACGCCGATCCTCTGGCCGACAACGCCGAACAGAAGCCCGCCGAAATCCAGGAACCCTCCTACCAGGAAACCGCCCCGACGGTGGACAACCTCGAGGATGGCGAGTGGAACGAGCGCATCCCCAACGAACTGCCGGTGGATACCGCTTGGGAAGACGTCTACCAGACCAGCGCCAGCAGCCTGCCCAGCAGCGATGACGATGAGTGGGATTTCACCACCCGCACGTCCGCCGGCGAGAGCCTGCAGAGCCATCTGCTCTGGCAACTGAACCTGGCGCCGATGTCCGACACCGATCGCCTGATCGCCGTGACCCTGATCGACTGCATCAACAATCAGGGCTATCTGGACGAAACCCTCGAAGAAATTCTTGAAGCGTTCGATCCTGAACTGGACATCGAGCTCGACGAGATCGAAGCCGTCCTGCATCGCATCCAGCAATTCGAGCCCGCCGGGATCGGCGCCCGTAATCTCAGCGAATGCCTGCTCCTGCAACTGCGCCAGCTGCCCGCGAAGACGCCGTGGCTGACCGAGGCCAAGCGTCTGGTCGCCGATTACATCGACCTGCTCGGCAGTCGCGATTACAGCCAGTTGATGCGCCGCATGAAGCTCAAGGAAGACGAGCTGCGCCAGGTCATCGAACTGGTGCAGAGCCTCAATCCGCGTCCGGGCTCGCAGATCGAGTCGACCGAAGCCGAATACGTCATTCCCGATGTGATCGTGCGCAAGGACAACGAGCGCTGGCTGGTCGAGCTGAACCAGGAATCGGTGCCACGCCTGCGCGTCAATGCCCAGTACGCCGGGTTTGTTAAGCGTGCCGACACCAGCGCCGACAACACCTTCATGCGTAACCAGTTGCAGGAAGCCCGCTGGTTCATCAAGAGCCTGCAGAGCCGCAACGAAACCCTGATGAAAGTGGCCACGCAGATCGTCGAACATCAGCGCGGTTTCCTCGAGTACGGCGACGAAGCGATGAAGCCGTTGGTATTGCATGACATCGCCGAAGCGGTCGGCATGCACGAATCGACGATATCCCGGGTGACCACACAGAAATTCATGCATACCCCGCGCGGTATTTATGAGCTGAAATACTTTTTCTCCAGCCACGTCAGCACCTCCGAAGGCGGCGAATGCTCGTCCACGGCGATCCGCGCGATCATCAAAAAACTGGTCGCCGCGGAAAATCAGAAAAAGCCGTTGAGTGACAGCAAGATCGCTGGTTTACTGGAGGCACAAGGCATTCAGGTGGCTCGCCGCACCGTCGCCAAGTACCGCGAATCCCTCGGAATCGCGCCTTCGAGCGAACGCAAGCGGTTGATGTAAGCCACGTTACAGCGTTCCAGTGGCAGGCTTTTCGGCCTGCCGCTTTATGCACTGGCAACGAAGGAGAAGCTGTATGCAAGTCAACATCAGTGGACACCAACTGGAAGTGACCCAACCTCTGCGTTCCTACATCGAGGAAAAACTCCAGCGACTGGAGCGACATTTCGACAAGATCACCAACGTGCAGGTCACGATGTGCGTCGAAAAGCTGAAGCAGAAGATAGAAGCCACCTTGCATATCCCCGGCAGCGAAGTGGTCGCCAACGCAGAAGATACCGACATGTACGCTGCGATCGACTCACTCACCGACAAGCTGGATCGCCAACTCAAAAAGCATAAGGAAAAGACCCAGAGCCTCCTCCAGGGCGCGACCGGTCGTTAACACCCCTATCCCATGATCCGACTTGAAACCATCCTGACCCCCGGCCGTTCCCAAGTGAACGCGCCGGGCGGCAGCAAGAAAAAAGCCCTCGAACAGATTGCCAACCTGATCCACCGCGAAGTGCCGGATCTGGCGATGCAGGACGTCTTCGAGGCGTTGATCGCCCGTGAAAAACTCGGCTCCACCGGTTTTGGTAACGGCATCGCCATTCCCCACTGCCGCCTCAAGAGCTGCACGGCGCCGGTCAGCGCCCTGCTGCACCTCGAAGCTCCGA
Source organism: Pseudomonas sp. R62 (assembly GCF_000257605.1). Taxonomy (NCBI): domain Bacteria; kingdom Pseudomonadati; phylum Pseudomonadota; class Gammaproteobacteria; order Pseudomonadales; family Pseudomonadaceae; genus Pseudomonas; species Pseudomonas sp. R62. The sequence goes on from NZ_JH635998.1 coordinate 1,159,462, forward strand.
TTGATTTCGATGCCATCGACGGCGCTCCGGTGGACCTGCTGTTCGTGCTGCTTGTCCCGGAAGCCGCAACCGACGCGCATCTGGAGTTGTTGCGCCAGATCGCCAGCATGCTCGACCGCAAGGAAGTGCGTGACAAGTTACGCAGCGCTCCGAGCAATGAAGCCTTGTACCAGGTTGTACTGGACGAGCAGAACGGGCACTAATCATGCGCTTGATCATTGTCAGTGGCCGTTCGGGCTCGGGTAAAAGTACCGCCCTGAATGTCCTTGAGGACAACGGCTACTACTGCATCGACAATCTGCCGGCCGGTTTGCTGCCGGAACTGGCCGAGCGGGCGCTGATTCACACGGAACTGGCGCAGCCGCTGGTCGCCGTGTCGATCGATGCACGCAACCTGCCCAGCCATCTGTCACGCTTTCCCGAGTTGCTCGAAGACGTGCGTGCCAAACACATCAAGTGCGATGTGCTGTACCTGGACGCCGACGAAGAAACCCTGCTCAAGCGTTTTTCCGAAACCCGGCGACGTCACCCGCTGAGCAACGCCAATCGCTCGCTGGCCGAGGCGATTCACGATGAAACCGCCCTGCTCGGCCCGATCGCCGATCTGGCTGACCTGAAAATCAACACCACCAGCCTGAATCTGTATCAACTGCGCGATACCCTGAAGTTGCGTCTGTTGAATCAGCCTGAGCCCGGCACGGCGTTTCTGGTTGAATCATTTGGCTTCAAGCGCGGCATGCCGGTCGATGCCGATCTGGTCTTCGATGTGCGCTGCCTGCCCAATCCGTACTGGAAACCGGAGCTGCGCGCGCAATCGGGCCTTGATGCACCGGTGGCCGAGTACCTGGCGCAGCAGCCGGATGTCGAAGAAATGTATCAGGACATCTACGCCTACCTGAACAAGTGGCTGCCACGTTTCGCCGCCAGCAACCGCGCCTACGTGACCATTGCCATCGGCTGCACCGGCGGGCACCACCGCTCCGTCTACCTGACCGAACGTCTGGGTCAGGCCCTGCAGAAAACCCTGAAGAACGTCCAGGTTCGCCACCGCGACCTCACCTAAAGGATCCACACCGCGATGCCTGCTCGTGAAATCGAAATCATCAATAAACTGGGTCTGCATGCCCGGGCATCGGCCAAATTCGTCGGCGTGGCCGGTCAGTATCCAGACTGCACGATCCGGGTGGGACGCACCCCTGAAACGACTGTCGACGGCAAGAGCATCATGGCAATGATGATGCTCGCGGCGGGCAAAGGCACCAAGATCCATTTGAGCACCGAAGGCGAACAGGCTCAGGAAGCCATGGACGCATTGGTCGATCTGATCGAAAGGTATTTCGACGAAGGTGAATAATCCGCGAGGCGGGGACACTGTTCCTCGCCTCCATTCACCCCAACGCCGTATCCATCACCATCATCAGACAAAACCCGACCAACAGGCCCAGACTGGCCAGCTTGTCATGCCCATGACGGCGCGACTCCGGAATCACTTCGTGGGTCACCACCAGCAACATCGCCCCGGCCGCCAATGCCAGTCCCAGCGGCAACAGCACCTGAGCCAGACTCACCAGCCACGCGCATACCAGTGCAAATACCGGTTCGACCAGCCCCGACGCCGCGCCGATCAGAAACGCTCTTACCCGCGACATTCCCGCCCCGGCCAGCACCAACGCAATCACCAGCCCTTCCGGCACATCCTGCAACGCAATGCCCATCGCCAGACTGTCGGCGTCCGCCATCCCGCCGCCGGCAGATACGCCAACCGCCATGCCTTCTGGAATGTTGTGCGCGATGATGGCGAACACGAACAGCCAGATTCGTGGCGGAATCACCGGATGCTCCAGCGTGCCGACGAGCATCTGCGGCGAGGCACCGGAAACGCGCCGATCCACCAGATACAGACCGAACGCGCCGAGCAGGATGCCGAAGCAGATCAGGCTACTGGCGGCCCACGGCGTCAGACCAAGACTCTCCGCCGCAGCAATGCCCGGCACGATCAGTGAAAACGCCGTCGCCGCCAGCATCACCCCGGCACCAAATCCCAGCAAGGTGTCGCTGAGTGCCTGCGGCATGCGCCGGATCACCAGCACCGGCACCGCGCCAAGCGCCGTGCCCAAGGCGCAGATGGCACCGCCCTGCAAGGCGCGCAACAGCCGCGGTTCCAAATTCAGCCACTGCAAACCGTGGGCGACCAGCAAAGTCATCCCCGCCAGCAGCAACAGCGAGCCCACCGCGTAGCGAAACATGCGCCCGCTGCCAATCGCCAGTGTTTCCGTGCCCATAGTCAGCCCTGGATTGTTTTTATTGAAGGCTTAAACCAGTGCGGCCTGATAGCGCGCAGCAACTTCCGGCCAGTTGATCACGTTGTAGAACGCGTTGATGTATTCCGGGCGACGGTTCTGGTAGCGCAGGTAGTAGGCGTGCTCCCAGACGTCGAGACCGAGGATTGGGGTATTGCCGTTCATCAACGGGCTGTCCTGATTGCCGCTGCTTTCTACGATCAGTTTTTTCTCCGGGGTGACGCTCAGCCACGCCCAGCCGCTGCCAAAACGGGTCAGCGCGGCTTTGGTGAAGGCTTCCTTGAAGCTGTCGAGTCCGCCCAGTTGCTCATCAATAGCCGTGGCCAGCGCGCCGTCGGGCTTGCCGCCGCCGTTGGGCACCATCACTTCCCAGAACAGCGAGTGATTGGCGTGACCGCCGCCCTGATTGATCACCGCCGCGCGAAGTTTTTCCGGCAGCTGCTGGACGCTGGCGACGAGTTTTTCCACCGGCCACTCGGCAAACTCGGTGCCTTCCACGGCGGCATTGAGGTTGTTGATGTAGGTCTGGTGGTGCTTGGTGTAATGGATTTCCATGGTCTGCGCATCAATGTGCGGCTCGAGGGCATCGTAGGCGTAGGGCAAGGCAGGCAAGGTAAAAGCCATTTCAATGGACTCCATACTGATGGGGATTTGAGGCGCGGCGGGCATTGCCGGTGTCCGGATGCAGCAGGCGCTGGGTGCGCGGGTACTCGCCGTGCTCGCTGATGAAATTCAACAGTTCGACGTAGGTCTTGCTGCTCTGGCGCAACGCCGCCTCACGCAGGGCCGGGCGCAGGCGTTCGTCCTGCATGGTTTGCAACAAGCGCTGGTGGATGGCGCAAAGATATTCGGCGCTCTCCTCCGGTTGATTCAGGCGCAAATGCAGGTCGGCGAGGTTGTGATGAGAGACGACGCAGGCCGCCACCGCTTCGTCGGCATCCGCCCAGCGTTCGAACAACACTTGCGCCAGGGCCAGGGCTTGCAGGTAAGCCTCGCGGGCGTCGATCAGTTCGCCCAGCATGAAGCAGCGATTGGCCCGTTCGATCGTGCGTTTCCAGTGCTCCATGGTGAGCCTCCAAAGCGGTTGCGGGGTTTACACGCCGCCGGCGGTGAGTTTCTCGGGGTTGAGCAACTCTTCCAGTTGGCTGCGCGACAGGTCGGTGTGTTCCAGAGCGACGTCGATCACCGCGCGGCCTTCCTTGTAGGCCTGCTTGGCGATTTCGGCGGCTTTCTGGTAACCGATGATGGGGTTGAGTGCGGTGACCAGAATCGGATTGCGCGACAACGCTTCTTGCAAGCGCGATTCGTTGACCTTGAAAGTAGCGATTGCCTTGTCACCGAGCAGGCGACTGGAATTGGCCAGCAGTTCGATGCTGCTCAGCAGGTTGTGCGCGATGATCGGCAGCATCACGTTCAGTTCGAAGTTGCCGGATTGACCGGCGACGGTGATCACCGAGTCGTTGCCGATCACTTGCGCAGCGACCATCGCGGTGGCTTCCGGGATCACCGGGTTGACCTTGCCGGGCATGATCGATGAACCCGGTTGCAGCGCTTGCAGTTCAATCTCGCCGAGGCCGGCCAGGGGACCTGAGTTCATCCAGCGCAGGTCGTTGGCGATTTTCATCAGCGATACGGCGGTGGCCTTGAGCTGGCCGGAGACAGAGACCGCGGTGTCCTGCGAGCCGATCAGCGCGAACAGATCCTTGCCCGGGGTGAACTGCACGTCGGTCAGTTGGCTCAGATGCCGACTGAATCGCGCGGCGAACTCCGGATGCGCATTGATCCCGGTACCGACCGCAGTGCCGCCCTGCGCCAGCGCTTGCAGGCTCGGCAGCAAATCCTGCAGATGGCCGATATTGGCCTTGAGCTGCTGCGCCCAACCGTTGAGCACCTGGCTCATGCGCACCGGCATCGCGTCCATCAGGTGAGTGCGCCCGGTCTTCACATGGTGATGCACTTGCTCGGCCTTGCGCTCGATGACCTGGACCAGATGCAACAGCGCCGGCAGCAATTGTTCATGCAGCGCCAGCGCGGCGCTGACGTGGATGGTGGTCGGGATGATGTCGTTGCTGCTTTGCCCGCAGTTGACATGATCGTTGGCGTTGACCGGCTCGCCGAGCATGCGACTGGCCAGCGTCGCGATCACTTCGTTGGCGTTCATGTTCGAGCTGGTGCCGGACCCGGTCTGGAAGATATCCACCGGGAAATGCTGCATGAAATCGCCTTCGAGCAGACCTTGCGCGGCATCACTGATGGCTTTGCCCTGGGCCGCGCTGATCTGGTTCAGCTCAACGTTGGCCCGGGCAGCGGCGGCTTTGGCGAGGATCAGCGCGCGGATGAACTGCGTCGGCATCGGCTTGCCGCTGATCGGGAAGTTGTCCACGGCGCGCTGGGTCTGCGCGCCATAGAGCGCATCGACCGGCACCTGCAGTTCGCCCATGCTGTCGCGCTCAATACGTGTCTTGGTCATGCGAATGTCCTTGCAGCAAATCAATGAGAGGAATCGACGGTTGCAACTCGCAAGTGGCGAGCTGCCAGGTGTAGCGTTGCCAGCGCCGCAAGCGGCATTGGCATAGCGACAGGCGCTCCATTTCACGCAAGGGGCGCCAGGCTTGATCGAGACAGACGCTGCGCCAGTGCCACGGCAACGCGATGTCGGTGGCGGTATCGAGCAGCAGACGGAAAGACGTTTCGGCGACAGTCCAGGGCGAAGTGGCTGTGCAACAGGACAGATAGCGTCCTTCGGCGAGGTAGTGTTCGATCAGGCGCGGTTCGTCAGGATCCAGCGCGCAACGGATCTGGCGGCTCATCCAGCGCCAGCTTTCGAGGTAAGGCTGCTCGTGCAAGGCAGAACTCATGATCCGGGACTCGTTCGGAGATGAGATTTATTATTAGATGATAATGAGAACCAACACAAGCACTCGAGTTTGCGCTGCTCACTTGTGGGAGCGAGCCTGCTTGCGAATGCGCTGTGTCAGTCAGCACATTTACAACTGATCCACCGCTTTCGCGAGCAGGCTCGCTCCCACAGGGGATTTGTGCGAAGCGAAGAAAAAAGGCGCGCCATCCAGAACGGATGGCGCGCCTTTTTTTGTTGGCGGATTCGCGGCTTAGCTGCCGGCGACAGTCATCCGCTCGATCAACACCGAGCCGGTGCGGATGTTGCTGCGCAGCTCCAGATCATTACCCACCGCGACAATCTGCTTGAACATGTCGCGCATGTTGCCGGCGATGGTCACTTCCTGCACAGCGAACTGGATCTCGCCGTTTTCCACCCAGAAGCCCGCCGCACCGCGCGAATAGTCGCCGGTGACCATGTTCAGGCCGTGGCCCATCAATTCGGTGACCAGCAGACCTCGGCCCATGCGCTTCAACAGCGCTGCCTGATCTTCATCGCCATGGGTGACGAACAGGTTGTGCACACCGCCCGCGTTGGCGGTGCTCGGCATGCCCAGTTTGCGCCCGGAATAGGTGCCGAGGATGTAGGAAACCAACTCGCCCTTCTCGACGAACGGTTTCGCGTAAGTCGCCAGGCCATCACCGTCGTAGGAAGCACTGCCCATGGCGCGCATCAGATGCGGGCGCTCATCAATGGTCAGCCATTCCGGGAACAGCTTTTGCCCGAGTGTGCCTTCGAGAAACGACGATTTGCGATACAGGCTGCCGCCCGACACGGCCGAGAGGAAGCTGCCGAACAGACCGCCCGCCAGTTCGGCGGAAAACAGCACCGGCACTTCGCAGGTCGGCACCGGCCGCGCGCCCAGACGGCTGGCTGCACGTTGCGCGGCACGCTGGCCGATGCTCACCGGATCGGCGAGCAGACTGCCCTGGCGATTGACGTCGTACCAGTAATCGCGCTGCATCTGGCCGTCGGCTTCAGCGATCATCACGCAACTCAGGCTGTGCCGGGTCGATGCGTAGCCGCCGATGAAACCGTGGCTGTTGCCGTAAACCCGGCAGCCCTGATGGGTGCTGAGGGTGGTGCCGTCGGCGTTCATGATCCGCGCATCGGCATCGAACGCCGCCGCCTCGCAGAGCAAAGCCTTCTCGATGGCCTGCTCCGGGGTAATGTCCCATTCGTGGAACAGGTCGAAATCCTGCACATCCCTGGCCATCAGTGCGGCGTCGGCGAGGCCCGAGGCTTCATCTTCGGAAGTGTGCTTGGCGATGGCCAGTGCTGCTGCGACGGTTTCACGAATCGCCTCCGGCCCGGTGGCCGAGGTGCTGGCCGAGCCTTTGCGCTGGCCGACATACAAGGTAATGCCAAAACCCTGATCACGA
>NZ_JH635998.1:1166496-1183740 GCF_000257605.1 Pseudomonas sp. R62
CCGAAGTCGACAGCCCCTGCTCCAGCGACACCGCGACTTCACAGGCGCTGGCGCCCTGGCGCTTGGCTTCGGCGATGATCTGCTCGACCTGTTCTTGCAGTGCCGGCAATGCCTGCGGGCCGACGCTTTGAACTGCACTCATGCTCATCTCCACTCAAATTCTGCTTTCGGCTGGGGTCATCGAGCGACCGGGCCGGACAAGCGGCCCCCGACTGGTTATCATGGCGGCGTTTCTTTGCGGACTGCCACCATGGTTGATTCTTACGACGACTCCCTCGATACGGGAGAAAAAAGCAAATCTCAGGTCAAACGCGAGTTGCATGCGCTGGTTGACCTCGGCGAGCGCCTGACCACACTCAAGCCTGATCTGGTCGCCAAACTGCCGTTGACCGACGCTTTGCGCCGGGCATTGGCCGATGCGCCCAAGCACACCGCGAACATCGCGCGTAAACGGCATTTGCAGTTCATCGGCAAACTGATGCGCGACCAGGACACTGACGCGATTCTGACTCTGCTCGATCAACTCGATGCCTCCACTCGCCAGTACAACGAGCGTTTCCATAATCTGGAACGCTGGCGTGACCGCCTTATCGCGGGCGATGACGCCGTGCTGGAGAAATTCGTCATCGAGTACCCGGACGCCGATCGCCAGCAATTGCGTTCCCTGATCCGTCAGGCCCAGCATGAGGTTGCGCAAAACAAACCACCTGCTTCGAGCCGCAAGATCTTCAAATACATTCGGGAGCTGGACGAGACTCAACGCGGCCTGCGTTGAAAATCGCCACCGGGTGGCCGTCCTGCGCGCCACCCGAAAGCCCCGCCTCTCTTATGCGCCCGTGCCACCCACGGTAATCGCATCGATTTTCAGCGTTGGCTGGCCGACTCCCACCGGCACCGACTGCCCATCCTTGCCGCACGTACCTACACCGCTGTCCAGCGCCAGATCGTTACCGACCATCGACACCCGGCTCATCGCCTCGGGACCGTTGCCGATCAATGTCGCGCCTTTGACCGGTGCGGTGATCTTGCCGTCCTCGATCAGATAAGCCTCGCTGGTGGAGAATACGAACTTGCCGCTGGTGATATCGACCTGACCGCCGCCGAGGTTGGCGCAGTAGATGCCCTTCTTCACCGAAGCGATGATTTCCGCCGGATCACTTTCGCCACCGAGCATGTAGGTGTTGGTCATCCGTGGCATCGGCAGGTGCGCGTAGGATTCGCGGCGACCGTTACCGGTGCGGGCCACGCCCATCAGCCGCGCATTGAGCTTGTCTTGCATGTAGCCCTTGAGTACGCCGTTTTCGATCAGCGTAGTGCACTCGGTCGGCGTGCCTTCGTCATCGACGCTGAGCGAACCGCGACGGCCACTCAAGGTGCCGTCATCGACGATGGTGCAAAGTTTGGAGGCAACCATTTCACCCATGCGCCCGCTGTAGGCCGAGCTGCCCTTGCGGTTGAAATCGCCTTCCAGACCGTGGCCGACCGCTTCGTGCAAGAGCACGCCGGACCAGCCGGAACCCAGCACCACCGGCAAGGTACCGGCCGGCGCCGGAATCGCTTCCAGATTGACCAGAGCCTGGCGCAGCGCTTCGCGGGCATAACCCATGGCGCGGTCTTCGGCGAGGAAGTAGCGGTAATCGGTACGCCCACCGCCGCCGTGCCCGCCGCGTTCGCGACGGCCATTCTGCTCAACGATGACACTAACGTTGAAGCGCACCAGTGGGCGCACGTCGGCGGCCAGGCCACCGTCGGTGGAGGCCACCAGGATTCGCTCCCAGACCCCGGCCATGCTCACGCTGACCTGCTGAATCCGTGGGTCGAGTGCGCGGGTGGCGACGTCGATGCGTTTGAGCAACTCGACTTTTTCCGCGCGGCTGAGCACTTCCAGCGGGTTATCGGGCGCGTACAGTTGCGCGACATCCTGGCTGGTGAATGCCTGCACGGTGCCGTTCTGCCCGGCGCGGGAGATCGAACGCGCGGCGCGGGCTGCTGCACCTAGGGCCTCGAGGGTGATCGCGTTGCTGTAGGCAAAACCGGTTTTCTCTCCGGACTGCGCGCGCACGCCGACACCCTGATCGAGGTTGAAGCTGCCTTCCTTGACGATGCCGTCTTCCAGCGCCCACGACTCGGAAATCTGGCCCTGGAAATACAGATCGGCGGCATCGATGCCCGGCCCGGCCAGATCGCCGAGCACGCCTTGCAGGCTCTCGATCGTGACACCGCCGGGTGCCAACAGGTGATCACTGACTGAGGACAACAACTCGCTCATAGGTTTACGCCTTAAATTCGTGTTCTGAAGCAGGCCGCTGGGCGCCCTGCGAGAAAAACCGCCGATGACGCGTCACCGGCATGCGCGCCCGGATGGACGCTTGTTCATCACTGTCGCGGGCGGCCAGCAACACCGCCTCGCCTTGATCCTGCTGGGCCAGCACACGCCCCCACGGGTCGACAATCGCCGCATGCCCGAAGGTCTCGCGTGGCCCCGGATGACTGCCGCCCTGTGCGGCCGCGAGGATATAACACTGTGTTTCGATGGCCCGCGCGCGGATCAGTACATCCCAATGCGCGGCGCCGGTTACGGCCGTAAAGGCCGACGGTGCGGTAATCAACTCGGCACCGGCGGCACGCAATTCGCTGTACAGCTCCGGGAAACGCAAGTCGTAACACACGCTCAGACCGACGCGCCCCATCGGCGTATCCGCCACCACTACATTACCGCCATAAGCATAGTCATCGGATTCACGGTACCGGCCGCGATTGTCGGCGACATCGACATCGAACAGATGCAGCTTGTCATAGCGCGCGACGATCTCGCCGTATTCATTGATCAGCAACGAGCAGGCATTGGCTTTGGCCGTGGGTTGACCCAACGGTGGCAACGGCAATGTGCCGGCGACTATCCATAAGGTGAGGTCGCGGGCGGTCTGTTTCAACCAGGGCAGGATCGGCCCTTGGCCCAAGGCTTCGGCGCGGCCGATATCAGCGACGTCGCGACGGCCCATGGCGGCGAAGTTTTCCGGCAGCACCGCGAGCTTCGCTCCGCCGGCGGCGGCCTGTTCAAGCAGGCGTCGGGCTTGGGCCAGATTGGCCGGCACGTCGCTCTGGCTGACCATTTGAATCACCGCTAAAGACATGGCGAACTCCCAAAGAGGTATTCGGCCATGCTACTCCATCGCTTCAAGGCCGGGCCGTTCAAAAAGGCTTGTCAAAGGTGATTTTCGGCTCTTTCCATGGGCCCTTGACGGTGTACTTGACGCTGGCGAAGCGCGCGACGCGGTCGCCGATCAGCTTGTCGATGAGGAACAGCGCGCCGCCGACCGCCGGTGCGCCGACGAGCAGCGCGGCGATCGGCAGGTTGTTGGTCACCGGCAGTGTCACCAGCAATTTCGCATCGACCTTGTCACCGACCAGATCCAGCGTGCCGTCCAGCTCAAGATTGCTCGAAGGCCCGGTCAGGCGAATCGGCTCACGTGTCACGTAGACACCGTTGTTCGCCACCAGCAAACCTTTGACCCGGTCGTAGCTCAAGCCTTTGCCGAACAGGTCGGAGAAGTCCAGACGCAGACGCCGGCCGATCGAGTTGAAGTTGAGCAGGCCGAAAACCCGCAGCGCCTGAGCACCACCTTCCACTTCAACGAACTGGCCCTTGTTCAGCGAGGCGTCGAGGGTGCCGGAGAAGCGCTTGGTCGCCAGCCACGCCGGCGAGCCCGGCCAGCGGCCATCGACATCCATGTGGAATTCTTCACTGGTGACGCTTGGCGCGAAGCCCCAGCCTTTGAGCACGTCGGCCAGATTCTTGCCGCCAATGCGGCCCTTGTACCAACTGCTGGTCTCCCCCGGCGCGCCTTCCCAGCCGCCGTTGCCTTGCAGGAGGATGCCCTTGAGGCCCATATCGAGGTTATTCAGTGCGATGCCCTTGGCGGTCGGCCGCACTTTCAGCGACCAGCCACCCACCAGATCGGGCCCGAGGAACAATTGATTGAGGGTGATATCCAGCGCCGGAATTTTCGTCGGATCGACCGACGCCAGTGGATCCGGCGCGTTCTCGTCAGCCTGCACCGCCGGGTCCGGCGCCGGCAGTTTCACGTATTGCAGATTCACCGCAATCGGCACGCCGTTGGCGTCCGGCAGGCTGGCCGTGCCCTTGGCCTGCTGACTATCGAGAGCGAGATTCCATGCGCCGGGCTTGCGATTGATCTGCACCGAGGCCTGATCCAGTGTGGTGCCGAGCGCGGTCAATTTGCCGACTTTGATGTCAGCGCTGCTGAGCAGTTGCTTGGCGCTGCCGCCCGGATCCCCGCCGGCGTATTTGTTGGCCAGATCCTGCCACGGCGCGACGTCCAGCTCCGACAGCACCCCACGAATGCGCAGGCCCTTGGCGCCCGGCAACACCGCTTCGCCAGCCCCGAGAAACAGTTCGCCACGGCCATCGGCGAAATTGCTCGGCGGCGCGGCAAAAGTGAAATTGGCCAGTTGATCGTAATTGAACCAGTAACGCCGCTCCTGGCCTTGCAGGGTCATGCGAAACACTGTGTCGCGCCCGACATCGGCGGCCATGCCGAACGGCGCCGGCAAATCCACTGCCACGCCTTTGAGGCTGGAGCTGACCAGCAACTGGCTGTCGGCCCCGGAAAGATTCAGCTGCAACTGATAAGGAATCGTCCCGGACACCGGCAGCGGCTGGGTCACGCCCAGCCAGTCGGTGAGCTTTTTCACTTCGACCTGCCCCGACGCCGCAACCCGGGTCTTGATCTGGTTGGGGCTGCCATCCGCGAAGATCTGCGCAGTGACCGGTTTATCGAAAGCACGTGCAGAGATGTTCTGGCCGCTGAGGCCTTTATTGCTGTCGAAGCGGAAATCGCCCTTGAGCTGGCTCAGTTCCAGTTTCGGTTCGGCCAGTTTCAGCCGCGCGTTGGCAGTTTTGAAATCGACGAGGATTTTCGGTTGCTCGCCCTTGGCCAGCGGAATGTCCAGTTTGAGCTTGCCATTCAGATCACCCGCGCCCTCCCAACCGGCAAAGGTCTCGCCAGTGCCAATCGGCGCGTCCTGAAGAATCTTCAAACCATCGCCCAGGCCACCGGCAAACGCGCCATCAAGAAACAAATGCGAGTTCTGCCCGGCCGGTACGTGAGGAATATTGACGAAGACATCGCTGACTTGCGTATCGAGCAACTGGCCCTTGCTGGCCCAGATGCGCACGCCGCTGTCCTCGATGAACACGTCACCGCTCACCTTGCTCACGTGCGGCCAGCCCGGCTGAAAGGCCAGTTCGGCGTCGTGCACTTTGAAGAACAAACTGATGCTGCGATCAGCCTCGCCGGCATTCTTGCTCAGCGAGCCCTGATACTGGAAGAAACCCTGATCCACCGCGCCTTTGAGGATCGCCGTGCGCAGCCATTCATCGAGCGCCGGGCTCAACACCGCCGGCAGGTATTTCGCGGTGTAGCGACCGTCACCATCGACGAGGCCGACGCGCAGGTCCATGTAGTCTTCCTGGCTATGGTCGAAGTGCAGGCGGATAAGGAAGTCGCCGGCAATCTTGCCCTCCTCGCCCAGCACCTTCAGGTACGGCGCAATCAGGGTGAAGCCGTCCTTGTCGAGCTTCCAGGTCAGCCGCGCATTGGCCTGCCGGTATTGCCATGGCTTGGCGAAAATCGGATCGAGGTGCAGGACGAAGTCCTTGCTGTCGAGGCGCAACTCACCGCCGTCCAGATTGCCGCTGAGGCTGCCGCTGACATTTCGCGCCGCCGGAGCGCCGTGGTAGGCATCAAAACCGACATTATCGAGGTTGGCGGCAAAGCCGAATTTTCTGCCATCGGTGGCAGTCGGGCGGAAGTCCAGCAGCACATTACGCAGGCCGCCGGTTACCTTCAAACGCTCGACCACAGTGGCGAAGCTTTGCGGCAACGGCCCCAACGCATTGAGCAGCGGCGTGAGCGGGGTCAGATCGAGGCGATCGGCCTGCAAATGCCAGAGCTCTTCAGCGTTGGCGCTGGCGCGAGTCTGCTGCACCTGCACATGGGATTCCCAGCGGGTGTCGCCGAAGCTCATCGCCAGTGAATCAAGAGTGACCTTCGCGCCCTCGGCGGTGTTGCGGTAATAGGCGTTGAGCGCCAGATTGTTGATCTGGATTGGCTCGCGATCGGCGTAGGCACCGGTCACTTGCGGCGCATTCAGGCGCAACGCGGCGCTTTGCAACGCGCCTTCGGCCCAATCGACCCAGAGTTCACCGCCGGCCTTGATCTCGGAAAAATTCCATTGCTGGGTCAGGCGCTCGGGCAGCCATTTCGACCAGTCGCTTTGCGGCAGGCTGGCATAACCCTCGATGACGCTGTTCTGCCATTGATCGGGACGAAGCTGACTGCGCAGGCTCAGCGCGACAGGCTGGCCATCGGGCAAGGTCAGACGCGCGTCGACACGCTGGCGGCTGGCGCCGGTGCGCAGATTCAGACCGACATAGGTGAGCGTCATGGGCGCGTGGTCGAGCGGTTGCAAGGTCACCTGGCTATCGAGCACCGACAGTTGCTTGATCATCTGCGAGCGCTGAAAAAGTTGCGCTGCATCGAACGGCTGGTCCTTCTGCACCGGCAGGCCTTCCAGCGCCCAGGTACCGTCTTCGGCTTCTTTCAGGCTGATCTTCAAACCGTTGAGTTCGATATGCGCGAGACGGACTTCGCGGGCGAGCACGCTACCCCACATATCCGGCACCACCCGCACGCGGTCGAGACGCAGCGCGTTGGCGCCGTCGCCAACCATCACGTCGTGGGCCAGCAGGATCGGTGCGAAACCGCTCCAGTTGCCCTCCAGCTCACCGATCTGCAAGGGCATGCCGAGGGCGGCGCTGGCCTTGTCTTCGATGTCGGCGCGGTATTCCGCCACCAGAGGGGTCAGCTCGCGGCCGAGGCTGACGTACAACGCCATCAACACCAGAACCAACGCGCACAGGCCCAGCCCCCAACGGGTGAGTGCGGCCAGAATGCGTGTCAGACGCTCCATGTCAGTTGGCTCCCATGGCAAAAATACTGCGAAAAGCTGAGGCCAGCCGCGTTGAATGAGTGGCGATGCAGGGCTTCAGAGCAGCACCACGTCATATTGTTCCTGGGAATACATGGTTTCCACCTGGAAACGTATGGTGCGGCCGATAAAGCCTTCAAGCTCGGCGACGTTACCGGATTCTTCGTCAAGCAAGCGATCGACCACTTTCTGGTTGGCCAGTACCCGATAACCCTCGGCCTGATAGGCCCGGGCCTCGCGCAGAATCTCGCGGAAGATCTCGTAACAGATGGTTTCGGCGGTCTTCAGTTTGCCGCGTCCCTGGCAACTGCTGCACGGCTCGCACAGCACCTGTTCGAGGCTTTCGCGGGTGCGCTTGCGGGTCATCTGCACCAGGCCCAGCTCGGTAATGCCGATGATGTTGGTCTTGGCGTGATCGCGCTCCAGCTGTTTCTCCAGAGTGCGCAGGACCTGACGCTGGTGCTCTTCATCTTCCATGTCGATGAAGTCGATGATGATGATCCCGCCGAGATTGCGCAGACGCATCTGCCGGGCAATCGCCGTGGCCGCTTCGAGATTGGTCTTGAAAATGGTTTCTTCGAGGTTGCGATGACCGACGAACGCCCCGGTGTTGACGTCGATGGTGGTCATGGCTTCCGCCGGATCGATCACCAGATAGCCGCCGGATTTCAGCGGTACCTTGCGCTCCAGCGCGCGCTGGATTTCATCTTCGACTCCGTACAGATCGAAGATCGGCCGCTCGCCCGGATAGTGTTCCAGACGATCGGCGATTTCCGGCATCAGTTCGGCGACGAATTGCGTGGTTTTCTGGAAGGTCTCCCGCGAGTCGATGCGGATCTTCTCGATCTTTGGATTGACCAGGTCACGCAGGGTGCGCAGGGCCAGGCCGAGGTCTTCGTAGATCACGCTCGGCGCGGCGATGGTCTTGATCTGCTCGTTGATCTGGTCCCAGAGGCGCCGCAGGTAACGGATGTCCATGAGGATTTCATCAGCGCCCGCGCCTTCAGCGGCTGTGCGCAGAATGAAGCCGCCGGCCTCCTTGATGCCTTCTTTGGCCACGCAATCACTGACCACCTGCTTGAGACGCTCGCGCTCGGCTTCGTCTTCGATCTTCAGGGAAATGCCGACGTGGGCGGTGCGCGGCATGTACACCAGATAACGCGAAGGAATCGACAGTTGTGTGGTCAGGCGTGCACCTTTGGAGCCGATCGGGTCTTTGGTGACTTGCACCACCAGACTTTGACCTTCGTGCACCAGCGAACTGATGCTTTCCACCGCCGGGCCTTCGCGCAGGGAGATTTCGGCGGCGTGAATGAAAGCTGCACGATCGAGGCCGATGTCGACAAATGCCGCCTGCATCCCCGGCAGCACACGGACGATCTTGCCTTTATAGATGTTGCCGACGATCCCGCGTTTCTGCGTGCGCTCGACGTGGACTTCTTGCAGCACACCGTTTTCGACCACCGCCACGCGCGACTCCATCGGCGTGATGTTGATCAGAATCTCTTCACTCATGGCAGGATCTCGTTCAGGCATGTTCACGATAGTGGCCGCATCTGGATTCGTACGACGCTCAGGGCGTGTTCAGGTTTTGCCAACAGGGTATGCCGAAATGGCGCAACACCTCGCAGGTTTCGCACAGCGGCAGGCCGACCACCGCCGAATAGCTGCCGTCGAGCCCGGCGACAAACACCGCACCCAGGCCCTGAATGCCATAGCCGCCGGCCTTGTCGCGCGGTTCGCCACTGGCCCAGTAGGCGCCGGCCTCTTCGCGGCTGATGCTGCGAAAACGCACGCGACTGCGCACCACCCGCGACTCGCAGCGCTCACCTTCAAGCACGGCGATGGCGGTCAGCACTTCGTGTTCGTTGCCGGACAACATCATCAGCATGGCGCATGCATCGGCTTCGTCCACCGGTTTGCCAAGTATTTTGCCGTCGAGTACCACAGCGGTGTCGGCGCCAAGCACGCAGAACGGCTGGTCAGAGACGACCGAGCGGCGCCCGGCCTCAGCCTTGCCACGCGCGAGGCGCTCGACATAGGCCGATGGGGATTCTTCAGGCAGCGGGGTTTCGTCGATGTCCGCGCTGATGGCGGAGAACTGCACGCCGATCTGCGTGAGCAATTCACGGCGGCGCGGTGAGCCGGAGGCGAGGTAAAGCAGTTTCATCAAAACATCTCCCTGTTCAGTGCCCTGCTTCACCGGCTCAATAGATTCTGTAGCGTCGGCATATCCCGCGAAGGGCGAAGCTGACCCACGGCCAGAGCAAGGCACTGACCAGCGCCGGCAAGACCAGCGCCAGGGTTGGCTGACGATTGCCGGTCAGAGCGCTTAGCCACAGTTGCGCCAACTGTGCGAGGCCGAAGATCACCAGGATCACCAGGCACTGCTGCCACATCGGGAACATGCGCAGGCGCTGCTGCAACGACAATACAAGGAAGGTAATCAGGGTCAGGATCAGCGCGTTCTGTCCGAGCAGGTCGCCCTGCAGGACATCTTCGGCCAGCCCCAGACAGAACGCCGTGACCATGCCGACCGTGTGCGGCATGTACAGCGCCCAAAACGTCACGAGCAAGGCCAGCCACAGCGGGCGAAGGATTTCCATGAAGATCGGCAACGGTGAAACGCTGAGCAGGATGCCGACGAAGAACGTCAGCCAGATCATCCAGCCGTTTCCGGATTTTTTCGCGCCGACCATTATTCTCGTCCCCCGGTAGTCGCTGGCGGTTTCGCCGGTGGTTTGCTCGCGGCCGGCGGTTTGGCAGCGGGCGGTTTGCTCGCGGCGGGCTTGGCTGGCGTGGCGGCAGGCGCTGCGGCTTCAGTGGCCGGCGCTGCGGTAGCGGTCGACGGCGTGGCAGGCATGATCAACGGTTTCGGCACGCTGGCAGGCAACATCGGGCCGCCGCCGTGGGCATCAAGCTGTTCCTGCGCCTGGGCGGCGTCATTGGCGCGTTCCTCGGCAGTGCGGCTGTCGCTGAACACCAGCAGCAGATAGCGACTGCGGTTCAGGGCGGCTGTGGGCACGGCGCGGACGATAGCGAACGGTTGGCCGGAGTCGTGGATGACTTCCTTGACCGTGGCCACCGGATAACCGGCTGGAAAACGCTGGCCGAGACCGGAGCTGACCAGCAGATCGCCTTCCTTGATGTCGGCAGTGTCGGCGACATGACGCAATTCCAGGCGCTCCGGGTTGCCGGTGCCGCTGGCAATCGCGCGCAGACCGTTACGGTTCACCTGCACGGGAATGCTATGGGTGGTGTCGGTCAGCAGAAGGACACGCGAGGTGTACGGCATCAATTCAACCACCTGGCCCATCAGCCCGCGTGCATCGAGCACCGGTTGGCCGAGCACCACGCCGTCGCGCTCACCTTTGTTGATGATGATGCGATGGGTGAAGGGGTTGGGGTCCATGCCGATCAACTCGGCCACTTCGACCTTTTCATTGACCAGTGCGGAGGAATTGAGCAACTCGCGCAGCCGAACGTTCTGCTCGGTCAGGGCCGCGAGCTTTTGCATGCGCCCCTGCAACAGCAGGTTTTCGGTCTTGAGTTTTTCGTTTTCGGCGACGAGCTCGGTGCGGCTGCCGAACTGACTGGCGACCCCTTCCCACAAGCGGCCGGGCAGGTCAGTGATCCAGTAGGCATCCATGAGCACCAGCGACGCTTGCTTGCGCGCGGGCTTGAGCAGGTCGAAACGTGCATCGACCACCATCAGTGCGACCGCGAGCACGGCCAGCACCAACAGGCGCACGCCCAACGAAGGGCCTTTGGTGAAAAGCGGTTTAATAAGCCGCTCCTCCCAGGCAAATGTTCTGTTTATTCATACGGCATCAAACCGGCCTGGATGAAGACTGACAGAAGATAAACGCCAACAGGCAGCACTGCAAAGTGCTGCCTGTGCGTTCACCCACGTATTGCATTCGAAGCTTATTCGCTCGAAAGCAGATCCATGGTGTGCTTATCCATCATTTCCAGCGCACGGCCACCGCCGCGAGCAACGCAAGTCAGCGGATCTTCGGCAACGATCACCGGCAGACCGGTTTCCTGAGCCAGCAACTTGTCGAGGTCACGCAGCAGCGCGCCACCACCAGTCAGCACCAGGCCACGCTCGGCGATGTCGGAAGCCAGTTCCGGCGGCGATTGCTCCAGCGCGCTTTTCACCGCCTGAACGATGGTCGCCAGCGACTCTTGCAGAGCCTCGAGCACTTCGTTGGAGTTCAGGGTGAATGCGCGTGGAACGCCTTCGGCCAGGTTGCGACCGCGAACATCGACTTCGCGTACTTCGCCGCCCGGGTAGGCCGTACCGATTTCCTGCTTGATGCGCTCAGCGGTGGATTCACCGATCAGGCTGCCGTAGTTGCGGCGCACGTAGGTGATGATCGCTTCGTCGAAACGGTCGCCGCCGACACGAACGGATTCGGCGTAGACCACACCGTTCAGGGAGATCAGGGCGATTTCAGTGGTACCACCACCGATGTCCACGACCATCGAACCGCGCGCTTCTTCAACCGGCAGGCCGGCACCGATCGCAGCAGCCATCGGCTCTTCGATCAGGAACACTTCACGGGCACCGGCGCCAAGGGCCGATTCACGGATGGCGCGACGCTCAACCTGGGTGGACTTGCATGGAACGCAGATCAGCACACGAGGGCTGGGCTGCAGGAAACTGTTTTCGTGAACCTTGTTGATAAAGTACTGCAGCATCTTTTCGCAGACGCTGAAGTCGGCGATCACGCCATCCTTCATCGGACGAATGGCAGCAATGTTGCCCGGCGTACGGCCGAGCATGCGCTTGGCCTCGGTGCCGACAGCGACGACACTTTTCTGGTTACCGTGTGTCCGAATGGCCACAACCGATGGCTCATTCAGGACGATACCGCGCTCGCGCACGTAAATAAGGGTGTTGGCAGTGCCCAGGTCAATGGAAAGATCGCTGGAAAACATGCCACGCAGTTTCTTGAACATGGGAAAGGGACCCTAGGCAACGCGTGGGTAAAAAAGTGCGGCAAACTCTAACAACGACAGGGATTTTGGGCAAGGCGCCAATATGTTAAATTGGCCGCTTTTCTGTGCACCAAGCCCCACAATCGCGGCCTTATGACCGTAGAAGTGCGGTAGTGTTCCGACAATCTAACACACGGACGCCGTCCGTTCTGTTTTCCACTGGAGAATCCCGATGGCGCTAGAACGCTCCGACGTGGAAAAAATCGCGCATCTGGCCTGCCTTGGCCTCAACGATGCCGATCTTCCGCACATTACTTCCGCCCTCAACAGCATTCTCGGGCTGGTCGACGAAATGCAGGCCGTTGCTACCGACGGTATCGAGCCGCTGGCCCACCCCCTGGAAGCCAGTCAGCGCCTGCGCGCCGACGTGGTGACCGAGACGAATAATCGCGAGGCCTACCAGTCCATCGCACCAGCGGTCGAAAACGGCCTGTATCTGGTTCCGAAAGTCATCGACTAAAGGGAAAGAGCCTGCAATGCATCAAATGACTCTGGCCGAGATCGCCCGCGGTCTCGCCGATAAAAAGTTTTCCTCCGAAGAGCTGACCAAAGTCCTGCTGGCGCGTATTACCCAGCTCGATCCGCAGCTCAACAGTTTCATCAGCCTCACCGAGGATCTGGCCATCGAGCAGGCGAAAGCCGCCGATGCACGCCGGGCCAACGGTGAGAGCGGCGCCCTGCTCGGCGCGCCGATCGCCCACAAGGACCTGTTCTGCACCCTGGGCATCCGCACCAGCTGCGGCTCGAAGATGCTCGACAACTTCAAAGCTCCGTATGACGCCACTGTCGTTGCGAAACTGGCCGCTGCTGGCGCTGTGACCCTGGGCAAGACCAACATGGACGAATTCGCCATGGGTTCGGCCAACGAGTCGAGCTGGTACGGCGCAGTGAAAAACCCATGGAACCTGGAACACGTGCCGGGCGGTTCGTCCGGTGGCTCGGCCGCCGCCGTGGCCGCTCGCCTGCTGCCTGCCGCCACCGCAACCGACACCGGCGGTTCGATCCGCCAGCCGGCAGCATTCACCAACCTCACCGGCCTGAAGCCGACCTACGGTCGCGTTTCGCGCTGGGGCATGATTGCTTACGCCTCCAGCCTCGATCAGGGCGGCCCGTTGGCGCGCACGGCCGAAGACTGCGCGATCCTGCTGCAAGGCATGGCCGGCTTCGACCCGAACGATTCCACCAGCATCGATGAGCCGGTTCCAGATTACTCCGCCAGCCTCGGCGAGTCGCTGCAAGGCCTGCGCATCGGCGTGCCGAAGGAATACTTCAGCGCCGGTCTCGACCCGCGCATTGCCGAGCTGATCCAGAACAGCATCCAGCAGTTGCAGAAGCTCGGTGCGGTGATCAAGGAAATCAGCCTGCCGAACATGCAGCACGCCATTCCGGCCTACTACGTGATCGCCCCGGCAGAAGCGTCTTCCAACCTGTCGCGTTTCGACGGCGTGCGTTTCGGCCATCGCTGCGAGAACCCGGAAAACCTCATCGACCTGTACAAGCGTTCCCGTGGCGAAGGCTTCGGCGCGGAAGTGCAGCGCCGGATCATGGTCGGTGCCTACGCGCTGTCCGCCGGTTACTACGACGCCTACTACCTGAAAGCGCAGAAGATTCGTCGTCTGGTGAAGAACGATTTCATGGCTGCGTTCAATGAAGTCGACATCATCCTCGGCCCGACCACGCCGAACCCGGCCTGGAAGCTTGGCGCGAAGAACAGCGACCCGGTCGCAGCCTATCTGGAAGACGTCTACACCATCACCGCCAACCTCGCCGGCCTGCCGGGCCTGTCGATGCCGGCCGGTTTTGTCGACGGTCTGCCGGTGGGCGTGCAGTTGCTCGCGCCGTATTTCCAGGAAGGCCGTTTGCTCAATGTTGCCCACCAGTATCAGCTCAACACTGACTGGCACACCCGCACCCCAACCGGCTTCTGAGGAGACACACATGCAATGGGAAGTCGTGATCGGGCTGGAGATTCACACTCAGCTCACCACCCGGTCGAAAATCTTTTCCGGTAGTTCCACCACGTTCGGTTCCGAACCGAACACCCAGGCCAGCCTGATCGACCTGGGCATGCCCGGCGTGTTGCCGGTGCTCAACCAGGAAGCGGTGCGCATGGCGGTGATGTTCGGTCTGGCGATTGACGCCGAGATCGGCCAGCACAACGTGTTCGCCCGGAAAAACTATTTCTACCCGGATCTGCCGAAGGGCTACCAGATCAGCCAGATGGAATTGCCGATCGTTGGCAAAGGCCACCTGGACATCGCCCTCGAGGATGGCACGGTCAAACGCGTCGGCATCACCCGTGCGCACCTGGAAGAAGACGCCGGCAAGAGCCTGCACGAAGAATTCAACGGTGCCACCGGCATCGACCTGAACCGTGCCGGCACGCCGCTGCTGGAAATCGTCTCCGAGCCGGACATGCGCAGCGCCAAGGAAGCCGTGGCTTACGTCAAGGCGATCCACGCGCTGGTGCGCTACCTGGGTATCTGCGACGGCAACATGGCCGAAGGCTCGCTGCGTTGCGACTGCAACGTCTCGGTGCGCCCGAAAGGCCAGGTCGAGTTCGGCACTCGCTGCGAGATCAAGAACGTCAACTCGTTCCGCTTCATCGAGAAGGCAATCAACTCCGAGATCCAGCGTCAGATCGAACTGATCGAGGACGGCGGCAAAGTGATCCAGCAGACCCGCCTGTACGATCCGAACAAGGACGAGACCCGTCCGATGCGTTCGAAAGAGGAAGCCAACGACTACCGTTACTTCCCCGATCCGGACCTGCTGCCGGTGGTCATCGAAGAGTCGTTCCTGGGTGAAGTGCGTGCCACCCTGCCGGAACTGCCACCGCAAAAGCGCGAACGCTTCCAGAGCCAGTTCGGTCTGTCGGCCTACGACGCCAACGTGCTGGCCACCAGCCGTGAACAGGCGGATTACTTCGAGAAAGTCGCAGCCATCGGTGGCGACGCGAAACTGGCGGCGAACTGGGTGATGGTCGAGTTGGGCAGCCTGCTCAACAAGCAGGGCCTGGACATCGAAGACTCGCCAGTCTCCGCCGAGCAACTGGGCGGCATGCTGCAGCGCATCAAGGACAACACCATCTCCGGCAAGATCGCCAAGGTGGTGTTCGAAGCGATGGCCAACGGCGAAGGCAGTGCTGACGAGATCATCGAGAAGCGCGGCCTCAAGCAAGTCACCGACACCGGCGCGATCTCCGCCGTGCTCGATGAAATGCTCGCGGCCAACGCCGAACAGGTCGAACAGTACCGCGCGGCAGACGAAGCCAAACGCGGCAAGATGTTCGGCTTCTTCGTCGGCCAGGCCATGAAAGCCTCGAAAGGCAAGGCCAACCCGCAGCAGGTGAACGAACTGCTGAAAAGCAAGCTCGAAGGCTGACCACCAATGGAGCCAGATCCAAAGCCTGGCTCCATTCCCTGTGGAAGGGACCTGTGGCGAGGGGATTTATCCCCGTTGGGCCGAGAAGCGGCCCCAATTGCTGAGCTTGATTTGCACCAGATAAATCGAGTTCTCAGTTTTGGGACTGCTGCGCAGTCCAACGGGGATAAATCCCCTCGCCACAGGTCACTCCTACATTTGATCCGGGATACCTTTGAATGAAGCGTCTGTTTTTGAGCAGCGCCCTGCTCTCTCTGCTGGCCGGTTGCGCCAGTACCGACACCATCGACCCGCACGGTTACGACCAGACCGGCGTCGCCTCCTACTATGGAGCCAAACATCACGGTAAACGCACCGCCAGCGGCGAAGCGTTCAACCAGCATTCCCTGACCGCCGCCCACCGCCAGTTGCCGTTCGGCACGCGAGTGAAGGTCACCAACCTGAAAAACGATGAATCAGTCGTGGTCCGCATCAATGACCGTGGCCCGCACACCCGTGGCCGGCTGATCGATCTGTCACGCGAGGCCGCCGATGAAATCGGCATGCTGCGCAGTGGCACCGCACGGGTTCGCGTGCAGGCCCTGGACTGATGGAGCGCCGACCATTTTCGGACTAGCCGATCTGCCGCTGATCAACGTCATCGAATTGCTCAGCGGCCTGGTTCTTTTGCTCATCGGCGCCGAGCTGATGGTGCGCGCCGCCGTGCGCCTGGCCGAGCGCCTGCACGTGCGTCCCTTGATCATCGGCCTGACCATCGTCGCCCTCGGCAGCAGCGCGCCGCAGATGACCGTGAGCCTGCAAGCGGCGTTGACCGACAACCCGGACATCGCCGTCGGCAGCGTGGTCGGCAGCGGCATCTTCAACATCCTCGTAACCCTTGGCCTGTCGGCATTGATCATTCCGCTGCGCGTGTCGCGGCAACTGGTGCGCCTGGATATCCCGCTGATGATCGGCGCCAGCCTGCTGGTATTCATCCTCGCTTGGAATAAAGATCTCGGGCGTTTCGACGGCGTCCTGCTGCTCGGGGCGTTGGCGCTGTACCTTGGCTTGTTGTTCCGCCAGTCGCGACACTCGACCCGCCCCCATACCGAACGCCCGAAGGATACGCAGCAATCCTGGCTGATCAGTGTGCTGATGATTCTCGCTGGCCTGGCCATGCTGGTGTTCGCCGGGCGTTTGCTGCTCGGCGCCGCCGTGGTCGTGGCCACCGACCTGGGCCTGTCCGAACGGGTCATCGGTCTGACCGTGGTCGCGGTCGGCACTTCGCTGCCGGAGCTGGCGACTTCGCTGATCGCTGCGTTGCGCGGGCAGCGCGACATTGCCGTGGGCAACGTGATCGGCGCCAACCTGTTCAACCTGCTCGGGGTGCTCGGGCTGACCGCCCTACTCGCACCGACGCCGCTTTCCGTTTCCCCGAATGCGCTGGATTTCGACTTGCCGGTGATGCTCGGCGTCGCGGCGCTGTGCTTGCCGGTGTTCTATTCCGGCTACCGCGTTACCCGGGCCGAAGGCTTGCTGCTGCTCGGTTTGTATCTGGTCTACGGGCTGCATGTGGTGTCGTTCACCACCGGCATGCCGCTGGCCGGCAAACTCGAGCGCTTGATGCTGTTTTATGTCCTGCCGGCGCTGCTGACGTTTCTGCTGTTCACGTCGATCCGCGCCTGGCGTCGCCAACACCACAAGAGAGATGTGCCATGAGCGAGTCGAAGCAGTCCGGGGTTGAAATCCGTCGTCAGGTCATGGGCGATGCGTTCGTTGATCGCGCCCTGGGCAACGCCACCGAGTTCACCCAGCCGTTGCAGGATTTCGTCAATGAACACGCTTGGGGCGGGGTGTGGAATC
>NZ_JH635998.1:1185904-1188732 GCF_000257605.1 Pseudomonas sp. R62
CAAAGCGTGACGCGGAGCGGCACATGAGGCATTCCCACGCAGAGCGTGGGAACGATCACAGGCACCGCAAGTTCTTAGGCGTCTGGCAGATCGCTTTCGCGAGCAGGCTCGCTCCCACATTTGCAATGCATATCCCTGTGGGAGCGAGCCTGCTCGCGAAGAACGATGACGCGGTCTCAGGTAATCGGCGCCGGGTTGAACAAGGTGATGTCGTTATGCAGCTTGTGCTTCTCCGCCCAGGTCTGTTGCTTGCCACTGGCAACATCCAGGTAATAGTGAAACAACTCCCAGCCCAGTTCTTCGATGGTCGCGCGCCCGGTGGCAATGCGTCCGGCATCGATGTCGATCAGATCCGGCCAGCGCTGCGCCAGTTCAGTCCGCGTCGATACCTTGACCACCGGCGCCATGGCCAGCCCATAAGGCGTGCCGCGACCGGTGGTGAACACGTGCAGGTTCATCCCCGCCGCCAGTTGCAGCGTACCGCAGACAAAATCACTGGCCGGCGTCGCGCAGAAAATCAGGCCCTTGTGCTTGAAGCGCTCGCCCGGGCCGAGCACGCCATTGATCGCGCTGCTGCCGGACTTGACGATCGAGCCCAGGGACTTCTCGACAATGTTCGACAACCCGCCCTTCTTGTTGCCCGGCGTGGTGTTGGCGCTGCGATCGGCCTCGCCCTTGGCCAGGTAACGGTCGTACCAGTCCATTTCGCGCACCAGCTCTTCGGCGACGGTTTGCGTCTGCGCCCGCGACGTCAGCAGGTAGATCGCATCGCGCACTTCGGTGACTTCGGAAAACATCACCGTCGCCCCCGCGCGCAA
This sequence comes from Pseudomonas sp. R62, assembly GCF_000257605.1. Classification (NCBI taxonomy): domain Bacteria; kingdom Pseudomonadati; phylum Pseudomonadota; class Gammaproteobacteria; order Pseudomonadales; family Pseudomonadaceae; genus Pseudomonas; species Pseudomonas sp. R62. The sequence goes on from NZ_JH635998.1 coordinate 1,186,723, forward strand.
CAGCAAGTCTGAGGCATAACCCAGCGCCGGGTTGGCGGTGATGCCGGAGAACGCGTCGCTGCCGCCGCACTGCATACCGAGAATCAGCTCGGAGGCCGGCACGGTTTCGCGGCGGCGCTGGTCGAGTTTCTTCAAGCGCACTTCAGCCAGTTCCATGATCTGCTCGATCATTTCGGTGAAGCCGTGACTGGAATCCTGCAAGCGGTACAGCCACGGATCGCTGAGATCCACCGAGGCATCGTCCTCGTGCATCACCTGCCCGGCCTGCAATTTCTCGCAGCCCAGACCGATCACCAGCGCCTCGCCGCCCAGGTTCGGGTTGCGTGCCAGATTGCGCACGGTACGAATCGGGATGTAGGCATCGGTCGCGGTAATCGCCACACCGCAGCCATAACTGTGGGTCAGTGCCACAACGTCATCGACGTGCGGGTACTTCGGCAGCAGCTCTTCCTTGATGCGCTTGACCGCATGATCAAGCACGCCGGTGACGCACTGCACGGTGGTGGTGATGCCGAGAATGTTGCGCGTGCCGACGGTGCCGTCGGCGTTGCGATAACCCTCGAACGTGAAGCCTTCCAGCGGTGCCTGCGCATCCGGCACATCGGTGGACAGCGGCAAGCTGTCCAGCGGCGGCGCGGTGGGCATGCGCAGTTGATCTTCCTTGACCCAACTGCCACGGCGGATCGGCTGCAACGCGTAGCCAATGATCTGCCCGTAACGAATCACCGGGCCGCCTTCGGGAATATCCTCCAGAGTGACCTTGTGGCTCTGCGGTACGAAATCCAGGGTGACCAGGCCGTCGGCGAACTCGGTACCGGCCGGTACGCCCTGATCGTTGACCACCACTACAACGTTGTCCCGCTCGTGCAGGCGGATGTAGCGCGGCGAGTCGGAATGTTCAATCAACTGCATGACGCCGCTCCTCAGGAATGCGCTTGAGACAAATTGCCGGTGGCTTCATTGCCGCCCTTGGCTGGCGGCTCTTTCAGGACCACACGCTTGATCGGGCCGACGATCACCAGATAGCTGAACACCGCGACCAGTGCGTTGGCACCGACAAACACCAGCGCCCACTTGAACGAGCCGGTGGAGCTGATGATGTAGCCGATGACGATCGGCGTGGTGATCGAAGCGATGTTGCCGAAGGTGTTGAACAAGCCACCGCTCAGACCGGCGATCTGTTTCGGCGAAGTGTCGGAAACCACCGCCCAGCCCAGTGCGCCAACGCCTTTGCCGAAGAATGCCAGCGCCATGAAGCCCACGACCATCCATTCCACTTCAACATAGTTGCACGCGACGATGCTGCTCGAAACCAGCAGACCGGCGATGATCGGCGCCTTGCGAGCGAAAGTCAGCGAATGGCCCTTGCGCAGCAGGTAGTCGGAAATCACCCCGCCGAGCACGCCGCCGATAAAGCCGCAGATCGCCGGCAACGAAGCGATGAAACCGGCCTTGAGAATGGTCATGCCACGCTCTTGCACCAGATACACCGGGAACCAGGTCAGGAAGAAATAGGTGATGCCGTTGATGCAGTACTGGCCCAGATACACGCCCAGCATCATGCGGTTGGTCAGCAGCTGACGGATGTAATCCCACTTCGGACCGTCGGACTTCTTGCCCTTCTGATCCATGTCGACCATGCCGCCGTTGTCAGCGATGTGCTTGAACTCGGCCTCGTTGACCCGTGGGTGTTCGCGCGGGCTGTAGATGACTTTCAGCCACACCAGCGAGAACACGATACCGAGGATACCCATGACGATGAACACGTGCTCCCAGCCGAAGCTGTAGACGATCCAGCCCATCAACGGCGCGAACAGCACGGTGGCAAAGTATTGCGCCGAGTTGAAGATCGCCGAAGCGGTGCCACGTTCAGCGGTCGGGAACCACGCCGCCACGATGCGCGCGTTGCCGGGGAACGATGGCGCTTCCGCCAGGCCCACCAGGAAACGCAGCATGAACAGCGCAACCACTGCCGTGGACATGCCGAATTCACCGACGAAGCCTTGCAGC
>NZ_JH635998.1:1189230-1199962 GCF_000257605.1 Pseudomonas sp. R62
CAACCACTGCCGTGGACATGCCGAATTCACCGACGAAGCCTTGCAGCACGGTGAACAGCGACCAGGTGAAAATGCTCAGGGCATAGACTTTTTTCGAGCCGAAGCGATCGAGCAGCCAGCCACCGGGAATTTGCCCGGCGACGTAGGCCCAACCGAATGCGGAGAAGATGTAGCCGAGGGTGACGGCGTCAATGCCAAGGTCCTTTTGCAGGCTGGAGCCGGCAATGGCGATCGTGGCACGGTCGGCGTAGTTGATCGTGGTCACCAGAAACAGCATGAGCAGGATCAAATAGCGGACGTGAGTCGGCTTGGAGGATTGCATGCAGATGTACTCCCACTGATTATTTTTATGCGGGTAAAACATTCTTTGGTCTTGTGCCGCGCAGGGCCTCAGGCGATGGCCCGACGCGGGTGCAGCGGGGTTACGATCCGATGTAACTGGTCTTCACGACCGTGTAGAACTCTTGTGCATAGCGGCCCTGCTCACGGGAGCCGTAGGACGAGCCTTTACGCCCGCCGAACGGTACGTGGTAATCCACACCGGCGGTCGGCAGATTGACCATCACCATCCCGGCCTGGGAGTGGCGCTTGAAGTGGTTGGCGTACTTCAGCGAGGTGGTGGCGATGCCGGCCGACAAGCCGAATTCGGTGTCGTTGGCCATTGCCAGCGCAGCTTCGTAATCGGCCACACGAACAATGTTGGCCACCGGGCCGAAAATTTCTTCGCGGCTGATGCGCATCGACGCTTCGCTGTCGGCAAACAGGGTTGGCGCGAGGAAGTAGCCCTCGGTGTCGCAAGTCACCACACCACCGCCGCTGACCAGACGTGCACCTTCGGACTGGCCGATGTCGATGTACTTCATGTCCTGTTCAAGCTGCGCCTGGGAAACCACCGGACCTATGTCGGTGCCGGCTTTCAGCGCGTGGCCGACCTTGATCGACTTCATGCGCTCGGCCATCGCTTCAACGAACTTGTCGTGAATGCCGGCGGTGACGATCAGACGGCTCGACGCTGTGCAGCGCTGGCCGGTGGAGTAGAACGCGCTCTGCACCGACAGCTCGACCGCTTGCTTGAGGTCGGCGTCGTCGAGAATGATCTGCGGGTTCTTGCCGCCCATTTCCAGCTGCACCTTGGCCTGGCGCGAAACACAGTTGACCGCGATCTGACGACCCACGCCCACCGAACCGGTGAAACTGATGCCGTCGACTTTCGGGCTGTTGACCAACGCCTCGCCAACCACGCGACCGCTGCCCATCACCAGGTTGAACACACCGGCCGGGAAGCCCGCGCGGGAAATGATTTCCGCCAGCGCCCAGGCGCAGCCCGGCACCAGATCGGCAGGCTTGAGTACGACGCAGTTGCCATAGGCCAGGGCCGGAGCAATTTTCCACGCCGGGATGGCAATCGGGAAGTTCCACGGCGTGATCAGGCCGACCACCCCCAAGGCTTCGCGAGTGACTTCTACATTGACGCCCGGGCGAACCGACGGCACGTAGTCACCGGACAGGCGCAGGCATTCACCGGCGAAGAATTTGAAAATGTTGCCGGCGCGGGTCACTTCACCGATCGCCTCCGGCAGGGTCTTGCCTTCTTCACGGGCCAGCAGCGTGCCGAGCTCTTCGCGACGGGCGAGAATTTCCGTGCCGACTTTATCCAGCGAATCGTGACGGGCCTGAATGCCCGAAGTGGAATACGCCGGGAACGCAGCGCGAGCAGCGTCGATGGCGGCGTTGACCTGGGTCAGGTCAGCCTTGGCGTAATCGCCGATGGTGTCGCTGAGTTCGGACGGGTTGATGTTGGCCGAGTAATCGGCACCGGCGACCCATTCGCCATTGATGTAGTTGTCGTAGCGTTTTGCAGTTGTCACAGGGCAGCCCTCAACTCTAAAAGCCTTCACGCAAAAAGCCGCTGATTGCTCAGCGGCCTCGCTTTTCTCGTTTATTGCGCGCCTTGCTTGTCGATCAGCGCGGCGAGCATTTCGTACTCTTCGCCGGTCAGGTCGGTCAGCGGCGCACGCACCGGACCTGCGTCATAGCCGGCGATTTTTGCACCTGCCTTGACGATGCTCACGGCGTAACCGGCCTTGCGGTTGCGGATGTCCAGGTACGGCAGGAAGAAGTCGTCGATGATCTTGCCGACGGTGGCGTGATCTTCGCGAGCGATCGCGTGGTAGAAGTCCATCGCGGTTTTCGGGATGAAGTTGAACACCGCCGAGGAGTAGACCGGCACGCCCAACGCCTTGTAGGCAGCGGCGTAGACTTCGGCGGTCGGCAAACCACCCAGGTAGCTGAACCGATCACCGAGGCGGCGACGGATCGACACCATCAACTCGATATCGCCCAAGCCATCCTTGTAGCCGATCAGGTTCGGGCAGCGCTCGGCCAGACGTTCCAGCAGCGGCGCGTTGAGGCGGCAAACGTTGCGGTTGTAGACGACCACGCCGATCTTCACCGATTTGCACACGGCCTCAACGTGGGCGGCAACACCATCCTGGCTCGCTTCGGTCAGGTAGTGCGGCAGCAGCAGCAGGCCTTTGGCGCCCAGACGCTCGGCTTCCTGAGCGTATTCGATGGCCTGGCGGGTCGAACCACCGACGCCGGCGAGGATCGGCACGCTGGTTGCGCAGGTGTCGACGGCAGTCTTGATGATTTCCGAGTATTCGCTGGCGGCCAGGGAGAAGAACTCACCGGTGCCGCCGGCGGCGAACAGAGCCGAAGCGCCATACGGAGCCAGCCATTCCAGGCGTTTGATGTAGCCCGCGCGATTGAAATCGCCCTGCGCGTTGAAATCGGTCACCGGGAAAGACAGCAGGCCGGCAGAGAGGATGGACTTCAGTTCTTGTGGATTCATTATTCGAACACCCTGGTAGCAACGTTTTATTGTGAGTGGACCGTTCAGCCTTCGCCGAAGTTGTAGGTCATCGTACAACTTAAAAAATAACCGTCAACTGCATTTCATCGTTGGCAGGGCTTTTTTGTCCGACAAAATCACTGCTTATGCTTCTGGAAATCGCTGGAAGGCCCGTCCTTGAAGCATTTGCTCGCGGAAATATCTGGTCTGGATTCGTTTAATCCTGAGGAGACCAGCGGCTCGTAAAGTACGTCGACTGCCACGAAGGATCGTGGCGGACCACTCAAAGGAAGCCGCTATGTCGATGCATTTTGCCGCCCCCACCCTCACCCATGCCGCCCCGGCTCAAGACGGCTGCGTGACACTTCAGCTCTCGCAATTGCCGGACATCCTCACCGTGCAGGTGCCGGATTCCAGCGATTTCGAGGCGAACTGGAGCGTCTACGCGATCCTCGGCAGCGATGGAGAAGAACCCCAATGGGAAGGTGATGAGGTGGACGCTGGCGCTTGGGACGACGCCGAGGATGAAATGGAGAAGCTGTTCGACATCGAGGTGCAACTGCCGAAAGAGGCGCTTCAACCGTACCTGAACCGCGAGGTGGAGCTGCGTTACAAGTTCCGCGATGAGTCGAGTATGGAGCCGTATTCTCAACCACTGAGGATGCGAATTGAACCCTGACTCTATTGACGCGCCACGTCATGGACGGTCAGACGCAACCCAGCGGCAGGTCGACCGTTCGTCCGTACTGGTAGTTCTTACAGGTGTCAGCCGATCAATTCTTGCCCCTAATGGTGACGTAGGTGATGAGTCCCCTAACTATGCCGTGATTCGAGTCATGGCTTAATCATTTTTTAAAAAAGGAATTCAGAGATGGCTTCAACCGAATCGGAAGAACACCCTTACTATCCTACATTTAGAGAGGCTTATCGCATTGGGGAGAGCAGTCTAATCCTTGACACTACCAAGCTCGAAGGCCCTGCCCACGGCATCGTGCCCTGGAATCCTGCATACAAGGTTGGCGATAAGATCACTTTTGAGCTGTTTCAAATAACCCCTTGGATTTCCTCGATCTTTGTGACTGAAGAAAATCGTGAAAAGGAATTCGTCTTTCCGATTGAGAAAGAAAAGTTCGACTTCACGCCCTCAAGATTCTGGTGTTACTTAAATGATGGTCCCTTCCCGGTTCCTCCAATAAATTTGCACGTCATCCTGGAATAATGAGCTAACCCTGCGCCTGCGCCTCTTCATGGGCCTGGCGCAGTCTCTCACGGCTATTGGTCAGGTGCAGGCGCATCGCCGCACGCGCAGCATCGGAATCCTGACGGGCAATCGCGTCGTAGATTTCCTCGTGCTCGCGGCTCAGGCGGCCCATGTAGTGCTGCTGGTCATCATGAGCCAAACGCGCCGAGTTCAGCCGGGTACGCGGAATGATGCTGGTGCCCAGGTGCGTCATGATGTCGGTGAAGTAGCGGTTGCCGGTGGACAGGGCGATTTCCAGGTGGAAAGCGAAGTCCGACGACACCGCATCGCTGGCATGCGAGGCGCTTTCGTTCAAGGCGTCGAGGGCGGCGCGCATGGTTGCCAGTTGCTCGGGGCTGCGGCGCTGCGCGGCGAGGCCGGCGGATTCGACTTCGAGGCTGATGCGCAATTCGAGAATCGCCAGCACGTCACGCAGGGTGACCACGGTGGCCGGATCGATACGGAAACCGCTCGGGCTTGGCGTATCGAGAACAAAGGTGCCAATGCCGTGGCGGGTTTCCACCTGACCGGCGGCCTGCAGACGGGAAATCGCCTCGCGGACCACGGTGCGGCTGACACCATGGGCTTCCATGATCGCCGACTCGGTGGGCAATTTGTCGCCACGCTTGAGCAGGCCATCACGGATCTGCTCGCTCAACACCGTCACCAATTCCTGGGCGAGGCTGCGGCGCTTGCGGGGGAGGCGCGGGGTGTCGATCAGCTTTTCCATGGTCTGCATCTTGTCTCGAAAATTCGGCTTGGCGCCATCATAGCTCAAGCGAGTTGTACGATCACCGGGCAGATCACATTACCCCACTGTGGGAGCGAGCCTGCTCGCGAAAGCGGTGGTTCAGACGACAGATTCGTCGACCAAGATGGCCCCTTCGCGAGCAGGCTCGCTCCCACAGGTGAGTGTTCAGACAGTTATGGCCTGTTCGACCAGACGACCGCTGTCGATCCGCACATGCCGTGGATGGAATCGTTTCAAACTGCTTCGGTGACCGACGCTGACAATGCTCAGCCCTGGATTCTCGTCGATCAACGCCTGATACAAGGTCGCCTCGTCCTCTTCATCCATCGCCGATGTAGCCTCGTCCATGTACAGCCATTGCGGTGCATAAAGGAGCGCGCGGGCGAAGGCCAGGCGTTGTTGCTCGCCCGGTGAAAGCATGCGCTGCCAGTGATTGGCTTCATCCAGCCGCCCAACCAAGTGCGGCAGACGACAGGTTTCCAGCACCTGTGCATAACGCTCCGGCGCGTAGGTATCGCCCGGCTGTGGATAACTCAGCGCTTCACGCAATGTGCCGATCGGCAGATAAGGCTTCTGCGGCAGGAACAGATAACGCGCCGCCGGCAAACGAATATTGCCGTGCCCCGCCGGCCACAAATGCCCCATCGCCCGCAGCAGTGTCGACTTTCCGCTGCCGGAACGGCCGCTGAGCATCACGCGCTCACCCGGCTCAACGGTCATGTCGGCGTCGGTCAGCAGGTGACGACCATCGGCCAGATCCAGGCCGAGGTTGTGCACCTGCAAGTCGCTGCCCTGATTCTGCACGTCGATGGCCGGGGTGCGTTGTTCGTTGTCGCTCATGGCCTGACGGAAACTCAGCAGACGATCACAGGTGGCGCGCCAAGCGGCCAAGTCCGAATACGCAGTGATGAACCAGCTGAAATTCTCCTGCACGTTGCCGAACGCCGAGTTGATTTGCATCAGCTCGCCCAGTTCGATCTTGCCGGACAGATAGCGCGGCGCGGCGACGACAAACGGGAAAATGATTGCGATCTGACCGTAACCGGAGGTGAAGAACGTCAGGCGCTTGGACACGCGCATGATGTCCCAGAAATTGTGCCAGACCAGCCCGAAGCGGTTGCTCAGGCGGCGGTTCTCATTCGGTTCGCCGTTGTACAAGGCGATGCTTTCAGCGTTCTCACGCACGCGGACCATGGAAAAACGCAGGTCTGCTTCGAAGCGTTGTTGCTTGTTGTTCAGACCGATCAGACGGCGACCGATCAAATGCGTCAGCCAACTGCCGACCGCTGCATACAACAGCGCACACCAGAACATGTAGCCGGGAATTTCGATGCCGAACACTTCGATACTGCCCGACACGCCCCACAGAATGATCGAGAACGACACCAGACTGACAATCGTGCGCAGCAGCCCGAGGCCCAGGCTCAGGGTGTTGGCGGTGTAAGTGTTGAGGTCTTCGGAAATCCGCTGGTCGGGGTTATCGGTATAACCGCCCTGCTCCAGCTGATAGTAATTCTTGTGGTCTAGCCAGCGCTTGAAGTGCTTTTCGGTCAGCCAAGCCCGCCAGCGGATCGTCAGCATCTGCGTCAGATACAAGCGATACACCGCGCCGAGAATCGCCACCGTCGCGATGCCGCAGAAATACAGGATCAACTGCCAGAACGCGGCTTCATCCTTTCTCTGCAAAGCGTTGTAGAAATCCTTGTACCAACTGTTGATCCACACCGAGATCGCTACGCTGAACAGCGTCAGCGCAATTACGGCAATCAGCAACGTCCAGGCCTTGCCCTTCTCTTCGCTGCGCCAGTAAGGCGTGGTCATCGCCCAGACTTTGCGAAAAAACTGCCCGCGCACAGCATCGTTGACCGCGGAATATTCAGCGTTCTGATTCATGGATAAGGCTCGATAGTAAAAAGAACGGACACGCGCCGATCATAGATGATCGGCGCGATTTATCGCGAGGGCTGGCGATAGTCGTTCAGCGCAGGTTCAGCGACGAACCGGACGCTTCTGCAATTTGCGCTGCAAGGTGCGGCGGTGCATGCCCAGCGCGCGGGCCGTGGCGGAAATGTTGCCTTCGTGCTCGGTGAGCACGCGCTGGATGTGCTCCCATTGCAGACGATCGACCGACATCGGGTTTTCCGGCACCAGACTGTCTAGGTCGGCATGCTCGGACAGCAGCGCGGCCAGTACGTCGTCGGCATCGGCGGGTTTGCACAGGTAGTTGCAGGCGCCACGCTTGATCGCCTCGACTGCCGTGGCAATGCTCGAATAACCGGTGAGGATCACCACGCGCATTTCCGGATCGAGTTCCAGCAGCTTGGGCAGCAGGACCAGACCGGAGTCGCCGTCCATTTTCAGGTCCAGCGCGGCGTAATCAGGCAGATCGGCCTGGGCGATGGTCAGGCCTTCTTCCGCAGAACCGGCAGTGCTGACGCGAAAGCCGCGGCGGGCCATGGCGCGGGCCATGACGCGGGTGAAGGTCGCGTCGTCGTCGACCAGCAGCAGATGCGGCAGTTCTTCGCCTTCGACTTGGATTTCGTCACTCATGTTGGTCTCCTCGGGCGCCGTGGGGCAGGCGCAGCTCGGTGAGCGTGCCGCCTTCCTCATGACTATAGAGTTTCACTGAGCCGCCGGCGCGTGTCACGCTGGCCTTGCTCAAAAAAAGGCCCAGGCCGAAACCTTTGCCCTTGGTGGTAAAAAACGGTTTGCCGATCTGCTCGGCGATGGCCAGCGGCACACCGGCGCCGTGGTCGCGAATGCTGATGGTCAAAGTCTCTGCGTCCCAGTCCAGCGTCACCTGGAGATTTTCCGGGCAGGCGTCGGCTGCATTGTTGAGCAGATTCAGCAAAGCCTGGGTCAGATCCGGCGGCGGCGCCATGCGCGGCACCGCACCCTGGCCAAGACGCTGGAAGCGATAACTGGCTTCCGGGCGCATCAGGTGCCAACGGTTCAACGCCTCGTCGAGCCAGTCGGTAACGTCCTGCATCTCCACCGCCAGACGCCGATTGGCCTCAGCGGCGCGGACCAGTTGCTGCAAGGTTTCCTTGCACAGTTTGACCTGATCCTGCAGCACTTTCAGATCGTCCTGCAGCAACGCATCGGGGTGATCCTGCTGCATTTCCTTGAGCAGCACGCTCATGGTCGCCAGCGGTGTGCCCAATTCATGCGCCGCACCGGCGGCCTGGGTCGCAACGGCGAGCAGCTGCTGATCGCGCAAGCCTTCTTCGCGGCGAATCGCGCGCAGCTCTTCCTGCCGACGTAGCTCTTCAGCCATGCGCGCGGCGAAGAACGTGATGACCGCAGCAGCCAGGGCAAAGCTCAGCCACATGCCGTAGATCTGCAGATTCTCACGGGCGACCGGCAGGGTTTCCAGCGGATAGAAACGCGTCAGCATCAGCGTGTACAGCGCCAGCGCGATACCGGACAGAATCACCGAATAACGCCACGGCAAGGTCACCGCCGCGATGGTCAGCGGCACCAGATAATAAGAAACAAAGGGGTTGGTCGAACCGCCGGAGAAATACAGCAGCGCACTGTGAATCACCAGATCGCAGGCCAGTTGCAGCGCGTACTCAAGCTCGGTCACCGGCCACGATGTGCGCAGGCGCACGGCAGTGAACACGCAGAGCAGAATCGAACAGCCCAGGGTCATCGCCAATTGCACCCACGGCAATGGCAACAATTGCAGCCAGTAGGCCAGACCCACGGACCCGGCCTGCGCGGCGAGCACCAGGGTGCGGATGAAAGTCAGCCGCCAGAGGTTCTGGCGAGTGGCGGAAGTCAGTTGTACGGGGGCGAGCATGAGCTCTCCTGATGAGCGCTCCAGGCGGATCGCACGGAGTATAACCAAGGCGCGGGCGTGAGAGGCGAAAGTGCGGCAAACGACCACAGGAGAGCAGCTGCAAGTTGCAAGCTTCAAGCGGCAAGCAAGATCAAAAGCAAGAGCAAGAGCTGCGGCGCTTTTGATGTAGCTTGCAGCTTGATGCTGTAGCTTGAAAGGAAGGCAGCTGCAAGTTGCAAGTTTCAAGCGGCAAGCAAGATCAAAAGCGCCGCAGTTCTTGCTCTTGCCTTTACTTGCAGCTTGAAGCTTGCAACTTGCAGCTGCTTTATAGAGTCTGATGGTTCACGCAGCGCCCTCTGCGCCTCATTCAAGGAGCCTTCATGCACACATTTCGCCGCAGCGCCGCCCTCCTCGCCCTGACCGTCGGCAGCGTCGCCAGCCTCCCGGCGCTGGCCGCCGATGAGCTGCACTACAACCAGATTTCCCTGCGCGCCGAAGTCAGCCAGGAAGTGGCCCGCGACCAGATGATCGTGACGCTCTACACCGAAGAGCAGAACACCGACCCGGCCAAACTCGCCGCCGCCATCAGCACCACCATGAACAAGGCCACCGCCCAGGCCAAACAAGTCAAAGACATCACCTTGCGCACGGGCAGCCGCAACAGCTATCCGATCTACGACACCAAAGGCCAGAAAATCACCGGCTGGCGCGAACGCGCCGAACTGCGCCTGGAAAGCACCGACTTCGCCGCCCTGTCCAAACTCACCGGCGAGCTATTGACCGACCTGAAAATGGGCGGCATGGACTTCGCCATCGCCGACCCGACCCGCAAGGCCAGCGAAGACCAGTTGCTCAAAGAAGCCGTCACCGCCTTCAAGACCCGCGCCCAACTGGCCACCGACGCCCTGGGCGGCAAGGGTTACAAAATCGTCAACCTGAACCTCAACAGCAACGGTTACCCACAACCGTACCTGCGCGCGCCGATGATGATGAAAGCCGCGGCCATGGATTCCGCGCCGGTGACCCCGGAAGTTGAAGCCGGCACCAGCCAGGTCAGCATGACCGCTGATGGCTCGATTGAAGTGTTGATGCAGTGATTTGAGCTTGGCTGAATGAAGGACCGGCAATCAGTAAATGGTTGCCGGTTTTTTTGTGCCCGGGTTTTGTAGTGAATGATCCTCCGCTTCGCGAGCAGGCTCGCTCCCACAGGTTGAGCGCATTTGAATGTGGGAGCGAGCCTGCTCGCGAAGAACGATGACGCGATCTCAAGCGTGCGGATCAACCCGATCCAGCGCCCGATTCACCGCCAGCTCCGCCAGCATGATGATCTGCTGAATCGCCAGCGCCGTATTGCGCTGCGGACGACCGAGCTGATCGGCGAAATCGCTGGCCAGCGTATTGGCTGAAGCAAGGGACTCACAGGCGTGAGCCAGCAGGCTTTCGGTGTCGATGTCGGGCTGGACCAGAAACATCGTGCTGGGCGGATGGGGTTTGCCGGGTGGCGGGCAGAGATAGAAATCGAGGGCACGCTTGATGGCTTCGCGGTTCTTCGCGAGATCGTCGGCACGCAGCGCGGCTTCGAGGGGGGTTGAGGTTTCTTCGGGTGGGTCGGGGACTGGTTTGGTCATGCGCTTCACCTATGAGGTTGAGCCATCTCGATGCCGTTTCTCACACGGCGAAGAGGTGGCAGCTTTGTGCGGGGTGAGAAAACCGGTCATAGGCACCCGGCCGGACATAAGCCCGCCCGCACAGAGCCGCCATAACGCACTTGCAGGCAGCAAACTTGCTGGCGGCAATTATGCGGATCTGGGCACTGAATGACTATGAATGTCGGGTTCTCACACCCGATCGCTGAACAACCAGCGACGACCCAAGCCTAGAGAGCGGACGTCCGACGGACAACCTGAAAACCTTGTGGGAAGGTTCGGGTTATTGGGCATCGGAATTAAACAAACTCAATCCCTCGGAGCCCTGGACGTGCCGCATCGCGAGCAGGCTCACTCCTACAAAAGCCAAGGCAAAGCAGCGCAGCTGCCCGCGGCGAAGCCGCCCCACTCCACAATGAGCGCAAGCTCGAGTACCGCTTTTGATCTTGATCCACCGGCG
>NZ_JH635998.1:1200682-1206528 GCF_000257605.1 Pseudomonas sp. R62
CAGTCCCGCAGCGAAGGAACCCGAGCCTGCGAGGGCCGAACGCAGGAGCAAGCCTTTTCGGTTACCTTTTTGGCGTTTGAAAAAGGTGACCCGCCGTAAGGGCGGAACCGCAATCCGCAACACTCGCAGAAACGGATATACACCCAAAACCCAAGAGCCTGGTCGGCCCAAAGGCCGCCAAGGTGCCACCAATCGAAACACCCAGTTGCACCAAGTAAAACTCCCCAATCCCTGCCCCAATCCACCCCACTCAAGCCCACCCCAAAAACCCCTCAACCCCGCCCATCCCCAAGGGTATAAATAAGTAACACCAAGCCCCACCCAAGCGCACAGAACAAGACCGGCGCACCATTTCAGTGCCGCGAATGCACCGCAAAAACCACCCGCAAACGGTCAAATGCGTCAAAAGTTATACGGATGCGACATTAAGGTACGTTCGTGCCACCGTTTAACGCCGCCGACCGCTCTGGATCTTGCATTGGGTATGGGGCCTGCATAAGTATCCGCAGGCACGACTCACGAGGTCGTACCTCACAACTAAAAAATGACAACAAATCATGAGGCCAACATGCTTAAACACGCGGTCATTCCGTTTCTAGTCGGCGCAGGCTTGTTAGCCTCCGCACCTTTCGCCACCGCTGCGACTAACCTGGTGTTCTGCTCCGAAGGGAGCCCGGCCGGTTTTGATCCAGGCCAGTACACCACCGGAACCGACTTCGACGCCTCAGCCGAAACCATGTTCAACCGCCTGACCCAGTTCGAGCGCGGCGGCACCGCCGTGATTCCTGGCCTGGCGACCAAGTGGGACATTTCCGACGATGGCCTGACTTACACCTTCCACCTGCGTGAAGGCGTCAAGTTCCACACCACCCCGTATTTCAAGCCGACTCGTGAATTCAACGCCGACGACGTGCTGTTTACGTTCAACCGCATGATCAACAAGGACGACCCGTTCCGTAAGGCGTACCCGACCGAATTCCCGTACTTCACCGACATGGGGATGGACACCAACATCACCAAGATCGATAAAGTCGACGACCACACCGTCAAGTTCACTCTGAAAGAAGTCGATGCCGCGTTCATCCAGAACATGGCCATGAGCTTCGCGTCCGTGCAGTCCGCCGAATACGCGGCCCAACTGCTCAAGGATGGCAAAGCCGCCGACATCAACCAGAAGCCGATCGGCACCGGCCCGTTCGTGTTCAAGAGCTACCAGAAAGACTCGAACATCCGTTACACCGGCAACAAGGATTACTGGAAACCTGAAGACGTGAAGATCGACAACCTGATCTTCGCCATCACTACCGACCCATCGGTGCGTATCCAGAAGCTGAAGAAGAACGAGTGCCAGGTCACCCTGTTCCCGCGTCCGGCCGATCTGAAAGCGCTGAAAGAAGACAAGTCGCTGAAGATGCCGGATCAAGCTGGCTTCAACCTCGGCTACATCGCTTACAACGTGATGGACAAGGTCAAGGGCAGCAACGAGGCCAACCCACTGGCTGACCTGCGCGTGCGCCAGGCGCTGGACATGGCCGTGAACAAGCCGCAGATCATCGATTCGGTTTACCAGGGTGCCGGCCAACTGGCCGTCAACGCCATGCCGCCGACCCAGTGGTCCTACGACACCACCATCAAGGATGCCAAGTACGATCCTGAGAAAGCCAAACAGCTGCTCAAGGAAGCCGGCGTCAAGGAAGGTACCGAGATCGTCCTGTGGGCGATGCCGGTGCAGCGTCCGTACAACCCGAACGCCAAACTGATGGCTGAAATGCTCCAGTCCGACTGGGCCAAGATCGGCTTGAAAGTGAAGATCACCAGCTACGAGTGGGGCGAGTACATCAAGCGTTCCAAAGGTGGCGAGAACCAGGCCATGATCATTGGCTGGAGCGGTGACAATGGTGATCCGGACAACTGGCTCAACGTTCTGTTCGGCTGCGACTCGCTGAGCGGAAACAACTTCTCCAAGTGGTGCGACAAGAAGTTCGACGGCCTGGTGAAAGAAGCCAAACGCACTACCGACCAGGGCAAGCGCACCGAGCTGTACAAACAGGCGCAACACGTCCTCAAAGATGCAGTTCCAATGACACCTATCGCTCACTCGACGGTGTATCAACCCATGCGCGCCAACGTGCAGGATTTCAAGATCAGCCCATTTGGCCTGAATTCCTTCTACGGCGTCAGCGTCAGCAAGTAAGACATTGCAACGGCGGCGTTTCTGACGTCGCCGTTGCTTTATCTACCGGGAAAAAAGGAAAAGGCCTACACCCAAATCCGCCGCAGATGATTGCTTCGGTATAGGCGCGTCGACTTTTCCTACGAGCATTAAGGCAATTACGTATTTACTGCCAGAGGCACGGTGCCTACCGTCGCGTACTGACCAGTGTCTGCGTGGGCCACCGGTTTTGCCGTACGTATTGGATTGAGCTCAATGCGACCAGAAAGTCCCGGGATAGGGACCCTGACGCATTGCACAACACTAAAAAGAGGGAGCGTCATGCGCCATACCTTGATTTTTTCCGCACTGTTGGGCGCCGGCCTGTTGGCCGCCACGTCTGCAAGCTACGCCGCCAGCGACAGCCTGGTGTTTTGCTCGGAAGGCAGCCCGGCGGGTTTCGATACCGCGCAGTACACGACGGCCACCGACAATGACGCCGCCGAGCCGCTGTACAACCGCCTCGTCGAGTTTGAAAAAGGCGCGACCAATGTCGTGCCGGGCCTGGCGACCAAGTGGGACATTTCCGAAGATGGCTTGAAATACACCTTTCACCTGCGTGAAGGCGTGAAATTTCATACAACCCCTTACTTCAAGCCGAGCCGCGATTTCAACGCTGACGATGTCGTGTTCACGTTCACTCGCATGCTCGATGCGCAACAGCCGTTCCGCAAGGCGTATCCCACCGAGTTTCCGTACTTCAACGGGATGAGCCTGAACAAGAACATCGCCAAGGTCGAGAAGACCGGGCCGCTGACCGTGGAGTTCACGCTCAACAGCGTCGATGCGGCGTTCATCCAGAACATCGCCATGAGCTTCGCTTCGATTCTGTCTGCCGAATACGCCGACAAGCTGCTGGCCGACGGCAAGCCGAGCGACATCAACCAGAAGCCGATCGGCACCGGGCCGTTCGTATTCAAGAGCTACCAGAAAGACTCGAACATCCGTTACACCGGTAACCCGCAGTACTGGGATCCGAGCCGGGTCAAGCTGAAGAACCTGATTTTTGCGATCAACACCGACGCTTCGGTACGCGTGCAGAAGCTCAAGGCCAACGAGTGCCAGATCACCCTGCACCCGCGCCCTGCCGATGTTGAAGCGCTGAAGGCCGACCCGAAACTGCAACTGATTTCCAAGCCGGGCTTCAACCTCGGCTACATCGCCTACAACGTGCGCCACAAGCCATTCGATCAACTGGAAGTGCGTCAGGCGCTGGACATGGCGGTGAATAAACAGGGAATTCTCAACGCTGTTTATCAGGGCGCCGGCCAACTGGCCGTCAACGCCATGCCACCGACCCAGTGGTCCTACGACGACACCATCAAGGACGCCGCCTACAACCCGGAAAAAGCCAAGGAACTGCTCAAGGCCGCCGGCGTGAAAGAAGGCACCGAGATCACCCTGTGGGCGATGCCAGTGCAGCGCCCCTACAACCCGAACGCCAAGCTGATGGCCGAAATGCTCCAGTCCGACTGGGCGAAAATCGGTCTGAAAGTGAAGATCGTCAGCTACGAATGGGGCGAGTACATCAAGCGCACCAAAAACGGCGAGCACGACGTCAGCCTGATCGGCTGGACCGGTGACAACGGGGACCCGGACAACTGGCTGGGCACGCTGTACAGCTGCGATGCCATCGGCGGCAACAACTACTCCATGTGGTGCGACCCGGCTTACGACAAGCTGATCAAACAGGCCAAGGTCGTCACCGACCGCGACCAGCGCACCGTGCTTTATAAACAGGCCCAGCAATTGCTTAAACAGCAAGTGCCGATCACGCCTGTCGCCCACTCGACGGTCAACCAGCCGTTAAGCACCCGGGTCGAAGGGTTCAAAGTCAGCCCGTTCGGCCGCAACGTGTTCTCGGGTGTCAGTATCGATTAAACCAACCGATTAGCCGCAATGCTGAGGGGAGCCGTCTACTCCCCTCACGCAAGCGCTTTGCCGAAATTCGCCCATCCGGCTTTTTGCAAACGTTTGCGATGTGTGAACGAGTTCTAAACCAATAACCGGCATACCAAAAAAAGCCGGGATAAAAAGAAAGTAAAGGAGCTTCACCCATGAAACTGAGCAGCACCGCGATACTGGCCCTGGCCATCAGCAGCATCACTGCTACCGCGTACGCCGAACCTGCAAGTCAGGAGTTCGTCCCTACCACATTGGCCGGCAGCAGCGCCCAAAGCGAGGCCAAAGGCTTTATCGATGGACAAAGCCTGGGCGGTACAACCCGTAACTGGTATGCCAACGAATTGCGTCGTCGCGACGACCGTTTCAGCTACGTGAAAAACAGCGACAAGAACACCACGCCTACCGTTCGCACTCCGACGCCACGCCGGATCAACTGGGTGCAAGGCACCATCGTCAACTACACCTCGGGCTTCACCCAAGGCACCGTGGGCGTGAGCACCGAAGTCGCCGCTTATAACGCCATTGTGCTGGATCGTGATCGCAAGGACATTGCTGGCGGCTCCAACCGGACCCTGGCGGATTCCGACGGCGACGCTGTCGACCAATGGAGCAAGCTGGGTCTGGCCAATGTCAAGCTTCGTGTATCCAACACCACATTGACCGCAGGTCGCCAGAACTTCAGCACGCCGATTGTCGATGTCATCGGTAACCGTCCGCTGCCTTCGAGCTTTGAAGGTATTACCCTGCACAGCGAAGAATTCAACAACCTGTCGTTCGACGCGGGTGGCTTCGACCGCGTTTCCCCTCGTACCGAGCAGAGCCTGTCGAAATTTCGCACCGAGTATTCAGCCACTGGCGTGGAGACCGACAAGGTTTACGTTGCCGGCGTCAACTACCAACCGTTCAAGAGCCTGAAAACCAGCTTTTACGGTTCCAACGTGGAAGACTTCTGGAACCAGTACTACTTCGGCGCAACCCACGAACTGGGCGACAGCCAAGTGCTGAGCCTGACCACCGGCCTGAACTACTACAAGACCGTCGACGAAGGCAAAAAGCTGATGGGCAACATCGACAACGACACCTATTCGCTGTCGCTGGGTCTGGCCCACCAGGCCCACAGCCTGACCTTCTCGTATCAACAAGTGAACGGTAACGAGTACTTCGACTACCTGCACGAAACCAACGGCATCTACCTGGCCAACTCCCTGCTGTCGGACTTCAACGGCCCGAACGAGAAGTCGTTCCAGATTGCCTACGGCATCAACATGGCCGAATACGGCGTGCCGGGCCTGAAGTTCAACATCTACCAGGCACGCGGCTGGGGCATCGACGGTACTCACTACCGTGGCACCGCTTACACCATTCCGGATGACAAGCGCGGCGACCTGAGCCTGATGGATGGAGAATCCCACTACGAATACGGTGTCGGTGCGTCCTACGCAGTGCAAAGCGGCCCGCTCAAAGCCACTGCAATTCGCGCGACCTACACCACTCACCGCGCCAGCGAGCACCAGGCTGACGGCAACATCAACGAGTTCCGTCTCGTAACCACCATCCCGTTCAACATTCTGTAAAAACGCCAACCGACGGCTGACTCATGATGAGTCGGCCGTTCGGTTTTCTGTCTTCAACCGATTGCAGAGGGTTATCGATGAAAATGCTTCCCCTACGTGCGGCCATCGCGGCTGCGTTGCTGAGTGTCGCTGTCGGCGCCTCGGCCAAACCCTTG
>NZ_JH635998.1:1207501-1215068 GCF_000257605.1 Pseudomonas sp. R62
AAGCGTAGAAAAAGTCGACGACAACACGGTCAAGTTCACCCTGACCCGCCGCGAAGCGCCGTTCCTGGCCGACATCGCCATGGCGTTCTCGTCGATCTACCCGGCCGAATACGCCGACCAGTTGCTCAAGGCCAACAAGACCGGCGATCTGAACAACAAGCCGATCGGCACCGGCCCGTTCATTTTCCAGCGCTACGCCAAGGATGCGCAGGTGCGCTTCAAGGCCAACCCGGACTACTTCCGTGGCAAGCCGCCGGCCGACGCGTTGATCCTGGCGATCGCCACCGACAACAACGTGCGCCTGCAAAAGCTCAAGGCCAACGAGTGTCAGGTCGCGCTGTATCCGAAACCGGATGACATCCCGAGCATCAAGAAAGACAGCAAGCTGAAAGTCGACGAGCTGGACGCGATGACCGTTTCGTACATCGCCATGAACACCCAGCACAAGTACATGAGCGACGTACGCGTGCGCAAAGCCATCGACATCGCGTTCGACAAGGAAGCCTACGTCAACGCGCTGTTCGGCAAGGGTAACGCGTCGGTGGCGGTCAACCCGTACCCGCCGACCCTGCTCGGCTACAACCATGACCTGAAGAACCCGCCACGCGACCTCGACAAGGCGCGCGCCCTGCTCAAGGAAGCCGGGGTTCCGGAAGGCACCACCTTCACCCTGTTCACCCGTAACGGTGGCGGTCCGACCAACCCCAACCCGATGCTCGGCGCGCAGATGATGCAGGCTGACCTGGCGAAAGTCGGGATCAAGATCGACATCCGCGTGATGGAATGGGGCGAGATGCTCAAGCGCGCCAAGGCCGGCGAGCACGACATGGTCTCGGCCGGATGGGCGGGCGACAACGGCGACCCGGATAACTTCCTGACGCCTATGCTCAGTTGCGAGGCCGCCAAGAACGGCGAAAACTACGCACGCTGGTGCAACGAGAAATTCCAGGCACTGCTGGATGAAGCGCGGGCTAAAGTAGATCCGGCCGAACGCGCCGCGCTCTACGAACAGGCCCAAGTGCTGTTTAATCAGGACCAGCCATGGATCAGCATGGCCCATACTCGGATGTTCACTGCAATGCGCAACAATGTAGAGGGCTACCACATCAGCCCTCTCACCACTAATAACTTCGCCACCACCCAGGTGAAGTAGATAAGAAACGCCCGGCGTCCCTTACCTGAGGGACGCCGGGCACGCCTAACCGGCTGATGAGGTACCACACAAGATGTTTAGTTTTATTGCCCGCCGACTGGGGTTGTTGATCCCCACGTTTTTCGGCATCACCTTGCTGACTTTCGCGTTGATTCGCATGATTCCGGGCGACCCCGTGGAAGTGATGATGGGCGAACGTCGGGTCGACCCCGAAATGCACGCTCAGGCAATGGAACGCCTGGGGCTGAACAAGCCGCTGTATGCCCAGTATCTGGACTACATCGGCAAACTGGCCCAGGGCGATCTCGGTGAGTCGTTGCGTACCCGTGAAAGTGTGTGGACCGAGTTCACCTCTCTTTTCCCGGCGACCCTGGAACTGTCCATGGCCGCCCTGCTGTTCGCTGGCATCCTCGGGCTTCTGGCCGGGGTGATCGCGGCACTCAAACGAGGATCGCTGTTTGACCACGGGGTGATGGGCATCTCCCTCGCGGGCTATTCGATGCCGATCTTCTGGTGGGGCCTGATCCTGATCATGTTCTTCTCGGTGAGCCTGGGCTGGACTCCGGTTTCCGGGCGCATCGACCTGCTGTATGACATCGAGCCGAAAACCGGCTTCATGCTGATCGACACGCTGCTGGCCGATGACGTCGGCGCGTTCTTCGACGCCCTGCATCACCTGATCCTGCCGGCGATCGTGCTCGGCACCATTCCGCTGGCGGTAATCGCGCGGATGACCCGTTCGTCGATGCTCGAAGTGCTGCGCGAAGACTACATCCGCACCGCCAAGGCCAAAGGCCTGTCGCCGTCGCGCGTAGTGTTCGTCCACGGTCTGCGTAACGCACTGATCCCGGTGCTGACGGTTGTAGGTCTGCAAGTCGGCACACTGCTGGCCGGTGCGGTCCTGACCGAAACCATCTTCTCCTGGCCCGGCATCGGTAAATGGCTGATCGAAGCCATCGGCGCCCGGGACTATCCGGTGGTGCAAAACGGCATCCTGTTAATCGCCTGCCTGGTGATTCTGGTCAACTTCGTGGTGGACATCCTCTACGGCTTTGCCAACCCACGCATCCGTCATCAGCGCTGAGGTCAATACCCATGAGCACTCCAACATCCTCAGTAGCCACCGCCACGTCCGCCGTGGATCAAAGCCTGCTGTACCCGTCGCCGTACAAAGAATTCTGGCAAGCGTTCTCGAAGAACAAGGGCGCCGTTGCCGGCC
The DNA here is from genome assembly GCF_000257605.1 of Pseudomonas sp. R62. Classification (NCBI taxonomy): domain Bacteria; kingdom Pseudomonadati; phylum Pseudomonadota; class Gammaproteobacteria; order Pseudomonadales; family Pseudomonadaceae; genus Pseudomonas; species Pseudomonas sp. R62. Next base: position 1,209,874 of record NZ_JH635998.1, read on the forward strand.
TGCTGTTCATGCTGCTGATCATCTTCTGCGCGATCTTCGCGCCGTGGGTCGCGCCGCATAATCCGAGCGAGCAATACCGTGACTTCCTGCTGACGCCGCCGGCGTGGCTCGAAGGCGGGCAGATGCAATTCCTGCTCGGCACCGATGAACTCGGCCGTGACCTGCTGTCGCGTCTGATCCAGGGTTCGCGCCTGTCGCTGCTGATCGGCTTGTCGTCGGTGGTGATGTCGCTGATTCCGGGGATCCTGCTGGGTCTGTTCGCCGGTTTCTTCCCGAAAGTGGTCGGCCCGACCATCATGCGTCTGATGGACATCATGCTGGCCCTGCCATCGCTGCTGCTGGCCGTGGCGATCGTCGCCATCCTCGGCCCTGGCCTGATCAACACCGTGATCGCGATTGCCGTGGTTTCGCTGCCGTCCTACGTGCGTCTGACCCGTGCTGCCGTCATGGGCGAACTGAACCGCGACTACGTCACCGCCGCGCGTCTGGCCGGTGCCGGTCTGCCGCGTCTGATGTTCATCACCGTGCTGCCCAACTGCATGGCGCCGCTGATCGTGCAGGCAACCCTGAGCTTCTCTTCGGCGATTCTCGATGCCGCTGCACTGGGCTTCCTCGGCCTCGGCGTACAACCGCCAACCCCTGAGTGGGGCACCATGCTGGCCTCGGCCCGCGACTACATCGAACGCGCCTGGTGGGTGGTAAGTCTGCCTGGTCTGACCATTTTGCTCAGCGTGCTGGCAATCAACTTGATGGGCGACGGCCTGCGCGATGCGCTGGACCCGAAACTCAAGAACGCCGCCTGAGGAGATTCAAATGTCACTGCTAGAAATCAAGAATCTCAACGTCCGCTTCGGCGACAAGACCGCGACCCCGGTGGTCGACGGCCTCGACCTGAAAGTCGACAAAGGCGAAGTGCTGGCCATCGTTGGCGAGTCGGGTTCGGGTAAATCCGTGACCATGATGGCGCTGATGGGCCTGATCGAGCATCCCGGCATCGTCACCGCCGACTCGCTCAGCTTCGACGGCAAGGACATGCTCAAACTCAGCAACCGCCAGCGTCGGCAGATCGTCGGCAAAGACCTGTCGATGGTCTTCCAGGACCCGATGACCGCGCTGAACCCGAGCTACACCGTCGGTTTCCAGATTGAGGAAGTGCTGCGCCTGCACCTGAAAATGTCCGGCAAGCAAGCGCGCAAGCGTGCCATCGAACTGCTGGAAAAGGTCGAGATCCCGGGCGCCGCCAGTCGTATGGACGCCTACCCGCATCAACTGTCTGGCGGTATGAGCCAGCGTGTCGCGATCGCCATGGCGATTGCCGGCGAGCCGAAACTGTTGATCGCCGACGAACCGACCACGGCGCTGGACGTGACGATTCAGGCGCAGATCATGGATCTGCTGCTGGCGTTGCAGAAAGAGCAGAACATGGGCCTGGTACTGATCACCCACGACCTCGCGGTCGTGGCGGAAACTGCCCAGCGCGTCTGCGTGATGTACGCCGGTCAAGCCGTTGAAGTCGGTCAGGTGCCGCAACTGTTCGACATCCCGGCGCACCCGTACAGCGAAGCGCTGCTCAAGGCGATTCCCGAGCACAGCCTCGGCGCCTCACGTCTGTCGACTCTGCCGGGCATCGTCCCGGGCCGTTACGACCGACCGCAGGGTTGCCTGCTGTCGCCGCGCTGCCCGTACGTGCAGGACAACTGCCGCACCCAGCGTCCGGGCCTTGATCCGAAAGCCAACAGCCTCGCCCGCTGCTTCTACCCGCTGAACCAGGAGGTGGCGTAATGGCCGTCGTACTTACCGCCCGCGACCTGACCCGTCACTACGAAGTCTCCCGTGGCCTGTTCAAGGGCCACGCCACCGTGCGCGCGCTCAACGGCGTGTCGTTCGAACTGGAAGCCGGCAAGACCCTTGCCGTGGTAGGCGAATCGGGCTGTGGCAAATCCACCCTCGCCCGCGCCCTGACGCTGATCGAAGAGCCGTCATCGGGCTCGTTGCAGATCGCCGGTCAGGAAGTTGCCGGCGCCGACAAGGCCGAGCGCAAGCAACTGCGCAAAGACGTACAGATGGTGTTTCAGAGCCCGTACGCGTCGTTGAACCCACGGCAGAAAATCGGTGATCAACTGGCCGAGCCGCTGCTGATCAACACCAAGCTGTCGGCCACCGAACGTCGCGAGAAAGTCCAGGCGATGATGAAGCAGGTCGGCTTGCGCCCTGAGCATTACCAGCGCTATCCGCACATGTTCTCCGGCGGTCAGCGTCAGCGTATCGCTCTGGCGCGGGCAATGATGCTGCAACCGAAAGTGCTGGTCGCGGACGAACCGACTTCGGCGCTGGACGTGTCGATTCAGGCCCAGGTGCTCAACCTGTTCATGGATTTGCAGCAGGAGTTCAACACCGCCTACGTGTTCATCTCGCACAACCTCGCGGTGGTGCAGCACGTGGCCGATGACGTGATGGTGATGTACCTCGGCCGCCCGGTAGAACTGGGACCGAAAAACGACATCTACGAACGCCCGCTGCATCCGTACACCCAGGCGCTGCTGTCTGCGACCCCGACGATTCACCCGGACCCGAACAAGCCGAAAATCAAGATCGTCGGCGAACTGCCCAACCCGCTGAACCCGCCACCGGGCTGTGCTTTCCACAAGCGCTGCCCGTACGCGACCGAACGTTGCACCACGGAAGAGCCGCTGTTGCGTGAACTGGATAATCGGCAGGTGGCTTGCCACTACGCCGAGCAGTTCCTCGACGGCGCGGCGTAGGCCCACGAAATATCTCATGTGGGAGCGAGCCTGCTCGCGAATGCGGTGTAACAGTCACCAACATTGTCGACTGAAATGACGCTTTCGCGAGCAGGCTCGCTCCCACAGTGAGTTCGTGTTGATTCAAGAATTCATGCGATAACAAAACCCCTTCCACCTCGATTGCGCATCAGTCGAGGCCGAAGGGGTTTTTCTTTGCCCGGCGATCTACGTCTGGCTATCGCCTTCGTCATCCGGGTCATCGGTATCCGGCTCGTCCGTGGTCGAGTCGTCGTCATCGGCGCTGCCACCCTGATTCATATCCCCCGGTTCCGACTCGGACTTGGCGAGCATCAGCCCGCTATGCCCGACCTGCCCATTGAACGCCTGAGATTCGTGATCCTCGCACTCGGCCCATGCCGTTGCGGTGCCGAGGGATAGCATCACCATCACTTTCAACAACATCAAAACCCGTAGCAATCTGCTTTTCATGGCCGACTCCATCCTGTTGCGCTAAGACATGCTTGCCGGACTGGCTCGATGTGAAATCTAGTTGCGATCCGACCGGCTCACCACTTAGGACGCGACCGCGCAGGCAGAAATGCCATCGACCGCCAGATTGCTTTCGAATAACCCTGATAACCGAATCAGCTAAGCGCCGCGCGTGGCCTGCCAGGTCAATGGAATCGAGAGCAGCACCAGCAACGCACTCATCAGCCACACACTGTGCCCGCCAAACTGGCCATACAGCTGACCGCTGAGCACCGGCGACAACAACGCGCTGGCGCTCCAGCTCATGAAGAACAGCCCGAAGTACTGACCGCTTTTGCCGCTCTGGGCAAACTGCATCGCCAGTACATTCAACGGCGGCATGAACAAGGCCTCGCCCAGCGTCCAGATCAGTGTCGACAGACAGACAAAAGCCAAGCCGGAACCGAACGGCAACATGCCCAATCCGCAGGCCAACAGCACACTGCCGACGAGCATTTGCCAGCGCGAGCCCCAACGCTCGACCGAGTGCGACAGCGGGATTTGCAAAGCGATCACCAACAGCGCATTGAGCCCGAACTGCCAGCCAATCGCTTCGGTGCTCAGGTGGTAGTAATCACGCAGATAATTGCCCAGCGTGCTGTAGACCGTGTCGAACGCAATGCCGAGCACGGCCGTCGCCGCCAGCAGCCAGAGGAACGGCTTGTCGCGAAGCGGCACGCTCGAGCCATCGATCGATTCGTCTTCAACCACCAGCACCGGCCGCCGCCACGTCGTGCGCACGAACCACAGCAACGCCAGCATCGTCATCGCCGCACTGACAAAAAACACCCAACGAAAATCCGCCTGCGCCAACACCCCACCGGCCACCCCGGCAGCGGCCATGCCCAGATTACGCGCCACCCGACTCAGAGCCTGCGCACGGGAACGTTGCGCGACTTCGCAATACTCCATGATCAGCCGCTGATGCAACGTCCGAATCGCCCCATCGATGACACCGCTGAGCAACAACAAACCGGCCAGCCACGGCACCTGCGTCACCAGCCCCAACAGCATCAGCACCCACACCGAAACGAAAAACAGCGCCGCCGTCAGCCGCGCCGTGCGCACATGATCACTGAGCCAGCCGCCGAGCATCGAACCGACCAGCAACCCGGCGCCATAGGCCGAAAGCAACCAGCCGACGGTTTCAATCGCCAGGCCCAGCTCCTGACGCAGGTACAGCGCCATGAACAACTTGACCATGGCGCTGAGGCGGTTGATGAACAACAGCGCCGCGAGGACCCAGGCCATGGGGGTGAAATAGCCTTTAAGAAGCAGCAGGGGATTCAGCCGACTTGTCACTCCATTGACCTCTTCAAACGACTTGCAGGGACTGGAACACTACCGGTCAACATGGCGGTTGTCGCATACCAGCACATCCAAAACACGGAAATAAGGAACCGCCCTACAACACGCCGTAGGAAATGTCGCAGGCTGAGAACTTTTGACCTTGCTTTTCAGGCTCGCAGTCTTCAACAACCGAATTGGATTGAGTGCATCAAACAGAAAATCGTCGGCTCGCAGATTGCCTTCGCGAGCAGGCTCGCTCCCACAATTGGATTGGGGACGACCTCAAGAAACAGGCCGACTGTCAGGCCGCCTTCGCGAGCAGGCTCACTCCTACAATTTGACCGCGTACCTCCTCAGAAACAGGCCGGCTGTCAGGCCGCTTTCGCGAGCAGGCTCGCTCCCACAATTGGATTGGGGACGACCTCAAGAAACAGGCCGGCAGTCAGGCCGCTTTCGCGAGCAAGCTCGCTCCCACAATTGGAGTGGGGACGACCTCAAGAAACAGGTCGGCTGTCAGGCCGCCATCGCGAGCAGGCTCGCTCCCACAAAAAAAGCAAAGCAGCGCAGCTGCCCGCGGCAAAGCCGCCCCACTCAACAATGAGCGCAAGCTCGAGTGCTTTTGATCTTGCTGTT
>NZ_JH635998.1:1215807-1237085 GCF_000257605.1 Pseudomonas sp. R62
GGTGACTCGCCGTAAGGGCGAAACCGCCAGCCGCAGCACCCGCAGCAACGGATATACACCCAAAACAAAAAGCAAAGAAAAACCCCCAAGACATACACCTGGGGGGCTTTCGAACAACTCAGCTCAGCGCTTAATGATGCTCCCGCGTCGCGCGGAATTTCACATCCGGCCAGCGCTCTTCCATCAACGCCAGATTCACCCGCGTCGGCGCCAGGTAAGTCAGGTGACCACCGCCATCCAGCGCGAGGTTCTCCACCGCTTTGTTGGAGAATTCCTCAAGCTTCTTCTTGTCGTCACACTCGATCCAGCGCGCCGAATACACGGTGATCGGCTCATACGAGCACTCGACCTTGTATTCCTCTTTCAAACGGCTGGCGACCACATCGAACTGCAGCACACCGACGGCGCCAAGAATGATGTCGTTGCTGCGCTCGGGGAAGAACACCTGCGTCGCGCCCTCTTCCGCCAACTGCTGCAGGCCCTGACGCAACTGCTTGGACTTCAGCGGATCACGCAGACGCACGCGACGGAACAGTTCCGGGGCGAAGTGCGGAATGCCGGTGAAACCGAGGACTTCGCCTTCGCTGAAGGTGTCGCCGATCTGGATCGTGCCGTGGTTGTGCAGACCGATGATGTCGCCGGCGTAGGCCTCTTCCAGTTGCTCACGCTCGGAGGAGAAGAACGTCAGGGCGTCGCCGATGCGCACGTCCTTGCCGGTACGCACGTGGCGCATCTTCATGCCTTTTTCGTACTTGCCGGAGCAGATACGCATGAAGGCGATGCGGTCGCGGTGTTTCGGGTCCATGTTCGCCTGGATCTTGAAGATGAAGCCCGAGAACTTCTCTTCCACCGGCTCGACAGTACGCTCGTTGGCTACACGGGCCAGCGGACGCGGCGCCCAATCGACGACAGCATCGAGCACGTGGTCGACACCGAAGTTGCCCAGCGCGGTACCGAAGAACACCGGGGTCAACTGGCCGTCGAGGAATTCCTGCTGGTTGAATTCGTGGCAGGCGCCCTGCACCAGTTCCAGCTGTTCGATGAAGCGCTCGTACTCATCGCCCAAGTGCGCGCGCGCCTCGTCGGAGTCGAGTTTCTCGATGATCTTGGTTTCGGTGCGCTCGTGACCGTGACCGGCGGTGTAAACAATGATGTAGTCGTCGGCCAGGTGATACACGCCCTTGAAATCGCGGTAGCAACCGATCGGCCAGGTGATCGGCGCAGCCTTGATTTTCAGAACGGCTTCGATCTCGTCGAGCAGTTCGATCGGGTCGCGAATGTCACGGTCGAGTTTGTTGATGAAGCTGACGATCGGCGTGTCACGCAGACGGCAGACGTCCATCAGCGCAATGGTCCGTGGCTCTACACCTTTACCGCCGTCGAGGACCATCAGTGCCGAGTCCACCGCCGTCAGGGTGCGGTAGGTATCTTCGGAGAAGTCTTCGTGGCCCGGGGTGTCGAGCAGGTTGATCATGTGTTCGCGATAGGGGAACTGCATGACCGACGTGGTAATGGAAATACCCCGCTGTTTCTCCATCTCCATCCAGTCGGATGTCGCATGGCGATCGGATTTACGGGATTTCACCGTACCGGCCACTGCAATCGCCTTGCCCATCAACAGGAGCTTTTCGGTGATCGTGGTTTTACCGGCATCGGGGTGGGAAATAATGGCGAAAGTGCGGCGTTTCGCGACTTCGGCGGCCTGTTGGGTCATGGGAAATCGCCTGGCGGTGATTCAAAAAAGGGCGGCGAGTATAGCTTAAAAAGTGATCGCCGAACCACCATCCCTCGGCCGCGCAAAACCCCGTAGGAGCTGCCGAAGGCTGCGATCTTTTGATCTTGTTTTCAGCAGCAAAGTCAAAAGATCGCAGCCTTCGGCAGCTCCAACAGGGTGGCCAAATAGTGTCTAACGTGGGAACCTTTTAAAGCACGGAGACGTCCATCCCCTGTTACGAACTTTCGTCAGGGGCTGAAAAATCAGCAAGTTAGCCTGACGAGGCTGCGCTCATGGCTCGCTTTCGCACCGCTTGGCCGGTGCTGGAAAACGGCTACTTTTCGCGAACGCTGACTCCGGCAGCCAGGAATGGCTTGCCACGCGGAGCAGCGCTCGCCGACTACAAAAAAAGGAGTCCGCCTGTGGCTATCCGCTATGGCAAAGGGCTGATGGGAGGTGCGGTGGTGATCGCGCTCCTGGCCCTGCTGGTCCACTGGATCGGCATCAACACGATCGAACACTACCGCGACGATTTGTTGTTTTACCTGCAAGCTCATCTGATTCTCGTCCTGGCTTCCATGCTGGCCGCCCTTGTCGTGGGCATCCCCGCCGGTATCTTCCTCAGCCGCCCGAGCATGGTCGGCCGCGCCGAACGCTTCATGCAGATCTTCAATATCGGCAACACCGTGCCACCGCTGGCCGTGCTCGCGATTGCGCTGGGCATCCTCGGCATCGGCAGTGGCCCGGCGATCTTCGCCCTGTTCCTCGCCTCGCTGTTGCCGATCGTGCGCAACACCTATGAAGGCCTGAAAAATGTGCAGGGCTCGCTGAAGGAAGCCGCTGTCGGCATCGGCATGACCCCGCGCCAGGTGTTGTGGAAAGTCGAATTGCCCAACGCCGTGCCGATCATCGTCGGTGGCGTGCGGGTCGCACTGGCGATCAACGTCGGTACCGCGCCGCTGGCGTTCCTGATCGGCGCCAACAGCCTCGGCAGCCTGATCTTCCCCGGCATCGCCCTGAACAACCAGCCGCAACTGCTGCTCGGCGCCGCGTGCACCGCGCTGTTGGCCTTGCTGCTCGATGGCGTGGTCACCCTCGCCAGCCGTCTCTGGCTGGAACGCGGTTTGCGCCCGTCTTAAGGCTTTGCGAAGGAATATTTATGAAACGACTTAGCTTGATCTTAGGCTGCGTCCTGCTGTTCGCAGGAATCGCGCAAGCCGCTGAAAAACCGGTCATCCGCCTCGGCGCCCGGGTCTTCACAGAGCAGACCCTGCTCGCCGAAATCACCGCGCAATACCTGCGCAGCAAAGGCTACGACGCGCAGATCACCGGCGGTCTGGGCAGCAACCTCGCCCGCAGCGCCCACGAAAGTGGCCAATTGGACCTGCTCTGGGAATACACCGGCGTGTCGCTGGTGGCCTACAACCACGTCACCGAGAAACTCGACAGCGCGCAATCCTACGCCCGGGTCAAAGAACTCGACGCGAAAAAAGGCCTGGTCTGGCTGACGCCGTCGAAATTCAGCAACACCTACGCCCTCGCTTTGCCGAAAAAAGTCGCCGAGCAATACCCGCAGATCGGCAATATCAGCCAGCTCAACGAAGTGCTGCGCGCCGAGGCCAAGACCAACCACCTGGTGGCGCTGGATACCGAGTTCGCCAACCGCTCTGACGGTCTCGACGGCATGGTCAAGCTCTACGACATGAACCTGACCCGCAAGAACATCCGCCAGATGGACGCCGGCCTGGTTTACACCGCGCTGCGTAACGGTCAGGTGTTTGCCGGTCTGGTCTACACCACCGATGGCCGCCTCAATGCCTTCGGCCTGAAATTGCTGGAAGACGACAAGCATTACTTCCCCGACTACACCGCCGCTCCCGTGGTGCGTCAGGCCACGCTGGACGCCAACCCGAAACTGGCCGAACAACTCAAGCCGCTGGCCGAACTGTTCGACGACGAAACCATGCGCCAGCTCAACGCGAGGGTCGACGTCGACCACGAGAGCCCATCGTCCGTTGCCGCCGATTTCCTGCGCCAGCACCCACTGAATTAAGAGAGGAGAAGTCATGGAATTTCTGAACGCCTTTTCCCATCTCGACTGGCAGCAGGTGATGCACCTGACCTGGCAGCACATCACTCTGGTCGGCATCGCCGTGACCCTGGCGATCGTCATCGGCGTGCCGCTGGGCATCCTGATGACGCGCTTCCCCGCCCTCGCCGGCCCGCTGCAAGCCAGCGCCACGGTGCTGTTGACCGTGCCGTCGATTGCCCTGTTCGGTCTGCTGCTGCCGTTCTACTCCAAGTTCGGCCAGGGCCTCGGGCCGCTGCCGGCAATCACCGCCGTGTTCCTCTATTCGTTGCTGCCGATCATGCGCAACACCTACCTCGCCCTCACCGGCGTCGAGCCGGGCATCCGCGAAGCCGCGCGCGGCATCGGCATGACCTTCGGCCAGCGCCTGCGCATGGTTGAACTGCCGATCGCGGTGCCGGTAATCCTCGCTGGCGTGCGCACGGCGGTGGTGATGAACATCGGCGTGATGACCATCGCCGCGACCATCGGCGCCGGCGGCCTCGGTGTGTTGATCCTCGCCTCCATCAGCCGCAGTGACATGTCGATGCTTATCGTCGGCGCGCTGCTGGTCAGTCTTCTGGCGATTTTCGCCGACCTCGTTTTGCAGTGGCTGCAACGCTCGCTGACTCCAAAAGGACTCCTGAAATGATCGAACTTCAAAACCTCAGCAAAACTTTCCAAAGCAACGGCAAAGATGTCAAAGCCGTGGACTCGGTGAGCCTGACCGTCAATGAAGGCGAGATCTGCGTGTTCCTCGGGCCATCGGGTTGCGGCAAAAGCACCACGCTGAAAATGATCAACCGCCTGATCAAACCGACCTCGGGCAAGATCCTCATCAACGGCGAAGACACCACCGATCTCGACGAGGTGACCCTGCGCCGCAACATCGGCTACGTGATTCAGCAGATCGGCCTGTTCCCGAACATGACCATCGAAGAGAACATCGTCGTGGTGCCGAAACTGCTCGGCTGGGACAAACAGAAATGCCACGACCGCGCCCGCGAACTGATGAGCATGATCAAGCTCGAGCCCAAGCAGTATCTGCATCGCTACCCGCGTGAATTGTCCGGTGGTCAGCAACAGCGTATCGGTGTGATTCGTGCGCTTGCGGCTGACGCCCCGCTGCTGTTGATGGACGAACCGTTTGGCGCGGTCGACCCGATCAACCGCGAGATGATCCAGAACGAATTCTTCGAGATGCAGCGCGCGCTGAACAAGACCGTGATCATGGTCAGCCACGACATCGACGAAGCGATCAAGCTGGGCGACAAGATCGCCATTTTCCGCGCCGGCAAGCTGCTGCAGATCGACCACCCGGACACCCTGCTGGCGCATCCGGCGGATGATTTCGTCAGCAACTTCGTCGGCCAGGACAGCACGCTCAAACGCCTGCTGTTGGTGAAGGCCGAAGACGCGGCGGACAACGCGCCGTCGGTCAGCCCGGAAACCCCGGTGGCCGATGCGCTGGAATTGATGGACGAGCACGACCGCCGTTATGTCGTGGTTACTTGCGCCGAGAACAAGGCGCTGGGTTACGTGCGCCGTCGCGACCTGCATCGCCAGACCGGCACCTGCGCGCAATTCCTCCGTGAGTTCAACGCCACTGCGGCGTACGACGAGCACCTGCGCATCCTGTTGTCGCGCATGTACGAGTTCAACCGCGCCTGGCTGCCGGTGATGGATGCCGAACGAGTGTTCCTTGGCGAGGTGACGCAGGAGTCGATTGCGGCGTACCTGAGCTCGGGACGTTCGCGGGGGATGAAGACCAGTATCGTCTCGCCGGCTGAGACGGTGGTCGCATAATCCGTCTGCGTGGTTGAAACCCGATCCCTGTGGGAGCGAGCCTGCTCGCGAAAGCGCAATATCAGTCGACGCTGATGGCGGCTGTGAAAATGCCTTCGCGAGCAGGCTCGCTCCCACAGGATCTGCGTGATTTTGTTGATCTTTACAAGGTGACAAAGAATCTCAACAGCCTCTCCTGCAAGCGCGCCGTCAATTCAGCTTCTTCAAGGTCCAAATCCCGCTTCAAAACCCTCTCTCGACGCCAACGTCGCCGATGTTGCCGCTATCACACTTACCCGCGATCTAGCCGACAAAAGCCCCGAACGTGCAGATATGTTTAACACTCAAAAATCCGTCGGGAACATCTGCCCGTCATCTCGGTCGGGTAGAAGGAGTGATGGACGCGACGCACGTCAGAAGCGTGCAAAAACGCGACATTTTTAGTTGATCTCGCGCCCCTCACGCCCTAAAGTTCGCGCCGAACGTCCATGCTGGAAACGATCCATCCGGCTCAAGTACTGACGACGAGACAGCAAGGCCAAGGGATAACTGCACATCTCTGGGCCTTTTTGCTTTCGGCGACATGCCTTGGGAAGTAGGCGAACCAAAGTGGGGATACGGAGGGCGTTCATGCACCCATTGTTTTTACGAGTTTGCCCATAGGAGCACCCAGCATGTCGATCCAGGTCGAAGACTATTTCGCGCGCGCTACATTCGACAAAATGAAGGCGTTCGCCGACAAACAGGAAACCCCGTTCGTGGTGATCGACACCGCCATGATCGCCCAGGCCTACGATGACCTGCGCGCCGGTTTCGAATTCGCCAAGGTCTACTACGCGGTCAAGGCCAACCCGGCCGTCGAGATCATCGACCTGCTCAAAGACAAAGGTTCGAGCTTCGACATCGCCTCGATCTACGAGCTGGACAAGGTGATGGATCGTGGCGTCAGCCCGGACCGCATCAGCTACGGCAACACCATCAAGAAATCCAAGGACATCCGCTACTTCTACGAGAAGGGCGTGCGTCTGTTCTCCACCGACTCCGAAGCCGACCTGCGCAACATCGCCAAGGCTGCACCGGGTTCGAAAGTCTATGTGCGCATCCTCACTGAAGGCTCGACCACCGCTGACTGGCCACTGTCGCGCAAGTTCGGCTGCCAGACCGACATGGCCATGGACCTGCTGATCCTCGCCCGCGACCTGGGTCTGGTGCCGTACGGCATCTCGTTCCACGTCGGTTCGCAACAGCGCGACATCAGCGTCTGGGACGCGGCGATCGCCAAGGTCAAAGTGATCTTCGAACGTCTGAAAGAAGAAGACGGCATCCACCTCAAGCTGATCAACATGGGCGGCGGCTTCCCGGCCAACTACATCACCCGCACCAACAGCCTGGAAACCTACGCCGAAGAGATCATTCGCTTCCTCAAGGAAGACTTCGGTGATGACCTGCCGGAAATCATCCTCGAGCCGGGCCGTTCGCTGATCGCCAACGCCGGTATTCTGGTCAGCGAAGTGGTACTGGTTGCGCGCAAGTCGCGCACCGCTGTCGAGCGTTGGGTGTACACCGATGTGGGCAAGTTCTCCGGCCTGATCGAAACCATGGACGAAGCGATCAAGTTCCCGATCTGGACCGAGAAGAAAGGCGAGATGGAAGAAGTCGTGATCGCCGGCCCGACCTGCGACAGCGCCGACATCATGTACGAGAACTACAAGTATGGCCTGCCGCTGAACCTGGCGATTGGTGATCGTCTGTACTGGCTGTCGACCGGTGCGTACACCACCAGTTACAGCGCGGTCGAGTTCAATGGCTTCCCGCCGCTGAAGTCGTTTTACGTTTAAGGAGCAGCTGAAAGTTTCGAGCTGCAAGCTGCAAGAGAAAAGCCCACGAATTTGTGGGCTTTTTTGTGGGTGTTCGGCTGGGGAGGTTTTTTGTACTAGATACCATAGCCCCTCACCCCAGCCCTCTCCCGAGGGAGAGGGAGCCGACCGAGTGGTCTTCCGTCCGACATCGACCTGAACCACCTTGGCGATTATGGATTCGGCAAAACCATTGCAGGTCGGCGTACCTCCCAAGCATCCCTCGGTCGGTTCCCTCTCCCCCTGGGAGAGGGCTAGGGTGAGGGCTCGGCGGTTTCAGCCGCGCTGCAACTCTGCATACCGAGCGGCATACCGACTAGCCATCGCCTGAATTCGCAAGCCTGTCGCATCAGCCAGCGTCTGGCTCGCCACCCGCAGAAAATTCAGATTGCCGGTGGCCAAGGCTTTCTCCAGCCAATCGACCGCTTCATCAACCCGTCCCTCAGCCGCCAACACCGCCGCATAACTGAACTGCCCACGAAAATCCCCTGCCTCGGCCGAACGCCGATACCACTCGCGCGCCGCCAGCGGATCCGCCGGACACACCTGCCCTTCCTCCAGATAACGCCCCAGCAGATTCATCGATTTCGCATGGCCCAACTCAGCCGCGCGCCGATACAGCGCCAACGCTTGCTGATGATCAACCGTCACCCCGCGCCCGGTGGCCAGTAGATTGGCCAGGTTGTACATCGCCCAGTCCAGCCCCGCCTCGGCAGCGATCCGATAATGCTGCGCCGCGACCGAGGCATCCGCCGCACAACCCCAACCATGCTCATGACAACGCCCGAGCATATTGCGCGCCATCAGATGTCCGCGCCCGGCGGCGATGCCGAACCAGCGCAATGCAAGCGGTTGATCCTGCGCGATGCCCTGACCGTCCAGCAGGATCTGCCCAAGCAGCGCCTGCGCTTCAACCTCGCCCTCGCCCGCCGCGAGCAAAATCGCCTGCGCAGCGCGGGCCGGGCTTTCTTCAAGCATTGCCGCCAACCCGGCCGCATCGAGGACTTCCTCTCGGCGTAGCTGGAAACTCATACCTCGACCCAGCGCCGCAGCAAGTTGTGATAAGTGCCGGTGAGGCGGATCAGCGAAGGGTGATCGGGGACGTCCCGAGTCAGCTGCTGAATCGCCCCGTCCATTTCGAACAGCAACGCGCGCTGGCTGTCTTCGCGCACCAGGCTCTGCGTCCAGAAAAACGAGGCATAACGCGCACCACGGGTGACCGCATTGACCTTGTGCAAACTGGTGCCCGGATACAACACCATGTCGCCGGCCGGCAGCTTCACACGCTGGGTGCCGTAGGTGTCCTGGATTTCCAGCTCACCGCCGTCGTAATCTTCCGGTTCACTGAAAAACAACGTCGCCGACAAATCGGTGCGCACCCGCTCGATGCTGCCCTTGGGCTGGCGCACGGCATTGTCGATGTGGAAATCGAAACTGCCGCCGGCCGTGTAGCAGTTCACTAACGGCGGGAAGACTTTGTGCGGCAGTGCGGCAGACATGAACAGCGGATTTTTCCACAACCGCTCAAGCATCGCCGCGCCGATTTCCTTCGCCAGCGGGTGGCCTTCGGGCAGTTGCAGATTGTGCTTGGCCTTGGCCGACTGGAAGCCGGCGGTGATCTTGCCGTCGGCCCAATCCGCTTGCTCCAGGGCCAGGCGGATGCGCTGCACTTCGTCTTTTGCGAACAGCCCGGGGATGTGCAGCAGCATGGCGATGTCACCTGATGGCAAGAAGGCGGCAATGGTATTGATTCTTATTGACTGTGTAAAACCCCCAAGACGGATGAACAAGCAGAAACCGTAAGGGCAAATTGTAAAGAATGTAAATTCAATGCGAATAACAATGTTTCGCAATTGATACGAATACCTGTTTACCCTATATTCCGCCGCCTCAAATCCTTGGGGAGGGGAATAAAAATGGCACGTCAACACGCACAATTACCGGTCAGTTCACCACGTCTGCTCGCCTCGGCAATCGGTGTCGCAATCACCGCCGGCTCCGCTGGGCAGATGGTCTTCGCGGCGGAAAAAACCGACAGCAAAGCGTCCGGCAACGCCATCGCCCTGGACGCCACCGCCATCACCGGCGAAGCCCAGGACTCGACGTCCTACCAGGTCGAAAAAGCCTCCTCGCCCAAGTACACCGCACCGCTGGTCGACACCCCGCGCTCGGTCACCGTCATCCCGCAACAAGTGCTCAAGGACACCGGCGCGCTGAACATGCAGGACGCGCTGCGCACCGTGCCGGGCATCACCTTCGGCGCCGGTGAAGGCGGCAACCCGCAGGGCGATCGTCCGTTCATTCGCGGCTTCGACGCCCAGGGCGACACGTATCTGGACGGCGTGCGCGATACCGGTTCGCAAAGCCGTGAAATCTTCGCTGTGGAAAACATCGAAGTCAGCAAAGGCCCGAACTCGGCGATTGGCGGTCGTGGCGCGGCCGGCGGCAGCATCAATCTGGTGAGCAAGAAAGCGCACCTGGGCAACTCGTTCGACGGCGGCTTCACCTACGGCTCCGACCAGACCCAGCGCTACACCCTCGACGGCAACTACCAGTTCAGCGACAGCGCTGCCGGCCGTCTCAACCTGATGAGCCACGAGAGCAACGTCGCCGGTCGCGACAAGGTCGATTACGACCGTTGGGGTATCGCGCCGTCGCTGGCCTTCGGCCTGGGCACCGACACCCGTGTCAACCTCGACTACTACCATCTGGAAAGCAACGACACCCCGGACTCGGGCATCCCGTACACCATTCCCACCGGTGGTTCGGCCGCACGCACCAAGTCCAACCCGGACAAGCCATACGCCGGGGGCGATCACGACAACTTCTATGGTCTGGATCGTGACTTCCGCAAGGGCCGCACCGACACCGCGACCTTCGCCATCGAGCACGATCTGAACGATGCGCTGACCATCAAGAACACCCTGCGCCACGGCAGCAGCATGCAGGATTACATCCTCACCCAGCCGGACGACAGCAAGGGCAACGTCAACAACGGCAGCGTCTGGCGTCGGGCCAACACGCGGGTGAGCAACACCGAAACCACCACCAACCAGACCGACCTGTTCGGCACCTTCTACGTGGCCGGTTTCAAGAACAGCTTCTCCACCGGTGTCGAATACACCCGTGAGCAGAGCGAGAAATCCTCGTACAACGTCAACACCGACACCACGCCGCGCACCAGCGCTGTCACCACCAACTGCAACCCGGGCCTGATCGGCGCCGCCAGCGGTTACAACTGCACCTCGCTGTCGAACCCGAATCCGAACGATCCGTGGAACGGCGCAATCTCGCGCAACTACGCCGGCACCGACACCCAGGCCGACACCTACGCGCTGTACGTGTTCGACACGCTGGAGTTGTCCGAGCAATGGCTGGTGAACATGGGCCTGCGCTACGACCACTTCGACACCGACTACAAAACCTACAACGCCGCCGGCCGCACCACCTCCAAGGGTGATGACACCAGCGAATTCGTCACCGGCCAGTTCGGCGTGGTCTACAAGCCGGCGGAAAACGGCAGCATCTACGCCTCCTATGCAACCTCGGCGACGCCGCCGGGCAACACTTTGGGCGAAGGCCAGGAAGGCAACCCGCTGGGCGGCACCCCGGATCGCAGCGGCAACCTGCTGAGCAGCGACATGGAGCCGGAAACCACCAAGAACTACGAGATCGGCACCAAGTGGGATCTGCTCAATGATCGCCTGTCGCTGACCGCCGACATCTTCCGCACCGAGAAGGAAAACGCTCGCGTGCAGGTCGATACCAGTTCGTACGAGAACGCCGGCAAGACTCGCGTGCAAGGCTTCGAACTGTCGGCCAGCGGCAAGATCACCGACAAGTGGCAGGTGTTCGCCGGTTACGCTTTCATGGACAGCGAACAGGTTGACGGTGGCCCGCTGGGTCGCGCCAACGACGGCAACGATCTGCCGAACACACCGAAAAACAGCGCCAGCCTGTGGACCACGTATCAGGTCACGCCGAAGCTGACGATCGGTGGTGGCGCGTTCTACGTCGACGACGTCTACGGCAGTGTCGCCAACACGACGATGGTCGATTCGTACGTGCGTTACGACGCGATGGCGGCCTACAAGCTGACCAAGAACGTCGACCTGCAACTCAACGTGCAGAACCTGACCGACGAAACCTATTACGACAAAGCCTTCTCGACCCACTTCGCCAATCAGGCGGCGGGACGCACGGCGCTGTTGAGCACCAACTTCCACTTCTGACCGATGTGAAAACCTGTGGGAGCGAGCTTGCTCGCGAAAGCGGTGGCTCAGTGAAGTCGATGCTGACTGACACGACGCCTTCGCGAGCAAGCTCGCTCCCACATAAGATCTGCGAAACGGATCAGGCCCCGTTCATTCAGTTGAACGGGGCTTTCGTGTGTTACGCAAAACGCTTCTTGATAACCCACGGCATAATGCGCGCCGTGATGACAATTTCCGAACGGACGGCGAGTGACGTGTTGAAGAAAACCCTGTTCCAGTTGCACTGGTTTTTTGGCATCACCGCAGGGCTGGTGCTGGCTCTGATGGGCATCACCGGCGCGGCCTATTCGTTTCAGGACGAGATCCTGCGCGCGCTGAATCCGTCCGTTCTGCAGGTGGAAAAGCAGGTCGCCGGCGTGCTGCCGCCAGTGGAACTGGTGGAGCGCATCGAAGCCGCGTCCGGCAAGAAAGTCGCGATGCTCTGGGTCGAGACCGACAGCGGTCACGCCGCACGGGTATTCTTCACTCCGCCCAAGGGCGAACGGCGTGGCGAAATGCGCTACTTCGATCCGTACACCGCCGAGTTAAAGGGCGATGCCACCGGTCAGGATTTCTTCGGCCTGATGCTGCAACTGCACCGGTTCCTCGCCATGGGCGACACCGGGCGCATCATCACCGGCGCCTGCACCTTGATGCTGTTGTTCTTCTGTCTCTCTGGCCTGTATTTGCGATGGCCGCGTCAGTGGAACAGCTGGCGCGTGTGGTTGACCCTGGACTGGAAAAAGAAGGGCCGCGCGTTCAATTGGGATCTGCACTCGGTGGCCGGCACCTGGTGCCTTTTGGTCTATTTGCTGCTGGCGTTGACCGGCTTGTCATGGTCGTACGAGTGGTACAACAAAGGCCTGACCCGACTGCTTTCCGACGCGCCGCAAAACGAACGCGTACGCGGCGGTCGCGGCCCGGCGCCGGAAGGTCCGGCACCGACGGCCGACTACGCGGCGATGTGGAGCAGCATCTACAGCGCTGCCGGCCCGGGTCTGGCCGCGTACAACATTCGCATGCCGGCGGTGGCCGGCCAGCCGGCGACGGTGTTCTACCTGCTCGACAGCTCACCGCATGACCGCGCGCTGAACCAGATCACCCTCGATCCGGCCACCGGCGTGGTCAAACGCGTCGACCGCTATGCCGACAAAAGCTTCAAGGCCCAACTGCTGACCAGCATTTATGCGCTGCACGTCGGCAGCTACT
This sequence comes from Pseudomonas sp. R62, assembly GCF_000257605.1. NCBI lineage: Bacteria > Pseudomonadati > Pseudomonadota > Gammaproteobacteria > Pseudomonadales > Pseudomonadaceae > Pseudomonas > Pseudomonas sp. R62. The sequence continues at coordinate 1,228,693 of NZ_JH635998.1, forward strand.
TCGGCCTCGTCGGGCGCATCATCGTGACGATCGCGGCGGTGTGCATGCCACTGTTTTTCATCACTGGCTGGCTGCTGTATCTGGACCGTCGACGCAAGAAAAAGCAGATCAAGGATGCCCGCCAAGGTCTCGCACAACCGTCCGCCGAGGCTTCGGCATGGCTGATCGGTTTCGCCAGCCAGAGCGGTTTCGCCGAACAACTGGCGTGGCAGACCGCCGGACAATTGCAGGCCGCCGGATTGCCGGTCAACGTGCAGCCGCTGGCCAATCTGAGCGAACAGGATCTGCGTGAGTCGAACAACGCCTTGTTCGTGGTCAGCACCTTCGGCGACGGCGAAGCGCCGGACAGCGCCCGTGGTTTCGAGCGCAAAGTGCTGGCCAAGGCCTCGACACTCGACAGCCTCAACTACGCCGTGCTCGGCCTCGGCGATCGGCAGTACGCGCACTTCTGCGGCTTCGCCAAGCGCTTGCATCAATGGCTCGGCGAGCACGGCGGCAAGACCTTGTTCGCCCCGGTGGAGGTCGACAGCGGAGATCCTTACGCGCTGCGTCACTGGCAAACCCAACTCGGCCAGCTCACCGGACAGGCGCCGAGCGAAACCTGGCAAGCACCGAGCTACGACAACTGGACGCTGGTCCGTCGCGAATTGATGAACCCCGACAGCAGCGGCGCGCCGGTCTACCTGCTCGGCCTCAAAGCCCCGGACACCCGCAGTTGGCTCGCCGGTGACCTGGTCGAAGTGCTGCCACGCAATTGCCCGTGGGCCATCGAACATTTCCTCGACGGCCTCGGCATTCGTGGCGAAACCCCGGTGAAGGTCAACGGCATCGACGAACCACTGGAAGTGGCCCTCGCCTCACGGCAACTGCCCGAACACCGCGCGCATCTGGTCGGTTTGCATGCGCAGTCGCTGGTCGACGCAATGGTGCCGCTGGCGATGCGCGAATACTCGATCGCCTCGATTGCCGCCGACGGCGTGCTGGAACTGATCGTGCGCCAGGAACAGCACAACGACGGCAGCCTCGGCATCGGCTCCGGCTGGCTCACCGAACACGCGCCAGTGGGCGGCAGCATCAGCCTGCGCGTGCGGCGCAACAGCGGTTTCCATCTGCCGAACGAACCCGTGCCGATGATCCTGCTGGGCAACGGCACCGGCCTGGCCGGCCTGCGCAGCCTGCTCAAGGCACGCATTGCCGACGGCCAGCAACGGCAGTGGCTGCTGTTCGGCGAGCGCAACCGTGAGCACGACTTCCTCTGCCGCGCCGAGCTCGAGGAGTGGTTGGTCAATGGCGATCTGGCGCGGCTGGATCTGGCGTTTTCCCGCGATCAGGCTGAGAAGGTTTATGTGCAGGATCGCTTGCGTGAGTCGGCGGATGAATTGAAGAAGTGGTTGGCAGATGGTGCCGTCATCTATATCTGCGGCAGCCTTCAAGGTATGGCCTCAGGCGTCGACCAGGCCCTCAACGATATCCTCGGCAGCACCGAAGTCGAACGCCTGATCGAACAGGGCCGCTATCGCCGGGATGTTTACTGACCCAACACCATCCCCTTGTGGTGCGAGCCTGCTCGCGAAGGCGATTTAACAGTCAACATTGGTGTTGGCTGTAAGTCCGCTTTCGCGAGCAGGCTCGCTCCCACAGGGGACGCGTTGCTCAGACCGGTTGGAGTTTCTGTTCGAAAACAGCGATGCCATCCAGATCCCGCAACACCACGCTCATCTCCCCGCTCTGCGCTTCAATATTCACCTCACCAAAAAACTGAAACCCGGCAAACGGTGAGGTGTTCTGTGCGGGCGGTGCTTTCTCGAACACCACCTCTGGGCCAAACGTCTTGTCCAGTGGATTCGGCCCGAAACTGCCGGCATTCAGCGGCCCGGCGACAAATTCCCAGAACGGTTCGAAATCCTGAAACGCCGCGCGGTCCGGATGATAGTGATGCGCCGCGCAGTAGTGCACGTCCGCCGTCAGAAACACGAAATTACGCACCTGCTGCGCACGTAAAAATCCGAGCAATTCGGCAATTTCCAGTTCACGCCCCTGCGCCGGGCCGGGGTCGCCGTTGGCCACGGCTTCCCAACGCGCAACGCCCGGGCTGACCTCGCCGTCCGGCACGCCCAGGCCGATGGGCATGTCGGCGGCGATGACTTTCCACTGCGCCTTCGATGCCTGCAACTCACGCTTGAGCCAGTCCAGCTGTTCACGGCCGAGAAACGGTTTTGCCGCGCCGAGGTTGTCGTCGTTGGCTTCGCGATAGCTGCGCATATCCAGCACGAACACGTCGAGCATCGGCCCGTAGCTGAGCTTGCGATAAATCCGCCCGCCGCCGTCCGCCGCTTGCAAACGCATCGGCGCATATTCCAGCCACGCCTGCCGCGCGCGGCCCACCAGCTTGTGGATATCTTTCTCCTGATAGCGCTCATCCAGCTGCTTGCCCGGTGACCAGTTGTTGACCACTTCGTGATCGTCCCACTGCCAGATCTGCGGCACTTCGGCGTTGAAGCGACGGATGTTTTCGTCCATCAGGTTGTAGCGATAGTTGCCGCGATAATCGTCGAGGGTCTGCGCGACTTTGCTCTTGGCTTCGGTGGTGATATTGCGCCAGATGCGCCCGCTTTCGGTGTTCAGTTGCGCGGGCACCGGGCCGTCGGCGTAGATGGTGTCGCCGCTGTGGATAAAGAAGTCCGGCAGGCGCAGGCGCATGGCTTCGTAGATGCGCATGCCGCCGATGTCCGGGTTGATCCCGAAGCCCTGGCCGACGGTGTCACCGCTCCAGACAAAACGGATGTCGCGTTTTGTCGTTGGCACGCTGCGCAGATGGCCGAACCACGGTTCGCTGGCGACGCCGCTCTGCGCATCTTCGAAGTGCACGCGATAGAAGATTGCCTGGTTGGCCGGCAGGCCGGTGAGTTCGACGCGGGCGGTGAAATCGCTGCGCGCATCGGCCAGTGGCGAGACGAATTTGCGCGGGTTGCCGAACAGGCTGCCGGTGTCCCACTCGACCACCATGCGCGCCGGGCGATCGCTGCGACTCCAGATCATCGCGCGGTCGCCGAGCAGGTCGCCGGACTGCACGCCGTCGGTGAGCTGCGGACGATCCTTGACCGAGGCAATCACCGCCGGCGCCAGCCCCGGCAGCAACAGCCCGGCGCCGACCGCTTGCATGACGCGACGCCGGCCGAGATTGAAATCGCTCATGGTGTTCTCCCTGCAAAAGGGAAAACTTAAGCACGGGTGTATGAATCCGCTATGACAATGCAGACTCCTGTGGGAGCGAGCCTGCTCGCGAAGGCGTCCTGCCAGCTACCACATCTTCAGCTGACACTCCGCTTTCGCGAGCAGGCTCGCTCCCACAGGGATTTGGTGTTGTCGGTCAGGCCTTGGCGGGCTCCAGCGCTAACTCGACAGCCTCCGGCCGTTTGAGCAGCGCATACACCACCGCCGTAACCAGGCTCCCCGCGACGATCGCCAGCAGATACAGCAGCGCATGGTTGATCGCATTGGGGATCGCCAGCACGAACAAGCCGCCGTGCGGCGCCATCAGTTTGCAGCCGAAGTACATCGACAAGGCACCGGTCAGCGCACCGCCAGCGATGCTCGCCGGGATCACCCGCAGCGGATCTTTCGCAGCGAACGGAATAGCCCCTTCGGAGATGAAGCACAAACCGAGCACGAAGGCCGCTTTGCCGGCCTCGCGCTCGGTCTGGGCGAACTTGCGCCGGGCAATGAAGGTGGCGATGCCCAAGCCAATCGGCGGCACCATGCCGGCGGCCATGGTCGCGGCCATCGGTGCGTAACTCTGCGAGGCCAGCAGCCCCACCGAAAACGCATAGGCAGCCTTGTTGATCGGCCCACCGAGGTCGACGCACATCATGCCGCCGAGCAACACGCCGAGCAGAATCGCGTTGGTGGTGCCCATGCTGTCGAGGAACTGGGTAAGCGCGGCGAGCATGCCGGCGACCGGTTTGCCGACCACGTAAATCATCACCAGACCGGTGACCAGACTGGCCAGTAACGGGATGATCAGAATCGGCTTCAGCGCTTCCAGGCTCTGCGGCAATTTCACATAGCGGGCGATGGCTTGGGCGGCGTAACCGGCGATGAAACCGGCGATGATCCCGCCGATGAATCCGGCGCCCAGAGTGCCTGCGAGCAAGCCGCCGATCATCCCCGGCGCAAGGCCCGGGCGGTCGGCGATCGAGTAGGCGATGTAACCGGCGAGCAGCGGCACCATCAGCTTGAACGCGGTGTCGCCGCCGATCTGCATCAGTGCCGCCGCCAGCGTGCCTTCTTCTTTGTACGCGGTGATGCCGAACACGAAGGACAACGCGATCAGCAAACCACCCGCCACCACCATTGGCAGCATGTACGACACACCCGTGAGCAGGTGCTTGTAGACGCCAGTTTTTTCCGACTTGGCCGGAGCCTTGCCGTCGCTTGCCGCGCTTTCGACAGCGCCTTCGGCCAGGGCTTTTTTCAGGGTCGCTTCGGATTGCTTCAGCGCAACGCCAGTGCCGCAGCGATAGATTTTCTTGCCGGCGAAACGCTCGGTGGCGACGTCGATATCCGCCGCCAGCAACACCACGTCTGCGTCGGCGATGGCCGTTGCGCTGAGCGGGGTTTTCGCGCCGACCGAGCCTTGGGTTTCGACCTGCAACTCATAGCCCAGACGCTTGGCGGTCTGCTGCAACGCTTCGGCGGCCATGAAGGTGTGGGCGACGCCGGTCGGGCAGGCCGTGATGGCGACGATGCGTGGCGCACGTGGCGCGTCAATCGCCGCTTCGACTGCGCTGGCCACGTAGACTTCGGCTTCTTCAGCACCGCGACGCAGCACCGCTTCGACATCCTGCAGCGCCTGCGCCGGAGCGATCTGGTACACGCGCTTGCCGACGAAGCGACTCATGTCCACCGCGCCAGTGGTGACCAGCAAGACCCACTCGGCGGCTTCGATGGTCGCCGCCGACAATTCGCGTTCCGGGTGCGCCGGATCGACCACTTCAACGCTGGTGCTCCAGCCCTGGCGCTGCGCCGCTGCATCGAGCAGGCGCGCGCACAGCACACTGGTGACCATGCCGTTCGGGCAAGCCGTAACAATGGCTAACTTCATGACAAACCCTCTTATTGTTCTGTCAGGGGGCGCACGCGCACGCCCTGTTCGAGCTGCGCCAGTTGCGCAGCGTCGTTGATGCCAAAACCGATCTGGGTCACCGCCATTGCCGCAATCGCGGTGGCGGTGCGCAGGGTTTGCTCGGGGGTGTCGGCGCTGAGCAGACCGTGGAGCATGCCAGCCAGCAATGAATCGCCGGCACCGACCGTGCTGGCCACGCTGACCTTCGGCGGCGTGGCGTGCAGGGCCGAGCCGACACTGAACCAGTTGACCCCGTCAGCGCCGTGGGAGATCACCACGTGCTCGATGCCTTGCGCATGCAAACGTGCGGCGGCTTGTGCTTCGGCGATCGGCGAGACCACTTCGCAGCCAAGTGCGTGGGCCAATTCTTCGGTGTTCGGTTTGATCAGCCAGGGGCTGGCCTGCAACGCAGCGCGCAAGGCTTCACCACTGGAATCGAGGGCGACTTTCAAGCCGAGCGCGTTCAACCTTTCAATCAGCTCGCGCAACCATTGCGCGGTGACGCCACGCGGCAGACTGCCGGCGACCACCACCGCATCGTGCCCAGGTGCGATCTGCTGCAAGCGATCAAGCAAGGCTTGCTGCGCCGTTGCATCGACCACCGGGCCAGGCCCGTTGATGTCGGTGATGCGCCCGTCCTGTTCGGCGACCTTGATGTTGCTGCGCGTCTCGCCCGGCACGCGGATGAACCCGTCGACAAAACCACGCTTGGCGAACAGGGTTTCGAACGCTTGCTGATTGTCTTCGCCGAGAAAGCCGCTGACGGTGACCTGATGGCCGAGATCCGCCAGCACCTGGGCGACATTGACGCCTTTGCCCGCAGCGTGGGTGTGCATCTCCTCGCTGCGATTGACCTGACCGGCATCCAGCCGTGACAGCTCGACGGTGAGGTCGAGTGCCGGGTTGAGGGTCAGGGTAAGAATCTTGGCCATTTACAGGGCCTCCACTAATGCGCGTACTTCATTCGCGCTGCCCACGGCCAGGGCCTGTTGAGCGAGGGTTTGCGCCTGGGTCAGGCTGAGTTCACGGATGCGCGCCTTGACTTCGGCAATGCTGCGACCGGACACGCTAAGCTCGTCGACACCGAGGCCAACCAGCACCGGCACCGCCAGCGGATCAGCCGCCAGTTCGCCGCAGACGCCCACCCATTTGCCATGGGCATGGGCGGCGCGCACGGTGATGTCGATCAGTTGCAGCACCGCCGGGTGCAAGCCATCCGCTTGTGCAGACAGCGTCGGGTGACCACGGTCGATGGCCAGGGTGTATTGGGTCAGGTCGTTGGTGCCGACGCTGAAAAAGTCGACTTCCTTGGCCAGAACCGGCGCAAGCAACGCGGCCGACGGCACCTCGATCATGATCCCCAGCTGAAGATCGGCGACTGGAATTTCCAAGCGCAGACGCTCGGTCATGTCACGGGCCTGGCGCCACTCTTCGACGCTGCCGACCATCGGGAACATGATCCGCAGCGGACGGTTGTCAGCCGAGCGCAGCAAGGCGCGCAGTTGCGCTTCCATGATCTGCGGCCGCTGCAGAGTCAGGCGAATGCCGCGCACGCCGAGGAACGGGTTTTCTTCCTTGGCGATCGGCCAATACGGCAACGGTTTGTCGCCGCCGACGTCGAGCGTGCGCACCACCAGCGGCCGCCCGGCCAGACCATCGAGGACGCGACGGTATTCGGCTTCCTGGGTCGCCTCATCCGGGGCCTGTGGGTGGGCCATGAAAATCAGTTCGGTGCGCAGCAGACCAATGCCTTCGGCGCCCTGCTCCACCGCGCTGGTCACGCCTGCGCTTTCGCCGATGTTGGCGAACACTTCGACGGCGTGGCCGTCGGTGGTGTGTGCCGGTTGATGGCGTTGTTCGGCGGCGATCTTCAGGCGTTGCTCGCGGGTGTCGCGCTCTTCAGCGGCACGCTTGAGGGTCGCGGCATCGGCGTCGACATGCAGACGGCCACGCTGACCGTCGAGCAACAGCGGCGTGCCCGGCTCGAGCAACAGCACCGCTGCACCCGCGCCGACCAGTGCTGGAATACCGAGCGCGCGGGCGACGATGGCGCTGTGCGCGGTAGCACCGCCGCGCGCGGTGAGAATCCCCGCCACTCGCGCAGGATCCAGGCGCGCGACATCGGACGGGCCGACTTCGTCCATCACCAGAATGTACGGTTGCTCAGGTTCGTTCGCGGTTTGCACGCCACACAGCTGCGCCAGCACCCGGCGACCGATGTCGCGCAGATCCGCGGCACGCTCGGCGAGCAACGCGTCCTGCAGCGATTCCTGCTGTTTGGCGGCGGCTTCGATCACCGCCATCCACGCCGCTTCGGCGCTTTCGCCTTGCTTGAGGCGGGTTTCGACTTCGTCGGTCAGATCCGGGTCGTCGAGCATTTCCTGGTGAGTGATGAAAATCTCGCGGATCGCCTTGGCCTTGCTGCGTTCGATCAAGCCCTGAATGTCGCGGCGCACGTCGCTCAGCGCTTGCTTGAGGCGCTCGCGCTCGATCGCGGCAGATTCGCCGCGCAACGGGTAATCGATGGCTTGCAGCACCTGAATGTGCGCCGGGCCGATGGCGATGCCCGGTGCGGCGGGAATCGCCTGCAACAGGCTGCCGGACGCGGGAGCCACCAGCACCTCGGCGATGTCGGCGATCACTTCGCGCTGCTGACTCACGGCCGGCAACGGCTCGACTTCCTCACCGAGGCCCTCTTCAATCGCCGCGAGCAGGGCCGGCAAGGCATCGGCGGCGATGCTCGGCTCGGCGATCAGCTCCAGCACCTGACCGCGGCGGGCACCGAGACTGAGCAGTTTGCTCAGGCTCTTCACCGACACGGCGCTGTCCTGGCTGTCGACGATGCGCACACGGATTTCGCCGTCAAAACTCTTCGCCAGTTGCGCAAGAATCTTCGCTGGTCGTGCGTGCAGACCATGGGCATTGGCCAGGGCAATACGTGCACTCGGCCAGTCGGCCGGCAGTTCACCGCCGAGCACTTCGAGGACTTTGCGGCTGCTGGTGGCGCGGCCGAGTTCGTGGCCGCGACCTTCGATCAGCAACGCGCACAAACGCTCGAGCAACGCCTGATGCGCTTCGCCCAGACTGGCGAGGCAGAACAGTCCGCTGAGCGGCTGGCCGAGGTAGCGCATCGGTTTGTCCGGGGTGACGAACGCCAGTCCCGGACGCTTCACGGTCTGCTCGCTGTGCAACCACCACAGGCCGTCGCCCAGTGGCAGCGCTTCGACTTGCTGCAACACGCCGGCAAAGCCGTTGCTCACACAATCGG
>NZ_JH635998.1:1238141-1240757 GCF_000257605.1 Pseudomonas sp. R62
GTGTTCATGATTAACTGACTGAGTAGTCAATTGGCAGTAGCCACTCAGTCGCGAACGTCGTAAAAATACGCTGGCTGAAACGTTTAATCTAGATCTTATGGAAGACTACGCGTTAATTGCGCATCCTTGAAGAACCACTCGGCGCTTGAGCCAGGACATTGGTCGTGTACAGGAATCGGTTACGATTGGAGAAAATGTCGGGGCCCGCTCCAGAAAACAAGGAAATCCCGGTTTGAAACTCAGTGATATCGCCCGTCTTGCCGGTGTGTCCGTGACCACCGCCAGCTACGTCATCAACGGCAAGGCCGAACAGCAACGCATCAGCAACGCGACCGTCGAGCGCGTGCGCGCGGTGGTCGATCTGCACGGCTTCACGCCCAATCCGCAAGCGGCGGGCCTGCGCAGTCGGCACACGCGCACCCTGGGCTTTATCCTGCCGGATCTGGAAAACCCCAGTTACGCGCGGATCGCCAAGTTGCTCGAACAAGGCGCACGGGCGCGCGGTTATCAATTGCTGATCGCCAGCTCCGACGATGCGCCGGACAGCGAGCGCCAGTTGCTGCAACTGTTCCGCGCGCGTCGCTGCGATGCGCTGATCGTCGCCAGTTGCCTGCCGGCCGGTGATGACAGCTATCGCCAGTTGCAGGCCAAGGGTCTGCCGATCATCGCCATCGACCGGGTCATGGAGCCGGAGCATTTCTGCTCGGTGATCAGCGACGACCGCGAGGCCAGCCTGCATCTGACCCAGAGCCTGCTCGATCCGCAGCCCAAGCAGATCGTGCTGCTCGGCGCCCGCCCGGAGCTGAGCATCAGCCAGGAACGTGCCGCCGGTTTCCGCGCAGCGCTCAAAGACTTCAAAGGTGAGGTGCTGGTCGAGCACGCCGAGTCGTTCAGCCGCGAGTGCGGCAAGCAATTGATGGAAGAACTCCTGCAGCGTCTGGGGCATTTGCCTGACGCACTGGTGACCACCTCCTACGTGCTGCTGCAAGGCGTGTTCGATGCGCTGCATGATTTCCCGCTGAAATCGCGGCCGCTGCGCTTGGGCACGTTCGGCGACACGCAGTTGCTGGATTTCCTGCCGCTGCCGGTCAACGCCATGTCCCAGCAACACCAGTTGATCGCCGACAAGGCCCTGGAACTGGCGCTGGCCGCCGTGGAGCAGGACGACTACCAACCGGGCGTGCAAGCCATTGCGCGGACCTTCAAGCAGCGTATTCATCGGGACTGAATCGTGGAGCTGATCGACAGCCACACCCACCTCGACTTCCCCGACTTCGACGCCGATCGCGCGGCGCTGCTGGCAGAAAGCCGTGCCCTCGGCGTGCAGCGCATCGTCGTGCTGGGCGTGCATCAGGGCAACTGGCAACGGGTCTGGGATCTGGTGCAGAGCGATGCCGACCTGTACGCGGCGTTCGGATTGCACCCAGTGTTTCTCGATCAGCATCGCCCCGAGGATTTACACGCACTGGGGGACTGGCTGACACGGTTGCGCGGGCATCAGCAGTTATGCGCGGTGGGCGAAATCGGCCTCGATTACTTCATCGAAAACCTCGATCGCGAACGGCAACAGGCGTTGTTCGAAGCGCAGCTGCAACTGGCCGCGGACTTCGAGTTGCCGGCGCTGATCCACGTACGCCGCAGCCACGCAGCGGTGATCGCCACGCTCAAGCGCTTCAAGCTCAAACGCGCCGGCATCATCCACGCTTTCGCCGGCAGTCGCGAGGAAGCGCGGGAGTACATCAAGCTCGGGTTCAAACTGGGTATCGGCGGCGCACCGACCTGGCCGCAGGCATTGCGCATGCATCGGGTGCTGCCGGAACTGCCGCTGCAATCGGTGGTACTGGAAACCGACTCACCAGACATGGCCCCCGCCATGTTCCCCGGCCAGCGCAACAGCCCGGCGCATTTGCCGGCAATCTGTGCGGCGTTGGCCGAGCTGATGAATATCACGCCTGAACAACTGGCCAACGCCAGCACCGCCAACTGCTGCGAAGTCTTCGGCTGGTAACACCGCCGTCCCCTGTGGGAGCGAGCCTGCTCGCGAAAGCAATCTGTCAGTGACATCGTCAGTGCCTGACCCGCCGCCTTCGCGAGCAGCCTCGCTCCCACATTTTTGATCCGGTTCCAGCCTCTCAAACACGAAATGCGCTGATCAGTTGTTTGAGTTCAACCACCTGCGCCGACAGCGCGCGGCTGGCATCTTCGGTCTGGTGCGCGCCTTGCGCTGTGCGTTCGCCAGCGCGGTTGATCTCGACGATGTTCTGATCGATGTCATGGGCCACGGCGGTCTGCTGTTCGACGGCAGCGGCGATCTGCTGGTTCTGGTCGACGATCATGCCCACCGCGCCAAGAATGTTCTCCAGCGCCTGCTGGACCTTCTCCGACTGTCCCACCGTGCCATTGGCCATCTGATGACTGACGCCCATGGCCTTCACCGCCGCGCCGACGCCGCCATGCAATTTGGCGATCATCTGCTCGATTTCTTCGGTCGATTGCTGGGTACGCTTGGCCAAGGTACGTACTTCGTCGGCGACCACCGCAAAACCGCGCCCCTGCTCGCCGGCCCGGGCCGCTTCAATGGCGGCGTTGAGCGCCAGCAGGTTGGTCTGTTCGGCG
>NZ_JH635998.1:1242518-1252418 GCF_000257605.1 Pseudomonas sp. R62
CACAATGAGTTTCACTTTGGCTTATCAGTGAACCAGAACCGTCCACAAGGCAAACCCGGCATACCACAGCACTGCCGCGCGCAGCAGCAATTCCCACAGGCAATCGAGGGTGTTGATGCCGTCCGGGCCGACCACTGGCGGTGGAACTTCCCCGGCTGCCAGGCCGACCTTGTTGATCAACTGCGCAGCGCTGATGTTCCAGTTCAGCAGCTCATGCAGCATCACCCGGCTGACCGCGACGAAGTTGCCGACCAATGCCAGACTCGCCGCCAGCAAGCGCACCGGCACCCAATCGAAGGCATGACGCAACTGCGCAGCACGCTCGACCAGCGCCGGATTGCAGCCGTGCTCTTCGGCCAGCGCCAACAAGCGATAAGCCAATGCCGCCACCGGCCCGAGGAGGAAGTACCAGAAGATCACCGCGAAGAAACTCTGATACGCCTGCCACAGCAGATGCCCCTGCACTTGCTCAAGCAATTGCTCGCCACTGTCGGCGCAGATGTCCAGGTCGCGCTTGGCCACGTGGGCCGCCGCTTGCAGATCCTCACGGCGCCAGGCATCGCGGAACGGTCCGAGGCCGCCGAGCAGGTCGCCACGCCCGAGGCTGTAAATCACCACCAGCAAATGCACCGGCAGCGCCAGCAAACCGTACGCCACCGGTTCCAGCACCAGCAGCAACAGCGCCAGCAACGCCACCGGGCACAGCACCAGAATCGTCAGCACCAGCCACGGTTGCCTGGCCAGCCGTTTGCTGTTTTCGAGTTTGTGCAGTTCGCGGATCCATCCGCCGTCGCGTTGAAGCCGATGGCGCAGGGCCGAAAACTTCTCGATCCACACCGCCAGCAGTAACACCAGAAAACTCATTGTCCTTCCTCTTTTGCCAGGGCTGCGCGGTAGCGTGCCCAGTCGAATGCCGGTCCCGGATCGGTCTTGCGCCCCGGCGCGATATCGCTGTGGCCACAGATACGCTGAGCGGTGATCGCCGGAAAGCGCTTCTGCAACTGCCGGGTCAGCGCAGTCAACGCTCGATACTGTTCATCGGTAAACGGCAGATCATCGGTGCCTTCCAGCTCGATGCCGACGGAAAAATCGTTACAGGTTTCACGACCCTCGAACACTGAAACCCCTGCGTGCCACGCCCGCTCCAGACAAGAGACAAACTGGGTGACCTTGCCGTCACGTTCGATCAGAAAATGCGCCGAGACGCGCAGGTCAGCGATGCCTGCAAAGTACGGGTGTTCGGTGACATCCAGACGATTCTGGAAAAATTCCTGAACCTTGCCCGTGGCGAATTGCGCCGGCGGCAGGCTGATGTTGTGGATGACCAACAGGGACACTTCGCCCGCCGGGCGCTCATTGAAGTTGGGCGACGGGCAGATCTGCACGCCATGACACCACCCGCTCGCGGGATCCAACTGCATACCGATTCCTTCAACGCCGACCATGTGGGCGCCCAGTATGCCGCGATCCACCCTCACCGCGCGATCACTTGCCGCGATTGAGTCGCCGCAGGTCGCCCAGCACCGATTCCAGTGCGCGGTCGAACAGCAAGGTGTCATCCAGCGCACGGGCGGCGCCACGGCTGAAAGCCAAGGCGAGGTCGGTGCGGCTGTGCTCCAGCACCTTCGTCCCGGTGCGGTCGACGAAGACATATTTGCCGGTCTCTTCGATGATCGCGGCGAGTTTGCAACGCAAGGTCTGTTCGTCGTCTGCGTCGAACACCACCCAGTGGCCCACACGCAACTGCTCGACCTGAGACAGACCGGCAGCGTCTTGCGCCAGGCGCGGCGCCGGGGTGGCTGCTGCCTGGTCGGCACTGTGCTGCAAGACCTCGGGCGTGACTTCGATCAGCGGCATGGCGCTGTGCTCGGCATCGTCGGAACGCTCCAGCACGCGTACGTGCAGAGCCTCCAGCTCACTGAAAAATTCGCTGGTGGCAAACGGGTCGAACGCGGTGCTGCTCAGGCCATCGCGCAGTGACTTGAGCAAACCCGGGACCAGTGCCAGCAGGCGCAGGCTGGATTCGCCGTCGTCATGGCGCTGCACGCTCCAGACCAACTGTTCCATGGTCTGCACGTCGGCGTGCCATTCGGCGGACTGATCACCGTGCTTAAGGCAGGTCAGCAACAGCACTTTGCTCCAGGCCTGCTGGACGAAACTCACCACCGTCGCCGGCAGCACTTTGCCCAGTAGCGCCTGTTGCAACGCCTGCGCAACGCGATGCTGAGCCAGCTCGGCCTTCGCCCGGCCTTCCTCGGCATCCCGCAAGCGTTGTTCCAGCAGTTCGGTGCGGCGGCGCTCTTCCTGAGTGAAGGCGAGGAAGTCGGCGAGCAGTTCGGAGAAGATCGCCGGGTCGTCGACAAATTCGCTCAGCAAGCGCTGCACCACTTGCTCGATGCGCACGTAGAGGCTGTCGCGCTCAGCGCCGTCGCAATCGCTCCAGCCCATTGCGGCCTCGGCGATTTCGTTGAGCAGGCGCCGCGCCGGGTGCGTGCTGCGGCTGAAGAAACTCTTGTCCAGCACGGCGACCTTGAGCATCGGAATCTGCAATCGGCCGATCAGCGCCTTGAGCGCGTCAGGCACGTTGCGATCGTCGAGGATGCAGTCGAAGACCATGGCGATCAGGTTGATCACATCTTCGTCAGCAGTCGCGACGACGCGGGAGCGGCCACTTCTGACGCTGACCCGGGTCAGCAGTTGTTCGAGCTGATGGCGCAGATCGAAATCCTCCTGAGCCTCAAGCGCCGGTACGTATTGCTGCAAGTGCGACAACAACCGCAGCAGGTCGCGGGTGTTGATCGGATGCGCCGGGGCGCCGGGCTCCAGGGTCGGTGTGACGCGGCCGCGCACCTGGGCGAGCAATTGCTGCATCGCGGCGAACACTTGCTCGATGCCTTCGTCCGCTGGCGGCTCGTCGAGATCTTCAATCAATGTGTCGCTGTCCGCAGGCTCGACCATGCGACGAGCCACGGCGGGCTTCAGATGTGGCAACACGCCGGTGGCGAGCAACAGCTGATTGGCCTCGCCATACAGCTGCTCGGTGTCGGCCAGCACATAGCGTTCGAACAGTTTGAGCAGGATCAGCTTGACCTTGATCTCGACGCCGAGGTTACGCCCGGCCTGCAGGAAATATTCGCAGAGCATCGCCGGACTCAGCGGGTTGTGCTGATCGTCCAGACGCTTGCCGAGCATCGAGCTGAAGCGTGCGGTCAGTTGATCGAGAGCGAAGCCGTCGCGCTTGAGCACGCGACTGACCATGGTCTGCACGGCCACGGTACGCTCCATGGCATCGGTGCGCGGCGCCGACTCTTCGACCACCGGCGTGCGTGGCAGAGTGTTGGCGGCGGGGTCGTATTGGGTAAGGCCGGCGAAGGCTTCAAAGAACAGTTCAAGAAAGCCGCGCTCGATATTCTTGCGCTTGAGGCGCAGGTCGCGCATGGCTTCGAAAAAGATGTTCTGATCGACGTCGTTGCGCGCCCGGTCGGCCATTTCGAACAGCGTGTCGTCGGCGTTATCGAACAGCTCCTGCAAATCGTGGCGCAGCTGCTGCGCAGCCTTGTCGCGAACCTGCAGCAGAATCACCGGCAAGCGGGCAAGCGGCGAGTGGTCCGCCAGATCGGCAGTCGCCCGGTGCAAAGGCACCACTTTCCCGTCGTTGCGCATCCAAGCCTCCTGGAACGGTGATTCGGTTCGTCGCTTTCGACACTGCCTCAGCGGAGTCGTTCGTCAAAGCCATGACGTCAAATACAAGGCGGATTATCTGGCAAAAGAGGCCGACGATGCTATAGGCCTCAGGGTTTCCCCTATACGCCATACACCTCGCACTCAGCGCAGGAAAATCGACCAGATGCGCCAGGCACGCACGTTCTCGCCTTGGGTTGGCTCACGCCCTGCCCCTATAATCGAACCACTTTGTTTGTGGAGTCCGTTATGCCGAATCTACGTCTCGCCGATCTGACCGCCGAAATCGAAAACAACGTGCGCCGTGCGTTGCTCGAAGACGTCGGCAGCGGCGACATCACCGCGCAACTGATCCCGGCCGAACGCCTGGCCAAAGCCACCATCATCACCCGTGACGACGCCGTCATCTGCGGCACCGCGTGGGTCGATGCGGTGTTTCGCCAGCTCGATCCGCGCGTGGCGGTGCATTGGCAAGTGGTCGACGGCCAGCGGGTCAAAGCCAATCAGCCGCTGTTTCATCTGGAAGGCCCGGCGCGCTCACTGCTGACCGGTGAACGCAGCGCGCTGAACTTCCTCCAGTTGCTTTCCGGCGTGGCGACGCGCGCGCAGTACCTGGCAGACTTCGTCGGCGAGACGCAGGTCAAGTTGCTCGACACCCGCAAAACCCTGCCCGGCCTGCGTCTGGCACAGAAATACGCCGTAACCTGCGGCGGCTGCCACAACCATCGCATCGGTCTCTACGACGCCTTCCTGATCAAGGAAAACCACATCGCCGCCAGTGGTGGCATCGCCGAAGCCGTGGCCGCCGCACACAAGATCGCCCCGGGCAAACCGGTTGAGATCGAGGTGGAAAGTCTTGAAGAGCTGAAGCAGGCGCTGGAAGCCGGCGCCGACATCATCATGCTCGACGAACTGAGCCTGGACGACATGCGCGAAGCGGTTCGCCTGACCGCCGGCAAAGCGAAACTGGAAGCCAGCGGCGGCATCAACGAAAGCACGCTGCTGCCGATCGCCGAAACGGGCGTGGATTACATTTCGATTGGTGCGATGACCAAGGATGTCAAAGCGGTGGATCTGTCGATGCGCTTGAGCCTCTGAGCATTCGCGCAAGAAAAAACGCCAGCCAGTTGAGGCTGGCGTTTTTGTTCAGACCACCAGGTTATTCATCTCGCAGTACTCTTCCCACTCAACACCCAATACTTCCGCCGCTTCCTTATGCAGCACGAGGCGCTGCGCCTCGAATTCCTCCGGCGTGCTCGTGTACTTGAGGGTCAGCTCCCACGGCTGCAAGCCCTGCGCTTCGGCTTCGTCTTCGAAGGACCACTGGATCTGGTCTTTCTGATCATCGGGACTCAGGTCCTTGATCTCATCCTTCAGTTCCGGCACATCCAGAAGGTATTTTTCCAGCGCTTGTTCGTGGCGTTGCTCTTGGGTCAATTCAGTCATGGGGTTCTCGCTGATCTTAGGAATGGAGGATGGATCTGGATCA
Organism: Pseudomonas sp. R62; assembly: GCF_000257605.1. Taxonomy (NCBI): domain Bacteria; kingdom Pseudomonadati; phylum Pseudomonadota; class Gammaproteobacteria; order Pseudomonadales; family Pseudomonadaceae; genus Pseudomonas; species Pseudomonas sp. R62. The sequence continues at coordinate 1,247,689 of NZ_JH635998.1, forward strand.
TCAAGGATCTCTCTGACGCAGGAAGCCATTGGAAGCTCGGTTTTTCCTGGCCTTCAGGACCATTCGTGGATCATCTGAAAACAACGGTGCTTGCTTGTCTGGTACGAAGGAATCCTAACAGAGACGCAAGCCAGTGCAACCGGGGGAATGAAATGAAGGGTGGTATGCGCTTGGTTACAGTTTCCTGTTTCCATGCGCGAAATCCACTGCGTATAAATCCTCACCCATCGCTTTTGAGGTTACGACGAACAAAACCTTCACATTGACCGCCCAAACACAGGCAACTATATTCAGTTGCAATCATAGGCCAGCATGTCAAAGACTGAAAAACTTCTCGCCAAACTAGTCAACGGCCGAAGCGCATTCACATGGTCCGAGCTTGTCACTCTGTTGGCGCGTCTTGGTTACTCTCAGCTGGAAGGATCCGGTAGCAGGATCAAATTCGACAACGGGAATCCGAGCGCATTGATCAACCTGCACAAGCCACATCCCGGAAATGAAATCAAAACATACGCAAGACGCCAGATTATCGAGCAACTGAAAACAGGAGGCCTGATTCCATGAGTTCCCAGCTGCACTACAAAGGCTATGTTGGCTCTATCGAGGCGAGCACGGAAGATAAGTGCCTGTTCGGAAAACTCCTTTTCATCAGGGCGCTGGTTAATTATGAAGGACAAACGGTGGCTGAACTGGAAGCAGCCTTTCGCGAGGCGGTAGATGACTATTTACAAACCTGTGAGCAGCTCGGGCAGAAGCCTGAAATCCCATGCAAAGGATCGTTCAATGTTCGCATAGGTCACGATCTGCATTTAGCAGCGGCTCTGGCGGCAACCCGTCAAAATGTGTCGTTGAATGATCTGACACGTCAAGCACTGAACGAATACCTCCAACACCACGCATAAAACCGAAGGCGAAAATTTTTTGCCCGAGACAGGAATCGAACCTGCGACCTTCGCGTTACGAGTGCGCTGCTCTACCGGCTGAGCTACACGGGCGGTGGGCTAAACCTAGCACCGGTCTCGAGCTGCGGCAAATTTGTGGGTTGTCTGATGGTTTTCTTTTGAGAACTACAATTTCTTTATTTCAGATAAAAAAATACCCCCGCCGTTTGCACGGCGGGGGCATCTTCATTGCGCTAAAGCGTTGGGGTGATTAAACGCCCGAAGCTTTGGCAGCTGCCACGTCTTTGATGGACAGCTTGATACGGCCGCGGTTGTCCACGTCCAGCACCAGCACTTCCACTTCCTGACCTTCTTTCAGAATGTCGGTGACTTTCTCTACGCGAGCGTCGCTCAGCATCGAGATGTGCACCAGACCGTCCTTGCCCGGCAGGATGTTTACGAATGCGCCGAAGTCGACGATGCGCTCAACCTTGCCGACGTAGATCTTGCCGATCTCGGCTTCTGCAGTGATGCTCAGAACGCGCTGACGAGCAGCTTCTGCAGCATCCTTGGTTTCGCCGAAGATCTTGATCGAGCCGTCGTCTTCGATGTCGATCGAAGCCTTGGTTTCTTCGCAGATCGCACGGATGGTCGCGCCACCTTTACCGATAACGTCACGGATTTTGTCGGTGTCGATCTTCATCGCGATCATGGTCGGAGCGTTGGCCGACAGCTCGGTACGCGACTGGCCAATGATCTGGTTCATCTGGCCGAGGATGTTCAGGCGCGCTTCAAGGGCCTGGCCCAGAGCGATTTCCATGATCTCTTCGGTGATACCCTTGATCTTGATGTCCATCTGCAGCGCAGTCACGCCTTTGGCGGTACCGGCTACCTTGAAGTCCATGTCGCCCAGGTGATCTTCGTCGCCGAGGATGTCGGTCAGGACGGCGAACTTCTCGCCTTCTTTAACCAGACCCATGGCGATACCGGCCACCGGTGCTTTCATCGGTACACCAGCGTCCATCAGTGCCAGGGAAGCACCGCACACGGAAGCCATCGAGCTCGAACCGTTGGATTCGGTGATTTCCGACACCACGCGGATGGTGTACGGGAACACGTCAGCGGCTGGCAGCATGGCCGAAACCGAACGACGGGCCAGACGGCCGTGACCGATTTCGCGACGACCGGCGCCACCCATGCGACCACACTCGCCTACCGAGAACGGCGGGAAGTTGTAGTGCAGCATGAACGGGTCTTTCTTTTCGCCTTCCAGGGTGTCCAGCAGTTGCGCGTCACGGGCGGTGCCCAGTGTTGCCACAACCAGCGCCTGGGTTTCGCCACGGGTGAACAGTGCCGAACCGTGAGTCTTCGGCAGAACGCCGACTTCGATGTTCAGCGGACGTACAGTCTTGGTGTCGCGACCGTCGATACGTGGCTTGCCGTTAACGATGTTTTCGCGAACGGTGCGGTATTCGATTTCGCCGAAGGCGGCTTTGACTTCAGCAGCGCTTGGCTGGCCTTCTTCACCGGACAGCTTGGCAACCACCTGGTCCTTCAGCTCACCCAGGCGAGCGTAACGGTCGGCCTTGATGGTGATGGTGTAAGCCTGGGAGATCGCATCGCCGAACTCGGCACGGATAGCGCCCAGCAGTTCGGTGGCTTCTGGCGCAGGAGCCCAGTTCCAGGTTGGCTTGGCGGCTTCGGCAGCCAGTTCTTTAACTGCGTTGATCACAACCTGGAATTCGTCGTGAGCGAACAGTACCGCGCCCAGCATCTGGTCTTCGGTCAGCTCTTTGGCTTCCGATTCAACCATCAGCACGGCGTCGGAAGTACCGGCAACGACCATGTCCAGGCTCGAAGCGGCCTGCTGCTCGTAAGTCGGGTTCAGCAGGTAGCCGGTGCTTTCGTGGAAAGCCACGCGAGCGGCGCCGATCGGGCCGTCGAACGGAATGCCGGAAATGGCCAGGGCAGCCGAGGTACCGATCATCGCAGCGATGTCCGGATCGGTCTTCTTGCTGGTGGAAACGACGGTGCAGACAACCTGCACTTCGTTCATGAAGCCTTCTGGGAACAGCGGACGGATCGGACGGTCGATCAGTCGGGAAGTCAGGGTTTCTTTCTCGGAAGGACGGCCTTCACGCTTGAAGAAACCGCCAGGGATCTTACCGGCGGCGTAAGTCTTTTCCTGGTAATGAACGGACAGAGGGAAGAAGCCCTTGCCCGGATCGGCTTGCTTTGCACCGACAACAGTCACCAACACGCTAACGTCGTCGTCAACGGTGACCAATACTGCGCCGGAGGCCTGACGGGCGATACGGCCTGTCTCGAGGGTAACGGTCGATTGACCGAACTGGAATTTTTTGATTACCGGGTTCACGGTGTCCTACCTTCTTTGTGGCTCTTGGGGGAAACGGTTTCTTGCGAATTCTTGGGCAATCTCGGGAATCGGCCCGATGGCAATTGTCCGGGTGCTACAGGTAAAGCCATGCTGCAGATAAAACTTGAGGCTGGGAGCCTGCAAGGCGCCAGCGGAAAACCGCTGACGCCCGACAGACCACCAACCTCATAGCGCAATCGCTGATTAGCGACGCAGACCCAGGCGAGCGATCAGCGCGGCGTACCGGCTTACGTCCTTGCCTTTCAGGTAGTCCAGCAGCTTGCGACGCTGGTTAACCATGCGGATCAGACCACGACGGGAGTGGTGATCTTTACCGTTGGCCTTGAAGTGACCTTGCAGTTTGTTGATGTTGGCGGTCAGCAGTGCAACCTGCACTTCTGGCGAACCAGTGTCACCAACAGCTTGCTGGTAGTCAGCAACGATTTGAGCTTTTTCTTGAACGTCGAGAGCCATGAGGCAATCCTTCCTTATCAGGAAACTGTTTCAGGGAAACAGCTTCAACAGGCCAGGGACAAATCCCTGTATCTATAAATGAGTAGTGACCATGCCTGTTAACAGCCACACTCGCCGGCCCGCTTAACGCAGACCGGTTCCGGTCATTCTGACCGAATCAAGCGACGCGGCGCGATGCGCCCGTCTTCGCTCACTTCACCGATACCGATGAAACGACCATTGTGATCCTGTACCCGCACCATGCCGAACTTCGGCGCATCCGGGGCACGTACCGGCTGGCCGTTGAGCCAGTAGAACGCGCTCGCTTCCGAGAAGTGCAGCAACGGCCAATCCTGCAGGCCGCTGTCCGATGGCATCAGGAAGCGATCGACCGCTTCGTTGCCGCCTTCGGCATGTACCGCTTCCAGCTCTTCGAGGGTCACGGTCTGCGCCAGGGTGAAAGGCCCGGCCTGGGTCCGGCGCAATTCTGCGACGTACGCACCACAACCGAGTTGCTCACCGATATCCTCCACCAGGGTGCGAATATAGGTGCCCTTGCTGCAGTCCACCGCAAGCCGCGCAGTATCGCCTTCGAAGGCCAGCAATTCCAAGCGCGCAATAGTAACAGAACGCGGTTCGCGCTCCACTACTTCGCCTGCACGTGCCAGTTTGTACAGCGGCTGGCCATCACGCTTGAGTGCCGAGTACATCGGCGGTATCTGACTGATTTGCCCACGAAATTTCGGCAGAACCGCTTCGACATCGGCGCGACCAACGGTCACCGGACGCTCCTGCAAAACCTCGCCTTCGGCATCGGCCGTGGTGGTGGTCTTGCCCAGTTGCGCCAGAGTCTCGTAGCCCTTGTCGGAATCGAGCAGGTATTGCGAGAACTTGGTCGCCTCGCCGAAGCACAGCGGCAACACGCCGGTGGCCAACGGGTCGAGGCTGCCGGTGTGCCCGGCCTTCTCGGCATTGAGCAGCCAGCGCACCTTCTGCAAGGCAGCGTTGGAGGTGAACAC
>NZ_JH635998.1:1253011-1254902 GCF_000257605.1 Pseudomonas sp. R62
CTGCAAGGCAGCGTTGGAGGTGAACCCCAACGGCTTGTCGAGCAGGATGATGCCGCTGACGTTACGACGGATACGTTTGACCTGAGCCACCGAATTACTCCTTGGTGTCTTCAGGTGCTGGAGCGGCAACGTGCTGATTGTCTTCAGCCACGGCGCGCTCGATCAATGCCGACAGGTGCGCGCCACGCACGACAGATTCGTCGTAGTGGAAGTGCAATTGCGGCACGCTGCGCAGCTTCATTTCGCGGGCCAATTGCATACGCAGGAAGCCTGCGGCGGCATTGAGCACCTTGATGCTTTGCGCGATGTCTTCAGCGTTGTCCTGCCCCATCACGGTGATGAAAATCTTCGCATGACCGACGTCACGGGACACTTCCACAGCAGTGATGGTGACCAGGCCGACGCGCGGATCTTTGACTTCGCGACGGATCAGTTGCGCCAGCTCGCGCTGCATCTGATCGCCGATACGTTGGGTACGGCTGTATTCTTTTGCCATGATTTGTTACCTGTTACTGCCCAGCGGTGAAACCCGCAAGGTCTGAAAGCGGCAAACGCCCGGCCTGACAAAAGCCAGACCGGGCGTTGCGTTTAGAGTCCGGACGCTGTGCCGTGCATTTGCATGCGACGACCCATCGTGGCCCTTGAAGTGCGCGAGTCAGAGGCTGCGAGCAACCTGAACCTTCTCGAAGACTTCGATCTTGTCGCCGACTTTGACGTCGTTGTAGCTCTTCACGCCGATACCGCATTCCATGCCGGCACGTACTTCGGAAGCGTCATCCTTGAAGCGGCGCAGGGATTCCAGCTCGCCTTCGAAGATAACGATGTCTTCACGCAGTACACGGATCGGACGGTTACGGTGCACGACACCTTCGATCACCATGCAACCGGCGATCGCGCCAAACTTCGGCGAACGGAACACGTCACGCACTTCGGCCACACCCAGGATGTTCTCGCGAACATCGCTGCCGAGCATGCCGGTCAGGGCTTTCTTGACGTCTTCGATGATGTCGTAGATCACGTTGTAGTAACGCATATCCAGACCTTCCTGCTCGACGATCTTGCGAGCGCCGGCATCGGCACGCACGTTGAAGCCGAACAGTACAGCGTTGGAAGCCAGTGCCAGGTTGGCGTCGGATTCGGTGATACCACCGACACCGCCACCCACGACGCGCACTTGTACTTCGTCGTTGCCCAGGCCATTCAGGGCACCGTTCAACGCTTCCAGCGAACCACGGACGTCGGATTTGAGGACGATGTTGAGCGTCTTCTTCTCGGCCTGACCCATGTTTTCGAAGATGTTTTCCAGCTTGCCGGCGTGAGCGCGAGCCAGTTTGACTTCGCGGAACTTGCCTTGACGGAACAGAGCCACTTCACGGGCTTTCTTCTCGTCGGCAACCACGCTCATCTCGTCGCCAGCGTCCGGGGTACCGTCCAGGCCGAGGATCTCGACAGGGATGGATGGACCGGCTTCCTTGATTGGCTTGCCGTTCTCGTCGAGCATGGCACGTACACGGCCGTAGTTCGAACCGACCAGGACCATGTCGCCTTGACGCAGCGTACCGTCCTGAACCAGCACGGTTGCCACTGGGCCACGACCCTTGTCGAGACGCGATTCAACCACCACACCACGGCCAGGAGCCGACGGAGTAGCTTTCAGTTCGAGAACTTCGGCCTGCAGCAGAACGGCTTCAAGCAGCTCGTCCACGCCAGTACCCATCTTCGCCGAAACCGGAACGAATGGCGTGTCGCCACCCCAGTCTTCGGAAGTCACGCCGTGAACCGACAGCTCGCTGCGGATGCGATCGAGATCGGCGCCCGGCTTGTCGATCTTGTTCACTGCTACCACCAGCGGCACGCCAGCTGCCTGAGCATGCTGAACCGCTTCGATGGT
>NZ_JH635998.1:1256125-1259935 GCF_000257605.1 Pseudomonas sp. R62
GGTCAACAAGCGATCCTTGGCGCGAGCACGAAGCTCGTTGACGATGTCCTCGTCAAAGCCGTCGATGTTGAGCATTTCCTCCACCGGTACGTAGGCAATCTCTTCCAGGCTGGTGAAGCCTTCATCTACCAGCACCTGAGCCAGTTCTTCGTCGACTTCCAGCTCGTCGATGAAGTTGCGCAGGATGTCGCCGGTTTCTGCTTGCTGCTTAGCCTGGATGTCCGATTCGGTCATCACGTTCAGGGTCCAGCCAGTCAACTGGCTGGCCAGACGCACGTTCTGACCACCGCGACCGATGGCCTGAGCCAGATTGTCTGCGCCAACGGCGATGTCCATGGCATGGGCATCTTCGTCAACGATAATTGCCGCAACCTCGGCCGGGGACATGGCGTTGATCACGAACTGGGCCGGGTTGTCGTCCCACAGCACGATATCAACACGCTCACCGCCCAACTCACCCGATACCGCCTGGACGCGCGAACCGCGCATACCGATGCAGGCACCTTGCGGGTCGATGCGCTTGTCCTTGGAGCGGACGGCGATCTTGGCACGCGAACCCGGATCACGGGAGGCGGCCATGACCTCGATGAGGCCTTCGGCGATTTCCGGCACTTCGATACGGAACAGCTCGATCAGCATTTCCGGCGCGGTACGCGACAGGATCAGCTGCGGGCCGCGGTTCTCGGTGCGGATTTCCTTGAGCAGCGCACGCAGACGCACGCCGACACGGAAGGTTTCGCGAGAAATGATGTCTTCACGGGCCAGCAATGCTTCAGCATTGTTGCCCAGATCGACGATCACGTTGTCGCGGGTAACTTTTTTCACGGTGCCGGAGATGATTTCTCCCAGGCGCTCGCGATAGGCGTCGACCACTTGAGCGCGCTCGGCTTCGCGAACTTTCTGCACGATGACCTGCTTGGCAGTCTGTGCAGCGATGCGGCCGAACTCGATGGATTCGATTTTCTCTTCGACGACGTCACCAACCTTGGCGCCAGGGTGCGTTTCGGCAACCTTGCTTGGCCAGGTCTCGATGGCCGGATCGTCGAGATCATTCTCTTCGACGACCGTCCACCGACGGAAGGTTTCGTAGGAACCGGTGTGGCGGTTGATTTCCACACGCAGGTCCACTTCGTCTTCAAAACGCTTTTTGGTAGCAGTGGCCAGAGCCAACTCCAGCGCTTCAAAAATTACGCTTGCCGGTACACCCTTTTCATTGGATACCGACTCAACAACCAGCAGTACTTCTTTGCTCATCGTACGCCTCGCCTTTCGCAAGCCATTGGATCCGCGGGATCCGCGTCTCAGTCAAAACTGGGAATAATGTTGGCCTTGTCGATCATATCGATCGGCAACAGGAACTCGTGGTCTTCTACCTGCACCACGACGTCCTGCTCTTCTACACCGCGCAGAAGGCCCTGAAAATTGCGTCGACCTTCGAAAGGCGAGCGCAGCTTGATCTTCACTTGTTCACCGGCAAATTTGGCAAACTGCTCAAGAGTGAACAGCGGGCGCTCCATGCCAGGCGAGGAAACTTCAAGGGTGTATTCAACGGAGATAGGATCTTCAACATCCAGTACACCGCTGATCTGACGGCTGACAATGGCGCAATCGTCCACCAGCACGCCACCCTCTTTATCGATATAAACGCGCAACATCGAGTGACGACCCTGAGCCGAAAACTCGATACCCCAGCATTCATAGCCCAGGGCCACGACCACCGGGGCCAGCAAGGCCTGCAACTCTTCTAGCTTGCTCGACACCTGAACCCCCTAGTGCATGATATGTGCATGCTTTGCAAAATAAAAAAATGGGCATAACGCCCATCCTTGAAACGCCGTCGAACAGCGGCGTTGAAAGTATCCAGCTAACAAAAAGCCCCTTAAAAGGGGCTCCTTAAACTGGTTGCGGGGGCCGGATTTGAACCGACGACCTTCGGGTTATGAGCCCGACGAGCTACCAGACTGCTCCACCCCGCGACAAAGCTGGGGCGGAAGTATACGACCGATCCCTTTTAGGGTCAATGTAACCTTCCACCTGCAAGAAAGCCCGCAACAGCGGGCTCTCCTGACTAATTGGTACCGAGAAGGGGACTCGAACCCCTACACCCTATGGGCACAACCACCTCAAGGTTGCGTGTCTACCAATTCCACCACCTCGGCAATACTACGTTTGGAACTCTTCTTACTTCTGCTCTTGAGCTGGAGGCACGTCAGTCGCTGGAGTAGCCGACTTTTGCTCTTGAAGCACCGGGACATCATCAGAAGCCGGTTGTTGCTTAGGTACTTCCAACACTGCTGGATCTGGAAGACCTGCTTGAGTCAGCTGATGAGCTTTCTCTTTAGCAAAGTAACCTAACCCCAAGCTGGTTATGAAGAAACCGGCGGCAAGTATAGCAGTAAACTTACTAAGAAAGGTAGAGGAACCTTGGCTTCCGAACACAGTATTTGAAGCACCTGCTCCGAAAGACGCGCCAGCGTCCGCACCCTTACCCTGCTGCAGCAAAACCAGAGCAACTACGCCCAATGCACCCAGCAGATGAAAAACGACTACGACTGTTTCCAGCATTTTTTCAGTTTCCCGCGGCGCGACAGATCGCACCGAACTCATCTGCATTCAGGGAAGCTCCACCAATGAGCCCCCCATCGATATCCGGCATGCCGAACAGTTCGACCGCATTGGCCGCCTTCACGCTGCCGCCGTATAGAAGCCGCACACCTCGTGCGACTTCAGAATTCTCTGCCGCCAACTGCTCGCGAATGGCTTTATGCACATCCTGAGCCTGTTGCGGCGTTGCAGTCAGCCCGGTACCAATGGCCCAGACCGGCTCGTATGCAATCACTGCCTTGGCAAAGGCACCGACACCCAGCTCCTCGATGATGCTGCCCAGCTGACGCCCGACAACCTCAAGAGTTTTTCCGGCTTCGCGCTGCTCGAGGGTTTCCCCTACACACAACACCGGAATCAAGCCACATGCCTGTGCCGCTGCGAACTTGCGATTCAGCATCCCGTCTCGCTCGCCCATAATCTGACGGCGTTCGGAGTGCCCGACAAGCACCAGGGAACAACCTGCATCCACCAGTTGGCTGGGAGCAATCTCACCAGTCAACGCACCTTGCATGGCTTCCACCGCAGAATTCTGCGCGCCGATCGAAATCGACTTGCCTTTCAAGCCATCAATCACTTGATTGATATACAAGCAAGGCGGGAACACCGCGACATCAACACCGCTTGGCAAGGCCAGATGACGAAGGCCGTTGATCAGCTCAGCGACGCTGGCGCGGGTACCGTGCATCTTCCAGTTACCAGCTACCATAGGGCGACGCATGCTGTACCTCGTCGGTCAAAGTGGGCGCAGATGTTACCCAACACAATCATGGCTTGCAAGCCGTATCAGGCAGAAACTTCGGTTACCAGTTTTGCCAGCTCTTCGGCATAGCCGCGAACCTGGTTTTCGTCCTCGCCTTCGACCATTACGCGCACCAGAGGCTCTGTGCCGGACTTGCGCAGAAGCACGCGACCGCGCCCCGCCATCGCCTGAGTGACACGGGCACTGGCTTCCTTGACAGCCGGATGCTCCAGCGGGCTTTCACCGCCGCCAAAGCGAACGTTGATCAGCACCTGAGGGCACTTGCGCAAAGCCTGCCGCGTTTGCGCCAGACCTTCGTTGCGAGATTTCAGAGCCATCAACACCTGCAGAGCCGCGATGATCGCATCGCCCGTGGTGGTGTGGTTGAAGCAGACCACATGCCCGGAGTTTTCCCCGCCTACGAGCCAGTTGCGCTCTTGCAGTTCGGCAATCACGTAGCGGTC
>NZ_JH635998.1:1260624-1274046 GCF_000257605.1 Pseudomonas sp. R62
CGACAGATCCGCCAGTGCCAGCTCGAGACCAAGATTGCTCATCAATGTACCGACGACGCCACCCTGCAACTTGCCACGCTCATGCAGATCGCGGGCAATGATGAACAGCAGGTCATCACCATCGACGATGGCGCCGGTGTGATCGACCATCAATACCCGATCACCATCACCATCGAAGGCGATACCCAGGTCCGCATGCTCGGCCAGAACGGCGGCCTGCAACGGCCCCATATGCGTGGAACCGCAGTTATCGTTGATGTTCAGCCCGTTCGGCTGAGCGGAAAGCACGACGACTTCGGCACCCAATTCACGGAAGACGCTCGGCGCTACCTTATAGGTCGCACCATGCGCGCAGTCGATAACGATCTTCAGACCGGCGAAATTGGTCCCGGTAGGCACGCTGCTCTTGCAGAACTCGATGTAGCGGCCCGATGCATCATTGATTCGCGACACCTTACCGATCTTGCTCGACTCGACGACGGTCATTGGCGTATCCAGCAACTCTTCGATCATCAGCTCCAATTCATCGGGCAGCTTGGTACCTTTGCCGGAGAAGAACTTGATGCCGTTGTCATCATGCGGGTTGTGCGAAGCACTGATCACGATGCCGGCTTCAGCCTGGAACGTACGCGACAGATAAGCGATGGCAGGCGTCGGCATCGGGCCGAGCAGCATCACATCGGCACCCGCCGAGGTCAGGCCCGCTTCGAGTGCCGATTCAAACATATAACCGGAGATCCGCGTGTCCTTGCCGACAAGCACCTTGCAAGCACCCATCTTGCGGAAAGCCATGCCGGCCGCCCAGCCGAGCTTGAGCATGAAGTCAGGCGTGATCGGGTATTCACCAACGCGACCGCGAATGCCGTCGGTACCAAAATATTTCTTGCTCATAAGTGCTCCATCATTCTTATTCGGCTGATTCTACGGCCGCGATCATTCGCACAACATCGACGGTTTCCGCCACATCGTGGACCCGCAATATACGTGCGCCTTTAACTGACGCCAGCGCCGCCAGTGCCAGTCCGCCATGCAGACGCTCGCCCACGGGACGATTCAAAGCGTGGCCAATCATACTCTTGCGCGAAACACCTACCAGCAGTGGTCGACCCAGTGCATGCAGGGCCTCCATGTGTTTGAACAAGCTTAGATTGTGCTGCAGGGTTTTGGCGAAGCCGAAGCCGGGATCAAGAATGATTCGCTCAGCGGGAATGCCCGCCTGAGCACACTGATCCATGCGTTCGACGAGAAACTCACCGACCTCGCGGGTGACATCCTGATACTGCGGATTATCCTGCATATCACCCGGCTCGCCGAGCATGTGCATGAGACAGACCGGCAACCCTGTCGCCGCCGCCGCATCCAGCGCACCATCGCGACGCAACGAACGCACATCATTGATCAGGCCGGCACCGAGCCGTGCGGTTTCGCGCATGACTGCCGGGGTGGAAGTATCGACCGAGATGATGACATCCAGCTGGCGATTGATCAGCTCGACAATCGGCGCGACGCGCTCAAGCTCCTCCAGAGGAGAAACCGCTCGCGCGCCTGGCCGGGTCGATTCGCCGCCGACATCAATCAGCGTCGCGCCAGCCAGCACCATGGCTTCGGCATGGCGCAGCGCCGCATCGAGCTGGCTGTAGCGGCCGCCGTCGGAAAAGGAATCAGGAGTGACATTGAGAATGCCCATGACATGCGTCTGGGCCAAATCAAGAACCCGGTTGCCGCAAGGCAACCGGGTCAGGGACTGTACAGAAGTCATTTCAAGCCTTAAACGTCAGCAGCCGGACCGCCAATCGGTTTTTCCGGACGCTCGTCCTGCACGACAGGAGGCGGAGGCGTACCGGTGCCACCCGACCAGTCGCGAGGTTCGCGAGGTGTGCGGCCAGCCATGATGTCGTCGATCTGCTCGGCATCGATGGTTTCGTACTTCATCAGCGCATCAGCCATGGCATCGAGCTTGTCACGGTTATCCGTGAGGATCTGCTTGGCGGTGCCGTAGCACTGATCAATGATGCTGCGTACTTCGGAGTCGATCAGCTTGGCGGTCTCACCGGAGAAGCTGGCAGCCTGACCACCACCACCGCGGCCGAGGAACACTTCGCCCTCTTCTTCGGCATACATCAGCGGACCGAGTTTTTCCGACAGGCCCCATTTCGTCACCATGTTCCGGGCAATCTGACTTGCACGCATGATGTCGTTGGACGCACCGGTGGTTACACCGTCAAAGCCCAGGGTCATTTCTTCTGCGATACGGCCACCGTACAACGAGCAGATCTGGCTGATCAGCGCACGTTTGGACAGGCTGTAGCGATCTTCTTCCGGCAGGAACATGGTCACACCCAGCGCACGACCGCGCGGGATGATCGACACCTTGTAGACCGGATCATGCTCAGGCACGACGCGACCAACGATGGCGTGGCCGGCTTCGTGGTAAGCAGTGTTCTGCTTTTCTTTCTCGGACATGACCATGGATTTGCGCTCGGCGCCCATCATGATCTTGTCTTTCGCCAGTTCGAACTCTTTCATTTCGACGATGCGTTTGCCGCTACGGGCAGCGAACAACGACGCTTCGTTGACCAGGTTGGCCAGGTCAGCACCGGAGAAGCCCGGAGTACCACGTGCGATCACTGCCGGAGCAACGTCGTCGCCCATTGGCACTTTGCGCATGTGAACTTTCAGAATCTGCTCGCGGCCACGAATATCCGGCAAGCCCACGACCACCTGACGGTCGAAACGGCCCGGACGCAGCAGCGCAGGGTCGAGTACGTCCGGACGGTTGGTCGCAGCAATAACAATGATGCCGTCATTCATTTCAAAGCCGTCCATCTCTACCAGCAACTGGTTGAGAGTCTGCTCACGCTCGTCATGACCGCCACCCATGCCGGCGCCACGATGGCGACCCACGGCATCGATTTCGTCGATGAAGATGATGCAAGGGGCGTGCTTCTTGGCCTGCTCGAACATGTCGCGGACGCGGCTCGCGCCGACACCGACGAACATTTCGACAAAGTCGGAACCGGAAATGGTGAAGAACGGCACTTTCGCTTCGCCGGCAATCGCCTTGGCCAGCAAGGTTTTACCGGTACCCGGCGGGCCGACCATCAGCACGCCGCGCGGGATACGACCACCCAGACGCTGGAACTTGCCCGGATCACGCAGGAACTCGACCAGCTCGCCGACTTCTTCCTTGGCCTCGTCGCAACCGGCAACGTCAGCCAAAGTGGTTTTCACCTGATCTTCGGAGAGCAGGCGTGCCTTGCTCTTGCCGAAGCTCATCGGCCCGCCCTTGCCACCGGCACCGCCCTGCATCTGGCGCATGAAGAACATGAACACCGCGATGATCACCAGGATCGGGAAGCTGGCCACCAGGAGCTGGGTCCAGATGCTTTGCTGTTCAGGCTGCTTGCCTTCAACCACAACGTGATTGTCCACCAGATCGCCGATCAGGCCATTGTCCTGAATTGCCGGACGAATGGTCTTGAAGCTGTCGCCATCGGTGCGCTTGCCGGTAATCACATAGCCGTCAACAGCTACGCGCTCGACCTTGCCATCCTTGACCTGCTGGATGAAGTCGGAATAGTTGAGGGTCTGCGGCTCGTTAGGGCTGGAGAAGTTGTTCATCACCGTCACCAGGACTGCCGCGATGATCAACCACAGGATCAGATTCTTTGCCATATCGTTCAATTAACTACCCTCTGAAGCAAGCTCCGCTACTGGCGCGCGCTTCGCATGATATTCACCGGCCTAACTTACTACATTACCTACAACTCTGGCAGGCGCCGTCTGTAACCCTTTGTGAAACACTTTCTACACAATATTCGCTTATGCCTGCAGAGCGAAATATGAAAAACCTATCGCCCTGCCGAAAAACCTCGTTTTACGCATCACCGCCACGATAACCCCAGGCCAGCATGTACTGCTCACGGGAACTGCCACGGGAAGAGTCTGGCTTGATCATCTGGATCTTGTCGAATTTCTTCCGAGCATCCTTCAGATAAACGTCAAACCCTTCGCCCTGAAAAATCTTGATGACGAAATTGCCACCGGGCTTGAGGATCCGTTCCGCCAGGTCCAGCGCCAGCTCACAGAGGAACATGGCCTTGGGCATATCCACTTCGGGCGTACCACTCATATTGGGGGCCATATCGGAAATCACAAGGTCAACCTGCGAATTACCCACGGCCTCCAGGATTTCAGCGAGCACCGAGTCCTCCGTGAAGTCGCCCTGGATAAAATGCACGTCCGGAATGCTGTCCATTTCCAGGATGTCCGAAGCGATCAGACGACCCTGACCGCCGATCAACCGACTGGTCACCTGCGACCAGCCACCCGGCGCCGCGCCGAGGTCGACCACGCTCATGCCCGGACGGATGAGTTTGTATTTTTCCTGGATCTCCAGAAGCTTGTAACTTGCACGCGAGCGGTAGCCATCCTTCTGCGCCTGCTTCACATAAGGATCGTTGACATGTCTTTTCAGCCAACCAAGGCTTGTCTTGGAACGCGCCATTGGGCACCTCGATGATTAGGGTCGTGATTAGTTGGGCGGATCCACGAACCCTCGGGTAAAATGGCCGCCATTTTACAGAATCCAGACGAAAGGGTCAGATTATGCCGCTCACTCCAGAGCAGAAGAAACAGTACAAATCCATCGGCCACCACCTCAAACCAGTGTTGACGGTAGCGGACAACGGTTTGACTGAAGGTGTTTTAGCCGAACTTGAACGCGCCTTGGCCGATCACGAGCTGATCAAGATCAAGCTCAATATCCTCGATCGCGAGTCGCGCCTGGCGCACATCGCCGAACTGTGCAAGGTCGGCAAAGCGGACCTGGTTCAGGTCATCGGCAAGATGGCACTGGTCTACCGCAAGAACTTCAGCGCCAACAAGCAGCTGTCGAACGTTCATCGCTTCAAGTGATGCGCAGGGTCAAGGGTGTGCTTCGCGCACCCTGCCACTCCATCCCGGCACCGGCTGCATGACCAGCACCAGCCCGGAAAATCCCAGCACCAGATAACTGAATACCTGCCAGCGCTGCGCATCCGGCCAGCCGACACGCACAGCGACATACATCGCGCACGCGTACAACGCCATCAACAGCACCTGCCCGCGAAAATCCCGCCATAGACTGCCAAGGCCCTCGGCCTGTACCAGCACCAAAGCCTGAAAGATCACGCACAGAGCGGCGAACCCCACCACCAGCACTTCGAATGCACTGGCGACTTCGTCGATCAACAGCGGCGCGAGGCCGATCTGGCCCAACGCCGGCTGCAAACCGATATGAATCAACCATAGGCCACCGACCCAAAGCATCTGGGTCAGTTGCCAAAGCATGGCGCCCGCATGCAGCGGGCGCCTTCTTTCAGATGTGACGAACTTCGACAATCTCGTACTCGATCACGCCGCTTGGCGTTTTGACGGCGACCACGTCACCCTCTTCCTTGCCAATCAAGGCGCGGGCCAGCGGCGAACCGACGGAGATCTTGCCGAGTTTGAAGTCAGCCTCATCCTCACCCACGATGTGGTAAGTGACGCTTTCATCAGTCTCGACGTTGGCGATCTCGACGGTGGTACCGAAAATCACTTTGCCGGTATGAGGAATGGTCGTGACATCGATGATGACCTGATTCTGAATCCGGCCCTCGATGTCACGAATACGCGCTTCGACCATGCCTTGCTGTTCGCGGGCAGCATGGTATTCAGCGTTTTCCTTCAAGTCGCCCAACTCGCGGGCCGTACCGATGTCCTGGCTGAGCTTCGGACGGACGACCTTGGTCAGGTGAGCATGCTCCTCTTCCAGGGCGCGAGCGCCCTGAACAGTCATTGGGTACTTGGTTATGCTCATGCCTTCAATCCTGCGTGTAGATCCTGCAAGCGGCGCACGGTCTTTTCCGGACCGAACTTCAGCGCTTCGCAGATCGCTTCGCCCGCAGCGATAGTGGTGGTGCAGTAGATCTTGTGCTGCAGGGCGTTGCGACGAATGGAGTACGAATCGGCGATCGACTGACGACCTTCGGTGGTGTTGATGATCAGCGTGACTTCGTCATTCTTGATCATGTCGACCACGTGTGGACGACCCTCGGTCACCTTGTTCACGCGGCGCACTTTCAGCCCTGCGGCTTCGATCAGCTTGGCAGTGCCGGCAGTGGCGACCACTTCGAAGCCCAAGTTGATCAGATCACGGGCCACGCCTGCAACCAGTGGCTTGTCGTCATCGCGCACGCTGATGAAAGCGGTACCGCCGGTCGGCAGCACTTCACTGGCGCCCATCTGCGCCTTGGCGAATGCTTCACCGAAGGTGTCGCCGACGCCCATTACTTCACCGGTCGACTTCATCTCTGGGCCGAGGATCGGGTCAACGCCAGGGAACTTGGCGAACGGGAACACCGCCTCTTTCACGCTGTAGAAGTTCGGGATGATTTCCTTGGTGAAGCCGATTTCCTTCAGGGTCTTACCGGCCATCACGCGCGCAGCGATCATGGCCAGGGAAACACCGATGCACTTGGAAACGAACGGCACGGTACGCGAGGCGCGCGGGTTGACTTCGATGACATAGATGTCTTCGCCCTGCAGAGCCAATTGCACGTTCATCAGGCCGACAACGCCCAGTTCCAGAGCCATTTTCTTGACCTGTTCGCGCATCTCGTCTTGGATGTGTGCCGGCAGCGAGTACGGCGGCAGCGAGCACGCGGAGTCACCGGAGTGAACGCCCGCCTGTTCGATGTGCTGCATGATCGCGCCGATCACCACGTCCTTGCCGTCGCAGACCGCATCCACGTCCATTTCGATGGCGCAGTTGAGGAAGTGGTCGAGCAGCACAGGGCTGTCGTTGGACACTTGCACCGCGTCACGCAGATAGCGCTTGAGTTCGTCTTCTTTGTATACGATTTCCATCGCACGGCCGCCCAACACGTAGGACGGGCGCACCACCAGCGGATAACCGATCTTCGCCGCAGCACGAACCGCTTCATCTTCGCTACGCACAGTGGCGTTTGGCGGCTGACGCAGGTTCAAGCGCTCGACCATTTGCTGGAAGCGCTCGCGGTCTTCGGCGCGGTCGATGGCGTCAGGGCTGGTGCCGATGATCGGCACGCCAGCGGCTTCCAGAGCACGAGCCAGTTTCAGCGGAGTCTGGCCGCCGTACTGGACGATCACGCCTTTCGGCTTCTCGACGCGGCAGATTTCCAGCACGTCTTCCAGGGTTACCGGCTCGAAGTACAGACGGTCGGAAGTGTCGTAGTCGGTGGAAACGGTTTCCGGGTTGCAGTTGACCATGATGGTTTCGTAGCCGTCTTCGCGCAGGGCGAGAGCAGCGTGAACGCAGCAGTAGTCGAACTCGATGCCTTGGCCGATACGGTTCGGACCGCCGCCCAGAATCATGATCTTGTCGCGACCCGACGGCGCTGCTTCGCACTCTTCCTCGTAGGTCGAGTACAGGTAAGCGGTGTCGGTAGCGAATTCGGCGGCGCAGGTGTCAACGCGCTTGTAGACCGGGAACACTTCCAGCTTCTGACGGTGCGTACGCAGGTTTTTCTCGGTGACGCCCAGCAGCTTGGCCAGACGCTGATCGGAGAAGCCTTTGCGCTTGAGCTTGAACATCAGGTCGCGGTCGATCGAGGACAGACCGAGGGTCTTGACCTTCTCTTCGTCCTTGATCAGGTCTTCGATCTGCACCAGGAACCAAGGGTCAATCATGTTCATGCCGAAGATGTCTTCGACCGACAGACCGGCGCGGAAGGCGTCAGCCACGTACCAGATGCGCTCGGCGCCCGGCACGGTCAGTTCGCGCTTGAGCACGCTCATGCTGTCCGGGTTGCTCAGATCGAGCTTCTCGTCCAGACCGCAAACGCCGACTTCCAGACCGCGCAGGGCTTTCTGCAGGGATTCCTGGAAGGTCCGGCCGATGGCCATGACTTCGCCGACCGACTTCATTTGCGTGGTCAGGCGTGCGTCAGCCTTGGCGAATTTCTCGAAGGCGAAGCGTGGCAGCTTGGTGACGACGTAGTCGATCGACGGTTCGAAGGACGCCGGGGTCTTGCCGCCGGTGATGTCGTTCGACAGCTCGTCGAGGGTGTAACCCACAGCCAGTTTGGCCGCGACCTTGGCGATCGGGAAACCGGTGGCTTTCGAAGCCAGTGCCGAGGAACGCGATACACGCGGGTTCATTTCGATCACGACCATGCGGCCAGTGTTCGGGCAGATACCGAACTGCACGTTCGAACCGCCGGTCTCGACGCCGATCTCGCGCAGTACCGCCAGCGAGGCGTTACGCAGGATCTGGTATTCCTTGTCGGTCAGGGTTTGCGCAGGAGCTACGGTGATCGAGTCACCGGTGTGCACGCCCATCGGGTCGAAGTTTTCGATCGAGCAGACGATGATGCAGTTGTCCTTTTTGTCGCGGACAACTTCCATTTCATATTCTTTCCAGCCGATCAGCGATTCGTCGATCAGCAGCTCTTTGGTCGGCGACAGATCCAGACCACGGGCGCAGATTTCTTCGAACTCTTCACGGTTGTAAGCGATACCGCCACCGGTGCCACCCATGGTGAAGGACGGACGGATGATGCACGGGAAACCGAGGGTTTCGAGAACCGCGTTGGCCTCTTCCATGCTGTGGGCAATGCCGGAACGCGGGCACGCCAGGCCGATGGATTTCATCGCCTTGTCGAAACGCGAACGATCCTCAGCCTTGTCGATGGTGTCGGCATTGGCACCGATCATCTCTACGCCGAACTTCTCCAGAACGCCTTCGCGCTCCAGATCCAGGGCGCAGTTCAGAGCGGTCTGGCCGCCCATGGTTGGCAGTACAGCGTCCGGACGCTCTTTTTCGATGATCTTGGCCACGGTCTGCCATTTGATCGGCTCGATATAGGTGGCGTCGGCCATGTCCGGGTCGGTCATGATGGTGGCCGGGTTGGAGTTCACCAGGATGACGCGGTAGCCCTCTTCGCGCAGGGCTTTGCAGGCCTGGGCGCCGGAGTAGTCGAATTCGCAGGCCTGGCCGATCACGATCGGGCCAGCGCCGAGAATCAGGATGCTTTTAATGTCTGTACGTTTTGGCATGGTTTGTCACTCAAATCCGCAGGTCAGTCGGCAAGCCGTCTTGATCGATTTCTGAAGTCCCGAGGGGGCCGCCGGAACCGGGGCCGCCCTCGCGGGCTTCTCTCTACAGTCTCAAGGCGAACGCTTAGCGTCGCTTGGCCATCTCGTTGATGAAGCGGTCGAACAGTGGCGCAACATCGTTCGGGCCCGGGCTCGCTTCAGGGTGACCCTGGAAGCTGAACGCGCTCTTGTCGGTGCGCTCGATGCCTTGCAGGGTGCCGTCGAACAGCGATTTGTGGATCGCGCGCACGTTGGCTGGCAGGGTCGCTTCGTCTACCGCAAAACCGTGGTTCTGGCTGGTGATCATCACCACGCCGGTGTCCAGATCCTGCACCGGGTGGTTGGCACCGTGGTGGCCGTGGCCCATTTTCAGGGTCTTGGCGCCGGAGGCCAGAGCCAGCAGTTGGTGGCCGAGGCAGATGCCGAATACCGGCGTCTCGGTTTCCAGGACTTCCTTGATCGCCTGGATCGCGTAGTCGCATGGCTCCGGATCACCAGGGCCGTTGGACAGGAACACGCCGTCCGGCTTCAGCGCCAGCACATCGGCGGCTGGAGTCTGCGCCGGCACCACGGTGACGCGGCAGCCGCGCTCGACCAGCATGCGCAGGATGTTGACCTTGACGCCGTAGTCGTAGGCGACCACGTGATATGGCAGCTCGGAAGCTTCGATGGTCGCGTGGCTGTCGGTTTTCAGATCCCAGACAGTCGAACGCCATTCGTATTGGGTCTTGGTGCTGACGACTTTCGCCAGGTCCATGCCCTTCAGGCCCGGGAAGCCTTGCGCAGCGGCGATGGCCGCTTCTTCGGAGATGTTGTCGCCGGCCATGATGCAGCCGTTCTGAGCGCCTTTTTCACGCAGGATGCGGGTCAGGCGACGGGTGTCGATACCGGCGATTGCCACCACGTTGTTGGCTTTCAGGTAATCGGACAGGGACATCGTGTTACGCCAGTTGCTCGCTACCAGCGGCAGGTCACGGATAACCAGGCCAGCGGACCAGACGCGGTCGGACTCGGCATCTTCCGGCGTGGTGCCGGTGTTGCCGATGTGCGGGTAAGTCAGGGTAACGATCTGCTGGGCGTAGGAAGGATCGGTAAGGATTTCCTGATAGCCGGTCATTGCGGTGTTGAACACCACCTCACCAACGGTCTGACCGTCGGCTCCAATGGCTTCGCCGCGAAAAATGCTGCCATCAGCAAGGGCGAGTATGGCTGGCTTAGTCAAGAAGACCTCCCGTAAATAACGCATGAAAGGGCAATCGCAGGTTGTAAAAAAGCGGAGTGACGTATGGACACGTCACCCCGCTTCTTCACTGAAATTATTCTGCGCGCTTTTAGTGGACACACTAAAGCTGTAGCTTACAGAAAAGGGCGTTTTTGGTCCACCGCTAAAGAGCCTTAAAGGCCGGAGAATGCGACAGGTCGTCGCCAAGCGGTAAAAACCGGCGCAAAACGGGACGTTTGCGCCGGGTTCAGCAACGACTCAACGCAGGTCGAGTACGTCTTGCATGTCATACAGGCCCGGCTCGCGACCGTCCAGCCACAGCGCCGCACGCACCGCGCCCTTGGCGAAGGTCATGCGGCTCGATGCCTTGTGGGTGATCTCGACGCGCTCGCCATCGGCAGCGAACAGCACGGTGTGATCACCAACGATATCGCCAGCACGCACGGTGGCGAAACCAATGGTTTCACGCTCACGCGCACCGGTCTGGCCTTCACGACCGTAGACCGCGACCTTCTTCAGATCACGCCCCAGGGCATCAGCAATCACTTCACCCATGCGCACCGCCGTACCGGACGGAGCATCGACCTTGTGGCGGTGATGGGCTTCCATGATCTCGATATCGACATCGTCGCCCAGCACGCGCGCAGCGGTGTCGAGCAACTTCAGGCACAGGTTGACGCCGACGCTGAAGTTGGCGGCGAAGACGATCGGAATGTCCTTGCCCGCCTCGGCCAGCAATTGCTTCTCTTCAACACTGAAACCGGTGGTGCCGATGATCATCGCTTTGCCGTGCTTGCGGCAGAACGCGAGATTCTTCAGGGTCACGGTCGGGTGAGTGAAGTCGATCAACACATCGAACTCTTCAACCACACGATCCAGGTCACCGGACAGCGGCACGCCGATACGGCCCAGCGCTGCCAGCTCACCGGCATCCGCGCCGACCAGCGTGCTGTCGGGACGATCGACCGCCGCCGTCAGACCGGCGCCCGGCGTCTGCTGCACCGCTTCAATCAGGGTCTTGCCCATGCGCCCGGCGGCGCCCATCACTGCAATACGTCGCATGCCGACTCCTTACAAATCGCCGAAGAAACGCTTCACACCGTCGAACCAACCGGTGGTTTTCGGCGAGTGGCTGTTGTCGTCGGCCAGGGAGCTGCGGAATTCTTCCAGCAGTTCACGCTGACGACGGTTGAGGTTGACCGGCGTTTCCACAGCGACACGGCACATCAGGTCGCCGGCACCGCCGCCACGCACTGGCGCAACGCCTTTGCCGCGTACGCGGAACTGCTTGCCGGTCTGCGTGCCTTCAGGGATTTTCAGTTTGACCCGACCGTCGAGGGTCGGAATTTCCAGCTCGCCGCCCAGTGCAGCGTCGACGAAGCTGATCGGCACTTCGCAGAACAGATGCTTGCCGTCACGCTGGAAGATGTCGTGTTCGCGCACATTGATCACAACGTACAGGTCGCCAGTCGGCCCGCCCTGGGTACCTGCCTCGCCTTCGCCGGACAGACGAATGCGGTCGCCAGTATCAACACCGGCAGGCACTTTGACCGACAGGGTTTTGTACTCTTCGACACGACCGTCGCCGTGGCAGGAGTCGCACGGATCGGAAATGATCTTGCCCTGACCATGGCAGCGCGGGCAGGTCTGCTGCACCGAGAAAAAGCCCTGCTGCATGCGCACCTGACCGATGCCGCCGCAGGTCGGGCACGTCGTCGGCGACGAGCCTTTCTTGGCGCCGGAACCATCGCACGGCTTACAGTTGACCAGTGTCGGAACGCGGATATTCACCGACGTACCGCGCACCGCTTCTTCCAGATTCAGCTCCAGGGTGTAGCGCAGATCGCTGCCACGCTGAGCGCCGCCACGGGCACCGCCGCGACCGCCACCGAAGAAATCACTGAAGACATCACCGAAGATGTCCGAGAAGTTCTGGCCACCGAAACCGGCACCGCCGCCGCCCATGCTCGGATCGACGCCGGCATGACCATACTGGTCGTATGCCGCGCGCTTGCTGGCGTCGGACAACACTTCATAGGCCTCGTTGGCCTCTTTGAATGCTTCTTCCGAAGCCTTGTCGCCGGGATTACGGTCGGGGTGGTGCTTCATGGCCAGACGGCGATAGGCCTTCTTCAGGTCCGCTTCGCTCGTGCCCCGCTCGACACCCAATACTTCGTAATAGTCACGCTTTGCCATAAGTTCTTTGCACTCTTAAGGACGTTCGGCAAACCCCTCCTGAGCCTCGCCAAACTCGTTGAGCCCCCATTAAGGCCCGGACCCAACTCACGTCAATTCAACGATCCTGGTCTTGATTGATGCGGTATCTGCGGCGCGAAAAGCAGGAGCATTCCCGGCCATACCGCCAACATCCGAACGGTGTCGCATGCTGTAAAAATTCACGTATTCCAGATACGCCAACGCGGGAGGCAAGCTCCCGCGCGGCGACATCCTACCAGTCACCGCCGCAAGGCAGTCAACCGGGCGACCAACAACTTACTTGTGGTCTTTGACTTCTTCGAACTCGGCGTCGACAACGTCGTCAGCCTTCTCAGCCGATTCGCCTTGCGGGGCTGCGCCATCAGCTGGCTGAGCCTGTTCGGCGTACATCTTCTGAGCAACCGGAGCGGAGACTTTCGACAGCTCTTCAACCTTGGCTTCGATGGCAGCCTTGTCGTCGCCTTTGACGGCGGCTTCCAGCGCAACCACAGCAGCTTCGATTGCAGTCTTCTCTTCGGCGGTGACCTTGTCGCCCGCGTCAGCGACCATCTTGCGAGTCGAGTGCACCAGCGCATCACCCTGGTTACGGGCAGCGGCCAGCTCTTCGAACTTGCGGTCTTCCTCGGCATTCGCCTCGGCGTCACGCACCATGCGCTCGATTTCTTCGTCGGACAGACCGGAGTTGGCCTTGATCACGATCGACTGGGTCTTGCCGGTAGCCTTGTCTTTCGCGCCGACGTGCAGGATGCCGTTGGCGTCGATGTCGAAGGTCACTTCGATCTGCGGCACGCCACGTGGAGCTGGTGGAATGTCGGCCAGGTCGAACTTGCCCAGCGATTTGTTCTGTGCAGCTTGCTTGCGCTCGCCCTGCAGAACGTGAATGG
>NZ_JH635998.1:1274664-1288106 GCF_000257605.1 Pseudomonas sp. R62
GTGAATGGTCACAGCACCCTGGTTGTCGTCGGCAGTCGAGAACACTTGCGATTTCTTGGTAGGAATCGTGGTGTTTTTCTCGATCAGCGCGGTCATCACGCCACCCATGGTTTCGATACCCAGGGTCAGCGGGCTGACGTCGAGCAGCAGCACGTCTTTCACGTCACCGGCCAGAACAGCGCCCTGAATCGCAGCACCCATGGCAACAGCTTCGTCCGGGTTGACGTCTTTACGCGCTTCTTTACCGAAGAAATCGGTAACCAGCTTCTGCACCAGCGGCATACGAGTCTGACCACCGACCAGAATCACGTCGTTGATCGCGCTGACGTCGATACCGGCGTCTTTCATGGCAATGCGGCAAGGTTCGATGGTGCGCTGAACCAGGTCTTCAACGAGTGCTTCGAGCTTGGCACGCGAGATCTTCACGTTCAGGTGCTTAGGACCGGTCGCGTCTGCAGTGATGTACGGCAGGTTGACGTCGGTCGACTGAGCGGACGACAGCTCGATCTTGGCTTTCTCAGCGGCTTCTTTCAGGCGCTGCATCGCCAGCGGGTCACCTTTGAGGTTCATGCCGCTTTCTTTCTTGAATTCGTCAACGAGGTAGTCGATCAGACGAATGTCGAAGTCTTCACCGCCGAGGAAGGTGTCACCGTTGGTGGCCAACACTTCGAACTGGTGCTCGCCGTCAACTTCAGCGATTTCGATAACGGATACGTCGAAGGTACCGCCACCCAGGTCATAAACGATCACGGTGTGATCGCCCTTGGCCTTATCCATACCGTAAGCCAGAGCGGCTGCGGTTGGTTCGTTGATGATACGTTTTACGTCCAGACCAGCGATGCGGCCCGCGTCTTTGGTGGCCTGACGCTGGCTGTCATTGAAGTAGGCCGGAACGGTGATCACCGCTTCGGTCACTGCCTCGCCGAGGTAGTCTTCGGCGGTCTTCTTCATCTTCTTCAGAATTTCAGCCGAGATTTGTGGCGGTGCCATTTTCTGGCCGTTCACTTCTACCCAGGCGTCATTGTTGTCAGCCTTGACGATCTTGTAAGGGACCATCTGGATATCTTTCTGCACAACTTCTTCGTCGAAACGACGACCGATCAGACGCTTTACTGCGTACAGGGTGTTGTGCGGGTTGGTGACAGCCTGACGCTTGGCCGACTGACCTACCAGAATTTCGCCATCGTTGGCGTAAGCGATGATTGACGGCGTGGTACGCGCGCCTTCAGCGTTTTCAATAACTTTGGCTTTGCCGTTTTCCAGCACGGAGACGCAGGAGTTGGTAGTCCCCAGGTCGATACCGATAATTTTGCCCATGTTCACTCTCCCGAAACTTTGGATTTTGTTGCCGCAGCAGTGGTGGCTGACTGCGGTAGCACTTAAACGCTTGACTTCTAAATGGGGGCCTTGCGGCTAATTTCAAGCCTGCTCGTCAATCGAAGGCGAAACCGGTGCCGGCGCCTTGCTGACCACGACCATCGCCGGGCGCAGCAGGCGACCATTGAGCTGGTAGCCCTTCTGGAAAACCTTCAACACGCTGTTCGGCTCGACGTCGGCACTTTCCTGCATGGCCATCGCCTGATGGTGAACGGCGTTGAACGGCTCGCCATGCGGATCGATCGCTTCAAGCTGGTAGCGCTTGAGGGTGTCGTGGAACATTTTCAGGGTCAGCTCGATGCCTTCGCGCATCGGGCGGATGCTTTCGTCGTCCGGGCTCGACAGCTCGAGGCCGCGCTCCAGGCTGTCGACGATCGGCAACAGGTCGCTGGCAAATTTCTCAAGGGCAAACTTGTGCGCCTTCTCGACGTCCTGCTCGGCACGGCGGCGAACGTTCTGCAGATCGGCAGCAACACGCAGAGACTGATCCTGCGCGGCGGCCAATTGCTCTTCGAGCACTTGCACACGGGTCGCCAGGTCGTCACCCGAACCTTCGGGCGCCTGATTGGCTTCTGGGTTTTGCGTATCTACTGTCTGTTCGTCAGCCATAGAATTCTCCTTTCAATTTCGTCCGCGAGCCTGACTCGCGCTTCTGCCCCGATATATGGGGCCGCAAAATCAGGCTTCAAGGGCTGAAAACAATTGTCCCTACAAAAAAGTGCTGAATACTCATTCTTGAATGCGCTAAGAAAACTTTTCGATCAAGCAAATCGAGCTAAGGGCGGGCATTGTCAGGCCTGAACAAAACACTGTATAAATAACCAGACCTCAAGCCTGGGAGCTGCCTTTATGCTGGTGCACCTGTCCGTACATAACTACGCCATCGTTGAACATCTCGATCTCGAACTTGATCGCGGGATGAGCGTGATCACAGGGGAAACCGGCGCCGGCAAGTCGATCATGCTCGACGCCCTGGGCCTCACCCTGGGTGATCGCGCCGACAGCGGCGTGGTTCGCCCGGGCGCTGATAAAGCCGACATTCTCGCCACCTTCGATCTTGCTGATATCCCCGAAGCCAGCGCCTGGCTTGCCGAGCGCGATCTGGAAAACGACGGGCCGTGCATCCTGCGCCGGGTCATCACCTCGGAAGGTCGTTCGCGCGGTTATATCAACGGCACGCCCTGCCCGCTTGGCGACCTCAAAGCCCTCGGCGAGCTGCTGATCGACATACACAGCCAGCACGAACATCAATCGCTGCTGAAAACCGACACCCATCGCCGCCTGCTTGACGAGTACGCCGGCGCGACCGATCTGGCGCGTCAGGTGCAACTGGCCGCACAGCGCTGGCGCCAGACTCGCCAGGAACTGGAGCGCCTTTCCAACTCCGGCGACGAACAACGCGCACGCCATCAACTGCTCAGCTATCAGCTCGAAGAACTGGAAAACCTCGGTCTCGGCGAAAACGAACTGGAGCAACTGGAGCAGGAACACAAGAACCTGACCAACGCCGAAACCTTGCTGGGCATTTGCCGGCAAGTGGTCGAGCAATGCAGCGAAAGCGACTCCGGCAATGTGCTGAATGCGCTGACCGCCAGCCTCAATCGACTTTCCAGCGTGAACAGTTCGGTGGGTGCGCTGGGTGAAGCCAGCAGTCTGCTGACCAGCGCACAGATTCAGGTGGAAGAAGCGGTTGGTGAGCTCAATCGCTTCCTCGACAATTTCGATGCCGACCCGGCTCGCCTGCAATACCTCGAAGAGCGTCTCGACGCTATCTACACCTTGGCGCGCAAACACCGGATTCAACCGACCGAAGTCGGCGAGATGCAGCAGAAGCTGCTCGATGAAATCGAAACCCTCAATGCTAACGATGAATCCATCGAGCGCCTGGGCGAAGAACTGGCGTCCTATGCCCGCCACTATCAGGAGAAAGCGCGCGAGCTGAGCGACCTTCGTCATCAGGCGGCCGGCAGCCTCGCCAGTGCGGTGGAGCAGGAAATCCAGCGCCTGGGCATGCCTGGCGGCCGATTCACCATCGAACTGAAAGCCAACAGCAGCGACGAGTTGCTGCCGAATGGTCTGGAACAGGTCGAACTGCTGGTCAGCGCCAACCCCGGTCAACCGCTCAAGGCGCTGGCAAAAGTTGCCTCCGGTGGTGAGCTGTCGCGGATCAGTCTGGCGATTCAGGTCATTACCGCCCAGACCTCCCGCGTGCCGACCCTGGTGTTCGACGAAGTGGACGTAGGTATTGGCGGCCCGACTGCCGAGATTGTCGGCCAGTTACTGCGCCGTCTCGGTGATCGCGGCCAGGTCCTGACCGTGACGCATTTGCCGCAAGTGGCGGCGCAAGGGCATCAGCATCTGTTCGTGCACAAGGTCCGCGACGAGAAGGCGACTCACACCGCCGTCGCCAAGCTCACAAAGAACGAGCGCATCGAAGAAGTCGCGCGCATGCTCGGCGGTATCGATCTGACCAAGGAATCCCTGGCTCACGCGAAAAAAATGGTGGTGACCGCCAAGGCGTAACAAATAGCAGAAAGCACGAAGGCGACCCTTAGGTCGCCTTCGTTCGTTTCGCGAATGTGAAATTCGCGCGACATGCTTACTTTTTCTTGCGTACGTACAGCACCAGGTTGTGATCAACCATCTCGAAGCCATGCTTCTCGACGATCGATT
This sequence comes from Pseudomonas sp. R62, assembly GCF_000257605.1. Taxonomy (NCBI): domain Bacteria; kingdom Pseudomonadati; phylum Pseudomonadota; class Gammaproteobacteria; order Pseudomonadales; family Pseudomonadaceae; genus Pseudomonas; species Pseudomonas sp. R62. The sequence continues at coordinate 1,278,715 of NZ_JH635998.1, forward strand.
TCTGAAGTTTTTCGATTTCTTCGTCGAAGAATTCGATCACTTCACCCGATTCCACGTTGACCATATGGTCGTGGTGGCCACCGTCAGCCAGTTCGAAGACCGCGTGGCCGCCGTCGAAGTTGTGGCGGACCACGAGGCCGGCCGCTTCGAACTGGGTCAGTACACGGTAAACCGTGGCCAGACCGACGTCCTCACCAGCTTCCATCAACGCCTTGTAGACGTCCTCGGCACTCATGTGACGCTGCTCGGTAGAGTCGAGCATTTGCAGGATCTTGACCCGTGGCAGGGTCACTTTGAGGCCGGCTTTGCGTAGTTCGCTATTTTCAACCATGGTCAGCTTTCTCGCGATGCTGCTTCGCAGCTTCTCTTAATGCGGGTATGATCGGCGTTTACGTTGTCCCAGCCAAGATAGTGGAAGTCGCCCACCGATGCAAAACACCAAGCTCTTGCTAACCAGTTTCACCTTTGTGGGACTGCTCGCACTCGCCGGTTGTTCATTCCCCGGGGTTTACAAAATCGACATCCAGCAGGGCAATGTCGTCACGCAGGACATGATAGACCAGTTACGCCCGGGAATGACCCGGCCGCAAGTACGGTTTATCATGGGCAACCCTCTGCTTGCCGACACGTTCCATGCCGATCGCTGGGATTATCTGTACAGCCTGCAACCGGGTGGCGGTGAACGCCAGCAGGAACGAATCAGCGTTATCTTCAATTCCAACGACCAGCTTGTCAGCCTGTCCGGTGACTTCATGCCCGGCGTGAGTCGTGATGAAGCCATTCTCGGCAAGGACAGCGGCACGACCGTGACCGCGCCGGCTGAAAACGCCGACAAGCCAGAAGCTGAAAAACCAGCCAAACCAGGCTCCTTGCTGGATCAGATCCAGAAGGACGTCGATGGTGTGGAAACCGTACCGGTTCCGACACCAGAGCCGCTGGACACCTCGCCGCAGTAATAGGCGAGACAATAAAAAACCCGGACATTCCGGGTTTTTTATTGCCTGCCGTTTGGTCTGATCAAGAATTGCGTGCTTTGGCCTCGGCAGCCTTGGCCGCGCGCAAGCGTCGAACTTCTTTGGGATCAGCCAGCAGCGGTCGATAAATTTCGATCCGGTCGCCCGCCTGAACAGGGCGAGAATCCGCGTCAGCCACGACCTTGCCAAAAATCCCCAGCGGGCACTGCGCCAGATTCAGCTCAGGAAACTCGGCCGCGATGCCCGATGCGTGCACCGCCGCCCGGACGCTGACGCCTTCAGCGACGCTGATCGCACGCAGAACCTGCCGATCAACCGCCGCGTACACGACTTCTATCTCGATCACCGGCTTAACCATGCATCTGCTTGGCGCGCTGGCAGAAAGCATCCACCAGCTGGTTAGCCGCCTGATTGAACAGCGGGCCCAACGTAGCGCGCACCAACGGCCCGGCATAATCGAACGACAGATCCAGACTGATCTTGCAGGCCTTTTCGTTCAGCGCCTTGAATACCCAGATGCCGTGCAACTGAGTGAACGGGCCTTCTTCGAGATTCATCTCGATCGACTGCCCCGGCACCAGCGTATTGCGCGTGACGAAATGCTGACTGAGGCCGCCCTTCGCTACGCCGACACTGGCGCGCATGTGTTCCGGGGAGCTTTCCAGCACTTCAGCCTCCGAGCACCACGGCAGAAACTCCGGGTACCGCGCGACGTCGTTGACCAGGTCGTAGAGAAACTGCGCCGGGTACGGCAGGAGCGCGGATCGTTGGATATGTGTCGTCATGTAAGCGTTACTTCCAGAGCTGAGCGGCAAAGACTACAAGAATGCCGATAGGCGCCACGTAGCGCATCAAGAACAGGGACAGGGCAAATAGAACCGGGTTACGGATGGACAATTCATCCCGCACCGCTTCACGCCCCATTACCCATCCCGCGAACAGCACGAAACACAAGCCACCAAGGGGCAACATGATCCGCGAGGTGAAGAAATCGATCACGCCGAAGAAGTCGAGACCGCTCTGCGCACCCCATTGATAGAGGCTGAACGCCCCGCCTTCGTTCACGAAAAACTTGGCTTCCTTCCAGATATTGAAAGAAAACACCGTGCCCAGACCAACGAACCAGCAGGTGAACGCCAGCCAGAACGTCACCCAGATGCGGCTGATTTTAGTGCGTTCAACCAGGTAAGCCACCATCGGTTCGAGTAGCGAAATAGCCGAACTCCAGGCAGCCACCGCGACCAGCACAAAGAACACCACGCCCATCAACTGGCCGAAAAAGACGTTACCAAAAGCAAACGGCAGGCTGACGAACATCAGCCCCGGGCCTTCGCTTGGGTTCAGGCCGGCAGCAAATACAATTGGAAACAGCGCCAGACCGGCCACCAGCGATACGAAAGTATCCAGCAGCGCAACGCCGACCACCGTGCCCGACAGCGAGGTGTTCTTCGGCATGTAGGCGCCGTAGATCATGATGGAGCCGACGCCGACGCTCAGCGAAAAGAACGCGTGCCCCATCGCTGGCAGCAGGCCGTCGAGGACTTTTTCCGGGTGGAAGTCGAACATGAAATGCACGCCTTCCATGAAATGCCCGGTGGTCATGCTGTAGCCCAGCAGCACCAGAATCATCACGAACAGCAGCGGCATCATGATTCGCAGGCTGCGTTCAAGCCCGGCGACCACGCCTTTGGCGATCACGAAGGCCGACAGCAGCATGAAAATCGTGTGCCAAAGTGTCAGGCGCCATGGATTGGAGATGACATTGCCGAAATAGGCGCCGACCTGATCGGCCGTCGCGCCCTGGAAATCGCCACGGCCCATGTCGACGATGTAATCCAGCGACCAGCCGCCGACCACACTGTAGAAAGAAAGAATCAGCAGGGCCGTGATCATCCCGGCAAACGCGCCCCACGACCATTTCGCCGAGTGCCCGGCTTCCAGTGCCAACACCTTCAGGGCATTCGCCGGACTTTGCCGGGCGCGCCGGCCGATCAGGGTTTCCGCGAGCATGACCGGGACACCGATAAGCGCGATGCACGCCAGGAACATCAGCACAAAGGCACCGCCGCCGTAGACCCCGACCATGTAGGGGAACTTCCAGATACTACCCAGTCCCACGGCCGAACCGGTCGCGGCGAGTATGAATACCCAGCGGCTAGCCCAACTGCCGTGGACAGAAACCTTGTCTGTCGACATCGTTTATCACGCCCAAGCGTTAGAAAAAGAGGCCGCATTGTCCGGGATTCACTCAACCTGCTCAAGCACGCAGCAACACCGTAGCCGACAGCCGAACAACTCCATATAATGCCGCCCCTATGGCTAAACAGAAGAAACACCCAACAGGGACCATCGCGCAGAATAAAAAGGCGCGACACGATTACTTCATCGAGCACAAGTTCGAGGCTGGTCTGGTCCTGGCCGGCTGGGAAGTAAAAAGTCTGCGGGCGAGCAAGTTGCAGCTGGTCGACAGCTACGTGCTGCTCAAGGACGGCGAAGCATGGTTGCTCGGCAGCCACATCACGCCGTTGATGACCGCAAGCACCCACGTCATCGCCGACCCGGTGCGCACACGCAAACTGCTGCTCAACCGCCGCGAGCTGGACAAGCTTGCCGCCGCCGTGCAGCAAAAGGGTTACGCCTGCGTCTGCCTGTCCTGGTACTGGAGCAAGCACATGGTCAAGTGCGAAATCGCTCTGGGCAAGGGCAAGAAGGAATACGACAAGCGCGACACCGAGCGCGAGCGCGATGCCGGGCGTGAATTGCAGCGTGCGGTGCGCAACAAGGGCAAGGAAGATTAGTTTTCCACCCTGATCGTTCCCACGCTCTGCGTGGGAATGCATCCCGTGACGCTCCGCGTCACAACGCGGACGCAGAGCGTCCATTGCTGTATTCCCACGCAGAGCGTGGGAACGATCGTTTGCAGAACTAACTGACTACATCCCCTTGCGCCGCTCCGCCCGAGCCATGCGCTGTACCTCCTGACGCACCTCTTCCAGCACTTCCTGCACATACAGAATATGGCGGCTGGACACTTCTCGCGCCTGCTCGGCACGCCCTTCGATAATCGCCAGATACAATTCCCGATGCTGCGAGATCAGCATGTCGCGGGTTTCCGTACGCTGTTTGTACATGCCGCCGATGTTGGTCACAACGTTGCGCTTGAGCAGATCGAACAAGCCGCGAATCGTATGCAGCAACACCGCATTGTGACTGGCCTCGGCAATCGCCAGATGAAACTTCGCATCCGCCGCGCCCTCTTCCGCCCGGCTGACTTCTTCGTGACGCGAGTAGCAATCCTGCAGCTCTTCGAAGGCAGCAGTCAGGCGTTCACGATCAACATCAGTCGCGCGCAATGCGGCGTAGTAGGCGCACGATGCCTCCAGGGTGTGGCGGAATTCGAGCAAATCACGTTGCGCTTCGGGATTGCTTTCAAGCAATTGCAGCAGTGGATCGCTGAACGTCGACCCCAGGCCTTCCACCACATAATTGCCGCCGCCCTGGCGACTGACCAGCAAGCCTTTGGCCGCCAGTTTCTGAATCGCCTCGCGCAACGACGGGCGTGATACGCCAAATTGTTCGGCCAGCGTGCGCTCGGCCGGCAGCCGCTCGCCCGACTTCAGCGTGCCCTCAAGGATCATCCCCTCGAGGCGCTCGACAATATCGTCAGACAAACGGCGCTGACGTATCTGATCAAAGCCCATAACTCATTTCTCCACGATCCCGACCGCTCGCCGGGGTGTCTATTCTGGCCTATCCGCGCGCCGCCGACACCTGCCAGACACCACTTCGCCAAAGCGGATCAGTTGCGCTCTGCACCGCATCTTCGACGAAAGTTTCAGAGCGGCAAATTGACACACCGCCACCAAGGCTTTTACCCTAGCCAACAGCGCTTGTAAATTGGTCTTACCAATTACCCAAGATCGCTCACAGTGCCTGACCAACAACAATTAGGGGCCACCCCACCATGCAAACCTGGCAACAGCTCTACAGTCCGCTCGGCAGTCTTGGCGTCTCCGCTCTCGCGGCCGTCATTCCCATCGTGTTCTTCTTTCTCGCCCTGGCGGTGTTCCGCCTCAAAGGCCATGTGGCCGGCAGCATCACCCTCGCACTTTCGATTGCCGTAGCGATATTCGCCTTCCAGATGCCAGTGGACATGGCGTTCGCCGCCGCTGGTTATGGTTTCGCTTATGGTCTGTGGCCGATTGCCTGGATCATTGTCGCGGCGGTGTTCCTCTACAAGCTGACGGTGAAGAGCGGTCAGTTCGAAGTCATCCGCAGCTCGGTTCTGTCGATTACCGATGACCAGCGCTTGCAGGTGTTGCTGATCGGTTTCTGCTTCGGCGCATTTCTGGAAGGTGCCGCCGGTTTCGGCGCGCCGGTCGCGATTACTGCCGCACTCCTTGTAGGACTGGGCTTCAACCCGCTGTACGCCGCCGGCCTGTGCCTGATCGCCAACACCGCTCCGGTGGCGTTCGGCGCGCTGGGGATTCCGATCATCGTGGCGGGCCAGGTCACTGGCATCGACGCCTTCAAGATCGGCGCCATGACCGGTCGCCAGCTGCCACTGCTGTCGCTGTTCGTGCCGTTCTGGCTGGTGTTCATGATGGACGGCCTGCGCGGTGTGCGCGAAACCTGGCCGGCCGCGCTGGTGGCAGGCTTGAGTTTCGCCATCACCCAATACTTCACTTCCAACTTCATCGGCCCGGAACTGCCGGACATCACCTCGGCACTGGCCAGCCTGATTTCCCTGACCCTGTTCCTCAAGGTCTGGCAACCACGTCGCGCCGCCGGCCAGCACATCGTTGGCGCCGTGTCCGCTTCAGTGGTCAGCGCCAGCGTCGGCGGTTTCGGCCAGAAGCGCACCACCGTCGCTTCGCCCTACAGCCTCGGGGAAATTTTCAAGGCGTGGTCGCCGTTCCTGATCCTCACTGTGCTGGTGACGATCTGGACGCTGAAGCCTTTCAAAGCCATGTTCGCTGCCGGCGGCTCGATGTACAGCTGGGTGTTCAACTTCGCGATTCCGCACCTTGATCAACTGGTGATCAAGACTGCGCCGATCGTGGCCAACCCGACCGCGATTCCAGCGGTGTTCAAACTCGACCCGATTTCCGCCACCGGAACGGCGATTTTCTTCTCCGCGCTGATTTCGATGCTGGTACTGAAGATCAATTTCAAAACTGGTCTGACCACTTTGAAAGAGACCTTCTACGAACTGCGCTGGCCAATCCTGTCGATCGGCATGGTGCTGGCGTTCGCCTTTGTCACCAACTACTCCGGCATGTCGTCGACCATGGCCCTGGTGCTGGCGGGTACTGGCGCCGCGTTCCCGTTCTTCTCGCCGTTCCTCGGTTGGCTGGGCGTGTTCCTCACCGGTTCAGATACGTCGTCGAACGCGCTGTTCAGTTCGTTGCAAGCGACCACCGCCCACCAGATCGGCGTCAATGACACCTTGCTGGTGGCGGCCAATACCAGTGGCGGCGTGACCGGCAAGATGATCTCGCCGCAATCGATCGCCGTGGCCTGCGCCGCGACCGGTCTGGTCGGCAAGGAATCGGATCTGTTCCGCTTCACCCTCAAGCACAGCCTATTCTTTGCAACGATTGTCGGTTTGATCACCCTGGCTCAGGCCTACTGGTTCACCGGCATGCTGGTGCACTAAACCTACAAGAAAGACGGAAATAACCGACGCCGGCCCGTGATCCGGCGTCAGCAATTCACCACCGGGTCTGTAAGGCTGCTGAAAGCAATGCGCTTTATATTCGGCAGCCGCAGCAGACGGATAACCGGGCCCACCCGGAGACACGCCTGATGAGCGAGCTTTTTTACAACGCTGTGCCGAACGCGACCCGCGTGGCACCGCCACTGCCCGAACCTCGGCAATACCCCAGCGAGAAACCGTCGCGGGTCTACCTGTTCGGCACGTGTGTGGTCGACCTGTTCTACCCCGAAGCCGGGATGGACGCGATCCATCTGCTGGAGCGCGAAGGGATTCGGGTCGAGTATCCGCAAGGGCAGAGCTGCTGCGGCCAACCGGCCTACACCTCAGGCTACACCGAGCAGGCGCGGACGGTAGCGCGCTCGCAACTGGCGTTGTTTGCCGGCGATTATCCGGTGGTGGTGCCGTCGGGTTCCTGCGCCGGCATGCTGCGCGAGCATTACGCCGACTTGTTCAAGGACGAGCCGGAGACGTTGAAACAGGTGCAGGCGCTCGCAGCGCGCACCTATGAATTGGCCGAGTTTCTGCTGTTCGTCTGCAAGGTGCAGCTCAAGGACAGCGGCGAACCGGTGAAAGTCGCGCTGCACACCTCGTGTTCGGCACGCCGCGAAATGAACACCCACCTGCACGGCCGCGAGTTGTTGGCGCAGTTGAGCAACGTGGAGCGGGTTAATCACGACCACGAAAGCGAATGCTGTGGCTTCGGTGGGACATTCAGCGTCCGTATGCCAGACATTTCCGGCGCGATGGTGGCTGACAAGACCCGCGCGCTGAAGGAGTCCGGCGCGCACAAGGTACTGAGTGCCGACTGCGGCTGTTTGATGAACATCAACGGCGCTTTGGAGAAACAGCAGCAAGCGTTGCGCGGGCAACATCTGGCGAGCTTCCTCTGGCAGCGAACCGGAGGTGCGCAATGAGCACCTCGACGATTATTCCTACGGTCGCCGTAGAAGAAGATTTCCGCACCCGGGCACACAATGCCCTGGGTGATCAGCAGCTGCGGAACAACTTCCGCACTGCCATGGATTCACTGATGACCAAGCGGGCAGCGGCTTTCAGCGATGCCCACGAAAGAGAACACTTGCGCGCACTGGGCAATTCGATCAAGGCCCGCGCGCTGTCCAAGTTGCCCGAGCTGCTCGAGCAACTGGAACAGAACCTGACCCGCAACGGTGTGACAGTGCACTGGGCGGAAACGGTGGACGAGGCCAATGGCATCGTCTTATCGATCATCCGCGCTCACGAGGCGCGGCAAGTGATCAAGGGCAAATCGATGGTCAGCGAAGAGATGGAGATGAACCATTTCCTCGAGGCTCGGGACATTGAATGTCTGGAGTCCGACATGGGGGAGTACATCGTCCAGCTCGACCACGAGAAGCCTTCACACATCATTATGCCGGCGATCCACAAGAATGCCGGTCAGGTCGCGTCCTTGTTCCACGACAAACTTGGCGTGGAATACACCAAGGACGTTGACCAACTCATTCAGATCGGTCGCAGGGTCCTGCGGCAGAAATTCTTCGAAGCCGACATCGGCGTCTCCGGCGTCAACTTCGCCGTCGCCGAAACCGGCACCCTGCTGCTGGTGGAAAACGAAGGCAACGGGCGCATGACCACCACCGTTCCCCCGGTGCACATCGCCGTCACCGGCATCGAAAAAGTCGTGGAAAACCTGCGCGACGTGGTGCCGCTGCTGTCACTGCTGACGCGCTCGGCGCTGGGCATTCCGATCACCACCTACGTCAACATGATCTCCGGCCCGCGCAAGGAGCATGAACTCGACGGCCCGCAGGAAGTGCATCTGGTGCTGCTCGACAACGGTCGCAGCCAGGCCTTCGCCGACAGTGAATTGCGCCAGACCCTGAACTGCATCCGTTGCGGCGCCTGCATGAATCACTGCCCGGTGTACACCCGAGTGGGCGGCCACACTTATGGCGAGGTCTACCCGGGGCCGATTGGCAAAATCATCACCCCGCACATGGTCGGCCTGGCCAAGGTTCCGGACCACCCGAGCGCGTCCTCACTGTGCGGCGCCTGCGGTGAAGTCTGCCCGGTGAAAATTCCGATCCCGGCGATCCTGCGCCGTCTGCGCGAGGAAAACGTCAAAGCCCCGGACGCACCGAATCAGGTGATGCGTGGCCAGGGCAGCAAGTATTCGCGCAAGGAGCGCTTCATCTGGAACGCTTGGGCCAGACTCAACAGCTCGCCGACGCTGTACCGCTTGTTCGCTTTTTTCGCCACGCGCCTGCGCGCCCTTACGCCGAGCAATGTCGGCCCATGGACGCAAAACCACAGCGCGCCAAAACCGGCCGCGCGTTCGTTGCATGACATGGCCCGCGAGCATCTGGCCAAACAGGGAGAGCGTCGATGAGCGCCAAGCAAAATATCCTCGGCAAACTGCGGAAAAGTCTGACCGGCACCACGCCAATTGCCGACAACTTCGATGTCGATCTGGTCACCCAGCCCTACACCTACAGCGCCGAGCAACGCATCCCGCAACTGCGCAAACTGATGGAGGCGGTGCACACCGAAATCCACCTGACCTCGGGCGCCGAGTGGCCGGCATTACTGGCGCAACTGCTGCGTGACCGCCAGTTGCCGAGCCTGCTGATCGCTCCGACAACAACTCACGGGCAACGCATCACCCAGCACTGGGCGAACAATCGCGAGCTGCCAGAACTGAAGTCCTACGACCGGCCAAT
>NZ_JH635998.1:1288444-1305901 GCF_000257605.1 Pseudomonas sp. R62
ATCACCCAGCACTGGGCGAACAATCGCGAGCTGCCAGAACTGAAGTCCTACGACCGGCCAATGGAAGAGTGGAAAGCCGAGCTGTTCAACGACACCCCGGCCAGCCTCACTGGCACCCTCGGTGCCATCGCCGCAACCGGCAGCCTGATCATCTGGCCTACCCGTGAGGAACCGCGCTTGATGAGCCTGGTGCCGCCGGTGCATTTCGCCCTGCTCAAGGCCAGCGAAATCCGCGACAACTTCTATCAAGTGCAAGAGGAATTCGAATGGGCGCAAGGCATGCCGACCAACGCGCTGCTGGTGTCCGGCCCGTCGAAAACCGCCGATATTGAACAGGTGCTGGCGTATGGCGCGCATGGCCCGAAAGATCTGGTCGTGCTGATTCTGGAGGATCAATGAGTCTTCCTGCTGCTTTCCTGCGTGATGCCGAGCAACTGATTCCAGCAGACCGGCGCTTCGACGATCCGCTGTCGACCTTGGCCTTCGGCACCGACGCCAGTTTCTATCGACTGATCCCAAAACTGGTGATCCGCGTCGAGTCTGAAGACGAAGTCGTGGCGCTGCTGCAACTGGCCCAGCGCGACAAGGTGCCGGTTACCTTCCGCGCTGCCGGCACCAGCCTGTCCGGGCAGGCGATCAGCGACTCGGTGCTGATCGTACTCGGGGATAACTGGAATGCCCGCGAGATTCGCGGCCAGGGCACGCAAATCCGCCTGCAACCGGGAGTGATCGGCGCGCAGGCCAACGCCTGGCTGGCACCGTTCGGACGCAAGATCGGCCCGGACCCGGCGTCGATCAATGCCTGCAAGATCGGCGGCATCGTCGCCAACAACGCCAGCGGCATGTGCTGTGGCACTGCACAGAATACCTATCACACCCTGGCCGGGATTCGCTTGGTGCTGGCCGACGGCACGCGCCTCGACAGCGAAGACCCTTCCAGCGTCGCGGCATTTCGCTCCAGCCACGGCGACCTGCTCGAACGCTTGGCGACATTAGGCCGCGAGACCCGCGCCAACACCGAATTGGCCGCAAGAATCCGCCACAAATACCGTCTGAAAAATACCACCGGCCTGTCGCTCAACGCCCTGGTGGATTTCGACGAGCCTGTGGATATCCTGAGCCACCTGCTGGTCGGCTCCGAAGGCACGCTCGGCTTCATCAGCGCGGTGACTTACGACACCGTCATCGATCACCCGAACAAGGCCTCGGCGCTGATCGTGTTCCCCGATGTCGAGACCTGCTGCAACGCGGTGACCGTGCTGAAAAGCCAACCGGTATCAGCGGTGGAGTTGCTCGACCGACGCAGTCTGCGTTCGGTGCAGGACAAAAAAGGCATGCCCGCTTTCGTACAGCTTCTGTCGGAAAATGCCTGCGCCCTGCTCATCGAATCCCGCGCCGCTTCGTCGACATTGCTGCGGGAGCAACTGGCGCAAATCATGGCGTCCCTGCGCGATTTCCCCGTAGAGAAGCAGGTCGACTTCACTGAAGACCCGGTGGAAAACGCCCGCCTCTGGGCCATCCGCAAAGACACCTTCCCCGCCGTCGGCGCCGTGCGCAAAACCGGCACCACAGTAATCATCGAAGACGTGACCTTCCCGGTCGAACAACTGGCCATCGGCGTCAATCGCCTGATCGAGCTGTTCGACAAACATGCCTACGACGAAGCGATCCTTTTCGGACACGCACTGGAAGGCAATCTGCACTTCGTCTTCACCCAAGGCTTCAACAGCCCGGAAGAAATCGCACGCTACCAAGCGTTCATGGACGACGTCGCGCAACTGGTCGCCGTGGAATTCGGCGGCTCGCTGAAGGCCGAACACGGCACCGGCCGCAACATGGCGCCGTTCGTTGAGCTGGAATGGGGCAGCGACGCCTATCAACTGATGTGGCAGCTCAAACGCCTGCTCGACCCCAACGGCATTCTCAATCCGGACGTGGTGCTCAGCGAAGATCCGCAGATCCACCTCAAGCACCTGAAACCGCTGCCGGCGGCGGACGAGATTGTGGACAAGTGCATCGAGTGCGGTTTCTGCGAACCGGTCTGCCCATCGAAAGGCCTGACCCTGAGCCCGCGCCAGCGCATCGTGATCTGGCGCGATATCCAGGCGAAAAAGCGCGCCGGCGTCGACACCACCGAACTGGAAAAAGCCTACGACTACCAAGGCATCGACACCTGCGCCGCAACCGGCCTGTGCGCGCAACGCTGCCCTGTAGGCATCAACACCGGCGAGCTGGTGAAAAAACTCCGTGGCCGACACGCCAAGCATCAGAAAACCGCAGACTGGATCGAAGGAAATTTCGCCAAGACCCTGCAAGGCGCGCGCTTCACCCTGCACGTCGCCAACGGCGCGCGGATGATGCTCGGCGCACCGCGTCTGGCAAAGTTGTCGGCGACGCTGACGCGCTTGTCCAAAGGCCAGGTGCCGTTGTGGACCAACGCCATGCCACAGCCGGAAAAAGCCATTCGCTTCAGCCCGAGCGTGGCCGACGAGCGCCCGCGCGTGGTTTATCTGGCAGCTTGCGTATCGCGGGTCATGGGCCCGGCGGCGGGTGACAAAGAACAAATGTCGCTGTACGACAAAACCCGTAGCCTGCTGGAAAAGGCCGGCTACCAGGTAGTCTTTCCCGACAATCAGGACAACCTCTGCTGCGGTCAGCCGTTCGCCTCCAAAGGCTACGCCGAACAGGCCGAGCACAAACGCCAGGAACTGATCAGCGCCCTGCTCCACGCCAGTCGCGGCGGCCTCGACCCGATCTATTGCGACACCAGCCCGTGTACGTTGCGACTGGTTCAGGACATCGGCGAAACACGACTGGATCTGTACGATCCGGTGCGCTTCATCCGTACGCATCTGCTGGATCGTCTGGACTTCACACCCCAGGAAGCGCCGATTGCCGTGCACGTGACCTGCAGCACTCAGCACTTGGGCGAAAGCCAGGCGCTGATCGATCTGGCGCGCAAATGCAGCAACACCGTGGTGATTCCTGAAGGCATACATTGCTGCGGATTTGCCGGCGACAAAGGCTTCACCACACCGGAGCTGAACAGCCATTCGCTGCGTACGCTCAAGGATGCCGTGCAGCACTGCAGCGAGGGCATTTCCACCAGCCGCACGTGCGAAATCGGCCTGACCCAGCACGGTGGCATCGACTACCACGGGCTGGTTTATCTGGTGGATCGGGTGACACGGGCGAAAGCCTGCTGAGGAAAAAATCAGAACCCTTGAGCGAGGCGGTAGTCCACTGCACATGCCCCGGACCATTCGGGGCCTGTTCAACGGTCAGCGAAGTCTGAACCCTCAGTTCAAGGAGATACACATGAACCGCTCTGTAATGTTAGGTCTGTTTGTCACTGCCTCGATGATGGCGTCCACTTCGTTCGCCGCTGAAAAACCCGCCGATTTGTGCGATGCCAATCTGCAGAGAATCGATAGCGCCAAGACTCAATACCAGACGTCACCGGATCTGAATGCGCGCGTCTCGGCCAGTGTCAGCAAAGCCCGCGCCCTGAAAGCACAAGGCAAGATTGACGACTGCCTCGCTGAAACCCAGCAAACCCTGCTGGACATTCAAAACGCTACCGGTGACACCAAAAAATGATTCATGCGCCGACCTTTTACAGGTCGGCTGCATCGACACCTGGTCGACCGATCTGGCCATTTGACATTCGTTGCAAATAAAACCGAATTCCTGCGCAGCGAAGCGGTCAACCAGACAGGTCCTATACTGACCTCGCTTGTCTTGACCTCGGCATCGCGGCCAGACCGTCCGGCAGCACCGAGCCCCCATCGTTCAAGGAGATACCCATGAAGCATTCTGCAATTGCTGGATTGTTTATCACTGGTGCACTTCTGGCCTCGCCGGTGTTCGCGGCCGACAAAGACCTTTGTGCCGGGAATCTTCAAAGCATCAAAGACTTCGTCACCAGCCAGCCGTCCCTTCCTGAAAGCTCCATGAATAACATCAAGGAAGCACAGGAAAAAGCCACTGCGGCCCAGGCGTCCGGCAACGATAAGGAATGCATCGAGGTTACCAACGGCATCATCAGCAAGATGCAGATCCGTAACCCGACGCGTAACTGATGTCGCGCAGGCCAACCTTCGGGTTGGCCTGCCAAGCGTTTTGACGTACACTGTGCACGCTTGTTGCCCGAACAGATTCACCGGGCAATGAGTTCGGGGCCGTTTAGGATTCGACGCCGGTTGCGAAACTCTAGGTGCATGCCGACTTGGTAACAGAAGTCGTAAATCCACTGTTGCAACTACTTATAGTTGCCAATGACGACCAATACGGTGTTGCTCTCGCTGCTTAATTGCAGCTGACAATGCTCCTGGTACCTTCGGGTCCAGCAATCATCAGGGGATGTCTGTAAACCCGAAATGATTGTCATATAGAACAGAATCGCCGTGCAGTACGTTGTGGACGAAGCGGCTAAAACTTACACAACTCGCCCAAAGCACCCTGCCCGTCGGGTCGCTGAGGGTTAACTTAATAGACACGGCTACGCATGTAGTACCGACAGCGGAGTACTGGCGGACGGGGGTTCAAATCCCCCCGGCTCCACCACTTCATCATCTAAAGACGTCCACGGACGTCTTTTTTTGTGCCTGAAATCCAGTAAATACGGGGGTTTCAGGGCTATTGGGCCCCACAGCGCTTCATGCAGATCCATTTTGAAATGTATTCCAAGGCGTATTCCAAGCCCACTGACTGATAACTTTCGGAATACATATTGACCGGCGGCGACGGCCTTCAGTTACGAGTCCGAACCAACGGTTCGAGGCCCATCGACCCTCAACGACAGAGCCCGCCCAATGCGGGCTTCGTCGCATCTGGTGATTGGTATATTCCCGTCAACAAACACATCGAGCCCACCGCCCAGCACGATGAATTTTTCTTCACCGCACCCCACCCCGCGAACCGATAAAATCCCCCCGCTCATTCAAGAAACTACGGTTCGCCCGCGCTCCTAGCGGGCTTTTTTTCGCCTCGGCTTCTCCATATCTTGCCGCTCCCCACCATATGCGCGACTCTGCCAGCAGATCCCTCGCCAAGGAGCGCTCGATGCCGCTGTTATCCCTGCCCTGCCCGCGCCTGACGCTGGCGATCCTCTCCCCCGATCAAGCCGAGCTCGAAAGCGCTTTCTACCTACGCAACCAGCGTCACCTCGCCCGCTGGTCGCCCATCCGCACCACCGACTATATCTCCACCGCCAACATCCGACGTCGTCTCGAGATCCAGGCCAGCGCCTTCGAGGCCGGATTGGCGATACATTTCGCGCTGCTGTCGCCGGACGGTCAGCAGATGATTGGTGCGTGCAATTTCAGCGGGATTATTCGTGGGGCGTTTCAGGCGTGTTATTTGGGTTATCACATCGATGAGGCGCATCAGGGGCAGGGTTTGATGCAGGAGGGGCTGGAGGCGGGGATTGGTTATATGTTCGATGTGCAGAATCTGCATCGGATCATGGCCAATTACATTCCCGGCAATGAGCGCAGTGCGCGGTTGCTTGAGCGTTTGGGTTTTGAGCGTGAGGGCTACGCGAAGGCGTATCTGAACATTGCCGGGCGTTGGCAGGATCATGTGCTGACGGCGCTGGTCAATCCGGGGTTCGAGGCGCCGGATCAGCGCTGGTCGCGGCGCCTGGGTTGAGTTGCACGAAATCTGTCAGACAAAAATCCTTTCAGCTCTCGGGTTTGCGGCCGATACAGACCTGCTAACACCCCTGCTGGCTCAAAAGAACAACAATCTTCCAGCTTAACTGACGACCAAGAAACCCAACGTTTCTGGAGGATTTGCATGAATAGCTGGTTCGGTAACATCAGCGTGAACATGAAACTCGGCCTGGGCTTCGGCCTGGTGCTGGCCCTGACCTGCGTTCTGGCGCTGACCGGCTGGACCAGCCTCGGCGGCCTGATCGACCGCAGCAACTGGATGAGCGACATCACCCAGCTCAACGCCGGCCTGACCAAACTGCGCGTGGTGCGCCTGCAATACATGCTGACCAACGGCGACGAAACCGCCGCGCAGAATGTGCAGACCACCCTGGAAAGTTTCGCCGCTCAGCAGCAGGCGTTGATCAGCAAATTCAAGAGTCCGGAGAACGTCAAACTGCTCAAGCAGCAGGCTGCGACCATCGCTGAATACCAGACCTCGCTGAACAAAATGCGCAACGCCTATCGCACCGGCAACAGCGCGCGCGACACCATGAGCGTCAACGCCCAGAACGCCTACAACCTGATCGAATCGATCAGCCAGCGCGTGCAGCAGATGGAGTTGAGCGATCAGCGTTTCGAGCAGTTCCAGGCGGTTACTGCGGCGAAGGAAGCGTTCATCCTCGCGCGCTATGAAGTGCGTGGTTACACCGCGACCAGCAACGCCGAGACCGAGCAGAAAGCCGTCGGCCAGATCGACGCGGCCATCGCCAGCCTCAAACCGCTGAATGCGCAATTTGCCGCGACTCAGCAGGATGCCCTGCGCCAATTGGAAACCGCGCTGACCAGCTATCGCGGCGCGTTGATGGCGTACAAGAACGCCAACACCGAAGCCGTGCAGGCGCGTAAGGAAATGACCGATCAGGGCACCACCATCGTCGCCCTGAGCGAGCAGCTGTACCAGATCCAGCTTGATCGCCGTGATGCTGAAAGCGCTCAGGCGCGCACCTTCCAGTTGATCAGCACGTTGCTGGCGCTGCTGGTTGGCGTGATTGCAGCAGTGATCATCACCCGTCAGATCACCCGTCCGTTGCAGGAAACCCTGGCCGTGGTCGAGCGCATCGCCAGCGGCGACCTGACCCAGAATGTCACCGTTACCCGTCGCGATGAACTCGGCGTGTTGCAGCAAGGCATTGCGCGCATGGGCGTGACCCTGCGTGATTTGATCAGTGGCATCCGCGACGGCGTCACTCAGATCGCCAGCGCCGCTGAAGAGTTGTCGGCCGTGACCGAGCAGACCAGCGCCGGTGTGAACAGCCAGAAAGTCGAGACCGATCAGGTCGCCACGGCCATGCACGAAATGACTGCCACGGTGCAGGAAGTTGCGCGCAATGCCGAGGAAGCGTCGCAAGCCGCTGCCGCTGCGGACGGCGAAGCCCGTGAAGGCGACAAGGTTGTGAATGAAGCGATTGCGCAGATCGAGCGTCTGGCCAGCGAAGTGGTGCGCTCGACCGAAGCGATGAGCGTGCTGCAACAGGAAAGCGACAAGATTGGCAGCGTGATGGACGTGATCAAGGCTGTTGCCGAACAGACCAACCTGCTCGCGCTCAACGCCGCGATCGAAGCAGCGCGTGCCGGTGAAGCCGGGCGTGGGTTTGCCGTGGTCGCCGATGAGGTGCGTGGTTTGGCTCAGCGTACGCAGAAGTCGACTGAGGAAATCGAAGGTCTGGTCGCCGGTCTGCAGAACGGCACCCAGCAGGTTTCGGCGGTGATGAACAACAGCCGCGCGCTGACCGACAGCAGCGTCGCCCTAACGCGCAAGGCCGGCGCCTCTCTGGAAAACATCACCCGCACGGTGTCGAACATCCAGTCGATGAACCAGCAGATCGCCGCCGCTGCCGAACAGCAAAGCGCCGTGGCCGAAGAGATCAGCCGCAGCATCATCAACGTCCGTGACGTGTCCGAGCAGACCGCAGCGGCGAGTGATGAGACGGCAGCGTCGAGTGTTGAGCTCGCGCGGTTGGGTGGTCAGCTGCAGCAGATGGTCAGCCACTTCCGCGTATGACGTTGGTTTTGCGCTGAGGCTGGAACCGAATCGCGGGCAAGCCCGCTCCCACAGGTTTTCGTGGTCGAGCACTGTTGATGTGTTCACCTCGATAACCGTGGAAGCGGGCTTGCCCGCGATGGCGGTGGGTCAGTCAAATCCATCTTGCCTGACACTCCGCATTCGCGAGCAGGCTCGCTCCCACATCTGGATTTGTGTGGGTCACAGGATTTTGAGCACACCGCAGATCCCTTGTGGGAGCGGGCTTGCCCGCGAAGGCGGTGGGTCAATCAAATCAAAGTTGCCTGACACTGCGCATTCGCGAGCAAGCTCGCTCCCACATTTGGATTTATGTGGGTCACAGGATTTGAGCACACCGCAATACCCCTGTGGGAGCGAGCTTGCTCGCGAAGGCGGTGGATCAGCCAAATCAACATTGCCTGACACTCCGCCTTCGCGAGCAGGCTCGCTCCCACCTTTGGATTTGTGTGCCACGCTGGATTTTGATCACACCGCAAAACCCTGTGGGAGTCAGCCTGCTCGCGAAAGCGGTGGATCATTCAGATCATCATTGACTGACACTGCGCACTCGCGAGCAGGCTCGCTCCCACAGGGGTCTATGGTGTCGGGACTATTCGGGATACCCGGTGATTTTGCGGATGCTTTGGTACAGCGGTTTGAGCTGCCGGTACATACGCAAATACACCTCTCTGTACAACTGTTCATAAACCTTCTGCGCCTCAGGCTGCGGTGTGAAAACCGCCCCCACCCGAGTCATCGCCGCAATGGCCGATGGAAAATCCCGATGCAATCCCAACCCCACCGCACAGCAAATCGCCGCCCCCAACCCGGACGCTTCATACACATGCGGGCGCTCTGCCGGCAGGCCGAAGATGTTGGCGGTCAGTTGCATGGCGGCGTCGCTTTGTGAGCCGCCGCCGGCGACGCGCAGGCGCTGGATCGAGACCTTTGAGCGTCGCTCGATGCTCTCCATGCCCTGGCGCAGCGCGAAGGCCAGGCCTTCGAGAATGGCCCGGTAGATGTGCGCACGGGTGTGTACGTCGCCGAAGCCGATCATCGCGCCTTTGGCCTCCACGCCCGGTTCGCGGATGCCCGGTGACCAGTACGGTTGCAGCATCAGACCCATCGAACCCGGCGGCACCGCGTTGACCAGCGCGTCGAACAGTTGCTCCGGCTCGATGCCCTGCTCTTTTGCCTGCTGCATCTCGCGCAGGCCGAATTCGTTCTTGAACCAGCTGACCATCCAGTAGCCGCGATAGATCATTACTTCGCAGTTGTACTGATCGGGCACGGCCGAGGGGTACGGTGGGATCAGCGGTACGATTTCCAGGTAGCGCGAGCGGGTGCTGGTGATGGTCGCGGTGGTGCCGTAGGACAGGCACACGGTGCGCGCATCGACCACGCCGGAGCCGATCACTTCGCAGGCCTTGTCCGCGCCCGCCGCGATCAGCGGCAGGCCTTCGGGAATGCCTGTGTGCCGGGCGGCTTCGGCCGTGATGTAGCCGAGGGTTTCGCCGGGTTTATGCAGGGTTGGCAACTGCTCGGGGCGCACCGCCAGTGCCTGCCATTTCCAGTCGCGCGGCGCCGCCCACTTCAGCCGTTTGAAGTCGAAGGGCAGATAGCCGACGCAACAGCCGATGGAGTCGACGAAGCGCCCGCACAAGCGATGTGTGAGGAAGCCTGAAAGCAGTAAATACTTGTCGGTCGCCGCCCACACCTCGGGCTGATGCCGGGCGATCCAGTTGGCCTCGGCCTGGGCGCGGAAATAATCCACCGTCGCTTGGGCGCCGACCAGTTTGAACAGCCAGCCCCACGGCCCTTTGATGCCGCCCTCGACCTCAGCCTGACGTTGATCGAGCCAGACAATCGCCGGGCGCAGCGGTTTGCCCTCGGCGTCGACATTGATCACGGTGCCGCGCTGGGTGGTCAGAGACACGCCGGCAATCTGCGCACGGTCGATGCCGGTCTGCTGCCAGAGTTGCTGGCAGGCCTCGCCGAGTTTCGCCCAGTAATATTCCGGATCCTGCTCGGCCCAACCGGGTTGCGTCGAGTAGTACGCCTGCAAGTCGACTTTGCCTTTGCCGAGCAGGTTGCCCTGCAGATCGAAGAGCAACGCGCGCACGCTCTGGGTGCCGTTGTCGATCGCTAACAGGTATTTCATGGCGTGATCTCCGGCAGGCCGTGATCGCGCAGCCACAACAATCGATAACGCTGAATTTCCGCTAGCCAGCGCTCATCGTCCCAGGCCAATCGTGGCTGGCAGAGCGTGCGAATTGCAGGCAGATAATCCTCACCACCGCGCGGCAGCAACAGGCCCAAACGGGTGCGGCGCAGCAACAAATCATCCAGGTGCAGAATCATTTCCGCCTCGCAGGCGAACGCCAGTTCGGCCCACAACGTATCGCTGGCGCCTACCGTTTCCGGACCGAGTTCGCCGAGCAATTTCGCCAGCCTCGGCAGGTCTCGACCGTGACGCCCGGCCAAGCGTCGCCATTGACTGGCGCTCAGTCCCGCAATCGTCAGCGGCGGCACAGCGGCGAATACCGGCGCGCCGTCATCGACAAAAGAGCGCCCGAGCATCCCCGCGCAAGCCTTGAGCACTTCGATCGCTTGCGGGCGAAATGTGGTCAGTTTGCCGCCGGCCAAAGTCACGCAACCGGGCTCTTGCCACAGCACATGCTCGCGGGTTTCGTTAGACGGTTTGCCCTGCTGCGCACCCGTCGCGCTGCCGACCACCGGACGCACGCCTGACCAGGTCGACAGCACGTCGTCGACGCCCACTTCGGCGCCGGGAAATTGCTGCTGGCACGCGGCGAGCAGATAGTCGAGTTCGTCGCTGGAAATGCGCGCGCTGTGGTCGAGGTCTTCGCGGTGATCGAGGTCCGTAGTGCCGACCACCGTCGCGCCTTCCCAGGGAAAGACAAACACCGGGCGCCGATCGCGCGCATGGAGAAAAGTGAACGCCTGCGCCACCGGCAGACGCCAGCCCGGCAGCAACAGATGACTGCCGCGCAACGGGCGCAATTGCTTCGCTGCTTCGGCGGGACGCAAGCGCTCAGCCCAAGCGCCTGTGGCCACGGCCAACACAGCGGAGCGCAATTGCAGCGTCGCCCCGCTCTCGCCATCTTCGATCTGAACCCCGCACACCCGCCCGCCTTCACGCAGCAGTTGCGTGACCCGCACACCATTGAGCACCACCGCGCCATCGGCCCGGGCCTCGCGCAGTACGCGCATCACCAGCCGCGCGTCATCAGTCAGTGCATCGACAAAACAGCTGCCGCCGAGCAGGCCGTTTTCCTTAACCCCCGGGGCGAGAAAACGCAGTTGCTGGGCGTCATGTAAAGCATGGTTGCGCCGCCCCGCCAGCGCGTCGTACACCGAGAGCAAGCCGCCCATGACGCGCGGCCCGGGAAAGCCGCCGCGATAGTGCGGCATCATGAAACTCATCGGCTCGACCAGCCCCGGCGCCTCGTCGAGGAGGCGCTGACGCTCGCGCACCGAATCGCGGGTCAGGCGCCACTGGCCCTTGGCGATGTAACGCAAACCGCCGTGGACCATTTTCGATGATCGGCTGGAGGTGCCCCAGGCGAAATCGCGCTGCTCCAGCAGCAGACAGCGCCAGCCCCGCCGCGCCGCTTCGCGGACGATTCCGGCGCCGCTGATGCCGCCGCCGATGACGATCAGGTCCCAGGTTTCATCCGCCAGCGTCGGCAGAGTCTGCTCGCGCCATTGCGCGTTCCAGTTCGCCGTCATGGCCGCGACTCTGGCAATAATGTGCCGGGATTGAGGCGCCCCTCCGGGTCGAAATGTTCACTCAGTGCCTGCAACGTCTGCATCGTCAGCGGGCCTTTTTCCCGTAGCAGATACGGCGCGTGATCCTTGCCGACGCCGTGCTGATGACTGATGGTGCCGTGGTTGTCGACGATGGTCTGGCTGGCCGCGTGTTTGAGCACCCGCCAGCGCGCCAGCGTCGCCGCATAGTCGGCTGCCGGGCGAAACACGTAGGTGGTGTAAATGCTCGATCCTTCGCCGTAAACGTGCGAGAGATGAGTGAACACATGCACGCGCTCGCCCTCGGCGGCCAAAGCGTCGCGCAGGCTGTTTTCGATCAGGCTGAGCAAGTGGTCGACGTTGCTCCAGTCGGTGGCGGTTTCGAGGGTGTCGACCACGTAGCCGGCGTTCCACAGGTTCTCGCGCAGGTAGGGAAAGCGGAAGCGGTTCTGCGCCCACTTCTTGCCCAGCAGGGTGCCGGTGAACACGCCGCCGAAGGCTTTCAGATGCTGGCGCGCGTGTTTCAGCGACAGTGCGTTTTGCTGGCGATTGCCGGTGACACCGAAGGTCAGCAGGCATTTGCCGTCGCCGGCGCCGCGCAGCTTGAGGTACTTCTCCAGCCAGGCGATCTGTTGCGGATGGCCCGCCAGCGCCAGTTGCGTTTCGGTTTCCACCGCGTTGGACAGGCGCAGCATCGACAGCGGTACGCGCGCCTGCGCCAGTTGCCGGATTGCTTGCAGCGCGTGCGGCCAGTCGGGCAGGAACACACCGTAGAAACGTTCGTCCGCCGGCAACGCGCTGACCCGCACCTTGACTTCGGAAATGATCCCGAAACGGCCTTCGCAACCGAGCACCACTTCACGCAGATCCGGTCCAGCCGCCGACGCCGGAAATGTCGGAATCTGCAGAGGCCCGGCGAAGGTTTCCAGGGTGCCGCCCGCGAACAATTGCTCGATCCGCCCGTAGCGCAACGACTGCTGACCACTGGAACGGCTGGCCACCCAACCGCCCAGCGTCGACAGCTCCCATGACTGCGGGAAATGTCCCAGCGTGTAGCCGCGCGCGCGCAATTGGCTTTCGACTTGCGGCCCGCTGGCGCCGGGGCCGAACGTCGCCAACAGGCTGTGTTCGTCGAGGTCGGTCAGACGATTCATCCGCGCCAGCGACACCGTCAGCACCGGCCGCGTGGAGTTCGGCGGATTGATGTGCCCGGCCACCGATGTGCCGCCGCCATAGGGAATCAGGCACAGATCCTGATCATGGGCGAGCGCCAGCAATTGGCGGATCTGTTCGGCCGTTTCAGGAAACGCCACGGCATCGGGATACGTGCCCAGTGCGCCTTCGCGTAATGCCAACCAATCCGGCAGGCTCTGGCCGCGCGCGTGCAGCAGGCGATCGTGAGTATCGATGCTGTACAAGCGGTGCGGCACCAGGCGCGAGGTCGGCACTTGCGCCAACGCCGCTGCCAACGTCGCATCCGGCAATGCGCGGCCAGCGCCCAGGCGTTCGTGGAGAAATGTCGTGCCCTGGGCCGGCAGTTCGACCACCGTGCCTGCCTCTCCCCAGCCGTTCCAGCGTCGCATGCGTATGTCCTTTTTCTGCCGTTGGATCAAGCTTGCATACTAGTCAGCGCTGGAGATCTGTCACGGTCGCATCCGGCCAGATCCTGTAGCGAATGGCGCCAAACGTCCGGGCATTTACTTTCGCCGGGCAATCCACTTACCTTGCGGCATTCATTCGCTCACGCGCCGTCGATCAAAGGACCGCGACCATGCCATCGCTCGGCTTCACTTCCGTTCCGCCGCTGCTCAAATACCTGCGCCATGCCGAACAGTTGGGCATGGCCATCGAGCCTGCGTTGGCGGCGGCCGGGTTGCAGGCGCAGCAGTTGAGCGACAACACCCTGCGCCTGCCGGGTGAGGTTCACGAGCGCTTGCTGGATTATTTCTGCGAGCACTCGGGCGATGGGTTGTTCGGGCTGCATGCGGCGAATTTCGTCCTGCCCAATTCGTGGAGCGTGCTCGGTTACATCACCATGAATTGCGCGACGTTGGGCGATGCGATGAGCCGGATCATGCCGTTCGAAAAACTCGTCGGCGACATGGGCGTCAGCCGCGCCGAGGTGCTGGGCGAGCACGTGCATCTGATCTGGACCTGCCGCTACGAGCGGCCACGGATTCGTCGGCATCTGGTGGAAAACGTGCTCGGTTCGTGGCTGCACTACGCGCGCTGGATCGCCGACACGCAGCTGTCGCCGGCCTGCGTATGGCTGGAGCATGCGCGGCCGGATGCGGTGACGCAGGCCGAATATGAGGCGTTTTTTGGTTGCCCGGTGCGGTTCGATCAGGCGTATTCGGCGCTGGTGGTGCCGCTGGCGTATTTGCAGTTGCCACTGCGCCAGGCCGATGCGCAATTGCTGCGAACGCTGGAAGAACACGCGATGGGTTTGCTGGCGACGCTGGGGGATGCGTCACTCGGGGAGCAGGTGAAAAACATCCTGCGCGGTTTGCTCAAGGAGGGCCTGCCGCGCAAGGAGCAAGTGGCCGAACAGCTCAGCGTCTCGGTGCGCACGTTGCAGCGGCAATTGCAGCAGGCGGGGACGTCGTATCAGCAGATTCTTGATGAGCTGCGTCAGGAGTTGGCGGAGCACTACTTGCTCAACAGCACTTTGCCGATTCAGGACATTGCGCAGTATCTGGGCTTTACCGAACCGCGCTCATTTCATCGCACCTTCAAGAGCTGGCGCGGGATGCCGCCGGGGGAGTTTCGGTTGCGGAATCGGCGGTGATGCTGATGGCCTCTTCGCGAGCAGGCTCGCTCCCACAGTAGTTCTCGGTTGTCTGCATTTCCGAGTTCACCGCAGATCCCCTGTGGGAGCGAGCCTGCTCGCGAAGGCGTCATTCGCCACACCGATTAAACACGTCTTGGCACAACTGTTTAAAGCCGCCAGACATTCAGCGAAACCACCCACAATTCCTTGCGCCGCTGCCTACGCCTGCGCCAGAATCCGCCGGCTTGTGCGCCCCAGACCTCATCGCTACTGTGATTGCGTCACTGCCTATCAGTGATCGGGTTTAGTAGCCCGGAGTATTTGGGGTGCATCGTTCATCAGACAGTCAGGTCTCGCCTGAGCTTTATGGTGGCTGTGCGCAGGGCGCTCTCGGGCGCGCCGGTTTCCCAGATCCCCGGTCTACTAACCTGCGCACAGCTGCCTCCACTTTCTTTAGTAGGAAAGCGGTGGTCAGCCAAATGAGGATCTGGATATGTTCAAAGTAACCCCAAACCCGCCCCCCACCGACTCGGCATCCCCCTACGAATCCGCCGACTCAAAGAAACTCCACGAAGCCGCCGACCGCGCCCTCGATCATTACCTCGGCCCGTCCAGCGCTGAATTCATGGCCCAGCCCTACAAATCCAACACGCTGTCCCTGGCCAATCCCGAGGCCGACAACGAATCGCTATTGGCCGACGCCTGCGAAACACTAGGGTCGGCGACGGTGATGCTCAACGATCAGGCTGGGCTGGTGAACGGCTCGCAGCGCAAGACGTTGCAGGGCATTGCGCAGATTGTGATGGTCGCGGAGATGGCGGTGAATCGGGTGCTGGATCGGTTGGTGCCGACTGATTGAGGGTTTTTGAGGAATTTGGTGTGGGCTGGTTTTTGTGGGGTGTCAGGGGTTACCCCTCACCCCAGCCCTCTCCCAAGGGAGAGGGAGCCGACCCGGTTGTCTTGCGCTGTCCGTCGACCTGAAAGACCGAGTCGATTATGGATTCGACGCCATGCATTCAATTCGATTATGGATTCAGCACAGAACATTCAGGTCGGCGTAACTCCCGAGCATCCCCCAATCGGTCCCCTCTCCCTCCGGGAGAGGGCTAGGGTGAGGGGCTTTTGATCTCTGGCGCTAAATTCAAAGACTGATCGCATTGGTAAACACCAACCGATTGCCAAACGGATCGGCGATCGTCATGTCCTGACTCCCCCACGGCATCGCCTGAATCTGCGGGTGCGAGAACTTGTAATCCTTGGCCATCAGTTGCTGCTGAAACGCCTCCAGCTCATCGGTCTCGATACGCAGCGCCGACCCCGGGCACGCATCGCCGTGATGCTCGGACAGATGCAGCACACACTCGCCCCGTGACACCTGCAGATACAGCGGAAAATTCGCTTCGAAGCGATGCTGCCAGTCGATCTTGAAACCAAGAAAATCGACGTAGAACTCGACAGCCTTGGCCTCATCGAAGATCCGCAGGATCGGGGTGGTTTTGCCGAAGCTCATGGGGTGCTCCCTGACTGATTGGCCCCACAGTGTAGACGGGGAGGATGTCAGCAAATCGGCTTGTGGATGGCTTTCTTTAATTGCAATGTGCCATCACTGTGACGCACACCACGAATCCTTAACGAAAGTGGTCGCGCAGGTCGCCCTGTCGCGCAAGAAACCGCCCTGCCCTCGCCCCATTCGCCTGTCCATCGCGATAACTCAACACGCCGTTGATCCAAACCCCGTCGATCCCCTGCGCCGCCCGTTGCGGATCGTTGAAATCGGCCACGTCACGCACGGTCGCCGGATCGAACAACACCAGATCCGCCCAATGCCCTTCACGAATCTCGCCGCGTTCCTGCAAGCCAAAACGCGCCGCCGACAGACCAGTCATCTTGTGCACGGCGGTGTGCAGGGGAAACAGGCCAACGTCGCGACTGAAATGGCCCAGCACACGTGGGAAAGCGCCCCACAGGCGCGGATGCGGGAACGGGTCTTCGGGCAGTCCGTCAGAACCGACCATCGAAAGCGGATGGGCGAGGATTCTTCTGACATCGGCCTCGTCCATGCCGTAGTACACCGCGCCCGCCGGTTGCAGACGTTTCGCGGTTTCTTCCAGCGACAGTTTCCATTCGCCAGCAATGTCGATCAGGTCGCGCCCGCTGACTTCCGGGTGCGGCGTCGACCAGGTGATGGTGATGCGATGGGCATCGGTGACTTGCTTCAAATCCAGGGTCGAGGAACTCGCCGCATAGGGATAGCAATCGCAACCGACCGGATGGGTTTTCGCTGCCTCTTCCAGCGCTGCGAGCAATTGCGGACTGCGTCCCCAGTTACCGACGCCAGCGCATTTGAGGTGGGAAATGATCACCGGCGATTTTGCGTGGCGGCCGATCTGAAATGCTTCGTCCATCGCCTCCAGCACCGGGGCGAATTCGCTGCGCAGATGGGTGGTGTACACCGCGCCGAACGCCGTCAGTTCTTCGGTCAGTTGCATGACTTCATCGGTCGAGGCGTTGAAGGCGCTGGCGTAGGCCAGGCCTGTGGATAAACCCAACGCGCCAGCCTCGAGACTGTCGCGCAACTGCCCGCGCATGGCGGTGATTTCGTCGGGGGTCGCGGTGCGGAACAAGTCGTCGAGGTGATTGCTGCGCAGCGCCGTGTGGCCAACCAGCGCGGCGACATTCAGCGTGGTATTGGCCGCTTCGACGGCGGCGCGGTAGTCGCTGAAACGCGGGTAAACGAACGCCGCTGCGCTGCCGAGCAGGTTCATCGGGTCCGGCGGATTGCCCTTCAAAGTGACCGGCGAAGCGCTGATGCCGCAGTTGCCGACAATCACCGTGGTCACGCCCTGGCTAAGCTTGGGCAGCATCTCGGGTTGGCGGATGACCACGGTGTCGTCGTGGGTGTGCACGTCGATGAAACCCGGCGCCAGCACCCGGCCGGCGGCGTCGATTTCTTCGCTGGCGCGGGCGTCGGGCAGATCGCCGATGCGCTCGATGCGGCCATTGAGAATTGCCACGTCTGCCTTATAGCCGGGGGTGTTGCTGCCGTCGATAACCAGCGCCTTGCGGATCAGGGTGTCGTACTGCATGTCAGTCTCCCAGCGGCAGGTGGTCGTCGCCGCCACGGTATTCGTCGAGGGCGAGTTTGATTCGCCGCAGACGTTCTTGATTGTCTTCAGGGCTGTCCAGCGCCAGTTCGG
>NZ_JH635998.1:1308301-1313433 GCF_000257605.1 Pseudomonas sp. R62
TCGGAGGGTGGGATTTTCATGGCATTTCAAATCTCCACTTAACTCTGTGGGAGCGAGCCTGCTCGCGAAGACCGCTTCACATTCACCCTCTTCATTGACTGACCCACCGCTTTCGCGAGCAGGCTCGCTCCCACAGTTTTGATCGCACCCTTCCAGGCAGAACGCTGTCGACCTCTTGAACCGAGTATGTCGACGCTTCGAACGAGCGCTATACTCGCTCAAGGTAATTACCCGGGATCACGCCATGGCCATCGTACGTCGCAACCGAAAAAAATTGACCCAGGACGCCCTGATCCGCTCAATCGCCAGCTCCACAGCGATCGAGACCGGCCAAAGTGTCGATATGATCGAACGCAAGCTCAAGGCCAAATCCGGCAAATTCCAACACCTCGCATTGGCCAGGTAGGCTTCTCTCAAGCCCACAGTGCTCGCCGGACCCAATATTCCATTGGCTGGTAGTTGCAGTTGAGGCCTTGATTTATCGCAGCAAAGTAAGCCTCTTTGTTTCGCTCCCAACTGCTGTAATCCAGCGGAACATAGCCCGCCTGCACCGCCATCACGTCTGCAAGTAATCTGGACAACCGTCCATTACCCTCCCGGAATGGATGAATCAAAATGAATTCCACATGCGTTACGGCGATGGCGTGAATGAGGTTCTCATCAAGATCAGCTTTGCACGGGGTGAATTCAGCAAGGCATTCCTTCTCAAACCCCTCTAACAAGCGCGGAATCTGTGGGGCCGCAGCAAAGAAAAAACCGTCTTTGCCAAGGTTGACCGCCCGTATTTCACCCGCCCAAGGATAGATATTGCCCAGCCAGTACCGATGCCAATCCCTCAAGTCCTGAACAGTAATTGACCGTGCCGGTAAACGCTCGATCAGAACCTGCTGGTAAAGTTTTTCCAGCAGAGTCAGCTCGGCATCATCCATCTCTTCAGGATCACTGATTCCCAGCTTGTTGCTCAGTACCTGCTCATCCGAGCCGGCCTGAAAACTGCCCTGTGCCCCCTCTGCCTCGTAACGATCAACCATTCCCGAACCTGCCGACCTGTCGATGATTCAAGGCACCTTAAGCCGGGTGACATGCGAGCGCAAAGGCAGAAATACAAACGGCCACCCAAAGACGGCCGTTCATTTGATCGATAGCAAAGCCCGACGGGGTTCAAAGACCCATCACACCATTTCGTTACGAATCCATTCCACCACCGAGGTGCGCTTCGGCGTCCAGCCCAGCAGTTCCCGGGCGTGTTTGCCGCGTACGCGGCTGTTGGAACCGAGGCCGTAGTTGGCCATTTCGTAGCCCCATTCGGCTTGGGCGTCTTGCAATGGCCAGTCTTGCGGTTCGCCCAGATTGAGGGCTGCGGCCATGGCGGTGGTCATGTCGATGAACGAGGCTTCACCGCTCTCGACGAAGTAGAAAGTGCCAGGCACGTTTTTGGTCAGCGCCAGCTGATACAGGGCGACGACGTCTTCGATGTGCACGTTGGACCAGATGTTCTGACCTGTTCCAACGTGGCGAACGACGCCGTTTTTGCGCGCCTGCTTGAGCAGTCGCGGCAATTGCACGCTGTCGCGGTTGACGCCCAGGCTGTGGCCGTAGATCAGGGTGTTGCAGATCACCGCCGAGTTCACGCCATTCTTCGCCGCCGCGAGCACCAGATTGTCGATGGCCACGCGATCGGCCTTATCGACAGTCGGCTCCGGCAGGTTGTCCTCGTAGTAAATGTCATCGCTGGATTTGCCGCCGGAGGCATCGCCGACAATGCTCGATCCGCTGGTGTGCAGAAAGACCTTGTTCGAGCCGCGCAAAGCGTCGAGTAACGCTTCCACCGCACCGCGATGGTCGCTGCTGGCAGCGTTGATGACGGCATCGGCAGCACGGGCCTGTTGCGCCAGCAATTGGCTGTCATCGAGGGTGCCGATTACCGCGTTCATGCCCAATGCTTTCAGCTCATCAGCCTGCTCCGCGCTGCGCACCAGGCCGGTGACGTTGTGCCCGGCCTGCACCAGGCCGGTGGCGATGGAACCGCCGATAAAACCGGCAGCGCCGGTGACGAATACGTTCATGGAGTAACTCCCTGCGTGAATAAGTGATGCAGCGAGTATCGGCCGATGAACCCCAGCGAAAAACCCGCCACAGGCCAATTCACTCTTGCGCAGGGATCACGAATCAGTCTTTGAATTCGGCGCTGGCGTAGGCGGCGAGTTTGCCCTGGATAAAGTCGAGGAAACACTGAATGCGTAACGCCAGTTGCGAGTTGCGGTAGTACACGGCGTTGATCGGCTGGCGGTAGCCGCTGTTGAATTCGCCGAGCAGGACTTTCAGGCGTCCGGCGCGGATGTCGTCGATGGTCATGAAGTGCGACAGGCAGGCGATGCCCTGCCCCTCCAGCGCCAAATGGCGCACGGTCTCACCACTGGAAGCGCTGATTGCCGGGCTGATCGGCCAGCGGTCGCCATGCACATAGCGCAGCGGCCATTGGTTGAGGCCTTCGTTGTGGGTGAAGCCGAGCAGCGTGTGTTCGCTCAAATCCGCCACTTGTCGTGGCGCGCCGTGCTTTTTCAAATAAGCGGGGCTGGCGACGATCATTAACGGACTGCAACCGAGCGAACGCGCATGCAGCGTCGAGTCGGCGAGGGTGCCGATGCGGATGGCGACGTCGGTGCTTTGTTCCAGCAGGTCAATGATCAGGTCATTGCTGTTGAGTTCGAGTTGGATGTCCGGGTACAGCTGCCGGAATTCGTCGATGTAGGGGACGATGGCGTGGAGCATGAACGGCGAGGCGGCGTTGATGCGCAGGCGGCCGGAGGGAGTTTGCTGGCGCGAAGACAGACGCTCTTCGAGTTGATCCATCTGATCGAGAATCAGCTTGGCCTGTTCGAAGAAATACTTGCCCTCCTCGGTCAGGTCCATGCGCCGCGTGGTGCGGTTGATCAGCGTGGTGTCGAGCTTGGCTTCGAGCTTCGACAGCGTGCGACTGACGGCCGACGGCGTCTGGCCGACCTGCTCGGCGGCGGCGGAAATCGAACCGCACTCGATCACGCAGACGAAAATCTGCAACTCATCGGATCTGGCTTTCACGGGTGTCCTCGCTGGAATCGCCGATCGCAGCCTGTAGCCATGCCCCCTGTAGAAGCTGCCGCAGGCTGCGATCTTTTGCTGTACCCGGATAGTAGCCCGAAACCCATCAAGCCTTGAGGCCAAACACCTCAGTCAGATGCTGCTCATAGCGCACTACATCATTGTCGATGTTCGGACGCTTCATTACGTCAACGCAGAGGAAGGTCGGCAGCGCGGTCATGCCCAGAAATTCGTTGGCCTTGTGGAACGGGAAGTACACGGCGTCCACGCCTTTGGCTTCGAAGAAATCCGTCGGGTCATCGAAGGCTTGCTGCGGCGCGTTCCAGGTCAGCGACAGCATGTATTGCTTGCCCTGAATCAGACCGCCACTGCCGTACTTCTGCGAAGCATCGGAACGGGTGCGACCGTCGCTGGCGTAGAGGCTGCCGTGGCCTTCGGTGAAGACTTCGTCGATGTACTTTTTCACCGTCCACGGCGCGCCCATCCACCAGCCCGGCATCTGATAAATGATCACGTCGGCCCAGAGGAATTTCGCCACTTCTTCGGCAACGTCGTAGCCCTCGTCGATAAACGTGGTCTTGACGTCGACACCGCCGCGATCGAGCACGCTCAGCGCGGTTTCGTGAAGGGTGGTGTTGTAGCGGCCATCAGAATGGGCGAATTTTTTACCGCCATTGAGCAGCAGGACTTTTTTCATCGAAAAACCTCGGCGCAGCCTTCAAGGCTGGATTGAAACAGGAATTGGAATGGCGGCAGATTAACCATCGATCTCGCGCGGAAACAGCCACGTCGGCGCAAAATACATTTGATCAAAACGCACGAATCGATCACCAATTGTTGCCGTAGCATCGCCGCTTTCTGCTTTGAGGAAGTTGTGATGAGTGAACGCCAGGGTTTCATCCTGCACGCCAAGACCCGCCCGGAAAAAGCCAGCGAGTTCGAAGCGCTGTTCCGCGCCTATGTCGAGCCGAGCCGCGCCGAACCGGGCTGCATCGAGTACCACATGCTGCGCGACCAGCAGGATCCGACGCTGTTTATCTTCTACGAGATCTGGGCCAGCCAGGCGCATCTGGATGAGCACTCGGCATTGCCGCACATGAAAGCGTTTTTCGCTAGGCGCATGGACTATCTGGAGCGCGATTTCGATATCCGCGCGATCGACATGCTCAGCGAATCGTCGGCTAGCCGCTGATCAGCAAATGGGCGCCGAGCGCGCCCAGTCCGATAAAGAACACGCGCTTGAACAGCGCCGCACTGATGCGCTGACGCAACCATTGGCCAAACCACATACCGAGCATGGCCGGGATCAGCGCCAGCAGCGAGGCGCTCAATTCGCCACCGCCGAGTGCGCCGTGCCAGAGCAGCCCAGCGGCCAGCGCCAGGGTCGAGACGGTGAAGGACAGGCCGAGCGCCTGCACCAGCTCATCGCGGCTCAGCCCCAGCGCTTGCAAGTACGGCACCGCTGGAATCACGAAGACGCCGGTGGCGGAGGTGATGACGCCGGTGATCAGCCCACACAGCGGGCCGAGCCAGCGCTCATGACGCGGGTTGACGTGCAAAGTCGGCAGAAACAGTCCGCTCAATGCATACAGCAACAACGCCGCGCCAAGTCCGCGCACCACCCAATGGCCGCCGGCCATGCCGATCCACAGGGTGCCGATGCCGGTGCCGAGGAAGATCATCAGCAGCATCGGCGAGAGGCGTTTGATCAAGCTTTTCAGGTGGCCACCGAAGGCCAGTTGCCAGAGGTTGGTCAGGGTCGCCGGAATGATCAACAGCGCGGCTGCCTGCGCCGGCACCATAGCCAGACCGAGCAGGCCCATGGCGACAGTGGGCAGGCCGAGGCCGATCACGCCTTTGACCGTGCCGGCGAGGAGGAAGGTGGCGATGACCAGCAGAGAGAGGGTAAGGCCGAGGGTCTGGTAGAAGTCGGTCAGTGTGTGCATTGGGGTACTGTGCACTGATCCGGGCTGGGGGAAAATCTGCCATATACTGAGGCAGCCTCTTCCTGTGCAAGAGGCTGACATCGGCGTTGAGGCATCTGGCCTCTT
>NZ_JH635998.1:1317457-1320743 GCF_000257605.1 Pseudomonas sp. R62
CGTTTGCCGTGTTTGCCGGCCAGGTCATAAACGTGGGTGCCGACAGCGGTCGAACCGACGAAAGACACGGCTTTGATGTCTTTGTGCGTGCACAGACCATCGACCACATCCTTGCCGCCGTGAACGACGTTGAGTACGCCCGCCGGAACGCCAGCCTCAATGGCCAGTTCCACCAGCAGCATGGTCGACAGCGGATCCTGTTCCGACGGCTTGAGCACGAAGGTGTTGCCGCAGGCGATCGCCATCGGGAACATCCACAGCGGAATCATCGCCGGGAAGTTGAACGGCGTGATGCCGGCGCAGACGCCGATCGGCTGGCGCAGGGTGTAAGTGTCGACGCCGCCGGCGACGTTCTCGGCGAACTCGCCCATTTGCAGGGTGCCGATCGAGCACGCGTGCTCGACCACTTCCAGGCCACGGAAAATATCGCCTTCGGCATCAGCAATGGTCTTGCCCTGCTCGGCGCTGAGGACCACGGCGATGCGCTTGGAGTGCTCGCGGATCAGCGCTTGCAGCTTGAGCATGATGCGCATCCGCGCGCCGATCGGGGTCAGCTTCCAGGTCTGGAAGGCACGCTGCGCGGCGCTGACAGCGGCATCGACCTCAGCGGCGGTGGCGAACGGAACCTTGGCCAGCACTTGCTGGGTGGCCGGGTTGACGATGTCGTGCCACTCGGTGGTCTGCGACTCGACCCATTCCCCGTCGATCAGCAGTTTGACCTTTTGCAGCGTGGTGTCGTTGGGCGTAAGCGATGCGTTCATGCTGGTCTCCAGAACTTGTTTTTATCGTAGGAGCCAAGGCGAAAGGTTCGCCTTGAGATGAGGCGTGTGTCACGAATTGGTTGTCGGACTGTTTTTGGAGTATAGATGTGCAAACTTCTAATAAGAACGCACATATAAGCCCGACCATCATGCAAAAAAACATCACCTCGCTAGGCTCGCTGAACTGGGACGATCTGAAGTTTTTCCTCGAAGTCGCCCGCACCCGCAAGGCCAGTACCGCCGCCAAACGCCTGGCTGTCGACTACACCACGGTGTCGCGACGGATCAGCTCGCTGGAAGCGGCGCTGGGTACATTGCTGTTCGAAAAGTCTCGCACCAGCGGTTTCGTCCTGACCACTGAAGGCCAGCGCTTGCTCGGTTATGCCGAGTCGATCGAAAGCACGTTGCACATGGCCTGCGAGCAGGTCTCGGGTTCGGGCGTTGCCCTGTCCGGGCACGTGCGCATGGGCTGTACTGAAGGCTTCGGTAGTTTCTTCATCACCCCGCAACTGAGCCACTTCGTCGACGCCTACCCGGCAATCTCGGTGGACATCCTGCCGCTGCCGCACTTCATCAGCCTGTCCAAGCGCGAGGCCGACATCGTCATCGCCCTCGAGCGGCCGGAGCACGGGCCGTACGTCTGCTGCAAACTCTGCGACTACCGTTTGCAGCTGTACGCAACCCAGGACTATCTGGACAAACACCCACCGATCCGCCGCCCGGCCGACTTGAGCAAGCATCAATTCATCAGTTATGTGGACGACCTGGCGTTCAGCTCGGAGCTGCTTTACCTGGCCAATGTGCTGCCCGGCGCCAGCGCAAACTTGCGCAGCACCAGCGTGATCGCGCAATACGTCGCCGCGCAGCAGGGCCGCTCGCTGGCGATCCTGCCGTGCTTCCTCGCCGCACAAGACCCGCGATTGCTGCCGGTGCTGCCGGAGGAAATCGACATCACCCGGCAGTTCTGGATGTACTGCCGGGAGGATTTGCGCAAGTTGAAGCGGATTACCTTGTTGTGGGATTACATTCGTGAGGTGACTGAGCGTAATCAGGCATTGTTGATGGGGGAAACGCGGGAGATGCGCTTTGCCGATTAATCGGCGCTGACCACAATCGACACCCGGCGATTTTCCGTGCGCCCCGCTGCGGTGTCGTTGGAAGCCACCGGTTCGCTGCTGCCCAGGCCTTGCAGCTGGATGTTTTCCGGCTTCATGCCGACCGTGCCGAGGACGTTGGCGACGCTCTTGGCCCGACGCAGCGACAGTTGCTGATTGTAGGTTTCCTTGCCCGACGCATCGGTGTGGCCATCTACCCGAACGCGCTCGATACCCACGCCGAGCAGCGCCTTGCCGATGCGTTCGACGATTTCCGTGCTGGCTGCGTTCAGGCTTTCGACATCGCTGCCAAACAACACTTTGCCCGACAGGCCGAATTCCCAACCGTCGTCGGTCAATTCGAAACCCTGCTGTTTGAGCACGGCGACCTGCGCCGGTGTCAGGCCCTTTTGCGGGGCGGTCTGGCAACCGCTCAGGGTCAGCGCGGTGATCAGCAACAATGCGGAAAACAGTCGAAAGGGAAGTGTGAACACGGGCATCAGCTCCTGGTGTGAACGGAATCGACCGGGCGCTCCGACCCGGCGGTGAATTGCGCGCCACGCGACAGGCGCTTGGCCTGATACATCGCCGCGTCGGCTGCGTTGAGCAAGGCTCCCGGCGTGGCGCCATGATCGGGGTAAACGGCGATGCCGATACTCAGCGAGGTCACCACACTGCTGTCGCCGGGCAGGGTGATCGGCATGTCCATGCTGGCGAGAATCTTGTCAGCGATGTGCTCAGCGTCTTCAACCGTGTGCAGCGGCGCGAGCAGCACAGCGAACTCGTCGCCGCCCAGCCGCGCGACCAGATCATCCTCGCGCAATTGCGCTCGCACGCGATTGGCGATCGCCACTAGCACGGCGTCGCCCGAGGCGTGGCCGAAGTTATCGTTGATGCCTTTGAAGCGGTCGCTGTCGAGAAACAGCACGGCGACCCGCTCATCGTGTTTTTTGCCGTTGCGCAAGGCGCGCATCAAGCGGCCTTCAAAAAACGCGCGGTTGGGCAACCCGGTGAGGCTGTCGTGGGTCGCTTGATGGGCGAGGGTTTCGTTTTCGTTCTGCAGGTGGGTTTGCCACGACTCGAGTTCGCCGAGCAAGGCATTGAAGTCGTTGCCCAGGTTATCCAGTTCGGCGATTTGCGCCGGCGGCACGCGCCGATCCAGCGCTCGTTCGCTACGGGCGGCGTGGGCGACGGCGGCGAGGCTGTGTAACGGGCCGATGATCGCGCGCAACTGCCGCCGCGCCAGATAGAGCGCGACCCAGGCGCTGATCGCGGTGCAGAGCACAATCCCGGCCAGGCCGCTGAGCAGGAAGCGCATCAGGCTGCCGCCGTGACCGATGAGCAGGACCCGACCGATTTCGCGGTCCTGATGTTCGATCGGCAGGCTGACCGGTTTTTCCAGAATGGCGCGGGTGATCTGCATTTCCAGCT
>NZ_JH635998.1:1323156-1330557 GCF_000257605.1 Pseudomonas sp. R62
ACTTGCAGTGATTGCACTTGCTGACTGATCGACTCGGTCAAACGCGCAGCGGCCTTGCCGGTCGGTGCGGCCAGACGAATGCGCAGCGGATGACCAGCCTCAACGGCCGGTGCCTGCAACAATGCGAGCAAGCGCACCACCGTAGTGGTTTTCCCCGTGCCCGGGCCGCCAGTGATGATGCTGAAGGCGCTGCGCGTAGCGAGAGCACAGGCGAGTTTCTGCCAATCGATGACAGCTGCGGATTCCGCGCCGCCGAACAATCCATTGAGGCGCTGCGGCAGGTCATCTGGCGTCGGCTCCTGTTGCATCAAGCGTTGGCGCAACGCTGCATCGATGCGGCGTTCGTAGGTCCAGTAGCGGCGCAAGTACAGGCGTTTCGAGGACAGCACCAACGGACGTGTCTGCGCTGTTTCACTCGGGTCAGCAGCCAAGGCCACCAATGGACTGCTTGCCAGCACGTTGCACCAATGGGCTCCATCGAGCGTTTCGAGCAATTGCGAAGGCAGCAACAACACACCGCCCTGCACATCGCCTTCGGGCGGCAGTGACAGGGCAAAATCCGGCGCCTTGAGGGTTTCGAACAAATCCAGACACACGTGACCATGGCCGAGCTGGTGACTGGTCAACGCCGCCGCCAGCAGCACCAACGGGTCGGTCTCGGGCTCGAGTTCATACAGGAAAGCGACAAAGGCGCGGTCCAGCGCGCGCAGCCAACCGCGCTCGACCCAACGGCTAAGCAACAACAGCAAATCATCGGCGCGGGTCAGCGGCGAGAGTTTCGACAGGCTGTCCGCTTCAAGCGGTGTCGGCAGCAGATCGGCGAATGTGCGGCTCATAGCAGGACTCCCTGTTCCCAGGCGGGTTCGGACTTGGGTTCGGGTTTGCCCTGGAACATCCGGTCGAGGCGTTCGATCAATTCCCGTGGTGGACGCACGAAGTACACGCCACGACTTTCGGCACGCGTACCGCGCAGAAACAGATACAGCGCCCCGCCGATGTGACGGTCGTAATCGTAATCCGCCAGCCGTGCCTTCAACTGGCGATGCAATGCCAGCAGATACAGCACGTATTGCAGGTCATAACGGTTGTCGAGGATCGACTGCTCCATTACCTGCACCGTGTATGCCTGATCATCCACGCCGAGCCAGTTGGATTTGTAATCGGCAACGTAATAGCGGCCAGCGTGCTCGAAGGTCAGGTCGATAAAGCCCTTGAACATGCCGTTGAGTTGTACCGGCTCCGCCGCCACCCGGGCAACGCCATTGTGGGTGTGCTGGCGCACCTGTTCATCGAGCTTGAGCACGTCGACTTTGTGGCTGGCGAACCAGAACTCCATCTCGACGCGGTATTGCTTCAACTGCTCAAGAACCACCGGCGGTTGCCCGCCCGCGATTGGCAACGGCGACTTGAGCAAATGCTGCAGCCAGTCAGTCAGCGTGGTAATCCAGCCTTGCCAGCCGCGCAGGTTGCAACGCCGGGCAATCGCATCTTCCAGCGCTGCGCGGGTAACCCCAAAACCTTCAGCGCCCGCCCATTCGAGCAAGCCATGCAAAAACGTGCCGGGATTCGGTCCGCGAGGAAAACGGTGGATATCGGCGCCACCGCTGATGATTTCTCGTGGCGCGTCGGGGTCGAGGCGCTCGTCGTCGAAGAGCTTTTGCGCCTGCGGACTGTCCGGTGCTTCGTCGCTGCCGATGCTCATTATGTCGCTGATGCGCAGGGCGCTGTACGACGCGATCCACCAGTTTTCACTGGCTTTGCGTTTAGGCCGTAGTGTGGCTCGCAGCACTGCTTCATTGCGCGGCGGCTGGTAATGCTCATCAGTGGGCTGAGGCATTTCGCCGATGCCAATCGCCGCGCAGTCTTGCTGCAGATCGCGCAGCCAGCGATTCAATTCGCTGGACTCGCCCAAAGCGGCACCGCCACCGAGTAAGTAACCCAGCGCAGACAGGTGCAACACCGAGCTGTTGTTATTGCCGCGCTTGAGATCGGTGACGCCCAGCCAGCAGGCATGCTGCGCGCGCGTTAATGCGACATACAGAAGACGCAGATCTTCGGCCAGACGCTCATCGTCAGCCAGGGCGATCAACTCGGGAGTCGGTTTGAGGCTGATCTGCGCCTTGCCCGCAGCGTCGTGGTAATGCAGCGGCAAACGGCTGCCATCCACCGGTTTCGCCGAGCAAATGAATGGCAGGAACACCAGCGGATATTCCAGCCCCTTGGATTTGTGAATGGTCACCACTTTGACCAGTTGCTCGTCGCTTTCCAGACGCAGAATCTGCTCTTCACCGGCCTGACCGGACAATGCCAGCAGCTCGGCCAGATGGCGGATCAATGCTTGCTCGCCGTCCAGTTCAGCAGCGGCTTGCTGCATCAGCTCCGAGAGGTGCAAAAGGTTGGTCAGTACGCGCTCGCCGTCACTGCGCTGCATCAGGGTTTGCGGCAGGTGGAAGTCGTGAAGCAGGCGCCGCAACATCGGCAACACACCCTGCTTGCGCCAGAGCTCTCGATAGCCGCGGAACTGCATGACCCGGGCTTCCCAGACCATTTCATCCTGGTTCAGGCGCTCCAGTTCGATCAGCGGCAGGTTCAATGTGGTGCAGGCCAGCGCAGCCTTGAGCGAGCGTTCGACATCGGGTTCGGCGCAAGCCTTCAGCCACGCCAGGAGGTCGTGCGCCTCTTGCGCGGCGAACACCGAATCCTTGTCTGACAGATAAACACTGCGCACCCCTCTGGCGGCGAGTTCGGCGCGTACGGCCTGGGCTTCCTTACCGTCGCGGACGAGGATCGCGATGTCAGAAGGACGCAGACCTCTGAAGTCATCTGCCTGAACAAAACCAGCGCTACCGTTTTGCCCGCCATTGAGCAGTGCGGTGATTTCACTGGCGCAGGCGGCGGCCATTTGCTGGCGATAGACCGCGCCGGACAGCGGCTGATCGCCAGACAATAGCCAGACATTCAGTGCCGCGACGTCTTGCCCGGCAATCCGCAGCGTTTCCTTGCGCCCCTGAGACTCGACCGGGAGGAACGGCACCGGGTTTTCGCCGGTTTTCTCGCGAAACAAAAACGCGCCGCGTCCTTGCTCTCGGGACTCGGCGCGTTCGAATACGTGATTAACCGCTGTGACCATGCCGTGGCTGGAGCGGAAGTTGGTGCCGAGCGTATGCAAGCGGCCGGTAGTGGCCTGGCGTGCGCGCAAGTAGGTGTAGATGTCGGCACCGCGAAAGGCGTAGATCGCCTGTTTGGGATCGCCGATCAGGAACAGGCCGGTGTCAGGGTGATTGTCTTCGATGCGGTAGATGCTTTCGAAGATGCGGTATTGCACCGGATCGGTGTCTTGGAATTCGTCGATCAGCGCGACCGGGAACTGCTCGCGGATCAGCGTTGCCAGACGCTCGCCGCCCTCCGATTGCAGCGCGGCATCGAGACGCAACAGCATGTCGTCGAACCCCATTTCTGCGCGGCGACGCTTCTCTTCTTCGAAGCGTGCACCGACCCACTTGGCAGCGTGTTGCAGAACAGCGGCATCGGGCGTCGGCAATGCGTCGAGGCTCGATTTGAGTGCGGACATGGCGTCCAGCCCCGGATGACTCGGGGCCTGGCCTTTCCAGGCCTCGGCCATACCTTCGGGTGTCAGACGGGTGAAGCCGGTGCCAATGTCCAGTTGCTCAAGCGCCTCGTCTTCGGCCCAGGTCTTGAGTTTCTCGAACCAGGGTTCGAAATAACGCGCCTGCATCTTGCGGCCATCGACGGTTTTGCTGGCGACGCCTTCATGGCAGAGCGCGAGCAGTTCGTCTGCCCAATCACGCCAAGGCGCTTTCAGTTCGACCAACGCCGCTCGCCGCTCCAGCAAACATTCGGCGATCAGCTCCGCAGGCACCTTGCCTTCATCGGTGTCTCGCTCGCTGGCGAACAAGCCGCGTACCCGAGGCAACAACGCTGCGGGGCCACCCCAATTACTGCGCACCCAGTTCAGCGCATCGCCCTGCATCGGGTAACAGAAGAGCCGCCAGTAATCGCGCAGCACCTCGCCGAGCAAATCGCTGTGATCGGTTTCCAGCGACTGCGTGAACAGGCTGCCACTGTCGAACGCATGCTCGCGCAGCATGCGCTGACACCAGCTGTGAATGGTGGAGACGGCGGCTTCGTCCATCCACTGCGCGGCGATATCGAGGCGGTTGGCACAGCCCGGCCATTGTTGCGGATCGAACTGATCGCGCAACTCGGCAATCAGTCCGTCGGGGGCAGTGATTTCATCGCGGAAGAATCGCGCGGCCTCAGCCAAGCGTGTCCGAATGCGTTCACGCAGCTCTTTGGTGGCAGCATCGGTAAACGTCACTACGAGGATCTGCGGCGGCAGCAGTTCGCGTGCGAAACCGCTTCTCTCGCCGCCATGACCGAGAATCAGCCGCAGATAAAGTGCCGAGATGGTAAAGGTTTTACCGGTGCCGGCGCTTGCTTCGATCAACTGGCTGCCGCGCAACGGGAAGGCCAGAGCCAACGGTGTTTTGGTACTCATGCGCGCGCACCTTCGCTGGACAAGGAACGCCACGGCGCTTCGAATAATGGGCGGTACAACGCGTCGCACCAGCCTGTGAAGGTTTCGTCTGCCAACAGTGCATCGAAATCGGGATATTGCCGGAGCAGTGCCGGGCTTTCACGCCGCTCGCCCTCACTGGTCTGGCCGTCACCTTCATAGGCTTTTCGTGCAGCGGCTTCGGCTTTGACCGGGTCAGTTTGAGACAACCAGGCGAACGCGGTTTTTATCGCAATCGGCAAGGGTTGGCGCATGCCTGATTGCCACGCAAGAAGCAGGTCACCGAGCAAACGCAGCGCTCGGTCTCGCTCCATTGGCTCCAGCAACAATGTGTCATCACTGGCGACCAATGCCGTGGTCAACGCATGCTCGCTGGCGCAGGCGACCAGATGGGTGACCCACGGTTTGGTCAGCCGATGCCACTTGCGAGTTTTGATCGAGCCGATGCTGTTGGGAATGGTCGTGACCGACAGCAGACCGCCATCGGCGCGTTGATGCAGGTTTGCGAGCCAGCCCTCCAGCCGCAAACCTTGCAGGTCGAGACTGACCGGGATCGCACTGGTCAACGGCGTCGGCCATAACGTCAGCAACTGTTGATAACGCTGCAGAAGATCCGGTAGCGGTTCGATCAGTTCACGCTGTAGGCATTCGCCAAAACCGGCCATAGGCAGCAGACCACTGTTTTGCAGGCGCAGCGCCCGGGCTTGCAGCGCCTGATCGATATTGTCCGGCTGGCTGAGTGCGGCTTCCAGCAAGCTGTCGCTGAGCGTGTAGCGCTGCAGCGCGTCGAGCACGAAAGGTTCTTCATCGGCCAACGGCGCTTGCGCGGCCTCGAAATAGACCTTGAGACGCTGGGTGAAAAAATGCCGAACCGGATTACGCAGAAAATCCTGAAGCAATGCCAGCGTCAGCGGTTCCTCTTGAACATATGGCGCGAGTAACGGTGCTTCACTTTGCTGCGCTTTCTCTTGATGCAACACCTGCCACTCGCTGGCGTAGCTGAACAGTTGCTCGCCTTCGTGGAAATAGCGGGCGCTGAAAGGTTGCAGGGGATGTTCTTCGGTCAGCGCGTCTAACAGATCCTGGCTTGGGTCGATTGAACGCCAGCCGCTGGCGAGGTGATCGCGCAACTGGCCGATGAGCACCGAGGCAGGTCGTTCGCTGTTGTCACGGATGCTGCGACCGACCCAACTGATATAGAGCTGAGAGCGTGCGGACAACAGCGCTTCGAGTAACAGGTAGCGATCGTCTTCACGTCGTGAGCGATCCCCAGGTCGGTAATCGCTGCCCATCAGATCGAAGTCCAGCGGCGGCTGCGCGCGCGGATAATCGCCGTCGTTCATGCCCAGCAGACATACCAGTTTGAAAGGAATGGCGCGCATCGGCATCAAGGTGCAGAAATTCACCGCACCGGCGAGGAATCGTTGCGACAAACGGCCCTGATCCAGCCCGGCGAGCCAGGCTTCGCGCACGACAGTCAGCGGCAGTTCGTCAGTCAGCCCGACCGCCTCGCAGGTCTCCAGCCAGGTTTCGCGAAGCTCTTCCAGTTGGGTCAGCAGGTAGTCGTCGTGCTCGTTGCTCGCCTGAAAGAACACCTGCATCAGCGCCTGCAAACGCAGCCCCCACTCTTTCGGTTGAGCCGGTTGCGTGAGTTGCCGATGAGCGATTTCCAAGGCATCCAGCAGAGCCACCAGTGGACCGATCAGGGCAGCATCAAGCCCACCAATTTCGTCGTAAGGCTCGATACCTGCACATGCGTCGGCACTGCCGACGGCGTAGCCCAGCAGCATTCGGCGCAGGCCGAAATGCCAGCTGTTCTGCTCCAGTTGCTCCGGCAATCCGAGACCGGCCCGTTGCTCCGCGCTCATGCCCCAACGCACGCCGGCGCCTTCGATCCAGCGATGCAAAGTTGGCAGGTCGCGCTCCTCTACGCCAAAGCGAGCACGCAGAGCCGGGACATCGAGCAGGTCGAGGATCTCACTGACCGGGAAACGACTGTCCGGCAATTTGAGCAAATGTTCGACCGCGATTAGCAACGGATCACGTCCACGCTGGCCCTGGTCCGCCAAAGTGAAAGGAATGAAGCGCGGGTCAAATCGATCGAGCTGACCGAAAACCGCGCGGATATGCGGGGCATAGCTGTCGATATCCGGGACCATCACGATCACGTCCCGTGGGCGTAGAGCCGGGTCAGCGCTGAAACGCGCCAGGAGTTGATCGTGCAGGATTTCGACTTCGCGCTGGGCACTGTGGGCGATGTGAAACCGGATCGATTGGTCCTGCGTCAGGTCGACAGCGGGCCAGAGCTCACGAGTCTCGTTGAGGGGGCGCAATTCGAGGATGTCGTCCTGCAGCTGGTTAAGCATGTTGTGGGGCTGGGCTTCGCTGAACAGGTCGATGCGGCCGTCACGAAAGGCTGCGCGGTAGCTGTTGGGGTCGTCGTAGCTGTCGAGCAGGTTGATATAGTCGCGACCTTGCTTGCCCCAAGCGGCCAGCAACGGATGTGCGTGCTGATGCAGGGTCTCGGCATCAAGTACAACTGGCATCCCGCTTTTGCGTTGTTGGCGCTTGTATTGATGTCGCAGCAGATCCTTGTCGGCGACGATATCGGCCCAGTGATGGCGACAGGGGTTGTGTACGCAAAGCAGAACCTGACTGAAGCGC
This sequence comes from Pseudomonas sp. R62, assembly GCF_000257605.1. Taxonomy (NCBI): domain Bacteria; kingdom Pseudomonadati; phylum Pseudomonadota; class Gammaproteobacteria; order Pseudomonadales; family Pseudomonadaceae; genus Pseudomonas; species Pseudomonas sp. R62. The sequence goes on from NZ_JH635998.1 coordinate 1,330,358, forward strand.
GCCAGACCGGCGAGCGCTTCAAGAACTTGTGCGGGCAATGAAGAAATGCCAAAGACGATAACGCGCGGCGGCAGTGAAGCCGGAGCCTCATCAAGGGTGTTGATGAGCTCCATGAAACGTTGATGGACGCCGGCACGGCTCTGCGCCATGCCTTGTTCGCCGACATCATCCAGCAGCGCTCGCCACAACTCGGCCTGCCA
>NZ_JH635998.1:1336725-1344942 GCF_000257605.1 Pseudomonas sp. R62
CGACCATGCCGACTTCGATCTCGTCACAGAACAGCCGCGCCGCTTCGCCGTCACGGGTGAAGATGCAGGTGCCGTTGCCGTATTCGTGATCATTGATCAGTTGCATCGCCTCTTCCAGGCTGTTCACCCGCACCACGCACAGCACCGGCCCGAAGATCTCTTCTTTATAGATGCGCATCTCTGGAGTGACGTTGTCGAACAGACAGCCACCAAGGAAGAAGCCTTCTTCATGCCCGGCAACGCTCAAACCACGACCATCGACCACCAGGGTCGCGCCCGCCGCCACACCGTCATCCACATAACCGCTGACCTTGTCACGCGCCTGACCGGTAACCAACGGCCCCATGTCCAGACCGCACGAGGTACCCGCGCCGATTTTCAGCGCTTTGATCTGTGGAACCAGTTTCGCCACCAGCGCGTCCGCGACCTGGTCGCCAACACACACGGCCACCGAGATGGCCATGCAGCGTTCGCCGCAGGAACCGTAGGCCGCGCCCATCAGTGCACTCACCGCATTGTCCAGATCGGCATCCGGCATCAGCACCGCGTGGTTCTTCGCGCCGCCCAGTGCCTGCACGCGTTTGCCGCGCTTGGTGCCTTCGGCGTAAATGTATTCGGCAATCGGTGTCGAACCGACGAAGCTCAGCGCTTTGACTTCCGGCGCTTCGATCAGCGCGTCCACCGCCGTCTTGTCACCATGGACCACACTCATCACGCCTTTCGGCAAGCCCGCTTCCAGCAGCAACTGAGCGATCAGCAGCGTCGAGCTTGGATCGCGCTCGGATGGTTTGAGGATGAAGCAGTTGCCGCAGACGATCGCCAGCGGGTACATCCACAGCGGCACCATGGCAGGGAAGTTGAACGGGGTGATACCAGCCACAATCCCCAACGGCTGGAAGTCCGACCAGGCATCGATGTTGGGGCCGACGTTGCGGCTGTACTCGCCCTTGAGGATTTCCGGGGCGGCGCAGGCGAACTCGACGTTCTCGATACCGCGCTTCAATTCACCGGCAGCGTCTTCAAGAGTCTTACCGTGCTCTTCGCTGATCAGTTGGGAGATGCGCGCCTCGTTCTGCTCCAGCAGTTGCTTGAAGCGGAACATCACTTGGGCGCGTTTGGCCGGCGGCGTGTTGCGCCAGGCCGGAAACGCAGCCTTGGCGGCATCGATGGCTTTCTGAATGGTGGCCTGGCTGGCCAGTGGCAGTTTATGGATCGCCTGGCCGGTGGACGGGTTGAACACATCTACCGCGCGACCGGTTTCGGTCACCAGTTCGCCATTGATCAAATGCGGGATAACACTCATCGAACACTCCTGAATTCTGGTCCACAGGCGCCGTGAGAGGCGCCCGCACTTTTGTACATATATAGAGGGAAAAATCAGTCGAGCTTGTTCAGCACTTCGCCGACCGCGTCGAACAGACGATCGAGGTCTTGCGGCTTGCTGTTGAAGGTTGGGCCGAACTGCAGGGTGTCGCCGCCGAAGCGCACGTAGAACCCGGCTTTCCACAGGGCCATGCCCGCTTCGAACGGACGCACGATGGCGTCGCCGTCACGCCCGGCAATCTGGATCGCGCCGGCCAGGCCGTAGTTACGGATGTCGATGACGTTCTTCGAGCCTTTCAGGCCGTGCAACGCGTTCTCGAAATGCGGCGCGACTTCGGCGACGCTCTGCACCAGGTTTTCCTTTTGCAGCAAATCGAGTGCCGCAAGACCGGCGGCGCAGGCCACCGGGTGCGCCGAATAGGTGTAGCCGTGGGGGAATTCCACGGCATATTCCGGCGTCGGCTGGTTCATGAAGGTCTGGTAGATTTCGGAGCTGGCAATCACCGCGCCCATCGGGATCGCGCCGTTGGTGACTTGCTTGGCGATGCACATCAGGTCCGGGGTCACGCCGAAGCTCTCGGCGCCGAACATCGAACCGGTGCGGCCGAAACCGGTGATCACTTCATCGAACACCAGCAGGATGTTGTGCTGATCGCAGATCTCGCGCAGACGCTTGAGGTAACCCTGCGGCGGAACCAGTACCCCGGCAGAGCCGGCCATCGGTTCAACGAACACCGCAGCGATGTTGGAAGCGTCGTGCAGTTCGATCAACTTGAGCAGCTCATCGGCCAAAGCAATACCGCCCTGCTCCGGCATGCCACGGGAAAACGCGTTGCTCGCCAGCAGTGTGTGCGGCAGGTGATCGACATCCATCATCGCCTGACCGAACAGCTTGCGGTTGCCGTTGACGCCGCCGAGGCTGGTGCCGGCGATGTTCACACCGTGGTAACCACGGGCGCGGCCGATCATCTTGGTCTTGGTCGCCTGGCCTTTCAGGCGCCAGTAAGCACGGACCATTTTCACCGCGGTATCGGCGCATTCGGAACCGGAGTCGGTGAAGAACACGTGGTTCAGATTGCCCGGGGTCAGTTCAGTGATTTTCTCTGCCAGTTGGAACGACAAGGGATGGCCGTACTGGAAACCCGGCGAGTAATCGAGAGTGCCCAGCTGTTTCGCAACGGCTTCCTGAATTTCCTTGCGGGTGTGCCCGGCGCCGCAGGTCCACAGACCGGACAGCGAGTCGTAGATCTTGCGGCCCTTGTCATCGAACAGCCAGCTGCCTTCAGCGCCGACGATCAGACGCGGGTCGCGCTGAAAGTTGCGGTTGGCGGTGTACGGCATCCAGTGCGCGTCCAGCTTCAGTTGGCTGGCCAGTGGCGACGGCGCGTTTTCAGGCATGTTCATCGGGCAAAACCTCGCAGGGCATAAGCGTCAGGGAGATGGAAAGCGTTGTTGCAGCTAAATTGCCACGGCGATAAAGTCGGTGAAATCCAACTCTTCTAACCTTCAGTTAGATCATCGCTAAACAAAGAGAACAAAAAATGAGCAGCCGCCGCGCCGATCCATTGGCCCAGGTCAGTGATTTTGATATACGCCTGCTGCGGATTTTTCGCAGTGTCGTGGAGTGTGGCGGCTTCTCCGCAGCGGAAACCGTGCTTGGCATCGGGCGCTCGGCGATCAGCCAGCAGATGAGCGATCTGGAACAGCGCCTCGGCTTGCGCTTGTGCCAGCGCGGCCGGGCCGGATTTTCCCTGACCGAGGAAGGCCGTGAGGTGTATCAATCAGCGCTGCAATTGTTGAGTGCGCTGGAAAGCTTCCGCACTGAGGTCAACGGTCTGCACCAACACCTGCGCGGCGAGCTGATCATCGGCCTGACCGACAATCTGGTCACCCTGCCGCACATGCGCATCACCCACGCCCTCGCGCAATTGAAGGAACGCGGGCCGGATGTGCAGATTCAGATCCGCATGATTGCGCCGAATGAAGTCGAGCAAGGTGTGCTCGACGGGCGCCTGCACGTTGGCGTGGTGCCGCAGGCCAGCGCCTTGTCAGGACTGGAATATCAGCCGTTATACAGCGAGCGTTCGCTGCTGTATTGCGCGGTGGGTCATCCGCTGTTTTATGTCGACGACAAGCAACTCGATGATCAACGCCTCGACAGTCAGGACGCGATTGCGCCGACCTTTCGTTTGCCGGCGGAGATTCAGGCGCATTATCAGGCGCTCAATTGCACCGCCAGTGCCTCTGACCGTGAGGGCATGGCGTTTCTGATTCTGACCGGGCGCTACATCGGTTACCTGCCGGATCACTACGCCAATCTTTGGGTGCAGCAGGGGCGCTTGCGTGCGCTCAAGGCCGGCACGCGTTTTTACGATTTGAGTCTGGCATCGGTCACGCGCAAGGGGCGGCGCCCTCATTTGGTGCTGGAAAGTTTCCTCGAGAGTCTGGCCGCGACGCGATAGATAAGCGCGCAGAGCCCAGCCCGGCTGGGCCTCATCGACAGAATCCAGAAATAACCTGAGCAAGTGGACAGGTTTTTGCACAGAAGGGATAACTCTCCTTCAAGAAGCCAAAGCCATGCAGCCAGATTCCGACTCGTCCAGTGAACTGATCTACGGCCTCAACGACCGCCCCAAACCACTCGCCGCCATTCTCGCCGCACTGCAACACGTGCTCGCGAGTTTCGTCGGCATCATCACCCCGCCACTGGTAATCGGTTCCGCGCTCGGGCTGACCGCGCATCTACCGTACCTGATCAGCATGGCGCTGATGGTCTCGGGCGTCGGCACCTTTATCCAGGCGCGGCGACCGTTCGGCATTGGCGCGGGGATGATCTGTCTGCAAGGCACCAGTTTCGCGTTTCTCGGTGCGGTGCTGTCGGCCGGGTTTCTGGTCAAGCAGCGCGGCGGCAGCCCGGAAGATATCCTGGCGATGATTTTCGGCGTGTGCTTTTTCGGCGCAATCGTGCAGATCGTGCTGAGCAGTTTCATCGGTCAGTTGCGCCGAGTGGTCACACCGCTGGTGACCGGCATCGTCATCACGCTGATCGGCATCAGCCTGATCAAGGTCGGCATCACCGATCTGGGTGGCGGCTTCAACGCGCCGGACTTCGGCGCGCCGGGCAATCTGGCCTTGGGCGTGTTCGTGCTGCTGACGATCATTCTGCTCAACCGCTCGAATACGCCGTGGGTGCGACTGTCGGCGATCATCATCGGGCTGGTGCTCGGCAGTCTCGCCGCTTGGTTCAGCGGGAAACTGGTCCCGCAGCCGTTGCCTGACTTGCCACTGGTGAGTTTTCCTACGCCATTCAAGTTCGGATTCAACTTCGACTGGACGGCTTTCCTGCCGGTCGCGCTGATTTACCTGATCAGCACCATCGAAACCGTCGGCGACCTCACCGCCAATTGCATGCTTGCTCGCCAACCGATCAGCGGCCCTTCTTATATAAGCCGCTTGCGCGGTGGCGTGCTCGGTGACGGCGTGAGCTGCATGATCGCGGCGACCTTCAGCGCCTTCCCCAACACAACGTTCGCGCAGAACAACGGCGTGATCCAATTGACCGGCGTTGCCAGCCGCTACGTCGGCCTGTACATCGGCGCGATCCTGTTCTGCCTCGGCCTGTTCCCGATGATCGGTGCGGTGCTGCAACAGATTCCGAAACCGGTGCTGGGCGGCGCAACGCTGGTGATGTTCGGCGCTGTGGCGGCGGCGGGCGTGCGCATTCTCGCGCAGTCGCCGCTGGACCGGCGCAGCATGTTGATCATCGCCACTTCGTTCGGCGTCGGCCTCGGCATCGCCGCGCAACCGAACCTGCTGCACCTGCTGCCGAAACTGGTGCAGAACCTGTTCGACTCGGCGATCACCAGCGGCGGGCTGACGGCAATCGTCCTCTGTCTGTTGTTGCCGGAAGGCAAAACCGCCGAGCAAAAAGCCCCGCGTCATTGAACAAGATCGAACAGGCGTAACTGTTTTTCCGCGCCAGGACTTGTCGGATGCCTGTGGGTGCGCTATCAACGCAACTGGTTGCACCCACAGACAATCCCGGAAGTGCCTATGACCTTTGAAGTCCCAGCCCACGGCGGCAAACCCGCCAGCCGCATTCGTCAGAAGAACGAAGAGACCATTCTCAAAGCCGCCGAAGACGAGTTCGCCCGTCACGGGTTCAAAGGCACCAGCATGAACACCATCGCGCAGAATGCCGGGCTGCCCAAGGCCAACCTGCATTACTACTTCACCAACAAGCTCGGTTTGTATGTGGCGGTGCTGAGCAACATCATCGAGTTGTGGGACAGCACCTTCAACACCCTCACTGCCGAGGACGACCCGGCCGAAGCGCTGACCCGCTACATCCGCGCGAAGATGGAATTCTCCCGGCGCCAGCCACAGGCTTCGCGAATCTTTGCCATGGAAGTGATCAGCGGCGGCGAATGCCTGAGCGAATATTTCAATCAGGATTACCGCACCTGGTTCACCGGGCGCGCGGCGGTATTTCAGGCGTGGATCGATGCGGGCAAAATGGACCCGGTCGACCCGGTGCACCTGATTTTCCTGCTGTGGGGCAGCACCCAGCATTATGCCGACTTCGCCACGCAAATCTGCCGCGTCACCGGGCGCAGCAAGTTGACCAAGCAGGACATGGAAGACGCCGGCAACAACCTGATCCGCATCATTCTCAAAGGCTGCGGCCTCACTCCTTCTCTATAAGACGTTTATGCCTTTCACCCTCAGCGGTTTTTGCGAGTACCGCGAAGAGATTCGCAAAAGCCGCTTCATCACTCTGGCGACGCCGATCAGCAGCCCTGCCGATGCGCAGGCGTTTTTCGAGCAGCACAGCGATTTGAATGCCACGCACAATTGCTGGGCGTGGAAACTCGGCGCGCAATACCGCAGCACTGACGACGGCGAGCCGGGCGGCACGGCCGGGCGCCCCATTCTGGCGGCGATAGAAGCTCAGGATTGCGATCAGGTCGCGGTGCTGGTGATTCGCTGGTACGGCGGCATACAACTGGGCACCGGCGGTTTGGCCCGGGCCTATGGCGGTGGCGCCAACAAGTGCCTGCAAGCGGCGCAGAAAGTCGAGCTGATCAGCCGCGTGTCGCTGAGTTGCGCCTGCGGATTTGCCGAGTTGGCGCTGGTGAAGTTGCGCGTGGCCGATCTCGGTGGATTGGTGGTGGAGGAAATCTTCACGGCCAATGGGGTTGAGTTGAAATTGGCGGTAGGAGAAGCGCAGATCGAAATGCTGCAAAGTCAGTTGGCGGATCTGAGCCGTGGGCGGATTTTGTTGCAGCGGTAGGCTGCGATCTTTTAGGGCATCCCTCGTTTTCCTTATTCCACAGACTTGCCCACACCTGCTGTGCACCCGACTGTGGATAACCTGAGCACATACCGCTGTAACCCTTCTGTCATGCGGCTTTGCGCGATTTGTTCAATTTTCGTTCAATTGACCCGACGAAAGGGAAATCCAGCGTAAAAACAAACAGTTACCTTCGTTTATGACCATTAGAACAAAGCATCGCAGTGCTTATGCCCACCCTCGGCGCTTGCGCACAATTACTGTGGAGCAACCTGTGGATAAGCCGTTCATGACCGCCGCAGCTGCTGGATCTGTCTGGCTCCCAGGCAGTTGCTCGTTTTTTAACCAACTGCGAGCGGGCAAAACTGGAGCCTGTTCAATGGCTTTGCGCTGAATTGGTGCTCGATTGAAAGACAAAACACCCGCCGATGCGCTGCTGTCGGCACTTGCGGACTGGCTCCGCAAGCGTTCCTGACTCAATGGCCAGGAAATTGCTTTATCCACAGGCACAACTCCAAGTCAGTCGAGCCTGTCATGTCCATCGCCCCTTCCCCACCGCGCCTGCAACTGCGCCAGATCAGCAAACGCTACCCCGGTTGTCTGGCCAACGACGCCATCGACCTGAGCATCGCGCCGGGTGAGATCCATGCCCTGCTCGGTGAAAACGGCGCGGGCAAAAGTACGTTGATGAAGATCATTTACGGGGTCACCCAGTGCGACAGCGGTGAAATGCTCTGGCAGGGGCAGCGCGTGCAGATACGCAATCCGGCGCAGGCGCGGCAGTTGGGCATTGGCATGGTGTTCCAGCATTTCTCGCTATTCGAAACCCTCAGCGTGGCGCAGAACATTGCCCTGGCGATGGGCGCGGCGGCCGGCACGCCGAAGCAACTGGAGCCGCAGATTCGCGAAGTATCGCGGCGTTACGGCATGGCGCTGGAGCCGGAGCGACTTGTCCACAGCCTGTCGATCGGCGAGCGCCAGCGGGTGGAAATCATTCGTTGCCTGATGCAGGACATACGCCTGCTGATTCTCGATGAGCCGACCTCAGTACTGACGCCGCAAGAGGCGGACGAATTGTTCATCACCTTGCGTCGCCTCGCCGATGAGGGCTGCAGCATTCTGTTTATCAGCCACAAGCTCGGTGAAGTGCGCGCCTTGTGCCATAGCGCCACGGTGCTGCGCGGCGGCCGGGTTGCCGGGCATTGCGAGCCCGCCGAATGTTCGGACCAGCAACTGGCGCAAATGATGGTCGGTGAAGCGGCGGCATTGATTGGCGAGTATCCGAAGGTCAGCGGTGGCGCGGCGTTTCTGCAGGTGCAGGGTTTGAGCTGGCACAACCCGGATCCGTTCGGTTGCTCGCTGACAGACATCGACCTGCAAGTGCGCAGCGGTGAAATCGTCGGCATCGCCGGGGTCGCGGGCAATGGTCAGGATGAGCTGCTCGCCCTGCTTAGCGGCGAACAGCCCTTGCCGCGCGCGCAAGCGGCGACCCTGCGCTTCGCCGAGCGAAACGTTGCCGATCTGCGCCCGGATGCGCGGCGCAAACTCGGTCTGGCCTTCGTGCCGGCCGAACGCCTCGGCCACGGCGCGGTGCCGGAGTT
>NZ_JH635998.1:1345893-1347709 GCF_000257605.1 Pseudomonas sp. R62
TTTCAGCACGGACTGGTCAGCCACGGGTTGATCCAACGCGGCAAAGTCGAAGCCCTCGCGCAGCAGATCATCCAGCGTTTCGGCGTGAAGACCCCGGACACGCAAGCCGCTGCGCGCAGCCTGTCCGGCGGCAACTTGCAGAAATTCATCCTCGGCCGGGAAATTCTTCAGCAACCGAAACTGCTGATCGCCGCGCACCCGACCTGGGGCGTCGACGTCGGTGCCGCCGCCACCATCCATCGCGCCTTGATTGCCCTGCGCGATGCCGGCGCGGCGATTCTGGTGATTTCCGAAGACCTCGATGAGCTGTTCCAGATCAGCGATCGCCTCGGCGCGCTATGCGGCGGGCGTCTGTCGGCACTGCAAGACACCGGCCTTACACAACTGAGCGATGTCGGCGCGTGGATGGCCGGCCAGTTCGATCACTCACCTGGCGCCGCCTCGGTTTAACGGAGTTTCAACATGCTGCTTTCCCTCGAACCCCGTGGCCAGCAATCGCGCCTGATGCTGTGGTGCTCGCCGTTATTGGCGGCGGCCCTGACCCTCGGCTGCGGCTCGCTGTTGTTCATCGCGCTGGGCCACGACCCACTGCAAACCTTGCACACACTGCTGATCGCACCGGTCAGCGATCTGTATGGCGTATCTGAATTGCTGGTCAAGGCGCTGCCGATTCTGCTCTGCGCACTCGGCCTGGCCGTGGCCTATCAGGCGCGGATCTGGAACATTGGCGCCGAAGGCCAACTTCTACTTGGCGCCTTGGCCGGCAGTGCTCTGGCAGTGAACGTTATCGACATGCAAAGTCGCTGGGCGCTGGCGCTGATTCTGCTGACCGGCACGCTGGCGGGCGCCGCATGGGCCGGGCTCACCGCATGGCTGCGCACGCGCTTCAACGCCAACGAAATCCTCACCAGCATCATGCTCAACTACATCGCGCTGAACCTGCTGCTGTTCTGCGTGCACGGGCCGTTGAAGGATCCGGCGGGCTTCAATTTTCCCGAGTCGGCGATGTTCGGCGACGCCAGTCGTTTGCCGCTGCTGCTGGAGGACGGCCGCGTGCATGCCGGGGTATATTTCGCCCTGCTCGCGCTGGTTGCGGTGTGGGTGTTGTTGCAGAAAAGCTTTATCGGCTTCCAGATCAAAGTGCTCGGGTTGGACAAACGTGCGGCAGGTTTTGTCGGCTTTCGCGAGAAGCGCCTGATCTGGCTGGCGCTGTTGATCAGCGGTGGTCTGGCCGGGCTCGCCGGGGTCTGCGAAGTGACCGGGCCGATCGGCCAACTGGTGCCGCAGGTGTCGCCGGGCTATGGCTATGCGGCGATCACCGTGGCGTTCCTCGGACGGTTGAATCCGCTTGGCATTCTGTTCTCCAGTCTGCTCATGGCGCTGCTGTACATCGGCGGCGAGAGCGCGCAGATGTCGCTCAATCTGCCGCAAGCGATCACCCAATTGTTCCAGGGCATGATGCTGTTTTTCCTGCTCGCCTGTGACGTGCTGATTCTCTATCGACCACGCCTGAAACTGCGCTGGACCCGGCGCGCCTCGACCCCTGCCGTAACCGCCGGAGCGCTGTGATGGATATCGATCTGTTGAGCAATATTTTCTACGCGATGGTCCGCTGCGGCACGCCGCTGTTGCTGGTGGCATTGGGTGAGTTGATCTGCGAGAAAAGCGGCGTCCTCAACCTTGGCCAGGAAGGCATGATGCTGTTCGGTGCGGTGATCGGTTTTATCGTCGCGCTGAACAGCGGCAACCTGTGGCTGGGTGTGCTGCTGGCGATGTTGGCCGGGATGTTGTTGTCGTCACTGTTTGCCCTGGTCGC
>NZ_JH635998.1:1348709-1356072 GCF_000257605.1 Pseudomonas sp. R62
TGTCGCTGGCGTACACACCGATGTGGGCAGAGAACATGACCGCAGGGCGCGGCTGGATCGCTCTGGCACTGGTGGTGTTTGCCAGTTGGCGGGTGTGGCGCTTGCTGCTAGGGGCGTATCTGTTCGGCCTCGCCAGCATTCTGCACTTGGTGGCACAGGGATTGGGACTGGCGATACCTTCGAGCCTGCTGGCGATGCTGCCGTATGTGGCGACGATTCTGGTGCTGGTGTTGCTGTCCCGCGATGCCGTGCGCACTCGGTTGTATGCGCCGGTTTCGTTGGGGCAGCCGTGGCAATCGGGACATTAGTTGATGTCAGAGCGGGCCTCTTCGCGAGCAGGCTCGCTCCCACAAGGGATCTGAGTGAACGCGGGCAAGCGTGGGAGCGAGCCTGCTCGCGAAAGCGTCCGCACAGGCAACACTTGAACCACGCCTCATGATTGTTTCTGATCAAACACCCTCGAGAAACTCAAGAAGCCTGGAGTATGCTCCGGGGTCAAAGCCTGTTTTCGCCAGGCGCTGCAACTGTGGCGCGGTCAGGCGTGTCCATTGAATCCTGAATGCTGACTTTCAAGGAAACCCATCATGTCTCAGGCAAAAAACGCACTGATCATCGGCGCCTCCCGCGGCTTGGGCCTCGGTCTGGTGAAGACCCTGCTGGGCGATGGCTGGCAAGTGACCGCGACGGTGCGCAATCCGCAGAAGGCCGAGGCGCTGCAAGCGCTGGGTGACGTGCGCATCGAGAAGCTCGACATGGACGATCAGCAAGCGGTGATCGCTCTGAGCCAGAAACTCAAGGGCGAAACCTTCGATCTGTTGTTCGTCAACGCCGGGGTCAAAGGCCCGGACGTGCAGACGCCGGGCGGCGCGACACTGGCCGAGGTCGGGCAACTGTTTTTCACCAACGCGGTGGCACCGATCAATCTGGCCCAGCGTTTCGTCGGGCAGATTCGCGACGGCAGCGGCGTGCTGGCGTTCATGAGTTCGGTACTCGGCAGCGTGACCATGCCCGATGCGCCGGAGCTGGCGTTGTACAAGGCGAGCAAAGCGGCGCTGAATTCGATGACCAACAGTTTTGTCACGCAACTGGGTGAACAGAAACTCACCGTACTGTCGTTGCACCCGGGCTGGGTGAAGACCGACATGGGCGGCGAAGGCGCCGATCTCGATGTCGAGACCAGCACCCGCGGGCTGATCGATCAGGTCAATGCATTCACCGGCAAGGGCGGGCATCACTTCGTGAACTACAAGGGCGAAACCATTCCCTGGTAAGCACTGAAAATCCCGATGTGGGAGCGAGCCTGCTCGCGAATACGATCTGTCAGGTAAATCTGTATCGACTGACATGACGCTTTCGCGAGCAGGCTCGCTCCCACAGGGAGTGATGGTGAATGGTCAGGTGGCGCTTGCCCGGCGCGGCGATTTGTTTGAAACTGCGCGCCTCGTCCTTCGCGGCGACCCTGGATCAGCAGACAGGGCAACACTGAGCTGGCAACCCTGAACCCAACTTTCAGAGGAGCCGGCCACAATGCCTGCGACCCGTACCTGGTTAAAAAATCCCCTCGCCATTTTCACCTCCAACGAGCTTGATGCCCGTGGCGGTCTTGTCGTGCAAGACGGTGTCATCGTCGAAGTCCTCGCTGCCGGTCAGCAGCCGTCGGCGCCCTGCAATGAAGTGTTCGATGCCCGCGAGCATGTGATCCTGCCGGGCCTGATCAACACTCACCATCACTTCTATCAAACCCTGACCCGCGCCTGGGCGCCGGTAGTCAATCAGCCGCTGTTCCCGTGGCTGAAAACCCTGTACCCGGTATGGGCGCGGCTGACCCCGGAAAAACTCGCCCTCGCCACCAAAGTGGCGCTGGCCGAATTGCTGCTCTCAGGTTGCACCACCGCTGCCGACCATCACTATCTGTTCCCGGACGGTCTGGAAAACGCCATCGACGTGCAGGTCGAAACGGTGCGTGAACTGGGCATGCGCGCCATGCTCACGCGCGGCTCGATGAGCCTTGGCGAGAAGGACGGCGGTCTGCCTCCACAACAAACGGTGCAGGAAGGCCAGGTGATTCTCGACGACAGCCAGCGGCTGATTCACGAGTACCACGAGCGTGGCGACGGCGCGCAGATCCAGATCGCCCTGGCGCCATGTTCGCCATTTTCGGTCACTCCGGAAATCATGTCGGCCAGTGCTGATCTGGCGAACAAGCTCGATGTGCGTCTGCACACCCACCTCGCTGAAACGCTTGATGAAGAAGACTTCTGCCTGCAACGTTTCGGTCTGCGCACCGTCGATTATCTGGACAGCGTCGGCTGGCTCGGCCCGCGTACCTGGCTGGCCCACGGCATCCATTTCAACCCCGACGAAATCGCCCGCCTCGGCCAGGCCGGTACCGGCATCTGCCACTGCCCAAGCTCGAACATGCGCCTGGCGTCCGGCATCTGCCCGAGCATCGAGCTGACCGACGCCGGCGCGCTCTTCGGTCTTGGCGTCGACGGTTCGGCGTCCAACGATGCCTCGAACATGATCCTCGAAGCGCGTCAGGCGCTGTACATCCAGCGCCTGCGCTACGGCGCTGAAAAGATCACCCCGGAGCGAGTACTTGGCTGGGCGACCAAGGGTTCGGCGAGCCTGCTCGGTCGCAGCGACATCGGCGAAATCGCCGTGGGCAAACAGGCGGATCTGGCGTTGTTCAAGCTCGATGAACTGCGCTTCTCCGGTAGCCATGATCCGATTTCGGCGTTGCTGCTGTGCGGCGCCGATCGGGCGGATCGGGTGATGATTGGCGGCAAGTGGCGTGTGGTTGATGGTCAGGTTGAAGGGCTGGATCTGAAAGGTCTGATCGCCGATCACAGTCAAGCCGCTCGCCAACTGATCGCCGGGACCTGACTCACCGCCGTTCAAAACTGTGGGAGCGAGCCTGCTCGCGAAGAAGGAGTGTCAGACAACATGTTTGTTGGATGACACACCGTTTTCGCGAGCAGGCTCGCTCCCACATGGGTATCTGCCAGCCCTAAAGGCCCAGTAGCGACAGCATGATGAATGTGGCAAACAGCACAAAGTGCGTCATGCCCTCAATGGCGTTGGTCTCGCCGTCATTGAGGTTGATCGCGCTGACGATCAGGGTGATGAAGATCATCACCGTTTGTACCGGGGTCATCGCCATTTGAAACGGCTGGCCGGTGTACAGCGCCATCGCTTCCATCACCGGCACGGTCAGAATCACCGTCGACAGTGACGCGCCCATCGCGATGTTGACCACCGACTGCATGCGATTGGCCAGTGCCGCACGCAGTGCAGTCAGAATCTCCGGCGCGGCGGAAATCGCTGCCACCAGAATCGCCGTGATCACTGGCGGTGCACCCGTGCCTTCCAGGCCCAGATCGAGGGTCTTGGACATCACCTCGGCCAGTGCGCCGATGATCACCACCCCCGACACCAGAATGCCGATCGACAGTGCCAGGCTGACCGGCTTCGGCTCCTGCTCGACCGGCTCCTTCTTGCGACGTTTGTCCGGGTAGCTGTAGCTGAAAAAGTAACTGTGCGGGCCGACCTGCATGCGCAGGAACAGCGCGTAAAGCACCATCATCGCGCCGATGGTGAACGCCGAATAGATCTTCCAGTTGGCCTCGGGAATGAACTCCGGCACCACCATCGACACGCCCATCGCGGTGAGAATCATCACGCTGTAGCTGCGCGCTGAATCGTCGTTGTAGGACTGCTCGCCGTGTTTGATCCCGCCCATCAGTGCGGCGAGGCCGAGGATGCCGTTGATGTCGAGCATCACCGCTGAATAAATCGTGTCGCGCACCAGTGTTGCCGAGGCTTCGTTGCTCATCATGATCGCCAGGATCACCACTTCGACCAGCACCGCCGAGAGCGTGAGGATCATCGTGCCGTAGGGGTCGCCGACCTTCTCCGCGAGCAGTTCGGCGTGATGAGCGACGCGCATCGAAGCGGCGACGATAAAGGCGATCAGCAACAGACCGCCGCCCAGCGCGACGATCTGGCCGTTGTGCAGCAGCCAGTGTTCCAGTGGATAAGCGACGCACGCGGCAAGGACTGCCAGCAGCAGGAAGCTTTCTTGTTTGAGGATCGAGAGCATGACGGGCCTTTTGCCGAAAAGAGCTGATGAAGCTACTGACTGCCGCGCGCCGCTAACGTTTCGTTACATCTTTGCGCACCAACCCATGGCGCGTACACGCTGACTTGCACTGCGTTGGTTCCGACGCTGAAAAGATCGCAGCCTTCGGCAGCTCCTACAGGTCCGCATTCCCATGTAGGAGCCGCCGAAGGCTGCGATCTTTTTGTTTGTTGTCCTTTTGGTCAGCAATTTGCATTGGCCCTGAGCACACACAACAAAATGGAGTTCGGGTTCATGCCAATACGTCCGCTGCACAAACTGCTGTACGCCGCCATCGGTCTGGGAATCAGCCTGAGCGCCAGCGCTGCCGATCCGCTGAAGGTCGGTTTCGTCTACATCGGCCCGATCGGTGACCACGGCTGGACGTATCAGCACGAACAGGGGCGCAAGGCCCTGGCGGAAAAACTCGGCACGCAGATCACCACCAACTACGTGGAAAACGTCGCCGAGGGCGCCGACGCCGAGCGGGTGATCCGCAACATGGCCAAGGACAAATATGACCTGATCTTCACCACGTCTTTCGGCTACATGAACCCGACAGTGAAAGTCGCCAAGCAATTCCCCAAGGTCACTTTCGAACACGCCACCGGTTACAAGCAGGACAAGAACCTCGGCACTTACCTGGCGCGCACTTACGAGGGCCGTTACGTCGGCGGTTTCCTCGCGGCGAAGATGACCAAGACCAAGAAGATCGGCTATGTCGCCTCGTTCCCGATTCCGGAAGTGATCCGCGACATCAACGCCATCCAGCTGGCCCTGAACAAGTACAACCCTGGCACCGAAATCAAAGTGGTGTGGGTCAACTCCTGGTTCGATCCGGGCAAGGAAGCCGACGCCGCCAACGCGCTGATCGATCAGGGCGTCGACGTAGTGTTCCAGCACACCGACAGCCCGGCGCCGATTCAGGCTGCCGAACGGCGCGGCGTGTATGCCGTGGGCTATGCCTCGGACATGGCCCACTTCGGCCCGAAAGCGGTGCTGACCTCGATCGTCAACGACTGGGCGCCACACTACATTCAGGCGACGCAGAGCGTGATCGATCACACCTGGAAATCCCAGGATTACTGGGGCGGGTTGAAGGAAGGCACGGTGGAACTGCCGATCAGCGATCTGGTGCCGGCGCCGGTGAAAGCCGAAGCCGAGCAGTTGATCGCCGACATCAAGAGCGGCGCATTGCAGCCGTTTACCGGGCCGATCAAGGATCAGGCCGGTGTGGAAAAAATCCCCGCGGGCGTGAGCGCGACCAATGCGGAACTGGCTTCGATGAATTATTACGTTGAGGGCATGAAGGCCGAGATGCCGAAGTAGTCCCCCGATTCACCACACAGAACCCTGTGGGAGCGAGCCTGCTCGCGAAAGCGGTGTGTCATTAACAAAAATGTTGTCTGACACTCCCTCTTCGCGAGCAGGCTCGCTCCCACATTGGCAACACAGCGTATTCAAGGATTGTGTATGGATCAGCTTCCGATCATTGATATCAGCCCGCTCTATGGCGACGACAAAAACGCCTGGCCTGCGGTGGCCGAACAAATCGACCAAGCCTGTCGCGAATGGGGCTTTTTCTACATCAAGGGCCATCCGATCTCAGCGCAGCGCATCGACGCCCTGCTCGATCACGCCCAGCGCTTCTTCGCACTGCCAGCCGCAGAAAAACTGAAGATCGACATTACTCAGACCCGCCACCATCGCGGCTACGGCGCGATTGCCACAGAGCAACTGGACCCGGACAAACCCAGCGATCTCAAAGAAACTTTCGACATGGGCCTGCATCTGCCGGACGAACATCCCGAGGTGCTCGCGGAAAAACCTTTGCGCGGCCCCAATCGGCATCCGGCGCAACCCGGCTGGGAAACGCTGATGGAGCAGCATTACCTCGACATGCAGGCGCTGGCGCAAACCCTGTTGCGGGCGATGACCATTGCGCTGGGCATCGAGCGCGACTTCTTCGATTCGCGCTTTGTCGACCCGGTCAGCGTGTTGCGCATGATCCATTATCCGCCGCGTCACACCGCCAGCTCCGCCGAGCAACAAGGTGCCGGCGCCCACACCGATTACGGCTGCATCACCCTGCTCTATCAGGACAGCGCCGGCGGTTTGCAGGTGAAGAACGTCAATGGTGAATGGATCGACGCGCCACCGATTGACGGCACGTTCGTGGTCAACCTCGGCGACATGATGGCGCGCTGGAGCAACGACCGTTATCGCTCGACCCCGCACCGGGTGATCAGCCCGCTGGGCGTGGATCGCTATTCGATGCCGTTCTTCGCCGAACCGCACCCGGACACGCGCATCGAATGCCTGCCCGGTTGCCAGGACGCACAGCATCCGGCGAAATATCCGACCACCACCTGTGCCGAATTCCTGCTGTCGCGCTTCGCCGATACCTACGCCTATCGCCGTGAACAAGAGGCGGTTTGATCGATCACCTGGTCAGGTTTTGCCAATTGTTGCGGCCAGCCTCTGTAGAATGCCGGCATTGCACCTGATGAGAAAAGACTATGTACGACTGGCTCAACGCCTTGCCCAAAGCCGAACTGCACCTGCATCTGGAAGGTTCGCT
Source organism: Pseudomonas sp. R62 (assembly GCF_000257605.1). NCBI lineage: Bacteria > Pseudomonadati > Pseudomonadota > Gammaproteobacteria > Pseudomonadales > Pseudomonadaceae > Pseudomonas > Pseudomonas sp. R62. The sequence continues at coordinate 1,355,411 of NZ_JH635998.1, forward strand.
GGAGCCTGAACTGCTGTTCGCCCTGGCCGAACGCAACAAGATCGCCCTGCCGTGGAGCGACGTCGAAACCCTGCGCAAGGCTTACGCCTTCAACAATCTGCAGGAATTTCTCGACTTGTATTACCAAGGCGCCGATGTGCTGCGCACCTCGCAGGACTTCTACGACCTGACCTGGGCCTACCTGCTGCGCTGCAAAGCACAGAACGTAATCCACACCGAACCGTTCTTCGATCCGCAGACCCACACCGACCGGGGCATCCCGTTCGAAGTGGTGCTCAACGGCATCGCCGCCGCGCTCAAGGATGGCGAGACGCAACTGGGCATCAGCAGCGGTTTGATCCTCAGCTTCCTGCGCCACCTCAGCGAAGACGAAGCGCAGAAAACCCTCGATCAGGCGCTGCCGTTCCGTGATGCGTTTGTCGCGGTCGGGCTCGACAGTTCCGAGATGGGCCACCCGCCGAGCAAATTCAAACGCGTCTTCGATCGCGCCCGCGACGAAGGCTTCCTCACCGTCGCCCACGCTGGTGAAGAAGGCCCGCCGGAGTACATCTGGGAAGCCATCGACCTGCTGAAAATCCAGCGCATCGACCATGGCGTGCGCGCGATCGAAGACGAGCGCCTGATGCAGCGGATCATCGACGAGCAGATCCCGCTGACCGTGT
>NZ_JH635998.1:1356915-1365023 GCF_000257605.1 Pseudomonas sp. R62
ACATCAATACCTGTGGGAGCGGGCTTGCCCGCGATAGCGGATTGTCAGTCAACATAGATGTTGAATTTGCTGGCCCCATCGCGGGCAAGCCCGCTCCCACAGGGTGCTGCGTTTATTTGAATGGCTGCGCTTCGGTCAGCTCTTCCAGGGTCTTGCCCCGCGTCTCCATCCCGAACAGCCACACCACGCCCGCCGCGATCGCGAAGCACGCCGCGCCCAGCGCGAACACCCCGCCCTGCCCGGTAATCGGGAACACCAGCCCGGTCACCAATGGCCCGAGCAGTGAGCCGACGCGGCCGATGGCCGAGGCGAATCCCGAGCCGGTTGCCCGTGCGGACGTCGGGTACAGCTCCGGCGTGTAGGTGTAGAGCACCGCCCACATGCCGAACAGGAAAAACTGCATCAACAATCCGGTGCCGATCAGCAGCGCCACGTTACCGCCGAACACCGCGCTCTGCCCGTATAGAAACGCCATCACCCCGCCGCCCAGCAGGGTGACGATGCACACCGGTTTGCGCCCCCAACGCTCGACCAGCCACGCCGCCATGAGGAAGCCGGGAATCCCGCCGAGCGAGATCAGCACCGTGTAATACACCGATTGCGTCACGGCGAAACCCGACTGCTGCAGCAATGCGCTGAGCCAGGAAGTCAGCCCGTAGAAACCCAACAATGCGAAGAACCACAGACTCCAGATCATCGTCGTGCGCTGGCGATATTGCGGCGACCAGATCTGCTTGAGTGCCGAGAAGAAATTACCCGGTGGCGTCACCGTGCGTGGCGAACGAACCGGTTCCGGCAAGGCTGCACCGCCCAGCGAAGCACGCACTCGCGCTTCGATACCGTTCAACACCTTGTCCGCGTCGACGTCGCGCCCGGCCTGTTCCAGCCAGCGCGGCGACTCAGGGATGAAAAAGCGGATCGCCAGAACGAACACCGCCGGCACCGCCAGTACCAGGAAGATATCGCGCCAGCCAATCAGCGGCAGCAGGAAGTACGAGAGTACGCCCGCCGCGACAAACCCCAGCGGCCAGAAGCCGTCCATCAGGGCGATGTAGCGCCCGCGCCGTTGTGCTGGAATCAGCTCCGAGAGCATCGACTGTGCGATGGGAAACTCCATGCCCATGCCAATTCCGAGCAGGATGCGAAACAGCGTCAGCGTCTCCACCGTCTGCGCCGTCGAACACAGGTAACTGGCCACGCCCCACAGCACGATGCTCCACTGAAACACCGGTTTGCGCCCGAAGCGGTCGGCGAGCATTCCCGACAGCGACGCGCCGAGCACCATGCCGAAAAAGCTCGAGCTGGCCAGCAACCCCGCTTGCGCACTGCTCAGGCCGAACTCGGCTTTGATCGAGCCGAGCAGGAAAGTCATCATCGCCAGATCCATGGAATCGAAGAAAAACGCCAAGGCGATGATGATGAAAATGACGCGGTGATAGCCGCTGAGCGGCAGCCGTTCCAGGCGTTCAGCCGCACTAAAGCGTTGTGTATTCATGTTGTGCTCCCCCATCCGGAAAATCCCCGGATCGAGTGTGCGCGATGGTCATACAGAGGTCGTACTGGATGCGACCTGTTCACAACCGTGGACGACGTGAGCCTTCAGCTCATCGCCGAGCAACGCTCTAGAACGCTGTTTCCAGCTCGGTTTCCTTGGCAAAGCGATGGATTTCGCGCTGGCCGGTGGCGGTCAACTGCAAGGCGCGGGAGTCGTTGGGCAAGGTCAGCCAGCCGGACTGCATGAACAACTGCAACAGCGCCGCGCCCAGTGAGCCGCCCATGTGCGGACGGCGCTCGCTCCAGTCCGGGCAGGCGCAGGCGACCTGCACGTTGCGGTGGGCCAGGGCCTGGATGAACACTCCGCGCTGGGCCAGTCGGGTGGAGCCCTTGTGCGTCACCACCACCCGCTGCTCAAGCTGTTCGATCCAGCCGGCATCGAGCAGGCGCTGATACAGATCGGCCGCCAAAGTCCCGCCCAGATGATCGTCGCAGAACCGCGCGCGCAACAGCGAAGACGGCGCCGCCTGTGGTCTGACCATGGGAGCCGTGCGTTTCAGCGCATCAGGGATTTGCCGTGGCGCGCTGGCAATGGTGGCGCTGGCCAGTGCTTCGATCGCCGCGCCGATTTCCGGTGCCGCCAGGCGAAAGAAGCGTTTGCGCCCACGCATTTCGATGTTCAACAGCCCCCCTGCGGACAGGCGTCCCAGATGCGCACTGGCCGACGACGGCGAGAGCCCGGCCAGCAGCGCCAGCTCTTCGGCTTGCCGCGCCGAGCCATCCATCAACGCCCACATCATCGCGCTGCGCTTGGGGTCGGCCAGCAATGTCGCGATCTGGCTGATGCACGGTGCATGTTCCATATGTTCACTCCCTGTTGAATCGTATCGTCTACCGCTCGGAGACATCCTGGCCGGTTATGGGGCATCGGCCAACACGCGAAAATCGCCCGGGATCGGTGGCAAGGGATGCCACCGACACCAGCTGCTCCGGCACACAACCTGGCAGCAGAAGTAGCAACCGTCACCAAAAGCCGGCAACGCGTTACGGGGTCTGCGCGCCGGGTGTCAGTGCAGGCATGAGGCGGGCGCTAGTATAAGCGGGTTAAGCCAGACGTCCTGCGCCTGGGCCTGGGCAGGTGGCGATTGTTCCTGACAGAAATTTCTCTAATTGCCTGCGACTAATGATCAACTTTGAGGAAACCGGGAAATTGGCTACTCAATTCGGCGCATCGGCTGGCGAGCATCTCCCTCAGCAGGTTCACCGGCTTACTCAATTGTGCGCGATGGGCGCACAACAGATTCAGCGGTGCGCGCTCACACAGCAGTTCCGGCATCAGCACTTTGAGGCGTCCGGCGAGCACATCGGCGCCGACGTCGAGCCAGGATTTGTAGGCGATACCGGCACCGGCCAAAGCCCATAGCCGCACGACGTCGGCGTCATCGCTGAAGCGGTCGCCACTCACGGTCAGGCCGACTTCGCGCTTGCCATCGTGAAAACTCCAGTGGTCGTGGACGCGGCTGCCGAGCATGTACAAAAGGCAGTTGTGCTGGGCCAGTTGCTCGAGCTGGCGCGGCTCGCCATGCCGGGCCAGGTAATCGGGAGATGCGCACAACACGCGGCGATTGTGTGGCGCGATGGGCAAGGCGATCAGGCTGGAATCTTCCGGCTCGCCGTAGCGCAGGGCGATGTCCACCGGTTGCCGGAACAGGTCGGCGATGCGGTCGCCAAGCAGCAGGCGCACCGTCAGTTTCGGGTGTTCACGCTGGAACGCGTCGAGCCACGGCAGCAGCAGATTGCGGCCGAAGTCCGAGGGCGCCGAAAGCTGCAAAATCCCGCTGACCTGATCCTGACCGCTGGCGAGCAGTCGACGGCCTTCGTCGAGATTGCTCAGGGCGGCGCGGGCATATTCAAGGAAGCCTTCGCCCTCGGCGGTCAGGCGCAGGCTGCGGGTCGACCGCGCCAGCAGCCGCGCACCGAGTTGCTGCTCGATGCGCTTCAACGCCGCGCTGGCCACCGCCGCAGACATGTCCATCACCCGTGCCGCCGCCGACAGGCTGCCCAGATCCGCCGCGCGAACAAACAACTGCAAGTCATCAAAACGCAGCATGCGCAGCCTCGATTATCAAAAAAATATTGAAAGAGACTGCTCTTTTAGCCGGTTTTATCGCGCAGAGAAATAGCCAATGATGGCCTCCATCGAATTCATCCCGATTCTGGAGTCCACGCATGTCCCAGCCCTTTACCGCTATCGCCACCCTGACCGCTAAATCCGGCCAGCAGGACGTTCTCGAACAGGCCCTGCGTGCCCTCGTCGAACCGAGCCGCGCCGAGCCCGGTTGTGGTCAGTACGACCTGCACCGCGACCTTGCCGATCCGCAGGTTTTTTATGTCATCGAACAGTGGGCCAGTGACGAGATTCTTGAGGCGCACAACGCCAGCGCGCATTTTCAGAAGTTTCAGGCCAGCGCCGGCCACACCATCGAACACTTCCAGCTCAAACGCCTCGGCAAGATTGCCTGAATCCTTCCTCTATCAACTGTACGGAGCCACTTATGAAAGCCATTGCCTATTACGCGTCCCTGCCGATCAGCGACACCAAGTCCCTGCAGGACATCGAACTGCCAGAGCCGGTCGCCGGCCCGCGCGACCTCTTGGTGGAGGTCAAAGCCATCTCGGTCAACCCGGTCGACACCAAAGTGCGGCAGAACGTGGCGCCGGAAAACGGCACGGCGAAAGTGCTGGGCTGGGACGTTGCCGGTGTGGTCAAGGCGGTCGGCAGCGAAGTCACCCTGTTCAAGGCGGGCGACAAGGTGTTCTACGCCGGTTCGATCGCCCGGGCCGGTGGCAACAGCGAGTTGCACGTGGTCGATGAGCGCATCGTCGGTCACATGCCCAAGTCCCTCGGTTTTGCCGAAGCCGCCGCGCTACCGCTGACCGCCATCACTGCGTGGGAATTGCTCTTCGAGCGCCTGCAAATCAGCGAGGGCAGCAACGATGAAGGCCAAAGCCTGCTGATCGTTGGTGCGGCGGGCGGCGTGGGTTCGATCCTCACTCAATTGGCCAAGCAGTTGACCGGCCTGAAAGTCATCGGCACTGCCTCCCGTGCGCAAACTCGTGACTGGGTCAGCGCACTCGGTGCCGATCTGGTCATCGATCACAGCCAGCCACTGAGCGAAGAATTGAAGCGCGCCGGCATCGACAACGTGACCCACGTCGCCAGCCTGACCCAGACCGATCAGCATCTGCCGCAACTGGTCGAAGCCCTCGCGCCGCAAGGCAAGCTGGCGCTGATCGACGATCCGAAGTCCCTCGACATCAGCCTGCTCAAGCGCAAGAGCCTGTCGCTGCACTGGGAGTTCATGTACACCCGCTCGCTGTTCGAAACGCCGGACATGATCGAACAGCACAAGCTGCTCAACCGCGTCGCCGAACTGATCGACGCCGGCACTTTGAAGACAACTTTGGGCGAGCACTTCGGTGTGATCAACGCAGCCAACCTGCGACGCGCCCATGAGCTGCTGGAAAGCGGCAAGGCCAAGGGGAAAATTGTTTTAGAAGGTTTCTAAAAAAATAAAGCCCCGCAACCGCTCGTGATGCCAGAGCGGTTGCGGGGCTTTTTGCCGTCAGTCGGTTGCTTGACCCTTGTCACAATTACGCGGGTATCGAGGTCTACAATCGAAGCCTCTGCGATACATCTTTTACGCAAGGGAGGTCAGCAATGAAGATCCTGATAAAAGAAGTGGCAAAGTCTCAATGGCAGGTGCGCCTGGACCAGCACGTCGTAACCTTTCGCAGTGAAGCCGAGGCTCTGGCCTTCACTCGCACCCTCGAAGCGCGACTCTGCGCGCCCCACCGAATCCCCGAACCCAGCCAGCAGCGCGCCGCCGGCTGAGCTCCAAAGTCGAGCGTTCAGACCTGGGCTTGCGCCAGCGCCCGGGCATTCTGCAAACGCCGGGTGAGCAGCGCGACGCTCACCACCAGCAAACCGCACAGGCTGATGACCATCGCCATCGGCACGGCGCTGCCATCGTGCAACACCCCCACCAACGCGGCGGCACCGGCGGCGATGCTGAATTGCAGGCAACCGAGCATTGCCGATGCACTGCCGGCACGGGCGCCCTGACCGTTCATTGCGCAAGCTGAGGCGTTGGGAATGATGCAGCCGAGGCTGGCAATGCAGATGAACAGCGGAATCAGCAACGGCCACAACGCCTCTGGACGCATCGCGCCGACCGCCAACAGCGTCAGCCCGGCGAGGAAATACACCCACACCGCGCGCACCAGCAAGAACGCCGGGCCACGCTTGGCCAGCAGACGCGCATTGACCTGCGCCACCAGAATGAACCCCGCCGCGTTGGTGCCGAACAGCCAGCCAAAATGCTCGGCGGGTACACCGTAGAGCTTGATGAACACAAACGGTGAGCCAGCGATGTAGGCGAACATGCCGGCGATCGCGATGCCGCCGGTCAGGGCGTGGCCGAGGTAGACCGAATCCTTGACCAGTCGCGCGTACTGGCGCAACGCACCGGACAACGGCTGGCGCGGCACATGGGCCGGCATGCTTTCCGGCAGCCCCAACGCCACCGCCAGACCCGCCGCCGCACTGAACCCGGTGAGCACCAGAAAGATCGACTGCCAACCCGTGGTATTGACCAGCAGCCCACCGAGCATCGGCGCCAGAATCGGCGCCAGGCCCATCACCAGCATCAATTGGGAAAACACCTTCGCCGAGCCCACCGCGTCGCACTTGTCGGCAACCACCGCGCGGGAAATCACCATCCCCGCACAGCCACCGAGTGCCTGGACGAAACGCGCGCCGATCAGCCATTCCAGGCTCGGCGCGTAGGCGCAGGCCAATGACGCCAGGGTGAACAGAGCAACGCCGCTGAGCAGCGGAAGTCGCCGGCCGAAACGATCGGAAATCGGCCCGTAAGCCAGTTGGCCCAGCGACAGACCGAGGAAGTACGCCGCCAGCGTCAGCTGGACATGCTGCTCATCGGTGCCGAACGCCAGCGCCATGGCCGGGAAGGCAGGCAAATAGAAGTCGATCGCCAAAGGACCGAAGGCGCTCAAGGCGCCGAGTATCAAAATCGTGCGGAAATTCATCAGGCATCCAGGTGGGCAAGTCGCAGCCCGACAGTCTAGCCGCGCCCGGACGCCTTGAACATTCCGATAGCTCGCTAACGATCAATTTCAGACGAGCTTCACCTCATAACCCTCTTCGCGGATCGCTGCGATGACCTGATCGGCACTCAGCGCACTTTCGACGCCGACTTCCTTGGCCGCCAGATCGACGCGCACACTGGCCGCCGGATCCAGCGCCTGTATCGCAGTGGTGATGGCTTTGACGCAATGACCGCAGGACATGCCTTGAACGTTGAACACTTGCATGGGAAGACTCCTTTGAGTGAGGTTGCCGGCAGTCTCGAGCTTGCCACGATGGCAAGGTCAAGTTCTGCGAAAAACTGCCGGGCTGGCAATCGGCGCCGCGCTCGGCCAAGCTGCATGCATCAATGACTGAAATTCAGGAGATTCAGCCATGCGCTGGTCAGCTTTGGGCCTGTTTGGCTTGCTCAGCCTTTTCGCCGCCGTCCCGCAGGTGCAAGCCGCCGGCGAGGATTACGCGGTACTGATCATTTCCCGCGAGCGCCTCGAAGTGGCGACCTCGTGCGAAATCGGCGTGTACATCCAGGACCAGCTCTCGGCGCGCCTGTTCCAGGAGCAGAGCACGTCGTTCAACTTGCCGCCGGGCAAGGTTTCGCTGCGCTTGAAACTGCTGCCGGGCCAGGCACCGGGTTGCAACCCCGGCATGCTCGCACCGGGCTCGCAGGAAGTCGTGCTGCACGCGGGGGATGTGCGGAAGTTCCGCCTAGCGATGAATGCCGAAGGCGTGTACTTGAAGCCGGCCGGCCTCGGTTACTGAGCCAAGCGCCGACCCGTTGCCGATCGTTCCCACGCTCTGCGTGGGAATGCAGCCATGGACGCTCTGCGTCCCGAAGCGTGACGCGGAGCGTCACAGGAGGCATTCCCACGCGGAGCGTGGGAACGATCAACATCTTGCGGAATGGTGCTTGACCTTGCCCGCATGGCAAGGTTGATCCTGTAGACATCCACTACAGGGAGCGCGACCGATGTCCGAATCCACCACTTTCGATCTGCCGATTGCCGGCATGACCTGTGCCAGTTGCGCCGGGCGTGTCGAGCGAGCGCTGCGCAAGGTCAGCGGCGCCAGTGCCGTCAGTGTCAACCTCGCCACCGAACAGGCGCGGGTACAGGCGCCCGGCGACAGCCTGCCGGCGCTGATGCAAGCCGTGGAGCGCGCCGGTTACAGCGTGCCCCGGCAAACCGTCGAATTGAGCATCGACGGCATGACCTGCGCGTCCTGCGTCGGTCGCGTCGAACGCGCCCTGAGCAAAGTCCCAGGCGTGAGCAGCGTCAGCGTCAATCTGGCCAACGAACGTGCGCACATCGAATTGCTCGGCCAGGTCGATACGCAAACCCTGCTCGACGCGGTGAGCAAGGCCGGTTACTCGGCCAGAGTCTGGCAAGCTGAACGGCCACAGTCCGATGACCAGCAAAAACGCCTGCACCGCGAGCGCTGGGCATTGATC
>NZ_JH635998.1:1365811-1370808 GCF_000257605.1 Pseudomonas sp. R62
CCCTCGCTCTGCCGCTGGTGTTGCCAATGTTGCTGCAGCCGTTCGGCATTCACTGGATGCTCCCGGCCTGGGCGCAATTCGCCCTCGCCACCCCCGTGCAATTCATCTTCGGCGCACGCTTTTATGTGGCGGCGTGGAAAGCCGTGCGCGCCGGCGCCGGCAACATGGACCTGCTCGTCGCCCTCGGCACCAGCGCCGGTTATGGCCTGAGCGTCTATGAATGGGCCAGCGCCGCCGGACGCATGCCGCATCTGTATTTCGAAGCCTCGGCCGTGGTCATTGCCCTGGTATTGCTCGGCAAATATCTCGAGAGCCGCGCCAAACGCCAGACCGCCAGCGCCATCCGCGCCCTCGAAGCGTTGCGGCCGGAGCGCGCGATTCAAGTCATCGACGGGCGTGAGCAGGACGTCGCGATCAGCGCCCTGCGCCTCGACGATCTGGTGCTGGTCAAACCCGGCGAACGCTTCCCGGTGGATGGCGAAGTCGTCGACGGCCAGAGCCACGCCGACGAAGCGCTGATCAGCGGCGAAAGCCTGCCAGTGCCGAAACAACCGGGCGACAAGGTCACCGGCGGCGCGATCAATGGCGAAGGTCGTTTGCTGGTGCGCACCCAGGCGCTCGGCGCGGAAACCGTGCTGGCGCGGATCATTCGTCTGGTCGAAGACGCGCAAGCGGCGAAAGCGCCGATCCAGAAACTGGTGGACAAGGTCAGCCAGATCTTCGTGCCGACCGTATTGCTGATCGCCCTGGCCACGCTGATCGGCTGGTGGCTGTACGGCGCACCGCTGGAAACCGCGGTGATCAATGCCGTCGCCGTGCTGGTGATTGCCTGCCCGTGCGCCCTCGGCCTCGCCACCCCGACGGCGATCATGGCCGGCACCGGCGTCGCCGCACGCCACGGCATTCTGATCAAGGACGCCGAAGCGCTGGAGCGCGCCCATGAAGTCAGCAGTGTGGTGTTCGACAAGACCGGCACGCTGACCTCGGGTACGCCGCGTATCGCGCACTTCAGCGCGGTCGATGGTGACGAAAACAATCTGCTGACACTGGCCGGTGCCTTGCAGCGCGGCAGCGAGCATCCGTTGGCCAAAGCCGTGCTGGATGCAGCCGCCGAACGCGGCTTGAACGTGCCCGATGTCAGCGACAGCCAGGCGCTGACCGGGCGCGGCATTGCCGGCACGCTGGATGGCCGGCGCCTGGCGCTGGGCAACCGGCGGATGCTCGACGAAAGCGCCTTGAATGCCGGTGAATTGAGCACATCCGCCGAAGCGTGGGAACGCGAAGGTCGGACACTGTCGTGGCTGATCGAACAAAGTCCTGAGCCGAAGGTACTGGGTCTGTTCGCCTTCGGTGACACGCTGAAACCCGGCGCACTGCAAGCGGTGCAACAACTCGCCGCGCGGGGTATCCAGAGCCACCTTCTGACCGGCGACAATCGCGGCAGCGCACGGGTGGTGGCCGAGGCTCTGGGCATCCAAAATGTCCACGCCGAAGTGCTGCCGGCCGACAAAGCCGCGACGGTGGCCGAGCTGAAGAAAACCGGCGTGGTCGCCATGGTCGGCGACGGTATCAACGATGCCCCGGCCCTCGCAGCCGCAGACATCGGCATCGCCATGGGCGGCGGCACCGACGTCGCCATGCACGCGGCCGGCATCACGTTGATGCGCGGCGATCCGCGACTGGTGCCGGCAGCGCTGGAGATCAGCCGCAAGACCTACGCGAAGATTCGTCAGAACCTGTTCTGGGCCTTTGTCTACAACCTGATCGGCATTCCACTGGCGGTGTTCGGCTTCCTCAATCCGGTGCTGGCCGGCGCGGCGATGGCGCTGTCGAGCGTCAGCGTGGTGAGCAATGCGCTACTGTTGAAAACCTGGAAACCCAAGGACCTGGAGGAACACCGATGAACATCGGCCAAGCAGCCCGGCAGAGCGGCCTGAGTGCAAAAATGATTCGTTACTACGAGTCGATCGGTTTGCTCAAAGCGGCCAATCGCACCGACAGCGGTTACCGCGTATACGGCAGCGATGACCTGCACACGCTGGCGTTCATCAAGCGCTCGCGGGATCTGGGCTTTTCTCTGGAAGAGGTCGGCAAGCTGCTGACCCTCTGGCAGGATCGCCAGCGTGCCAGCGCCGATGTGAAAGCACTGGCGCGCCAGCACATCGACGAGCTGAACCAGAAGATCCGCGAGCTCGGCGAGTTGCGCGACACCCTGCAGGATCTGGTCGAGCATTGCAGCGGCGACCATCGCCCGGACTGCCCGATCCTCAAGGAACTGGCGTCGGGCTGCTGCGCGCAACCCGCCCGCGCCTGATCCGCAAAAGCGTCACCACGCACAACGTACCCAGGGGAATGCCGTGGAACAGCATGACCACGGCCCCCGGCGTCCACCACGCATAGAACGGCGCAGCGACCAGCATGCCGATACCGAAACCGGTCATCTGCAGCAAGGTCAGCACGCTGAAAATCGGCAGGCGCAACGCCGCAGGTTCCCGTTGCAGCCGTGACATCAGGCTGACTTCGGAAACCCCGTCGCCAAGCCCCGCCGGCAAGGCGAACAGCAGCAGACCGTAGAGGCTGTGCTGCTGGAACATCAGAATGAAACCGCACGACATCAGCGCCACACCGCAGAAAAATCTTCTTTCGAGGTGGCTGTTCTCCGAGCCTTTCAGGTGACTGGCGATGCGCGCGCCGAGCAGTTTGCCGCTGGCCCATACCGCAAGCGCCAGGCCCAAGGTCGTACTCGCCGCCTCCGGCGTGAGCAGTTTCGAAATGATCGGGAAGCCGACGTTATGCGCGGCACTGCCCAAGGTGTCGGCCATGGTCACCGCGAGCATGGCCGCGACCACAGGCGCTGAACGCAGGCCCTGCCGCAGCGCAAACCATTCACCGCGTTGCGGCTGTTCGCTGACATCGTTTTTTTCGAAACGCAGGGGCACGATCAGCAGCGCCGCGAGCACATAGGTCAGCGCGTTGAGGGCGAAGACCGTTTCGAAACCAAAAGCAGCCACCAGCAACCCCGACACCAGACTGCCGCCGACCATCGCCGCAGAAGAAGCTGAAGTGATCCAGGCATTGGCCTTGAGCAATTGCGCCGGCGCGATCAAACGCGGCAACTGGCTGTTGAGGCCGATGGCGAACATCGAATTGCCCAGGCCGAGGCCGAAGGCAATCAACGGCAACAGCCATGCCTGCTGACTCGCCGGTGTGATCAACAGCAGCCCCAGCAGTGCGGCGCGCAACAGATCGAACGCAATCAGCGGCGCGCGGCCCTGCCAGCGTCGGTAGAAGCGTGTGCCGATCAGACTGGCGAAGATTCCGCCACCGACACGGCTGGCAAGGAAAATGCCGACGCTCATGGCGCTGTTGCTCAGCAGGTAGACGTAGGTGGCCAGCGCGACCATGTTGAGGAAGGCGCCGAAATCGGAGATCAGCCGGGCGGTTACGATCAGGTGGGTGTTGCGTGGGGTGGTCACATTCAGTCCTTGAGTGTGGTTGGAGCGCTGGACAGTAGACGCGAATAAGCCAGGATCCGAAAGCCCCCTCACCCTAGCCCTCTCCCAAAGGGAGAGGGGACCGATTGGGGGATATTTGGGAGATACACCGACCTGAACGTTTTTCTTTGAATCCATAATCGACTCGGTTTTTTCAGGTCGATGTATGGCTAAAGACACCTCGGTCGGCCCCCTCTCCCTCCGGGAGAGGGCTGGGGTGAGGGTGCTTTTTGACTCAAACAAAAAACCCGGCCGAAGCCGGGCTTTTTCATCACGCGATCACTGCATCCACGGCGGTGGAGGCGGTTCTTCGGGTTTGCCTTTCGGCGCGTCGTCCGCCGCGCGAATGGCCTGCTTGCGTTCCTCGTCGAGGCGCGCCGCTTCGATTTCGCGCAGCACCCCGCCGACATCGGCCAGGTCCTCCGGATCGTCGAACTCGCCGGTCAGCACACTGTTCGGGTGCAAGGTGCCGGCTTCGTACAACGCCCACATTTCCTTGGCGTACTTGGTCTTCTTCAATTCCGGCGCGAAACGGCCGAAGTACGAAGCCATGTTGCCAACGTCACGCTCGAGCATGCTGAACGCGTGGTTGTTGCCCGCAGCGTCGACTGCCTGGGGCAGGTCAATAATCACCGGACCGGTCGGGGTCAGCAGCACGTTGAACTCGGAGAGGTCACCGTGCACCAGACCGGTACACAACATCAGCACGATCTGCGAAATCAGGAACGCGTGATATTCGCGCGCCTGATCCGGCTCCAGCACCACGTCGTTCAGACGCGGCGCGGCGTCGCCGAATTCGTCGGCCACCAGCTCCATCAACAGCACGCCGTCGAGGAAGTCATAGGGTTTGGGCACTCGCACACCGGCGCCGGCGAGACGGAACAGCGCCGCCACTTCAGCGTTCTGCCAGGCGTCTTCGGTCTCTTTGCGACCGAACTTGGACCCCTTCGCCATGGCCCGCGCCTGACGGCTGTTACGAACCTTGCGGCCTTCCTGATACTCGGCCGCCTGGCGGAAACTGCGTTTATTCGCCTCCTTGTAGACCTTGGCGCAACGTAACTGATTGCCGCAGCGCACTACATAAACAGCTGCCTCTTTGCCACTCATCAGTGGGCGCAGCACTTCGTCGACCAGACCGTCCTCGATCAGGGGTTCAATGCGTTTTGGAGTCTTCATCAGCTTTTATTGTGGGTCCTTTATTACCAAACACGCGAATGTCACTCGTTATACGGCAATCCTCGCCCGACGGGGAGGGGTTGCCGACCTGTGAACCTTGAGGATGCACACACTGTGCCGGATCAATCGCAGCGACCCGGGCGAATCATAGCCGAGACCGTGGCATTGATTAGTATCGGCCGGCAAGGGCATTTGCGACAGAATCTGACATGGTCGGTGAACTTCAGTTGCCCTCACCCCAGCCCTCTCCCAGAGGGAGAGGGGGCCGACTGCGGTGTCTCCCGTAATACATCGACCTGAGAGACCGCAGCGCTTATGGTTTGAATC
>NZ_JH635998.1:1371474-1380436 GCF_000257605.1 Pseudomonas sp. R62
CCGCACAGATCGAAATCAACCCTCGCCCCTTGCCCGCCGCATCCAGCAGCTTGGCCAGATTCGCCACAATCCGCCCGCCCGTCGCAGCAAACGGATGCCCCGCCGCCAGCGAACTGCCCTTCACGTTAAGCCGACTGCGATCAATCGAACCCAGCGGTGCGTCGAGCCCCAAGCGGGTTTTGCAATATTCGGGATCTTCCCAGGCCTTGAGCGTGCACAAGACCTGCGCGGCGAAGGCTTCGTGAATTTCGTAGTAATCAAAATCCTGCAAGGTCAGGCCGTTGCGCGCCAGCAAGCGTGGCACGGCATAGACCGGAGCCATCAGCAGGCCCTCGGCACCGTTGACGAAATCCACCGCCGCCGCCTCGCCGTCGCGCAGATAAGCGAGGATCGGCAAGCCGCGCGCTTTGGCCCATTCCTCACTTCCCAGCAACACCACCGAAGCGCCATCGGTGAGCGGCGTAGAGTTACCCGCCGTCAGCGTGCCCTTGGCGCTTTTCTCGAAGGCCGGTTTCAGCGTGGCGAGTTTTTCCAGGGTCAGGTCCGGGCGCAGATTGTTGTCGCGGGTCAGGCCGAGGAACGGCGTCATCAGATCGTTGTGCCAGCCTTCGCTGTAGGAAGCGGCGAGTTTGTGGTGGCTTTCGAGGGCCAGTTGATCCTGTTCTTCGCGGGGAATATTCCAGGTCTGCGCCATCAGCTCACAGTGCTCGCCCATGGACAGGCCAGTACGTGGCTCGCCGTTGCGCGGGAATTCGGGAATCAGATGCTGGGGGCGCAACTGCAAAAGGGTTTTCAGTTTGTCGCCGGTGCTCTTGGCGCGGTTGGCCTGTAGAAGAATCCTGCGCAGGCCTTCGCTGACGCTGATCGGCGCATCGGAAGTGGTGTCGACGCCGCCAGCGATGCCGCAGTCGATCTGGCCAAGGGCGATTTTATTCGCCACCAGCAACGCCGCTTCCAGACCAGTGCCGCAGGCTTGCTGGATGTCATAGGCCGGTGTCGCTGGAGACAAGCGCGAGCCGAGCACGCATTCGCGGGTCAGGTTCATATCCCGTGACAATTTAAGCACCGCGCCCGCCACCATTTCGCCGATGCGCTGGCCATGCAGGTTGTAGCGTTCGATCAAGCCTTCCAGCGCGGCGGTGAGCATCGCCTGATTGCTGGCCGTGGCGTACGGCCCGTTGGAGCGGGCGAAAGGGATGCGGTTACCGCCGATGATCGCGACGCGGCGCAGCTGGGTCATGAAAAGCTCCTGTTCCAAATGGTCGAAATTTGCCCAATCCCTGTGGGAGCGAGCCTGCTCGCGAAGAGGCCGGCACATTCAGCCACTTCAGCGTCTGATACGGCGCCTTCGCGAGCAGGCTCGCTCCCACATGAACCGCATTTATCTGCAAGACCTGCTAAACCTGAGTGTTCAAGCGTAGGCCTTATTGCGCCGATCGAACGATTGATTGCCGTGGACAGTCCACACTTTGAACCCCAACTTCTGGAGAGCGTTCCATGTCTGACCGCTATATCGACTTCGCCAACTCATCCTTCGGCCATCGTCTGGTCGGGGCCTTGGGCCTGCCGTCGCCGGTGCGGCTGGAACGCTGGCAGGCGGGGCGTCTGCGGCCGATCGAGGGCGCCCTGTTGATCGGTGGCGGGCCGCTGGCCGAACGGATCAGCGGGTTTGCCAATCGCTTGACCGACGCGATCTACAGCTACGGCACCGAGCCCTCGCTGGCCACCGCGTGGATCCCCGGCCACGGGCCGAAAATCAAAGCGGTGGTGTTCGACGCCAGCGCTCTGCAACACACCGACCAGCTCAAGCAACTGCGCGAATTCTTCCAGCCATTGATGAAAAACCTCGACCATAGCGCGCACCTGGTGATTCTCGGCCGCGCGCCGGAAACCTTGGGTGATCCGTTCGCCTCCAGCGCACAACGAGCACTTGAAGGCTTCTCCCGCTCACTGGCCAAGGAACTGCGCGGCGGTGGCACCTTGCAGCTGATTTACGTCGGCGAAGGTGCCGAAGATCAACTGGAAGGCCCGCTGCGATTCTTCCTCTCGCCGAAAAGTGCATTCGTGTCCGGTCAGGTAATTCGCCTGACCGCGTGCGCTACGCCAGTCACTGACTGGACCCGCCCGCTGGCCGGGCGCAAGACGCTGGTCACCGGTGCCGCGCGCGGCATCGGCGCGTCGATTGCCGAAACCCTGGCCCGTGATGGCGCCGAGGTGATTCTGCTCGACGTACCGCCAGCCAAGACCGACCTGGAGGCCCTCGCCGCGCGCCTCGGCGGCCAGGCGATCACCCTCGATATCTGCGCCGATGACGCCGCCGCGCAATTGATCGAACAGCTGCCCGACGGCCTCGACATCCTCGTGCACAACGCCGGCATCACCCGTGACAAAACCCTGGCCAACATGACCCCGGAATTCTGGGACGCGGTGCTGGCCGTCAACCTCAATGCCCCGCAAGTGCTGACCAAGGCGCTGCTCGACAGCGGCACCCTGCGCGACAACGCACGGGTGGTCCTGCTCGCCTCGATCAGCGGCATCGCCGGCAATCGCGGGCAAACCAACTACGCGGCAAGCAAGGCTGGCCTGATCGGTCTGGCCCAGGCATGGGCGCCAACGCTGCTGGAACGCGGCATCAGCATCAACGCCGTGGCCCCCGGTTTCATCGAAACGCAAATGACCGCGCACATTCCGTTCGGCCTGCGCGAAGCCGGGCGGCGCATGAGTTCGCTGGGCCAGGGCGGCTTGCCGCAGGACGTCGCCGAAGCCGTGGCGTGGCTGGCGCAACCGGGCACTGGCGCGTTCACCGGGCAGGCGCTGCGGGTCTGTGGGCAAAGTGTTCTGGGGGCATAAAGATGAGCATCGAATGGCACACGCTGGATCGCGAACCGAGTCTGCCCGCGCTGTACTCGCGGGCGGCGACGCGACGCAAAATCACTGGTACGCAACTGCCCGACAGCGGCCTGCGCTGCTGGGTCGATATCGACAGCAAACGACTGGCGGCCTATCGCAAGGTCTGCGGTTTCGTCGATGACGGCCTGCTGCCGCCGACCTATCCACACATCCTCGCCTTCGCCTTGCAGATGCAATTGCTCACGGCCAAGGATTTTCCGTTCCCGCTGCTGGGGCTGATTCACCTGAGCAACCGCATCCGCGTGTTGCGGCCAATGGGCGCGATGAGTCGCGCGCAAGTCAGCGTGCGTGTGCACAATCTGCAACCACATGCCAAGGGCGCGACATTCGATCTGCTCACTACCCTGGACGATCAGCTCGGGCCGCTGTGGGAAGCCGAGAGCCGGATGCTCTGTCGCGGCGTGAAACTTGAGGGCGAGGCGCTCGCTCAGGACTGGCAGCCGTCACAGGATTTGCTCGAAGTGACGCGCTGGACTGCGCCGGCCGATATCGGTCGCCAGTATGCGAAAGTCTCCGGCGACTACAACCCGATTCACCTCAGTGCAGCGAGCGCCAAACTGTTCGGTTTTCCCACCGCGATTGCCCACGGACTGTGGAACAAGGCACGGACACTGGCGGCACTCTCCGATCACCTGCCCAAAGCCAACCTTGAAATCGCCGTGCACTTTCACAAACCGGTGCGTCTGCCCAGCGAGGTGACGTTACTGGCCAGTGCAGCGGGCTCCAGCGGTGAACTGCGCCTGGTCGGTGCCGGCGACCTGGAACATATGGTCGGTCAGTGGCAACCGATCGCCTGATCTGGCGGGGCGGAAAAACCCGTTAATTGTGTATATATCACTTAAGTTTTTCCGCGCCCTGCCCGCCGCTTTGCAAAAAATCGAGCCTTGAATTTCAAGGCTTTTTTTTGCCCGTTTATTACCGGGGTATTAGTCCTTCGGCATAGCGCCGAGCCCTCTATATAAAGGGGTTAATACCAACTTGAGAATGGTGAAAAACCTGCCGTCGACTGAGATTACAGCCACGGACGAGGCATCGCCGACGACAGATCGGCGAGCCATCGAAGGCAACGTAACGTTGTGACAGGTGCAGGAATCTCAATCATGAAAACTCAAGTGATGTGGTCCAAATCGGCAATCGCGCTGGCACTGATTCTTTCGGTCGGCCTCGTCGGCTGCAGCAGCGGCGGTGGCGGTCATCGCAGCAGTTCGGGCAGCTCGACGGCGGACGGCACGGCGGGCACCGATGGCAGCGGTGGAGCGGGCGGCGGAACCGGCGGCGATACTGCCGGCACTGGTGGCACCGGCGGCACCGGCGGCACTGGCGGCGGAACCGGTGGCACTGGCGGTACCGGCGGCGGCACCGATCCGACCAACCCAACCAATCCGACAGACCCGACCGATCCCACCAACCCGACCAATCCCGCTGCACCTTCGCTGGTGACCACAACACTTGTTCAGGACGTCGGCAAAACCGTCAGCGGTGTCGGCGATGGCGTCGGCCAGATCGGCGATTCGCTGAGCACTGTTCCGGTCGCTGGCGGCATCGTCCAAAGCGTGGCCAACACCACCGGCAACGTGGTCAGCACCTTGGGCGATGGCGTCACTGATGGCATCGGCAAACTGGCCACTGACCCCAATGGCCTGACCACCACCGTGGCCTCGGTTGGCGGCGTGGTTTCCGATGTTGGCGACGGCGTGTCGGACCTCAGCGTCAAACTCAACACAGCGACCCGCAGCGTTCCTGTCGTTGGCGGTGTAGTCACCCGTGTGGCGCCGCTGGTCGATGGCATCGGCGAAAAAGTCACCATGCTTGGCGACACCCTCAACACCTCACTGACCAGCGGCCCGACCAGCCAGTTGACCAACAAGGTCGGCAGCGGCCTGGTGCCGGTGATCGCCATGGTCGAAAGCACCACCGACAAGCTCGGCGATGCCACCGGTCTGGGTGATCCGCTCAAAGGGGTGATCTCAAAAGTAGGCGGCACGGTGAACAGCCTCGGCGGCAAAGTCACCGACGCAGGCAGCGGCAATGCCCTGACCAACACCCTCGGCGGCGCCCTGAGCAACACCGGCACGGCGGTCGGCAAAGCGGGTGGCCTGGTGTCCAATGGCACTGGCTCGGGCAGTGGCGGCATCGGTGGCGGGCTGGGCGGCACCGGTCTGTTGCAAACTGTCGGTGGTGCGGTGGTCAACGTCGGCAGCGGTCTGAATGCCGGCAGCACCAGCGGAGTGGTCAGTGCCGGCGGCGTCACCGCTGGCGGGCTGGGCACCACGATTGCGTCGATCAACACCGTACTCGGCGGCTCGGGCACACCGATCACTGCAACCACGTCGCCGCTGGCCAGTGTCGGCGCCGCAGTCGGTGCGGGCCTCAATCCGGTCACCAGCGCGGTCACCACTGTCACTCAACAGGTCGGCGCCGCTACCGGTCTCGGCACTCCGGTCGCTGGTCTTACAAATCAGGTGGGCGCCGCCGTCGGCAATCTCGGCGGAGCGATTGCCGCCACCAACAACCCGGTCACCACTGCTGTCGGCGGTCTGGTTACCAACGTCGGCGGCACCGTGGCAGCGGTCGGTGGTCTGGTCAACAGCGGCACTGCCACTGGCGGCGGCACGGCAACCGGTGGTCTGGGCGGGGTACTCGGTGGCCTGACCGGCGCGTTGAGCGGCACTCAACGCTAAATTGCACCTGGCCGATTCGACGGCCTTACCTACAGCGCCTACGCTTGGTTGAGGGCGGAAGATTCCCATGAGTCTTCCGCCTTTTTTCTAAGGAAAAATCTGCCCTGTGCTGTGTTCTGACCATGGAGTGTCCTATGCGCGTACTGGCATCCCTGCTGTGCCTTAGCCTCAGTTCCGCTGCCCTCGCCGACACCTTGCCCAGCTTTCTCAACAGCGACGAAACCATCCGCAACCTCCCCGTACCCAACCTGCCCGCCGACGCCTATCGGCCGAGCGCGGCGCCGCTGCAAGTGCCGGACCCGGGTGCGACCGCCGCGCAGCCATTGCTGATGGAAACCAAGGTCAACCTGAAGACCGTGCAGATCGAAGGCGGCACGATCTACCCGCTCAACGAACTCGCGGAAATCTACAAGCCACTGATCGGCCGCCAGGCCAGCCTCGCCGAACTGATCGAAGCTACGCGCAACATCACCCGTCGCTATCAGCAGGACGGCTACCTGTTGTCCTACGCGTTCCTGCCGCAACAGAACTTCGATGATGGCGTGGCCCGCGTGGTACTGGTCGAGGGCTACGTGCGCGATATCCAGATGCAGGGCGACATCGGCCGGGTCAAAAGTCTGCTCGACAAACTCGCCGCGAAAATCCAGGCCGAACGCCCGCTGACGCGCAAGACCTTCGAGCGCTACACCACGCTGATGAGCCGCATTCCCGGCGTCACCATTCAAGCGCAAGTGCCGCCACCGGGCACCACCGATGGCGCGACCACACTGGTCGCCCAGGCCAGTCGCAAACCGTTCACCAGCACCCTGAGCACCACCGAAGACAACCGCAACGGCCCGCAGGCGTTGCTCGGTGTCAGCAGCAATTCGCAGACGTCGATGGGCGAACAGTTGAGCCTCAGCGGCCTGTTTCCACCGGGCGACGATAAAGAGCATTACTACCGTCTCGACTACAGCCAGTTCCTCGATACCGAGGGCACGCAACTCAACGTCTCGGCCTCGCGTTACCGCGCCGACCCGGACACCGAAGTGCTGGTGGGCGGTGGCGGACGCCTGAGTACTCACCGCGAGAACGATCGCTACTCGATCGGCTTCAGCACGCCCCTGATCGCCTCCGCCAACGAACTGCTGACCGCCGGCTCGCGCCTGTATGCGGTCGACGACAAGACGCGCTATGACGGCATCAACTTTCCCTTCAGCACCGAACTGCGCACCGACGTCCGCGCCCTGGCTTTCGAAGGCGACTGGCGCAAGGCCGACGCCCGCCAACTGCGCATCCTCAGTGCCGGCGTCTACCAGGGCTTCGACAGCCTCGGCGCGCACACCAACTACGACGACATCGACCTGGATTTCTTCCGCGTCAGATTGTCCGGCGTGCAGAGCGACAAGTTTCTCGACAACTGGCAAGGTGTGCTCTCGGCGGCGCTGTACTGGAGCGACGACACCTTGCCCGACAGCGAACGCGCGGTGTTCGGCGGGCAGAACTTCGGCCGTGGCTACCCCGACGACCAGGCCTCGGGCGACAAGGGTTGGGGCGTCGCTTACGAGGTCAACTACAGCTTCAACCGCGACGGCAACTGGGTGCGCATCCTGCAACCCTACGTCGTCGTCGACCGCTCGCGCAGCTGGTTCAACCAACTGCCGGTGCAGGCCAACAACCTGTCATCGACAGCCGTCGGGCTGAGGTTCGGCGATGCCAAGTACTACAACGTCGCCCTGGAAGTGGCGAAGGCCATGTCCGATGAAGCGCTGGATACGTTGAACCGCAAGCCTCGGTACAGCATCAGTTTCAGTTATCAGTTGTGATGGCCGAGCGGTGCGTCAGTCAGGATTTTTTTGACTGACGCACCGCCTTCGCGAGCAGGCTCGCTCCCACAGATTCGGCGGTGTTCACGGTTTCTCAGTACAACCGCCGGCCCTGTGGGAGCGAGCCTGCTCGCGAAAGCGTTCGGCTATTCAAACTATTTATCGCAGCGCTTAAACCAGCCGTTTAAACACACGCCCCGTTACCTCGCAACAGCCCACAAATCCTTGCGCCGTTGCCTACGGCTACGCCAGAATCCGCCGGCTTGTGCGCCTGGGGCGCGGGTTCTATCGTTTGCCTGCCACTGCTCATCAGTGGTCGGGTTTAGTCGCCCGCTTGTCCACGACGCACAGGTTCCTGTCAGCCAGGTATTGCATACCTGCACTTGATGGTGGCTGTGCGCAGGGCGCCTCCGGGCGCGCCGATTTCGTGGCTCATCGGTCGACTAACCTGCGTGCAGCTGCCTCCCTTTCGTTTAGTCGCGAACGGGTTGCGGCCCTACTCCATCAGGAGACTGAGCCCGTGAAAAAGATAACGCCCGATCCACCCCTTGCCGATCCGACTTTCGCCGACCCGCTCGTCGAAGCGCAAAAACTCAAGGAAGCCGCCGACCGCGCCATCGATTACTACCTCAACCCCCGCCTCATCAAAGACCCTGCCGCACCGCGCAAACCCAGCACCCTGTTCATCGTCGACCCGGCTGCGGACAACGAAACCCTGTTGGTCCATGCCTGCGAATCACTGGCCTCGGCGAGCATCATGGCCAGCGACCTCGCCGGATTTATCGATGGACCGCAGCGCAATTCCCTGTTGGGAATACAGCAAGTGATCATGCTGGGCGAACTGGCGGTCAACCGCGTACTGGACAGGCTTGTGCCGGAGTGACAAGAGCAAGAGGTTGATTGCGCAGGTGGTGAGTCAGGCAGAGCGTTGTTGGCTGACTGGCCGCCTTCGCTGGCAAGCCAGCTCCCACAGGATTGATGTACGTCCAGGAAGAAAATGGTTGGCTGGCAGGCCGCTATCGCGAGCAGGCTCGCTCCCACAGTTTGATCGGGTGCGTTCAGTGAGAAACAGGTTGGCTGGCTGACCGCCTTCGCTGGCAAGCCAGCTCCCACAGGATTGATGTACATCAGGAAGAAATGGGTCGGCTGGCAGGCCGCTTTCGCGAGCAGGCTCGCTCCCACAGTTTGATCGGGTGCGTTCAGTGAGAAACAGGTTGGCTGGCAGGCCGCCTTCGCGAGCAAGCTCGCTCCCACAGTTTGAATCGAGTACATCAGCGAGAAACAGGTCGGCTGGCAGGCCGCCTTCGCGAGCAGGCTCGCTCCCACAGTTTGAATCGAGTACATCAGGGAGAAACAGGTCGGCTGGCAGGCCGCCTTCGCTGGCAAGCCAGCTCCCACAGTTTGATCGGGTGCGTTCAGTGAGAAACAGGTCGGCTATCAGGCCGCCTTCGCGAGCAGGCTCGCTCCCACAAAAGCAAAAGCAAAGCAGCGCAGCTGCCCGCGGCGAAGCCGCACCACTCAACAATGAGCGCAAGCTCGAGTGCTCTTGATCTTGATCCACCGGCG
>NZ_JH635998.1:1381037-1384326 GCF_000257605.1 Pseudomonas sp. R62
TTTTCGGTTACCTTTTTGGCGTTTGAAAAAGGTGACTCGCCGTAAGGGCGAAACCGCCAGCCGTAACACCCGCAGCAACGGATATTCACCCACCCCCCAAGAACACGGTCGGCCCAAAGGCCGCCGAGTTCACCCAGCCTCAACCCGAGGCTTGGGAAACAAATTATCGAGAGTCTCCAACAACCTCACGTGATAAATCGGCTTGCGAAAAAGATCCAGCACCTGCAACCGCAACATATCGCTGACATCCTCCATATCCGCATGCCCCGACATCACAATCACCGGCAAATGCTCCCGCGACGTATGCTCACGCAACCGCCTGATCAACGACATGCCCGACTCCTCGGGCATACGCAGATCAGTAATCACCAAAGCAATATCAGGATGCCGGGTCAACAGATGCAACGCCAACTTCACCGACGTCGCGGTATGACAGACAAACCCCTCCCCCTCCAGCAACTCCGCCAACTCCAGCAACGCGTCTTCTTCATCATCAACCAGAAGCAGTTGTTGGCGGGGCGACGAAGACGCGTTCATAGGCAATACCTGAATACTGAAAGGTAAATCCAGTGTAGTGCGATATCAGCCAAGTGCAGAGTTCACAAAATCACGGCGTTGGCCGGGTCACAGCCGTACCATCGAGCGAGGTCAGAATATTGTTGAAGATCGCCAAGACCCTGTCTCCAAGCGGAGTGACGAACGCCACAACCACCACCGCCACCATCGCCACCACAATCGCATATTCGATAGCCGAAGCACCCTCTTCACTGCGGGCAAACGCGCGAGCCTTGGCCATCAGATAATCAAAAGTCATACCAAACATAGCTCCACTCCTTCGCGCCTCTGGCGCCGACATCACCACCGCGGCAAGGTTCCACCGGGCCACTTGAGCATTGTCAACAAACCCCCACCCAACAACTGTAAGAACGCATTAATCACAAAGCATTAATCCCAATGTGTCCCGGCCATTTCCTGCTGTTAATTGGCCAGGACTCATACTTTGGTGGGTTATTTGCCTGTCATTAATGGCGCTTTTGCTTGGATCAGCTAGCTTGGAAATAGCGAAATAGTTGCATGTTCATAGCTGCCGAATGAGTAAGCCCTTCACAAGCAGATGCCGTCGGTTGTGCAGCAGGAAAGGGAGAGCCGTCATGAACAGTCGCGTCACCATGGGCCTTGCCGCGTTGCTGTTGCTCGGCGCGGTTTTTGTCGGTTACTGGGGGCTGGTGCTCAGTCGTCAGCCGGCCCCGGTCGCCGAGGCGCCCGTCGCCCCAGCGGTCAGCATTGAACAGACTGTCGCGATTGCCGAAGACCAGACCCGCCAACCGGTGGTGGTGCTGCTCCACGATGTAGCGCCGTTCACGCCGTTGACCGCCGCCGATGTGACCATGGAAAAACTGCGCAGCGCACCGGCCGGCAGCCTGACCAGCATTGAACAAGCAGTCGGCCGCACACCTTGGCGCCACCTCAGCGCCGGCACCTGGCTGAATGACGAAAGCTTCCAGGCTGGCGGTGCGCTGGCGCGGATGATTCGCCGCGACGAGCGCGCACTGACCGTGGCCGTCGATGAAGTGATCGGTGCCGCCGGGCAGTTGCTGCCGGGCGATTACGTTGATGTGCTGCTGTATCTGCGCGAGGACGCCAGTAACCTGCAGCAGTCGGCGCAGATCGCCGTTCCCGCCCTGCGCGTGCTCGGGATCGGTGATCAGTACGGCCTGACCAACGACGGCCAACCGGCATCGCCGAGCCTCAGCGCCGAAGAAAAACTCAAACAGGACCAGCGCCGCATCGCCGCGCGGACTGCGGTGCTGGCGGTGCCGGAACAACTGCTCAGCCGCCTGATGCTCGCCACTCAAGTCGGCACGTTGCGTCTCGCGGTGCGCAGCAGCGAAGAACAACGGCTGGCGAAATACTGGGCCGGCGAAGCGCAATCGCCCGCGCATCTGGATCGCGCCAACAGCCAGCTTTTTCAGTTCACCCAACTCGCCCTGGGCAGCGCGCAAAGAGCACCTGCCACCGCCAGTGCCGGCGCGGCGCCCAGGCCTGCGGTGGAAATCATTCGCGGCAACCAGATCAGCCAACAAACCCCATGACTGCGCAAGGATTCACGTGCATGCAGAGTCGACTCAGACCGACATTGAAACCGGCGCTCCGGGCCTTGCTGTTGTTGGGATTGACGATGGACAGCGCCTTCGCGGCGGTGGGCAATTGCTCGGCGCTGCCGCGCCTGCCCTCGGTGATCGAGATCGGTGAAGGTTTCCAGCAGGACATGCAGTCACCGGTGGCAATCACTCGGCTGGCAGTGGGCGATCCGAAAATTGCCGACGTGCATGCCAATGGCGGTTCGTCCTTTTTGCTCACGGGCGTCGGCCCCGGCGCGACCAGCCTGATGGTCTGGACCGCCTGCTCGGCGCAGCCGCAGCAAGCCATGGTCTTTGTCCAGGGCGCGGCGACCACGGCGCTGACCAGCAGCGTGCCGTCGGACGATCCGACCCTGCCGTCGCAAGTGCAGACCGACATCCGCTTCGTCGAAGTCAGCCGCACCAAACTCAAGGAAGCCACGGCGTCGCTGATCGGCACGCGCGGCAATTTCCTGTTCGGTTCGCCCGGCACGCTGCCACCAATCGACGGCGTGCCGCAGCCGCGCCTGCCGGTGGATAACTCGCTGTTCAACTTCTCCTGGGTCGGCGGCAAGACCATGGCGATCATCAACGCCCTGGAAACCAGCGGCTTCGCCTACACCCTGGCGCGACCAAGTCTGGTGGCACTGAACGGGCAAAGTGCGAGCTTCCTGGCCGGCGGGGAAATCCCGATTCCGGTGCCCAGTTCCGGCAGCGACAGCGTGTCGATCGAGTACAAGGAATTCGGCATCCGCCTGACGCTGACGCCAACCATCATCGGCCGCGATCGCATCGCGCTGAAGGTCGCCCCGGAGGTCAGCGAACTGGATTTTGCCAACGCGGTGAACATCGCCGGCACCACCGTTCCGGCGCTGACCATCCGCCGTACCGACACCAGCGTATCGCTGGGCGATGGCGAAAGTTTTGTCATCAGCGGTTTGATCAGCACCACCAACAGCTCGCAAGTGAACAAGTTTCCCGGCCTGGGCGACATTCCCATCCTCGGCGCGTTTTTCAAGGGTTCGCAGATCAAACGCGAAGAGCGCGAGCTGCTGATGATCGTCACCCCGCACCTGGTCCAGCCACTGGCGGCGGACGCGCGACTGCCGTCGTTGCCGGGAGAGAAATTGCGCAATTACGACCCGAATTTCTATCGCATGTTCTTCCTC
>NZ_JH635998.1:1384950-1386176 GCF_000257605.1 Pseudomonas sp. R62
TGATCGATCGTTACCTGAGCAACGTTGCGCCGGATGCCGAGACCCTGGGCAAGACCTTCAATCTGGAAGTCATCGCCGTGCTGGCGTTCAGTCCCGATGTGCGCCTGAACGCGAAAAACCAGGGCGTGAGTTTGTTCGAACTGGCGCCGCGAGAGAAACTCACCCAGAGCCTGCGCGCCCTCGGCGAACGTTTGGCCAAGCGTTCCGAAGGCTTGAGCAAACCAAAAGTCACCTGGTTTGATCGTCTGCGAGGTCACTCATGAGCGCAGAAAAACTCTTTGGCGCGACGCCACGCGGAGCGATCGGTAACAGCGATCACGAAGGCCTGAAACTGGTCCTGCACCGCTACATCATCGACGCCATCGAGGAGTCAGGGAAAAACCTGCTGGAAGGTTCACGCCAGCAACTGGCGCAGTTCGTCACCGACAAGGTTGCCGAATACATCGCGCGTTTGCACTTGGCGATCTCGCGCTACGAGATGGAGCGCCTGGGCGAGGAAATCGTCGACGAACTCACCGGATTCGGCCCACTGGAAGTCCTGCTGCGCGACCCGTCGGTGACGGAAATTCTGGTCAACGGCCCGCACCGGGTGTTCATCGAGCGCGACGGCGTACTGCATCAAAGCGATCTGCGTTTTATCGATGCGCATCATGTCGAGCGGGTCATGCAACGCATCCTTGCGCCGCTCGGACGCCGCCTCGATGAGTCCTCGCCGATGGTCGATGCGCGCCTGCCGGACGGCAGCCGGGTCAACGCGATCATCCCGCCGATCGCCCTCGATGGCCCGTGCCTGTCGATCCGCAAATTCCGCAAGGACATGCTCAAGAGCACCGACCTGATGGCGATGCAGACCATCGATCTGGCAATTTTCGAATTCCTGCAGAACGCCGTGGGCAGGCGCTGCAACATCCTGATCAGCGGCGGCACCGGCACCGGCAAGACCACGCTGTTGAACATCCTCAGCCAATTGATCAACCCGCACGAGCGGCTGGTGACCATCGAAGACGTCGCCGAACTGCAACTCGGCCATCCGCATGTGGTGCGTCTGGAAACCCGTCCGCCGAATGCCGAGGGTCATGGCGAGGTCAAGGCCAGCGACCTGATTCGCAACGCCCTGCGCATGCGTCCCGACCGGATCATTCTCGGCGAGATCCGTGGCGTCGAAGTGGTCGACGTGCTCACCGCGATGAACACCGGTCACGACGGTTCGATGAGCACCGTGCACG
>NZ_JH635998.1:1386196-1392054 GCF_000257605.1 Pseudomonas sp. R62
TGCCCAGGACGCGTTGCTGCGTCTGGAGACGCTGGTCGGCCTGACCGGGCGCTCGATCGCCGAACGCACCTTGCGCCAGATGATCTGCGCCGCCCTCGACGTGATCATTCAACTGACACGCATGCCCGACGGTCGGCGCTGCGTCAGTGAAGTGGTGGAAGTGGTCGGCATCCGCGAGGACGTCTACGTCACCAACACCCTGTTCCGCCTCGACCGCCGCACGGGCTTTGGCTTTGTGCGCGAAGCGGTCAACCCGGCCGGCGACAAGCTGCGCCAAGACGCTCACCTGGGCTGACGGCGAGGAGCACGCAGATGCTGGGACCGATCATTCTTATCGCCATTTGCCTGATGCTGCTCGGGCTGTCGATCTATCTGTTCCTGCAAGGCCTGCGCAAGACCGCGACGGAAAAAGTCCTCAATCGACTCGCTGCGGGGCAACCGCAATTGGCCGTGGAACAGACGAAATGGGTGGGATTGGAACGGATGTTTTTGCGTGCCGGCCTCGGTCAGCCGAGCGAGCGCTTCGGCCTGTGGCTGAGCCTGTGGGCGGCGGCCATGGGCCTGGGATTTCTGCTCGGGAGCTGGGTTGGTTTGCTGATCATGTTGCTCGTCCCGCCCGTGGCGTTGCGGCTGTACATCGCCATTCGCTACCGACGGCGGATCCGCCGCATGATCGAGCAACTGCCGCAACTGCTCGACCACACCGTGCGCAGTCTCAAGTCCGGGCGCACGCTGAGCGATGCGGTGCTGGGCGGCATCGAGGCCAGTGAAGATCCCTTGAAAGCGGCCATGGGCCGGGTACAGCGCAACGTGCAACTGGGGGTGAACTTGCCTGACGCCGTCAGCGACTTTGCCGAACTCTACGAGCAGGACGAATTGCGCATGTTCGCCCTCGGCCTGAAGGTCAATCACCGCTACGGCGGCAATGCCAGTGAGCTGCTGGAGAATCTGATCAAACTGATCCGCGAGCGCGACCAGGGCGCGCGGCAGTTGCGCGCGTTGACGGGGGAAACGCGCATGACCGCTTGGGTGCTCGGTTTGCTGCCGCTGATTCTGGTGAGCTACTTCATGCTGACCAACCCCGGCTACATGCTCGGCATGTGGCACGACGAAAGCGGCCAGACCATGCTGCTCAGCGCCGCCGCGTTGCAGGTGCTGGGCAGTCTGGCGCTGTGGCGCATGTTGCGGAGCGTTTGAAATGGTCTGGCTCGCCGCGCTGTTATTGTTCCTCGGTTCGCTGCTATTGCTGGGCAATCACCTGCTCACCGAGCGCCGCCGCGTGCGACAGGTGCATCAGCGCTTGCACGGCCAATTGGTCCGGGAGAACCGTTTCGGCCACTGGCTGCGCGCGCTGGGCAACAGCCGTTTCGGCCGGGGCTCGGTGAGCATCGACAGCGAAACCCAGACCCTGCTCGGCCGCCTCGGCTGGCGCCGCGCCAACGAACGCGCGCTCTTCGCCGCCTGCCAGATCGGCACGCCGCTGCTCGCTCTGGGGCTGGCGATCTTTTTTGCAGGAAGTGTTTTTTCCCGCAGACCAGCCACCGCTGGATGGCGCCGATGTTCGCCGCAGGCGGCGGCTATCTACTGCCCAAACGCCTGCTCGCCTACGCCGCCGCCCGCCGACAGAAAACCATCGCCGTGGAAATTTCCACGTTCATTCCGCTGCTGCGCATCCTCTTCGAATCCGGCATGGCCGTGGAACAAGCGCTGCGCGTGCTCAGCGTCGAAGCGCAGAAACTGCTGCCGGAACTGACCAGCGAACTGCGCCTGATCCTCAGCCGCGTCGACTCCGGTCTGGAGCTGGGGCAGGAGCTGAACAAGACCGCAGTGATGCTCGCGGTGGACGAATTCACCGACACCTGCGTGATCCTCCAGCAACTGATCCACCAGGGCGGCGGTGCGATGAAATCACTGCTGGCGCTCAAGCAATTACTGGACGACCGACGCCTGACCCGGCTGCAGGAATACATCTCGAAAATGTCGGCGAAGATGTCGGTGGTGATGATGCTGTTTCTGTTTCCCGCCCTGCTGATCGTACTGGCCGGCCCGGGCTTCACCGCCATTGCCCGCGCGTTCGCAAACTGACCTTGGCTCATGGAGAGCGTTTGATGAAAGTACTGATAGTCATGGCAAGTCTGTTGCTGCTCAGCGGCTGCGCCACGGATGGCCAGGCGCCGTGGACCTCGCTGCTGTCGCCGTCCAGCTGCAGCAAACTCACGTCGGAGCAGGAACTGTCGCTGAACCTCGCCGATGATCTGGCCAGCGACGGCAAGCTCCACGCCAGCCTGGCCAACCTGCAAAGCCTGCCGGACAACCTCAGCGAAGTGCGCCTGCGCAAAGCCAAGGTCTATCGCCTGCTCGGTCGCAGCGAAGCCGAGCCGCTCTACCGCAGCCTGCTCGGCGGCTGCCTCACCGCCCAGGCCGAACATGGCCTGGGCCAGGTCTACGCCGCCCGTGGCGACAACGGCCAGGCCCAGGCCCACCTGCAACGCGCCGCGCGCCTGGCACCCACCGACGAGAAAATTCGCAACGACCTCGGCGTGGTCTACCTCAACCAACTGCGCCTCAACGAAGCGAAATTCGAATTCCTCACCGCCATCGAGCTGAGCCAGAACAATCAACTGGCGACGCTGAACATGGTCACCCTGCTGCTCTACCAGAACGACTGGCCGCAAGCTGCGGAAATCGTCAGCCGCTCGAAACTGACCCCGGAACAATTCACCGAAGCGCAGCAACGCGCAGAAAAACTCAAAGCCCCGGCCCACGCCAAAGCCGCACCCGGCGACCGCGTCGCCGCCTTCATCGACCCGCTACCGCCGACGCTCGAATAGGAGACAGCCATGACCATCCGCAAAGGCCTGTGCTACCTGACCCTGCTCGCCCTGCCCCTCACCGCCCACGCCATCGACACCGGCCCGGCCTCGGCGCAACAACAGGAAACCGAAGGCTGGCTGGTCCTGCAAAGCCGCAACAAAGCCGCCTCGCCGAAACCTCAGAGTGCAACAGCCACCGAACGCGAACTGGCGATGCAGCGCTGGCTGAAGAAATACCAGTACGAGATCCCGGATTTTTACGATCCGGATGCGGGCGGGAAGATCGAGAGCAAGAATTAGTCTGGTGGAGCCCTTGAAGGCCCCTTCGCGAGCAGGCTCGCTCCCACAGTCGACCGCGTGCTTTCGGTGGGAGCGAGCCTGCTCGCGAAGAACGATAACGCCGTCGCAGGTCAGGTCTGCGGATCAACCCGATCCAGCGCTCGATTCACGGCTAGCTCGGCCAGCATGACAATCTGCTGAATCGCCAACGCCGTGCTGCGCTGAAACCCGCTCAACTCGCCAGCGAAATTACTCGCCATCGCACTCGCTGACGCCAGCGACTCACAGGCATGCGCCAACAAGCTTTCGGTATCGACATTGGGCACCACCATGAACAGCGCGCTGGGCGGGTGCGGTTTTGCGGGTTCGGGGCAGAGATAGAAATCGAGCGCGCGTTTTATCGCTTCGCGGTTTTTCACAAGATCGTCGGCGCGCATGGCGTCTTCGAGCGGGGTGGCGGGGGATGAGGGTGGGTCTGGGATCAGTTTGTCCATTGAAACGGCTCTCCAAAATCTGCGGTGCGACCCAATGCCATTCTCACGGGGCAAATGGTGGCAACTGTATGCGGGGTGAGAATACCGGTTATGGACACCCGGCCAGACCGAAGTCTGCCCGCACACAGCCGCCATGACACATTGCAGACAGCGGACAAGCTGGCGGCGATTATGCGTGCACAGATACTGGATGACCATAAGTAGCAGGGTTCTCACACCCGATCGCCGAAGATTCGACGACAGCCAGAGACTAGTGACCCGACGTCCGACGGACAACCTGAAAACCTTGTGGGAAGGTTCTGGTTATTTTGAAACAGATTTAAACGACTTCGAGTTATCGGCGGACCGACTGGCCTCATCGCGAGCAGGCTCACTCCTACAGAACAGCAAAAGCAAAAGCAAAGATCGCAGCCTTCGGCAGCTCTTACAGTTGGATCGCGTACCAATTAAGAACAGGTCGGCTGTCAGGCCGCCTTCGCGAGCAGGCTCGCTCCCACAGAAAGCAAAAGCAGCGCAGCTGCCCGCGGCGAAGCCGCACCACTCAACAATGAGCGCAAGCTCGAGTAGATTTTGATCTTGGAGCCCGTCGGCAGGCTGAGTGGAGGGATTGATCCGGGCGTGGGAGCGCAGCGACCGTCTGGCGCAGCCAGACACAGCGGAAGGAGGTGCAGCGAAGCAAACCGGAGCCGCTGCGCCAGGATCGATCCCGGAGCGAAGGAACCCCGAGCCCCAGCGAGCTGGCCGAACGTCAGGGCGAAGACCTTTTGGTTCCTTTTGGGGCGTTTGCCAAAAGGGACTCGCCGTAAGGGCGAAACCCTAAGAAGCCGTTACCGCAGCAACGGATATTCACCGATTAATGAGCCGTAACGCGCTGCCGCCCCGCCGAACTACCAGGAGAAAGCGCCAAAGCCAACTGCGTCCGATTATGCATATGCGTCAACCGCAACACCTGCGACACATACAGCTTCACCGTGTTCTCGGTAATCCCCAACTCACAGGCAATCTGATAATTGGTCTGCCCCTTGCCCACCAACCGCGCCACATCCAACTGCCGGGGCGACAACTGATTGAACACCGCCGGTATCTCCACAGACTCAGGCTCACCATCACTCACCACCGGCACGGGCGAGCGCCGTACCTTGTCCAGATCCTGATAAAGGTCATCAATCGACTCGGACAAAAACTGCAACTTCTGATTCAAATGCCCCAGATGCAGATTCTTCTGCCGCTCCTGCAAAGCCAGTTCCTGACGCTGCACACCCTCGAGCAACTCAGCCAGATCAATCGGCTTCTGATAGTAATCGGCAATCCCCGCGCGCAACGCCTTGATCACATCCTGCTTGTCAGCGCGCCCGGTGAGCATGATCGCCTCGAACACCCGCTGCTTGCCGGCCAGCCGCTGCAACGCCTGGATCAACTCGATGCCGTCCATGTCCGGCATGTGCAAATCACTCAGCACCAGACCGATGTCCGGGTCCGCCCGGAACAGCTCGATGGCTTCAAGACTCGAGTCGCACGGCACGCAACGGTAGCCACTGCTCTCGAGAAACTCACAGAGTTCTTCGACGATCAGCGGCTGATCATCGACCACGAGGATTTTTACCGAATTAGGCTTGTTCACGAACCACTCCATTTGCTCGGCCAACGCTGACGATTCCTGCACTTTGGTGGCGTATTCGCCTGAATTGAAAGTAGACCCACTTTCCGACTATGTACATAGGACTAGTGGCACCCCGCGATCAGATGATCCAGTACAGCGAAAGCACTACACCTACCCACACGAACGGCGCAAATGGCAGCTTTTTTGACTTGTCCGGGGCGAGATGACGCAGATGCGCTCTAAGCCCTTGACGCATATGAGGCCAGACTTTTGGCGCGAGCAGCAGCCACAGCACGCTGGCCACGCCCGCGCCGATAAACGCGCCAAGAACGAATATGCCGTTCGTCGCAAGACCCAGGGCTGTCATTAATTTCACATCGCCGGCGCCCATGCGGCCCAAGAAATAACCCGGCAGCGTCAGCAGCAGAGCGATCAGGCAGGCCCAGCCGCCCTGCCCCGCGTCGGCGCCCAGCCAAGTAGTGCCAGTCGCCAACAACCAGACCAACGCCAGCGCGCCGACGCCTAACGTCAAAGCATTGGAAATTCGCCGCTGCCGGGCATCTTGGGCGGCGCAGATCGCCAGCCAGATCAGAACAAGGGGAATCTGCATCCGCTGAAAGCCGTCCGTTTTGCCTGATTGATTCTATGCTGATACTACGCAGTGACTGTCAG
>NZ_JH635998.1:1392708-1404106 GCF_000257605.1 Pseudomonas sp. R62
ATCGAATTCGCCTTGGTGTTCATCATCTTTTTCGCAGTGTTTTACGGGTTGGTCAGCTACGGCCTGCCCTTCGTGATGATGCAATCGTTCAACCAGGCCACCGCTGAGGCGGTGCGCCGCAGCGTTGCGGTGGACCCGACCACGCCGAACTATTCGACGGTGGTGGTCAACACCGCCAATGCCGCGCTGACCCAGCAACTGCAATGGCTGCCTTCGGCCTTGAATCTGGTGGTCGGCACCGACACCAGTGCGGCCTACGACGCGGGGACTGGCACCCTGACCGTCAGCGTCAATTACCCGGTGAGCAAGCTCAATCAGATCATGCCGTTTCTGGTGTTGCCCGGGATCGGCACGGTGCCCAATCTGCCGACGCACCTGACCGCCCGCTCGAGCCTGCAATTTTGACCGCCGGCGATAAGTTTTTCGGGCGCTTGCTCATGCGCGCCCCCACCTCAGCTCACGACTTGCCGGACCATCTCGGCGCGCCGCCGATCGGCCTGCATTTTTATCTGGATGGCAACGGCGATGTGTTGCAGATCGCCGGCCCGCTGCGGCATTTGCTCGCCCAGCACAAACCTCAGGGTCAGCCGCTGCCGCTCAGCGCCTACCTGCTGCCGCACAGTCTGCTGACTATCGAAGGTCAGCCCAGAGACTGGCAGGGGCAACTCCTCGATCTCGACTTTTCCGGGCTCAATGATCAGCCGCTGCACCTGCGCGGCTGGGTGCAGCCGCTGGAGGATGGCTGGCGATTGCAGATGCTCGACATCGCCGACCTGTTGCTCGAACGTCAGCAAGCGCGCGACCGCGACGCCTGCCAGACCCTCGCCGCGCAGGTCAGCGATCGTCTGCGCACGTGCAGCCTGACGCGTCTGCCAACGGTGCTTGGCGAACAATTGCAGGCCATCGCCCAGCGCTGGCACATCCCCTGCCTCGCCGTGGCGTTGCTGGATGAACAGGCCCAGGGCTGGCAGATTCATCAACAGTTTCGCGGCCACGATGCCCCGCAATTGTGGGAGGACGGTCAGCCGCTGGGCACGCCGCTGGACAGCCTCAACGGCAGCGCGCCGCAACGCCTCGCCGGCCCGCAGGGCCGCTATGAACATTCGCGATTGCAGGCCACGTTCGGCAACGCCAACGGTTTCGCCGTGCCCTACAGCAATGACCAGGGCGTGGTCGCGTGGCTGCTCTGTGGGTTTTATACGGTCGACAACGTGGCGCCATGGCTGACCGATCGCGACTGGCTGACCCTGGCCGGCGCGCTGGCCGGGCCGCTGCTCAGCCGCTTGCGCGAGCAGCGCCATGTGCAATCGATGGAGCGCCTGGACTCGCTGCAAAACCTGCTCGGCACCGGCTGGTGGGAAATCACTGCCGAAGAGCAGATTGCGCTGGCGCCGACGCTGGCCTCGGCACTGAATCTCAGCGATCGCCTGCTGCCGGTAGAAGACTGGCTGTCGCTGTTTCATCCCGCCGACCGCGACGAGTTGCGCAGCCGTTTGCGCGCCCTGCAACTGCAAGGAGAAGCGCTGACCCTGAGCGTGCGTCTGCACCGCGCGGAGGCCGGCGCAGCAGCGACGTGGTACCGGATTCAGGGCCAGGTCAGCGGCACCGGTGAGCATCGGCGTCTGGTCGGGTTCATGCTCGACATCAGCGACATCCAGAATCAACAACAGCGCGCCGCCGCCGCCCATGCGCGGCTGGATAATCTGATTGCCAGTTCACCGGCGGTGATCTACGTGCAGCGCTATGCAGAAGGTGCACTGATCCCGGCGTTTTTCAGCGCCAGCCTGCAACCCTTGCTGGGCTGGACGCTGGAAGATTGCGATGCAGCAACACTGGTCGAGCGCGTGCATCCCGACGACCGTGAACTGTATTTCCAGCGCAACCGCCAGCTGCTGCGCGAAGGCTCGGTGCGCGCGCGTTATCGCCTGCGCGACAACCGTGGCGAGTACCACTGGCTGCTCGATGAGGCAAAACTGCTGCGCAACGATCTCGGCCTGCCGGTCGAGGCGGTGGGCCTGTGGCTGGACGTCACCGACGCAACGCTTGCCGCCGAGCAGGTGCGGCAGAGCGAGGAGCGTTACCGGATTCTGGTCGAGGACTCGCCGGCGATGATCTGCCGTTATCGCCCGGACCTGACGCTGATCTTTGGCAACCGACCGTTGGCGACTTATCTGGAATGCACCCCGGAACAACTGCCCGGGGTTGATCTGGGTGGCTGGATGTCCGAAGAACAGCGCGGCGCTTTTGTGCAGCGCCTGAGCCAACTGACCCCGCAACAGCCAGTGAGTACAGCGGAAATCAGCCTGCAATTGCCCGGACGCGAACACGCCTGGTGGGTCTGGTCGGATCGCGGCGTGTTCGATGAGCAGGGACAGTTGATCGAAGTGCAAGCGGTGGGCCGCGACAACACCGAGGTGCGCCGCTCGCAACAGCAACTCACCCAAAGCGCGAAAATGGCCACCCTCGGCGAAATGGCCACCGGCCTTGCCCACGAGATCAATCAACCGCTGAACGTCATGCGCATGGCCATCGTCAACGTGCTCAAGCGCCTCGGCAACGGTGATGTGCAGGTCGATTACCTGACCGACAAACTCAACCGCATCGACGCTCAGGTTCAACGCGCGGCTAAGGTGGTCGACCACATGCGCGTGTTCGGCCGGCGCTCGGAAATCGAACAACAGTTGTTCAACCCGGCCCAAGCCATCGAAGGCACCCTGTCGCTACTGGCCGAAGGCATGCGCGGCAAAGGTGTCGATCTGCGCATCAGCGAGACCGGCTTCGAGGCGCAGGTGCGCGGCTACGTCGATCAGTTGGAGCAGGTGCTGATCAATCTGATGGTCAACGCCCGCGACGCCCTGCTCGGCAAACGCGAGGGCGACTCAACGTTCAAGCCGTGGATTTCGATCTACGCCGAGCGCGACGAGGAAAGCGTGCGGCTGTGGGTCGAGGACAATGGCGGCGGTATCGATCCGCGTTTGCTGGAGCGGATCTTCGAGCCGTTCTTCACCACCAAGCCGATTGGCGTCGGCACGGGTCTGGGCCTGTCGGTGAGCTACGGCATCATCGCCAACATGGGCGGGCAATTGAGCGTGCGCAACTCCACAGAGGGCGCACGGTTCTGCATCGAATTGCCGATTGCCACGGATGATCAGATCACCAGATAAGCCTTGCCGGTCTGCCCGCAGGTCATGTTGGCGCCCACCTCGGTGTTCATCAGATTGATGCCCAGGCCTTTGAGCAGATTATTCAACAACGGGTCGAGCAAGGGACTGATCAAACCGGTGACCACTGGCAACAAGCGGTTGCTGACGTCGCTGATCAACGAAGCCACCCCGGGGACGATGGCGCCCAGCGGATTGCTGCCCACGGGTTTGTAGACGATCAGGTTGATGCCCGACAGGGTGTTCGCCAGGCTGCCGACGATGTTGCTGGTCGGCGCGGCCGGCAGCAGGCTCGGCGGCAGTTTCAGATTGGCCGGGGTGGCGAAGGGAGTGGTGCTGGAGAACAGCAGATTCTGCGTGGTTTGCGCGACGCTGGTGTCGAGTTTGATGGCGATGCCACCGGCGCCGTACTGGACGCGGGAGGCGGCATCGCAACTGCCGATGCCGAGAATTTTGTGGCAGGTGATGATGCCGAGATCGACCAGCGGCAGCGGCGCCACCGTTGGTTCGGCGACTGAAGAGAACGCCGCGACAGGATCGATCTTGCCGAGTTTGAGATCTGCCAGAGAGGTTGTGGTGGCGGCAGTCAGGCTTTTGCTGCCGCTGTCGTCGGTCGGGCAGCGGTAATCGGTGACATAGCTTTTCGCCCCGCCGGCATCCAGCGCGATGTCGATTTGCGGTGAGGGCAGCAGCTTCGGATCGAGCTGTTGGCAACCGGCACCCAACAGGCAGAACACTGAATTGATTGTGTCCACCAGATTCAGGCTCAAAAGCGCATTGAGCGTCGGCGTCAGCGTACCGACCAGGCCTAGCACCGCATTGGTCAGCCCCGTCACCCCCGAGAGCACCGGCAGATTCACCGACAACAGCGTGCGCACCTGCGCAGTGCGCACATAAATTCGGTCCGGTCCCAACGGATCGGCCTTGGCCCGCGCTGGGTCGCCAATCGCCGAAAACTGCGGCGGTTCGATCACCTTCACCCGCACCGTGACACCGGCCAGCCCCAGCACGTTGACCGGCAAGGTCGCCGCCACCGCGCTTTTGCTGTTGGCCAGTTGCACCACGCCTTGCACCAGTTGCAGCAATTGCAGATTGGCATCCAGCCCCGCCGCCGTAGTGCCGGTCTGCAGTTGCAGGATCTCGCCGAGTCTGACCGGCGCCGCATTGATGGCGGCGGCCTGCAACTGGCCCAGCGCGGTGACCACTTGCGCGGTCGCACCGTTGAGTTGCACTACCGTCGCGGCGGCCTGAATCAACTGCGTCACGGTCGCCTGGGTGTTGAGCAATTGCGTGTAGTTGCCGGCGCCGACGTTGAGGTCGATGGCCAGTTGATCGAGGTATTTGAGCAGGTTGATATCGGTGTGCAGCAAACCGTCCCAGCCCACCGCCGTGAGGTTGACGTTGCCGCCGAGCAACCCGGAAAACAGCGGATTGAGGATGTTCGACTGCGCCGTGTCGATGCTGGCGAGGGTGCTGCGAATATTCAGTTGGGCGATGGTCGGCTGCGGTTTGGCCGCGACTGCCGAAGCATTGAGTGTGGTGTTGAGGCTGACCGGCGTGGCGCTGAACAGCGCCTGCACACCGCCAGCAAAACTGCTGGTGACCGTACGACTGGCGGCGACCTTGACTGCGCTTGATTGCGTGGCATCGACGGTGAAACTGCGCAAACCGCTGGCAGCGGTGGCCAGCGTGCCGCAAGTGGTGACAAGCGTATTGGCGGCATCTACCACGTAACCATTGCGCAGCGCACTTTGCCCGGCATAACTGGCGGCGCTCAGCCCGGGCAGGCAATTGCCGCCGCGACTGACCGCTTCGAGGGCGGCGGTATCGACGACCCGCTGCAATTTGCGCTGTTCCATGTACAGGCGGCCGCTGTCGACCACCAGCAACATCATCACCGCCGCCAGACTCAGGGTGGCAGCCGCCATCAAGCCGATCGCCCCGCGTTGCCGGGCCGGGCCGTTGCCTTGCGATCCTGGCGACATGGCGCACTCCTTTGCCGGCGCAGTGCCGAGCGCTACCTCCGTTGATGAAAAAGAGTGTAGACGCGGTCGGTCGAGAGTGCTGGCGTCGCGCCATTCCTGTCACCACCGCCACTGTGGGAGCGAGCCTGCTCGCGAAAGCGTCGTGCCAGAGGATTCAATGCTGCATGACACACCGTCTTCGCGAGCAGGCTCGCTCCCAAAGGGACGGTTCAGAGCGGTTCAACGCGGTGGATAGTTGGCCAGGATCCGCGCGACGGTCTCGCGAATGGCATTGCTTCGATCGGCCGGATTCGGGCGGTTGCTGAGCATTTGCTCATCGCTGCCGCGCCAGACCAGTTTGCCGTCCTTGCCGTCGAGCAGGTCGATCTGGATGGTCGCGACCTTGTAGGTGATGTTGCGCGTTTCGTTGTACATCGGCGCGCCCCAGTAGCCGTTCCACGGGCCGCCCCAACCGCCGCCGTAATTGGTCGTCACCTGCTGCTGCCGGTCCTCGACGATCAGGTAGGTCTGCACGCTCAGATCACCTTTGCCACCGCCGGCAGCCGGGCGCAAACCGCGCTGATCGAGTTGATCGGCCACCGCCTGGCGGATGCGCTGTTCGGTCAGGTCGCTTTTGATGCGCGGATCATCGGGGCGATATTGCAGGGCCGGGTCTTTCCAGCTCCAGCTGCGATAAGCGGCAAAGTCGCGGCTGGCGTCGAAATCGTGATTGACCTGATTGGCGGCGCAGGCACTGAGCAGCGCGGCAACAGCGAGTAGAGCGAGACGGCGGAACATGATTTTTCTCCGGGTGAAGACATGAACCTGCTGACACGACGTCAGCTGGGAGGATACGCCGCCATGGCTTTT
This sequence comes from Pseudomonas sp. R62, assembly GCF_000257605.1. Classification (NCBI taxonomy): domain Bacteria; kingdom Pseudomonadati; phylum Pseudomonadota; class Gammaproteobacteria; order Pseudomonadales; family Pseudomonadaceae; genus Pseudomonas; species Pseudomonas sp. R62. Next base: position 1,398,704 of record NZ_JH635998.1, read on the forward strand.
TCCACAGCCTCGCGGATCGCATCGGCGCGTTCGATCTGATTGCCCTGGGTGCCGGTCTCGGCGCTGGCGCTCCACACTGGCTGACCATTGCCGGCATCGAACAGATCGACCCGCACCACCACGACCTGCTCCTGATAGGTGCGCACGATCGGCACGCTGTTGTACATGCCGTAACCGCGACCATAACGATCATAGCCGCCGTATCCGCCGTAGTAGCCGTAGTCGTCGCGAACCTGGCGCAAACGGGTTTCCAGACGCAGGTCGGCGCTGACCAGCAGGTCGGCCGGGCGATTGTCGCGCATCGGCCGCAAGCCGCGTTGGTCGAGGGCGTTGCTGACCGCCTCGGCCACTTGCGCCGAATCGGCCCACGCCGTGCCCGGCGGCAACTGCCCGTCGCGCCAGGCCCAATTGCGGTAGCGCCCGTAATCACGCGGCGGCGCCGGGTAGGCGCTACGGTCGAAGGTGGTGGCGGCTTGCGGCGGTGCCGGCGGCAACGGCCGTGACTGGGCCACGTAGGGGTTGCTGCCTTGGCAAGCGGCCAACCCCAGACTTATCAGCAATAACCCGCATCGAGCTTTCATGTCGCGCTCCGCTCAGATCGGCCGGCAGATCCAGTGCAAGTAACGCCCAAGCCCGGCGAAGCCTGGGTGACGACGGTGCGCGAGTTCCATTTCCAGCAAATCCGCCAGTTCGGCGCGGGCCTGGAATTCCACCGGCATGTAATCGTGAAATACCCGTACGCCGCTCTGACTTTCGACCTGCCACATACCCGCGAGTTGCGTTGCCAATTCCCGAGGGTCGAGAGGCTGCTGCGGGGTCAGGCTCTGCTTCTCGCCGGCCATGACGTTCTTGCGCATTTTCTTGAAATGGCCCTTGAGCAGATTGCGATAAATCAGCGCATCACGGTTGTAGAACGCCAGCGACAGCCAGCCGCCGGGCTTGGTCAACTGGTGCAGCACCGGCAGGATCGCGTGGGGCTCGGCGAGCCATTCCAGCACGGCGTGGCAGATCACCAGATCGTAGGGCTCGGTGAGCTGACCGGGCAGTTCCTGCCACGGCGCCTGAATGAACGTAGCGGTGTGTCCGGCTTCGGCAAAACGCTGGCGCGCACCCTCGAGCATCGGTTCGGCCGGCTCGGTGAAGGTGACGTCATGGCCGCGCTCGGCCAGCCACAGCGACATATGCCCCAGGCCCCCGCCGATATCCAGCACGCGCAGCGGACGTTCCGGCAAGGCCTCGCTCAGATCGGCCTGCAACACGGCGAGGCGAATCGCGCCTTTGGCACCGCCGTATATTTTTTCGGCGAAGCGCGTGGCCAACTGATCGAAATGACGGTCGCTCATCAGCTGAACCGCCGTTCGCTGTCGGCGAGCTTGGCGCGCACCACTTCATTCATGTCCAGACCCAGTTCGCTGCACAGCAGCAACAGATACAGAACGATATCGCCGACTTCCTGCCCGGCATGGGCGAGTTTGTCCGCCGGTAACTGGCGTGACTGGTCTTCCGTCAGCCACTGGAAGATTTCCACCAGCTCGGCCATTTCGACGCTGGCGGCCATGGCGAGGTTTTTCGGGCTGTGAAATTGCCGCCAGTCATTGCGGTCGCGAATGGCGTGCAGGCGTTCGGTCAGTTCTACAAGGTTCATCGGGCTCTCCTGAAGACGCATAGCTTCGGGGGGATGCGGGCTGAAGGCAAGCAGCGCAGATGATCAATTGTGGGGGCGAGCCTGCTCGCGAAGGCGGTGGATCATCCAGACCGGATTTGCCTGACACGCCCCCTTCGCGAGCAGGCTCGCTCCCACACATGATCCGGGCAAACCTTCTATCATGCAGGGAACTCGGCCGCCCTCGGCGTGGCCCAAGGCTCAGCTCTTTCATCAGGGATGCACACATGCGTGTAGAAAGCTTTTTCGAATGGCTCGGTCAGGCACTCGGTTCGGTCATCCGTTTTATCGTCGACGGCCTCAGTGGCCTGTTCAATATGCTCAGCAATGCCGGCAGCAACTTTGTCGACGGCCTGGCGCAGACGCTGGGGATGGACACCTCGATCATCAGCATCATCGCCCTGATCGTTGGCCTGATGCTGCTGTGGTCGGCGATCCGGGCGTTCATGAACGCATCGATCATTGCCGGGATCATCTGGTTGCTGCTCGGGTTGTGGTTGTTGAGCTGGATTATTCACTAGCGCTTCAAAAGCCCCTCATCGGAACGCCGCCCGCCCATCCCTCTCCCAGAGGGAGAGGGAGCTGACCGCGTTGCTTTGAAGTTCTCCACCGACCTGGAATATCGAGTCGAACTCACGTTTGAGAGCGACGAAGATCGGCCCCCTCTCCCTCTGGGAGAGGGCTGGGCGGGCGGCGTTCCGATGAGGTGTTTCTGCCGCTACAATCCCCGCTCCCCCAAGGAGCCTGCATGTCCTCTCTGATTACCGACTGGCGCGACCGCCCGACTCACCGCAAGGTCTGGGCGCTCGCCGCGCCGATGATTCTTTCCAATATCTCCGTGCCGCTGGTGGCGCTGGTCGACAGCACTGTCATCGGCCATCTGCCGCATGCCCATCAACTCGGCGCGGTGGCGGTCGGCGCCAGTCTGTACACCTTTCTCGCCTGGGCGATGGGTTTTCTGCGCATGGGCACCACCGGTTTTGCCGCGCAGGCTGCCGGGCGCAGCGATGGCGCGGCGTTGCGGCAGATTCTCTTGCAGGGCCTGCTGCTGGCGATGGGGCTGGCCGTCGTGCTCGGCACTCTTGGCGTGCCGCTCAGTGGCGTTGCCCTGCACTTCATGCAACCGTCGGCTGAACTGGAGCAACTGACCCGGGAGTTTTTCCACACGCGCCTGTTCGGCCTGCCCGCAGCGCTGGCGACGTATGCGCTGGTCGGCTGGTTCCTCGGCACGCAGAACGCGCGGGCGCCGCTGGCGATTCTGCTGAGCACCAACCTGATCAACATTGTGCTCAATCTGTGGTTTGTCATCGGCCTTGACTGGGGCGTGGTCGGCTCGGCGCGCGCTTCGGTAATCGCCGAATGGAGCGGCGCCCTGCTCGGCCTGTGGCTGACGCGCACGGCGTTGCGCGCCTATCCGGGGCAGATCATTTGGTCGGCGCTGAAAGTCTGGCAGAGTTGGCGGCCGCTGCTGGCAGTCAACCGTGACATTTTCATCCGCAGCCTCGCCCTGCAATCGGTGTTTTTCCTCATTACCGTGCAGGGCGCACGGCTCGGCGATGCGACCGTAGCGGCCAACGCGCTGCTGCTCAACGGCCTGCTGCTGACGGCCCACGCACTGGATGGACTGGCGCATGCCGTTGAAGCCTTGTGCGGCCATGCCATCGGCGCCCGGGATCGCCTGGCCTTGCGTCGATCGCTGGTGGTGGCCGGCGGCTGGTCGCTGATTGCCAGCCTCGGGTTTGCCGTGCTGTTTCTGCTCGCCGGGCACCTGTTCATCGAGATGCAGACCGATATTCAGAGCGTGCGCGAGACGGCGTTCGTCTACCTGCCCTACCTCGCTGTGCTGCCGTTGATTGCGGTGTGGAGTTACCTGCTCGACGGCCTGTTCATCGGCGCTACCCGCGCGCGGGAAATGCGCAACGGCATGCTGCTGACGGTGCTGCTGTTGCTGCCGTTCGCCTGGTTTTTGCAGGCCTTGGGCAATCACGGCCTGTGGATATCTTTTCTACTGTTCATGGTCTTGCGCAGCGTGACCCTTGGCGCGCAAGCCTTGTGGCTCAAGCGCAGCGATGGCTGGTTCAGCGGCAAGGCTCACTGATCAGAAAAGTCAGTCCGCCGCGCCCCACTGCCGACGCAGAAAGTCGAGCCGTTCCGGTTGGGTCAGTCCGGCCGGCGGCACGACCAGCACGGCGCGCGGATTGAGCAGGCGCAGCCACAGCCAGCCATCCAGCACGGCACGATCGCTGAAACCCAGCGCCAGACCTTGCTGCACATGCACAGCGATCGTCTGGTAATCAACCCTCAGAGACTGGCACCAGCGCCAGATGTGCTGCTCAAGCAGACAGGTTTGCAAGCGTTCGCGCTGGCGCCGGGTCAGGCTTTCTTCGATGCCCAAAGGTTCGACGAGCAGGCCGGGATTGCGCAGCTGTTGCCAGCCCTGACTGCCGATGGCGCGGTCCGCCCAGGTGCCGCCAAACCAGCGCAACTGGCGGATCGGCCCGAGCCAGCGACTCAGCTGCGTGGCGTCACAGGCGTCGAAGAAATAACTGGCGGTCTGGCGGTTGTAATAGCTGAGCAAGGCCCGATGATTCAAACCGAACGAGACGGTAAGCATGCGCTGCAAGTGGCTGAGCAGCTGCTGCGCCGGTATCTCGCAGCTCAACAACAGGCCGCGCCAGGTGTCCGGGTCGCGCAGGCACAGGGCGGTCAATGCCGGGCTCTCGCGCAAATCGACGAGAACCGGACCGTGCTCACTGACCGGCTGAAATTCGGTGCCGTCGAACAAGCGGTGCCGCTGCACATCGGCAAAGCCCTGGCGCAAGGTCAGCAAGGCGCGTGCCGCGTCCGGGGTGTCGAGCAACAGCCATTGCGCCATGGGCTCAAGCGCCGCGCCGCTCATCGTGCGCTGCTCTGATCGAGCGCGGTGAGCAGCCGGCAACTGCACACGGACTCGGCGCAGTGGTTGAAGCTGCCACCGCCCGGCATCAGGCACAGCAACAGCAACGGCTCGCCAGAGTGCAACAATTGCTGCAACCCATCGCTCACCAGCAGTTCGGGGAGCGATACCGGTTCATCGTCCTCGACCGCAGCCTCTGGCAACACCGAGGGCTGGAGCACGCCACTGACCACCGGCTGATCGGGATCGCCCTCTAGAAAACTCACCACCACTTCCACGCCATCGGCGAGTGCCGCCGAGGGCAGCTCGTTCAGGTCAGGCGCGAGGGGCAGCCAGCAATGGCTCGGCGCTGCGCCTTCGCCCTGGTAGAGCCAGTCGAATTGCACCGCCACCGGCCGCGCGCGATCCGGCTGCGGCTCATCGACGCTGACCACCCAGGCACGCTGCAAGCTGTGCATGCGCTGCTTGGACTGCGCAGCGGCGGGCGCACAGACGGGAACCCGCGCGGCCGCGAACAGGCGATTGCAATAGGGCGATTCGAGAGACTGATCGGCCCGATGCTCGATGCGGGTCAGCAGCCATGGGCGGTTGCATTCGAGGAAAGGATGGCCGTCCAGCGGCAACCACTGACCACTGCGCAAGGCCGGCAGATCGCTGTGGCCTTCGGCATCGGGGCCTCGCTGGCTGGCCTGCGAGTCTTCGCGCAGTCGCCATTGGCGGACGGCTGGAGCGACGCCCTGCTGGTCATGCTCGCCCTGATAGTGCGCGACGTCTGCCTGGGGCATCCGCGTCGGATCGTCGCCGAACACCAGGCAGTGCCTGTCGCGGTGATGCTCGAAGTAAT
>NZ_JH635998.1:1404174-1407563 GCF_000257605.1 Pseudomonas sp. R62
CCTCTGCGCACAGGCGCTGGAGCAGTTGCAGATCGGATTCGCGGTATTGCGTGCAGAAGGTGCGGGCCGGGTAGTCGCTGTGCAACTCGTAACGTCGCTGCTGGCCGACGATGCCATGTTCGCGCAGCACCTGTTCGATGATCTGCGGCACGCAGCGGCCGCTGAAGATGCGCTGGCTCAAACGCAGGTCGAGGCAGTCGACCCTCGGCCCGAGACGTATTCGGCACAAACGCAAGCCATGGCCGTGCTCGTGCTGGACAAGGCTGTGCAATTGCCCGTGCACACCCTGGTCGGGCGCGCCGAAACACAGAAACGCAGAACGGTGCAGCAGGCCGGCTAGATCCAGATGCGGATCGTCAATCACCACATCGATCTCGAAGGCGAAGGGTTCGCTGAGCGCTTCCCTTCCGGTAAAGGCGAGAACTTCGAAGGGGTCGGACAGGCCCGCTACATCGAGACGAAACGACGGCTCGTTGACTGGATCGAACATGGGCGGATCTCTACAGGAGGGGCGGCCGGGGATTCTCGCCGAGAGGCATGGCCGAGTAGAGAGGCGAAGTACAACTTAGGAAATGACCTACGCGAAAAGCAGACCAGATGAGTTTGCTGACCGTGATCGCACAGGTTTTCGGGAAAAAATCAGGAGATGTCCCACCGGGTTGTCCGACTTTTCCACAGCTTGCGGAAAAAAATCGGACAACCCGGGCGGAACGCTATCGGGTCTCAGGAAGACAGATAGGAGGAGCGGGTCAGGCCCAGACGCAAGGCATCGAGGAACTGCGTGCGCTCGCTGGCACTGATGCGGGCACTGGCGCACTTGTCGCGGTAGTGAGTCATCAGTTCTTCCGGCGACAAGTGCACATAACGCAGCATGTCTTCGATGGTGTCGTGGGTCTCGATACCGGCGTGGTACACGCTGCCATCGGCGTTCTGGTAGATGTTCACCGAGTCGGTGTCACCGAACAGGTTGTGCATGTCACCGAGGATTTCCTGATAGGCGCCGACCAGGAACACGCCCAGCAGGTAATCTTCGCCTTCATTCAACGCGTGCACCGGCAGGCTGGTTTCGATGCTCTGCTCGTCGACGTACTGGTTGATCTTGCCGTCGGAGTCGCAGGTCAGATCCTGCAGCACCGCGCGGCGCAGCGGCTCTTCGTCGAGGCGATGCAGCGGGATGATCGGCAACACCTGATCGATCGCCCAGGTGTCCGGCAGGCTCTGGAACACCGAGAAGTTGCAGATGTACTTGTCGGCCAGCTTGTCGTTGAGTTCGTCGAGCACCTGGCGGTGCGAACGCTGACGCGCCTTCAGCGAGTTGTGCAGGCGACGGCACACGGCGAAGTAGCACTGCTCGGCGAGGGCTTTTTCCGCCAGGGTCAGCTTGCCATCGGCATACTGCGCGGCCACGTCGCTCATGTAGTGGGTGGCGCGCCAGTAGGTTTCGGTGACCATTTCGATGTCGGTCGGGCCGAGCAGATCGACCAGCCACTGCACGGTTTCCGGCAGGCTCTCTTTGTTCTCGATCAGCGGGATTTCGTCGTTGTGTTTCTCGACGTCGGTGACCTGCACCACCAGCATTGCGTGGTGCGCGGTCAGCGAACGGCCACTCTCGGAGAAGATGTGCGGATGCGGCAGGCTCTGCGCGTCGCAGAATTCCTTGAGCATGCCGACCACGACACCGGCGTAATCGTCCATGTCGTAGTTGATCGAACTGGCGTTGCGCGAGTGGGTACCGTCGTAGTCGACACCGAGGCCGCCGCCGACGTCGATGTGATCGACCGGCAGACCGAGGTTGCGCAATTCGCCGTAGTAACGGATCGCTTCCTTGAAGCCGTGCTGATAGTCAGCGAGGTTGGCGATCTGCGAACCCATGTGGAAGTGCAGCAGGCGGATGCCCTGATCGAGGCCGGCGCCACGGAAGCGCTCAACCACCGACAGCAGTTGCGCCGCCGACAGACCGAATTTGGATTTCTCGCCACCGGTGTCGGCCCACTTCGACGAGGCCAGCGACGACAGGCGCACGCGCAGGCCCACCTGCGGCTTGACCTTGAGCGAGGCGGCTTCTTCGATCACCAGGCCGACTTCGGATTCTTTCTCGATGACGATGAACACGTTGTGGCCGAGCTTCTGACCCATCAGCGCCAGACGGATGAACTCGCGGTCCTTGTAACCGTTGCAGACGATGGTGCCGCCCTTCGGCGCCAGCGCCAGCACCGCCAGCAGCTCAGGCTTGGAGCCGGCTTCCAGACCGATGGAAACGTTCTGGGTGGCGATGATGTTCTCGATCACCGCTTCTTGCTGGTTGACCTTGATCGGGTACAGCGCAGTGTATTTGCTCTGGTATTCCAGGCGCTCGATGTTCGAATCGAAAGCACCGGTCAACTGACGGACACGGTCTTGCAGGATGTCGGGGAACCGCACCAGCAGCGGCAAGGACAAACCGCTCTTGCGCAGTTGGTCGACTTGTTCGAACAGGTCGATGGGCGAGCTGCTCGGGCCGTTCGGACGTACTTCGACGCGACCGGCTTCATTGATCGCGAAATACCCGGCCCCCCAATGGCGAATCCCGTAAACGCTGCGGCTGTCCGCAACTGTCCATTGGCTGCCATCGTCTTTACGTGTGCGTCGTACGGACATCGAAGTCCCCTATAAAGAAGTCAGAGTGCGTCGCCTGACGTTCAGGCCGGCGCAGTCTAAAGAATGAAAATGACGGTTCGTCAGTGCGGCGGTAGACCGCACTGACTGCGTGGAGTTTAGAAACCGGTCATGAACAGGCTCTGTGAAAACCATGGCGACGACGCCGGATCCGAGAACACTCGAAGCCGGATCAAGCCGCCGGAGGGTTTCACAGAGGCTGCTAGCCGCCGGATTTCTTCGCTTTGAAACCGTGCTTGATCAGCTCTGCCAAGAGTAGCTCGACGTGATCGCCCTGAATTTCGATGATGCCGTCCTTCAGCGCCCCGCCGGTGCCACAACGTTTCTTCAACGTCGTCGCCAGCTCCTTGAGCGCGTCTTCGGCCAGAGGCACGCCGGTGATGGTGGTCACCGTCTTGCCGCCACGCCCTTTGCTTTCGCGACGCACGCGGGCAATGCCGTCACCGGCCGGGATCACGGTTTGTTTGCAGATACAGGCGTCCACCGGCTTGCTGCATTCCGGGCAATGACGACCTGCGTCGGTGGAAAATACCAGGCCGCCCAGGGCGGCGAAGGATGCGGCTTTCTTGGCCACCGGCAATCCTCTCGGGAGGACAAAGACTGATCGCAACCTTGGGCAAGGTCAGCGACCGCGAAGCCCCACTCAGGCAGGGGCAGCGCTACTGCATCGGCGCTTTTGGGAAGCGTTCGGTGCAGTTTGAAAAGGTCGCGCAGTGTAACGGCAAAAATCGCGA
>NZ_JH635998.1:1407583-1411594 GCF_000257605.1 Pseudomonas sp. R62
AAAATCGCGATTGCTAAGTGCCAATCGGCGCCAATTCATGTGTTCTTTGCGACGTTGCTTTGCTGCGCCTTGAGATAGCGCTTCAGGGCGGCCAGAGAGTCCGGGCAATAAGGCTTTTCGCTGATTTCGCGCATGACCTGTTCGACGGGGATGAATCGCGCTTCGAGGACTTCTTCCGGCTGCAATTTCAGCGGCCCGTCCCACACGGCGGAAAACGCCGAACACCACAGGCGGTTGCCGGTGTCTTCGAAGTAGAAGTGATCGTGAGCGATGAGTTCGACGCCGCTGACGCCCAGCTCTTCTGCAAGCTCGCGCGCCGCCGACTCGGCGTAGCTTTCGTCAGCCTGGACCATGCCGCCTGCGGCAACATCCCAGTAACCGGGGTAAATCGCCTTGCTCAACGTGCGCCGGTGCACGCACAGCTCACCGGCGGAGTTGAACAGCATGATGTAGGTGCCACGGCCAATCAGCCCGCGCTCACGCAAGTCGGAGCGCACCAGAGCTCCGAGCAGGTTGTCCTGCTCGTCGACCCAGGCGATCTGTTCAGCGTCCGAGGCGGCGCGATGGGCCGCCTCTCTTGTAGTCTGGCTCACGTATCAGCCCTGATTGAGCAGTTGACGCAAATCGATCACCGCAGCGTTGGCCCGGGAAATGTAGTTGGCCATGACCAGCGAGTGGTTGGCCAATACGCCGAAACCGCTGCCATTGAGGATCATCGGGCTCCACACCGGCTCCTGCGAAGCCTCCAGCTCACGGATGATCTGGCGCACGCTGACGGTGGCGTTCTTCTTCGCCAGCACATCGGCGAAGTCGACTTCGATGGCGCGCAGCAGATGCGACAGCGCCCAGGCCTGACCGCGTGCTTCGTAGAACACGTTGTCGATCTGCATCCACGGGGTTTCCACGACTTCTTCGTCAACCTGCGGCACTTCGCCGACCGCCGGAACTTCGGTCTTCAGCGCAGTATTGAGCTTGACCCGGCCGACACTGGCCGACAGGCGTTGCGACAACGAACCGAGACGGGTGCCGACATCGCCCAGCCAGTTGTTGAGGTTGTCGGCGCGGGCGTAGAACAGCGCGTTTTTCTGATTCGGATCCGACAAGCGCGACTGATAACGGCTCAGGGAGTTGATGCCTTCCTGGTATTCCGACTCGCTGGACGGCAGCACCCAGCTCTTGTTATCGAAGTTGAAGCGTGGTTCGGCCTTGGCCAGATCGGCGTCTTCGGCGGACTGTGATTGCGAACGGGCAAAATCCTTGCGCAGGGCGCGGGTCAGGTCACGCACCTGCACCAGCACGCCATATTCCCAGCTCGGCGTGTTGTCCATCCACAGGCCCGGCGGGAAACGGTCATTGGAAATGTAACCGCCCGGCTTGTTGAGCAAGGTGCCGGCAACGGTCTTCAGGGTCTCGACCGTGGTGTAGCCGACCACCATTTGCTTGCCCTCTTTCTCGGCAGCGACCTGGGCGTTCTGCGCCACCGGAAACAGCTCCGGTTCCTGGCTCCAGTACCAGCCCAGCGCGATGGTGACCAGCAAATACAGACCGACCACTGTGGCCAGCGCCCGGCTGAACAGCAGCCCGCCGACATAGCTGCGGGTGGCCGACTTGGGCTCGGCGGCACGTTCAGGCGCGCTGCCCGCGCGGTTTTTCCAGTCCAGCATGGCGATATCCTTTCAATCACTTGGGTTCAACGGTTCGACCACAACCATACAACAACGTGCCAAGGCCGGGCACCCGTCGCTAACGATAAGCCGCAAATGGTGCGGCCCGATGACGCTTCGCGACACACTAAGGGATTCCCTGATAGGGCAACGCCAGCAACGCAGTGAACTCTGATCCGGGTTCGGCCCGAGCAGCGATGTACAAATTCCCGACTGTTCTGCCCTGCCCTTCAAGGCAAGCGTCCGGATTTCGGGCATCTGACTGACCTGCAAGTGCATGAGAAAACCACCCGGTCAGAAACTGAATCGTGTCGTCCAGCAGATTATTGACGTACGACACTCGTCTAAGGGAAAAGAGGTGCTAGCATAGAGCCACCAGTCGATCTCAGCATGCACCCTAACTAGTAGTCAGGATATGACCGAGCCAGAAGACCCCAGCCGTGAGCGTCTCAAGCACCACTTTGCCCAGCGGGTAATTCATCAGGCACGTCAGATTCTTGAGATATGGCAGCGCCTGCAACGCAGTGAGTGGTCCACCGTCGATCTCGCCGAACTGAGCGAGGCGAATCTGCGTCTGCTGCGTTTTGCCGAGCGTTTCGAACAGCCGGAACACACTCAGTTGGCGCACCACATCAGCCAGTCGTTGCAAGCGGTGGATGCCAACCGTGGGCGCCTCAGCAGCGGCCTGATAACTGATCTGAATCGCTTGATGCAGCGCCTGTCGCGCACCGGCCTGCGCCATGGTGATCAGCTCGACCAGACGTTCCTGCCGCCGCTGCGCAAGCCGATCTACGTGATGTTGCAGGATCACGACCGCGCCGAACGCCTGGCCAAGCAACTGGAATTTTTCGGTTTGAGCGCACAGGCACTGGACAGCGTGGCCGCGTTTCGATCGTCGATGGTCGAGCGCTTACCCGCGGCGATTGTCATGGACGTGGATTTCAGTGGCCCCGGCATCGGCCTGAAACTCGCCGCCGAAGCTCAGGTCGGCCTCGAAGAACCCCTGCCACTGCTGTTCTTCAGCCTGCACGAAACCGACACCCCTACCCGCCTCGCCGCCGTGCGCGCCGGCGGTCAGGAATTCCTCACCGGCACGCTCGAAGCCTCGAGCTTGCTGGAAAAAATCGAAGTGCTGACCTGCGTCGCTCAGTACGAGCCCTATAAAGTGCTGATCATCGACGACTCGCGCGCCCAGGCCTTGCACACCGAGCGCCTGCTCAACAGCGCCGGGATTGTCACCCGCACCCTGATCGAACCGATTCAGGCAATGGCCGAACTGGCGGATTTCCAGCCGGACCTGATCATCCTCGACATGTACATGCCGGCCTGCACCGGCACCGAGCTGGCCAAAGTCATCCGTCACAATGACCGCTACGTCAGCGTGCCGATCATTTACCTGTCGGCCGAGGACGATCTGGACAAGCAGCTCGACGCCATGAGCGAGGGCGGCGATGACTTCCTGACCAAGCCGATCAAACCGCGACACCTGATCACCACCGTGCGCAACCGCGCCGCTCGGGCGCGCAACCTCAAAGCACGGATGGTCCGCGACAGCCTCACCGGTCTGTACAACCACACGCATATTCTGCAATTGCTCGAAGACTGCTCGTTCCGCGCGCGCCGCGAGAACAAGCCACTGAGCTTTGCCATGCTCGACATCGATCACTTCAAACGGGTCAACGACAGCCATGGCCACCCCATGGGTGACCGGGTGATCAAGAGCCTGGCGCTGTTTCTCAAACAGCGTTTGCGCAAGACCGACTTCATCGGCCGTTACGGCGGCGAAGAGTTCGCCATCGTCATGCCCGACACCGATATCGACGCGGCGCACAAAGTCCTCGACGAGATTCGCCAGCGCTTCGCCGAGATTCATTATCCGGCGCAGCCGCAGGATCTGTGGTGCACCTTCAGCGCCGGCGTGGTGGAAATGTGCGATGACTCCGACAGCCTGATGATGGCCAGCCAGGCCGACGAAGCGCTGTACCGTGCCAAAGGTGCCGGACGCAATCGGGTGCAGACCGCGCGCCAGTCAAAGCAAAGTGCCACTTTTTCATCGGAATCCACTGATTCGGTCATAACCTTGTAATGGAACCGCAATAAATTCAGGCGCTTACCATTCCTGCCGTTGGTAGCCGTCATGCGCCTGAAGTTGCTCACCAATCTCAACACTCTGCTGCTGGTCGCCGTCTGCGTGGCCCTTGGCGCCACGCTGTGGTGGTCGCAAAAAGCCCTCGAACGCCCCTATCTGTTGATGGAGCGTTACTTGGGGCTGTCGCAACAATTTCAGAATGAAGTGGCGCGCAACGTTGAGGATTACCTCGCCAGCGGTGACGCGCTGCGCCTGAGC
>NZ_JH635998.1:1411752-1413609 GCF_000257605.1 Pseudomonas sp. R62
GCCAGCGGTGACGCGCTGCGCCTGAGCAGCGCCGCCCAGGCCATCGACAGCGTGCACAAGCAACTGGGTGAGCTGCCCCCGACGCTGGCCGACACCGTGCAGCCAAGTCTGGCGAACCTTGATGAATTCAGCAAAACCGACCTGCTCGCCGCCGGCAAACTGGCTGGCGATCCGCAGGCGCTGCTGTTGCAGGCCGAACGCGAACTCAGCGCCAGCCTCGACCAGCTCAACACCTACGCCAATGGCAACGCCGCCTACCTCTCACCACTGCTCGCCGCATCGCAGCATCTGGGCAAACTGTCGCTGGCGCGGGACAAACTGGTCAGCAGCGGGCGCAGTGAACTGGCCGCCGATGTCGAGCGTGAAGTGAGCAACATGCGCGCCCAGGCCCAGGCCATCGATGCCCTGCCCTTGCTTGGTGTGGTCGCCAGCAACGAATCGAGCAGTGACGATTTCGCCGCGCTGATGGGCATCGAAAACACTGATAAAGCCGCCGCCGAAGATGCCGGTGTCGCCCTTAAGCGCGAACTGAACAGCTTGCTTGGCCGCTATCCGGCGGAACTGGCGCGCACCCGCGAGCAGATCCAGAAACGCGCCGATCTCAGCGCCGCGACCCACGAAAAAATCGCCAGCGTGCAGCACGCCATCGCCGGCCTCGAACCGGTGGTGCGCGCGCAACACGGGCAGATCCAGGGTGAAGTACGCTTGATGCAAGGCGTGATGATCGGCCTGATTCTGCTGATCGCCCTGCTCATCGATACCTTGCAGCGGCGCCTGGCCCGCACCCTGACCAACCTCGCCCCGGCATTGTCGACCTGGGCCGAGGGCGATTTCAGTCGCGACATCCAACTGGGCAAGACCAATCGCGAGCTGCACGACATCGAAGCGTCGCTCAATCGCTTGCGCGCCTATCTAGTGGACCTGGTCGGCACCATTCGCGGCAACGCCGAGCAAGTCGCGGGCAGCAGCCGCACCCTTGCGGAACTGAGCAATGACCTGCACAGCGGCGCCGAGCATCAGGCCGGCGATACCGCGCTGATTCGCGACTCGCTGGGGGAACTCGAGGCGACGATTCAGCAAGTGGCCGGCGATGCCCGGCAGGCCGCGGACGCCAGCCGTCATGCCGGTCTGGCCGTCGAACATGGCCAGACGGTGATCGGCCAGAGCCTCACCGGGCTGCATGCTTTGGTCGGTGAAGTTCAAGGCAATGCGCAGATGATCGAACATCTGGCGGAAGAGTCGGCAACCATTGGCGGCGTGCTGACGGTGATTCGTTCGATTGCGGATCAGACCAATCTGCTCGCCCTGAATGCCGCGATCGAGGCGGCCCGCGCCGGGGAGATGGGCCGTGGTTTCGCCGTAGTCGCCGAGGAAGTGCGCTCGCTGGCACAACGTACCGCCGGGGCCACGGCAGAAATCCAGACGCTGATCGCCGGCCTGCAGACCGCCGCGCGGCAATCGGTCGAAGGCATGCGCGCGCAGGTCGAACACGCCGAAGCCACGGCCAGTCAGGCGCAAGCGGCCGACGGTGCACTGGACAAAATCGTCGGTGCGATCCAGACCATCGCCGACACCGCCGTGCGCATCGCCGATGTCACCGCGCAGCAAAGTGGCGCGGTCAGCGAGATCCGCGATCACAGCGAGCGCATTCATCAATTGGGTGGGGATAACCTGCTGCGCATCGGCCAGGGCCGCGAACAGGGCGAGAATCTGCTGATTCTCGGCGGCCAATTGCATACGGCCGTTCAGGCCTTCCGCGTCTGACACACCACCTTCGCGAGCAGGCTCGCTCCCACTTGGGAATGCATGCCCCTGTGGGAGCGAGCCTGCTCGCGAAGAGGCCCTTGCCAACATCGC
>NZ_JH635998.1:1413629-1420945 GCF_000257605.1 Pseudomonas sp. R62
CAGGCTCGCTCCCACTTGGGAATGCATGCCCCTGTGGGAGCGAGCCTGCTCGCGAAGAGGCCCTTGCCAACATCGCGAATGACCGGATCAGCTCACCCGGTCACAAATTTCGCGCAAACATCGCCCATCGTGCCGCCTATTGCATGGAACTGGACAGTCACAAAGGCTTTGCGGCATAGTCGCCGGGTTCTGACGACTGCTCATTGATAACAAGGACAACGCAGATGGCAACGCTATTGGTGCTGCACGGCCCCAACCTGAACCTGCTCGGCACCCGGGAACCGGGGACCTACGGGTCGACGACCCTGGCGCAGATCAATCAGGATCTGGAGCGGCGCGCCCGTGAAGCCGGCCATCATCTGCTGCATCTGCAAAGCAACGCCGAGTACGAATTGATCGATCGCATCCACGCTGCGCGCGGTGAAGGCGTGGACTTCATTCTGATCAATCCGGCGGCTTTTACGCACACAAGTGTCGCATTACGTGACGCGCTGCTGGGAGTGAGCATCCCATTCATCGAAGTGCATTTGTCCAACGTGCACAAGCGCGAACCTTTCCGCCATCACTCCTACTTCTCCGATGTAGCGGTAGGAGTGATCTGCGGCCTTGGCGCCAGCGGTTACCGACTGGCCCTGGAGGCCGCACTAGAGCAGCTTGAACACCAAGCTATACGCCCCTGACCGACCCTTGGGAGTTGATGATTCATGGATATCCGTAAAGTTAAGAAACTGATCGAATTGCTGGAAGAGTCCGGCATCGACGAGCTCGAGATCAAGGAAGGCGAAGAGTCCGTACGCATCAGCCGTCACAGCAAGACCCCGGCACAGCAGTACTACGCGCCAGCCCCGATGCAGGCTCCGGCCGCTGCCCCTGCTGCCGCGCCAGTCGCTGCCGCTGCTCCGGCTGCCGCTGCTGCACCCGCGCTGAACGGCACCGTTGCCCGTTCGCCGATGGTCGGCACCTTCTACCGTAAATCTTCGCCAACCTCGCCAGCCTTCGTTGAAGTCGGCCAGACCGTGAAGAAAGGCGACACCCTGTGCATCGTCGAAGCCATGAAGATGATGAACCACATCGAAGCTGAAACCAGCGGTGTGATCGAATCCATCCTCGTCGAAGACGGCCAGCCGGTTGAGTACGACCAACCGCTGTTCACCATCGTTTGAACCGCGGAGAGCCTTTGATGACTGCGAAGTTGGAAAAAGTTCTGATCGCTAACCGCGGTGAGATCGCCCTGCGGATTCTGCGTGCCTGCAAAGAGAAGGGCATCAAGACCGTCGCCGTTTACTCCAAGGCCGACAAAGAGCTGATGCACCTAGGTCTGGCAGACGAATCCGTCTGCATCGGCCCGGCGTCCGCCGCTCAGTCTTACCTGCACATTCCGGCCATCATCGCTGCTGCTGAAGTGACCGGCGCTACCGCCATTCACCCAGGCTACGGTTTCCTCGCGGAAAACGCCGATTTTGCCGAGCAGGTCGAGAACTCCGGCTTCGCCTTCATCGGCCCGAAAGCCGACACCATTCGCCTGATGGGCGACAAGGTATCGGCCAAGCACGCGATGATCGAAGCAGGCGTACCGACCGTTCCAGGTTCTGACGGCCCGCTGCCGGAAGACGAAGAAACGGCGCTGCGCATCGGTCGTGAAGTCGGCTACCCGGTGATCATCAAGGCCGCCGGCGGCGGTGGTGGTCGCGGCATGCGCGTGGTGCACAAGGAAGAAGACCTGATCGCCTCCGCGAAACTGACCCGCTCCGAAGCAGGCGCGGCGTTCGGCAACCCGATGGTCTATCTGGAAAAATTCCTCACCAACCCGCGCCACGTCGAAGTGCAGGTACTGTCCGACGGCCAGGGCCACGCCATCCACCTGGGCGACCGCGACTGCTCGCTGCAGCGTCGGCACCAGAAGGTTCTCGAAGAAGCGCCAGCACCGGGCATCGACGAGAAGGCGCGCCAGGAAGTATTGGCTCGCTGCGTCAAGGCATGCATCGACATCGGCTACCGTGGCGCCGGTACTTTCGAGTTCCTCTACGAGAACGGCCGTTTCTACTTCATCGAAATGAACACCCGTGTTCAGGTGGAGCACCCGGTTTCGGAGATGGTCACCGGTATCGACATCGTCAAGGAGATGCTCAGCATCGCCGCTGGCAACAAGCTGTCGTTCACTCAGGATGACGTGGTCATCCGCGGTCACTCGCTGGAGTGCCGGATCAACGCTGAAGATCCGAAGACCTTCATGCCGAGCCCGGGCACGGTCAAGCATTTCCACGCTCCAGGCGGCAACGGCGTTCGCGTCGATTCGCACCTGTACAGCGGTTATGCCGTGCCACCGAACTACGACTCGCTGATCGGCAAGCTGATCACTTACGGCGCAACCCGCGACGAAGCCATGGCACGCATGCGCAATGCCCTGGACGAAATCGTGGTCGACGGGATCAAGACCAACATCCCGCTGCACCGTGACCTGGTTCGTGACGAAGGCTTCTGCAAGGGCGGTGTGAACATTCACTACCTCGAGCACAAGCTGGCCAAACAGTCGTAAGGCTGAAGCGGCATGAAAAACCCGATCCCTGCGGATCGGGTTTTTTTATGCCTGCAACAAACCCATCAGAGCATTACCGTGGAGAACGCCTGCTGCTCGATCATTGTGGCAGATGCCCGCAGGCCGGCATCATCGACCACCGCTCCTGCGGCGTTTTCATGTAACGGCCTGCGGGTGAACCGTCTCGTAAAGTGTCGGGCACGTACCGAGAGCCCGTCCTTGGCATAGCTCGATCTGGCGATAAGCGCGTCGTACAGCCTGCCAATCTGACCAGAGGAATGCTTGAACACTCTCGAGACTCCATTGTTCAGATTCAGCACCACGCCATAGCTGTTGCCCAGGCACGACGAGTACGACCAGTAATCCCAGGTCGGCTGCAGGCCCTGTTCGCGCAACACGCGCCTGACCGGACCGCCGATGTCAGCGCCCGCCGACAGCCAGTCGCCACCTACCAGCGTGGCGCGAATGTTCTGCGGTGCGCCCCCCAGACGCTCCAGCACCTGCGTGACACTTCGCTCGATCAACGGGCGAATATTGTGATCAAAATGAATGACCGCCCCCACTCTTGTCGTCGGGTTATACAGCGAGGCGATGACGCAACTCTGCGCATTCAACGAAAACAGGTAGTTATCCTGCGATCCGGGACGGAAAGCCGCCACCACGGCTTCGCCCTGCAGCGCGCCGCGGTTCAGCACCGGCTCGGCACCTCCAGGAAAAGCATCATTCAAATTGTTCACGCGCCCAAGGTTGCGCACGTCGCCTCCTGTGAGTCCGACCCTGGCATGTGTCCACTTGCCCCCCGGAGCAAGCTGAATCGGTTGCTGATAGATGGCGGTGGGGCGACGGGCATCGACCAGGCTCAGCCCACCAAAATGCGGATTTTCCCTGACCAGGAAATACTTGCCCTTGTTGCGAATGTAATAGGCCGGTTGCGGCTGCGCAGCGCTGGGCGGACTGCGCCATGTGCCGAAAAAGACGCCTTCTTCGGTCACCCTTTGCAAACGCTCGGGCGCCTTGCTGACGGCCTGCCTGGCATGGAAGCGTACTTCCCGGATCGCCGGCAGTGCTTCCCTGCGCAGCGGAGCCACGGCGTTCAGACGCTCTGACAACAACGAGGCCGGCCGCATGGTGTGCTTCAGACTTCTGGCCGCACCGCCCAGCCACTTGATCGCACTGCCGGCGCCGACCATAGCGAACAACGCGCCCCACGACGCCTCCAGCCAGTGGCCGAGCGCGCCATCGACGTCACCCTCCAGATGCGCAGCGACCGCCTGACCGGCGCTGACGGCGATGAACACGACATCGAGCAGCAAGGCAAACGGAGGGAACACCATGCAAAACGGTGCAGCTGCAAACATCAGCCCCTTGACCACTTGGCGTTCGATCATTTGCGCGCGGCTGGTGGTGATGTCCTGCACATCCGTGACCGCGCGCTCGATGTACGCGTTGAACTCGCTGCGCGCGTCAACTAGGCGCTGCGCTTCGTACAGCGTATCGACGCGTTGTTTTTTTGCCGCAATCGCATACAGGGTGCGCGACACGATGCTGCGCGCGGCAACCGGCGTACGCGCCATCAAGTAGTCATGCAAAGCGCCGGCGATGTCGCCGAACAGTGACTGATACGCACGCACCACAATGCCGTCGGGCGCATCAGGCGTGTACAGCCACCAGGACGGCTCGGGATCGTACGAGGTCAGGACATAAACCCCGAGCACGACGTGATGGCGCACGGTGAACCTGAACACGCCGTCACTTTCAACCATGCTCGCGCCCGGAAAATGCGTATCCGGCGCTGGCACCTGGCTCAACAGAGAGACCTGACGGACCAGCGCTGAATACACCGCGTCGCTCAATCGCGCCTGACTTCTGGCCACGCGTAAATCACGGTCCATCTTTGACAGCAGCACGTTGCGGTAGGCAAAGCGACGCGGTTCGTAGGCAGCATCACGCGGGTCGAGATATTTGCCACGGATCTCGCTGGCGTATTTTTCACCCAGCCACGCCCGGCGCAGATACAGCGCCAGATCGGCGCTGCGCACCTGGCTCAGATCCTGGCCAACCGACGATCGCACGCCTCTTTTCGGATGTTCGATGCCGGAGTTGTCATCGTAGCCGTGAATGGCCAGGTCGAGCAGCGTGGCAACCTGCTGCTTCCTGCGGTCAGCGACGCCAGGGTTGTAATCGATCAACACGGTGGCCGGATCGACCGGTTCCAGCACGTTCTTGCTGCGCATATAGGGCGTGATCGCTGCGGCAACCGTGCGCCTGGCGAAATCGACGAAAACCTCGAAACCGCCCAGCAGCTCGTTGAACACCTGCTGATGAACGATCAGTTCCTGATTGAGGCTGCTGATGCGCCGGCGAGCCTCGAGCCCGAGCGTCGTGTACCAGCGCAGCGAGTTGTCCTGCTCGACCCGCTGCAGGTTGTTTGCCAGGCCCATTTTTGCAGCGGCGTCGACGCATTCGGTGAACGGCAGGGACGCTCGTCGAAGGTCACTCTGCATGCCCCAGAGAGCGGGGCTGGCCGCAGCGGCCAACAGATAATCCCGTGCAGGGTGATGTGCAGCCGGCGAAAGCTGCTGCAACAGATACTCACGACCGGATTCGCTCTGCGTCCAGCTCCATACTTCGCCGGTCAACGCCGCGATCGAAGGCAACCGGACCCACTCCTGACCGTCCGGCTTGTTGGGCGCGTACAGCACAAGGTTATTCACCGTTTGCTCAGTCTCTGCCTGGTAGAACACCAGAAGATCGGCGCATTGCATGCCGTTGGGCAGCGTCAGTGCGGCCACTTGCAACGGTTTGTTTATAGCGTGCCCAGTCCACATCTGCTCCAGACGCTCATGGTCGGAGTCCGACAGATGAGCTGCGCAGCGCGCGACGAATGCGCTCTGCCGAAGCCGTGCGGCAAACCAGTCGACAAGTGCCTTTTGCACCTCTATACGCTGGTACTGTTCGGCGAGAACGCGCAGGTAGTCCGCCGGATAATCCTGTTCCGCCAACATGTCGGCAATGAATGTCGGCTTCAGTGACTGGTTGCGCAATGGCGCAGGACTGCTGATCTCCAGTACCGCTGCGAAGTCCTGTCCGATCGGCCCGCATGCCAGCAGGTCACTGAGGCTGCGATTGTGGGTCGGCTCACCGACCGCCGAGCGCCATCTGAGCCGCACGTCGATCCGGTCCGGTTCAACCGTCATGTCGAGCTTGAGCTGAATGTATTCGATGGCCTGCTGGCGGGCAAAGTCGCGCAACGAGCCGTAGCCCAGCAGCAGGTCATCGAGTGCTGCCTGGGCCAGTGAGGTCTGCTCCTGATAATCACGCAACAAAGCGCGATCCGGCTCCTTCAGCGCCTTCATCCATGACGGCAGTTGCGCAAAGGAATGCGCCTCGAGAATCTTTTTCTCTGCACCGGTTGCCAGGGCGGTCAATCGGTACCGACGCGTGCTGCGGGCCTGCACCCGGTCGATTTTGCTGCGCAATTGATCCAGTGTCAGACCAGCCAGTTGGTCACGGCGCAACAGCAACTCGATGTCTTTGATATAGCGCCGCAGCTTGCGTTTGATCAGGCGATCGAACAACGTCTCGCGCCCTTTTGTCGCCCAATGTTCTCGCAGGTATTTCTTGTACTGGTCGAGGAAGTGCAACGAAACGCTATCCACCGTCCGGATCACATGCTCATGACGGCTGGACGGCAAACCGGGATCGGCGCCCCCAGGCCAGCGAAATGGCGCGTCCTGGAGCGCCAGGAACATGACTGGCCGGCCGTCGATAAGCTTTTGCAGAATGGCGTCAAGCAGGGCAACCACAAAACCCGGCGCGAAATGGCCGTCCGGGTAATGCCTGCGCAGTTCAGTCAATGCGAAGTGCTCCAGCGCCTCGAGCAACGTCATCTGGCTGTTCAAGCGCTTGTCGATCATCACCTGCCAGCGCGTGATGCGCAGCAGGATCTCCTGCACCGACCCCGTAGACGCAGCGGCTATCGGTGGTTTTTCTTCTACAGTCCCTTGTTGATCCGCCATGTCGTCCAGCCTTTTGTTGCGTAGAGATGAGCGCTCACTCTATTTGCCGACAAAAGTGCTCAGGCCATACATATGTATATCGCGGGCTCGAATGTGTAACAGCCAAGCGGTGTGTCCACTTTGCCGGCGACCTGGCGTAAACTGCGCGCTTTTGCAGCTTCGGGCTGCCCCACAGATTTTCAAAGGTGCCCGCCATGCCTTGGCTGCAAGTCCGTCTCGCCATCACCCCGGAACAAGCCGAAACCTACGAGGACGCATTCCTCGAAGTCGGCGCCGTGTCGGTGACTTTTATGGACGCCGAAGACCAGCCGATCTTCGAACCGGAACTCAACACTACGCCGCTGTGGTCGCACACCCACTTGCTGGCGCTGTTCGAAGGCGGTACCGAACCGGAACCGGTGCTGGCCCATCTGGAATTGCTGACCGGCAGCCCGTTGCCCGAACATCACAGCGAAGTGATCGAAGATCAGGACTGGGAACGCAGCTGGATGGACGGCTTCGAGCCGATGCGTTTCGGCCAGCGCCTGTGGATCGTGCCGAGCTGGCACGCTGCTCCCGAGCCTGACGCGGTCAATCTGCTGCTGGACCCGGGCCTGGCGTTTGGCACCGGCACCCACCCGACCACCGCACTGTGCCTGGAATGGCTCGACGGCCAGGATCTGAAAGACTGCCACGTGCTCGACTTCGGCTGTGGCTCGGGGATTCTGGCGATTGCCGCCCTGCTGCTCGGCGCCAAGGAAGCTGTGGGCACCGACATCGAC
>NZ_JH635998.1:1421741-1433621 GCF_000257605.1 Pseudomonas sp. R62
TGGGCGCCTGGCGCTGTCGGGCATCCTCGCCGAGCAGGGCGAAGAAGTAGCGGCAGCTTATGCGCAGGACTTCGAGCTCGACCCGATCGCCAATCGCGACGGCTGGGTGCGCATCACCGGGCGTCGGCGCTAAAATGACCGCTTGCCTGAACCGGATCGCCGCATGACCGACAGTTTCGTCACCCAATGCCCGCATTGCCAGACCAGTTTCCGCGTCAACCATGCTCAGTTGAGCGTGGCGCGCGGCGTGGTTCGTTGCGGCTCCTGCCTGCAAGTGTTCAATGCCGCCAAGCAGCTGCTCGAGCAACATTCTGGCAAGGACACGGTGACGCCGGCCGCACCAGCGCTGCCTGAAGCGCCCGCGCGTGTCAGCGATTCTGCGGTCGTCGAACAGATCCCCGCGCCGCGCGCCATCAGCCAGAAGCAATGGAGCGCGTCGGAACTGGATCTGGACAGCCTCGATCTGGACGAAGAACTCGCCCGCCTCGAACAGCGCGAAATCCAGCCGGTCGCAGAATTCGGCCGTACCCGCGAAGAATCCTTGAGCGCCCGGCGCGACAGCCCGGAACCGGACGAAGGCACATGGCCCGACAGCCTGTTCAGCGAGCCTGCCGATGAGCGCAGCGTAGCGCAGGATATCGAGCCGGATATCGACGGCGTCGAAACCCTCGAACCCGAGCGCACCGAACCCTCGTTATCACTGGAACCGGTGGATCTGGATGACGAGCCGCCGATCCCGCAACTGCGCCTGCACGATCCGATTGACCCGGCCGCCCGTCGCGAACGCTTCTCGGCCAGCGACGACAGCGATGACGACGATCTGCCGTTGATCACTTCGCCGCGCAAAAAACGCGAACGGGCCGAGCCCGGCGTGCGCGCCGAGGTCCTGCAGGATCTGACCGACGACCCGCTGCAACTGGACTGGCAGCAACGCCGCTCGCCCTGGGGCCGGCGCCTGCTGTGGCTGGTGCTGGTGGCATTGGCCGCCGGCGGTCTTGCCGCTCAGTACATCTCCTATCATTTCGAGGAACTGGCGCGGCAGGATCAATACCGACCATGGTTCCAGCAGATCTGCCCGCAGATCGGCTGCACCGTGCCGTCGAAAGTCGATATCGGCAAAATCAAGAGCAGCAACCTGGTGGTGCGCAGCCATCCCGAGTTCAGCGGGGCGCTGGTGGTCGATGCGATCATTTACAACCGGGCGACGTTTTCCCAGCCGTTCCCCTTGCTCGAGCTGCGTTTTGCCGACCTCAACGGTCATCTGATCGCCAGTCGTCGCTTCAAACCCGGCGAGTATCTGAGCGGCGATCTCGAAGGCCTCGCAGAAATGCCGCCGCAGACGCCGATCCACATCGCCCTGGATATTCTCGATCCGGGGCCGAAAGCGGTGAATTACAGCCTGAACTTCCACTCGCCGGAATGAACCGCTTCAGCGTTTCCCGATTGACGGCATTTTTCTGACTGATCGCAGCCGACCAAACCGTTGGCGATAACAGAATAACTGTTCAGATTTTGTTCAATTCAGCCTTTAACCAGTCATCGAGAGCGGGTATCATGCCCACCCTTTTTCGAACTCTCATGATCCGGCCCCACTTCAGGGAAGTCCTATGTCGGCGGTACGCATCGGCCCATATACATTGCAGAACGGTTTGATTCTCGCCCCGATGGCGGGCGTCACCGACCAGCCCTTTCGTCAGCTGTGCAAGCGTCTGGGCGCAGGGCTTGTAGTCTCGGAAATGGTCACCAGCGACATGAGCCTGTGGAATACCCGCAAGTCGCGCATGCGCATGATCCACGAAGGCGATCCCGAGCCGCGCTCGGTGCAGATTGCCGGTGGCGACGCGCAGATGCTGGCCGATGCGGCACGAGCCAACGTCGAACTGGGCGCACAGATTATCGATATCAACATGGGTTGCCCGGCAAAGAAGGTCTGCAACAAGGCCGCCGGCTCCGCGTTGCTGAAAGACGAAGCACTGGTGACCGAGATCCTGCAGGCCGTAGTGGCCGCGGTTGATGTGCCGGTCACCCTGAAGATCCGCACGGGCTGGGATCGCGAGAACAAGAACGGTCTGAACGTGGCGAAGATCGCCGAACAGGCCGGGATCACAGCGCTGGCCGTACATGGCCGTACGCGCGCCGATCTGTACACAGGGGAAGCCGAGTACGACACGATTGCCGCGATCAAGCAGGCGGTGTCGATCCCGGTGTTTGCCAATGGCGATATCGATTCGCCGGAAAAGGCCCGATACGTGCTTGATGCGACCGGTGCCGATGGCCTGCTGATAGGCCGTGCCGCTCAAGGGCGGCCATGGATTTTTCGCGAGATCGATCACTTCCTGCGCACCGGCGAGAAATTGCCCGCGCCGGAACTGAGCGAAGTGGAACGCATCCTGCTGGAGCATCTGGCTGCCCTTCACGCCTTCTATGGCGACGTGATGGGCGTGCGCATTGCCCGCAAGCATGTGGGCTGGTATCTCGCAACCTTGCCGGGCGCCAGGGAGTTTCGCGCCCGTTTCAATCGTTTGGATGGTACGGAAACACAATGCGCCGACGTTCGGGAGTTCTTCGCCGAGCGTTACAAGAGCCTGACAGGGGACGAAGAAGGGGTGGCCGCATGACGATGATGACCGAGACTTTAGTGAGTGGAACAACACCCGTGAGCGACAACGTGAATTTGAAACAGCACCTCAACACGCCGAGCGAAGAAGGCCAGACCCTTCGCGGGAGTGTCGAGAAGGCGCTGCACAATTATTTCGCCCACCTTGAGGGCGCGTCCGTCACGGATGTGTACAACCTGGTGCTGTCCGAAGTCGAGGCGCCCCTGCTCGAAAGCGTGATGAACTACGTCAAGGGCAACCAGACCAAGGCCAGTGAGCTGCTGGGACTGAACCGCGGCACGCTGCGCAAGAAACTCAAGCAGTACGATCTGCTGTAAGCATTCAATCAAACCAGAAAGGCGCCCGCGTAAAAAACGGTCGCCTTTTTTGCTGACTTCCTTTGCTTTTGATGGAAATTGAGATGACCGACCAGACTACCCGCCTGCCGATCCGCCGCGCCTTGATCAGCGTTTCCGACAAGACCGGGATCCTCGAATTCGCCAAGGAGCTCGAAGCTCTGGGCGTCGAGATCCTCTCCACCGGCGGAACGTTCAAGCTGCTGCGTGACAACGGCGTTGCCGCAGTGGAAGTCGCGGATTACACCGGTTTCGCCGAGATGATGGACGGTCGGGTGAAAACCCTGCACCCGAAAATCCACGGCGGCATCCTCGGTCGTCGCGGTACTGACGACGCGATCATGAACGAGCACGGCATCAAGCCGATCGATCTGGTAGCGGTCAACCTGTACCCGTTCGAAGCGACCATCAACAAGCCAGGCTGCGACCTGCCGACCGCCATCGAGAACATCGACATCGGCGGGCCGACCATGGTCCGTTCGGCAGCGAAAAACCACAAAGACGTGGCCATCGTGGTGAATGCCAGCGATTACGCCAGCGTTCTGGAAAATCTCAAGGCCGGCGGCCTGACCTACGCTCAGCGTTTCGACCTGATGCTCAAGGCCTTCGAACACACCGCCGCCTACGACGGCATGATCGCCAACTACATGGGCACCGTGAACCAGGCCGCTGAAACCTTGAGCACTGAAGGTCGCAGCGAATTCCCGCGCACCTTCAACAGCCAGTTCATCAAGGCTCAGGAAATGCGCTACGGCGAGAACCCGCACCAGAGCGCGGCGTTCTACGTGGAAGCCAAGCCTGCCGAAGTCGGCATCGCCACCGCGACCCAGCTGCAAGGCAAGGAACTGTCGTACAACAACGTCGCCGACACCGACGCTGCGCTGGAATGCGTGAAGAGTTTCGTCAAGCCAGCCTGCGTGATCGTCAAACACGCCAACCCGTGCGGCGTGGCGGTCAGCCCGGACGCTGAGGGCGGCATTCGTCAGGCTTACGAACTGGCCTACGCCACCGACACCGAGTCGGCGTTCGGCGGCATCATCGCCTTCAACCGTGAACTGGATGCCGAGACCGCCAAAGCGATCGTCGAGCGCCAGTTCGTTGAAGTGATCATCGCCCCATCGGTCAGCGAAGAAGCCCGCGCCATCGTTGCCGCGAAAGCCAACGTACGCCTGCTGGCCTGCGGCGAGTGGTCGGCTGACCGCGCCGCTGCCTGGGACTACAAACGCGTCAACGGTGGCCTGCTGGTGCAGAGCCGCGATATCGGCATGATCAGCGCCGATGACCTGAAAGTGGTGACCAAGCGCGCGCCGACCGAACAGGAAATCCACGACCTGATCTTCGCCTGGAAAGTCGCCAAATACGTCAAATCCAATGCCATCGTCTACGCCAAGAACCGTCAGACCATCGGTGTCGGCGCCGGCCAGATGAGCCGCGTCAACTCGGCCCGCATCGCCGCGATCAAGGCTGAGCACGCCGGTTTGCAGGTGGCCGGTTCGGTCATGGCGTCCGATGCATTCTTCCCGTTCCGCGACGGTCTGGACAATGCGGCCAAGGTCGGCATCACTGCGGTGATCCAGCCGGGCGGCTCGATGCGTGACAACGAAGTGATTGCCGCTGCCGACGAAGCCGGTATCGCAATGGTCTTCACCGGTATGCGCCACTTCCGTCACTGATTATTTTGCTTGATCGTACCTACGCTCTGCGTGGGCACGCAGCCCGGGACGCTCCGCGTCCCTCGGACGCGGAGCGTCCGTAGAGGCATTCCCACGCGGAGCGTGGGAACGATCAGCCCCCACAGAATTAGCGTCATCCGAGGTTTTTGAAATGAATGTTTTGATCATTGGCAGCGGTGGCCGTGAACACGCTCTGGCCTGGAAAGTGGCTCAGGATCCGCGTGTGCAGAAGGTTTTCGTTGCACCGGGCAACGCTGGCACTGCCATTGAAGCCAAGTGCGAGAACGTTGCCATCGACGTGTTGGCGCTGGAGCAACTGGCCGACTTCGCTGAAAAGAACGTTTCCCTGACCATCGTCGGCCCGGAAGTGCCGCTGGTGGCTGGCGTCGTCGATCTGTTCCGCTCCCGTGGCCTGGACTGCTTCGGTCCGACCGCCGGTGCTGCGCAACTGGAAGGCTCGAAAGCCTTCACCAAGGATTTCCTCGCGCGCCACAAGATCCCGACCGCCGATTACCAGAACTTCACCGAGATCGAGCCGGCCCTGGCTTATCTGCGTGAGAAAGGCGCGCCTATCGTGATCAAGGCCGATGGCCTGGCTGCCGGTAAAGGCGTAATCGTCGCCATGACCCTGGCCGAAGCCGAAGACGCCGTGCGTGACATGCTCGCGGGGAACTCGTTTGGCGACGCCGGTTCACGTGTGGTGATCGAAGAGTTCCTTGACGGCGAAGAAGCTTCGTTCATCGTCATGGTCGACGGCAAGAACGTGCTGCCGATGGCCACCAGCCAGGACCACAAACGCGTCGGTGACGGCGACAGCGGCCCGAACACCGGTGGCATGGGTGCCTACTCCCCTGCCCCGGTGGTCACCGCCGAGGTGCATCAGCGCGTGATGGATCAGGTGATCTGGCCGACCGTACGCGGCATGGCCGACGAAGGTAACGTCTACACTGGTTTCCTCTATGCCGGTCTGATGATCGACAAGGCCGGTAACCCGAAAGTCATCGAGTTCAACTGCCGCTTCGGCGATCCGGAAACCCAACCGGTGATGCTGCGTCTGCAATCGAGCCTCGTGCTGCTGGTTGAAGCCGCATTGGCGCAAGCGCTGGACAAGATTGAAGCGCAATGGGATCCGCGTCCGAGCGTTGGCATCGTGCTGGCCGCTGGCGGCTACCCGGGCGACTACGCCAAAGGCGCAGCGATCAACGGTCTGGACGCGGCGGCAGCTCTGGAAGGCAAAGTCTTCCACGCCGGCACCGCACTGAAAGACGGTCAGGTCGTTACTGCCGGTGGTCGTGTACTGTGTGCCACTGCCATGGGCGCCACCGTCGGTGAAGCTCAGCAGCAGGCCTACAAACTGGCCGCTGCCATCGACTGGGAAGGCTGCTTCTACCGCAAGGACATCGGCTACCGCGCCATTGCCCGTGAACGCGGCGAAACCCAGGAGTAAGCGATCCATCAGGCCCGGCGCGGGATGCCATTCCTCGCCGGGCTGTTCGGTCGTCGCGCATCGTTATATTCTGGCATCAACCTACGAAGGGATTTCGCCGTGCGCTGGCTCAGGATTGCCATAAGCTTCACCGTCACGCTGATGACCTTGCTCTGCATGCTCCCGGCCCAGGCCGCGCAAGGCAGTGGCTGGTCGGTATTGCTTGACGATCAGGGCATCCTGCAACTGAGCGACATCCGCTCCGCTCGCTACACCAATCAATTCAGCCCCATCGAGCTTGACCGCCTGACCGCGGCCGAACCCGACGGCGCCCTGTGGCTGCGCTTCAAACTGGCGCCGGGCAAGCACGAACAAGTGCTGCGCATCTTTGCCCCCGACCTGTCCCAGCTCAATCTCTACGTGCTCGACGGCGACCGGCTGATCGAGCAACGCAATACCGGCAACGAACGGCCGCAGGCCGAACATCCGTTGCCGAGCAGCGATTTCATGCTGCCGCTGCCCCAGGCTGACAAGCCGCTGGACGTCTACGTACGCATGGTTTCCGGCCATCAGCTGCGCCCGCACATCACCCTGCAAGCGGCAATCGAAGGCGCCGCCGATCAGAAGCAGACGCTGATTTTCGGCCTGCTGTTCGGCTGCCTCGCCATGCTCCTGCTGCACAACCTGGTGCGCTACGCCTACTCGCGCTCGCGCAGCAGTCTGTGGCTGGCGATCTGTGAAGGCCTGCTGGGGCTGAGTCTGTTCCTGTTGCTCAACCTCGCCGGTCCGTGGCTGCCGAACTGGCAAGCGATTCAGACGCCGGGCGCTTATCTGGCATTGCTGCTGACCGCCCCAGCCGGGTTGATGTTCGCCCTGCGCTTCTTTGCGCCACTGGGCCAGCACGCGCTGAACAAACTGCTGTGGGGCGACATTCTGTTGATCGTCACGTGCAGCCTGTTGCTGCTGTTCGTCAACACCTTGCCGCTGAACATCATCACCTACGCCCTGGTCGCACTGGCCGGCCTGAGCATGTTGCTGGTGGGCTTCTATCACTGGCAAAAAGGCTATCGCCCGGCGCGTCTGTTCGTCGCCGCCATGGTCGTGTTCAACATCGGCACGCTGGTTATCCTGCCGGCGCTGCTGGGGCTGACACTGGTCACGCCGCAAGGCCTGATCATGACGCTGATGGTGTTCATCTGCATCAGCGGCCTGCTGATGAGCATTGCCTTGGGCGAGCGACAGCGCAGCATCACCGAAAGCCGTTTCAGCATCAGCCGCGACCTCGCGGCAAGCAACGCCGAAATCAACGCCAAAGCCGAATTCCTCGCCAAGATCAGCCACGAAATCCGCACACCGATGAACGGTGTACTGGGCATGACCGAGCTGCTGCTGGGCACGCCGCTGTCGGTCAAGCAACGCGATTACGTGCAGACCATCCACAGCGCCGGCAACGAACTGCTGACGCTGATCAACGAGATCCTCGACATCTCCAAGCTCGAATCCGGGCAGATCGAACTCGATGACGTGCAGTTCGACCTCAACGCCTTGATCGACGATTGCCTGAGCATCTACCGGGCCAAGGCCGAGCAACAGAACGTCGAGCTGATCAGCTTCATCCAGCCGCAAGTGCCACGGGTGATCAGCGGCGATCCGACGCGCCTGCGCCAGACCTTGCTGAGCCTGCTGGAAAACGCCCTGAAGAAAACCGAAGAAGGCGAGGTGCTGATCGTCGTTGCACTGGACGAGCGCAGCAGCAAACCGCGCCTGCGCATTGCCGTGCAGGACAGCGGCGTGCCGATGGAGCCGGAAGAGCGCGAGGCGCTGCTGCACGCCGAATTGCACAGCAAGCACTTCCTCTCGGCCAATCGCCTGGGCGGCAATCTCGGCCTGGTGATTGCGCGCCAACTGATCCGTCTGATGCAAGGCGAGTTCGGCATCAAGAGCGGCGCCACTCAGGGCAGCACTTTGTGGCTGACCTTGCCGCTGGACCCGGATCGCCTCGAACATCCGACGTCCGATCTGGACAGTCCGCTGCAAGGCGCACGGGTGCTGGTAGTCGACGATAACGACACCTGTCGCAAAGTGCTGGTACAGCAATGCAGCGCCTGGGGCCTGAATGTCAGCGCCGTGCCGTCGGGAAAGGAAGCGTTGGCACTGCTGCGCACCAAGGCGCACCTGCGCGATTACTTCGACGTGGTTCTGCTCGACCAGAACATGCCCGGCATGACCGGCATGCAACTGGCCGCGAAGATCAAGGAAGACCCGAGCTTGAACCACGACATTCTGCTGATCATGCTCACCGGCATCAGCAACGCGCCGAGCAAGATCATTGCGCGCAATTCGGGGATCAAACGGATTCTGGCCAAACCGGTGGCCGGTTATACGCTCAAGACCACGCTGGCGGACGAACTCAATCAGCGCAACAAGGGCCAAGTGGTGTTCCAGCCGCAAGTCGTTACGGCGGCCACAGCGGCCAAGGTGCCGAGCGACTTCCGCATCCTCGTCGCCGAAGACAACACCATCTCGACCAAAGTGATCCGTGGCATGCTCGGCAAGCTCAATCTGCAACCGGACACCGCGAGCAATGGCGAAGAAGCGCTGCAAGCGATGAAGGCCCAACGTTACGACCTGGTGCTGATGGACTGCGAAATGCCGATCCTCGATGGCTTCTCCGCGACGCAGCAACTGCGCGCCTGGGAAGTCAGCAATCAGCGCATCCGTACACCGATCGTCGCCCTCACCGCGCACATTCTCGCCGAACACAAAGAACGCGCCCGCCAGGCCGGCATGGACGGGCACATGTCCAAACCGGTCGAGCTGTCGCAACTGCGTGAACTGATCGAGCATTGGGTCGCCGAACGCGATCAGCAGAACCGGGCCACGACCCAGCCGTCGTAAACCGACAGATTGTCCGGTGCCTGATAGACTCCCCCCGACTCCATCGCCAGTGAGCTTGCATCATGCTCCATGTGTTGTTCAGCGTTTATCTGAAGATGCTGGTGCTCTACAGCCCGTTCTTCGTGTTGTCCTGCTTTATCAGCCTGACCCGTGGCTATTCGCGTAAGGAACAGCGGCGTCTGGCGTGGAAGGTCGCCCTCGCCACACTGATTTCCAGTGTTCTGCTGTATTTGTTCGGGCGGGTGATTTTCGATGTCTTCGGCATCACCGTGGACGCCTTCCGCATCGGTGCCGGCAGCGTGTTGTTCATTTCCGCGCTGGGCATGGCTCAGGGCAAACCGGCGGTGCAGGCCGACAATGTGCAGCAGGACGTGACCATCGTGCCGCTGACCATTCCGCTGACGGTCGGCCCCGGCACCATCGGCGCCTTGCTGGTGATGGGCGTCAGCCAGCCGCACTGGGACGACAAGCTCACCGCAATCATGAGTATTGCGCTCGCCAGTTTCACTGTCGGTGTGGTGCTGTACCTGTCCAATCGCATCGAGCGGATTCTCGGCGATCAGGGCTTGCAGATTGTCAGCCGCTTGATGGGATTGTTCGTTTGCGCGCTGGCAGCGCAAATCATCTTTACCGGTGTGAAGGGTTATCTGGTGCCTTGAGCATTGTCGCAGTGCAATCGCCACAACAAAACGCCGCGTACGGTCACCGTTCGCGCGTTTTGTTGTGCATGGCGGCCTCAGCGCAGCGCGGCGATCACCGCTGTCAGGCTGACCGTTGCCTCGACACCGCGCGCAGCGGCAAAGGCTTGCAGCCCTTGAGCCAGCGTCAAGGTATGTGGCCGCCCGGCGATGGGCAGCATCAGTAGCAGTGGGCGTTGTCCGTCGAAATTGCGCACGATCAGACTGTGTCCGGAGTCCGGATCGGTCAGCACCACATCGCCATCGACCCGTGACATCCACCAATGCTCGCACTCGTCCAGATCCAGATCCAGCAGGCAAGGTTCTGCCGTTTCAGCATCCGAAGCCTGTCGCCCATCGACCACGATGCAGTCCAGGCGCTGGAAGGACGCTTGCGACAGCCGATAACCCGAGGTCTGCGCACCGAAAGTCAGCAGCAGCCTGGCAACGTCATCGGGCAACAATGTTTCGATCTCTGTGATGTCATCACCTACCTCAAGCACCATGACCTCGGCGTCGCGATGGGCATAACTGCCGGGCAGCCAGACGCCGTCGTTCGGGCCGGCGCTGAAAATCAACTGGTCGACCGGGTCGAACAGCATCGGCTGCTTCGACCCGCGCGTACCGAGGAATGCCGACCACTGCCCGTCGCTGCGCCCGGCAAGATCGAACAGCCGGTCAAGTTGCGGCAGGTAATACAGGTAGCGTCCGGTTGCACTTGCCACTTGTATGACAGACGCGTGGGCATGTCCGTGCAACAACGCTCGCAGGCGCGCACGTAACTGTTCATCACTCTGACCCGGCACATGAGACCAGCGATTTTCCACGCCAACGATCATTGCCGGCTGGTTATCCAGCAATTGCAGATGCACCCCGTCGAGGGTCTGCGCGACCAGCCCTTCACCCTGGCGTCGCACCTCAGCAAAAGTCCATGACGTCCAGACCTTTTCAGGCCTGCCGAGCGCCTCCGATTTCAGCAAGCGATGGTCCTCGGCAAACACTCCCCGCAGTGCTTCGATCGCCATCAGCGGCTGGCGATAAAGTTGTCCGGTGCTGATTTCAAGCAACCAGACCGCGCTGTTATCCGGGGTCAGACCGAGCAGCGCCAGCTCCTTGCCCTGACCGATATCGGCCACAGCGATTCTGCCATCGACACACCATGCCGCCAGGAACGCCTGACCTGCCACATCACGTAAACCGAAGATCGGCAACGGCAGCAACGGCGCTTTCGTGGCCAGCGCGGGCAATGCGCTCAACCAATCGGAATGTCGCTGCAGCCAACGCTGCCCGACACCGGCGAACCGCAGAATCGAGGGCTTATCGGCCTGATCGAGCCACGCCTCATCGCTTCTATGGGCAAGGGAAGGTACCCCGTACTGAAACACAATCGCGTCGTCGATCGCTGCCGCTGCCGGCACGTCGACGATATCGATTTCGAACAGTCGGCCGTCGTCCTTGGTGGCGATGAAACGCTGATTGGTCTGAGTGACCTCCACCACATCGCGCTCGATCACCACATTCTGCCAATGACCGGCACGGGGTTCGATGCCGCGGCTGATCGTCCGCTCCTGCGGGCTATAGAACAGCACTGCGTTGTTTTCAGGATTGGACGGCGTCAGCATCAACAAGTCCTCGGGCCAGGACCGGTCCTGCCCGGCCTGAATGCACTTGCCCGTCGCCTTGTTCAGCCAGGCCCGGTCGCGCAGCTGCAACCCGGCATAGCCTTCCACGACAATGAACGGAGCATAAGCCCAGCCGCTGCTGCTGGCGGCCGTGTCTGGCGATTCGCGCCTGAACGGGGCATCGATTTGTCGAAGCGCTTCGCGCGGTTCGAACCGATAATCCTCTGCCGCAAAAGTGATCTTGCAAGCCGTCAGCTCGACCTTCTGAGCGGTAATCCGATACTCGATGGTGGTAGTGCCGTGCAACGCTTCTGCCGTCAGCCTCTGCGCAATCCGCAGCGCACCATCGGCTTGTTGTTGGCAGCCAATGATCGTCGATCCCATACGCGGATTTTTCAGTCGGTAGCGATGCTGGACAGTACCGGTCAGCACATCGACCCGCCACAGCGATGGATGATCGGGATGGTAGAACCACGCATGGCGGGCGCTGACGCCTGCCAGAACCACGCCCTCGTTGACCTCCTGCGGCAGGTTACGTGCGAACAGCACCCGGTCCCGCGCAGTGTCGTAATAGCCGGTGGTCACCACTGGTTGGCCCGGCGAATTGAACGGCACTCTGAAGTTACGTAAC
>NZ_JH635998.1:1433641-1434825 GCF_000257605.1 Pseudomonas sp. R62
CTGGCTGTCATGTCGGCGCTGCGCAGCTGATCCGCAGCTTCGTTTTCGTAGTCGAGAACAACACCGATCAGATGCAGGCTGAGGCCTGCCCAGTCGATCCGGAACAGCCCCTCGGCCAGCTCGATGACACCGTCGAAACGATTCAACACCACGCCATCGACCAGCATGTCAGGTGCGCTGTCGATGCTGTCCCGTGGCTTTTCCCGAAATCTGACCTGCTCGACCCGGGCCCAGGACGCTTGCACCGTCCATGTCACCCGTTCCCAGCCCTGCGCTTGTTCGAAATTCACCGCCAGCAGGCCTGGCACCAATCGAATCCGGTATTGCCCCTGCGGCGCGGTGATCCGGTAGGCAATCTTCTCGCGCCACTCTGGTGGCAGGTCCGGAACCACCAGTTGGCTGACCTCAGCGCTCAACTGCACCTTGATCGTCGTGGCCATGAAGACCGGATGCAGCTTGTAAAGGATGTGTGGCGCAAACGGCGTGCTGAACAGGTAAAACACCCGGTTACCGAGCGCGTCATATTCCAGCTGATGTGCCAGGCGGTCATGCAACCGCGGATAACGGGTCGTGGAAAAAGGCACGGCCCCAGCGCTGCCGAGCTGATATTCGTAGCCGTAGTAACAGACGGGTGAACAGGGCAGCACCAGCGCCTCGGGCAACGTCCCCCAGACGCTGCCGACAGCAGGCCGTTGAAAGGCTCTGGGGATGTTGATCGCGGCATGTCGCCTGGCTGGATCATCGTCGTACTGCGGCAGCTCCAGCGCACTGCCCTTGCATGGGTAAAACTTCTGCCCCTCGAACGCCACCCTTCTGCTGTGCAGATCCACCTCGGTAATCACGGCCAGTGCGGGGAACTGCAAGACCGCGCCAGCGCGTTCGTAAGATTGCTGATAAGCGTCGTGAATCTGCGAGAGGTGCTCGCCGATGGCCGCAGCCTTGTCCATGATCTGCCCGAGATTGCTGGCAATGGCGGTCACCCCGATACCCACGCCCAGTAGCGGCACGGCCAGCGCTGCGGCGAACGCGCCCACCGTTCCGCCCGCTGCCAGGGCGACAAGATCCAGACCCAGCGCCGCCGTGTTGAACGCCAGGGACGTGGAGAACCGCGCTCGCTGCTCATGATTCTCTGCCTGCGTCAGGTTGTAGATGTCGAAGCCGATATTGGCCACGGAAAATGCCAC
>NZ_JH635998.1:1434845-1440658 GCF_000257605.1 Pseudomonas sp. R62
ACCGTCGTGATCAGCCGTCTGCCCAGGCCTGGCCGCACCGCCCTGCACGAGTCGTTCGACGTATTGCCTGAGTTTCTGAAAACGCGTATCGCGGGTGATCACCGTCAGGGTGTTTTGCGCATTGCGCGGATCAATCAGGGTAATGCTGTGGCCGCCGTCGGCGTTGCTCCTGAGGGTGTCGAGCAACGGCACGTAATCACCCGCCACCTTGTGCTCAAGGCGCAAGCGCTCGGTCGCCTGCTCGAACTCGCTGGCCCAGTAGCGTGCATCCAGTTGCGCGAGACTGGCGCCCAGTCGAGCGTTTTCGCCCAGAGATCGGGTGCGGGCCAACGCTTGTTTGTGCCAGATCGACGCTCCCTGCGGATCGGCCAGTGCAACGTTGTGCAGAAAACTGTCCACGCGCAGATCCGATGACAGCCTGCGCTCGGCGATCGCCGAGGTGTCCAGTTCGATCACGTTGAATGGCGCATTGGCCGCATCGCCCAGACCATAAAGCTTCGCCAGCGCGTTATCGTCTGCGCTCAGATAATGCTCTACGCCACGCTGCACCTGCGCACCATCGGCAAACCCATAGAGAGCAAAGTTGGGGTCGTAGAAGCGATAGGCCGCGTGCTCACCGGTTCGCACTTTGGCCAGCAGCAGGGCGTGGTCGCCGGTATCGAGCAGCAGCACCGCAGGTGCCGCAGTGGCGTCCAGCGCGGCGATGATGCTGTCCATGCGCTGCACGCCGCGAGCGCTGCCGACCTCGCCGGTGGGCAAGGCGCGCAGTTCGTCCAGCGCACTGCGCAACGCCCGCGAGCCAAGTTCGTCGGGACTCGCGCTGGCGCTGGCGACATGCCCGACCAACGCCCGCTCCGCCGGCTCGCCAGTTGCAACGGCGGCGCCCATCAGCAGCACCAGCGGATAACAGCGGCGCCCCGGGTCGCCTGCGTTGTGCTGCAACAGATCCTGCGGCAACTGCTTGACCGACACCGCGCCAGCCTTGAAAAAGACGTCACGCACCTGGCCGCTGCGCTGCAAGATCTGCGTGCGGAACTCCTGCCGGGCGCTGCGCTTGATCTGGCCGATACGCTCGCCCCACTGGCGCAGCGTCAGCGGCTCGGACATGGCTTGCACCTTGAGTTCGCGGGTCGTCGATGTGGCCGTCGGCAGGTCGCGTTCCAGCCCGTTCTCGAACGCCGCCGAGCGGCGCTGGCGCACGGCTTTTTCAATCGCATCGTAGCGTGCGAAAGTGCCGTCACGGTCGGTGGCTATGGCCAGGTCGCGCACCTGTTGCCAGGTATCGGCGAACCCGCCATCGTCCACGCTCGTCGCGCCGAAAATGCCGCCGAGCACGACTCGCATCGACGGGCTCAGTTGTTCCAGCGGCAGCGTTCCGTGGGCGATGCGGCTGAACAGTTCGTTGAGATGGCTGATGGAATCCGCACCACGGGAAGTCGGCACAGCGACAGGTCCTTGCGCCAGCACCTGTTGGCGGGTGTCGAAGTCAATGACCACGGCTTGATCGAAGGTAACCTCCCCGCTCAGCTTGTCTCGCATCGCTCGAATGAACGGCTCGCCGAGATCATCCATCAAACGTTGCAGCACCGCGGTCAACAGCACCGGTTTGCCTTCGACAACGGGCCAGCCGCGCTCGAAGGTCAGGCTTCGATCACTGAGCAGGTCGGACAAGCGTCCGGCATAACGGGATTTGAGCTTGCCCTCGGCCCACCGGGCGTGTTCCATCTCCAGCCAGTCTTTTTCCGTGCCCCTGACGATCCAGCCGGAAATGGTTTCCTCTTCGGTATTGACGTTGTAGCCCTCGCGCAAACGCTGTTGCGCCAGCACCTGACGAGTGAAAAACGGATCGCAATTGGCTTCAATGTATTCATGCAATCCGGCGAGGGCCGCGCCGGGGCCGGTGAGCGTTACCGTTCCCCCCGCGTCATTACGAATGCCGTCCTGGTAATAGGTGACAACCGCTTTGAGCAATTGGTAGGCATAAGCTTCATTCCAGTTGGTGAAGTTCGACCTGACCAACATCTCTTCGATGACTGCCGCAGCGACCGTGGTCAGGGTTTCACTGTCGGCCCACCCGGATCCCGAGTTGGCCATGCGTCTTTCAACTTCAGTAAGCACGTCGTAATTAAGCCGAATCACTTGCATGATCGACATCGTCATGCCGCTGCCCGGCTGGGCGATGAAATGTGCATTCATTTCTTCGCCGATTTGCAGCCCCATGCGAAAGCCGTTCTCGCCGGCCTCCACGGTTTGTGGCGGCACGAACAGTTCAAGCACGTCGGGTTTGCTGCGAGCAAAATCCTCGAGAAGTTGTTTATGTTGTTGTGGAAGACTGTCGGTTCTGTCGGGGTAATGCTGTGGATCGCGTCCAGGCATCAACTGCGGGTCATTGTTCAATAGAAGTTGCAGAACACCGATTTTCTGCGTCTGGCTGTAATCGCTGATATCGACACCGCCCAACTTGTCGAGCAGTGGCGGCAGATAATCCATGTCGGTATAACGCCCGCCTTCACGAAGTTCCGCCTGCAAGCGCACTACATCGCTCGCCGCAGCGAAATTGCCACGCATCGACACTTCGCGACGGTAGACGTCCGCCAGCAAGTCATCGGCAAAGGCGTGAGATACATCGCGTAATTGCAGATCCGCGCCAACCATCGCCAGATGGCTGTCGAGGCAGCGCTGACGAAAAGCCTGCAGCGTCGCGCGGTCCTTGCCATAAGCACGCACCATCAGATCGATGCGCGCTTGATCGGCTCGCCCCTTCCACTTCGGCTGGCTGAGGTAGTCGAACATCTGCTGTTTCAACCCCCGTGCGCGGTCTTCAATCATCGTCGCCAGTTGCCCGGCATGCTTGAGTGCAGCGCCACCGGACGCCATCGCATCAGCCCTGGCACTGTCGAGAATGACCCGGTTCATTTCGAAAGCCAGCAACGCATCGCTGTCGTACCAAAGGTTGAAGCGGTAACCCTCCGCCGCCATCACCTGACGCCAGATATTCATGTAATCGCGCTGATTGACCCCGACTTCGCTGCCGCCAACCCAAACGAAATGGATAACCTTCGGAACCGGCCGGGTCAGCCCCGACAACATTTCCACGGTCGTCGAAAGCCGTGACAGATAATGTTGCAGCCCGCGCGCAATGTCATCGACAGCCACCGGGACAGGGGTTTTCTTGCGTTTGAGCAGCGCTGCAAGTTGCTCTTGAAACAGGCTCGCCAGGGTCAACAACGACACCGGATCGGTCGTTTGACTGGCTTGCTGGTAACAGTCGTTCAGCGCTTGGTACTGCGCCGAGGCAGAGAACTCCCGTAACGCCCTGGAGATCACCGAATACTCTTGCGCAGATACGAACGCTCGCCCGAACGAATAATCGTTTTTCAAAGCCATTACACACTCCTTGTTTATTAAATGGCTCATTGACCGCGCACACTTTCGCGCCGCTGCAGAGCGGTAGATTGATTTGAACGACACTCGACAAGTGCTGTGAACACAGCACCCTAGTGGGCGAATACGCGCCACACAAACAACAAGGAATACAAAGCTTGTCACCGGCAATATCTGATAACACCGGAGCACTACGCTGTAACGGCAGCGAAATAATTAGCGGACCGGCGCGACCGTCGGGCATAAAAAATGGCCCTGCCCTGTGGGACATGACCATTGTTTATTGCTGGTGGAAAACAATTGAAACTTCAATCGGACTTACAACCGCTCAAACTTTCCCGTCGCTGAGAATTGCATGAGCGGAGGGTTTTTCAGGACAGCGGTTTTTCACCATACCAACGCGGCGTGTACACCCATTCACCGCCCCCGGCACGGGCGAAGGTGCAGGTGGTCGAAGAGCCGATCAACACCATGGTGCGCATGTCCACCTGTTCCGGTGTCAATGCGCCCAGGGTCGTGGTGCGCAGCGTCTGCCCCGGCCGGCCGATGTCCCGACCGAGCACCACCGGTGTTTCAGGCAAGCGGTGCTGCGCAACGATCTCCAGCGCCCGGCCCAACTGCCACGGGCGCGCCCGGGAAATCGGGTTGTAGAACGCCAGGGCCAGATCCGCTTCGGCGGCCAGATCCAGACGTTTCTCGATGATCGACCACGGCTTGAGGTTGTCCGACAGCGACATCACACAGAAGTCGTGGCCCAGCGGCGCACCGGCCTGAGCCGCAGTGGCCAGCGAGGCGGAAACGCCCGGGAGGATTTCCAGATCAACGCTGTGCCAGGCCGGATCGTTAGATTCGTGCAGGGCTTCGAGCACCGCAGCGGCCATGGCGAACACGCCCGGGTCGCCCGAGGAAACCACGATCACCGAGCGGCCTTCGGCGGCGAGCCTGAAGGCATGGCGGGCACGCTGCATTTCTTCGCGATTGTCGGTGCAGTGCTGCACCTGATCATCGCGGAACGGGCCGGCCATCCGTACGTAGGTTTCGTAACCCAGCACATCGGTGGCGCGGGCCAGTTCGGCTTTCACCGCTGGCACCATCAGTTCGGCGGCGCCGGGGCCAAGGCCAATGACCGCGAGGCGACCACGCGGGCGGCCGATCTGCGCGACGTCCAACGGTTGCTCGGCAATCGCGATCGCCAGATGTTCTGCGCTGATCACCTTCGCCGCAGGCACTGCAACCCGGGCCAACGTCTGAAGATCGTTTTGCGCCGCGACGAAGCGCAGCGGCACGCCCAACTCGAGCGCAGCTTCGCGCAAATTCGATGCGGCCATTTCAGCGTCTGCTGCCACCAGACACGCCAGTGCCGGCACGGCGACGCTGGCCTGTTGCAACGCAGTGCGAATGGCGTTCGGCAGATCCGCCACCTCAGCACTCACCGCCACCGCCACACTGCGCGGGTAGATCAGCAATTCATCGGCACTGGCCACCCGCTGCGCACTGCTCACATGAATCGACCGCTGCGCCTGCGGATCCTGCGGCAACTGCGCCTGATCCAGCCATGGCGACGCGCCTTCGATGCGCACGCTGTGCCCGGCGAGCAGGTCGGAAACGAAGCGTTTGCCCGATTCCAGATCCGCCAGTGCATAGCCGCTCGGCGGATTGAGCAGGCAGGTGCCAAAGCGCAATTCGCCGCTGGTGGTGATCGCCGGCGCGACTTGCAGCGCCGCCGCAATCTCCCGGGCCATGACGTTGACCCCGCCGAGGCCACCGAGCAACGGCACCACCGCGCTGCCGTCTTCGGCCACCGCCAGCACGGCGGGTTCGGCGCCTTTCTCCAGCAACAGCGGCGCCAGCGTGCGAATGACAATGCCGGCCGCGCACAGGGCAATGATCGGCGTGTCCTGTTGATACAACGCGCGCAG
This sequence comes from Pseudomonas sp. R62, assembly GCF_000257605.1. Classification (NCBI taxonomy): domain Bacteria; kingdom Pseudomonadati; phylum Pseudomonadota; class Gammaproteobacteria; order Pseudomonadales; family Pseudomonadaceae; genus Pseudomonas; species Pseudomonas sp. R62. Next base: position 1,440,149 of record NZ_JH635998.1, read on the forward strand.
GGTCGCGCCGAATTCCTGATAGCTGCTGTCGGCGCCTTCAACCCGTCCGGCGAGGCCGTGGATCTGCGCCGCCGGATAGACCTGTTGAATGCGCCGCGCCGTGGCGAGGCTGCCCTGGCCGAGAATGACGATGGCGGGAGTCGCTTGGCTCATCAACCTTGCCACCGTTCGCCCGGGACGATGATCAGCGAGAAGTACGGCGAGGACATCGGCTCGACCTGATCCATCGGCACGATCTTCTGGTTGGCCATGGTCGCGCGCTCGACATACAGCGCGCGCTCGGCGAGACCGAGTTCTTCCAGCACCTGACGCACCTTGGGAAAGTTGCGTCCCAGTTTCATGATCACCGCCGCATCGGCATCGGCCAGACGCCGCTTCAATTCTTCCTGGGGCAGCACGCCGGAAAGCACCGACAGGCTCTGATTGCGATACACCAGCGGCGCGCCGAGCACCGAAGCGCCGCCGAGCATCGAGCACACGCCGGGCACGACTTCGGCCTCATAACGGCTG
>NZ_JH635998.1:1441274-1453818 GCF_000257605.1 Pseudomonas sp. R62
GGCAGCACGCCGGAAAGCACCGACAGGCTCTGATTGCGATACACCAGCGGCGCGCCGAGCACCGAAGCGCCGCCGAGCATCGAGCACACGCCGGGCACGACTTCGGCCTCATAACGGCTGGCGAGGCGGTCATGCAGGTACATGTAGGAGCCGTAGAAGAACGGGTCGCCTTCGCAGATCACCGCCACATCGCGGCCGGCATCCAGATGTTCGGCGACCGCCACAGCGGCTTCGTCGTAGAAATCGCTGATGACCTGTTCATAGGACAGCGGCGCCGGCAACGCCTCGGTGGTCACCGGATAGACCAGCGGCAGCAGATTCTGCGCCTCGACCAGATGCGCCTCGATGATGCCGAACGCATTGCCCTTCTTGCCCTTGGCCACGAAATACGCGACCACTGGCGATTCGCGCAGCAGGCGCAAGGCTTTGACGGTGATCAGTTCCGGATCACCGGGGCCGACACCGAGGCCGATCAGACGTCCTTTGGCCTCCATCATTCGATCTCCGTGGCGAGGGCATTGACGGCGGCGGCGGCCATGGCACTGCCGCCCAGGCGACCCTGCATGATCACGAACGGCACGCCGCGACTGTCGGCGGCCAGTGCCGCTTTCGACTCGGCAGCACCGACGAAGCCGACCGGGAAGCCAAGGATCAGTGCCGGTTTTGGCGCGCCGGCGTCGAGCATTTCCAACAAGTAGAACAGCGCGGTCGGTGCGTTGCCGATCACCACCACACTGCCTTCAAGGTGCGGGCGCCACAGTTCCAGCGCGGCGGCCGAGCGGGTGTTGCCCAGCTCAAGGGCAAGCTCCGGCACGCTGTCGTCGCGCAAAGTGCAGATCACTTGGTTATTGGCCGGCAGGCGCGCGCGGGTCACGCCTTCGGAGACCATCCGCGCGTCGCAGAGAATCGGCGCACCGGCCGCCAGAGCATCGCGCCCGGCCTTGCCCGCGCCCTCGGAAAATTGCAGACCGTCGACGGCCTCGACCATGCCGCAGGCGTGGATCACCCGCACCGCAAGTTTTTCCAGATCGGCGGGAATGCGCGCCAGATTGGCCTCGCGGCGAATGATCGCGAAGGAGTTGCGATAGATCTCCTGACCGTCGCGGATGTAATCAAGCATCAAGGGGGCTCCGGGAGCGGGCGTCGAGCAGGGTCGCGGCCGCTTCAATAGTAAGGTTGCAGGCGTGCAGCGTGCCGAAACCGGGTTGTGCTGCATCGCGAAAATAGAGGTCGTAATGACCGGGGGCGACCGCCAGCAGCGTGGCTGGCGCGCAATGGGCGGCGGCGCAGGAGCGCGAGCAGCCCGACAGGTGCACGCCGAGCCCTGCGGGCAGCAAAGGTGCCAGTTGCCGGGCATCCTGCTTGGTGTCGGCAAGGCCTTTGCCGCAGCCATCGGCGCCGGTGCAGGCGATCAGCCTTGTCAGCGGTTCGGCGTCGGTCGTCAGCAGGCCCAACGCCCGCAACTGCTCAAGCACGTTGTCGGTATCCGTGGCTTTCACGTTCGGCAGCAGCAGGCTCTGCCACGGCGTGAAGCGCAGACTGCCATCGCCAGACTGTCGGGCCAGTTGCGCCGCGCCACGCAGCATCGCCGGATCGAGACGGCCCAGTGGCGGCACCGCGACGACGTAGCAGCGGCCTTGCGTGTTCTGCTGATGAGCGCCGATGTGCAGCGCGTCTGCCGACGCCGGGCGCTGCCAATTGCTGATTGCCTTGAGCGATACGCGCTCGCGCAACGATTCCAGAAACGCGAGCCTGGGCAACTCATCGAGCAGATGGCGCATCCGTGTTTGCTCTGGCCGGGCCAGGTCGAGGAACAGTTCCAGCGCGGCGACCACCAGCGCGTGAGCGTTGTCCTGAGTCACAGCGCCGAGAGGGCGATCGGTCGGGCAACCGGCCAGACCGAATGCCCAGAGGACTTCGCCGTCACGCTCGAATGCCGACAGCCACAGATCGTGCGGATGTTCGAGCATCGCCAGCGCTTCGCCGCCATCGAGCTGCACGGCGAACTTGGCGCTCAACTCATGGAAGCGCGGATGGCTTTGCAAGGTGTCGAGGATTTGCCCTGCGAGCGAGCGCGTGTCGATCAGCATCTGCCGATCGATGCCGGCGGCCGGGCTGAGCATCAGATTGCGCACATCGTCGCCGGCAGCGTTCTTTGGCCCGAGGCCAGCGGCCAGCAAGCGCTCGATCAGCGCCGCCGATTGCGCACCGATACCACGAATCTGCAGATTGCCGCGATTGGTCGCCTCGATCGCGCCACTGGCAAACTCCTCGGCGGCAGCGGCCACCGCATCGGCCTGATCGGCACTGATCGAACCGCCATCGAGCTTGATCCGACAGATACCGCCGTCCAGTGCCTGGACGATACGCAGCAACCCCGGGCAGGCCGAGGGGCGTAAAGCGGTGGACATCGGGCGTTCGTTCAAGGGGCTGACCGGTTGTGTGGCAGGAGCGCTTCGCGGGCGAAGGCGCGGTATTATGCCTGCTTTGTCCGGTGGCATGAAAAGTCTGCCCGTCGGAACGGCACGTTTTGAGGAATATAGATGTCACCCTGGCTGACGATCGTGGGAATCGGTGAAGACGGCTTCAAGGGCCTGGGCAAAAACGCCCGGCGTGCTCTGCTGGGCGCTTCGCGGATCGTCGGCGGCCAGCGTCAGCTGGACCTGCTGCCGCCGTGCATTGGCGGCGAGCGGCAATTGTGGCCGAGTCCGTTTTCCCTCGCGCTGGTGCTCGAGTCGCGTGGCGCGCCGGTCTGCGTGCTGGCCAGCGGCGATCCGATGTTCTACGGCGTCGGTGCCAGTCTGGCAGGTCAGGTGCCGAGCGCCGAAATGTCGATCATTCCCGCGCCTTCGTCCTGCGCACTGGCCTCGGCGCGCCTGGGCTGGCCGTTGCAAGAGGTGACGGTTGTGTCGCTGGTGGCGCGTCCGCTGGCGGCGCTCAATGCGCATCTGTTCAGCGGCGTGCGTCTGTTGCTGCTGAGCAATGACGGCAGCAGCCCGGCCGCCGTTGCGCAATTGCTCCGCGAGCGTGGTTTCGGCCCAAGTCGCATGACTGTGCTAGAGCACCTGGGCGGTGCCGCCGAACGACGTATCGAACGCAGCGCCAGCGAATGGGACGACCCGGCGGTCGCCGACCTCAACGTCGTCGCTGTCGAGTGCTTGGCCGACCCCGGTGTTACCGGCCTGTCGCGCCTCGCCGGTTTGCCCGATTCGGCGTTCCGTCACGACGGCCAGTTGACCAAGCGCGACGTGCGCGCCATCACCCTCGCCCGCCTGGCGCCGAAGCCCGGCGAACTGCTCTGGGATGTCGGCGCCGGCAGCGGCTCGATCGGCATCGAGTGGATGCGTGCGCACCCGAGCTGTCGTGCCATGGCGGTCGAGGCCGACGAGGGCCGTCAGCAATTGATCGAACACAACCGCGATGCGCTGGGCGTACCCGGCCTGCAACTGATTCGTGGCAAGGCGCCGCAAGCACTGGATAACCTCGAACGGCCGGACGCTGTTTTTATCGGCGGCGGCGTCACCCGTGAGGGTGTATTCGAAACCTGCTGGGACCGGCTCAAGCCCGGCGGCCGATTGGTGGCCAACGCCGTGACCCTGCAAAGCGAAGTCACCCTGATGCATTGGCGCGAACAATACGGCGGTGAGCTGACGCGCATCCATGTCGCCCAGGCGCAGCCGCTCGGCGAGTTCGACACTTGGCGTCAGGCGTTGCCGATCACCCTGCTGGAACTGGTCAAACCCCTCGATGCGTGACGAAACCGCCGAACAACCCGCGCCCCTGCGCAGCGGCCTCACCACCGGCAGCTGCGCCACCGCCACCAGCCTCGCCGCCGCGCGCCTGTTGCTCACCGGCATCGCTGCCGACGCGGTGCACATCACTTTGCCCAAGAGCAAACAGGTGCAGATGCGCCTGGAGTTCTGCCGACTGAGCGAAGACGGTGCCGAAGCCGGGACGATCAAGGATGCCGGCGATGACCCTGACGTCACCCACGGTGCCCTGCTTTATTCACAGGTGCGACTGTGCGCCGAACCGGGAATTCGCTTCAACGCCGGTGTCGGCGTCGGCACGGTGACCCGACCGGGTCTGGTATTGGCCGTCGGCGAGCCGGCGATCAATCCGGTGCCACGCAAAATGATCAGTGATCACCTGGCCTTGCTCGCCGCCGAAACCGGCTACGGTGGCGGCTTCGAGGTCACGGTCAATGTCGAGGGCGGCGCAGAACTGGCGCTGAAAACCATGAATCCACGGCTGGGCATTCTTGGCGGCCTGTCGATCCTCGGTACCAGCGGCATCGTCCGACCGTTTTCCTGCGCCGCTTACATCGCCTCGATCCATCAGGGCATCGACGTAGCGAAAACCAACGGTTATCTGCACATCGCCGCGTGCACCGGCAACGCCAGCGAAGACACCATGCGCCGGGTTTATGACCTGCCGGAAATCGCCCTGATCGAGATGGGTGATTTCGTCGGTGCGGTGCTCAAGCATCTGCGCAAAGTGCCTGTGGATAAACTCAGCCTGTGCGGCGGCTTCGGCAAGATCAGCAAACTCGCCGCCGGGCATATGGATCTGCATTCGCGGCATTCGAGCATCGATTTGCCGCAGCTGGCCAAGTGGGCGGCGGCAATTGGCGCGGAGCCGGCGTTGCAGCAAGGCATTCGCGAAGCCAATACCAGCCAACAAGCCTTGGCCATGGCCAGTGCGGCGGGCATTGCTTTGGGGGATGAGGTATGTCGCCACGCATTGAATTTCGCCCGCAGCGTGGTACCGACACAGGTGCAGGTCGAGGTGTTTGCCATTGATCGTCAGGGCGGGATTGTCGGGCACGCCGGAGGTTTTGCATGAAACGGCTCCTGCTGCTCGGCGGCGTGACTGAAGCGCTGGCGATTGCCCGCACGCTCGGCCCACAACATATCTACAGCCTCGCCGGCGTTGGCCGGGTGCCGAGCGATTTGCGCTGCCAGGTTCGGGTCGGCGGCTATGGCGGCGCTGAGGGTCTGGCGCAGTTCATCGCCGATGAGGGCGTCGATCTGCTGCTCGACGCCACGCACCCGTACGCCGCACAAATCAGCGCCAACGCCGCCCGCGCGGCACAGCTTGCCGGCATTCCCTGCTGGGCCTTGCGCCGCCCCGCCTGGCAACCGCAAGCGGGCGATGACTGGCGTGAGGTGGCTGACTGGGCCGAACTGATCACAGCGCTGCAACCGTTCCACCGCCCGCTGTTCACCCTCGGCCGCGAACCGCTGCAACATCTCGACGAAATCCCCGCCCACCAGTTCTGGACCCTGCGCGCCCTCGACGTCTATCCCGGCAACGCGCGCTGCGAAGTGATCGGCGCCCGTGGGCCGTTTCTGCTGGAAGACGAGCGCGCGCTGTTCGAGCGCAGGCAGATCGATGTGCTGATCAGCAAGAACAGCGGCAGCAGCGCCACCGAGCCGAAGCTCGAAGTGGCGCGCGAGCGTGGCGTGCCGGTGCTGGTGTTGAAGCGGCCGGGGTTGCCGGGGGTTGATCGGGAGTTTGGCTCGATAGCAGAAGTTCTCACGGCGATCACCAACCTCGGCCCACTCTGAAATCAGAAAACTTCAAGGACGCCTTCGCGGGCAAGCCCGCTCCCACAGGGATTGTCGGTGTAGCTAATATCTGTGCAAAAGCCACAAAACCTGTGGGAGCGGGCTTGCCCGCGAAGGCGTCAGGTCCGCTTGCATATGACTCGATTCCTACAACCCGGCCAGACACCACCCACATAAATTCAAAACAACACCGACTTTCAGCGCCGATCTTGGCCAGTACATCGAAGGATGTGCACTGGAAGATTCGGGAGATGGGCAACTTAACCGAGCAGCGGGTCGAGACGTTATGCAGACCATACGAGCACGAATAGAGACCGATGCGGATTTCGCCCAGGCATTGCGAATCGAAGCCGCTACACTCATTCACAATGGCGAAATCGAAACGGGGCGCAGACTGTTGCAACTTTTGCAGCAAGCACTGCGACACCAAACCGCACGACGCTTTTTTACTTATCGGCCCTGATCAGGCTAAATGGGCCGCGCCTGATCGCCCACCCAACGGACCTGTCCCATGAACCGACGCCGGTTAGCATTTGCCTGGATCGCCTGCCTTGCAGTGCTGTTCAACATGCTCGCCATGCCGCTGAGCGGGGCGATGGCGCAGGCGGCCAGTTCACCGGCCGAGCAGATACTCTGGAGCAGTTTCTGCACCGGCAGCGGCATGAAGATGGTGGCGATCGACATCGGCGCCACGGATCAGAAGGTCCCGCAGAACGACAGCCATTCGAACATGCAGCACTGCTGGTGTTGCTCAGGTGGGGCGCCATTGCTGGCGCTGCCGGGGCATTCGCCGCAGCTGTATTTCGCGCAATTTGAAAGCAACCGCAGCGTTGCGCCCGTCTCCCTGCAAACCCCGACGCCGCGCCAGCAATGGCCGAGTCTCAATCCCCGTGCTTCCCCTCTGGTCTGATTTGTTCGCGCCACAAATCCGCGTTTCAAATCGTTCTGGAGAACTGCCATGTTGAAGAAACTCTTCGTCCTCGCCGCGCTGTTGTTGCCGGCGTGCTTCGCCCATGCCCATGAATACAAAGCGGATGCGCTGGAAATCGCCCATCCGTGGTCGCAGGAACTGCCGCCGAATGCGCCGACCGTCGCCGCCTACTTCATCATCCACAACACCGGTAAAAGCGCCGATCGCCTGCTCAGCGTCGACTCGCCCATCGCTGCACAAGCGCAGTTGCACGAGCACGTGATGCAGGGCGATCTGATGAAGATGCAGCAAGTACCGAGCGTGGAAATCCCCGCCGGCGGCACCGTGACCTTCGCGCCGATGGCTTACCACGTCATGCTGCTCAACCCGAGCGATCGCAGCCTGCTCAGCGACGGCAAGCGTTTCCCGATGACCCTGCATTTCGAAAAGGCCGGTGACGTCAGCGTTGAAGTGGCCGTGCAGAAGAAAGCGCCGGAATCCGCTCAGGGCCACGTCCACGCTCAGTAACCGACCCGGCTGACTTCGCCCATGCGTCCGTTGCGCACCAGGCCCGTCCCGCATCACCGTCAGACTCAAGCGCTGACGCGTGGCAGCTGGATCGCCCTGTTCGCCATGCTGATGATCTTCATCGGTCCACTGATTTCTCAGTCGATGCCGATGGATCAACACGCCTCGACGTCGATGCCAATGAGCATGGACATGTCGATGGACATGCCCGGCATGAATCACAGCGGCCATGCAGCCCAGCCTGCGGCCGAGCATTGCCCGCCGCAATCTTCGCATCACGTGCTGTGGGAAAAATGCGGCTATTGCAGCCTGCTGTTTAACTGCCCGGCACTGACCGGCGGCGGCGATTTCGTCGCCTTCAACATCCCGCCACCGAACACCTTCACCCCACCCTCCCCGCGTCTGGGCCATGCCCGCCAACCCTTCTTCCCCGGCGCCCGCACCCGCGCCCCGCCCATCGCCACGTAAACACGCACCTCTGATTGCACACGGTTGAGAAGACAGCGCCAGGCTGCCGGCCGTGGTGTTTACGACTGTTCGATGGAAATTGTCATGTCCAGGTTTACTGCTGTCCCCTGCGCGGAATCTGCCCGCGCGCACTTTGCCCTGAATGAATCGCGGATTCGTTGCAGGCACGCGATTGCCGTCCTTTGCGGCGTACTGCTGACACCGCTGGCGCTGGCTGATGATCACACCGGCCACGGAAATGAACTGAGCCCGACGGTGATCACTGCCATCGCCCCGAGCTCACCACTGACGATCGTCACCAACCCCAAGGATCCGCGCCAACCGGTGCCGGCCAGTGACGGCGGCGATTACCTGAAGACCATTCCCGGCTTCGCTCTGGTGCGCAATGGCGGCACCAACGGCGATCCGGTGCTGCGCGGCATGTTCGGTTCGCGCCTGAATATCCTCACCAACGGCAGCATGATGCTCGGCGCTTGCCCTGGCCGGATGGACGCGCCGACCTCGTACATCTCGCCGGAAACCTACGACAAGCTCACGGTGATCAAAGGCCCGCAGACGGTCCTGTGGGGGCCGGGCGCATCGGCCGGTACGGTGCTGTTCGACCGTGAGCCGGAGAACTTCGGCGAACTCGGCACTCGCGTCAACGCCAGCATCCTGGCCGGCTCGCATGGGCGTTTCGACAAGGTTGTCGACGCGGCTGCCGGCGGTCCGTTGGGCTACGTGCGAGTCATCGGCAACACCGCGCATTCCGACGATTACCGCGATGGCAACAACGACATCGTCGCCTCGCGTTACGACAAGTGGAACGGCGATGTCGCACTAGGCTGGACGCCGGATGCCGACACCTTGATCGAACTCACCGCCGGCAAGGGCGACGGCGAGGCGCGGTATGCCGGGCGCGGCATGGACGGTTCGCAATTCCTGCGCGAAAGCCTCGGCCTGCGTTTCGAGAAATCCAACATCAGCGAGGTGCTGGAAAAACTTGAGGCACAGGTCTATTACAACTACGCCGACCATGTGATGGATAACTACACCCTGCGCACCCCGTCCGGCACCGGGATGATGGCAGGGCCCATGGCGTCCAACGTCGACCGCCGTACCCTCGGTGCACGGATCAAAGCAACCTGGCGCTGGGCTGATGTTCAGCTGATCACCGGCCTCGACGCACAGACCAACGAGCACCGCCAGCGCAGCTCAATGGGCATCGATACCTACAAGGACCTGCCGTACAGCAAGGACGCCGATTTCCATAACTACGGCGTGTTCAGCGAAATGACCTGGTACGCCGCCGAGCGTGATCGCTTGATCACTGGCGCCCGTGTCGACCGTGCTTCGGCCAAGGATTACCGGCAGACCACCGGGTCGGGGATGATGTCCCGCCCCAACCCGACCGCCGACGACACCCGCGCCGACACCCTGCCCAGCGGCTTCATCCGTTACGAGCATGACCTCGCCGACAGCCCGACCACGCTCTACGCCGGCCTCGGTCACGCGCAACGCTTTCCGGATTACTGGGAGTTGTTTTCACCCAAGTCCGGCCCGGCAGGATCGGTCAATGCGTTCGACTCGATCAAACCGGAAAAGACCACGCAGTTCGACTTCGGCGTGAACTACAGGAGCGCCGACCTCGAAGCCTGGGCCTCGGGTTACATCGGTGTGGTACGCGATTACATCCTGTTCGACTACACGCCGGGAATGATGGGCATGAGCACCTCGCGCGCCGAAAACATCGACGCGCGGATCATGGGTGGCGAACTCGGTGCTGCCTACAACCTCACCGACAACTGGAAAGCCGATGCGACCCTGGCCTATGCCTGGGGCAAGAACAGCAGCGACGGCTCGGCCCTGCCGCAGATGCCGCCGCTGGATGCGCGCTTCGGCCTGACCTACAGCGAGGCCAAGTGGAGCGCCGGCGCACTCTGGCGAGTGGTCGCCGCGCAGCACCGCATCGACGCGAACAAGGGCAACGTGGTCGGCAAGGATTACGCCCAGAGCTCGGGCTTCGGCGTGTTCTCGCTCAACGGCGCGTACCGCATCAACCAGCACTGGAAGGTCAGCAGCGGCGTCGACAACCTGTTCGGCAAAGCCTACGCCGAGCACCTGAACCTGGCTGGCAACGCCGGGTTCGGTTACCCGGCCAATGACCCACAGGCAATTAATGAACCGGGGCGCACGCTCTGGACCAAAGTGGATATGAGTTTCTGACACCAACACCTACCCATGTGGGAGCGAGCCTGCTCGCGAAGACGGCGCCACGGTCGGCATTGATATCGACTGAACAACCGCTTCGCGAGCAGGCTCGCTCCCACAGGTAAACAGACAACGAAAAGAACCAAGCCAAGCGGAGCTCTCGTGATGCAAAAGCCTCAACCCAATTTCTACAACCTGGCCTGGCGCTGGCATTTCTATGCCGGGCTGTTCGTCGCGCCGTTCATGGTGATGCTGGCCCTGACCGGGATCATTTATCTGTTCAAACCGCAGCTCGATTTGCTGATGTACAGCAGCCTGCTCGAAGTACCGGTCGGGCACCACACGGTGCCAGCCGATGACTTGCTGCAACGGGTGAAAGCTGCCTATCCGCAAGGCCAGGTCACTCAGTACCTGCCGCCGGTGAATGCCGAGCGCAGCGCGCAATTCGTGGTGAAAAACGCGGGTCACGAACTCAACGTATTCGTCGATCCGTACCACGGTGACATCCTCGGCGAGCAGGATGCCAAGCAGAATCTGCAAGCCATCGCCCGTGCGATCCACGGCGAATTGATGATCGGCACGGTCGGCGATCGCCTGATCGAAATGGCCGCTGGCTGGGGCGTGGTGCTGGTGGTCTCGGGGCTGTTCCTGTGGTGGCCGCGCGGTCAGGCGGCGGGCATCCTGTGGCCGCGTTGGAACAGCCGCGGTCGAGTGTTGTGGCGCGATCTGCATGCGGTCACCGGGTTCTGGGGCGCGACATTGCTGTTGGTGATGTTGCTCAGCGGCATGACCTGGACCGGTTTCTGGGGCAAGCAATACGCGCAGGTGTGGAACGTGTTTCCAGCCGCCATGTGGGACAACGTGCCGACCTCCGACATCGAGGCACGCAGCCTCAACAGCGCGACCCGCCAGACCGTGCCATGGGCGATGGAAAACACACCGATGCCGATGTCCGGCGACCACGCCGAACACATGAATCACGGCACCGCCCACGCCGGCCCCGCTGCACCCGAAGTCAGCCTGCAGGATGTGCAGAACATCGCCAGTGAGCGCAAGGTCGAGCCCGGCTACAGCATCACCCTGCCGACTACCGCCACCGGCGTGTTCACCATTGCCGTATTCGCCGATGACCCGCGCAACGACGCCACCCTGCACGTCGATCAGTACACCGGCAAGGTTCTCGCCGATGTGCGTTTCGAGCACTACGGCACCGTTGCTCGCGCTACCGAAATCGGCGTGATGCTCCACGAAGGCAAGATGTTCGGCACCTTCAACCAGATCGTCGTGCTGCTGATCTGCCTGATGATTCTGCTCAGCGCCGTCAGCGGCGTGGTGATCTGGTGGAAGCGTCGGCCTGAAGGCAAGTTCGGTGTGCCGCCGCTGCGCCATGACCTGCCGACATGGAAAACCGGCGTGGCGATCATGCTGGTGCTGGCGGTGGTGTTTCCGTTGGTGGGGGCTTCGCTGCTGTTCGTGTGGTTGCTTGACCGGTTCGTCTTGCCACGAGTCGCCCGGCGCACCGTCGATCTACCGCGCTGATAGTGTGGCGCGGGCTCAGTGGCCCGCGCCCGACTCGGCATTCGAATTACAACTCATCTCTGATTCGCACGGCACCTTCGGCCGCCGGCTGTTGCCGACGGGTTCGCCAACCATTGCCCAGGTGCCCGGTATGGCGCCAATACGCGCCTGCCACCAACACCTGAAATTCGCCCAATTGCAGGAGTCGGGAGACAAATTGCCCAGGCGTGAGGCGGCTGACCCATTGCCCGTTTTCATAAACGGCCGAACGGGTCAGCAGCAGATCCCGTTCGGCGTCTGAGTACACTGGCGTGTATTTGAGCAACTCATGGCCGGGCGTGGAGTAGTAATACCCACGAATATCGAAACCTTGGTTTTTCAACTCGTGGGTGTGTGCATACACCAGCGCGGGTTCGGCGAAATTACTGCGGATCTGTTCGTTGTCAGCGACCAGCAAGGTATTGCCCGACAGGCTGAATTGATGACTGGCCACGACGGCATAACCGTCAGGGAAGCGCGGTGCCGGTCGGCGCCAGTCGGTCGCAGGGTCCTCGGCAGTACGGAAAAGACGCAGACGAAGATTTTCCTCGTTGGCGAACCACGCAACAGGCTCCAGCGGGACAAAGCGCTGGCCGGAGTTTTCCCCGAGAACCGCGCCCTCATAGCCGGTCCGAGCGAGTATTTCATTGTCGGTCCGTTGCTGGGCATAGCGGGCAGCATCGTCGGGATGCTGGAAGATCGGTCCCAGCGCCGGAACCGGATGATTTTGCCAGTGGCGCTCACGAGATATCTCGGCAAGGCCCGGTTGCCAGCCCTCCTCGACCCGACCACGGCGAGACCAGCAGGCGCTGGTTTCAATGACATGCAGGTCACCGGCTCGCGCCATCCGATTTACGTATTCGACAAGGCTGAAAGTGCCCTTGCTGTTGTTGCGTTGATCAATCGCCGCCTGCTCCATTGACACAAAAGCGTTGGGGCGCAATTCCACTTGCCCGAACCGGTCGAAGAATGTGCCGGGCTCGAACGCGTGCAGTTGCAGCCTCAGCAGCGCTCCGTCGGCGCAGGAGAAGTAGATCGGTTTGTAACCCTGTGGCGTACTGGCCCGTCGACACGCCTGCTGGACTTCGCTGGGCATGATCAGCACATGCCGGATATCCGTGGATCGTGCGCCAAGCGGCGGCAGGACGGCGCGCAGATAAATCGAATCCAGCAGAAAGCCTGATGGCAGTCGCCCGTGCTCGAAAATCCGGTCCAGCGCCAGCGCAGACCGTTGTGCAGTCAGCGGCAGACTGGCAAGAAACACACCGCCGGCCGAGCGCTGGATGACACCGAAAGTCTGCGTATCGCGGCTCACCGCCAG
>NZ_JH635998.1:1454427-1460673 GCF_000257605.1 Pseudomonas sp. R62
GGCCGCATCTGCCTGAAGAAATAACGGGCCGCACACCGCCGCAGTAACGGCTTTGCTGTAATCCGTCACGATCTGCAGATCGGCGGAGAACGGCACCCAGCGCGATACTTGCCTGGGCAGGCCCCACAGGTCACTGCCGGTGACGACCTGCAAATAACCTGTTCTGGCGAGCGAGTCGATCCAGTCGATCGGTTTCAATTCACCGCTGTAAAGGCGCTGCTTGATGGTCTCGCCATCCAGTGATGCGGGCAGGCTATTGCTTGCCGTCAGGGCAATCGACAGATCGGCGCGCAGACGCTCCCACAACCCAGGCTGATAGCGAATCGTCGCACCGTCCGGCGCAAACAGGTATTCATCCCAGACCACAGGCTTGCGGGTGAATGCCGAGTACAAGGTATCGACCGACAGCATGTTCAAGTAGATCTGTTTGTCGATGGCCGAAAACGCTACCGACAGCTCCCTCGGGACTCTGGAGCGGTAACGCGCAACGATCCGGCAATTTTCTGGAAACAGTCCGGCAGCGCGAGCCTCGTCGGCGATGATCTCGCTACTGTCGAAATTTTCGCGTGTCACTTCAATCGGCAAGGTAGCGACGTAGAGGCCGTCGGAGCGTTTCAGAATGACACCGCCATAGAGCTTGTCGGTGCTCTGCGGCAACAGCGATCGGGCATGCACCGCCGCATCGTCGGCACTGTGAAAAACCGGCCCCAGGGCGCGTCGCTGCAGATTTGCGTAAGGCTGCCAGGTTTTCTTGACCAAACCCGGCCGGTCCCAGCACAGACTCGTACGCAGCACGTCAAGTTGACCACTGTCGACCACGGTGTGCACGAAGTCGGATGGCAACAGCCTTTGCGCAGCGAGATCGTCCTTGAGCGTTTGCAGCGTCGTCTGCGAGCTGTCGTCGTAGAACAACTTGCTGGAGCTGTTGAACACATACCTGAGCAGAGCACCATCACCAGTGGCGATATACAAAGTTCTGTGCCGGCCAGTGGCGACGACCGGGCGCCGCTCGGAGAGATACATGGCAACGGTCAGCGTCTCTGGCGTGACGAAGTAATGCGCGAGCCAGTCCTGGGGATGGCGCAAGGTTTCCCCGATTCGCTGGTGCATGTAATACACGGCATGCAGGTCGAAGCCATCCGGGTACTGATACCAGGGAGCCGTCCTGCTGGAACTGAACACCGACTCCTGACGAAACAGATTGGTGCCGCTATCGCTGACGGGTATCAGCTCGCTGGCGATGTATTCCTCCCGCCCCACGTGCTTGAGAATGAAGCCGAACCAGGTTTTCTTCTCGTCGTGCAAATGCACGTCAGTACTGGATTGACTCAGTGCTGCATCGTCCGCCGAGGAAAACACCGCACCAAAGAAAATCCTCGCAGGACGCTTCCACGGCATTGTCGTGGCGCCAGGCGCAGGCACTTGCGTTGGCGGATATGGCTGCAAAGAAAGATCTGGCAATGACGGTTTCGGTAACGTCGGCAGCGGCGGCTCAGACTCGCCTGGTTCAGCCACTGACGCTACTGGCAGGCTCCAGTCAGCGCCGATTTGCCCGCGATAGCCCCACAGTGCGTGATCGATCAGGTTGAACAAGACGCCGGCCTGCGCCTGTTCACGCACAAAGGCTTGTGGCCGTTCAGTGCCGTTGCGCAGCGCACTGGCTAGCTCGCCCGGGTGCTTGCCAGTGCCGAGGCGTCTGGCCAGCTCCCTGGCGACGATGGTGGTGTAGGGCTGGAACCTGATCAGGCTGTCACCGGCACCAGAGCAATACAGAGCGATCCCGTCGACCAGGGTCTGCCGCAGCTCGTCAACGTTGAGCATCTGCACGTCCAGCAGAGCCTCGGCACGGGTCCAGCGCAGATACCGGATATGCACCGGGTCAAGTTGCGAAAGCGCAACGTGAGCGACATAACGCGCATGCATGGTGTGGTCGTCTGGAAACACCGGCCGACCGTGATTGTCCAGAGGATAAAGCCGCCCCTGGCTGAGCGTATCGATATCCCCGGGCAAGGGTTCGGTCACCACGAAACGCTTGTCGCTACGCTGAAAAACATACCCCGCGTACTGCTGATCACGGCGAATGCCCACGAGCTCATGGGCATGGCGAACCGCATCATCGGCCGCCAGAAAAGCCCGGCTCAATCGCGGCCAGGGGAAATTGGCGAAGGGCTGCCATTGCAGATCCACCGGCCCCAGATGCGCCCACAACGCACTGCCGCGCACGACCTCCAGGGTCCCGGCCAGTACCAGCATCGAAACAAATGCGCGGGTATCCAGTGTGCCGGCCAATAGCCTTGCCTGCACACCATTGTCACTGACCGTGCCGTCCGACTGCGTAACGCTCAGTGCCGCTTCGATCGAATCGCCGCTGAAGCGGTACTTCAACATCGCATGATCCTGCGCCCGCATGTACAGCGACAACGCACGCCCTGCTTGCGCCAGATGTTGGCTGCGGGCATTCGCTTCGATAGCCCAGGCGATCTCCCGGGGCGTGAAGAAGTTCTCGTAGAGCCACGGCTGGCCAGGTGGAAACTGTGCCGGGTCGGGTCGCGAGGCGAAGTAAAAGCCCTCCAGCAAATACCCCTTGGGCAGCTGCAATTGCCCTTGGGCATCAACCGGAAATATTCGCTCAGGATCCCAAGCGGCGAGCCCGGCCGGCCGCGCATGGGTGGCCACATACTCCTCGCCAACCAATTTTTTCAATATCAGGCCCGTCGTTTGCGCGCCTCTGGATTTCAAAGCGGCCAGCACGGCGCGTTCGGCATTGACGCAGACACGGGTCATCAGCGGCAGTTCGGTGACTGCACCCTTTGAAAACGACGCGCCGGCCTTCCAGTCCGCAGGTACGCGCCCCACCGAGTAGCCCCAGTCGGCATTCGAAACAATCACTTTTAGTTCACCCACGGTCGCCAGTTTGTTGATCACCGCCATCACGTCATAGGCCCCCGCCGGATGGCCCGACGGCCCGCCGGACTGCTGCCATAGAAAGTAGTCGCGCTCCTCGGGCGAGCCGCTCGAGACGTATTTGAGCAAGCTGCCATCCGGGCCTGAAAGGTAAGCGCTGCGGAAAAAATCCCGCGCCGACACATCGCCAATGAAATCGCCGCCTGAATAGAAACTCATGAACAGCCGGAGCAGCGTTTCATCCTGACGCCGATTGCCATTGCGGAACTCGGCATGGATCGGCGGATGGCTGTGAACGCTGGCGACGCACCGGTAGCCCAGCGGATGAAGCATGCCGCCAAGGACATCGGTCTGCACAATTGTGCCGAAGTCAAAACCCGTGGCTTGCCCGGCGATGGGAGAAGTGGCGAGCAATTTCCCGTCCGGACGCAGCAGGATCACGCTGCCGTACTCTTTGTCCGGGTTCAGTGGAATCCGCGTGTGCACCCAATAGGCGGCGTCCTCTTCAGTCAGAAAGGCCGGGCTCAGTGGCGGCAGCTTGAACGTTGCTGAAGAACTTGCGGTACGACCGGATCGGCCTGAGACATGACTCATAAAAACCTGCGCTGAGAATCGGGATGAGCGCGTGAGTGTGGGCCGTCGGTTTTCACCTGCTGTGGTACATGTTTATCGTTTCTGTATCCGCATCTGCGCGACAGCTGCGCCCCAATCTGGCGCAACTGGACGCACCACCACCCGAGTACCGTCCCCTCCTGGTGCACGCCCTCAGCGCGCAAGCGCTCTGGCACGACATTTTCTTGCCTGAACGCGACCGGGCACAGCCTTTGCAAAACACACCTTCAGTCGTCCGCATCTGCCAACCAGAAAAAATCGAATGTTCATGGAGATCGCACAATGAAGCGTCGCAGTTTGATCAAGGCTTTCACACTCACGGCATCCATTGCCGCGATGGGCATGACCTGGACTGTCCAGGCCGCCGAGACCATCAAGGTCGGGATTCTGCATTCGTTGTCCGGGACCATGGCGATCTCCGAAACGTCGCTCAAGGACATGGCGCTGATGACCATCGACGAGATCAACGCCAAGGGCGGCGTGAACGGCAAGATGCTCGAGCCGGTGGTGGTCGATCCCGCTTCCAACTGGCCGCTGTTCGCCGAAAAGGGCCGACAGCTGCTGACCCAGGACAAGGTCGCGGTGGTGTTCGGCTGCTGGACCTCGGTTTCGCGTAAATCGGTATTGCCGGTGTTCGAAGAACTCAATGGCCTGCTGTTCTACCCGGTGCAGTACGAAGGCGAAGAGATGTCGCCGAACGTCTTCTACACCGGCGCCGCGCCGAACCAGCAAGCGATCCCCGCCGTTGAATACCTGATGAGCGAAGAAGGCGGCAGCGCCAAGCGCTACTTCCTGCTCGGCACCGACTACGTCTACCCGCGCACCACCAACAAGATCCTGCGCGCGTTCCTGCACTCCAAAGGCGTGGCCGACAAGGACATCGAAGAGGTCTACACGCCGTTCGGTCACAGCGATTACCAGACCATCGTTGCCAACATCAAAAAATTCTCCGCCGGTGGCAAGACTGCCGTCATTTCCACCGTCAACGGCGACTCCAACGTGCCGTTCTACAAAGAGCTGGCCAACCAGGGCCTGAAGGCTACCGATGTACCGGTGGTGGCGTTCTCGGTCGGTGAAGAAGAACTGCGCGGCATCGACACCAAACCGCTGGTGGGCAACCTCGCGGCGTGGAACTACTTCGAGTCGGTGGAGAATCCTGCGAACAAGAAATTCGTCGCGGACTGGAAAGCCTATGCGAAGAAACACAACCTGCCGGGCGCCGATAAAGCCGTGACCAACGACCCGATGGAAGCCACCTACGTCGGCATCCACATGTGGGCGCAGGCGGTCGAGAAAGCCAAATCCACTGACGTCGACAAAGTGCGCGAAGCACTGGCCGGGCAGACCTTCGCTGCGCCATCGGGCTATACCCTGACCATGGACAAGACCAATCACCACCTGCACAAGCCCGTGATGATCGGCGAAATCCAGAGCGACGGGCAGTTCAACGTCGTGTGGCAGACCGAAGGCCCGATCCGCGCGCAACCATGGAGCCCGTACATTCAGGGCAACGACAAGAAGCCGGATTATGCGGTGAAGAGCAACTGAGTCACCGGATGTCAGTCTCGCGCCTGGCGTGAGGCTGATGCAATTCCCTGTGAGAGCGGACCTTTGTGGTGAGGGGATTTATCCCCGATGGGTTGCGAAGCAGCCCCAAAGCCATCAGTCGCGGTGTATCAGATCGATCGCGTCGACCGATATCACGACTGCTTCGCAGCCGAACGGGGATCAATCCCCTCGCCACAAAGGCTCGCTCCCACAATGTCCGCGTCAAGGCGACTGACTATGCCCACTGCCCTTTTCCGATTCATCTGTGCCATCGCACTGTTGCTGCCACTCCTGGCCCACGCTGGCGATGCCGAAGACTTCGTCGCGGCCAATCCGATGCAACAGGCCAAATTGCTGGAAGCCTGGGCCGCGCAGCCCGATCCGGCGCGTATCGAATTGCTCAACGCCCTGCAACAAGGCGAGCTGACGATCGACGGCCAAGCGAAAACCCTGCGCCTGAACAATCGCCTGCGGGGTCTGATCGACACCGCGATGGCCAGCCATCAATTGCTCGCCGCTGACAGCAAGATCCGTCTCGGCGCCGCGCAGCAATTGCAGAAAAGCGCGAAACCCGCGCAGCTGAAATTTCTCGACCGGCAACTCGCCGGGGAAAAAGACCCAAGCGTCCACGCGGCCCTGAGCCTGGCGCTGGCCAATCTGCAACTGGTCGACAGCGACCCGGCGGTGCGCCTCGCGGCGGTACGTCTGCTCGGTGAAACCGGCGACCCGCTGGCACGCACGCGCCTTGAAGGTCTGCTCGAACCGGGCGTGGAAAGCGATGCCGGCGTGCGCACCGCCGCCGAAACCAGCCTCGCGCAGGTCAAGCGCAAATTGCTGATCGGCGAAGTGCTCGGCCAGGCCTTCAGCGGCATGTCGCTGGGCTCGATTCTGCTGCTCGCCGCCCTCGGTCTGGCGATCACCTTCGGCCTGCTCGGGGTGATCAACATGGCTCACGGCGAGATGCTCATGCTCGGCGCCTACTCGACCTATGTCGTGCAGCTGATGTTTCAGCGTTACGCGCCGCAGGCCATCGAGTTCTATCCACTGATCGCGCTGCCGGTGGCGTTTTTCGTCACCGCCGCCATTGGCATGGCGCTGGAGCGCACGGTGATTCGCCATCTCTATGGTCGGCCGCTGGAAACTCTGCTCGCGACCTGGGGCATCAGCCTGATGCTGATCCAA
>NZ_JH635998.1:1461177-1466430 GCF_000257605.1 Pseudomonas sp. R62
CCGCATCGTCATCATCGCTTTCGCATTGTTCGTGGTGGTGCTGACCTGGCTGCTGCTGAACAAGACCCGCCTCGGCCTCAACGTTCGCGCCGTTACCCAGAACCGCAACATGGCCGCCTGCTGCGGCGTGCCAACCGGGCGCGTGGACATGCTCGCCTTCGGTCTCGGCTCGGGCATCGCCGGGCTGGGCGGCGTGGCGCTGAGCCAGATCGGCAACGTCGGTCCCGACCTTGGCCAGAGCTACATCATCGACTCGTTCCTGGTGGTGGTGCTCGGCGGCGTCGGCCAACTGGCCGGTAGCGTGCTAGCCGCGTTCGGCCTGGGCATCGCCAACAAGATTCTCGAACCGCAGATCGGTGCGGTGCTCGGCAAGATCCTGATCCTCGCGCTGATCATTCTGTTCATTCAGAAACGTCCGCAAGGCCTCTTCGCACTGAAAGGACGGGTGATCGACTGATGAACCAGCCTCTGTTAGTCACGGCCACACAAAAGGCCGGGCCGAAAGCCACGCTCGCGGTCGGCGGGGTGATCCTCGCGCTGCTGATCGTTCTGCCGCTGCTCTCGTTGTTGTCGCCAGACAATGCCCTGCACGTCTCGGCCTACACGCTGACCCTGGTCGGCAAAATCCTCTGCTACGCCATCGTTGCTCTGGCGCTGGATCTGGTCTGGGGTTACGCCGGCCTGCTGTCGCTGGGCCACGGTCTGTTCTTCGCCCTCGGCGGGTACGCGATGGGCATGTACCTGATGCGTCAGGCCGCCGGCGATGGCTTGCCAGCGTTCATGACTTTCCTGTCGTGGAGCGAATTGCCCTGGTACTGGACCGGCACCAGCAGCTTTATCTGGGCCATGTGTCTGGTGGTGCTGGCGCCGGGTCTGCTGGCGCTGGTGTTCGGCTTTTTCGCCTTCCGTTCGCGGATCAAGGGCGTGTATTTCTCGATCATGACCCAGGCCCTGACCTTCGCCGGCATGCTCCTGTTTTTCCGCAACGAGACCGGGTTTGGCGGCAACAACGGTTTCACCAATTTCCGCACCATTCTCGGTTTCGGCATCACCGAACCGGGCACCCGCGCGGTGCTGTTTCTGGCCACGGTGTTGTTGCTGGTGGCGAGCCTGTTCATCGGCTGGCGCCTGGCGCAGAGCAAGTTCGGTCGGGTGCTGACGGCGTTGCGCGATGCGGAAAACCGTTTGATGTTCTGCGGTTATGATCCGCGGGGTTTCAAGCTGTTCGTCTGGGTGCTGAGTGCGGTGCTGTGCGGTCTCGCCGGAGCGCTGTACGTGCCACAAGTGGGCATCATCAACCCCAGCGAAATGTCGCCGACCAATTCGATCGAAGCGGCGGTGTGGGTCGCCCTCGGCGGGCGCGGCACGCTGATCGGGCCGCTGCTCGGCGCCGGCGTGGTCAACGGCATGAAGAGCTGGTTCACCGTGGCCTTCCCGGAATACTGGCTGTTCTTCCTCGGTGCGCTGTTCATCGTCGTGACGTTGTACCTGCCCAAGGGCGTGATCGGTCTGCTGAAGAAACGAGGTGAACAATGAGAGTCACAGCGAGTGCTGAATTCATGCTGGAGCCGGCGTTTTTCCCCGTCGAACCGAACAAGGACGAAGGCACCAGCCGCGACTCGATCGGCCTCGGCCAGCGCGTCGGCCCGGGCCTCGATACGCGCCACGGCACGATCCTGACCCTGGAAGACATCAGCGTCAGCTTCGATGGCTTCCGTGCCTTGAACAATCTCAACCTGTACATCGGCGTCGGCGAACTGCGCTGTATCATCGGCCCCAACGGCGCGGGCAAGACCACGCTGATGGACGTGATCACCGGCAAGACCCGGCCCAGCCACGGCAAGGCCTGGTTCGGCGAAACCCTGGATCTGACGCAGATGAGCGAAGTGCAGATTGCCCAGTCCGGCATCGGCCGCAAATTCCAGAAGCCGACGGTATTCGAAGCCTTGAGCGTGTTTGAAAACCTGGAGCTGGCGCAGAAGACCGACAAGTCGGTGTGGGCCAGTTTGCGTGCGCGCTTGAGTGGCGAGCAGAAGGATCGCATTAGCGAAGTGCTCGAGACGATTCGCCTGACCACTTCGGTCAATCGCCAGGCCGGGTTGTTGTCCCACGGCCAGAAGCAGTTTCTCGAGATCGGCATGTTGCTGATGCAGGACCCGCAATTGCTCCTGCTCGACGAACCGGTGGCGGGCATGACCGACGCCGAAACCGAGTTCACCGCCGAGCTGTTCAAATCGCTGGCGGGCAAGCATTCGCTGATGGTGGTCGAGCACGACATGGGCTTTGTCGGCTCGATTGCCGACCACGTCACGGTGCTGCATCAGGGCAGCGTGCTGGCCGAGGGCTCGCTTGAGCAAGTGCAGGAAAACGAGCGGGTGATCGAGGTCTACCTCGGCCGCTGAAGACCTAGATCGTTCCCACGCTCTGCGTGGGAATGCCGCCATGGACGCTCTGCGTCCGCCGTTATGTGACGCGGAGCGTCACGGGATGCGTTCCCACGCAGAGCGTGGGAACGATCACCGGGGGAGAATTTGGACATGCTGCAAGTCGACAAGCTGCATCAGTACTACGGCGGTAGCCACATCCTGCGCGGCCTGAGCTTTGACGTGAAGGTCGGCGAAGTGACCTGCCTGCTCGGCCGTAACGGCGTGGGCAAGACCACCCTGCTCAAATGCCTGATGGGCCTGCTGCCGGCCAAGGAAGGTGCGGTGAACTGGGAAGGCAAACCGATCACCACGTTCAAACCGCATCAGCGTGTGCATGCCGGTATCGCCTACGTGCCGCAGGGCCGTGAGATCTTCGGGCGCCTGACGGTAGAAGAAAATCTGCTGATGGGCCTGTCACGCTTTCCAGGCTCAGAAGCCAAAGAAGTTCCAGGTTTCATCTACGAACTGTTCCCGGTGCTGCTACAAATGAAGCAGCGCCGTGGCGGCGATCTGTCCGGTGGTCAGCAACAGCAACTGGCGATCGGCCGCGCATTGGCCAGCCGCCCGCGCCTGCTGATTCTTGATGAGCCGACCGAAGGCATTCAACCGTCGGTGATCAAGGAAATCGGCGCGGTGATCAAGCAGCTCGCGGCGCGCGGTGACATGGCGATTCTGCTGGTCGAGCAGTTCTACGACTTTGCTGCAGAACTGGCCGATCAATACCTGGTGATGTCGCGGGGCGAGATCGTCCAGCAGGGTCGCGGTGAAAATATGGAGGCCGAAGGTGTACGCGGGCTGGTCACGATCTAACGCGGCGGTCTAATCTGTAGCTTGCTAACGATAATCACAAAACCATGAATTCGATTGTTGCACCTGCCCTGTTTACCCCGAGCTGGCATGCCGAGCTGGAACTGGCTTACGCGCGCTTCGGCGATTGCACGCGCCCGGTCATGCGCCGTCACCTCGGCCCGCTGCGGGTGCAGAAGCATCTGTACGCCGAAGGCCCCGAGGTCTGCCAGCACATCATCGTCCACCCACCGGGCGGAATTGCCGGTGGTGATCGGCTCGATATCAGCGCGCGCGTCGAACACAACGCCTGGGCGCAAATCACCAGCCCCGGCGCCGCCAAGTGGTATCGCGCGGGCGGGCCGGCTTATCAGCAGCTCGACTTGCAAGTCGCTGCCGGCGCGACCCTGGAATGGCTGCCGCAGGAAACCATCGTCTACAGCGCCGCGCAGGCCGAGTTGAGCACAACGATCGAGCTTGAAGGCGATGCGCGGCTGTTCTACTGGGACGTGGTGGCGCTCGGTCGTCCGGCCAGCGGCGAGCGTTTTGACCTCGGGCATTTTCAGGCGCACCTCGATATCCGCCGCGATGGTCAGTTGCTCTGGCACGAACGGCAGCGCATTGTCGGTGCGGACGGTTTACTCGACTCGCCGATCGGCCTGGATGGCAATCCGGTGTTCGCAACGATGCTGGTGACCGGTGAGATTGAGGCCGAGTTGCTGGAGCGCTGCCGCTCGCTGGGGCACGAAGTGCGTGGAGACTTGACCCAGTTGCCAGGGTTGCTGGTGGCGCGGTGTCTGGCCGGTGAAGCGTTACTCGCCCGCGCCTGGCTGATTGATTTATGGCGACTGCTAAGGCCTGCGCTGCTGGGCCGCGAAGCTATCGCGCCAAGAATATGGAGCACCTGAAACCCCGACCCTCACCCCCCGCCCTCTCCCGGAGGGAGAGGGAGCCTGACCGAGTCGTCTGAAATGAATTTATCTGCCTGAACGAATATTGCTGACTGAATTGGCCATCGAAAACAACCAAGATCAGTCCCCTCTCCCTCGGGAGAGGGCTAGGGTGAGGGGCTGCTCCAACTGGCACCCCACACTTCTCGAGAGCCACCCGAATCTGCCCTGATGGAACCCGAACCATGGACCTGACCCCACGCGAAAAAGACAAGCTGCTGATCTTCACCGCCGGCCTCGTCGCCGAGCGGCGGCTGGCCCGTGGCGTGAAACTCAATTACCCGGAAGCCATGGCCTACATCTCCGCCGCGCTGCTCGAAGGCGCCCGCGACGGCCAGACCGTGGCCGAGCTGATGCATTACGGCACCACCCTGCTCAGCCGCGAACAAGTGATGGAAGGCATCCCGGAAATGATCCCGGAAATCCAGGTCGAGGCGACGTTCCCCGACGGCACCAAACTGGTCACCGTTCACCAGCCGATCGTCTGAGGCCACGCCATGACTTACAGCATTCGCGATGCGAGCCGGGCCGACCTGCCGGCGATCCGCGACATCTACAACGACGCCGTGCTCAACACCACGGCGATCTGGAACGAACGAGCGGTCGACCTCGGCAATCGCCAGGCATGGTTCGACGCGCGTCAGTTGCAGGCGTATCCGATTCTGGTGATCGTCGACCGTGAAAACGCAGTGCTGGGTTACGCCTCGTTCGGCGACTGGCGGCCGTTCGACGGTTTCCGTCACACCGTCGAGCACTCGGTGTACGTGCGCAGCGATCAACGCGGCAACGGCCTCGGCCCGCAACTGATGACCGCGCTGATCGAACGCGCCCGCACTTGCGGCAAACACGTCATGGTCGCCGCTATCGAAAGCGGCAACGCTGCCTCGATCCGCCTGCACGAGCGTGCCGGTTTCAGCATCACCGGGCAGATGCCGCAAGTGGGCACCAAGTTCGGCCGCTGGCTCGATCTGACCTTCATGCAGTTGACCCTCAATCCCGGCGCACAGCCGCCGGGTGCCCACAAGGAGTGATGTCGATGAACGCCGCCCAGTTGCGCCGCGTCAACGCTGAGAGCTTTGCCCACTATCGCC
>NZ_JH635998.1:1466726-1470741 GCF_000257605.1 Pseudomonas sp. R62
TGGTCGATCTGCTGCTCGACGCCGTCGGTTACGGCGCCAGCGTCGGCTTCATGGCCGACCTCGATGCCGCGCAGGCGCGCGCGTATTTCGATGAGGTGCAGGACAACATCAACAAGGGCAGCACGCTGCTCTGGGTGGTGGTGAAGGACGAGCAGGTGCTGGCCAGCGTGCAACTGGGCCTGTGCCAGAAGGCCAATGGTCTGAACCGCGCCGAAGTGCAGAAACTGCTGGTGCGCGAACACGCGCGGCGCCGTGGCCTCGGCCAGCAACTGATGCAGGCGCTGGAACTCGAAGCGCCCAAGCACAAGCGCGGCATGCTCTATCTCGACACCGAGGCCGGCTCGCCGGCAGAAGATTTCTACAAGGCGCTGGGCTACGTGCGCGCCGGCGAAATTCCCGATTACGCCTGCGACCCCAACGGCACCTATCGCCCGACCGCTCTCTATTACAAAGTCCTGCAAGGAGCCCAGCGATGATTCCTGGCCAATACCAGATTCAGCCCGGCGACATCGAACTCAACGTCGGCCGCCGCACCGTGAGCCTGAAAGTCGCCAACAGTGGTGACCGGCCGATCCAGGTCGGTTCGCACTTTCACTTTTTCGAAACCAACGACGCGCTGACCTTCGACCGTGCCGCCAGTCGCGGCATGCGCCTGAACATCCCCGCCGGCACCGCCGTGCGCTTCGAGCCGGGGCAAAGCCGTGAAGTCGAGCTGGTCGATTACGCCGGACATCGCCGGGTGTTCGGCTTTGCCGGCCGCATCATGGGTGACCTCGACTGACGGATCGTTCCCACGCTCCGCGTGGGAATGCATCCCGTGACGCTCCGCGTCACAAAAGGCGGACGCAGAGCGTCCATGGCGGCATTCCCACGCAGAGCGTGGGAACGATCATTGAATCCCAAGGCAAGCACATGAAGATTTCTAGAAGCGCCTACGCCGACATGTTCGGCCCCACCGTCGGCGACAAGGTGCGCCTGGCCGATACCGAGCTGTGGATCGAAGTCGAAAAGGACTTCACCACCTACGGCGAGGAAGTGAAGTTCGGTGGCGGCAAAGTCATCCGCGACGGCCAGGGCCAGAGCCAGTTGCTCGCCGCCGAAGTGGTCGACACGCTGATCACCAACGCGCTGATCATCGACCACTGGGGCATCGTCAAGGCCGACGTCGGCCTCAAGGACGGGCGCATCGCCGCGATCGGCAAGGCCGGCAACCCTGACGTGCAGCCCAACGTGACCATCGCCATCGGCGCCGGCACCGAAGTGATTGCCGGTGAAGGCATGATCCTCACCGCTGGCGGCATCGACACGCATATCCACTTCATCTGCCCGCAGCAGATCGAAGAAGCGTTGATGAGCGGCGTCACCACCATGATCGGCGGCGGCACCGGTCCCGCTACCGGCACCAACGCCACCACCTGCACCTCCGGCCCGTGGCATCTGGCGCGCATGCTCCAGGCCGCCGATGCCTTCCCGATGAACATCGGCCTCACCGGCAAAGGCAACGCCAGCCTGCCGGAGCCGTTGATCGAACAGGTCAAGGCCGGCGCCATCGGCCTCAAGCTGCACGAAGACTGGGGCACCACTCCGGCGAGCATCGACAACTGCCTCAACGTCGCCGATCAGTACGACGTGCAGGTGGCGATCCACACCGACACCCTCAACGAATCCGGTTTCGTCGAAACCACCCTCGGCGCGTTCAAGGGCCGCACCATCCACACCTATCACACCGAAGGTGCCGGTGGCGGCCACGCGCCGGACATCATCAAGGCCTGCGGTTTCCCCAACGTGCTGCCGAGCTCGACCAACCCGACCCGGCCGTTCACCCGCAACACCATCGACGAACACCTCGACATGCTGATGGTCTGCCACCACCTCGACCCGAGCATCGCCGAAGACGTCGCCTTCGCCGAAAGCCGTATCCGCCGCGAAACCATTGCCGCCGAAGACATCCTCCACGACCTCGGCGCGTTCTCGATGATCAGCTCCGACAGTCAGGCCATGGGCCGCGTCGGTGAAGTCATCACGCGCACTTGGCAGACCGCCGACAAGATGAAAAAACAGCGCGGCCCACTGCCCCAGGACGGTGAGGGCAACGACAACTTCCGCGCCAAGCGTTACATCGCCAAGTACACGATCAACCCGGCGATTACCCACGGCATCAGCCATGAAGTCGGCTCGATCGAAGTCGGCAAGTGGGCCGATCTGGTGCTGTGGCGCCCGGCGTTCTTTGGTGTGAAGCCGACGCTGATTCTCAAGGGTGGCGCGATTGCCGCGAGCCTGATGGGCGATGCCAACGCCTCGATTCCAACACCGCAACCGGTGCATTACCGCCCGATGTTCGCCAGCTACGGTGGCTCGCTGCACGCCACCAGCCTGACCTTTATCAGCCAGGCGGCGCAGGCGGCCGGGTTGCCGGAGGCTCTGGGGTTGAAGAAGCAGATCGCTGTGGTGAAGGGCTGCCGCGACGTGCAGAAAACCGACCTCATCCACAACGACTATCTGCCGAACATCGATGTCGATCCGCAGACCTATCAGGTCAAGGCTGACGGTGTGTTGCTGTGGTGCGAGCCGGCGGAAACGTTGCCGATGGCTCAGCGTTATTTTCTGTTTTGATAAGGGGGCGCGCTGAATACGGACTCGCTCGTTCGTATTCAGCAGCTATCGCTCAGGCGGTCACGGAAACAACTTCGCGATGTCCGCGTCGCTGTAGTTGTAATTGATGCGTAACTCGGTTCCTGCCGGAATATCTTCGGTAGCGAAGATGGCGTTGAGAATGAAGTCGCGGGTGACCAATTCCTTGCCTATCAACTGTTGCGCTTCAACATCGAATGGCACGAATTCGACGTTATAACCATCCGTGGCCTGGCGAACCGGCTTGCCCGTTGCGTTGTACCAGAAATGCGTATTGATCCTGGAGATGATCGTGTCACCGACCATCGCCAGCTGGACGGGGATCAGATATCCAGGTCCTGGCTGGTAACGCACGCCGACCTTCATGGTGTATGACTGCT
This sequence comes from Pseudomonas sp. R62, assembly GCF_000257605.1. NCBI lineage: Bacteria > Pseudomonadati > Pseudomonadota > Gammaproteobacteria > Pseudomonadales > Pseudomonadaceae > Pseudomonas > Pseudomonas sp. R62. The sequence goes on from NZ_JH635998.1 coordinate 1,469,738, forward strand.
GGGGGAGCGGCACAAGACGTCCTGGCATGATGGCGCCAGCATAGACGCCGACCACCTCGCCTCGGCTGATGCGCCGGTTGGCAACCACCATGGACTGGCCGACCAGGGCCCGCTCACCGGGCGCACGCATGTCGGCCTCGGTGAACAGTCGCCATTGCAGCTTTTCTTCATACAGCCGCGCGACATGCTCGTAGGCGCCAAACTTGATGTACGGTTTGATCTGCTCGGAGGTGTATCGGCCGCCGTCTTCGAAACGCACGAGGGTCTGGAGCTTCTTTATGCGGATAGGCGTGCCGGCGATGTCCCGGAATGGATATTTGCCGTTATTGGCTCGGTCGTAGACCCCGGGCCGATTGCTGAGAAACGAAAAGCGCGTTTCGCTGCGCATTGCACTCAACTCGTCAGCAGTGAAAGGTTTGACGGGCATCGACTCGGACGCCAGATAGAAATGTTCATCTGCCGCATCGACATCGTCGGGCAGCTCTTCAAGGGCTGACTCATAGTCTTCATCACTCTGCCGCGCCGCCCTGCGGCTTTTACCCGGTACAACGGCGGCGTCCGGCGATGCGCTGAAATCCTCCAGCGAGTACCAGTGCTTGTTCAACGGATCGTAGGCAAGCACAGGACCGGACGGCTGCAGCTCGCTGGACAACCGGGCCCGATGCAGACCGGTCTCGGCATCGACGCCGATCAGCACCGTACCACCGCCCTGCAAGTCCGCGTATTGGCGACCCTTGAATAGGCGAAACCCGTCAACGTCCGCTTGCGGTAGAGGGGCTGTCGAGGCAATCAGGTAACGCTCCAGCGCGGAGGCTGCAACCGTTGGGACGGAACCCGACGTAGACTGCGTCGGATGGACTTGCACGCTGTGCGGCGCAATTGCAGTTTCCATTTGCTGCTTGCTGCTGCCAGGTTCGCTGGTGTCGGGCGGGGTCTTGCGAATGAACGGACCGGGGGTCAGGTGCGGCGACTCGATACCGTGCGTGGCGGAATCCCGGGATGTG
>NZ_JH635998.1:1471148-1480738 GCF_000257605.1 Pseudomonas sp. R62
GAACGGACCGGGGGTCAGGTGCGGCGACTCGATACCGTGCGTGGCGGAATCCCGGGATGTGCGTCCAGGGGTGGTGATATCGACTGCGCCCGGCTTGGGCGGCTTGGGTCTGACTGGCATTGACAGGCTTCCTTGCAAAGATTGCGCAGCGCTGGCCAGTCTGGCTGGCTGGCGCTACGACCGTCGGCATCCATTGCCAACATGTGCCCGGGAAACTATCAGACCATCCTGCCGGTTCATACCGGATGAAACACTCGCAAACACTAACCCGGCACAAGCGGGCCCACTCGCGATGAGGCCGGATCAGACCTCATCGCCTCAAACAACTTATTCGACCACCAGCCGCCCCAACCGTTGACGCAACATGCGGTTCTCGGCGCGCAACTGCTTCACCTCGTCCAGCAGATCCAGCGCCAGCGCCACGCCTTCCCACTCCAGTTCCAGATCACGGCGCAGCTTCGCCGCACGCTTGGCCAAGGCCAATTCGTAATCGGTGAAACGCCATTCCCGGGGCTGCGCGCCCTGAGGTTCGAGGATGCCGTGCTCGACGATTTCGATCACGTAGACGTCCGACAAATCGGCCGCCTCACAGAATTCTGCCAGGTCCAGTTGAACGATCAGGGGGCTGCTCATGATGGGCTACTCCGTCGTCGGGTTCAGAAGTTCTCTCGCGGATTGAAGGCGGCTTTCTTCGCCAGTTCCTGCCACAGCGCCTTGACCTCCTCGTCGGAGGCTTTGGGCATCACGGCCTTGAGCTGCACGAACAGATAACCGCGTTCGCCGGCCTTGTTCAGCAGGCCATGGCCCTTGGCGCGCATGCGCTGGCCGTTCTGGCTGCCGGCCGGGACCTTGAGGTTGATCTTGCCGGTCAGGGTCGGCACGGCCACTTCAGTGCCCAATGCCAATTCCCACGGAGCCAGGGGCAAGGTGATGATCAGGTTTTCGCCTTCGACATCGAATTTCGGGTGCGGCGCAAAACGGATGGTCAGGTACAGATCGCCATTCGCCCCGCCACCGATGCCCGGTGCGCCCTGGCCCTTCAGGCGAATCCGCTCGCCGTCGGTAACGCCGGCCGGAATCTTCACGTTCAGGCTCTTGCTGGTGTTGCTGACATGCTGGCCGTGCGCATTGTATTGCGGCACCTGAAAGGTGACTTTCTTCGATTCGTTCGACAGGGTTTCTTCGAGGAAGATCGGCAGTTCCATTTCCACGTCTTGCCCTCGGCGTCCGCGTGATTGGCGGCTCTCGGCGCCACCGAAACCGGGGCCGCGATTGCCGAAGATCGAACTGAAGAAGTCCGAGAAGTCGCCCGTGTCGCCACCGCCACCGCCGAAGCCGCCACGGCTCTGCCAGCCCGGCGGGCCCTGAAACGGCTGACCGTGCTGGCCATAACGGCGCAGTTCGTCGTATTCGGCGCGTTTGTCGGCGCTTTTCAGCGCTTCATAGGCTTCCGAGGCGTCCTTGAACTTGGCCTCGGCGTCTTTTTCCTTGCTGACATCGGGGTGGTATTTGCGCGCCAGCTTGCGATAGGCCGCCTTGATGGCCTTGTCGTCGGCTGTCGGCTCCACGCCGAGTATCTTGTAATAGTCTTTGAAGTCCATGGAAGGATCACCATCCGTTATCGATTTCGCGCCGAGACCAGCATGCGCCGATTGGCACGTGCCGGGTTGACCGATCTCAAGTTTGTGACCGGGTGGCGCCGCAGAAGTTTATCGGCAGTGGACGACGGTTCTTGCGACCGCCGGTGTGTCTGCCGGCCCATGCCAGCAAGTTTGGGGCGAAGCGGCGCTTTTCAAGCTGTCTGCCGGCGAAATAGCGGATGACCGGCCTTCGAATCTGCCGCGCACTGGCATACACTGCGCGGCCGTTTTTTCACCGGAATCCGAAAGACATGAAAGACGCCTCTCCAGCCCGTGCCTGCGGCATCGACTTCGGCACGTCCAACTCCACCGTCGGCTGGCTGCGCCCCGGCATGGACACCATGATCGCGCTGGAAGACGACAAGATCACCCTGCCGTCGGTGGTCTTCTTCAACATCGAGGAACGTCGCCCGGTCTACGGTCGCCTGGCCCTGCACGAGTATCTGGAAGGCTACGAAGGCCGACTGATGCGCTCGCTGAAAAGCCTGCTCGGCTCCAAGCTGATCAAGCACGACACCAGCGTCCTCGGCACGGCGATGCCGTTCAAGGACCTGCTCGGGCTGTTCATCGGCCAGCTCAAGAGCCGCGCCGAAACCGCCGCCGGTCGGGAATTCGAGCAAGTGGTGCTGGGTCGTCCGGTGTTCTTCGTCGACGACGATCCGCTGGCCGACCAGGAAGCCGAAGACACCCTGGTCGAAGTGGCGCGCAAAATCGGTTTCAAAGATGTGTCGTTCCAGTACGAACCGATCGCGGCGGCATTCGACTACGAGTCGACCATCGAGAAAGAAGAGCTGGTACTGATCGTCGACATCGGCGGTGGTACCTCTGACTTCTCGCTGGTGCGCCTGTCGCCCGAGCGTCGTGGTCTTGACAACCGTCACGATGACATCCTCGCCACTGGCGGCGTGCACATCGGCGGAACCGACTTCGACAAACAGCTGAGCCTGCAAGGCCTGATGCCGCTGTTCGGCTACGGCAGCCGCATGAAGAGCGGCGCGTACATGCCGACCAGTCACCACATGAACCTGGCGACCTGGCACACGATCAACTCGGTTTACTCGCAGAAATCCACGCTGGCGCTGGGCAGCATGCGCTACGACATCGAAGACACCGGCGGTATCGATCGCCTGTTCAAGCTGATCGAACAGCGCGCCGGGCACTGGCTGGCGATGGAAGTGGAAGAAACCAAGATCCAGCTGACCCACGCCGACAGCCGCCACGTGCCGCTGGACCGCATCGAAGCCGGGCTGAGCGTCGAGCTGAGCCGCGCGTTGTTCGAATCGGCGATCGAGGCCTTGCTGGAGCGTGTGCGTGGCAGCGTTACGCAGTTGTTGAATGACGCTGGCGTGGCGGTCGATCAGGTCGACACGGTGTTCTTCACTGGTGGTTCCAGCGGCATCCCGGCCCTGCGCAACAGCGTCTCGGCAATGCTGCCGAACGCCCGGCATGTCGAAGGCAACATCTTTGGCAGCATTGGTAGCGGTTTGGCGATTGAAGCGATGAAGCGCTACGGTTCGATGGCCTGATCACAATCTGTGGCGAAGAGCCTTTGTGGAGAGGGGATTTATCCTGTGGCGAGGGGATTTATCCCCGTTGGGCCGCGAAGCGGCCCCGCTCCTGAGCTTGAAAGCAGGGGCCTGCTGCGCAGGCCAACGGGGATAAATCCCCTCGCCACAGATGCATTCAATTCAGTTGCCTGGCCTTAGACCATCCCCCCCAGCTTCAACTCACTCTTCAGATACGCGTAATAAATCGGCCCCGCCACCACCCCCGGCAAACCGAACGCGGCTTCGAACACCAGCATCGCCAGAAGCAACTCCCACGACTTGGCACTGATCTGCCCGCCGACGATGCGCGCGTTGAGGAAGTATTCGAGCTTGTGGATAACGATCAGATAGCCCAGCGCGGCGATTGCCACCCAGATCGACAGCGACAGGCCGACGATGGTGATCAGCGTGTTCGACATCAGGTTGCCGATCACCGGCAGCAGGCCGAGCAGGAAGGTCAGCACGATCAGGGTTTTGGTCAGCGGCAGCTTGATGCCGAACATCGGCAGGATCACCGCGAGGAAGATCCCGGTGAACACGGTGTTGAGCAGGGAAATCTTGATCTGCGCGAAGACAATATTGCGAAACGCCTGCACCAGCAGATGCAAACGGTCGAACAAAGCGGCGGCCAACGGCTTGCGCTTGGTCACGTCGGGGATGCGCTGCAGGGCGATGATCGCGCCGAGCACCATGCCGATCAGCAGGGTGACGAACATGTGCGCAGCGTCCTTGCCGACCAGTTGCAGGTCGGCCAGATGCTTGCTCGCCCACTCGCCGATCGCCACGCGAAATTCCGCCGCGCTGGCCGGCAGGTAAGCGTCGATGAACGGCGGCAACTGTCCGCGCGCGCGATCGACCACGCCCATGAATTTATCGAGCGAGGCGCCGGGGTTTTCCGCTTCATGCAGGAGGAAACTGATGGCGCCGGCGAAGATCAGCGCCAGCGCACTCACCACCAGCGTGCCGAGCAGCGCCACCGCCAACCAGCGCGCACGCCGCCCTTCGATCAGCCGTTGCAGTTGCGGGGTGAGCATGTTGACCAGCTCGAACACCAGCAACCCGGCCAGCAGGCTCGGCAACAAGCGCAGCGGCAGCACCAACAGCAAACCGCCAAAAATGATGATGCAACTGACCCAGAACACAACATGACGCTGAGAAAACGTTGGCATACAGCCTCAAAACGAACGGCGTGAAAGGATGGGCAGTCTGCCAGCGATCCGGGGTTAGCACTAGGGATATGCGGGGCGTGGGATTGGCGGTGTATTCACCGACGCTTTCGCGAGCAGGCTCGCTCCCACAGGGGAATGCATTTCAAATGTGGGAGCGAGCCTGCTCGCGAAGAGGCCGGCAAGCTCACCACATTATTTACCGTTTCACTTTTTCTTCAGACACTCACTCATGAACGCCTTGCGCGCATCACCGGTCAGCGCCTTGGTTTTCGCATCGGCATTGCAGGTGGTCATCTTCTGCTGCTGCGGGGTCAGCTCCTTGCCATCGTTGGCTGCGGGTGCCGCTTTCAGGCAGGTGCTCATGAACGCCTTGCGCTCGTCGCCCTTCAAGCTCTTGGCGGTCGCATCGGCATTGCAGGTGGTCATCTTGTTCTGTTGCGCCGTGGCGGCGAAACCCTGGGAACACACAAGCAGCCCGATCATCAACAACGGCACACGCAACATCTTCATGGAGTTTTCTCCTTGTTGCCGCACCGATGGATGCGGCCTCTGTCGCAGTGTAGTCAAAGCTTGTTACACCTTCCTGCCCTCGAGGTGGCTGCGCCGATACTGCTCCGGCGTGCACCCGGCCTGGCGGGCGAACATGGCGATGAACGCCGAGCCGCTGCTGTAGCCGAGGTCGAAAGCGATTTCCTGCACCGAACGCGAGGTTTCCAGCGCCTCGATCGCCGCCAGATAACGCAAGCGCTGACGCCATTCGCCAAAGCTCATGCCCAGCTCGCGGACAAACTGCCGGGCCAGGGTGCGCTCGCTGACATGCACTTGCGCGGCCCAATGCGCCAACGGTTGGTTGTCGCCCGGCGCGGCCTGCAAGGCGTCGAGAATCGTCAGCAAGCCCGGGCTGCTCGCATACGGCAGGTAACACTCCTGCACCGGCGCCTGTTGCAGTTGATCGACCAATACCTGGGCCAGACGCTGATCGGCCTCATGCTCCGGAATCTTCACATCGCGGGCGGCGAAGTCCTTGAGAATCGCCTTGAGAATGTCACTGATCGCCAAGGTGCAGGCCCGCGCCGGCAATCGTGTGCAAACGCTTGGATCAAGACACACCGCGCGGTAGTTGACCGGCTGATGGCTGTAGAAACTGTGCTCGACCTCGGGCGGCACCCACACGGCGTACTGCGGCGGCGACATGAAGCGGCTGCCGTCGACATCCATGTGCAACACGCCATGGGCCGCGTATTCCAGCGTGCCCCAAGGATGGCGATGCGGCGCGGCATATTCGTGGGCATTGAAATCGGCGTAGCGGAAATACACCGCTGACGGCAATTCGCTGAAATCGAGCAGATCGATGTGTTTGCTGTTCATGCTGTCCGGATGCAGAGGCAGGTTGTCCGGTTCGCAGTATAGGCCTGCATCCAGACAGGCGATAATCGCGCTTCATCAACGTTCTGGTTTTTGTCCCATGCAATACGCGTTTCCCCTGCTGGCGATTTTCATCTGGGCCGGCAACACCGTGATCAACAAACTGGCGGTCGGCGCGATCTTCCCCGCCGAGATCGGTTTCTATCGCTGGCTGCTGGCCGGCGTGCTGTTCACGCCATTCATGCTGAAGAAAGTCATCGCCCACTGGCCGCAGATTCGGCCGAACCTGGGGCGGATTTTCATCCTCGGCGTACTCGGCATGGCGGTGTATCAGAGCCTCGCCTATTTCGCCGCAACACTGACCACCGCAACCAATATGGGCATCATCCTGTCGTTGATGCCATTGATGTCGCTGGCCATGGCGATCATCAGCCTCGGCCAGCGCCTGACGGCTGGTGCGCTGGTCGGTGCGGTGCTGTCGTTCGCTGGCGTGCTGGTGGTGGTGTCATCCGGCAGCCTCGGAGCGCTGCTGCAACACGGGGTCAATCTGGGCGATGCGATGATGCTGATCGCCACGCTGGCCTACGCCGTTTACAGCACGCTGCTGAAAAAGTGGCAACTGCGCCTGCCGCCACTGGTGCTGCTGTACTTGCAGGTGCTGGTGGCGATTGTGGTGTTGTTTCCATTGTTCGCTGCTTCGCCAAAGACCGGGCTGAACCTGCAGAACGTGCCGCTGGTGCTGTATGCATGCCTGCTGGCCTCGATGGTCGCGCCGCTGGCGTGGATGCAGGCGGTGCAGCGACTGGGGCCGAGCCGGACGACGTTGTTCTTCAATCTGCTGCCATTGATTACCGCGCTGATTGCGGCGGTGGTGTTGAAGGAACAGTTGGCGATGTATCACCTGGTGGGTGGGTTGCTGACCTTGGCTGGGGTGGTTTTGTCGGAGCGCTGGACCACGGTGCTGGGCCGGCGGGTCGGCGTTGCCTGATAAGGCCCCTCCCACGTTGAAATGCAGACACCTGTGGGAGCGAGCCTGCTCGCGAAGAACGATGACGCGGTCTGTTTGGCTATAACCCTGCAGCCTCCAGCCGCGCCGCATGCTCGACAAACAGCCTTACCGGATCCGCGCCCTTGCCCACCAGCCCCAGCGACTGATTGACGATGTCGAAATGATCCAGCGGATAGTCATCACCGATCACCGTGCCCAGATGCGAGCTGTAACGGCCGACCATGCCGTCGCACTGCCCCGGCTCGCGAACGAAGGTCCTGGCGAACAAGCGACAACTGCGGTTGGTGCCGTCAAAAAGATTGCCGCCACGATCGGTCTTGCCCGGTTGCAGCGTCCCTGACCAGGAGTAATAGCGCACACCGTTGACCTCTTCCGGCCCCTGCCCGCCCCACGTTTGCGGCAGCCCTTGTGGATAACGCTGATTGAATATTGCAACGCCCGCCGTCGTCAGCGATTGGTGGGAAGCGTGGATATCCACCGGCAGTTTCGGCCCGTGGTAACCCGTATCGAGCAATGCCATGATCCAGCCGATCAGGCGCAGCAACGCTTCGAGCAAGCGCCCCTTGGCGCTGTTGGCGGGATAGTGCTTTTCCAGATAATCCGCCAGTTCGGAGCCGTGATTAGGCCCGGCCACCGATGTTACCGAGGCGACCAGATCCGGGCGCTTCGCCGCCGCATACCGTGCGGTCAACGCGCCCTGACTGTGACCGAACAGGTTGACCTTCTGCGCCCCTGTCTCGCGAAGGATCTCCTCGATCCGCATCAACAATTGCTCGCCGCGCACTTCCGTGGAATTGAGTGGCGAAACCTGCACCGCGACCACCGTCGCACCACCACGGCGCAAGGCCTTGATGATGCCGAACCAATACGGATAAAGCACCAGCCGGACAAAGCCGAGCATGCCCGGCACCAGCACCAGTGGATAACGTGTCGACATGGGTTACATCCTTGTGCGCGGTGGGTGGAGGCCAGACGTGCAAAACGCTCGCCAAGCATCCACCTCGACGATGACAACTCAACGATAAGCCTATTCCAGCTCTGACCCTGCCGACATCGCAGTCCTCAGCAGTTCCTGAACCGAGTCCGGCGTAAATCGCATAAAACTTTTCGCTTCGCTCAAGACTCACACCCTGAGTAGCGACCGCGTCTTCAGAACGTGGCGCCCATCGGATTAGCCTCCAGGAGAATGAAATGAGTGACGTGCATTTGTCTGATGTTCAAACCCTGCGCGAACGCGCGCGGCAACACGTGGAAAACGGCGCGGTCACCGAGGGTTACAACGCCAACCGTGAAGAAATCCTGCGTTTGCTCAATGAGTCGCTGGCCACCGAACTGGTGTGCACCTTGCGCTACAAGCGCCACTACTTCATGGCCAACGGCCTGAAAGCCAACGTCGCCGCCGACGAATTTCTCGAGCACGCCAACCAGGAAGCCGAGCACGCCGATCGTCTCGCCGAGCGGATCGTGCAACTGGGCGGTGAGCCTGAGTTCAACCCTGACCTGCTGAGCAAGATGTCCCACGCGCAATACGTGGCCGGCAATACGCTCAAGGAAATGGTTTACGAAGATCTGGTGGCCGAGCGCATCGCCATCGACAGCTACCGTGAAATCATTCAGTACATCGGTGACAAGGACCCGACCACCCGCCGCATCTTCGAAGACATCCTCGCCCAGGAAGAAGAACACGCCGACGACATGGCGGATATCCTTAACGATCTGTAACCCTTAACAGCAAAAGATCGCAGCCTTCGGCAGCTCCTACAGGGGGAACGCATTCCAAATGTAGGAGCTGCCGAAGGCTGCGATCTTTTGATCTGCCCTGCTTACTTGCTGGGTTTAACGGTCACCGGCGCCTTGCCCTGCTTCATCTGTTCCAGCAACGGCGCACATTGATTCGGTTCGCCACCGCTCGGCGCCACCAGCGCCAGCAACCCCGCCGCCGGTGCGGCAATCACGCCCAATGCAACCATCCCCGCCCCACGCAGCATCAACGGTACGGCTTTGACGCCGGCATCCGGTTTGATGAACTTGCCGCGCACATACAGCGGCGAGCGCAGGGAAATCAGACGCCAGCCTTTCGACTCAGGGGTCACGGTCAGATCGAGTTGCTCGGTGGCCATGTTCGCCGTGCCATCGATGTAGATGATCGCGTTCTCGGTATCGAAGACAAACAGCCGTGTGGTCGCCAGGCCGGTCTTGATGTCGAAGTCCGCCGCCGCGCAATTGATCTTCACTTCCTTGTCGCCAAAGATCTTGCCGACCACGTAGTTACCGACGTTGAGCCCGGCCAGCTCCATCAACTCACGGCTGATTGCACCGTCGTTGATCAGCATCTTCAGATTGCCGTTGGCACCACCGAGCAGCTTGGCCACGGAGTTGCCCCGGCCACTGATGTCGGCATCGCCATTGAGCTCACCGAAACTGGTTTTCATCGGCTCGAAGGTCGGGAACAGCTCTTTGAGTTTGAATTTGCGTGCGGTCAAACGCGCCCGGCCTTCCAGCGGCTCGGTGCGGCCATTGAGGCGGATCAGCGCATCCAGAGTGCCGCCGGCGACGCCAAAGCGCAGCGGTTCCAGGCTGAGTTCGCCGTCGTTGAGTTTCAGATGGGTATAGAGGTCGTTGAACGGCAGCTTCTCGCTGTGGACGATGCGCTTGCCGGTGAACTCGACATCGGCATCCATGGCGCGCCAGCGATCAGTCTTAAACTCTTCGACCGGCAGGACTTTGTCTGCCGGCTGCTTGCTCGCGCCGCCACGGGCCTTTTGCTCGGTGTTGGAATCGGCACGATCAACGGTGCAAGGTCGGCGAACAGCAGTTGATTGGAGAGCAACGCACCGCTGAGTTTTGGCCGTGGCTGGCT
>NZ_JH635998.1:1481049-1484565 GCF_000257605.1 Pseudomonas sp. R62
CGCTGAGTTTTGGCCGTGGCTGGCTGGCCACGTAGGTCAGGTCGCCGTGGATGTCGCTGTCGCCGATCTTGCCGTTGAATTTCTCATAAGTGAATTTCGCCCCGGCCTCGTCATGCAGCTTGGCGATCAGGTGGCCGTCGGTGGAATACGGTGGGGTGTCCGGCAGCGTCACGCCGGTCAGTGGGTAGAGATTGCCGAGACTGTCGCCAGCGAGTTTCAAGCGCAGGTCGAGGGCGCCGAGATTCAGCGGGTCAGTCAGGGTACCGGCCAGTTCGATACGGGTATCGCCGATCTTCGCCTGGGCCTGCAACGGGAACGGCTTGCTCGCGTCCTGCAAGGCCAGCAACCCGCCGATCTTGCCCTGCCCGGTGAGGTTCTGCGCGTGGTATTGGCCTTTGACCTTGAGTGCAAAGGCATAGTCCTGCGGTGCGCCGCCCTTGTCCTGAGCGGTTTTCGCCGCTTTGTCGCCGACAATCTCGCTGAAGGGAATCGGCTTGCCGAGCGGGTCGATCAGCACATCGAGGTTGGTCTTCAGGGTCTGGTCGTCAAGGGTCACGTGGCCCTTGTCGAAGCCGATCGCGCCGATATCGACCACCCAGCTCGACGGCTCGGCGTTCGGGTCCTTGGGATCGAATTTGAACGTCCAATTGGCGCGGCCATCGGCCAGACGTTGCAGCTCGGCATTCGGCTCGGTCAGGTCGATGCGCGGAATCACCACGCGCTGGGCCAGCAGGGCCAGCGGCGAAATGCGCAGTTCGACGCGTTTGAGCGTGACCATCTGCGGCTGCTTCGACCAGTCCGGGTTGCCCAGGCTCAGATCCTCGGCGACCACGTGCGGCCACGGCACCCAAGAGCGCCAGCCGCCTTCTTCCGGCTCGCGCTGCCAGATCACTGCGAGGTTGCCATTGATGGCAAACGCCCGGTGCAGTTCTTCCGAAACTTTGGCGTTGATCGTGGGTTTGATCCGGTTCCAGTCGAAAAACACGATGATCAGAATCAAGGCTGCCAGCAGCAGCGCGAGGATGGCGAAGGTCCAGCTGAAGATTTTTCCAGTGCGCGTCATGCACAAAGCTCCTGATCACGACCGCACGCCGAACATCCCGACGCACAGCTGAAACGGCAGACCGAAGCGGCCCCTATGCAGTCTGTGACTGGCGAAAGGCCCGCAGGTTTAATTGAAAGGCAGTTTAAGCCATAAAAAGCTTGGCAAAACTGACCGATCGGTCGAGCAGTGTTACCGCCACCCGCACTTTTGCGAGGCACGAGTGAGTCGAAAATACCCACGACGGTGCAAAACCGGCGCCCGCAAAGGCGCGATCTAGAGCCTTCGCGCCGAACAATCAATTCTGTTGATTATTACCATTGCGTTTATGAACTTTTATATCGACTTATCGAGAGTAGCATTGCCCTCGTACCCACTTTATCGCCCTCCCAAGGAGCCACTATCATGAAACGCCAATTACTGCTCAGCCTTACCCTGTCGATGCTAGCCAGCACTGCTTTCGCCCTGCCCGCTGCCGATCAGGCCACTCCGCAAGTCAAAGACAGCCACTCGGTGTTCAGCCAGACTCTCGCTGAAGACGGCTACGACAAAACCCCACAAGGCCAGACTCTGGCTGAAGACGGCTATGACAAAACCCCACAAGGTCAGACTCTGGCTGAAAACGGTCGCAACCGCCTCCAAGAAAAAGGTCTGGTTGAAGATGGCTATGACAAGACGCCACAAGGCCAGGCTGTAGCCGAAAACGGCCGCAATCGTCTCGAAGAAAAAGGTCTGGTGGAAGACGGCTACGACAAGACTCCACAAGGTCAAGCCCTCGCCGAAGGTGGTGGTGACCGTGTGATCGAACGCAACAGCGCCGTGAGCTGAGCCTATGACGGCCCAGCGAAAAAGCCCAATCAGCGGATTGGGCTTTTGACTTTTCAGCTTCTGTGAATCCCTCGCTGCATGACTCCCCGTTCGACGCCGACAAAGCCGATTTGCTAGAGTGCGGCGCTTGTCCTGCCGAAGAACACACCCTGCGATGCTGCCCCGCGCCGAACAGAAACAACAGACCCGCAACGCCCTGATGGACGCTGCCCGCCACCTGATGGAAAGCGGCCGAGGATTCGGCAGCCTGAGCCTGCGCGAAGTGAGCAAGACCGCCGGCATCGTGCCCACCGGTTTCTACCGGCACTTCGCCGATATGGACGAGTTGGGGCTGGTGCTGGTCAGTGAAGTCGGCCAGACCTTCCGCGAGACCATCCGCCTGGTGCGGCACAATGAATTCGTCATGGGCGGCATCATCGACGCTTCGGTGCGCATCTTCCTTGATGTGGTCAACGCCAACCGCTCGCAATTCCTGTTTCTCGCCCGCGAACAATACGGCGGCTCGCTGCCGGTACGTCAGGCAATCGGACGCCTGCGGGAGAACATCAGCGCCGACCTCGCGGCGGACCTGGCGCTGATGCCCAAGCTGCAACATCTGGATCTGGCCGGCCTCAGCGTGATGGCCGACCTGATCGTCAAATCGGTGTTCGCCACCCTCCCAGACATCATCGACCCACCCGCCGAGGCCTTGCCGGAGCACCTGACCCCGCAGGCGAAGATCACCCAGCAACTGCGCTTCATCTTCATCGGCCTCAAGCACTGGCAAGGGCTGGGCAGTACCGAGTAATCCCTTCTCTATCTGACACAGCGCAAAGCCCCCGTGGGAGCGAGCCTGCTCGCGAAAGCGCTGGGTCAGCTGAATACATCTGTCTGACACGGCGCATTCGCGAGCAGGCTCGCTCCCACATTGAACATCCGTCATGGCCTCGCTTTGGTGCATGACAAATCCTTCATGCACCAAAACCTTCCAGAATCGCCGCGCCTGTTGAAAGATCAGGCACGCGCCGACAGCTATTTCCTACAGATCGCCCGATTGGCGCGGCGCTTGCTCTAGCCCAATCAACGTTCATTGCTGGAAGCTTTCCGATGCTGGTGATTCATCGCAGAATCGACCCTCAACCCGTCTGGGCCGCCGAGCTGCACCTGACCTTCGAAGCGCGCAGCAAAAGCCGTTTGCGCTGTTTCAGTGCCGAAGGCGAAGACGTCGGGTTGTTTTTGGAGCGCGGCCAGCCACCGCTGTATGACGGCGAATGTCTGCAGGCCGAAGACGGCCGTGTCGTGCGCGTCTGCGCCCGTCCCGAACAACTGCTCCACGTCACGTGCGCCAATGCGTTCGAACTGACGCGCGCGGCCTATCACCTCGGCAACCGCCATGTCGCCCTGCAAGTCGGCGATGGCTGGCTGCGCCTGCTCGACGATTACGTGCTCAAAGCGATGCTCGAACAGCTCGGCGCCCGGGTCGAGGCTATCGAAGCGCCGTTCCAGCCGGAACACGGCGCTTACGGCGGCGGCCATCATCATTCCCGCCACGGTGACGAAGACTTCAACTACGCGCCAAAACTTCACCAGTTCGGCGTGCGCCTGTGAATCCGGCCTGGGCGCTGCTGCGTCTGGCCAGTCCGCAATTGCCGATTGGCGGCTACAGC
>NZ_JH635998.1:1485445-1497434 GCF_000257605.1 Pseudomonas sp. R62
ATAACGGCCGGGTCCACAACCCTGACGCCGCCCGCCGCTGGATCAGCGATCAACTGCTGCTCAATCTCGCCCGCTTCGAAGCGCCGCTGCTGTTGGCGCATTGCCAAGCCGCAGCAGATGAAAACTGGGCCGAGCTACGACAACTCTGCGAGAGCCACCGCGCCAGTCGCGAAACCCGCGAGTTGCATCTGGAGAGCCGGCAGATGGGTTACTCCTTGCAGCAGTTGTTGAACGGCTTGCCGGAACTCGACGAGCCTGCCCGCGACTTTCTTGACCAGACCACAGAACCGCACCTGGCCTTGTGCTGGGCGCTGGCAGCACGCGCCTGGAGCATCAGCCCGCAGGACGCTCTTGCCGCGTGGCTGTGGAGCTGGCTGGAAAACCAGCTCGCCGTGTTGATGAAAACCCTGCCGTTGGGCCAGCAAGCCGCCCAGCGCCTGACCAGCGAACTGCTGCCGCTGCTGCAACAGGCGCAGCACGATGCAACCCGCATAAATCCCGAACACATCGGCAGCGCCGCCTTTGGCCTGTCCCTGGCGTGCATGGCCCACGAGCGCCAGTACAGCCGTCTCTTCCGCTCTTAGGGCTGTTTATTTTGGAGAATGAAATGGATACACAACCTCTGCGCGTCGGCATCGGCGGCCCGGTCGGTTCCGGCAAAACTGCGCTGACACTCGCCCTATGCCTGGCCCTGCGCGAGCGTTACAACCTCGCCGTGGTCACCAACGACATCTATACCCGCGAAGACGCCGATTTCCTGGTGCGCAACGAAGCCCTCGCGCCGGAGCGGATCATCGGCGTGGAAACCGGCGGCTGCCCGCACACGGCGATCCGTGAAGACGCCTCGATCAACCTCGAAGCGGTCGATCAACTGAACCGGCGCTTTCCCGGGCTGGATCTGATCCTGGTGGAGTCCGGCGGCGACAACCTCTCGGCGACCTTCAGCCCGGAGCTGTCGGACCTGACCATCTACGTGATCGACGTCTCCGCCGGCGACAAGCTGCCGCGCAAGGGCGGCCCGGGGATCTGCAAGTCCGACCTGCTGGTGATCAACAAGATCGACCTCGCGCCACTGGTGGGCGCCTCGCTGGAAATGATGGACAGCGACACCAAACGCATGCGCAACGGCAAGCCGTTCGTGTTCAGCAACCAGAAAACCGGTCAGGGCCTCGAGGAAATCATCGCCTTCATCGAACGTCAGGGCCTGCTGACCGCCGCCTGATCCACTTATCCACAAGGAAGCTTATCCATGACACTCAAACGCATTCTTGGCGCTCTGGCGTTGCTGCTGACACCGGCACTGGCGTTCGCTCACCCGGGCCATGGCGACAGTGGCCTCGTCGCGGGCATCAGCCACCCGATCGGCGGGCTCGACCACTTGCTGGCAATGCTCGCCGTCGGTTTGTGGGCGGCGCAGCAACAAGGCGCGGCGCGCTGGGCGCTGCCGTGCACTTTTGTCGGCACCATGTTGCTCGGAGGTTTGCTCGGTTTTGAAGGGCTGGAGTTGCCGGCGCTGGAGAGCGGGATAGCCGCCTCGGTATTGGCGCTGGGCCTGGCCGTGGCACTGGCGGTACGTCCGCCACTGGTGATGGCGGTGGCCGCGACGGCGCTGTTTGCGCTGTTCCATGGCGTGGCGCATGGGCTGGAGTTGCCGGACATGAGCAGTCCGTGGGCGTATGCGGCCGGGTTTGTCGCGGCGACAGCGGTTTTGCATGCGCTCGGTTATGGCGTGGTGCGAGTTCTTCCGCAGGCAGCGGCGCCGCTGGTGCGGTTGGCGGGTGCGGCTTCGGCGGCGACTGGCGTCTGGTTGTTGGCAGGCTGATTTTTAGCGCCTGCACTGGCCTCTTCGCGAGCAGGCTCGCTCCCACAGGTTTTGTGTACGCTGCAAATCCACTGTGGGAGTGAGCCTGCTCGCGAAGACGGCCTGACAGACACCGCCTCTCTCAAGCGGTGCTCTCTGCTACCATGTCGCGCAATCGCCCCAGCCCGTGACGCCCGCCCATGCCCCACGCTTCCCGCTCCACCGTCCTGCCCGAATTGACCGCCCTGTTTGGCCAAGTGCAGCAGCACTTCCTCGACGTGATCGTGCCGCTGTGGCAAGGCCCGGGCTGGAACGCCGACATGGCGTTGCCCTATGAGGCGCTGGACGCTACACACCAGCCGTTGCCAGCGCAACGCTATCGGGCGATGGCCTGCGCACGGCAGCTGTATCTGTTCTCCAGCCTGATCGGGGTTGTGGATAACGCCGAAGTCCGCGCCGCCGCGCTGTTCCGTTCCCTGCAACGGCACTTCCATGATGCCGAGCATGGCGGCTGGTTCTACAGCATCGACGCACAGGGCAAGCCGCTGGACCAGCGCAAGGATCTTTACACCCACGCCTTCATCCTCTTTGCCTGCGCGCATTACTGGGACAAGTCCCGGGATTCGCTGGCCGAGTCGACATTGAACGCCGCGCTGGAAATCATCGGCCGCCGATTCGCCACCGGCGACGGTTTGTACGAAGCCTGCCTTGAGCGTGACTGGCTCACCCTGCAAACCGGCCCACTGCAAAATCCACTGATGCACTTGGCCGAAGCCTTCCTCGCCACTCTGGCGGTGCGCGAAGACCCGCAGACGCAGAAGGCCCTGCTTGAGTTATGCACAGCCATGCACAAGCAATTCGTCGATCCGCAATATGGCGTGTTGATGGAGAAGCCACTGGGGGCTGTGGATAACTGGTACGAACCGGGGCACCAGTTCGAATGGTATTTCCTGCTCGAATCGTCGGCGCTGTTGCGCGATTCGAAACTGCACCGGGCGCTGGATCGGGCATTTGCCTTTACCGAGCAGTACGGCGTGCTGGAGTCCTGCGGCGCGGTGCGGGCGATGCTCGATCTGGATGGCAATGGACGGCCAAGGGATTCGACCCAACGGATCTGGGCTCAAGCCGAATACCTGCGCGCGCTGACCTTGCGGGCGGACAGCGAAGCGGTGGTGCTGCGCCAGTTGCAGGCGTTGCAGCAGCGGTTTCTGCATGCCGGCGGCTGGCATGAGTGTCGCGATGAGAATGGAGAGGTCAGCCGCAAGGACATGCCTTCGACTACGCCTTATCATTTGGCGACTTGCTATCACGGGCTGGCTGAATATCTTCGCTGACTCGTGCAAAGCAGGATTTGGGGCTAGAGGGTTACTGTGTTCTCAGCAGACATCCGGATCAGATCAGGCAATCCACTTCTTGTCCCCGGTGAAGCTGATCGTCAACCAGCGCGCCGCATCCGGCTCGCCCAACTGCGCCGATATCTGTTCACGTAGCGCATCCAGCTGCGCGACATCGCGCAGCGGATACTCCGCCGGCAACACCACATGAATTTCGATGAACCGCGCCCGACCGTGCTTTTGCACGTAGGACACGTAATCGTCGAAACCATGCTCGACCTTCGCCACCTCCATGACCTGCCTGACCTGCTCATCCAGAGTGTCCGGGGCAATACCCAGCACATCACGCAATGCCGGGCCGAGGATCTTCAACGCCGGGGGCAGCATGGTCAGCGCCAGTACGATGAGGATCAGCGGGTCGACATACACCGCCCACTCGCCATAGCCCTGGGACTTGAGCAGCAGCGCGGCGAGGAAACTGATCAACAACCCCACCGAGAGCATCGCGTCGACCAGCCAACTGATGTTGTCGAACTGGATGAGGCTGGATTTGAGCGTGCGATTACGCCGGCGCACGTAAAAGAAGTAGGCGAACTCGACGACGGTAAACACCGCCGCATAGACGATCACCAGACCCAACTCAATATCACGACCACCATTGATGATGCCGAACACGCCGTTGAGAAAGGCGTAGATGGCGATCAACAGCAGGAAGCTGCCCTCGATCAGCAACACCATCGGTTCCAGATGCCAGAAGCCGAACTGGAAACGCTGATTGCTTTGCTTGGCGATCAGCCGGGCGGTGATCAGCATCAGGATTTTGATGAATGTCGCGATCAGCGAAAAAAAGCCATCGAACAGGATGGATTGCGAACCTGAAACAAAACCGGTGACGATCCCGGCAATCGACACCGCCAGCATCAGCAGCGTCGATTGTTTGAGCAGTGCCTGCTCACCTCGGTTACTCACTTGAACGCCTCATGAAACCTTGAGCGCCGCGGGGTGCGGCCTGATGGTTGAGTGAGGAGTTTAGCTTATCGACTTGTTTTGCCTGTGCCGGCCTTTTCGCGAGCAGGCTCGCTCCCACAGGCACCGCACTTGAAAATGTGGGAGCGAGCCTGCTCGCGAATGGCCTCAGCGCGGTATCAAGCCTTGTTACGCTCGATGGCAAACCCGGCCCAGGTCTGGCTCACCGGCATCAGCTCCAGGCTGTTGATGTTGATATGCGCCGGGGTGTTCATCACCCAGAAAATCGTCTCGGCGATGTCCTGCGGCTGGATCGGCTCGGCGCCGGCGTAAGTGGCGTTGTAGCGTTCCTGATCACCGGCAAAACGCACCAGCGAGAACTCGCTTTCGCACAGGCCGGGTTCGATGTTGCTGACCCGCACGCCAGTGCCCTGCAAATCGCAACGCAGGTTCAGCGAGAACTGTTTGACGAAGGCTTTGCTCGCGCCGTACACGTGGCTGCCCGGGTACGGGTAGTTGCCGGCGATGGAACCGAGGTTGACGATACCGGCACCACGGCCGTGGGCGATCAGCCGAGGCAGCAGCAGGCGGGTGGCGTACATCAGGCCTTTGACGTTGGTGTCGACCATGGTGTCCCAGTCATCCAGATCGCATTTCGGCGCCGGGTCGACGCCGAGCGCCAGGCCGGCGTTGTTGATCAGGCCACGGAGTTTGGCAAACGACGGCGGCAGGTTGGCGATTGCCTCCTCCATCGCCTTGCGATCGCGCACATCGAGGACCAGACCATGCACTTCGGTCTGCTTCGACAGTTCAGCGCACAGGGCATTGAGGCGTTCTTCACGACGGCCGGTCAGGACCAGCTTCCAGCCAGCCTCGGCAAAACGCCGGGCACAGGCTTCACCAAAACCGGACGTCGCGCCGGTGATAAACAGGGTGTCGGACATCGTGTTCTCCTTGCTTCGGCCGCCACGGCAGCCCTTGGAATAGAAAATCAGCAGGCAGCATGCCCGCCCTCGCGGATACGGGCAACACTTGCCAGCTGTACAAAAATCAACCAGACCTGCCTAGGCCATAGCCAGCGTGGCCTGTAGCCATGTGCACGCATGTTATCCACAGTCTGCTCCACAGTTTCCGGGGGCAAGTGCAAACGCGCAAAGCCGCGCCACACAAGGCTTTGCGGGCGAAATGGAAAGTTTTTTGCTTGACCGTGAGGCGGGGGATGTGCGGCACAGGGCATTTTGCACGACGGACGGTGCAACCGGGTGATTGCGCGAGGCCAGCAATTACGGCGCTCCGCGAGGTCTTTCCAGAGTTTAGTCACAGACTTATCCACAGGCTTTTACACACAACAGTACCCGACCTGGATGCGCTATAAAAAGGTTGACAATGGCGCCTCACGCCTGCTTGAAACTTACTGATCAAAAAACAATCACAAGCCTGGAGACCACGGATTACAAGGCCTGCAACCATATACACCCACGTTATTCACAGCCAGTTCCACAGTAACCGGGGACAAGTCAAAACTGTGGAAAAACAGCCATTTGCAGCGTCTATATGTCGCGCTTTGGCAGCTTGGGGAATTTGTTTTCCACAATTTCGGGAATTACCCAATTTACCTGTGGTGGATCCCAAAAATAAAAAACCCCGGGACTCTCGTCGCCGGGGCTGTGTGCAACCGCGAGAAGAATCAGTGCCCGCCCAGATAGGCGTTACGCACCTCCTCGTTCACCAACAGTTCTTTACCGGTGCCGGTCAGGCGAATCTCGCCGTTGACCATTACATAAGCCCGGTCCGACAGCTTCAACGCATGGTTGGCGTTCTGCTCGACGAGGAAAATCGTCATCCCGGTTTTCGCCAGCTCGCGCAGCGTGGCGAAGATCTGCTTCACCACGATCGGTGCCAGACCCAGGCTCGGTTCATCGAGCAGCAACAGCTTCGGCCGGCTCATCAGCGCACGGGCGATGGCGAGCATCTGCTGTTCACCGCCAGACATGGTCATCGCCCGCTGATTGCGTCGCTCCTCAAGCCGTGGGAACAGCTCGAACATGCGCTGCATGTCCTCTTTGGCGTACTTGTCGCCAATCGGGATGGTGCCCATCAGCAGGTTTTCCTCGACGGTCATGTCGGGGAAAACCCGCCGCCCTTCCGGTGACTGCGCGATGCCGTTGGAGGCGATGTAGTGCGAGGACTTCTGCGTGATGTCGACGCCCTGATAGAGAATCTGCCCACCCGCCGCTCTCGGCTGGCCGAAGATCGACATCAACAAGGTCGACTTGCCGGCGCCGTTGGAGCCGATCAGGCTGACGGTCTCGCCTTCGTTGATCTGCAGGGAAACGCCTTTGAGCGCCTGGATCGGGCCGTAGAACACGTCCAGATTACGCAGTTCGAGGATCGGTTGACTCATACCAGTTCCTCTTCGTCGGCGCCCAGATAGGCCGCGATCACTTTCGGATCGTTGCGGATCGCTTCCGGCCCGCCTTCGGCGATGACGATGCCGTGGTCGAGAACCACGATGTGATCGGAAATGCTCATGACCATGCCCATGTCGTGTTCGATCAGCACCACGGTCAGATCGTGCTCGTCGCGCAGCAGCCGGATCATCGCGCTGAGCGCTTCGGTTTCCTGAGGGTTGAGGCCGGCGGCCGGTTCGTCGAGGCAGATGATCTGCGGGCGGGTGCACATGGCCCGAGCGATCTCCAGACGACGTTGCTGGCCGTACGAGAGTTCACCGGCGAGACGGTTGGCGCAGTCGACCAGATCGACCACTTCGAGCCAATAGAACGCGACATCCAGCGCATCGCTCTCGGCCTTGCGATAGCCCTTGGTGTTGAGAATACCGGCGAGCATGTTGCGGTTGACCCACATGTGCTGCGCCACCAGCAGGTTTTCCAGCACCGACATTTCCTTGAACAGGCGGATGTTCTGGAACGTCCGGGCCAGGCCTGCACGGTTTACCAGGTGAGTTCCGCCGAACATTTTGTAGTACATGCGGCTGAGGAAGGATTTCGGCGAGACGAAATCGGTCGGTTTGAACGACTCGCCCAGCAGCTGGATGACGTTGGTCTGCTGGCCGCGCACGTTGAGTTCGATCTTGCCGCCCGTGGCCTTGTAGAACCCGGTCAGGCAGTTGAACACCGTGGTCTTGCCGGCGCCATTGGGGCCGATCAGGGCGAAGATCGAATTGCGTTTGACCTTCAGGCTGACATCGCTCAAAGCCTTGATGCCACCGAAATGCATCATCAGTTTTTCAACAGAGAGTACGACTTCACTCATGGCGCAGTCCTCTCGTAGTGAATGGCACCTTTGCGTGGTTTGACCCCGGTGCGGCTGATGCGGATCAGCCCGCGTGGTCGCCAGATCATCATCAACACCATCAGGATGCCGAACAGCAGCACGCGGTATTCAGCGAAGCCGCGCAGCAGTTCCGGAGCGACGGTGAGCACGAATGCGGCGATGACCACGCCAATGGTCGAGCCCATGCCGCCGAGCACGACGATGGCGAGGATCAGCGCCGATTCGAAGAAGGTGAACGAGGTCGGGTTGACGAAGCCTTGATAGGTGGCGAAGAACACCCCGGCCAGACCCGCCGTCGACGCACCGATGGTGAACGCCGAGAGCTTGACCAGCACATGGTTGAGACCCATCGAGCGGCAGGCGATTTCATCTTCACGCAGCGCTTCCCAGGCGCGACCGACCGGCATCTTCACCAGCCGATGCTTGACGTACAGCACCGCCAGCACCACCAGGAACAACACCGCGTAGATGAAGTAATACTTCACGTCGGGGTTGTAGGTCAGACCGAAGAACTCATGGAACGGTACTCCGCCATCCTTCGCCCGCTTGCCGAACTCCAGGCCGAAGAACGTCGGCAGTGGCGCCGGCATGCCGTTCGGGCCGCCGGTCAGGGACAGCCAGTTGTTCAGCACCAGACGAATGATTTCGCCGAAGCCCAGGGTCACGATCGCCAGATAGTCACCGTGCAGACGCAACACCGGGAAACCGAGAATGCAGCCAGCCAGGCCTGCGGTGATCGCCGCCAGCGGCAGCACGGTCCAGAAACCCAGACCAAGATATTGATAACCCAATGCCAGACCGTAGGCACCGATGGCGTAAAACGCCACGTAACCAAGGTCGAGCAGCCCGGCCAGACCGACCACGATGTTCAGCCCCAGCCCCAGCAGCACGTAGATCAAACCGAGGATGACCACGCCGAGCAGGTAGGAGTTGGAAACAAACGGCACGATGATCGCCAGCACGATAATCAGCGGGATGATCCAGCGCAGCCGTGATTTGTAGTCCGCCGGCAGCACGTGCACACCGGAACCGCTGCTCTCGAATCCGTCAAGGATCTTCAGGCCCTTGGGCGTTTGCAGGAACAGGCTGAGGGCAAAGCGACCGGCCATGACGATGGCAATGATCCACGCCACGCGAGTCGCTTCGAGGTTGAAGCTGTAGCCGTCGAGGACCACGCCGACAATCGGCCCGAACACGATCAGCGCAATCAGGCCGGCAAGAATCGCCTCGACCAGACTTTTTTTGATATCGATGGATTTTTCAGTGGTTGCAGACATCGCTTACACCTTCGACACAAGAGGACGGCCCAACAGACCCTGCGGCCGGAAGACCAGTACGAGGACGAGCAGCGAGAAACTGAACACGTCTTTGTAGTCGGAGTTGACCAGACCGGAGAACAGCGACTCGGAGATGCCGAGGATGATCCCGCCGAGCATCGCGCCGGGCAGTGAACCGATGCCGCCCAGAACCGCTGCGGTGAACGCCTTGATGCCGATGATGAAGCCGGCATAGAAGTCGAACGTGCCGTAGTTCATGGTGATCAGCACACCGGCCAGTGCGGCCATGGCTGCACCGATGATGAACACGTAGGAAATCACCCGGTCGGTGTTGATCCCCAGGATCGAGGCCATCTTGCGGTCTTGCTGGGTCGCACGGCACATGCGGCCGAGCTTGGTGTATTTGATGACGTAGGTCAGCAGCCCCATGCCGACGAATGCGGCGATCAGGATGAAGACTTTGGTGTAGGTCAGTTGTACGAAGCCGGTACCGACTTCAACACGCCAGGCACCGGTCAGCAGCGTAGGCACGCCCTGTTGTTTGGCGCCCTGAGCGATCTGTGCGTAGTTCTGCAGAATCAGCGAAATACCGATAGCGCTGATCAGCGGCGCCAGGCGGGTCGAGTTACGCAGGGGTTTGTAGGCAACACGCTCGATGACCCAGCCATACACCGCCGTGACGACGATGGTGAAGATCAGCGTGCCGAGCATCAGCAGCGGGAAGGATTCGATACCGAAGTAAGCCAGCAGAGCCAGACTGATTGCCGCCAGGTAAGCGGAAATCATGTAAACCTCGCCGTGGGCGAAGTTGATCATGCCGATGATGCCGTAGACCATTGTGTAGCCGATGGCGATCAGGCCATAGACCGACCCGAGGGTCAGGCCATTGACCAGTTGCTGCAGGAAAATACCATCCATAACGCAATCTCACGCAGTGAGAACCTGCGCACCAAGGGTGCGCGGTTCTTCTAGGAAAAATACAGATGTACGTCGGAGCAATGTCGGAGCGTGATCAGCCCTGACCACACGGCCCCCCTTTGTGGGAGCGAGCCTGCTCGCGAAAGCGGTTGAACATTCAACGCAGAGGTTGTTTGTCAGTGCGTCTTCGCGAGCAGGCTCGCTCCCACAGGGGATCGGTAGTGATCAGATGATCGCTTCAGCCCTTACTTCTGCTTTTCCAGCTGGTGGTATTTGCCGTCCTTGTCCCACTGGTAAACCACGTAGTCGGAGACTTTCAGGTCGCCCTTGGAGTCCCAGGTTTTTTCGCCCATCACGGTTTTCACCGGATTTTTCTTCAGCCAGGCCGCAGCCTCTTCACCCTTGTTGGACTTGGCACCATTGAACGCTGCCGCCAGGGTCTGAACCGAGGCGTAGGCGTACAGGGTGTAGCCCTCAGGCTCGGTGCCGGCCTTGCGGAACGCGTCCACTACGGTCTTGCTTTCAGGCAACAGGCGCGGGTCGGCGCCGAAGGTCATCAGCACGCCGTCGGTGAATTGCGGGCCGCCAGCGGTGGTCACCAGCTCGTCGGTCACGATGCCGTCATCGGACATGAACTTGACGTCTTTCAGACCCTGCTCGCGCAGCTGGCGAACCAATGGACCGGCTTCCGGATGCAGGCCGCCGAAATAGACGACATCGGCGCCGGCGCCACGGATCTTGGTGACGATGGTGCTGAAGTCTTTCTCGCCTCGGGTCAGGCCTTCGTACAGCACAGGCTTGACGCCGCGTTTTTCCAGCTGAGCCTTGGTGGCGTCCGCCAGGCCTTGGCCGTAGGTGTCCTTGTCGTGCAGCACAACGACTTTCTTGCCCTTGAGCATGTCGACGATGTAGTCGCCGGCAACGATGCCTTGCTGGTCGTCCCGTCCGCACATACGGAACATGGCGCTGAGGCCACGCTCGGTAACTTGCGGGTTGGTCGAACCCGGGGTGATCGCGATGATCCCGGCTTCGTCGTAGATTTCCGACGCTGGAATGGTCGAGGACGAGCAGAAGTGACCGACCACGCCGGCGACTTTCTGGTTGGTGAGGTCCTTGGCGACCGTCACTGCCTGCTTCGGTTCGCAGGCGTCGTCGCCTTTGACCAGGACGATTTTTTCCCCATTGACGCCACCCGCCGCGTTGACCGCATCGGCCGCCGCCTGTGCACCCTTCATGTACTGCTCGCCGAATGCCGCGTTGGCACCGGTCATAGGACCCGCTACACCGATCTTGATATCAGCTTGAGCAAACGCAGAAACACCCAGCGCAGTAGCGACTGCGAGGGCCAGAAAGCCTTTCTTGTAAAACGTCTGGGACATGAGGTGGTGCTCCAAGGTTTTTTTAGTTGGCACTGCGACTTCACTTCACTCAAAGCTCAGAGCAAGGCCCGTGCCATCGGTTTTTTATTCTTCAAAAAGTCGCTGCGTTGTTGTTATTTCGACTGTTTCGGTCCCATTTTCATTGGGCGTGCAACCGTCTAAACCGCGGAAGGTGAAACCATTTGTTTTTTCAGGCGCAACCCGCACGCGCCATCATTGCAACCGCAGCGGCAAACGACGTGCAACCAGCCTGTAACAGCCCGCGTCACCGAACTGCACACTGCTGGTGCGGGACTGCTACAACCCGCACCATTACAGGCTAGTCGCTGGATGCAAAAGCGCCGCTTGCGGCAACAAATTTCAACACTCAAATGACGATGCGCAGGCACTGGCCCGCGTGATACAGGGAAAACCCGGCCTCGTACAGGCAACTGCGCAAGCCCACACCGGCCAGGGGCTGCATCGGTGCGAAGGGAATCGGCAGTGCCTGCGGATCACCGTTGCACAGGTAATCGGCGAAGGCTTTGCCGACCACCGTGCCGGTGGTGACGCCGCGACCGTTATAACCGGTGACGGCCACCAGTCCCGGCGCCGGTTCGAACAGCCGCATCAGATGATCGGGGGTAAACGCAATGCGCCCGGTCCAGGTGCATTCCCACTCGACCGGCTTCAGATTGGGGAAGTAATGCTGCTGTACCCGATCAGCCCAGGCCTTGAGAAACCAGGTCGGTTTCTGATTGCCATTGCCGAGGCTGCCGAGCAACAGGCGTCCGTCCTTGTCACGACGGATGCTGCTCAGCACCTGACGGGTGTCCCACGAGCCCTGCCCGCCCGGAAGAATGTCCTGCGCGGCATCTTCGCTGAGCGGCACCGAGGCAACCTGGTAGTAATAACCGGGAAAGAAATTGCGCTTGAGCTCGGTCCAGTCGCCTTCGGTGTAGGCGTTGGAGGCGATGACCACTTGTTCGGCGAGCACCGAACCCTGGGCGGTCTGTACCGACCACTTCGGCCCGACGCGCT
>NZ_JH635998.1:1497798-1501897 GCF_000257605.1 Pseudomonas sp. R62
TCTGTACCGACCACTTCGGCCCGACGCGCTCGAGGCGAGTCACCGGCGAATGATCGAACATCTGCCCGCCGAGCCCACGCACGGCACTGGCCAGCCCGGTGACATAGGCCATCGGATTGAGCGTGCCGGCGCGGCGATCAAGCAACGCGGCGGCGATTTTCTGCGTGCCGGTGGCTTGCTCGCAGGCCTTGCCGGTGAGCAGTTCGACCGGCGCGCCACGGCGCTTCCACTGCTGCTCGCGACTGCGCAGATCCGCCTCGCCCTTGGCGTTATGCGCCATGTGCAAAGTGCCTTCGCGGCGCAATTGGCAATCGATGGCGTATTTATCCACAAGGCTGAACACCAGCGCCGGCGCCGCACCGAGCATGCGGTTGAGCTGACTGCCGACCGCCTCGCCGAACCCGGCTTCGATCTCGTCCGGAGGAATCCACATGCCGGCGTTGACCAGCCCGACATTGCGCCCGGAGCCACCGTGCCCTGCACGATGCGCTTCCAGCACGCAGACGCTTTTGCCTTTTTCCAACAGATGCAGCGCCGCCGACAACCCGGTGAACCCGGCGCCGATCACGCAGACATCGACCTTGACCTCGCCCCTGAGCGCGGCGTTATCCGGGCGTTGTGGCGTGAGCGTTTCCCACAGACATTCTTCGCGTAACGGCATTGCCAAGCTCCTGTCGGAGCAGCCGCAAGCCACAAGCTACAAGCTGCAAGCCGGTCTGCTTGACGCTTGTAGCTTGAAGCTTGTAGCTGCTTAATCGAATGTAATGCCCTGCGCCAACGGCAATTCCAGCGAGTAATTGACGGTGTTGGTCTGCCGGCGCATGTACGCGCGCCAGGCATCGGAGCCGGATTCACGGCCGCCGCCGGTCTCTTTCTCGCCACCAAATGCACCGCCGATTTCCGCACCGCTCGGGCCGATGTTGACGTTGGCGATGCCGCAGTCACTGCCGACCGCCGACATGAACCGCTCGGCCTCACGCACGTCGGTGGTGAAGATGCACGATGACAGGCCTTGCGGCACGGCGTTGTTCAGGCGTAGCGCTTCCTCGAAATCGCTGTAGCCGACCACGTAGAGAATCGGCGCGAAGGTTTCGCTGCAGACCACGTCGCTCTGCTCGGGCATTTCCACGATGGCCGGCGACACGTAATAAGCATTGGGGAACTGCTCTTCCAGTTGGCGCTTGCCACCGAACACCCGGCCGCCTTCGCTCAGCGCCTGTTCCAGTGCATCCTGCATGTTTTCGAAGCTGTGCTTGTCGATCAGCGGGCCGACCAGATTGCCTTCCAGCGGATGGCCGATGCGTACTTTCGAATAGGCCGCCTTGAGGCGAGTGACGATTTCTTCCTTGACCGATTCATGGGCGATCAGACGGCGCAAAGTCGTGCAGCGTTGCCCGGCGGTGCCGACGGCACTGAACAGAATCGCGCGCACTGCCATGTCCAGATCGGCGCTCGGGCCGAGGATCATCGCGTTGTTGCCGCCCAGCTCAAGAATGCTGCGGGCGAAACGCGCGGCGACTTTCGGCGCCACTTCGCGGCCCATGCGCGTGCTGCCGGTGGCGCTGATCAGCGCGACACGCGGATCATCGACCAGCGCTTCGCCGGCATCGCGACCGCCGATCACCACCTGGCACAGGCTCGCCGGGGCATCACTGAAATTCTTCACTACGCGATCAAACAGCGCCTGACAGGCCAACGCGGTCAGCGGGGTTTTCTCTGATGGCTTCCACACCACCGGGTTGCCGCAGACCAGCGCCAGGGTGGTGTTCCACGCCCACACTGCGACCGGGAAGTTGAACGCGCTGATGACGCCGACCACGCCAAGCGGATGCCAGGTTTCACGCATATGGTGGCCCGGGCGCTCGGAGGCGATGGTCAGACCGTACAGCTGGCGCGACAGGCCAACGGCGAAGTCGCAGATGTCGATCATCTCCTGCACTTCACCCAGACCTTCCTGAGTGATCTTGCCGGCCTCCCACGACACCAGCTCGCCAAGGTCGGCCTTGTACTCGCGCAACACTTCGCCGAACTGGCGCACCAGCTCACCGCGACGCGGCGCCGGCACCTTGCGCCAGTGCTCGAATGCATGATCTGCGCGACTGATGTGTTGCTCGACTTCGGCAGCGCCTTCCCAGTTAACCGAGGCAATTTCGCTGCCGTCGATGGGCGAATGTACCGGCACTTTGCCGTTCTGGTACAGGGCCGGGTTGACTCCCAGACGATCAAGCAATGCGGCTACCATCGGTCTCTCCTCAAGCAAAAACAGAATGTGTGCGGCCATCCTTCGCATGGCCGGGCAGGCCTTTAGTTGTAGCCTCACTGCGGCGATGCAACAAACGACCTTTACGCCAGATATCATTCCGTTTATTCATGCTGCCTAGCGAAAGACAAGAAAAAGGACTGGCCATGCTGAACAAACGCCACTTGCCCTCGATCACCGCGCTGCAATGCTTCGAGGCCGTGACCCGGCACCTGAGTTTTACCCGCGCCGCCGAAGAGCTGAACCTGACCCAGAGTGCGGTGAGCAAACAGGTCGCGCAGCTTGAAGAACTGTTGCAGCACTTGCTGTTCCGCCGCGTGCGTCGGCGCTTGCAGATGACGCCGGCCGGGGATTTGTATCTGGTCGAGGTCAGAAAAATCCTCAGCCAAGTGGAGATGTCGACGCATTACCTGCGTTCCTACGGCGGCGAGACCGAAGTCCTGCGAGTCTCTACCCCTTCCACCTTCGGCGCCCGTTGGCTGGTGCCGCGCCTGAAAGGCTGGCGCTTGCGCCATCCGTCGATTCATCTGGATCTGTGTAACGAGCAGGAAGCCGATGATCTGTTGCAGGGGCGCAGCGATCTGGCTTTCTATTTCGGCCAGGCATCGCGGCCGGGCACCGAATGCCTGAAATTGTTCGGCGAACAACTGGTGCCGGTCTGCGCCCCGGCCAGCCTGCCGGACACACCATTCACTGACCCGACGCAACTCACCGACCTGGTGCTGCTGCAAAATGCCTCGCGACCGCAGGCCTGGCACGACTGGTTCGACAGTCAGGGCTACCACACCGAACACAGCTACCACGGGCCGCGTTTCGAAACCTTTTACATGTGCATCCGCGCCGCCCAGGTCGGATGTGGCGTGGCGCTGCTGCCACGGTTTCTGGTGGAAGAGGAATTGGCCGAAGGCAAACTGGTCATACCCTGGCAGCATGCGATGCCCAGCAGCGATGCCTATTACCTGGCCTACCCGGAGCACGCGGCGGAAGTGCCGAAGGTGCGGGATTTTGTGAAGTGGATGCTTGAACAAATCGATAGCCCGGTGTGAGGTCAACCGGGATCCCGGTGGGAGCGAGCCTGCTCGCGAAAGCGTCGGGTCAGCCACATCATCTTAACTGACACACCGCATTCGCGAGCAGGCTCGCTCCCACAGTGGATCTGCGGCGCTCTGAAAAAATGCTGGCAATCCCCACCGCCGATATGCGCCACTAGCGCCATCGATATAGACCGCGCCAGGCGCGGCGCAACTGGAGACCCGTTTATGAGCGAGAGTGTGTTTGCCGATCGCATCGTGCAGAACCTGCTCGACACCGACTTCTACAAGCTGACGATGATGCAGGCGGTGCTGCACAACTACCCCAACGTCGAAGTCGAATGGGAGTTCCGTTGCCGCAATGCCGAGGATCTGCGTCCGTATCTGGCCGAGATTCGTCATCAGATCGAGCGTCTGGCCGAGCTGAGCCTGAGTGCCGATCAGTTGAGTTTTCTCGAGCGCATCAGCTTTCTGAAACCGGATTTTCTGCGCTTCCTCGGCCTGTTCCGCTTCAACCTGCGCTACCTGCACACCGGCATCGAGAACGGAGAACTGTTCATCCGTCTGCGCGGGCCATGGCTGCATGTGATCCTCTACGAAGTGCCGCTGCTGGCGATCGTCAGCGAAGTGCGCAATCGCTACCGCTACCGGGAGACCTCGCTGGAGCAGGCACGCGAACAGCTGTATCGCAAGTTCGACTGGCTGACCGCCAATGCTTCGGCCGATGAGCTGTCGCAACTGCAGGTTGCCGATTTCGGCACGCGCCGGCGCTTTTCCTTTGGCGTCCAGGCCGAAGTGGTCAACGTGC
>NZ_JH635998.1:1502768-1519369 GCF_000257605.1 Pseudomonas sp. R62
CGTCGGTACCAGCAACGTGCATCTGTCCCGCGAGCTGGACATGAAACCGCTGGGCACCATGGCTCACGAGTGGATCATGGCCCATCAGCAACTTGGCCCGCGCCTGATCGACAGCCAGATCGCCGCGCTCGATTGCTGGGTGCGCGAGTATCGCGGTCTGCTCGGCATCGCCCTCACCGACTGCATCACTACCGATGCGTTTCTTGGCGATTTCGATCTGTTCTTCGCCAAGCTCTTCGACGGTCTGCGCCACGATTCCGGGGACCCGGTGGCGTGGGGCGAAAAGTGCATCGCGCACTACCACAAGCTCGGCATCGACCCGATGAGCAAGACCCTGGTGTTCTCCGACAGTCTGACCCTGCCGAAATCGTTGGAGATTTTCCGCGCGCTGCACGGTCGCATCAATGTGAGCTTCGGCATCGGTACCAACTTCACCTGCGATATCCCGGGTGTCGAACCGATGAGCATCGTGCTTAAAATGACCGCCTGCAACGGCCAGCCGGTGGCGAAGATCTCCGACGAGCCTGGCAAGACCCACTGCAAAGATCCGAATTTCGTCGCCTATTTGCGACATGTGTTTCAGGTTCCTGCCGAATCCAGTCTATCTAGCAAGGAGTGAATTCATGCAAGCCGTACAGCGTGAGATTGCTGAGCAGCTCAAGGTGCAACCACCGTTCGCCGACGACCAGGCCCTGCAGGCCGAAGTCGCCCGGCGCCTGACGTTCATTCAGGATTGTCTGGTCAATTCCGGGCTCAAGACCCTGGTGCTGGGCATCAGCGGCGGCGTCGACTCACTGACCGCCGGCCTCCTGGCCCAGCGCGCGGTACGTGAACTGCGCGAAAAAACCGGCGACGACCGCTACAAATTCATCGCCGTGCGCCTGCCCTACGAAACCCAGTTCGACGAGCACGACGCCAAGGCCTCGCTCGACTGCATCGCCCCTGACGAAATCCACACCGTGAACATCGGCCCGGCGGTCAAGGCGCTGGCGGCTCAGGTGTCGGCGTTCGAAGGCAAACCGGCGGCGTCAGTGGATTTCGTGCTGGGCAATACCAAGGCGCGGATGCGCATGGTCGCGCAGTACACGATTGCCGGGGTGGCGGGCGGTCTGGTGATTGGCACCGACCACGCGGCGGAAGCGGTGATGGGTTTCTTCACCAAGTTCGGCGATGGCGCCTGCGACCTCGCCCCGCTCAGCGGCCTGGTGAAAAATCAAGTGCGTGCGATTGCCCGCAGCTTTGGCGCGCCGGAAACGCTGGTCGAGAAAGTGCCGACTGCTGACCTGGAAGACTTGTCGCCGGGCAAACCGGACGAAGCGGCGCACGGCGTGACCTATGCCGAGATCGATGCGTTTCTGCACGGGGAAACGGTGCGGGACGAGGCGGCGAAGATCATTGTCGATACGTACAACAAGACTCATCACAAGCGGGTCATGCCGTTTGCGCCTTGATTTTTCAAAGGCATGAAAAAGCCCGCGGAGGAGTGATCCTCAGCGGGCTTTTTCTTTGGCCATCAGTGAAGCGGATGGCCTCTTCGCGAGCAGGCTCGCTCCCACATTGGCCCTGATTACTTGACGACGATGGTGCCTTTCATCATCGAGATGTGGCCAGGGAACGAGCAGAAGAAGCCGTAGCCACCGTCAGCCACCTTGGCAACGTCAAAGGTCACCGAATCGGTTTCCTTGGCGCCGATGATCTTGGTGTGGGCGATGATTCGTGCGTCGCCATCTTTCAGGTAGTTCTTGTCGATACCGGCTGCCAGGCCGTCGGTAGCGATTGGCTGCATGTCAGCTTCTTTGCTGATCACCAGGTTATGACCCATGACGTTCTTCGGCAGGCTGCCGGAGTGGGTCAGTTCGACGGTGAAGGTCTTGCAGCTCTTGTCGATCACGATTTCCTTGGTGTTGAAGGACATCTGATCGGTGGAATCAACGGTGGTTTTGCACTCGGCAGCCATCAA
This sequence comes from Pseudomonas sp. R62, assembly GCF_000257605.1. Lineage (NCBI taxonomy): Bacteria > Pseudomonadati > Pseudomonadota > Gammaproteobacteria > Pseudomonadales > Pseudomonadaceae > Pseudomonas > Pseudomonas sp. R62. The sequence continues at coordinate 1,504,729 of NZ_JH635998.1, forward strand.
TTGGCTGCTGGCCAGCGCCAGCAGGGATACCGCAACAACTTTGGAAAACATGGTGAATCTCCAAGGCAGGGTTAACAAAAACACTAGTGGTGGAAAGACTGCCTGAAATCATCGCAAGTTCATATGACTTGAGTCAAAAATTGTATACAACTTTCAGGCTATGACACTCATCGACACAATCTAACGGCCATTTCGTTGGCCCAGACCTATGATCGGCCCACCTACTGAAACGGAGTGCCAGTCATGTTCTTTAACGGCCTGTTGTGCAGCTTGCTCGCCGCCTACGCCTGTGGCGCCAGCGGTACTTTTGAATCACCCGAACGCGAAGTCTAGACCTTGGAGCGCAGCGTGCCAGCCGTTACCCTGTGCGACTGATCGACTCAGGAGTAACGCATGTCGCTGAAATCCGTTTGTGTGTTTTGCGGTGCCAACGCCGGTACCGTGCCGGCCTACACCGAAGCTGCCGTGACCCTCGGCCGGGCATTGGCCGAGCGTAATCTGACGCTGGTCTACGGCGGTGGTGCCGTCGGTTTGATGGGCATTGTCGCTGATGCCGCGCTGGCGGCTGGCGGCGAAGTGATCGGCATCATTCCGCAAAGCCTGATGGACAAGGAGATCGGCCACAAGAGCCTGACGCGCCTGGAAGTGGTCGACGGCATGCATGCGCGCAAGGCGCGGATGGCTGAGCTGAGCGATGCGTTCATCGCCCTGCCCGGCGGCCTCGGCACGCTGGAAGAGCTGTTCGAAGTCTGGACCTGGGGCCAGCTCGGCTATCACGGCAAGCCTTTGGGGCTGCTGGAAGTGAACGGTTTCTACAGCAAACTCACGGCTTTTCTCGATCATATCGTCGGCGAAGGCTTCGTTCGCGCGCCACACCGTGACATGCTGCAAGTGAGCGAATCGCCAGATTCCCTGCTCGACGCCCTCGATCAGTGGCAGCCGACCGTCACGCCCAAGTGGGTCGACCAAAAACCCGGTTAACCCCCGGACACCGATACAGGGCAGAATACGCGCCGCTCAACCTCACCTTCGACCCCAGAGGATCGCCCATGGCCAAACCCAATTACTCCTTCGCCAAACGTCAACGAGACCTGGCAAAGGAACAGAAGAAAGAGGAAAAGCTTCAGCGCAAGAAGCAAACCGCTGAAGAAGCGGCACTGAACCCTGACGGTGAAGTGGCGACCGATGATGATGTTGATGCATCCGATGCACCGAAAGATCAGACGCCCGACGCCTGAGCCCCACCGGGTTTGATGATCGAATCAGACCCTGCGGATTTGTGACGGGGCTGGCAGTTTTGCTGCCGGCCCTCACAGCCCTGCTTTCCCTGACACACCAAAATCACTGTGGGAGCGAGCCTGCTCGCGAAAGCGGTGTATCTGTTACAAATCCATTGGCTGACCTGACGCTATCGCGAGCAGGCTCGCTCCCACATCTGAAAACCCATCAATTCTGAGGCATCACCGTAACCCGCACTTCCGGGTCGTGATTACCGCCACCGAGAATCACCCCCCGCAACGGCGACACATCGGAGAAATCCCTTCCCCACGCCAGCGTGATGTGTTCCAGCGCCGGCTGCACATTATTGGTCGGATCGAAATCCACCCAGCCCGATACCGGACAGAACACCGATACCCACGCATGCGAGGCGTCGGCGCCGATCAGGCGTGGCTGCCCCGGCGGCGGCTGGGTCAGCAGGTAGCCGCTGACATAACGCGCCGCCAGACCGCGCGAGCGCACACAGGCCAGCATCAGATGAGCGAAGTCCTGACAGACGCCGCGTCGACGCTCCAGCACTTCCACCAGCGGCGTCGCCACCTGGGTGGCTTCGGCATCGAAGGTGAATTCGCTGAAGATCTTCTGCATCAGCGCCTGCACCCCGAGCAGCAACGGTCGCCCTGGCGGAAAACAGCTTTGCGAGAACTCGACGAAGCTGCGCTTCAAATGCACATAAGGCGACTGAAACCGGTAGCGACAGGCTTCGAGCAAGTCGGCGGACAACGGCTGACTGCTGTAGGTCAGCGCATCGCGGGTCTGCTCCCACGCGGGCGACTGGTTGAAATCCAGCGCCGGTCGCGCCAGCACCTCCACCGTCAGCCGGGCGTTGACCTGCAATTCATCATGGGGCCGCTCAAACGCCAGACGCGTCAACGGATTGCCGAATACGTCCAGTTCATCACGGCGCATGGTCGGCTCGGGGCTGATCAGCAACTGCTGCTCGGTGCAGCGCTGCCAGCTGCATTCGCGCGGCCACAAGTGCGCCAGTTGCTGCGCGAGGGAGACCGGGCTGTCGTAGTGATAACAGGTGTCGTGGAAGATCTGATATTGAGCGCTCATCACACGGACACCGTTCGCTGGCTGACATCATCGACATGGGCGAAATGGCGCAGCGCCAGACGATCCGATACCTGGCCGCTGGCTTCGGCGATTTCCTGCAACAGATCGGCCAGACCATCCAGCGCGGCACGTACGCTGGATTTGCCGAACAGCGGATTCTCCAGGCAACCGAGATCAAACCGCGACAGGCGCTCGACCAGTTGCGGCAGCGCGGTTTCCCGAGGCGCGGCGAAATCGTCGTTCAGGCGTTTCAGCGTGCGGGTGACCAGTTTCAGCTGAAACAGCACCGCGTGGGGGTTCTGCTCATCCAACAGCAGCAAATCCAGCACCGGAATCAATTGCGCCACCGCCAGATAGCGCGAGCGATAGGTGATGCTGCTGTTACCCAACTCCAGCAACCACTCCAGCCCGGCCTGATCGAAAGCACCCGCACCGCGCAGAAACGCCGCCAGACTGCTGCTGAGAAATTGCAGGCGTTCGATGCGCCGGCCAATCATCAGAAAACGCCAGCCTTCGTCACGGGTCATGTCATCCAGGGCAAACCCCGACAGCGCTGCCAGCGACATCACCAGACGGTTGAGGAAATCCAGCAGTTCGCCGAAGTCCGGTTCATCGACTTCCAGCTCCAGCGCCTCGCGTTGCAATTCCACCAGCGCCTGCCAGTTTTCCCGGGACAGCTTGCCGCGCACTTGCGAGGCGGCCCATTGCAGGCGTTGCAAGTTGGAGCGCAGGCTGAACGACCAGTCCTCGCCCAGCAACGCAGCGAGCAGGCGCTCCGGCAGTTCGCCCTCATCCGGCAACAGCGCCAGCCGCTCGCCAAGATCGACCGCTGCTTGCAGCGCCTGCGGATCATCGCCATCGACGTAACGCGTGAGCATGATGCGCAGCAGCCGCGCGCTGTCGTCGCAGCGCTCGCAATAACGGCCGAACCAGAACAGATTCTCCACTACCCGCGATGGCAGGTAAGGATCGCGCCGCACCAGATCGTGCACGCCGACATTGCGCTGCGCCTTCCACTGCTCGCCGCTCGGTGCACGGTCGCTGAGCACCCAGGTGTCCTTGCTCGCCCCGCCGCGCTGCATCGACACCACCTCGGCATCGGCCTCGGCCGCCACTCGGGTCAGACCACCCGGCAATACGCGGTAGCCGTCGTGGCTGGCCACCGCATACATGCGCATACCGATCGCGCGGGGTTGCAGATGACCGTCTTCGGCTTGCCATACCGGCGCCTGCGACAGTTGCGCAAGCTCTTGCGCGACGTAGGCATAAGGCCGTGCCTGCATACGCTGCGCCAGTTCCAGGCGCTGACTGTCACTCAAATCACGGCCGAAAACAGGCGCGAAACTCTGCGACGGGAACGCCGGTTTGATCAGCAGCTCCGGAAGTTTTTCCAGCGCCTGCGCCAGCACTGGCGCTTCACCGCACCACCAGGTGGCGATCGACGGCAGGATCAGTTCTTCGCCGAACAGGTATTGATTGATCTTCGGCAAAAACCCCAGCAGCCCCGGCGATTCCAGCACCCCGCTGCCTAGCGCATTGGCCACCAGCACCCGCCCCTGACGCACCGCCTCAAGCAGACCGGGGACGCCAAGCGCCGAGTCGGTACGCAGTTCCAGCGGGTCGCAGAAATCATCGTCGAGGCGGCGCATGATCGCGTGCACCCGGCGCAGGCCGCTGAGGGTTTTCAGGTACACCGTGGCATTGCGCACCGTCAGATCGCCGCCCTCGACCAGCGGATAACCGAGCTGGCGCGCCAGATACAGGTGCTCGAAATAACTTTCATTGAACCGCCCCGGCGTCAGCAGCACCACCAGCGGTGCGTCATCGCCCTGCGGTGCCTGACGGGCCAAAGTTTCCTGCAAGGTGCGGAAGAAACCGGCCAGATGCTGAACCTTCAGATCGCGGTACAAATCGGGAAAGGCGCGGGAGACGATGGTGCGGTTTTCCAGCGCATAGCCGGCCCCGGACGGCGCCTGGGTGCGATCGGCAGTGACCCACCAGCGACCATCCGGCGTGCGCGCCAGATCCACGGCATACAAGTGCAAAAAAGCTGACTCGGGCGGGGCAATGCCCTGACAGGGCCAGAGAAAATTGTTGTGCCCGAACACCAGCTCTGCCGGCAGCAGGCCTTCACTGATCAACCGTTGCGGACCGTACAGATCCGCCAGCACTGCATTGAGCAAGCGCGCACGCTGAGCGATGCCGGCGGACAATTGCTGCCATTCATCAGCCGCGATCACATGGGGCAGCAGATCCAGTTCCCACGGCCGATCAGCGCCCTTGGGATCGGCATAGACGTTATAGGTGACGCCGTTTTCCTGAATCTGCCGCGCCAGCAAGGCCTGGCGCTGCACCAGTTGCGCCGGGCTGCTGCGCTGCAACTGATCGAACAGGCGCTGCCAATGCGCACGCACTGCGCCGCTGCCGTCGAGCAGTTCGTGATAGGTGCCCGCAGTCAGCGGGTAGCGGTCTAACAGGTCAGGCATGGAAAGCTCGGCAGACAGCAGGGAACGGTCAGACTAACGCAGGCACATGACACGCGGATATACGAAAAATCCGCGTGTTGCGTAGGCTCTAGTAACGGCGCAGGTCGGTGGTCATCGGTAGCTCGTCATTGATTTCTACCTTGGGTACGGGAAGTTGCCCCGGCGTGTGTCCGAGGCGGAAAAACCGCGCCATGCGCCGGCTCTCCGCTTCATTGGCATTGACCGGCAAGGTCTCGTAATTGCGCCCACCGGGATGGGCGACGTGGTACTGGCAACCACCCAGCGAACGCCCCATCCAGGTATCGAGCAGGTCGAACACCAACGGCGCGTGCACCGGTATGGTCGGATGCAGGCAGTTGGCTGGTTGCCACGCCCGAAAACGCACCCCGGCGACAAACTCACCCACCCGCCCGGTCGGGTGCAACGGCACCGCGACGCCATTGCAAGTCAGTAGATAACGTTGTGGCGGCAAGCCGTTGAGCTTGACTTGCAAGCGCTCCAGCGATGAATCGACGTAGCGCACCGTGCCGCCCGCCGAGCCCTCCTCGCCCAGCACGTGCCAGGGTTCGAGCGCCTGACGCAGCTCCAGCTCGATGCCATTGACGGCGTAGTCACCGACCTTGGGAAAACGAAACTCCAGATGGGCCGCGAACCACTCCGCGCGCAACGGATAGCCGGCGTTGTTGAGTTCGACGATGACGTCGGCGAAATCCTCTTCGATAAAGTGCGGCAGCAAAAAGCGATCGTGCAGCTCGGTGCCCCAGCGTGCCAGTTTCGCCGGCGCATAAGGCTCGCGCCAAAAGCGCGCGACCAGCGCCCGCAGCAGCAACTGCTGAGCCAGACTCATGCGCGCATGGGGCGGCATTTCAAAAGCGCGCAGTTCCAGCAAGCCGAGACGCCCGGTGGCGCCGTCCGGTGAATACAGTTTGTCGATGCAGAATTCGGCGCGATGGGTATTGCCGGTGACGTCGATCAGCAGATTGCGCAACAGTCGATCGACCAGCCACGGTGCACATTCCTCGCCCGGTTCCGGCATTTGCGCAAAGGCGATTTCCAGTTCGTACAAGGCGTCATTACGCGCCTCGTCGACGCGTGGCGCCTGGGACGTCGGGCCGATGAAGAGGCCGGAAAACAGGTACGACAGCGAAGGATGGTTGTGCCAGTAGCTGATCAGGCTGCGCAGCAGATCCGGCCGCCGCAGAAACGGTGAGTCCGCCGGTGTCGCGCCGCCAAGGACGAAATGGTTGCCGCCGCCGGTGCCGGTGTGGCGCCCGTCGATCATGAACTTTTCGGTGGTCAGGCGGGTTTGCCGTGCCTGTTCGTAGAGAAACTCGGTGCGCTCGACCAACTCGTCCCAGCTCGCCGATGGCTGCACGTTGACCTCGATCACACCCGGGTCCGGAGTGACACGGAAATTGCTCAGGCGCGGATCACTCGGCGGTTCATAGCCTTCCAGCAGTACCGGGCAGTGCAGTTCTTCGGCGGTGGCCTCAATGGCCGCGACCAGTTCCAGATAATCCTCGACCCGCTCCAGCGGCGGCATGAACAGATACAGCCGCCCTTCGCGGGCCTCGGCGCAGAATGCGGTACGGGTCAGCCAGTCAGCGGACTCATCGATTTTCGGCACCCGCTCATCCAGCGCAGCCGGTTCGCCGTGCACACCGAGCTGCGCGGCATCCGGCAGTTCAGCGAAGTCCTGATTCGGATCGTTGGGATGGATGAACGGATATTCCGCCGCTTTCACCCACGGCTGCGACGCCAGCGGCAAGCGATAACCCAGCGGCGAATCCCCGGGCACCAAGCGACAGTGCTCATCGCGCAGATACCAACGCCCGCTCTGCCATTGATCGCCCTTGGCCGTGCGCGCCAGCGGCAGCACCTGACCGATCACCTTGTTCAGGCCCTGACTGAAGACCTTGCGCAACCGGGCGCGCTCCAGCGGTTCTTCCAGGCGCGAATCTTCGGCGCTGACGTTGCCGGGCAACGCGCCCTCGCGCCAGAGGTAATAGAGATGATCCTCGTAAGCCGGGAAGACGAAGCGTGCCGGCAACTTCAGGCGCTCGGCGACGCTGGCGAGAAAGCGTCCGGCCAGTTCGCCGTCGGCGCCATAGTCCTGCTGCTCGTCGGCGATCAACGCGTCGTTGTGCCAGATCGGCTGACCGTCGCGGCGCCAGTAACAATTGAGCGACCAGCGCGGCAACTGCTCGCCGGGATACCACTTGCCCTGACCGAAATGCACCAGCCCCTGCGGCGCGTATTGCTTGCGCATGCGTTGGAACAGTTCGGCGGACAGCCGACGCTTGTCCGGCCCCAGCGCGGCGGTGTTCCATTCGGCGCCGTCCGGGTCGTCGATGGAAACGAAGGTCGGCTCGCCGCCCATGGTCAGGCGCACATCGCCTTCAAGCAGGTCAGCATCGATCTGCCGGCCCAGCGCCTGGATCGCCCGCCATTGCTCATCGGTGTAGGGCTTGGTGACACGTGGCGCTTCCCAGATTCGCTCGACCGACATTTGGTGGCTGAACTGTGTCTCGCAAGGTTCGACCAGACCACTGATCGGCGCCGCCGAGGACGGATCGGGACTGCACGCCAACGGAATATGCCCTTCCCCGGCGAACAACCCGGACGTCGCATCAAGGCCAATCCAGCCGGCACCCGGCAAATACACCTCGCACCAGGCGTGCAGGTCGGTGAAGTCGACTTCGGTGCCCGACGGGCCGTCGAGGCTTTTCACGTCGGCGGTCAGTTGAATCAGGTAGCCGGAAACAAACCGCGCCGCCAGACCGAGATTACGCAACAGCTGCACCAGCAACCATGCCGAATCACGGCAGGAACCGGAGGTGTGTTGCAGTGTGTGCTCCGGAGTCTGCACGCCGGGCTCCATGCGGATCAGGTAGCCGATGTCTTCACTGAGGCGCTGATTGAGCGCCACCAGAAAATCCACCGCCGGCAGCGGCGTGCGGTCGATGCTGTCCAGGTAAGCCTTGAACGTTGGCGTCATCGGCAGGGTTTCGAGGTATGGCGCCAGCTCCTTGCGCTCATCGGCGGCGTAGCTGAACGGGATTCGCTCGGCGTACGGTTCGAGAAAGAAATCGAACGGATTGAACACCGCCATTTCCGCGACCAGATCGACTTCGATGCGCAGCTCTGCGGTTTTTTCCGGGAACACCAGACGTGCCAGGTAATTGCCCTGGGGGTCTTGCTGCCAGTTGATGAAATGCTGCTCGGGCGAGACTTTCAGCGCATAGGAAAGAATTCGCGTGCGGCTGTGGGGCGCCGGGCGCAGGCGGACGATCTGCGGGCCGAGTTCGACAGCGCGGTCGTAGCGATAATGCGTGACGTGATGCAATGCGACATGAATCGACACGGCGTGCCTCCTGCGAGCCTTGGGCGTATGGGAAAGCGCGCAAGACTTATGCCATGCACAGGCTTGCGCGCTTTCGCGAAATGCTCAAGGCAGTACAGCACCAAAACCGGGCGATGCGAGGAAATGCTTGGACTCAGTTGCACGCAAATGTTGCGAACGCTGATTCTTGCGGTGTTTGATCGGACGCTTTCGCGAGCAGGCTCGCTCCCCCATGTGCAATGCGTTCCCCTGTGGGAGCGAGCCTGCTCGCGAAGAGGCCAGCGGCAACAACTTGATCGTTCCCACGCTCTGCGTGGGAATGCAGCCCGTGACGCTCCGCGTCACAACCATGTTCGACAATACTGCGAGTAACGACTGGAACGCGGAGCGTCCCGAGAGGCATTCCCACGCGGAGCGTGGGAACGATCAGCAAAACGCCAACCCGAAGGTTGGCGTTCTGTTCAGCTCAAGCAGTGTTTAGCGCGGCACTACCGGCTTGCGTGTCGGCTTCGGCCCTTTGCCTTTGGCCGCATCCTTGCGTTCCTTGGCCGCCTGCTGGTTGCGGGCGAACGCCGCAGCCTTGGCCTGTTCACGCTTGTCCCACGGATTACCGCCATCACTGGCACGCGGCGGCAGACCGGTGTGCTGGGTGAGAATCTTGGTGGTCTTCTCTTTGGCGACCTTGTGGCTGCCGGCCGGCGTCGAGTTCTTGCGACGGGCGCTCTGGTAGCTGTCGGTGGCCGGCTGATGCGCCGGGATCAGTTGATCCTTGCCTGGGCCGATCAGATCGGCGCGGCCCATGCGGATCAGCGCTTCACGCAGCATCGGCCAGCCTTTCGGGTCGTGATAACGCAAGAACGCCTTGTGCAGACGACGCTGATCTTCGCTCTTGACGATGGTCACGCCGTCGCTCTTGTACGTCACCTTGCGCAGCGGGTTCTTGCCCGAATGGTACATCGCCGTGGCGGTGGCCATCGGCGACGGGTAGAACGCCTGCACCTGGTCGGCACGGAAGCCATTGCCCTTGAGCCACAGAGCAAGGTTCATCATGTCTTCGTCGGTGGTGCCCGGGTGGGCGGCGATGAAGTACGGAATCAGGTACTGCTCCTTGCCCGCTTCCTTGGTGTACTTCTCGAACATGCGCTTGAACTTGTCATAGCTGCCGATGCCCGGCTTCATCATCTGGTTGAGCGGACCTTCCTCGGTGTGCTCCGGGGCGATCTTCAGATAACCGCCGACGTGGTGGGTCACCAGCTCCTTGACGTACTCCGGCGACTCGACGGCGAGGTCGTAGCGCAGGCCGGAAGCGATCAGAATCTTCTTCACACCCGGCAGGGCACGGGCGCTGCGATACAGCTGAATCAGCGACGAGTGGTCGGTGTTCAGGTTCGGGCAGATACCGGGGAACACGCACGACGGCTTGCGGCAGGCGGATTCGATTTCCGGGCTCTTGCAGGCGATGCGGTACATGTTCGCAGTCGGGCCGCCGAGGTCGGAAATGACGCCGGTGAAACCCGGCACCTTGTCGCGGATCTCTTCGATTTCGCGAATGATCGACTCTTCGGAACGGTTCTGGATGATCCGCCCTTCGTGCTCGGTGATCGAGCAGAAGGTGCAGCCACCAAAGCAGCCACGCATGATGTTCACCGAGAAACGGATCATGTCGTACGCCGGGATCTTCTCCTTGCCGTACGCCGGGTGCGGCACACGAGCGTAAGGCATGCCGAATACGTAGTCCATTTCTTCAGTGGTCATCGGAATCGGCGGCGGGTTGAACCAGACATCGAGCTCGCCATGCTTCTGCACCAGCGCACGGGCGTTGCCCGGGTTGGTTTCCAGGTGCAGCACGCGGTTGGCGTGGGCGTACAGAACCGGGTCGTTACGCACCTTCTCCATCGACGGCAGGCGGATCACGGTCTTGTCACGGGTCATGCGCGGGCTGGCCAGGATCTGCACGACCTTGGCTTCCTGCGGATCTTCGACCGGGCCTTTTTCCTGCTCGATGGCGCAGGCCTGGGTGTCCTGGGTATTCACGTACGGGTTGATGATCTTGTCGACCTTGCCCGGACGGTCGATGCGCGTGGAGTCGACTTCGTACCAGCCCTGTGGCGTGTCGCGACGGATGAACGCGGTGCCGCGCACATCGGTGATGTCTTCGATCTTGTGGCCCCACGACAGGCGCTGGGCGACTTCGACAATTGCGCGCTCGGCGTTGCCGTACAGCAGAATGTCGGCGCTGGCGTCGATCAGGATCGAGTTGCGCACGCGATCCTGCCAATAGTCGTAGTGGGCGATGCGGCGCAGCGAAGCTTCGATGCCGCCGAGCACGATCGGCACGTGCTTGTAGGCTTCCTTGCAGCGCTGGCTGTAGACCAGGCTGGCGCGATCCGGACGCTTGCCGGCCATGCCGCCGGGGGTGTACGCGTCATCGGAACGGATTTTCTTGTCCGCGGTGTAGCGGTTGATCATCGAGTCCATGTTGCCCGCCGCGACGCCGAAGAACAGGTTCGGCTCGCCGAGCTTCATGAAGTCGTCTTTGGACTGCCAGTTCGGCTGCGCGATGATCCCGACGCGGAAGCCTTGCGACTCCAGCAGCCGGCCGATGATCGCCATGCCGAACGACGGATGATCGACGTAGGCATCACCGGTAACAATGATGATGTCGCACGAATCCCAGCCGAGCTGATCCATCTCCTCCCTGCTCATCGGCAGGAATGGCGCTGGCCCGAAACATTCGGCCCAATATTTTGGATAGTCAAATAACGGCTTGGCTGCTTGCATGTCGACGACCGGTGTTGAAGTGAAAAATCGCGGGCGCGGAATATAGCACAAATTTTGACCAATTCCGACGACGGTGGTCGGTTTCTCTGTGCGCTGCTCTCGCGCCGCCAACCCGCCACACATTACGCGTTTTTGTTGAACGCACGACGCACGAAACGGCAAGGAAGCCGCCCGCCCGTCGCACTCCCAAGAGCAGCGGGGCATTAAACGAAAAGGAAGACAGGCAATGGCACCCAAACCGCCAACCAGAGGCATCACGACCGTCTCGGTTCATAACCCGCGACCCGATTATTCGATAACCCGGCCTGGTTTCACGGCGCTTTTCGATGGCGGACCGGGGTACAGAATTCCTACACGCCCGACTCCCACAACGGTATCGACATCGATCGATCACGGACTCAACCGCATTACCTCCGTGCCTGCGCGGGCAACGGTCAGCACGACAGCGGCCGCCGAATCGGCTGCAGTTGTGCATGAGCGACCCTTGGGAGATTACTGGATCACTTCGCTGGTCGTGTTGCCGTCAGCCAATGCCGAAGGCATTTCGACGCTTAAGGGACGTCAGTACGTCCAAGTGCCTGAGGGTGGCACCGTGCAGGTCGGTCTGGACCCCGCCAGCGGTCTTTACCGGGCGAAATTGCCCAGCGAATTGCACCCGTCCGGTCCGCTATTGCAGTTCGATGCCGAGAGCCGTCTCTGGCAACCCGTCGATACCTGGGCGCCATCGACCTACCCGCTATCCCCGAGCCGGCTGGAAGCGTTTCGCACCGATCTGGATTTCAGCACGACCGAGCCGGGCGGCGATGGCCTGTTGCGCTTCAACGGCAAACTCTATGTGCAGATCGAGAATCAGGCCTATCAGGTCTTGCATGATCTTGATGCATCAGCGCCGCAGAGGGCGGTCATGCGTATCGTTCGCCCCGACGATCCCATCGCCAGCGATGCCACGAATGTCTACGTCGCATCCCGTCCAGGCAGGTCGGAACCGATCATTTTCGACGCTCGCTACGGCTGGCGAGGGACCAGTGTAACGGGGGCAGCCGGGATGCAGAGAGGGACAGGAGTGGCGCCCTCAGAGCTATGGCAGCGGGTGGAAGTCGGAATCAGACTTGGCCACTTCAACAAGCGAATCGAGCAGGACACCGCTAAAAGTGAACACCTGAAGGAGGTGTGGCGCAGCATCAGGGAAGCGGGGGGCGAGCGCTCAGACGCGGTCAAGCGCGAAACGATGGCGCTGCTTGATCGTGAATTACACAGCCACCAGGCGCTGAGGTCCCTTGCAAAAGCAATAAAATTCCATAAGCAGCAAAAACCCGCGGTACGGCACTTCATAAAGAAGGAAGACTACGACAAAAAAATGATTGCGATGCACAAGATCCAAATGAGCTTTTACGATCAATTGGTCGAATGCGGCTTGACCCGCCATGCGCTGGGAGGGCCACTGATCGACATCGACAGGCTCCCACGAACAGTCAACGTCCTGGGGAAAATTCTCGGCCATATGCGAGAGCGCCAGCACATTGCCGACAATCTGGTGAACACATGGCGGGTCGCGCCGGACGAATTCAGTGCATACGCTCTGACACCAATGGACACTCACGACGTCGTGGCTTCGTGGGTATTGGCCAAAAGCCTGATGCTGGACGACCATCAATCAGGCGGAAACTACCCTCAGGCCTCCGAACTGGCGACCAGATTTGGTCAGGTAACTTTCGTGTATGGAGCGCTGGGTAAAATTCCGGAGACTTCGCACCCTGCGATATTGCGTGATCTGCTCCAGGAATGCACAGCCCTTCGCTACTGGTACGAGCGCCTTGATCTGGCACCCGATGAGCAGCACGCAACGTCACGCACGGCTATCACTGCCGAGCTGAAAATATTCGAAGAGTCGCTGACTCATCGCCTGTTCCAATATCAACGCCAGCCTGATCTCCCGGCGCTGCCGATCAACGATCAGACCATTGATTTCGAGTATGTTCCGGAGCAGGACAGATCCGGCTTCCAACCGCCACCCAAGCGCATTTTCAAGGCAAAGAAACACGGTATTTACAAGATCCATGTCGGCGAATCCCGACGTACCGCGCACAACGAAGAAGTCATCGATGTACGCAGTCTGCACGACCCGCAACAGCCAGTGCAGACCTATGAACAAAGAGCTGGTGAGTGGCACCCCGTCCGCGCAACGCAGGACACAACCCTGCCCGACCTGACTCTCAGAGCCAATCAGCACCTTGAGCAAACCGACGCACATGTGCGCGAAGCCCGGCGCGAAGAGTCGCGCAAAAACCATCCGGACAACATTGTCGAGATGCTTGAGCGCAAGGCCGGGGCAATGGATGAGATCGCACTCCAGCTTCGGCGACAGGAGCCCACCGATGGCGAAACAGATGCGCTGATCCAACGCCTGCAGGACACCAGTGAACGCCTGCGCAGCGAGGGCGAAAACATTCGTGTCCGGATCTACAAGGACATACATTTTCTGAGCCCCGACCGATTGTTGTATCTGATCGACAAGGGCGAAGTACGTGCGCAGAAAATCGAGACCCGGTTGAAACGCGGCAAGGGGCAGAATCGAGACTTTATCGACGTCTATCTACTGACGGATGCGCATACCTACGACCCCCTCTGGCACGCGCACTTTCATTACGCGAAACCGGATACGCCCGATCTCAACTTCAATGTTTCCGGCGGGCACCTGAAAACCCTTGAGCAAAGCCGCATGGGTGTGCGTTCGCAGCGCCGGGAAGAACGGGCGCAGCGGCCACACAAACCTATCTGGCGCGCCGCCCTCGATGGCCACGCAGCACAGAAAATTTTCGACCTCGCCGCCACCTCTTTCCATCCCGAGACACATCATCAGGCATGACGCCGAACCGGCCGGCAGCGTCCGTTGCGGACGCGACCGCTCAATCACTACAAGGAACGTAAGACATGCGCAGCAAAACGCCGCACCCAGTTAGTCCCCCCGGTAATTTTCATCTTCGACCGGATACATCCGCCGATGCCATCCCGCAGCGTCCCCTCCTCACGCCGCGCCCCAGTCTTGACCCAACCGCGTTGAGCGGCCCGCCAATCCGCGCGAACCGGCGCACGGACAGCAACGATCCTGATGCGATCATCCCGGCGCCGAATGTCACAGTGCATGCGGCTGCATCAGCGCTGCAAACCATGGTCAACACAGGCCACCCCGTCGAGCATTACCGCCTCGCTGTCGCAACCGGCTTGCCTGACGCCGACGCCGAAGGCCTGAGGACATTCAAGGGTCGTCACTACGTGGAAATGGCAGACGGCGGTTTCGTGCAGGTGAGCAAGGATTCGCCGAGCGGCCTCTGGCGCGCCGGGCTGGCGAGCGAATCGAAGCCCTCCGGACCGCTGATGCTGCACGATCCGGAGAGTGGCAGGTGGCATGCGCTGGAGTTCTCGCCGCCGAGCACCTTCGCTTTATCGGTGACACGCCTGCAAGCGTTTCGCACGCCGTTCGACTTCAGTCATAGCTCACGCGACAGCGATGGGCTGTACCGCCATGACGGCAAACTCTACGCAGTGATCGACAATCACAGCTATCAGGTCCTGCACGATCACGATGCTTCGACGCCTCTGACCGAGGTGATGCGCATCGTCCGCCCTGAAGATCCTGTCGCCGCTGACGTCGACAACATCTACAGCGCAACGCGCCCGGGCAGATCAGAGCCTG
>NZ_JH635998.1:1519795-1535859 GCF_000257605.1 Pseudomonas sp. R62
GTTCGATGCCGATCAGGGCTGGCAGGGCATCGTGGTCGGCGGGGCCGGCGGGATGCAGCGCGGCAGTGCCGACCAACCTGCTTCACCGGGGCTGCGCGAGCGGCTCAATGCTGCGGTCAACCGACTGCGAACGCCCCAGTCGCGACTGCGAAAACTCTATCCATCTCTGGACAGCGAGCAAATCCGCACGCTGCTGCGCACCCAGGGTGACGATGTACCAAGCTTTTTGACGCGCCTCGAGAATGAATACAAGACCCTGAAGCTGGAGCTGGCGACCTGGTTGAAAACCAGTGAGCTGGCCGGCGGGGCGGCCCATCCCTCGGTGGAGCGCGCCGCGCAAGAGATCAAGCGCTGCTGGAAACGTCAGACAGGTACAACGTTGCAACTGGATCTTGGCGACGCCGGCATTGTTCCGCTGTCCGCAGATTTCAGCCATGTACGCACGCTGCACTTGCAGGCGGTCGCCTGGTCGGAGGGGGGCGAAAACTTCCTCAAGGGGTTCACTGCCCTGGAGCGTCTGAAAATCAATGCCTCGGCGCTCGCCAGGCCGCCGGCGAACCTTGCGCAAATGCCAGCCCTCAAGGAGTTGGACCTGCGAGCGAACCACATTGAACTGAGCGACCAGACCGCCAGCGAGCTGGCTTCGCTCAGCCAACTGGAAAAACTCGACCTGTCGGACAACCCGCTGGGCAAGGCCCCGGATTTCAGCGGCATGCCTGAGCTCAAGTCCGTGGGTCTGCGCAATGCACAACTGGATGACTGGCCAACCGGATTGCAGCATCAATTGGCGATGGAGTCGCTCGATCTGCGCAATAACCGATTGCGTGAAATTCCGCAGACAGTCATCAGCCCGGCGAGTGATCAATTGCTCGCCATAGCCAACATCAACCGCATCACCCTGATCGAAGGCAACCCCTTTGCCAGCGGCTATTGGCGGCGGCTGGAAGTCTACTGGCAGCGGGTTACGGCGGAATATCCGGCACTGATCAACAGCGCACGCACAGGTGCATTCCGGATTGATGGCGACATCCCTGAAGTCGCCATGCTGCTGCAGATGTATCCGGACAAAACGCCACAAACCGCCCGGGAATACCTGATTGGCCTGGGGGACAGTGCAGAAGCCACGATCAGCCAGCGTTTCGCAGAGTTCAAGGCGCTCGATGCGCAACTGCTGGCCTACGTCGCCGACAGCCAGCCGGGAACATCCAGCGTGGCCGGCCGGGAAAAGGCTCGGGCAGAACACATTGCCCGGATCATCAAGGACTGCTGGCTCCAGCAATCGCCGCACCTTGCGCTGCCACCACTGAAAGGACAGCTACCACCACTGACTGCCGACTTCAGTCGGTTGACGTTGCTCACTCTTGATAGCGTAGTCTGGTCCGACACTGCCGACACGTTCCTGTCGCGGTTGCCGAATCTGGAGAACGTGACGATCAGCCATTGCGGTCTGGAAAAATTGCCCGCAGAGATCAGCGCGATGAGCCGGCTCACCCACCTGAATCTGACCTCAAACCAGATAAAACTCGATGAGAACAGCGCTGGTGCATTGAGTGCATTGCATCAGTTGGTCAGCATCGACCTGTCGAACAACCCACTCCAGATGCTGCCCGATTTCAGTGCGATGTCCGGGCTGCAGACACTGGGCCTGAAGAACACCGGCATCAGTGAGTGGCCCATCGGCCTGGCTGACAAGATCACCTTGACCGGCCTCGACCTCAGCAACAATAAACTGCGCGAAGTCCCCGACGCACACATCAACCCGCCAGCCGATCAATTGGCTGTGGTCGCGCGGATCAACAACCACACGCTGCTTGAAGGCAATGACTTCCCTTCGCCTTACTGGAGGAAGTTCGATCGCTACTGGCGAAAACTCAACGAACTGCATCCGCAGTTGATGACTCCGGCCCACCCCGCTGTATTCGACAGTGAGAACTCGCGCGCGCAGCGCTACCGAAAACTGTTTCCGAGCAAAAGCATCAAGGAATGCCGGGAGTTTATCTGGAACCATGACAAGGCCACTGTCGCGACCAGGCTGTTGGAGCTCGAGCAGGATTTCGCCGTGTTGAAAAACCAGCTGGATAACTGGGTTTTTTCGGGAGGCAGCAATCCTCTGCGCTATATCCGCGTCAATCAGTTGCAGATCAACACCCAAACCCGCAATGAGCGCATCGAGGCACGGGATCGGATCATCAGTTGCTGGCGACGTGAAACGCCGCAGAAACACGCCTTCGACGGCACGCCGATAGGTCTGGAACTGGATTTGAGCGGCCTCACGTTGCCGACCCTGCCGGATCTGAATACCGACTTCAGCCATGTCGGCTCGCTCAAACTCAACAACATGAATCTCACCGAATCCCCGGAAGGTTTTCTGACCCGCTTCCGCCATCTGCGCTGGCTGAACATGGCCAACAATCGTCTCAGGGATCTCCCGCCGGCCATCGGCGAAATGCACGGGATGACCCGTCTGTTCCTGCAGGGGAATCAACTCGAACTGACCGCCGAGACCGCGCAGATACTGGCCGGAAGAACGACCTTGAGGGCCTTGTGGATACACGACAACCCGCACTTGAACGTGAGCCCGGATTTCAGCGCGATCACTGATATCCGCGAAGTCGACATGTCAAACACCGGCATCGGAAGCTGGCCAGCCGGACTGTTCGACCAGCCCCTGTTGGGCAGGATACTTCTGAACAACAACCGGATCACGAACCTGCCCAGCTTTGTCGTCGCACCGGCAGCGGATCGCCTGAGGCATTCGATTCAGGTCAACAGCGGCACTCAGATAAGCGATAACCCCCTGAACGAATACACTCGAGAACGCCTGGCCGGCTACAGTGAGCGGCTGCGCCACTCCGCAACATCGCTTTACAATCCTCTGAACCTGCTGACCACTTCTGCCCCGCAGCCCGCCCACAGCCGGCGCTGATGAACGCTGCGTCGGCCTATCCGCAGTTGACCATCGGTATGACGGCAACCGAGGCGACGAAACGCACCGCGCAGCTGGACAGACTGAAAGCACAGGACGGCTCGGATGGCTTTTTCAACATCATTTCCAGACTCGGCCACCACCCCGATTTCCGTCGGCAGGTCTGGGACGTGGTCGATGCCATCAGCGAGAACAACGTGCAATCACGCGCTCTGCGCAGAGATGTGTTCGATCGCGCCTGCGAAGCCGGCTGCACTGACCTTGCCGCCGCCACGTTTACTGACCTGCAAGTGCTGACCATGACGCATACGGCCAAAGTGCAGGCAAGGCAAGACGGGGATGGCACTCGCCTGGTGGATCTGTCCAGAAGTCTGTTCAGGCTAAGGCAGGTCGATGAACTGGCCGCAGCAGATATCGCTGCGAGCAGGACAATCGCCAACGATCCACAGGCTCCAGCGCGTGAGCGCAATACCCAGCGCCTGCGCCTGAGCGACCCGCATGAAATGACCATGGCCTACCGCTTTGGCCTCAAGGATCGGCTGCAGTTGCCGTTTCAGCCGCAGACCCTGTCCTTTATCGGCATGGCCGGCGTCACACCGCCCATGCTGGAGGTCGCCTACCGCAAAGTCATCGCCTTGAACGGCTCCCCCGAAGAATTTCAGGCTCTGGTATCGATGGAATTCTGGCAGGACTTCATCACGCACAAATATCCGTCCCGGTTCGACGCCGCACGTCAACCTTATCAACAGAGACAGGCGGCACTGGACGAGCAATTCGCGAAAAAAGTACTGACCCGGGCCGAATACGACGCGCAAACCAATGACGTCACTGCACAGTTGGCCATTAGCGAAGCGATCCTGATCCAGTCACTGACGCGCGAGGAAATTCGCCCCGGTGAGGCAGTTGAAAAGCCTGCCAGCAGCGAGACGGCAGTTTCGGCCGATTGAAGCAGGCCACGACAGCAGCCGGATGATCCGGCCTGCTGTCATTCGTCGTCGTCGAAGTTGTAACTGCCCGGTGCGAGGTTTTCGAAGCGCGTGTATTTACCGATGAACGCCAGCCGAATGAAACCGATCGGGCCGTTACGCTGCTTGCCGATGATGATTTCGGCGATGCCCTTGTGCTCGGTTTCCGGGTGATACACCTCGTCGCGGTAAACGAACATGATTACGTCGGCGTCCTGCTCGATCGCTCCGGATTCCCGCAAGTCGGAGTTCACCGGGCGTTTGTTCGGGCGCTGTTCGAGGGAACGGTTGAGCTGCGACAGCGCCACTACCGGACAGTTGAATTCCTTGGCCAGGGCTTTCAGGGATCGCGAGATCTCGGAAATCTCGTTGGTGCGGTTGTCACCGCTGGACCCGGGAATCTGCATCAGTTGCAGGTAGTCGATCATGATCAGGCCGACATCGCCGTGCTCACGCACCAGACGACGAGTGCGCGCGCGCATTTCCGACGGGCTGATGCCGGCGGTGTCATCGATGAACAGTTTGCGGTCGTTGAGCAGATTGACCGCCGACGTCAGGCGCGGCCAGTCGTCGTCTTCGAGTTGGCCGGAACGCACTTTGGTCTGATCGATTCGGCCGAGCGAAGACAGCATACGCATGATCAGCGATTCGCCTGGCATCTCGAGCGAGTAAACCAGCACCGCTTTTTCGCTGCGCAACACGGCGTTTTCCACCAGGTTCATCGCGAAGGTGGTTTTACCCATCGACGGTCGGCCGGCGACAATGATCAGGTCGGACGGCTGCAAGCCGCTGGTCTTCTCATCGAGGTCGGTGTAACCCGTAGACAGACCGGTGATCGCGTCGGCGGTGTTGAACAACGTGTCGATGCGGTCGATGGCCTTGGTCAGCAGCTCATTGACGCCGACCGGGCCGCCGGTCTTGGGCCGCGCTTCGGCGATCTGGAAGATCTGCCGTTCGGCTTCGTCGAGGATTTCTTCAGCGGTGCGACCTTCCGGGTTGAAGGCGCTGTCTGCAATCTCGGTGCTGATGCCGATCAGTTGGCGCAACGTCGCACGCTGGCGGACGATCTGCGCATAGGCCTTGATGTTGGCGACGGACGGGGTGTTTTTTGCCAGTTCGCCAAGATAACCGAGGCCGCCGACTTGCGACGTCTGGCCTTCCTTGTCGAGTTGTTCGGCAAGGGTCACGACGTCGATCGGCGAGTTCTGATCGGCCAGTTTGGCGATCGCGCGGAAGATCAGGCGGTGGTCATGTCGATAGAAATCGCCGTCGGAGACTTGATCGAGCACGCGTTCCCAGGCGTTGTTGTCCAGCATCAGACCACCGAGTACGGCCTGTTCAGCCTCGATGGAATGCGGCGGCACCTTCAGGGCAGCGGTTTGCAGATCGTATTGCTCGGGAGCGGAGATATCGTTCATGGCCACTTGAGTATTAGTGAAAAGCAGGGAATTCAGAAAGACAAAGGGCACGACCTGTAAACAGGATCGTGCCCGATGTTAACCGCCTGACGGACAAGCCGCCAGCCGATCCGTGTCGCTTAAGCTGCTACCACGACAACGCGTACGGTGGCTTCAACTTCGGCGTGCAGGTGCACGGCCACGTCGAATTCACCCACGTTGCGGATGGTGCCGTTCGGCAGACGAACTTCGCTCTTCTGCACTTCAACGCCGGAGGCGGTCAGTGCGTCAGCGATGTCGTGAGTACCGATCGAACCGAACAGCTTGCCTTCGTCGCCAGCGGTGGCAGTGATGGTCACTTCCAGCTCGGCCAGTTGGGCAGCACGGCTTTCAGCCGATGCCTTACGGTCTGCGGCGGCTTTTTCCAGCTCGGCGCGACGCTCTTCGAACGCAGCCAGGTTGGCAGCGGTCGCAGCGGTAGCCTTGCCGAAAGGCAGCAGGTAGTTACGGCCGTAACCGGCCTTAACGTTTACTTTGTCGCCCAGGTTGCCCAGGTTGGCGATTTTTTCCAGAAGGATCAGTTGCATGTGAAAATCCTCTAACTTTTAACCTTCACCGTTCGCGCTGTCGGTGTCTTTCGACACGTGACGACCGCGAAAATCAATCAGGCTGTCGACAATGGCCAGAACCACGAGCAACGGATAGATCAGCTGCATGAACAACAGCAGCGTGACGTACAACCCCACCAGCCAGAAACCGGCCAATCGCTTCTGCCCGACCAGCCCGTGAATCAGGGCCAGCCCGGCGAACACCAGCGGTACACTGCACAACGGCGTCAACATGGCCATCTGTGCACCGAGATTCGGGCCCAGAAGCATCAACGCCAGCAGTAACATCGCCGGCCCCAGCGGGATGCGGATGGCGCGAAACTCGCGACCGAAACCACCCGGGTTGTACAACAACGCCTGCCAATGCCGCCCGACAATCAGGCTCAGCACGCTGACGATCTGCAACAAGGCCGCAATCAGTCCGGTCAGGACCGGTGCAATCAGGGACGCGAAACGCGCTTGCTCATCAACCGACAATTGCTTGTAGGTCTCACCAAGAAGCGCCGGCATGACCTTTATGAGGGCCTGCGCGAGCATCTCGATCTGGGCCGCAAACGCGACCCCGAGCACCACTGAAAACACCACTCCGATCACTACGCTGACCAGCAGCGTGCGGACCCAGGATTCGCTTGCGCGCAAAACCAACGCAAGCCCCGAAGACCCCAGCAGCACCAGAAGTGCCCGTGGGTCATCGGCATACAGCCACCAGATCAATGCCGGCAGCAGTCCCAGTGACAGAACGCCCAGGGCGTCCGTCAATCCGCGCCGCAGCAGCACAAGGCTCCCGGCGGCAGCACCCAACCAATACAACAACGGCAATGTTGCACATCCGGCCACCACGAGAGTGGCCTGCATTCGGCCTCGCATGATGAACTCAGCTAAGGCGCGCATGCATTCAATCCTTTGCTACTTGTCGACTGCCCGGTCTCAGCGGCCGTGGCTGTCGGTGTAGGCCAGCAGGGCCAGGAAGCGGGCGCGCTTGATAGCGGTGGCCAGCTGACGCTGATAACGAGCTTTGGTACCGGTGATGCGGCTTGGAACGATTTTGCCGGTCTCGGATACGTAGGCTTTCAGAGTGTTGAGATCTTTGTAATCGATCTCTTTCACGTCTTCAGCGGTGAAGCGGCAGAATTTACGACGACGGAAGAAACGTGCCATTTGATAGGCTCCTTAATAAGGTCCGTGGATTACTCGTCAGCGTTATCGCTGTTGTCGCTGTCATCACTGTCGGTGCCTTCGGCGCCTTCGTGCTCAGGACGGTCGCGACGCTCACGGCGCTCACTGCGGTTTTCTTCAGCCTTGAGCATCTCGGACTGGCCGGTAACGGCTTCGTCGCGACGGATGACCAGGTTACGGATCACTGCATCGTTGTAGCGGAAGTTGTCTTCCAGCTCGGCCAGGGCCTTGCCAGTGCACTCAACGTTCAGCATCACGTAGTGAGCCTTGTGAACATTGTTGATTGCGTAGGCCAGTTGACGACGGCCCCAGTCTTCCAGACGGTGGATTTTGCCGCCGTCTTCTTCGATCAGCTTGGTGTAACGCTCAACCATGCCGCCGACTTGCTCGCTCTGATCCGGGTGGACCAGAAAGATGATTTCGTAATGACGCATGAATGCTCCTTACGGGTTGTAGCCTGCCGCTCAAAAACGGTCAGACAAGGAGTGAATGACACTTATGGACTTGCTGGCGCGGGGCACATGCGTGCCTGCCGTCACAGCAAGGGGCGCAATTGTAGAGAAGGGACTGCGGGGGCGCAAGGCAATTGGTGATTATTTGAACAACCACCGATCTTCCAGACACCGTAACCGAATGTGGGAGCGAGCCTGCTCGCGAATGCGGCCTGTCAGGCAACAATGACGTCGACTGACACACCTCTTCGCGAGCAGGCTCGCTCCCACAGTTGATTGCGTGAAGCTTATTTCTTTGCGGCAGCCTTGGCCTTCGCACCGCGCTGGCGCTGGGCTTCGAACAGGCACACGCCAGTGGCGACCGACACGTTGAGGCTACTGACGCTGCCGGCCATCGGCAGATTCACCAGATAGTCGCAATGCTCGCGGGTCAGGCGGCGCATGCCTTTGCCTTCGGCTCCCATGATCAGGATGGTCGGGCCGGTGAGGTCCTGGTCATAAATGCTGACCTCGGCTTCACCTGCGGTGCCGACTACCCACAAACCGCGCTGCTGGAGTTTTTCCAACGTGCGCGCCAGGTTGGTCACGGCCACCAGCGGAATCACTTCCGCGGCGCCGCAGGCGACTTTACGCACCACCGGACTCAGCGTGGCCGACTTGTCCTTCGGCACGATCACTGCCAGCGCACCGGCCGCATCGGCCGAGCGCAGGCAGGCGCCGAGGTTGTGCGGATCGGTCACACCGTCGAGCACCAGCAACAGCGGCGCGCCTTCGGTGCGATCAAGCAACTCGTCGAGCATCGCTTCGCCCCAGACCTGGCTCGGGCTGACTTCCGCGACCACGCCCTGGTGCACGCCTTCAACCCAGGCGTCCATTTCGCGGCGCTCGGCCTGGCCGACCTGAACACGGTTTTCATTGGCCAGCTCGACCAGCGTTTGCACGCGCGGATCGTTGCGGCTTTCCGCCAACCATATCTGCTTGACGCGCTTTGGGTGGTGACGCAGCAACGCTTCTACCGCGTGAACGCCGTAGATTTTTTCCAACTGACTCATGACTTCGCCTTCGGTTTACGCGCCCCGCCACTTTTGGCTGGAGCGGAACCCGCTTTTGGCGGGCCCTTACGGTGTTTGCTCGGCTTGGCTGGCTTGCCGTCGGTCGCTCTGTCAGGCGCCGACCGTCCGGTCTTTCCCCCGGACGCCGCTTTACCACCGTTTTTCGCATCGGCCAGCAGGGCCTTCTTCAATTCACGGCTTTTGCGCAGCTCGGCGTTTTTCGCCACGGCGTCGCTCGGGCGATAGGCTTCGGCGACCTTTTCCTTGGCCGGACGACGGCTGGCGGTTTTCGCTGGAGCCTTTTCTTGCGCAGCCTTGGCAGCAGGCGCAGCGGTTTCGGTGCCACGTTTCTTGCGACCAATCGGCGCGCTGATGGTTTTCTCAGCCATCTCGAAGTCGATCTTGCGCTCATCGAGGTCGACGCGCATGACGCGTACTTCAACGGTGTCGCCAAGACGGAAACTGCGACCGGTGCGCTCGCCCGCCAAGCGGTGATGCACAGGATCGAAGTGGTAGTAATCGCCCGGCAATGCGGTGACGTGCACCAGGCCTTCGACGTAGATATCGGTCAGTTCGACGAACAGACCAAAACCGGTCACTGCGGTGATCACGCCCGGGAACGACTCGCCAACGCGATCCTTCATGAACTCGCACTTGAGCCAGTTCACCACGTCGCGGGTCGCTTCGTCGGCACGGCGCTCGCTCATCGAGCACTGCTCGCCAAGCTGCTCCAGCGCCGCTTCGTCGTACGGATAGATACGCGCTTTCGGAATGGTCATCGCCCCGGCACGACGAACGTGCGGGGTGTCTTGTTTCGAATGGATCACGCTGCGGATCGCACGGTGCGTTAGCAGGTCCGGATAACGACGGATCGGCGAGGTGAAGTGGGTATAGGCTTCGTAATTCAGGCCGAAGTGCCCGTCGTTTTCAGCGCTGTACACCGCTTGGCTCAATGAGCGCAGCATCACAGTCTGGATCAGGTGGAAATCCGGACGATCCTTGATGCTCGCGAGCAAAGCCTGATAATCCTTCGGCGACGGACCGTCCTTGCCTTTGTGCAGGGACAGGCCGAGCTCACCGAGGAACGCGCGCAGTTTTTCCAGACGCTCTGGCGGCGGACCGGCGTGAACACGATACAGCGCAGGAATTTCGTGCTTCTTGAGGAATTCGGCAGTGGCCACGTTGGCGGCCAGCATGCACTCCTCGATCAGCTTGTGCGCATCGTTGCGCACGGTCGGACGGATTTCGGCGATCTTGCGCTCGGAGCCGAAGATGATCCGGGTTTCCTGGGTTTCAAAATCGATCGCGCCACGTACGTGACGGGCGGCCAGCAACACCTTGTACAACGCGTAGAGCTGTTTGAGGTGCGGCACGACGTCGGTGTACTCGCCGCGCAGTTTGCGCGCTTCGGTAGCCTTCGGCGTTTCCAGCATCGCGCTGACCTTGTTGTAGGTCAGACGAGCGTGGGAATGGATCACCGCCTCATAGAAGCAGTAGTCGGTCATTTCGCCGGACTTGGAGATAGTCATCTCGCAAACCATGGCCAGACGATCGACTTGCGGGTTCAGCGAGCACAGGCCGTTGGACAGTTGCTCGGGCAGCATCGGAATCACGCGCTCGGGGAAATACACCGAGTTGCCGCGAACCTGAGCTTCGTTATCCAGCGCCGAGCCGATCTTCACGTAACTGGAAACGTCGGCAATCGCCACGTACAACTTCCAGCCACCGGAGAACAGACGCAACTTGCCCGGTTTGGCTTCGCAATAAACAGCATCGTCGAAGTCGCGAGCATCTTCGCCGTCGATGGTGACGAACGGCAGATGGCGCAAGTCGATGCGCTTCTCTTTGTCTTTTTCTTCAACTTCCGGCTTGAGCTTGGCGGCTTCTTTCACAACCGCTTCAGGCCAGACGTGCGGAATGTCGTAAGTGCGCAGGGCAACATCGATTTCCATGCCCGGCGCCATGTAGTTGCCGACCACTTCGACCACATCGCCTTGCGGCTGGAAGCGCGGCGTTGGCCAGTGGGTGATTTTCACCTCGACGAACTGACCGATCTGCGCATTGGCGTTGCGGCCCGGGGTAACCAGCACTTCCTGCTGGATCTTCGGATTGTCGGCAACGACGAAACCGATGCCGCCTTCTTCGAAGTAGCGGCCGACGATGGTTTCGTGAGCGCGGGATACCACCTCGACGATCACGCCTTCACGGCGACCACGACGGTCGAGACCGGAAACCCGGGCCAGCGCACGGTCACCGTCGAACACCAGACGCATTTGCGCCGGGCTCATGAACAGATCGTCGCTGCCGTCGTCCGGCACCAGGAAGCCGAAACCGTCACGGTGACCACTGATGCGGCCGAGGATCAGGTCGAGCTTGTCGACCGGCGCGTAAGTGCCACGGCGGGTGTAGATCAGTTGAGCGTCGCGCTCCATGGCGCGCAAGCGGCGGCGCAGGGCCTCGATCTGGTCTTCTGTGGTCAGACCAAACTCTTCGACCAGTTGCTCGCGGGCAGCAGGCGAACCCCGATCGGCGAGGTGCGCCAGGATCAGTTCGCGGCTGGGAATAGGGTTTTCGTATTTTTCCGCTTCACGAGCGGCCTCGGGATCGAGGGACTGCCAATCGGCCATTAGAGAGTTTTCACCTTGTCTATATACGGGTTAGTTTGGCATAGGCGCCGGGAAACGGGAAATTTCCGCTTCTATAAGGCTGTGCAAGGCCTTGTATCGACGCTCCGACACCGTTTTGAACGCCGCTGGTAAAAAATTCAGTTTTTTCTGCGGCAGGGGTTTACAGTTAAAAAGACGCTCCGTATAGTGCGCGCCATCGACGACGCACAAGCGCTTTCGATGATGCCCAGGTGGTGAAATTGGTAGACACGCCAGCTTCAGGTGCTGGTGACCTTACGGTCGTGGAAGTTCGAGTCTTCTCCTGGGCACCAATTTCGAGTTTGAGACTAGATCAGTTTCAACACTCACACAAAACCCGCGAAAGCGGGTTTTTTGCATTTGCGGGAAAGCTTTTGCTCACACTGATTTATTAAAACCAAATCAGGGGTTTACAGATCAAAAAGGCCTCCGTATAGTGCGCCACATCAACAGCGGCAACGCTTGCGATGATTGCCCAGATGGTGAAATTGGTAGACACGCCAGCTTCAGGTGCTGGTGACCTTACGGTCGTGGAAGTTCGAGTCTTCTTCTGGGCACCAATTCAAATTCAAGGTTCAGGCCTTGGATTTCACAAAAACCCGCGAAAGCGGGTTTTTGCGTTTCTGGCTTCCTGAATTTCGCCATCTCTACAGGATCGCTAGTCGCCCCACAAGGCGCACTTGAGAAACAATATCGTTTATCATTGTTGCAAGTTTTTGCAATGCGACAGTGAGGAACCCTGCGAATGACGTTTCGAAATACCCTGCGCCGAGGCCTGACCTTCACCCTCCTCGGCCTGGCACTCGCCACTCCCCTCACCCAGGCTGCCGATGCGGTTTCCCTGACTCTCTACAACGGCCAGCACAAGGAGGTCGGCGACGCGATTGCCAAGGCTTTCGAAGCCAAGACTGGCATCCACGTCAACGTGCGCAAAGGCAGCAGCAACCAGCTCGCGAGCCAGATCATCGAAGAAGGCGACCGCTCGCCCGCCGACGTGATCTACACCGAAGAGTCGCCGCCGCTGAATAACCTCGGCGAACAGGGTCTGCTGGCCAAGGCCGATGACGCCACCCTAGCGGTTTTGCCGGAAAAATACGTCGCCGCCAACGGTACCTGGATCGGCGTCACCGCCCGCGTACGCGTGGTCGCGTTCAACCCGAAACTGATCGATGAAAAAGACCTGCCGAAATCGGTGATGGAATTCTCCGAGCCGCAGTGGCAAGGCAAGGTCGGCTTCGTTCCGACCAGTGGCGCCTTCCAGGAACAGGCCGTAGCAATCATCAAGCTGCACGGTCGTGACGCCGCCGAAGAATGGCTGACCGGCCTGCGCGCGTTCGGCAAGACCTACAGCAACAACATGGTCGCACTCAAAGCTGTGGAAAACGGCGAAGTCGCTACCGTACTGGTGAACAACTACTACTGGTTCGCCCTGCAACGCGAGAAAGGCAAGCTCGACTCCAAGCTGCATTATTTCACCGGCGGCGACGCTGGCGGCCTGATCACCGTGTCCAGCGCTGCCGTGCTGAAATCCAGCAAACATCCAAAAGAAGCCCAGCAATTCCTCGCCTTCATGGCCAGCGAAGAAGGTCAGCGGGTGATCACTCAGACCACCGCCGAATACCCGCTGCACAAAGGCATGGAATCGGATCGCGGCCTCAAGCCGTTCAGCGAACTGGAAGCGCCGAACGTCACTCCGGCGGATCTGGGCAACGCTGAAGAAGCGCTGGAACTGGAACGCGAAGTTGGCTTGAACTGATGGCAGCATCGTTATCGGCCCCCGCCGCGCGCGGGGGTTACGTGCCACGACGCAAACGGCCGTCGATCTGGCTGGTGCTGCCGGTATTGCTACTGGTGGTCATGAGCCTGCTGCCACTAGCCTATGTTGGACTGAAAGCCTGGCAGGCCGGCTGGGCCGAGGCGCTGCATTTGCTGTGGCGCCCGTATGTGTTCGGCCTGTTGCGCAACACCTTGGCACTGATGGTCGGCGTGACGGTTACCTGCGCCGTGATAGGTCTGTCGCTGGCATGGCTGCTGGAGCGCAGCAATCTGCCGGGGCGGCGGCTATGGGGCGTGATCCTGTGCCTGCCGTTTGCGGTGCCGGCGTTTGTCAGCAGCTTCACCTGGGTCTCGCTCAGCGCGCAATTCGAAGGCCTCGGCGGGGCGATTCTGGTGATGAGCCTGTCGAAGTATCCGCTGATCTTCCTGCCAGTTGCGGCGACCCTGCGCAATCTCGATCCCTCCCTCGAAGAATCCGCCCGCACGTTGGGACAGAATCGCTGGGGCGTGTTTTTCCGCGTCACCCTGCCGCTGCTGTGGCCATCGCTGCTGGCCGGTTCGCTGCTGATTGCCCTGCACATGCTGGTGGAATTCGGCGCGCTGTCGATCATTGGCCTGCAAACCTTCACCACGGCGATCTACCAGCAATTCGAACTGGAATTCAGCAATGCCAACGCCGCGATGCTTTCGGCGGTATTGCTGGCGCTGTGTCTGCTGCTGTTGTGGCTGGAGCTGCGCGTGCGTGGCAAGGGCCGGCATGTGCGCACCGGCCAGGGCGCGGCGCGGCAAGCTGAACAGGTAAAGCTTGGACCGTGGGCGGCGCTCGGTCAGTTGTATTGCCTGTTGCTGGCGATTATCGGCAGCGGCGTTCCGCTGGGCATGTTGGCCTACTGGCTGGCGGTCGGCTCATCGGCGGCGTTCCCCGTAGCTGCGATCACTGAGGCGCTGCTGTCTTCGCTGGCACTGTCGTTGGGCGGCGCGGCGCTGTGTCTGGTGCTGGCCGTTCCGGTCGGACTGCTGGTGGTGCGCTATAAAGGCCAATTGGCAATCTGGGCCGAACGCCTGCCTTATCTGCTGCACGCGCTGCCGGGCCTGGTGATTGCGTTGACGCTGGTGTATTTCGCCCTGCATTACGTGCCGGTGCTGTATCAGACGTCGGGCTTGCTGCTGATCGCCTATGCGCTGCTGTTCCTGCCATTGGCGCAGGCGCCGATCCGTACTGCGCTGAACAAGGCTGCACCGCAGCTGGAAGAAGCCGCGCGGACCTTGGGCGCATCGTCGTTCACCGCGTTTTGCCGGGTGACCTTGCCGATCATTTTCCCGGCACTGGGCGCAGCGTTTGCGCTGGTATTTCTTGATGCGATGAAGGAATTGACGGCAACGTTGCTGCTCAGCCCAACCGGACTCAATACATTGGCGACCGAAGTCTGGGCGCACACGGCGAATGTCGAGTTTGCGGCGGCGGCGCCTTATGCGGCGTTGTTGATTGTGGTCTCGGGGTTGCCGGTTTATCTGCTGACGACGCGGATGTATCTCAGCCGCTAAAAGATCGCAGCCTTCGGCAGCTCCTACATCGGAATTTGCGTTTCCCTGTAGGAGCTGCCGCAGGCTGCGATCTTTTGATCTTAAGCGCGGAATTGTCCCAGGCTGGCTTTCAATTGCGCCGCCAGACCATCCAGCACCTTGCCACTGGCCGTGGTTTCCACCACTGCCTGCGCCGCTTTCTCGGCCTGTGCATGAATCGTTTCGACGCGCCCACGCACTGCCTGTGCACCCTGCGCCTGATGCGCTGCTGCTTGCGTCGCCAGACCGATCGCCGCGTGCACCTGCTCAACCGAAGCCTGCACCGACTGCTGCAACCGCGCACTGTCGCGCAAGACCAGCAAACCTTCGCTGGCCTGCCGTCCGGCCTGACCAATCGCCTCAACCGCCTCACGTGCGCCCTGTTGCAGAGCAACGATGTGCGCTTGAATATCGCCCGTCGAGCTCTGCGTTTTGCTCGCCAGTGCACGCACTTCATCCGCCACCACGGCAAACCCACGCCCGGTTTCACCGGCGCGCGCCGCCTCGATCGCAGCGTTCAATGCCAGCAGGTTAGTCTGTTCGGCGATGCCGTGAATCACCGTCAACACCACCTCGATCTGCTCGCTCTGCTGCGCCAGTCGCTCGATAACCTTCGCCCCGGTATCGACCTGCCCGGCCAGCGCTTCGATCAGGCTACCGACCTTGGCGGAAGTACGAGTGTTCTCATCGGTGGCCTGACGAATATCGACAACCTGCTTGAGCGCCGCCTGCATTGCCTGACTTTCCGACTGCGCCTCGTCTGCCATTTGCGACAGCGCGCGAAGGCTTTCTGCAACTTCATCGCGCTGCATTCCGGCAGCCGCATCGGCGCCAGCGTTGCGCAAAGTCATCGCGCCGATTTCCACGCCAGTGCGCTGAGCGACATCGCCCGCCTCGCGTACGATCGGCTGCAATTTATCCACAAAGCGATTGACCGCCGAAGCCATGTCGCCGATTTCATCCTTGCTGTTGATCTGCACACGCTTGGTCAGATCGCCCTCGCCCGCTGCCAGATCGTCCATCGCCGCATTGAGCATTTTCAGACGATTGACCACTCGATGACCGAGCACCACGGCCAGCAACAGCAGCACGCCGCAACCGACCAGTGCCAAGCCAAGGCCGATACGCCAGCGCAGTGTCGCGGCAGCGTCTTGAACGGTTTGTGCGGTGTTGGCTTTCATTTCGCCAGCGGTGGCTTGCGCCGATTGCAGGCGCGCCTGCATTGCCTTGGCGCTGTCCGCCGCTGCGCCTTTGAGGCTGTCGCCGACCAGTTGATCGCTGCTGGCAATCAGCGCAAGGAAGCGCTTGTCGAGCTCGGCCAGATCGGTTTCCACCGAGGCCGTGGACACACCCATCAGCACTTTGCCGATCTCCACGCCATTGGGATTGATCGAGGCTTCGAGGTAGTAAACCGAAGGATCGTTTTTCGCCGCATCCAGCACTTTATCCAGCGCACGCTCGCCCTGACCTTTTTCCAGCAAGGCCTTGTTGATCGGATTTTCAC
>NZ_JH635998.1:1536569-1541644 GCF_000257605.1 Pseudomonas sp. R62
GGCCTTGTTGATCGGATTTTCACGGTTGAGATAACGGGTCAGATGCTGGCCGGTGGCGTCGTCATACACCACGAACAGCACGTTGGGATTGCGCTGGGCGCGACGAGCGAACTCCGAGAGCGTCGGCACGTCGCTGTCCCACATCGCACGCGGCGCTACGGATGCAAGCAACTGCGCCATGTCGTTGGCCGAATCCTTCAGATCCTTTTCCAGCGTCGCCCGCAGTTGCGCCTGCTCTTCTTTGAGGCGTGTGGACAGGCCAGCCGTGAGGCGCTGACGAGTGCTGGCCGATAACGCATCAAGACTTGAAGTGACTTCACGCCCCGCCTGCTCCAGCTCACCGGAGAGTTTCTGGCTGTCGGCACCCAGGCGCACGGCCAGATCGGCTTCCAGCGCGGTCACCGTGCTCCGCGTCAGGGCAACCGCCACCAACACCTGCACCAAAAGGGCGATACCAAGGGTAACGAACACCGGCCGCAACAAACGGCTTTGTAACAGTGAGAGAACGGCTGACACTTTAAATCCCTCTACTTCTGACGCCATTAATTTGATGGCACTCTTGTAGACAGATTCACAGCAAAGGTCATGCCGTCCAACAGGCATAAACGACAAAGGCCCCGATTAAGGGGCCTTTGTTTTTTACATCAACGACTTATCAAGCGAACGGATGACGCAGAACGATGGTTTCGTTGCGGTCCGGGCCCGTCGAAATAATGTCGATCGGCGCGCCGATCAACTCTTCAACGCGTTTGATGTAGGCACGAGCATTGGCCGGCAGCTCTTCCAGGGTCTTGGCGCCCACGGTCGATTCGCTCCAGCCCGGAACTTCTTCGTACACCGGCTGCAGGCCGACGTAGCTGTCAGCATCGGTCGGGGCAACAGCATTGCCCTGCGCGTCCTTGTAGCCGACGCAGATGTTGATGGTTTCCAGACCGTCAAGCACGTCCAGCTTGGTCAGGCAGATGCCCGAGATGCTGTTCACGTCGATAGCGCGACGCAGGATGACGGCGTCAAACCAGCCGCAGCGACGGGCACGGCCGGTGGTAGCGCCGAACTCGTGACCCTGCTTGGCCAGGTGCGCACCGACTTCGTCAAACAGCTCGGTCGGGAACGGGCCGGAACCGACGCGAGTGGTGTAAGCCTTGGTGATGCCCAGGATGTAGTCGAGGAACATCGGACCCACGCCCGAACCAGTCGCCACGCCGCCAGCGGTGGTGTTGGAGCTGGTCACGTACGGGTAGGTGCCGTGGTCGATGTCGAGCAAAGAACCTTGCGCGCCTTCAAACATGATGTCCTTGCCGGCACGACGCAGGTCGTGCAGCTCAGCGGTCACGTCGAGCATCAGCGGCTTGAGCAGCTCAGCGTATTCCTTGCACTCGGCCAGGGTCTTTTCGAACTCGATGGCTGGCTCTTTGTAGTAACCGACCAGCATGAAGTTGTGGTAATCCACCAGTTCACGCAGCTTGTCTTCGAAGCGTGGCATGTTCAGCAGGTCGCCGACACGCAGGCCACGACGGGCAACCTTGTCTTCGTAAGCCGGGCCGATGCCGCGACCGGTGGTACCGATCTTCAGCTCGCCACGGGCCTTTTCACGGGCCTGGTCCAGCGCGACGTGGAAGGACAGGATCAGCGGGCAGGACGGGCTGATACGCAGGCGCTCGCGCACCGGTACGCCTTTCTCTTCCAGCTTGGTGATCTCGCGCAGCAGGGCGTCAGGTGCAACCACCACGCCGTTGCCGATCAGGCATTGCACGCCTTCGCGCAGCACGCCCGACGGAATCAGGTGCAAGACGGTTTTCTCGCCGTCGATCACCAGCGTGTGACCCGCGTTGTGGCCACCCTGGTAGCGCACTACGGCGGCAGCATGTTCGGTCAGCAGATCAACGATCTTGCCTTTGCCCTCATCACCCCACTGGGTGCCCAGGACTACGACATTCTTACCCATAACACTTGTCCTCATTCGCGCAAACTTGGTGCCGGCGATGGCCGGCAGGAAAACTCAAGAAGCCAGTGGCGATACTTGCCAAAGCCCGTTCTGCTGAATCAATTGCCGGTCGCAGTCCGCATCACGGGCGGCGGCCAAAGGTTGTCCAGGCAAGGCCTGAACGACACGCTGACCCTCACTGCGCAACTGGCAAACCTGCTGCCAGAGTGCCGCATCCGTACTGTCAGGCATCCAGATACCGCCAGACGGTAGCTCGATCTCAGCACGCCCCAGGGTCACCAGGGTTTTCAAATCGGTAGAGAAACCAGTCGCCGGACGGGCGCGACCGAAGTCGGCACCGATGTCATCGTAACGACCGCCCTGAGCGATGGACTGGCCAACGCCCGGCACGAACACCGCGAACACCACACCGGTGTGGTAGTGGTAGCCGCGCAACTCGCCGAGGTCGAAATACAGCGGCAGCTGCGGGAAGCGCACGGAAAGACGCTCGGCGATCGCCAGCAGATCTTCCAGCGCCGCCAGCACCGGCGCCGGCGCATTGGCCAGACGCTCGCGCGCAGCGCTCAACACTTCACGGCCGCCACACAGATCAACCAGTGCGCGGAGCATGCCCGACAGATCGGCCGGCAGGCCTTCGGTCAGGGTAATCACTTCATCGATGGCCTTGCGCTGCAGGGCATCGAACAACTGCTGTTCAACTTCACCAGACAGACCGGCGGCGCGCGCCAGACCACGGTAGATGCCGACATGGCCGAGGTCCATGTGCACGTCCGGCACATCGGCCAGCTGCAGCATGGCCAGCATCAGGCTGATGACTTCGACATCGCTGCTCGGGCTGGCGTCGCCGTACAGCTCGGCGCCCAGCTGGATCGGGCTGCGCGAGGACGACAATGCACGCGGCTGGGCATGCAGGACGCTGCCGGCGTAGCACAGACGACTCGGGCCTTCGCGACGCAGGGTGTGCGCATCGATGCGCGCCACTTGCGGCGTGATGTCGGCGCGGAAACCCATCTGCCGGCCCGATTGCGGGTCGATGACCTTGAAGGTACGCAGATCCAGGTCCTGGCCCGCGCCGGTCAGCAGGGATTCCAGGTACTCGATATGGGGAGTCACGACGAACTCGTAACCCCAGCTCTGGAACAGATCCAACACCTGACGACGCGCGACTTCAATGCGCGCCGCCTCCGGTGGCAGTACTTCTTCGATGCCATCTGGCAGCAGCCAGCGGTCTACCGTTGCCATTACGCCATTCCCCTTTGATCCGGGCGGCCAGCACTAGGCGAGCCTTGAGTGAAGCAGAAAATGACCGGGGCGTTCAAAACGCACGCGCATGAACGACGCAGCGAAAGGCCGGCTGGCGGCTTCGCCCATCACTTTCCTCGAAAAACGCCCGGGCTATTCAAACCCGATGTCTGCAACAAAAACAGCAATCAAACGTGCAGACGCAAAAAAGCCGGGAATTTCCCGGCTGCCGCATCATACACACGTTTTCCGAAAGGATCACCCCGCCCGAGGTTTTAGCCGCCGGGCGGACTGATTCAGGTCAACGTCGTATCAAGGTTTGGCTTTTTCCAGATAACGGAAGAAGTCGCTGCTTGGGTCGAGGACCAGGACGTCGGATTTGTTCGCGAAGCTTTCACGGTAGGCACGCAGGCTACGGTAGAAACCGTAGAACTCCTGGTCCTGGCCGTAGGCCTTGGAGTAGATCGCAGCAGCCTGGGCGTCACCGTCACCGCGAACCTCTTCGGATTCACGATAGGCTTCAGCCAGCAGCACGCGGCGTTGACGATCGGCGTCGGCACGGATGCCTTCGGCCAGCTCGTTACCCTTGGCGCGGTGCTCGCGAGCTTCACGCTCCCGCTCGGTGCTCATACGCTCGAACACGCTGCGGTTCACTTCCTTCGGCAGATCGATGGCCTTGACCCGGACATCGACCACTTCGATGCCCAGCTCTTTTTCCGCCATCTTGTTCAGCGACGCAGTGATGTCAGCCATCAGCGCATCACGCTCACCCGACACCACTTCGTGCAGGGTGCGCTTGCCGAACTGGTCACGCAGGCCCGATTCGAGACGACGGGACAGACGCTCGTCGGCGATCTGCTTCAGACCCGAAGTCGCGGTGTAGAAGCGCTCGGCATCTTTCACCCGCCACTTGGCGTAGGCATCGACCATCACGGCTTTCTTTTCCAGAGTCAGGAAGCGCTGCGTCGGTGCATCCAGCGTCAGCAGACGCGCGTCGAATTTGCGCACCTGGTTGACGTAAGGCACCTTCACATGCAGACCCGGCTGGACATCGGCCTGAACCACACGACCGAATTGCAGCAGCACCGCGCGCTCGGTCTGAGCGACGATGTAGAAGCAATTCCAGCCCACCAGTACCACAACGACGCCAACGATCAGGGCGATCAGCGATTTATTGCTCATCAGCGGGTCTCCCTTGTACGCGTCTGCGGCACGTCGGTGACATGCGGCGTGACGTCCGTGTTGTTGCTGGCGGCCGAACCGGTCACCGGTGCATTACCCGAACTGTTCTGGATCATCTTGTCCAACGGCAGGTAGAGCAGATTGCTCTGGCCGTTCTTGTTGCCGGTCACGAGGACCTTGCTGGTATTGCTGAAGACTTCCTGCATGGTGTCCAGGTACAGACGCTCGCGGGTGACTTCAGGTGCCTTGCGATACTCGGCGACCAGTTTGGTGAAGCGATCGGCCTCACCCTTGGCGCGCGAGATGGTCTCGTCGCGATAACCGTTGGCATCTTCGATGATGCGCTGGGCCTGACCACGGGCTTCCGGCACAACGCCGTTGGCGTAGGTTTCAGCCTGGTTGCGCGAACGCTGCTCGTCTTCACGGGCGCGGATCACGTCATCGAAGGCTTCCTGTACTTCACGCGGTGCCGCTGCGCTCTGTACGTTGACCTGGGTGACGGTGATACCGGTGCGATAGGTATCGAGGAAACGTTGCAGACGCTCCTTGATTTCGCTGGCCATCAATTCACGACCTTCGGTCAGCACCTGATCCATGGCGGTGGAACCGACCACGTGACGCAGCGCACTTTCAGTCGCGTGCTGCAGGCTGATTTCCGGCTGATCGACGTTCAGCACGAAGTC
This sequence comes from Pseudomonas sp. R62, assembly GCF_000257605.1. Lineage (NCBI taxonomy): Bacteria > Pseudomonadati > Pseudomonadota > Gammaproteobacteria > Pseudomonadales > Pseudomonadaceae > Pseudomonas > Pseudomonas sp. R62. The sequence goes on from NZ_JH635998.1 coordinate 1,541,622, forward strand.
CTGCAGGTTGCTGATCTTGTACT
>NZ_JH635998.1:1542409-1546156 GCF_000257605.1 Pseudomonas sp. R62
AGTCAACATCTGGCCCTGCTTGGTGTACGCACGCTCACGCGTCACGTTCTCCATGTACTTCTTGTCGATCGGCGGGAAGTAGATGTTCAGACCCGGGCCGACAGTCTCGTAGTACTTGCCGAAGCGCAGCACCACGGCTTGCTCCTGCTCGTCCACCACGTAGACCGCGCTGTACAGCCAGACAGCCGCGAGCACGACCAGGCCGATGCCGAGCAGACCGCCGAAGCCGCCACTGCTGCGCCCCGACCCGCCGCCGTCATCACCGCGTTTCTTACCACCACCGAACAACCCGTTCAGGCTTTCCTGCAGCTTTCGGAAGGCCTCGTCGAGATCCGGTGGCCCCTTGCGGTCGCCGTTATTGCGGCGCTTGCCACCCCAGGGATCCTGATTATTCGAGTTGCCACCCGGCTCATTCCAAGCCATAGCGCTCTCCATCTGATAAAGCAAAGACGCACCCACGGCGCGCCGACCAATGCTACAGAATGCCTGCCGTTGCGGCACAACCGCTTTGTCAGGCTTTTATTGCAAAGTGTGTTGCTCGATGAATTCCATCGGCTGCAATCCTTCGCGGCTTACCAATCGATTCAACTCGATCCGGGGCAAACGAACGGCCAGCAGGCTGACACCTTCTTCATCGTATTCTTCTTTCTGCACCGCACCGAGTTCGAAGAACTGCGCACGCAGTCGAGCGAAGCGTTGCGGCAAGCGCAAGGTACCGACGAACAGATCACTGCCGAGCAACTCGGCGATGGCCTGTTCAAGCAATTCCAGACCGCTGCCATCGCGCGCCGAGAGCCAGACCCGTTGCGGCTTGCCATCGGCATCACGCTGGATCTGCGGCTCGACGCCTTCGAGCAAATCGAGTTTGTTATAGACCTCGAGGATCGGCAAGTCCTGGGCACCAATCTCGCCCAGCACCACCATCACCTGCTCGATCTGCAACATGCGATCCGGTTCGGCCGCATCGATCACGTGCAGCAGCAGGTCGGAATTGCTCGACTCTTCGAGCGTAGACCGAAATGCCTCGACCAGCTTGTGTGGCAGGTGACGAATGAAGCCCACGGTATCGGCGAGGACGATCGGACCGAGGTCGTCAAGCTCCAGCCGGCGCAGGGTCGGGTCGAGCGTGGCGAACAGTTGATCGGCCGCGTACACCTCGGACTTCGTCACGTTGTTGAAGAGTGTCGATTTGCCCGCGTTGGTGTAGCCCACCAGCGAAACGGTAGGAATGTCCGCACGGGATCGGCCACGGCGCGACTGCTCGCGCTGACTGCGCACCTTCTCCAGCCGCCCCTTGATCTGACGCAGGCGAACCCGCAGCAGACGGCGGTCGGTTTCCAGCTGGGTTTCACCCGGGCCGCGCATACCGATACCGCCACCCTGACGTTCAAGGTGAGTCCAGCCGCGAACCAGCCGCGTGCTCATGTGGTCAAGCTGGGCCAGTTCGACCTGCAGCTTGCCCTCATGGGTGCGTGCGCGTTGGGCGAAAATATCGAGAATCAGCCCGGTGCGGTCGATCACGCGACACTCGAAAACACGTTCGAGGTTGCGTTCCTGACTGGGCGTGAGGATGTGATTGAAAATCACCAGATCGGCTTCTTCAGCCTTGACCAGGTCGCGCAGTTCCTCGACCTTGCCGCTGCCGATCAGATATTTGGCGGTTGGCCGATGACGCGGCACGTTAAAAAACGCGACGGTCTCGGCGCCAGCCGAATTTGCCAACTCCTGAAACTCCTGCGGATCTTCGCGCGCCTCAGGGTCCTGTCCATCCAAGTGAACGAGGATGACTCGTTCACCACCACCGTGGCGCTCAAAGAACAAAGGAGACTCCTATCAGGCGTTACCCGGCGCTGCATCGGCATCGCCCTGTTCGTTTTCGGTTGCGCTAGGCAGACGAATTGGACGAACCGGCACGACGGTCGAGATAGCGTGTTTGTAGACCATCTGGCTTACGGTGTTTTTCAGCAGGATCACGAACTGGTCGAACGACTCGATCGTCCCTTGCAGCTTGATACCGTTGACCAGGTAGATGGAAACCCCGACTTTCTCTTTACGTAAAGTGTTCAGGTAAGGGTCTTGTAGCGAATGCCCTTTTGACATGTGCCGCACTCCTTTAAGGATTCAATAATAAAAACAGGTAAATTCAGATGGCTTCGGCCGTCACACCCCCAAGGATAGACGGCAATTGCAAGGACTCAGCTCAATATGGAGATGGTCCCAAGGTATTTCAAGGCGCGTGGCAGATTGTCGCAATCAAGACTGTCCAGCCAGTGCAAATCGTCCCAGCTGCGCAGCCAGGTAAACTGGCGTTTGGCCAATTGGCGCGTGGCGATGATGCCCCGCTCCTGCATCTGGGCCAATGTCAGCTTGCCGTCCAGGTAATCCCAGACTTGGCGGTAGCCTACCGCACGTATAGACGGCAACCCCGAATGCAGGTCACTTCTTTTACGCAGGGCTACGACCTCGTCGATGAATCCCTGTTCCAACATATTTGTGAATCTTTGTTCAATTCGCTGGTGCAGAACCTGACGATTCGCCGGAGCAATGGCCAGGTTCGCGACAGTATAGGGCAATTGTTGGCGTCCCGAAGCGGCTGCTTCAGTACTTTGCGCAGATTGTTGCTCGCGCAGGGCGGTCATGCTCTGCCCGCTGACTCGATACACTTCAAGTGCCCGACTCAAGCGCTGCGGATCATTGGGATGAATGCGCGCCGCCGACACCGGATCGATTTGCGCCAGTTGATCGTGCAGGGCTTGCCAGCCGAGGCGTGCAGCTTCTTCCTCGATCTGCGTACGGACCTCGGGATCGGCCGCCGGCATGTCCGCCAGACCTTCGACCAGAGCCTTGTAATAGAGCATGGTGCCGCCGACCAGCAGCGGGATCTTTCCTCGCCCAGTGATTTCGGCCATGGCCTGCAACGCGTCGCGACGAAAATCGGCGGCTGAATACGCTTCAGCGGGGTCGAGGATGTCGATCAGCCGGTGCGGGTATTGCGCCAGCAACTCTTTCGAAGGCTTGGCCGTGCCGATGTCCATGCCGCGGTAGACCAGCGCGGAATCGACACTGATCAATTCGCACGGCAGCACTTTGGTCAGCTCGATGGCCAGATCGGTCTTGCCCGCAGCGGTCGGGCCCATCAGGAAAATCGCTGGAGGAAGCTGGCTCATCAACGACCGCGCAGGAACAGTTTGTCCAGATCGTCCAGACCCAGCTGGGTCCAGGTCGGTCGGCCATGGTTGCATTGACCGCTGCGCTCAGTGTTTTCCATATCACGCAGCAGGCCGTTCATTTCCGGCAGGGCCAGACGCCGGTTGGCGCGGATCGCGCCGTGGCAGGCCATGGTGCCGAGCAATTCGTTGAGGTGCGCCTGGATACGGTCGCTGGTGCCGTACTCCATCAAATCCGAAAGCACGTCGCCGACCAGTCGATTGGCTTCGGCCTGCTTGAGCAATGCGGGAATCTGCCGGATCGCCAGGGTTTCCGGCCCCAGGCGCTGCAATTCAAAACCAAGGCGCTGAAACCAAGCGGCGTGTTCTTCAGCACAATCGGCCTCGCGCTGACTCACGGCCAGCGACTCCGGCACCAGCAACGGCTGGCCACTTAGACCTTCGCTGGCCATGGCGATTTTCAGGCGCTCGTACATGATCCGCTCGTGGGCGGCATGCATGTCCACCAGCACCAGACCATGGGCATTCTCGGACAAAATATAGATGCCCTTGAGCTGCGCCAGTGCATAGCCGAGCGGCG
>NZ_JH635998.1:1546224-1548033 GCF_000257605.1 Pseudomonas sp. R62
GTAAGCGGCTTGAGCCTCGGCAGCGGGCAGCGCCGATTGCGGACGCGGCGTGTATTGATACTGATAAGCGCCGCCAGCGCTGGCCCCGGATGACGTGTTGAACGCCGGTTGCGCCTGCGGCTGCTCCAGCAGCGCATTGGCGGCCAGACGCATCTCGCCCTGTGGGCCGAATTCGCCCGCCTCGATCCCGCTCGGCCGAACGATCGCCGTGGTCACCGAACCGGCCAGTTGATCTTCCGGACGCACATCGCCCAGCGCACGGTGCAGCGTGCCATACAGGAAATCGTGGACCATGCGCCCGTCACGGAAACGCACTTCGTGTTTGGTCGGGTGGACGTTGACGTCTACCGCTGCGGGATCGACCTCGAAAAACAGCGCGAAGGTCGGGTGCCGGCCATTGAACAGCACGTCGCGATAAGCCTGACGAACCGCATGGGCTACCAGTTTGTCGCGCACTGCTCGGCCGTTTACGAAGAAATACTGCAAGTCCGCCTGACTGCGGTTGAAGGTCGGCAAACCGACCCAGCCCCACAGGTGCAGGCCGTTGCGTTCGATCTCGATAGGCAGCGCCTGCTCAAGGAAACCTGAACCGCAGATCGCCGCCACACGCCGGGCGCGGGCTGCATCATCGTGGGCCTCGTGCAGGCTGAGGATGGTCTTGCCGTTGTGGCGCAGATGAAAAGCCACGTCGAAGCGCGCCAGCGCCAGACGCTTGATCACTTCCTGCAGATGATCGAATTCGGTTTTTTCGGTCTTGAGAAATTTGCGCCGGGCCGGGGTGTTGAAGAACAGATCGCGGACTTCCACCGAAGTGCCGACCGGATGCGCCGCCGGCTGCACGCGCGGCGCCATGTCCCGGCCTTCGGTCTCGACCTGCCAGGCCTGATCGGCATCGCGGGTGCGCGAGGTCAGGGTCAGACGCGCCACGGAGCTGATCGACGCCAGCGCCTCGCCACGGAAACCCAGGCTCATCACCTGTTCGAGGTCTTCGAGGTTGCGAATCTTGCTGGTGGCGTGACGGGCCAAGGCCAGCGGCAGGTCATCGGCGGAAATACCGCTGCCGTCATCGCGCACGCGCAGCAGCTTGACGCCGCCCTGCTCGACATCGACGTCAATACGCTTGGCGCCGGAGTCGAGGCTGTTTTCCAGCAACTCCTTGATCACCGAAGCCGGGCGCTCAACCACCTCACCGGCGGCAATCTGGTTCGCCAGCCGCGGGCTGAGCAGCTCGATGCGCGCCGTGTTCATTACCTGGTTCATTCTTTGGACGCCAGTTCGGTGCCTGGAATGGTCAGGTGCTGACCGACTTTCAGCTCATCGCTTTTCAGATTGTTGGCGGCGCGCAAGGTGGCCGGCGAAACCTGATAGCGCACGCCGATCATCGCCAGGGTTTCCCCCGGGCCGACACGGTGGTCGCGCGGACCTTGGGCAATCTTGCCGGAATCACGCAGCCAGGCAATGTAAGTGCCCGGTGGCGGATTCTGCTGGAAGAACTGGCGCACGCCGCTGCTGATCGAACGGGCCAGCGCTTGCTGGTGGCTGGATGCGGACAGTTTGTTCGCTTCGTTGGCGTTGGAGATGAAGCCGGTTTCGACCAGGATCGACGGAATGTCCGGCGACTTCAGCACCATGAACCCGGCTTGTTCCACACGCTGTTTGTGCAGCGGCGTAACGCGACCGATGTTGGTCAGCACCTTTTGCCCGACGTTGAGGCTGGAAGTCAGCGACGCAGTCATCGACAGGTCGAGCAACACGCCCGCCAGCATACGATCCTTGTCGTCGAGGCTGACGTTGCCGGCACCGCCAATC
>NZ_JH635998.1:1548053-1554274 GCF_000257605.1 Pseudomonas sp. R62
CGTAGCGCCACGATCAGAGAGGGCGAACACCGACGCACCGAACGCGGCTGCGGACGGCGCGGCGTCGGCGTGGATCGAGACGAACAGGTCGGCGCCCTTCTTGCGGGCGATTTCGGTACGCCCGCGCAATGGAATGAAGTAGTCGCCGGTACGGGTCAGCTCGGCGCGGAAGCCTTTCATGCCGTTGACCTGACGCTGCAACTCGCGAGCGATCTGCAGTACCACGTCTTTCTCACGCTGGCCGCGCGAACCGGACGCGCCTGGGTCTTCGCCACCGTGGCCGGCGTCGATCACCACGATAATGTCGCGTTTGCCGGCCGGGGCTGGCGGCAGCTTGATCGCCGGTTCGGTCGGGGTCACCGGCACTGCCGGCACGGTCGCCACCGAAGGTGTCGGGGCCGGCGGCGGCGCGGCATCGGCCGGGTTGTCGAACAGATCGACCACCAGACGGTTGCCGTACTGCGCGTTCGGCGCCAGCGAGAAGCTTTTCGGAGTGACGGCTTTTTTCAGGTCGATGACCACGCGCAGGTCGGTCGGGGTGCGCTGGGCCGAGCGCATCGCAGTGATCGGCGTGTTCGCGGTCTGCACGTTCAACGGCGCGCCGAGGGTGGCGCCGTTTATGTCGATCACCAGCCGGTCCGGCGCGGTCAGGGTGAAAACGCTGTGCTGCACCGGGCCGCTGAGGTCAAAGACCAGTCGCGTGTTGTCCGGCGCCCGCCACAGGCGCACGCTGTTGACCTTTGAATCGGCCACAGCGTTGACGGTTACTGCCATCAACATCAGTCCAGCGGCAGCCACCAACGCGCGAAAGCGCATACCAAACCCCATCATTTAATTGGATTCCAATGCCAAAGCGGCACACCAGGCCTCGCCACGCGAGCCCTGGGCTAAAATTTTCAGCGAACGCCCGCTGTCTTGCGGGCTAATGGTAATGGTCAGGTCGGGCTTTGGCAAAAAGCCTGCACCTTTATCGGGCCACTCGATCAGGCACAGGGCATCGTCTTCGAAGTAGTCACGGATGCCGAGAAACTCCAGCTCCTCGGGATCGACCAGGCGATACAGGTCGAAGTGGAAGGCACGAATGTCGCCGATCTCGTAGGGCTCGACCAATGTGAAGGTCGGACTCTTTACCGCGCCAACATGCCCCAAACCGCGAATGATGCCCCGCGACAGGGTGGTTTTGCCCATACCCAGATTGCCTTCAAGAAAAATCAGGCCATGGCCCTGGGTGACGCGGGCGATCCGTGCGCCAAAGTCGCTCATCGCCTGTTCATCGGCCAGGTACAGGGTTACTTCAGACACGGTGCTTGCTCCTCCAACAACTGACGAATGGCTGGAATCAGATCACTGGCCGCCAGCCCACGGCCGAATTTGCCTTGTTGCATACCCGCGTTGGCGTGCAGCCAGACGGCCAGGCATGCCGCATCGAACGCGTCCATGCCTTGGGCCAGCAATGCGCCGGTGAGACCGGCCAGCACATCACCCAACCCGCCCGTGGCCATCGCCGGATGGCCCTGATGACAGAGGGCCAGACGTCCGTCTGGATGGGCGATCAGACTGCCGGCACCTTTCAGAACCACTACCGCTGAATACTTTTTGCTCAACGCCAGAGCAGCGGCCGGGCGATCGGCCTGCACCTCGGCGGTACTGATGCCAAGCAAGCGCGCCGCTTCACCCGGATGCGGGGTGATCACGCAATCCTTGGGCAACTGGACAAAATCGCTGGCCAGCAGGTTCAACGCGTCAGCGTCCCACACCTGCGGCAATGGTGCATTGGCGGCAGCCGACAGCAGGGCACGGCCCCAACTGGCCTGACCGAGGCCCGGCCCGACCACCAATACCGAAACCTTTTCCAGCAGACCCATCAGTTGATTGGCTGACGAGGTGCCGAGCGCCATCGCCTCCGGCACCCGAGTCAGCGCCGCCGGCACATGCTCTGCGCGAGTTGCCAGCGAAACCATGCCCGCGCCGCCGCGCAAGGCCATTTCCGTGCTGAGCAGAATCGCTCCGCCGAAACCGTGATCGCCGCCGATCAGTAACACATGACCAAAGCGCCCCTTGTGCGAGGTCGGCGCACGCGGCGCAAGTGCTGGAAGATTAGCGGCGCTCAGGCGTTGAGCGCAGACCGGAATGTCACTGAAAATTTCGTCGGTGGCTTGCAAGTCGTTGAACACCAGTTCGCCGATATGATCCGCCGCGTCGCCGGTCAACAGCCCGATCTTCATAGCAATGAATGTCACCGTTAGATCGGCGTGGACCGCGACGCCCAGTTCACGCCCGGTATCGGCACATAGCCCTGACGGAATATCGACCGCCGCTACCGGCAAGCCGCAGGCGTTGATCGCCTTGATCGCCGATGCATAGGGCTCACGCACTTCGCCGCTCAGGCCAGTGCCGAGCAAGGCATCGAGGACGACACCCCGCAGCTCGCTTTGCCCCTGCCAGCCTTGCACCACAACACCGTCAGCTACGGATTTGGCATGGGCCAGTGAGGCATCGCCCTGCAAACGCTGCGGATCGCCGACGGCGAGAACGCGCACCGTCCAACCGGCCCGCAGCGCCAGCCCGGCCACCAGATAACCGTCGCCAGCGTTGTTGCCGTGCCCGGCGAGCACCGTCAGTTCGTTCGCTGCCGGCCACTTGCGCACCAGTGCGCGCCACGTCGCGCGGGCGGCGCGTTGCATCAATTCGAAGCCCGGCGTGCCGGCGGCGATCAGCCGCGCGTCGAGTTCGCGCACCTGCGCGGTGCGGTACAGCGCGTCGGGTAATTCATCTTTCGTCTGCGGCATGCGTCTTCGGGCTCCGATGTCTGGCAGAATTATACGCACCTCAGCTCCGGTTTCTCTCGCCTCATGTCCGCCATCACCACAGACCTGCCCGCCCTCGCCCAATCGATCAAGGATTGGGGCCGCGAGCTGGGCTTCCAGCAAGTCGGCATCAGCGGTCTGGACCTGGCCGAGCACGAGCAGCATCTGCAACGCTGGCTTGAGGCCGGCTATCACGGCGAAATGGACTACATGGGCGCCCATGGCAGCAAACGCTCGCACCCCGACGAGCTGGTGCCGGGCACGTTGCGCGTGGTTTCCCTGCGCATGGACTACTTGCCGGGCGATACCGAAATGGCCAAACGCCTGGCTGAACCGGAAAAGGCTTACGTGTCGCGTTATGCCTTGGGCCGCGATTACCACAAATTGATCCGTAAACGTGTTCAACAATTGGCCGACAGGATCCAGGCAGAGATCGGCCCGTTCGGTTTCCGTGCCTTTGTCGACAGCGCACCGGTGCTGGAAAAAGCCATCGCCGAGCAAGCCGGGCTGGGCTGGATCGGCAAAAACACCCTTGTACTGAATCGCAAGGCCGGCAGCTATTTCTTCCTCAGTGAGTTGTTCGTCGACCTGCCGTTGCCGGTGGATGAACCGCACAGCAGCGAACATTGCGGCCGTTGCACTGCGTGTCTGGATATCTGCCCGACCAACGCCTTCGTCGGCCCCTATGTGCTGGACGCGCGGCGCTGCATTTCCTATCTGACCATCGAGCTGAAAACCGCGATTCCCGAAGAGTTGCGGCCGTTGATTGGCAATCGCGTGTTTGGCTGCGACGATTGCCAGATCGTCTGCCCGTGGAACCGTTTCGCCCGGCCGACCGGGGAAAACGATTTCAAGCCACGGCACAATCTGGATAACGCACAGTTGGCCGAGTTGTTTTTGTGGGATGAAGAGAAGTTTCTAAACAGCACCGAAGGTTCGCCATTGCGGCGCGCCGGGTATGAGCGCTGGTTGCGCAATCTGGCGGTGGGACTGGGAAATGCGCCTTCAACGATTCCGGTGCTGGAAGCATTGAAGGCGCGACGGGATTATCCGTCAGAGTTGGTCAGGGAACATGTCGAGTGGGCACTGGAACGGCACGCCCGCCGCGAGCTTGCGAAACCGGCGAGCGCGATGTTCAAGTCGTAGCCGGACCTTGAGTGTTCCTGCTTTCGCTTTGTATCGTTTCGCTGCGTGTTCCAGGCTTACCCTTTCTTTTTTTCCTTTAAATGACCACCCAGCTGTTTGATGACCGCGATCCTCTCCTTAGCGTTTTCGGTCATATATATTCGGTCTCCTTGCGACAGATAGAGATGCATCGACTTAGATGCTGAGCCGGATGGACCATACATTGGCGTGTATTCGGCATGAATCAGCGCTGCAGAGGACGTCGGGGAGTTACCCGCCTCAATGTGCTGCATGAAGGTTTCGGCCTTTTCAAGCAAGCCCGTAAGCCCCCTTTTCTCAAGAACGTTATTTTTGGGGTCGACCCTGACGAGTGACCATGGTTTCTCGGCCTCTTCCTGAACGGCCGCGCTGGCCTTCGCCTTCGCCTTGGCCGCCGCCTTGTTTCCCTTACCCTTGATCATGCCTCGGGCCATCTCTTGACCCGCTGCTTTGGAGCCTTTACTACTCAGGCCCTGCTTGAAGGCGCCAGCCAGTTTCCTGCCAGCATTGATGCCCGCTTTGGCACCAGCTGCCAGCCCTGCCCCCACCGAAGCCAGCCCAAGACCAAAACTGATCCAGCCCAATATCTCGCCCGCTTGAGAACCCGGTGCGAGTTCATTGACCACCTCGCTGGCAATACCCGCCAGGCCCGAAGCAACCGCCAGCCCCAGTGCCGTCACTGCCCATGGGGTTGCCGCACCCATCGTCACCACGCTGGCAACAATCCCCAGAATACTCAGGCCGATGCCCAGGATCGATTGCCAGGAGACATGCCCGGTAGGGTCAACCCGATTGACCGGGTCGCCCAGGCAATAACTGTAGGCATTCAATCCGCCCGCACCGAACGGACTCATGCTATCGGGGGAAAGAAAACGCATCAGTGTCGGGCTATAGGCCCGGTAACCGTTGCCCAGCAGATACAGCCCGGTAACCGGATCCAGCTGTTCGCCGTTGAACCCCGCCAGGCTGAACAATCCGCCGTCGGCAGGACGGTGCCCATAAGGACTGTAGGCGCAATCGGTGAGGTGCTCCTTACCCAGTGTTGCCAGCACGCTTTGCTGTTGATCGGTGCCAAACAGCTGCGCGCTGGCGTTCAGACCGAGTTGCCGCTGTCCCACAAGCGTGCCACCGTGACGCACGACACTGGATGAATTTTCACCACTGACCTCATTGGCGACCCGGCCTGCGTGGTAATAACGCTGCACAGTCGCCTTATCAGGTTGCGACAGTTCAACCAGATCGTCGAAACCGTCGTAATGGTAACCACGGAACACTGATCCCCCCGCGTCGGACAATTGCTCAAGACGTCCGAACGCGTCATAGGCCAGCGTTCGCGCCTGGTCGTCCTTGATCATCCTGCCGTTGGCGTCGTATTCCAGCGTCACTGCTGGTGGATAGTCGACATGGGAATGTTTGACTGCACTGAGCTGTACCGGATCGGGATTGTCATAACTGAAGGTGGTCAGATTCACGCCCAGCGGGAACTTCGTCTGCACGGCAAGAAGGTTGTCCAGCGCATCGAAGGTGAACGTCTGCTGGATAATTTCCTTGCCATACGGGTCGCGGGGCTTTTGGGTGCCAGCACAGTCGTACTGGATCAAGCGCCCGCGCACGTCGTAGGTGAACTGTTCATCACGTAAGAGTTGAGTGCCACGTCTGGACACTTTCTGCGCCAGTTTGCCAGCCAGCGAGTAAGTCGATTCGAGGGTCTGGTCAGGCTGCCCCTGAATCTCGAATGTACGCCGGGTTTCACGACCGATATCGTCATAGGCGAACCGGGTGATCATCTGACGCTTGATCGAGGTGTCTTCGGTTTTCGTCCACTCCAGCATCCCCGTCCGGGCGTTGTAGTGGAACTCGGTTGTCAGCAAGCCTTGCGAGGCGGATAGAAGGCGGCCGAACTCATCGTATTCAGATCTGTTGTCGGTACCGAGCACATCAACGTGGCTGATCGGTCGCCCCTGCAGGGACCAGTTACTGGACGTTGCTTTCGTGACAGCGCCGAAGGTCGTCGTTTCGGATTTCAAGCGCCCGGAAGGGTGATAGGCAAAGCTGCGGCTCCTGCCGCTTTCGGTACAGGTCAAGGGTTTGCCACTGACGGGGTCATAGGTCATGGTTGTGACCAAGTCCTCTGCCTTGCGCTCAGTCAGCAAACCGCCCAGTTCCCGCAAATAAGTGAATTCGGTTTTTTTGCCATCAGCACTCTTGTACCACTGTGGCTGAGTGAAGCCCGCTTCATAACCAGCCTCG
>NZ_JH635998.1:1554982-1564506 GCF_000257605.1 Pseudomonas sp. R62
GCCATCAGCACTCTTGTACCACTGTGGCTGAGTGAAGCCCGCTTCATAACCAGCCTCGGACTTTCGCCCACCCACAGTACTCTGGGTCAACCGCCCCAAACCGTCATACGTTTGCTGGCCCAGCACTTTGTCACCGACCTTGATGTCGATCGCAAGCCCTTCATCACTATGCTCGGCGTACTCGGTCACGACCTTACTGCCGTCGGGCAGGACATTGCGGGTCATTCGGTCAAAAACGTCGTACTCATATCGGCTGGTGTTGCCGACAGGGTCTGTCTGGCTGGCTGTGCGCCCATAACCGTCATAGGTGTAAACGGTTTTGCCCAGACTCTTGTTCTTCAGATTGAAGCTCTCGACACTCAGCGGTTTACCGAAATCATTGACGACGGTGATCGTCTTGCCCATGCCCTGGAACCAATTGGTTTGCTGGCGAAGCACCGGATCCGCCTCGCTGTGTTCGATACGCCCATCATCGTGCAGCGTCTTGCTGACCTGGCCCCAGGAATCGAATTCATAGCGAGTGCTGACCGGATAAGGCTTGCCATCACGCCAATCAGTCAGCGTCACTTTCACCTTGTGACCGACTGAATCATGCAGGGCAGAATAAAGCGTGCGTGTCTGAATGAGACCGTCCTTGTCGGGATGGTCGCAGTCCTTTTCCTGAACGGTGATCACCCGTTCCAGTCCGTCATAGGCGACTTTTTGCTCGCCGCCAGCAGGATCCGTGGTCACCATTGTCGCCGGCTGCTGTTTGCTGGCGGCCAGATAGGCCCACCGGGTAGCGGCCGCATAGGGGGTGCCGGCAGCAACTGTTTTGCCCACTGCCCGGCCGATTGCATCGTATTCAAATTCGATGTGCTCGCCATCGACACCGACTTCAGAGACCTGTAATCCGGTCAGCGTCGACAGCACCTTCTCACTAGTCTGCAGCGCGCCGTCGAATCCGCGCGTGCTGGACCTGACTCGCAGCCTGTCACCCTCAAGCTCATAGGAAAATTCGATAGCGGTTTTTTTATCATTCAGGGTGACACTTTGCTCTTTTGTGGCTCCATGCTTGAGTGGATTCTCCGGCGTATTGAGATAGCTGCGTGCGGTTTTCGAACGCAACACCTCTACACCCTCCACCACTTCGAAAAAACGCTCCTCGACCGGTAACACAGAGGCCAGTTCGGCACCCTCAAGCGCCGGTTGCAAAGCGTAGTCGTAGTACGTGACTGTCGAAGCACCATCCGATGCGGCAGCACTCACCGTCCTCTTTTTCGGGAACCTGGAAAAGCCCAGCGGATCCTCCGGGCAGTTATCCCCGCCAATGGCCGGATAGTATTCCGTCGTAGTCATCACCCCAGTGGGCTCAACCTGCTTGAGCAAGTTACCTTCGCCATCGAACTCGGTGATCGTGGTTTCCACACGCTGCTGTTGGGTGCGCCGATCGAGGTACGTCACCGTATGGACTTTCGGCATGCGGAACTGGGCCACCTGCTCACTGAACGGCTTGGTAACGGAACAGTGATACTCCGTGGCAGTGGCGATCTGCGCGTCGCCACAGGTCGTAACCTCAGCCACCAACAGATGGAATTTGTTGTAGGTGCGTTTAATGCGGGTATGTACTTTGCCGCTGACCAGCAAGTGCTCCTCCGAGGTGTAGACGTAGTTGCCGGGCGCCAGATAGAGCGGATCCAGGTCACTATCCTTGGCTGGAAGGAGGCCCTGCCCAAGGAAGTTATGGTCGGAGTACGTGTATGTCTTGCACACTCTGGGCTGGCCGCGCCCTGGGTAGACATCGTGAGCGATAACAAACGGCAGTGTCTGTTCCACACCGCTGATGAAGCGGTGGCCGTGCCGCTTGTAGCGAACGATTTCGACCCCGCGCAGCGGGTTGACGATGCGATGAACATAGCTGGCCCCAGCGATGACTTCATACTCGAGTTCCCAACCTTTACCCACCGGAAGCTCGATGGCCGTTACCCGACTGTTTTTCAAGATCAGCCTGAAGTTGGAGCTCGAAGTAGTGTCGGGATATCGCGACAACGTCACCTGACCTGCCGAACGGGAAATTTTCAACAGGCAGCGCGTGGCATCACGGACTTCGGCCAAACGGGGAAACTGGTTGAACAATTCATGTTTCAGCGTAATGCTCACGCCGTTCGCCGCGATTATTTTTTCCGCGACAGCGACCTGAGTACCGGCCAACACTTTGAGCAGTTCCCGCCGACCATCCTTGTATCGAACTTCATAGCGCCCTGCTCCAGTGACTGACACCTTTGCCGTTTGCAGTTTCATTTCCTTGAACTTCAGGCCGCTAGACGTCTCGACAGCCTTGTAGCGTTCACCGTTGGCCAAGGTCATGACTTTGCTGCGCAAGTCATAATTGGTCAGGGTCAAAGACCAGCCAACGCCGAAACCACTATCCGCCTGATTGAGCGAATTGAAACTCACTGAAAGTGCAAGCTCCGGACCATTGAGATCTGCCGAGTGCAACTTGCCAAGCGAAAATGCACACGTATACATGCCCGTACGGGGATCAACGCCTCCGGAAACAAATTCACCGAAGTTGAAAGCGTTCGAATGCACAGAGGAAGAGAAATTACTTTCCATTATTGAATCGTCCTTTTATTTCCAGACTCAGATTTGGCAGTCAACACTGGCCAGCGAAGTACGCTGACCAGACAAGAAGTCAGACAAGTCGCTTCATTGACCGCTTGGATTGATCCAGAATAAAAGTGAGCTGCTTTTTATCACCATCGATACTAAGCCGGTGTTCCGAACCGAATTCATCGATCACGGCAAATTCGAAGGCGCTATCACTTTCCCGCGCCGCTTGCGGGTCAGCGGAAACATACTGAACGAGCGTCAACTGTCCAGGCACTTTGTTGATAGGTACGGTGACGTAGCCATGGGGACTGCGAAATGTTGCCTGCGGGCCATATATCGGCGCCATATATCCATAAAAGGTTTTGCGACTACCTTGCTCACCGGGAATATTCCCGGACACATAAACCTGCACCGCATCTTCGGAATCATAAGGATCAAGTTTCACTTCACTGCTGTACCAGTCAAGGAGGTGAACCTGCCTGCCATCCGCTCGCAGGCCAATATGATAGTGCTGAACCCACTCATACAGGCCCCGATTCTGTTTCTTGTCATACTTGCTCAACGAAAAGCTGCTCGACGAGTACTCTTTCGGCGGAATCGCCTCCAGCGTGACACTGCTGTCGAAACCAACCCCATTACTTCGCAATACCGCGCCGTTCAAGGAAATCTCGGCAGCCACTTCCATGATTCCAGGTCGGGAAGCCGAAACCCAGAATTGTAAAATCTGTACCGGATCTGCGGCGTCGCTGATCCGGTTGTCAATGACCCGCGGGACTTCTGTAAGCCGCGTTGCCCCACCCGACATTTCGTGAGCGTAACGATTTTCCTGAATTGATACATTCCATTCTCCCTCCAATGGGCGAGCACCGTTATAGGCAATAAGCCGCAGTGACTGCAATGCGGGATGTCCGTGCAACGATACGCCGTCGCCATTGTTATCAATCCCGTGTAGAAGCACCAACACACGCACCTGCATGCGACCGTTGGCATAAAGCACTTTGTGCTGACCGTGATTCGTGGTGTCGAGTTTTACCTCTATACGGGATATACCTACTTCCTCGTTAAACATTTGATAACACCTCAGCTGATTAATATATTTCACCCCTTAAGGGCTCAGCAGAGTATTAACATCGAACCTGAATATAAGAAGTCGCGACATTTGACATTTTGTGAAGTAGTAATCTTTCAACATCATCATGAATAATTCACACAGATGCTAACAACTTCAAAAAATGCGATCTGAATGTTACGCACTTCAACACTAAACCTTCGACCCCTTTGATTCTGCCCAAGATGGCCTGTTACCCCTTCCGAATTCACTCAAACCGAATCAGAAGGGGAGTTAGCGAGTAGTTTATGTTTGCCAAATCATGTTAGCAGCGTGATCGACCCGTTACTTTCGAAAACACCTAGTTGCTATCTGAACCTGTTGAAAATCCGCTTTCCGATGAATCACTTTCGGAATCAACGTCTGAAACTGCCTCGGCCGTTTGGATTTCTACCTTCCGGTCCATACTGGAATTCGCAAGATACTGATTAATCCGCCGCATTGACTCGTTACTCAGCGGATTATTCAATAAACCAACGTATAGGTCTTGCGTATCCGGAATATCGAACAGATCGTCTCCTATGTGCGAAATATTATTACCCTGTAACGCCATGACACGAAGGTCTCCAAGCCTGTCTATACCGGAGGGCAGGCTGTAAAGATTTGCGTTATATAGCATCAACTCGGTTAAATCTGTCATGAAGCCTACATGCGGAGCAACTGTGAGAGGGTTGTTGGCAAGATTCAACAAAGTGAGCGTCTCGATCCTGGACAAACCTTCAGCCGTGGCTTCAGATAATTCAAGCGAGCAATCGTTCAGCACAAGCTGACGCAGCTGGCGCATCTGGAATATCCCTGACGGAAAGTCCTCCATTTTTATGCCAGTGACCACCAAATATTGCACATTGGGAAAACTGTCAAAAAAAGCGCCGATGCGTGCGCCTGGCTTTTCCACAGTCAGTATCAACTCTGTTACGTAGTCGAACCTGGCGGATAGCTTTGGTAACTCTGCGGAAAAATCGACATGATGGGAAAAATGATAGTCACCGAACCCCCACCTCGAAACCGACTTGCGCTGCCAGATATCCTGCAGCTTTGCGCTGAACCGCTCGCGAGCCAGCCGTTGCTCTGCGGTTTGCGGTGCGCCCTGCGATGAATCCGTGCGGGTCGACAATCCTTGCGCACTCCAGATCGCCAACTCATTGCGCAGTGTTGCCAACTCTGTCTCCAGGCGAGCCAAGACCCTGGTTGGGTCCGACTTCAGACGCTCGGAAATGAACACGGCCAGTTCTTGTTCGGCAAGCTGCGGATAAAGATCACGGACACGCTCTTCAACGGATTTTGTCGACGTCGGGTTGACATCGCCGCCGCCTCGCAGCCCCGCTTGCACGTATTGGGCGCTGGCCGGAACAGCCGTTACCTGCACCGGTGCCAGTCCCAGCAATTCGCTCACGCGTTGGCGCGACGGCAATGGCTGTGCACGTACCAGCTGCCGCAGAGCCGCACCACCGCCCTGCGCTACGCCGAGCAACTGGCGCTGCCCGGGCAGTAAAAGGAGCCAGAGGGCGGCATACAGATCCGTCCGACCTTGGGGTGACGGGACGCCGCTGAGTTGGATAAGGTAGCCTTCATGCTGACGAATAAACGTGTGACGCACTGGCGACCGAGCATCGCCAATAGCACTCAATAACTCACCCTCTGACGCTTGCCGACGAACCTCGATACGAATCTGTCGCGGCCACAGTTCAAGCTGGCCGATCATCTGCAACGCCAGCAGATCACTGTCCAGACTGGCTACCGAATCCAGATAGATTCCTGCGCACGCCCTGGCGAGACGCACCTCGCGTAGCGCCACCAGCGTCTTTTCTGCCATGTGCCTCGGCATTCCCGGCTGCAGGCGCAAATGCGTATGGTCGGCGGCACTGGCCTCTCGCCACAACGCCTGAGCGATTGTCTTGGGCAGATCGGGAAAAATCCGTCGCATCTGCAATGTGTTGGCATCGCAATCAAGTTCGAACGCCCGCTCACTCTGCTCAAACAGCAAGGCGCTGGGTTGTTCGATAACGCGCTCGCTCAGATCATCTGCCCGTGGCGGCAACAAAGCCTGCAGTTGTGAATCGGCCTGCGCACGCACGGTCGGATCGGAATGTTGCACCTGGGTGATGAACAGCTGAATCTTTTGATCGAGGGCAAAACGCCTCGCTGTGTCCTGCAGCAATGCCAGCGAGGTGGGATGTATCTCGGACCTGTGCACCATCATCGTGTCTATGCCGCTCACAGCAAGCATGCGTTTGATCATCAATGGAGAAAAATCTTCTATTGAATATTCCGCGCCGGTAAGCAGCTCTGCCGCGCGTTTTTGTTCGGAATGGACAGTTGCAAGCGGGTTGGTCGACTCAGGGTCGTCCAGCGGGTGCCACAACCGGCCCTCGCTGTCAGGCCTCAGCAGCGGACCGGAAGGATGCAGTTCTCTGGCATGCGTGGCGCGAAGCAGACCGCTCTCAGCGTCTCGGACCACTTGCACGATGTGGTTATCAGCCACGGCAACATACTGGCGATGCTTCAAGGTTTTTATACCCAGCGCAACGGACTCATCGAGCCCCTCTTGCGAGGGTATCCAGTAGCTTTCCAGGGAATCGTTCACGGAAAACCTTGGGAATTCGTCGAATGTGGAATACGTCGTGGTCGTGCTCACATTGACGCCAGGCGTTATCGCCAGCGGATCTGATGAAGATGGCGAATGCAGCGGTTCCTGATGATGTGCAACAGTCAAATGTGCCACTGTCGAAGACGAGGACAACGGTCGGTGGGAGACATCGATGCTGGAATCGGAGGGTTTGGTTGGGACAGATACAGGTTTGATCTTCGGCGGTTTGCCAGTCATGATCGCTCATCCTTGAGAGGGGGTGCGCTGGCCACACAAAGTGCAGGGCCAACGCGAGTCATCAGAAAAGCACTTTCGTGCATATGCCTGATCATCGACATGGCAGCTTATCTGCAGTCGAAATGCCAAACGCATATACATCTACTACATTCACCGACATTGCATCAGTGAACGAACTTAGCCTCGTTGAAGATATAGATTACGCTCGTGAAAATTCACGCGGATTGCCAGTTTATGCTCAGTACCATATTCATCGATGGCGATGAAGTGGAGGACGCCGCCATATTTTTGTGGCCCGGTGCTTTTCGAATATTCGGATAGAGCCTGGACGATGGTCAACTCTCCGTCGCTTTGAGTATTTACGTGATAATGCTTCGAGTTCCATGTTTGCGCATCACTGGTAAAAGCGTATGCAAACGGATCCCCCCTGTCAGGCAAAGAGACGACGATACTGGATTTTTCGGGACGCACGAAAATGCATTCCATGTAATTTGTTTTTATTTCGTTAAGCCGGTTACCACCTGCAAAATCGTAATCCTTCCCCTCTTCTGCCCCCTCTGCAATCCAATCGACCAGCCGGATCTGCTTCCCACCCGGGTACAGTCCCAAATGGTACTTCCAGATACGGTTACCGGGCGACTCATTGCCAATCCTGGTCTGGTACAACCGAAATACTCCGTCTACACCATATGTCGAAGGCGTTTCCGCTTCTACAGTCACGCTGCTGTAATGAACACTGGCAGGCGTGGTTCCGTTACTGAGGATCGTCTCGCCATTCACGGACAGGCGCGCACCGATCTCAGTCGTTCCGGCGCTCGATGAGGAAACCCAGAACGTACGAACCTGTGGATGAACGCTGTCATTCTCAAGATCATCGTCGTGCCTGTCTTCGGCGTCAGGTGCAGGACGTGCCTCACGCGTAAACCGCCCTTGGACTGCGCTCGCGACCCAGCCATCGCGCAAGGTCTTGCCGGTCGCGTAATGAATAAGCTGGATGCTTTCCATTACATCTGCGGGTACATGCATTGCGTTGCCGTCGGCGTCTACTCCGGCAACGAGTACTTGAACTTTGACCTGCATTCGGCCATTAGCGATAAGCGCCCTGCTTTGAGTATTATTACCGGCATCAAACTTGACTTTTAAACTGGACAGCCCCGCCAGAGTGGGCGGATTGTCATTTTGATTATCTGTAACATCCATGCTTTCACTCACAATGCAGCTCCTTTGTAAGAATATAATTTGATACTGACATCGAAAATATGTCAGCGAAAAAACTACATACCCATCAAGCAAAGATCAAAGTGAAAAGTGTAAGAAATATGCGCGCGCCAGTCACAAACAACATATTTGCCATTAATCAACTTCAATGACAACAACGCACGATCTATCAGTGTTCGTCGTTATAAACGAACTTCGGCATTTCCCAATGGAAACGAATGGCCAGCAGACGCAACAGGAATCCGCCAAACAAAGTGATCAGAATGGCTTGTTCACCTGGCACATTGAGATAAAGACACAACATGTAGCACCACGCCGCAGCAAATGAGACGCTGGCGTAAAGTTCGCGGCGAAAGATCAAGGGAATATCGTTGCAGAAGATATCGCGAAGAATACCGCCAAAAACGCCGGTGATGACTCCGCTGACGGAAGCCACCAACATGCCGTGACCCATTTCCAGCGCCGTCATGCAACCGATCAAAGTAAATGCCACCAGTCCAACTGCATCGAGCACCAGAAACAGCGAGCGCAGGTGGCGCATCCAGCGCGCAGCGAATACGGTGAACATCGCTGCCACCGAGGTCAGCACCAGATATTCCGGATGTTTGACCCAGGTCAGCGGGTAGTGCCCGAGCAACACGTCGCGCACCGAACCGCCACCGAGCGCGGTGATGCAGGCGATCAGCACCACGCCGAACCAGTCCATGCCACGTCGTCCGGCGGACAGCGCGCCAGTCATGGCTTCGGCGGTAATGGCGATCAGATAGAGCATCAGCAACATGATGGCAGTCCAGGCAGGAAGGCGCGCAGTCTAGCCATTTCAGCGCCGCACCAGAAGAGGGCGCGCCTTTCGCAAGCAGGCTCGCGTCCACCTAAGGCGCATTCCATGTGGGAGCGAGCCTGCTCGCGAAAGCGTCAGGGCTGATGCCGCTGCCTCAGAACTTGATGAAGTGCTTGCGGTAATGCTGCAACTCGGCGATCGATTCGCGAATGTCGTCCAGCGCCAGATGCGTGCTGCCCTTCTTGAAGCTGTCGCGCACGTCCGGAGCCCAGCGTGCGGCCAGTTCCTTGAGCGTCGAGACGTCGAGGTTGCGGTAGTGGAAGTAGCTTTCCAGCGCCTTCATGTGGGTATAAAGAAAGCGACGGTCCTGGCAGATGCTGTTGCCGCAGATCGGCGATTTGCCCTTCGGCACCCACTTTTCCAGGAAGGCAATGGTCTCAGCTTCTGCCTCAGCCATGCTGATGCGGCTGTCGCGTACACGCTGGGTCAGGCCGGAATTGCCGTGGGTGCGGGTGTTCCATTCGTCCATGCGCGCGAGCACTTCGTCGCTGTGATGGATGGCGATCACCGGGCCTTCGGCCAATGTATTCAGCTCACTGTCGGTGACGATGGTGGCCATTTCGATGATGACATCGTTGTCCGGGTCCAGACCGGTCATTTCCAGGTCGATCCAGATCAGGTTCTGCGGGTTTTGCATATTCGGGCTCCTAGGCAATGCTGCGCAGTTTAGCCTAGGCCGGTGGCCGGGCGTGCTAAACTCGCGGCCGTTTTACCTAATCGCTGCATTCTTCAGACGGAACACCCATGGCCAAACGCCAACTCAATCGTCGTCAAAACTGGCGCATCGAAAAGATTCAGGGCGAGCGCGCCGCACGCGCCGCCAAACGCGAGTCCTCGGCGGTCGAGGCCCTCGAGGGCGGCGACCTCGGCCCTGAGCAACACGGCCTGGTGATCGCCCACTTCGGTGTGCAGGTCGAAGTCGAAGCTGTTGACGGCGAACT
>NZ_JH635998.1:1565133-1572770 GCF_000257605.1 Pseudomonas sp. R62
CGAAGCTGTTGACGGCGAACTCGCCGGCCAAGTGTTCCGCTGCCACTTGCGCGCCAACCTGCCAGCGCTGGTCACCGGCGACAAAGTAGTCTGGCGGGCCGGCAACCAGGGCATTGGCGTGATCGTCGCGCAACTGCCGCGCAGCACCGAACTGTGCCGCCCCGACAGCCGTGGCCAGCTCAAGCCGGTTGCTGCCAACGTCGACATGATCGTCATCGTGTTCGCGCCGCTGCCCGAGCCTCACGCCAACCTGATCGACCGCTATCTGGTCGCCGCCGAACATGCCGGCATCCGCCCGCTTTTGCTGCTGAACAAATTCGACCTGATCGACGAGCAGAACGCCCCGGCGCTGAACGCGTTGCTGGCGGTGTATCGCACGCTGGGTTATCCGGTGCTGGAAGTCTCGGCGCACCACGGCGATGGCATGGAACAGCTGCAAAAGCAGCTCGACGGGCGCATCAGCGTGTTCGTCGGCCAGTCCGGCGTCGGCAAGTCGTCGCTGGTCAACAGCCTGCTGCCTGAGGTCGAAACCCGCGTCGGGCCGTTGTCGGAATTGTCCGGTCAGGGCACGCACACCACCACCACCGCGCGGCTGTTCCACTTCCCCGGTGGCGGCGAACTGATCGACTCCCCGGGCATCCGCGAATTCGGTCTGGGCCACGTCAGCCGCGCCGACGTCGAAGCCGGTTTCATCGAGTTCGACGACCTGCTTGGCACTTGCCGCTTCCGCGACTGCAAGCACGATCGCGAACCGGGTTGTGCACTGCTCAAGGCCCTGGAAGATGGCCGCATCCAGCAGCAACGGATGAACAGCTATCGCTCGATCATCGCCAGCCTGCCTGAAAACGGCTATTAAACAGCCACGCCGGCAGCCCTACGCGATGGGCTGCCGGTTGTCGGACTGCGTCTGACTCACCTCTCCTCCTCTTAAACGTCAGCTTCTTCTGTAGGCACTTGCACGACTGCTTGCAGGACCTTTCTGTTTTGCCGCGCAGACCTTGTAGGCCTGAGCCAGCGGCCTACATTTCTTTCCTCCTTCGCTCACAGCGACCATCGAGGAAAGCCATGCCAACCTGTGTTTTGTTCATCATCCATTCGTCTCGCGACGCCCGCCCGTGCAATACCCACAGAATCCCCGGCGCGATCCGCCTGCACAAGGCGGTGTGACCATGCGCAAAGGATTGTTCATCGGCATCAACGATTACACGCATATCGGCGGGCTCAGCGGTTGCTGCAACGACGCCATGGCCATGGCTTCGGTATTGAAAAGCAACGCCAACGGCGACCCCAACTTCAAAAATGTCGTACTGACGTCTGCCGAGGATTACCTGAGCCGGGAAAAACTCGAAGACCAGATCCGCGAGTTGTTTTCCGGCGACTGCAACGTCGCCCTGCTGTATTTCGCCGGTCATGGCGGTTTCGACGCCGACACTGACGAAGGCATGTTGATCCCGCAGGACTACCGCAACGCCAAGGACGGCATCCGCATCAGCGACATCCTCAACTGGGCGGACAAAGCCACGCGGATCAAAAACAAAATGATCATCCTCGACTGCTGCGAAAGCGGTTCAGCCGGAGAAGTGCGCGCCCTGCGCAGCGAGAGCAGCATGGTCAGCGAAGGCATGACCATCCTCACCGCCTGCAAAAAAGCCGAGCCGGCGCTGGAGGGCGCGCAGCACGGCGTGTTTACCGGCCTGCTCCTGCAAGCGCTGCATGGCGGCGCGGCGAATATCCTCGGCAAAATCACCCCCGGCAGTCTGTATTCCTTCGTCGACAACGCCCTCGGTGCCTGGGAGCAGCGTCCGGTGTTCAAGACCAATGTGTCGCAGTTCATTTCCCTGCGCGAAGTCTCGCCGCTGATTCCCAAAGAGATCCTGCGCAAATTGCCCGACTGGTTTGCCGAAGCCGAATCGGTCTTGCCGCTCGACCCCAGCTACGAACCCACCGAGAAGGCGTTCGTGCCTGAGCACGGCGAGATCTTCGCCCAGTTGCAGAAGTGCAACCGGCACAGCCTGATCGAACCGGTCGACGCCGAGCACATGTACTACGCCGCCATTCACTCGACCGGCTGCCGCCTGACGGCACTCGGCGCCTATTACCGCGAACTCGCCCTCAAAGGACATTTCTGATGCCAGTCTTTATCAGCTATCGCCACATGGATCGCGCCCATGCGATCGCCATCAACACCCGCCTGACCCAGGCGAAGATCAGGACTTACCTCGACGTACTGGATCCGGAATCGCAGACCACCGATGACATTACCGGGGTCATTACCCGCAACATCACCGAGTGCACGCATCTGCTGGCGGTGGTATCGGAGAAGACTGCGCAGTCCTGGTGGGTGCCGTTCGAGATCGGCGAGGCGACGATCAGCAACCGGCGGATCTGTACGTTCAAGACCGGGCCGGCGCAATTGCCGATCTATCTGGACAAGTGGCCGAAGCTGAGCACGGCCAGCGATCTGGATTTCTTTATCGATGCGTATCGTGATGAGGTGTCGAACAAGCGGTCGATGGCGCTGGATTCGATCAGCGAATCGGTCAAGGGGGCTTACAAGCGCGATGCGGAGATGTTTCATGAACAGTTGAAGAATCGGATTCGTCGGGGATTCTGAGACTGTGCCGGCCTGTCCCCGATTATTTTAGTAACGCTACGAAATGGTCGGGGGCATGAAGCGATAGCCACAAAAAAGCCGACATCACTGTCGGCTTTTTTTCACTTACTGCTTCGGCGCAGGCGCTGCACTCCCCGGCTCGGCCGGTTTCGGCGCCGCATCGTCAAACAAATTCAACCGCTCGCGCAACTCGTGAGCCGGCACTGGCTGTTTGTCCGCCGGCAGCGCATTCGGATCAACCGGGGCTGCCGGAGCAGCACCGTTCTGACCTTGATCCGCCGGTTTCGCCGCCTCAGGCCCCTGCGCACCTTCGATGGCGGCCTGGGCTTTCTTCGTCAGCACGACAATATCGATGCGGCGGTTGACCGGGTTGAACGGATTTTCCCGATCAAACAACGCCGACGAGGCATAACCGACCACCCGCGCCACCTGCGCATCCGGATAGCTGCCCGCGACCAATGCGCGACGCGCGGCGTTGGCACGGTTGGCCGAGAGTTCCCAGTTGCCGTAATCGCCAGTGCCGATGTACGGCTTGGCGTCGGTGTGGCCGCTGATGCTGATCTTGTTCGGCACCGCTTTGATGGTGTCGGCCATGGCCAGCAGGATGTCTTCAAAGTACGGTTTCAGGCGTGCGGAACCGGAATCGAACATCGGCCGGTTCTCGGCGTCCATGATCTGGATGCGCAAGCCGTTCGGGGTGATTTCGAAGAGGATCTGATCCTTGAATTTCTGCAGTTGCGGGTTCTCGTCGACCTTGTTCTGCAGTTCTTGCAGGAGCAGTTCGAGACGCTCCTTCTCGACCTGCTCGGCCATGCCTTCAACCTGATCGGTGTCGACCGTGACCTTGTCCGGTTGCGGCTGCGACTTCACTTCCGGGTTGAGGGTGTTTTCCGGCGCCAGGGTCGGTGTACCGCCGAGGTCGATGATGTACGGCGTGCCGCTTTCGGAGAAGCCGACCGGGTCCTTGAAATAACCGGCGATGGCGATCTTCTGTTCCGGCGTAGCGGTGGACAGCAGCCACAGCACCAGAAAGAACGCCATCATCGCCGTGGCGAAGTCGGCGAAAGCGATTTTCCACGCCCCGCCGTGGTGCCCGGCGGCTATGCGCTTGACGCGCTTGACGATGATCGGCTGATTATTTTCCATGACTTAGCGACCGCGAACCGCTTGTTCCAGCTCGGCGAAGCTTGGACGGTGCGCCGGGTACAGAACCTTGCGCCCGAACTCGACCGCCAGCGACGGCGGCATGCCGGACGCCGAAGCCACCAGCGAGGCCTTGATGGCTTCGTAGACGTTGAGCTCTTCCTTGGCATCGTGGGCCAGGGAATGCGCCAGCGGACCGAAGAAACCGTACGCCGCGAGAATACCGAAGAAGGTACCGACCAGTGCCGCACCCACGTGCAGACCGATCGACGCCTGGTCGCCCTCGCCCAACGAAGCCATGGTCACCACGATACCGAGTACCGCCGCAACGATACCGAAACCGGGCATGCCGTCGGCGATGCCGTTGACTGCGTGGGATGGGTGCTCGAGGTCTTCCTTGAGGCTGTACAGTTCCATGTCGAACAGGCCTTCCAGTTCGTGCGGAGCCATGTTGCCGGAAGACATGATGCGCAGGTAATCGCAGACGAACGCGGTCATGCGTTCATCCTTGAGCACCGCCGGGTACTTGGCGAAGATCGGACTCGCGGCGGCATCTTCGATGTCGCCTTCGATGGCCATCATGCCTTCGCGGCGGCTCTTGTTGAGGATCTCGTAGATCAGCCCGAGCACTTCCAGATAGAAGGTGTGGGTGAAACGCGAACCGAACATGCTCAGGGATTTCTTGAGCACGTGCATCGTCATGTAACCGGGGTTGGCCTGGAGGAACGCGCCAAGGGCCGCACCACCGATGATCAACACCTCGAAGGGCTGGATCAGGGCGGCAATCTTGCCGTGGGAGAGCACGTATCCGCCGAGCACGCTCGCGAATACGACGATGATGCCGATAATTTTAGCCATAGGTAGAAGGTACTTGTTTAAGTCGGGTTCAAGGTCATATTCGGAAGTTAAAAAATCTCTTCTTCTACTTATCGGCAAAACTGCGCCAGACTATAGCCAGTTCAGGCGAAAAGCCAATTTAGCCCATGCCGGGCGCGTCTACAGTCAGTGAAGATCTCGTCCAGACATGGCTAATGAAACGAACATTCCATCGGTAAAACCGAGCACCCTCCAGGCTTGGGTCAAGCTGCTCGACAGCGTTCGCCTGCCCGTACCACAAGAGGCTCACGACAAAGTCTGCCGGGCGATCCGCGACAATCGCAGCTCGCTGCGCGACATCGCCGAGTTGATGCAGGACAGCCCGGCGCTGGCCTTGAGCATCATCCGTGAGGCGAATCGTCACACCCAAGGCACCATGGCCGCGCCAGCGGAAAATCTCGAGGTGGCAATCAATCGCCTGGGCCTTGCGCGCACCGAAGAATTGCTCGCGCGCCTGCCCGCCGAACCGCACCGGCAGATCCCCAAGGCTTTGCGCCAATTGCAGTTGATCAGCCAACACGCGACACAGCAGGCCAACGGCTTTTTTGCCAGTCGTCTGGCGCGGCTGTGGCAGGACATCCACTGGGGCAGCTTGCTGTTTTTGTCGCCGCTGTGGCCCTTGGCACTGACCTATCCGCAGTTGCTTGAGGAGTGGGAACTGCGGGTGATCCACAAGGGCGAGTCGGCACGCGTGGTCGAAAAGCAACTGTTCGGCGTGCGCCTGTTGAAGATCGCCGAGGCACTGGTTCAGGCCTGGCATCTGCCGATCTGGGTCGAGCAAGGCTACAAGTTGCTGCTCAGCGAACAACGCGAACTGGTCAAAGTGCTGCGCATCGCTCGTGACAGCGAGCACCCACTGCGCCAGCAGAATCGCCTCGACGAGGATCCGACGCTACGCCGCTGGCTCAATCAACCCGCCAATACCGTGCTGCTCGCCAACGGCCTGGCGCTGTCGGCGCAACAGGCCTGGGACAGTCCGCACAGCAAGCGCTGGCAGTACCTGACCAGCCTGTATCTGCAGATTTCCATGGATGAAGTGCAGCAACAGTTGCACCAGCAAGCGGCGAACAGCGCGCGTCAGCATGCAATGCCTGATTTGTGGCACCCGGCGGTTTCGCTGATCTGGCCGTGGGGCACTCGTCGCTTGCCGGCCGGCATGCTCCCGGCAGCAGCGCCGAACGCGGATGATCTGGGCCAGTGGCGTCGGCAATGCGCCGAACTGCTCGCCGAGCCCAGCCGCTTCACCAATGCCATGAGCCTGACCGTCGCCGCCCGCGAGGCACTGGTGGCCAGCGGCATGCGCCGGGTGATGATTCTGATGGCCGACCGCACGCACTCGACCCTGCGCGTGCACCAGACCGCCGGGTTGCCGAAGGATGCGTCGGCGCTGAGTATTGTCGTCAGCCAGAGCAAAGTCCTGCAACGCCTGCTCGCTCAGCAGGCGCAGGTGCGGATCACGCCGGAGAACAACGCGCAATTCTCTGCCTTATTGCCAGCGAGCCTGCGCACGCTGTTTCGCGGTGAGCACTTATTCTTGCGCTCACTGGTGAATAACGGCCGGGTGATCATGATCGTCGTTGCCGATCAGGGCGGCGGGCCGTTCGCCGACATCACCGTACAAGCCTTCGGCAAAACCGCGCAGTGCATCGAAAAAGCCCTGCACAGCTTTAGCAGCCGCGGCCAATGAGCCTGCGCTACAATCCTCCCCTTTGTGCTCTGGAGACCTCACATGTCTGACTTCTCTGGCTTGCCGCTTGTCATCGAGCCGAGCGACCTGCTGCCGCGTCTGGAGTCCCCGGAACTGATCCTGGTGGACCTGACCAGCCCTGCCCGGTATGCCGAAGGTCACTTGCCCGGCGCACGTTTTGTCGACCCGAAACGCACCCAGCTCGGCCAGCCACCGGCGCCCGGGCTGATGCCGGCGAAGGCCGATCTGGAAGCGTTGTTTGGTGAACTCGGTCATCGCAAAGATGCGGTCTATGTCGTGTATGACGATGAGGGCGGTGGCTGGGCCGGGCGTTTCATCTGGCTGCTCGATGTCATTGGCCACGACAAGTACCACTATATAGACGGTGGTCTGCCGGCCTGGCTGGCGGACGGCATGCCGATGTCGATTCAGGTGCCGGCCGCCATCGGTGGCCCGGTCTCGCTGACCCTGCACGACGAACCGACCGCCACCCGCGAATACCTGCAAAGCCGTCTCGGCGCCGCCGATCTGGCGATCTGGGACGCGCGTGGGCCGCTGGAATATTCCGGCGAGAAAGTCCTCGCCGCCAAGGGCGGACACATCCCCGGCGCGGTCAATTTCGAATGGACCGCCGGCATGGACCAGACGCGTCAGCTGCGTATCCGCAGCGACATGCCGCAGATCCTCGAAAACCTCGGGATCACCAAGGACAAGGAAATCATTACCCACTGCCAGACCCATCACCGGTCGGGCTTCACTTATCTGGTGGCCAAAGCCCTCGGTTATCCGCGGGTCAAGGGCTACGCCGGTTCCTGGGGCGAATGGGGCAACCACCCTGACACGCCAGTCGAGATTTAAGGTTTTTAAGGACAACTAATGAAAGAGCGTCTGTTTATCCTCAGCCAGTACCTGCTGCCGCATCACCTGCTGTCGCGCCTGGCCGGCTGCATCGCCGAATGCCGTGTGCGCTGGTTCAAGAATGCCTTCACCCAATGGTTCGCCAAGCGTTATCAAGTGGACATGTCGCAAGCACTGGTCGAAGACCTGACCGCTTACGAGCACTTCAACGCATTCTTCACGCGTGCGTTGAAAGACGGCGCGCGTCCACTGGACGAAACTCCGGGCGCGATCCTCAGCCCGGCCGACGGTGCGGTGAGTCAACTCGGCCCGATCGAGCACGGTCGCGTGTTCCAGGCCAAGGGCCACAGTTTCAGCGTGCTCGAATTGCTCGGCGGTGATGCGGCCAACGCAGCGCCATTCATGGGCGGCGATTTCGCCACGATCTACCTGTCGCCGAAGGACTACCACCGCGTGCAC
>NZ_JH635998.1:1573325-1577460 GCF_000257605.1 Pseudomonas sp. R62
GTCGCCGAAGGACTACCACCGCGTGCACATGCCTTTGGCCGGCACCCTGCGCGAAATGGTCTACATCCCGGGCCGCATTTTTTCGGTGAACCAGACCACTGCCGAAAACGTCCCGGAGCTGTTCGCCCGCAACGAGCGCGTGGCGTGCATTTTCGACACCGAACGCGGGCCGATGGCCGTGGTGCTGGTTGGCGCGATGATTGTCGCTTCGATTGAAACCGTGTGGGCCGGTCTGGTCACCCCACCGAAGCGCGAGCTGAAAACCTTCCGCTACGACGAAGCCGCACGTGCACCGATTCATCTGGAAAAAGGCGCGGAACTGGGGCGCTTCAAGCTCGGTTCAACGGCGATCGTGCTGTTTGGCCCGGATCAGGTGAAGTGGGCTGAAGAGCTGGTGGCCGGCTCGCCAGTGCAGATGGGCCAAGGTCTGGCACTGCCAAAAGCGTGACCCTGTTCGCGGAAGCAGCCGAGGCTGCTTCCGCAAACCGCGGCATTTGCTGCTATGGTTTTGCTCATGAGCCAGACCAACTTTTCTCCCAAGCTGCGCGCTCCGACTCCCACGCAAACGCGCCTGTCGTTCTGCGACGCCAGCCCGCGTGACCTCAAGCGCTGGATCGCCGGCCTGCCCAAGGCCAACATCGGCGAAACCGCCCGCCTGCTCTATCAAGGCCTCGGCGAACTGAACCTGTTGCTCACTCCCAGCGACAATCGCCTGCAACTCCTGGAACTGCTGCGGCCCGAGGTGTATTTCGTCTGCCAGCATCTGGAACGGCACTTTCTCCATCAGGCGATCATGCTCGACGAGCGCTCGCGCAAGGTCAGCAACCTGTGTCAGGCGCTGCAAGGTCAGTTGGCCATCGGCTATAAACAGATCGTTCTGCGCATTCTGCCCAAATACAGCAAGGACCGCGCGACATTGGTCAGCACCGCCTTGCAACGCGCGGCGCATGCCCTCAAGGCGCAACTGGTGCGCGCCACGCAGTTGTACAGTTCTCCGCCGGAACATGTGTGGTTCGAATTGCACCAGCTGTATCGCAGCGCGGCGCAATTGCAGCTGCAACAACGGCGGCTGCGCGATGATCTGGCCTTTTTGACCAGCGAACTGAGCGTCGAACAGACCTACATCGCCGCACTGCTATTGGGCAGTGCCCGTTGCAATCAATTGCGCCAGAGCCAGATTGCCCGGCTGGCCGAGGTGATCGAGCCGTGGAGCGCCCTGCTCAAACTGCATCCCGGCAGCGCCGACGACGGTTTGTTCGCCATCAGCCCGGAACTCGATGTCGGCCCGCGCTACCGCAAGATGTTCCGCAGCGAACAACAGAGCGGGCTGCTGGGCTTCGATCCGCAACCGCTGGTCAAACAGCTCGAAACGCACCTGCTGCACCAGTCCACCTCGACCCCACTGCCCGTTTCCGCCGGCCTCAGCGTCGACACCCTGCAACATCAGCACGCTACTTGGGGCCAAGCGGCGGAACGCAGCTTTCAACGCATCGCCGGCCAGGGCACGCTGACCGTGTGCGTTGGCATGAGCGCCCTGCACTTCTACCTCGGCGGCGAGCGCACCTTCAGCGAGTTGCTCAAACATCCCGGTGCCCGCGCGGCAAACTTCAGCAGCGTGGTGGCCAACGGCGAAAAGGACAGCTGGAGTCAGGCGTTCGACGCTGCCCCGCAAAGTAACGATGAGCTGTTGCCGTACGAGGAAATCCAGTACGACCAGTTGAGCGAAGAAGAAGGCCCGGGCAACGCGCCGAATTATCCGACTTACGCCTTGCCGGTGATCAACCATAGCCCCGGCGGCTATTGCCTGGCCTGGCCGAGCGAAGTACCGGCGGAGTTGCAGGCCGGGGAAATGCTCGGCATTCAGGACAGCGAGGGCAAAGGCTGGAGCATTGCGGTGATTCGCTGGATCCGCCAAGTGCGCGGCAGCGGCACGCAGATGGGCATTGAACTGGTCGCGCCACACGCGCAGCCGTGCGGCTTGCAACTGGTCCGAACGAAAGATGATCACAGCCAGTATTTGCGCGGTTTGCTGTTGCCGGAAATCAGTGCGATCGATGTGCCGGCCACCGTGCTTGCGCCGCGCCTGCCCTTTCAGGAAGGCAACAAGGTGTTGATCAATACACAGGGCGAAGAACACCGCGCCGGGCTGGATCGGCGGGTGGCGAGTACGCACAGTTTCAATCAGTTCGCCTATCGCTCGCTGGATCCTGCGCAGAATGGCGGAGGTGAGGAGGATTTTGATTCGTTGTGGAATTCGCTCTAGACCGAGGCGCGGCCTTCGCGAGCAGGCTCGCTCCCCCATTCAAATGCAGTTCAAATGTGGGAGCGAGCTTGCTCGCGAAGAGGCCAGATCAGCTTATCGAGATCTCAGAGCTGCCCGTCACGATCCCGGAAACCCAGCAGATACAACACACCATCCAGCCCCAGCGTTGAGATCGCCTGCTTCGCCGACTGCTTGACCAGTGGTTTGGCGCGGAACGCCACGCCCAGCCCGGCAATCGCCAGCATCGGCAAGTCGTTGGCGCCGTCGCCGACGGCAATGGTCTGCTCCAGACGCAGACCTTCCTTGTGCGCCAGCTCCTTGAGCAAGTCAGCCTTACGCTGCGCATCGACAATCGGCTCGATCGCCACGCCGGTGCACTTGCCGTCGACCACTTCCAGCTCGTTGGCAAACACGTAATCGATGCCAAGTTTGGCCTGCAGTTGCTTGGCGAAATAAGTGAAGCCGCCGGACAGAATCGCGGTTTTGTAGCCTAGGCGCTTGAGTTCGGCGAACAGGGTTTCAGCGCCTTCGGTCAGGCGCAGCGAGGCGCCGATCGAGTCGAGCACGCTGACGTCGAGGCCCTTGAGCAGCGCCAGACGCTCCTTGAAGCTGGCGCGGAAATCCAGTTCACCGGCCATGGCGCGCTCGGTGATTTCCGAAACCCGGTCACCCACGCCGGCCGCCTTGGCCAGCTCATCGATGACTTCCGCTTCGATCAGCGTCGAGTCCATGTCGAACACGGCCAGACGTCGGTTGCGACGAAACAGCGAGTCTTCCTGAAAGGCGATATCGACGTTCAGTTCCTGGGCAACGCTGAGAAATTCGGCGCGCAGGGCCTGCGGATCGGCAGCTTCGCCGCGCACGGAAAACTCGATGCAGCCCTTGCCCTTGTCGGCCGGTGTGTCCAGCGGCATGCGCCCCGACAGACGGTCGATATGGTCGATGTTCAGGCCATATTTGGCGGTGATCGCGCTGACCGCCTGCAACTGGCCGGCAGTGACCTTGCGCGTCAGCAGGGTAACGATATGGCGCTTCTTGCCCTGATTGCCCACCCACTGCTGGTAATCCTCTTCGGATACCGGGGTGAAGCGCACTTGCTGATCCAGTTCGTAGCCCTTGAACAGGATGTCCTTGAGCACCGATTTGCCTTGTTCGGAATCGGGAATTTCAACCAGGATGCCGAACGACAGGGTGTCGTGGATCACCGCCTGACCGATGTCGAGAATGTTCACACCACCTTGTGCCAGAACACCGGTGATGGCCGCCGTCAGACCCGGACGGTCGACTCCCGTGATGTTAATCAGGACGATTTCGCGCAACGCGCACCCCCGCAACTGGAAAAAAACCGCATTCTACCCACTTTCAGTGACCATCGGGCACCGCGAGCGCTTTGCCGGTCTGGGGCCTGTCGCTATACTGCGCGTCAACTTCACGGACAAAGAGCCGAGCTCAAGTGAACCGGCCCACGCCAGTCAAAACCGATAACTTCTTCCTGCTGATCTTCCGTGCACTGCGCCATCGCCGTGTACCGATTGCATTGCGCATTGCCAGCCACAACGTGATCCTGGTCGCTCTGGCCCTGGTGATCTATGCCGGGGTGATGGGGCTGCAATTCAAGCAGGCCATGCACGAGCAGGCCGATGCGCTGGGCGAAAGCCTGACCACGCAGACTGCCACCTCCGCCACCGAGCTGCTGGTGTCCAACGACATCCTCAGCCTCAACGTGCTGCTCAACAACCTGACCAAGAACAAACTGGTCGCCCACGCGGCGATCTACAGCGTGGACAACCGCATCCTCGCCGAGTCCGGTCAGCGTCCCAAGCACAGCCTGCTGGGCGAAGCCGAGGGCATGTACGAGAGCAAGATCACTTT
>NZ_JH635998.1:1577480-1578686 GCF_000257605.1 Pseudomonas sp. R62
GTTATCTGTCGACGCCACTGCTGCAATTGCGTGTGTGGCTGCGCCGCATCGACGCGCATACACCGGGCATCGATCGCCAGGATGAAATCGGCGATCTGGCGCGCCAGCTGCACGCCAGCTACGCCCCGGAACCGGAGCCTGAACCTGAACCCGAGCCGGAATTAGCCGAGGAAGAAGACGAGCCGGAATTCGAGGTGCGTAACCTGCGTGATCCGAGCTTCGACGAAAGCCGCCCGCTGGCCGCGAAGAAACCGGCGCCGCGTCACTTGGTCAGCACGGTCGAAGACGATGATGACGATGACGCCTTCGCCGACCTGCGCGACGAATCGCTCAACGGCGGCGCCCAACCGCTCACGCGCAAACCGAGCCCTGACGTTCCGCAGCATACCGCCGTACTGGCCGTGCAACTGGGTTCGCAGGAACAATTGCGCCGCTTGCCTCGCGCACGTCTGGAAGAATTGCAGGAACGCTATCGCGACTGCCTCGAGCAGGCTGCTTCTCTTTATCAGGGCGAAATCGAAACCCTCAACGATGGCAGCACGCTGTTGCTGTTCCACACCGAAGATTGCGGCGACGATTACCTGACCAATGCCATCTGCTGCGGCGAACTGCTGCGTGCTCTGGGTCATCAGTTGCAGATCGAGGTCGCAGACAGCGGCATCACCCTGCAATTGCAGCTGGGCCTGACCTTGGGCGACGAATTGTTCGGCCTGAGCCAGATTGATCTGCTGCTGACCGATTCGGCCCAGGATGCACTGGCCTTGTCGCAACACAGCCGCAATCTGCTGCTGGTTGAGCGCAAGATCAGCGATGACGCGTTGATACGCCAACGTGCGCGGATCCGGCCGATCGCCAGCCCTGAAGGCGCGTGCTGTGTGGAGCGGTTGATGGAGCCTTATCCGTCGATGCTGGAGCGGCAACTGGCGCGGATGCATGAGCGCCGGGCGTAAGGCTTAGGCCCGATCCGCAAAAGCCCGCAGACGAGTGATTGTCTGCGGGCTTTTTTGTGCGCGGCGTTACTGGAATGTGTGCATCCCTGAAAAGCCCCTCACCCTAGCCCTCTCCCAGAGGGAGAGGGAACCGACCGAGGTGTCTGGCGCCATATATCGACCTGACAGATCTTGGCGATTATGGATTCACCTCCGCGCGTTCACGTCGGTGTAGCTATCGAATATCCCCCAATCGGTCCCCTCTCCCTCCTGGGAG
>NZ_JH635998.1:1582561-1585538 GCF_000257605.1 Pseudomonas sp. R62
GGCGTGATGATTTCCGCTTCGGTCGGATAGTCCGGCCCCTGAATGTGTTCGCAGAGCTGCTCGACCGTGGCTTTCGGCTCATCGAGCAGACGCACGCAGGCGGTGGCGACTTCACGCAGGTTGTGTGGCGGCACGTCGGTGGCCATGCCCACGGCGATACCGGTGGTGCCGTTGAGCAGAATGTTCGGCAGGCGCGCTGGCAACACCAGCGGTTCCTGCAGGGTGCCGTCGAAGTTCGGCCCCCAGTCAGCGGTGCCCTGGCCCAGCTCGCTGAGCAGCACTTCGGAATAGCGCGACAGCCGCGCTTCGGTGTAACGCATGGCGGCGAAGGACTTCGGATCGTCCGGCGCCCCCCAGTTGCCCTGGCCGTCGACCAGCGTGTAGCGATAGCTGAACGGCTGCGCCATCAGCACCATCGCTTCGTAGCACGCCGAGTCGCCGTGGGGGTGGAATTTACCGAGCACGTCACCGACGGTACGCGCCGATTTCTTGTGCTTGGAATCAGCGTCCAGCCCCAGTTCGCTCATGGCGTAGACGATACGCCGCTGTACCGGCTTCAGGCCGTCGCCGATATGCGGCAAGGCGCGGTCCATGATCACGTACATGGAGTAGTTGAGGTAGGCATTTTCGGTGAAGTCAGCCAGCGAGCGGCGTTCTACACCGTCCAGGCTGAGATCAAGGGAGTCGCTCATGCGGGCCTCATCGGTTCGTTGTCTGGCGCAGCAGCATGGTGCCACCGCGCTGGGTAAATTCAAGTCTGTTCAGGGCGCTCATGCCGAGCAGCACCTGATCGCCATGCAGCCCCGGCGCCACCAGTGCGCGGACATCCCGCAGGACGATGTCGCCCAATTGCAGGCGGGCAATCTTCGTTCGATAGCCCTGGCTCAGGCCGTTGGCCGTGCTCAGGGTCACGCCGAAACCTTCTTGCAGCTTCAAACGCTTGGCCAGATCCGCCGGGATCGCCACATCGGTGGCGCCGGTGTCGAGCATGAACTCGACCGGCTCGCCGTTGATCTGGCCGCTGGCGACAAAATGCCCTTGGGCATTGCTCGCCAGTTTCACTTCGATAAATCCTTCGCCCTGCTCCGACGTAACCACGATGTTCGGATTCTGCTGGCGCTGCTCCCACTGCCCAAAAAACTTCGTCGCAAGAAACAACGCCGCGCACCAGGCGAGGATCATCAACACCCGACCGGCGCGCTTGCCCGGTGGCTGCTGGCTCATGGCCTGGCACTCCAGCCACCGTCCGGCGCGGCAAAGCGCCAGACCACCGGGCGGACTTCGCCATCAGCACGCGGGCCAAAATTGTTGTCGACGCCGATCCACGCACCTTCGGCATCAACGATCAGCGCTTCCTCCAGTCCGTAGTTCTGCGAGTAGCGGCGATTTTCCTGCAACAGTTCGCCGGCATACGACCAGCACTGCTCGACCTTGGCCGTCTGCGCATCGCGACGGCAGATCTCGAAAGCGTTGCGCTCAAGGGTAAACAGCTTGCCGTTGAACAAGGAAATGTCGGAAAAGTCGCGATGAACCGCTTTCGCCTTGGGAAACTGCGGCGGCTGCATCTCCTTGCCGCCCTCACTGAGCAGCACGCAGCGACCGTCACAATCCCACACCGTCTGCTGGCGCTTGATCAGCAGCAAACCGCGTTTTTGCCGTTCGGCGGCCAGCCACATCTGATCACCGGCCGGGTTGATCGCCAGGCCCTCGAAGATCGAGTTGAACTTCAGCAGCAGGCCGCTCGCCCGCGCTTCGCGAACCAGCAGCGGCGAGATTTTCAGCCAGTTCGCCGGACCACTGACCGGCACCTGCAATACCGCCGCATGGGCCTCACTGACGATGTAGCGATTGCCCACGCTGTCGCAACTGATGCCCTCGAAATCCAGATCGCCACCGCGAATGAACGACGCCGCCCAGGTGCGCGAACTCAAGCCCCACGGCAAACCGCTCTCCGGCACAGGCGGCACGTCGATGTGCACGGTTTGCGCCTGCCAGACCGGATCGCGGGTATCGAGCCGATAGATCTGCTCGTCATCGCGATCGGAAACCGTCCACAGCTCATTGCCACACATGGCCAGGCCCGACAGGTTACCGCCGCGCATGCCTTCGACCGGGTGTTCGGAAAGCAGCCGCAATTGTTGCAGCGGCTCGGCCGACACGCTCAGCGCACTCAGCAGCAACGCCCCCGCCAAGGCCCAGCCAAACTGCATCAGGCCAGCACCTCGGCGAGGTTGCCTTTGGATTCCAGCCAGGATTTGCGGTCACCGGCGCGTTTCTTCGCCAGCAGCATGTCCATCATTTCCGAGGTTTCGGCGAAGTCTTCGCCCAGCGTCAACTGCACCAGACGCCGGGTGTTCGGGTCCATGGTAGTTTCACGCAGTTGCGGCGGGTTCATTTCGCCCAGACCCTTGAATCGGGTGACCTGCGGCTTGCCGCGTTTCTTCTCGGCCACCAGGCGATCGAGAATACCGTCGCGCTCGGCCTCGTCGAGGGCGTAGTAGATTTCTTTGCCGAGGTCGATGCGGTACAGCGGCGGCATCGCCACGTAGACGTGACCGGCATCCACCAACGGGCGGAAGTGCTGAACGAACAGCGCGCACAGCAAAGTCGCAATGTGCAGACCGTCGGAGTCGGCGTCGGCGAGGATGCAGATCTTGCCGTAGCGCAGCTGGCTCATGTCCGCCGCGCCCGGATCGACGCCGATGGCCACGGCGATGTTGTGCACTTCCTGGCTGGCGAGCACTTCGCTGCCGTCGACTTCCCAGGTGTTGAGGATCTTGCCGCGCAACGGCAGGATCGCCTGGAACTCCTTGTCCCGCGCTTGCTTGGCCGAACCGCCGGCGGAGTCACCCTCGACCAGGAACAGCTCGGAACGCATCGGGTCCTGCCCGGCGCAGTCAGCCAGTTTGCCGGGCAATGCCGGGCCTTGAGTGACGCGTTTGCGCTCGACTTTTTTGCTCGCCTTGAGACGGCGGCC
>NZ_JH635998.1:1586157-1601921 GCF_000257605.1 Pseudomonas sp. R62
GAGACGGCGGCCGGCGTTATTGATTGCCAGTTCGGCCAGCGCCAGACCGGTTTCCGGGTTGGCGTTGAGCCACAGGCTGAAAGCGTCTTTCACTACTCCGGAGACGAACGCCGCCGCTTCACGGGAAGACAGACGCTCTTTGGTCTGGCCGGAGAATTGCGGTTCCTGCATTTTCATCGACAGGACGAAAGCGATGCGCTCCCAGACGTCTTCCGGCGCCAGCTTCACGCCGCGCGGCAGCAGGCTGCGGAACTCGCAGAACTCGCGCATCGCGTCGAGCAGGCCCTGACGCAGGCCGTTGACGTGCGTACCGCCCTGGGCGGTCGGGATCAGGTTGACGTAGCTTTCCTGCACCGCGTCGCCACCTTCCGGCAGCCACAGCAGCGCCCAGTCGACCGCTTCCTTATTACCGGCGAAAGCGCCGCAGAACGGCTCGTTCGGCAGACGTTCGAATTCGCTGACCGCATCGACCAGGTAGGAGCGCAGGCCGTCTTCGTAATGCCACTCGACTTTCTCGCCGGTGCCTTTGTCTTCGAAGCTGACCAGCAAGCCCGGGCACAACACAGCCTTGGCCTTGAGCACATGCTTGAGGCGGCTGATGGAGAATTTCGGTGAGTCGAAGTATTTCGGGTCCGGCGCGAAGTACACGCTGGTGCCGGTGTTGCGCTTGCCGACGGTGCCGACGATTTCCAGCTCGGAGGCCTTGAAGCCGTCCTTGAAGGTCATCTGGTATTCGTTGCCGTCACGCTTGACCCGTACGCGCACTTCGGTCGACAGCGCGTTGACCACGGAAATACCCACCCCGTGCAAGCCGCCGGAGAACTGGTAGTTCTTGTTGGAGAACTTGCCGCCCGCATGCAGCTTGGTGAGGATCAGCTCGACGCCGGACACACCCTCTTCCGGGTGAATGTCGACCGGCATGCCACGGCCGTCGTCGCTGACTTCCAGCGAATGGTCGGCGTGCAGGATGACCTGCACCGATTTGGCGTGGCCGGCCAGGGCTTCGTCGACGCTGTTGTCGATGACTTCCTGGGCGAGGTGGTTCGGCCGACTGGTGTCGGTGTACATGCCGGGGCGTTTGCGCACCGGGTCGAGGCCCGAGAGGACTTCGATGGCGTCGGCGTTATAAGAACTAGCGCTGGGAGTGGCCATAAGGTCTCGTCGTCAGTCATTCATGAAAGAGGGGCAAGACTTCACAGCGTGGTGAAATCGATTGCCTGATACATATCGGCAGCCATGCCGGCAAAACTCAGCAACGCCGGCAATTGCCCGGCAAAGCCCTGGAAACTGTGGTCGCCGCCAGCCTGGATGCGCAAGGCACAGGCGCGGTAATACTGTTGGGCGAGGCGATAATCCAGCGTTTCGTCGCCGGTTTGCAACCAGACCTGATAGCGCTGCGGATCCTGCGGTGGTGGCACTTCCAGTTCGGCCAGCGCCGTGACGTGGTCGTGGGTCAGTTCCCAGGTTTCATCGGTGTAGAGGTTCTGCTGCGTGCCCAGATAACCATCGAACATCCGGTGCGGGCTGACCGCCGGGTTGACCAGCAGGGCTTTCAGGCCATGGCGCTCGGCCAGGTGAGTCGCATAGTAGCCGCCGAGCGAACTTCCCACCAGCAACGGCCGGCCCAGCTCGGCGATTGCCTGCTCGAGCTGACCGATGGCTTCGCGCGGATGGTGATGCAGCGCCGGCACGCGCAATTGCTCGCTCAAACCCAGCCGCTCCATGACCGCGACCAGCTGACAAGCCTTCTTTGAGGCCGGCGCGCTGTTGAAACCGTGGATATAGAGGATCGAACCGGACATTTGAGCTCCCTGGCTGTCGGCGAAAGATAGCGGAGTTTACAGGGAGAAGGACCGGGATTGGGGGTGGGTTCAATAAATTGGTGTGACAGCACAAGCTGCCCTCACCCTAACCCTCTCCCGGAGGGAGAGGGAACCGACTGGGGGATATTCGAGAGCTACACCGACCTGAACGTTATGCTGCGAATCCATAATCGATATCGCTGTTTCAGGCCGATGCACAGCCAAAGACACCGAGGTCGGCCCCCTCTCCCTCTGGGAGAGGGCTGGGGTGAGGGTCTTTGATTGTCAGTTCAGTAACCGTTGGAGCCGTAATCGACTGTGAACTCGAAGTCGGTGACTCTTTCGACGCCCGTTTCCAATTTCCCGTCCGGCAACAACCGCAGCCAGCGATACCCCGGCGCCTGCTCGCCCACTTTGAAATCCGCACTCCCCGGCTCGAACTGGATGCACGTCGAGGGCGAGGCCATCAAGCGCACGCCATTGCGGTCGCGATCGATTTCCTGATGCACATGCCCCCACAGCACCGCGCGAACCTGTGGAAAGCGATCCAGCACTTCAAAGAACGCTTCCGGGTTGCGCAAGCCGATCGGCTCCATCCACGCGCAGCCGATCGACACCGGGTGATGATGCAGGCACACCAGATGATGACGCTCCGGCGCCTCGCTCAGCGCGCGGGCGAGCAGTTGCAATTGATCATCCTGCAGATAGCCCGGCACCGAACCCGGCACCGCCGAATCCAGCATCGTCACCCGCCAATTGCCGATATCGACTACCGATTCGAGCAAGGTGCTCTGCACCGCCGCCTCGGCCATGACCATCGGCTCGTCGTGATTGCCGGGAATCCAGCGCGCCGGGGCATTGATCTGCGCGCTCATCTGGCGGAAGGCCTGATACGACTCCAGCGTGCCGTCCTGGGAAATATCTCCGGTCGCCAGCAGCAGATCGATCTGCGCCTGTTGCGCCAACACCAGGTCGATGACCTGTTGCAGGCTCTCGCGGGTCTTCATGCCCAGCAGCTTGCTGTGCGCTTCAGCGAACAGGTGGCTGTCGGACAACTGCACCAGCAGCGCCGGGTCGGCGCTGGTAATTGTCGATACGCTGGGCAAGGCGCTCTCCCGGGGCTAGGCACGCAATGGATGGGTGCGGCAATTATGCTGGGGGATGACACAAAGGGGAAACCGCCGAAGCGGACGCAGTTCACAACTAGCGAACGACTTCGTACTCGTGCCCCAACGCCAGGCAATGACTCAGCCATTCGCCCAGAAACACATTGAGCTGGGCCTTTTCATCGGGCTGGTGCATGGCGGCGTTCGGATAAGGATAGATGCCGCGAAAGCGTCGTGCATGCTCGGCGCTGACCACTTCGGCCATGCGCGCGTCGTGGTAGACCTGCACTTCCAGTTGCGGCACCGGCAACCATGGCAGGCTGTGCTCCTGGCGTACCTGCAAGGTCGTGGTGTACGGGCAGGTCTGCAGCACTTCGAGGGCGAGCACGCCGAGCATCTGCTCGCCCTGGGTCACGGCGATACGCCGCGCCTCGGGTTCGTTGCGCATGTCCGGCAGCAGTCGCATCAGGCGCGCGTAGTTGGCCTCGCAGGCGGCTTGCAGCCCCACGAGGTCAACCCGATAACGATCGCGCAGCTTGTTTACGACCATAGCCCCCTCACTTCGGCGCGGTTCAGCGCCAGCCACTGCAAGGCGATGATGCTCGCCGCGTTGGCAATCCGTCCGTCACGCACGGCCTGCAAGGCATCTTCAAAGGCCCAGACCGTTACGCGAATGTCTTCGGCCTCTTCTTCCAGCCCGTGCAGCCCGCCGACACCGTCGGTGCTGCAACGCCCCAGATACAAATGCACGAATTCGTTGCTGCCACCCGGCGATGGGAAATACTTGGTCATCGGCCACAACGCCTTGATGTCCAGCCCAGCTTCCTCCTGCGCCTCGCGGTGAGCAACTTCTTCCGGTTGCTCATCCTTGTCGATCAGACCGGCGACCAGTTCGACCAGCCACGGGTTGTCGGCCTTGCCCATGGCGCCGACACGAAACTGCTCGATCAGCACCACTTCATCGCGCTGCGGATCGTAAGGCAGGACGCACACGGCATCGTGGCGCACGAAGATTTCCCGGTTGATCTCGCGGCTCATGCCCCCGGCGAACAGCTCATGGCGCAAGTGCACACGGTCGAGCTTGTAGAAGCCCTCGTAGCATTTTTCGCGCCGCACGATATCCACGGCGGTCGGAATGGCGTTGGCAAAGTCAGTCATGATCATCCTCTTTACTGCATATCCTTTACGGGGTTTCCGCGTACAACCGGCAACCTCGACTTCGCGCCATCCTAACGCGCCCGCACCGTTTGATGCAGCCCCTTTACCGTCAGCGGGATGGACGGTGAAGCTGAAACACACTCTAATCAGCTTAGTGGCGAACTGACTGCTCCGTTGAGAGTCGAAGCGGTATCTTTTTGCCTTCCCCTCCTTTCGAAAGGACGCCCATGTCGCTTTTCAAAATTGCCTCTGTGGCCGCTATTGCCCTGACTCTGGGCGCCTGTGCCAGCCTGTTCCAGCCCAACTATCGCACGCCGCTGGAAACCACCCGCGACGCCTCGGAACAACTCAAACCCGGCTGTTCCAATCCCGATTGCCCGCTGGTGAACATCGACACCCTGCGTTTCCCGGATGAGCCGGCACTGGACGGCATCATCGAAAAACGTCTGCTGCAAATGACCCGCACCGAGAAGAACGCGCCGGTAGCGCCAACCTTGGCCGCCTACCGCGAGCAGTTTCTGGCCAGCGCCGGCCCGCGCAACAGCAGCTATCTGCAAGCGAAAGTACGCGAGCAGCATGACGGACTGGTGATCATCGAGCTGTCGAGCTACCTCGACACCGGCGGCGCCCACGGCACGCCGGGTCGCGGTTTCATCAACTATTCGCGCCAGCAGCACAAGGTGCTGAACCTGTCCGACATGTTGCTGCCGGGTCAGGAAGAGGCATTCTGGAAAGCCGCGCAAGTGGCGCACAACAGTTGGCTGATCAGCACCAA
Organism: Pseudomonas sp. R62; assembly: GCF_000257605.1. Taxonomy (NCBI): domain Bacteria; kingdom Pseudomonadati; phylum Pseudomonadota; class Gammaproteobacteria; order Pseudomonadales; family Pseudomonadaceae; genus Pseudomonas; species Pseudomonas sp. R62. Next base: position 1,590,999 of record NZ_JH635998.1, read on the forward strand.
GCTCGATCAGGAGGCGGAATTCGTCGCGAACTGGCCGTTCGTGAAAACCCCGCACGTGGCGCTGACCTACGGTGGCGTGATCCTCAAGTACGACGTGACCACCATCGCGCCCTATGCGCTGGGCCACGTCGAACTGAAGATCCCTTATCCGCGCCTGAACGGCATTCTCAAGCCTGAGCTGTTTCCCGGCCGTAACTGAAGGCCCGGCCCAGCAATAACTGCAACAGCCCTGCCAGCACCAGCGCCGGCAGGGTTGCGCCGACATCCGGATACAGATTTGCCAGCAAGTGGTAGGTGCTCACGCCACCCAGCCACGCCAGCAACGCCGGCCAGCGCAATGCGGCTGAGGCGACCAGAGCACTGCGCTTGCGCAGGATGAAGTGATCCACCAGCACCACGCCGAACAGCGGCGCGAACACCGAGCCGATCAACAGCAGGAAATTCTGGTACTGCGCCAACGGCGCCAGCAGTGCGATCAGCGTGCAGATCACGCCGATGGCCAAGGCCAGGTGCTCGACTTTCAGACGCAACAGAATCCCGCTCGAGACCGCTGCCGAATGTATATCGGCAAAAGCGTTTTCCGACTCGTCGAGCAGAATCAGCAACAGCGGAATGCCCAGACCGGCACCGGCCAGAGCGAGCAGCAGAGCATTGACTTCGCCGCTCGGCGCGAACGCCAGGGTGTAGGCCACGCCAAGGCTCATCAGCCAGAAATTACCGATGAAAAAACCGACAGCCGTGCCACCGAAGACATTCTTCGCGCGCTTGCCGAAACGCGAGTAGTCGGCAATCAGCGGCAGCCACGATAGCGGCATGGCGATGGCAATGTCGAAGCCCACCGCGAATGGCATCGAACCGTCACCGGCGCGCGCCCACAATGCCGCGAGGTCGGCTTTGGCGAACAGGTTCCAGGTCAGCCACAGGCACGCGGCGAGCAACAGCCAGATGCCCCACTTGCGCAGAATCTGCCGCACGAACGTCAACGGCCCGCTCACCGCGAGCAAGGTCGCCAGCGCGCCGAAAACCAGCGTCCACAGCATCGGATTGGCCCACAGCGAACCTTCGCTGAAGGCGCGGGTGCCGAGCAGGCTGGCGGCGTCGCGCATGACGATGATTTCGAACGAGCCCCAGCCGATCAGTTGCAGCAGATTGAGCAGCGCCGGCAGGCTCGCGCCTTTGCTGCCAAGGCTGAGCTTCAGCGCGGCCATTGATGACAGGCCGGTGTCGCTGCCGATCACGCCGACGGCGGCCAGCAACAGCACGCCGACCAGCGTGCCGAGGAAGATCGCCAGCAAAGAACCGGACAGACCCAGGCCCGGCGCGAGCAATGCGCCGGTCTGTAGAACCATCAGGCCGATGCCGAGGGAGAACCACAGGGAAAACAGATCGCGACCGCCGAAGACACGCTTTTCAGCGGGGACGGCGAGGTCGGGGGAATAAGTGCCGGGTTGAATGCTCAAGGGTGTTATCTCAAAGAGGAGCAGGAAAAAGCTGCAAGCTGCAAGCCGCAAGTTAAAAGCGGTACGCGGACAGCTTCTAATCTTGCAGCTTGCAGCTTGCCGCTTGTGGCTAGACTTTTGATCGTTCCCACGCTCTGCGTGGGAACGATCAGTGAAAAAGCTGCAAGCCGCAAGTTAAAGCGGTACGCGGACTGCTTCTAATCTTGCAGCTTGCCGCTTGCCGCTTGCCGCTTGTGGCTTGTGGCTTGTGGCTAGACTTTCTTGTACAGCTGACTGCCTTCCTGTTTGAACCGCTCGGCCTGCTCAGCTAGCCCCTTGGCGACGTCCACATCGACCGCGTCGATGCGCTGGTTGGCCGCATACTCGCGGACTTCCTGGGTGATCTTCATCGAGCAGAATTTCGGCCCGCACATCGAGCAGAAATGCGCGACCTTGGCCGAGTCCTTCGGCAGGGTTTCGTCGTGATAGGAGCGCGCGGTGTCCGGGTCCAGGCCGAGGTTGAACTGGTCTTCCCAGCGAAATTCGAAACGCGCCTTGCTCAGTGCGTTATCGCGGATCTGCGCGCCTGGATGTCCCTTGGCCAAGTCCGCCGCATGCGCGGCGATCTTGTAAGTGATGATCCCGGTTTTCACGTCATCCTTGTTCGGCAGGCCCAGGTGCTCCTTCGGCGTCACGTAGCAGAGCATCGCGCAACCGAACCAGCCGATCATCGCCGCGCCGATACCGGAAGTGATGTGGTCATAGCCCGGCGCAATGTCGGTAGTCAGCGGACCGAGGGTGTAGAACGGCGCCTCGTCGCAGCATTCGAGCTGCTTGTCCATGTTCTCTTTGATCAACTGCATCGGCACGTGGCCCGGGCCTTCGATCATGCATTGCACGTCGTGCTTCCAGGCAATCTTGGTCAGCTCGCCGAGGGTTTCCAGTTCGCCGAATTGCGCTTCGTCATTGGCGTCGGCAATCGAGCCCGGACGCAGGCCATCACCCAGCGAGAAGCTGACGTCGTAGGCCTTCATGATTTCGCAGATTTCGTCGAAGTGGGTGTAGAGGAAGTTCTCTTTGTGGTGCGCCAGGCACCACTTGGCCATGATCGAACCGCCACGGGAGACGATGCCGGTGACGCGTTTGGCGGTCAGCGGCACGTAACGCAGGAGCACGCCGGCGTGAATGGTGAAGTAGTCGACGCCCTGCTCGGCCTGTTCGATCAGGGTGTCGCGGAACAGCTCCCAGGTCAGGTCTTCAGCGACGCCGTTGACCTTCTCCAGCGCCTGATAGATCGGCACGGTACCGATCGGCACCGGCGAGTTGCGGATGATCCACTCGCGGGTTTCGTGAATGTGTTTACCGGTGGACAGGTCCATCACCGTGTCCGAGCCCCAGCGAATGCCCCAGGTCAGCTTCGCCACTTCTTCTTCGATCGAAGAACCCAGGGCGCTGTTGCCGATATTGCCGTTGATCTTCACCAGGAAGTTACGGCCGATGATCATCGGTTCCAGTTCGACGTGGTTGATGTTGGCCGGAATGATCGCGCGACCACGGGCGATTTCTTCGCGGACGAATTCAGGGGTGATTTCTTTCGGAATGCTTGCGCCGAAGCTGTGGCCGGCGTGCTGCTGCTTGAGCAGGCCGGCTGCGCGGGCCTCTTGCAGCTTCATGTTTTCGCGGATGGCGACGTATTCCATCTCGGCAGTGATGATGCCTTTGCGCGCGTAGTGCATCTGGCTGACGTTGGCCCCGGCCTTGGCCCGGCGCGGGTTGTTGACGTGGGCAAAGCGCAGTTTGGTCAGTTCGGCATCGGCCAGACGCTGCTGGCCGAAGTTCGAACTCAGGCCCGGCAGGCGCTCGGTATCGCCACGGTCATCGATCCACGCTGAACGCACATCGGCCAGACCTTTGCGCACATCGATGACCACGTCCGGATCGGTGTACGGGCCGGAGGTGTCGTAGACGGTGACCGGGGCGTTGATCTCGCCGCCGAAATCGGTCGGGGTTACATCGAGGCTGATTTCGCGCATCGGCACGCGGATGTCCGGGCGCGAGCCCTGAACGTAGATTTTTTGCGAACGGGTGAACGGCTTGACCGATTGCTCGTCGACCTTGGCCGAGTCACTCAGGTTGATCGCGTTTTTTTCTTTTGTTGTCATCACGGGCTCTCCAGACAGCATCCAGCAGTGGATTGTCGGAGCAGAACCTGAAAGGCACGGACGCACCAGGACCGGTGCTGTGCATTCGTCATGGCGTTCGATTGTCGAACAATATCCCGGACGAAGCACAAGAGGACTCGCCGGGTGACGAGAAATCTTGTTCCCTACGCAGGCGCTAACCTGATCAGGTTCAACGGGATCCGAAATTATTCGATCTCAGCCTCATAGCAAGGCACCCCGACAAGAACCCGGCCAGTCTAGACACAACCATCAAGGAACGCCAACACCGCAGCGAACGCCATGATGAATGGCGTAAATACCCAGGTTGGCCGATTGTTGCCGGAGCAATGCGCAACTACACTCGCTGGGCCTGCTCAGCCTTGACGCTGTGCGGGCTGCGCCTTACCTTTGGCGCCCGGATTACTTCCATAATATTCATGCTAGGGATCGCCTCATGCTGCGCAAACTTTCATTGGCTGTTGCCGTGTCCTGTGCGTCCAACACAATGGCCTGGGCAGCGGAAGCACCCTTGTCGACCAAAACCGATCTGGTCAGCGTCTATCAGGAAGCGGTCGACAACAACGCCGACCTCGCGGCGGCCCGCGCCCAGTATGGCGCGCAGAAAGAAGTGGTGCCGCAGGCCCGCGCCGGTCTGCTGCCGAACCTGTCCGGTGGCGCCGAAGTTGCTGACGTGCGCACCTCGATCGACCAGCCTTCAGCCATCGCCAACCGCAGCGCGCATTCCTATCAGGCGACACTGGCGCAGCCGCTGTTCCGCGCCGATCGCTGGTTCCAGTATCAAGCGGCGAAAGACGTCAACGAGCAGGCCGCGCTGCAGCTGTCGGCGACCGAACAGAACCTGATCCTGCAGAGCGCCGAAAGCTACTTCAACGTGCTGCGCAGCCAGGACAACCTGGCCTCGACCAAGGCTGAAGAAGCCGCGTTCAAACGTCAGCTCGACCAGTCCAACGAGCGCTTCGATGTCGGCCTCTCGGACAAGACCGACGTGCTGCAATCGCAAGCCAGTTACGACACCGCGCGAGCCAACCGCATCGTCGCCCAGCGTCAGGTCGATGATGCGTTCCAGGCTTTGATCACCCTGACCAACCGTCAGTACAACTCGATTCAGGGCATCGTTCATACGCTGCCGATCCTGCCGCCGGCGCCCAACGATGCGAAATCCTGGGTCGACACGGCGGCTCGGCAGAACCTCAATCTGCTCGCCAGCAACTACGCGGTCAGCTCCGCCGAGCAGACGCTCAAGCAGCGCAAGGCCGGCCACTTGCCGACCCTCGACGCCGTGGCGAAATACGAGAAAGGCGACAACGACGCCCTCGGCTTCGCCAACCCCAACTCGTTCGGCGCGCCTTATGGCGGCAACGTCGAGCAGAGCACCCTGGGCCTGCAACTGAACATCCCGATCTACAGCGGCGGCCTGACCAGTTCGCAAGTGCGTCAGTCCTATGCGCAACTGGATCAGAGCGAACAGCAGCGCGAATCGCTGCGCCGGCAAGTGGTGGAAAACACCCGCAATCTGCACCGCGCGGTGAACACCGACGTCGAGCAGGTGCAGGCGCGCCGCCAGTCGATCATCTCCAACCAGAGCGCGGTGGAAGCCACGGAAATCGGTTATCAGGTCGGCACACGCAACATCGTCGACGTGCTCGACGCGCAGCGCCAGCTGTACACCTCGGTGCGCAACTACAACAACACCCGCTACGACTACATCCTCGACAACCTGCGCCTGAAGCAGGCGGCGGGGACGCTGAACCCGGGTGACCTGGAAGATCTGCGGCGTTATCTGAAAGCCGACTACAACCCGGACAAGGATTTCCTGCCACCGGATCTGGCGTCGGCGGCTGAAGCGCAGCTCAAGGCCCGGCCATAAGCAATCTGGAATGAATCCCCTGTGGTGAGGGGATTTATCCCCGTCCGGCTGCGCAGCAGTCGTAAATCCTGCTGGCCAGATCTGCCTGAATCACCGCGTCGAATGGTTTCGGGGCTGCTTCGCAACCCAGCGGGGATGAATCCCCTCACCACAGTATGGCCCGGCCATAAACTATCTGAATGAACCCCTGTGGTGAGGGGATTTATCCCCGTCCGGCTGCGCAGCAGTCGTAGATCCTGCTTGTCAGATCTGACTGAATGACCGCGCTGAATGGTTTTGGGGCTGCTTCGCAACCCAGCGGGGATGAATCCCCTCACCACAGTAATATTCAGCGACTATTGGATCAGCCGCGCCAGACCATCCAGCCAAAGGCACGGCCATGAAAAATCTGGAATGAATCCCCTGTGGCGAGGGGATTTATCCCCGTCCGGCTGCGCAGCAGTCGTAAATCCGACTTGCCAGATCTAACTGAATCACCGCGCTGAATGGTTTCGGGGCTGCTTCGCAACCCAGCGGGGATGAATCCCCTCACCACAGTCATATTCCAGGCGACTATTGGATCAGCCGCGCCAAACCATCCAGCAGCCGCTGCAATGCGCCCTGATTGCGCCGCATCACCGCCAGCCCGGCCTCGGCCATGCGCTGCGCATCACGCGGCAGTTCGAACAAGCGCTGCACCTCGACTGCGAGGCCTTCGGCATCATCCACTTCGGCCAACGCCCCGGCTTCGCGCAGTTGCGCGGCGATGTCGAGGAAGTTGAACAGGTGTGGGCCGCTGAGTACCGGTTTCGCCAGCGCGGCGGGTTCGAGCAGGTTGTGCCCGCCATTCGGCACCAGACTGCCGCCGACAAAAGCGCTGTCGGCCAGGGCATAGAGAAACAGCAACTCGCCCATGGTGTCGCCAAGCAGCACGCTCGTCTGCGCATCGACATTGGCCCCGGTCGAGCGACGTACCGTGGCGAAACCTTCGCGCTGGCACAGCTCGAACACCGAATTGAAGCGCTCCGGATGACGCGGCACCAGAATCAATAATGCATCCGGATGATTGGCCAACAGGCGACGATGAGCGCCGAGCACCACTTCATCTTCGCCTTCGTGAGTGCTCGCGGCGATCCACACGGGACGATCCTGCGCCTGCCATTGGCTACGCAATTCGGTAGCACGCTGCAGCAATTGCGGATCGATGGTCAGGTCGAACTTGATCGAACCGGTGACCTCGACAGATTCAGGCCGCGCGCCGAGATCGCGGAAGCGCTGGGCCTCGGCTTCGGTCTGCACCGCCAACAGGCTCATCTCGGCAAGCATCGGCGCAGTGAGTTTGCTGAAGCGGCCATAGCCTTTGGCGGAACGCTGCGACAACCGTCCATTGGCCAGCGCCACTGGAATTCCGCGTTCGGCACATTGATGAATATGATTGGGCCACAGCTCGGTCTCCATGATCACTGCAAGCCTGGGCTGCACGCGATCAAGAAAACGCGCCGCCGCACAAGGCAAGTCATACGGCAGATAGCAGTGTTGAATGCGCGGCTCGTTGGAAAACAGTGCCTGAATCCGCTCCGAACCGGTCGGGGTCATGCAGGTCACGGTGATCGGCAGCGCCGGATAGCGTTCCAGCAGCGCGCGGATCATCGGCGCGGCGGCAATGCTTTCGCCCACCGACACCGCGTGCACCCAGATGCCGCCGGGCTGCAAGGTCGGCATGCCAAGAGTAAAGCGCTCGCCAATGCGCTTGGCATACGCCGGCGCCTTGCGTGCGCGCAGCCACAGCCGAATCGCCACCAATGGCAGCCCCAGGTAAAACAGCGCGGTGTAGAGTGTTCTATTCATGGCGGCGGAGTTTATCGGCTTTTGTCGCCGATCGCCCGCAAGTGCACGGCAAAACGTTCCGCCAGCCAGCGCGCGGCGGGGCCGAGCGGTTCGTCGCGGCGCCAGACCAGTTCCACCACCAGCGCCGGCGGCGTCCATTCACTGTCGAGCTCAATCATTTGGCCCTGATACGCCGAGTACTGCACAACGTGGCGCGGCAACCACGCCCAGCCGAGATCGCGCACCAGCCATTCGGACATCACGTAAAAGCTGTCGGCGCGCCACACCTGCGGGCTGGCCGGCTCATTGCCGGGATAGACGCTGGTCTGCGTAGACATCAGCAATTGCCGGTGCTGCGCCAGTTGCTGGCAGGTCACGTAGGCCTGCTGCGCCAGCGGATGATTGACACCGCAGACCGTGACCATTTCCACTCGACCCAGTACGCGCCGCTCAAGGGCTTCGGGAATTTCATCGTGATAGAACAGCAGGCCGAGGTCGGCGCGACGTTCGACCAGTTTGCGTGCGACTTCGCCTTGGGCGGCGCTGGTCAGTTGCACTTCCAGACTGGGAAACTGCTCGGCCAGTTCACCGAAACTTTCCACCAGCGCCTGATACGGCATCGCCTCGTCCTGGGCCACCCGCAACTGCGCCTCCTGACCGCGCAGCATCGCCACGGCCCTGCCGTTGAGGCGCTCGCACTGGCGCAACACTTCCCGTGCCTCTTCCAGCAATGCCTCGCCCGCCTCGGTGAGACTGGGCTGACGACCACTGCTGCGTTCGAACAGGCTCACGCCCAAATCCTCTTCGAGCATCGCGACAGCACTGCTGATCGCCGATTGCGCCTTGCGTTGTCGACGCGCCACGGCGGAAAACGATCGCTGTTCTGCAACGTCGACAAATACCCGCAGCTGCTCGAGATTCCATTGCATGCTTGCTACCAACCCATCTTCAGAACAGATAGGTAATGACTTTACCCCATCTGAGCAATCCCTAGAATGTCATTCCAGCAAGCAATGATTTATTTGAGGATCAAACCATGAACGCCTACGTCTATCTGGCCATCGCCATCTGCGCCGAAGTGATCGCCACCGTTTCGATGAAAGCGGTCAAGGGCTTCAGCACGCCGCTGCCGCTGATTCTGGTGATTGTCGGCTACGGGATCGCATTCTGGATGCTAACGCTGGTGGTGCGCACCGTACCGGTGGGCGTTGCCTACGCGGTCTGGGCGGGGATGGGCATTGTCATGGTCAGCGTCGCCGCTCTGTTCATTTACGGGCAGAAGCTCGACGTACCGGCGATGCTGGGGATGGCGTTGATCGTGCTGGGGGTCGTCGTGATTCAGCTGTTTTCGAAAACCGCCGGGCATTAAAACGCAGCAGCAAGCTTCAAGCGGCAAGCCGCAAGCATTGCTGATTTGCTGGTCCGGGTTGCAGCTTGCAGCTTGAAGCTTGAAACTTGCGGCTTCTTCAAGCTCCGAGGTCGCTGCATGCCATCCGTTATTTCCACCGACGTTCTGATTGTCGGCGCTGGTGTCGCCGGCCTCTGGCTGAATGCGCGCCTGCGCGGTCAGGGTTTTTCGACCGTGCTGGTGGAAAGCGCCAGCCTCGGTGGCGGGCAGAGCGTGAAGTCCCAGGGCATCATCCACGGCGGCGCCAAGTACGCGCTGCACGGCGCGCTGACCGGGGCCTCGGAAGCCATCGCCGACATGCCGCGCCGCTGGCGCGAGGCGCTGGCCGGTAATGGTGAGCTGGATCTGTCCGGCGTGCGCCTGCTGTCCGAAGCCCATTACCTGTGGTCGCCAGGCACTTTGGCCGGCAATCTGACCAGTTTCTTCGCCAGTAAAGCCGTGCGTGGCCGGGTCGATCAGGTCAAGGGCGATGAACTGCCGCTGGCCCTGCAGGACAAGCGTTTCAAGGGCAAGGTCTATCGCCTCGCCGAATTGGTAGTGGATGTCCCGTGCCTGATCCAGCGTCTGGCCGAGCTGGCCGGTGACGGTCTGCTCGCCGGGCAGGTCATCGAGCCGCTGCTGGAAGCCGGCGTGCTGGTCGGCCTGAAAGTCGATGGGCGTGAGATCCGCGCCCAGCGCATCGTCCTCAGTGCTGGCGCCGGCACTGCCGAACTGCTTGAAGCCCTGGGCCTGAGCCGTCCGGCCATGCAGCGCCGACCACTGCACATGATCCTCGCGAAGGGCCCCGGCTTGAAACCGCTGTACGCGCACTGCCTGGGCGGCGGCACCAAGCCGCGCATCACCGTGACCACGCACCCGGCCGCTGACGGCCAGTGGGTCTGGTACATGGGCGGCGACATCGCCGAAAGCGAAGGCGTGGCCCGCGAGCCGGCCGAACAGATCGCCACCGCGCAAAAGGAAATCGCCCAGCTGCTGCCGTGGATCGACCTCAGCACCACGCAATGGGCAACCCTGCGCGTCGATCGCGCCGAGCCGCTGCAAACCGGCCTGACCCGCCCGGACAACGCATTCCTCGCCGAGGAAGGTCGCTTGCTCGTCGGCTGGCCGACCAAACTGGCACTGGCGCCAGACTTCGCCGACCGCGTTATCGCTTCGTTGCAACGCGACGGCATCCAGCCGCAGGCGACTGATCCGCTGCCGCCGCTGCCGAAACCGCCGCTCGGTGTACCCGCGTGGGAGCAACTGCTGCCATGACCATCGCCACTCTGCACGAACTGCATCGCCCGCTCGGCAGCACCGGCCTGTCGGTGTCGCCACTGGGTCTGGGCACGGTCAAACTCGGCCGCGATCAAGGGGTGAAATACCCCAACGGCTTTCAAATTCCCGACGACGACGAGGCGCGCATGCTGCTGCGCCAGGCGCGGGATCTGGGCATCAACCTGATCGACACCGCGCCGGCCTATGGTCGCAGCGAAGAACGCCTCGGCCCGCTGCTACGCGGCCAGCGACAGGATTGGGTGATTGTCAGCAAGGTCGGCGAAGAGTTTGCCGATGGCGTGTCGCGCCACGACTTCAGCGCTGCGCACACGCGAATGTCGGTCGAGCGCAGCCTGCAACGTCTGGAAACGGATTTCATCGATCTGGTCCTCGTGCACTCGGACGGCAACGACATGGCCATCCTTGAGCACGAAGAGGTCTACGCCACCCTCGCGGCGCTGAAGGCCGAGGGCAAGATTCGCGGCTTCGGTTTTTCCGGCAAAACCGTCGAAGGTGGGCTGAAAGCGCTGGAGCAAGGCGACTGCGCGATGGTCACCTACAATCTGAACGAACAAAACGAAAAGGCGGTCATTGACTATGCTGCTGCCCACGGCAAAGCCATTCTTGTGAAAAAAGCCTTGGCCAGCGGTCATGTCTGTCTGAGTCCGGGAGTCGATCCGGTGCGCGCCAGCTTCGAGTTGCTGTTCACTCATCCCGGCGTCGCCAGTGCTATTGTCGGCACAATCAATCCGCTGCACCTCGCCCATAACGTAGCGACCGTTGCCCAGGTCCTGCGTAGTCACTGACGCCGCCCCGCGGCCTTAAGCCAGGAGCCGATATGCCGCGCACGCTCATCCGCAAGAACCCGAGCAACTTCAAGACGCTGCCGCTGTTCGTCGAAGCCACACCCGAAGGCCTGAGCTATCAGAGCGTCGGCATGCCGCTGAACTTCGCCCAGACCCT
>NZ_JH635998.1:1602387-1622733 GCF_000257605.1 Pseudomonas sp. R62
CGCTGAACTTCGCCCAGACCCTGCAACGGCGTAAACCGGTCAGCGTCGCCGACAGCGAGCGCTTCGCCCTGGAACTGGCCAACCTCGGCGTGTCCGTGCGCCTGACCCTGCATTGGCAGAACCGCGATTACTGGGTGCTGGTGCGCCAGCGTCGGCAGGATCGCGGCGACGTGGTACTGAAGCTGATTTCCGGCTACGTGCCGGCCCACGAATTGAATATTCCGCTGCACACAGCAATTCAGGAAATTGCCGAAGAGTGCCTGCTGGAAACCCCGGAAGGCTGGCTCGGTGGGCGTTTCAATGACACCTGGTTGCCGGCGCCCTACTCCGCTGCGCTGCATTACCGCGAAGCGCTGCCGTTTCGCCTGACACCGCTGTCCGGTTCAGCACGGCCGGTGCGCTGCGCCAACCTGCAATTGCTGGAGCGGCCACGGGCCTACGTGCATTTGCCGACGGCGTCATTGCAATTGATCTATGACCTGCGCCTGGACGTACCCAAGGAAGCCAAATCCCTGAGCCTGTTTCATGTCGACGAGCGCCTGGAAGGCGATCAACTGGTGGCGCGGCTCGATCGCAAACGGCCTGACCTGTATTTGATGCCATTGCACGACGGTCAGCCGCTGCCCGAGTTGTACACCCTGAAAAAGGATCAACTGTATCCGGCGAGTACCCGCGGTCTGTATCTGGCTGAAAGCTTTGCCCGCCAGGATGGCTGGCTGGTGCGCGATGAGCGGATTCGCTGGAAGGACTGGTTGCGCCAACAGGGCCTGACGCCAGCGGAGAAGGCCACTGGACTGGCACGCCTGCGCGGCAAGGCCAGGCAGCTGCTGAAGAAAATCGTACCGCGCAAGAAAGTGAATTCCTGAAAAGCAAAAAGATCGCAGCCTGCGCCAGCGCCTGAACAGAATTGTGCAGGCGCTGGCGCAGGCTGCGATCTCTTGAGCTTATTGGCCGCGGATCTTTTCCACGATTGCTGTGGTCGAGCTGTTCTCCACCAGCCCCAGCACTTTCACCGTGCCGCCGTAGGCGGTGACGATATCGGCGCCGACTACCTGATCGATGCCGTAATCGCCACCCTTGACCAACACATCCGGCTTGACCTCGCGCAGCAGGTTTTCCGGCGTGCCTTCAGAAAAGCTGATCACCCAGTCCACCGCGCCGAGACCGGCGAGTACCGCCATGCGTCGGTCAACGCTGTTGATCGGCCGGCCCGGGCCTTTCAGGCGGCTGACCGAGGCGTCATCGTTGACCGCGACGATCAGACGATCGCCTTGAGCGCGGGCCTGCTCCAGATAGGTCACGTGGCCGGCATGGAGGATGTCGAAGCAGCCATTGGTGAAAACAATCCGCTCGTTGTGCGCACGGGCATCGTCAACCGCCAGCAGTAGTTGCTCAAGACCCAGCACACCTCGCTCCGAACCTTCTTCGCGTTGAATGGCGCGGCGCAGCTCCGGGGCGCTGATCGCTGCTGTACCGAGCTTGCCGACGACGATACCTGCTGCCAGATTGGCCAGCGCCACGGCGTGCGGCAGTTCTTCGCCAGCGGCAATGGCTGCCGCCAATGTCGAAATCACCGTATCGCCGGCACCGGTCACGTCGAACACTTCGCGGGCGCGGGCCGGCAGGTGCAACGCCGGATGATCCGGGCGCAACAAGGTCATGCCGTGTTCGCCGCGGGTCACCAGCAGTGCGCCGAGGTCGAGGTCCTGCATCAGGACGGCACCCTTGCTCACCAGTTCGTGCTCATCGGCGCAACCACCGACGATGGTTTCGAACTCGCTGAGGTTCGGCGTGATCAGGCTGGCACCGCGGTAGATCGAAAAATCCTTGCCCTTGGGATCGGCCAGCACCGGAATGCCTTTGGCACGGGCGGCCTGGATCAGCGTCTGATGATTCTTCAGCGCACCTTTGCCGTAATCCGACAGCACCAGCACCTTGATGCCTTCCAGCAGTTCGTCGACCTGCGCGGCCAGTGCCAGCGCATCGGTGGCGAACACCTCTTCGAAATCGATACGCAGCAGTTGCTGATGCCGGCTCATGACCCGCAGCTTGACGATGGTCGGCTGGTGCGCGATGCGCTGGAACAAGGCGCGCACGCCGGCGCCCTTGAGACTGTTGCTCAGGCTGTCGGCGGCTTCGTCATCGCCGGTCACGCCCACCAGCGATGCCGGCGCGCCCAGCGCGGCAATGTTGAGCGCCACGTTGGCGGCACCGCCCGGGCGATCTTCGATCTGCTCGACCTTGACCACCGGCACCGGTGCCTCAGGGGAAATCCGTGAGGTTCCGCCATGCCAGTAACGGTCGAGCATGACATCGCCGACCACCAAGACAGGGGCTTGATCGAATCGCGGCATCGACAATTTCATGGAGCAACCCACATACAAAATGAACAGGGGCGCGATATTAACAGGATCGCGCGCACCGGGAATACACGAGGGTGAGGCTGGCTCACCCTGGTCCGCAGATCAGGCAATGTCTTCGGCCGGAGCATCCAGCCCCATCGCATGCAGCCGCGCGTAATAGCCATTGTGAGCAAGCAATTGGGCATGAGTGCCGCGTTCGACGATCTCGCCCTGATCCATGACGAGGATCAAATCGGCCTTCTCGATGGTCGACAAACGGTGGGCAATGACCAGCGTGGTGCGACCTTTCATGACATGGTCGAGTGCCGCCTGAATGTGCCGCTCGGACTCGGTATCAAGGGCCGAAGTCGCTTCGTCAAGGATCAGCAGTGGGGCGTTTTTCAACAGCGCCCGGGCAATCGCCAGACGCTGACGCTGGCCACCAGACAACAACACACCGTTCTCGCCGACCTGGGTATCCAGGCCTTGAGGCATCTGCGCGATGAAGTCCATGGCAAATGCATCCCTGGCGGCTTTCTCGATATCTTCGCGAGGCGCGCCTGCAAGATCGCCGTAAGCGATGTTGTTGGCGATGGTGTCGTTGAACAGCGTCACGTGCTGGGTCACTTGCGCTACATGGCGGCGCAGATTGCGCAGGCGATAATCTTCGATCTCGACATCATCGAGCAGAATTTCGCCGGTCTCGTGGTGATAGAAGCGCGGAATGAGACTGGCCAGCGTCGATTTGCCGCTGCCGGAACGCCCGACCAGTGCGATCATCTGACCTGGTGACGCGGTGAAGCTGATGTTTTTCAGCACTTCCCGTTCGGTGCCCGGGTAAGTGAAGCTGAGGTTGTTCACCGCCAGGTGGCCACTGACCCGATCACGCTCGATCGTGCCGGTATCGATTTCCGGTTCAACGTCGAGTTGCTCGAAAATGCTTTCAGCACCGGCCACGCCTTTCTGAATGGTCGAGCTGACTTCGGACAATTGCCGGATCGGCTTCGGCAGCAAACCTGCTGCCGTGATGTACGCGACCAGATCACCGGCCGTTGCATCACCGCGCAGGAACAACACCAGGAACATCAGCACGGCCATGGCGGTGTAGATCACCAGCTGCAGCATCGGCGTATACACGGCGCCAGTCTTGGTCATGCGCAACTGTTTGTCGGTGTTGCTCTGACTGGCCGCCGCAAAACGCTGCTGCTCATAAGCCTCGCCACCAAAACTGCGCACGACGCGATAGCCTTGAATGGTTTCGGAGGCGACATGGGTGACATCGCCCATTGCCACTTGAATCTTCTTGCTCTGCTTGCGGAATTTCTTGCTGGTGTTGCCGACCATGAACGCGATCACAGGCAGGATCGCCAGCATCACCAAGGTCAGCTTCCAGTTCATCCAGAGCAGATAGGCGAACAGGAAAACCACGGTCAGGCCTTCGCGGATCACCACTTTGATGGCATCGGTGGCGGCGCCGGTGACCATGGTCACGTTGAAGGTGATGCGCGAGATCAGATGACCCGAGTTGTGGGTATCGAAATAGCGGTTGGGCAGTACCAACAGTTTGTTGAACAATTCGATACGCAGGTCATGCACCAGCCCCAACGAAACCCTCGCCAGGTAATAGTTGCCGAGAAACGAGCCAAGGCCCTGCCACGCTGCGATCAAAATGATCAGCAACGGCACAGCCATCAACAGCTGCACGTCTCGCAGATAAGGCACATTGGGGAAGAGCACCGCTTCGGGATTGCTCAGGCCATCGACAAAATACTTGAGAATCCCGGCCAGCATCGGTTGCGTGGAAGCAAAGATCACGAAGCCCACGATACTCAGCAGGAAAAGACCGATATAGGGTTTTACGTACCCCAACAGCCGAAAGTAGATTTTCAGGCTGGATTCCTGTTCCGCTTTGGGCGGTGCGTCAGTCATCGTAGAGCTCACTGGTTAAGAAGAACGCGAAATTTTATCACAAGCGCCGCCATTGGCCCGCGCCCATACCAAAACGCTGGCAAGCCCCAACGGCAGCCAGCTGATGAACCACTCGGCGCGCGGGGTGCCGGTCAGGCTGGCAGCGTCGAACTGCATCGCCAGTGTCGAGAACAGCCAGATACCGATAACACCGCGGGCATACACCGTTTCCCGAACTTTCCACGCCTGGAAAATCACGCCGAACCAGACGGCAGACCATAACAGCAGTCCCGGCAGACCCAGCACGATCGCGACATGGGTGAACAGGTTGTGGGCGTGATCGAAGGTCATTCCAGACCAGAGCACCCGATAGTCCCCACCCAGACCCAGCCCGCCCCAGGGGTGCTTGGCGATCATATCCAGAGAAGCCATCAGAATCTGCGGACGATACGAGACCCCGCGCGCCAGCACCAACGGCTCGAACAGCCACAGCGCCGCAATCGCCACCACCAGTGCCACGGCTGCGACGATTCGGCTGTGTCGGTCACGGCACCAGATCGGCATGGCCAGGATGGTCAGAAACAGCGCCAACGCCGCACCGCGGCTCTGACTCATCAGGACAAAAACAACCAGCACCGTCAACGCCAGCGCCCAGATCCCTTGCCGCATCAAATCACGCGGCGCCCACAGGGCCAGCCACACGGCCGCGAGGCCGATGACATAGCCGCCGAGGATCGGATGCGCCAGTTCACCCAGACCTTCCACCCGCGCAGACCAGGCGTTGCCGTCAATGACGTAGAACCTGACAATCGCCACCAGCGCCGTCACCGCCAATCCCAGACCGCCCCACTGCATCAGGCGAATCAACCGCTCGGGGCGTCCGCTGGCAAACACCGGAAAAAACAGCAGGAACACCACGATGTACAACAGACGCTTGGCCTCGCGACCCGTTTCCGGTGCGTTTGTCCATGCCAGACTGATCAGCGACCAGACCAGCAATCCGAGCAACGGCAGGTAGATCCAGCGTTGCTCGTAAAGCACTTCCCTGACGCGATGCCGCGCAGGCCAGCCCAGCAATAGCGCCGGCAACCAGACGAGAGCGACCAGCCCCTGTTGGTAAACCTTGTTGGTGGGCGCTAAGGCAATGGCCAGTAAAAACCACAAGAGCCCCGTCGCCATCCATAGTTGCGCCCAGCGTGTTTCCTGCATCAATCTGCTCCTGACAAGGGTTCGCCCATGCGACGCGGCATGGTTAAAATCGAAACTTTTCGGCATCATTGCCCGCTACTACACCCCGCACTTTCGACAAGGCTTCCTACGATGCGATGCTCCCGGCTCTCCCAAGCCGCTCTAGACCAAATGATCGACGCTGCCAAAGTGCTGGAAGCGGACAGCTACGGGCCGAAAGTCTACCTGCTGCAAGATGGAAAAATTCTCAAACTGTTCCGTCGCAAGCGGTTTTTTTCATCCGCTCTGCTGCGCCCCTATTCGAAGCGGTTCATCGACAATGCCGTCGAGCTGCAAAAACTCGGCGTACCGACCTTGCAGATCCTGCAGTTCTTTCGCCTTGAAAAACCAGGCATGACCGCCGTGCTGTATGAGCCTCTGCCAGGGCAGACGCTGCGTCAGATCGCCAGCAAACAAGGATTCGAGTGGAAGCAGGCGTTGCCGGACCTCGCCGCCCTGATACGCAGCCTGCATCGCTCGGGCATCTATTTCCGCTCCCTGCATCTTGGCAACATCGTGGTCACGCCAGACAACCGCATGGGCCTGATCGATGTCGCCGACATGCGCTTCACCCGCGGACCGTTGCCAAAGCGCTTGATCAAACGCAACCTGCAACACTTCGCACGCTATATTGCGCGCGAAAAGCTGAACGACAGCTTTCCGATGCAGGCACTTGAGCGCGCGGTCTTGTCGTCATGAAAACAATGCGCGGGCAGCCTGGCTGAAGCTCGACCAGGCCTCGTCCGGTGCAAGCATCCGGTACTGCTCGGCATTGATCGCTTGAGATGAGGCATTGAAGGCGCGGTCGATGGCCTCGGCCCAGGCTTTCGTGTCATTGACCGGCGCATACCAGCCGGCGCTGCCCAGCTGTTCGCTGAACACCTCCAGATCGCTGCACAGCACCGGTACGCCGGCCATCACCGCTTCCTGCATGACCAGACCCAGGCCCTCTTCCAGCGAAGGGATGGCCACCCAGTCGAACGCACGATAAAGCTGCGCTGCTTCGTTCAGATGGCCGGTCAGCAAGACCTTCTCCTGTAAGCCAAGCGCGTCGATGCGCTGCTCCAGCGCCGCGCGTTTGGAGCCTTCGCCAACAATGACCAGGCGCAAGTCCGGGCGGGTGTCGAGTGCTGCGGCAAAGGCATCCAGCAGATAGCCGAAACCCTTCTCGGAGACCAGCCGCCCTACCGCGCCCAATACTGGCGTATCGCCTTGCGGCAAACCCAGCCGTGTCCGGGCTTGCTCGCGGGTGAACAGGTCAGCGCGAAACGCCTCAGGATCGAACGCACTTCGCAGCGCGGTGACAGGCATCTGCAGATCGCGGGCCAGTGAATCGGCAAGGGTGCTGGAAACGGCAACCAATGTCAGCCGGGACGCAGGAATTGCCTGAAAGAGCGCCTGGTCGCCGGCATTCAAACGCGCCGAACCGTGGAAGATCACTACCGCGCGGATATGCGGCAGTTTCTTGAGGACCGGTAACAACGTGCGTGCGACACCCATGCCGTCCAGCAGCAGCAATCGAGCGTCACTGTCCACGAGCGCCTGGCGAAACCTCGCCCGCATCACGGGTTTGGCCAAACGCCAGAAATGCCGTCCCTTCAGGCGGGCTGACGATAACCGCCACTCCCGGACCTCACCGACATCCACGCCGCACTCGGCTCCCTGCCCCTGGAGGAGCCAGGTTTTGACCACCGCCGACGGCGCAGCCTGAGAGAGTATCTGCTGATGCACTTTATGGATTGATGCGAACGGAGCGCCACCGGCCCACATGATATTGAGAATATTCATAGGGCAGAAAGCCGTTGCACGGATTTGCGGGGACAAGCTGCGCGGTACTCGAACTCAGTTGATGAACCAGCCAATGCAGACTCCCAGCAACAGAAACAAGGCAAATTTGATCTGTTCGCGGCGATTGCGGCGCGCTTTGCGTTCGCGCTCGACATCCGTTTGCACATGCAGACCGAAACCGGTGTGCATGACCGCGTCTGCCTCGAGTATCAAGGCCTCCCTGTTCAGTTGCGAGTAGCGCTGTGACAAGGCCTTCTCGCCACCATGGCCGGCGAAAGGCGCGCACAACCGATAATCCTCGAGTCGGCGCAACCCAGGGTTCAGCGAGAACCCCTGCCACTCCGGCTTGTCGGAAATCAGCGGATAACACGCAACGCCATCGACAATCTCGCGCGCGCCCAAATGGATGTAAGGACTGTGAACCCGCAGATCGTGATTATAGCTGCGCAACCAGATCTGCAGAATTTCCGGCCGGGCCTGCAGAACGGTCATCGAGTCTTCCACGAACCCTGGACGGTAGAACTCCCAGTCGTCTTCGCAATGAAAGATATAGGGTGTGCTGACCTGCCCGTAGGCCAGGTCGATCGATGCCAACTGGCCCAACTTCGGACGATTGACGAAGATCGTGCAATGCTCTTTCCAGTGAGCAGGCAGAATCCCGGCAACGCCTTCGTCGCCGGCATCTTCGGTGATGAACACTTCACGAATGGGTGCCGTGTTGTACCGGTCGAAGCTATCGAGAGTGGCCTTGAGCAGATCGAGTCGACCGCAGCTGGTAACCACCAATGTAATCTGGCTTTCTTTGGAAAATTGCACCGAAATCTCGTTAATCAGAAGTCGCCAGCAATATCACTGGCTATATGACACTTGTCAAATGCCCACTTTCAGGCGGATTTTTTCCAGCAGACTCAGCGGCGCCCGCTCACACAGCGGTGGCTCAAGCTCTTCAACGATGCGCTGACCGATCCGCGCGAAGCTGAACTGCTCCACCGCCAGTTCGCGACCGTTGTCAGCGATGCGTTGCGCCAGTTGCGGATCCTCGCGCAGCCTTGCCAGTTTTTCCTGCAACTGCGCGATCGTCTGATAGAACACCACGTTGTGCATGTCCTGCAAACCCAGCGCCGCAGCTTCGGCGGCGCCTTGATCATAGGCCAGCAGGACGCAGCCGCAAGCCATGGCTTCGAAGTTCTTGATCATGAACTCGCCCATGCCCACGTCCGCGCTGACAAA
Organism: Pseudomonas sp. R62; assembly: GCF_000257605.1. Classification (NCBI taxonomy): domain Bacteria; kingdom Pseudomonadati; phylum Pseudomonadota; class Gammaproteobacteria; order Pseudomonadales; family Pseudomonadaceae; genus Pseudomonas; species Pseudomonas sp. R62. The sequence goes on from NZ_JH635998.1 coordinate 1,610,883, forward strand.
AAAGCGGATACGGTTGAGCGTTTCCAGGTATTCAGCCCCGGACTTGGTCCGCGTCACCAGCAGCGGCTCGACCTGGCCCAATTCATCCAGCAGTGCCTTGCGACCGCTGTAGGCCACACTGTTGGTACTGCCGACGAAGGCAAGTTCGATATCCCGCTCGCGCCTCTGGTCCTGCAATTGCGTCTGATCGTAGCCCTTGGGCACGAACACGGCGTCGAAGCCCTCCGAGCGCAGGCGCTCGGTCACCACGAAACCGGAACTGATCACGCGTGCCCACGGCAAACGCCGATAGTGCGCACTGAACTTGCCGGTGTACTTGCAGGGGATGTAATTCTGATAGGCGTCGTGCTCCAGAATCACCAGATTGGGGATGGTGCGAATAAATCCGACCTGACGGATCTCCTGCTTGAAGCGCAAGAAAAACACGATGCGGTCATAGCGGGAAACGTCTACTTCGCGGCGAAAGTATCGACGCAGATTGCGCTGCTCGTCACCGCTCAACCAGCGCAGATCGCACTCACAATGGGCGGCGACACCCTCGTACAACCGATCGAGAATGGCCCGTTGATCTTTCTGCACCAGAAATAGAACTTTCATTGTCTTCCTTGCCGCAACAGCAACCCGAGCAAACCTGAACATGCCCGCCCGCAAGAAAGTCTTGCGCGGGCGCCTGTGTCGTTACAAACGCCAGAACAGTTCATGTCGCCGAACCGCCTTGCGGAAAAATTCGTTTTCGCCATAAGGCGAACCGGAGCGCCCAGCCAGCAATCGCTGCAGGCTGCGACGCAAGCGACGCTTGAACGGCGCAGGCGGCTGCAAGTCATGCATCATGCCCAGGGCCATGGCTTTGTCACGCTGCTGCTCTGCGGACAACGCCAGGCATACAGGCTGCACCGGCACGCCAGCATCAAAGGCTGGCGGCAGAGCCACGCCATCACCACTATTACCCATCGGCCACCGGTCGTTATCGTGCAGGTGGTTGGCATAACCGAGCAGTGTCGGCTGCCAGTCCAGACCTTTCAACACTTCAAGCACAGCCTGCTGCGCGCAGATGTGGTCAGCATGCGGGTCGAGCGCCGGATGCGGCAGCACGATGACGTCCGGACGAGCGCGCAGCATCGTTTCGCGCAGATCGGCCAGCAGATTGTTCCAGGTCGGCGCGCCATCGGCGTCCCCCGGGAGCACAAATGGATTGAATTGACGGAACAGGCGGGTATCGCTCAAGTCCGCTTCGCGCGAGCCCACCGGTTGATTCGGGTTGTCACGCATCGCGGCCAGTTGCAGGCAGAAATACCCGAACTGCACGCAGCGTTCCTGGGGGACACCGGCCCATTGCGGCACGGTGAGGCTGTCCCAGGCGCGCAAACGTCCCTTCAGCCGCGCGGCTTCGACCTTGCTCATGCCCATCTGCTGATAGTGTTCGGACTCGATTTCACCAGCAGTCAGGGTAACGATCCAGGCTTCATCGGCCTGACTGTACAAGCCGAACGCCGCCAGCTCCGCATCGTCGGCGTGAGGGGCAATGACCATGACCCGCTGGCGACGATAATCAGCGTGTTCCAGCGCCCACAGTACCGGCTCGCCCGACACTCGACAGAAACGGCCACGCAGACGCAACACTCCTTCGGACAACGCTTGCGCCTGACCGCTGAGGTTCAGATAGCGCAGGCCGCCGACACCGCGTTCAAAAGTCTGCACGTCAGGATTGGCGCCGCCCGACAACGCGATACAAGGATCGAGAAAGCGCCCCAGCCAGGTGCTTTTGACCCGCACCGCCAGGATCAGCGTAGCGTCATCGGCCAGCATCACACCTTCATCCAGACGCAACTGCTCGCCGTGCAGATGAACCTTCGGCTGCGACGTATAGGGCGGGAAGCTGTATTGGTAATCGTCGCCGGGCGCGTAGAACAGATGATCGGCAAACCACGCTTCATGGGCGATCCAGCCGCCAATCAGCAACACCGGCGCCAGCCACCAGACGACCAGCACGCTCAGCGCGATGATGGCGGCCAGCGCGACCAACATAGCCACGCGCTTGTTGCGTCGATGGCGCTTGAGCAATTGCTGTTTGCGGCTCATGGTCTGGCTCATACGGTGAACACCGGCACAGGGTTGCACCAGCGGTCCTTGTATTCACGATCAGCGCGACCGAATGAAAAACGCAACGGCTTGCCGAGTGCCCGTGCGTCTTCCCAGGCGCTTTGCGTATTGAGAAAGCTCAGCACGCTGCCGGGGCTGAACTCGCGGGTTTCGGGATCCACGCCGCCATTCACGTATTCGACACTGATCCATTCTGCCGCCTCAACGCGGTAGACCAATTGAATCGCAATCGGCGCATCGTTGAGGAAAATGACCGAGCCGATCAACAGCTCGCGCAGCAACTCGATGACCTCGGCCATGCGCGCCGCGCCGGTCGCCGGAAAGCCCCAGCGGCGTTGAAACAGATCGCAGTACATCGCGGCCAGCTCAACGCTGGAAAACTCGCTGACCGCTCGCACCACACCGCCCGCTTCTTCCAGCAGACGCAGCTCTCGACGCTGGTTATAGCGAAACTTTTTCGACAACTCTTCCGGCGTGCGGGCCATGGCCAGTTGCTCAGCCTGCAACTTCAGGCCACTGAAACGGCTTTCGTTGAGTGCCGACAGATAGCGCGCCCGATGCCGCAGCGGTGCCTGAGCATCGACGGCGGCCGGCAGGATCAGCTCGGCATTGCCGAGGTCGAACAGGCCTTTCTTGCCGTTGCGTTTGAGTACGTCCTTGGACAGAGCCATGTCGCGCCCCCAGGTAGCGATGGCGGCTTTGACCTCGCCTTGCTGCTGCCAGGCCAGATAACGCACCGGGATCCCGGCCAGGTTCGCCAGGCGCTCGATGACCAGCGGATGCGTCGCCACGCTGCCGCCATAACGTTGCCAGGCAGTGGCGTAGGTCGAGGCGTCAACGGGCGACCAGCCACGTTCGCGCCAGCCTTGAAATCGGTTGAGCATCAGCCCCTCGTTGCCAGATCGGTAACTGGCGGCAGGCGCCAGAAGGTCTCGCGCACCGCACGGTCGGAGAAATGCTCATGCAGTCGCTCGAGCATCATCTGCGCACATTGACGACGCTGCTGCGCATCCATCGCGGCCAGGTGTTGCAGCCCCTGAGCCAGATGCTCGGCATCGCCCAATGGAAACAGAATGCCCACACCCTCCACCACTTCCTTCGCCCCGCCGCACGCGGTGGCCAGCAACGGTAAGCCGGCGGCCATGGCCTCCAGCAAGACCATGCCGAACGGTTCATGATCGGAGCTCAAGGCGAACACATCGAAGGCGCGGAAATAATTGCGCGCATCAGGCACCTGACCGAGAAACAGCACTCGGTCGGCAATGCCCAGCTCACGGGCCAGACCCTTGAGATCCTGCTCCAGGCGACCACTGCCGAGAATGGCCAGCTGACTATTGTCCGGCAGGCCCGGCAGCGCTTGGGCAAACCCGCGCAGCAACGTGGCCTGATCCTTGTCCGGGTGCAGGCGGCCGACGTTGCCGACGATCCAGGCATCCGGCGACAGCCCGAGGATCTGCCGCGCTTCTTCGGAAGGTACCTGACGGGCTTGCAGTGCAGGCACATCGATGCGGTTGTACAACGTCTGGATTCGGCTTGCCGGCCACTTCGGCAGGCAACGCCGCATGTCGTCACGCACTGCATCCGACACGCCGAGAAGGCTCAGGCGCTGGCGGAAAATATGTGCGAAGAGCTTACGCGTGCCACGCTGGTAATCGCCGAATGCGTGGTGCACACCAATCACTGGCAGCGAGGTGCCGAGCAAGGCGATATAGATCGGCTTGAAGCGATGGGCGATGCAAAGACTGAAATTGCGTGAGGCGACGATCTTGCGCAGATCGCCGATAGCCCCCAGTTTCAGGCCCCGAATGGCCTTGGAACTGTACTCCATGAACAACACTTCATCGGAAGCGCACGCTGCGGCCACCTCGCTATCGGCGGCCCCGGTCAGAAACACCGTGGTCACCCGATAGCCGGTGCCGGCGAACAGGCTGGCGTACTGCCGTGCGCAGTCCAGGAACGGCCCGTCATAGCCGTGACAGAACTGCAGCACATGGCGTTCAGCCGAGCGAGTCATAAGCGTTCGCGCCCTCTTTGACCACCAGAATGTCTTCCATGATCAGGTACTGCAGATCCGAGCCGAAAAACATGTTCAGCGCGTCGGTCGGCGAGCAGATCATCGGCTCGCCACGACGGTTGAGCGAAGTGTTCAGCGACACGCCGTTACCGGTGAGGTTTTCCAGCGCCTTCATCATGTCGTAGTAGCGCGGGTTGTATTCACGCTTGAGCACCTGAGCCCGGGAAGTACCGTCTTCATGGACAACTTCCGGCACGCGGGTTTTCCATTCTTCGGCGACTTCGAAGGTGAAGGTCATGAACGGCGCCGGGTGATCGATCTTGATCATCTGCGGCGCGACGGTGTCGAGCATCGACGGGCAGAAAGGCCTCCAGCGCTCGCGGAACTTGATCTGATGGTTGATGCGGTCGGCGACACCGGCCACGCTCGGGCAACCGATGATCGAACGGCCACCCAGCGCCCGCGGGCCGAATTCCATGCGGCCCTGGAACCAGGCTACCGGGTTGCCATCGACCATGATCTGGGCGATCTGCTCCGGCATGTTGTCGAGCTTGCGCCAGGTCGGCTTGTTCTCGTGACGGGCGCAGGCGGCGATAACGTCTTCGTTGCTGTAGGACGGGCCGAGGTAGACGTGCTCCATCTTCTCGACCGGTACGCCACGGGCGTGCGACACGTAAGCGGCAGCGCCGACCGCGGTGCCGGCGTCGCCGGACGCAGGCTGTACGAACAGCTCTTTGATGTCGTCGCGGGCGATGATTTTCTGGTTCAGCTTGACGTTCAACGCACAGCCACCGGCGAAAGCCAGTTTGCCGGTTTCCTTGAGCACGTCGCCCAGATAGTGGTCGATCATCTGCAGCGCCAGCTTCTCGAACAGCGCTTGCATGCTCGCGGCGTAGTGGATGTAAGGCTCATCAGCGATGTCGCCTTCGCGCTTCGGACCCAGCCACTCGATCAGCTTCGGCGAGAAGTAGAAACCCTTGCCCTTCTCTTTATAGCGACGCAGGCCGATGACGTTGGCGTAGTCGGTGTTGATCACCAGTTCGCCATTCTCGAACGAGGCCAGACGCGAGAAATCGTACTTGCTGGCATCGCCGTACGGCGCCATGCCCATGACCTTGAACTCGCCGTCGAGCATCTCGAAACCGAGGAATTCAGTGATCGCACCGTACAGACCACCGAGGGAATCCGGGTCGAAGAATTCCTTGATCTTGTGGATCTTGCCGTTTTCGCCGTAACCGAAGAAGGTCGTGGCGTATTCACCCTTGCCGTCGATGCCGAGAATCGCGGTTTTCTCTTCGAAACCCGAGCAGTGATAGGCGCTGGAGGCGTGAGCCAAGTGATGCTCGACCGGTTCGATCTTGATTTTCTTCGGATCAAAGCCCAGTTGCTCGAGGCACCAGACGATCTTGTTGCGATAGCGCTTGTAGCGGCGGTTGCCCATCAGGATCGCATCGAGAGCGCGATCCGGGGCGTACCAGTAGCGCTTGGCGTAGTGCCAGCGGGCCTTGCCGAACAGGCTGATCGGGGCGAAAGGAATCGCCACCACGTCAACGTCCGAAGGTTTGATACCGGCCTGCTCGAGGCAGAATTTCGCCGATTCGTAGGGCATGCGGTTCTTTGCATGTTTATCGCGTACGAAGCGCTCTTCCTCAGCCGCCGCGACCAGCTTGCCGTCGATGTACAACGCTGCGGAAGGATCATGGCTAAGGGCGCCGGACAGGCCAAGAATCGTCAATGCCACAGGGGTCTAGCCTCTTTAGTCTGCATGCAGGCGCGATGCGCCTTGAAAATTGATGTGCCCTCGCACAGGGCGAGCGGCAGCTAAAGGGCGGGATTATAGCGTAAACATGACGGGAATTACCTTGTGCGAATTGCCACCTGCACGATTGGTCCGAATCAACAGGTTCAACGACTCAATAGCCGTCTCTGCGCCAGTAAATACTCAGATTTGAATCGGTAATCTGCCGATATACCGTGTAAGGCAGCGAAACCGTATCGAACACGGCGGACAGCGGAAGATCGAACAAAACAAACGGCGCCAGCATACCCGTAGGATCGGGCGGCGCATTCAAAGTGCAAAAATCGAAGGCCAGGCCACTGTAGATGCGCGGAATCGATTGGCAGTAGGTCTTCTTTTTGCGCAGGTCACGGGCAGCATCGGCGTCGCCCTGTAAAACGGTCGAGACACTGCCACAGCCTGAGACCACCGCAGATATTACGCCCAGCATCAGAATTTTTTTCATGCTCAAGATTCGCCCTCCGAGATCGTCAGGCAAATTAGCATCGAGCCCGAGCAGGGCACAGTTCATGGCTTCTGGAGAAGTTGTAGGACAGATCGCTGTATTTTGTCCGCTACTGCCCACAGACTCCGTTTCGCAGTGGACCGGGTCCTTTGCAAGAACCAGTCTGCTCGTGAGAAGGAATCACCCCGCGCTGGAGACTCCTTTCGGCAGCCGCTCATCAATGACCCGATACAACGCGCTACTTTCAGGCCAGTTACGCATGAACCGCGCGCGATCGCGGGCGTAGGCCGGGGCGAAACTGCCAACCGAGGCGTGCTGACACATCGAGTCGAGGTCGATCAGCGCCCAGCGATCCGTCTGCCAGAACAGGTTGTGGCCTTTGAAGTCGCCATGACTGATGCGCTCGGCGATCAATCGGGCAAACAGTTGATCAAGCGCCAGCAACTCGGCTTCCGGCGCCTGGCCGCTCTCAACGTAGGGTGCAAAGCGCTCGATGATGTCTGGTCCCGGCAGGAATTCGGTCACCAGATAGGCACTGCGACGCAGCCAAAGGAAACGCTTTTCCAGTACCGCCAGCGGTTTCGGCGTGGCGATGCCAAGGAACGCCAGGCGATTGCCCTCACGCCACGAATGCCAGGCACGGCTCGGGCGCCAGAAGCGCTTGAGCCAATGGGCAAAGCCCTTGATGTTGTAGCGTTTGATAACCAGCGTGCGGCCGTGCGCCTCTACTCTGCCAACGCTGGCCGCGCCGCCGGTCTTGTACAAATGCCCCTGATCAAGCAAAGCGTCGGCTTGCTCGAGCACTGGCAGCATCGCGGCTTCTTCTTCGCGGCGAATGGCGCGCAGGCCAAATGCGCCGCGCTGCACGGCGAACAACGTGCAGTCGCGGCCAACCTTGATCAGGTAATCCCTGAGTCGCCAGTTGCGCACCTTGTCGATCTGTTTTTGCAACGCCTCCAGCGGCAACGCATGTTCGCTGTTGCTCAACAGGTAATAGACCAGCAACTCTTCGGTGAACGGCTCGAGTGACTTCGGTAGCTGGGCGAAAAACACCCCGAGGTTTTCCAGCACTCTTTGTCGGGACAGTGGCTGCCCCGCCGCTTCCGCACGAACGCCGGCGCCATCGATCAGGTACAACTGACCGCCGTGACGCAGCAGATTGTCCAAGTGCAGATCTTCCTGCCAGAGTCCTTTGCCATGCATCCGACCGATCGCATCCAGCGCTTCGGCCAAAACGGCGGTTTGCTCATCGGCCAGCGCCGGCAGAGACTCGACCTTGGCCCAGGCATCACCGAGGCTCTCGGAACCCTTGAGAAATTCGAACAGCAGCCAGCCACCCTCGCCGTCCTTCAGCCCATCGGCCAATAACAGCGGCGTCGTCATGCCCTGCGCAGCGAGCAAGCGCACGCCTTGCAGCTCACGCTGAAAATGCCGCGCAGCTTTGCTGCCGACCAATAACTTGGCCAGCACCGGCCGACCGCGCCAGACACCTGCGCCAACGTAACGCTGCCCGGGCAACACCCGCAGCAAGCTCAGCAACTGTAAATCCGCCGCACCGGCGGCGTCCGCCAGGGTAACGGTCAATGGCAGTGTGGGTGCGCGCCCGGAGCGGGCCAGCTCGGACAATTGCATCAGCGGGTCTCCTTGTGGCTGCGCCGCGCTGTCAGTCGGGTCAGCCAGCTGTCGAGCAACGAGCTGTCAGTCGGCTGGTCGAGATAAGCCGCAAGCAATTGGCGCAAGTCGGCCTCGCTCCACTGCGGCGCTCGGCGTTGCAACGGCTCCAGATCCTTGACCCGATCACGCATGCCGAACAGCAACGGCCGGGTTTTCTCCAGATCGATCAGTTGCGCCTCATAGCCGTCGCCGGTGGCGCGCAGAAAAATATGTTTGGGATAGAAACAGCCATGCACCTGACGCGCGCCGTGCAGCCGCCGCGCCAACAGCCCGCAAGCGGTGAGAACGGCCGAATGCTGCGCGGCACTGAGCTGCGTCCAGCGCGCCAGCAACGAATCCAGGTCGCTCCAGCCATCCAGGGCGCGGGTGAGCAGAATGGCGCGCACTTCCCCGGCGACCTTGCGCTCACCGAAAAATACCGCCTGCAATGCCGGTATGCCCAACTTGCGATAACGGCTGATGTTGCGAAATTCGCGGGCAAAGCTCGGTTCGCCAAACGGCGCCTGCAAGGTCCGCGTCAGGTAATTGCTCTGTCGCTTGAGGTAATAGCCCTGGCCTTCAAGATCCAGGCGGAACACGCTGCTCCAGCCGCCACCGGCAGTGTTGGGCTCATCCACAGCTTCAAGCTGTTTTGCCCACAGTGCGTCGAAATTGCCGAGACCGTGGCGCTCCAGCAGTGCGCGGTCCTGTTCGGCAAGAAAATCAGTCATTCGCGCCCCTCAAAAAATCTCACCACGTGGCGAATCCGTTTCTTGTCGGCGACATCGAGCCGATCACACTGGCGATACTGCTTGTAGAAGCGCAGGCGCTGGGTGTTGGACAGGTGATATTTGGCCAGTTTGTCGAGACAGGCGAGGTCCTTGGTGATCCGGTACTTGAGCCAGAAGCCGCGCCAAAATTCGCCGTTGGGGCAGTCGATGAGGAAGATGCGCGCCTGATCGTCGATCAGCAGGTTGCGCCATTTCAAATCGTTATGCGTAAACCGATGGTCGTGCATGGTCCGGGTGTAACCGGCCAATTGCTGGCTGACACCGTCGACCCAGGCGCGATCCTTGAGCCGGGGATCCTTGCGCTCGGCCAGCGCCGAGAGGTCTTCGGTATTGGGCAGCTCACGGGTGATCATCGCGCCCCGATTGTAGGCCGCGCCGCGCCGCTCCAGGCCCCAGGCCACCACCTCGGCCGTGGGGATGCCCCACTTGGCGAAGCGCTTGAGGTTCTGCCATTCCATTTTTACTCGCGGCTTGCCGAGGTAACGGCGCAGGCCCTTACCGGCGCCGACGTAGCGTTTGACGTAGTAATTGACCCCTTCGCGCTGCACCCGAACGACTTCCGACAGCGGATCGCGGGTCAGGCGTTCGCCCTGCAAGGCAAACACAGCTTCGAGGCTGCCGAAATCTTCGGCGAGGTCGCTGTACTGCGGCTCCAGTGTCCAGCCCGCCATCAGAGCGCATCCCCGTAACGCTGTTTGCGCGCGTAGAGCTTGTCGGCCTTGCCTTGCAGCCAGCTCAGCAGTGGCGCCTCTTCTGCCAGAATCTGCCGCAGCGGTTGCTGGAAGTAGCCCTTGAGGAAACGCAGTTTGTCGCGGCGGGTCAGGCCGATGTCCAGCGCGGAGAAGTACAGCGCCGCCAGATCCTTGTTGCGCCAGCGCTGAGTGATCTTTGCGCGGGTCTGGGCTCGGTGCAGATCGATCACCGACAGTTTGAAATCCTGCGGCGTGACCGGTTTGTCGGTGTGCAACAGGAAATGGCAGATGTAGCAGTCGCGGTGATTGACCCCGGCGCGGTGCATCATCCCGGTCATCCGCGCGACTTCGGCAATCAATGCGCGCTTGAGTGTTGGCTCCGGCGGCTGCTTGACCCAGTCAATGCTGAAGTCTTCGAGGCTGATGGTCGGCGCCAGCTCTTCGGTGACGATGAACGAATGCTGATCCGCCGGGTTGCGGCCCTTCTCGCCGTAGGCGACGGCGGTCATGGTCGGCACGCCGACTTCCTGAAGGCGCTGGATGGCCTTCCACTCTTGCCCGGCGCCGAGCACCGGCAGCTTGGCGGTCAGCAGATTCTTGAAGATTTCGCCCCAACCGATGCCACGGTGGATCTTGACGAAAAAACCATGGCCGTCGACTTCCGTGCGCAATGTCCGGCGCGCTTCCAGCTCGCGGTATACCTCGCCCTGCAAGCCTTCGACTGCGGCGAACGGGTCGCGTCCGGCCCAAAGGCTTTTGAACGGTTCAGCCAGCATCAACTTCATTAAGCGTGCTCCGCCAGAATCACATCCGCCGCGTGCTGCGGCATGCTGTAGAGGTCGGCCGTCTCGGCGAAGGCCAGACCGTTACGGCTCCAGGCCGCCCGTGCAGCGTCGTTGCTCAACATCTCGGTCAGGTATTGCGTCAGCTGCGCCTGCTCGAACGGCTCGTCGAGCACGCGCCCGGCATCGGCCTCGGCAATGTAATGGGCGTAACCGCAGACCGCGCTGACCAACACCGGCAAACCGGCCACCAGCGCTTCAAGCAGCACGGTGCCAGTGTTTTCGTTGTAGGCCGGGTGAATCAACAGGTCGGCGCCGAGCAGGAAACGCGGGATATCGCTGCGCCCTTTGAGGAAGGTCACATTGTCACCCAGGCCCAGCGTCGCACTCTGCATCTGGAACAATTTGGGGTCATCCTGGCCGATTACAAACAGCCGAGTGCGTTTTCTCAACTCGGCCGGCAGCGCGGCCAGCGCCTTGAGGCTGCGATCGACACCCTTGGTCTTGAAGCCGGAGCCGATCTGCACCAGCAACAGGTCGTCGTCCTTGAGATCGAATTCAGCGCGGAAACCGGCGCGAATCTCATCGGCATTCGCCGGCCGCCGACGATCCTGGGCAATGCCCGGCGGCAGCAGGTGGAAGCGTTCGAGCGGCGTGTCGTAATACTTGATGAACAGCGGCTGCTGCACTTCGGAAATCATCAACACTTCGGTCTTCGCGTCCTTGGCGAACACGGCGCGTTCATACTCGGCGAAGTGGCGATAACGGCCCCAACGGCGGTACAGCGAGTTGCGCAGGTTCTGCGCCTTGTCTTCGAAGCAGCCGTCGGCGGCGTAGTAGACGTCAAGGCCCGGCATCTTGTTGAAGCCGATCAAGCGATCGACCGGACGCTTGGCCAGATCCGCTGCCATCCACGCGCTGAGCTTTTCGTTGCGACGGTGGTTGAAGAACGCCTTGACCGGCGCCACCAGCACTTCGAAACCCGGCGGTACGTCACCTTCCCAGATCAGCGTGTAGACGCGAATCTGATGGCCGCGCTTCTGGCATTCGAGGGCGATGCGCATGAAATCGCGCTGCAAGCCACCGAAGGGGAAATATTTGTACAGGACAAATGCCAATTGCATCAGCGCAACTCCTCAGCCATTAACAACGTGCTCAGTCGGCTGGCGACACGCTCGGGGTTCACACGCGTGAAGCACAAAGGCTGCTCGCGTTTCAGGTCAAACTGACGGGCATCCTGCTCGGTCGGTTGATAGGTACATTTTTTCTGCATGCAGGGCGCGCACGGGAAGTCGCTGGCCAGATGAATCTGCAGCTTGCCGTAGGCGCCGGTGAGGCCCGGATTGGTCGGGCCGAACAACGAAATCGTCGGTACATCCAGCGCAGCGGCCAGATGGCCGAGCCCGGTGTCCACCGCCACGCAGGCTTGCGCGCCGGCGAGGACTTTGCCGACGCCGGCCAGATTGAGCTTCGGCAGCACTTCGGCGTGTTTGAAGCCGGCAGCGATGCGTTCGGCGCGGGCCTTTTCCTGCGGGTTGCCCCACGGCAGCTTCACGCCAACGCCGAGGTAGCCGAC
>NZ_JH635998.1:1623379-1627814 GCF_000257605.1 Pseudomonas sp. R62
TCGCGCCAGTAGATTTCCGGCCAGTGCTTGGTGTCCCAAGTGGTGCCGTGGAGGAACACCACGTAAGCGTTCTTGCGTGGCAACTCGACCAGTCGCTCGACATTGAGGCCGTAATCGCCGAGGCCTTTGGGCAAGTCGTAACCCAGAGCGATGGCGAACAACTGGCGCACGCGTTCGACGGCGTGCTGACCACGGGCGACGGCGAGTTTGCGATCGTAGAAGCGCGCAGCCATCGGCTCGCGGGCCGAGGTTTTGTCGAGGCCGGCCACTGGGGCTTTGACGTAGCGGGTCAGCCAGGCACTTTTCAGCAGGCCTTGAGCGTCGATCACCAGATCGTATTTATTGGCGCGCACGCTTTGCTTGAAGCGTTTCCACTCGCCGCTGGTGATGGTTTTCCACAAATTCTTGCGCCAGCGGCGGATCGCCACCGGAATCACTTTATCGACCGCCGGGTGCCAGCTCGGAATCTCGGCGAAACCCTCTTCCACCACCCAGTCGAACTTGATGCCCGGGATCGCCCGTGCGGCGTCGGTCAGCGCTGGCAACGCGTGAATCACGTCGCCCAGCGATGAAGTCTTGATCAGCAATACCCGCAAGTTAATGAACCTCGACCACGGAGCCCTGCAACTTCTGCAAGGCATCGTTGACCGCGTCCGGCATCAGTTGGCGCAGGCAGTTGTAATGGCCGAACCGGCAAGTTCGATCGAAGCACGGGCTGCATTCGATGCCCAGGCGCACGATCTCGACCTGCTCGGCCAGCGGCGGGGTGAAGCCCGGCGAGGTCGAGCCGTACACCGCGACCAGCGGACGATTCAATGCCGCAGCGACGTGCATCAGGCCGGAATCGTTGGATACAACCGAATCAGCGCATGAGAGCAGGTCAATGGCCTCGGCCAGCGAGGTGCCGCCGCTGAGGTTGACCGATTCTTCACGCAGGCCCGGGATCAGCCGGGCGCGAATGTCTTCGCCGACCGCGTGATCGTTTTTCGAGCCGAACAGCCATACCTGCCAGCCTTCGCGGATGCGCGCTTCGGCGACCTTGGCGTAGTGCTCGGACGGCCAGCGCTTGGATTCGCCGAACTCGGCGCCGGGGCACAAAGCCAGGACCGGGCGATCGAGAGTCAAGCCGAATTTGGCCAGTGCCGCTTCGCGGGTCACCGGGTCGATTTGCAGACTCGGGCGCGGGTACGGCTTCGGCAGCTCGGCGTTCGCTTCATAGGCCAGCGCCATGAAACGCTCGATCATCAGCGGGTAGCGTTGCTTGTCGAGAGTACGCACGTCGTTGAGCAGGCCATAGCGGAATTCGCCGCGCCAACCAGTGCGTTTCGGGATGCCGGCAAAAAACGGCACCAGTGCCGATTTCAGCGAGTTGGGCAGCAGGATCGCCTGATCGTACTGACCGCGCAGGGATTTGCCGATGCGCCGGCGCGTCGCCAGTTCCAGCGCGCCGTGGCCGAGCGGGAAGCTCAAGGCCTTGCGCACTTCGGGCATGCGCTCGAGGATTGGCCGGCTCCATTCAGGCGCCAGCACGTCGATTGCGCATTGCGGGTGGCGTTGCTTGAGACACTGAAACAGTGTCTGCGCCATCACCATGTCACCGACCCAACTGGGCCCAACGATCAGAATATTCATGTGGTTTCCAAAAACGAACCGGGGAGGCATTTACGCCTCCCCGCCTCGATAATTCTACAAACACTGTAGATCTACTGTGGGAGCGGGCTTGCCCGCGATGGGGTCTTCACATTCAACATTATTGTCGTCTGATACTCCGCTATCGCTGGCAAGCCAGCTCCCACAGGGTTTTGCATCTGTTTCAACATCTGCATTTCAGCGCAGATTACTGTGGGAGCGAGCTTGCTCGCGAGGGGCCATCACATCCGACATCGGTGTCGTCTGACACTCCGCCTTCGCGAGCAAGCTCGCTCCCACAGGGTATTGGGTGCTGCATAAACCGCTTTCAGCTTAGCCCCATCTCTTGCCATATCCGCAAAACCTGCCGGCGTTCGTCGGCAAACTGATCCCCGGCTATCACCCCGGCGTCCTTCTGCAAGGCCTGCCGGTGGGCGGCGGAGCGGTAGGCCTTGTAGGCCTCGCGCAACAGACTGGCATCTTCGGCGGGCATCAGCCGTTCGTGTTCCAGCTCTTCCAGAATGCGGATGTTATCGGTCCAGCGCAGCAGCGGTGGATGGCTGTGCGACCACGCCAGGGCCGCGTATTGCACCATAAATTCAATATCGACGATACCTCCGGCGTCCTGCTTGAGGTCAAACGGCACGCCCGCGTCGAACGCATTCGCCGCCGTGCCGGCCGCAGTGCTGCGGGTGCCGAGGTTGTCGCGCATCTTCGCGCGCATCTCGCTGACTTCCTGTTGCAGTTTGGCCAGATCCCTAGGTTTGCCCAATACCTGCGCGCGTACTTTCTCGAAGGCCTGGCCAACATCCTGACTGCCCACCAGCACCCGCGCGCGCACCAAGGCCTGATGCTCCCAGGTCCAGGCTTCGTTTTCCTGATAGCGGGCGAACGCGCCGAGGGAACTCACCAGCAACCCGGAAGCACCGGAGGGACGCAGGCGCATATCCACTTCATACAGCTGGCCGGAGTTGGTCTGCGCTGTGAGCAAATGAATGATCCGCTGCCCCAAACGCGTGAAGAACTGCGCGCCGTCGATGGATTTCGGCCCGTCGGTTTCCGCCTGCGGATCGCCGTCATGGATGAACACCAGATCCAGATCGGAACCATGCCCCAATTCGATACCGCCGACTTTGCCATAACCGACAATGATGAAGCCGGGATCGCACAGCGTGCCGTCGGTGCGCAGCGGCGTGCCGTACTTGGCCACGGTCTGCCGCCAGGCCAGGGCCAGCACCTGTTCGAGAATCGCTTCGGCCAGCCAGGTCAGGTAATCGCTGACTTTCATCAGCGGCAGGCTGCCTGCAATTTCCGAAGCGGCGACGCGCAAGCGGTGCGCCAGCTTGAAATGGCGCAGGGCTTCCATTTGCTGCTCGAGGTCGTCTTCGGGAATTCGCGTCAGGCGTTCGCGCAACTCGGCCGCCAGTTCCGGCGCCAGCGGCGGCTTGAACAGCCGACCTTCGTTGAGCAACTCGTCGAGCAGCAACGGGAAGCGCGTGATCTGCTCGGCAATCCACGGGCTCGCCGCACACAAGGTCAGCAGGCGACGCAGCGCACCGGGGTTTTCCGTGAGCAAAACCAGATACGCCGAACGCCGCGCCACCGCTTCCACCAGTGGCAGCACGCGCTCGAGCACCAGATCGGGATTGTCATGCTCCACCGCTTGCGCAAGCAGTCGCGGAATAAAAGCATCGAGACGCTCGCGTCCCAGCCGCTGCATCGCGCGCAATTGCGGACTGCCACGCAAACCGGCCAGCGCTTTCAGGGCTTTGCCGGCATCGACGAAACCACCTTCCTGCAACTGCCGGCACGCGGCCTCCTCGTCCTGTTCTTCCTCCCACAGCGGCAGCCACTCACCACCGACCACCACTTCGCTTTCGCTGCCCTCTTCCTCATCGGGATCGGCGATCACCTGGGCGAAATGCCAAGCCACGCGCCCGCGCCAGTACATCAGTTGTTCATGGAACGCCGACCAATCGGCGAAGCCCAGCATGAAAGCGATCCGCGCTTGATCCTGAGCGCTGTCCGGCAGCATCTGCGTCTGGCGGTCGGCAATCGCTTGAATGGCATGTTCGGTGTAACGCAGAAACTCGTAACCCTCGCGTAACTCACTGACCACCGCCGGCGGCAGATAGCCTTGCCCTTCCAGCGTGCTCAGCACCTTTAATAGAGGACGCTGTTGCAGGCTCAGGTCGCGGCCACCGTGGATCAGTTGAAAGGCCTGAGCGATGAACTCGACTTCACGAATGCCGCCGGAGCCGAGCTTGATGTTGTCGGCCATGCCCTTGCGCCGCACTTCCTGCTGGATCAACTGCTTCATGGTGCGCAGCGCTTCGATCGCCGAGAAGTCCAGATAGCGCCGATAAACGAACGGCCGCAGCATATCGAGCAACTGCGCGCCGGCAACCTGATCGCCAGCCACCACCCGCGCCTTGATCATCGCGTAGCGTTCCCAGTCGCGGCCCTGATCCTGGTAATACTGCTCCAGCGCATTGAAGCTGAGCACCAGCGCGCCGGACGATCCGTAGGGGCGCAGGCGCATGTCGACACGGAAAACGAAGCCGTCGACGGTCATCGGATCCAGCGCCTTGATCAGACGCTGGCCGAGGCGGATGAAGAATTCCTGATTGTCCAGCGAGCGTTTCACGCCGACGGTTTCGCCGCCTTCGGGGTAGGCGAAGATCAGGTCGATGTCGGAAGACAGATTCAGCTCGACCGCGCCGAGTTTGCCCATGCCGAGGATGACCATCTGCTGCGGCTCACCACTGCGCCGGCCGGTCGGCGTGCCGAACTGCTCGCAGTGGCG
>NZ_JH635998.1:1627834-1630279 GCF_000257605.1 Pseudomonas sp. R62
CGTGCCGAACTGCTCGCAGTGGCGGCTGTACAGCCATTGATAAGCCTGATCAATGGTGGCGTCGGCCATGTCCGAGAGGTCGCGGCAGGTCTGCACCAGATCGGCCTGACGGGTCAGGTCGCGCCAGATGATCCGCACCTGATGGCGTGCGCGCTGGCGGCGCAAGGCGCGGCCGAGTTCGTCTTCGCTCTGCGCGCTGTTCACAGCGGCGGCGATCTGTGCGCACAGTTCGCCGGGCGCGAACGCCCGATCAAGTTCGCCGGACGCCACCAGCGACAGCAACATCAAAGGGTCACGAGTGCTCTGTTCAATGACAAATTCGCTGGCGGCGCTGATGCGGGCGAATTGCGCCCAGCGCTCCGGCGTCCAGTTCGACAGGCCATGATCGTCTTCAAGAGCGGCGACGGACGTACGGAACGACTGCTCGGATCGGCTGACCAACGGCAGGAGAATGGCGGGCAGTTCGGCAAGCACGGGCAGGGTCATGGTCTATCCTTGATCGGCGTATTGAGGGCCGCTTGTAGTGAATGATGAAAACCCGCTACGTGAAGGACTGTCGAACAAAAGTTAGAAATAGCTGAAATTTCTTCTTCTTTGGCATCCAGCATCAAACTTTCACCTTATTCGGATGGAAATCGACCCGCCTTAACGATTATTCTCACAACGCAGTCGGAGGCCACAAGCCTTTCATCTGTAGTTTTACTACTCGTCTATACATTCGAAAGGCTGAAATGCCGGAAGATTTGTAGTAAAACTACACGCCGCCGGAACAACCTGTCGGCAATCCAAGAATTTTAAATCGTCTGCCCACAAGGCCAGTCGCAAACTCAGGCAACCGATTCTGGAAGCCTTTCCGCCCTGGAGCAAGCCATGCAAGACCTCGATCCCGTCGAAACCCAGGAATGGCTGGACGCCCTGGAATCGGTTCTCGACAAAGAAGGCGAAGACCGTGCTCACTATCTGATGACCCGTATGGGCGAACTCGCGACCCGCAGCGGCTCGCAGCTCCCTTACGCGATCACCACGCCTTACCGCAACACGATCCCCGTTACCCACGAAGCACGCATGCCTGGCGACCTGTTCATGGAACGCCGCATTCGCTCGCTGGTACGCTGGAACGCGATGGCCATGGTAATGCGCACGAACCTGCGAGATTCGGACCTGGGTGGTCACATCTCCAGCTTCGCTTCCAGTGCGACCCTGTATGACATCGGCTTCAACTATTTCTTCCAGGCTCCGACCGACGAACACGGCGGCGACCTGATCTACTTCCAGGGCCACACCTCGCCAGGCGTTTACGCCCGTGCATTCATGGAAGGCCGCATCACCGAAGACCAGATGAACAACTTCCGTCAGGAAGTCGATGGTCAAGGCCTGTCGTCCTATCCGCACCCTTGGCTGATGCCTGACTTCTGGCAGTTCCCGACCGTATCGATGGGTCTGGGTCCGATCCAGGCGATCTACCAGGCGCGCTTCATGAAGTACCTGGAACACCGCGGTTTCATCCAGCCGGGCAAACAGAAAGTCTGGTGCTTCCTGGGCGACGGCGAGTGCGACGAGCCGGAATCCCTGGGCGCGATCTCCCTGGCCGGCCGCGAGAAGCTGGACAACCTGATCTTCGTCATCAACTGCAACCTGCAGCGCCTCGACGGCCCGGTTCGCGGCAACGGCAAGATCATCCAGGAACTCGAAGGCGTGTTCCGCGGCGCTCAGTGGAACGTGACCAAAGTCATCTGGGGCCGTTTCTGGGACCCGCTGCTGGCCAAAGACGTCGACGGCATCCTGCAACGTCGCATGGACGAAGTCATCGACGGCGAGTACCAGAACTACAAAGCCAAAGACGGCGCGTTCGTTCGCGAGCACTTCTTCAACACGCCTGAACTCAAGGCGATGGTTGCCGATCTGTCCGACGACGAGATCTGGAAACTCAACCGTGGCGGCCACGACCCGTACAAGGTCTACGCGGCGTACCACGAAGCGGTCAACCACAAGGAACAACCGACCGTCATCCTCGCCAAGACCATCAAGGGTTATGGCACCGGTGCCGGCGAAGCGAAGAACACTGCGCACAACACCAAGAAAGTCGACGTCGACAGCCTGAAGTTGTTCCGCGACCGCTTCGACATCCCGGTCAAGGACGAAGAGCTGGAGAACCTGCCGTTCTTCAAGCCCGAGCCAAACAGCGCCGAAGCCCGCTACCTCGCCGAGCGCCGTGCCGCACTGGGCGGTTTCGTGCCGCAGCGCCGCGCGCAGAGCTTCAGCGTACCGACTCCGGATCTGGACACCCTGAAAGCCATCCTCGATGGCTCGGGCGACCGTGAAATTTCCACCACCATGGCTTTCGTGCGGATCCTCGCGCAACTGGTCAAGGACAAGGAAATCGGCCCGCGCATCGTCCCGATCATCCCGGACGAAGCCCGTACCTTCGGTATGGAAGGCATGTTC
>NZ_JH635998.1:1630450-1649963 GCF_000257605.1 Pseudomonas sp. R62
ATAAAGACCAGGTGATGTTCTACAAGGAAGACCAGAAAGGTCAGATCCTTGAAGAAGGCATCAACGAAGCCGGTGCCATGAGCTCGTTCATCGCTGCCGGTACGTCGTACTCCAGCCACAACCAGCCGATGCTGCCGTTCTACATCTTCTACTCGATGTTCGGCTTCCAGCGTATCGGCGACCTGGCCTGGGCCGCTGGCGACAGCCGTACCCGTGGCTTCCTGATCGGCGGCACCGCTGGCCGTACCACCCTGAACGGTGAAGGTCTGCAGCACGAAGACGGTCACAGTCACTTGCTGGCCGCGACCATCCCGAACTGCCGCACCTACGATCCGACCTACGGCTACGAGCTGGCGGTGATCATTCAGGACGGCATGAAGAAGATGACCGAAGAGCAACAGGACATCTTCTACTACATCACCGTGATGAACGAGTCGTACCAGCAGCCAGCCATGCCGGCCGGTGCCGAAGAAGGCATCAAGAAAGGCATGTACCTGCTTGAGGAAGACACTCGCGATGCGGCGCACCACGTTCAGCTGATGGGCTCCGGCACCATCCTGCGCGAAGTGCGTGAAGCGGCGAAGATCCTGCGTGAAGAGTTCAACATCGGCGCTGACGTGTGGAGCGTTACCAGCTTCAACGAACTGCGTCGCGACGGCCTCGCTGTAGAGCGCAGCAACCGTCTCAAGCCTGGCCAGAAGCCTAAGCTGAGCTACGTCGAAGAGTGCCTGAACGGCCGTAAAGGTCCGGTCATTGCTTCTACCGACTACATGAAGCTGTTCGCCGAGCAGATCCGTCAGTGGGTACCGTCCAAGGAATTCAAAGTCCTGGGCACCGACGGTTTCGGCCGCAGCGACAGCCGCAAGAAACTGCGTCATTTCTTCGAAGTCGACCGTCATTTCGTGGTGTTGGCAGCCCTGGAAGCACTGGCTGACCGTGGTGATATCGAACCTAAGGTTGTGGCTGAAGCCATCGCCAAGTTCGGCATCGACCCGGAAAAACGCAACCCACTGGACTGCTGAGGAGACATTTTGTGAGCGAACTCATTCGCGTACCTGACATCGGCAGCGGTGAAGGTGAAGTAATTGAACTGTTTGTGAAGGTCGGCGACCGCATCGAAGCCGACCAGAGCATCCTGACCCTGGAATCGGACAAGGCCAGCATGGAAGTGCCGGCCCCGAAAGCCGGCGTCATCAAGAGCCTGAAAGTGAAGCTGGGCGACCGTCTGAAAGAAGGCGACGAACTGCTCGAGCTGGAAGTCGAGGGCGCCGCTGAAGCGGCCCCTGCGCCGGCCGCCGCTCCTGCTGCGAAAGCCGAAGAGAAACCGGCTGCGGCACCAGCTGCTGCCGCGCCTGCCGCTGCTCCTGCTGCCGCTTCGGTACAGCAAGTGCACGTGCCGGACATCGGTTCGTCGGGCAAGGCACAGATCATCGAGATTCAGGTCAAGGTCGGCGACAGCGTCGAAGCTGATCAATCGCTGATCACCCTGGAATCCGACAAGGCGAGCATGGAAATCCCGTCGCCTGCCGCTGGCGTGGTCAAGGCCATCAGCGTCAAGCTCAACGACGAAGTCGGCACTGGCGATCTGATTCTGGATCTGGAAGTGGCGGGTGCTGCGGCCCCGGCTGCGGCCGCTCCGGCTCAGGCTGCTGCGCCTGCTGCTGCCGCTGCGCCAGCCCCGGCGGCGGCTCCGGCTGCACCGGCCGCTGACAGCGTTCAGGACATCCACGTTCCGGACATCGGTTCGGCCGGCAAGGCGAAGATCATCGAAGTGCTGGTCAAGGCCGGCGATACCGTCGAAGCCGACCAGTCGCTGATCACCCTGGAATCCGACAAGGCGAGCATGGAAATTCCATCGCCTGCCGCTGGCGTGGTCGAAAGCGTTTCGATCAAGCTGGATGACGAAGTCGGTACCGGCGACCTGATCCTCAAGCTCAAAGTCAAAGGCGCGGCACCTGCTGCTGCCCCGGCTGCGGCTGCTGCACCGAGCGCTCCGGCGCCTGCCGCTGCTGCTCCGGCTGCCGCAGCACCAGCTGCCGCTGCAGCCGCAGCGCCGGCTGCTACACCAGCGAAACCGGGTGCCAAAGTTCACGCCGGCCCTGCCGTGCGTCAACTGGCCCGTGAGTTCGGCGTCGAGCTGAGCGCCGTTGGCGCCAGCGGTCCGCACGGTCGCATCCTCAAGGAAGACGTGCAGGTTTACGTCAAGGCGATGATGCAGAAGGCCAAGGAAGCACCGGCCGCTGCTGGCGGCGCTACCGGTGGCGCGGGCATCCCGCCGATCCCGGTGGTCGATTTCAGCCGTTTCGGCGAAATCGAAGAAGTGCCGATGACCCGCCTGATGCAGGTCGGCGCTGCCAACCTGCACCGCAGCTGGCTGAACGTGCCACACGTGACGCAATTCGACTCGGCGGACATCACCGAGCTGGAAGCCTTCCGTGTTGCGCAGAAAGCCGTGGCCGAGAAGGCTGGCGTCAAGCTGACCATCCTGCCGCTGTTGCTCAAGACCTGCGCGCACCTGCTCAAGGAGCTGCCGGACTTCAACAGTTCGCTGGCACCAAGCGGCAAGGCGATCATCCGCAAGAAATACGTGAACATCGGCTTCGCCGTCGACACTCCGGATGGCCTGCTGGTGCCGGTGATCAAGAACGTCGACCAGAAGAGCCTGCTGCAACTGGCAGCCGAAGCGGCTTCGCTGGCTGAAAAAGCCCGCACCAAGAAGCTGTCGTCGGACGAGATGCAGGGCGCCTGCTTCACCATTTCCAGCCTCGGTCATATTGGCGGCACCGGCTTCACGCCGATCGTCAACGCGCCGGAAGTGGCGATCCTCGGTGTGTCCAAGGCAACCATCCAGCCAGTCTGGGACGGCAAAGCCTTCCAGCCGAAGCTGATGCTGCCACTGTCGCTGTCCTACGATCACCGCGTGATCAACGGCGCTGCTGCTGCACGCTTCACTCAGCGTCTGGGCAGCCTGTTGGGCGACATCCGTACCATCCTGCTGTAACCCAAACGGCCCTCCGGCGACGGAGGGCCGCTTGCTGCACCCTTTCGAGCGCCACACGCTCGTACCTCAACCCCGTCAATTGACGGGGCTTTTTTTGCCTGAAATAAACCGGATCGCGCCTCTTTCCTACAACCTGCGCTGACATCGGCCACAGGTCTGGTCCACTTAACGCCAATATTTTCTGCCGCCGGCCAACTAACCTCTGCTCAGGAAAGTTGCTTCAATGCGCTCCGCTTATTTAATTCATCTTATTAAAGTCTCGAACGGAATCGATCATGTTCAAACCGACTATCGGCCCCATCGTGGGCCACGCCACAACTAACGAAGTTCGCATTTTCATGCGCGGCGAACAACAGGACAAAAAACGCGTATTTGCCGGAGTTCGCGCCCGCAAGGCCGGAACGGAAAAATGGTCCAACAGCGTATTTGCACTTTTGCATTCAGCCAACGACATGTCGGGCGTACTGGTATTACAGGATCTGGACGCCGATTGTGAATACGAATATCAAGCCGGCTGGTTAAGCCCGATGAATCCGGTACACACCATCGACACAGTGGTGGAGTTTCCACTGCAATGGCCGCGACAGCTCTACCGCTTTCGTACCCGCACCGCGCAAGCAAGCCAACCCCGGGGCTTTATCGTCGGATCTTGCCGTTATCTGCGGATCACCGCAGGCATCGCTTCGTTGCCGCAACTGGGCGATCGCATCTTTGGCTCGATCAATCAACTTGTCGAGAGCAGTCATCTACCCGTCAGCGCGGTGATCATGACCGGCGATCAAGTGTATGTAGATGATTTGAATATCATTGCACCGGATCGCGAAGCCAAAGACATTCTGAAGAAGTATCGAACGGCATTCTCGCAACCGAATATTCAACGATTGATGTCCAATACATCGACTTACATGATGCTCGACGATCATGAAATAGAAGATAACTGGCCCGCCAATGCCAAAGATGCGGACAAGGACTTGTATCGCAACGCCATGGCCGCTTATGAACTTTATCAAGCCAGCCACAGCCCGGTTTACGCATATAACAGCGAGGGCCAGATAGACCGGCATACCTTGAAGCATTATTGGTATCAGTTCGGCGACAGCGATATCGCCTGGTTCGTCACCGACAGTCGCACCCGACGCAACCTGTCCAAAGACGACCGGCGCATTCTCGACATCGAGCAAGAACAGGCCCTGCTGCAATGGCTGATCCATAACCCGGCACGGGTGAAGTTCGTGGTGACCAGCGTGATGTTCTATCCCGATCGCAAGTTCAACGGTGACGATGCCTGGAAAGCATTTCCCGAGCAGCGTCTGCGCCTGCTGGAAACCATCCGCACTCACCGGATCAAGAACGTGGTGTTCGTCTCCGGCGACGTCCATGGCTCGCTGACCAGTCGCTTGAGTCACAGCGAGGACACCGATTTCGAGGTGCACACCATCGTGTCCTCGCCGCTGCACAACAGCAAATTGCTACCGTATGCCAAAGCCTCGACATTCATCCTCGATCAACCGCTGGTGCGCACGGCGGCCGGGGATTATCGGCACGAGCTGACCAGTGCCGTGGTGAGTCAGGACAATTTTGCGCATGTGGTCGTTGAGGCTGATCAGATATTGGTCAATTACCATGACCGCGATGGCAAGAAGTTGCAGTCGATCAGTATGAAATTGCGTTGAAACACCAAAAGATCGCAGCCATCGGCAGCTCCTACACAAGGCGCATTACCCTGTTGGGGCTGCGTGAAGCTGCGATCTTCTGCTCATTTCAGTTGTGTACTGGAGAAATGTTCACTGCAGCCGACATATTCTTATAGCACTTGGCCTTCATCTCTCTTGTCAGTCGGTGCCGCAATGATGCAACCTTGCCGCAGCCAACAGACAAGAGGGCGAGAGCCCGGCGCATTCAGCATATTTCCAAGCGAGTTTCCTTCATGAAGAGCCAGCCCGATGCCGCCAGCCGTATGGCGGCCGAGGTAGTGACGCAGTTGCCGGTGCCCTCGCGGCTCGGCATGCTGCGTTTCGAGCGCTTGAATGAAGCCAGTTGGGCAATGCTGTTCCTCGATCCCAACTGCGAACGCCAGTTTGGCCAGCCGGCCGTCGAGCTCTGCGCACTGGTCGGCTCGCCCTACGCCAGCCTGATGGAGCCCGAAGCGCGCTATCAACTGCATGACGCGATCCAGCAGCAACTGAGCAAAAGCGCGCATTACGTGGTGCGCTACACCCTGCACACCGCCGCCGGCGCGTTGAACATGCTCGAACTGGGTGAAGCCTACAAACAGCACAACCGGCATTTGCTGCGCGGCTACCTGTTGGCCGTCGACGAAGTGTTCGACGAAACCCAGGTGCTGCCTTCGGTGGATCTGGAAACCCAGAACTCGCGCCTGCAAATCGCCCTTGAGCTGAACCAGCGTGCCCAGCAGGAACAACTGCAGCATCTGGAACGCGTGCGTGCCCAGCAGGATCTGATTCTGCTGCTCGCACGCCAGCGCTACAGCACGCACAACTCGCTGCAGGAAGCCGCCGAACTGATCACCCGCTGCGCCTGCGATATCTACGAAATCGACTGCGCCAGCCTGTGGAACCTCGAAGGCCAGCGCTTGCTGCCGATCTCCGCCTACCACCGCGCAACTCAGGAATACATCCTGCCAGAGCCGATCGATATCAGCGGCTTCCCCGATTACATGGAAGCGCTGCACAGCAGCCGCGCCATCGATGCGCACAACGCCATGCACGACCCGCGCACCCGCGAGATGGCCGAGGCGATGCGTCCGCGTGACGTCAACGCCATGCTCGATGCCAGCATTCGCGTCGACGGCCAGGTAGTCGGCGTGTTGTGCCTGGAACAGACCGGCGTGACCCGTGCCTGGCAGTCCGACGAAATCGCCTTCGCCGGTGAGCTGGCCGACCAGTTCGCACAAGTGATCAACAATCACAACCGGCGCACCGCCACCAGCGCCCTGCACCTGTTTCAGCGCGCGGTCGAGCAAAGCGCCAACGCCTTCTTGCTGGTCAACTGCGACGGCGTGGTCGAGTACGTCAACCCGAGCTTCACTGCGATCACCCAGTACACCACCGAGGAAGTCCACGGCCAGCGCCTGTCGGAATTGCCGGCGCTGGAAAACCTCAGCGAACTGCTGTTCGACGCGCCTTCGGCGCTGGCCCAGAGCAACAGCTGGCAGGGCGAATTCAAAAGCCGCCGCAAGAACCTCGAACCGTACTGGGGCCAGCTGTCGATTTCCAAGGTCTATGGCGATAACCGTGAGCTGACGCATTACATCGGCATCTACGAAGACATCACCCAGACCAAACTCGCGCAGCAACGTATCGAGCGCCTGGCCTACACCGACAACCTGACCAACCTCGGCAACCGTCCGGCATTCATCCGCAATCTCGACGAGCGCTTCGCCCGCGACAGCGATACGCCGATCAGCCTGTTGCTGGTGGACATCGACAATTTCAAGCGGATCAACGACAGCCTCGGCCACCAGACTGGCGACAAACTGTTGATCAGCCTCGCCCGGCGCCTGCGCAACAGCCTCAGCCCGAGTGGCAGCCTGGCGCGTTTTGCCAGTAACGAATTCGCCGTGTTGCTCGACGACACCGACCTTGAAGCCGGGCAGCAGATCGCCAGTCAGTTGCTGATGACCCTCGACAAGCCGATGTTCGTCGACAATCAGTTGATCAGCGTCACCGGCTCCGTCGGCCTGGCCTGCGCGCCGCTGCACGGGCGCGACCCGCAGACCCTGATGCGCAACGCCGGCCTGGCGCTGCACAAGGCCAAGGCCAACGGCAAACACCAGTTGCAGGTGTTCACTGAAGCGCTGAACGCCGAAGCCAGTTACAAACTGTTCGTCGAGAACAACCTGCGCCGCGCCCTCACGCAGAACGAACTGGACGTGTTCTACCAGCCCAAGCTGTGCCTGCGCAGCGGTCGTCTGCTGGGCATGGAAGCGCTGTTGCGCTGGAACCACCCGGAACGCGGCATGATTCGCCCGGACCAGTTCATCAGCGTCGCCGAGGAAACCGGCCTGATCATTCCGATCGGCAAATGGATCGCCCGTCAGGCGTGTCGCATGAGCAAATCCCTGACCGCTGCCGGCTTGGGCAATCTGCAGGTGGCAATCAATCTGTCACCGAAACAGTTCTCCGATCCGGATCTGGTCGCCTCGATCGCCAACATCCTCAGGGAAGAAGCGCTGCCGGCCAATCTGCTCGAACTCGAGCTGACCGAAGGCTTGTTGCTGGAAGCCACCGAAGACACGCATTTGCAGCTCGACCAGCTCAAACGCCTGGGCCTGACCCTGGCCATGGACGACTTCGGCACCGGGTACTCGTCGCTGAGCTATCTGAAGAAATTCCCGATCGACATCATCAAGATCGATCGCAGCTTCATCCATGAAATCCCGGACAACCAGGACGACATGGAAATCACCTCCGCCGTGATCGCCATGGCCCACAACCTGAAACTCAAGGTCGTCGCCGAAGGCATCGAAACCGCCGAGCAACTGGCGTTCCTGCGTCGGCATCGTTGCGACGTCGGTCAGGGTTATCTGTTCGACCGACCGATTCCGGGCGATGAGCTGATCAAAGCGCTCAAGCGCTATCCGCGTGGGCCGCTCTGCCTCTAACCCCTCTACCCCATTCTCGCCATAACATGCCGCCCTCTGGAGCTGCCGAAGGCTGCGATCTTTTGATCTGGTTTTTAAAAAGCAAAATCAAAAGATCGCAGCCTTCGGCAGCTCCTACATTGGGTAGTGATTAACTCGGCATCATTCGGCACACTGGCGGTCTGACTTTTTACCTCCAACCTGACTGAGAGGAACGCTCATGGTTCTGCGCTCGGAAATTCTGGTGAACAAAAACGTGCTTCCAACCAAAGAACAAGCCCTGCCCGGCCGCGAAACCCCGATGACCCTGCCGGAAAAACACTTCGTCTTCGAAGACACCCCGCTGCTCGGTCCATTCTTTCAGGACGTCGACTTTGCAATCTTCGGTCTGGGTTGCTTCTGGGGCGCGGAACGACGCTTCTGGCAGCGCGAAGGCGTGATCAGTACAGTCGTCGGTTACGCCGGCGGCTTCACGCCGAACCCGACGTACGAAGAAGTCTGCTCGGGCCTGACCGGCCACGCCGAAGTGGTATTGGTGGTGTATGACAAGGCCCAAGTCAGCTATGAAGAGCTGCTGGCGATGTTCTGGGAACTGCACAACCCGACTCAGGGCATGCGTCAGGGCAACGACATCGGCACTCAGTACCGCTCGGTGATCTACGCTACCACCCCGGAGCAACTGGATGCGGCACTGAAAAGCAAAGACGTGTATCAGGCGGAACTGGCCAAGGCCGGTCTGGGTGAAATCAGCACCGAGATCGACCAGGCCCCGACCGTGTACTTTGCCGAGGCGTATCACCAGCAGTATCTGGCGAAGAACCCTGAAGGTTACTGCGGGATTGGCGGCACCGGCGTGTGCATGCCTGCGAGCCTTGCGGGTAACTAACCCCTGAAAGCCAAAGATCGCAGCCTTCGGCAGCTCCTACAGGGAAACGCATTCAACTGTAGGAGCTGCGGAACGCTGCGATCTTTTGATCTTGCTGTTGATCAGCTCTCGGCAATCAGCCAATCCATCTGCCAGCCACCCTGGGTCTGCCCCAGCTTCTTCGACAACCACGGCAGCAACTCACGCAATTCTTCCTCCAGCCCCCACGGCGGATTGGCGATCGCCAGCCCGGAACCGTTCAGGCTGTTCGGCGTGTCCAGTGGATGCACCAGCAGCTCCACACGCAGCAACTTCGGCGCACCGGTGCCTGCCAGGTCCTGATAGAAACGCCGCAGTGCACGCTGATCCTTCACCGGATACCAGATCGCTGCCACGGTCTGGCGCATACGGCCGATGGCTTCTTTCATCGACGCCGCGCAACGCTGCATCTCGTCCAGTTGCTCGAACGGCGGATCGATCAGCATCACCGCGCGTTTTTCCTGCACCGGCAACATCGCCCGCGCCACGTGCCAGCCCTCGCCCAGATGCACTTTTACCCGACGATCGCCGGCCATGTTGTCCTTGAGCAACACGCCATCTTCGGGATGCTTCTCGTTGAGCATCACCCGATCCTGCGGCCGCGTCAGGCGCCGCGCCAGCTCCGGCGAACCCGGGTAATAGCGCAACTGGCCATCCGGGTTCATCTCGTGCAGCACCTTCATATAGTCGGCAGTCAGCGCCGGCAGGTCCGGCTGATCCCACAACCGCGCAATGCCTTCCAGGTACTCGCCGGTGCGATTGGCCTGATCGCCCTGCAAGTCATACAGACCGATGCCGGCGTGCGTGTCGAGATAGGCAAACGGCTGCTCCTTGCGCGACATCAGGGCGATGAGGCGGGTCAAGGTCAGGTGTTTGAACACATCGGCGTGATTGCCGGCATGGAAGGCGTGACGATAATTCATGGCTGCTCCTGCGAAGGGCGCAAAGTTTACCTTTTACCGGGCGGCAAGTCAGGGGTTCGCAGCCGAGCGGGCCTCAACATCAAAAGATCGCAGCCTTCGGCAGCTCCTACACGGGACAGGCGCTCACTCTGTCGAAGGCTGCGGTCTTTTGATCTTCAGGCGGGCAAGCTGCGCAGGCGCTTGCCGATGACATCGAGCACATCACAGCCATCGCGCAATGGGATGGCGCACAGCAGGGCGAAGTCGCTGAGGATCACGGAGTCGCATTCGATCGAGCCGCGCATGCACATGTTTTCCAGGACCTGGACCACGGCGCGGATGCGATAGTTGGCGGCGTCCATGAGGATGTCGAGGGGCACATGGGTGTCGACGAACAGGCTGGGCATGTCGCTGCAATTGCCGGTAAGGGCCATGAAGCGGTTGTCGGGGTGAGGGGTGATTTTTTCGTAGGGTGAATCAGTATGCATATTGGTCATTTTCCGGGCCCCATGATTGATAAACGTGAGCCGCCATCACACCTTCCTACGGGTTAGGGTGGCAGCTGTGCGCAGGAGTAGGAACCGAGCAATCATGGACCTCGGCCACGCCGAAGCGTGCCCCACGCACAGCCGCCGCGAACGATCTTACGGACTTGAACCAAGTGCCGCAAAAAGCCAACGAACTGTAACGTCATGAATGCGGGGATCCTTCACCCTGCCACCGCTCTCGCAGTGACAACGAAAAGACTATCCCTGCAACTCACCACGCACCAGTTCATGAAAGCCGCCGCGATTCGAAGGAAACGTCCGAAGCGTTTGCCCCGAAATTTCACTCTGCCTCTGCCAGCAAAAACTCCAGAAGGGACGATCGTGACGAATCTTCCGACATCGATAATTTGAAAAACTGCCCGACCTTGCAGCGCAAAACAGCCTCGGGAAACGCCTCGAACACGGCCGGTTGCTCCTCGCTCAGCCATTGCAAAGCATTGGCGATGCGTACGCTTGCATCTGTCTGCGCCAACAGCGATTGCGGCACGCTCCACCACGGAAAGACCCGCCCCGACACCAGCGCACGGCCCCCGATTTCAATGGCTTGGCCATTGATCAAGGCTCGCGAAACGACTGGCAGTAATTGCGCGGAATTGAGCTCGTCAGAGTGCAAAAGAGGCAGCAGAAACCGACCATCCCAAAAGCGAAAAAACACCGCTTTACCGTCCGGCATCAGCACTTGAGTCAGGCTGCGGAAATGTTCGACCAGCACATCCAGATCTGCCGAAGACACCGCCAACCATCCCCAATCCCGGGATTCTGTTTCCGCCACCCAACGTAAAAACTCACTGTCCGCAGCGACAATTCCCACATAGGGCATCACCGCGTCCCACTCGGCATAAATGGTCTCGGCCCAGACCGGATTTGCCGTGCCCTGCCAGGCTTTGAATGCATCGGCGTCGCTGGCGCGGCTGAAAACGGCGAACAGTTGTTCCGACGCATGCAGCGGCTGCCGCGCCAGCCATTGTTCGGGCGTCAATTGTTCAGGCTGCACAGACACCGTCCTTACAACGCTCACACTCTTCGCAGAAAGGCGCATCACCTTTGAGACTCATGATCTGTGCGGCGGTGAGAACCGCCGCCGGCGCAGCGGCCAGTTTCTCTGGCAAGCCCGGCACCACCGGTGCCGCACTCGTTGCCGCCATTGGCGCGCCACCCACAACAATCGGCACGCTGCTGAAAATTCCGCCGGGGCCGATGTTGATCCACTGTCCGCCGGCCTGAATCGTCGCGCTCGCGCCGCCATCAATGACCACTTGCTGGCCTGCGCTGATATGGATCTGCGCCGAGGCGCTGGTGGCCTGGCTGTTCACCCGCACCTGCCGGTCGCCGAGCACGGACAAATGATCATCCTGCCTGACTTCGGTCTGGCGCTGGCCGTGGGTGATGCGCTGTTCGTCGGCCTTGAGTTCATGGCGGGCAGTCCCTGTGACCACCACACTGCGCTGATTATCAACCTGCAACTGCTGGTCATTGAGCACATGCTGGGTCCAGTTGCGCTGGGCACGCAGGTAGATTTCCTCGGCACCCTTTTTATCCTCGATGCGCAGTTCATTATAACCGCCACCTCCGGGGCTGCTCTGGCTGCGGAACACGCTTCGGGTCTTGTCTGCCGGCAGATCCAGCGGCACCGGGGTCGCCGCATTGGGCAGACACCCCATGACCAGCGGCTTGTCGGCATCGCCATCAATGAAGCCGACCAGCACTTCCATGCCGACTCGCGGAATCAACACGCTGCCGTAGTGATCGTGAGCCCAACCGGTCGCGACGCGCAGCCAGCAACTGGAGTGCTCGTTGAGTTCGCCATCACGATCCCAGGCCAGT
Source organism: Pseudomonas sp. R62 (assembly GCF_000257605.1). Classification (NCBI taxonomy): domain Bacteria; kingdom Pseudomonadati; phylum Pseudomonadota; class Gammaproteobacteria; order Pseudomonadales; family Pseudomonadaceae; genus Pseudomonas; species Pseudomonas sp. R62. Next base: position 1,642,233 of record NZ_JH635998.1, read on the forward strand.
TGCACTTTGACCCGGCCATATTCATCGCAATGGATTTCCAGGTCTTTCGGGCCGGTGACCACGGCAGGTTGGTAACCCGACATGCGCGGTTTTTCCGGGCACAGTGCCGGACGAAAGACCACGTCCCACGGCGTGGCGACGAAAGTATTGCGGTAGCCCTGGAAGGATTCGCCATCGCTGGTCACCGATTCCTCCAGCACCTGCGGCTGACGGCCGCGATGCTCGACACAGGTGAGCAACCACAGATCATTCCAGTCGCTGCGCGGATGCTCGGTGAGTTGCAGGAAATGGCCGCAGACCAATGAAGACTCGTCGCTGCTGCCCTCGGCCTGACGGTAATCGGCGACGTGCCGTTCCAGCGCTCGCCGAGTCAGCTGTTTGCCGGTTTCACGATCACTGAATTGGCCGGGGAAGTGATAGTCCTCCAGCACCGGACGCTGCTCGCCGTCACTGCGACTTTCCAGAGACAGGCGTGGTTTTTCGAAGTTGTAGTCGCGCCGGGTGACGACGCTGGTACGGGTTTCCACGCGCACATTGAAACGTTGAATCGCCGGCGCCCCCGCCGACATGCCGCTGCCCGGCAGATACAACGTTGGCGCGGGCAGCTTGGGGAACACGGTCTGGTCGTCGCCGAATACCAGCAAATGGCCTTCGGGGCTGTGTTGAAAGTGGTAATGAATGCCGACTCCGGCACACAGGCGCTGGATAAAGGCCAGATCGCTTTCGGCGTATTGCACGCAGTACTCGCGCTCCGGGTATTCGCTGCCCAGGCGAAATTCAAAGGCATCGCGCAGGATCGAATGGTCCTTGAGGATCTGCGTGACAATTTGCGGCACGCTCTGATGCTGAAAAATACGCTGGTTGATGCGATGCCCCAGATACGTCAGACGCGGGACAAGGCTGAGGTGATAGCGTGTCAGACGTTTCCCGGAATCGCCCTGCCCGACCTGATAAATCTGACCATGAATACCGCAACCCTGAGCATCGAAACTCAGAAACGCCTGACCATGCAGCAGGCTTTCCAGATCCAGGTCCGGCCGCTCGCTGACCAGTTCCAGCTCGAAGCGAAAGGGTTGGCTGATGGCTTCCCTGCCCGTGAACTCAAGGACTTTGAGGTCATGCCGGGCGCCTTCGAGTGTCAACGTGAAACGCGGTTGATTGGCAGGCGCGAACATCCGATGTCTCTCTGCAGTGTGAGGGCGGGCGATTCTGCATGAGGGGCAAGGGGTGCTGAGCAGGTGACGGGAAATTCAGATTTGCCCTACGTGGTTTGCTGAAAGGACCTTGTTAATTCGGCCGTTCGACTACAGACAATTCAATCAAACCTGCCACCCACCCTGTGGGAGCGAGCCTGCTCGCGAAAGCGGCATGTCAGTCGACACATTCATTGAATGATCAATCGCATTCGCGAGCAGGCTCGCTCCCACAATGGATTTCCACAGAATTCGAGAAATCACAGGCACAAAAAAACGGCCCGCTTCCTCTAGGAAACGGGCCGTTTTCATGTGAGCCGAAGCTCAGTCCATCACTTGTTCAGATGGAAGTCTTTTTCCGCTGCCTCGAAACGCTCAACCATGCCGCGAGTCGGCTCACCCGCCTTGCTGACAAAGTAGATGGCCAGGCTGGCGAAGATGAAGCCCGGAATGATTTCGTACAGACCCAGCAGTTCGAAATGCTTCCAGACCACCACGGTGATCGCGCCGACCAGAATACCGGCCAGTGCGCCGTTGCGGGTCATGTCTTTCCAGACCACCGAAATCAGCACCACAGGACCGAATGCAGCACCGAAACCGGCCCAGGCGTAGGACACCAGGCCCAGTACGCGGTTTTCCGGGTTGGCAGCCAGCGCGATAGCAATCAGGGCTACCAGCAGCACCATGGCACGACCGACCCAGACCAGCTCCAGTTGCGAAGCGGATTTGCGCAGGAAGGCTTTATAGAAGTCTTCGGTCAGGGCGCTCGAGCACACCAGCAACTGGCAGCTCAGGGTGCTCATCACCGCAGCCAGAATGGCCGACAGCAGTACACCGGCAACCCATGGGTTGAAGAGGATTTTCGCCAGTTCGATGAACACGCGCTCCGGATTCTCGGTCACAGGACCGGCGACTTCCGGGTGCGCCGAGAAGTAAGCGATACCGAAGAAGCCCACCGCAACGGTGCCGCCCAGGCACAGGATCATCCAGGCCATGGAAATGCGACGCGCCTTGGCGATCGACTTCACCGAATCCGCCGCCATGAAACGCGCGAGGATGTGCGGCTGGCCGAAGTAGCCCAGACCCCAGCCCATCAGCGAGATGATGCCGATGAAGGTGGTGCCTTTGAGCATGTCGAAGTTGCTAGGATCTTGCGCTTCGATGGCGAGGAACGTGGTGTCAACGCCGCCAGTGGCCAGCAGGACGATGATCGGCGTAAGGATCAGCGCGAAGATCATCAGCGTGGCTTGTACGGTGTCGGTCCAGCTCACCGCGAGGAAACCGCCGATGAAGGTGTAGGCAATCGTCGCCGCAGCACCGGCCCACAGCGCCGTTTCATAGGTCATGCCGAACGTGCTTTCGAACAGACGGGCACCGGCGACGATGCCGGAAGCGCAGTAGATGGTAAAGAACACCAGAATCACGATCGCCGAGATGATCCGCAGCAAGCCGCTTTTATCTTCGAAACGGCTGGAAAAGTAATCCGGCAGAGTCAGGGCATCGCCGTTGTGCTCGGTCTGCACACGCAAACGGCCGGCGACAAACAGCCAGTTCAGGTAGGCACCGACGATCAGGCCGATGGCGATCCAGCTTTCGGACAGACCGGACATGTAGATGGCGCCCGGCAGGCCCATCAGCAACCAGCCGCTCATGTCGGAGGCACCGGCAGACAGCGCGGTGACGACGCTGCCGAGGCTGCGACCACCGAGAATATAGTCGGAAAGGTTGTTGGTGGAGCGATAGGCCATCAAGCCGATCAGCACCATTGCTGCGATGTAGATCACGAACGTGATCAGGGTTGGATTGCTTACGCTCATTGAGTTACGCCCTGGCTTTGTTTTTATGTAGCGGCGGTGGTGAACCGCTCGCAAACGACGACGTTTGGCAGACGATCCGGGATCCCGCGCATTTAAGACTGATGTTTCCCCAGGAAAGCCATCAGCCGATGCACCGGGTTATTCCCGGTTGCACCTTGGCGGCGAATGCTATGCAACAAAGCAAATAAGGTGCAACCAGTTTCGCGAGAATTAGTTGCACCCAGTCGGATTAATCGACGATCGCCCCGTTTTTGCTCCCTTTTGTGGCAGTCATGGCTCTTTGCTAGAAGCAAAAGCACCAAGCAGGAGCAGCACTTTCGTACCAGAAATTATTTCCTGACGAGCTGCCTATTATTCCGGCAAAAAAAGGGTTGCACCCGGTTGCACCTCATTCAACGCACGGCTAATCTTGCGGCCAGCTGATGCCACGCAACTGTGGCAACCATGAGGATAAAAATATGGCTACCACCACCCTTGGGGTCAAACTCGATGACCCGACCCGCGAGCGCCTGAAGGCTGCCGCAACCTCGATTGATCGCACGCCGCACTGGCTGATCAAGCAGGCAATTTTCAATTACCTGGAAAAACTCGAGGGTGGTGCAACCCTGACCGAGTTGAACGGTTTGACCGCCAAAGACGCCGATGACGCAGGCGAAGTGCAGACCGATCACGCTCACCAATGCTTCCTCGAATTCGCTGAAAGCATCCTGCCGCAATCGGTTCTGCGTGCTTCGATCACCGCAGCCTACCGCCGCCCTGAGCCGGAAGTGGTGCCGATGCTGATCGAGCAGGCGCGCCTGCCGGCACCGATGGCCGAAGCCACCAACAAACTCGCCGCGACCATCGCCGAAAAACTGCGTAACCAGAAAAGTGCCGGCGGTCGTGCCGGTATTGTTCAAGGTCTGTTGCAGGAATTCTCCCTGTCGTCCCAGGAAGGCGTGGCGCTGATGTGCCTGGCCGAAGCGCTGCTGCGCATCCCGGACAAAGGCACCCGCGATGCGCTGATCCGCGACAAGATCAGCACCGGCAACTGGCATCCGCACCTGGGCAACAGCCCTTCGCTGTTCGTCAACGCTGCGACCTGGGGTCTGCTGCTGACTGGCAAACTGGTCTCCACCCACAACGAAGCCGGCCTGACCTCGTCGCTGAGCCGCATCATCGGCAAGAGCGGCGAGCCGATGATCCGCAAGGGCGTCGACATGGCCATGCGCCTGATGGGCGAGCAGTTCGTGACCGGCGAAACCATCGCCGAAGCGCTGGCCAATGCGAGCAAGTTCGAAGCCAAGGGCTTCCGTTACTCCTACGACATGCTCGGTGAAGCGGCACTCACCGAAGTCGACGCGCAGAAATACCTGGCGTCGTACGAACAAGCGATCCACTCGATCGGCAAAGCGTCACACGGCCGTGGGATTTATGAAGGCCCGGGCATTTCCATCAAGCTCTCGGCACTGCACCCGCGCTACAGCCGTGCGCAGTACGAGCGGGTGATGGACGAGCTGTACCCGCGCCTGCTGTCGCTGACCCTGCTGGCCAAGCAATACGACATCGGCCTGAACATCGACGCCGAAGAAGCCGACCGCCTCGAGCTGTCGCTGGACCTGCTTGAGCGCCTGTGCTTTGAGCCGCAGCTGACTGGCTGGAACGGTATCGGTTTCGTTATCCAGGCTTACCAGAAGCGTTGCCCGTACGTGATCGACTACGTGATTGATCTGGCTCGCCGCAGCCGTCATCGCCTGATGATCCGCCTGGTGAAAGGCGCGTACTGGGACAGCGAAATCAAACGCGCCCAGGTCGAGGGTCTGGAAGGCTATCCGGTCTACACCCGCAAGGTGTACACCGACGTTTCCTACATTGCTTGCGCACGCAAACTGCTGTCGGTGCCGGAAGTCATCTACCCGCAATTCGCCACGCACAACGCCCACACCCTGTCGGCGATCTACCACATCGCCGGTCAGAACTATTACCCGGGCCAGTACGAGTTCCAGTGCCTGCACGGCATGGGCGAACCGCTCTACGAACAGGTTGTAGGCAAGGTTTCCGAGGGCAAGCTGAACCGTCCGTGCCGCGTGTACGCACCGGTCGGCACCCACGAAACCCTGCTGGCTTACCTCGTACGTCGCTTGCTGGAAAACGGCGCGAACACTTCGTTCGTCAACCGCATCGCCGACCAGTCGATTTCGATTCAGGAACTGGTGGCCGATCCGGTGGCACAGATCGAGCAGATGGCCACCGTGGAAGGCGGTTTTGGCCTGCCGCACCCGCGCATTCCGCTGCCGCGTGACCTTTACGGTGCCGAGCGCGCCAACTCCAGCGGCATCGACATGGCTAACGAACATCGCCTGGCATCGCTGTCCTGCGCCCTGCTCGCCACTGCACACAACGACTGGAAAGCCGCGCCGATGCTCGGTTGCGCCTCCAGCAACGAAACGCCGGTTGCGGTGCTGAACCCGTCCGATCACCGCGATGTGGTCGGTCACGTTCAAGAAGCTACCGTCGAAGACGTCGACAACGCCATTCAATGCGCGCTGAACGCCGCGCCGATCTGGCAGGCCACCCCGCCGGCCGAACGTGCTGCGATCCTGGAACGTGCCGCTGACTTGATGGAAGGCGAGATCCAGCCGCTGATGGGCCTGTTGGCTCGCGAAGCCGGCAAGACCTACGCCAACGCCATCGCCGAAGTCCGCGAAGCGGTCGACTTCCTGCGTTATTACGCAGTGCAGGCGCGAAACGATTTCAGCAACGACGCCCACCGCCCACTCGGTCCGGTGGTGTGCATCAGCCCGTGGAACTTCCCGCTGGCAATCTTCAGCGGCCAGGTCGCTGCGGCATTGGCCGCCGGTAACCCGGTACTGGCCAAACCGGCTGAGCAGACTCCGCTGGTCGCCGCTCAAGCCGTGCGCCTGATGCTCGAAGCCGGCATCCCGGAAGGCGTGCTGCAACTGCTGCCGGGTCGCGGTGAAACCGTCGGCGCCGGCCTGGTCGGTGACGAGCGCGTCAAAGGCGTGATGTTCACTGGTTCCACCGAAGTCGCGCGCTTGCTGCAACGCAACATCGCTGGCCGTCTCGACAGCCAGGGCCGTCCGATTCCGCTGATCGCCGAAACCGGTGGCCAGAACGCGATGATCGTCGATTCCTCGGCACTGACTGAACAAGTGGTGATCGACGTGGTGTCGTCGGCCTTCGACAGTGCCGGTCAGCGCTGCTCGGCGCTGCGCGTGCTGTGCCTGCAGGAAGATTCCGCCGATCGCGTCATCGAAATGCTCAAAGGTGCCATGGCCGAAAGCCGTCTCGGCAACCCCGAGCGTCTGTCCGTGGACATCGGCCCGGTGATCGACGCCGAAGCCAAGGCCGGCATCGACAAGCACATCCAAGGCATGCGCGACAAAGGTCGCAATGTTTACCAGGTTGCGATTGCCGACAGCGAAGAGGTCAAGCGCGGCACCTTCGTCATGCCGACCCTGATCGAGCTGGAAAGCTTCGACGAACTGCAACGCGAAATCTTCGGCCCGGTACTGCACGTGGTGCGCTACAAGCGCAAGGAGCTGGACCAACTGATCGGCCAGATCAACGCCTCCGGTTACGGCCTGACGCTGGGCGTGCACACGCGCATCGACGAGACCATCGCCAAGGTGATCGACAACGTCAACGCCGGTAACGTCTACGTCAACCGCAACATCGTTGGTGCCGTGGTCGGCGTGCAGCCATTCGGCGGCGAAGGCCTGTCGGGTACTGGCCCGAAAGCCGGTGGCCCGCTGTATCTGTACCGCCTGCTGTCGACGCGTCCTGCCGACGCCATCGAACAATCCTTCGCCCGCGGTGATGCCATCGTCGCCCCGGACGTGCGCTTGCGCGATGCCATGAGCCAATCGTTGAACGCGCTGAAAGCCTGGGCCGACAACAACAAGTTTGCCGATCTGAGCACCCTGTGCGTGCAATACGCTGCGCAATCGCAGAGCGGCATCACCCGGGTGCTGGCTGGCCCGACCGGCGAGAAAAACAGCTACGCCATCCTGCCGCGCGAACACGTGCTGTGCCTGGCGGAAGTTGAAGGTGATCTGCTGACGCAACTGGCGGCGGTGCTGGCGGTGGGCGGTTCGGCGGTGTGGCCGGAAACCGAACTGACCAAGGCGCTATTCGCCCGCCTGCCGAAGGAAGTGCAGGCGCGGATCAAGCGCGTTGCCGACTGGAACAAGGACGAAGTGGTGTTCGATGCCGTGCTGCATCACGGCCACTCCGACCAGTTGCGCGGCGTCTGCCAGCAGATCGCCCAGCGTGGCGGTGCAATCGTTGGCGTTCAGGGCCTGTCCCAGGGCGAGACCAACATTGCCCTGGAGCGTCTGGTAATCGAACGGGCATTGAGCGTCAACACCGCTGCGGCGGGGGGTAATGCCAGCTTGATGACGATCGGTTAAACCCGATAAACCGGGCACCTGCATAGGTGTCCGGCTTAGCAACAATCCCTGTGGGAGCTGGCTTGCCAGCGATAGCGATTTTTCAGTCAACCATCAATGTTGACTGAACTGCCGCCATCGCTGGCAAGCCAGCTCCCACAGTTGTTTTCGGCGCCTGTTAAGTCCGCGCGCGGCTCCAACATCACGCTTATCAATCATCCTGTTCAGTCTTTATCAGCACGCCTAGACTCGGCCCAACCCCAATTTCCAGGTAGGCCGCCATGTCCGAGACGCTGCTCAGTTCCCGCAATCTGGCTTTCGAGCTGTACG
>NZ_JH635998.1:1650310-1652134 GCF_000257605.1 Pseudomonas sp. R62
CTGGCTTTCGAGCTGTACGAAGTCCTCGATGCCGAGGGCCTGACCCGGCGCGAGCGCTTTGCCGAGCACAATCGCGAGACCTTCGACGCCGCCATCGGCACCGCGCGCAACATCGCCGAAAAGTATTTCGCCCCGCACAACCGCAAGGGCGACGAAAACGAGCCGCGCTATGAAGATGGCCAGGCCATTCTGATTCCCGAAGTGAAACCGGCGGTGGATGCCTTTCTCGAGGCTGGCTTCCTCAACGCCGCACGCAGCTTCGAGGCCGGCGGCATGCAATTGCCGACCCTGCTGTCGCAAGCCTGCTTCGCGCACTTTCAGTCCGCCAACGCAGCGTCGACCTCATACCCGTTCCTGACCATGGGCGCGGCCAACCTGATCGAGAGCTTCGGCAGCGAAGAGCAGAAACAGCGCTTCCTGCAACCGATGATCGACGGACGTTTCTTCGGCACCATGGCCCTGACCGAGCCCCATGCCGGTTCGTCACTGTCGGACATTCGTACCCGCGCCGAGCCTGCATCCGACGGCACCTATCGCCTGAAGGGCAACAAGATTTTCATTTCCGGTGGCGACCATCCGCTGTCGGAAAACATCGTGCACATGGTTCTGGCCAAACTGCCCGACGCCCCACCGGGGGTGAAAGGTATTTCGCTGTTTATCGTGCCGAAGTTTCTGGTCAACGACGACGGCAGCCTCGGCCAGCGCAACGACGTGCTGCTCGCCGGTTTGTTCCACAAGATGGGCTGGCGCGGCACCACATCGACGGCGCTGAACTTCGGCGATAACGGCGAGTGCGTCGGCTATCTGGTAGGCAAGCCACACTATGGCTTGAGCTACATGTTCCAGATGATGAACGAAGCGCGGATCGGCGTCGGCATGGGCGCGGTGATGCTCGGCTATGCCGGTTACCTGTATTCGCTGGAATATGCGCGTGAGCGGCCGCAGGGCCGGGTGCCGGACAGCAAGGATCCGAGCACAGCGCCGGTGGCGATCATTCAGCACGCGGACGTCAGACGCATGCTGCTGACGCAGAAATCCTACGTCGAAGGTGCGTTTGACCTCGGCCTGTACGCCGCGCGGTTGTTCGATGACACCACCACGCTGGAAACCGAAGCCGAACGCAAACAGGCTCATGAACTGTTGGACCTGCTGACGCCGATCGTAAAATCCTGGCCTTCGGAGTTTTGCCTGAAGGCCAATGAACTGGCGATCCAGATCCTTGGCGGTCACGGCTACACCCGCGAATACCCGGTGGAGCAGTACTACCGCGACAACCGCCTGAACCCGATCCACGAAGGCACTCACGGCATCCAGTCGCTGGATTTGCTCGGGCGCAAGCTGGCGCAGAACGGTGGCGCCGGTCTCAAGCAGCTGATTCGATTGATCGCCAACACGGCCGAACGTGCCACTGCATACGATTCGTTGACCACCCTGCGCGAACCGCTGGAAAAACTCGTGGCCCGCTTGCAAACCGTGACCATCGGCCTGCTCACCGATCTGGCCCAAGGCAAGATCAACAGCAGCCTGGCGAACTCGGCGCTGTACCTGAAAGTGTTCGGCCACGCAGTGATCGGCTGGCGCTGGCTGGAGCAGGCGATTCGCGCCGAGGAAGGCCTGGCCAAAGGGAATGCGGCGGATGTCGACTTCTATAAGGGCAAGTTGCAGGCGGCGCGGTATTTCCTGACATGGGAAGTGCCGGGTTGCCAGCATGAGCTGGACTTGCTGGAGGCGCGGGATGATACGTGTCTGGGGATGCGTGAGGAGTGGTTCTAAAAGCAAAAGATCGCAGCCTTCGGCAGCTCCTACAGGAAACGCATTCCAATG
>NZ_JH635998.1:1654765-1661592 GCF_000257605.1 Pseudomonas sp. R62
CCGCTGAACTGCGCCTCAGGATGGACCTGAATCAAACCGTCGGAACGCACCAGATAGACCTTGCCGCGTTCACCGAAACTGAAATTGTGGATCAGCTCCGACAGCTCTTTCATGCTCAGCCCAAGCCCGGCGACACCGACGACTTTACCGGCCTGCTCGACCTTCAAATCGATGAACAGGGCCAGCTCGCCTGTCGCGCCGTCGTTGTCGATATTGAGGGTGCGCGGCTGATTGCTGTCGAGAAAGGAATAGAACCAGGCGTCGGCCGGTTTCGCGCGACTGAGGGTGCGGTCCAGGCCTTTTTCGGTGATGTAGTGGTTGGATTCGGTGCCGATGATCAGCGCGGTGAAAGCTTTGTGTTCAGCGCGGATGCCTTCCAGATACTGCGCGAAGAGAGCAGTTTTGCTGCTGTCCTCGCCTGTCGCCAGCCAATCACGCACCATGGTGTTGCTGGCGATGTCCTTGGCGGCGGTGAGCGGTTGCACGAGGATGCGTTCGATATCGTTGCGCGTCGCTTCGATACTCGACGGCAGCGCTTGTTCGACCAGATAGCTCTGGGCGAGGCGGTTGACCACCAGGGTATAAATGCCAACCACAATCACGATGCTGATCAGCAGGGCCGCGCCCATGCCGAGAATCAACTGCCACTGAATACTGCGTCGCCACCACTGCATGGAGCACCCCCAAGGAATAAGTGGCCGAAACACTGCAACAGCCATGCCGATTGTATACACCCCAACCGACAATCTATTCCTTGGTTGTGCGCAACCTCATCAGCCCTGACTGATGGTCTTGGCAATTGTCTCGACCGTGGCGCTGACTTGCTCTTGATAACGCTCGAGTTCTTCTTTGTGCTGCTTTTTCATTTCGATCTGCTGCGAGCACAGATTCATCGCCGCGAGCACCAGCAAACGGTCGCCGATCAGCGTCGGGTATTTGCGCTTGGTGTCTTCCAGCGTGGCCTTGAGCATCATGGCCGCGTCCAGCAGGGTCTGTTCTTCCCCGGCCGGTGCCTTGATCGAATAGTCCTCGCCGAGAATGGAGATGACTTTTACCCCTGCTGTGCCGTGGTTCATGCGCTGACAGGACCGGCATTGACGCGATCAACCAGCGCCTGGATGCGCGCGGCGGTGGCGCCGTGTTTTTCTTCCTGCTCCATCAGGTTCAGTTGCAGGTTTTCGTTTTCATCCTTGGCCTGGGCCAGTTCCGTGGACAGGGTCTGGTTGGTCTGCAGCAAGGTCTGGTTCTGTTGCACCAGGTCGCTGACGAGCTGTTCCAATTGGCTGAGGGATGCTTCCAACATTTTGATCTTCCAAGCGTTTTTCAAAGGGCGCGTACGATAAAGAAAAGTCACCACGGATGCCAGGGTTAAACCGGCGCAAGGCCTTGATTTTCCTGGGGGCAAGCGTTCTCGCGAGTTTAAAAGACTGTGATTGGTCGATCTGGTTCCTGCACTTCGTCGCTCAAGCCTGTCTGCGACAAATACGCACACCACCTCAAGACTTTAGTCGTATGACCGATAAGTCACCCATACAGCAGTCTCAGCCCGCATGGATGCGGCCCTTTTCGGTATCCGCCCATGTCCCTTCGCAATATGAATATCGCCCCACGGGCGTTCACCGGTTTCGCCCTGATCGGCGGCCTGATGTTGATCCTCGGCGTGTTTGCGCTGAACCAGATGAGCAAGATCCGCGCGGCCGGCGAAGACATCGCTACCGCCAGCGTGCCGTCGATCAAGGCTCTGGACGAATTCACCCAACTGACCCTGCGCCTGCGCGTGCTCTCCTATCGTTTGCTGATCAATCGCGAACCCGACGTGCAGCAGAAAACCATCGAACTGTTCGACCTGCGCAATCGCCAGATCGCCGATGCGCAACGCGCATACGAGCCACTGATCGAAGGCCCGCAGGAACGTGCGGCGTACGATCAGTACGTGCAATTGCTGGCGCAGTACCGTCAGCTTGAAGAGCGCATGAAAACCCTGTCGCGCAACAACCAGATCGCCGAGTTGCAGCAGATGCTCAACAACGATTTGCTGAGCAACTCAGAGGCCGTCAACACCGCACTTGCGCGTCTGCTGGAGATCAATACCCAGCAAATTGCCGAGACTGATCAGGGCGCCAAGGATCAGTACTCGATGTCGTTCGATCTGGTCGTCACTCTGCTGGTGATCGCCAGCGGCCTGACCTTGCTGTTCGCCTGGTTGCTGACCGTGAGCATTACCAAGCCGATTTCCAAGGCACTCGAGGCGGCGGAAACCATCGCCGAAGGCAACCTCACCCAGCCGATCCATGTCGATGGCGAAGATGAAGCCGGGCGCCTGCTGGCGGCGATGGCGAAGATGCAATCGAAGCTGCGCGACACCCTGCAGCGCATCTCCGGTTCGGCCACACAGCTTGCGTCTGCTGCGGAAGAGCTGAACAGCGTCACCGATGAAAGTGCTCGCGGCCTGACCCAGCAGAACAACGAAATCGAGCAGGCCGCCACTGCGGTCAATGAGATGACCAGCGCCGTCGAAGAAGTCGCGCGCAACGCGGTCAGCACTTCGGAAGCCTCGAAAAACGCCACCACTTCGGCGGGCGACGGCCGTGATCTGGTGCAGGAAACCGTCAGCGCCATCGAACGCATGAGCGCCGACGTGCAGAGCACCGCGTCGCTGATCGGCGACCTGGCCAATGAATCCCGCGATATCGGCAAGGTGCTCGATGTGATTCGTGGCCTCGCCGATCAGACCAACCTGCTGGCATTGAACGCAGCAATCGAAGCGGCCCGTGCCGGTGAGGCCGGGCGTGGTTTCGCCGTAGTGGCCGACGAAGTGCGCGCCCTGGCCCATCGCACCCAGCAGTCGACCAGCGAAATCGAACGCATGATCGGCAGCATCCAGAGCGGCACCGAACACGCCGTGGATTCGATGCGCAACAGCACCGAGCGCGCCGAATCGACCTTGAATATTGCCCGTGGCGCCGGGATGTCGCTGGACACGATCAACAGCGCCATCGTCGAAATCAACGAGCGCAACCTGGTCATCGCCAGCGCAGCCGAAGAGCAGGCGCAGGTGGCGCGGGAAGTCGATCGCAATCTGGTCAACATCCGCGATCTGTCGGTGCAGTCCGCGACCGGCGCCAATCAGACCAGCGCGGCGAGCAATGAGCTGTCGCGCTTGGCGCTGGATCTGAACAACATGGTTGGGCGGTTCAGCCTGTAACACCTCGCTGGAGCTTCCCCTGTGGTGAGGGGATTTATCCCCGTTGGGTAGCGAAGCCGCCCCAAAAGCAGCGTATGCGGTTTCATCAGAGGACCCGCGTACAACGGTTTTACGACGGCTGCGCCGCCGAACGGGGATGAATCCCCTCGCCACAGTCATCACTCGCCGCGTTTTCAGGGTGATTCTGCAGAAAAGCTTTTTGACAGCATCACATTTCAACAGGTTAGAATCGCTGGCACGCAGACTGCATGGTCAGTTTGTGCCTCGTCTTTACGCTTCTGGAGTACTGCCTTTGAATGCGACGACCATCAACAGCCTGTTCTTGATCGGCGCGTTGCTGGTAGGCGCAAGCATTCTTGTTAGCTCGCTTTCTTCACGTCTCGGCATTCCGATTCTGGTCATCATTCTCGCGGTCGGCATGGCTGCCGGGGTCGATGGTGGCGGGATCATTTTCGATAACTACCCGACGGCCTATCTGGTCGGCAACCTCGCCCTGGCAGTGATCCTGCTCGACGGCGGCTTGCGTACGCGGGTGTCGAGTTTCCGCGTGGCCTTGTGGCCGGCGCTGTCGCTGGCCACGGTCGGGGTGTTGATTACCACCGGGCTGACCGGCATGGCCGCTGCGTGGCTGTTCGACATCAATCTGATTCAGGGCCTGCTGATCGGCGCCATCGTCGGCTCGACCGACGCCGCTGCGGTGTTCTCGCTGCTCGGCGGTAAAGGCCTCAACGAACGGGTCAGCGCCAGTCTGGAAATCGAATCCGGCAGCAACGACCCGATGGCGGTGTTTCTCACCGTCACCCTGATCGACATGCTCGCCAGCGGCGAAACCGGCCTGCACTGGAGCCTGCTGACCCACCTGATCCGCGAGTTCGGCATCGGTGGCGTGATCGGTCTGGGCGGCGGCTGGGTGATGCTGCAACTGGTCAACCGCATCAATCTCGCCGCCGGGCTCTATCCGATCCTCATCATTGCTGGCGGTCTGGTGGTGTTCGCGCTGACCAACGCCTTGCATGGTAGCGGCTTCCTCGCCGTCTACCTGTGCGGCCTGGTGATCGGCAACCGCCCGGTGCGCAGCCGCCACGGCATTCTGCACATGCTCGACGGCATGGCCTGGCTGGCGCAGATCGGCATGTTCCTGGTGCTGGGCCTGCTGGTCACGCCCCACGATCTGCTGCCGATCGCCCTGCCCGCCCTCGGTCTGGCGCTGTGGATGATCCTGTTCGCGCGGCCGCTGTCGGTGATGGTCGGCCTGCTGCCGTTCAAGGCCTTCCACGGTCGCGAAAAAGCCTTTATTTCCTGGGTCGGCCTGCGCGGCGCGGTGCCGATCATTCTCGCGGTATTCCCGCTGATGGCCGGGCTGCCGCAAGCGCAGCTCTACTTCAATCTGGCGTTCTTCATCGTACTGGTGTCGCTGCTGGTGCAGGGCACGAGCCTGCCGTGGGTGGCCAAATTGCTCAAGGTGACCGTTCCGCCAGAACCAGCGCCGATATCCCGAGCGGCACTGGAAGTGCACGTCACCAGCGAGTGGGAGCTGTTCGTTTACAAGCTCGGCGCGGAGAAATGGTGCATCGGCTCGCCCCTGCGTGAGCTGAAAATGCCCGAAGGCACACGCATCGCGGCGCTGTTTCGTGGCCAGCAACTGCTCCATCCGTCGGGTAGTACGGTGCTGGAAGTCGATGATTTGCTGTGTGTTATTGGCCATGAACACAACTTGCCGGCCCTCGGCAAACTGTTCAGCCAGGCACCGCAACGCGGCCTCGATCTGCGTTTCTTCGGCGACTTCGTGCTCGAAGGAGACGCCCAGCTTAAAGCGGTTGCAGCGCTGTATGGCTTGCCGGCCGAAGGCATCGATCCGGACATGACCCTGGGCGCGTTCATTGCGCAAAAAGTCGGGGGTGCTCCCATCGTCGGCGACCAGGTGGAGTGGAACAACACCCACTGGACGGTGGCGGTCATGGACGGGAACAAGATCGGCAAAGTGGGCGTCAGATTCCCCGAAGGAAGTCGCCCGGGCCCCGGACTCTTCCTCTAAACTGCTCCCACTCTCACTTGCTTGACCGGTCTCTATGCCTACCCTGCGCTCCTTTTTCGCCGCGGCCCTGCTGGGCCTCAGTCTTGTCGTCGGCCCGCTGCATGCCGCCGAACCACCGTCCAGCGATGCCGTGCAGGCCAGCCTCGACAAGCTGGCCGACAGCAAACTGCCGGACGCCGACAAGAAGACCCTGCAGACCGTCCTGCAGAACACCCTCAATCAGCTGAACAACCAGCGTGATTACGAGCAGAAACTGATCGATCTCAAGCGTCAGTTGGCCAACGCGCCGAAGCAGACGATTGAAAACACCCGCGAACTGAGCCGCCTCAAGGCCACCGCGCCAGTGCCGGTCGCGCAGCGTTTTCCGAAGGAGTCGATTCAGCAACTGGAGCAGATCCTCACCGATCGCTCGACCCAGCAGAGCGATCTGCAAAAAGCCCTGGCCGAAGCCAACAGCCTGATCATCACCGCCCAGACTCGCCCCGAGCGCGCTCAGGCGGAAATTTCCGCCAGCCAGACGCGCATCCAGCAGATCAACACCATCCTCAAATCCGGCAAGGACACGGGCAAAACGGTCACCGCCGAACAGCGCGACCAGTTGAACGCCGAACTGGCCGCACTCAATGCACTGATTCCGCTGCGCCGCCAGGAACTGGCCGGCAACACCCAGTTGCAGGATCTCGGCAATGCCCAGCACGACTTGCTTTCGGAGAAATCCGACCGCCTCGACCGCGAGATCCAGGAACTGCAAACCCTGATCAACCAGAAACGTCTGGCGCAGTCGCAGGAAACCGTTACCCAGCAATCGATCGAGGCGCAGAAGGCCGGCGGCAGCAGCCTGCTGGCGAGCGAGAGCGCGACCAACCTCAAGCTTTCCGACTATTTGCTCAAGAGCACCGACCGTCTCAACGAAGTCACGCAGCAGAACCTGCAGACCAAACAGCAACTCGACACCCTGACCCAGAGCGATTCGGCGCTGGACGAGCAAATCAACGTGCTCAAGGGCAGCCTGCTGCTGTCGAAAATCCTCTACAAACAGAAACAGGCGCTGCCGCACTTGAAGGTCGACCGCGACCTCGCCGACCAGATTGCCGATATTCGCCTGTATCAGTTTGATGTCAGCCAGCAGCGGGAGCTGCTGAGCAACCCGGCGACCTATGTCGACAATCTGCTGGCCACCCAGCCGCCAGAGCAGGTCACCCCGCAACTGCGCAAAAGCCTCCTGGATCTGGCCAACACCCGCGCTGATCTGCTCGAGCGGCTGAACCGCGAGTTGAGCGCGATGCTCAACGAATCGATCACCCTGCAGCTCAACCAGAAACAATTGCTGAGCACCGCGCAAAGCCTGCGCGCGACCCTCGACGAACAGATGTTCTGGATCCCCAGCAACAAACCGCTGGATGTGGAATGGATGCGCGGTGTGCCCGAGCGCCTGGAGCGGCAGGTCAACACCTTGCCGTGGGCGTCGAGCCTGAGCGAACTGGCTGACGGCCTGACCCAGCGGCCATTGCTGTTCTTGCCTCTGGCGCTGCTGATCGGCGCCCTGTTGTGGCGCCGCAAGGCGCTGTACGGACGACTCAACAAGGT
>NZ_JH635998.1:1663138-1664201 GCF_000257605.1 Pseudomonas sp. R62
TTTCATCGCGGCGCTGTACTGGGTCTGGTCGGACCTGATTTCGGTGTTCTCGTATCTGGACAACATCACCCTTTACGAATACACCAGCGGCACTGGCGCCAACATGAGCATGGTGCCGATCAGCATCGGCGACATGCTCGGCGCGCTGATCATCATCGGCATCACCTTCGCGCTGGCGCGCAACTTGCCCGGTCTGCTCGAAGTGTTCGTACTGTCCAAGCTCAACCTGGCCCAGGGCAGCGCTTATGCGACAACCACGCTGCTGTCCTACGTGATTGCCGGAGTCGGTTTCGTCACCACCCTGTCGACCCTCGGCGTCAGTTGGGACAAGTTGCAGTGGCTGGTGGCGGCGCTGTCGGTGGGCCTCGGTTTCGGTATGCAGGAGATCTTCGCCAACTTCATCTCCGGCATCATGATCCTCTTCGAACGCCCGGTGCGGATCGGCGACACCATCACCATTGGCAATCTGTCGGGCACGGTGAGCAAGATCCGCATCCGCGCCACGACCATCACGGATTTTGACCGCAAGGACATCATTGTCCCGAACAAGACGTTCATCACCGGGCAACTGATCAACTGGTCGCTGACCGACACCATCACCCGCGTCACGCTGAAACTCGGCGTCGATTACGGTTCGGATCTGGACCTGGTCAAGGAACTGCTGCTCAAAGCGGCCCGGGAGAACCCGCGTGTGCTCAAAGAACCTGAGCCACACGTGTACTTCCTCAACTTCGGCGAAAGCACCCTCGACCACGAACTGCGCATGCATGTGCGCGATCTCGGTGACCGCAACCCGGTGCTGGATGAGGTCAACCGCTTCATCAATCGCGAGTTCAAGAAGCAGCACATCAACATCTCGTTCCGGCAGATGGAGGTTTATCTGAAGAACCTGCACGGCCAGGAATACAAGATGGTGCCTGTGGAACCCGAGAACAAAACCATCGTGCCGATCGTCGACGGGCAGAAACCGTTGCCGGAACCGCCACCGAGCAAACTCGACTAACCGACATGGTCCCAGCAGAATGCTCGGACATTCTGCTGGAGCCGGCCCGTGAAAGCCCTC
>NZ_JH635998.1:1664253-1672364 GCF_000257605.1 Pseudomonas sp. R62
AGCGCCCCGAGCAGCAGAAACAGCTCGGCGAGCACGTGCTGGCGATGCACTTCCCCGAATGCCTCGAACAACCGGAACCGTATCTGGCGATGTTTCGCGAGATCGTCGAGCGCAACGCCGAGCTGATCGCCAAGTGGCAGGCTTATGGCTTCTGCCACGGCGTAATGAATACCGACAACATGTCGATCCTCGGCATCACCTTCGACTTCGGCCCGTTCGCCTTCCTCGACGATTTCGACGCAAATTTCATCTGCAATCACTCCGATGATCAGGGCCGCTACTCGTTCAGCAATCAGGTGCCGGTGGGCCAGTGGAACCTCAGCGCGCTCGCCCAGGCACTGACGCCGTTCATCAGCGTCGAGGCCCTGCGCGAAACCCTTGGCTTGTACCTGCCGCTGTTCCAGGCGCACTACCTCGACCTGATGCGCCGCCGCTTCGGCTTCACCACCGCCGAGGACGACGATCAGCAACTGCTGGAAAACCTGCTGCAACTGATGCAGAACAGCGGCGTCGACTACACGCTGTTCTTCCGCCGCCTCGGTGAAGAGTCAGCCGAACAGGCCATCGCCCGCCTGCGCGACGATTTTGTCGATATCAAAGGTTTCGATGCCTGGGGCGAACGCTACGTCGCCCGGGTCGGCCGCGACGGCAATGCCGATCAGGCACAACGCCGCGCACGGATGCATGCCGTCAATCCGCTGTACATCCTGCGCAATTATCTGGCGCAAAAGGCTATTGATGCGGCGGAACAAGGGGATTATGCCGAGGTACGCCGACTGCATGCGGTGCTGAGCAGACCGTTCGATGAGCAGCCGGGAATGGAAAGTTACGCCGAGCGACCGCCGGAGTGGGGAAAGCATTTGGAGATCAGTTGTTCTTCGTAGGCGCTTCAGCTTAGCGGGTCGATTGCACTGATTACACGGTCGACGATGTCAGACATTGTCACGTCATCCAGTCGCTCGATGAATTTGGCCGTGCCGTCTCGTACCCGTTGTTCTATGTCAAAACTGCGAACCTGATTACACACCGCTACACCATTGGTTTCGTGGCCAGTAATGGCGACCGCCAAACCCATATTCCGGCTGAAATTCCCACCGCTAGTAACAGGCACCGTCATGCTCACGCCCAATGCGTTGATCTCTCTGGGCGTGATCACCACAAAGCGATGTCTGTTCATCATCTCCCGCCCCGCCACTGGGTTTAAATCAATCCAGTAAACGTCACCCCGCTGAGGGGGCTGTCGGCGCACCATCAACCCAGCTCCCGGCCGACAGAATCACCTTCAAGGGTCTCGCTAGTCTGGGCGTTAAGTTTCTGCAATTCTTCTGCGCCTTCGAGTAGCTCTGACAAACTATAACGCTTACGCGTAGCGGCTACGGCTGGACGAGCAATCAGTTCGCCATCGACCACATTCAGCTCTAGCTGTGCGCCAACCTCCAGATGCAACAACTTTAAAAGCGTGGGCGGAATCGTAATGACGGCAGCGCCGCCTTGGCGGCGTATCTTGGAAGTTACGGACATTATGTCGCTCCGATTTGATGCATAGGAATCATCGAATCCTGGATTAGTGCAACAAAAGTAGCACGCAGATAAAGACAAAGCGATCTCCTCACGACAAGCGTAAAACGCCGAATTGGTCTTCAGACTAGCCATCGATCCCGGAACGGTTTTGAGAAAAATGTGAGCAGTTGCGACATTGATAAGTTGGCAGATCGACTCCAAATCAGTTCTATAGACTGCCTATCAGAGAACCAATCATGACCACCCCACTCCTCATCCCCTGCCCCTCCTGCAACGGCCTCAACCGCATTCCAGCCGAGCGTCTCGCCGATCAACCCAAGTGCGGACGCTGCAAATCTGCGGTACTGCTGAGCAAGCCTTTCGAACTCAAACAAGGCGATTACGCCAGCCAGATCAAGGGGGATCTGCCGTTGCTGGTGGATGTCTGGGCGGAGTGGTGTGGGCCGTGCAAGTCGTTTGCGCCGGTGTTCGAGCAGGCTGCGGCGCAACTGGCGGGCAAGTGTCGGCTGGCCAAGCTCGACAGCGAGGCGAATCAGCAGTTGTCGGCGCAGTTGGGGATTCGCTCGATTCCGAGTCTGATTCTGTTTAAAAACGGCAGGGAAGTGGCGCGGCAGAGCGGTGCGTTGCCATTGCCGCAGTTGATGGCGTGGCTGCGTAGCCAAGGCATCTGACCCAACACAGACCACCCTGTGGGAGCGAGCCTGCTCGCGAAGGCGGTCGATCATTCAGCGCCGATGTTGAATGTGCCAGCCTCTTCGCGAGCAGGCTCGCTCCCACAGGATTTGCGTGTGAGTGGGGAATCAGTGGTCTTCCAGCAGATTGTGCAGTTCCACAAACTGCTGGGTCAGCTTGTGCCGTGGATCGAGGTGGATCAGCGGCATGCTGGCCTGGTGTGACTCGCGCATGCGCACCGAACTGCTCAGATACACCGGCAGCACCGGCAAGCCTTCGGCAATCAGCTCATCGAGAATCTGCTGTGGCAGGCTGGCCCGCGCCTGAAACTGATTGACCACGATGCCTTCGACTTCCAACCCTTCGTTGTGGTCATCCTTCAACTCTTCGATCTCGGCGATCAGGCCGTACAGGGCCTGACGTGAAAAGCTGTCGCAGTCGAAGGGAATCAGCACGCGATCCGCCGCAATCAGCGCCGATACCGCGTAGAAATTCAGTGCTGGCGGGGTATCGAGATAGATCCTGTCGTAGTCTTCCGATAGCTCATCGAGCAACTTACGCAGCTTGTTGATCTTGTGTTTCGCCTCGAGCTTGGGCTGCAGGTCAGCCAGCTCGGCGGTGGCAGTAATGATGTGCAGGTTATCGAACGGGGTTTCGTAGATGTCCGCCTGATTCTTTTTCGAGAACGGCCCGGACGACAGCGTCTGTTTGAAGAAATCGGCGATGCCCATCGGGATATCGTCACCGGTGAGCCCGGTCAGATACTGAGTGGAATTGGCCTGGGCATCGAGGTCGACCAACAACGTGCGATAACCCTCGCTGGCGCTGACCGCCGCCAGATTGCAGGCGATGCTGGATTTGCCCACGCCACCTTTCTGATTGAACACCACGCGCCGCATGACCAAACCTCCGTGTATCAAAGAATGACCGAGTGTAGTTGGCGGTGACCGCGCTTCGCTACCTTCACGGACATGGACTACGCCGTCAGGTGTAAATATCGGCGCCCGGGCATGGAAAAAACCGTCACCCATCACAGAGACACCTGACAGACACGCCGCCTCAAATCCGGATAATGGCCAAGTGATAGCCACACAGCGAACCGCTCGGTACATTTTGTTGGGCAAAATGTAACCAACATTTGCTACACACCCGTCGCACCGGGATAATGCGCGCCACCCGGCGCCCTGCGCCAAGCCAAGCCTGCTGCGGCGCTGGCGACTCAACGCGTCAACGAAAGCCCGCAGGGGCGGGATGAATGTCCGTGATCAACTTCAACATCGCCCAATGGCGCGCGTGGGCCCCGGGGCTCGACAGCGTGGACGCCTGGCAGGCCTGGAGCCGACAACCGGTCGTGCTGCAGAGCAGTGATGCCGCGCCCGATGTGTCGTTTCTGCCGGCCATGCAACGCCGTCGCCTCAGCCGCCTGGCGCGGATGGCCTTCAGCGTTGGCTGGCCGCTGGCCGAAGGCCGGGACCATTTGCCGCTGGTGTTCGTCTCGCGGCACGGCGAAACCCCACGCACGTTTGAAATCCTCCGCGATCTGGCCACCGAACAGCCGTTGTCGCCGACCCAATTCAGCCTTTCGGTGCACAACGCGATCATCGGTTTGTGGTCGATCATGCGCGGTGAAACCAGCGAAATGACCGCCCTCGCGGCGGCTGGCGATGGTCTGGAACATGGCATGCTCGAAGCGGCGGCATTGCTTGATGAAGGCGCCCCGGCCGTGCTGTTGGTGATCACCGAAGAGCAACCGCCCGAGGCGTATTCGCAGTGGGTCGATGACGTGCCATTCCCTTATGCGCTGGGTTTATTGCTCACGCCCGGTACCGACTGGCGGCTGACCCTGAACAGCAGCACCGAAACCCGGTCCAAGGCGCACTGGCCGCACGCGCTCAACCTGCTGCGAACCCTGCTCGGCCAGCAACCTGACTGCCAACATGCGTGGAAAAATCGTGTATGGACCTGGCATCGCAACCCGTGACCGCCAAACACCGCGACGCCTACTACTGGCGCCTGCTGGCCACTGCTGCGAGCTTCGCCTTGTTCGGGCTCGGCGGGCTGTGTCTGCGCCTGCTGGTATTTCCGCTGCTCGGCTGCCTGCCCGGTGACGCGCTGGTCCATCGCCTGCGCGCGCGGCGTACGGTCAGTCGCTTGTTCTGGTTTTTCGTGCGTTTCATGGCCCGCACCGGCGTGCTCACTTACGACATCGAGGGTGCCGAGCGCCTCGGCCGACCGGGGCAGATGATCATCGCCAACCACCCGTCGCTGATCGATGTGGTGTTTCTCATCGGTCTGGTGCGCCACGCCAATTGCGTAGTGAAGAAAACCCTTTGGGAAAACCCGTTCACCCGTGGCCCGCTGCGCCGCACCGAGTACATCAGCAACGACGGCAGCATGGACATGCTCGACGCCGCCGCGCAGTCATTGCAGGACGGCCAGACTCTGATCATCTTCCCCGAAGGCACCCGCACCCAGCCGGGTCAGGCGCCGGCCTTTCATCGGGGCGCGGCGGCAATTGCCCTGCGCGGTGCGAAAATCGTTACCCCGGTGATCATCAAGGTCAGCCCGACCACCCTGACCAAAGCCGAGCCGTGGTATCGCATCCCCCATCGCCGCGTGCACTTCAGTTTTCGCGTGGGGGCCGATATAGACCCACAGACCTTCGCCGCGCAAGGCCCCGCACCGCAGGCCTCGCGCAAGCTCAACGATTATTTGCATGACTATTTCATTAAGGAGCTCGCCGCAGATGAGCGATCAGAACACCGCTAGCCTGGTGCGTGACATCAAACTGCTGATCATCGACGCCTTGGGCCTCGAAGACATCAGCCCCGAGGACATCGGCGACGAGCAGACATTGTTCGGCGAAGGCCTCGGCCTGGACTCCGTGGACGCGCTCGAACTGGGCCTGGCGATCCAGAAAAAATACGGCATCAAGATCGACGCCGATGCCAAAGACACTCGCAACCATTTCACCAACGTGGCCAGCCTTGCGGCATTCGTCACGGCAAAACAGGCAGCTTGAGACCGGACCATGCAAACTCGTGACGATATCTTCAACACCCTGCGCGATGCCCTGGTCGAGCTGTTCGAACTGGATCCGGCTCGTGTAAGCATGGACGCCAATCTGTATCAGGATCTGGAAATCGACAGCATCGATGCGGTCGACCTGATCGATCACATCAAACGCCAGACCGGCAAGAAAATCGCCGCCGAAGAATTCAAATCGGTGCGCACCGTCGGTGACGTGGTCGAGGCGGTGTTCCGTCTGGTTCAACCGGCCGCATGAGCCGACTGATCGGCCTGGGCCTGCTGCTGGCCGGTCTGCTGTACCCCTTTGCGGTGTATTTCGGCATGGAGCATTTCGCCCCGTGGCAATTTGCACTGCTGCTGGGCAGCCTGTGGCTGGCACGCGCCCTGACCGGCGAACGCAAGCCCGGCAGCCTGTGGATGGCGTGCGTGGCGATGGTGTTCTGCCTGCTGCTGGCGGTGTTCGACAGCCCGCAGCTGCTGCGCTGGTACCCGGTGCTGATCAGCGCATTCATGCTGGTGCTGTTCGGCGCCAGCCTGAAATACGGCCCGCCAATGGTCGAGCGTCTGGCGCGCTTGCGCGAGCCGGAACTGCCGGAGGTTGCCATTCGCTACACGCGCAAGGTCACGCTGGCCTGGAGCGTGTTTTTCTTCTGCAACGGTTTGTGCGCCGCCCTCCTCACCCTGTGGGCGCCGCTGGATTGGTGGATGTTGTACACCGGCCTGATCTCCTATGGATTGATCGGCCTGATGTTTGCCATTGAATGGCTGATACGACAACGGGTAAGAGGCCGTACATGAATTGGATAAAACTTGAGCAGCTGTTGCTCAAGGCACTGCCAGCACGGGCGATCTGCCAGGCGCCGGCACTCGATTACACGCAACTGCGAGCGCAGGCCTTGAGCGTCGCCGCGGGTCTGCAAAGCCGAGGCGTGAAAAGGCTGGCCGTGCATCTGGAAGATGCCGCCGACCTTGCCATCGCCCTGCTCGGCGCGTGGCGTGCCGGCGTCAGCGTGTTGCTGCCGGCGGATCTGCAAGCGCAGACGCGTCAGCGCTGGTCGCAGGAAGTCGATCTATGGCTGACCGATCAACCCGGCGACGTCCAGTTGCACGACTTCACTCAGCCCGGCCTGCCCGGTGCAGAACTGGATCTCGATCAATGCCGCCTGAGCCTGTGCACTTCCGGCTCCAGCGGCGAACCCAAGCGCATCGACAAGACCCTGCGCCAATTGGCCAACGAGGTCGAAGCGCTGGAGCTGTTATGGGGCGCAGACCTCGGTGAAGCCTGCATCATCGGCAGTGTCGCCACGCAACACATCTATGGCCTGCTGTTTCGCGTGTTGTGGCCCTTGTGCGCCGGGCGCCCGTTGGTGCGCCGGCAACTGGCGTTCTCCGAAGACTTGCAGCGCGCCAGCCGCGAATACCCGGCCTTCGCCTGGGTTGCGAGCCCGGCGCTGCTCAAGCGCATGGGCGACAACCTCGACTGGCCGGCCCTGAGCGCGGTGCGCCGGGTGTTTTCCTCCGGTGGTGCGTTGCCACCAGAAGCGGCGCAAAGCCTGCACCAGCGCTTGCAGCAATGGCCGACGGAAATCCTCGGCAGCTCGGAAACCGGCGGTATCGCCTGGCGTCAGGGCGAGTCGTTGTGGCAACCGTTTGCTGGCGTCGAACTGAGCCAGGACAGCGACGGCGCCCTGCTTATTTCTTCGCCTTATCTGCCTGCCGGCCATGTCGAACACAGCGCTGACGCCGCGCGCATCGCCGCCGATGGTCGTTTTGAACTGCTGGGGCGACTGGACCGCATCGTCAAACTGGAAGAAAAACGCATCTCGCTGCCGATGCTCGAGCAGGCCTTGGCAGCCCATGACTGGGTCGCCGAGGCGCGCCTCGGTGTGGTTCAGGAAAACCGCGCCTCGCTCGGTGCGCTGCTGGTGCTCAGCGAATCGGGCCTGTTCGCCCTGCGCGAGCATGGCCGCCGTGGCCTGACCGAAACCCTGCGCAAACATCTGAGCCAACATTGCGAAGCCCTCGCCCTGCCCCGACGCTGGCGCCTGCTGCGGCAAATGCCGTTGAACAGCCAAGGCAAACTGGCGCAAGCCGACGTCGAAGCGCTGCTGCTGGCCGCACGGCCGAAAGCCCCCGAAGTGCTGGAGCAGAGCGCAAGCGACGGCGAATGGAGCCTGCAACTCAGCGTGCCGCCGGATCTGGCCTACTTCAGCGGACACTTTCCCAAGGCACCGGTGTTGCCCGGTGTGGTGCAGGTGGAGTGGGCGCTGAATCTGGGTCGGCAGTTGCTGAAGCTGGACGGCGCGTTTGCCGGAATGGAAGTGCTGAAATTCCAGCAACTGGTGCGCCCGGGTGATGAAATTCAGCTGCATCTGCGTTTCGATGCCGAGCGCGGCAAGTTGTACTTCGCCTATCGCAACGACACGGCGACGTGTTCCAGCGGACGCATTCTCCTGGGGCCTGCCCATGCATAACCCCTGCGCCGTAATCCCGGTGTACAACCACGAAACCGCGATCACCACCGTGGTTGATGCCCTGCTTGCACAAGGTCTGCCGTGCATTCTGGTGGACGACGCCAGCGAGCAGTCCTGCGCACGGGTGCTCGACACTCTGGCCGAGCGCGACAGGGTTTTCCTGGTGCGTCTCACAGCCAATCAGGGCAAGGGCGGCGCGGTGATGACCGGTCTGCGTGAGGCCTCGCGTCTGGGCTACAGCCATGCTTTGCAGGTCGATGCCGACGGCCAGCACGATTTGCACGACGTCGCGCGCTTCGTCGGCGAATCCCGCGGCCATCCCGAGGCGATGATCTGTGGCTATCCGCTGTTCGACGAGAGCGTGCCGAAAGGGCGTTTGTACGCGCGCTACCTGACCCACGTGATGGTCTGGAT
>NZ_JH635998.1:1673061-1678625 GCF_000257605.1 Pseudomonas sp. R62
CTGGATCAACACCCTGTCGTTGCAAATTCGCGATTCGATGTGCGGCTTCCGTGTCTATCCGCTGGCGCCGACTCTGGCGGTGATCGATTCGGCCAAGGTCGGCAAGCGCATGGATTTCGATTCGGACATTCTTGTGCGTCTGGCCTGGCGCAATCAGCCGATGCGCTGGCTGCAGACCAGCGTGCATTACCCGTTGGACGGCGTGTCGCACTTCCGCCTGTTCCACGACAACGCGCTGATTTCCAGCATGCACACGCGGCTGTTCTTCGGCATGTTGCTGCGTTGGCCGCTGATTCTCTGGCGGCGGTGGAAACCATGAGCGAAGAAGTCGACAAGAAGCACTGGGCCGACCGCGAAGAGCGCGGCAGTTTCCTGCTGATGAAATTCACTGCATTCGCCGCCAAAGTCCTCGGCCGGCGCCTGCTCAGTCCGTTGCTGTACGGCATCGTCCTGTATTTCTTTTTGTTCGGCCGGATCGCCCGGCGCAGTGCCTGGCAGTACCAGCAGCGGCTGGCCGCGTGGAGCCAACGCGACGACCTGCGTCCGAGCCACTGGCGGGTGTTTGGCCAGTTCATGACCTTTGCCGATTCGCTGCTCGACAAGCTCGACGTGTGGAACGGCAAGCTGAGCATCGAGCAGATCGAAATCATCGACCCGGCGCTGCTGCGCAAGCAGTTGCGCGGCAGTCGCGGGCAACTGCTGGTCGGCGCGCATCTGGGCAATCTCGAAGTGTGCCGGGCGCTGGCGGAGATCGGCGAAAAGGTCACCATGAATGTGTTGGTGCACACCAAGCACGCCGAGCAATTCAACCGCTTGCTTGGCGAGGCCGGGGCGACCAATCTGCGCCTGATCCAGGTCAGCGAACTCGACCCGGTGATCATGCTGCAACTGCACGAACGGCTGGAACGCGGCGAGTGGCTGGCGATTGCCGGCGACCGCGTGCCGCTGCACGGCGGGCGCAGCGTGACGGTGGACTTTCTCGGCCATCCGGCGCCATTTCCACAAGGCCCGTGGTTGCTGGCCGGCCTGCTCAAGTGTCCGGTCAATCTGCTGATGTGCCTCAAGCAACCCGACGGCCACTATCGCCTGACCCTCGAACCGTTCGCCGACGCGGTGGTGTGGACACGCCGCGAGCGCGAGCAGGTCATTCATCAGTGGGCCACTCGCTACGCGCAGCGCCTGAGTCACTATTGCCTCGAAGCCCCGCAGCAATGGTTCAACTTTTACCCTTTCTGGAAGACCGATGACGACGCCAACCCATGAGCTGGTAACCTTCGGCGAACGCCCTTTGCGCATCGAAGACGTGCTGGCCCTGGCCAACCGTCAGGCGCCCGTGCAGTTGCAGGCTGACGCCGACTATCGCGAGCGCATCGCCAAGGGCGCGCGGTTTCTCGATTCGCTGCTGGACAAGGAAGGTGTGATCTACGGCGTCACCACCGGTTACGGCGATTCCTGCGTGGTCGCGGTGCCGCTGCATCACGTCGAGGCGCTGCCGCGTCATCTCTACACTTTTCACGGCTGCGGCCTGGGCAAACTACTCGACGCGCAGGCAACCCGCGCGGTGCTGGCGGCGCGTTTGCAGTCATTGTGTCACGGCGTTTCCGGGGTGCGCGTCGAACTGCTCGAGCGTCTGCATGCGTTTCTCGAATACGACATCCTGCCACTGATTCCCGAAGAGGGCTCGGTGGGTGCCAGCGGCGATCTGACGCCGTTGTCCTATGTCGCCGCAACCCTGTCCGGCGAGCGCGAAGTGCTGTTCCGTGGCGAACGCCGTCAGGCCGCCGATGTACATCGCGAGCTCGGCTGGACGCCGCTGGTGCTGCGCCCGAAAGAGGCGCTGGCGCTGATGAACGGCACGGCGGTGATGACCGGCCTCGCCTGCCTCGCCTTCGCCCGCGCCGATTACCTGCTGCAACTGGCCACGCGCATCACCGCGCTCAATGTCGTCGCGCTGCAAGGCAACCCAGAGCACTTCGACGAACGCCTGTTCGCCGCCAAACCGCACCCGGGGCAGATGCAGGTCGCCGCGTGGTTGCGCAAGGATCTGGCGATCGACGCGCCAACCGCGCCATTGCATCGTCTGCAGGATCGCTACTCGCTGCGTTGCGCGCCGCATGTGCTCGGCGTGTTGGCCGACAGCCTGAACTGGCTGCGCGGCTTCATCGAAACCGAGCTGAACAGCGCCAACGACAACCCGATCATCGACGCCGAAGCCGAGCGCGTCCTGCATGGCGGGCACTTCTACGGCGGGCACATCGCGTTCGCCATGGACAGCCTGAAAAACCTTGTGGCCAACGTCGCCGATCTGCTTGATCGGCAACTGGCACTGCTGGTCGACGAGCGCTACAACCATGGCTTGCCGAGCAACCTCTCCGGCGCCCCGGCCGAGCGGGCCATGCTCAACCACGGCTTCAAAGCCGTGCAGATCGGCACCAGCGCCTGGACCGCCGAAGCGCTGAAAAACACCATGCCGGCCAGCGTGTTCTCGCGCTCCACCGAGTGCCACAACCAGGACAAGGTGAGCATGGGCACCATCGCCGCCCGTGATGCGATTCGCGTGCTGGAGCTGACCGAACAGGTCGCCGCCGCCACGCTGCTCGCCGCCAATCAGGGCGTGTGGCTGCGCGCTCAAGCCGCCGATGCGCGCCCGCTGCCGCCGGCGCTGGCAGCGATGCACGAAGAGCTGGGCAAGGACTTCCCGCCGGTCATCGAAGACCGCGCGCTGGAAGGCGAACTGCGCCTGTGCCTGCAACGCATCGCCGCGCAACACTGGAGGCTGCATGCGTAGTGCCGGAGTGCTTCATGCCGATACCGAGATTCTCGTGCCGTTTTTCGACGTCGACACCATGCATGTGGTCTGGCACGGCCATTACGTCAAATACCTCGAAGTCGCGCGCTGTGCGCTGCTGGACAAGATCGGCCATAACTACACGCACATGGTCGAGTCGGGTTACGCCTGGCCGATCATCGACCTGCAACTGCGCTACGTGCGCAGCGCGGTGTTCGGCCAGCGGCTTAACGTGCGCGCCAGTCTGGTCGAGTGGGAAAACCGTCTGAAGATCAACTATCTGATCACCGACCTGCAGACCGGCGAACGCCTGACCCGCGCAAGCTCAGTGCAAGTCGCTGTCGAAGTCAGCAGCCGCGAGATGCAACTGGCTTCACCCAAAGTCTTCACCGATGCCGTAGAAAGGATGCTGCGATGAATGTGTTTTTCAGAAGCCTCGGCGCGTTGACGCTGCTGGCCGTGTCGTCATGGGCCAATGCCTTCGACCTGCAACAACTGAGTGAACAACTGGCGAAACCGGATGTTATCCACGGCCAGTTCATTCAGGAAAAACACCTGCGCGCCCTGCCGCAGCCGCTGATCAGCAAGGGCAGCTTCGTCCTCGCTAAAAATCATGGCTTGCTGTGGCTGTTGAAAACTCCGCTGCAACAGGATTACCGCATCACCGCCAATGGCATCGCCCGCCGTGACACCAACGGCTGGCAACTGCTGCCGAACAAGAGCGCCGGCGCCGAGCAGAACCGTTTGTTCCTCGCCGTGCTGCAAGGTGACAGCAGCGGTTTGCAGCGCGATTTCGAACTGGCCCTGAGCGGCACGGCGCAGCAGTGGCAACTGACTCTGACGCCGCGTTCGATGCTGCTCAAGCAAGTGTTCAAGCAGATCAATATCGATGGCGGCGCCCTTGTGCAAACCATCGAGCTGCTGGAAACCCAGGGCGACAGCACCCTGCTGCGCATGCAGGACAGCACGGCCGAGCAACCCCTGAGCGAAGCGGAGCAACATGACTTTGCCGAGTGAACGCAGGCTGCCCTTGCTGTTTCTGAGCCTGCTGCTGGCCGTCGTCGCGCTGGCTGCCTGGCAGTGGCGCGACGGTGCGCCGCTGTCGGCCAATCTTATGGAGCTGGTACCCGGGACCAGTCCAGACGCGCTGGAAGTGCGCGCCGAACAGCGCATGCAAGAACCGCTCAATCGCGAAATGCTGGTGCTGGTCGGTCACGCCGATCGCCAGCAAGCACTGAACATGGCTCAGCAACTGGGCGAACAATGGCAGGCCAGCGGTCTGTTCGAAACCGTGCAATGGAATCTGCAAGCCGACTTGCCGGCGCTGCGCAAGCAATTGCTGCAAGGGCGTTTGGCGATGCTCTCGGCGGATGATCGGCAGCTACTCAGCGAGCACCCCGACGCGTTCATCCAGCAGCGGGTGCAGGCGCTGTTCGATCCGTTCAACGGCTTCACCCTGGTGCCGAGCCAGGACGACTGGCTGGGCCTGACCGGGCGCATCCAGAACAGCCAGCCGAAACATGGCGCAGTGCAACTGGACATTGGCAGCGGCGCACTGGTCGCCGAGGCCGACGGCAAGAGCTGGGTGATGCTGCGTGCGCGCACCACCGGCAATGCTTTCGACATGAACCTGCCGTTGCAGGTGGCAGAGCTGCTCCAGCACAGCCGCGAGCAAGCGGCGCAAAGCGGCGTGCAGTTGCTCGCCGCCAGTGGCCTGCTCTATGCCGCCAACGGCCAGCAACAGGCTACTCGCGAGATGACTTGGGTCGGCGGTGGCGCGACGGTCGGCATTCTGCTGCTGCTGTTGTTGGCGTTTCGCCGCTGGGGCGTGCTGCTGGCGTTTGTGCCGGTGCTGGTCGGCATGCTGTTCGGCGCGGTGGCCTGCGTGGCGCTGTTCGGTCACATGCATGTGATGACGCTGGTACTCGGCTCAAGTCTGATCGGCGTTGCCGTCGATTACCCACTGCACTATCTATCCAAGAGCTGGAGCCTCAAGCCCTGGCACAGCTGGCCGGCCCTGCGCCTGACGTTGCCGGGGCTGACCCTGAGCCTGATCACCAGCGTCATCGGCTATCTGGCGCTGGCGTGGACGCCGTTCCCGGCATTGACGCAGATCGCCGTGTTCTCCGCTGCCGGCTTGCTCGGTGCGTATCTGTCGGCGGTCTGCCTGCTGCCGGCGCTGCTGAAAAATGTCCAACTGCGCCCGGCGCAATGGCCGCTGCGCCTGGCCGAACGCCTGATTCATCTGCGTGAGGCGCTGCTCGGTTGCATTCGCACGCCCGCGCTGCTGGCCCTGCTGATCGCCTTCTGCGTCGGCGGCCTGATGCAGTTGCAGAGCAAAAACGACATCCGCCAATGGGTCGGCGCGCCGCAGCATCTGACCGACGAAGCGCAGACCATAGCGCGCATCACCGGGTATCAACCGACCAGCCAGTTCTTCCTGATCCGCGCGGCCAATCAGGAGCAATTGCTTGAGCGCCAGGCAGCGCTGAGCGAACGGCTGCAGCAACTGGTCAACCTCGACAAACTGCAAGGCTATCTGGCCCTCGATCAACTGGTCAGCGCGCCGAGCCAGCAACAGCAAGTGCGCGAATCACTGAACAAGCTGCCGTCGTTCTGGCAACCGCTGCTCGATCTCGGCGTGCCAGTGACGGCGTTGCAAAACGAATTGCAGCAGTTGCAGACCCTGCCCGCCGAAGATATCGACGCCGCGCTGGCCGGCCCGCTCGGTGAGCCGTATCGGACACTGTGGCTTGGCCCGACTGAAGACGGCGTC
>NZ_JH635998.1:1680409-1684710 GCF_000257605.1 Pseudomonas sp. R62
CTGACTTGCTGGACGCTGTTCGGCCTCGCCCAGGGCAGTCTGCACTTGAGCAGCCTGTTGCTGCCTGTGGCCATGGCCGGCGTGCCACTGCTTTTGCACCTGCTGCGCGTGCGTCGCCCGCTGACCTACAGCCTCGGCTTCTTCGCCCTGCTGGTCATGGCCGAGCATTACAAACTCAACGCGCTGATTTTCGGCATCGGCTATCTGCTGTGCATGGCGCTGCTGAAAGTGCCGTTGGTGCTGCCGTTGCCGGCACGCTGGATGAGCCGCTTGCAGACGTGGATCGCGATCCCGCTGATCCTCACGTTCGGTATCGTCCAGATCGACGTGCACAGCGCCCTCGCCAGCCTTGGCGCCGGGCAGTGGGCGGCGCTGCTGCTGTTGCCGATTGCCAGTAAACTGCTGGGCAACTGGCTCGGCCTCGGTTGGGCGGGCGCCTCGTTCGCTGGCGCCAGCCGCTGGCGCGAAAGCGTGCTGCTGAACATTCGCGGCCTGAGCGAAATCGTCTTTCTCAATCTGCTATTGCAACAACAGCTCATCACCCCGGCGCTGTATTTCGCGCTGATGCTGATGGGCCTGATCGCGACGCTGCTGCCGGCCCTTATCGGTCTGCATCGCGCGCCCCTGAATCTGAACAGTCCCTTGCCCCGGAGCTCACGTGCCAATCGTTGAAATGGAATCCCGTCAGGTCGTGATCATCGGTGCCGGCCCGTCCGGCGCTATCGCCGCTGCCCTGCTCAAGCGCAAGGGCCACGATGTGCTGGTGCTCGAGCGCCAGCACTTCCCGCGCTTCTCCATTGGCGAAAGCCTGCTCAGCCACTGCCTGGATTTCGTCGAAGAAGCCGGCATGCTCGACGCCGTCAACGCCGCCGGGTTCCAGCGCAAGACCGGCGCGGCGTTTGCCTGGGGCGAGCGCTACAGCGCCTTCGATTTTGGCGACACCTTCACCGCCGGCAAGCCGACCACGTTCCAGGTGCAGCGCGCCGATTTCGACAAGTTGCTGGCCGATCAAGCAGCATTGCAAGGTGCGGAAATCCGTTATGGCGATGCGATTGTCAGCGTCGATTTCGATCAGGCGAAACCACAACTCGATGTGCGTCGCGAAGATGGCAGCGAGTACCGCGTCGAAGCCGATTTCGTCCTGGACGCCAGCGGCTACGGCCGCGTGCTGTCGCGCTTGCTCGACCTCGAAGCGCCTTCGAATTTCCCGGTGCGCCAGGCGGTGTTCACCCATGTCGAAGATCACATCGACAACCCGGCGTTCGACCGTGAAAAGATCCTCGTCACCACCCATCCCGAGCATCGCGATGTGTGGTTCTGGTCCATCCCGTTCAGCAACGGCCGCTGCTCGGTGGGCGTGGTCGCGGCTGAGGAACATTTCCGGGGGCGCGATAGCGACCTCGATGTCTGCCTGCGCAGCTTCATCGCCGAGACGCCAAGCCTCGCCGGGGTTCTGAACAACGCGGTCTGGGACACTCCGGCGCGCACCCTCGGCGGCTACGCGGCCAATGTGAAAACCCTGCATGGCCCGGGCTTCGCGCTGCTGGGCAACGCCGCAGAATTCCTCGATCCGGTGTTCTCCTCCGGCGTGACCATCGCCATGCGTTCGGCGAGCATGGCTGCCGGCGTGCTGCACCGTCAGTTGCAGGGTGAAACGGTGGACTGGCAAAGCGAATTTGCCGAGCCGTTGAAACGCGGCGTCGACACGTTCCGCTGCTACGTCGAAGGCTGGTACGCCGGCACCTTCCAGGACGTGATTTTCTACGAGGACAGCCAGGCGGAAATTCGCCGGATGATCTGTTCGATCCTCGCCGGTTACGCCTGGGACGAGCGCAACCCGTTTGTCAGCGAAGCGCGGCGCCGGCTGAAGATGATTTCCCAACTCTGCGCGCAGGACGCCTCATGAATTACCTGAGCGACAGCTACGTCGAGGAAACCCGCTTCGGTCTCTGGTTCCTGCGCAGCCACACCTGGCAGCACCACGTGCTGCGCGTGGCGATCAATGATCTGCGTGGATTATTCAGTGAGCCGCTGCCGGAACGTCCGGTGCTGCTGGACGCCGGTTGCGGTCAGGGCAAGTCGTTCGGCCACCTGCGCCAGACCTTCGCCCCGCAGCGCCTGATCGGCGTCGACGCCGACCCGCACAGCCTGCAACTCAGCGCCGAAGAGGCCACGCGCCTGGGCATGCCAGTCGAGTTGATCGGCAGCGATTGCGCCACGCTCAACGTCGCCGATGCCAGCGTCGACCTGCTGTTCTGCCACCAGACCTTCCATCATCTGGTCGAGCAGGAAAAGGCCTTGGCCGAGTTCTATCGCGTGCTCAAGCCGGGCGGCTATCTGCTGTTCGCCGAATCCACCGAGGCTTACATTGATACCTGGGTGATTCGCTGGCTGTTCCGCCACCCGATGCATGTGCAGAAGAGCGCCGCCGGCTACCTGCAGATGATCCGCAAGCAGGGCTTCGAGTTTGCCGAGCGCAATGTTTCCTACCCGTATCTGTGGTGGAGCCGGTCGAAGGATTTTGGTTTGCTGGAGCGGTTGGGGTTGAGCAAACCCAAGCCATTCGGTGAGCGTGAAGAGACGCTGGTGAATGTCGTCGCGCGAAAGCCATTGCAGGAATCTGTCTGATGTACGGCTATCGATCTGAACACCTGAAACCCTGTGGGAGCGAGCCTGCTCGCGAAAGCGGTGTATCAGTCAGCAAAGGTGGCGAATGTCAGATTGCATTCGCGAGCAGGCTCGCTCCCACAGGGATTGCTGGGTGGCTGGCGATCGTTTTGTCAGCCTTGCTGTTAAGTGCCTGCGCCAGCCAGCCACCGCTACCAGCGGCCAACCCGACGTTGCCCCTGCCGCTGCAACTGCACATCGAGCGCGAGCAGGCCGGGCAGCGTCAGGACTGGCTGCTGGTGATCCAGCGTGAAGGCGCCGGCACGCGCTGGTCGATGATGGATCCGCTGGGCATTCCACAGGCCCGCCAGCAACTGATCGACGGGCGTTGGCAGGCCGACGGTCTGCTG
This sequence comes from Pseudomonas sp. R62, assembly GCF_000257605.1. NCBI lineage: Bacteria > Pseudomonadati > Pseudomonadota > Gammaproteobacteria > Pseudomonadales > Pseudomonadaceae > Pseudomonas > Pseudomonas sp. R62. Next base: position 1,683,427 of record NZ_JH635998.1, read on the forward strand.
CCGCCGAACCCGGAAGCCCGGGAGCTGTTCACCGCATTGCTGTTCGCTTTGACGCCTTCCGCCGAACTGCTGCGCAATTATCCCGACGCCCGCCAACAGGCCGATCAGCGTTCACTGCCGGCGCGCTGGAAAATCCGCTATTCACAACCGTTGAGCTTCCAATTGAATCTGCCTCAAGGCCCGCACTATCGCGTTTCCCAGTTAGGTGAATCGACGCCATGACCGCTTACCTGAATGCCCTCGGCGTGATCTGCGCTTTGGGCCGCGACAAGTCTGAAGTCGCGCGCAATCTGTTTGCCGGCGACTGCTCGGGCATGCGCCGCGAGTCCGGCTGGGTCGCCGAGCGTGAGCTGCCTGTCGCCGGCGTGCACGGTGAATTGGCGCCGATCCCGGCCGAACTGATCGAACACAGCAGTCGCAACAACCAACTGCTGCTGGAAGCCGCGCTGCAGATTCGTGACCATATCAACCGCGCGATCCAGACCTATGGCCGTGAGCGCATTGGCGTCGTGCTAGGCACCAGCACCTCGGGCATCGACGAGGCCAGCCGGGGTCTGGCGCATTACATCCGCGAACAGCAATTTCCTCGCGAGTACGACTATCGCCAGCAGGAACTCGGCGCCCCGGCGAATTTTCTCGCCGAATGGCTGCAACTGAGCGGCCCGGCCTACGTGATTTCCACTGCCTGCACTTCCAGCGCCCGCGCTTTAATGAGCGCTCAGCGTCTGCTCGATCTGGGCCTGTGCGACGCGGTACTGTGCGGCGGCGTCGACAGTCTGTGCAAGCTCACGCTGAACGGTTTCTCTTCGCTGGAAGCCGTTTCAGATGAACGCTGCAATCCGTTTTCCGCCAACCGCAACGGCATCAATATCGGCGAAGCAGCAGTACTGTTCGTGATGAGCAAACAGCGCGGCGAAGGCCCGGGCATCGCCCTGCTGGGGACGGGCGCCAGCTCGGATGCGCACCATATTTCCGCGCCGGAGCCGAGCGGTCGCGGCGCTCTGCAAGCGATGCACAAAGCCCTTGGCCGCGCGCATCTGCAAGCCTGGCAAATCAACTACCTGAACCTGCACGGCACCGCGACCCAGCACAACGACGCCATGGAAAGCCTGGCGGTCGCGGCGCTGTTTCCCGAAGGCGTCGCCTGCTCGTCGACCAAGCCGCTGACCGGCCATACCCTCGGCGCGGCCGGCGCGCTGGAAGCGGCGTTCTGCTGGCTCAGTCTGAGTGCCGAAAACCCTGAACAGGCGTTGCCGCCACACATCTGGGACGGCCAGGCCGATC
>NZ_JH635998.1:1685234-1689160 GCF_000257605.1 Pseudomonas sp. R62
CGAACGCCTGACGTCCATTGCACCGCGCTACCTGATGAGCAACTCGTTTGCCTTCGGCGGCAACAACGTCAGCCTGATTATCGGAGACGCACCATGAGCCACTGGCCGCTCGCCGAACTGCTGCCGCATGCCGGCGACATGATCCTGATCGACGCCATCGAGCGCTTCGATGACGAGCAGGTTTTCACTCGCCTCACGGTCAAGCCCGACGGCCTGTTCAACCTGCCCGACGGCAGCCTGCCGGCGTGGGTCGGCCTCGAGCTGATGGCGCAGAGCGTCGCCGCTTTCGCCGGTTGCCACGCCCGGCAAAAAGGCAATCCGCCGGAGCTGGGCTTTCTCCTCGGCACGCGCAAATTCGAGTGCAACGTCGAAGCCTTTGCGCCTGGCAGCGAGCTGACCATCCACGGCCTGCGCTCACTGGAAGACGACAACGGCATGGGCGTATTCGAATGCCATATCCACGGCGACGGCATACATGCCAGCGCCCGGCTGAACGTGTTCCGCCCGCCGCAAGCCAACCAATATCTGCAACAGACAAAGGAGTCGCACGATGACTGAATCCGTACTGGTCACCGGCTCCAGCCGGGGCATCGGCCGCGCCATTGCCTTGCGTCTGGCGCAGGCCGGGCATGACATCGTCCTGCATTGCCGCAGCGGCATGACTGAAGCCCAAGCGGTGCAGGCAGAAATCGAAGCTCTGGGCCGCCGCGCACGCATCCTGCAATTCGACGTCGCCGACCGTGAAACCTGTAAAAGCATTCTCGAAGCCGATGTCGAAAATCACGGTGCCTATTACGGCGTGGTGCTCAACGCCGGGCTGACCCGCGACGGCGCGTTTCCGGCGCTGAGCGATGACGATTGGGACGTGGTCCTGCGCACCAACCTCGACGGTTTCTACAACGTTCTGCACCCGGTGATGATGCCGATGATCCGTCGTCGCGCTGCCGGGCGCATCGTCTGCATCACCTCGGTGTCGGGCCTGATCGGCAACCGTGGCCAGGTCAATTACAGCGCCTCGAAGGCCGGCGTGATCGGTGCGGCAAAGGCGTTGGCGATCGAGCTGGGCAAGCGCAAAATTACGGTTAACTGCGTCGCCCCTGGTCTGATCGACACGGCCATGCTCGACGAAAACGTGCCGGTGGAGGAACTGATGAAAATGATCCCCGCGCAGCGCATGGGCACCCCTGAAGAAGTGGCCGCTGCGGTGAATTTCCTGATGTCGGCGGAAGCCTCGTACATCACTCGCCAGGTGCTGGCGGTCAACGGAGGCCTGTGCTGATGAAGCGCGTCGTCGTCACCGGCATGGCCGGCATCACCTCGCTGGGCAGCGACTGGCCGACCATTGCCGGCAATTTCGCGGCCAATCGCAGCGGCATTCGCCGCATGGACGAGTGGGATCGCTTCACTGAGCTGAACACGCGTCTGGCCGGGCCTATCGATGACTTTCTCGTGCCGTCGCACTGGACCCGCAAGCAGTTGCGCAGCATGGGCCGGGTTTCGCGACTGGCGGTCGGCGCGGCGGAAAAAGCCTTGGCTGACGCTGGCCTGCTCGGTGACGAATCGATCAAGGACGGGCGCATGGGCGTTGCTTGTGGTTCGTCTACCGGCAGCACTGACGAGATCAAAGCGTTCGGCAACATGCTGCTCAACTCGGTGGCCGAGGGACTGAACGCCAACTCCTATGTGCGGATGATGCCGCACACCACCGCCGCCAATATCAGCATTTTCTTCGGCCTCACCGGCCGCCTGATTCCGACGTCCAGCGCCTGCACCAGCGGCAGCCAGGGCATCGGCTACGCCTATGAGGCAATCAAGTTCGGCCGCCTGCCATTGATGCTCGCCGGCGGCGCGGAAGAGCTGTGCCCGACCGAAGCCATGGTGTTCGACGCGCTCTACGCCACCAGCCTGAAAAACGATGCACCACAGACCAGCCCACGCCCGTACGACAAGGGCCGCGACGGCCTGGTGATCGGCGAAGGCGGCGGCATGCTGGTGCTTGAAGAGCTGGAACACGCCCTCGCCCGTGGCGCACACATTCACGCGGAGATCGTCGGTTTCGGCAGCAACGCCGACGGCCAGCACACCACCCGCCCGGAACAGCTCACGATGCGCCGCGCCATGGAGCTGGCCCTGGAAGATGCCGGCCTCACCCCGGACGCCATCGGCTATGTGAACGGCCATGGCACCGCGACTGAACAGGGCGACATCGCCGAAACGCTGGCGACCAGCAGCCTGTTCGGTGAGCACATGCCGATCAGCTCGCAGAAGAGTTTTCTCGGCCACACCCTCGGTGCCTGCGGTGCGCTGGAGTCATGGTTCAGCATCGAGATGCTCAACAGCGACCGTTACGTGCACACCTTCAACCTCGACGAGGTCGACCCGCACTGCGGCAAGCTCGATTACCTGCGCGGCGAATTCCGTCAGATGCACCACAACTACGTGATGAACAACAACTTCGCTTTCGGTGGCGTCAACACTTCGTTGATCTTCCGCCGCTGGGCATAACCGAATCAATCCAGGTCAAGGAGACCTACATGCACTTCAACAAACTCGCCGCCGTCACCCTGCTGCTCTGCGCCCTGCCAGCGATCAGCCAGGCACGCGACACGGCGGTCTACCTGCCATTCGACAAAGCCGTCGCCGAAGCCACCCGCTCCGGCAAGATCGATGGCAGTGTGAAATTCTATCTGGCCGGCAACACCCCGGCCGGCAAAGTCACCGTGGTCAGCCCCGACGCCGTGACCAACAAGAAAACCAACGCCTTCAACAAGTCCGACGAAGTCGCCTGCGAATGGGTCGCCCAATCGGCAATCATCAGCCTGCACCAGGCCGCGAAAAACGCCGGCGCCAACGCCGTGACCAACATCGTCAGCTTCTACAAGCGCAACGAGCGCAAGGACGCGCAAACCTACGAATGCCACGCCGGCGCGATCATGGCGGGCGTTGCGTTGAAGGGTGATCTGGCGAAGGTTCAATAAACGCCAGAAACGACAAAGGGCGCCGTTTGGCGCCCTTTTTTTGCGCTGATTGAACAGCATCTACACTCGCTGATGCAGGTCGCAGCACCGTAACCTGCCCTCGCAGTTCCCTTTCACCGTCAAAGGAGATGACCATGCAAGTGAAAGCCCTGATGACCGCTGCGCTTATCGCCCTGCTGCCAAGTGCCAGCCATGCCACCAACCTCATGTACATGCCTTTCGAAACCGTGCTGTCGGACGCGATTCGCGCCGGTCGGCTGGATGGCAGTGTGAAGTTCTACCTGATCGGCAACGGGCCGCAGGGCACTCAGCAGTTGCTGCGCCGAGGGGTGGTCAGTGATTTGAAAACCAACGGCTTCAACAAGAGCGATCAGGCTTCGTGTGAATGGGTGCTGCAGTCGAATCTGATCAAATTGCAGGCCGATGCCAAGCGGGTCGGGGCGAATGCGGTTGTGAATATCGTCAGTTACTACGACCAGCATGTGCGCAAGGATTTGAATACGTACGAGTGCCGGGCGGGGATATTTGTCACGCGGGTGGCGTTGAAGGGGGATTTGGTGCGGTTGCCCTGAAATCTGTGATGTTTGGGCCGATGCCTTCGCGAGCAGGCTCGCTCCCACCTTGGAATGCGTTTCCCTGTGGGAGCGAGCCTGCTCGCGAAAGCGCCAGCCGCCTTCACACCGTCAGGGGCTCAACCTTGCGCGTCAGCAGTTCGACAAACGCCTTGGCCATCGGTGATTTCTGATCTTTGCGCTGCACCAGCCAAACCGCCGAAATTGCTTCGGGATCGAGCAACGGACGGTAGACCACGCCGTCGATGCGCATGCGTTGGTAGGACGCTGGCAGCACCGATACACCCAAGCCCGCCGCCACCAGACCGATGATGGTCATCGCCTCGCCAGCCTCTTGGGCAAAGTGCGGGCTGAAGCCGGCATCACGGGCCAGACT
>NZ_JH635998.1:1689180-1690842 GCF_000257605.1 Pseudomonas sp. R62
ACGGGCCAGACTGAGCAGTTGTGCATAGAGCCCGCTGCCATAACTGCGCGGAAAAAACACGAACGGTTCCAGCGCCAGCGCCGAGAGAAACAGGCCTTCGTCGCTGCCTTGGGCCAACGGATGCTTGGAACTGAGCACCGCCACCAATGGCTCGCGCATCAACTCCACAACACTCAGTGAATCCGGCAATCCGAGCGGGCGCATGATGCCCACCTCGATCGACTCGTCCACCAAGGCATCGGCGACCATGGTGCTGCTCATTTCGCGCAGATTCAGATGCACCGCCGGAAAGCGCTGACGAAAGGAAAAAATCGCCTGCGGAATGGTCGAGTTGAACGGTGCAGACGAGGTGAAGCCAATCTTCAACTCGCCCAGCTCGCCAAGTTGCGCACGGCGGGCGACGTCCGCTGCCTTGCCGACTTGTGCCAGCACCAGCCGCGCCTCCTGCAAAAACAGGCGACCGGCCTCGCTCAACTCGACCCGACGATTGGTGCGCTCGAACAATCGCGCGCCGAGCTGTTGCTCCAGCGCCTGAATCTGCTGGCTCAGCGGTGGCTGGGAGATGCCCAGCACCTGTGCGGCCCGGCCAAAATGCAGTTCTTCGGCGACGGCGATGAAGTAACGCAGATGACGCAGTTCCATAGGATTACCATTAGGTCGCTGAAGCTATCAAACAGGTCGAACAATATATTGGATAGAAACATTAGCCAGCTATATGATTTTTTCATTGCCTGCCCGGCTGTGCTTTCCGAGGTCTGAAGTGAAAACTGCTGTCGCGCCCCTTGCCCACGAAATCCCGCCCGCAGCCGACGACGATGCCCTCGCCGAGCTGCAGGAGATCTACATCGAAAAAGGCACGCCGGCCTTCATGCGCACGGTGCTGGCACTATTCTGTGGCGGCTTTGCGACGTTCGCGCTGCTCTATTGCGTGCAACCGATGATGCCGCTGCTGTCCCACGAATACGGGATCAACGCGGCGCAGAGCAGCCTGATCCTCTCGGTGGCGACCGGCATGTTGGCCTTCGGTCTGCTGATCACCGGGCCGATTTCCGACCGCATCGGCCGTAAACCGGTGATGGTCGCGGCACTGTTCGCTGCCGCGTTGTGCACCATCGCCAGTTCGATGATGCCGAGCTGGCAAGGCGTGCTGATCATGCGCGCATTGATCGGCCTGTCATTGAGCGGCCTGGCAGCGGTGGCGATGACCTATCTGAGCGAAGAAATCCATCCACAGCACATCGGCCTGGCAATGGGTTTGTACATCGGCGGCAACGCGATCGGCGGGATGAGCGGACGCTTGATCACCGGCGTGCTGATCGACTTCGTCAGCTGGCACACGGCGATGCTGGTGATCGGCGGTCTGGCGCTGATCGCAGCGGCGGTGTTCTGGAAGATCCTCCCGGAGTCGCGCAACTTCCGCGCTCGCTCGCTGCACCCGCGCAGCCTGCTCGACGGCTTCACCATGCACTTTCGCGACGCCGGCCTGCCGCTACTGTTTCTTGAAGCGTTTGTGCTGATGGGCGCGTTTGTCACGCTGTTCAACTACATCGGCTACCGCTTGCTGGCGGCGCCGTACAACCTCGATCAGGTATTTGTCGGATTGCTCTCGGTGGTGTATCTGTCGGGGATCTACAGCTCGGCGAAAATCGGTTCTTTGGCGGA
>NZ_JH635998.1:1690862-1696071 GCF_000257605.1 Pseudomonas sp. R62
TTTGGCGGACAAGCTGGGGCGACGCAAAGTGCTCTGGGCGACCATTGCACTGATGTTCGCCGGACTGGCACTGACCATGTTCACCTCGTTGTTGCTAGTGATCGTCGGCATGCTGGTGTTCACCTTCGGCTTCTTCGCCGCGCACTCGGTGGCGAGCAGCTGGATCGGCCGGCGCGCGTTGACCGCCAAGGGTCAGGCGTCGTCGCTGTATCTGTTCAGTTATTACGCCGGGTCGAGCATTGCCGGGACGGCGGGCGGGGTGTTCTGGCATCTGGGCGGGTGGAATGGCATCGGCCTGTTCATTGGTGCGTTGTTGCTGATTGCCCTGCTGGTGGCGTTGAAGTTGGCGAAGTTGCCGCCGTTGCAGGGTGTCAAAGCCTGAGATAAATCCCTGTGGGAGCGAGCCTGCTCGCGAATGCACTGTGTGAGGCAACATCAGTGTTGAATGACACACCGCTTTCGCGAGCAGGCTCGCTCCCACAGTTGATTTGGGTACGACATTAGACCGTGCAAAAGAAAACGCCCGGCATTTGGCCGGGCGTTTTTTATTGGGCGCTGATCACTCGTGATACTGCGCCGACAGCTCATGCACCGCACGCAGGAACGCGCCGGCATGTTCTGGATCAACCTCAGGCGTGATGCCGTGACCCAGGTTGAACACGTGGCCGCTGCCCTTGCCGTAGCTGGCGAGGATGCGCCCGACTTCAGTGCGGATCGCTTCCGGTTTGGCGTAGAGCACGGTCGGGTCCATGTTGCCTTGCAGCGCGACCTTGTCGCCGACACGGGCACGGGCGTTGCCGATGTCGCAGGTCCAGTCCAGGCCGAGCGCGTCGGCGCCGGCTTCGGCGATGCTTTCCAGCCACAGGCCGCCGTTCTTGGTGAACAGAATCACCGGCACTTTGCGTCCGTCGTTCTCGCGGATAAGGCCGCTGACGATTTTCTTCATGTAGGCCAGGGAGAATTCCTGATACGCCGCCGCCGACAGGTTGCCGCCCCAGGTATCGAAGATCTGCACCGCTTGTGCACCGGCCATGATCTGGCCGTTGAGGTACGAAGTCACCGATTGCGCCAATTTGTCGAGCAACAGGTGCATGGCTTGCGGGTTGTCGTAAAGCATCGCCTTGGTCTTGCGGAAGTCTTTTGACGAGCCGCCTTCAACCATGTAAGTGGCGAGGGTCCACGGGCTGCCGGAGAAACCGATCAGCGGCACACGTCCGTTCAGCTCGCGACGGATGGTGCTGACCGCGTCCATCACGTAGCCGAGGTCTTTGTGCGGGTCCGGGATCGGCAGGGCTTCGATGTCGGCCAGGGTGCTGACAACTTTTTTGAAGCGCGGGCCTTCACCGGTCTCGAAGTACAGGCCCTGGCCCATGGCATCGGGAATGGTGAGGATGTCGGAAAACAGGATCGCCGCGTCCAGTTGCGGGTAGCGGTCAAGCGGTTGCAGGGTGACTTCGCAGGCGAACTCCGGATTCATGCACAGGCTCATGAAGTCGCCGGCATGGGCGCGGCTGGCGCGGTACTCCGGCAGGTAGCGACCGGCCTGGCGCATCATCCACACAGGGGTGACGTCAACGGGTTGCTTGAGCAGGGCGCGGAGGAAACGGTCGTTCTTCAGGGCAGTCATGTCGGCATCCGGAAAAAAAGTGCGGGCATTTTCTCAGAGCGCGAGGCAAAAGGCACGGATGTGGGTCAGCCTTTTGTCTATCGGGTCAATTTGTCGCGCTGGAATGCTGACTTTGCAACACCACAAAACACTGTGGGAGCTGGCTTGCCAGCGATGCAGACAACTCGGTTTGTCAGGTAAACCAAGGAGATGCTATCGCTGGCAAGCCAGCTCCCACAGGTATCGCATTGCAGTTTCGAGCGGCGTTTACACACCCAGGTAATCGAGGATCCCTTCAGCCGCATTGCGCCCTTCAAAGATCGCCGTCACCACCAGGTCGGAACCGCGCACCATGTCGCCACCGGCGAAGATTTTCGGGTTGCTGGTCTGGTGCTTGTACTGACCTTGCTCGGGCGCAACAACGCGGCCCTGGCTGTCGGTCTGGATCTCGAACTGTTCGAACCACGGTGCCGGGCTCGGACGGAAGCCGAAGGCGATGACCACGGCGTCGGCCGGGATGATCTCTTCGGAACCCGGGATCGGCTCGGGGCTACGACGGCCACGGGCGTCCGGTTCGCCGAGACGGGTCTCGACCACTTTGACGCCTTCAACCTTGTCTTCACCGACGATGGCGATCGGCTGGCGGTTGTAGAGGAATTTCACGCCTTCTTCCTTGGCGTTCTTCACCTCTTTGCGCGAGCCGGGCATGTTCGCTTCGTCACGACGATAAGCGCAGGTCACCGACTTGGCGCCCTGACGGATCGAGGTGCGATTGCAGTCCATCGCCGTGTCGCCGCCGCCGAGCACCACAACCTTCTTGCCTTTCATGTCGACGAAATCTTCCGGCGACTTTTCAAAGCCCAGGTTGCGATTGACGTTGGCGATGAGGAAGTCCAGCGCGTCATAAACGCCTGGCAGGTCCTCACCGGCAAAGCCGCCCTTCATGTAGGTGTAGGTCCCCATGCCCATGAACACCGCATCGTACTCGGCGAGCAGTTGTTCCATGGTCACGTCTTTGCCGACTTCGGTGTTGAGACGGAACTCGATGCCCATGCCGGTGAAGACTTCGCGACGATTGCTCAGCACGGTCTTTTCCAGCTTGAACTCGGGGATGCCGAAGGTCAGCAGGCCACCGATTTCCGGGTTCTTGTCGAATACCACCGGGGTCACGCCGCCACGCACCAGCACGTCGGCACAACCAAGACCCGCCGGGCCTGCACCGATGATCGCCACGCGTTTGCCGGTCGGCTTGACCTTGGACATGTCCGGGCGCCAGCCCATGGCGAACGCGGTGTCGGTGATGTACTTCTCGACCGAACCGATGGTCACCGCGCCGAAGCCGTCGTTGAGGGTGCAGGCACCCTCGCACAGACGATCCTGCGGGCACACCCGGCCGCAGACTTCCGGCAGGGTGTTGGTCTGGTGCGACAGCTCGGCGGCCTGAAGGATGTTGCCCTCGGCCACCAATTTGAGCCAGTTTGGAATGAAGTTGTGCACCGGGCACTTCCATTCGCAATACGGGTTGCCGCAACCCAGGCAGCGGTGGGCCTGATCGGCCGACTGCTGGGGTTTGAACGGCTCGTAGATTTCAACGAACTCTTTCTTGCGTTGACGCAACAGTTTCTTCTTCGGATCCTTGCGCCCGACATCGATGAACTGGAAGTCGTTATTCAGACGTTCAGCCATTGTTAAAACCTCATCAAACTCTTCAGGCGCATATCACTGCGGGTTGGCACGAGTGCTGGAAAGCAGGGTTTTCAAGCTGGCAGCCTTGGGCTTGACCAACCAGAAACGCCGCAAGTAATCGTCGAGGTTCTCAGCGAGCTCACGACCCCACTCGCTGTCGGTTTCGGCGACGTACTCGTTCAGCACGTTCTGCAGGTGGCTGCGATAGGCTTCCATCGCCTCGCCGCTGATCCGCTGGATCTCCACCAGTTCGTGGTTGACCCGGTCAACGAAGGTGTTGTCCTGATCGAGCACGTAGGCGAAACCACCGGTCATGCCAGAACCGAAGTTGTAACCGGTCTTGCCCAGCACGCAGACGAAACCACCGGTCATGTACTCGCAGCAGTGATCGCCAGTGCCTTCCACGACGGTGTGGGCACCGGAGTTACGCACGGCGAAACGCTCGCCTGCGGTGCCGGCGGCAAACAGCTTGCCGCCCGTTGCGCCGTACAGGCAGGTGTTGCCGATGATGGCGCTTTCCTGAGTCTTATAAACGCTGCCCTTCGGCGGCACGATGGTCAGCTTGCCACCGGTCATGCCTTTGCCGACGTAGTCGTTGGCGTCGCCTTCCAGGTACATGTTCAGACCGCCGGCGTTCCACACACCGAAGCTCTGCCCGGCCGTGCCTTTGAAACGGAAGGTGATCGGCGCCTTGGCCATGCCCTGGTTGCCGTGCTTGCGCGCGATTTCGCCGGAGATTCGGGCGCCGATCGAACGGTCGCAGTTGCAGATATCCAGCTCAAACTCAGCACCGCTGAGGTCGTTGATCGCCGACGAGGCCATCTCGACCATCTTCTCCGCGAGCAGACCTTTGTCGAACGGCGGGTTGCGCTCAACGCCGCAGAACTGCGGTTTGTCCGCCGGGATGTGATCGCTGCCCAACAGCGGCGTCAGGTCCAGGTGATGTTGCTTGGCGGTCTGGCCTTCGAGGATTTCCAGCAGATCAGTGCGACCGATCAGCTCTTCGAGGGAGCGCACGCCAAGCTTGGCCAGCCACTCACGGGTTTCTTCGGCGACGTAGGTGAAGAAATTCACCACCATGTCGACGGTGCCGATGTAGTGATCCTTGCGCAGTTTCTCGTTCTGCGTCGCGACGCCAGTGGCGCAGTTGTTCAGATGGCAGATGCGCAGGTATTTGCAGCCCAGTGCGATCATCGGCGCGGTACCGAAGCCGAAGCTCTCGGCGCCAAGGATCGCGGCTTTGATCACGTCGAGACCGGTTTTCAGGCCACCGTCGGTCTGCACCCGGACTTTGCCGCGCAGGTCGTTGCCGCGCAGGGTCTGGTGGGTTTCAGCCAGGCCGAGCTCCCACGGTGCGCCAGCGTACTTGATCGAGGTCAGCGGCGAAGCACCGGTGCCACCGTCGTAGCCGGAAATGGTGATCAAGTCGGCATAGGCCTTGGCCACACCGGCGGCGATGGTGCCGACGCCCGCTTCTGCTACCAGCTTCACCGAAACCAGCGCCTGCGGGTTGACCTGCTTGAGGTCAAAGATCAGTTGCGACAAGTCTTCGATCGAATAGATGTCGTGGTGCGGCGGTGGCGAAATCAGGGTCACGCCCGGCACTGCGTAACGCAGCTTGGCGATCAGCCCGTTGACCTTGCCGCCCGGCAGTTGCCCGCCCTCGCCCGGCTTGGCGCCTTGGGCGACCTTGATCTGCAGCACTTCGGCGTTGACCAGGTATTCCGGAGTCACACCGAAACGGCCGGTGGCAACCTGCTTGATTTTCGAACTCTTGATGGTGCCGTAACGCGCCGGATCTTCACCACCTTCGCCGGAGTTGGAACGCGCACCGAGGCGGTTCATGGCTTCGGCCAGGGCTTCGTGAGCTTCCGGCGACAGTGCGCCCAGCGAGATACCGGCGGAGTCGAAGCGCTT
>NZ_JH635998.1:1698006-1700208 GCF_000257605.1 Pseudomonas sp. R62
TGTCGAGGATCTGCCCGGTTTCGGTATCCACGGCGAAGATCTGGCCAGGGCCGACGCGACCCTTGGCGAGCACGTCTTCGGGCTGGTAGTTCCACACGCCGATTTCCGAGGCGAGGGTGATGAAACCGTTCTTGGTGGTGACCCAGCGCGCCGGGCGCAGACCGTTACGGTCGAGCAGGCACACCGCGTAGCGACCATCGGTCATCACCACGCCGGCCGGACCGTCCCACGGCTCCATGTGCATCGAGTTGTACTCGTAGAACGCACGCAGATCCGGGTCCATGGTTTCGACGTTCTGCCACGCAGGCGGAATGATCATCCGCACGCCACGGAACAGGTCGATGCCACCGGTGACCATCAGTTCGAGCATGTTGTCCATGCTCGAGGAGTCGGAACCGACGCGGTTGACCAGCGGGCCGAGCTCTTCCAGATCCATCAGATCATTGGTGAACTTGGTCCGCCGGGCCTGCGCCCAGTTGCGGTTACCGGTGATGGTGTTGATTTCGCCGTTGTGGGCGAGGAAGCGGAACGGCTGCGCCAGCGGCCATTTCGGCAGGGTGTTGGTAGAGAAGCGCTGGTGGAACACGCAGATTGCGGTTTGCAGGCGTTCGTCACTCAGGTCCGGATAGAACGCGGCCAGGTCGGCCGGCATCATCAGGCCTTTATAGATGATGGTCTTGTGCGAAAAGCTGCAGATGTAGTGGTCGGTGTCAGCGGCGTTGGCCACCGACGAACGGCGACGGGCGCTGAACAGCTTCACCGCCATGTCCTGATCGCTCAGGCCTTCGCCGCCGATGTAGACCTGCTCGATCTGCGGCAGGCGTTCATGGGCGAGGCGGCCGAGGACGCTGGTGTCGATCGGCACTTTGCGCCAGCCGATCAGTTGCAGGCCTTCGGCGAGGATCTCGCGGTTCATGTTCTCGCGAGCGGCTTCGGCCTTGGCCGGATCCTGATTGAAGAACACCATGCCCACGGCATATTGCTTGGGCATATCGACGCCGAAGCTTTCCCGGGCAATGGCTCGCAGGAAGGCGTCGGGTTTTTGAATCAGCAGACCGCAACCGTCACCGGTCTTGCCGTCGGCATTAATCCCACCGCGGTGGGTCATGCAGGTCAGGGCCTCGATGGCCGTTTGCAAAAGGGTATGACTGGGCTCGCCCTGCATATGAGCTATCAGGCCGAAACCGCAGTTATCCTTGAATTCATCTGGTTGGTACAGACCTGCTTTCATAGACACTTTCTCACCAGGCTGCCTCTACTCGAGGCAAATTTCTTTTCAATTCAACCACTTGCGTTCCGCGCCGAACGTACGCCGGCTTAGCGGGGGCAAAAGGGTGGTCATTGTACACAGCGACACAGAGGCTCACAAATTTGACGACGAACTGTCGCAAATTCATGTCGCATTTGTGAAAGGTTTAAAGCGATCTGCTGTGCTAGTCAAAACTTTTTTAATTTTGACCGCAACGACTCAAAGACTACTGTGACGCAGACACCACAAGGCACGCGGCCGCAGGGACGGTTGGCGCTTGCTGGCGAACCGCGTTGCACGCCAACGTGTGCGAGGCAAGGCGCGGGATGCTGCCAATGGTTGTTCCCTTGGCAAATCCCGCAACGCAGCCTCGCACACGTTGGCGCGCAACCCGAAGGGACGCGCCCCATTTTTCGCTGGGCAGCGTTGCTCGGAACTTATTTGGAAAAACCAAACTACGTTCCTCGCGCCTTGCCCAGCAAAAAATGGGGCGGCGTCGCGGTCGTCAGCAAGCGCCAACCGTCCCTGGAGGCGGCGCGCACTCGTAGAAATTTTGAGGTGCTTGGAGAGGCGGCCTGGGTAAGGCCGCCGAATCTTCAGCGAGTTGTTGCCAGTTCCTGTTGGACGCTGGCGACAGTGCGAGGCCAAGGTTTACCAGCCTGAACCTTCGCTGGCAAGGCCTTGATGGCAGAAACGGCCGCATCACGATTGGCAAAGTTGCCGTAGGTGATCACGTAAAGCGGCTTGCCATTGAGGACTTTCTTGAAATAACGGTACTCGCCGCCCTGCTCCTTGACGAAGTTCTGCGCAGCGGTTTCCGAGCTGGTGCCGAGGATCTGCACGACATAGTTGCTGGTCGGCTGACCGGCGTACCAGCTGCCACCGGCAGCCTTGGCCACGGTGACCGGCTTGTCGGCAGGCTTGGCCGGAGCAGGAGCCGGTTTCGCAGCTGG
>NZ_JH635998.1:1700228-1707865 GCF_000257605.1 Pseudomonas sp. R62
CGATCTGCGTCGGTGCCGGGGTTGGCGCCGGTTTGGCGGCAGGAGTCGGAACCGGTGTCGGCGCAGGACCGGCCGGAACGCCAGCAGGCGGCGCGGAGGTGGTTACGGTCGGCGGCGTATCGCTGGAGCCTTCCAGCGGCACGCCGTCGTCGCCTTCGGTAATGCCACCGGCGGCTTCTGCCAGCGGGCCACGCATGACCGGCTGCGAGTTGCCGACCAATGGCAGCGGCATCGGCTGGGTGTTGCCGGCGAATTCGACGGACGGGTTGGCGCCGTTCGCTGCACCCTGACCCAATGGCAGTTGCGCCTGTTCATTGGCCGGAGCACCGGTGGTCGGTGCCTTGCTGCGACCCGGCATCAGCCAGGCGGCGGCAACCGCGACCACAACGACGGCGGAAATCGCCAATACGTGTTTCTTCGGCATGTTGAACCCCATACTTGGACGCTTGACCGCGGAGCGGCTGGCAATCATGACTTCGATCAGTGCATCGCGAGCGACCTGGTTGATGTTGCCCGGCCAGCCCTCGGAGCTTTCGTGAATATCAGAGATCTGATCTGCGGTGAAAAGTTCGACACCCCGGCCCGCGCCTTCCAGCCGCTGGTCGAGATATTCGCGGGTCTCTTCTTCGGTGTACGGCTGCAATTCGATGACGTGGAAACGCTCTTCTTCGAGCTGCAACGCCTCGAGCTGAGCGATCAGCGACGACTCGCCGAACAGGAACACATGCGGACGACCTTCCGGCGTGCCGGCGCCGAGCGCCATCAACGCTTCCAGCGCGGACTCGTCGAGCTGCTCGGCATCGTCCACGAGCAGATAGACTTCCTGCCCGGTCAGACCCAGTTGTACCACCTGCTCGAGAATCGCACCGACTTCGGCCTGAGCGACATCCAGCGCCTGCGCCACCTGGCGCAGCACGCCGGCCGCATCACCGGCGCCACGGGCGGAAACCACCACGCTTTGCACCGATTGCTTGTTGGTACTGGCAACGAGCGCCTGCCGCAGCAGGGTCTTGCCGCTGCCTTGCGGGCCGGTGACCACCAGCAGCAACTGGCTGTAGCGCGCCAGATGATGCAGTTGACCCAGCACCGGTTTGCGCTGGGCCGGGAAGAATTTGAAGCCAGGCACCCGTGGCGCGAACGGGTCGTGACTTAACTGGAAATGGCCGAGAAACGCCTCGTCGGCATGCAAACTAGTCATCGGAATCGTTTTAACCTTTAAGCTGAGCCAGGGCGCGGTAATCCGCTCCCAGCGTGGCCTGTAGAACCTCTTTCGGATAATCGTCGGTCACTACCGCTTCGCCCATCCGGCGCAGCAGCACCAGGCGCAGACGACCGTCGATCACTTTTTTATCAATTGCCATGTGTTGGAGAAAATCGGCTTCGCTCATCTCTTCAGGCGGAATGACCGGCAGGCCGGCTCGCTGGAACAGACGAATGCCGCGATCACGCTCCTGCCCGCTGATCCAGCCCAGGCGCGCGGACATTTCCAGCGCCATCACGGTACCAGCCGCCACCGCCTCGCCATGCAGCCAGACACCATAGCCCATGTGGGTTTCGATGGCGTGGCCAAAGGTGTGGCCGAGATTGAGCGTGGCGCGTACGCCGGTTTCCTTCTCATCGGCACCGACCACCGCAGCCTTGGCCGCGCAGGAACGCTCGATCGCATAGGTCAGCGCGGTTTGATCCAGCGCGCGCAGGGCGTCGACGTTTTCTTCCAGCCAGGTCAGAAACGGTTCGTCGCAGATCAGACCGTACTTGATGACTTCCGCCAGGCCCGCCGACAACTCGCGCTCCGGCAGGGTTTTCAGCGATGCGGTATCGATCAGCACCACGTTCGGCTGATAGAACGCGCCGACCATGTTCTTGCCCAGCGGATGGTTGATGCCGGTCTTGCCGCCGACCGAGGAATCGACCTGCGACAACAGCGTGGTAGGAATCTGGATAAAATCGACACCGCGCTGATAACAGGCGGCCGCGAAACCGGCCATGTCGCCGATCACCCCGCCGCCCAAGGCGATCACGGTGGTGCGGCGGTCATGACGGGCGGTCAGCAGACCATCGAAAATCAGTTGCAGGGTTTCCCAGTTCTTGAAGGCTTCGCCATCAGGCAACACCACCGAGATCACCGAGAACTGCGCAAGGCTGCGGGTCAGACGTTCGAGATAGAGCGGCGCGACGGTTTCGTTGGAGATGATTGCCACCTGCCGCCCGTGGATATGCGGCGCCAGCAGTTCCGGCTGATCCAACAGACCTTCGCCAATATGAATCGGGTAGCTGCGCTCGCCTAGATCGACCTTGAGTGTCTGCATGTGTCCCCACAGTGAAGATGGAAGCAGGCATCCTGCCCTGAAATTATTGGTGTTCTGCGGCCTGTAGCGGTATGACGCCGCTCGCCCGGCATCCGCCACACCCTCGGCGGACGCTGACAGGACGCCGAGGATAGCGCATTTCGGACGATGCTTTAACGGGGCGGCAACTGCGCGAGGCGGTCGAGAATGTCGAGCACCACCATGCGTGGCGGCCGCTCGTCGGTTTCCACCACCAGATCGGCAATTTCCCGATAGAGCGGGTCACGGATCTCGAGCAGGTCGCGCAGGGTTTTCGCCGGATCGGCGGTACGCAGCAGCGGCCGATTGCGATCGCGGGAGGTGCGGCCGACCTGCTGCTCGACGGAGGCGTGCAGATACACCACGCGCCCGCCTTCATGCAGGGCCTTGCGATTGGCATCACGCATCACTGCGCCGCCGCCGGTCGCCAGCACCACGCCATCGAACGCGCACAGCTCGGCGATCATCGCCTGCTCGCGGTCACGAAAGCCGGGCTCGCCTTCCTTGTCGAAGATCCATGGGATATTGGCACCCGTGCGCAGCTCAATTTCCTTGTCGGAATCCTTGAACGGCAGGCGCAGCTCTTTGGCCAGCAATCGGCCGATGGTGCTTTTGCCAGCACCCATCGGTCCTACAAGTATCAAATTTCGCACAGAATCAACGACTCACAGCAATCGCCTGGTTATTCATGATACGCGGAGTGAGAAATACCAGCAGCTCGGATTTTTTCTCCGAAACCACATCACGCCGGAAAAGGCGGCCAAGATACGGCACATCGCCAAGAAATGGCACCTTATCTACGACCTTGCTTTGAGTATTTGAAAAAACACCGCCGATTACGATGGTCTCGCCGTCATTTACCAGCACTTTGGCATTGACCTCGTTTTTCTTGATCGGCGGCACATCCTGCACTTTGTTCAGGTAGTCCGGCTCATCCTTGGTGACCTTGACCTCCATGATGATGCGGTTGTCCGGGGTGATCTGCGGAGTAACTTCCAGTGAAAGCGAAGCCTCCTTGAACGACACTGAGGTCGCGCCGCTGGAGCTGGCCTCCTGATAGGGGATCTCGGTGCCTTTGAGGATCTTCGCGGTTTCCTTGTCCGAGGTGACCACTTTCGGCTGCGAGACGATTTCACCGTTGCCGGTCTTTTCCATCGCCGTCAGTTCGAGATCCAGCAGCACGTTGTCGGTGATGAATGCGATGCCGATCCCCGAAGTGTTATTGACCGTGCCCATGTCGACGAACGGCGAGTTGGTGCCGGTGCTGCCCGGCGTACCGATAGTGCTCGACGAACCGTTGACCCCGGAGGCGTTCCAGTTGCCCTTGTTCTGCACCGAACCGCCCCAGCGCACGCCCAGGCTCTTGTCATAATCGACGTTGGCCTCAACGATGCGCGCCTCGATCATCACCTGGCGCACCGGAATATCCAGCTGCGCGACGATCCGCCGGAGTTCGTCGAGGCGATCCTGGGTCTGGTAGGCAATGATGTTGTTGGTTCGCTCATCGACGGTAATCGAACCGCGCTCGTCGACCTTGGCCTCGGCACTGGTCACGGACTGGAACAGCTTGGCGATGTCCGCCGCCTTGGCGTAATTGACTTGCAGCAGCTCACGACGCAGGGGCGCCAGCTCGGCGATCTGCTTCTGCGATTCCAGTTCCTGACGCTCGCGAGCGGCAATTTCATCGGCCGGCGCGACCAGCAGCACGTTGCCGATCTTGCGCTTGTCCAGTCCCTTGGTTTTCAGCACCAGATCCAGCGCCTGATCCCACGGCACGTTCTGCAGGCGCAAAGTGATACCGCCCTGCACCGTATCGCTCGCCACCAGATTGAGATTGGTGAAGTCCGCGATCAGTTGCAGCACCGAGCGCACGTCGATGTCCTGAAAATTCAGCGAGAGCTTGTCGCCGACATAGGCCTGACGGTCGGCGTTGCGCTTTTGCAGGTCGTCGATGCTCATCGGCCGCACGCTCACGGTGAGCTTGTTATCGGTCTGAAACGTGGAGTAGTCGAAGGTGCCGCTGGGCTCGACAGTGATCACGGTGCGATCGCCGGTGAGCGCTGCGTTGACGAACTGCACGGGCGTGGCGAAGTCCTTGACGTCGAGGCGCACGCGCAGTTTTTCCGGCAATTGCGTGCGGGCGAAGCTGAGGATGATCTTGCCATCGTGCTCCTGGATATCCGGGGCGATGGTCGGATCGGAGAGGTCGATGACTACGTTGCCCTCACCCTCGGTGCCGCGCTGGAAATCGACACCGCGAATCGCCCTGCTTCGTTGCGCGGCTGGTCTGGCAGGTGCCGCAGCGGCCGTGGCGGCACGCGGTGCAACGGCAGCCGGGCGCGGCGCAGTCGCGGAAGCGCCCTGACCGACCACCACAAACAGATTATTGCCCTCGACCCGCGTGCTGTAAGGCGCCAACTGCGTCAGGCTGACAATCAGCCGCGTGCGATCCTTGGCTTCGGCCACCGTGGCCGTGCGCGCGTTGCCGCTGCCCAGATCAAGATTCCTGCTGGCCAACTGGCTGGTCACGCCCGGCAGATCCAGTGCAATGCGCGCCGGCGACTCGGTTGTGTAGCCCTTGGGCTGTGATGGCGGGCCGTCGAACGACAGCTTCAGTTCGACGCGGTCACCCGGCAGCGCGGCAACATCCAGCGCTTTCAGACTGGCCGCCATTACCATCGGTGACACCAGCGCTATCCATAGCGAAAAACCGAGGGTGGAGAAAATCCTGTTCATTGTTCGACTTCCACTATGAGTGCTCTTTCAAAGGAATGGTGCGCGGCCGCTCCAGCCAGGCGCCGGCGCCGTCGGGCACGATCTCCACGACATCGACCTGGGTGGCGCTGATGGCGACAATGCGGCCGTCGTTGCGGCCCAGGTAGTCGCCGACCTTCAGGCGATGCACCCCGCCTGCGCCGCGCAACAGCGCAAACGAGCCCGAGGCATTGGCGATCGTGCCGACCATTTCGAACTGCTCGATATTGAATCCTTCAAGATATTGCTTGACCCGGTTAGGGTCGGGTTTGACGTTGCGCGAGCCGTGCTTCTGCCCGGCCAGATCGACCCGCGCCTGCCGCGAAAACGGACTGCGCAGGTTGGCGGCGCTGTAAGTGAATGTGGGGTAAGACCGGAATGTCGGCGTTGGTTCAATCTTGCCCGCCGGACGCAGGCGCACTTCGTTGAGGTACGCGTCGAGGTCGCTGAAGTCATCGCCGCCACCGCAGCCGCTCAACGCCAGCACCATGGGCAGGACGAAGTAACGAATCGGGGTCATTTCTCCAGCCCCTTGTCGTTATAGCGGTACGTCTTGGCAAGAATACTCATGCGCAGCTTCGTCCCGCCCTCGGGATTGGCCGGCGCCAGTTCGAAATCGTGCAGAGTCACAATCCGTGGCAGGCCGGCGACGCCGCTGACGAAGGTGGCGAGGTCGTGATAGGCGCCGGTCACGGTGATCTGGATCGGCAGTTCGATGTAGAACGGCTGGGTCACTTCCGGCAGCAGCTTGATTTCCTCGAATTCCAGGCCGCTGCCCAGACCAGTACGGGTGATGTCTTCGAGCAGGCCCGGCACTTCGGTATCGCTGGGCAATTGCCGCAGCAGCACGCCGAAGGTGTTTTCCATTTCCTTCATTTGCTGGGTATAGAGCTCAAGGTTCGCCGACAGCCGCGCCTTGCTGGCGAATTGTTCCTTGAGGGTGGTTTCCTCTTCGCGCTTGAGGTCGAGCTGACTTTCCATGTCGCTGATGAAGAAGTAATAGCCAAGCGCGAGGATCAACACCATCACCAGCGCACCGCACAGGGTTTTTACCGCCGGGGGCCAGGAGCCGATATTGCTGGTGTCGAGGTCGTTGAAATCGACGTTGCGCAGGCTTTGCAGCCACTCGGAGGCGTTCATTGCTCGTCCTCCACAACCTTGGGCTGGGTCTGACGAACGGTCAGCTGGAAGACGTTGGCCTGTTCGACCTGATCGGCGCTGGTGGCCTTGACCTCATTCAGGCTCGGCGCGTCGAACCAGTCGGACGCGTCGAGATTACGCATCAGCTCGGAGACCCGGTTGTTCGACTCCGCCGCGCCACTGATGGACAGGGTCTTGCCGGCCATTTTCACATCGGTGAAATACACGCCGTCCGGCAACGTGCGTGCCAACTGATCGAAGATTCGCCCGCTGATCTGCCGGTTGCCCTGCAGGTCCTGGATGATGCGCATGCGCTCGACCAATTGCTGGCGGCGCGCCTTGAGCTCGCTGATTTGCTTGATGCGTTCGTCGACCACGGCAATCTGTTTGCCGATGTAATCGTTGCGCGCCATCTGCCGCTCGATGGCCGCGGTGATGATCTGGTCAGCAATCAGCACCGCGCCGATCGAGCCGGCCAGCACGCCGATCAGGACCAGCAGAAAGCGTTTGCGCCGTTCTTCGCGGCGCTCCTCGCGCCAGGGGAGAAGGTTGATCCGCGCCATCAGTCGAAACTCCTGAGCGCGAGCCCGCAGGCAATCATCAAGGCTGGCGCGTCGCTGGCCAGCGCTCCTGCGTTGACCTTGCTGCCCAATGCCATGTCGGCGAACGGGTTGGCGACCTGCGTCGGCGTGTCCAGACGCTGTTCGATCAGACGGTCCAGGCCGGGCACCGAGGCGGTGCCGCCGGCGAGCAGGATATGGTCGACCGCGTTGTACTGGCCGGAGGCGAAGAAGAACTGCAGCGAGCGCGAGACTTGCTGCACCAGCGCCTCGCGAAATGGCTGCAGGACCTCGCTGACGTAATCGTCAGGCAGCCCGCCCTGTTTTTTCGCCAGGCCTGCCTGTTCGACCGTGAGGCCGTAGCGGCGCTGGATCTCTTCGGTGAGCTGGCGTCCGCCGAACAATTGCTCGCGGGTATAGATGATCTTGCCGTTGTGCAGGACGCTGAGAGTGGTCATGGTCGCGCCAATATCGACCACCGCCACGGTCAGGCGCTCCTGTGAGGCCGCCAGATGCGTTGCCAGCAGGCCGAACGAGCGCTCCAGCGCGTAGGCCTCGACATCCACCACCCGCGCGGTCAGGCCGGCGAGGGCCAGCGCCGCTTCACGCACCTCAACGTTTTCCTTGCGACAGGCGGCGAGCAGCACGTTGACCCGTTCCGGGTTGCGCGGCGAGACGCCCTGGACTTCAAAGTCGATGGCGACTTCGTCCAGCGGATAGGGAATGTATTGGTCGGCCTCGATCTTGAGCTGGTTTTCCAGTTCGTCGTCGGACAGCCCGGCGTCCATCTCGATGACCTTGGTGATCACCGCCGAACCCGCCACTGCCACCGCCACGCTCTTGACCCCGGTACGCG
>NZ_JH635998.1:1708359-1710848 GCF_000257605.1 Pseudomonas sp. R62
TGAGTTACGGACTCTGTAATACGCATTGCGTTCCTTCACCCCCGTCTTGACAGAAGCGCCAATGACGCCTCCGACGGAAAAGTGCTTATAATGCCCAGCGATTTTTTCCGCTTTTTACTGCCCGCGCGGATGGCTCTGTGTGTAACCGCAGCCCCGTGCCAAATTCATTCTTTGCCCTGGATGTCCAAAAGCCTTGATTCGTCTGCTGAAATTTTTCGGTTGGTCCATCGTCGCCGTTTTCTGCGGACTGCTCTTAGGTCTCAGCGGCGCCTTTCTTTACCTTAGTCCGGGTTTGCCGTCTGTGGAGGCGCTGAGAAGCATTCAGTTGCAGATTCCTCTGCGCGTCTACAGCAGCGACAACAAGTTGATCGCAGAATTTGGCGAAATGCGCCGTACACCGATCCGTTTCGCCGACATTCCGCCCAATTTCATCAATGCGTTACTAAGTGCTGAAGACGACAATTTTGCCAATCACTATGGCGTCGATCCGAGCAGCCTGATGCGTGCGGCAACGCAATTGGTCAAGAGTGGGCACATTCAGTCCGGCGGCAGCACCATCACCATGCAGGTGGCGAAGAACTTCTTTCTCACCAGTGAGCGCAGCTTCTCGCGTAAAACTACGGAAATCCTGCTGGCCCTGCAGATCGAACGGCAGCTGACCAAGGACGAGATCCTTGAGCTGTACGTCAACAAGATCTACCTGGGTAACCGTGCCTACGGCATCGAGGCGGCGGCGCAGGTGTATTACGGCAAATCGATCCGTGACATCAGCCTCGCGCAGATGGCGATGATCGCCGGCCTGCCGAAAGCTCCGTCGCGCTTCAACCCGCTGGCCAACCCTGCGCGCAGCAAAGAACGCCGCGACTGGATCCTCGGGCGCATGTACAAGCTGGGCAAGATCAGCGAAGCCGACTACACCGCCGCGATCAACGAGCCGCTGAACGCCAGCTACCACGTGCCGACCCCGGAAGTGAACGCACCGTATATCGCCGAAATGGCCCGCGCCGAAATGGTCGGCCGTTATGGCAGCGAGGCCTACACCGAAGGCTTCCGCGTCACCACCACAGTGCCAAGCAACCTGCAGGAAATGGCCAACACCGCACTGCACGAAGGTTTGATGACCTACGATCAGCGCCACGGCTACCGTGGCCCCGAGTCGCGCCTGCCGGGCAAGACCCGCGAAGCCTGGGCCAGCGAACTGACCAAGCAGCGCACCATCAGCAGTCTCGAACCTGCGATCGTCACCCAAGTCGATAAAACCGGACTGCAAGTGTTGACCCGCACTGGTGAAGAGCACGTTGCCTGGGACACGATGAAATGGGCGCGACCGTTCCTCAACACCAACAGCATGGGCGCCAACCCGCGCCAGCCGTCGGATGTCGCGCAGGTCGGTGATCTGATCCGCGTACAGCGCCAGACCGACAATTCGCTGAAATTCAGCCAGATTCCCCAGGCTCAGGGCGCACTGGTGTCGCTGGATCCGCAGAATGGTGCGATCCGTTCGCTGGTGGGTGGCTTCGCTTTCGAGCAGAGCAACTACAACCGCGCCATGCAGGCCAAGCGTCAGCCGGGTTCGAGCTTCAAGCCGTTCGTCTACAGTGCCGCGCTGGATAATGGCTACACCGCTGCCAGCCTGGTCAACGATGCGCCGATCGTGTTCGTCGACGAGTACCTGGACAAGGTCTGGCGCCCGAAGAACGACACCAACACCTTCCTCGGCCCGATCCGCCTGCGTGAAGCGCTGTACAAGTCGCGCAACCTGGTGTCGATCCGCCTGTTGCAGGCCATGGGCGTGGGCAAGACCATCGACTACATCACCCGCTTCGGCTTCAACAAGCAGGACCTGCCGCCGAACCTGTCGCTGGCACTCGGCACCGCAACGCTGACACCAATGGAAATCGCCACTGGCTGGAGCACTTTCGCCAACGGCGGCTACAAGATCACCCCGTACATCATCGACAAGATCGAAAGCCGTAACGGCGACACGCTGTTCATCGCCAACCCGCCGACCGTGCCACAGGGTGGTTCGGCGACCGACGGTATCGCTGCGCCAGCCACCGAGTCGTTCACGGTCAACGCCACACCGGTTGCCGGTGAAGCGCCCGGCAATCCGGCAGTGCCGCAAGCGCCGGCCGTGGCCGAGCGGATTGTCGATGGACGTACCACCTACATCCTCAACAGCATGCTGCAGGACGTAATCAAACTCGGCACCGGCCGCCGTGCACTGGCCATGGGCCGCAGCGACATCGCCGGCAAGACCGGTACCACCAACGAATCGAAAGATGCCTGGTTCTCCGGTTACAACGCTGATTACGTCACCACGGTATGGACCGGTTTCGACCAGCCGGAAAGCCTCGGTCGCCGTGAGTTCGGTGGCACCGTGGCGCTGCCGATCTGGATGAATTACATGTCGGCCGCGCTGAAAGACAAGCCGCCGCATGTGCAGCCTGAGCCAGAAGGCTTGCTTAGCCTGCGGGTAGACCCGGTCA
>NZ_JH635998.1:1710868-1716963 GCF_000257605.1 Pseudomonas sp. R62
GACACCGAGCACACCGGGGGCGTACTTCGAACTGTTCAAGGCCGAAGACACACCGCCATCGGTGAACGAACTGGGCAACGGCGTTGTGCCTGGCAGCCCGCTGCCGGCGGATGAACAGGCGCCGATCGATTTGTTCTGATCCGGCAGCCATTGAAAAGCCCCGCCTTCGTGAGAAGTGCGGGGCTTTTTATTGCCCGAAGATCAAGAGCCCCTCACCCTAACCCTCTCCCGGAGGGAGAGGGGACTGATCGGGGGATGCTTGGGGAGCTACATCGACCTGAAAGTGTTGTGCCGAATCCATAATCGACACCACTCTCTCAGGTCGATGAAGGGCGTCGAACACCTCGGTCAATCCCCTCTCCCTCTGGGAGAGGGCTAGGGTGAGGGTCCTTGTCGATATGAAATGCGATCCTGAGAACTCCCGAAAACAAAAAAAACCCCGACTCTCGCGAGCCGGGGCTTTTGTTTGAAGCGCTACAACGACTTAGCCGTTGAACACGTCATCCACGCTTTTCAGCGGGTAGTTCTTCGGATACGGCAGGGTGGCCACGCCGGTCTCGATCGCAGCCTTGGCCACGGCGTCGGAGATCAGGGTGATCAGGCGCTTGTCCATTGGTTTCGGAATGATGTACTCACGGCCGAATTCCAGCGGAGCACCGCCGTAGGCATCGCACACGTCCTGTGGAACAGGCAGTTTGGCCAGTTCGCGCAGGGCGTTGGCGGCGGCGACTTTCATTTCTTCGTTGATGCGCTTGGCGCGAACGTCCAGGGCACCACGGAAGATGAACGGGAAGCCCAGCACGTTGTTGACCTGGTTCGGGTAGTCCGAACGGCCGGTGGCCATGATCACGTCGCTACGGGTGGCGTGCGCCAGTTCCGGGGAGATTTCCGGATCTGGGTTGGAGCAGGCGAAGACGATCGGGTTGGCCGCCATCGACAGCAGGCCTTCGGCGCTCAGCAGGTTCGGACCGGACAGACCGACGAATACGTCAGCGCCTGCCAGTGCGTCTGCCAGGGTGCGCTTCTCGGTAGCGTGGGCGAACACGGCTTTGTACTGGTTCAGGTCGTCACGGCCGGAGTGGATCACGCCGGTACGGTCAACCATGAAGATGTTTTCGATGCGAGCGCCCATGCTCACCAGCAGTTTCATGCAGGAGATGGCGGCAGCACCGGCGCCGAGGCAGACAATCTTCGCTTCCGGCAGGGTTTTGCCAGCGATTTCCAGGGCGTTGATCATGCCCGCAGCGGTCACGATCGCGGTGCCGTGCTGGTCATCGTGGAACACCGGAATATCGCACTGCTCGATCAGAGCGCGTTCGATCTCAAAGCACTCTGGCGCCTTGATGTCTTCCAGGTTGATGCCACCGAAGGTGATGGAGATGCGCTTGACGGTGTCGATGAAGGCTTGCGGGCTTTCCGAGTCGACTTCGATGTCGAATACGTCGATGCCGGCGAAACGCTTGAACAGTACGCCCTTGCCTTCCATTACAGGCTTGGAAGCCAGTGGGCCGAGGTTGCCCAGGCCGAGAATCGCGGTGCCGTCGGAAATGACTGCCACCAGGTTGCCCTTGCCGGTGTATTTGTAGGCCAGTTCAGGATCGCGAGCGATCTCGCGTACTGGTTCAGCTACGCCGGGGCTGTAGGCCAGCGACAGGTCGCGGGCGGTAGCAGTGGCCTTGGTGAGCTCGACACTCAGCTTCCCCGGACGAGGATTGGCGTGGTATTCGAGAGCGGCAGTTTTCAGATCAGACATTTTGGCATTCCGCTTTTTTACTGTTGGACAGACTGGTCAGCGAGGATACGCGCCTCGCAAAGTCCCCACAAGACTGGGCAGTCACCGCTGTCAAGCGCCCTGCCCTACGACTTTGGGCCAAGAGCCACGGCGCACAAGGGCTGGACTGTTCACAATCAACCGTAAAAATGTCTACAATTTTTCTTCAGCGCGATACCTGCAGCATCGAAGGATCGGTCAACGGCAGCAACCAGCGCGCCTGACCTTTTTGCAGACCACCGCGCCGGGATCGGTCAACCACCCAGCCACGGGCCTCGATCTGCCTGCCTTTCAATGCTCGCATGCCATCACTGTCAAATTGTCCGAGCAGATTGGGTGCAACCCGCAATACAAGCGTGTCCTGCAATTCGATCCAGATTCCGCCGCGATTGCGCTGCACCTTGCTCACCCGACCGCTGACTACGGCAAAGCCCGAACGCTGGATCTGCTGCGCTTTCTGGACCGGCGATTGCCGCCAGAGACCAAGCCCGGCCTGTCGCGCGCTGCGTTCGGCGGCCTGCTGGCAGGCGACCAGATCGATGTTCGGCGCGACCGCAACGTGAAAACCAAGACCATCAGCAAGCATCTGCGCTTCGAGATTGGCACCGCTGACACTGTAAACATGCGCCAGCGTACGCCCGTAATGGTCTTTTGCCTGCTTGCCGGGCCGCAGACCGACCCGGCCGCCGCTCTCATCCACCAGCGCTTGCAAGCGTTTGCGCGCCGCCGCGGCGAAGGGTTCGTCGCTGCGGCCCTGCTTGCCCAGCTCCGGCGTATTGAGGCCGATCATGCGCACATTGCGCCCGTCGCTCAGGCGCAGGGTGTCGCCATCGACCACCCGCTGCACACTGACGCTGGTCAGCCCTGCGGGTGCCGGGCAGAACGCCTGGGCGGCGGACAGCCAAATCGCAGACACAAAAAAGGCGCCCGCAAGGGACGCCTTTTTCATCAGTCTGGAGAAGTCGAAGCGACCTTCCAAAATGATCAGCCTCAGGCTTTTTTGCCGACGCCGAAAGTAGCGAAACGGTCTGCGAACTTCTGCACACGGCCGCCGGTGTCCAGAGTCTTCTGCTTACCGGTGTAGAACGGGTGGCATTCGTTGCAAACGTCGATCGCCAAGGCTTTGCCGTAGGTCGAACGAGTTTCGAACTTGTTACCGCAGCTGCAGGTAACAGCGATTTCCGGATAGTTCGGATGGATTTCGGCTTTCATGGTGTCTTCCTCAGGCTAGCGTGCCGCCACCCAACACTATTGTTGAATACCGCACGTAATTAGGCCGCGGATTCTACCAGACCTTTTCAATCGCGCAAGCTGTCACCGAGACCGACCGTCTGCTAGGCTCCCGGCCTTGAACGCATTCCCCTGTGGGAGCGAGCTTGCTCGCGAATGCGTTGTGTCAGTCAATGTCCAAGCGTCTGATACACCGCCTTCGCGAGCAAGCTCGCTCCCACAATTGATCTGCGTTCAACCCTTCTTTCGCGTTTATAGAGATCCCCCCGCGTGCCCGACGCCATTCTGCGCCTTGCCCTGCCTTCGCCTCTGCGCCGCCTGTTCGATTACCGGGCGCCGGCCGGGGTGCGGCGCGAGCAATTGCAGCCGGGCATGCGCCTGCGGGTGCCGTTCGGCCGGCGCGAGATGATCGGGATTCTGGTCGAGGTCACCGACACCAGCGAGGTGCCGGCAGAAAAACTCAAACCGGCACTGGCCCTCCTCGACTCGACTTCACCGCTGCCGCCGGCGCTGTTCAAGCTGTGCCTGTGGACGGCGCAGTATTATCAGCACAGCCTCGGCGACACCTTGAACTGGGCCTTGCCGGTGCTGCTGCGTCAGGGCGAGCTGGCCGAGGCCCGGCAGGAACGCTTCTGGTCGATTGCCCCCGGCGCCAGCGTTGACGACCCGCGAGTCGCCCGTGCGCCACGCCAGCGCGAGGCGCTGACCACGCTGGCCCAGCATCCTCACGGCGTCGCCCATCAGTTGTTGAGCAAACTGATGCTGAGCAAGGACAGCCTCGATCTGCTGCTGGCCAAGGGACTGGTGCAGGTCGAAATCCGCCGCCACGCCCCCGGCGTTCGCCATGAACATTGGCTGGCGCAACCGGAGCTGCCGCTCAACAGCGAACAGCGCGCGGCGTATGAAGCGATTCGCGCCGGCTTCGACAGTTACCACGCTTTTCTCCTGGCCGGCGTCACCGGCAGCGGCAAGACCGAAGTCTATCTGCAGCTGATACGCGAGACCCTCGAAGCCGGCAAACAGGCACTGGTGCTGATCCCGGAAATCAACCTCGGCCCGCAGACCCTGGCGCGTTTCGAACAGCGCTTCAATGCGCGCATCGCCCTGCTGCACTCGGCGGTAAATGATCGCGAACGCCTGGAAGCCTGGCTCGCCGCCCGTGATGGCGAGGCCGACATTATTATCGGCACCCGTTCGGCCCTGTTCACGCCGATGAAAAATCCCGGGCTGATCATCATCGATGAAGAGCACGACGGTTCCTATAAACAGCAGGAAGGTCTGCGCTACCACGCTCGCGATCTGGCGCTGGTGCGCGCGCGGCAGGAAAACATCCCGATCGTGCTCGGCTCCGCCACGCCGTCGCTGGAAAGTCTGCACAACGCTTACACGGGGCGCTACGGCCTGTTACGCCTGAACGAACGCGCTGGCGGCGCCAAGCAACCGCGCTTCCTGCGTCTGGACGTCAAAAGCCGTCCGCTCGACAGCGGTATTTCCGGGCCGATGCAGCAAGCCATCGGCCAGACCCTCGCCAACGGTCAGCAAGTGCTGGTGTTCCTCAACCGTCGCGGCTTTGCCCCGACCCTGCTCTGCCACGATTGCGGCTGGATGTCCGAGTGCTCGCGCTGCGATGCGCGCATGACCGTGCATCAACGTTACGGCGAGTTGCGCTGTCACCACTGCGGCAACGTCGAGCGCACGCCACGCCAGTGTCCGAAGTGCAGCAAGGTCGATCTGCGCCCGGTCGGCGCCGGTACCGAACGCGCCGAAGAGCGTCTGGCGATTCTGTTCCCGGATTACCCGGTACTGCGCGTCGATCGCGACAGTACATCGCGCAAGGACGCGATGAATCAGCTGTTTGCGACGATTCAAAAGGGTCAGCCGTGCATTCTGGTCGGCACGCAGATGTTGGCCAAAGGGCACCACTTCCCACGGGTGACGCTGGTGTCGATTCTGGATGCCGACGGCGGCCTGTTCTCCGGCGACTTCCGCGCCAGCGAGCGCATGGCGCAACTGATCGTCCAAGTCGCCGGGCGCGCCGGGCGGGCTGAAGAGCCGGGCAAGGTGATCATCCAGACGCACCTCGCCGACCATCCTTTGTTGGTGCAACTGACCGAGCAGGGTTATTTCGCCTTCGCCGAACAAGCCCTGAGCGAACGCCGCGCCGCCGGATTGCCGCCGTTTGCCCATCTGGCACTGTTGCGTGCCGAAGCGCACAAGCCGGGGCAGGCGGAAGGCTTTCTCGATGAAGCGTGCAGCGCGGCCGAACGCCTGCTGGCCGAATTGAATCTGAGCGGCATCGAGCTGCTCGGGCCGGTGCCGGCACCGATGGAACGCCGAGCCGGGCGTTATCGCGCCCAGCTGTTGTTGCAGGCGACTGCGCGGGCACCGTTGCACCGCTTGCTGGCCAGCTGGATGCTGGTGCTGGAGCAGATGCCGAGTGGGCGGGCAGTGCGCTGGTCGCTGGATGTTGATCCGGTGGATCTGTATTGAGCTGAAGATCGCTTTCGCGAGCAGGCTCGCTCCCACAGTGGATCAGCGCCGTACATACCTTGTGGGTCCTGCGCAAAACCTTGTGGGAGCGAGCCTGCTCGCGAAAGCGGACTTTTTGTCACCACATATCCACATCCTGCCTGCTAAGGTTGGCAAGCCCGTCTTCGCAACGGATAATGCCCAGTTTTTCCACCCGCGCATCGATGCGCCCGCCGCGCTTGCGGTCGAAAGAGAAGACCATGAAAGACACCATTCGCCAGCTGATCCAGCAAGCCCTCACCCAACTCGTCAACGAAGGTGTGTTGCCTGAAGGCCTGACGCCGGCGATCCAGGTGGAGAACGCCCGCGACAAGACCCACGGCGACTTCGCCAGCAACATCGCCATGATGCTGGCCAAGCCTGCCGGCATGAAGCCACGCGATCTGGCGGAGAAAATCATCGCCGCCCTGCCCGCTGACGAGAACGTCACCAAGGCCGAAATCGCCGGCCCGGGTTTCATCAATTTCTTCCAGAACACCCAGGCCCTGGCCTCGCGACTCGACGCCGCGCTGGCCGACGCCCGTGTCGGCGTGCGCAAGGCCGGCCCGGCGCAGCGCACCGTGGT
>NZ_JH635998.1:1718056-1727803 GCF_000257605.1 Pseudomonas sp. R62
AGCAACGGCGCCCAGTGCGTGTTCCTCGACGAGTTCAAGAACGCCGATGGCGATCCGCTGCCGGTGATCATCGTCAAGGCCGATGGCGGTTACCTGTACGCCACCACTGACCTGGCGGCCGTGCGCTACCGCAGCGGCAAGCTCAAGGCTGATCGCGCGCTGTATTTCGTCGACCAGCGCCAGGCCCTGCACTTTCAGCAGGTCTTCGCGGTGGCGCGCAAGGCCGGTTTCGTCACCCATCCGATGGAAATGGAACACATGGGTTTCGGTACCATGAACGGCGCCGATGGCCGTCCGTTCAAGACCCGTGATGGCGGCACCGTGAAGCTGATCGACCTGCTGACCGAAGCCCAGGAACGTGCCTACAACCTGGTGAAAGAGAAGAACCCGACCCTGGCCGAAGACGAGTTGCGCAACATCGCCAAGGTTGTTGGCATCGGCGCGGTGAAATACGCCGACCTGTCCAAGCACCGCACCAGCGACTACAGCTTCAACTTCGACCTGATGCTCAATTTCGAAGGCAACACCGCGCCGTATCTGCTGTACGCCTACACCCGCGTGGCCGGTGTGTTCCGTAAACTGGGCAAGGACTTCAGCGAAGTCGACGGCCAGATCGTCCTCGAAGCGGCGCACGAGCAGGAGCTGGCGGCGAAGCTGGCGCAGTTCGGCGAAGTGCTGAACAACGTCGCTGAAAAAGGCACGCCGCATATTCTCTGCACCTACCTGTACGACGTCGCCGGCCTGTTCTCCAGCTTCTACGAGAACTGCCCGATCCTCGCCGCCGACACCCCGGCGCAGATGCAGAGCCGTCTGCGTCTGGCCGCACTGACCGGTCGCACCCTCAAGCAAGGCCTGGAGCTGTTGGGTCTGGAAACTCTGGAGCGTATGTAAGTTGGCTGCCAAGAAAAAACCTGCACCCAAACGCGGCGCCAGCCGCTATCAGGCCCCGGCGAAACAACCGATTCCGGGCTGGCTGTGGATGGCCATCGGCCTGACCGTCGGCGCGTTCATCGTGTTTCTGATGAAACTGGAACCGGGCAAGGGCAGCGACACGGTCAAGCGCGAGAAAGTCGAGCAACAGCAGAAAGCGTCGAAGATTGCCGAGGCCAACAAGACCCCGCCGAGCCCGACGCAACCGGTGAAGCCGAAGTACGACTTCTACACCTTGCTGCCGGAATCGGAAGTGATCGTGCCGCCGGACGCGGTACCGGAAAAGACCCTGCCGACGCCGCAAGTGCCGGCCATCCCGACCACGCCGGTAACCCCGGCCGAAGCGGCGAAGATCGACACCGCACGGGCTCAAGCGGCTCTTGCCGGGATCACGCCGCCGCCAGCGCCACCCGTGAGCAAGGCCGCGCCAGTGACCAAGTTCTTCCTCCAGGCCGGTTCGTTCCGCAAGGAAACCGATGCTGACAAGGTGCGTGCGCAGATCATTCTGCTCGGCCAAGCCGTCGCGGTGGAGTCCGGTACGGTCAAGGATGAAACCTGGTACCGCGTCTTGGTCGGCCCGTTCAGCAACCGTGAACAACTGACCACGGCGCAGAAACAACTGGCTGGTGCCGGCTTCAGCAACCTGTTGTTACAACAACGCCAGAGCCGCTAAGGCTCTCAGAGGTCAGCTGCAACTTGCAGGTGACCTTCAAACTTTGTGGTGAGGGGATTTATCCCCGCGGGGCTGCGAAGCAGCCCTGAAACCAGCCATTGCAGTGCCGCAGGCATACCGCAAATGATGGTTTCGCGACTGCTTCGCAGCCGAACGGGGATAAATCCCCTCGCCACAGTCATCACACACCATTCGTCTCCCATCGCCCCTGCCGGTTGAAATCCCCTCCAGCACCCCCATATGAATGGGCATAAGGCATTTTCGCCCCGCTGCGTGGAGACTCTTCCCTTGACCACCATCGTTTCAGTCCGCCGCCACGGCAAAGTCGTCATGGGCGGCGACGGCCAGGTTTCTCTCGGCAACACCGTGATGAAAGGCAACGCCAAAAAGGTCCGTCGCCTGTACCACGGCCAGGTCATCGCCGGTTTCGCCGGTGCCACCGCCGACGCCTTCACCCTGTTCGAACGTTTCGAAGGCCAGCTCGAAAAACATCAGGGCCACCTGATCCGCGCCGCCGTCGAACTCGCCAAGGAATGGCGCACCGACCGCTCCCTGAGCCGCCTCGAAGCGATGCTCGCGGTCGCCAACAAGGACGCCTCGCTGATCATCACCGGCAACGGTGACGTGGTCGAACCCGAAGATGGCCTGATCGCCATGGGTTCCGGCGGCGCCTACGCGCAAGCCGCCGCCAGCGCCCTGCTGAAAAAGACCGACTTGTCAGCGCGCGAGATCGTCGAAACCGCTCTCGGCATCGCTGGCGACATCTGCGTATTCACCAACCACACCCAGACCATTGAGGAGCAGGATCTCGCTGAATAAGCCTGTTGCGGCCCATGTGCCACGGCTTGTTTCTGCTTGAGGACCGTCAATTACTATGTCCATGACTCCCCGCGAAATCGTCCACGAACTCAACCGCCATATCATCGGCCAGGACGATGCCAAGCGCGCCGTCGCGATTGCCCTGCGCAACCGCTGGCGCCGCATGCAGCTGCCTGAAGAGCTGCGCGTTGAGGTGACCCCGAAGAACATCCTGATGATCGGCCCGACCGGTGTCGGTAAAACCGAGATCGCCCGTCGCCTGGCGAAACTGGCCAATGCGCCGTTCATCAAGGTCGAAGCGACCAAATTCACCGAAGTCGGTTATGTCGGCCGTGACGTCGAGTCGATCATC
Organism: Pseudomonas sp. R62; assembly: GCF_000257605.1. NCBI lineage: Bacteria > Pseudomonadati > Pseudomonadota > Gammaproteobacteria > Pseudomonadales > Pseudomonadaceae > Pseudomonas > Pseudomonas sp. R62. The sequence goes on from NZ_JH635998.1 coordinate 1,720,831, forward strand.
CGTGATCTGGCCGATGCCGCGATCAAGATGCTCCGCGAACAGGAAATGACCCGCGTACGCCACCGCGCCGAAGACGCCGCCGAGGATCGCATCCTCGACGCGCTGCTGCCGCCGGCACGCATGGGCTTCAGCAACGAAGAAGCGCCGAGCTCCGATTCCAATACGCGTCAGCTGTTCCGCAAGCGCCTGCGCGAAGGCCAGCTGGACGACAAGGAAATCGAGATCGAAGTCGCCGAAGTCTCCGGCATCGAAATCGCCACGCCGCCAGGCATGGAAGAGATGACCAACCAGCTGCAATCGCTGTTTGCCAACATGGGCAAGGGCAAGAAGAAGTCGCGCAAGCTCAAGGTCAAGGAAGCGCTGAAACTGGTGCGCGATGAAGAAGCCGGGCGTCTGGTCAACGAAGAAGAGCTGAAGGCCAAGGCGCTGGAAGCGGTCGAACAGCACGGTATCGTCTTCATCGACGAGATCGACAAGGTCGCCAAGCGCGGCAATGTCGGCGGCGCCGATGTTTCCCGCGAAGGCGTACAGCGCGACCTGCTGCCGCTGATCGAGGGCTGCACCGTCAACACCAAGCTGGGCATGGTCAAGACTGACCACATCCTGTTCATCGCTTCCGGTGCGTTCCACCTGAGCAAGCCAAGCGATCTGGTGCCGGAGCTGCAAGGCCGTCTGCCGATCCGCGTCGAGCTCAAGGCGCTGAGCCCGGAAGACTTCGAACGCATCCTCAGCGAACCGCACGCCTCGCTCACCGAGCAATACTGCGCGCTGCTGAAGACCGAAGGCCTGAACATCCAGTTCCAGCCCGAGGGCATCAAGCGTCTGGCGGAGATCGCCTGGCAGGTCAACGAGAAGACCGAGAACATCGGTGCCCGTCGCCTGCACACCCTGCTTGAGCGTCTGCTCGAAGAGGTGTCGTTCAGCGCCGGCGACCTCGCCAGCGCCCATGATGACAAGGCGATTCTGATCGACGCCGACTACGTCAACAGCCACCTCGGCGAATTGGCGCAGAACGAAGATCTGTCCCGCTACATTCTGTAGAGCGGCAAGCTACAAGCTACAAGCGGCAAGCTGAGTTAAGCTTGCAACTTGTAGCTTGCAGCTGAAGGCTGTTTTTCATGATTCCCACCGACATCAAACTGCACAAAGCCTCGAAAACCCTGACGCTCACTTACGCGTCCGGCGAGGAATACACTCTGCCCGCCGAGTTTCTGCGCGTGCACTCTCCCTCCGCCGAGGTCCAGGGCCACGGCAAACCGATCCTGCAATTCGGCAAGCTCAACGTGGGTCTGAGCAAGCTGGAACCGGCTGGCAACTATGCACTGAAACTGACCTTCGACGACGGTCACGACAGCGGCCTGTTCACCTGGGAATACCTCTACGAACTCGGCAAGCGCCAGAACGAACTCTGGGACGATTATCTTGCCGAGCTGCGCGCTGCCGGAAAATCCCGCGATCCGAACGAGTCGTTCGTCAAGCTGATGCTCTAGGCCGTGGCTCTCGCTCTTTAGAGGGCATTTTCTAACTTCATCTGTTTGAATGCTCCGCGCATACGGCCCCGGATCGGCCGCTTGCGAAAAAAATTAAACTCGGGTAACCAATGGAGCTGGCAAGTTCCCTGCAGTGCTCTACGACTGTAAAGCAGCTATGCAGAATCAACGGTCACCCGAGCAGTAGTACCCGGCATTGGCTGTGGAAGCGACAGCGTGAAACCGGGTACTCGTCTCAGGACAATGGAGCGTCGTAGATGAGTGACAAGAATAACGATGACCTGAAGTACCAAGCCTCGGAAAACACTCTGGGGCTTAACCCCGTCGTCGGGCTGCGCGGAAAGGATCTGCTGGCCTCTTCTCGAATGGTGCTGAAACAGGCCATCAGACAACCGATTCACAGCGTCAGGCACGTGACCCATTTCGGGCTCGAACTGAAAAACGTGCTGCTGGGTAAATCCGCGCTGCAACCGGCCGGTGATGACCGCCGCTTTGCCGACCCGGCGTGGAGCCAGAACCCGCTGTACAAACGTTATCTGCAAACCTACCTGGCCTGGCGCAAGGAACTGCATGCCTGGATCGATGACAGCAGCCTGTCCCCCAAGGACATCGCTCGCGGGCATTTCGTCATCAACCTGATGACCGAAGCCATGGCGCCGACCAACACGGCGGCCAATCCTGCGGCGGTCAAACGCTTTTTCGAAACCGGCGGCAAAAGCCTGCTCGATGGCCTCTCGCATCTGGCCAAGGATCTTGTGCACAACGGCGGCATGCCGAGCCAGGTCAATATGGGCGCGTTTGAAGTCGGCAAGAGCCTCGGCGTCACCGAAGGCGCGGTGGTGTTCCGCAATGATGTGCTGGAGCTGATCCAGTACCGGCCGATCACCGAGCAGGTCCACGAGCGCCCGCTGCTGGTAGTGCCGCCGCAGATCAACAAGTTCTACGTTTTCGACTTGAGCCCGGACAAGAGCCTGGCGCGCTTCTGCCTGCGCAACAACGTGCCGACCTTCATCATCAGCTGGCGCAACCCGACCAAAGCCCAGCGCGAGTGGGGCCTGTCGACCTACATCGAAGCGCTGAAAGAAGCCGTCGACGTAGTCACGGCGATCACCGGCAGCAAAGACGTCAACATGCTCGGCGCCTGCTCCGGCGGCATCACCTGCACCGCCCTGCTCGGCCACTACGCCGCGCTCGGCCAGAACAAGGTCAACGCCCTCACCCTGCTGGTCAGCGTGCTCGACACCACTCTGGACAGCGATGTCGCCCTGTTCGTCGATGAGCAGACCCTGGAGACCGCCAAGCGCCACTCCTACCAGGCCGGCGTGCTCGAAGGCAAAGACATGGCCAAGGTCTTCGCCTGGATGCGCCCCAACGATCTGATCTGGAACTACTGGGTCAACAACTACCTGCTCGGCAACGAGCCGCCGGTGTTCGACATCCTGTTCTGGAACAACGACACCACCCGCCTGCCCGCTGCGTTCCACGGCGACCTGATCGAGATGTTCAAAAACAATCCACTGATCCGCGCCAATGCACTGGAAGTGTGCGGCACGCCGATCGACCTCAAGCAGGTCACCGCCGACATCTTCTCGCTGGCCGGCACCAACGATCACATCACGCCGTGGAAGTCCTGCTACAAGTCGGCGCAGCTGTTCGGCGGCAAAGTCGAATTCGTGCTGTCGAGCAGCGGCCATATCCAGAGCATCCTCAACCCGCCGGGCAATCCGAAATCGCGTTACATGACCAGCGAAGAGATGGCGGCGACTGCCGATGACTGGCAGGAAAATTCGACCAAGCACACCGATTCCTGGTGGCTGTACTGGCAGGCATGGCTGGCCGAACGCTCGGGCAACCTGAAAAAAGCCCCGACGAAACTGGGCAACAAAGCGTACCCGGCAGGCGAGGCTTCGCCGGGCACTTACGTTCACGAGCGTTAACTGACACCACCCATTGTGGGAGAGGGCCTCGTGGCGAGGGGATTTATCCCCGTTCGGCTGCGAAGCAGTCGTGAATCGACTAGCCGCGATCAGTCTGACAAATCGCGGTTTCAGGATTCGGGGTCGCTTCGCAACCCAACGGGGATAAATCCCCTCACCACAAGGCCCGCTCCTACAGGAATACGGGTGGACTTGAAATCTACAGGGCCTCACGCATGCCGCAACCGTTCATATTCCGCACCGTCGATCTGGATGGCCAGACCCTCCGCACGGCGGTGCGTCCCGGCAAGCCTCATTTGACGCCTCTGCTGATTTTCAACGGCATCGGCGCCAACCTGGAGCTGGTGTTTCCGTTTGTCGCAGCGCTCGACCCGGATCTGGAAGTGATCGCCTTCGACGTGCCCGGGGTCGGTGGGTCGTCGACGCCGAACCGACCGTATCGCTTCCCCGGCCTGGCCAAACTGACGGCGCGGATGCTCGACTATCTCGACTACGGTCAGGTCAATGTGATCGGCGTGTCGTGGGGCGGCGCCCTGGCGCAGCAGTTTGCCTACGACTACCCCGAGCGCTGCAAGAAACTGGTACTGGCGGCGACCGCGGCCGGTGCGGTGATGGTCCCGGGCAAACCGAAAGTACTGTGGATGATGGCCAGCCCGCGCCGCTACATTCAGCCATCCCATGTGATTCGCATCGCGCCGATGATCTACGGCGGCTCGTTCCGCCGCGATCCGACGCTGGCCGCCAGCCATGCGGCGAAAGTGCGCTCGGCGGGCAAGCTCGGTTACTACTGGCAGCTGTTCGCCGGCCTCGGCTGGACCAGCATCCACTGGCTGCACAAGATCCATCAGCCGACGCTGGTGCTGGCCGGCGATGACGACCCACTGATCCCGCTGATCAACATGCGCATGCTCGCCTGGCGCATTCCCAATGCGCAGTTGCACATCATCGATGACGGCCATCTGTTCCTGATTACCCGCGCCGAAGCGGTGGCGCCGATCATCATGAAGTTTCTCGAAGAGGAGCGTCTGCGCGCAGTCATGCACCCGCATCCGACCCCGCTCGGCGGCTGATCGCGGCGGCCTGCTTTATGCAGCAATTTTCAAATCAAGCGCGCGGCAGGACGCCGCGCAGGCAGCAACCGGTAACAGCGTCTATGGTGTTCTGGTTCGGTGAGTGTGTTTTTGCCCTGAAGACGAAGGAGTGTTGAGTCATGCGCGAAAAACCAGCGACGGGCGTGGTGCCCAGCCCCGCCGTGTTTATCAACGCCCAGAGTGCGATCGCCGGTCTGCGCGGCAGGGATCTGCTGTCGACCCTGCGCAGCGTCGCCGCCCACGGCTTGCGCAATCCGTTGCACAGCGCAAAGCATGCGCTGAAGCTTGGCGGACAGTTGGGCCGCGTGCTGCTCGGCGAAACCCTGCACCCGACCAATCCGCAAGACAGCCGCTTCGCCGATCCGGCGTGGAGCCTCAACCCGTTCTACCGGCGCAGCCTGCAGGCGTATCTGGCCTGGCAGAAACAGGTCAAGAGCTGGATCGATGAAGGCGACATGAGCCCTGAAGATCGTGCCCGTGCGCACTTCGCTTTCACCCTGCTCAATGACGCCGTAGCGCCCTCCAACACCCTGCTCAATCCGCTGGCGGTCAAGGAGCTGTTCAATTCCGGCGGGCAGAGTCTGGTGCGTGGCCTGAGCCATTTGTTTGATGATCTGCTGCACAACGACGGCCTGCCCCGGCAAGTGACCAGGCAGGCGTTCGAGGTCGGCAAAACCGTGGCGACCACCAGCGGATCGGTGGTCTTTCGCAATGAAATGTTCGAGCTGATCCAGTACAAATCGATGAGCGAAAAGCAGTACGCCAAGCCGCTGCTGGTGGTGCCGCCGCAAATCAACAAGTACTACATCTTCGACCTAAGCCCGCAGAACAGCTTCGTCCAGTACGCCCTGAAAAACAGCCTGCAGACCTTCATGATCAGTTGGCGCAATCCTGATGTGCGCCATCGCGAGTGGGGCCTGTCGAGTTACGTCGAAGCGGTCGAAGAAGCGATGAACATCTGCCGGGCGATTACCGGCGCCCGCGAAGTCAACCTGATGGGCGCCTGCGCCGGCGGCCTGACCATCGCCGCCCTGCAAGGGCATTTGCAGGCCAAACGGCAACTGCGCCGGGTCGCCAGCGCGACGTACCTGGTCAGTCTCCTCGACAGCCAGATCGAAACCCCGGCCACGCTGTTCGCCGACGAGCAAACACTGGAAGCGGCCAAACGTCGCTCGTACCAGCGAGGCGTGCTCGACGGTCGCGACATGGCCAAGGTCTTCGCCTGGATGCGCCCCAACGATTTGATCTGGAGCTATTTCGTCAACAACTACCTGCTGGGCAAGGAGCCGCCAGCCTTCGACATTCTCTACTGGAACAATGACAACACGCGCCTGCCGGCGGCGCTGCACGGCGATCTGCTGGACTTCTTCAAGCACAACCCGCTGATCCACGCTGGCGGTCTCGAGGTGTGCGGTACGCCGATCGACCTGCAGAAGGTCAATGTCGACAGCTTCAGCGTCGCCGGCATGAACGACCACATCACGCCGTGGGACGCGGTGTATCGCTCGACCCTGCTGCTCGGTGGCGAGCGACGTTTCGTGCTGTCCAACAGCGGCCACGTGCAGAGCATCCTCAACCCGCCGAGCAACCCGAAAGCTGCCTACGTCGAGAACGCCAAACTGAGCAGCGACCCGCGTGCCTGGTACTACGATGCCAAACACGTCGACGGCAGCTGGTGGCCACAGTGGCTGGAATGGGTCGCGCAGCGCTCCGGCGCCCTGAATGAAACTCGCACCACCCTCGGCAATCCGAACTATCCACCGATGGAAGCGGCACCCGGCACCTATGTGCATGTGCGCTGACGCTCAACCGAAATTTTCTAAGAAGACTGGATGAAAACCCGCGACCGGATTCTCGAATGTGCACTGCAACTGTTCAACGAAAAGGGTGAGCCGAACGTTTCCACCATGGAGGTGGCCAACGAAATGGGGATCAGCCCGGGCAATCTCTACTACCACTTCCACGGCAAGGAACCGCTGATTCTCGGTCTGTTCGAACGCTTCCAGCACGAACTCGCACCCCTACTCGACCCGCCGCCGAACGTGGAGCTTGCACCGGAGGATTACTGGCTGTTTCTGCATTTGATCGTCGAGCGATTGGCGCAATACCGGTTCCTGTTCCAGGACCTGTCGAACCTCGCCGGGCGCCTGCCGAAGCTGGCCAAGGGAATTCGCAATCTGCTCAATGCGCTGAAGCGGACGCTAGCGTCGTTGCTGGCGCGCTTGAAGGCTTCGGGGCAACTGGTCAGCGATACCCAGGCGCTGGGGCAACTGGTCGAGCAGGTGACCATGACGCTGCTGTTCTCGCTGGATTACCAGCGGATTATTGATCGTGAGGGAGAGGTCAGGTTGGTGGTTTATCAGATCATGATGCTGGTGGCGCCGCATTTGCTGCCGCCAGTGAAGGTGGCGACAGAGCGGATGGCGCTGCAATACCTTGAGGATCACGACTGACC
>NZ_JH635998.1:1728258-1732606 GCF_000257605.1 Pseudomonas sp. R62
GCGCTGCAATACCTTGAGGATCACGACTGACCCCGAAAAAGCCCCTCCACCCTAACCGTCTCCCGGAGGGAGAGGGGACTGATTGGGGGATGTTCGCTAGCTACGCCGACCTGAGCGAGCTTCTTTGAATCGATAATCGACTCGATTTGTTCAGGTCGACGTATGACGCAGGAGACCTCGGTCGGCTCCCTCTCCTTGGGGAGAGGGCTGGGGTGAGGGGCCGCTTGGAATGCACAAACAAAAACGCCCGACCTTCACAGGCCGGGCGTTTTTGATTTGCCCTGAAATCAGGACTGACTGGATGGCGTCGACGGTGTCGATGCTGCAGTCGGAGTAGCTGCTGCCGTAGGTGCCGCAGCGGAGTTTGCCGCGTTGGCCGGAGCTGTTGGAGCAGTCGATGGTGCGGCGGCCGGTTTCGGCGCAGCGGCTTTCGGCGCGGCCGGTTTTTTCACTGCAGGCTTTTTCGCCGCAGCCGGTTTGGCCGCAGGCTTCGCAGCGGGTTTGGCAGCAGCAGTTTTCGCTGCTGGCTTGGCCGCTGGTTTCGCTGCAGCTTTAGCCGCAGGTTTTGCTGCCGCTTTGGTTGCCGGTTTGGCAGCGGCCTTGGCGGCAACCGGTTTGGCTGCCGCTTTGGCCGCAGGCTTGGCGGCTGCCGTTTTGGCCGCAGCTTTTGCAGCAGGTTTCGCCGCTGCTTTGGTCAGTGGCTTGGCTGCGGTTTTCGCCGCAGGTTTGGCCGCTGCAGTTTTAGTGGCAGGTTTCGCCGCAGCGGTTTTTGCCGCCACAGGCTGAGCTTTCAGACCGGTGAGTTTTTCGATCTGCTTGGTCAGCGTGTCGACCTTGGCGTTGAGCGCCTTCACCTCATTGCGGCTCGGCACGCCCAGGCGCGAAATCGCGCTGTTCAGGCGCTTGTCGAACGCGCCTTCCAGCTCGTCCCACTTGCCCATGGCGCGGTCTTTCACGCCGCTGATGCGCGACTTGGCCGAGGAGGTCGAGTCCTCGACTTTCTTGCCGACGGCAGTCTTGGTGAGCTTCTCGGCTTTCTCGCCGTCTTTGACCAATGCATCGAAGAGTTTGCTGCCGTCAGTGTCGATCTTCGAGTACACGCCTAAACCAGCCAGCCAGATTTTGCGGGAGTAGGACTCGACCTTCCCGACCCACGAGCTGCTTTCTTTATCGGTGTTCTTTTTGCCAGCCATCCCGTTCTCCTTAAGATTTTCGCGCGACGCGTTCGAGCAATGCCGTCAGCTCATCGAGCTTAGCAGAGAGTGCCTCAACGTCATGTTTAGACGGAATGCCGATCCGATTCAAGGCGCTGGCCACACGGTTGTCGAAGGCCTTCTCGACCTTGTCGAGCTGAACTTCAACGCGACCCTTGAACGAGCTGACCTGCGTGGCCGCGTCGTCGATCTCGGCGTTGGCGGCGAGGAGTTTTTCGCTGACGGCTTTTTTGCCTTTCTTTTCAACGGTTTGACCGGCGGCGACGAGCTCCTGAAAGTACTCGCTGCCCTCCTGGCCGACCTTGGTGTAGGCGCCCAGGCCTGCCAGCCAGATCTTGCGGGCATAGGATTTGACGTCGCTCAGAGTGGAAGTCGGAGCGTCGATTTTTTTCTTCAAAATGACTTTGGCCATGGTGCACCTCACGCGCAGAAGGTTTGAGGAACTGCCGGACGAGTGTCGGGCTCAGGCACAAAGTAGGGAGAAAAATTAGAAAGGGCACCCTAACCAGCTGGAGCAACTCTAAACAAATGTGGGAGCGAGCCTGCTCGCGAAAGCGTCATATCAGCCAACATTTCAGTCAACTGATACACCGCTTTCGCGAGCAGGCTCGCTCCCACAGGGGATTGGATTTCAACCTGAATCAGGCCAGGGCTTTATCCAACGCCTTCTCGATCTCGGCTTTGATCATGCCGCTCATGGCCGACATCATCAGGCCCAGTTCGACGTCGACCCTGATCGAATCGTCCGCCACGTGCACTTCACCTTTCACGCCCGAACGCTTGAGGTTCAGGGTGTCGCCCGACCACTGCGGCTCAAGGCCGTATTGTTCGTTGAGCTTTTTGGCCAGTTTGTCGGCCTTTTCGCGGGCGGCGTCCTTGCCCAGGGTGTGGGCGCGCTCAACACTGATTTTGGCCATGGAATGACTCCTGATGATTGAATGGCTGAAGTTGAATCTTGACCGCATCTGCGGCAAATCGTCCCGAAGGTTGCCCATCTTACCTTTAGCCATTCCAAGACAAAGCATGGCTTGGGGATTAGAATGTCGCGCATTCTCTTTTGGTGACAGCGATATGACTGATCAGCGCAAAGGCAGCGATGCCGAACCCACCACTCACTTCGGCTTCAAAAACGTTCCGGAAAGCCAGAAAGCGGAAAAAGTCGCTGAGGTTTTCCACTCCGTAGCCGCTAAATACGACCTGATGAACGACCTTCTGTCGGGCGGCATGCACCGTCTGTGGAAGCGTTTCGCGATCGAGCTTTCCGGCGTGCGCAGCGGCAACCGCGTGCTCGACATCGCTGGTGGCACCGGCGACCTGACCCGCAAGTTCTCGAACCTTGTCGGCCCGACTGGCCAGGTCGTGCTGGCCGACATCAACGAGTCGATGCTCAAGGTCGGCCGTGATCGTCTGCTCGATCTGGGCGTTGCCGGCAACGTCGAATTCGTCCAGGCCGACGCGGAAAAACTGCCATTCCCGGACAACCATTTCGACTGCGTGACCATCGCCTTCGGCCTGCGCAACGTGACGCACAAAGAAGACGCGTTGCGTTCGATGCTGCGCGTGCTCAAGCCTGGCGGCCGCCTGCTGGTGCTGGAATTCTCCAAGCCGACCAACGCGCTGATGTCGAAAGCCTACGACGCCTACTCGTTCGCCTTCATGCCGCTGATGGGCAAGCTGATCACCAACGATTCGGAAAGCTATCGTTACTTGGCCGAATCGATCCGCATGCACCCGAATCAGGAAACCCTGAAGTCGATGATGGTCGAGGCCGGTTTCGACCGCGTGACCTATCACAACATGACCGCAGGCATCGTCGCCCTGCACCGCGGCATCAAACCCTGATGTTGCTCACCGGGCTGCTCGCCAGCGTCGAACTCGGCCTCAACCGGGTGCTGCGTCTCGACAGCACGGCGCTGCCGCGTCTGGCGCATCTGACCGGCAAAGTGATTGCCGTCGACTGCCGCAGCCCGGCGCTGCAACTGTTCATCCTGCCCAGCGACGAAGGCTTGATGCTCGCCTCGCAGTGGGCAGCGGACGTCGATTGCACGTTGCGTGCACCGGCCTCAAGCCTGGTGAAACTGGCCCTGAGCAAAGACAAGACCGCGGTGCTGCACGCACCCGAAGTCGAGCTCGATGGCGACAGCGGCGTGCTGCTGGAGCTGGCCGGCGTACTGCAGGATCTTGAGCTGGACTGGGAGTACGAACTCTCGCGCTGGCTCGGTCCGGTCGCCACGCAACTGCTCGGTGGTCACCTGCGCAGCCGCGCGCGCTGGTATCAACAAGGATTTGCCAGCCTCAACCAGAATCTTGCCGAATACCTCGCCGAAGAATCGCGCACCCTCGTCGGGCAGCGCGAAGCCGAAGCGCGATTCAGCGAACTGGACCGGATCAAACTCGATCTGGAACGACTCGAGGCGCGTTTCGAGCGCCTTTCCCGATCCCTCGACCCAAGCGATAACGCATGAAGCTGCTTGCCGTCCGCCGTCTGTTGCGCATCCAGCGCGTCGTGATCCGCTACCGCCTCGATGACCTGCTGTTCGATCTGCCGCTGCCCTGGTTTCTTCTGGCCGTGCGCTTTTTGCTGCCGTGGCGCTGGCTGCCGCGCAAGCCGCTGGAGCTCAACCGTGGTGCGCGCTTGCGTCTGGCGTTGCAGGATCTGGGGCCGATTTTCATCAAGTTCGGGCAGATTCTTTCGACCCGCCGCGACCTGTTGCCGGAAGACATCGCCGATGAGCTGATGCTGCTGCAGGACCGCGTGCCGCCGTTCGATTCGCAAGTGTCGATCAAGCTGATCGAAGAACAGCTGGGCAAGAAAATCAGCGAAGTGTTCAGCCGTTTCGACGTCGCCCCGCTGGCCTCGGCCTCGGTAGCGCAGGTGCATGCGGCGCAGCTCAAAAGCGGCGAAGAAGTCGTGGTCAAGGTGATTCGTCCGGGCCTGAAACCGATCATCGCGCAGGATCTGGCATGGCTGTTCATCCTTGCCCGCGCCGCCGAGAAGTTCTCCGCTGACGCGCGCCTGCTGCACCCGGTCGATGTGGTGCAGGACTACGAAAAAACCATTTACGACGAACTCGATCTGTTGCGCGAGGCGGCCAACGCCAGCCAGTTGCGCCGCAACTTCGAAGGCTCGCAGC
>NZ_JH635998.1:1734715-1738464 GCF_000257605.1 Pseudomonas sp. R62
CGTATGTCGCCAGCCTGTATCACAAGGGGCTGAACAAGATTCTGGAGAAAGTCGGCGAAGAGTCGGTCGAAACCATTATTGCCGCCAAGGATGCCGCCATCAGCGGCGATTGCAGTGATGTGATCTACGAGACCGCCGACCTGTGGTTCCACAGCATGGTCATGCTCGCCCAACTGGGGCAGCATCCGCAGGCCGTGCTGGATGAACTGGACCGTCGCTTCGGCCTGTCCGGACACGTCGAGAAAGCCTCGCGTCCGTCCGCCTGAACAACTTTTAGAGAGGAATCGCCACATGGGCATTTTTGACTGGAAACACTGGGTCGTCATTCTGATTGTCGTGGTGCTGGTATTCGGTACCAAGAAACTGAAAAACCTCGGCACCGACGTTGGCGAATCGATCAAGGGCTTTCGCAAAGCCATGAACGACGACGAAAAACCGGCCGAGCCTAGCGTGACCCCGCCGGCCCAGCCTGTGCCACCGGTGCAGCCGCAAACCACCGCTCAGGCCAACCCGCCGCACACCATCGACGTGCAGGCGCAAAAAGTCGAAGAGCCGATCCGCAAAGACGTGTGAGCACTGACTAATGTTTGGTATCAGCTTCTCTGAACTGCTGCTCGTCGGCCTCGTCGCCCTGCTGGTGCTCGGCCCCGAGCGTCTGCCGGGCGCGGCGCGCACCGCCGGTCTGTGGGTCGGCCGCCTGAAGCGCAGCTTCAACGCGATCAAACAGGAAGTTGAACGTGAAATCGGTGCCGACGAGATCCGTCGGCAACTGCACAACGAACATATTCTGTCGCTGGAGCAAGAGGCGCGGAAGATCTTCAATCCGAACCAGCAGGAGCCGTCGCCGGTCGAGCCTGTGGGCGAGCAGACGATTCACAGCGCTGCCGCTCCCACTGCACCTGCACCTGTTGTAACACCGCCAGGACCGGCGCCGGTTACCACAGACACATCGGTTGAACACGTAGCGCCCTCCGCCGCGCCGACTACACCAGCGCCTCAAGACCCTACACTGCCGCCGCGAGCCCCATGAGCGATCTCCCCGAAAACGACCAGCACATGCCGCTGGTATCGCACCTCACCGAGTTGCGCACCCGCCTGCTGCGTTGCGTGGCGGCGATCTTCATTATTTTTGCCGGGCTGTTCGCGTTCACCCAGCAGATCTACACCTTCGTCTCGACGCCGCTGCGCCAGTACCTGCCGGTCGGCGCGACGATGATCGCCACCGACGTGTCGTCGCCGTTCCTGACGCCGCTGAAACTGACGATGATGGTTTCGCTGTTTCTTGCGATTCCAGTGATCCTGCATCAGATCTGGGGCTTTATCGCACCGGGCCTGTACAAGCATGAAAAACGCGTTGCGGTACCGTTGCTGATCTCCAGCATCCTGCTCTTCTACATCGGCATGGCGTTCGCCTATTACTTCGTATTTCCGCTGATCTTCAAGTTTTTCGCCGCTGCCACCCCGGCCGGCGTGGAAATGATGACCGACATCGCCAGCTACCTCGATTTCGTCATGACGCTGTTCTTCGCCTTCGGCGTGGCGTTCGAGATCCCCGTGGCCGTAGTCCTGCTGGTGTGGATCGGCGTGGTCGACGTCAAATACCTGAAGAAGATCCGCCCGTACGTGATCATCGGCTGCTTCGTGGTCGGCATGATCCTGACCCCGCCGGACATCTTTTCGCAGACCCTGCTGGCTGTGCCGATGTGGATGCTGTTCGAAATCGGCATCCTTTTCGGCGCGCTGGTCAGCAAGCGCGAACGCCCGGACGAAACGCCGGCCGACGACCACAACGACCAGCCGCCAGCGACCCAGGCATGAACCTGCTGCTGCTCGAAGAGGCCGACTTCATTGCGGCCGACCGCGTGATTCTGCGTGATCGCCGCCTGATCCACATGCAGGAAGTGCATCGTTCGGAAGTCGGCGACAGCCTGCGCGTCGGGCGCATCAACGGGTTGATGGGTTCGGCCGAGTTGCTGCGTCTGGAAGCCGGCGAAGCGGAGCTGCGCGTCAACCTCGATCAGCCACCGCCGGCCAAACTGCCGCTGACCCTGGTGCTGGCCCTGCCCCGGCCGAAAATGCTCCGCCGGGTGTTCCAGACCGTCGCGACCATGGGCGTGGCCAAGGTGATTCTGGTCAACAGCTATCGCGTCGAAAAAAGCTTCTGGCAGACGCCATTTCTGGAGCCGGAAGCGATTCGTGAGCAGTTGATCCTCGGGCTCGAACAGGCTCGCGATACGGTGCTGCCGGAGATCGTCATTGAAAAGCGCTTCAAGCCTTTTGTTGAAGATCGCTTGCCGGCGATCGCCGAGGGCACCCTCGGCCTGGTCGGCCACCCCGGCAACTTCCCGCCCTGCCCGCGCGCTCTGAGCGAACCGGTGACCCTGGCCATCGGCCCCGAGGGTGGCTGGATTCCCTACGAAATCGATCTGCTGGCCAAATCCGGCCTGCAACCGGTGCAACTGGGCGAGCGCATCCTGCGCGTCGAAACCGCCGTCACCGCCCTGCTTGCACGCCTGTTCTAACCCGACACCGATCCTGTGTAGGAGCTGCCGAAGGCTGCGATCTTTTGATCTTGTTTTAAAAGCAAGATCAAAGGATCGCAGCCTCGTTGCACTCGTCAGCTCCTACAAGCCCCTGCAGTCGCAGACAAGTGGCGTTACAGATTGCCACCACCCAGCCGATACACCCCCTATAAGTCCAATCAAGTGGTCCGAAGGGAGTGGTCGCATGTACCGTTGGTTAGCCGAGAGTCTTGGAAACGTCAGCGTCAAACGCAAGCTGGGCATCGGTTTCGGCCTGGTGCTGTTGCTGACGCTGTTGATCACTTTCACCGGCTGGACCGGCATGAGCGGCATCATCAGCCGTGGCGACAAGCTCGGCTTCATTTCCAGCCTCAATGAGCTGACCAAGGACCTGCGCCTGGCGCGCATGGACTACGACATGCGTCGTGGTGAACAGGGTCCGGGCGCGGTCAATGAATTGCTCAGCAAACTCGAAAGCGGTCTGCAATCGGCACGCGGCATGATCGAGCAGCCATCCGATGTGGCGATGGTCGATCAACAGCTTGCTGCGGTCGCCGAATACAAACGCGCTTTCGGCGAAATGACCCAGGCCACCGTCCAGCGTGAAGATGCGCGCAGCAAGCTTGGCGCCAATGCCGATAATGCCGTGGCCAAGGTCGGCGAAGTCGAAAGCGCCCTGCTGCAAGGTGACAGCGTTGCGCAATACAACGCAGTGATCGAGCTGAGCAAACTGTTGCAGCAGGCGCGCTATCAGGTGCGCGGCTACACCTACAGCGGCAAGGCCGATGCCGAGCAACCGGCGCTGAGCGCCATCGACAACGCCCTGAAAAACCTCGAAAGCCTGCCGGCCCGCGTGCCAGAGCAGCACATCGCCAACCTGCAGCAGGCCACCGACTCGCTCAAGGCCTATCGCGCCGCCGTCGCTCAGTTCCGGGATTCGCAGGTCAAGAACGCCGCCGCGCTGGTCAACATGTCGGCTCAGGGCGACATCCTGATCGCGGCCAGCAAGAAGCTCACTGAATCGCAAACCGTGGTGCGCGACACCGATGCTGCCCATGCCAAGAACATGCTGCTGGTCGCCACTGCGCTGGCACTGGCCTTCGGTCTGATTGCGGCTTGGGCGATCACTCGACAAATCATCATTCCGCTGACCCAGACCCTGAAAGTCGCCGAGCGCGTGGCCGCCGGCGACCTGACCCACAACCTGGTTTCCCTGCGTCGCGATGA
>NZ_JH635998.1:1740261-1754969 GCF_000257605.1 Pseudomonas sp. R62
AGCGAGCACGCCAGGGCGTTCTGCTGAGGATCGACCACGGCGCGGACGAAGCCGTCGTTGAGGGCGTGGTAACGGTTCTCGTGGGTGTACTGATCGGTTGCCAGCAGCGCCTGTGGCGGATTGTATTCCTCGGGGATGAGGAACAGGCTCTCGTCACGGGTCTTCAGGCCCAGGCCGACACGGCTGGAGATCACCGATACCGGGATCGACAGCATCAGCGAACCGACGATCGGCACCAGCCACCAGAGGAAGCTCGGGTTCAGCCAGATCACCAGCAGCGCCCACAAGAAGCCCAGCAACGTCTGCGGACCGTGGCGCTTGACCGCTTCGCTCCACGGCGTCGAGTCGTCGTCACGCTGCGGCGAGTTCCAGGTCGCCGCCCAGCCGAGGAACGCGGCGAGGACGAAGCGGGTGTGGAAAATCATCCGCACCGGCGCCAGCAGCATGGAGAACAGCATCTCCAGCAGCATCGACAGGGTCACCTTGAACTTGCCGCCGAACTCTTTCGCGCCCTTGGCCCAGATCAGGATGATGCTCAACAGCTTCGGCAGGAACAGCAGCACGATGGTCGTCGAGAACAGCGCGATGGCCTTGTCCGGGTGCCATTGTGGCCACAGCGGATAGAGCTGACGCGGTTCGAGGAAGTATTGCGGCTCCATCAGCGTGTTCACCGCCAGCAGCGCGGTCGACAACACCAGGAAGAAGAACCACAACGGCGCCGACAGGTAAGACATCACGCCGGTGAGGAACACCGCGCGGTGCACCGGGTGCATGCCCTTGACCAGGAACAGGCGGAAGTTCATCAGGTTACCGTGACACCAGCGACGGTCACGCTTAAGTTCGTCGAGCAGGTTCGGCGGCAACTCTTCGTAACTGCCCGGCAGGTCGTAGGCAATCCACACGCCCCAGCCGGCACGGCGCATCAGCGCAGCTTCAACGAAGTCGTGGGACAGGATCGCACCGGAGAACGCGCCCTTGCCCGGCAACGGCGCCAGGGCGCAGTGGTCGATGAACGGCTTCATGCGGATGATCGCGTTGTGACCCCAGTAGTGGGATTCACCCAACTGCCAGAAGTGCAGACCGGCGGTAAACAGCGGGCCGTACACGCGGGTGGCGAACTGCTGCATCCGCGCATACAGGGTATCCATGCCCGACGCACGTGGCGCGGTCTGGATGATCCCGGCGTCCGGCGTGGCTTCCATCAGGCGCACCAGACTGGTCAGGCACTCGCCGCTCATCACCGAGTCGGCGTCGAGCACGACCATGTACTTGTAGTCACCGCCCCAACGACGGCAGAAGTCGTCGAGGTTGCCGCTCTTGCGCTTCACACGACGGCGGCGACGGCGATAGAAGATCTTGCCGAAGCCCTTGGCCTCGCGGCAGACATCCAGCCAGGCCTGTTGCTCGGCGACGCAGATATCGGTGTCGTTACTGTCGCTGAGGACGAAAAAGTCGAAGCGATCCAGATCACCGGTGGCCGCTACCGATTCGAACGTCGCACGCAGACCGGCGAATACGCGCGGCACGTCTTCGTTGCAGATCGGCATTACCAGCGCAGTACGCGCATCTTTGGGAATCGGCTCGTTACCAGCGCTTTTCCCGGAGATACGGTATTTGTCGTGGCCGGTTAGCAACTCGAGGAAGCCCATCAGCGCGGTCCAGAAACCGGCCGAGACCCAGCAGAACAGAATCCCGAACAGAATCAGGATGCTGGTTTGCAGCGCATACGGCAGCACTTGCGTGGCAGTTTGCAGCAGCGGCTGATGCAGGACTTCTTCCAGATCGACGAACGACCAGCCCTGGTACGGCATGATGCCTTTCATGTACCAGCCGGCAACGATGGTCTGACCGAGCATCAGCAGCAACAGAATGTAGCGGCGGATCGAACCGACGGTGCGCCAGCGCGCGGCCGGCAGAACATTGGCGTCCTTCGGCGGCTGCGGCGGGTTGGTGCGCCCGGTCAGACGGCGCCAGCCACGCACCAGGATATTGGTGCGCCATGGCTCCGGCACGACCTTGGTGCGGCGGATCGGCGGGGTCGCCTTGAGGCTGACCCGACCACTGGCGTCGAGCATCAGCATTTCCGCTTCAGCCAGTTCTTCGGCAGTGCTCAGGGTCAGACGCTTGCCCACCGAAGCCTGGGCGGCTTCGGCAGGGGCGTCGAAGGTCGAGGACGACAGGCGTTCATGCAGCTCGCTGAACGACTGGCAACCCGCGAGTTCCGCGCGTTGCTCGTCGGTCATCGGCAGATGCGCCAGATACTCGGACAGAGTCTCTGGCTGTACTGGTGAATTACTCATCGGCAGGCAACTGATAGCTCCAGGTCTCGGTCAGGACTTCTTCAGTCGGCGCCGATTCCGGTGTGGCTGGGGCCGCGTCGGCAGCGACTGGCTGCTTGGCGTCTTTGTTGGCCTTGTCCTTGGCGTCGGCTGCAGGCTTGGCTTCAGCCTGTTTGGCTTCGGCGGCCTTGGCTTCCTTGTCGAGTTTTTCCTGTTGCTTGGCGGCAACCTTGTCAGCCTTGGCGACCGACGAATTGGACGCCGGCACCGATTTGCCCAGATCTGCGGTGACCACTGGCTGAACCAGGGCGGCACGCATTTCGGTCGCTTTGCTCGGATCCTTGATCTTCATCCGCAGGGTCAGGCGCCAGCCCTTGGTTTCCGGGTTGTAGCGCACGCTGTTCTCGACCAGTTCGGCGTTGTCACCGACGCTGACCTGACTGCGCACGTCGGCATCCGGCGTCAAGGCCGCCAGAGATGGACCTTCGAAGTCGACCAGATAGGCGACGCTGCCATCGGGCTGACGGATCAGGTTCGATTGCTTGACGTCACCGGTCGAACGCAGGGTCTGTGCCACCCAGGCGCTGTCCGGCGCGTGGAGTGCTGCTTCGTCCATGGTCC
Organism: Pseudomonas sp. R62; assembly: GCF_000257605.1. Taxonomy (NCBI): domain Bacteria; kingdom Pseudomonadati; phylum Pseudomonadota; class Gammaproteobacteria; order Pseudomonadales; family Pseudomonadaceae; genus Pseudomonas; species Pseudomonas sp. R62. Next base: position 1,743,162 of record NZ_JH635998.1, read on the forward strand.
AGTGCATGCGGTAGGCGAAGTCCAGCGGCTGGCCTGGCTCCGGCATTTTTTCCGGGCTCCAGAACGCAACGATGTTGTCGTTGGTTTCGTCAGCGGTCGGAATCTCTACCAGATCGACAGTACCCTTGCCCCACTCGCCCTTCGGCTCGATCCAGGCACTCGGGCGCTTGTCGTAGCGGTCGTCGAGGTCTTCGTAGTGGCTGAAGTCACGGCCACGCTGCAGCAGACCGAAACCACGCGGGTTCTCGACGCTGAAGTTGCTCACGGCCAGATGTTTCGGGTTGTTCAGTGGGCGCCAGATCCACTCGCCGTTGCCGGCATGGATCGACAGACCGCTGGAGTCGTGCAGTTCACGACGGTAGTTGAGGACTTTCGACGGCTGGTTGGCGCCGAACAGGAACATGCTGGTCAGCGGCGCGATACCCAGTTTGCCAACCTTGTCACGCAGGAACATCTGCGCCTTGACGTCGACGATGGTGTCGCTGCCCGGACGCAGGATCAGGCGGTAGGCACCGGTGGCGCGTGGCGAATCGAGCAGAGCGAAGATCACCAGGTGCTTGTCGCCTGGCTTGGGCTGCTGAATCCAGAACTCGCGGAAACGCGGGAATTCTTCACCCGACGGCAGCGCGGTATCGATCGCCAGACCACGGGCCGACAGACCATAGGTGTGGCCCTTGCCAACGACGCGGAAGTAACTCGCGCCGAGCATGGTCATGATCTCGTCTTGCTTGTCGGCCTTGTTGATCGGGTACAGCACACGGAAACCGGCATAGCCCAGTTGCTCGGTGGCTTTCGGATCGAATTTCAGATCGCCGAAATCGAAGCGGCTCGGATCGTATTTGATCTCCGAGACGGTATTGGTGGTGATTTCGTTGATTTTCACCGGTGTATCGAAGTGCATACCCTGGTGATAGAAGGAGAGCTTGAACGGCGTCTTCTGATCGGCCCACTCAGCCTTTTCGGTGAGGAAGCGGATCTTCTGGTAGTCCGCGAACTTCATTTCGCGGAATTCGTTCGGCAGGTTGCTGCGCGGGGCTTCGAACTTCTGCCCGGCCAGCTCTTTGGCCTTGGCCGATACGTCGTCAAGATTGAACGCCCAAAGCTGACCGGCGCTGAGCAGGCACAGGAGCGCCGAACCCGCTACCAGAGCACTTCGCATGCGTTTGGCAGACATTTTTGCTGCATTACAGGGACTAACAATCACGAGCAACCCTCGCCGAAAACAGATCAATAAACCAACGGCCAGCAAGCCGTCTGTGTGGCCATTTTTAGTCAGCTTATTTCGGTTCCATGAAGCCAGATACTGCGTTGCTGCTCCTCCCCATAGCGAGCTAAGAGTCGTCGCAGCGCCTTGCCTCTGGCTTCATGGCCCTCGAAATAATGCTGACAAAAATGGCCGTACAGACCGCTCATGCCAGGTTGGCGAGCATTGTTCCGACTCCGCCAGGGCAAAATGATTCCCCAATCGGATCCAGACAAGTCTCTACCTAAGTCAAAACGGATCAACGAATGTCGATCCCCGCAGCGCGCGATTATCTAGTAGCCCGGATGACAACGCATCAGGGGTAACAAAGTATTTATCGCGAAAACAGCCTAAAAACAGTCGAAATTGCCTAAAAACATGTTTCAGGCACTGTCAGGTCTGTAACAGGAAGGTTACCGGGCCATCGTTGACCAAGTGCACCTGCATATCGGCGCCGAATCTACCTGATGCCACAGTGCCATGCACCTGTTTCGCCTGACTCAATAAATAGTCGAACAATTCTTCACCCAGCGCCGGCGGTGCGGCCGTGGAAAAGCTCGGACGCAGACCGCTTTTGGTGTCGGCGGCGAGGGTGAACTGAGAGACCAGCAGCAACCCGCCACGCACATCCGCCAGGGACAGATTCATCTTGCCCTCGGCGTCACTGAATACCCGATAGTTAAGCAGCTTATGCAGAAGTTTGTCGGCGCTGGTACGCGTGTCGTCGGGTTCTACCGCCACCAGCACCAGCAAACCTTGATCGACCGCGCCGACAACCTCGCCGGCGACCTCTACCCGCGCACCGCGTACGCGTTGTAACAGCGCCTTCATGCTTCTTCGAGCGGCAGGTCGAGCAGGCGCTGGGCCATTTTGCTCGCGGCGCGCACCAGCGCATCGGTGATGCCCGGCTCGGACGCGGCGTGGCCGGCGTCGCGGATCACCTGCAATTCGCTGTTCGGCCAGGCCTGGTGCAGCTCCCAGGCGTTGTCGAGCGGGCAGATCACGTCATAGCGACCGTGAATGATCACGCCGGGCAGATGAGCGATCTTGCCCATGTCGCGGATCAACTGGTTCGGCTCAAGGAAGGCATTGTTGGTGAAGTAGTGGCATTCGATCCGCGCGATCGACAGCGCGCGTTGCGGCTCGGAGAAACGATCGACCACCAGCGGGTTCGGGCGCAGGGTCGCGGTGCGCCCTTCCCAGGTCGACCACGCCTTCGCCGCATGCATCTGGGCGATCTGATCGTTGCCGGTCAGGCGTTTGTGGAAAGCGTTGAGCAGGTCGTCGCGCTCGTCCAGCGGGATCGGCGCGATGTAGTCCTGCCAGTAATCGGGGAACAGACGGCTGGCGCCGGCTTGATAGAACCATTCGATTTCCTGCGGACGGCAGAGAAAGATCCCGCGCAGAATCAGACCATGGACCCGCTCCGGGTGGGTTTGCGCGTAGGCCAGCGCCAGGGTCGAACCCCACGAGCCGCCGAACAGCACCCATTTTTCAATGCCCAGGTGTTTGCGGATGCGCTCAAGGTCTTCGACCAGATCCCAGGTGGTGTTGTTTTCCAGGCTCGCGTGCGGCGTCGAGCGACCGCAGCCGCGCTGGTCGAAGGTGACAATGCGATACAGATTCGGATCGAAATAGCGTCGGTTCTGGGCGTCACAGCCGGCGCCGGGGCCACCGTGGATGAACACCACCGGTAAACCCTCCGGCGAGCCGCTTTCATCGACGTACAGCGTATGGGTGTCATCGACAGCCAGATCGTGCCGGGCGTGGGGTTTGATCTGCGGAAACAAAGTCTGCATTGCGCGCTCCGTAAGGGGTCGAGGTCATCCCTGGGGGGACTCGTATTATTCTGCCGTTGGGCATCATAAACCCGATTTGCGTCAATGAGCATGCCTGTACGCTGTCACCGTTTGTCAGCCATCACCCTCACGGGCTGAGCGCGATCCTGTGGGAGCGAGCCTGCTCGCGAACGCGGTGTGTCATTCGGCCTGGTTGTCGGCTGAACGGACGCCTTCGCGAGCAGGCTCGCTCCCACAGCGGTTAGGCGCTGTAGTGAGATTTTGCCCAGGCCAGATAGCCCTGCAGCAATTCCCTGAGCACCACCCGCGTCGGTTCGGCCAGATCGGCGCGGTAGCGGAACGGTTCGAACTCTTCCATGTAGGTGGACTGGCACAGTTCCAGCTGCACGGCGTGGATGTTCTGCGCCGGGTCGCCGTACTGGCGGGTGATGTGTCCGCCCTTGAAGCGACCGTTGAGCACATGAGTAAACTGCTCGTGCCGCGCGCAGATCACTTCCAGTTCAGCAGCCAGTTGCGGATCACAGCTGGCGCCATTGAAGGTGCCAAGGTTGAAGTCCGGCAGTTTGCCGTCGAACAGGTGCGGGATGATCGAGCGGATCGAGTGCGCATCGAACAACAGCGCGTAGCCGAATTCGGCTTTCAGTCGCGCCAGCTCTTGCTGCAAGGTGCGGTGATACGGCGTCCAGATCAGCTCCAGATAAGTCGCGCGCTCCTCTTTCGACGGTTCCAGACCTTGCTGAAACAACGGAATACCGTCGAACAACGTCGCCGGATACAACCCGGTGGTCGCCCCGGCATACAACGGCTTGTCGTCGGACGGCCGGTTGAGGTCGATGACGAAACGCGAATACTCAGCCGCCAGGGTGCTGGCGCCCAGTTCTTCGGCAAAATCGTAGAGCAGCGGAATATGCCAGTCGGTGTCCGGCAGGCTTCTCGCAGCGGGGATCAGCCCGGCCTCGACCGTTGGGGTCAGACGCACACCCGCATGGGGCATGCTGATCAGCAGCGGCACGCGGCCTTGTTTGAAACTCAGAACCTTGTCCACAACCGTTCTCCTACAGATTCGATTCGACGCCGTGACGCACGACGCGCTTGTCCAGATCGCCACCGAGCCAATAGGCGAGATCCGCCGGACGCTCGATGTCCCACGCGACAAAGTCGGCGACCTTGCCAACCTCCAGCGAGCCATGGGTCTGCGCCATGCCCAGCGCCTGCGCGGCATGGATGGTCGCTCCGGCCAGAGCTTCTTCCGGGGTCATGCGGAAACAGGTGCAGGCCATGTTCAGCATCAGACGCAACGACAGCGCCGGCGAGGTGCCGGGATTGAGGTCGCTGGCGATGGCGATTTTCACCTTGTGTTTGCGCAGCGCGTCCATCGGCGGCAATTGGGTTTCGCGCAGGAAGTAGAACGCGCCTGGCAGCAGCACGGCGACGGTGTCGGCAGCGGCCATGGCGATGGCATCGTCCTCGTCCATGAATTCCAGATGATCGGCGGACAAGGCTTTGTAACGAGCGGCGAGGCTGGAGCCGTGCAGCGAGGACAATTGCTCGGCGTGCAGCTTCACCGGCAGTCCGAGTTGTTGCGCGGCGACGAAGACCCGCTCGACCTGCTCCGGCGAAAACGCCAGGTATTCGCAGAACGCATCCACGGCGTCGACCAGACCTTCGGCGGCGAGGGCCGGGAGCATCTGCTCGCAGACCAGATCGATGTAGTCGTCGGCGCGATCCTTGTACTCCGGCGGCAACGCGTGCGCCGCCAGGCAAGTGCTGCGCACGCTTATCGGCAGCTCTTCGGCCAGGCGCCGGATGACCTGCAGCAGCTTGCGCTCGTTGGCCAGATCGAGACCGTAGCCGGATTTCATTTCCACCGTGGTCACGCCGTCGCGCATCAGGCTTTTCAGGCGTTTGGCGGCGCTGGCGAACAGCTCGTCCTCAGTGGCTTCGCGAGTGGCGCGCACGGTGCTGGCGATGCCGCCGCCCTGCGCGGCGATCTCGGCATAGCTGACGCCTTGCAGACGCTGCTCGAACTCGCCGCTGCGGTTGCCGCCGAACACGGTGTGGGTGTGGCAGTCGATCAGACCGGGGGTGACCCACGCACCCTGCAAATCATTGACCGCCGGGTATTCGCCGGACGGCAATTGAGTGCGCAGGCCGATCCACTCGATCAGCGTGCCGGATGTAACGATCGCGGCATCCTCGATGATCGAATAGGCGCCGTTGGCCATGGTTGCGACGTGGCAGTGTTGCCAGAGGGTTTTCATCCCGGTTCCTCTTATAGTGATCGTTCCCACGCTCTGCGTGGGAATGCAGCCCGTGACGCTCCGCGTCACTGGACGCGGAGCGTCCCTTGAGGCATTCCCACGCAGAGCGTGGGAACGATCAGTGGGTAGGGTTAAAGGCTCGGCAAAAGCTTCGCCGGCACCAGCTCGGTCAAGCACCGCGACGCCAGCAATTGCGTCGCCGCATTGATGTCCGGCGCAAAGAAGCGGTCCTTTTCATAGAACGGCACCTGCTTGCGCAAAATCGCCCGCGCCTGTTCCAGCTTTGGCGAGGTCTTCAGGCCGTTGCGCAGATCCAGGCCCTGCACCGCCGCCAGCCATTCCACGGCGAGAATGCCACGAGTGTTCTCGGCCATTTCCCACAGACGCTTGCCCGCAGCCGGGGCCATCGATACGTGGTCTTCCTGGTTGGCCGAGGTCGGCAGGCTGTCCACCGAATGTGGATGGGACAACGCCTTGTTTTCGCTGGCCAACGCCGCAGCGGTGACCTGGGCGATCATGAAACCGGAGTTCACCCCGCCATTGGCCACCAGGAACGGCGGCAGTTGCGACATGTGCTTGTCCATCATCAGCGAGATGCGCCGCTCGCTCAGCGAGCCGATTTCAGCGATGGCCAGGGCCATGTTGTCAGCGGCCATGGCCACTGGTTCGGCGTGGAAGTTGCCGCCGGAAATCACGTCGCCTTCAGCGGCGAATACCAGCGGGTTGTCGGAAACCGCGTTGGCTTCCACTGCCAGCACTTCAGCGGCCTGACGGAACTGGGTCAGGCAGGCGCCCATGACTTGCGGCTGGCAGCGCAGCGAATACGGGTCCTGGACCTTGTCGCAGTTCTGGTGCGAGGCGGAGACTTCGCTGCGCTCACCGAGCAGATCGCGGTACGCGGCAGCGGCGTCGATCTGACCTTTCTGCCCACGTGCGGCATGAATGCGCGCGTCGAACGGCGAGCGCGAACCGAGCACGGCTTCAACAGTAAGACTGCCCAGCGCCACTGCACCGGCAAACAGATCCTCGCCCTCGAACAAACCGCGCAGGGCAAACGCCGTGGAAACCTGGGTACCGTTGAGCAGCGCCAGACCTTCTTTAGCCGCTAACGTCAGCGGCGCCAGGCCGGCGACTTTCAGTGCTTCGGTGGCTTCAAGCCATTCGCCCTTGTAGCGGGCCTTGCCCTCGCCCAGCAGCACCAGCGACATGTGCGCCAACGGCGCCAGATCCCCCGACGCACCGACCGAACCTTTCAGCGGAATGTGCGGATAGACCTCGGCATTGATCAGCGCTATCAGCGCATCGATCACCTGCCGACGGATCCCGGAAAAACCGCGGCTGAGGCTGTTGACCTTGAGCACCATGATCAGTCGCACCAGCTCATCGCTGATCGGCTGGCCGACGCCGGCCGCGTGCGAGAGCACCAGCGAACGCTGCAGGTTTTCCAGGTCTTCACTGGCGATGCGCGTCGAGGCCAGCAGGCCGAAACCGGTGTTGATGCCGTAGGCGGTGCGGTTCTCGGCGAGGATCTGCTCGACACAGGCGACGCTGGCCTCGATCTGCGCGCTGGCGCTGTTGTCGAGAGTCAAGGTTACCGGATGCTGGTAGACGTCACGCAGTTGGGCCAGGCTCAGTTGGCCGGGGATCAGGTTCAGCGCAGTCATTAAAATGCTCCTGTTAAGCATTGTTATTAACTACCAGTCGCTCCGGAGCATTCCGTTATCCGTCGCTTCTCGTCTTGTGAACGATCCACGCCTTGGCACGCTGGTATGGGTAGTTGTCAGTGCAAATTCGGTAGGACGTTGTGCGGCAGATTCGGGTTTTTCAACACGGTCGCAGCGGCAGCGATATCCGGCGCCAGCCAGCGATCCTGATCGTAGGCCGGGACCGTTTCGCGCAGCAGTTTCCACGCGCGGTCAGTGCCCACGCCAAAGCGCTGTTCCTTGAGGAATTCAAACGCCTGCGCCGCCAGCAAATATTCAATCGCGAGGATCTGCGTGCAGTTTTCCAGCGCACGATGCAGCTTCAGCGCGGCGTTGGTGCCCATGCTCAGGTGATCTTCCTGCAGGCCCGAGGTGATGTAGTTGTCGAGCACCGCCGGTTGCGCCAATTGACGGTTTTCCGCACACAGCGATGCGGCGACGTATTGCACGATCATCATCCCCGAGTTGACCCCGGGATTGGCCACCAGAAACGCCGGCAGACCGCTGACGTGCGGATTGACCAAACGGTCCAGACGGCGCTCGGCAATCGAGCCGATTTCGGCCATGGCAATCGCCAGCAGATCCGCTGCCATCGCCACGGATTGACCGTGCGGGTTGGCCTGCGACATCACCCGGAAATTGTCCGGCGTGCCGAGCAGTAACGGGTTGTCGGTGCAGCCGTTGAGTTCGGCTTCGACCTGTTTGATCGCATGCTCCAGTTGATCACGGGCGGCGCCGTGAACCTGCGGGATCGAACGAATGCTCAGCGCATCCTGAGTGCGAATGCCTTTGCTCGCGGCGATCACTTCGCTGCCATCGAGCAAGGCGCGCAGGTTGTTGCCGACCTGCTGCATGCCCGGATGCGGCTTGAGCGCAATGATCTCGGCATCGAAGGCATCGACCTGGCCGCGCTGGGCTTCGAAACTCATCGCGCCGATGACATCGGCCCATTGCAGCAGCCGCGTAGCGTCGGCAATCGCCAGGCAACTGAGGCCGGTCATGCACGGCGTGCCGTTGACCAGACACAAGCCATCCTTCGCGCCGAGCTGCACAGGTTGCAGACCCTCCTCGGCCAGCGCCTGTTGCGCCGAAATGATCCGCCCGCGATAGCTGACATTGCCAACGCCGAGCAGCGCGATGCCGATGTGCGCCATGTGCGTCAGATAACCCACCGAACCCTGCGACGGCACCTGCGGAGTGATGCCGCGATTGAGCAGCGCCAGCAGCCCTTCGACCACGCGCCGATGCAGGCCGGATTTGCCGTGGCTGTAGTTGTGGATCGCGGCGCAGATGATCGCGCGGGTCTGCTCGTCGCTAAGCACCGGGCCGATACCGCAGGCATGGCTGAGCAGGGTGTTGCGCGAGAGTTGGCTGAGCTGTTCGTCTTGCAGCGAAACGTTGGACAGACCGCCCAGACCGGTGTTGACGCCATAGGCACGCTCGCCGCTGGCGACGATGCGCTGAACGATGGCCTGAGCGTTGTCGATGCGCGCCCAGGTGTCGCTGGACAGTTCCAGCGGCGCACCGTGACGGGCGACAGCGACCACGTCCTGCCAACGCAGAGGGCTGCCTGTGATAACGATTTTTTCAGCCTGGGACATCTAAAACCTCATACCAATTCTGTTGATGCCGGTAACCCTGTGGCGAGGGGATTTATCCCCGTTCGGCTGCGAAGCAGTCGCAAAACCGGCCACCGCGGTCTGTCTGACAGATTTGCGGGCATGGTTTGGGGCGGCTTCGCCACCCAACGGGGATAAATCCCCTCACCACATAGGCCACTCAGCGTCACACCACCGCCGCGCGCCGCTGTACGAACCGGTCGACATACTCATCGGCCGGTGAATGCAGGATCTCTCTCGGCGTACCCACCTGGATCAACCGGCCATCCTTGAGAATCGCGATGCGATTGCCGATGCGCACTGCTTCGTCGAGGTCGTGGGTGATGAAGACGATGGTTTTGTGCAGGGTCTTTTGCAGTTCCAGCAACTGGTCCTGCATTTCGGCGCGGATCAGCGGGTCCAGCGCACTGAACGCTTCGTCCATGAGGATAATGTCGGTGTCCGCCGCCAATGCACGGGCGAGGCCGACGCGCTGACGCATGCCGCCGGAGAGCTGGTGCGGGTATTTGTTTTCGTAGCCTTTGAGACCGACGGTGTTGATCCAGTGCAGCGCGCGTTCGGCGCAGACCTGCTTGCTCTCGCCGCGCACTTTCAGGCCGTAGGCGACGTTATCGAGCACGGTTTTGTGCGGCAGCAGACCGAAGCTCTGGAACACCATGCTGATCTTGTGTCGACGAAATTCGCGCAGGGCGTCCATGTCGTACTGCAGGATGTCCTCGCCATCGACCAGAATCGCCCCGCTGGTGGGGTCGATCAGGCGATTGAAGTGCCGTACCAGGGTGGATTTGCCCGAGCCGGACAGGCCCATGATCACGAAGATTTCGCCGGTGCCGATGCTCAGCGACAAGTCGTTCACGCCGACCACGCAACCGGTTTCGTTGAGCACCTGATCCTTGCTCTTGCCCTGGCCGACCATGGCCAGCGCGTCCTTGGCGCGGTTGCCGAAAATCTTGAAGACGTTGCGCACTTCGATCTTGCTCACGCTTGCGTTGCTCATTTGCTCACCTCGTGGCGTGGCCGGCCGTACGCTTGAGTGATGCGGTCGATGACCACCGCGAGAATCACGATCGCTAGCCCGGCTTCGAGACCACGGCCGACGTTGAGGGTCTGAATCCCCACCAGTACGTCTTCACCGAGGCCACGGGCGCCGATCATCGAGGCGATCACCACCATCGACAGGGCCATCATCGTGGTCTGGTTGATCCCGGCCATGATGCTTGGCAGAGCCAGCGGCAGTTGCACGCCGAACAGTTGCTGCCAGCGATTGGCGCCGAAGGCGTTGATCGCCTCCATGACTTCGCCGTCGACCTGGCGAATACCCAGATCGGTCAAGCGAATCAGCGGCGGCGCGGCGTAGATCACCGTGGCGAAAATCGCCGGCACCTTGCCCAGGCCGAACAGCATCAGCACCGGAATCAGGTAAACGAAACTCGGCATGGTCTGCATGATGTCGAGCAGCGGCATCAGCACCGAACGCAGGCGATTGCTGCGCGCCGAGAGGATCCCCAGCGGGATGCCGATCAGCACCGAAATGATCGTCGCGACCATCATCAGCGCCAGGGTCTGCATGAGCTTGTCCCACAGGCCAACCGCACCCACCAGAAACAGCAAGCCGACAATCACGGCGGTGGTCACCACTTTGCGCGTGGCGTGCCAGGCGATGACACCGACGATTGCCAGCATCAACCACCACGGCGCCGCACGCAGCAAACCTTCGAGGCTGACAATGGCCCACAGCAGCGTGTCGGAGATATGCCGGAACACGTCGCCGTAGTTGGTCACCAGCGAATCGACCCAACCGTTGACCCAGTCGGCGATGGAAAAGGTAAAGCTTTCGGGAAACATAAGGGACTCTCAATCAAGGGGTTGCGATCAAGCGTCCGGCTGCCGTGCTGGCAGCCGGGAAACCTGACCTACAAGGCCGCGTCGATTTTCTTGGCTGCGTCGTCGCTCACCCATGCGTGCCAGACTTCAGGATGTTCCTTGAGGAAGATTTTCGCCAGTTTTGCCGACTCGATACGTTCCTTGGCCATGCGGCCGAGGTTCTGATTGAGCAGGTCGATCGGCAGGTTGACCTTTTCCAGCACGGCGACCAGTTCCGGGGCTTCGTCGTGGAAGGTTTTCGACAGGCCGACCTTGATGCTGACGGTCTTGTCGACGCCGGGTTTCTCTTCCAGTTTGACTGCATCTATCTGGCCCATCAGCGGCGTCGGCGACCAGTAGTAGAAGAGGATCGGCTCACCACGCTTGTAGCTCGACAGCACCGCCGCATCCAGCGCAGGTCCGGTGCCCGGACGGAAGTTGGTGTAGCTGTTTTCCAGACCGTAGCTCTTGAGCATTTCGCTGTTGTCGAGCTCGCAGGTCCAGCCGGCCGGGCAGTTATAGAAACGGCCCTTGGACGGCTCTTCAGCGTCCTTGAACACGGCGGAGTACTTGCCCAGATCAGCGATGTTTTTCAGGTCCGGGGCTTTCGCCTCGAGCTTGCGCTTGGCGTCGCCTTCGATCACGTAACGCGGCACGTACCAGCCTTCGACAGCGCCCACCACCGGTGCACCGACGCCGACGACCTTGCCGGCCTTCTCGGCCTTGTTCCAGACCTCGCTGCGGCCGACCCACTCTTCGGCAAACACTTGAATATCGTTGCTGCTCAGGGCGTTTTCCATGGTGATGGAATTGCCCGGCAAGCTGTCGGTCTTGCAGCCGTAACCTTTCTCCAGCACCACTTGCAGCACGTCGGTCAGGAGCATGCCGCTTTCCCAGTTCAGCCCGGCGAATTTCACCGGTTTGCCCGATTCGCACCAGCCGGCGGCTTGCGTCGCACCGACACTGGCCAACAGGCCCATGGACAGCAATGTGGTCAGCAGGGTCTTGTTCGATTTCATTGTCGTGACGCTCCTAATCATGAATGGGCTTACGGCAGTTCAAGAGGCATCCAGCCTGGTCCACGTCCAGATCAGGCCTGCGCCGCAGCGCGACCGGCCCCGCTCGTTTTTGCTTGTTGGGTGCTGTTCTGCTCGACCGGCAGAATCAGGCGATCGGGCACGGTGCTGTGCCATTTCTTTGCGCAGCAGTAATAGACGGCGGCCGGCAGCACCAGGCCGATGATCCAGGAAATGTCGACATCGCCCAGAGCTGCCACCAGCGGCCCGGTGTAGAACTTGGTCGAGATGAATGGCAACTGCA
>NZ_JH635998.1:1755318-1766783 GCF_000257605.1 Pseudomonas sp. R62
GAATGGCAACTGCACCAACACGCCGAACACGTAGACGCTGATACCGAGCAGGTTCCAGCGGCCGTAGCGGCCGTTCGGATCGGCCAGCGCCGGCACGTCGTAACGCTCGCGGGTGATGCCGTAGTAGTCGACCAGATTGATCGCGCTCCACGGGGTGAAGAAGGCGAGCAGAAACAGGATGAACGACTTGAACGCACCGAGGAACGAGTGCTGCCCGAGCAGGGCAATCAGGGTTGCCGCGCCGACGATGAACAGCACGAACACCAGGCGCTGCATGCGGGTAACCGTCAGGTGCCCTTTGAAGCCACTGATGATGGTGGCGATGCACATGAAGCTGCCGTAGGAGTTCAGCGTCGAAATGGTCACCTTGCCGAACGCGATGCTGAAATACAGCAGCGCGGCGGTGGCGCCGGTGCCGCCCAAACCAACGATGTAAGCGACTTCGTGACCGGCGAATTGACCATTGGCCGAAGCGGCGGCAAATACACCGAGAATCATCGCGACTTGCGCGCCGATCACTGAACCTGCGCCAGCGGCGAAAAAGGTTTTCACCGATGAAGTGGCGCTCGGCAGGTAACGCGAGTAGTCCGCTACATACGGGCCGAAAGCGATCTGCCAGGACGCCGCCAACGACACCGCCAGCAGAAAACTGCTCCAGCTGAAATGACGAATCTGCAGGAGCGCACCAACGTCGGTCTGGCTCATCAGCCGCCAGAACAGGAACACAAAAGCGATCACGCCAATCACGCTGGCGACGCGGCCGATCCAGTGGATCACCCGATAGCCGAGCACTGTGACCAGCACGATGACACTGGCGAAAATCAGGATGCCAACACTGTCGCTGACACCGAACAACTGCCCCAGCGCCTGCCCGGAGAGCACCGTTCCGGTGGCGGTGAAGCCGAGGTACATCAGGCACACCAGCACGATCGGAATCGCAGCGCCATAAACGCCGAATTGCACACGGCTGGAGATCATCTGCGGCAAGCCCAGTTTCGGTCCCTGCGCGGCATGCAGCGCCATCACACCACCGCCGAGCAGTTGGCCGATCAAAAGACCGATCAACGACCAGAACACATCACCGCCAAGTACCACCGCCAAGGCCCCGGTGACGATCGCGGTGATCTGCAGGTTGGCGCCCATCCACAGGGTGAACTGGCTGAACAGACGACCGTGTCTTTCCGCTTCCGGGATGTAGTCGATCGAACGCCTTTCGATCAACGGAGTACTGCCTGCACGTTCGTTGTTAACCGCCATGATTCAACCTCTGTGGATTGCTGTTCGGGTTCACTGAAATTCCTCTGTGGGAGCGAGCCTGCTCGCGAATCGGGTGTATCAGTCACAGCAGTAGCGACTGACACGACGCCTTCGCGAGCAGGCTCGCTCCCACATAAACCAGAGCGTGTTACCCGCCAGTGATCATCGGCAGATTCAGCCCCTGCTCTTTCGCGCAGTCGATCGCAATCTGGTAACCGGCATCGGCATGGCGCATGACGCCAGTCGCCGGGTCGTTATGCAGCACACGAGCAATGCGCTCGGCGGCTTCGTCAGTACCGTCGCAGACGATCACCATGCCCGAATGCTGCGAGAAGCCCATGCCGACACCGCCGCCGTGGTGCAAGGAGACCCAGGTCGCGCCGCTGGCGGTGTTCAGCAGTGCGTTGAGCAGCGGCCAATCGGACACGGCGTCGGAGCCGTCCTGCATCGATTCGGTTTCGCGGTTCGGGCTGGCCACCGAGCCGGAGTCGAGGTGATCGCGACCGATCACCACCGGGGCCGACAGCTCACCGCTACGGACCATTTCGTTGAAGGCCAGACCGAGCTTGGCGCGCTGGCCCAAACCGACCCAGCAGATACGCGCCGGCAGACCCTGGAAGCTGATGCGCTCGCGGGCCATGTCCAGCCAGTTGTGCAAATGCGCGTCGTCGGGGATCAGCTCTTTGACCTTGGCGTCGGTTTTGTAGATGTCCTGTGGATCACCCGACAGCGCCGCCCAACGGAACGGGCCGATGCCACGGCAGAACAGCGGACGGATGTAGGCCGGCACGAAGCCCGGGAAATCGAAAGCGTTTTCGACGCCTTCTTCCTGAGCCATCTGACGGATGTTGTTGCCGTAGTCGAAGGTCGGGATGCCCTGCTTCTGGAACTCCAGCATGGCTTTCACATGCACCGCCATCGACTGCTTGGCGGCTTTGATCACAGCGGCTGGTTCGGTCTTGGCGCGGGCGCGGTATTCGTCCCAGCTCCAGCCAGCCGGCAGGTAGCCGTTGAGCGGATCGTGGGCGCTGGTCTGGTCGGTGACCATGTCCGGGCGCACGCCGCGCTTGACCAGTTCCGGCAGGATTTCCGCCGCGTTGCCGAGCAGGGCGATGGAAATCGCTTTGCCTTCTTTGGTGTATTTGTCGATGCGCGCCAGAGCGTCGTCGAGGTCTTTGGCTTGCTCATCGACGTAACGGCTTTTCAGGCGGAAATCGATGCTGACCTGCTGGCATTCGATGTTCAGCGAGCAGGCGCCGGCCAGGGTGGCGGCCAGCGGTTGCGCGCCGCCCATGCCACCGAGGCCGGCGGTGAGGACCCAGCGGCCCTTGAGGTCGGCGTTGTAATGCTGGCGCCCGGCCTCGACGAAGGTTTCGTAGGTGCCCTGAACGATGCCTTGGCTGCCGATGTAGATCCAGCTGCCGGCGGTCATCTGGCCGTACATGGCCAGGCCTTTGGCGTCGAGTTCGTTGAAGTGTTCCCAGCTCGCCCAGTGCGGCACCAGGTTGGAGTTGGCGATCAGCACGCGCGGCGCGTTGCTATGAGTCTTGAATACGCCGACCGGCTTGCCCGATTGCACCAGCAGGGTTTCGTCGTCGTTCAGGTTGGTCAGGCTTTCGACGATCTTGTCGTAGCACTCCCAGTTGCGCGCCGCGCGACCGATGCCACCGTAGACCACCAGTTCCTTCGGGTTCTCGGCGACTTCCGGGTCGAGGTTGTTCATCAACATGCGCAGCGGCGCTTCAGTCAGCCAGCTCTTGGCGGTCAGCGTGTTACCGCGTGCGGCGCGGATCTGCACGTCACGAAACTTGTTGCTGTTCTGGGTATTGTCAGTCACGAAAAAGACTCCTCAGCGATCAATTCAAACCAACCCTGGCAGTGGGCAGCAGCCTGCGCGCTGTGCTGCGCGACAAGCGAATCAGTGGACGCTGCGGAGAGTCTCGACCGACTCATACGCATACGTCTTTACTTGTACATACAAGCATATGCAATCAAGCGGCCAACTTGTTGGAGGCGTGTTCAGGAAAAATCACGGGCATGGCTGGAGAGCGCCTGAATCGAGGGTTCTGGCGTGGATGAAATTTTCCGGGAGGAGATTCTGAGGAGATGCGGCTAGGCCAAGTGAGCGTGGTTTTGCGCCACGCTGGGGCGTTCGGTAACAAGTTGGTGCGTGGAGGGAAACAAGAGTGGGGTTGGCTTTTGTGGCGAGGGGATTTATCCGCGCTGGGCTGCGCAGCAGACCGCTTTTCTAATCAAGAATGGGGCCGCTTCGCGACCCAGCGGGGATAAATCCCCTCGCCACAGGGGTCAGTTTTGGAGAAGTTCGACTATGCAGCAAGCGCCATGGGTGGAGACTTCGACCAGCCCACTGTTACCGTCCAGTTGCAGGCAATCATGCCGACCGAGCTGCGAAACGCCGTCGCCAACACGCACGTCCATCAGCTCACTGACACTGAACACCAGCAGCGTCGATGCCGAGCTGAAAAACCGCTGCTCACCGTCCAGCCACTGCAATCGCGCGCTGTAACGTTGCGGCGCGTAGATCAGATTGAAGTCGCGAATCGCACCGCCGAGCAAGGTGCAGGACACTTGGCTTTCGCCGCTGAAAGCAAACGGGTCCAGGGGTAACAATGGCCGGGTATCGTCACCGTCGACGCACAGGGTCATGCCGTCGCCCTGCAACACGGTGATCACTCGCTGGTAACCGGCGAATGTCGAGAAACCGCCGGATTCGGTGATGTCGGCAATCGACAGGCGCCAGCCGAAACCGTCCAGGCCAGTGCCGGCATCACGAGTGATTTCCTCGGTGCTGCCGCCGCCGTTTTTCCACGGCATGCGCGGGTAGCCTTCAGCGCGTAGAACCTTCACTTGATAATTCATTTATGAAAGCGCCCTTCCAGACGATGGCGGGAACCGGGGTGGATCAAACGCGCCGCCGTCACCGGTTGACGCCCCGACCAGGTTCGCCGGCGGATCAGCAAGCACGGCTCGCCCTTTTCGATCTGCAGCAACTTGCACTCCGACGGCTCGGCAAGAATCGCTTCGACCACGTGCTCGCCTTCGGTCAGCGGCGCGACCTGGTTGAGATAGGCATAAGGCGTTTGCAGGGTGAAATCCTGCTTGAGGTATTCCGGCGCGACCAGGGCGTTGACGAAACGGTCTTCGATTTGCACCGGAATGCCGTTTTCGTAATGCACGATCAGCGAGTGGAAGACCTTCTGACCTTCGCGCATGTCCAGCGCCAGCGCGCGTTCGGAGCCGGCGGCTTCTTCTTCGAGGGTGATGACCTGGCAGGTGTGGCGATGGCCGCGCGAGGCGATTTCATCGGCGATGTTGTGCACTTCGAACAGCGCAGACTGGCTCTTCGGTTCGGCGACAAACGTACCCACGCCTTGCATGCGCACCAGCAGGCCGTCGGCGGTCATCTCGCGCAGGGCGCGGTTGATGGTCATGCGGCTGAAGCCGAGCTGGCTGACCAGTTCGCTTTCGGACGGCACGCGGTAGTGCGGCGGCCAGTTACCGCTGTCGATCTGCTGGGTGATCATCTGTTTGACGCGGGCGTACAAGGGCGCCGGACTGTCGCCCATGTTCGCGGCCAACGGAGAAACTGGAGGCGGAGTCGGCACGGTTGATCCCTGTTCATTGGATGAAAGTGACTAGCTTGCCGGAGTTTACCGGGCAGGCAAACGTCTGTATATGTATATACAAATAACACACGATGGGGTGCCGAACGATGTCCGCCTTCTTTGCCGAACGCGCACTGCTGCCTAACGGATGGGCCAACAATGTACGTCTCGAGGTCAGCGCCGATGGCTTGTTGACCCGAATCCAGGCCGATTCCAGCGCAGACGGCGCCGAACGGCTGCGCGGGCCGTTGCTGCCGGGAATGCCCAATCTGCACTCTCACGCCTTCCAGCGCGCCATGGCTGGATTGGCCGAAGTGGCCGGCAACCCCAACGACAGTTTCTGGACCTGGCGCGATCTGATGTACCGCCTCGTCGGAAAAATCAGCCCCGATCAGCTCGGCATCATCGCCCGTCAGCTGTACATCGAAATGCTCAAGGCCGGTTACACCTCGGTCGCCGAATTTCACTACGTGCACCATGACAGCAACGGCCAACCGTACGCCGATCCGGCGGAACTGGCCTTGCGCATCAGCCAGGCCGCCAGCGAAAGCGGTATCGGTCTGACCCTGCTGCCAGTGCTCTACAGTCATTCCGGTTTCGGCGGGCAAACGCCCAACGAAGGCCAGCGTCGCTTTATCAACAGCACTGAGAACTATCTGAATCTGCAAGCGCGTTTGCAGCCTTTACTGGCGCAGCAAAAGGCGCAGTCGCTGGGTCTGTGTTTCCACTCGTTGCGCGCGGTGACGCCGCAGCAGATCAGCGAAGTGTTGGCGGCCAGTGACAAACAATGCCCGGTGCACATCCATATCGCCGAGCAGCAGAAAGAAGTCGACGATTGCCTGAGCTGGAGCGGTCGCCGTCCGTTGCAATGGCTCTACGAGAACGCTGAAGTCGATCAGCGCTGGTGTCTGGTCCACGCCACCCACGCCAACCCGCAAGAAGTCACGCTGATGGCCAACAGTCGCGCAATCGCCGGGCTGTGCCTGACCACTGAAGCGAATCTGGGCGACGGGATTTTCCCGGCGGTGGACTTTCTTGCCCAGGGCGGGCGCATGGGCATTGGCTCCGACAGCCATGTGTCGTTGAGCGTGGTGGAAGAGTTGCGCTGGCTGGAATATGGCCAGCGCCTGCGTGATCAGCGGCGCAATCGCTTGTATGGCGCGCAGCAGCCGATGGTCGGCCGCACCCTGTATGACGCGGCGCTGGACGGCGGTGCACAGGCACTGGGGCAGCCGATTGGCGCGTTGGAAGTGGGTAAGCGCGCGGACTGGATTGTCCTGGATGGCAACGATCCGTATCTGGCGACTGCCAATGGCGACGGCATTCTCAATCGCTGGTTGTTCGCCGGCAGCGATCGCCAGGTGCGCGATGTGCTGGTCAATGGTCAGTGGGTGGTGCGCGATGGACGGCATGCCGGCGAAGAGCACAGCTCCCGAGCCTTCACCCAGGTCCTGCGCGATCTTTTAGGGTAAAAAAGCAAAAGATCGCAGCCTTCGGCAGCTCCTACACGAATGCATTCTCATGTAGGAGCTGCCGAAGGCTGCGATCTTTTCGCTCTTAATTGGATGTCTTGGCCATCTGCCGATCCGACGCGCGCCAGATCAGGCGTGTGGTGTCGTAACCCTGCTGACGCGCCTTGCTCAGCAATTCTTCGCGCACTACACCGTTGACGGTCGGTGTGCGTGACAGCAGCCACAGGTACTTGCGACTCGGATCGCCGACGATGGCGGTCTTGTAATCGTCGCTGACGTACAACACCCAGTACTCGCCCTTTGCCACGCCCGGCACCAGGCGCGAGAACCAGTTATCGAATTCGACCCAGAGCTTGTCGGTCTTGCCCGGCACTTGTGGATAAGCCGTGCCCTTGGCTTCTTCCCACTGCCACTCCGGGGTCAGGCAACGATTGAGCACGCCGACATTACCGTCAGGCTTGAGGGTGTAATGGGCTTCGGATTGCGCGCAGTGGCGCTGGAAGTACATCGGCAAGCGGGCCAGTTCATACCAGGTGCCCTGATAACGCTTGAGATTGACGCTGTTGACGGTCTTGGGCGCCAACGGGTCGACGCCGGAAGTGGCGCAGCCAGCCAGTACCAGGCCAGCAAAAAGGATCAGCAATAACCGCTTCATTTTTTTCTCCGTGGGCGCGAAGCCCCGGTTTACTTCAGGCCTTGGCCGGAAAACATCAGCACTTTGTCACCGGCGTATTGCACGCTGATAAAGCTGTTCTTGTCGCCCCAGGTGCAGCTGGACATACC
Organism: Pseudomonas sp. R62; assembly: GCF_000257605.1. Taxonomy (NCBI): domain Bacteria; kingdom Pseudomonadati; phylum Pseudomonadota; class Gammaproteobacteria; order Pseudomonadales; family Pseudomonadaceae; genus Pseudomonas; species Pseudomonas sp. R62. The sequence goes on from NZ_JH635998.1 coordinate 1,762,457, forward strand.
GAGCGCGCCCGAGCAATCAGTGGGCTTGCCGAGAAGGGTTTCCACTTCGGACTTGGCCATGCCGGCCGAGAGCTTGGAGTAGTTTTCCTGATTGACCTTGCTGCATGCGGCCAACAGCACGCAAAACGACAGCAGGGCGATAGATCGCAGCGACATGGTGAAACTCCTGGAACGAGGGGGGATGGCATGGTGCCAACCAGAAGCTTAGAAGAGAAAAGTGTCATCTGGTTCCGTGACCGAACGCCTATTTATCAGCCCGCCCGTCCGGCTTTTGCCGGTAAATCAAAAACTTTGTGAAGCCGTCGAGCATTTCGTCGACTTTCCCTGCAAACGCCTAATCTTTGGCGCGGCGCGGTCGAAAATAAGAGCAGCGCAACGCTGCCGAATATGGCAAATTGCCGCCCTTTCCTGACCAGCCCCCTCGCGGTAGTTCATTCGATGACCAGAAACATGAAATTCAGCCACAAGATTCTGCTGGCTGCTGCCCTTGTGGTGGCCGTTGCGTTCGCCTGTTTCATCTTCTTCAACGACTATCGCCAGCGTCAGGACTTGAGCAGCAGTACCGAAGCGACCATGCAGGAGCTGGGCAGCCTGACCACCAGCAACATCCAGACCTGGCTGGAAAGCCGCATTCAGCTGCTGCAATCGCTGTCGCAGCAAGTCGCCGTTGACGGCAACGCGCCCGCCAGCCTCAAACGCATCATTGACCTGCCCGCCTACACCGGCAATTTCCAGCTCAGCTATTTCGGTGGCGCTGACGGTGTGATGTTCTCGGTGCCGGCCGGCAACCGCGCGCCGGACTACGATCCACGGGCGCGCGGCTGGTACAAAGCCGCCAATAGCGCACAGCAGACCATCGTCACCGAACCGTACATTGCCGCTTCGTCGGGCAAACTGGTGATCACCGTCGCGACGCCGGTGCAGCGTCAGGGCCAGATGCTCGGCGTGGCCGGGGCCGACATCGATCTGACCAGCGTCAGCGCGATCATCAACTCGCTGAACTTCGGCGGCCACGGTCATGCGTTCATCGTCAGCGCCGAAGGCAAGATTCTGATTCACCCGGACAGCAAACTGGTGCTCAAGACCCTCGCCGAGGCCTATCCGAACGGCGCGCCTCAAGTCAGCCCGGGCCTGAAAGAAGTCGAGTTCGACGGCAAGACCCAGTTGATTTCCTTCACTCGCGTCAACGGAGTGCCATCGGCTGACTGGTACGTGGCGCTGGTGCTCGATAAAGACACCGCGTTCTCGATGCTCAGCGAATTCCGCACCTCGGCGCTGATCGCCATGGTCATCGCGGTGCTGATCATCATCGGCCTGCTCGGCATGCTGATTCGCGTGCTGATGCAGCCACTGCTGACCATGGGCCGCGCGATGCATGACATCGCTGAAGGCGAAGGCGACCTGACCAAGCGTCTGGTGATTCACGGCAACGATGAATTCGGCGCGCTGGGCACTTCGTTCAACCGCTTCGTCGAACGCATTCATACGTCGATCCGCGAAGTGTCCTCGGCCACCGGCCAGGTCAACGAAGTCGCCCTGCGTGTGGTCGCTGCCTCGAACTCGTCGATGTACAACTCCGACCAGCAGGCCAGCCGCACCAACAGCGTCGCCGCCGCGATCAATCAGCTAGGCGCCGCCGCTCAGGAAATCGCCCAGAACGCCGCCCTCGCCTCGCAGCATTCCAGCGATGCGCGCAGCCTCGCGGTCGACGGCCAGCAGGTGGTGGATAAAACCATCCACGCCATGCAACAGCTGTCGGCAAAGATCAGCGATTCCTGCGGCAACATCGAAACCCTTAACAGCAACACGGTGAACATCGGCCAGATTCTCGAAGTGATCACCAGCATCTCCCAGCAGACCAACCTGCTCGCACTCAACGCCGCCATCGAAGCCGCGCGCGCCGGTGAAGCCGGGCGCGGTTTCGCCGTGGTCGCCGACGAGGTGCGCAACCTCGCGCACCGCACCCAGGATTCGGCGCAGCAAGTACAGAAGATGATCGAAGAGCTGCAGGTCGGCGCACGTCAGGCAGTAACCATCATGACCGAGAGCCAGCGCGAGAGCGAAAGCAGCGTCGGCATCGCCAACCAGGCCGGCGAGCGCTTGGGCAGCGTGACCCAGCGCATCGGCGAAATCGATGGCATGAACCAGTCGGTGGCCACCGCGACCGAAGAACAGACCGCCGTGGTCGAGTCGATCAACGTTGATATCAACGAGATCAACACGCTGAATCAGGAAGGGGTAGAGAACTTGCAGGCAACGTTGCGCGCCTGTTCGGACCTTGAGCAGCAAGCCGCGCGGTTGAAGCATCTGGTCGGCAGCTTCAGGATTTAAGCTGCGGCCTCAGGCCTCTTCGCGAGCAGGCTCGCTTCCACAGTGGAATGCATTTCAATTGTGGGAGCGAGCCTGCTCGCGAAAGCGGCATAAGCCGCACTGAAGATTCAGAATCTTGAACCGGGCCTGGACAGAAACTCCAATTCCTCAGTCGTAGACTTCCGCCCCAACACCGAATTGCGGTGCGGAAATCTTCCAAACTGCGCAATCACCTTCCGATGCCGCTCGGCATAGTCCAGGTTATCGGCAAACACCGCCCGCTCCGACTCTGGCTGTTCAGCCACCAATTCAATAAATCTGGAAACGGCTTCGTTCTGCACTGCGAGGTTTTCGCAGTGTTCGAATACCAGATAAATGAATACCCGCTGAATCGGTTTCAACTGCCGATCGAAATCCGCTGCAATGCCTTGGGCGACGAGCTTCTGTGCGCGCAGATCACCGGAAAACGCTTTGGGGGTGTCGCGATAGATCATGCGTGGCAGCTGATCGAGCAATAGCACCACCGCCAGCCAGCCTTCGGGACATTGCGTCCACTCGGTCAATTCACCGGCCAGGGCCTGATCGACAAAGACCCCGAAACGCGTCTGCGCTTCGAGGTCTTGGCTGTTTCGCTTGCCGAACCACAACTTGCCCTTTTCGGCCGCTACTTCGCTGGCTGATTCGGCGTGTCCGAACCACCAGTCGAGCAACGGCTGCCAGGGCGCGTGCATGGTTTATTCCTTGTGGTACGCCGTGGCGCGGGCGACTTCTTCTTTCGAACCGAGGAACACTGCAACGCGCTGGTGCAGGCCTTCCGGCTGGATGTCGAGAATACGCTGGTGACCGTCGGTGGACGCGCCGCCGGCTTGTTCGACGAGGAACGACATCGGGTTGGCTTCATACATCAGGCGCAGCTTGCCCGGTTTCGACGGCTCGCGGCTGTCGCGCGGGTACATGAACAGACCACCACGGGTCAGGATGCGGTGGACGTCGGCAACCATCGCCGCGACCCAACGCATGTTGTAGTTCTTCTTCAACGGGCCTTCTTCACCGGCCAGCAGCTCACCGACATAACGCTGCACCGGGGCTTCCCAGTGACGCTGGTTGGACATGTTGATGGCGAATTCCTGGGTGGTTTCAGGAATGGTGATGTCTTCGTGAGTCAGGACGAAGCTGCCCATTTCGCGATCGAGGGTGAAGCCTTTGACGCCGTCGCCCAGGGTCAGCACCAGCATGGTCTGCGGGCCGTAGATGGCGTAACCGGCGGCCACTTGCTGGGTGCCTGGCTGCAGGAAGGCTTTTTCGTTCAGCGGCTCGTTCTGGCTCAGGTATTCGTTCGGGCAACGCAGTACCGAGAAGATCGTGCCGACCGGGGCATTGATGTCGATGTTCGACGAGCCGTCCAGTGGGTCGAAGACCAGCAGGTATGCGCCTTTCGGGTATTTGCCCGGGATCTGGTAGGCGTTGTCCATTTCTTCGGACGCCATGCCGGCCAGGTGACCGCCCCATTCGTTGGCTTCGAGCAGGATCTCGTTAGAGATCACGTCGAGCTTCTTCTGCACTTCGCCTTGCACGTTCTCGGTGCCCATGCTGCCCAGAACACCACCCAGGGCGCCTTTGGACACGGCGTGGCTGATCTCCTTGCAGGCACGCGCTACCACTTCGATCAAAAAGCGCAGATCGGCAGGAGTGTTGTTGCTGCGGGTCTGCTCAATCAAATAGCGACTCAAGGTAACGCGGGACATGGACGGCTCCGGTGGAATGGGGGGCGGAAAACCCGCGCAGTTTACAGGGAGTCTGAAAACCTAGCGAGCGAAGACGCCGGCTAACGTGCGCCTGGGTGTATTTGCCTGTATGAGACGTGATTGTTGGTGGAGAGTTCAGGTGTCAGCTTGAGCGTAGTTGGAAATGGGGCGGGTGGTGATTGAGTGATAGCGGCAGTTTGATGATTTTGTTGTTTGACCGGCCGCCATCGCTGGCAAGCCAGCTCCCACAGGATGTGTGGTGTACACAAAAT
>NZ_JH635998.1:1766803-1767523 GCF_000257605.1 Pseudomonas sp. R62
TTGTTGTTTGACCGGCCGCCATCGCTGGCAAGCCAGCTCCCACAGGATGTGTGGTGTACACAAAATATGTGAACGACCGAGTCACTGTGGGAGCTGGCTTGCCAGCGATTGGCGCGCAGCGCCGGCCATGCTCAGGTATTGGCTGGCGGCTTGCGCAACAGGCTGAACGCCATCGCCCCGAGAAACACCACACTGAGCAGCAACACCGCCCACAGCCCGAACTTCTTCCAGTTGGTCCCGGCCACCGCAGCCGTCGTCGCCGCCGAAGTTTGCGTGGCCACCGCTTCGCCCTGCACCGTCGCCTTGCCCAGGCTCGCCAGCTTTTCTGGTTTGAAGTCCGGAATCAACGTTGCCAGCGGCAGGTTCGCCGTTTTCACGGTGGCATTGCCCAAGGCCAGACTGTACGGCCCTTCGCCCCGGGCGAGGAAGATCACTTGCGTGGCGCGCACCGCATATTTCAGGTCCGGCGCCTGCTCACCCAGACCGCCGCCGCGCTCATCCACGGTCAGCTTGAGTTGCTGCACGGTCTGCCCGGACAGCGGGATTTCGTTCTGCACCACGTCCTGATTGTTCTGGCTCAGGCGATACAACAAACCGCTGCTCAGCGTCTGCCACGGCAAGTTGCTCTCGCGCCGGCCTGCCAACGTCACCGGCGCCAGACTGTTCGGCTGCTTCAGCTCAATCTGCACCCGCTCGACATTCAGCCCCATCGGCAACTGC
>NZ_JH635998.1:1767818-1778626 GCF_000257605.1 Pseudomonas sp. R62
GGTGCCTTGATCGCACTGGCATCGAGCAGCCAGCCGCGCAGCACTTCTTCGCCCGCCTCCAGTTGCGAGGACGGTTGCACTTCGACCAGGGTGCCGTTGGTGGTCGACTGCACGCGCACATTCGGCGCACGCTCGCTGGCGTCGGCAGCGTTGTACAGCGGGAACCATTTGACCTCGTGCAGCTTGCCGTCGTCGCGGGTCTGCGCCGATTCGCGAGCCAAGGCGTAGGCCTGCGCTTCGCCGGCGGCGTTGAACACACGCAGGTCGCTGAGATCGGTCTGGCGCGCCTGCAATTGCGCGCTCAGCGGCAGGTCGAGGCGATACCACGGGCCATTGCCGCTCACCGTCAACGGCACTTGCGTGGCGAAGTCCGCCGGTTTTTCCTGAGCGCCAGCGACCATCACCACGCCCAGCGCCAACCACCCCAGATTCAGCATGCGACTCAAGATGCAACTCCTTCGGTTTCCGGCGCGGGTTTGTCCGCCGCCGGTTCAGCCTCGACGCGCTTGGGTGGCAGCGGCGCGAAGTAGCCGACCACCAGCAGCAATACGCCGACACCGATAAACGAGACGATCCGGGCGAGGCCGCCACGGTTGCTCAGTTCGACAAAAATCAGTTTGGCCACCACCAGCGCAATCAGCGCCGCGCCGATCAGCCACACTTCGCGGCGATGGCGCAGATGGCCGCCGATCATCAGCCCCAGCGCCATCAACGTCCAGACGATCGACAGGCCGGCCTGCACCAGCATCGACGCGAGCAGTTGATCAAGCTCGAACGGGATGCCGGCCCAGTGATGCGCCGCGCGGGTGACCAGCGCAGTGCAGAAGGCGAACAGCGAAACCCCGGCGATCAGTTGCGTGGCGTGGTCGGCATGATCCTGACGGATCGACAACTGCGCAACGGCGCTGCGCGACCAGACATAAACGCCGAACAGCGCAAACAGCAGCCCCAGCTCCAATGGGTTGAGCAGCGGCACGTAAGGCAACGGTTCGGCATTGCCATCGCTGACGCCATTGGCCAGCCAGAACCACGCCAGCATCAGCACCGCCAGCGGTGCCGCCGCATACAAGCGGTACTCACGAGCAAATGCGGCCACCGGCCACGGCCACGTTCGGGGTACAGCCATCAGCAACAGATAGAGGCTCGGCAGAATCGCCCAGCCCAGCCAGCGCCACGCGTTGTACTGCTCGGACAACAACAGCAGGCCGTAACGCAACTCCAGCGCCAGCACGCCAATCAGCAGCCAGCAACCGAGCACATGGGCCACGCTCAATGCGCGCGCCGGCAACATCGACGCCAAGCGGCGCAGGCTGAAGAAGTGCACCACGAACAGCGCCGGCCACGCCAGCCAGCCGAAGTCGGCGGCCGGGTGGTAGCGCGAATGCCAAGCGCCGAGCAAAACCAGCGCCGCCGCAGGAATCAGTAAGGTGCAGAGCAACCCCAGCGCCGGCCATTTCAAGCGCAGTGACAACAGCGTCCACAGCGCCACACTGATCGCAGCGACCAGCAGCAACAATGTGCCTTGCAGGTTCGGCGAAGCGAAACGCAGAATCTCGCTGCCCCACGCCAGCGTCCACCAACCGGCGCCCCAGACCAGCAGCACTTGCGACAAGCGCTGCAAACTCAAGGCATCAAAAGCCGTGGCATGGTTGCCCAATTGCAAGCGCCACGCGCCGATCAGCGCGGCCAGCCCCAGCACCAGCGGTGTCCAGAAGCCGCCATGGGCCAACGGTTTCAGCCCTTCGCTGGACAGCGGCCCGAGCCATTCGGTGCCGGCGAGCAGAAACGCTGCGCCGCCGATCACCTGCAACAGCAGCCCGAAAACGAAACTCAGACGCTGTTGCAGGTACAGGCTCAGCCAGATGATCAGCAAACCGCTGGCCGCCCACACCGCGCTCGCGGTTTGCCACGGCAGCACGAACAGCACCGCCAGATTGATCAGCACCAACCCCGCCAGCAACACCACCGACAAGCCGCGCAGCAAACGCACATCGCCGCGCACCATCTCATCGCGAGCCGCGAGCAGCATGCCGCCAATCAAGGCCAGTCCGATCAAGGACGCACTGAGCAAGCCGCTCCAGCCAGCGCTGAACACCGCCGCCGAATCTTCACCGGCAGTTTGCAGGCGCAGCAGGAACAACGCGCCGCCCAGCAACTGCACGGCGAATGAGGTGAACAGGAATGTACGTGACTGAATCCGCAAGCCGACAAACAACGTTGCCAAACCGGCCAAGGCCCAACTGATTGCCGTGCCCTGGATGAACAGGAACAACGGTGCCAGCAGATACAGGAACGTCAGGCCCAGACACGCCAGCAGCGGCAGGCCTTGCCTTTCCCACGGCAATGTTTGCTCGGGCGTAGCCTTGCGCAGTTGGAAGAAACTGAACAGCAACGCGGCGCCAAGCATCAGCGCGCCCAGCGGTGCGCCGTCGAGCAGGCTGCTCTCGCCGGGCTGCAACTGGCTGAGAAATGCCAGCGCCGACCCCAGTTGCAGCAGTAAGGCAAAGGCCCGGGCAAACGGTCGATGCTGACGTAAACCAAGCCAGAAAATCCCTGCGCCTTCCACGGCCCACGCCGCAGAAGTCCAGCGCGCATCGAGCCCCAGCGGAATCGCCAGGCTGGCGAAAATCACTCCCAGCGCCAGGCAGGTTTCGCCCAGCAGCATCGCGCGCCCGCCCATCAAAACTTTGGCCAGCGCCATATAGATCATGCCCAGCGCCAACGCGCTGAACGCCGCCGCAAATTCGAGGTGCTGCACCAGCGCAAACTGCAGACCGAAGCCAATGATCGGCGGGCCGAACAGCATGGTGCCGTCGACGTAATCACCCTTGCGTGCCGACCATTGCAGCAGCGCCTCGCGATCAGCCTCCGCCGGAGCATTCGGCAAGTCGCGCAATTTGCGCCGGGCGAACAGCAGGCCGATGGCGAGGTACATGAGGAAAAACACAATCAGGAACGGCTCGGTGCTCCACAGCACTTCCGGCGTGTAGGAACGCAGGCCCCAGGCGAAACCGATACCGAAGGTGCCGACGAAACCGATCAGGTTGAGCAGGCGCCAAGCCTTGAACCAGGCGATAGCAAGAATGCCCGCGTTGAGCAGAGCGAAATAGCTGAACAGTGCGACGTGATTGCCTTCGCCGGTAGAAGTGAGAATCGGCGCGGCGAAACCGCCCAACGCTGCCGCTGCGGCCAGCCCCAGCGCGTCCTGGGTAATCGCCAGAATGGCCGAGAACACCGTCACCGCGACCAGCAAACCGAGTGCTGCGGACGGATCAAGCAACGGATGCAGACGCATCGCCGCAAACACCGTCAGGTACAACACCGCGATCCCGGTGCCTTGCAGCATCAATGCATAGTTGCTGTTGCGTCGGCGCAACCACCAGCCCAGCGCAAGCAGAGCCAACGCCGCTGCCGCGACGCCGGCGTACCGCAACTCGATCGGCACCACCATGCCTTCGGTGGCGTAACGCAGTAAAAATGCCAGACCGAAAAACAGCAGCACCACACCGACGCGCAGCACTGTATTGCCGCCAAACAGCCAGTTGCGCGCAGCGCTGATGCCGCGTTCGATCAGGTTCGGGCCACGGGGTTCGGCGGGTTTTTGCGGTGGTGCAACGGGAGCCGGTTCGGCGCGCCAGACATCCGCCGGCAGCGGCTGGCTGGTTTCGCGGGCGACGGCGGAAATCGGTTCGAGTTCGGGAGGCAGTTCCCAGATCAGTTCAGGGGTCGGGGCTGCCTGCTCAGCCACGTCGACGGGTGCGGCGACTGGCTCGGCTTCAGGTGACGGCGCGGGCGCATGCGAGGGCGAACCCTCCAGCACAAACAGCCGCTGAGCCACGCCTTGCAAGGCTTCGCGCACCTGCTCGAGTTGACGCTGTTGCTCCGCCGCCTGCGAGCCAAGGCGCGCAATGCGCAGCGCCTGGCCGATGACCAGCCCCAGCAGCGCACCCAACAGCGCGCCACTGAACGACTCGTCGAGCAGTCCACCGAGCACCAGCCCGATCAACATGAACATCCATTGCATGGTCGATATCCCTAAGCAGCCCCAGGGCGGGGCGAGTCCGGCGATGGCTTCAGTCTAGGCACAAACCGTGTGGGAGCGAGCCTGCTCGCGAAGGCGGATTGTCAGCCAACATTTCTGTTTAAGTCGACGATCGCTTCGCGAGCAGGCTCGCTCCCACAGGGTACGGCGGTGATTGATGCCTTTTAACCGGCGCTCAGTATATCGATCCGGCCCAACAAACGCTGGGCCTTGCGCAGATTTGTCGGAGAAAGTTACTCCAGCGCTTTCCAGATATCCGTGGCGTACTCGCGAATCGTCCGGTCGGAAGAGAACCAGCCCATCCGCGAGGTGTTGAGCACCGCCGAACGCCACCAGTTCTGCGAGTCATGCCAGTGCGCATCGACACGCTTCTGCGCTTCCCAATAGGAGTCGAAATCGGCGCAGACCAGGAAGCGGTCATAGTCGATCAACGAGTCGATCAGGCCGGTATAACGCGAAGTGTCGTCCGGCGAGAACACACCGCTGCGAATCGCTTGCAGCACATCGTTCAAACGATGGGAGGCGGCGATGTCGGGTACGGCGCTGAACTCATGGTTCTGTTTACGCGCCTCAACCTGTTGCGCACTGAGACCGAAGATGAACATGTGCTCGGCACCGATGCGCTCGCACATTTCCACGTTGGCACCGTCGAGGGTGCCGATGGTCAGCGCGCCGTTGAGGCCGAACTTCATGTTACTGGTGCCCGACGCCTCGAAACCGGCGGTGGAAATCTGCTCGGACAAGTCCGCCGCCGGGATGATGCTCTCGGCCAGGCTGACGTTGTAGTTGGGCAGGAACACCACTTTCAGCAGGCCACGCACGGTCGGGTCGTTGTTCACTACGCGTGCGATGTCATTGGTCAGCTTGATGATCAGCTTGGCCTGGTGATAACTCGCCGCCGCTTTACCGGCAAAGATCTTCACCCGTGGCACCCAGTCGACTTCCGGCTCGGCACGAATCGCCTGGTACAACGCCACGGTGTGCATCAGGTTGAGCAGCTGGCGTTTATATTCGTGGATACGTTTGACCTGCACGTCGAACATCGCCGCCGGGTTGACCGCGATCCCGAGGCGCTCGTGAATCAGATAGGCCAGCGCCTTCTTGCTGTGCAAACGCTGCTCGGCGAAGGCTTTGCGGAACGCGGTTTTCTCGGCGAACGGCTCGAGTTCGAGCAGGCGCTCTTCAGGATGATCGAGCAGGTCTGGGCCGAGGGCATCGACCAGCATCGAAGTCAGTTCCGGGTTGGCCTGATACAACCAGCGGCGGAACGTGATGCCGTTGGTTTTGTTGTTGATCCGCTCCGGATAGAGCTTGTGCAGTTCGGCGAATACGGTTTTGCGCATCAGCTGCGTATGCAGACCGGACACGCCGTTGACGCTGTGCGAACCGAGGAACGCGAGGTTGCCCATGCGCACCCGGCGGCCGTTGTCTTCTTCGATCAGCGACACCGCGCGCAACACGTCGAAGTCATGAATACCCTTGGCCCGCAGCGAATCGATGTGCTGCGCGTTGATCAGGTAAATGATCTGCATGTGCCGTGGCAGCATGCGTTCCATCAGCCCGACCGGCCAAGTTTCCAGCGCTTCCGGCAGCAGCGTGTGGTTGGTGTACGACAGCGTGTCGACGGTGACTTGCCATGCTGCGTCCCACGCGACGTCGTAGACGTCGACCAGTTGGCGCATCAGTTCTGCCACGGCGATTGACGGGTGAGTGTCGTTGAGCTGGATCGCCGCGTGATCACCCAGGGTCAGCACCGAGGTGTGCATGTTGCGGTGACGGCGCAGCAGATCCTGCAGCGAGGCGGCGACGAAGAAGTATTCCTGACGCAGGCGCAGTTCTTGCCCGGCTTCGGTGCTGTCGGCCGGATAAAGGACGCGGGAGATACTTTCAGCGCGGGCCACTTCCGCCACGGCGCCCAGGTGGTCACCGGCGTTGAAGCGTTCCAGGTGCAGGTCTTCCATGGCGCGGGCACGCCACAGGCGCAGAGTGTTGACGCTCGCTCCGCGCCAGCCGACCACCGGCGTGTCATAAGCAATGGCGCGCACGGTTTCCGCCGGCGACCAGACCTGACGAGTCTTGCCGGAGGCATCGGTGACGGTTTCGACGCTGCCGCCGAAGCCGATCGGGTAGGCCACTTCCGGCCGTTCGAATTCCCAAGGGTTGCCGAAATCCAGCCAGTGTTCGGTCTGCTCCTGTTGCCAGCCATCGACAATCGCCTGGCGGAACAAGCCATGCTCATAACGAATGCCATAGCCATGACCGGCGATGCCAAGGGTCGACATGCTTTCCATGAAGCACGCCGCCAGACGACCGAGGCCGCCATTGCCCAGCGCTGCATCGGGCTCCAGCAGGCGGATGCGCTCCAGATCGACGCCCAGTTCGGTCAGCGCTTCACGGGCGACGTCGAGCAGGCCGAGGTTGCTCAGGCTGTCGTAGAGCAAACGGCCGATGAGAAATTCCAGCGAGAGGTAATAAACCCGCTTCTGGCCTTTGCGATAGATCTGTCGGGTGTGGTCCATCCAGTGTTCGACCATGTGATCACGCGCAGCCAGGGCGATGGCTTCGAACCAGTCATGGTCGAAGGCGTGATCGGGGTCTTTGCCCACGGCGTAGGTGAGTTTGGTCAGGACGGCGTCGCGGAACGCGGCCACCTCTGCTTCGCGAACTAGTGGTTCTTGAGTCATCAACAGGACCTCGAGCGAGCGGGAATTTTCTGAGCCTAGACGGTCTGACCGGCGGTAACGGCTCTGGTTCGGCAGTATTTGCGCGGACTGTGCGCCAGTGCGACATAACCCTGGCGGATGAGCCAATGAATGCAGGGGCCGTGCCGTCCTGTCGGGCAAAATGCGGCCGCTGCGAAAATATCCGGCGAAAGGTTGTTCAAAATTCCACCGCTCCCGGTATGATCGCGCGCCCTGATGCATACACGCCTGGTAACTCCCGATGATGAAGCCCAACCTGATCGCCGCCGCCGAGATTGATCGTCTCGATACGTGGGCCAAATATTCGGCACCGATGTGCGGCTCGTGCATGTCCAGCTGCTGCACGCTGCCCGTCGAAGTGAAGATCAAGGATCTGGTGCGCATCGGTGTGGTCGACGAGTTCGAACTGGGCGATCCGCCAAAGAACATCGCCAAGCGTCTGCAAAAGGAAGGTCTGGTCGAGCGCTTCAATCAGAAGTCGGGAATCTTCACCCTGCAGCGCATGAGCAACAACGACTGCTATTACCTGGATCGTAAAACGCGCCTGTGCACCATTTATGACAAGCGCCCGGACACCTGCCGCAACCACCCCAAGATCGGGCCGCGGCCGGGGTATTGCGCTTATAAGCCGAAAGAAGTCGAGCGGGTGCAGAATTTCCGGGCCATCGACAAATTTTGATCGCGCCTGATCGTTCCCACGCTCTGCGTAGGAACGATCAATACGCCCACAAAACCCTGTGGGAGCTGGCTTGCCAGCGATGAGGCCAGCACAAAGATCGCCTAAACCCCAGACAAACAAAAACGCCCCCGGTCTCGCGACCGGGGGCGTTTTTTATTCCAGGGCTGGATTACGCCTTGGCTTTCTTCGCAGCGCGGGTACGCTCGCTTTCGTCGAGGATCTTCTTGCGAAGACGGATCGACTTAGGCGTAACTTCGCACAGCTCGTCTTCCTGGATGTATTCCAGAGCCTGTTCCAGGGTGAAGCGAACAGGTGGGACCAGAGCGATGGTTTCGTCTTTACCCGAAGCACGCATGTTGTCGAGCTTCTTGCCTTTGGTTGGGTTGACACCCAGGTCGTTGTCGCGGCTGTTCTGACCAACGATCTGACCGTTGTAGATCTCCTGGCCGTGTTCTACGAACAGCTTGCCACGAGCCTGCAGGGTTTCCAGCGAGTAGGTCAGAGCCTTGCCGGTTTCAACCGAAACCAGAACGCCGTTCTGACGGCCGGACATGTGGCCCGACTTCACTGGAGCGTAACGGTCGAAGATCGAGGTCAGGATGCCAGCACCGTTGGTCAGGGTCAGGAACTGGTTACGGAAACCGATCAGACCGCGAGCAGGGATGTTGTATTCCAGACGAACACGGCCCTTGCCATCCGGCACCATGTTGCTCAGGTCGCCCTTACGCAGACCCATCTCTTCCATGACCTTGCCCTGGGATTCTTCAGGGATGTCGATGGTGACGTTTTCGAACGGTTCCTGCTTCACGCCGTCAACTTCACGGATGATCACTTCAGGACGGCCCAGGGCCAGCTCGAAGCCTTCGCGACGCATGGTTTCGATCAGTACCGAGAGGTGCAGCTCACCACGGCCGGACACCTTGAACTTGTCAGCCGAGTCGCCTTCTTCAACGCGCAGTGCAACGTTGTACAGCAGCTCTTTGTCCAGACGATCCTTGATGTTACGGGAGGTCACGAACTTGCCTTCTTTACCGCAGAATGGCGAGTCGTTTACCTGGAAGGTCATGGAAACGGTTGGCTCGTCAACGGTCAGCGGCTTCATCGCCTCGACGGTGTTGATATCGCACAGAGTGTCGGAGATGAACAGCTCGTCGAAGCCGCTGATGCAGACGATGTCGCCGGCAGCTGCTTCGTCAACGTCGATGCGGTGCAGACCGTGGTGACCCATCAGCTTCAGGATACGACCGTTGCGGCGCTTGCCGTCGGCGCTGATAGCGACAACCGGGGTGTTCGGCTTGACGCGACCGCGAGCGATACGGCCAACACCGATAACACCCAGGAAGCTGTTGTAGTCCAGAGCGGAGATCTGCATCTGGAACGGACCGTCACGGTCAACGGCCGGAGGCGGAACGTGGTCGACTACCGCCTGGTACAGCGGAGTCATGTCTTCCGCCATGGCGGTGTGGTCCAGACCGGCAATACCGTTCAGGGCCGAAGCGTAAACAACCTGGAAGTCCAGTTGTTCTTCGGTCGCACCGAGGTTGTCGAACAGGTCGAAGATCTGGTCCAGAACCCAGTCCGGACGTGCGCCTGGACGGTCAACCTTGTTGATCACCACGATTGGACGCAGGCCGGCTTCGAAAGCCTTCTTGGTCACGAAACGGGTTTGCGGCATAGGGCCGTCTTGAGCGTCAACCAGCAGCAGAACGGAGTCGACCATCGACATTACGCGTTCAACTTCGCCGCCGAAGTCGGCGTGGCCCGGGGTGTCCACGATGTTGATGTGGTAGCCGTTCCAGTTGATGGCGGTGTTCTTCGCCAGAATGGTAATACCGCGCTCTTTTTCCTGGTCGTTGGAGTCCATCACGCGCTCGTCGTTGAGCTCGTTGCGCTCCAGGGTGCCGGATTGACGCAGGAGTTTGTCTACCAGGGTGGTTTTACCGTGGTCAACGTGGGCAATGATGGCGATGTTGCGTAGATTTTCGATCACTTGTGTATCTCGATCAGAGGATTCGGTTTGCTGACAAGTCATGGCAGCGATTAGCAGTAGTGTCCGGCATGGCCGTTACAGCTTGACGGCGGTGTCGGGGGGCCGGTGACGCAGGCCACAGGCAAACAGCCCCGGGCACTTAGCTCGGTCGATAAACGCGCACATTGGCATGCCCCTCACTGAGCAAATGGTGGGCATGCAGGCGACTCATCACGCCTTTGTCGCAATACAGCAGGTACTGGCGAGTAGGGTCCAGTTCCTTGAAACGTGCGTTCACTGCATAGAACGGCATCGTCTGTACCTCTATGCCGGCGAGTTCCAGCGGGTCATCCTCGGCGGCATCCGGGTGGCGGATGTCGATGACGATCTGACCGGCCAGCGCTTCGCTGACTTCTTCAATTTGCAAATCCTGGCCCAACTCGTCGATTACCCGATCGATCGGCACCAGTTTGGCGTTGGCGAGCGCACGCTCGAGTACCGCCATGTCGAATTCTTTCTCTTCGTGCTCAACCCGGCCCCGCTTGGCGGCAGTCTTGGGGTTGACCGAAATCACGCCGCAATATTCCGGCATGTGCCGGGCGAAATCGGCGGTGCCGATCTCGTTGGCGGTGTCGATGATGTCCTGCTTGTGCGCGACGATCAGCGGTCGCAGCACCAGTTTGTCGGTCACGCAGTCGATCACCGACAGGTTCGGCAGCGTCTGGCTCGACACCTGGGAGATCGCTTCACCGGTCACCAGTGCATCGATGTGCAGGCGTTCGGCGATCTCGGACGAGGCGCGCAACATCATACGCTTCAAAACCACGCCCATATGACTGTTATCGACTTTGCCGAGAATTTCGCCCAGCACTTCCTCGAACGGCACACTGACAAATAGCACGCGTTGCGAGCTGCCGTACTTCTTCCAGATGAAGTGCGCGACTTCCATCACGCCCAATTCGTGGGCACGCCCGCCGAGATTGAAGAAGCAGAAGTGCGCCATCAGGCCGCGACGCATGATCTGGTAAGCCGCCACGGTCGAATCGAAGCCGCCGGACATCAATACCAGCGTCTGCTCCAGCGCACCCAGCGGGTAGCCGCCGATGCCGTTGTGCTGGCTGTGAATCACGAACAACCGTTTGTCGCGAACTTCGATACGGACTTCGATTTGCGGCGCTTTAAGGTCGATTCCGGCCGCACCGCACTCACGACGCAGCTTGCTGCCGACGTATTTTTCCACGTCCATCGAGCTGAACGCATGCTTGCCTGCGCGCTTGCAGCGCACCGAGAAAATCTTCCCGGCCAGCGCATCGCCGTAGTGCTGTTTGCACTTCTCGGTGATGTCGTCGAAGTCGCCCAGCGGGTACTCGTCGATCTGCAGAAAGTGCGCGATACCCGGCACGCAGGTCAGGCGCT
>NZ_JH635998.1:1779333-1791560 GCF_000257605.1 Pseudomonas sp. R62
TCTTGGCCAACTGGCGGATGAATTTCGTCCGGACAGGTCGGCTTTTGATGGTGATCTCGGGGAAGACTTTTACGATAAGTTTCATGAAAACAGCGCGCGAACGGCCAGCCGAAAAAGGGGGGCGCGGATTATAGCGGAAATTGCTCAAGGTTTAACCAGTTAATGTGCAGAAGGTTTTGCTTGCACCAAAACAGGTCATTTCTGAATTTAAACGCAACATTAAGGGGCGGGATTTGTCGATTCAGTACCTCGCACGCCTTAATAAGCGTGA
Source organism: Pseudomonas sp. R62 (assembly GCF_000257605.1). NCBI lineage: Bacteria > Pseudomonadati > Pseudomonadota > Gammaproteobacteria > Pseudomonadales > Pseudomonadaceae > Pseudomonas > Pseudomonas sp. R62. Next base: position 1,779,605 of record NZ_JH635998.1, read on the forward strand.
ATTTGGGGCAAAAAACCCATGCTGGGGCACTGGCATGCAATTTGCTCCCTTGTGAGGCAGGTTGCCTTGGCAGAGTATTCGCGCCGGCATCACCATTATTAAGGGCATCCACTACCCGCCCTAATTCACCCGGAGGACACTATGTCGAAGTCGGTTCAACTCATCAAAGATCATGACGTCAAGTGGATTGATCTGCGCTTCACGGACACCAAAGGCACTCAGCACCACGTGACCATGCCGGCTCGCGATGCGCTGGATGACGACTTCTTCGAAGTCGGCAAGATGTTCGACGGTTCCTCCATCTCCGGCTGGAAAGGCATCGAAGCCTCCGACATGATCCTGATGCCGGTCGACGAAACTGCCGTACTCGATCCGTTCACCGAAGACCCAACCCTGATTCTGGTGTGCGACATCATCGAGCCTTCGAGCATGCAGGGCTACGATCGCGACCCACGTGCGATCGCCAAGCGCGCCGAAGAGCACCTGAAAGCCACCGGTATCGGTGACACCGTATTCGCCGGTCCGGAGCCTGAGTTCTTCATTTTTGACTCGGTGAAATTCAAGTCGGACATCTCCGGCTCGATGTTCAAGATCTACTCCGAGCAAGGTTCGTGGATGTCCGACCAGGACATCGAAGGCGGCAACAAGGGTCACCGTCCAGGCGTGAAAGGCGGCTACTTCCCGGTTCCACCGTTCGACCACGACCACGAAATCCGTACCGCCATGTGCAACGCACTGGAAGAAATGGGTCAGTCGGTTGAAGTTCACCACCACGAAGTGGCAACTGCCGGCCAGAACGAAATCGGCGTCAAGTTCAACACCCTGGTGAAGAAGGCCGACGAAGTTCAGACCCTGAAATACGTTGTGCACAACGTTGCCGACGCTTACGGCCGCACCGCGACCTTCATGCCGAAGCCACTGTACGGCGACAACGGTTCGGGCATGCACGTACACATGTCGATCTGGAAAGATGGCAAGAACACCTTCGCAGGTGAAGGCTATGCCGGCCTGTCCGATACCGCTCTGTACTTCATCGGCGGCATCATCAAGCACGGTAAGGCCCTGAACGGCTTCACCAACCCGGCGACCAACTCCTACAAGCGTCTGGTGCCAGGCTTCGAAGCTCCGGTAATGCTTGCCTACTCGGCTCGCAACCGTTCCGCTTCGATCCGTATTCCTTACGTGTCGAGCCCGAAAGCCCGCCGTATCGAAGCACGCTTCCCGGATCCGGCTGCCAACCCGTACCTGGCCTTCGCAGCACTGCTGATGGCCGGTCTGGACGGTATCCAGAACAAGATCCACCCAGGCGATGCTGCAGACAAAAACCTGTACGACCTGCCGCCTGAAGAGGCGAAAGAGATTCCACAGGTTTGCGGCAGCCTGAAAGAAGCCCTGGAAGAGCTGGACAAGGGCCGCGCCTTCCTGACCAAGGGCGGCGTGTTCTCCGACGACTTCATCGACGCTTACATCGCGCTGAAATCGGAAGAAGAGATCAAGGTTCGCACCTTCGTACACCCACTGGAATATGAGCTGTACTACAGCTGCTGATCCGGTAGCGCTGCGTAAAGCGGCGTGACAAAAGAGGCCTCCTTCGGGAGGCCTTTTTTATTGCCCGGCGCAGCGCATTTTCAGTGTGGGAGCGAGCCTGCTCGCGAAAGCGGTGTGTCATTGATCGTTCCCACGCTTCGCGTGGGAACGATCCGTGTTTTGGCTACCAGTCTTTTCAATTCCAGTTATTAACGGTTTTGGCCAACCGCCCCACCTGTCCTATGCTGCTACCCATCGTTTCCAATCCCGGTCGATTTCATGGGTCGCACGTTTCTCTACATTCTGCTGCTGATCGCCCTGCCCGCCGCCGCGCAGATCTACAAGTACACCGACGCCAACGGCAACACGGCGTACAGCAATCAGCCGCCGGACGGCGTGCAGGCGCAACCGGTCGAGCTGCCACCGCTCAATCGGGTCGAACCGCAAGCACCGAGCGCGCCGCAAGCACCCACCGCAGAACAACCGCAACCACCGCGCAACGCCTATGAAATCCTCGAGCTCGCCGGTCTGCCCACTGACGAGGCGCTGCGCGCCAACAACGGCACCTTCACGGTCAACGTCCTGATCAAGCCGCGCCTGCAACCGCCGCATCAATTAAGGCTGCTGCTCGACGACCAGCCCTATGGCCAGCCGAGCAACGTGCCGGTTCTGCAACTGGTCAACATCGATCGCGGCGAGCATCGCCTGGCCGTGCAAGTGATCGACGGCCAGACTGTCATCCAGCAGAGCCCGCCAGCGGTCTTCACCGTGCAACGGGTGCGTACGCCGTGATTCGCGCGGGACTGGCACTCATCCTGGTGTTGATGTCGACGCCCGCCTCGGCGGAGGTCTTTACCTACATCGACGCACAGGGCAACCGCGTCTACACCGACCAGCCACGCGCCAACGCCAAGCGAGTGCCGATCGCGACAAGCAATCGCATGGGTGTCCCTGCCAACACCGCAGCGCCGATCACCACAGCGAAAAAATCCGCCGAACCAGCGCCCTTTCACTACGACATGCTGCGCATTCTGATCCCGGAGCCTGATGCCACTTTGCGCAGCAGCGCCGGCGAGCTGATCGTCAGCGTCACCAGCGAGCCGGGCCTGCAAAGCGGCCATCGTTATCGCTTGCTGCTGGATGGCAAGGCCACTGGCGAGCCCGGCGTCAGCCCGGTATTTGCGCTGAGCAATATCGATCGCGGCAGCCACAGCCTTTCGATCGAAATCCTCGACGCCGCCGGGCGTACCGTGGAACGCACCGCCAATCAGCCGTTCCACATGCTGCGCATTTCCCTGGCGCAGAAACGTCAGGTCAAACCCTGTGTCGCCGACGACTATGGTGTGCGCCCGGAATGCCCGCTCAAGGACAAACCTGACGAACCGAAAAACCCATTCCTGCGCTTCTTTTAACGTCTGCCGGGCATGCGCACCCTATTGGTGCACTAAACTGCATCTCGCCCACAACCCAACCCATTTTGGTTCGAAACTTCCCGTTTGAGCTGGCTTCGTGCCATACAAACGCGCGTCAAACGCCTGTTTCAGGGGTTAAACGCTTCTTTTCGGAGCCTTGGTTTGGTTTTTGCATTTTCCCGACATCAGCGCTTTGTTCTCGCGCACGCCTTGCTCCAAAAGGGGTCCAGATGACCATAAGCGACGCTATACACCGTTTGCTGCTCGACAACCTGACCACGGCGACCATCCTGCTCGACGCCGAGCTGCGCCTGGAGTACATGAACCCGGCGGCGGAAATGCTGTTGGCGGTCAGCGGTCAGCGCAGTCACGGCCAGTTCATCAGCGAGCTGTTCACCGAATCCCCCGAGGCGCTCAATTCCCTGCGTCAGGCGGTGGAGCAGGCGCACCCTTTCACCAAGCGTGAAGCGATGCTCACCGCCCTCACCGGCCAGACGCTGACCGTGGATTACGCGGTGACGCCAATCCTCAGCAACGGCGAGACTTTGCTTTTGCTTGAAGTGCACCCACGTGATCGGCTGCTGCGGATCACCAAGGAAGAGGCCCAGTTGTCCAAGCAGGAAACCAGCAAGATGCTGGTGCGCGGCCTCGCCCACGAGATCAAGAATCCCCTCGGCGGCATCCGTGGCGCGGCGCAATTGCTCGCCCGCGAGCTACCGGAAGACAGCCTGCGCGATTACACCAATGTGATCATCGAAGAGGCCGACCGCCTGCGCAATCTGGTCGATCGCATGCTCGGCTCGAACAAACTGCCGTCGCTGGCCATGTGCAACGTCCACGAAGTGCTCGAACGCGTCTGCCATCTGGTCGAGGCCGAAAGCCAGGGCTGCATCACCCTGGTGCGTGATTACGACCCGAGCATTCCCGACGTATTGATCGACCGCGAGCAAATGATTCAGGCGGTGTTGAACATCGTGCGCAACGCGATGCAGGCGATCAGCAGCCAGAACGAGCTGCGCCTGGGCCGCATCAGCCTGCGCACCCGCGCCATGCGCCAATTCACCATCGGCCACATCCGCCATCGTCTGGTGACCAAGATCGAGATCATCGACAACGGCCCGGGCATTCCGGCGGAACTGCAGGAAACCATTTTCTTTCCGATGGTCAGCGGCCGCCCGGACGGTACCGGGCTGGGCCTGGCCATTACCCAGAACATCATCAGTCAGCACCAGGGCCTGATCGAGTGTGAGAGCCATCCGGGCCACACCACCTTCTCGATCTTCCTGCCACTGGAACAAGGAGCCACATCGACATGAGCCGTAGTGAAACCGTGTGGATCGTCGATGACGACCGTTCTATCCGTTGGGTCCTGGAAAAGGCCTTGCAGCAGGAAGGCATGACCACCCAGAGCTTCGACAGCGCCGATGGCGTGATGAGTCGTCTGGCCCGGCAGCAGCCGGACGTGATCATTTCCGATATCCGCATGCCGGGCGCCAGTGGCCTGGATCTGCTGGCACGGATTCGCGAACAGCACCCACGGCTGCCGGTCATCATCATGACCGCTCACTCCGACCTGGACAGCGCTGTCGCCTCCTATCAGGGCGGTGCTTTCGAGTACCTGCCCAAGCCTTTCGACGTCGATGAGGCGGTATCGCTGGTCAAACGCGCCAACCAGCATGCGCAGGAACAGCAAGGCCTGGAAGTGGTGCCTGCGCTGACCCGCACCCCGGAAATCATCGGCGAAGCGCCGGCGATGCAGGAAGTGTTTCGCGCCATCGGGCGCCTGAGCCACTCCAACATCACCGTGCTGATCAACGGCGAATCCGGTACCGGTAAAGAACTGGTGGCCCACGCCCTGCACCGCCACAGCCCCCGCGCGGCCTCGCCGTTCATTGCCCTGAACATGGCGGCGATTCCCAAGGATCTGATGGAATCGGAACTGTTCGGCCACGAGAAAGGCGCGTTCACCGGCGCGGCGAATTTGCGTCGCGGTCGTTTTGAACAGGCGGACGGCGGCACGCTGTTTCTCGATGAAATCGGCGACATGCCGGCGGACACCCAGACGCGTCTGTTGCGCGTGTTGGCCGATGGCGAGTTCTACCGCGTCGGCGGCCATGTGCCGGTGAAAGTCGATGTACGCATCATCGCCGCAACCCACCAGAATCTGGAAACGCTCGTCCACGCCGGCAAATTCCGCGAGGACTTGTTCCACCGCCTCAACGTTATCCGCATCCACATCCCGCGCCTGTCGGATCGTCGCGAAGACATCCCGACCCTGGCCCGGCACTTCCTCAGCCGCGCCGCGCAGGAACTGGCGGTCGAGCCGAAGCTGCTGAAAAGCGAAACCGAGGAATACCTGAAAAACCTGCCGTGGCCGGGCAACGTGCGCCAGCTGGAGAACACCTGCCGCTGGATCACCGTCATGGCCTCCGGCCGTGAAGTGCACATCAGCGATTTGCCGCCGGAACTGCTCAACCTGCCGCAGGATTCGGCGCCAGTGACCAACTGGGAACAGGCCCTGCGCCAGTGGGCGGATCAGGCCCTAGCCCGTGGCCAATCGAGCCTGCTCGACAGCGCAGTGCCGGCGTTCGAGCGGATCATGATCGAGACTGCTTTGAAGCACACCGCAGGGCGTCGGCGTGATGCGGCGGTGCTGCTGGGTTGGGGCCGGAACACCCTGACGCGCAAGATCAAGGAATTGGGGATGAAGGTTGATGGTGGGGATGATGATGAGGGGGAAGAGGGTTAACGCTTAAGGGTTGTCGTGTACTCAGGACCGATCCCCCTCACCCCAGCCCTCTCCCCCAAGGGGGAGAGGGGGAAGGGAGCAATCTCGGGTGGTTTCGAGGCCTGAGTTCGGCTCGGTAGATCAGGTCGGCGTAACTTGACCGGGCAACTCGGTCAGTCCCCTCTCCCTCTGGGAGAGGGTTAGGGTGAGGGCCACCGTGCACCGCATCAATGCACAATGACCCGCGATCGCGCACAGCCGTATCGCCACAATTACTCCTGAAAAACCTGAAAAACCCTTTATTCAAAAACGCGAAAGCCCCGAGTCCCGGGGCTTTCGCGTTCCCAAAGCGTTATTTGTTTCAGCAAATTAAAACCTGGCACGCACCCTGCAATACCTATCTCAGGTGATTCGTTTCACCACCCGTTTCGGGGACCTTGGTACAGGCAGGCCGGGGATTCCCCTCTTTACATCGGGCTCAGACCGCAACGGATGAGTCCACCCTTTTGGGATCCTTGGTACAGGCAGGCCGGGGGTTCCCTCTTTACACCGGGCTGACGCCGCAAGCGAAGCCCATGCTTTTGGGAACCCTGATACAGGCAGGTCAGGGATTCCCGCTTTTACACTGCAGCGCCCCCGCCCCTACTCGAGTCTCGGGCGCCCGGGCGCATGATGTGGGGGCTGGTTTTGCCACGTCGGGTCAGACCTCCTTATTTCCTCCTCCAGCCTGTCCAGCATTTTTCCAGGGCTGGCTTCATCAGTTGCAATACGCAGCAAACTTCTTTGCTCACCGTAACTGGCGTTTTGGAAACGCTCGATAAACGACCAGACCCGGCGCTGCAAAAGCAGCCGTTCAACCTGAAATTCCGGCGTACGCACCAGATTTCTGATTTGTTTCATCATTGCGGAGTTCGCTTCAAGGACAAATGCATCCCACAGCGCAGACTTTTCAGCGTGTCGCGCCTGGGGAACATGGTGCATCCAGTGATGGATCCCCAAATCAGCCTCGATTCTTCCCAGCCATAGATCGCTACCCGTCTGCCGACGTACAGCTATCAGACGTCGCAGAGAAGCGGGGTCGGCAATCGGGCTGCCAGTGAGGTCAAAACCCTTTCTCAGCTCAATGTTTTCAGGAATTGCGCTGATCCCGGTATGGGCCAGATCCAGACGCGTCCTGGGAATATCGGATGTAACGCCGTCCGGGAAACTCTTTATACGAGTACGGTTGAGATCGACCTCCAGCAACGCCGTCATTCCCCGCAGTGAAGGCGCCACAGCCAGCCGGCTTTGCGACAAATCCAGTTTCTCCAGCCGCGTCGGACCGCTGGGCAAATCAAGCCCGGGCGGCGGCGAAGATATGTAGCTATGGGCCAGATTCAACTCTCGCAATGCGGACATATGAGTCACATCAGGCGCGTCTGTCAGATCGGGGTTATGGAACAGATCAAGCACCTCCAACCTTGACGCCGCGGGCAATTCACCCACCCCGTCAGGCGGACGACGCAGGCCACAGGAACGTGCGCGCAAGACCCGCAACTCGGTCATACCGCGCACCGAAAAAGGCGGCCAGATACTGCAGTGCGTCAGGCTCAGCTCCCGCAAACGGGTCAGTTGCGTGAAATGTTCAAGAGTGACCGACGGGAGCCAGAGTGTGGCTTCCTGCATCGTCAGGACTTTCAACGCCGGGAATTTACCGATTTCGCTTAACAGTTCATGACTCTTGCCTTTGAATCTGCGTACTTCGAGGGTTTCAATGTGGGAAAGCATCGAGAACACATTGCCCAGACTTCTTGAGGGACTTCCCTCCAGGACCAGGGATACGACGGCTCTGAGCGGAACCGAAAAACCCGGCGGCGCGAGATTGCCCCGACTTCCCAGGTCGAGCTCCAGCTTGAAACCGACCAGCCGCCCGTCTCGGTAGACTTTTTCCGAGTGTTCTCCCTGCCACTTGAACAATCGGCGCATGTTGGCGCCTATTGCCAGCCGGCGCGTGCGCTCTGCATTGTCCTTGCCTTTGTAGCCCGTCTCCCAGGCAGTGATCTCACGGTCCAACCGAGGAAACTCCAACTGAAGCCGCTTGAGTTCCACTTCCGCCAACCCCGCTTCTCCATATCGCGCAATGAAATCATCGGCATGTTGATCCGTCGCGTCAGCAAAATAGCGTTTGACCTGCGCCCGTGTGGTCGCAACCAGAACCGGCGGTTGTGCCCCTGAGGGGCCGGCGCCGGTGAGCCAGGGGCGGTGAAAGTTGAACGGGTTGGCAGGCGCCTGTGCACCGCCGTCCATCCCACCGCGCAAACCGGTGAGCATGGAAACCCAAGTGTTCTGCTCGCTGCGGGTGATAGCCAGGGTTTCACCGCCAAGGCTGGCGCGGTAGATATTCGCGCTGTCGGCAGCGACGGGATCGTTGGGTTTGACCAGGCGCCAAACCCTGTATTCCGGGCGGGAGGCATCCAGATCCTGCATGACCTGATACGCCTGTTCATGGATGACCACATAGAGCCTGCCTTCGTGACGTATCACGCCGTCGCTGCCCGATTGCGCGCCGCTGAGATCCGGCCCGGCATGAAAGCCGTCCAGGCTTTTGGCGGTCAGGGGGTTGGTGCGGGTGCTGAAGTCGCTGTGCGGATGCCAGATGCCGCTCTCGCTATCGCGCAACATCCATGGGCCGGAAGGGAACAACTCGCTGGAATGTCGAGCGCGATACCACCCTGTATCCGGATCCACTGCGACGAGAACGAGGCCACTGTCAGGTACGTCAACATAACAGCGATTTTTGTACATCCTGAAGCCTTCGCTATCAGCATCAGGCAGCTCGATCGCTGACGTTATCCGGTAGGTCTCCAGTGACCGGTTTATGACAGCGGGGCTTGCAGCAAGGTGCGGCGCCGGGCGAACTTCGAGCACCGGCGCCGGCAGGATCGCAACCGGGCCTGCGTCGTCGCCAGGTTTGGTGCTTCGCGACTTCAGATCATCGAGGCCAGCCCAGGGGACCGTGCCATCGCGGACGGGTACATCCGCCGGTATGAAATCCTTGTCGGAGCTTCGCTTCGGGAACGTGTGGACATCCGTATCAACGTGGGTGCTGCCCCCGCGAGGTGGTTTTACTGGCATGTTTTTTCATCCTTGAAAAGTTGCCCCGGCTTTTGTGCAGGGGGTAGTAGTGTCGGCATCGTGCCGCCCGCTGTTTGCATCCCCCTAAGCAATACGCGGACGCTTGGGCAGAGGGTGCAGCGGTTGATTCTGTCGCCCTGCGTCATAGCTGCGGATTTCATTCTCCAGCCGGTCCAGCATCCTCCCGGGACTCGTTTCCGTATGAAGAATGGCGTCGAGCCTCGCCCGCTCAGTAGCGTCGGCCCGGTCATACATTTCCAGAAACCACCACACACGCCGCTGCAGCAGCGGGCGTTCGACGTGAAACTCGGGCGTTCGACTCAGCCGACGAAGAATGCCGGTCACTGCCAGTGGCATTGCGGCGTTATGCCTGTCCCACAGCGCTTGTTTTTCCGCTATCTGGTCCTGTGGCACATTGCGTAGCCAGAGATCGGCAGACCCATCGCTGCTTTCCTGCCCAAGCCAGATATCGGTGCCTGTCTCGGCACGTGCTCGTATCAACCGCCGTAGCGAGGCCGGGTCCGTAATCGGATTGCCGATGAGATTGAAGCCCGCTCTGAGCTCCACGGATTCCGGAATCGACCTGATGTGATTGTCCGCAAGATTCAGTTCTCTTGCGGGAATCCTGTCGGTAATGCCCTCGGGAAATCTTTGCAATCGCGTATTGGAAAGATCCAGCTCCTGCAGTGCGGTCATGTTTTCGAGTGAAAGGCTGTCCGCAAGCGGATTGCCCCCCAGTCTCAACACTTCAAGCTTCGACGCCACGTCGATGGCTTCAAGACCGGAAGGCAGCAGGTGTATTCCGGTGCGGCTCAGATCCAGCACTCGCAGTTCAGTCATCCCTCTGAGGTCAGCTGCCACTTGCAAAAAGGTGACTTGCTCCTGATGCCGCATTTGCATGTCGAGGCTATTCACCGGGGCCTCGAATGTATTGCAAAGCCATAGCTCATGTAGCCTGGCAAGGCCTCGTACGGAAAAGTCAGACGTCAATTCACAGTCCTGCAAGTGCAGCCTTTGCAGACGCGGAAATCTTTTCAATTGCTCGGCAAAGCGCGAATCCAGACTGAATTTTGAATGCACCCAATTAATCACGTCCCATCCTTGAAACCGGCCTTGCACTCCGATTTCCTGACTGGTAATCGTCAGGCTTTCAAGGTTGGGAAATTGTGCGCAAAACACGTCCGGATCCAGCCGGCCACGGCCTCTTAAAGTCAGAGAAACCACTGAGCCGAACTTCAAGGAAAGCGGCTTTGCAACTGGCCAAATCGTCAGATCGATTTCCAGGTTGAAGCCCACGAGCCGCCCATCACGGTAGACGCGCTGCTCGGGCTGGCCTTGCCATCGGTACACCTGGCGAAACGTCGCCCACATATTCCGCGCCTCATGAAACTCGTTGTCCGATGAAATGGAACCTCGACTGATCGGCAGGTCAAAACCCGTCGAGTCCAATAGCGCAAGCCCAAGCTGGATATGCTTGAGCTCAAGCTCTGCCACGTCCTTGTCATCAAACCGGGCGATGAAGGCATCCGCGTCCTCGTCGGTCGCGTCGGGAAGGTAGGTGCGGATCTGTTCCCGGGTAGTTGGCTCCGCGACTTCACGCGCATACCAGAGTCCGCTGTCCACATCGCGCAGCATCACCGGGCCGGAAGGGAGCAACTCGCTTGGCCGCCGGGCTCGGTACAAACCCGTCGCAGGATCCACGGCGACAGGCACCAGGTCACCGTTGGCCAGGTCTGCGTAGGTTCGCCGACTGATCACCCGCAAACCTTCGCTGTTGACCTGTGGAAGTACCGCTCGGGCGTTGGTGACGTAATTGTCCAGCGAAGGCTGGGTGGCGGTCGGGCCAATACCCTCCGCGATTGCGCGAACTACAACGGCCGCGGCGGGGGGCACGGCATCCAGGGTGGCGTCGGTGGATGATCCGGCGCGCGGCAGCAAATGGTGCTGAGCAATATCCACATCGACGCCTGTGCGACCCGAGTGGCCGGGAAGCGAAGTGTCCACGTCTGCAGACCGATGTGGGCTGCCCGAGGCGTCCACGTGGGTACCGCCACCGCGAGGGGGTTTGACTGGCATATTTTCATCCTTGAAAAAGACGCCCCCCTGCATTCCTGCAAGGGGACGACGGGTTTCGGCATCCTGCCGTTTGTAGGGGCGAACGATAGCGTGCACGAGCACGTGCTGGAGATGGGAAAGGAAGACGGTCGCAGTGGGAAACGACCTCAAAAAGTGTGGGAGCGCGCCCCAGTGATGAAGAAGTGCCGCTAGGGCTCGCTCAAACGGATCTCCAGTCGCCAGCGATCATCGACCTCGCTGCCGACCCAGTCGCCCCGCAACGGACGCGCTGCCAGCACCGTCAGCAACAATCCGCCATCACTCTTGCGCATGCGCCAGTTGACGTCCTTGCCGTTGAGCCTGAGCTGGCCTTTCTGCGGTCGACCTTCGGCCTGAAACAGCAGCGCGACGGTGCCGTCGATGATCTCGCCGTGCAGCTTCGGCTCGTTGTTGAACCACACCACCAGGCCGCCATCGGTAACCTCGACCTGCTCCAGCACGCTCGGATCCGGCGTAGTCAGCCGGCCGATCATCAAGCCGATCATCAAGCCGACAATCGCCAGCGAGCCGATGACTCGCGGGAATAGTTTCGAACGGTTGTCCACAGGCGGCGTAGAATGCCGCTCATCTTTACCTTCGGAGCCGTGCATGTTTCACGTCATCCTTTTTCAACCAGAAATTCCGCCGAACACCGGCAACGTTATCAGGCTGTGCGCCAACAGCGGCTGCCACCTGCATTTGATCGAACCACTGGGTTTCGAGATGGACGACAAGCGCCTGCGCCGTGCCGGTCTCGACTACCACGAATATGCCACGTTACAGCGTCACGCTGATCTGGCCAGTTGTCTGGAAAGTCTGGGCAACCCGCGTGTGTTCGCCTTCACCACCAAGGGTTCGCGGCCGTTCCATGATGCCGCGTTCGTGCCCGGCGACGCGTTTCTGTTCGGCCCGGAAAGCCGTGGCCTGCCAGCGGACGTGCTCGACGCCCTGCCCGCCGAACAGCGCCTGCGCCTGCCGATGCGCGAAGGCTGCCGCAGCCTGAACCTGTCCAACACCGTGGCGGTCGCCGTGTACGAAGCGTGGCGGCAGAACGACTTCAAATAGTTTTCGTCTGACCAAA
>NZ_JH635998.1:1792089-1797369 GCF_000257605.1 Pseudomonas sp. R62
TTCGTCTGACCAAAAACAATCGCGGGCAAGCCCTCTCCCACAGGAATGTGCAAAACCTGTGGGAGCGGGCTTGCCCGCGATGCGTATCCGAGCCGTTATTGAACGGTCGGGGTCTCGCCGCTTTCCTGCATGCGCTGCAGCTCTTGCGCGTACAGGGCATCGAAGTTCACCGGCGCCAGCATCAGCGCCGGGAACGAGCCACGGGTGACCAGGCTGTCCAGGGTTTCGCGGGCGTACGGGAACAGGATGTTCGGGCAGAACGCACCCAAGGTGTGGCTCATCGAAGCCGCGTCCAGATTCTTGATCAGGAAGATACCGGCCTGTTGCACTTCAGCGATGAAGGCCACTTCTTCACCGTTTTTCACGGTGACGGAAAGAGTCAGCACCACTTCGTAGAAATCGCCTTCCAGCGCTTTCTGGCGAGTGTTCAGATCCAGACCGACCGCCGGATCCCACTGCTGGCGGAAGATCGCCGGGCTTTTCGGGGCTTCGAAGGACAGGTCGCGTACGTAGATGCGCTGCAAGGAAAATTGCGGTGCGGTTTCTTCTTCGCTGGCTGCAGTGTTCTGTTGGTCAGTCATCTCAGATCCTTATCGATCTTGGGTCTTTTAGGGAGTGCTGTACGTGGGTGCAGCCGTTCAGCCCTTGAGCAGCGCGTCGAGTTTGCCGGCGCGTTCCAGGGCGTATAAATCATCGCAACCGCCGATGTGCTTTGCGCCGATCCAGATCTGCGGCACGGACGTGCGCCCGGCCTTTTTGGTCATTTCGGCACGCAGCTGCGGCTTGCCATCGACCTTGATCTCTTCGAAGGCCACGCCTTTGCTGGCGAGCAGATGCTTGGCGCGCGAGCAGTAAGGGCAGTAATCGCTGGAGTAGACGATGACTTCGCTCATGTCATTTCACCAGCGGCAGGTTGTCGCCTTTCCAGCTGGAAATCCCGCCGGACAGCTTGGCGGCGGTGAAGCCGGACTTCATCAGCTCGCGGGCGTGGGTGCCGGCGGTCTGACCGAGGGCATCGACCAGAATGATGGTCTTGGCCTTGTGTTTTTCCAGCTCGCCGACGCGGGCAGCCAGTTTGTCTTGCGGGATGTTCACCGCGCCGACGATGTGGCCAGCGGCATAATCCTTGGCCGGACGGATGTCCACTACCACGCCTGCGTCTTTATTGACCAATGCGGTCAGCTCGCCGGTGCTCAGGCTCTTGCCGCCGCCCTGCATCGTGTGCGCCAGCAACAGAGCCAGAAGTACGACGAAGATACCGACAAGAATGTAGTGGTTAGTGGCAAATTCAATCAGGTGAGCAACCATCGAAGGAGGTTCCAGGGCGTTAAAATGTCGGCCAGTATACACAGCCACTATGGTCGGCCAAACCCCGTCCGGCGGTGACGCGGTCGGAACTTCGCTTTAAACTCCAACTCCGTTTTCCATCGCCCTCTTCTTTATCAGCCACGAGTGGATTCCATGACGACTACGCCCAAACCTTTGGTCCTGATGATTCTCGACGGCTTCGGTCACAGCGACAGCCCCGAATCCAATGCCGTGTTCGCGGCGAAGAAACCTGTGCTGGATCGTCTGTGGGCCACGGTGCCAAACGGCTTGATTTCGGGCAGCGGCATGGACGTCGGCCTGCCGGACGGCCAGATGGGCAACTCCGAAGTCGGCCACATGAACCTCGGCGCCGGGCGCGTGGTGTATCAGGACTTCACCCGCGTGACCAAAGCGATCCGCGACGGCGAATTCTTCGAAAACCCGACCATCTGCGCCGCTGTAGATAAAGCCGTGGCCGCCGGCAAAGCCGTGCACTTCATGGGCCTGCTGTCCGATGGCGGCGTGCACAGCCACCAGGATCACCTGATCGCCATGGCCGAACTGGCCTTCAAGCGCGGCGCCGAAAAAATCTACCTGCACGCCTTCCTCGATGGCCGCGACACGCCGCCGAAAAGCGCCGCTTCGTCGATCGAACTGCTCGACGCGACTTTCCAGGCCTTGGGCAAAGGCCGGATCGCCAGCATCATCGGCCGCTATTTCGCCATGGACCGTGACAACCGTTGGGATCGCGTCGCCCAGGCCTACAACCTGATCGTCGACGGCAACGGCGAATTCAACGCCGCCACCGCTCAGGAAGGTCTCGAAGCCGCCTACGCCCGTGGCGAAAGCGACGAATTCGTCAAAGCCACTTCCATCGGTGAGCCGGTGAAAGTTGAAGACGGCGACGCCGTGGTGTTCATGAACTTCCGTGCCGACCGCGCCCGCGAGCTGACCCGCGTGTTCGTCGAAGACGATTTCAAGGAATTCGCGCGCGCCCGCCAGCCAAAACTGGCCGGTTTCGTCATGCTGACCCAGTACGCCGCAAGCATTCCGGCACCGTCGGCCTTCGCTGCCGGCAGCCTGGAAAACGTTCTCGGTGATTATCTGGCGAAAAACGGCAAGACCCAGCTGCGCATTGCTGAAACCGAAAAATACGCCCACGTGACCTTCTTCTTCTCCGGCGGTCGTGAAGAACCGTTCCCGGGCGAAGAGCGCATCCTGATCCCGTCGCCGAAAGTCGCGACTTATGACTTGCAGCCGGAAATGAGCGCCCCGGAAGTCACTGACCGTATCGTCGACGCCATCGAAAACCAGCGCTACGACGTGATCGTGGTCAACTACGCCAACGGCGACATGGTTGGCCACAGCGGCGTGTTCGACGCGGCGGTCAAAGCGGTCGAGTGCCTGGACACCTGCGTCGGTCGCATCGTCGAGGCGCTGGAAAAGGTCGGCGGCGAAGCACTGATCACGGCTGACCACGGCAACGTCGAGCAAATGGCCGATGAATCCACCGGTCAGGCGCACACCGCGCACACCACCGAGCCGGTGCCGTTCATCTACGTCGGCAAACGCGACCTGAAAGTGCGCGAAGGCGGCGTGCTGGCGGACGTAGCGCCGACCATGCTGATGCTGCTGGGTCTGGAAAAACCGGCGGAGATGACCGGGACTTCGATCCTGGTCTGAGCCGAATCCAGAAAACACCGCAAAAATCCTGTGGGAGCTGGCTTGCCAGCGATAGCAATCTGACAGCCAGCATTTATGTTGAATGTGCAGCCGCCATCGCTGGCAAGCCAGCTCCCACAGTGGTTTGTGCTGGGTTCGAAGATTATTTTCAGCTGTATCTCCAGCCAGTTATCACACAGCCCCAATTGGGCGTTTTTTTTGCAGCCTCGGGCGGGCATACTAGGCCGTCCTCTACCCTGGTGCCGCCCGCCCCTATGCTTCGCGTCCTGATCGCCCTTGCTCTGACCTGTCTGCTCCAGCCGGCCTTCGCCGACGAGCGCGCGCAAACCCAACAGCAGTTGGACGCCACGCGTCAGGATATCGCCGAGCTGAAAAAACTCCTGGGCAAGCTGCAGGAAGAAAAGTCCGGCGTGCAGAAAGAGCTCAAGGGCACTGAAACCGAGATGGGCAAGCTGCAGAAGCAGGTCGACGCGCTGCAGAAAGAACTGCAGAAAAGCGAATCCGAGCTACAGCGGCTCGATGCAGAGAAAAAAAAACTCCAGAGCGCGCGCACTGAACAGCAGCGACTGATCGCCATTCAGGCCCGAGCGGCGTACCAGAACGGCCGCCAGGAATACCTCAAGCTGCTGCTCAATCAGCAGAACCCCGAGAAGTTCGCCCGCACCCTCACCTATTACGACTACCTGAGCCAGGCACGCCTGGAGCAGTTGAAGAACTTCAACGAAACCCTGCGCCAGCTGGCCAATGTCGAAAAAGACATCGGCCTGCAGCAAGCGCAGTTGCTGGTGCAGAAAAGCGACCTCGACACTCAGCGCGAGGCACTCGAGAAAGTCCGCAAGGAGCGCCAGCAGGTTCTCGCCAGACTCAATGACGACGTCAAGGCCCGCGACCAGAAACTCGCCGCCCGCGAGCAGGATCAGGCAGACCTGTCTAAAGTCCTTAAAACCATTGAAGAAACCCTGGCCCGCCAGGCTCGTGAGGCAGAAGAAGCGCGGCAGAAAGCGCTGATCGCCCAGCAGGAAGCGGAAAAAAAGCGTTTGCGTGAGGCGCAGGCTGATAACAGCGACGCCCCACGGAAACCCGCCAGATCAAGCCCCGGCGCGCTGGTATCGAGCAGCGGCGAAACGTTTGGCGGGCCATTTGCTGCAACCCGGGGAAAACTTCCGTGGCCGGTTGATGGTCGATTACTCGCACGCTTCGGTGAAAGCCGTGGCGACGACGCCCGTACCAAGTGGGATGGCGTGATGATCAGCGCTTCCGCCGGCAGCCAGGTGCACGCCGTACACGGTGGGCGCGTGGTGTTTGCCGATTGGCTACGCGGCGCCGGTTTGCTGGTGATTCTCGATCACGGCAACGGTTTTCTGAGTCTTTACGGCCACAACCAGACGCTGCTCAAGTCGGCGGGTGATGTGGTCAAGGCTGGCGAGTCGATTTCCACTGTCGGTAACAGTGGCGGTCAGGATACGCCAGCGCTGTATTTCGCAATTCGTCAGCAGGGTCACCCGAGTGATCCGGCGCAATGGTGTCGTGCGCAAGGATAAGCGCACCATCTAATTCAGGAGTTCGTTCGACATGCTGCATTTGTCCCGCCTTACCTCGCTGGCCCTGACGATCGCCCTGGTGATCGGCGCGCCTCTGGCGTTCGCCGCACAACCGGCCCCGACCGTCGCTCCGGCAGGCACTGCCGCGACCGCCAAGGCGCCGTTGCCGCTGGAAGAGCTGCGCACCTTCGCCGAGGTCATGGACCGGATCAAAGCCGCGTACGTCGAGCCTGTGGACGACAAGACTCTGCTGGAAAACGCGATCAAGGGCATGCTCAGCAACCTCGATCCGCATTCGGCCTACCTTGGCCCGGAAGATTTCACCGAGCTGCAGGAAAGCACCAGCGGTGAATTCGGCGGCCTGGGCATCGAAGTCGGCGCCGAGGACGGCTTCATCAAGGTTGTCTCGCCGATCGACGACACCCCGGCGTCGAAGGCCGGCATTCAGGCTGGCGACTTCATCGTCAAGATCAACGGCCAGCCAACCCGCGGCCAGACCATGACCGAAGCCGTCGACAAGATGCGCGGCAAGATCGGCCAGAAAATCACCCTGACCCTGGTTCGCGATGGCGGCACGCCGTTCGACGTGACCCTGGCCCGTGCAGTGATTCAGGTGAAAAGCGTCAAGGCGCAACTGCTGGAATCGGGCTACGGCTACATCCGCATCACCCAGTTCCAGGTCAAGACCGGCGAAGAAGTCTCCAAGGCCTTGGCCAAACTGCGCAAGGACAACGGCAAGAAGCTCAAC
>NZ_JH635998.1:1797709-1811540 GCF_000257605.1 Pseudomonas sp. R62
CATTCTCGACCTGCGCAACAACCCGGGCGGCGTACTGCAATCGGCAGTGGAAGTGGTCGACCACTTCATCACCAAAGGCCTGATCGTCTACACCAAGGGCCGCATCGCCAACTCCGAATTGCGCTTCTCCGCCACCGGCAAGGACGAAAGCGAAGCGGTGCCGATGGTCGTGCTGATCAACGGCGGCAGTGCCTCGGCTTCGGAAATCGTCGCCGGCGCCCTGCAGGACCAGAAACGTGCCGTGGTCATGGGCACCACCAGTTTCGGCAAGGGCTCGGTGCAGACCGTGCTGCCGCTGAACAACGACCGCGCGCTGAAGATCACCACCGCGCTGTACTTCACGCCGAACGGCCGCTCGATCCAGGCTCAGGGCATCGTGCCGGACATCGAAGTGCGCCGCGCGAAGATCACCAACGAAGCCGACAGCGAATACTTCAAGGAAGCCGATCTGCAAGGTCACTTGGGCAACGGCAACGGCGGCGCCGACAAACCGAGCGGTTCCGGCGGCAAGGCCAAAGCGATGCCGCAGGATGACGATTACCAGCTGGCCCAGGCCCTGAGCCTGCTCAAAGGCCTGAGCATCACCTCCGGCCGCTGAGGATGTTGCTCCGCGCACTCTGCGTCCTGTTGTGCTGTCTGGCGGGCTTTGCCCAAGCAGAGTCCGCCATCTCTTCCCCGCACAAGGCCTACCTGACATTGATCATCGATGACCTGGGGCAGAACCTGCCCCGGGATCGTCGCGTGCTCGCCCTGCCCGGCCCGGTCACGGCGGCGATCATGCCCGACACCCCCCACGCCAGCGAATTTGCCCGCGAAGCCCATCGCGCCGGCAAAATCGTCATCCTGCACATGCCCATGGATCCGGCCACCGGGCCGTACGCCTGGCACCCCAAACTGCCCATCGAAGAGCTGCAGAAACGCCTGAATGCCGCGTTTGAAAAAGTCCCGTTCACCGCCGGCATCAACAATCACATGGGCAGCCGCATGACCGCGCAGCCTGCGGCGATGGCATGGTTGATGGGCGAATTGCAGCGTCGGCACAAGTTCTTCGTCGACAGCCGCACCAGCGCTCAAACGGTCGCTGCGCAGCAGGCGCAGAAAATCGATCTGGCCAGCGTTTCCAGAGACGTGTTTCTCGATGATGAGCGCACCGAAGCGGCCATTGCCAATCAGTTGCAGACCGCGATCACCCTGGCGCACAAACAGGGCTCAGCGGTGTTGATCGGCCATCCGTATCCGCAGACCCTGGCGGTTTTAGAGCGCGAATTACCCAAGCTCAAAGCGCAAGGCATCGACTGGATCGATATCCGGCAGATGATCAGCGTGCGCAGCAACCGGGCCATGGCTGGGCATGGCAAGGATGGCGTTTACCGGTAAAACCCTGTGACGCTGGCACATACATAGTTACCACCCGATAACCGTCCCCGTTTCCGATAGTGCGACCTGCAACAGGTCGCGACGCCCTCGCGTCGCTTTCAACTATCAGGAATCATCATGACTATCGAAGACAATATCGCAGCGCTGCCACGGCAAATGGAACCGATCATCCAGGACAGCCTGCTGATCAACTTCACCACGGAATTCAATCGGGTCTGGAGCAGCAACGGCTCGAAAGCGAAACCCGCCACCTTCTGGCGCCCTGCCCCCGCTCCGGATGCACTGCCGGGCTATTTCCCGCTGGGCGATATGCTGATCCCCGGCGATGCCAATATCAACGGCGAAGTAGTCGCGGCCGTGGTCTGCGAGAGGGATTTGAAAGGAGTCGAAAACGCCAGAGGCAAGGCACTGGCGCGTCCGGTCGATTTTGAACTGGTCTGGAAAGAAACCGGGGCGCCCGTTGTTGCGCGCCTGTCGATCTGGCGCCCTTTGGCACCTGTCGGTTACGTCGCCTTGGGGCAAGTCTGCACCACCGATCATTGCAAACCTTCGCTCAACTCAGTGCGTTGCGTCAGGGTCGACCTCGTCGTCGCGGCGAACCTCGGCGAGTTGATCTGGAATGACAAAGGTAGCGGCGCCAAAATGAGTTTCAGCGCCTACGCCATCGAACCGCCGACTGCGGCAGCAGGCGAAATCCTGTTTGCAGCGGGCACATTCGCCGGCATTCAGGGCTACAGCAAGCCTGCGGCACCTTCATCGGCGTACGCGTTGCGCATGCAGATCCCTGTGCAACTGAGCGAACCACCGCAGGTTCCGGTTCTCGGTGGCTATGCCAAGCCAGCCGAAAGCGAACCCGCCACAGTCACACATGTTGCCCGCCTGCCTTGGTTCGCGGTGCGAGACCATGCGCATCCCGGTGAGCAGTTTCGCAACTCACCTTACTACGCACTCAAGAGGACCGACCAATACGTGCTCATCGGTTATGAGCGCAATGAGGCAGACACATACCGCGCGAGAAAATGGACTGCGCCGCGCGCGCAGAGCGCCGTGACGATGCGGATGTTCCATAGCTTCACCGCGATGGAAATTGTAAAAGCCTGGCCATCCGCGCCTCTGAGCGACATCCGCACGACCAGATTCTCGGCTTGCCTGCCGAAGGCCCTGACCCACACTGAAGCGTCTTCCAACGGCTGGCACGAGCTGCGACCGCAGATCGTGATTGCCATGGTGCCAAAACAATCAGCCGTAGCGGTCTATCAGATGCAAAGCCATTACGAACTGGTGAGGGAAGACGGTACTCAAGTGGCGGTCGATTTCGGCTATACCGACGACTCCAGCGTTCTGCTGACGCAATACCCGCCGCAATCCATCGAGTCAGTCAGTTCGTGCCCATCGCTGACGTCGGATATCCCCGCTGAGACAGGCATCGACAGCACCAACGTAGAAGCGCTGCCATCGCCTGATCTGGATGTGGTCACAGATAGCGCGCCATGATTTCATCGACCACGCCTTCCTTGCGCAACTGATCCAGCGCGGTCTGCAACCTGGCGACGACGTCATCGGAAACATCCTTGTTCAGCGCCAGGTACAACTCGGCGCTGTTGAAGCGCAGCACGGTCTTCAGACCGGTCACGCCATCCTGCCGTGCCAGATAACGGCCGGCAGGATCACCCGTGGCCCACAGATCGATCTGGCCATTGAGCAGCTTTCTAGCGTTGTCCTGATCGCGCAGCACCACCACCGGTTTGAGGCCTTGCTTGGTGAGTGTCTCGGCAATCGCATCACCCTTGTAGGCGCCGATCTTGTATTTGCGCGCGTCGTTAAGGGTGTCGAGGGTGATCTTGCTGTCAGCCTTGGCCAGCAGGATCCAGTCATCCGGGCCGATCGGGCCGACCCATTTGAACAGTCTTTCGCGATCGGGCAGGCGCGCCATGACGAAGGCCCCGTAACCGGGATTTTCCAGGGCGAGCTTGTAGACACGTTCCCAGGGGAAACGCAGGGTCAGGCTGTAAGTGAGGCCGGCGCGCTGGAACATCTCACGAACGATGTCCGTGGCAATACCGTTGATGTTGTCGCCCTGGGCGAAATTCTTGCCGTTCTTCGCCATGTTGTACGGCGGGAAGTTCTCAGTGAGCAGCACCAGATCGGTGTCGGGACTGGTTTCGGCCCGGGCATTGCTGATGAACAACAACGAGGCGCTGGCGAGAACAACAAGCAGGCGTTTGATCATGTCGGGCTACCGGAATCCATGGCGTGCCCAAGAGTGCCTTGGGCGCGCCATGCTGTCCACTGGCCTGTACGCTTTAGCGCATGACGATGCCGCGATGCGACATGTAGGCCTTGGCTTCCTGCACGGTGTATTCGCCGAAGTGGAAAATACTTGCCGCCAGCACCGCACTGGCATGGCCTTCGAGAATGCCGTCGGCCAGATGCTGCAAATTGCCGACGCCGCCGGAAGCGATCACCGGAATGCCCAGCGCGTCGCTGATGGCGCGGGTCACGCCGAGGTCGAAGCCGTTTTTCATGCCGTCCTGATCCATGCTCGTCAGCAGGATCTCGCCGGCACCGAGGCCTTCCATTTTCTTCGCCCACTCGACCGCGTCGAGGCCGGTCGGCTTGCGCCCGCCGTGGGTGAAGATTTCCCAGCGCGGGGTTTCGCCGGGGCCGGAGACTTTCTTGGCGTCGATGGCGACGACGATGCACTGCGAGCCGAAATGCTGCGCGGCTTCGCCAACGAACTCCGGATTGAACACGGCGGCGGTGTTGATCGACACTTTGTCCGCGCCTGCATTGAGCAGGTTGCGGATATCCTGCACGGTACGCACGCCGCCGCCGACGGTCAGCGGAATGAACACCTGGCTGGCCATGCGCTCGACGGTATGCAGCGTAGTGTCACGACCATCGACGCTGGCGGTGATGTCGAGAAAGGTAATCTCGTCGGCGCCCTGCTCGTCGTAGCGACGGGCGATTTCCACCGGGTCACCGGCGTCGCGGATGTTCTCGAACTTCACACCTTTGACGACCCGGCCGTTGTCCACGTCCAGGCAAGGGATGATGCGTTTGGCTAACGCCATGGTCAGTCCTCAGCCTTGGTACGAATCGCAGAAAGCTTGCGCTTCGGCGACATCGAGAGTGCCTTCGTAGATCGCCCGGCCGGTAATCGCGCCGATGATGCCCGGTGCCTTGGCGTCGAGCAGCGACTTGATGTCACCCAGGTTATGGATGCCACCGGAAGCGATCACCGGGATCTTCGTTGCCGCAGCCAGCGCAGCGGTGAACGGTACGTTGCAGCCCTGCATCATGCCGTCTTTGGCGATGTCGGTATAAACGATAGAGGACACGCCGTCGGCTTCAAACTGCTTGGCCAGGTCAATGACCTGCACAGTGCTGATCTCAGCCCAGCCGTCGGTGGCGACGAAGCCGTCCTTGGCGTCCAGACCCACGATGATCTTGCCCGGGAAGGCGCGGCAGGCTTCAGCGACGAACGCCGGATCTTTCACGGCTTTGGTGCCGATGATCACGTAGCTCACGCCAGCCTTGACGTAATGCTCGATGGTTTCCAGCGAACGGATACCGCCGCCAATCTGGATCGGCAGGGTCGGGTAACGCTTGGCGATTGCGGTAACCACTTCGCCGTTGACCGGCTGACCTTCGAACGCGCCGTTCAGGTCGACCAGATGCAGACGGCGGCAACCGCCCTCCACCCACTTGGCAGCCATGCTCACCGGGTCATCGGAGAACACCGTGGAATCTTCCATGCGGCCCTGGCGCAGACGTACGCAGGCACCGTCTTTGAGATCGATAGCGGGAATAATCAGCATCTGGCAAACCTTAAAATTGGAATGTTCAGCTTGGCTCGGGAATCAGTTTTTCTCGAGCGCCCACAGGTCGCTTTCGATGCTTTCAAACCGTTCCTTGAGGTGGGTCTGCACATCGAAAATCGCCCTGTTGTAATAGTGCGGAGCAATCTCGCGGGTAAACAGCTCAAGAATTTCCGCCGCCTCGAACGAACCCAGGTCCAATTCGAAACGATCTTCCATGAACCGCTGAATCTTGCGACTGGCCTCGCTCTCCTGCTCGGGAGTGAGGGTCAGAATCGGCGGTTTGGATTTCTTGACAGCCATCTACCAGCGACCGTCCCACGCAGCGAAGTTCTGCAGCAGTTGCAGGCCGTGGGTATGGCTTTTCTCCGGGTGGAACTGCACGGCGAAACGCGAACCGTCGGCCAGCGCTGCGGCGAAATCGACACCGTAATGACCGCTGCCTACCACCTGCCGCGCATTGGCGGCGGCGATGTAGTAGCTGTGCACGAAGTAGAAACGCGCCAGATCCGGGATGTCATGCCACAACGGGTGACTGATGTTCTGCTTCACCTCGTTCCAGCCCATGTGCGGGACCTTCAGGTGCTCGCCGTCTTCGTGCAGATCCTTGCCGAAGAATTTCACCGCGCCCGGAAACAGGCCGATGCAGTCGACGCCGGCGTTCTCTTCGCTGGTATCGAGCAGGGCTTGCATGCCGACACAGATGCCGAGGAACGGCCGATCCTGGCTGACCTCACGGACCAGCGAATCGAAGCCGAGGCGACGGATCTCCGCCATGCAATCGCGAATCGCGCCAACGCCCGGGAATACCACGCGGTCGGCTTCGCGAATCACGTTCGCATCGCTGGTAATCAGCACCTTGCCAGCGCCGACGTGCTCAAGAGCCTTGGCCACCGAGTGCAGATTGCCCATGCCGTAGTCGATAACTGCAACCGTCTGCATTACAGAACGCCTTTGGTCGACGGCATTTGCCCGGCCATGCGCTCGTCCAGCTCGACGGCCATGCGCAGCGCGCGGCCGAAAGCCTTGAACACGGTTTCGATCTGGTGGTGGGTGTTGGTGCCGCGCAGGTTGTCGATGTGCACGCTGACCAGCGCGTGGTTGACGAAGCCCTGGAAAAACTCCTGGAACAGGTCAACGTCGAAACCGCCGACGGTAGCGCGGGTGTACGGCACGTGCATCTGCAAGCCCGGGCGACCGGAGAAATCGATCACCACGCGCGACAGCGCTTCATCGAGCGGCACGTAGGCATGGCCGTAGCGACGGATGCCTTTCTTGTCGCCGATGGCTTTGGCAAACGCCTGGCCGAGGGTGATACCGACGTCTTCCACCGTATGGTGGTCGTCGATATGCAGATCGCCCTTGCATTCGATATCCAGGTCGATCAACCCGTGACGGGCGATCTGATCCAGCATGTGCTCAAGAAAAGGTACACCGATATCGAATCGGGCCTTTCCGGTGCCATCAAGGTTGATCGAGGCTTTGATCTGGGTTTCCAGAGTGTCGCGCTCGACAGACGCCTTACGTTCGGCCATCACCAGCTCCGCAAAATCATTGGGCGAAAAAGGCAGCCATTATAGGCACGCAGGAAGCAAACAGAAACACGAGAGGTGAGATGGCTGACGGATAGAACGCCCGGCTGTCGCGGGTAGACATGTCCATACAAGCGAGAAGGGATGATGATCGCTCCCACGCTCTGCGTGGGAGTGCAGCCCCGGACGCTCCGCGTCCGCTTCAAATGTGACGCAGAGCGTCACGGGAGGCATTCCCACGCAGAGCGTGGGAACGATCAAAGGTAAATGACCTTAGTGAAACAGTACCGCCGTCTTCTGCAGGGTCACCCACACACCCCACGCCAACGGAATACCCACCACCAGCCATGCCGCGATCGCCAGAGGCTTGGTGCCCGGCGCCGCTTTCCACTCCAGAACGGTGCTGGCATCGGCACCCTTGTCGTGGCCCAGCGCCTGTTCGGCGGCCAGTTCGGCGTCGGTCATGAAGTACTTGTCGGCCACCGGGCGCACCATCAGGTTGCACAGGAAGCCCAGCACCAGCAGGCCGGCGAGGATGTACAAAGTGATGTCGTAAGCGGCAGCGCGTTCCACGCCGATGCTCAACTGATACTCACGCAGGTAGTTCACCAGCACCGGACCGAGCACCCCGGCAGCGGCCCAGGCAGTCAGCAGCCGACCGTGGATCGCACCGACCATCTGTGTACCGAACAGGTCGGCCAGATACGCCGGAACGGTGGCAAAACCACCGCCGTACATCGACAGGATGATGCAGAACGCCGCCACGAACAGCGCAACGTTGCCCAGATGGCCCATGTTCGGAATCAGCGCGTACAGGGCAAAACCCAGCGCGAAGAACACGAAGTATGTGTTCTTGCGCCCCAGGTAGTCCGAGAACGAGGCCCAGAAGAAGCGGCCACCGATGTTGAACAGGCTCAGCAGACCAGTGAAGCCCGCTGCGATCGCCGCGATCGAGGCCAGTTGGCCAGCGTCGAGTTGACCGAACGGCACATCGACGCCCAGCAGTTTGCCGCCGAACACTTCCTGCAACAGTGGCGAAGCCATGCCGAGGATACCGATACCCGCCGACACGTTCAGGCACAGCACCAGCCAGACCAGACGGAATTGCGGGGTTTTCCACGCTACGTTCACGTGGACGTGACGGTTGGTGATCATGGCGTTGGAAGCTTTCTTCGCCGGAGCGGTCCAGCCTTCAGGTTTCCAGCCGGTTGGCGGCACGCGGTAGGACAGTGCGCCACCGATCATGAACACGAAGTAAATGGCCGCCATGGCCACGAAGCTCTGCCACACGCCCACGCCTTCTGGCGAAGCGAAGTGGCTCATCAGCGCAGTCGCCAATGGAGCGCCGACCATCGCGCCGCCACCGAAGCCCATGATCGCCATGCCGGTTGCCATGCCGCGCTTGTCCGGGAACCACTTGATCAGGGTCGACACCGGCGAGATATAGCCCAGGCCCAGACCGATACCGCCGATCACGCCGGAGCCGATCCACATCAGCCAGATCTGGTGGGTATAGATACCCAGCGCGGAAATCAGCAGACCGCCGCACCAGCACAAGGCCGAGACCACGCCCGCTTTACGAGGCCCGGCGTGTTCCAGCCAGCCACCCCAGATCGCTGCCGAGCAGCCGAGGAAGATGAAGAACAGCGTGTAGATCCAGCCGAGCATGGAGATCGGCCAGTCGCAGTTCGACGAAAATACCTGTGCGATGAAGCTCATGTCCGGCGCGCAAGCCACCGGCGCGGTAACGCCGAGTGCCTTGGACAGCGGCAACCAGAACACCGAGAAGCCGTAGGCCATGCCGATGCACAGGTGAATGGCCAAAGCGGCCGGTGGAACCAGCCAGCGGTTGAAACCGGGCTTGGCGATGATGCGTTCCTTGGACAGGAACGCAGGCTGGTCGGCTTTGAGGCCGTCCGCCGTGATGCTCGTGCTCATTGTGTATCCCCCAATTGTTAGTATGGTTCGCCAGCCACTGCTCACCCTCGGCCTTATGCACGCAGGCATGACCGTTTTTTCAGGTGAAGCTCCTTGAAGGCGCGACGTTAAGTCGCAGACGGGCGGACGAACTGGCGAAGGTTACCATTCTCAGGTGACAGAAAAACCAAACTGATATCACCTTTTTTCAAGTCATCTGTTCTCGTACGACTCGGGAAGCCGCCAACCCCGCGTCTGCAAAGGCACCACGCCGTTTGCTACTTGTCCCATTTATGCGTGTGAAAAGTTACCCGTCGCCTGGGCGTGACTGCACGACGGGTGAACCAAGCGCAAAAAATGGCGTCGCAAGCGGGGGCCGGATTGCGCCCTCTGGCGCCCGCCGGGCATCCTCAAGCGCAGGCCCTGTGGCGAAGTTGCAGGTGCCACCGCCGACCCTCGGCAGATGACGCCACACCGAACCGGGTGCCGGCAGCGCTATACTCCCCGGCCATATGACCAATTCGACTAACTACAAGGACTCGCCCATGAAAGCGTTCGGCAAAATCCTGGGTCTGGTACTTCTCGGGCTGTTGCTGATCATTGTGGCGGCAGGCTTTGCCCTGACCCACCTCTTCGATCCCAACGACTATAAAGACGAGATCCGCCAGATTGCCCGCGACAAGGCCCACATCGAGCTGACGCTCAATGGCGATATCGGCTGGAGCCTGTTCCCGTGGCTCGGCCTGGAATTGCACGAAGCCAGCGTCGCCACCCTGGCCAAACCTGCCGAACCGTTTGCCGACTTGCAGATGCTCGGCCTGTCCGTGCGCGTGCTGCCGCTGTTGCGCCGCGAAGTGCAGATGAGTGACGTGCGCGTCGAAGGCCTCAACTTGCGCCTGAACCGTGACAAGAACGGCCACGGCAACTGGGAAGACATCGGCAAGGTGCCTGTGGCGCCAGGCTCGACGCCACCCGCCACAGCGGGCGCGACCGCCAGCGAGCCGACCGTCGCCGTGGAAAAACCGGCGCAACCGATCCGCCTCGACATCGACAGCCTGACCGTCAACAACGCCCGCGTTGAATACACCGATGAGCTGACCGGCAAGCAGTTCAGTGCCGAAAGCATTCAGTTGAGCACCGGCCCGGTACACGATTCGACCAATATCCCGGTGAAAGCCACCGCGTTCCTTGGCACCAACCAACCGGTACTGCGCGTGCGCACCGAGCTCAACGGCGAGCTGCGCTTCGAGCGCGCCTTGCAGCGTTACAAGTTCGAAGACCTGAAGCTGACCGGCGAACTCGCTGGCGATCCGCTGCAAGGCAAGACCATGACCTTCTCCGCTCAAGGTCAGTTGCTGCTGGACAAGGCAGCGAATGTCGCCGAATGGACCGGCATCAAGATTTCCGCCAACCAGTTGCGCGCCCTGGGCGAGCTGAAAGCCAACGACCTCGACAAGACGCCACAGATCAGCGGCGGCATTTCCATTGCCCAGTTCGATCTGGCGAAATTCGTCGACAGCATCGGCCAGACACTGCCGGCGATGGGCGAAGGCAGCCTGAGCAAGGTCGAACTGGTCAGCCGCGTTGCTGCCACTCCGACCAGCCTGTCGTTCGACAACATCAACCTGAAACTCGATGACAGCAGCTTCAGCGGCCGCATCGCCATCGAGGACTTCGCCAAACAGTCGTTGCGCGCGATTCTCAAGGCCGACACGTTCAACGTCGACCGTTACCTGCCACCGAAATCGGCCCAGGCCAACAGCGCCACGCAAACCCGTCAGGCCGAAGTCGCCAGCACCGAGGCCGGCGCCGTCGCAGGCACCACGCCGCTGCCGGACAAACCGAGCAAAACCGCCTGGAGCACCGAGCGCCTGCTACCGGTCGAACGCCTGGCCAAACTCGACGTCGATGCCGATCTGACTTTCGGCCAACTGACCCTCGACAAGCTACCGATCCAGAACGCCGCGCTCAAAGCCACCGGCCAGGGCGGCCTGCTGACGCTGACTAACCTGAGCGGTGATCTGTACAACGGCGGCTTCGTCGCCAACGGCACACTCGACGTGCGCCCAAGCGCGCCGGTGGTGAACCTGCAGACCCGGCTCAACCGCGTGCCGGCGGAAAAAATCATTGAAAGCCAAGGCAAGAATCCGCCGGTCAAAGGTCTGGTAACGCTGACCAGCAGCCTCACCGGCAGCGGCAACAGCCAACAGGCGTTGATCGATACGCTGAACGGCAACGCCAGTTTCGTCATCAACAACGGCGTGCTGCTCAACGCCAACCTTGAACAGCAATTGTGCAAAGGCATCGCCACCCTCAATCGCAAATCCCTAAGCGGCGAGCCACGGGGCAAGGACACACCGTTCGAAGAGCTCAAGGGCAACTTGACCGTGCGCAACGGCGTCGCCAATAACCCCGACCTGAAAGTGCGCATCCCCGGCATGACCGTCAACGGTGACGGCGACATCGACCTGCGCGTGCTCGGCATGGATTACCGCGTCGGCATCATCGTCGAGGGCGATACCAGCGCCATGCCCGACCCGGCCTGTCAGGTCGGCGAGAAGTTCGTCGGCATCGAGTGGCCACTGCGCTGCCGTGGCCCGCTGGAACTGGGCGCCAAGGCCTGCCGTGTCGACAATGACCGTCTCGGTCAGGTCGCCAGCAAGATGGCTGGCAACAAGCTCAGCGAGAAAATCGACGAAAAACTGGGCGACAAAGTCAGCCCGGAATTGAAAGACGCGTTGAAGGGGCTGTTCAAGCGATGACAGCGGAGCAATTTTCCACGGCGGTGCTGGAGTGGTTCGACCGCCATGGCCGCCACGATTTGCCGTGGCAGCAAGACATCAATCCATATCGGGTCTGGGTGTCCGAAATCATGTTGCAGCAGACTCAGGTCAGCACCGTGCTCAACTATTTCGAGCGTTTCATGGCGGCGCTGCCAACAGTCGAAGCGCTGGCCGCAGCGCCGGAAGACGAGGTGCTGCACCTGTGGACCGGGTTGGGTTACTACACTCGCGCACGCAATCTGCAGAAGACCGCGAAGATCGTCGTCAACCAGTACGCTGGCGAATTCCCGCGTGACGTGGAAAAACTCACCGAGCTGCCAGGCATCGGCCTGTCCACCGCCGGGGCGATCGCCAGCATCAGCATGGGCCTGCGCGCGCCGATCCTCGACGGCAACGTCAAACGCGTGCTGGCGCGCTTCACTGCGCAAGAGGGCTACCCCGGCGAACCGAAGGTGGCCAAACAACTCTGGGCCAACGCCGAGCGCTTCACCCCGCACGATCGGGTCAACGCCTACACCCAGGCGATGATGGATCTTGGCGCGACACTCTGCACGCGCAGCAAGCCGAGCTGCCTGTTGTGCCCGCTCAAGCGTGGCTGTGAAGCGCACATGCTTGGCCTGGAAACCCGTTATCCGATTCCCAAGCCGCGCAAGGCCATCCCGCAGAAACGCACGCTGATGCCAATGCTGGCCAACGGCGAAGGTGCGATTCTGCTTTATCGCCGCCCGTCGACGGGACTGTGGGGCGGTTTGTGGAGCCTGCCGGAGCTGGATGATCTGGAAGATCTGCAACATCTGGCCGATCAGCACTCGCTGACCATGGGCCAGCAGCAGGCGCTGCCGACCCTGATTCACACCTTCAGCCATTTCCAGTTGTCCATCGAACCGTGGCTGGTTCAGGTGCAGGAAGCCAGCCATCACGTGGCCGAGGCCGACTGGCTCTGGTATAACCTCGCCACCCCGCCGCGCCTGGGCCTTGCTGCCCCGGTCAAGACCTTGCTCGAACGCGCGGCCGCCGTCTTGAATGCAGGAGAATCGCCATGACCCGCACCGTAATGTGCCGCAAGTACAAAGAAGAACTGCCCGCGCTGGAACGCGCGCCATTCCCGGGTGCCAAGGGCCAGGACATTTTCGACCACGTCTCGGCCAAGGCCTGGGCCGACTGGCAGAAACACCAGACCCTGCTGATCAACGAAAAGCGCCTGAACATGATGAACGCCGAAGATCGCAAATACCTGCAGGGCGAAATGGACAAGTACTTCTCCGGCGAGGAATACGCCAAGGCCGAAGGCTACGTGCCGCCAGCCGAATAACCGGTATATTTCGTAAGCGACGGAATTAATTTAAGAAATTTTCAAAAAGTCGTTGACGTAAATCCGAAAAACCCTTTTAATGCGCCCCGTTGCCCAGATAGCTCAGTCGGTAGAGCAGGGGATTGAAAATCCCCGTGTCGGCGGTTCGATTCCGTCTCTGGGCACCAAATACCGAAAACCCTGAATCGCAAGATTCAGGGTTTTTTAATGCCTGCGATTTGATCCACCTCCCCTCTTCCCCCTTCGATACACCCCTGCATTCCAGCTGTACTGGAAAAAACCGGAAATCTGTATCTCTCCGCGCAGATGGCGTTTCGCCAATACTTCACGCAAGCCTTGGCGAGCCAATGACTGGCTCTACTTTGCGCCCCGCAACACTCTGGACTCCTGTAGCCCTCAGAGCGCAAAACCTGATTTTTTGAATCGATCGGCGTCGCCCGCAAGGTCACTTCCTGTCCAGCAAAAAAATCTGAACCCAACCCACAGGCGAACTGCAGTTAGTGCTTTTCAAACATTCCAGGATGAATGCTGGCGCCCCCCGTGCGCCCGGCAAAAGAGCGAAACGGACGACGTATGATCAAGCAACTCATCAATGAAAACAGTTATGTCCAGATCGGCGATCTTTGCAGCGCAACGATCCAGCTGAAAATCGAAGGACTGAATCCTGCCGGCTCCATCAAGCTGAAGACCGCGCACGCGCTGATCACTGATCTTGAAGTCCGCGGACTGATCAACCACAAGACCCGCCTTATCGAATCCTCGTCGGGGAATCTGGGCGTTGCGCTGGCCATGGTTTGCGCCGCCAAGGGTTACCAGTTCGTTTGCGTAATCGACCCGAATATTTCCGCGCCGAACCGCAAGCTGATTCACGCCCTTGGCGCGCAATTGCTCATGGTCGATCAGCGTGACGAGAACGGCGGTTACCTGAATTCGCGGATTCGTCTGATCGAGCAACTGGTCGCTGATAACGCCGACTACATCTGGCTCAACCAGTACAAGAATCCGACCAACCCCCTCGCTCACTATCAAGCGACTGCCAGGTCCATCGCGAGCAAATTTGCGCACGTGGATTACCTGTTCGTCGGCGCT
>NZ_JH635998.1:1812078-1832343 GCF_000257605.1 Pseudomonas sp. R62
AGGTCCATCGCGAGCAAATTTGCGCACGTGGATTACCTGTTCGTCGGCGCTGGCACCACTGGCACGCTGATGGGCTGCAAGAACTACTTCGCCGAACATCATCCACAGACCAAAGTCATTGCCGTCGATACCGTCGGCTCGGTGACGTTCGGCCTGCCGGGCGGCACGCGCCATATTCCGGGGCTCGGCACCAGCCGCCTGCCGGAGATATTCGAGTCGTCGGGCATTCACGACTTCCTGTCGATTCCCGAGGAACAGACGATCAAGGTCTGCCGTTGGCTGGCGCAACGCTACGGCCTGCTCTTCGGCGGCTCCACCGGCACTGTGCTCGCCGGCATCCGCCAGTGGGCGCCGCATATCCGGCCCGACGATGTCGTGGTGGCGATCTCCCCCGACATGGGTGAGCGCTATCTCGAAACCATCTATTCCGACGACTGGGTCACCCAGCGGATCGGCGCAACCGCACTGCAGCCCCTCTTCCCTGAAATCGCTCTGGCACTCTCGGCGTAATCCTCATGACCACACAGAATCCGATCCAGCCGTTCCACGTCATCCCCGGCGCTGTCGTCAAAGACATCCTCAACGGGCTGCGGCATGCAACCATCGACATGGTGGCGCAGACCTACCTGACCCACGAGCGTGGCGAAACCGTCAACCCCGACAGTTATTTCCTGCGTTTCCCTGCGCAACCGGCGAACCGGATCATTGCGCTGCCGGCGGCCATCGTCGACAGCGAGGGCGATCAATCCGTCTCCGGAATCAAGTGGATTGCCAGTTATCCCGACAACATCAAGTCGGGCATTCCGCGCGCATCTGCGGTGCTGATTCTCAACGATCCCGAGACCGGTTACCCCTACGCGCTGCTCGAAGGTGCGCTGATCAGTGCCGTGCGCACGGCAGCGTCGGCAGTCCTGGGTGCCTGGTGGCTGAATGGCCAGAACCGCCGCGCGGCGACACTTTCGATCATTGGTGGCGGGGTAATCTCAAGAAATATCCTCGAGACTTTCGTCGCCGACGACTGGTCCTTCGACAGCGTGGGCATTCACGATCTCAACGCGGAATCGGCGCAAGCACTCGCGGAATTCGGTGAACAACTGGGCCTGCCGGATGTACGCCTGCTGTCGCTCGAAGAAGCGCTGACTGCCGACATCGTGGTGTTCGCCACCAGCGCGGGCGAGCCGTACGTAAAAGGCCAGGGCACGTTCCGCCCGGGGCAGATTGTTCTGAACATCTCGCTGCGGGATATCGGCGCCAAAATCATCGAGGAAAGTTACAACTACTTCGACGACATCACCCATTGCCTGAAGGCCAATACCTCACCGCATCTGGCCGAGCAGCAATACGGCCATCGCGACTTTGTCACCGGCACAGTGGCGCAGCTGATTCGCGGTGACCTGCATGTCGCCCAGGACAAACCGCTGATCTATTCGCCATTCGGCATGGGCATTCTCGATCTCGCGATTGGCCGGATGATCCACGACATTGCGGTGGCGGCCGGTACGGCAATTGTCATCCCGTCATTTTTTGGCGAGGAGCGCAGATGGTGAAGGCGCCTGTGCACATCGGCCTGATCGGCTGCGGTTCGCGCGGATTGTCGGTATTCGAGCGCCTGTTGAGCCGCGCCGAGGAACGCCCGGAACAACCGGTGTTCATCGACATCTTCGAGCCCAACGTGCTCGGCAGCGGCGCGCACTGGCCCGATCAACCGGACTACCTGTTGCTCAACACCGTCGCCGGTCAGCTCGGGGTATTTCCCGACGCAGCAGCGTTCGGTGATCTGACCGACGCCCGGGAACGGCCAGGGCCGGACTTTCTCGCGTGGTGCCGAGCACAGCACGTCAAGGTTGACCCCGACAGCGGCCTGCTCGCCGCCGACGGTCGCGACGTCGAGCCGGAGGATTTTCTGCCACGGCACCTGCTCGGCGCTTATCTGGCCGACGCCTTCACGCGGATCCTCACGACCGCACCCGCCTGGGTAACGGTCAATCTGCATCGGCATCAGGTCACGGCGGTCGAGCGCAACGAGAACCAGCAATACCTTCTGCTAACCGCCGACGGCGCTGCGGTGACGGTGGATCGTCTGGTGCTGACCGTCGGCCACACCGGACGCCTGCGCCTGGCGGGGCAGAACCGGGTCGACAACGTTTACCCGCTGCCGGGCAGCCTTACCACCGTCGAGCCCGGCGAAACGGTGTTGATCGAAGGGCTGGGCCTGGGCGCCATGGACACCCTGGCGGCGCTGACGGCTGGCAGAGGGGGGATCTACAAACCCATGGCTGATGGCAGTCACACTTACCAGCCGTCGGGTCAGGAGCCGGTGATCTTCATTCAGTCGCGGGACGGGCTGCCGTTTCGCACGCGTCCCAATGGCTTGATCGGCTGCCCCCGCCATAGCGCCGTGCTGCTCACGAGCGAGCGCATCGAATCGTTGCGGGGCAACGCGCATAACCGTCGGCTGGATTTCGAACGGGACATTCTGCCGCTGATGCTGCTGGAGATGCGTGCCGCTGCGGTCGCCGTTCTGCATAAACCCTCAGCGCCACAACAGCTGCTTGAGCAGCTCAGAACCGTCAGCGTTGCCGGCCCTGCCGGTGTGGCCGCTTGTGAAGCCTTGCTGCGCGAGTTCGAAGCGATTGCCGGCGCAGTCAGTCCGCTGGAACTGATCAGCCACAAACTGCCCGACAGCGTCACGCCTTACAACTATCACGCATGGATTTACGACACCCTCGAAGCCGACTTGCATGAAGCACGCCTGGGACGCGCCGCGTCGCCGATCAAAGCCGCCATTGAAGTCTGGCGCGACTTGCGTGACCGGCTGCGTGAGGCGGTGGATTTCGACGGGCTCACCGAAGATTCGCATCGGCAGTTCTATGGCCGCTGGCACAAGGCGATCAACCGTCTGGTCGCCGGCCCGCAGAAGGAGCGCCACGCCGATCTGCTCGCGCTGTGTGATGCCGGTTTGCTGACCTTCCTCAAGCCCGGCTCACGCCCGGCTATCGAACACTTCAAGCGAGTCGCCGGTTACGTCCAGAGCAGCGGCGTCACCCACAGCGACTGCGCACCTGTGCGCGACCTCGCGCGCCTGGGCCTTGTGCGTCCGCGCACCGATGTGCCGGGCATCGACGGCATCGATGTCGACGCGGCGTGCAACCCGAGGTCGAACAGCGGCGAAGCGGTGCATGACATCTGGGTGCTGGGACCGCTCGCCGAAGGCTCTTGTTATTACAACCACTACGTCACCTCGGCGGGCGCACCTTCGCGGCTGTTCATGGACGCCCATCGAGTCGCCACCGCCATCCTTGAGACAGGAACTCGCGCATGAAACTCTACTATCAGACGCATTCGCCGTACGCCCGCAAGGTACTGGTGCTGGCTCACGAACTTGGCATCGCATCGAGCCTTGAGGTGATACATCACGAGACCAGCCCGACTTCACCGAACGCGACCATTTACCAGGCCAACCCCTTGGGTAAAGTGCCGGTGCTGATGCTGCCCGACGACAGCGCACTGTTCGATTCCATCGTAATTTGCGAATACCTCGATGACCTGAGCGGTGGTGGAAAATTCATCCCGGCCAGCGGCCCCGAGCGCTACAAGGCGCTACGCCTGCAGGCATTGGCGCAGGGCATGTGCGACGTCGGCATCAAGCTGCGCTGGGAAGTCGAGCGGCGTCCCGAGGCTTTGCGCTATCCGGCGTACGCGGACGGCCAGGCCTACAAACTCAAGGAGGCGTATCGCTTTATCGAAGAGCACGTCGACCTCAATGGCCCGATCACCGTCGGCCACATCGCCTTGGCGACGGCCCTGGACTGGGTCGCTTTCCGTCAACTCTCGGACTTCTCGGCGCAGGCACGCCTGAGCGAGTGGTATCAGACGTTCTGCCAGCGCACGTCCATGCGGGCGACCGAGTACAGCGGACAGACGCACGATTAAGCCAAGGAAACCGCTATGAGCTCTCTCTTGCTGCAAATGTCACCGATCGCGCTGGTGATCGCGCTGATTCTGATCCTCCGGCGTCCGCCGGTACAAGCGGCGCTGGCCGGTGTCGTGCTGGTGCTGGTGCTGTGGGCGCTGGGCGCTGCCGGGCCGGTGTCGGCGGCGATCTCCTCGGCGATTTTTCAAGACACCACGATCCTGTTTCTCAGCACCGCGTGCGTCATCGTCCCGGGGCTGGCCTTCGTCATTCTGGTCGAGCGCGGCGGCGCGCCACAGGCCATCGGCGCGTGGGTCAAGGAACTCGGCTGGACACCCCCCGCGCAGGTGATTTTCATCGTGCTGGGACTGGCGCCGCTGCTGGAAGCGATGACCGGCTTCGGCGTTTCGCTGATCGCCACGGTGCCGCTGCTGATGGGGCTTTTCACTCGCCAGTCGGGGATGAAAATCGCTCTCGCCGGCATGGTGATCATGCCGTGGGGCACGCTGGGTCTGGCAACGGTGATCGGTGCCTTGCTGGCGCATTTGCCGGCGCAAACCCTCGGTATCCATTCGGCGCTGATCAGCGCGCCGGTGTTCCTCTGCCTGGCGTCGCTGGCCTTGTGGCAGGCCGGCATCCGCAGGATCACAGCGTGGCTGGGGCTGCTTGTCGTGACGGCCCTGTTCGTTGCCGTGCTGTTTGGCGTCAACCTGTGGCTCGGCCCGGAAGTTTCCGGTGTGCTGGCCGGGCTGGCCGTGGCTTGCGTCGGCCTGGGCATCTCCTGGGCGCAACGGAAAAAACTGGTGCGCTGGCCGAGCGCGGCATGGCCTTATCTGGCCTTGCTGGGAGTGATTGTGGCGTCGCGCGGACTGTTCGTGCTGTCGGGCTGGGATGGCCTGTGGGTTGTCAGGGGCGAACACGTTTCATGGAAGCCGCTGGCGTCTCCAGGGCTGGCGCTGCTGATCGTGACCGTGCTGATGGCGTTCAGGCAAACCGCGGGCGCGGGTTTCCCGTGGCAAGCGCTGTTCAACCGGGCGAAGTTTCCGGTCACGACAATCTTCCTGTTCCTGCTGCTCTCCCAGGTGATGGTCAACGCCGGATTCCTCGTCGAGGCGCAAAGCGCGTTGCAATCCATGTCGGGTATTTCGCTGGCGCCGACGATCGCCCTGCTGGCGGGGATTGCCGGTTATGTCACCGGTTCCAACGTCGGCGGCAACACGCTGGTGATGCCGTCCATTGCCGCGCTGAGCAGCGAACACGGGGCGTGGCTGGCAGCAATGGTCAACAGCGCCGCCGGCCATGGCGCACTTGGCTCGCTGTCGATCCTGTCATTGATCACCGGACTTGCCGGTGCCAACCGCCAGGAAGAAAACAGCCTGATCCGCTTCGCCTTCGGTCTGGTGGCGCTGAACATCGTCATAGTTGCTGCAACAGGGATCGTTTTGCTCTACTTTCTGTGAATTGTTTCGAATCATCACAGAGAACTTATGGACAGGTTTGATTTGCCGGACAAGCGCTGGCGGATAGTCAAGGACTGGATTATTCGCCAGATCGACAGCGGTGACCTGGCGGCCGAAGCGAAACTGCCGTCAATCCGAGTTCTGGCGCGGATGTTCGAGACCAGCATCACCACGGTGCAGCGGGCGCTGGCCGACCTCGAGGCCGAGGCCTACGTCACGACGGTGCCGCGCGTCGGCTACTTCGTCTCGGCATCGGGACGGGCAAAACCGTCCGGCGCTTTCGATTTTTCCAGTGTCACCGTCAACGTCAATCATGCGGTGGTCGCGATGCTCTCCGAAGCAGCGTCGCGCACCACTGCATCGCTGAATTCGGCGGTTCTGCACAGCGATCTCACGCCCAACGTGTTGCTCAACAAATGCCTCTCGGTGCTGGCCGCCAGGACTGACAACGCGCTGAGCGGTCTGGTCGCGCCACCCGGCCTACCGGCGCTGCGGCGGCGCATCGCCGGGCTGATGCTGACCCGCGGTGTAGTCTGCGGGCCGGACGATATTCTGGTGACGTCGGGCGACACCATCGCTCTGGAACTGGCCCTGGAAGCCGTCGCGTCGAAAGGCGCTACAGTCGCCATCGAAACCCCGACCTATTACGGCATTCTGCAGACCATCGAACGCCTGGGCATGCGCGCCTTGCCGATCCGCACCCACGGCCGCACGGGCCTGGATGTCGATCATCTGGAGGAAGCGCTGAAGCAAAAAAAGGTCGCGGTGATCTTTCTCAACCCGACGCTGCAGAATCCGCGTGGCTTCATCATGCCCGACGAAGCGCGCGCGCGACTTTCAAGGATCGCCCGGGAAGCGGATGTGCCGATCATCGAAGACGACATCTTCTTCGACCTGGTGCCCGAAGCTGATCGACCGCGCGCCCTCAAGAGCTACGACAGCAGCGGCCAGACGATTTACTGCTCGTCCTTTTCGAAAACCATCGCGCCGGGT
This sequence comes from Pseudomonas sp. R62, assembly GCF_000257605.1. Lineage (NCBI taxonomy): Bacteria > Pseudomonadati > Pseudomonadota > Gammaproteobacteria > Pseudomonadales > Pseudomonadaceae > Pseudomonas > Pseudomonas sp. R62. Next base: position 1,818,445 of record NZ_JH635998.1, read on the forward strand.
TATCGCGTCGGCTGGTGTCTGGCCGGCAAATACCGCAATGCCATCCTCGCGCAGATGTTTTCGCGCAACCTGGCCGTTTCCAGCCTGGCGCAAAATGTTCTCAATGAATTCATCGGCCGTGGCTACATGGACGAGCACTGCGCCAGATTGAGGTCGCAACTCTCTTCGCTGGCGAGTTTTGTCGAAGCGCTGGTGCGCACGGATTTCCCGATCGGCACCCTCTACGTCCCACCGCGCGGCGGCTTCATCCACTGGATCGAAATGCCGGCACACACCGACATGTCTGCGCTGCAGCAACTGGCCACGGAGCGTGGTTGTCACGTGGCTGGCAGCGGCATCTTTTTCGCCGACGGCCAGGCTTCCACAGGCGTGCGCATCTGCCTCGGCACTGCGCTGACGCCGGCGGTGATCGGCATTCTCAAGGTGATCGCTGAATGCGCCCACCTTGCCGCACGCCCGACGAGCCTGCGGCAGATGCCGACTGAACAATTGCAAGAGCCGGCAGTTTTCTGACCGGCTCACGCGAGCCTCGCTTATGAATCAGAAAAGAACCCGTATTCGCTTGCCGCATCCCCCGCCGTATCGCCCGAGCCGCTGGACATTCTGGCTAACGGTGCTCGCGGGAGTGCTGATCGCCTTTGCCGTGTGTCTTTCGATCTACATGCTTATCGAAAGCTGGATCAGCGGTTCCATCACCACCAACAATCGCGGACCGCGCAGCACCTACACCTTGGCACTGCAACCTCGGCGATACTGGTTCGAGTTCATGTGGCAGAGCTTCTGGACCGCGTTCATGTTGGCCATCGGTGTGTTCGGGCTGTGGATTTATCGCAAAGGGCGGATGCGTGAGCAGAGGCCGAAGGGCAAGCGCTCGCGATGATGCAACTGGGGCGCTTTTTTGAAGCAGCCTCTTACCTGCCTGTTCCTTTCATTCCAGCGCAACACCAGATCGCTCACCGCAGCGCCGCCAACTCTGCGGCGATTGACTGGGCAAAAAGTACGAAATGGACTACGGACATTTACCCTGTTACGCGCCTTCCGGTGGCAAAGTCCTGCAACGCCTGTCCCGCCCTTCCTTCCGAACTCGCAGGTTCGCCCGACATACCTGCGCCGCCTTCCCCGGCATGCTTGCGTCTCTGTTTCCAGAATGCGGAAGACCCGATGAGCCAGCTCAAACCTGCTGATACACAAGACCATAAAATCGATTCACTGCTGGGCGAACTGGGCGAGCTGATTCGCCAGGCGCGGCAAAAAGTGCTACGCGCGGTCGATACGATTCAGGTGCAGACCTGTTGGCAAATCGGCCGGCATATCGTCGAGTTTGAACAACAGGGAGCCCAACGTGCGGGATATGGGAAAAAATTGATTGGCCTACTGGCTAAGGATCTGACCGGGCAATTCGGGAAAGGGTTTGATCAAACCAATTTGTGGAAGATGCGCCTGTTTTATCAAAAATTTCCAATTCGAGACGCACTGCGTCCCGAATTGAGCTGGACCCACTACCGCCGCCTGCTACGCGTCGAAAGCGAGAAAGCGCGCCTGTGGTACATGAACGAATGCGCCGACCTCAACTGGTCAAGCCGCGCCCTTGATCGTCAGATCCTGACGCTCTACTACGAGCGCCTGCTGATGAGTCCGGACAAAGCCGAGGTGGTCGAGGAAGCCACGACCAACATCGACGCGATGAAATGCAATCCGCGGGAATTCATTCGCGATCCGGTCATGCTCGAATTCCTCGGCCTGCCCTCGGCAGGCAAAGTCAGGGAAAGCGGACTCGAACAAGCCCTCATCGATCACTTGCAAAGCTTTCTGCTTGAACTTGGCAAAGGCTTTTCCTTTGTCGCCCGCCAACAACGCATCAGCACTGACGGCGTCGACCTCTATATCGATCTGGTGTTCTACAACTACCTGCTCAAGTGCTTCGTGATCATCGACCTGAAACGCGGCAAGCTCAGCGCCCGCGATGTCGGGCAGATGGACATGTATGTGCGCATGTACGACGAGCTCAAGCGCAGCGAAGGTGACAAGCCAACCGTCGGTATCATTCTGAGCGCGGAAAGCAATGACTCGGTGGCGCGCTATTCCATGCTCAAAGGCAATGAGCAACTGTTCGCCAGCAGCTACAAGACGATACTGCCGAGCGAAGAAGAGTTACGTGCTGAACTCAACCGCGAACAGGCGTTGATCGAAGAACGCATGCTCATTCAATCCAGTGAATGAACCGGCCGGATTGTTCTTGATCAGCGCGGCGACTATGGTTGGCACCTAACCGCCGAGGTCAAGCGCCATGAGCTGTCAGCAGACATCTGATGTGGGCGACCCAGAGTTGAGCCAAGCAGCTTTGACTGTAACTAAAGCTACGCCCTTCAAGGAAACCGCAGTCGACGGCTACGCACTCGGCGGCTTCACCTGGCGCCACAGTTCGCCCGATCCTCAGCGCCCGGTGGTCATCATCAACGCCGCCACCTCGGTGCGCTGTCGCCACTATTCACGGTTCGCGGCCTACCTGTTCAGCCATGGCTGCGATGTGATGACCTACGACTACCGGGGCATCGGCGAATCACGCAGCGAATCGATCAAAGGGCTGCGCGCTTCGTGGACTGACTGGGGCGCTCTGGATTTCGAAGCGATGCTCAAACGCGCGCAGCAGGAGTTTCCCGGTCAGCCAATCGATGTGGTTGGCCACAGCTTCGGTGGTTGCGCGGCGGGCTTGGCGGAGTCGGGCAAAGTGATCCGACGGTTGGTAACCGTCGGTGCGCAGTTCGCTTATTGGCGCGATTACGCCCCTGAACAGCGCTGGCGGATGTTCGGCAAGTGGCATGTAGTCATGCCTTTGATGGCGCTGCTCTGCGGCTATTTCCCCGGCAAACGGCTAGGTTGGCTGGAGGACACGCCAACCGCCGTAGTCCGCGACTGGAGCACGCCCACCGCACGTTACGAGCAACGCCCAAGCGGTCGCGCACTGATGAAAAAGGCGGGCGCCCTGCCCTTCGATGGCGTCCGCGCGCAGACCCTCGCCATCAGCCTCAGCGATGATCCTTACGGAACGATCCCGGCGATCGAACGCCTGCTCGGCTACTTCAGCAACGCGGCAAAAACCCATCTGCGCATTGCGCCGCAGGACATCGGCGAACGACAAGTCGGACATTTCGGCTTTTTTCGCAGCGCATACCAAGCCACACTATGGCCCATTGCTCTGACCTGGCTGCAGACCGGCGCACTGGCCGCCGATACACCCGGCCGACAAGTGCCACGCAGCTGAGCCCCTCTCAACGCACGACGGAACACATCATGGCCTCCGCCAACAAGCAGCAAAAACGCGCCACCCGGGCCAAAGCCAAGGCCAAGCAGAACCGCACCAAGCGTGCCGAAGCGCCGGTCGAGCTGGACCCGAACGACGACCGCATCGATTTCGAATCGGTGGACCTGACCGAGCTGTTCAAGAAAATGATCGACGCCGAGAAGATCAGCCAACAGGCCATGTGCACCGCGTTCCTTGAAGATCCGCTGCTGGAACTGGTCTATGAGCAGGAAGGCGAAGAAGGCGCGATGGATTTCATCCTCGCCGCGCTGATCGAGTATCGCCAGTGGTCGCAGGAAACCGACGAGGCTGGCGCACTGGCGTGGATCGAATCCCCGGCCTTCCAGGCTGACTATGTAGCGGCATCCGACGCGATCGCGGCACAAACCCAACAGAAGAACTGAGCTCCCATGGCATCCCTGAACAAGCAACAGAAACGCGCCAAACGCGCCAAGGCCAAAGCCAAGCAAATCCGCATGGTCGGGCGCAAACCGCTGGATCAGGACGAAGACCTCGGCCACCTCGCCGAGCCGATCCCGGAATACACCCTGGCGATGTTCAGCAAAATGCGCGACGCCGAAGCCGTCAGCCGCAACGAAATGTTGCTGACCCTGCTGCGCGAACTGGCCTTCATCATCGTCGACCATCCTGAACTGCTCGACATGGAAAACGCCGACAACGAAGGCATGGCCGCCACCCACCTGGCCGCCGATATGCTCATCGACTACCGCATGTGGGCCGACGGCATGACCATCGAACAGGCCCAGGCTTGGCTGAGCGAGCCGCAGTTCATTACGGATTTCGGCGTGGCGCTGGATGCTTATGGCAAGTCGGTAGAGCCCCAGGAAGACAAGAGCGAATAAGCCCTTCTCAGAAACAAAAAACGGCCGCTACTCATCCCTGACAGCGGCCGTTTTTGTTTGGATGACCTAGCTACTCTTTGTCCGGTGACGATGTATATCCCATTGACATATCCCCAGCACGATCTATCCTGAGCTGATCACAGGAACAGACCCGGGAGCTCGAATATGGAGCAGACCACAATTTTCATGAGCAACAGAAGTCAGGCAGTCCGACTGCCAAAGGCAGTTGCGATGCCCGGCGACGTTAAACGAGTGGAAGTCATCGCGATTGGCAGAACACGCGTCATTACGCCTGCTGGAGAAAGCTGGGATAGCTGGTTTGATGGCGAGAGCGTCAGCCCTGATTTCATGGCTAACCGTGAGCAACCCACTGAACAGGAGCGCGAGTCGTTCTGATGATCAAGTACATGCTGGATACAAATATCTGCATCTTCACCATCAAGAACAAACCACAAATTGTCCGGGAAGCCTTCAATCGACATTCCGGGCAGTTGTGCATCAGCGCTATCACGCTTATGGAGCTTATTTACGGTGCTGAAAAGTCGGCGGCCCCGGAGAAAAATCTGGCAATTGTTGAAGGATTTGTCGCGCGACTGGATGTCTTGCCTTTCGATAACGACGCAGCCGCACAGGCCGGGATGGTTCGATCTGAACTCGCGAAGGCTGGAACGCCGATCGGGCCATACGACCAAATGATCGCTGGCCACGCACGCTCACTTGGACTCATTGTAGTGACGAACAACGTACGGGAGTTTCAACGCGTTTCCGGTTTGCGAATCGAGGACTGGGTTTAACCTGACTGGAAAGCTCAGAAACAAAAACGGCCGCTAGTCATCCCTGACAGCGGCCGTTTTTACATCACGCGTTACGACTCAGTTCAACACCACCGCACCACGCTTCTCCAGCTTGCGACGGCGCGACACCAGCAGACCAGCCGCTACCACCATAAGGCTCAGCAGACCGGTGGCGAGGATTTCCACGCGGTGGGCTTCCTGGAACAGCATGATGGTCAGCGCGGCGACGATGAAGATGATTACCGCCCAGGTCAGCCCCGGGAACAGCCACATGCTGAAGACGATCTTCTCGCCGCGCGCCATGCGCTGTTTCCGCATGCGCAGTTGCGAGAAGGCGATCACCAGGTACACCAGCAGGGCGATGGCGCCGGAGCTGGCCAGGAGGAACTCGAACACCGCGGCCGGAGCCACATAGTTGGCGAAGGTGCAGAGGAACGCTGCGCCGGTGGACAGCATCACCGCCCAGTAAGGCGTGCCGCTCTTGTTGGTGCGGGTCGACATGGCCGGGGCATCGCCGCGCTTGCCGAGGGAGAACAGCATGCGCGACGAGGTGTACAGCGCCGAGTTCAGGCAACTGGTCACCGCCACCAGTACGACGATGTCGACGATCATCTTCGCGTTGGGAATGCCCATGCGCTCAAGTACGGTCTGGTAGGAACCGAGGTTGGCCAGGGTAGGATCGTTCCACGGCACCAGCGCCACCACGATGAAAATCGAAACCAGATAGAACAGGCCGATCCGCCAGATCACCGAGTTGGTCGCCTTGGAGATCTGCTTGCCTGGGTCCTTCGATTCCGCCGCCGCGATGGTGACGATCTCGGTGCCCATGAACGAGAACATGGTGGTCAGGATCGCGCCCAGCACAGCGCCCATGCCGTTGGGCAGGAAGCCGCCACTGTCGAACAGATGCGACACACCGCTGACCTGACTGGTCGGCAGGAAGCCAAAAATCGCCGCCAGACCGAGGCCGATGAAGCCGATGATCGCCAGCACCTTGATCAGGGCGAACCAGAACTCGAACTCGCCGTAATTCTTCACGCTGAACAGGTTGGTCACGGTCAGCAGCATGGTGATCACCAGCGCGAAAGCCCAGATGTCCACGCCCGGGAACCACGCATGCAGGATGGTCGCGGCGGCGTTGGCTTCCAGCGGAATCACCAGCACCCAGAACCACCAGTACAACCAGCCGATGGTGAAACCGGCCCAGTGACCGATCGCGCGGTCAGCGTAAGTCGAGAACGAACCGGTGTCCGGCGAAGCCACGGCCATTTCGCCGAGCATGCGCATCACCAACACCACCAACGTACCGGCGGCGGCGTAAGCCAGCAGCACGGCCGGGCCGGCGGCAGCAATGGCGTGGCCGGAGCCGACGAACAGACCGGCGCCGATCACACCGGCGATCGACAACATGGTCACATGACGCGGTTTGAGCCCCTGTTCGAGGCCTGTGGAGCTTGGGGTACTGCTCATAGAGACTACCTTTGCAAGGAAAGCGAGTGCGTCCGGCGCGTCTGAAAATTCTTTCTCGTAAAAAGAATCCAACGGCCTGTTCCTTATTCTGCACGCAATATTTGCGCCAAAATGTTTCAAGTCCTTAAGTGCCGGGGGCTCCGGCATCCGATGCAAGTCATTGAGTTTAATGGCTATTCGCCAGAACGTTACCCGGCGACTCACTTTCAAGACGAATCCGCGCACCAGAAACACACAGAAAAAGTGTGCGACGCACAGAAAAAGGGCGAATAAGGAACGTTCGGCCGGATAGCGCTTCCAACACCCCGCCAAAGCTGGCAACATCGCGCCTTTTTTTACGCGGCACCCACGGGTTTGCATGATCAAACACCCGTTCGGTTGTTGATGGGGCGACAGTCTGCTGCGCCGATGCGACAACCCGCCACATGCCACCCGTTTACCGCTCGTAGCGCTGTTGGCTGCCATTGAAACGCTATGCTAGCTTGGCCGCCTCGCCAGGAAGGCCCGCCAACAGCAGGAGCGCAACATATATGAGGAACGCACATGGCTGAGGCCACGCCCGCGCTTGAAATCCGCAACTTGCACAAACGCTACGGACAGCTGGAGGTGCTCAAAGGCATCTCGCTGACCGCCCGCGACGGCGACGTGATCTCGATCCTCGGCTCTTCCGGTTCCGGCAAGTCCACGTTCCTGCGCTGCATCAACCTGTTGGAAAACCCGCATCAGGGCCAGATCCTCGTGGCCGGTGAAGAACTCAAGCTCAAGGCCGCGAAGAACGGCGAACTGGTCGCCGCCGACGGCAAACAGATCAATCGCCTGCGCTCGGAGATTGGTTTTGTATTTCAAAACTTTAATCTGTGGCCGCACATGAGCGTGCTCGACAACGTCATCGAGGCCCCGCGCCGCGTGCTCGGTCAGAGCAAGGCCGAGGCCGTCGAAGTCGCCGAAGCCCTGCTGGCCAAGGTCGGCATCGCTGACAAGCGCCACGCCTACCCGGCGCAATTGTCCGGTGGTCAGCAACAACGCGCCGCCATCGCCCGCACGCTGGCAATGCAGCCGAAAGTGATCCTGTTCGACGAACCGACCTCCGCGCTTGACCCGGAAATGGTTCAGGAAGTACTTAGTGTCATCCGCGCATTGGCCGAAGAAGGCCGCACCATGCTGCTCGTGACCCACGAAATGGGCTTCGCCCGCCAGGTCTCCAGCGAAGTGGTGTTCCTTCATCAGGGCCTTATAGAAGAGCAAGGATCGCCACAGCAGGTGTTCGACAACCCGCTTTCGGCGCGCTGCAAACAATTCATGTCCAGCAACCGCTAACGGAGCAACATGCATGCAGAATTTCAAGAAGGTCTTCCTGGCCGCAGCCGTCACCCTCGCATTCAGCGCCGGTGCCATGGCTGAAACCCTGAAAATGGGCATCGAAGCGGCCTACCCGCCGTTCAACAATAAAGACGCGAGCGGCCAGGTGGTCGGCTTCGACAAGGAAATCGGCGACGCCCTGTGCGCGAAGATGAAAGCCGAATGCTCCGTCGTCACCTCTGATTGGGACGGCATCATTCCGGCCCTGAACGCGAAGAAATTCGACTTCCTGATTTCCTCGCTGTCGATCACCGAAGAGCGCAAAGCCGCGGTGGACTTTACCGACCCGTACTACTCGAACAAATTGCAGTTCATCGCGCCGAAAAACGTCGACTTCAAGACCGACAAGGACTCGCTCAAGGGCAAGACAATCGGCACCCAGCGCGCAACGCTGGCCGGCACCTGGCTGGAAGACACCTACGGTGACGACATCAAGGTCAGCCTCTACGACACCCAGGAAAACGCCTACCTCGACCTGACCTCCGGCCGTGTCGACGCGATCCTTGCCGACAAGTACGCCAACTATGACTGGCTGAAAACCGACGCCGGCAAGGACTACGAGTTCAAGGGCGACCCGGTGGTGGAAAGCGACAAGATCGGCATCGCCGTGCGCAAGGGTGACAACGAGCTGCGCAACAAGCTGAACGCAGCCCTCAAGGAAATCGTCGCTGACGGTACCTACAAGAAAATCAACGACAAGTACTTCCCGTTCAGCATCTATTGATCTGACCTGTGGGACCGGCGCCGTGATCAAGCGGCGCCGGCTCCCGACTTTGCCTGCCGCAATTTGAACAGAAACCCATGATTATCGACCTCTACGGATTCGGCCCGGCGCTCGCCGCTGGTGCGCTGATGACCGTCCAACTGGCCCTCACCGCCCTGTGCCTGGGCCTGGTGCTCGGCCTGCTCGGCGCCTTGGCCAAAACTTCCCCGTACAAGCCGCTGCAATGGCTTGGCGGCACTTATTCGACGCTGGTACGCGGCGTCCCCGAATTGCTCTGGGTGCTGTTGATCTACTTCGGTACGGTCAACCTGATGCGCGCCCTCGGTGAGTATTTCGGCAACCCCGACCTGCAACTCAACGCCTTTGCCGCCGGTGTGATCGCACTGGGTCTGTGCTTCGGCGCCTACGCCACGGAAGTGTTTCGTGGCGCCCTGCTGGCCATTCCCAAGGGCCACCGTGAAGCCGGCCAGGCCCTGGGCCTGTCGAAGTGGCGGATTTTCACCCGGTTGATCATGCCGCAGATGTGGCGCATCGCCCTGCCAGGCCTGGGCAACCTGTTCATGATCCTGATGAAAGACACCGCGCTGGTTTCAGTGATCGGTCTCGAGGAAATCATGCGTCACGCCCAGATTGGTGTGACCGTGTCGAAACAACCGTTCACCTTCTATATGGTCGCGGCAATCATGTACCTCGGCCTGACGGTGCTGGCGATGACCGGCATGCACTTGCTGGAAAAACGCGCCGCTCGCGGCTTTGCGAGGAGCGCGCAATGAACTGGGAGGTCATCATCAAGTGGCTGCCGAAACTGGCACAGGGCGCGACCCTGACACTGGAACTGGTCGCCATCGCGGTCATTGCCGGCCTGCTGCTCGCCATTCCGCTGGGCATCGCGCGCTCTTCGAAGCGCTGGTACGTGCGCTCGCTGCCTTACGCGTACATCTTCTTTTTCCGCGGCACGCCGCTGCTGGTGCAGCTGTTCCTGGTCTATTACGGCCTGGCGCAGTTCGACGCGGTGCGTGAAAGCGCTTTGTGGCCCTACCTGCGCGATCCGTTCTGGTGCGCGACCGTGACCATGACCTTGCACACGGCGGCGTACATCGCCGAGATTCTGCGCGGTGCCATTCAGGCCATTCCACCAGGTGAAATCGAAGCCGCGCGGGCCTTGGGCATGTCCCGGCCCAAAGCAATGTTCTACATCATCCTGCCCCGTGCCGCGCGCATCGGCCTGCCGGCCTACAGTAACGAAGTGATCCTGATGCTCAAGGCCAGCGCCCTGGCCAGCACCGTGACCCTGCTGGAACTGACCGGCATGGCCCGCACAATCATCGCCCGCACTTATCTGCCGGTGGAGATCTTCTTCGCCGCCGGTGTGTTCTATCTGGTCATGGCTTACGTGCTGGTACGCGGCTTCAAGCTGCTGGAGCGCTGGCTGCGCGTCGATGCCTGCCAAGGCCGCTGATACCTCCCACGTGCTGACGGGCGAGGCTCTACTCGCCCGCTTCACCGCGCTGGATGCTTTTTTGATTAAGCATCAGGCGCTGTGGAAACCTCGGCCGTTCACTCACCTACAACTTCCATGGGAAGCGTCCTACCCGGAGTTGTCTGCGTGGCTACGCGGGCGGTCGCTGGAAGATGCAGAACGCGCGCATAACCATCCTGCTGATCTTGTCGATGCGCCAGAGCCGTTCGCTTCATTGGCGAAGTTGTCGGCAGAGTTGAGTGCGGTCGGTGAGTTGCCGGGGCGTGCGCTTGAAGCTGCCGGGCATCGCTTGAATGTCGATGTGCCCGGGCGCAAGTGGCAGCAGATCGAGGCGTTTGCCGGGCGCTTGTCCTTTGCCTCGCAGCCGACGCATTGGCTGGACTGGTGCTCCGGCAAAGGGCATCTGGGACGGCGCCTGTTGGGTGCCGGGCAACAATTGACTTGCGTTGAATACGATCCGGTGCTGGTCGCCAGCGGTCAGGCCTTGAGTCAGCGTCATCATATGCACGCTTTGCATGTCGAACAGGATGTACTCGCGGCAGACGCCCCGGCCGTATTGAACGCCGCGCACACCCCCGTCGCCCTCCACGCGTGCGGTGATCTTCATGTGCGCTTGATGCAACTGGCCAGTGCCGCAGGTTGCCGGCAAATGGCGATCGCGCCCTGCTGCTACAACCGCATCAGTCGTAACGAATATCAGGCCTTGTCCTGCGCAGGATCGGCATCACTCCTACACCTGTCGCTGGAAGATCTGGCGTTGCCGATGAGCGAAACCGTCACCGCCGGTGCGCGCGTCCGACGTCAGCGCGACACCTCGATGGCTCGTCGCCTGGCTTTCGACCTGCTGCAACGGCAACTGCGCGGCGTCGACCAATACCTGCCAACGCCCTCCCTGCCCAGCGCCTGGCTGGACAAACCGTTTGCGGACTATTGTCTCGATCTGTCAGCACTGAAGGAGTTATCCACAGTCGGCTTGCCAGACTGGTCGACACTCGAAGCCGCCGGTTGGCAGCGGTTGGCCGAAGTGCGCAACTTGGAATTGCTCCGCGGTTTGTTCCGACGACCGCTGGAGCTTTGGCTGAATCTGGATCGGGCACTTTTCCTCGCAGAACAGGGATACGTCGTACGCCTCGGCACCTTCTGCGACGCCTGCCTCACGCCGCGTAATTTACAGCTGCTCGCCGAACGCGCTTAAAACGTTACAGCCTGTGGATAACTCTGTTGATGGATTTTCCGTGGATCCAATATCTGCGCATGTTTCGTCGCCTTAACAACACTGGTCATTTTTTGTTCACATAAATAAAAACCTGTAAAACAGGGATTTGCGAACAAGATGAGAATGGCTTCACAAAACCTCGCCCAAGCAGTCCTAGCGCCCCTCAGTTGTGCATAAGCTGCCAACCAAAAGGACATAACCGACGAATATTGGGCTGGCCGAGTGAATAACTGCAGGGTCCCGAAAGCCCAGACTCAACCGTACGCCCTGCATAAATGCCTTACTGCGCTTGAGGTACAAAAGCTGCGCATTAATTTGCGCAGGGCCTGATTTTTCCGGAATGCAAAAATAGTCTGAATTCAGGGGTTTACAGGATCTACCCAATCGCTATAATCGTCGCCCACACGCCGGTATAGCTCAGTTGGTAGAGCAACTGACTTGTAATCAGTAGGTCCCGGGTTCGACTCCTGGTGCCGGCACCATACAAAACAAAGCCCCTGCAGAAATGCAGGGGCTTTGTTGTTTCTGGGTCAGCCAAGAAGTCAACTATGGGGATCAGGCAGGATACAAATCCCGCAACGCCTCAGGATGCTGACTTGCGACCCGCAAGAGAGTCTGCGCTGCATCCGTCGGCTGCCTGCGCCCCTGTTCCCAATCCTGCAACGTCCGCGCTTATGCCTCGCAGTATCTGCAGGAGCCAAGCAAGGCACTGATCGATGATGTGGTGAAAGTAATGGATGCGCCACCAGACAGGCATTGATGCAAACCGCCATTCGAAGCCCTCGTTGATACGAGGGCTTTTTTGCATTTCAGGCCTGCCGAAAACATGCCGGCCTTCCTCAAGCCCCTTGGTGCGCGGACATATCCGACTTCCCTCCTGCATCTATCCAGATAACCCGCCAGCCACTGGAGCGTTCTTTGCCAAATCGGCTGCCCAGCAGCCAAACGGGAACTAACGCCGAGCGCAACACTCACTTACAAAGCGCGACGCTATAGAAGAGTCATCTCGCTTCATCCCGTCAGCACAACGGACTGAATGCATGACATGGACCAAGAGACCATCGATGAACTCAACATCAGAAACGCCAAACGGCTCCGCACGTTCGCAAATCAGGGACTTTTCTGACTGTCGAAACATTGCTCGAGGCGCTGTATTCATAATCGCGTCGGGTAACTCTGCGAAGGACTTTCCCATTGAACAGTTTGCCGATATCCCGATGATCACGGTGAACGGCGCGATATCCATGTTCATGGGAACAGGCATCAAGCCGTTCTTCTACGCATGCACCGACACCAGTTTTTCGCTACAACAGCCTGACTTGTTTGCCTATGCGATGCGCACCAGTCAGCGAGTAGCTCTCTGGGCTCGCCAGGCCCCGGAACTGGCCGTTGAACCGACAGGTGATCTCTATCTTCTGAAGAAAGCGCCCAAACCAACCCTGACTGAATGGCTACTTCGCAACAACCAGGATCTTGTACGTAATCGAGCTGTTTGGGGTAGTCGAAACCGCAGTATCGGGTTCAGCAAAAACCTGGCCCATGGTTTTTTTGATGCCCGCACAGTCTTGTATCTCGCACTCCAACTTGCCTATCACGCGGGTTTTTCCAAGGTGATTTTGGTGGGAGCGGATATGAACCAGTCGGCCGGGCGTTTTTACGAGACTGATGGAAGCTCTATCTCCCCGTGCGGGCTGGACCAGCATTTTCATTCCAGAATTCTTCCATCTCTGAAACTCATGTCCGACAAAGTCATCGACAGTAAATTTGCCGTTTACAACTTGTCGCCCTCTTCGCGAATTCCATCCAGCGTCATTCCCGTCACAACGCTCGACGAAGTCAAAGCGATAATTCAGACCTGACTGATCTCGAATACAAACGAAATTCTGCCCTCACTTGCGCTCCAGACATAGCGCAAATGCTTGCCCTGCTTCGGAATCGATACCGCCGGCGGCCGAAACGCCGCAACGCATTCATGCCCGGTCAACCGCACGCTGTTATAGAGCAAGCCCCACGACTCGGCGTCGCGCAGTTGTCGCGCGAACAGCTGTGATGGGCCATAGGCTTCAGGATCAGGCTGATGCAGATGATCAAAGCCATGGCGAATATCATGCAGCGGCCTGATCACCTGATTGAAGTAAGTACGCATGGTCAATTCGAGATCGGCTTCCCGGGTCGCCGCGAGAAAACGTTCCTGGTGAAAACAGGTTTCAGCGATGGCCGCAGCCTGGCTGCTGGCGGCGTAATAGACGCCGAAGGTGCCGTCACTGAAACGGCTGCGTTTGCCGACGTGAGTGAACGCGGCCATCACCGGGCTGGAACCGGGGCCGGACAGGCGATCTTCGGGACGTACGCGGGCAAGGACGCCGGCCTGTTCGACCAGCCGATCATTGGTCAGTGCTTCGATGGCGTAGGCAACTTCGAGGTCCTCGGGGTCGAGGACGTCTTCGAACAGTGCAATCGGCGGGAAGCTGCTGTTGACGATGCGATACGCCCGCGGCCATGGCACATCCACCGGCGCCGGCGCTTTCAACCGCGCACTCCGTCGAGGTAGCGGCGCACATCGGCGATATCGACCACCCGGCCCGCCAGCATGTAATCCAGCGCGGTTTTGCCATTGAACGGTGCCGCCGTGTTGGGGCTGCCGACCCACTTGTAAGCGCGCTCACGGCTGTTGCTGAAGATAATGCTCAAC
>NZ_JH635998.1:1833013-1851879 GCF_000257605.1 Pseudomonas sp. R62
TAATGCTCAACGCCTTGTGGATGCCCATCAGATAAGAAATGCGCTCAAGGGTGTCGTGGGGCAGGCGGATGTTTGGCAGGTGTTTGTATTTATAGAACGTGGTGTTACCGACTCCTCCGAGCAGGGTGCGTTGTTGCTCGGCATTGCAGCCCCAGTGCTCCATGAGGTTGAAGAAGAACTTCAGCGCAACGCGCCCGGCTTCGGGGGCGTCGAGTTGTTCGCGTGGGTTTAACGCAGTAGATGAAGTTGGCATTTGGCCGCCTCCAGAGAAATCATCATGCCTTGAGGTTAGTACATATCTGTACATTTACTCAAAATTAATACACTGATGAACAACCGTACAGACTGAAAAATCCATACTGCTTGCACACATTTTTTGATCTCCATCACCCCCACCCCAGCAAAAACCCCGATCCTCTGTCAGCCTCCAGCCATCGGCGGGGAAATCAATTCGCTACTAAATCCGCGACAACTATGCTCAGGTGCAGGAATATAGCCGGCATATGGCGCCGTTTCGGTCGTTTCGTAAACAACAATACCCAGCCCACTTCAGAGGGCATTACCCATGGATAGCAGAACCTTACGCAACCTCATGCGCATCGTGCAGACCGGCTCGTTGTCGGCCGCAGCCGAGCATTCGTGCCTGACCGTGCAGGCGTTGGCCGCACAGTTGAACAAGGTCGAAGAGCAGTTCGGTTTCCGCTTGTTTCGCCGTTCCAACAAAGGCCTGACGCTGACGCCGCAAGGCACGGAGCTCACGCCCTACATTGACAAAGTGTTGATCGCCACGCGACAGATGGAAGAAAAGGTCGAAGCGCTGAAGGTGCCAGGGCAGCGGACGTTGAAGGTGGCGTTGAACAACACCCTGTCGCCTGATTTCAACCGGCGCATGATCGGGCGCCTGATCGAGGTGTTTCCCGATTACCAGATGGAGTTCAGCTACGCCGAGTCGATGGAAAACCTCAGCAAGCTGAAGAACGAGGATTTCGACCTTGCCGTGCTGATCGGCCCGCAGCGGCCGGGGCTGCCGAGCATCGTCCTGCCGGATGTGCAGGTGCAGGTGGTCGGTGCGCATTGCGGTCAGGAAAACGATCCGCTGACGTTGCTGGGCAACAAGTTTCAAGTGCGTCCTGCGGAAGATTGTCCGTATTCCCACAGCTTTTTGCGTTTTCTCGACGCCGGGCTGGGCAATCACGAGAACGGCCAGCGCATGGTCTATTCCTGCAGCGAAACCCTGACGCTGTCGTTGATCACGCAGATGGATGCGGTCGGCATGGTCTCGCGTGAAGCGGCGCAGAAGAACGGCCTGACGATTTTTCCCGGTTTCGAGGATTTCCTCGAAGTCCGGCTGGCGGTAAACAACCCGGAGTTGTCCCACCAGGCGCTGAACGACGTCGTTGATCTGCCGCTACATGAACGAGCCGAGCGCAATGTACGCAGCCGTCCCCACCGCCACACTGAGAAAGAGGTTTTTGCTGAAATACGCACATAGCAACGTCGGAATCGCGGCATAGAATTCCGGGCGATCGAGCTGGATCTGCCGGTCCTTGATCAACAGGGGCGTGAGGCTGATCGCAGCGACGATCGCCACCGGCAGATATTCCAGTGCGCGCGCCACGAACGGCGGCCAGTGTTCGGTGTTGATCTGCAGCGGCAAGGCGCGCGGCAGGAAGGTCACCGCCATCATCAGCACCACCACCAGAATCAGGAACGTTTGGTCAGGCATACACCCACTCCGCAGCCCACAAACGTGGCGATAAATACGTTGAAGGGCGAACTGCCGATCAGGCTCAGCGCGCCCATGCAGACCACGGCAGCAGCGGCCGCAATCAATTTGTTACGCGTGTTGCACAGCGAGACCAGCACGTAGAGCATCATCGCCGTCAGCGCGTAATCGAGCTGATATTTGATCAAGTGCGCCGCGTACTGCGCGCAGACCGCACCGAGCAAACCGCCGAGCACCCACGAGGTGTGGCAGAACAGATTGAAACCGATCAGGTAACGCACGTTGACCGGTGCGCCCGTGCCGAGCTTGACGCTATGAAAGGCGAAGGATTCATCCGTCAGGCCACCGGCGTAAGCCCAACGCTCCATGCGGCTCAAGCCCAATGCACGCAGGGCTTTGGCCATGTACACCGACATCAGCATGTGCCGCGCATTGATCAGGAAAGTGGTCAGCACAATGGTGGTCAGCGATGCGCCGCTGGAGATCAGCGCCAGCGCGGCGAATTGCGAAGCGCCGGCATAGACAAACAAGCACATCGCCACCGGCAGCCACATCGGCAGGCCGGCGTTGACCGCCATCAGCCCGAAGACAAACGACACGGTGAAATACCCGGCGACCACCGGGCTGGCTTCGGCAAACGTGCGCGACGGCTGATGAGTCGCCATCAGCGGCGCGCTGCCGGACCTTTCATTCATAGATCCCTCTCAAATGTTCTTTCGCCGTGAGGCTCGCAAAAACCCTGGGCGGTCCAGAATCGCTTGCCCGCGAGGTTAGCATCGTCGACGAACAGAAACATCCGCAGCACCCCGACCCGTTTCATGTCGGACGACGCTGCTTCGACCAGACGCTGGCCCACGCCCTGGCTGCGGTAACGCGGGCTCACGGCCAGATGGTTGATCGTGCCGCGACTGCCGAGCATGCCGCCGAGCACCGCGCCGACGATCTCGCCCTCGACATCGAAAGCCAGGTACGCCGTGGTGGTTTTCTGGATCAACACGCCGCGCAGGCATTTGGCGTCCTGCCATTCGCAGAACGACACTTCGTCGAACTGGCGGAAGAAGCGCTCCATGCGTTGCGCATCCTTGGCGGTGGCGCGGCGCAGTACCACTGGCGTCGAGCACTCGACGCCGTCGATTGGGGTGATCTGATTAGCGAACAATGTCGAAAGCGGTCCCGGGCCGCGAGAAGGAAATCGCCAGAATCTGCCGGTACGCCATGGCATGGGTGTGGGTGTTGCGCGCCGGGGTCACGTAATGGCGCATGTCGCGATCAAGGAAATAGGTGGTATCGAGAATTTCCTCGTAGGTGGTCGCCGCCAGCTGCTGCTGATGAATGTCATACAAACGACTCTCAGCGCCCTCGACATTATTGCGCCCCCAGAAGTGCACGCCGCTGAACGGATAGCCGTCGCAATGAATGCCTTCAGGGGTGATTTCCAGCTGCTTGCCGGGTTTGATCTCGATGCGGATCTGATGGATCTGGCACTGCCAGATTTCATCGTGCAACTCTTCCGGCAGGACACTTTTGTACACTTCGAAATCGGTGTCGATCAGGCTGCGCATCACCGGCGAAGAGATCACTTCTTCGGAAAAGTCCTGAAAGTGTCGTACCACGCCACCGACGTAAGCGTTGTTCTCTTTCGATTGCACGTAAGCGCGATGCTCAAGTTGCTTGAGCTCACGGGTTTTCGGGTTGTATTCAAAGTCGCTGTAACGACGATAACGCATGCCGGCTTCGGCCTGACCGTAGTAACTGTCAGGCTCCATGTTTTCCCAACTCTTGGTCAGTCTGACGAAGTCGGCAAAATGACCGTAGAGATTGAAGTCACCACCCTGGACGTTGACAAACTTGTCGCGCCGTAGCGATTCGCCCACTTCTCTGTTCAAAACGATCATTACCAAATTCTCCGCTGCGTTGAACGCCCTAATCTATTGGGTGGAGAATTTGCGTCCATGAGAAAGAATTTCAGGCATTTGAAGCACTGCTTGAAACGGAATCTGCAGCGCTTGAAAAACGACTTTTACATGACAAGAACACCGGTTATTTGCGGTTTTCGCTGAAAAACCGCCGAAAAAAAACCCCGAACGAATCGGGGTTTTCTCATTTTTCTTACAGCGGATCGATCATCAGAAGATATTGATCGGATAGTCCACGAATACACGCAGTTCGTTACCGCTGACGTTGTACTCGCTGGATTTCTGCGACACGCGCAGGATCGAACTGCGCAACTTCACGCTCAGGTCTTTGGCCGGGCCACTTTGCACGACGTACTTGAACTGGTTGAAGATCTCGCGCTCGGTGCCGCCTTCGCTGGTGGACGTGGTGATGTTGTCGCCGCGCACGTAAGCGAAGTTGTAGCTCAGACCCGGAACGCCGAACGAACCAAAATCCAGGCCATAACCCAGCTGCCAGCTGCGTTCGTCTTCGGCGTTGAAGTCAGACCAGTAGGAGTTGGCCAGGTAGATGGAGTTACCACCGTCGCCGACACGACCCTGGTCTTTCTGGTAGCCGCCATAGGCGTAGCCCAGGTTGCTGTCGCCAGTGGAACGCTGATGCGCCACGGTGAACGAGTGCGGGCCGGTGGCGAAAGTGGCTGCCAGGCTCCAGATCTTGTTGTCGTCGCCAGTTACACCGTTTTCGCGGACATAGGAGTTGTCCAGCTTGGTGCGATAGCCGTTGAAGTCCAGGGTCAGGGACTGATCCTTGTTGAACGGAATCACATAGTTGGCGTTCACGTACTGTTTCTTCAAGACGTCTTCAACGTCGGACGCATACAGCGCGCCTTTGAAGTGTTCGGTGAACTGATAGCTGCCGCCCAACACGTTGATCGACTTCAGACCGCCGCTGTCACGGCCTTCATCGCTCTTGCGCGACTCGGCGGTGAATCGGCCGGCGTTCAATTCCAGGCCTTGGATCTCACGGGAGGTGATCAAAGTACCGGTATAGCTTTCCGGCAGCAGACGCACGTTGTCGTAGCTCAGCACCGGCAGGGCCGGCATCTGGTCGCCGTAGGTCAGTACGGTGTTGGATACGCGAAACTTGACCGCAGCACCGCCCTTGGCGATGTCGTGGTTCGCACGACCGTCATTTTCCTGTTTGAAGAAGTCGATGCCGCCGGCGCCGCTACGGCCCTTGCCGCCGTCCAGGCGCAATGCGTACAGACCGAAAGCGTCCACGCCGACACCGACGGTGCCTTGAGTGAAGCCCGACGAGAACGTACCGATGGCCGCTTGGCCCCATTCGGCCTTGTCCTTGTTACCGTCTTTGTAATCACGATTGATGTAGGCGTTGCGCAACAGTACTTTCAGGCTGCTGTCTTCAACGAAACCCTTGGATTCGGCCTGGTCGTTAGCCATGGCCTGTGTAGCACTCAACATCCCCAGTGCGATCAGACTGATTCGCTTGTTCAACATTTTGTTTTCCTTATTACGGGTTGAAACGCGCTGTGTCGAACGGCTGAAACGGCGCTTTCTGCACTCTTGTATTCACCCCGAAACAAAAAAGCCCGCCGACGTTAACGTCATGGCGGGCCTGCTCCTTATTTTGAGTCATGGCGGTTAGCCACAGGCGTTGGGCCGAATCGTAGCCGCGCCCTGAACTGTGTGTCAATTTCAAGAATCGTCTTTAAATAGGCGAAAAACGTCTAAGAAACGTAATTTTTTTGCTGGGCGGTTGCAGAAAAAACGGATTAAACAGGGAGTTTGAACTGTGGGAGCGAGCCTGCTCGCGAAGCGCTGGATCAGTCAACAAAGTCACTGGCAGTGCTGACGCCTTCGCGAGCAGGCTCGCTCCCACTTTTGAATACCTGTGGATAAAAATTAGGCAAAAAAAGCGCCGCCATCCCGGCAGCGCTTTTACCAATCCCTATTGTTCTTATCCTTCCATCACATCCCACAAGGCTTCCAGCTCGGCCTCGCTGAACAGGCCAGCGGGGTAGCGCTCGATCATCATCCGGCGCGGATCAGGTTGTCTGATCTGACGCGTTCCATTGGACTTCAACCAGTGCGCGACAAGCTGGAGCGATTCGCCGTTGACGGCCATGGGATGCACAGTCCGCTCGCTGATTACGTTCACTTCGGCGTTCATTTCAGCGCTCTCTCCCCGTTCGTGAGCGGCTACGTTATCCAAGGTTTGTGACAGAACTGTTGAAGTTCCCCTCCCTCCCTAGTGCATCAGGAGCAATACAAGAGCTATGCCAAGGCGACCCGAATGTCGACCGGCGGATACAAACAAGCCCGCGGTCCTGACGGGCCGCGGGCTTGCTTTGATGCTGAGCGAGCTAATCATTGCCTGGCTGATTTGTGAATCAACTCAAGCTGTTACGACTCAACTCACTCTTTGTGCGGCGCTGGCTGCTGTTGGGTAAGGCAGTGAATATTGCCGCCACCCAGTAACAGTTCGCGGCCCGGCACCATCACGACTTCGTGCTGCGGAAACAGCTTCTGCAGGATTTCCCTGGCCGGGGCGTCCTTCGGGTCGTCGAAGCTCGGCGCGATGATGCCACCGTTGACGATCAGAAAGTTCACGTAGGAACCGGCCAGACGCACGGAAGGATTGCGCTCCTGCGAACCGTCCACCGCATCGACGCCGGCACACTCTTCTTCGGTCGCGTACAGCGGCCCAGGAATCGGCATTTTGTGCACCGTGAACGGGCGGCCCTTGGCATCGGTGCTGCTTTGCAGCACTTTCATTGCCGCCTGGCAGCGCGGGTAGTTCGGATCCTGCGGATCATCGGTCCACGCCAGCAGCACTTCGCCCGGACGCACGTAGCAGCAGAAGTTATCCACATGGCCGTCGGTTTCATCGCTGAACAAGCCATCCGGCAACCAGATGATCTTGTCCACAGACAGGTTGTCGCTGAGTACGGCTTCGATTTCTTCGCGGCTCAGGTGCGGGTTGCGATTGCGGTTGAGCAGGCATTCTTCGGTGGTGATCAGCGTGCCTTCGCCGTCGACATGAATCGAACCGCCTTCGAGCACGAAACCTTCGGTGCGGTAACGCGGGCTGCGCTCGATCTCGAGGATCTTGCCGCCGACCTGCGAATCACGGTTCCACGGTGCATACAGGCCGCCATCGAAACCGCCCCAGGCGTTGAAATCCCAGTTCACACCGCGCACTTCACCATGGTTATTGATCACGAAGGTCGGGCCGCTGTCACGAACCCAGGCGTCGTCGCTGGACATTTCCACCACGCGGATATTCGGCACATCGAGGCGCGCGCGGGCGTTTTCGTATTGGCCGGCGGAGACGGCAACGGTCACCGGCTCGAAGCGGGCGATGGCTTTGGCCACTGTGGCGTGCGCGGCCTGCGCCGGTTTGCCACCCAGACGCCAGTTGTCCGGACGCTCGGGCCAGATCATCCAGGTCTGGGTTTGTGGCGCCCACTCGGCCGGCATATAGAAGCCATCGGCGCGTGGGGTACTTTTCAATGTGGTCATCAGGACTCCAAGGAACCGTCGAGGGTTTTCAACGCGCCGTACAGATTCGGCCGGCGGTCGCGGAATGAACCCCACGCGCTGCGAATATGTTCCAGCTCGTCGAGGTTGAACGTGTGCACAAGAATACCTTCTTCGGTTTTATTCAGCTCCTGCACTTTTTCGCCGAACTGATTGGCGATGAACGACGAGCCGTAGAAGGTGATGTCGTAGCCGTCCTGCTCTTCATTGCCGATGCGGTTGCTGGCGATCAGCGGCATCAGGTTGGCGCCGGCATGGCCCTGCTGCACCCGCTGCCAGTGATCGCGCGAAGAAATGGTCTTGTCGTGCGGCTCGCTGCCGATCGCGGTCGGATAAAAGAGAATTTCCGCGCCTTGCAAGGCCATGCTGCGCGCCGCTTCCGG
Source organism: Pseudomonas sp. R62 (assembly GCF_000257605.1). Classification (NCBI taxonomy): domain Bacteria; kingdom Pseudomonadati; phylum Pseudomonadota; class Gammaproteobacteria; order Pseudomonadales; family Pseudomonadaceae; genus Pseudomonas; species Pseudomonas sp. R62. The sequence continues at coordinate 1,840,579 of NZ_JH635998.1, forward strand.
GAACCACTGGTCCCAGCAGATGCCCACGCCGATTTTTGCGTATCGGGTGTTCCATACCTTGAAGCCGGTGTCGCCCGGGTTGAAGTAATACTTTTCGTGATAGCCCGGGCCGTCGGGGATATGGCTTTTACGATAAATCCCGAGGTTGCTGCCGTCGGCGTCGATGATCGCGATGCTGTTGAAGCGTGCACGCCCTGCCAGTTCGTAGAAGCTGATCGGCAGCACCACTTGCAGCTCTTTGGCGATTTTCCGGAAATGCTTGATGGCGACGTTCTCTTCAACCGTCGTCGCCAGTTGCAGGTAATCCGGATTGGGCTTCTGGCAGAAGTACGGCGCCTCGAACAGTTCCTGGATGAGGATGATCTGCGCGCCTTTAGCGGCGGCTTCGCGGACCAGTCTTTCAGCGGTTTCGAGGTTGGCTTCCAGGTCCCACGAACAGGCCATCTGCGTGGCGGCGACGGTAACGATACGGCTCATGAATCATCTCCGGGCTAGTGCTTTGACGGTCGAAGAATTCAACCGAAAAGAAAACGCGCGCACCGGACAAGAGATCACCATGCCGGAGCAATGGCGACTTTATAACCGATAAATATCGGCTTTAGAAGCTGTAAAGAAGGAATCTCTCTGTTTGAACGCCAATTAAATCGATACAAATCGGACTTAAGACCGAAAACAAATGTGGGAGCGAGCCTGCTCGCGAATGCGCTGTGTCAGTCACCGCATGTGGCGACTGATACACAGCTTTCGCGAGCAGGCGCGCTCCCACAGGGGATGTGCGTTGCTTAAAGGCCTTCGGTAAGCACCCGATCCAGCATATCGACAAAGAAATCCACGCTCTGGCGCGACGTCACCATCGGTGGCTTGATCTTGAGGATGTTCAAGTCATCGCCGGTCGGCTGCATGAAGATCCCCAACTCGCGCAGGCGATCACACAGCAATGCAGTCTCGGCAGTTGCCGGTTCCAGGGTCTGGCGATTGCGGATCAGCTCCAGCCCGAGATAAAACCCGGAGCCGTGCACCGCGCCGACCAACGGATGTTTATCGATTAACGCTTCCAGGCGCGCCTTGAAGTGGCCGCCGACGACCTGGGCGTTTTCCCAGAGCTTTTCTTCCTCCATCACATCGAGCACCGCCATGCCGATCTGACAACTGACCGGACTGCCGCCCGCCGACGAGAAGAAATAGCCCTCAGCCTCCAGCGCCTCGGCGATTTCCCGGCGAGTGATCACCGCGCCAAGTGGCTGACCGTTACCCATGCCCTTGGCCATGGTGATGATGTCCGGCACCACGCCCTGCTCTTCGAAGCCCCAGAAAAAATGACCCATGCGCCCGTAACCGACCTGCACTTCGTCAGCGATGCACACCCCGCCCTGCGCGCGGACCTTTTCATACACCTGCGGCAAATAGCCCGGCGGTAAAGAAATACCCCCGGCATTGCCGTAGACCGGCTCGCAGATGAAACCGGCCAGTTGCCGCTTTTGCTCGGCCAGTTTTTGCAGATGATGCTCGACGCTGCGCACGTAATCCGGCGCCGAATCGGCGCCACGGAATTCGCCGCGATAAGTGTTCGGCGCTGGCACTGGGTGCACCCAGTCCGGGCGACTTTCCAGCGCCTTCGGGTTGTCAGCAATCGACGTCGATACCGCATCGGCGCCGATCGTCCAGCCGTGATACGCCTCAAGCACACTGATCATGTCGCGCCCGCCGCTGTAGGCCCAGGCCAGACGAATCGCCAGGTCATTGGCCTCACTGCCGCTGTTGACCAGGAACACGCGATCCATGCCCTCCGGCGCCAGCTTCAGCAAGCGCTCGGAAAATTCGGCGACCGCCGCGTAGTTGAAGCGCGAATTGGTATTGAGCAACGACCACTGCCGCGCCGCGACCGCCGCCATCCGAGGGTGACCGTGGCCGAGCACGGCGACGTTGTTGAGCATGTCCAGATAGGATCGGCCCTGCATATCAATCAGGTGATTGCGCCAGCCGCGTTCAATGCGCGGCGGGTCAACGTAATAGTGTTTTTGCGTGCGGGCAAAACTGGCATCGCGGCGTTCGAGCAGGGTATTCGCGTCCAGCTCAGGCTCGGCGTCGCAGGCCAGCCCGAGCAGCATCGCCGGTGACGGGCACAACGCCTGCCACGCCGATGCACGGGGCGGCGTGCAGAACAGCGGCGCGTCGAGCTCTGCTTCTCGGCACAACTGCACAATCAGCGGCCCAGTGACTTCACCGAGTTTCTGGCCTCTATCCACTGCCACCCCATGTTCAAGAACAGGCGTCACGCCCCACAGGCGAACACTGAACTGTGGGCCATCGAGTTGCAGCGCACCGTTTGCCGCTTGCTTCAGAACGCCAGCGAACGGTGCTTGAACTTCGGTTCCGGTCGGCACACGCAATTCGACATGCAACGGGAACGTATCCGGTTCAGTCGCACTGTCCGGGCGGGTGCGTGACAAGCGGTACTGGCCATAACGCGTCGCCGCCAGCCCATGGACCGCTGCGGCTTCTGTCAGCAAGCGCTGATCAATGCCCGGCTGCTCCCAATTACCCGCCTCGAAGTGCGGGCTCAACACGCCCAGATCGATCAACGCGAATTCGCGCCCGACCAATCCGGGCAGCAATGGCGCAAATTCCGGTTTTTCGACCTTCGGCACGGTCTGGCCCACGGCGCTGAGAATCGCCGCTTCCATCAGCGCCTGTGGCACCGATGTCGCGACGCGAAAGATTTCCCACTCGTGACTGAGATTGTCGCGGCTATACGTATTGGTGGGGTCGATACTCACCTGTTGCTCGCCACTGAGCACCAGCACCGCCGCCCGCGCCACGATCAATGGCCACAGCGCTTGCAGCTCAGCGTACTGCAACGGATTGACCGCGTGATAAGCCTTGACCGCCGGCAGGATGACAAACGGATCGCCATCGGCGTGATGCAGCAAAGCCGCACAGGTCACCGACAGATCGGTGATACGCCAGGTGCGCACCAGATCGCCGAAGTCGATCACACCCTGCAACTGCCAATGCCGCTGGGCATCACGCGCCCAGACGACGTTGTCATCGGTGATGTCCATGTGAATCGCCTGCACCGGCAGTTTGTCCAGCAGCGGCTGCAAACGGCGCTCGGCCTGCTCGGCGGCAGCGCTGATCGCCGCACGCTGCTGCGCGTCGGTGATCACCGGCAACAGATGATTGATCAACGTGCTGGCGTGACGCGCGTCCCACTGTAGGGTGCGTTCAAGGCCCGGGTGATCGAAGCCGGCCAGCGCCAAATCCATCTCGCCACAGAGTCGGCCAAACCCGGCGACCACGTCCTGGCCAAGATGATCGAAATCGGTCAACGGCTGGCCGTCGATATACTCCAGCAAGCGCACATGCACCGTTTCGCGATTGGCTTGCAGCGACAACAGATCTGCACCGTTATTGGCTGCGATGACGCGCGGCACCTTGATCGCCGAATGCTCGGCCAAGTATTTGAGCCCGGCGTGCTGGGCTTGCAGCTCAACAAGAGCGTAGTCGCCACGACAGACTTTCAGCACGAAGCGTCCACGCTCGCTGTCGACGCGATAATTCAGATCCTGCTGGCTGCCCAGCGCCAGCAACGTGCCGCTGAACCCGTAATAATCGGCCAGCCATTGCAGCGCCTGCGCCTCTGAAACCTGCGGACCGGGCAAACTGGCGCGATGAATCAACGTGGCGAGCGGCATGAAACGACCCCTGAAATTTTATTAGGCGCTTATATCGCCATTGCCTTGGCGGTTACGCAACCCCTCAAGACGCTGGCCGGTGAAAGGAAAACGGCAAGATCATCGCGAAAGCCTCCCAGGCAAACTTTCCTACAAGACTTTCAGATTGTGTTTCAGCGCCGCTCTGTGCAATCTGCGCCCCGAATTCACAGCACGGATGCAAGCCCAAGTCATGTCCCATCGTCGCCTCGCCCTTACCGACAAAAAGGTTCGCAACATCCCTCGCCGCTTACGTGCATTGGCTGCTTGGGCCGCCGATTTCGAGGGATACTTTCCAGCCGACCTCACTATCGAAGATAAATACTGGAACTGGAAAATTCCGATTCACATGGCGATGGTCGAAGGAAAACAGGCAACAACCGATCTGAAAAGGCAATGTGCCCAGCACTTGATCGACGCGGCGCAGCATCTACGCCTGGCTCGTCCTGAGCATGCGCTTGACTGCAGGGTGGTCGCAGCCATTTGTGTTCCCGGCATGTTTTCCAGCGAAATCTGTATCTATACGGATCTGGAATACCACCGCGGTCACATCCCTGCCTCCGACAGCGAATATGTCGAAACCGGCAAAAGCCTGGCTCAAGAATGGGGTCTTGTGTTGCCACAGGGCATGGGCGAACGAGGTTTGCGCTACGAGGTTGAAGGCTGGGATGGGCAGACTTATGAAGAGGAACACTGGTATTTTGGCGAGGTCGATTGACGCTCCGGCGTAGTCCGCACTCGCGCCCCGCAGCGCTTTGCGCAAGAATGTCGCCCATTCAAACCTGTCTATGGAAATCCTCATGAATGTCATCACCACCGATCTGCCCGGTGTTCTGATCATCGAACCCAAGGTGTTCGGCGACGAGCGTGGTTTTTTCTACGAGAGTTTCAATGCCAAGGCGTTTCAGGACGCTACCGGTCTGGAAACGCAGTTTGTGCAGGACAACCATTCGCGCTCGCAAAAAGGCGTGCTGCGTGGTCTGCATTACCAGTTGCAGAACACCCAGGGCAAGCTGGTTCGTGTGACCGCGGGTGAAGTGCTCGATGTGGCGGTGGACATCCGTCGCAGCTCGCCGCATTTCGGCAAATCGGTGGCGGTGCGCCTGTCGGCGGAAAACCATCGTCAGCTATGGGTACCGGAAGGTTTCGCTCACGGTTTCGTGGTGCTGAGCGAGTTCGCCGAATTCCTCTACAAGACCACCAACTATTACGACCCGTCTTCCGAGCGCAGCATTCGCTGGGACGACCCGGCGCTGGGCATCGACTGGCAACTGGACGAAGCGCCGAAGCTGTCGGCCAAGGACCAGGCGGCTGCGCTGCTCAAGGACGCTGACGTCTTCGCCTGAGGCCAGGTCTGTACAAAAACTCGCCGAGCGGTGATCAGGCAAGGCAAAAACAGGCGAGGAAGCGGAGTCTAGGTCCCTAAATGAGCATTCCGAGCCTGTTTTTAACGCAGCATGATCGACGCACAGGCAGTTTTGGTACAGAGCAAAGGCATAATGCGCCTGTCACCTCAGGGGTATCCGGCACATGAAACCACCGCTTCCCCGCAGACCCCGCTGGCGCAGCCTCGCACTGTTGGCCCTATGCCTGGCGCCGCTGCTGTGGCCGCTGGAACACCTCGCCGAGCGCTATTACCGCAGCGAACTCGCCGGGCAGAATCGCCAGACCCTCGATCTTTACGTGGCCAACCTGCTCGGCACCCTGCATCGCTACGAAGTGTTGCCGCAGATTCTCGGCGATCTGCCGGCCCTGCGCGCGGTGCTTGGTGCGCCGGACGACGGCGTGACCCAAGGCAACGCCAATCGCCTGCTGAAAAACATCGCCGCGCAGACCGGCGCTGAAGTCATGTACCTGATGGACACGTCCGGCCAGACGCTGGCGGCGTCGAACTGGGACAAACGCGACAGCTTCGTCGGCCGCAACTTCGCCTTCCGCCCGTATTTCAGCGAAGCCATGGCCGGGCGCCTCGGACGCTTCTTCGGCCTCGGCACCACTTCCGCCAAACGCGGCTACTTCTTCGCCGCTGCTGTGCGCAGCGGCGAGAAAATCATCGGCGTGCTGGTGATCAAGGTCGACCTCGACCACACCGAAAGCCTGTGGGGCAAAACCCCGGAACAATTGCTGGTGACCGACCATAACGGCGTGGTCATCCTGACGTCGCGCCCGGAATGGCGTTTCCGCTCCACCCGTGCATTGAGCGATGCCGAGCGCGCCGCGATCACCGCAATCCAGCCCTACCCGACCCGTGAACCGCGGCCGCTGAACCTGAGCTCCGACGCTTGGCTGACGCAGACTCACGACATCGCCGAAACCGGCTGGAGCGTGAGCATTCTCGCCCCGCGCACGCTGATTGATCGTCCGGTGCGCACGGTGGTTGCGATCGGCGGCGCCACGCTGTTGGTGGTGATGCTGCTGGTGGGTTTGATGATGCAACGTCGCCGGCATTATCTGGAGCGCATCGCGTTCGAGGCCAAGGCCCGCCGCGAACTGGAAGGCCGGGTGGCTGAACGTACCAGCGATCTGGAGGGCCTCAACCGGCGTTTGAAACAGGAAGTGCTCGAGCGTGAGCAGGCGCAGCAGGAGCTGGTGCGCGCCCAGGACGATCTGGTCCAGGCGGGTAAATTGTCGGCGCTGGGGACCATGTCGGCGAGCATCAGTCACGAACTCAATCAACCGCTGGCGGCGATTCGCAGCTATGCGGAAAACGCCGAAGTGCTGCTCGATCATCAGCGCACCGAAGACGCGCGCGGCAACCTCAAGCTGATCAGCGAACTGACCGGGCGCATGGCCTCGATCATCGCCCATCTGCGCGCCTTCGCTCGGCGCGATCGCCACGCACCGGAAAGCGTCGCTCTGCAACCGGCATTGGACGATGCGCTGGCATTGCTGGCCAAACGTCGGCGCAGCATGGAAGTCGAACTGATCCGCGATCTGCCAGCCGCGACGCTGTGGGTCGAGGCCGGCGAAACCCGCTTGCGCCAAGTGCTCGGCAATCTGCTGGCCAATGCTCTCGATGCCCTGACCGAAAAAGGCCCGCCGCGCAAATTGTGGCTGAGTGCCGAAGCCACCGCCGACGGCGTCAATCTGTACATTCGCGACAACGGCCCCGGGTTCTGCATGGAAGCTCTTGGCCGCGCCAGCGAGCCCTTTTACACCACCAAGACCCGCACCCAGGGTCTGGGTCTGGGGCTGGCCATTTGTGAAACGCTGATGCGCGCCTTTGGTGGCGAGCTGTCGTTCGCCAACCACAAGCAAGGCGGCGCCCTGATCACCCTGCGCCTGCGCGCCGGTGCGCCCGGAGTCAGCCTGCAACCGTCCGAGGATCGAAGTGCATGACCATCGACAATCGCATCCAGGTAGTGTTGATCGACGACGATCCGCACTTGCGCCAGGCTCTCGGCCAGACCCTGGACCTGGCCGGCCTGAAAATCCTGCCGCTGTCCGAAGCCAAGGGCCTGGCCGCGCAACTCGAGCGTGACTGGCCGGGGGTGGTGGTCAGCGACATCCGCATGCCGGGCATGGACGGCCTCGAACTGTTGAGCGAGTTGCATGCACAGGATCCGGAGTTGCCGGTGCTGCTGATCACCGGCCATGGCGACGTACCGCTGGCGGTGCAGGCGATGCGCGCCGGCGCTTACGATTTTCTGGAAAAACCCTTTGCCAGCGATGCGCTGCTCGACAGCGTCCGTCGCGCCCTCGCGCTACGGCGGCTGGTGCTGGACAACCGCAGCCTGCGTCTGGCCTTGAGCGACCGCAACGAATTGAGCGCGCGACTGGTCGGCCATTCGACGCCGATGCTGCGTCTGCGTGAGCAGATCGGTGCGCTGGCGGCGACCAAGGCTGACGTGCTGATCCTCGGCGAAACCGGTGCCGGCAAAGAGGTGGTGGCCCGCGCGCTGCACGATTTGTCGAGCCGTCGCAACGGCCCGTTCGTAGCGATCAACGCCGGCGCGCTGGCGGAATCGGTGGTGGAAAGCGAGCTGTTCGGTCACGAACCCGGCGCTTTCACCGGCGCGCAGAAACGCCGCATCGGCAAATTCGAATTCGCCAACGGCGGCACGCTGTTCCTCGACGAAATCGAAAGCATGAGCATGGACGTGCAAGTGAAGCTGCTGCGCATGCTGCAGGAGCGCGTCGTCGAACGCCTGGGCGGCAATCAGTTGATCCCGCTGGACATCCGCGTCATCGCCGCGACCAAGGAAGATCTGCGCCAAGCGGCGGATCAGGGTCGCTTCCGCGCCGACTTGTATTACCGCCTCAATGTCGCGCCGCTGCGCATCCCACCGTTGCGCGAACGCGGCGAAGACGCACTGGTGCTGTTCCAGCACTACGCCGATGAAGCCAGCGCCCGCCACGGCTTGCCGCCCCACGAGCTGCAACCGGCACACCGCGCCCTGCTGCTGCGCCACACCTGGCCGGGCAATGTGCGTGAACTGCAAAATGCCGCCGAACGCTTCGCCCTCGGGCTTGAACTGGCACTGGACAACAGCGCTGATGGCAGCGGCGGCACGCCGGTAGAAGTGGTCAGTGGCGGCCTCAGCGAGCAAGTGGAAAACTTCGAGAAATCGCTGATCGCCGCCGAACTCGCGCGCTCGCACAGCTCGGTACGCAGCCTCGCCGAAGCCTTGGGTATTCCGCGCAAGACCCTGCACGACAAGCTGCGCAAACACGGTCTGAATTTCGGCGACAGCAGCCACGGGGAAGACAACGAATGAGCAGCGAAAGCGAATACCTGCAAACGGTGCTGCATCACGACATTCCGCTGACCGCCGAGATGGGCCTCAAAGTGCTTGAGTGGCGTGAGCAGCAATTGAGCCTGCACCTGCCACTTGCGCCCAACGTCAATCACAAGAGCACCATGTTTGGCGGCAGCCTCTACTGCGGCGCGGTGCTGGCCGGCTGGGGCTGGTTGCATCTACGTTTGCAGGAAGAAGGGATTACCGACGGACACATCGTCATTCAGGAAGGGCAGATCAGTTATCCGCTGCCGGTGACCGGGGACGCCGTGGCGATCTGCCCGGCATCGGATGCCGCGGTGTGGAAGCGGTTTGTGGCGATGTATCGGCGATACGGACGGGCGCGGTTGACGCTGGATACGCGGATCCTGAATGCGGGAAGCGAGGACGATGCGGTGAGATTTACCGGGCAGTACGTTTTGCACCGTTGAAGATCAACAGCCCCTCACCCTAGCCCTCTCCCGAGGGAGAGGGAACCGATACGGGGATGCTACAGATTTACGTCGACCTGAAACTGCTTCGCCGAATCCACAATCGACTCGATTCTCCGGGTCGATGCATAGCGCCAGACAACTCGGTCGGCTCCCTCTCCTGGGGGAGAGGGCTGGGGTGAGGGGAATTGCGGATCAGCCAGTTAGCCTCGGGCCAACTCCAACAACCGTCCGCGCCACGCAGCCTTCGCCGGCAGCGCCAGAAAAAACTCGTTCAACAGCGATTCCCGCGCAGGGTAACTGAACGCTTCACCCTTCAAATCCAGTACCTCGCCCCCCGCCCCTTCCAGCACGCCCTGCGCTGCCGCCGTGTCCCACTGCGAAGTCGGCGCCAGTCGCGGATAGCAATCAGCAGCACCTTCGGCCAACAGACAGAACTTCAAGGAACTGCCGATATTGGCCAGTTGCAGCTCGCCAAGACTGGCGCTCAACCCGGCCAGCAAACGCTCTTGCTCGGGACTGGAATGGCGACGGCTGGCAACCACGGTAAACGCCTCGCCCGGCGCAGGCACATCGCGCACCCGAATCGCTACCGGCGTAGCGCCCTCGTCGCCACGCCATGCACCGAGCCCGGCACCGCCGACGTAAAAACGACCGTTGGTCGGCATCGTCACCACGCCAAATACCACCCGGCCATTTTCGATCAGCGCGATGTTGACGGTGAATTCCTCGCTACCGCTGATGAACTCCTTGGTGCCGTCCAGCGGATCCACCAGCCACCAGCGCTGCCAACCGGCGCGCACGCTTTGCGGGATGTCGGCGTCCTCTTCCGAGAGCACCGGAATGCTCGGATCCAGCGCCGTCAGCCCGGCAACGATAAGGTGATGCGCAGCCAGATCGGCAGCCGTCACCGGCGAATCATCGGACTTGGCCGTGACTTCGACGCCTGCACGCCAGAACGGCAGAATCGCCTCGCCAGCCTGTAAAGCCAGCGTAACCACAGGTGCCATCAGCGGATGGGGAAAATTCATCGACGTCTCACTCATAGCTGAACACCCCGCGCTGGCTCAGCAGGTCACGGGTCAAATACAGCGCTGCCAACGCGCGGCCCTCGGAAAATTGCGGATTCTGTGCCAGCGCCGACAGTTCGCGAAGGTTGACCTTGTCGACCCGCATCGGCTCCGGCTCATCGCCTTCCAGCCGCTCTTCATACAGGTCGGTGGCCAGCACCACTTGGATTTTCTGGCTCATGTAACCGGGCGACAGCGACAGCTCGGTCAGATGCTCCAGTTGACGCGCGCCATAACCGGCCTCTTCCTTGAGCTCCCGCTCGGCCGCCGCCAGCACGTCCTCGCCCGGCTCGATCAGGCCTTTGGGCAGAGACAGTTCGTATTCGTCGGTGCCGCCGCAGTATTCCTCGATCAACACTGCGTGTTCGGCGTCAAGCATCGCGACGATCATCACCGCGCCATAACCCGCGCCCTTGCCGACCAAACGCTCGTAAGTACGCTCCACGCCATTGGAAAATCGCAGCTTGAGTTCTTCGACGCGAAACAGGCGACTGGTGGCGACGATCTCGCGGGCGAGTACGGTGGGTTTCTGGCGCATGCAAAGCTCCTTGGCGTGAACGCGCTACTATAACGCGGCTTTCCCGATTGTTTGCGTCGGATATCTTTTCACCGTTCGAGACGTTGCCATGCCTTCTTTACCGTGGTCCGCCATCGATACCGTTCTGCTCGACATGGACGGCACGCTGCTGGATCTGCACTTCGACAACCATTTCTGGCTCGAGCACCTGCCTCAGCGCTACGCCGAACTGCACGGCATCAGCCGGGCCATGGCCGAGCTGGAATTGCAGCCGCTGTTCGAGCGCCACGCCGGCCAGTTGCAGTGGTACTGCCTGGATTTCTGGAGCGCGGAACTGAAATTGTCGGTGCGTGAATTGAAACAGGAAACCGCCCACTTGATCGCCCTGCGCGCCGATGCCGATACCTTTCTCGACGCGATCAAACGCGCCGGCAAACGGGTGATCATGATCACCAATGCGCACCGCGATTCGCTGTCGTTGAAACTGGAGCGGATCGAACTGGCGCCGTACTTCGAGCGGCTGATCAGCTCGCACGACTATGGTTATCCCAAGGAGAACCCGCAGTTCTGGGATGCCTTGCGGGCGGACATCAGTTTTGATCCGGCGCGCAGCCTGTTTATCGACGACACCTTGCCGATCCTGCGCAGTGCAAGGGATTTTGGCGTGGCGCACTTGCTGGCGGTGAAAGAACCGGACAGCCGCAAAGGGCCGAAGGACACAGCGGAGTTTGCCGCAGTCGAGGATTACCGGGATTTGATTGCAGGACTTTGACGTCGCGTTGCTGCCATCGCGAGCAGGCTCGCTCCCACACCGAAATGCGTTTCAAATGT
>NZ_JH635998.1:1852368-1870404 GCF_000257605.1 Pseudomonas sp. R62
AAATGCGTTTCAAATGTGGGAGCGAGCCTGCTCGCGAAAGCGCTTTCGAATGTTATTCAGGAATACGCAGTACTTGTCCCGGGTAGATCTTGTCTGGATGTTTGAGCTGAGGTTTGTTGGCCTCGAAAATCTTGTTGTACTGGTTGGCGTCGCCATACACGCGCTTGGAAATCGCACTCAGCGTGTCGCCCTTCTCGACCGTGACAAATTTTGCGGCGGCGGCAACGCCACCCGTCACGGTGATCTGATCGTCCACGCCACTCACGCCGGCGACGTTACCCAGGGCCAAAAGAATCTTCTCTTTCTCTTCCTGACTCGCCGCTTCACCCGTGGCGATGACCTTCTCGCCTTCAACCTTGACCTGGATCTTCGACGTATCGATACCGGTCAGCGCTTCCTGCACGTGCTTGGTCAGCGCTGCGCTGTTGGCCTCGGCCTTGTCCGGCGTCAGTGCATCGAGAATCTTTTCACCGGCTTCTTTCAAAAAACTGAACAGGCTCATCGCATTCACTCCATGTAATAAAGGGTCAGTCGTCCAAGCCTAGACCACCCCGGCCAAACCCGGTTCCAGTCCGACCAATGACGCTCCCACGCCGCAGGCGGTAGAATCGCCACACCCCGCCAACCGCCCGGAGCGAAGATGGACATCAAGCAACTGAAATTCCTCATCGCCCTCGACGAAACCCGCCATTTCGGCCAGGCCGCCGCGCGCTGCCACATCACCCAGCCGACCCTGTCGATGCGCTTGCGCAGCCTCGAAGAAGAACTCGACTTGCCATTGGTCAATCGCGGCCAGCGCTTCGAAGGCTTCACCGCACCGGGCGAGCGCGTGCTGGCGTGGGCGCGCACGGTGCTGGCGGCTTACGACGGCTTGCAGGCGGAAGCGGCGGCCTGTCGCGGAAATCTGATCGGTACGCTGCGCCTGGGCGTGGTGCCGCTGTCGAGCTTCGATCCCTTGCCGCTGATGCAACGACTGCACGCGGCGCACCCGGACTTGCGCTTCGAACTGTCGTCGCTGAGCTCCGAGCAAGTGCTCGAACACTTGGCGAACAACCGCATCGACATTGGCGTGTCGTATCTGGAACGTCTGGACAGCGAGCGCTTCGATTCGCTGGCCTTCAACGAGACGCGCATGGGCCTGCTCTATGACGAGCGCTCGTTCAACTTCGGCGAAGAACCCCTGAGCTGGGAATCGCTGATCGAACTGCCGCTGTGCATGCTCACCAGCGGCATGCACTTTCGCCAGTCCATCGACCACAACTTCCACAGCCGTGGCCTGACCCCGCAACCGCTGTTGCAAACCGACGCCGTGCATCAACTGCTGCAAGCAGTCCACGGCGGTTTTTGCTGCGCGATCATGCCGCTCGATGGCGGCGCGGAAACCCTTGCTGATCACCTGCGTCTGCAACCGATCGAAAATGCCCACACCCTCGCGCCGCTGGGGCTGATCATGCGCCGTGGCGCGCCGCGTTCAGCGCTGGCGGAAGCCTGTTTCGCGCTTTATCAGAAATCGCCAAAAGACGCTTGATCGACGGCATCTATCGGTAGATCGGTAATAGCGATTAGACGCGACAACTTGCCGCGCCTAGTCTTGACCTAGATCAAACCGTCGGTGATGCCATGAACGCCAAGCGCCCAGCCTGCGCGGCGCCAGCAATTGAAACGCCCGCGCCAGCCGCCAGCCAGACCTACAGCTACAGCGATCTACCCTTTGAGGCATCGGCCAGCACCGCGCTGGCCGAGGAAGTCGCGTTGGCGATCGCCTACAACGGCATCAGCCAGGCGGTGATGCTGGTGACCCCGACCGATCTGGAAGACTTCATTGTCGGCTTCAGCCTCGGCAGCGGCATCATCGAAGACGCCAGCGATATCTACGATCTGCAACTGACAGGCGCAGGCTCGGCGCAATACGCGCAGGTGACGATCGCCAACCGTGCGTTCTGGAACCTCAAGCAACAGCGGCGCCAGTTGGCCGGCACCAGCGGCTGCGGACTGTGCGGCGTCGAAGCCGTCGAACAGGCGCTGCCTGATCTCAAGGTGTTGCCAGGCGCAGCGTTGCCACCGATCGAGTGGCTTGATGGTCTGCGCCAGCGCATCGGCGCGTTCCAGCCGCTGGGCCAGCATTGCGGCGCGGTGCACGCGGCGGTGTTCATGAACGCCAGCGGTGAATTGCTGCTCGGCCGCGAAGACATCGGCCGACACAACGCCCTCGATAAGCTGATCGGCGGGTTGATCCGCCAGAAGATTTCTACCGAAGGCGGCCTGGCGATTGTCACCAGCCGTTGCAGCCTCGAATTGATCCAGAAAGTCTTGCGTGCCGGCATCCAGACCCTGGTCAGCCTGTCGGCACCCACCGGCCTGGCCGTGCAATGGGCCCGGCGCCATAACCTCAATCTCATCCACCTGCCGCAGAAAAGTGCGCCGCGGGTGTACAGCCCCGCGATGGAGAATCAAGCGTGAGCCAACATCATCAAGCCGACCAGAAACCTGTCCCGCGCTACAAGCCTTACAAAGGTGCCGCTGGCGGCTGGGGCGCCCTGATCAGTGTGGCCCAGGCGTGGCTGACCAGCGACAACGCCCTGAAAAACCTGCGCATGATGCTCAAGACCAACCAGAATGGCGGCTTCGACTGCCCGGGTTGCGCCTGGGGTGATTCGCCGGAAAGCGGCATGGTCAAGTTCTGCGAGAACGGCGCCAAAGCGGTGAACTGGGAAGCGACCAAGCGTCGCGTCGATGCCAAATTCTTCGCCAAGCACAGCGTCACTTCCCTGCTGGAGCAGAGCGATTACTGGCTGGAATATCAGGGCCGCCTGACCGAGCCGATGGTCTACGACGCCGAGTCCGATCGCTACAAGCCGATCAGTTGGGAAGATGCCTTCGCTCTGATCGGCAAGCACCTGCGCAATCTGCCGAGCCCGGATCAGGCCGAGTTCTACACCTCGGGCCGTGCCAGCAACGAAGCGGCGTATCTGTATCAGCTGTTCGTGCGGGCTTACGGCACCAACAATTTTCCTGACTGCTCGAACATGTGCCACGAGGCCAGCGGCGTGGCGTTGGCGCAGAGTGTCGGGGTCGGCAAAGGCACGGTGACCTTCGACGACTTCGAACACGCCGACGCGATTTTCGTCTGGGGCCAGAACCCTGGCACCAACCATCCGCGCATGCTCGAACCGTTGCGTGAAGCGGTGAAACGCGGCGCCCAAGTCGTGTGCATCAATCCGCTGAAAGAGCGCGGTCTGGAGCGTTTCCAGCATCCACAGCACCCGATCGAAATGCTCACCAACGGCGACAAGCCGACCAACACCGCGTATTTCCGCCCGGCACTCGGCGGCGACATGGCGGTGCTGCGCGGCATGGCCAAGTTCCTCCTGCAATGGGAACGCGATGCGCAGAAGGCAGGCGAGCCGGCGGTGTTCGACCATGATTTCCTCAATGCCCACAGCGCTAACGTGCTGGAGTACCTCGCCACTGTCGACGACACCTCGTGGGAGCAGATCGTCGAGCAATCGGGGCTGACCCTGGTCGAGATCGAGCAAGCTGCGCGCATGTACGCCAAAGGCAAGAACGTGATCATGTGCTGGGCCATGGGCATCACCCAGCACCGTCATTCGGTGCCGACCATTCAGGAAATCGCCAACCTGATGCTGCTGCGCGGCAATATCGGCAAACCTGGCGCCGGTCTGTGCCCGGTGCGTGGTCACAGCAACGTGCAGGGCGACCGCACCATGGGCATCAACGAGCGTCCACCGGTGGCGTTCCTCGACTCGCTGGAGCGTCGCTTCCAGTTCAAGGTGCCACGCCACAATGGCCACAACGTGGTCGAGGCGATTCATGCGATGGCCGAAGGTCGCGCCAAGGTGTTCATCGGCTTGGGCGGCAACTTTGCCCAGGCCACGCCGGACAGCTCGCGCACCTTCGAAGCGCTGCGCAATTGTGACCTGACCGTGCAGATCAGCACCAAGCTCAACCGCAGCCACCTCGCTCACGGCAAAGACGCGTTGATCCTGCCGTGCCTGGGCCGCACCGACATCGACATCCAGACCGAAGGCCCGCAAGCGGTGACCGTGGAAGACTCGTTCAGCATGGTCCACGCGTCCAACGGCCAGTTGCAGCCGCTGTCGAACCAGATGCGCTCGGAGCCGTCGATCATCGCCGGCATCGCTGCCGCGACGTTGGGTAGCCAACCGGTGGACTGGAACTGGCTGGTAGCCGATTACGGGCGCATTCGCGAACTGATCGCCGACACCATCCCGAGTTTCAAAGACTTCAACGACAAGATCAAAAACCCGGGCGGCTTCTATCTGGGCAACTCGGCTGGCGCCCGCAAGTGGAACACGCCGTCAGGCCGCGCCAACTTCCGCGCCAATCAGTTGCCGAAAGATCTGGTCCACGAACGCACCCGCGCCACCGGCCAGGTGCCGGATCTGATCCTGCAATCGATGCGCTCCCACGATCAGTACAACACGACGATCTATGGTCTCGACGACCGCTACCGTGGCGTGAAGGGCCAGCGTGACGTGCTGTTCGCCAACGAGGCCGACATCATTCGTCTGGGCTTCCGTCCGGGACAGAAGGCCGACATCGTGTCGATCTGGGACGATGGTCGCGAGCGCCGGGTGAAAGGTTTTACATTGTTGGCGTTCGATATTCCTGCGGGGCAGGCGGCGGCGTACTATCCGGAGGTCAATCCGCTGGTGCCGCTGGAAAGTACGGGGGATGGCAGCCACACGCCGACGTCGAAGTTCATTGCGATCCGGCTGGAAGCGGCGAGTGAGACTGGGTTGATCATGGCTAAATCCGCTTAACCGCGGAGCCAGATCCGGCCCCTTCGCGAGCAGGCTCGCTCCCACAGTTGGAATGCATTTCAAATGTGGGAGCGAGCCTGCTCGCGAAAGCCATCGATCTTTCAACAGATCTGCCGTGGCAAAGATTTTCGACCGCTCACAAAAAAGGCCGTTTCTGCATGAAAACGGCCTGTCCGAAGTAGCTAAAGACCGGCGAAAATCGGTTAAGTTCCGGTGAAAAAACAGTAACTTGCAATATTGTATACAAGTCGTGTTATTCGTCGGATTTTGATTGTCACGCCCATTGCAGAGCTTCAGGATCGGCGCCGTCATCCCTTTGAGGCTCATCCTCTATGAAGTTCTCCTCGATTCTCTTGTTGTCCCTTGGCCTGGTCAGTGGCTTCGCTTCTGCCGGAGGCACCACCGAAGCAGGTGTGGGCGGCGCATTGGGCGGGGTTCTTGGCTCGGTCGTCGGTCAATCGTTAGGCGGCAATACAGGTTCCACCATCGGCGCAGCCCTGGGCGGCGCGGGTGGTAGTGCGGTCGGCGCAGACAAGCGCAGCCGTGGCGAAGCAGCCATCGGCGGTGCACTGGGCGCAGCCGGCGGTAACGTCGTCGGCCGTAGTCTCGGCGGCACCACCGGCAGCCTGATCGGCTCCGCTGCTGGTGGCGGTGCAGGTGGCGCGCTGGGTAACTACATGGGCAACAAGAGCGACGATGATGATCGTCGCTACGACCGTGGCCATGATGACCGTCGCTACTACCGCGACCGTGGTCATCCAGGTCGCGGCCATGCCTACGGCCACCGCAAGCATCACAAGTACTATCGCCACCATTAAGGCGAAGGCATGAACAAAAAATCGCAGCTTTTGAGCTGCGATTTTTTTTGCGCGCCTAGACCACCAACCGTTCCAGCGCCCCGCGCAAACCGGCAGGAATCGGCACCGGCTGATTGCTCGCCCGATCAACAAACACATGCACGAACCGCCCCGCCGCACACGCCTCGCTTTCGCCAACCTTGAACACAGCCAGTTCGTATTGCACCGAACTGTTGCCCAGCTTGCCGACCCGCAGTCCGATCTCGATCAGATCGGGAAAAGCGATCGAGGCAAAGTAATCGCAGGCGGAACTGACCACGAATCCCACCACTTCGCCGTCATGAATATCCAGGCCACCGACCTGAATCAGATAAGTGTTCACCGCCGTGTCGAAGAAGCTGTAGTAGGTAACGTTGTTGACGTGACCGTAGGCGTCGTTGTCGTGCCAGCGTGTGGTGATGGGCTGGAAGTGGGGGTAGTCGATGCGCTGAGGGGTGGACATGGTTGTGCTGGTTCTCTTGTTTTTCAGTGAGGGCGCTTGCCCTCACCCTAGCCCTCTCCCAGAGGTAGAGGGGACTGACCGATGTGTTCTCTCGAAATACACCGACCTGAACTGTCGAGTCGAGCTCACATTCGAAAATCACGAAGATCGGCTCCCTTTCCCCCTCTCCCCTTGGGGGAGAGGGCTGGGGTGAGGGGATAGATTTTCGCCGTAACACTATGCGTGAGCAAACCCCTTGCCCTGCGCCGCCAGTTCGCCAATCAGCCGCGCCGGCTTCCACTGATCGCCCTGGCGCGTCTCCAGTGCCAGCAAGCGCTGATGAATATCCGCCAGCCCTTGCTGATCCGCCCAGGCCATCGGTCCACCCTTATCCGCTGGAAAACCATAGCCGTTCAAGTACACCAGATCGATGTCATGGGCCGAGCCGGCAATGCCTTCCTGCAGAATCTTCGCGCCTTCGTTGATCAGCGCCAGCAAACAGCGCTCAAGGATTTCTTCAGGACCGATGTCGCGACGCTGGAAACCCAGCTCTTCGCTGACCCGCAGCACCAGTGCATCCACTTCGGGATCATGCTCGGCCTGGCGACTGCCCGGCTCATAGTGGTAGTAGCCGTTGCCGGACTTCTGCCCGAACCGGCCCATCTCACACAGGCGGTTATCCACCTGAACCTCGGGCGCATCCTGCCCCTTGCCAGCTAGCTGCCGAGCACGCCATTCCAGATCGATGCCAACCACGTCGTACATGCGAAACGGCCCCATGGCGAAGCCGAAGCCTTGCAGCGCGGTATCCACCTGCTGTGGATAAGCACCTTCGAGAAGCATCTTGCGCGCTTCCAGTACATACGGATGCAGCATGCGGTTGCCGATAAAACCGTGACAGTTGCCCGACACCACGCTGACCTTGCCCATGCGCTTGCCGAGCGCCAGCGCTGCTTCCAGGGCCGCTGGTGAGGTTTGCGCACCTCGCACTATTTCCAGCAGTTTCATGATGTGCGCGGGGCTGAAGAAATGCAGACCCAGCACCTGTGCCGGGCGCCGGGTCGCAGCCGCGATGGCGTCGATGTCCAGCGCCGAGGTGTTGCTCGCCAGCAGCGCCTCAGGCTTGAGCAGACCATCCAGTTCGCGAAAAATCTTCTGCTTCAGTTCGAGATTCTCGTACACCGCTTCGATCACCAGATCGACATTGCGAATCGCCGCGTAATCCGCCGCCGCAGATATACGAGCAATTCGCGCATCCGCCTCGGCCTGATCAATGCGGCCCTGGCGCACGTTGTGTGCATAAGTTTCGGCGACCGTAGTCAGCGCCTGCTCAAGCATCTGTGGATTGTTATCCACCCATTGCACGTTCACCCCGGCATTGGCCAGGCACATGACGATGCCACGGCCCATGGTGCCCGCGCCGATCACGGCAGCCTGCTGAATCTCGAAGCTTGTCTGGCTCATGTTGTTCTCTTGTGAGTTGCCCGAAGACAGATTCCAACCTTAGTCAGGCCACGACGCTTTTTGAAGTTTATTAGCGTGATGATCGACATTCAGCGGATGGATGCAGCGACCACAGACTCTCTGCTTAATCGAGCAAGTGACTGTCCGCCCACTCGCGGACCTCTGCGTAGGGATACTCTTCCAACGCAGCAAAACCCGGTATCGCCCGCGCCTTGAGTTTGGTGAACAACGGCACGCTGATTCCGCACAGGAACCGTGTCAGGCGTTCGGCCGTCGGAAGGCTGCCTGTGTGCTGCTCATGCCTGTGGATAAATTCACCACACAGCTGCGCGAAGTTTTTATCCACAAGCGGCGGCAATGGCGGCGGCTCCGGCAACCGCGCGATCTGGCCGTGACATACCGAACAATGGCCGCAATGTTCAGGGGCATTGTGGTCACCGAAATACTCGGCCAGGCGATAACCCAGGCAGCGTTCGGTGGCGAACACCTCAAGCATGGCGTGAATTCGCGCCACTTCAGTCTCTTCGTGACGAGTGAAGTACTCGTGCAGCTCAGCGCTCAGGGCGTCGCTGGCAAAATCACTGTGCAGCAGGCTGTAAACCTCGGTCATTTGCTTGCTTTCAAGCTCGACCCAGCCTTTTTCCTGGAAGTAATCAAGCGCTGTCACTACGCGATTGCGCTCGGCGGAATACTGCGAATACATCGCCTCGAAATCTACTGTGGCCCAGGTGCGTGCTCGCGTGGACGTTCTGATGATCGCCGCAACGAAATCCCTGCGCTCGCCTTCGAAGCGCTGGAGCAATGCTTCAGGCTCAAGCAGATATTTGAAGCGGTATTCAGCGTAATAAGCGTAGCGCGGCGCGATCAGGCCCCGCAGTTCCAGCTGCACCAGCAAAGTCTTCAACGGCAACGAGCGAATGTTGCTCTGATCCGCCAATGGCCCGAGCAAAAACTCCCATTGTCCGTCCGGCACTGAGGCTTTGAGCTCTTCGAGCACATAATGAATCCCGTCGCGTTCGGGCGTATCACCGTAGACGAAGTTTTCCAGCACATTGAGGCTGTCGCGATTGGCCAATACCAGGCAGTCCGAGGGTTGTCCGTCGCGTCCGGCACGGCCGATTTCCTGACTGTAGTT
Source organism: Pseudomonas sp. R62 (assembly GCF_000257605.1). Classification (NCBI taxonomy): domain Bacteria; kingdom Pseudomonadati; phylum Pseudomonadota; class Gammaproteobacteria; order Pseudomonadales; family Pseudomonadaceae; genus Pseudomonas; species Pseudomonas sp. R62. Next base: position 1,861,051 of record NZ_JH635998.1, read on the forward strand.
TTCGATGGATTTGGGCAGATCGAAATGCACCACGTTGCGGATGTCGCTCTTGTCGATGCCCATCCCGAAGGCAATGGTGGCGACAATGCAGTTGGACTGCCCGGCCATGAAGCGGCGTTGAATGTCTTCACGCTGATCGTGGGGCAAACCCGCGTGGTATGCCTCGGCCTGGATTCCGTTGCGTTGAAGATGCTCGGCGATATGCTCGGCGGTCTTCTGCAACGTCACGTAGACAATGCTCGGCTGCCCAGGACGCTCGGCCATCCATTCGACCAGACGCCGGCGTTTGTCCTGACCGGGTACAGGCTCGACCAGCAGGTTGAGGTTAGGCCGGTAAAATCCGGTGGTCACCACATCTGCCGGGGCGATGGCGAATTTGGCCTGCATGTCGGCTATGACTTTTGGTGTCGCCGTGGCGGTGAGCAGCAAGGCCTGCGGGATGTTAAACTGACGTTGGTAGTCCGGCAGTTTCAGATAGTCCGGCCGAAAGTTGTGGCCCCATTCGGAAATGCAGTGCGCCTCGTCGACCACCAGCAACGAGATCGGCACCTGCTGCAGAAAGTTGCGGAAGCGCTCATTTTTCAGGCGTTCGACGGAGATCATCAGAATCTTCAATTCCCCCGAACGCGCACGAGCCATGACGTCGTTGGCATCCTCGCGGCTCTGCGCCGAATCGATACTGCCCGCCGAAATGCCGTGGCGCTTGAGGAAGGCCAATTGATCCTGCATCAACGCCAGCAACGGCGAAACCACCAATGTCAGGTGTGGCAGTAAAAGCGCCGGTAGCTGATAGCAAAGCGATTTGCCGGAGCCGGTGGGAAAGATTGCCGCCGCGGAGCGCCCCGCCAGCACCGCGCTGACAGCGGCCTCCTGACCGGGGCGAAACTGTGGATAACCAAAAACCTGTTCCAGGGTGTGGTGCATTTACTGTCACTCCTTTGACTGCTGCCATGCCCAAAGCCTAGCGGGCGATTGCAGCGAGTCGAGAAAAGGTCGGGGTTGAATCGATACTGAATAATACATGGGAAGCGAAAACCAAGCGTGTAACAATCGAAGCGTCTCGACAAACTTTCGAAAAACCAAGCTACATATATATAACAAACTTAAAAATTACAAACACAGACACAACAGCACCCTTTATTTATAAAAACACTTCGAACTAACTTGACCGCTCTTATTCATAAGCAAGAGCAACGAAATGACAACTTTAACAATCTTTTTCTGCGGCACCGGCTCCAACAAGTTTGACGAAAACCATAAAAGCTTCTGGGACGGCGAAATCGTTTCTACGCTCGCTGCACACCACAGCGGACGCGAATTTGCCGAGTGGATCGTCGTCGACGGCCCTGGCAGCGGCAATCTGCAAGCCGACGACCTGTTCACCAAGACGTCTGAATACGGCTTGTCCGGCACGCTGTTCGGCAAAGGCTGGGATGAAAACGTGCAGCACGCGTTGAATATCATCAAAGGCAAATGCGATTGGCAGCGTAAACAACTTACCGAGGCAGAATATAACCGTCTGAAAGCGGCAGGTATTCCTATTGAAGATGTAAAAGAGGAAGGCTCCTGGTTCTGGCGCCAGTATAACTATGGCGACCGAAGTATCACGCAACAGAAGTTGCAGGAACAGATCATCAAGACTTTCCGCAAGGACGGCATTATTCCGACGCGTGTCAATCTGCTCGGCTGGAGCCGGGGTGGTATCAGTTGCCATATGCTTGCCAATGCAATGTCCAGGGACGCTGCGCTCAAACATATTCCGGTGAATATCTTTGCGATTGATCCAGTCCCGGGAATTGGCAACTTCCAGGAAAACCGCGTCAAACTCGAATCCAACGTCAAGGAATACATCGCCTTCTATGCCCGCGACGAGCGCTCAAAAGGCTTCAGCTGCGTGATCCCGCAAACCGCTACCGGCACCAGGACTTCGATCTATCCAATGGCCGGTCGCCACGCCACCCTTGCTGGCAACGCCACGGCGCTCGGCGGCGAGCCCACCAACAGCAGCGACCTCAACGCGCTGATCGAGCCCGGCCGCATCGTTCGCCATCTGGCGGAAACCTGCCTCAAGCGCTGGGGCGTGCCACTGAGCAAAACGCTCAACCTGACAGATACCGACCTGCGCCGCCTCACCGGCGCCATCGTCAGCGACGAAGCCCGCTACAAGAAGATGCACAGCCAGTCCTACACCTATTTCACCGAACTGGACAAAGGCGAGCGCTATGTCTCGCTGGGCAGCAAAGGCGTGCCGTTTTCAGCAGTCAAAGGCACGATCTACCGCCCTGCAACCGGACTGACCACAAGCCTGCTGGATATTTCCGGTTACCAGCATCTGCGTTGAAAGGCGTTGAAGAATCGGTAGCAACGTCTGGCGCTCTGTTCGTCCCATTCCTACTTCACGCGATGCCTTGTCGGCTATCACGAGGTGGTGGTGCGAACCTATAGTCGTGGGTGTCGCTGCTTTGGTCAGCGACACCCACATCACCCACGCTCTGTACCTGCTGACAGGTCGGCTGCGAGCTGCTGCAAGTCGCGCAGACACAGATGCTCAACTGGAAAGCCCCTGCCTAAGGCGAGCAGCCTGATCGCCGCCGATCATCTGTCGGCGACCAGGCACCAGTCATCGTCATCAACACTTCAGCATTGCCTGAAAGTAAGTCACTGGCGTACATTGACCATGATTTTTATTGAGACTTCAGTCTTCACCCGCCGAGTAAGAGAGTTACTGGACGACGATGCCTACGCCACCTTTCAAAAGCAGTTGGTCGCAAACCCGTCTATTGGCGATGTAATCGAAGGAACCGGCGGGGTGCGTAAAGCACGAGTCGCCTCCAAAGGCCATGGCAAACGGGGTGGCGCACGGGTTATCTACTACCACTTCGTTTCAGCATCACAGATCGCGTTGTTGATGATTTATCCAAAAAACGAGCAGCAGGATCTTACCCATGACGAACGGAAAGCACTGAAGGCCCTGATTGGAAACTGGAGGTAACCATGAGCAAGTTTTTTGATGAGCTGATGGAAAGCGTGCAGGAAATGGATGAGATTCTTCGGGGTGAAAAAAAGCCGTCCCGCGAATTCTATGTGGATGCATTACAGGTTAAACAGATTCGCAAAGCGACGGGAATGACGCAGGCAAAGTTCGCAGCCTTGATTGATGTCCAATTGGGAACGTTACGCAATTGGGAGCAAGGTCGTCGTCAGCCGACTGGGCCGGCCAAAGCACTACTCAAGGCCATTCATAACGATCCTGTCCATGTGCTGAGTGCACTGGCTGATTGACACATAGCCAGGGCAAGCCACGTCTTTGACGTCCAACCAAGCTGCATTTCAGATCGGAAATAAAAAACCGCCCCAAAGGGCGGTTTTTTATTCACTGCAAACCACTGCTTACAACTTCGGCCCAGCCGCCTTGATCGCGTCGCTCACTTCGAACTTCTTGAAGTTCTCGATGAACAGACCGGCCAATGCTTTCGCTGCCTCGTCGTACGCCGCCTTGTCAGCCCAGGTGTTGCGTGGGTTGAGCAGGTTGGTGTCGACGCCCGGAACGGCCAGTGGCACGTCGAGGTTGATGGTGTCGAGGTGCTCGGTGGCGGCACCGATCAGTGCGCCGCTCTGGATCGCGGCGATCACTGCGCGGGTGGTCGGGATGTTGAAGCGTTGGCCGACGCCGTAGCCGCCGCCGGTCCAGCCGGTGTTGACCAGGTAGACCTTGGAGCCGAAGCCGCGGATGCGCTTGATCAGCAGTTCGGCGTATTCGCCAGCCGGACGCGGGAAGAACGGTGCGCCGAAGCAGGTGGAGAAGGTCGACTTGATGCCGCTGCCCGAACCCATTTCAGTCGAGCCCACCAGTGCGGTGTAGCCGGACAGGAAGTGGTAGGCCGCTTGCTCTTCGTTGAGGATCGACACTGGCGGCAGCACGCCGGTCAGGTCGCAGGTCAGGAAGATCACCGCGTTTGGCTCGCCACCCAGGTTCTTCTCGGAGCGCTTGGCAACGTGCTCCAGCGGGTAGGCGGCGCGGCTGTTCTGGGTCAGGCTGACATCGGCGTAGTCGGCGTGCTTGGCGTCGTCGATAACGACGTTCTCCAGCACTGCACCGTGCTTGATGGCTTTCCAGATGACCGGCTCGTTCTTCTCGGAGAGGTCGATGCACTTGGCGTAGCAACCGCCTTCGATGTTGAACACCACGCCTTCGCCCCAGCCGTGTTCGTCGTCACCGATCAGGTAACGGCTTTCGTCGGCCGACAGGGTGGTTTTACCGGTGCCCGACAGACCGAAGAACAGGGTCACGTCGCCGTCTTCGCCGATGTTGGCAGCACAGTGCATTGGCAGCACGTCAGCGGCCGGCAGCAGGAAGTTTTGCACCGAGAACATGGCTTTCTTCATCTCGCCGGCGTAACGCATGCCGGCGATCAGCACTTTCTTCTGCGCGAAGTTGATGATCACGCAACCATCGGAGTTGGTGCCGTCACGCTCAGGCACGCACTCGAAGTTGGCGACGTTGAGCACTTGCCATTCTTCACGGCCAGCCGGGTTGTACTGGGCCGGGTTGATGAACAGGCAACGACCGAACAGGTTCTGCCAGGCAGTCTGCGTGGTCATTTTCACGGCCAGGTAGTGATCTTCCGCCGCGCCTACATGCACGTGGGAAACGAAGTGCTCTTGCGCGTTGTTGAAGGCCTCGACGCGAGCCCACAGGGCATCGAACTTGTCGGCCGGGAACTTGCGGTTGATCGGGCCCCAGGCGATAGCAGCCTGGGTGGAAGGCTCTTCAACGATGAAACGGTCGACTGGCGAACGGCCGGTGCGGTGACCGGTGCGAACAACCAGAGCGCCGGTATCGGCAAGCTCGCCTTCACCGCGATTCAGGGCTTCTTTTACCAGATCATCAACACTCAGATCGGTGTACACGGCGTTATTGGCTTGCGTCATGAGGTTCCCCGTCGGCCAGTGGCCGAGTGTGCTCCAAACGTTTTGTAGTAGAAAGTCGTGCACTACTACCGCGAAAAAAGTGGGCCGGATTATGCCAGAAAAGCCCAAAAAGAGTAGGGTCCTCCCGTCGTAACGGCGATATTCCGTCATTACGCAGTGAATTTACCTGCGCTGAACCGTTTTAGTGACGGGTATCTGACGGCGTATCGACGCCCGCGCCAGCGAACAATTGAGCAATATCGGCCGCGTCGAACAGGTACTGCTGATTGCAGAACTGGCAATCGATCTCGACTTTGCCGCCCTGCTCGGCTGCCAGCGCCAACGCATCTTCCAGCCCAAGACTGACCAGCGCATTGCCGGAGCGTTCCCGCGAGCAACTGCAACTGAAGCGCAAATGCTGCACATCGAACAGGCGCACCTGTTCTTCATGGTACAGACGATGCAGGACGGTTTCGTTGTCCAGGCTCAGCAGCTCATCGGCGCTCAGAGTGCTGGCCAACGCGGTGAGGTGCTGCCAGCTGGCGGCGCGATCCTCTTCGTCTTTCAAGCGATCGGCGGGGAGTTGTTGCAGCAGCATGCCGCGGGCACGACGACCGTCGGCGAACAGCTTGAAGCGCGTGCCAACCTGCTGCGACATGACGAAGTAGTTGGTGAAGCAATCCGACAGGGTTTCGCCGTCGAGATCGACAATGCCCTGATAGCGCTGGCCAACAGTCGGGTCGACGGTCAGGGCCAGGACGCCGTCCGGCATCAGATCGCTGAGGGTGGCGTCTGCGGCGATCTGCTCGGCGTTGTAACGCGCCAGACCACGGATCTCACGCTCGCTGGAGCACTCGATCATCAGCAGCGGAATCGGCCCTTCCGAGCGTGCCTGCAAAATCAGCAAGCCATCGAACTTGAGCGTGCCGACCAGCAACGAAGCGGCCGCCATCAGTTCGCCGAGCAACTGCGCGACAGGTTCCGGGTACGGGTGTTTGGCGAGGACTTCGGCGTAGCTGCGCTCCAGCGCTACCAGTTCGCCGCGAGTGTCGCTGTCATCGAAGATGAAGCGTTGAGTGAAATCGGTATCCGCTAGGTCGGTCATAGGTCTGGGTATCTGAATGTGATGACAAAATGATTACAAAACGTGAAAATTTGCGCTTGCTGGCACTTTTTTTGGTGCCGGCGCTTTTTCGCCATGGGAGGCATTTTATGAACAATCCGGGTTTGTTCCAATCAAGGTGGAACCTCGGCCGGCTGGTTCTGTGTAACGTAGTGCCGTTGGCGCTGCTGGCTTTCTGGTTATGGCCTACCGGCCAGATGCTGTGTGTGATTTTCGACGAGTGGCTGTTCCGCTCGCTGAATGCACCGCTGGCCAGCAACCCGATATGGCTCCACATTTGGGCAATTGCAAGTCTGCGCCCGTTCGACATCGTCGTCGGACTGATTCTGCTGACGCTGCTGATCAAGGGCGACTGGGTCTTCAGGGCAATCGACGTGCGTCGCGCGTTCTTCGGTTTTTTCTCGATCCTGCTGCTGATGGTGGTGATCCGCGCGCTGTTTTCCAAATTCGCCGATCACATGGGCTGGCAGCACAGCAGCCCGTCAATGGTGCTTGAGGGCGCCGTGCACATCAGCGATTACTTTCCGCATCTGGAAAAAACCTGGGAGCTGAAGGACCGTTCCGGCCAGAGTTTCCCCGGTGATCATGCCTCAGTGTTGTTGATCTGGGCGTTGTTCATGGGCGTGTTCAGCCGCACCGTCGGACAATTTCTAACAGTATGGGGTCTGGCCGTGTTGTTCATGCTGCCGCGTCTGGTGGCCGGCGCGCATTGGGGTCAGGACGACTACATCGGCGGCGTGCTGCTGGCGGTGTGGGCGTTGGGCTGGGGTTACTACACACCGTTTGCCTATCACGCGGCGAACTTCTGGTTGAAACTGACCGCGCCGGTTTTCGCGTTGCTGGGCAAGCTGCCGATGGTGTCGCGGATGAGTGTGGTGCGTAGCGCCTGATACCGCGTCGTACTCGATTCGCGAGCAGGCTCGCTGCCACAGACGACTCGATCGAATGTGGCAGCGAGCCTGCTCGCGAAGAGGCCGGCACAACGTTTCAATCTTCGTTGCTGCTACCGCGAAACTTGAACAGATCCCGCCGCTGTTTCTTGCTCGGCTTGCCATCGGTGCTCACGCCCAACGACCCTGCCTTGCGCATTGCCGCAGCCGCTTCACGCTTGGCGACACTCGCCTCGGTCTCGGCATACAAGGTCTGCGCCTCGGGTGCGCCACGACGCACGATCGACAATGCCTCGACCCTCACCGTGCGCACTTCGAAGCCGGTACGAATCTCGAACTCATCACCGATGCGCGGCTCCTTGCCCGGTTTGCAGCGCTCGCCACGGCAATGCACCTTGCCACTTTCAATGGCGGCTTTGGCCAATGCACGGGTCTTGTAGAAACGCGCTGCCCATAGCCATTTATCGAGACGGACCTTGTCGTCCTCCTCCTGCTTCTGTCCCATATGAATTCCTCGCTCAGCCAGTAGTCGGAACTGTACTACCGTTTCTGTCGGGCGCAAGAACTCGGCCCTCCAGATAGACTGTGATCTTCGCCGCCTGACCGGCCTGGAGTGACCGCGTGACTAAATTTCCAACTTCGTTGACCTCAACCAAGGGCGGTTGCCAGGGCTGCCAGCAGAGCGAACCGCTGGACTTCGATTTTGCCTTCGCCTACCAGCCGATCGTCGACCTGCGCGACCAGTCGGTATTCGCCCACGAGGCGCTGGTGCGAGGCGTGGCCGGGGAAGGTGCACTGTCGGTGTTAAATCAGGTTACAGAAGATAACCGCTACCGTTTCGACCAGCTCTGCCGGACCCGCGCCATCGAAGGCGCGGCGAGCCTTAATATGCAGACACACTTGTCGATCAACTTTTTGCCCAACGCCGTCTACCGTCCAGAGCTATGCATTCGCAGCACGCTGGAGGCCGCACGCAAACACAACTTTCCGATCGACCGGCTGATTTTCGAAACCCTGGAAATCGAGCACGTAGATAATTATCGCCATTTGACCAATATTCTGCGTGAATACCGCGAATTCGGCTTCAAGACCGCCATCGACGATTTCGGTGCCGGTTATTCGGGGCTCAATCTGCTGGCTGATTTCCAACCGGACCTGATCAAACTCGACATGGCGCTGATCCGCGATGTTGACCAGGACCGTGTCCGTCAGGTGATCGTGCGGGGGATTGTCACAATGTGTGCGGAGTTGGACGTTACAGTCATTGCCGAAGGCATAGAAAGCGCCGGGGAACGGGATTTCCTCGCGGACTGTGGAATATTTCTGATGCAGGGCTACTGGTTCGCCAGACCCGCATTCAAAGCGTTGGCCCAGGTGCCGGACGAAGCCTGGAAGCGTTAACCCTTGGTTTTTATCTTTGAAGACATTTGATCATTTGACCGTTGTCGGTCTGCGCGAGTGGGTGGCGCTCCCGGGCCTGGGAGTCGCGGGCCTGCGCGCAAAAATCGACACCGGCGCCAGCACCTCCAGCCTGCACGCCACCGATATCGAACCGTTCGAACGCGACGGCGAGAAATGGGTGCGCTTCACTGCGCATCTCGGCACGGTGGTGCAGTTGCGTCACCGGCGCTGTGAGGCACCGCTTGTCACGCGCAAAACCATCAAGAGCTCCAACGGCCATGCGCAAGTGCGCTATGTGATCAGCACCACGCTGGCCCTGGGCGATCGGGTCTGGCCGGTGGAGTTCACCCTGGCCTGCCGCAAGTCCATGCGTTATCGCCTGTTGCTCGGTTCCAAAGCCCTGATCGATGGCCAGTTGGTGGTCAATCCGGGCATCAAGTATGTACAAGACAAGCCGGTGTTCCCGGTATCTACCTCCTCCACAGGTGTTGCATGAAGATCGCTGTGCTGTCGCGTAATCCGCGTCTGTATTCCACCCGCCGTCTGGTCGAAGCCGGAATCGAGCGCGGGCATGAAATGGTGGTGATCGACACCTTGCGCGCCTACATGAACATTGCCAGCCACAAGCCGCAGATCCATTACCGCGGCAAACCGCTGGAAGGTTTCGACGCGGTGATCCCGCGGATCGGCGCATCGGTGACGTTCTACGGCTGCGCGGTGTTGCGTCAGTTCGAAATGATGGGCGTGTTCCCGCTCAACGAGTCGGTGGCGATTGCCCGCTCGCGGGACAAATTGCGTTCGCTGCAGCTGCTGTCGCGGCGCGGCATCGGTTTGCCGGTCACCGGTTTTGCCCACTCGCCGGACGATATTCCCGACCTGATCGCCATGGTCAACGGCGCACCGCTGGTGATCAAGGTACTTGAAGGCACTCAGGGCATCGGCGTGGTGCTGTGCGAAACCGCGACGGCGGCAGAGTCGGTGATCGAAGCGTTCATGGGCCTGAAGCAGAACATCATGGTTCAGGAATAC
>NZ_JH635998.1:1872629-1877843 GCF_000257605.1 Pseudomonas sp. R62
AGCCTTGCAGACCCGCTCCTACAAATCACCGATCACTTGGTGGCGGTGCCATCCGGTACGAACACGTAACCCACGCCCCAGACAGTCTGGATGTAGCGCGGTTTCGACGGATCGGGTTCGATCATCCGGCGCAGACGCGAGATCTGCACGTCGATGGAACGCTCCAGCGCATCCCATTCACGGCCACGGGCGAGGTTCATCAGCTTGTCGCGGGTCAGCGGCTGACGCGCGTTCATCACCAGCGCCTTGAGTACCGCGAACTCACCGGTGGTGAGCATGTGCACTTCATCGCCACGCTTGAGCTCGCGGGTCGCCAGCGACAACACGTAATCACCAAAGGTGACGTTTTCGTCTTCACTGCCCGGCGCGCCCGGCACCGGTGCGGCCTGACGGCGCAATACCGCTTTCACCCGCGCCATCAGCTCGTCGGGGTTGAACGGCTTGGCCAGGTAATCGTCGGCGCCCAGTTCAAGGCCCTTGATACGGCTCAGCTCATCGCCCTTGGCGGTGAGCATGATGATCGGAATCTGGTTGTTCGCGCTGCGCAGGCGGCGGCACGCGGTCAGGCCGTCTTCGCCCGGCAGCATCAGGTCGAGAACGACCAGATTGAACACTTCACGCGCCAGCAGACGGTCCATCTGCTCGGTGTTCGGAACGGTACGGGCACGGTAGCCCTTGCTGACGAAGAAACGCTCCAGCAGGCTGCTCAGCCCCGGATCGTCATCAACGATAAGAATTTTTTCGCCTTCAGCCGTTTGTGCAGTGCTGCTCATTGGATGCTCCTTTTAGCTCGGCGCGCATTATGGCGTAGCTGTCGTTATACGCACCGTGTGCATTGTTAGCAGATTTTTCCTTCACTGCCAGAAAACCGGGGTTTATGCCTACAGCCTGCAACGCCCCCGAATGACAGAACGCTGGTTATAATGCGCGGCGTTTTGCGCCAGGCAACGTCTGAATCGTTACCGTAAGTGGCCGGTATTTTTTCCGGCCCTGTGCAGTAACTGTTCGATTTCACGGGTCAATGGGCAGCTTCTTGATCCAGGCAGCGGCAATTTTCCAGCCGCTCAATCAGCCTCCAGGCCATTATCTGCGTGCCTGCGAGCCTGCTTTCATACTATGTCAGGTGGTTTTATGGACAGCATCAACAGCCGCATCGCCGAGGAACTCGGCGTACGCCCACAACAGGTCGAAGCGGCCGTCGCGCTACTCGATGAAGGTTCTACCGTTCCCTTTATCGCCCGTTACCGGAAAGAAGTCACCGGCAGCCTCGATGACACCCAGTTGCGTCATCTGGAAGAGCGCCTGCGCTACCTGCGAGAACTCGACGAACGGCGCATCAGCATCCTCGCCAGCATCGAGGAGCAAGGCAAACTCACCCCTGCCCTTGAGCGCGACATCAAGCTCGCCGACACCAAGACCCGTCTCGAAGACTTGTACCTGCCGTACAAGCAGAAGCGCCGCACCAAGGGCCAGATCGCCCTCGAAGCCGGCCTCGGCGAACTGGCCGACGGTTTGTTCAACGACCCGAACCTGTCGCCGGAAACCGAAGCCGCACGCTTCGTCGATGCCGAAAAGGGCGTGGCCGACATCAAGGCTGCGCTGGAAGGCGCCAAGTACATCCTCATGGAGCGCTTCGCCGAAGACGCCAGCCTGTTGGAAAAGCTGCGTAATTTCCTCAAACAGGAAGCGATCCTCAGTGCCCGCGTCATCGCCGGCAAGGAAGAGGAAGGCGCCAAGTTCCGTGATTATTTCGAACACGACGAGCCGCTGAAAAGCATGCCGTCGCACCGCGCCCTCGCCATTTTCCGTGGCCGCAACGAAGGCATTCTCAGCTCCGCGCTGAAAGTCGGCGATGAGCTGCCCGGCACGATGCATCCGTGCGAAGGCATGATCGGCCAGCAGTTCGGCATCCAGAACCAGAACCGCCCGGCGGACAAATGGCTCGGTGAAGTGGTGCGCTGGACCTGGAAGGTCAAGCTCTACACCCACCTGGAAACCGACCTGCTTGGCGAGTTGCGCGACGGTGCCGAAACCGAAGCGATCAACGTGTTCGCACACAACCTGCACGACCTGCTGCTGGCCGCTCCGGCTGGCCCGCGCGCGACCCTGGGCCTCGACCCGGGCCTGCGTACCGGCTGCAAGGTGGCCGTAGTCGACTCCACCGGCAAGCTGCTCGACCACGCCACGGTTTACCCGCACGTGCCACACAACAAGTGGGATCAGACCATCGCCATCTTGGCCGCGCTGTGCGCCAAGCACTCGGTGGATCTGATCGCCATCGGCAACGGTACTGCCAGCCGTGAGACCGACAAGCTGGCGATCGAACTGATCAAAAAATATCCAGCGATGAAAATGACCAAGGTCATGGTGTCCGAAGCCGGCGCCTCGGTGTACTCGGCCTCGGAACTGGCGGCCAAGGAATTCCCGGACCTCGACGTGTCGATCCGTGGCGCCGTATCGATCGCCCGTCGCTTGCAGGATCCGCTGGCCGAACTGGTGAAAATCGATCCGAAATCCATCGGTGTCGGCCAGTACCAGCACGATGTCTCGCAGCTGAAACTGGCGCGCGGTCTGGATGCCGTGGTCGAGGACTGCGTGAACGCCGTGGGCGTGGATGTGAACACTGCCTCCGTGGCATTGCTGGCGCGGATTTCCGGCCTCAATGCAACGCTGGCGCAGAACATCGTTGCTCACCGTGACGAACACGGCGCGTTCAAGACTCGTGCAGCGCTGAAGAAAGTTGCGCGACTGGGCGAGAAAACCTTCGAACAGGCCGCCGGCTTCTTGCGCGTGATGAACGGCGACAACCCGCTGGATTCGTCGGCGGTTCACCCGGAAGCCTATCCGCTGGTGCAGCGCATTGCCGCTGAAACCGACCGCGACATCCGTTCGCTGATCGGCGATGCCGCGTTCCTCAAGCGTCTGGATCCGAAGAAATTCACCGACGAAACCTTCGGTCTGCCGACCGTCACCGACATCCTGCAAGAACTGGAAAAACCCGGTCGCGACCCACGTCCGGAGTTCAAGACCGCCGAGTTCCAGGAAGGCGTCGAAGACCTCAAGGATCTGCAACTGGGGATGATCCTCGAAGGCGTGGTGACCAACGTGACGGCGTTTGGTGCATTCGTCGACATCGGCGTGCATCAGGATGGTCTGGTGCACATCTCGGCGCTGTCGGAGAAGTTCATCAAGGACCCGCGCGAAGCGGTCAAGGCCGGTGACGTGGTGAAAGTGAAGGTCATGGAAGTCGATATCCCGCGCAAACGCGTCGGCCTGTCGATGCGCATGAGCGACACCCCGGGCGAGAAAATCGATGGCGCCCGTGGCTCGCGCCCGGGCTCGGCACAACGCCAGCCGTCGAACAATGCGCCACGCAAGGAAACCGTCACCGCCGCGCCGGTGAACAATGCGATGGCCTCGCTGTTTGCCAACGCCAAGCAGTTGAAGAAACGCTGATGGACATGCCGGCCGGGCTCGTCGAGAGCGCGTTTTTCAAGCTGTTGGGCTGTCGCCTGCACAGTCTCGAAACCGGGGTGGCGCAAGTCGCCCTGGCGCTTGAGCCCGAACTGCGCAACCGCGGCGGCAAACTGCACGGCGGTGCGCTGTTCAGTCTGGTCGACATCGCCATGGGCCTGGCGTGTTCCAGCAGCCATGGCTTCGATCAGCAGAGTGCGACCATCGAATGCAAGATCAACTACATCCGCGCCGTTTCCGATGGCGAGGTGCTGTGCACGGCGCGGGTGATCCACCCGGGCCGGCGCACGCTGGTGGTCGAAGCCGAGGTGGTGCAGGGCGACAAACTGGTCGCAAAAGCGCAAGGCACCTTCGCTGTCCTGTAGATGTTGCTCATCATTTTGAGTTAATTTCGGCGCAATGAATCCTGTGGAAGCGAGCCTGCTCGCGAAGACGGTGTGTCAGTCGACGATGAAATTGACTGCAAAACCCTCTTCGCGAGCAGGCTCGCTCCCACAGGGATTGTGCAGTTCTTGACTGACCGGCAAATGGCCTGCCGCTACAAACCAGGCGATAACGCCAGTTTCAACTTCACCCTTGTAGACCGTCCTGCCCACCCCCATATTGGGGCGACTGACGCGTGAAGGAATCCAAATTGAGCGAACTTCTCAACCGCCGCCTGGCTCTGCTTGGCGAGCGCGCTAACCTCTCTCTGCTCAAGCAGTGCCTGCACGGTATCGAACGTGAATGCCTGCGCGTGACCAGTGAAGGTCGCCTGGCGCAAACGCCGCACCCCGAAGCCCTGGGTTCCGCGCTGACCAACGAACAGATCACCACCGACTACTCCGAGTCGCTGCTGGAATTCATCACGCCTGCCCTGCCGGATCCTGCCGACACGCTGGCGAGCCTGGACAAGATTCATCGTTTTGCCTACAGCAAACTCGGCAAAGAGTATCTGTGGAGTCCATCGATGCCGTGCCCGTTGCCGGCCGAGGAAGACATCCCGATTGCCTATTACGGCACCTCCAATATCGGTCAGCTCAAATACGTCTATCGCAAGGGCCTGGCCCTGCGTTACGGCAAGACCATGCAGTGCATTGCCGGTATTCACTACAACTTTTCCCTGCCGGAACAACTCTGGCCATTGCTGCGCGAGGCCGAAGGTTTCGTCGGCACCGATCGCGATTTCCAGTCGGTGTCCTACATCGCGCTGATCCGCAACTTCCGTCGCTACAGCTGGCTGCTGATGTACCTGTTCGGTGCCTCGCCGGCGCTGGACGCCGGCTTCCTGCGCGGGCGTTCGCATCAGCTCGAGCAGCTCGACCCGGACACGCTGTATCTGCCGTACGCGACCAGCCTGCGCATGAGCGATCTCGGTTATCAGAGCAACGCCCAGGCCGGCCTGACACCGTGCTACAACGATCTGGCGAGCTACACCGACAGCCTGCGCGAAGCCGTGGCCACGCCGTATGCGCCGTATGTTGAAGTCGGTACGCACAAGGATGGTGAGTGGGTGCAGCTCAACACCAACATCCTGCAGATCGAAAACGAGTACTACTCCAACATCCGCCCGAAACGCGTGACCTACACCGGCGAGCGGCCGATCCAGGCGCTGATGGCGCGCGGCATCCAGTACGTCGAAGTGCGCTGCCTGGACATCAACCCGTTCCTGCCAATGGGCATCGACCTCACCGAATCGCGCTTCATCGACGCCTTCCTGCTGTACTGCGCGCTGACCGACAGCCCGCTGCTGACCAACAC
>NZ_JH635998.1:1880460-1883542 GCF_000257605.1 Pseudomonas sp. R62
TCTGGTGGGCGGTGACCGCGACCGGGATGATCGAACCGCTGTTTCTGCCACCGCCCTCTGCCGTGCTGCAAAAAGGCTGGCTATTGGCGACTTCCGGATACATGGATTCGACGCTGTGGCAGCACCTCGGCGCGAGCCTGAGCCGCATCGGCCTGGGTCTCGCTTTTGCGATTCTGACCGCCGTGCCGGTGGGCATTGCCATCGGTGCCAACCGCATTGCCCGCGGTGTGCTCGATCCGCTGATCGAGTTCTACCGCCCGATCCCGCCGCTGGCCTATCTGCCGCTGATCGTGATCTGGTGCGGCATCGGCGAGTTGTCGAAAGTGCTGCTGATCTATCTGGCGATTTTCGCCCCGATTGCCATCGCCACCGCGACTGGCGTGCGTACCGTCGACCCAGCAAGACTGCGCGCGGCGCAGTCGTTGGGCGCGACGCGCGTGCAGTTGATTCGCCATGTGATTCTGCCCAGCGCCCTGCCGGACATTCTCACTGGCGTACGCATTGGCCTGGGGGTTGGCTGGTCGACCCTGGTCGCCGCGGAACTGATCGCGGCCACCAGTGGCCTGGGTTTCATGGTGCAGTCGGCCGCGCAGTTTCTGGTTACCGATGTGGTGGTGCTGGGAATTCTGGTCATCGCCCTGATCGCCTTCGCCATGGAAATGGGCCTGCGCGCATTGCAGCGCAGACTGGTGCCGTGGCACGGCCAGGCGCACTAAATCGCCTTGTGAAAATTCCCCTGTGGGAGCGAGCCTGCTCGCGAAAGCGTCAGATCAGTCACTGCACTGTCGCCTGACACTCTGCATTCGCGAGCAGGCTCGCTCCCACAAAAGCATGACACTCCGAATTCGAAGAGAAAGACCATGAGCACCCTCGACATCACCCCGTTAAGCTCGGCCCTCGGCGCGCAGATCAGTGGCGTCGACATCAGCCAGCCGCTGAGCCTGGAACACCGCGACGCCATCGAGCAGGCGCTGCTCAAGTATCAGGTGCTGTTCTTCCGCAACCAACCGATCGAGCCAGCGCAACAGGCACGCTTCGCGCATTATTTCGGCGACCTGCACGTTCACCCGATCTACCCGAATGTGCCGGAACAACCGGAAGTACTGATCCTCGACACCGCCGTCACCGACGTGCGCGATAACGCGATTTGGCACACCGACGTGACCTTCCTGCCGACGCCGGCGATGGGCGCAGTGCTCAGCGCCAAGTTGCTGCCGGAGTTCGGTGGCGACACGTTGTGGGCCAGCGGGATCGCGGCATATGAAGCGTTGTCGGCGCCGATGAAAACCCTGCTCGAAGGTCTGACCGCCACCCACGATTTCACTCGTTCGTTTCCGCTCGAGCGCTACGGCAACACGCCTGAAGCGCTGGCGCAGTGGGAAGAAGCGCGCAGCAAGAATCCGCCGCTGTCGCACCCGGTGATCCGTACGCACCCGGTGAGCGGCCGGCGCTCACTGTTCGTCAATGAAGGGTTTACCTCGAAGATCAACGAGCTGTCGGAAACCGAGAGTGAGGCGATTCTGAAGTTTCTGTTCGCCCACGCGACGCGACCGGAATTCACCATTCGCTGGCGCTGGCAGAAGGACGACATCGCCTTCTGGGATAACCGCGTGACGCAGCATTACGCGGTGGATGATTACCGACCGGCGCGGCGGGTGATGCAGCGGGCGACGGTGTTGGGGGATGTGCCGTTCTTCAAGTGATAGCTGATGATCGTTCCCTCGCTCTGCGTGGGAATGCATCAACGGACGCTTCGCGTTCGGCTTTAGATGGGACGCGGAGCGTCCCGGGCGGCATTCCCACGCAGAGCGTGGGAACGATCCTCTAAGCGGCTTATTCGGCCGTCGAAGGCTTCTCCCACAGATTGATCCCGCCCTCCTGGGCAAACCGATCAATCTCCGCCAGCTCTTCAGCACTGAAATTCAGATTCTTCAGCGCGCCGACGTTCTCGATGATCTGCTCCGGCCGGCTCGCGCCGATCAGTGCCGAGGTCACTCGTGGATCACGCAGTGTCCACGCCAGGGCCAGTTGCGCCAGACTCTGGCCGCGACGCTGGGCGATCTCGTTCAACGCTCGCACGTGAGCTATGTTGGCCTCGGACAAGTGCGAAGCCTGCAACGAGCCGCCGCCGGGACGATTGACTCGCGCATCGGCCGGCACGCCGTTGAGGTATTTGTCGGTGAGCAAACCCTGCGCCAGCGGCGTAAACGCGATGACGCCCGTGCCGAGTTCATCGGTGGTATCGAGCAGATCCTTTTCCACCCAGCGGTTAAGCAGGTTGTACGCTGGTTGATGAATCAGCAGCGGCACTTTCCACTCTTTCAGCAGCGCGGCCATCTCGCGGGTTTTCACGCCTGAGTAAGACGAGATACCGATGTACAGCGCCTTGCCCTGCTGCACGGCGGTGGCGAGGGCGCTGGCGGTTTCCTCCAGCGGAGTGTCCGGGTCGAA
The DNA here is from genome assembly GCF_000257605.1 of Pseudomonas sp. R62. Taxonomy (NCBI): domain Bacteria; kingdom Pseudomonadati; phylum Pseudomonadota; class Gammaproteobacteria; order Pseudomonadales; family Pseudomonadaceae; genus Pseudomonas; species Pseudomonas sp. R62. The sequence goes on from NZ_JH635998.1 coordinate 1,882,912, forward strand.
GCGGTGCGAATAAAAGATGTCCACGTAGTCGAGACCAAGACGTTGCAGGCTCTGGTCGAGGCTGGCCAGCACGTATTTGCGCGAGCCGCCGCCCTGACCGTACGGGCCGGGCCACATGTCCCAGCCAGCCTTGCTGGAAATGATCAGTTCGTCGCGATACTGCTTGAAGTCTTCGCGCAGCAGGCGACCGAAATTGATCTCGGCACTGCCATACGGCGGGCCGTAGTTGTTGGCCAGATCGAAATGGTTGATGCCCAGATCGAACGCGGTACGCAGCAAGGCACGCTGGGTCTCGATCGGCGTGCTGTCGCCAAAGTTGTGCCACAGGCCCAGCGACAATGCCGGCAGCACCAGACCGCTGCGACCGACGCGGCGGTAAGGGATGGAGTCATAGCGGTTTTCGGCAGCGGTGTATGTCATCGAATCCTCTCTTGTCTGTCTTTTAGTCATCAGAAACCGGACACCTTTGTGGCGAGGGGATTTATCCCCGATGGGTGGCAAAGCCGCCCCAAAACCTGAAACCTAGGTGAATCAGGTGTACCGAGTGCGCTGGTTTTACGACTGCTTCGCAGCCGAACGGGGATGAATCCCCTCACCACAAAGGCCCCATCAATCATGCGAAGCGGTTTAC
>NZ_JH635998.1:1884117-1897458 GCF_000257605.1 Pseudomonas sp. R62
ACGGGGATGAATCCCCTCACCACAAAGGCCCCATCAATCATGCGAAGCGGTTTACAGGTCGGGCGAGCCCCAGGTTCTGCCGCAACGTGCGCCCTTCATACTCGGTTCTGAACAAGCCACGCCGTTGCAGTTCCGGCACTACGCCGTTGGCGAAATCTTCGAGCCCACCCGGCAGGTGCGGCACCAGCACATTGAAGCCGTCCGCCGCGCCTTGCTCGAACCACTCCTGCAGGCAATCGGCAATCTGTGCCGGCGTGCCGACCAGGCTGTGATGCCCCCGCCCGCCAGCGATCCTGCGACCAAGCTCGGCGAGGGTCAGGTTCTCCCGCCCGGCCAGCTCGGTCAGCAATTTCTGTCGGCTCTGCTGACCGCTGTCAGTCAGCGGCAATGGCGGCAGCGGCCCGTCCAGCGGGTACTTCGATAAATCGAAGTTGCCCAGCATACGCCCAAGCAGCGCGACGCCCACCTCGGGTTCGACCAATTGCTGAAACGTTTCACACTTTTCCTGCGCTTCAGCCTCGGTAGCAGCGACCACCACGAACACACCGGGCATGATTTTCAGCGAATCGGTGCTGCGCCCGAACTTGGCCAAGCGTCCCTTGATATCAGCGTAAAACGACTGTGCGGCGGCCAGCGAAGTCTGCGCGGTGAACACCACTTCCGCCGTTTGCGCCGCCAGTTCGCGCCCGGCTTCGGAAGAACCGGCCTGGACGATCACCGGTTGCCCCTGCGGCGAGCGCGCGACGTTCAGCGGGCCTTTGACACGGAAATGTTCACCGACATGATCGAGCACATGCAGCTTGTGCGGGTGGTAATAGGCGCCGCTGGCCTTGTCGCGGTGGAAGGCATCGTCTTCCCAACTGTCCCAGAGCCCGGTGACCACCTGATGAAATTCACGGGCGCGGCTGTAGCGTTCGGCATGGCCGATGTGTGCGTCGCGGCCGAAATTAAGCGCCTCGGCGGCGTTGTCCGAAGTCACCAGATTCCACCCGGCCCGTCCGCCCGATAAGTGATCGAGCGAGGCGAACTTGCGCGCCACGTGGTACGGCTCGTTGTAACTGGTGGTGGCCGTGGCGATCAGGCCGATGTGCTCGGTCACCGCGCTCAGTGCCGAGAGCAAGGTCAGCGGCTCGAAGTGATCGGAGCGCGCCATGCGGCTGGCGATATCTTCGGTCGGTGCGGCGACGCTGTCGGCGACAAACAGCGCATCGAACTTTGCCGCTTCGGCGATCTGCGCCAGACGTTTGTAGTGGGCGAAATCCAGCCCCGCATCCGCAGGCACATCGGGGTGCCGCCACGCCGCCACGTGATGCCCGGTGGCCATGAGAAATGCACCGAGTTTCATCTGTCTGCTCATCTCAGAAATCCTTGCGCAATTGCACGCCGAAGTAGCGCTCGTCATCGCGAGGCACGGCGCGATAGATGTAGCTACCGCCACTGGCCAGCAACGGCGAATAGGACTTGTCGGCGAGATTCTTGCCGAGCAGCGCGACGCGCCAGCCATTGCTGTAATCGGCCAGGGCGACGCTGGCGTTCCACAGCCCGAAAGCGCCCTGTTTGGTATCTGGGTTCTGGCTGATGTCGTACTGCACTTCGCTTTGCCAGCTGTAGTCGGTGCCGAGTTCGATATCGAGACCGTTGTCCAGCGGAATTGTGTAGTCAGCGCGCACGTAGCTTTTCCAGGCCGGGCTGAATGGCAACGGTTTGCCGTTGACGTTGCACGACGCCGCCGCGCCGGCCGGGCAAGCGAATTCGTCGATGCGTGCGCGGGTGTAGGCCAGTGCGCCGGAGAACTTCAATTGCTGGGTGGCCTGCAGGGCGTAATCCAGTTCGACGCCTTCGCTGGTGACGCTGCCGGCGTTGATCAAACGCGTCACCACTTGCCCGGCGACGGTGTCGAAAAAGTTCGCCTGATAGTTGTCGTACTCGCTGTGGAAGATCGCCAGGTTGGTGGTCAGGCGGTTGTTCCAGGAGGTGGCTTTGATCCCCGCTTCCCAGGTGTTGGAGGTCTCCGGTTTCAGCGCTTCGGTGTCGCGCGGCTGCATGTTGAAAAACACGTTGTACGCCGGGCCTTTGTAACCGCGCGAATAGGTCAGGTACGTGGTGACGGTATCGCTCAGGTCGTACTGCAAACCGAGGCGACCGGACCAGCCATCTTCGTCCACCGAACCTGAGCTGCTGGCCGCCGGTTGAATGCCGCTGACGGTGGTTGCTGATGTTGAAACGCGACGGTGATCGTATTCCAGATCATCGTGGGTGTAGCGCAGGCCGGCGATGCCGCGAAAGTGCGAAGTGAAGTTCAGCGTGCTCTCACCAAACACCGCGTAGCTGTCGCTGGTGGTGCTGTAATCGGCAACGCCACGGTCGGTGCGTGTGGTGGTCGTGAGGGTGCGCTGATAGGTCTCGTCGTCCTTGCCGTGCATGTAGAACAGGCCGCCGACGTACTCGAGAAACTCGCCCTTCGGTGAGGCCAGCCGCAGCTCTTGCGAATACTGGTCGAAGGCCAGATCGCCCTTGTCGGCGGTGCCGGGGAACGCCGCCGTCACGGTGCCGAGGCGATCACCATCCTGATACTGGGTGTTGTCCCAGCCGCGCCACGCGGTGATCGACGTCAGCGTGAAATCACCCAGTTGCCAGTCGAGCTGGCCGGACAGGCCTTTGTTGATGTCCTCGATGTGAGAGCGGGTGTCGGTGTTGACGTCGCGATTGTGGCTGGTCGCATTCACCGGACTCAGCGCGTTGCCGAAGGCCGGCGTCAACGCTTGGCTGACGACGCCATTGGGCGCGTCGTCGTGGGACTGCATGTAGTCAGCGATCAGGGTGAAGGTGATGTCGTCATTCGGAGTGAATTCGAGTTTGCCGCGCACGCCGCGATGGTTGTAACCGTTGACCTCGTGGCCGTTGTGCTGGTTGTCGACATTGCCGTCGTAACTGCCGAACAGCGTGCTGATCGAGCCCTTCAGCGTGTCCGGAATCAGACTGCCGCCAAGGCCGAAACGGCTGCGGCTTTCGTTGCCGCTATAGAACGCCTGATCGATATAGCCGTGGGTCTCGACGGTCGGTGCTTTGCTGGTGATGTTGAGTACACCGGCCGAGGCGTTCTTGCCGAACAGCGTGCCTTGCGGGCCGCGCAGCACTTCGACGCGCTCCAGATCGAGCAGATCCAGCGTGGCCTGGCCGGGACGCGCATACACCACGCCGTCGATGACCGTGGCGACGGTCGGCTCGACGCCGGGCGAGGTGGAAATGGTGCCGACGCCGCGCACGAATAACGAGGTGTCCTTGTTCGAGGCGCCGGTGCGGAAATTCAGCGACGGCACTTGCTGAACGATGCTCGCCACGCCGTTGCGGTTGTCGCGTTCGAGCTGTTCGCCGTCGAGCACGGAAACCGCCACCGGTACTTTTTGCAGTGACTCTTCGCGGCGAGTCGCGGTCACCGTGACGGATTTCAGCGTCGGTTCCTGATCGCTGCTGTCAGCGGCAAACGCCGTGGGCAGCGGCAGCGCCGCCAGCCCGGTAAAAATCCAGCCCGCCGCGCGAATCGACTGCGTCAGTGTGTGTAATGCCCCAAGAAAATTACGCATAGATGTTCGCTCGAAAATGGCCCTGAACCGCTGCCGTTCTGTGACGACAGCGCCTGAATCTGTCGTGGGCATTCGCTCGAGCGAGTAGCAGACAACACGCATTGTTAGCGCTAACATCGCGAATATTGGCGATCTGGCTATAGAGCGTCCAATACTGAAAAATTACTTTTATATGCGATTTGGTTTTTAGAAAGGATCGAGTCTTGAACGTTGAAAAGCCGCGTAAACGCCGGGGCGCCGGACGTGTGACGCTGAACGCCGTGGCGCGTGCAGCCGGGGTGTCGGCGATTACCGTGTCGCGGTATTTCAATCAGCCCGAGCAGGTTTCGCCTGAGCGGCGCGAGCGCATTGCGGCGGTGGTCGCCGAGCTCGGTTATGTGCCTAATCTGGTCGCGGGTGGTCTGGCCTCGGCGCGGGGGAAAATCGTCGGCATGGTCATTCCGAACATCTCCGGGCCGATCTTCGCCAACACGATCCAGGGCTTCAGCGATACCCTCAGTCGTCACGGTTATCAACTGTTGCTGGCGTCGAGTTATTTCGATATCGAGCAGGAAGAAAATGCCGTGCGCGCCTTTCTCGGCTGGTCGCCGGCAGCCCTGGTGCTGACCAGCCACTTCCATAGCGAAGGCACCGAGAAGATGCTCGCCGAGGCCGATATTCCGGTCATCGAAACCTGGGATTACCAGCCGGAGCGCGAGCCCATGCAGATTGGCTTTTCGCACTTCGAAGTGGGCGTGACGGCAGCAAGGCATTTGCTCAAGAAAGGCTACCAACGCATTGCTTTCGTACAGAACAGTGCGCCGGGCGACTTCAGTGCACTGGAGCGCCGCGATGGTTATGCCGCCACTGTGCGTGAAGCAGGACGTGAGCCATGGATTTTCGCCCCGGACGCCGACCGCGCGCCGTTCGAAGCCGGCAAGCAAGCGATGGACGCCCTGATGAACGCCTCACCACGCCCCGACGCGATCATCTTCGCCAACGACAACCTCGCCGCCGGAGGTCTCCTCGCCGGACAGCGCGCGGGTATCAAAATCCCCGCAGACTGCGCCGTGCTCGGCTTCGGCGATTACCCGTTTGCCGAGATGTTATTGCCCAGTCTGAGCACGATCAAACCACCGGCACTGGAGATCGGTGTACTCGCCGCGACACGCGTGCTGGAAAGCCTTGGCGTGTTGCCGAGCGACAAAGTGCAGCGGCTGAATCTGCTGCGATGCCAAGTGATCGAGCGCGAAAGCATCTGATGAATATGGCGGGGGCTGGATTGGCTATGCTCTAGGTCATACCGAGGTGGCCCCTTCGCGGGCAAGCCCGCTCCCACAGGTTTCAGTGTTGGATACAAAATCTGTGAACGGCGCAAAACCCTGTGGGAGCGGGCTTGCCCCGGTGGCGGCGGTGGTGCTGTTCATAGTGCTGAGCGCCGAGGCGTAAAAAACTCTCGGCGCTCAGCCGTTGGATCAACGCACCAGATGCAGGAACTGCATGTGCCGTTCGTACTGGTCGAGGATGTCGTTGATGATCTGTTCTTTGGTGTAGCCGACCAGATCGTAGTCCTGACTGCCCTCGCTCAAGTGCACTTCGGCGCGGTAGTAGCGGCGATTGTTGAGTTGCTTGGAACCCATGCCGCCGCGCGCGAACGATGGCGTGAAATAGCCGCGCATCTGCACCTGATAGATGAACGGATGCTGCTCGCCATGACCGATTTCCAGGCTGACGTTGTCATGCGCCGGATCCGGCTGAGTGACGACGTGCAGACCTTTCTCGACGAACACGGCGGTCACTTCCTCGATTGCCGGGCGCACTGTGCTTTCCATGAAGCGGTACACCTCGTCGCGGGACGGGAAGTGCACGGCCTGGCTCAGGCGCTGACGCCAGCCACCGGTGCCACGCCGCGAACCGGAGACCGGCGCCAGCGAATGCAACTGCGCAATCTGCTTCTGCGATTCCAGATAGAACGCCTTGTGCAGGCCCCACATCATCAGCAGCAGAATCAACGAGAACGGCAATGAGGTCAGCACCACCGCCGACTTCAGCGCATCGATGCTGCCGGAGAACAGCAGCGCACTGGTGATCAGCGCGGTCATCGCGCCCCAGAACACCCGCAGCCATTTCGGCCCGTCTTCATCCGGGTTGCCGCCCTTCGCCGACAGGGTCGAGAGGACCACGGTGCCAGAGTCCGCCGAGGTCACGAAGAACACGAAGCTGATAAACACCGTCACGGCAATGACCGTCTTGCTCCACGGGTAGGTTTCCAGCAGCAGATAAATGCTCATCGACGGATTGTCGATGGCCGACATGCCCAGCGCACTCATGCCGTGATTGAGCACCTGGTCCAAGGCGCTGTTGCCGAAGATCGACATCCACGCCAGGGTGAAACCGAGCGGGATCAACAGCACGCCGAAGACGAATTCACGGATAGTGCGGCCACGGGAGATCCGCGCGATGAACAGGCCCACGAACGGCGACCATGCAATCCACCAGGCCCAGTAGAACACGGTCCAGCCACCCAGCCAGTCACTCGGTTTGTCGTAGGCGTAGAGGTCGAAACTCTTCATCGGCAGGGCGCCGAGGTAGTCGCCGACGTTCTGGATCAGCGTGTTGAGCAGGTGCTGTGTCGGCCCGGCAAACAACACGAACAGCAGCAGCCCGCAGGCCAGCAGCATGTTGATGTCGGACATCACCCGCACGCCTTTATCGACACCGGAGACCGCAACGATGATCGCCGCGCCCATCATCAGCGTGATCAGGCCGACCTGAATCCACTGGGTGTGGGCGATGCCGAACAGATAATCCAGGCCCGAGTTGAGGTGCAACACGCCGAAGCCCATGTCGGCACCAAGACCGAACACCGTGGCGATGATGCCGAAGCCGTCCACCGCATAGCCGATCGGGCCGTTGATGCGTTTGCCGATCAGCGGATACAGCGCCGAACGCAGGGCCAGCGGCAGATTGTGCCGATAAGCGAAATAGGCCAGTGCCATGCCGACGAAGGCGAACACGCCCCAACCATGCAGGCCCCAGTGCAGAAACAGAATCTGCATCGCCTGGCGCGCCGCATCCGCCGTGCCCGCGTCGCCTTGCGGTGGCTGGAGCATATGGGTCAGCGGTTCGGAGACGCAGAAGAAAAACAGCGTGATGCTGATCCCGGCGGCGAACAGCATGCCGGCCCAGGACAGGTAACTGAATTCGGGCTCGTCGTGGTCGGCACCGAGTTTTATCTTGCCGTAGCCGGATAAGGCGGTGACCACCACGAAGACCAGATACAGGGTCATCGCGAGCATGTAGTACCAGCCGACCGTGTTGGCCGCCCAGTTCTGCGCTTCCAGCAACCAGGCGCCGGCCTGTTCGGGGATGGCGATGACGACAAGACCAAACAGCAGAATGACCGTCGCGGCGAAGTAGAACACCGGCGGATTCATGCGTACCAGACCGCTGGCGGGGGTAGACGATGCACTCATGAAACGTGCACCTCGAAGGGTTGAAACGTGGCTGAAATGATCGGACTCAGCAAAGGCAAGCCTCCTGTTGTGAGCGGGCAGCGAACCACCGGTTTAACTTGAATGAACGTTCAAGTTAAACATGAATGGGGTGGTAAGGACTAATCGCAGGGCTGGGCGGTAGGTTTCCTACAGCGCCCAAAGAGGGGTATGACGCGGGTTTGGAGGGATTCGTTCACTGATGAATTGGCTGAAGGCCATTACTTCGATCCAGCCTGAAATCTTTCGCGAGCAGGCTCGCTCCCACATATGAAACGCATTCCAATGTGGGAGCGAGCCTGCTCGCGAAGAGACCCGATACAACAACACAGACTCAACACCTACTTCTGCGTCCCGTCATCATGCTGCAGATTCGCCTGCGTCAGATTCGCCCCCGCCGGCACGCTGCGCGTCAGCCAGACGTTGCCGCCAATGGTCGAGCCCTTGCCGATGGTGATCCGTCCGAGAATCGTCGCCCCGGCATATATCACTACGTCATCCTCAACGATGGGATGACGCGGATGGCCCTTCTGCAACTGGCCGTCCTCATCTGCCGGGAAGCGCTTGGCCCCCAGGGTCACTGCCTGATAAATGCGCACTCGCTCACCAATGATCGCGGTTTCGCCAATCACCACACCGGTGCCGTGATCGATGAAGAAGCTGCGGCCGATCTGCGCGCCCGGGTGGATATCGATGCCCGTCGCCGAATGGGCGATCTCCGCGCTGATCCGCGCCAGCAGCGGCAGCCCGGCACGGTATAAATGGTGCGCGAGGCGATGGTGAATCACAGCGAGAATGCCCGGATAGCACAGCAGCACTTCATCAACGCTGCGTGCCGCCGGGTCGCCGTGATAGGCCGCCAGCACATCGGTGTCGAGCAGCGTGCGCAGGCCCGGCAAAGCCAAGGCGAAATCCTGCACGATCTGAATGGCGCGGGTCTCGACTTCACTGTCGTCCTGCGCGCTGTGGCGGGCAACGTAACGCAACTCCAGGCGCGTCTGCGCCAGCAAGGCATTCAGCGCTACATCAAGCGTGTGGCCGACGTAGAAATCTTCACTTTCTTCACGCAGATCGACCGGCCCCAGACGCATCGGGAACAGCGCGCCACACAGCGCCTCGAGGATTTCCGCCATCGCCGCTCGCGATGGCAATTCGCGGCCGCCCTGCTCCCCTGAAGCCCGGCCATTCAGTGCGCGCCACTGATCCCGCGCGCTGCGCAGCTGGCTGACGATGGTCTGCAATTGCCAATGGCTGGAACGCTCGCTCACGGTAAAGACTCCTCACGGGCGGCCGGACTGTCTGGCCGCGTCATCGGCGCCTACTTTACGGCATGCCTTTGCCGACGAATTAAGAACCGATAGTGCTGGCCTCAGTCCATTTGGCTATAAGCAATTGGCGGTTGCCCGGGCAAAAACGCGTGCCTATAGTCCTTTCATTCTTCTGCGCCAGTACGGACCCATGATCAAACAACAGCTGCAACGCTTCCCCCGTCTCGAACTGCTGAGCCACCCCACGCCGCTGGAAAAACTCGAACGCCTGTCCACCTGGCTCGGTCGCGAGGTGTACATCAAGCGCGATGACCTGACGCCGCTGGCGATGGGTGGTAACAAGCTGCGCAAACTCGAATACCTCGCCGCCGACGCGCTCGCGCAAGGTGCTGACACGCTGATCACGGCCGGTGCGCTGCAATCGAACCACGTGCGCCAAACCGCCGCGCTGGCGGCGAAACTCGGCCTCGGTTGTGTGGCGCTGCTGGAAAATCCGCTGGGCACCGATGACGGAAATTACACCGGCAACGGCAACCGCTTGCTGCTCGATCTGTTCGACACCAAGGTCGAACTGGTCGACAACCTCGATAATGCCGACGAACAACTGGCCGCACTGGCCGTGCGCCTGCGCAGCAACGGCAAGAAGCCGTATCTGGTGCCGATCGGCGGCTCCAACGCCCTTGGTGCTCTGGGTTATGTGCGCGCTGGGCTGGAGCTGGCTGAGCAGATCAAGGACAGCGGCCTCGATTTCGCCGCTGTGTTGCTGGCGTCGGGCAGTGCCGGGACCCACAGTGGTCTGGGGCTGGCGCTGAGTCAGGCGCTGCCGCAACTGCCGGTGATCGGCGTGACCGTTTCGCGCAGTGAAGAAGATCAGCGCCCGAAGGTGCAGGGTTTGGCCGAACGCACGGCAGAGCTGCTGGGCGTCGAGTTGCCGGCCAGCTTCAAGGTCGAGCTGTGGGACGAATATTTCGCCCCGCGTTATGGCGAGCCGAATGCCGGAACGCTGGCGGCGGTGAAACTGTTGGCCGCACAGGAAGGTCTGTTGCTTGACCCGGTCTACACCGGCAAGGCCATGGCCGGTCTGCTCGACGGGATCGGCCGGCAGCGCTTCGATGACGGCCCGATCATCTTCCTGCACACCGGCGGCGCGCCGGCGTTGTTTGCCTACAAGGATTTTCTGACAAGATGATCACTGCAGATTGCAGATACCTGTGGCGAGGGGATTTATCCCCGTTGGGTCGTGGAGCGGCCCCTTGCCTTCGCAAGTGAGTACACGTCGCAGGACTTTGCAACTGTTGTGCAGTCGAACGGGGATAAATCCCCTCGCCACAACTGAACGGACGCATATTCCAAAAAACCCTAAAAGAAACACAATCTAGTATTTTCAAGTCTAAAACAGACATCTTATAGTCTCGCCGCAGGCGAATTTCGGGCGAGACGCTTAAGCTGCTTTAAGGCAGGATAGCGCTGTCGTTCAAATCACCAATTTGCCTACATTCCTTAAGCGTCTTCCATAAGAAAACACAGGGGCTTGTCATGAATTTTTCCGCACTACGTCGCACTCTGCTGGTCGGTTCGCTGGGTCTTGCGCTCAGCGCTGGCCTGATCGGTCAGGCAGTGGCCGGTGAGCAGTTGCAACAGATCAAGGACAAAGGCGTGCTCAACGTCGGCCTGGAAGGCACTTACCCACCGTTCAGCTACGTCGACGAGAACGGCAAGCTGTCCGGTTTCGAAGTCGAGCTGTCCGAAGCGCTGGCGCAAAAGCTCGGCGTCAAGGCCAAGATCCAGCCGACCAAATGGGACGGCATCCTCGCCGCGCTGGAATCCAAGCGTCTGGATCTGGTGGTCAACCAAGTGACCATCTCCGACGAGCGCAAGAAGAAGTATGACTTCTCCGAACCCTACACCGTGTCCGGCATCCAGGCCCTCGTGCTGAAAAGCAAAGAGTCGGCGCTGAACATCAAGACTGCCGCTGACCTGTCCGGCAAGAAAGTCGGTGTCGGCTTGGGCACCAACTACGAGCAGTGGGTTCGCGCCAACGTGCCGGGTGCTGACGTGCGCACCTACGACGATGATCCGACCAAGTTCGCCGACCTCAACAACGGTCGTACCGATGCCATCCTGATCGACCGTCTGGCTGCCCTCGAATACGCCAAGAAAGCCCCGAAAACCGTCGCAGCCGGTGAGGCCTTCTCGCGTCAGGAATCCGGTATCGCCCTGCGCAAAGGCGAGCCGGAACTGCTCGCTGCGGTGAACAAGGCGCTCGACGAACTGCGTGCTGACGGCACTCTCGAGAAACTGTCGAAGAAATACTTCAACGCAGACGTCACTAAATAATGGAAGAGGCTTTCCAACTCGCGCTGGATTCCGCGCCCTTTCTGTTGAAGGGCGCGTACTACACGGTAGTCCTCAGCCTCGGCGGGATGTTCTTCGGTCTGCTGCTGGGCTTCGGCCTCGCGCTGATGCGTCTGTCGCGCTTCAAATCGGTCAGTTGGCTGGCCCGCATCTACGTGTCGTTCTTTCGCGGCACGCCGTTGCTGGTGCAGCTGTTCGTGATCTATTACGGCTTGCCGCAACTGGGCATGGAGCTTGATCCGCTGCCGGCAGCACTGATCGGTTTCTCGCTGAACATGGCCGCCTACGCCTGTGAAATCCTGCGTGCCGCGATCGGTTCGATCGAACGCGGTCAGTGGGAAGCCGCTGCGAGTATCGGCATGACCCGCGCGCAGACCCTGCGCCGGGCCATCCTGCCGCAAGCGATGCGCACGGCATTACCGCCGCTGGGCAACAGCTTCATTTCGCTGGTCAAGGACACGGCGCTGGCCGCGACCATTCAGGTGCCGGAGCTGTTCCGTCAGGCGCAGCTGATTACCGCCCGGACTTTCGAAGTCTTCACCATGTATCTTGCCGCCGCGCTGATCTACTGGATTCTGGCCACGGTGCTTTCGCACTTGCAGAACAAGTTGGAAGAGCGGGTCAATCGGCACGACCAGGAGTCCTGACGCGATGATTGTCGTGGAAAAACTGACCAAGCAATTCAAGGGTCAGGTCGTGCTCAACGGCATCGACCTTGAGGTAAAGGAAGGCGAAGTCGTCGCGGTCATCGGCCCCAGCGGCTCGGGGAAAACGACGTTCCTGCGTTGCCTGAATTTCCTCGAAGAACCCACCAGCGGCCGGATCAAGGTCGGCGATATCGAAATCGATACCAGCCGCCCGCTGAACCAGCAGCAAAGTCTGGTGCGCAACCTGCGCCAGCACGTCGGCTTCGTGTTCCAGAACTTCAACCTGTTTCCCCATCGCACCGCCCTGGAAAACGTCATCGAAGGCCCGATCGTAGTCAAGAAGATGCCGCGCGACCAGGCAGTTGCTTTGGGTAAAAAGCTGTTGACCAAAGTGGGGCTTGCCGGCAAAGAGGACGCCTATCCGCGCCGTCTCTCCGGTGGCCAGCAACAGCGCGTGGCGATTGCCCGGGCGCTGGCGATGGAGCCGGAAGTGATTCTGTTCGACGAACCGACTTCAGCGCTCGACCCGGAACTGGTCGGTGAAGTGCTGGCAACCATTCGCGGTCTTGCCGAAGAAAATCGCACCATGGTGATTGTCACCCACGAAATGGGCTTCGCCCGTGACGTGGCCAATCGCGTGGTGTTTTTCGACAAGGGCGTAATTGTTGAACAGGGTGAAGCCAAGGCACTATTTGCCAACCCGAAAGAAGAACGCACCAAACAGTTTCTCAGCAAGTTCCTGAATCACGCCTGACAACTTTCTCAGCAATACCCCTCCACTTCCACGGATGGAAGTTACCTCTCTCCCGGCATTTCAATCTTCTCTACATTTGTTACTTGCGAGCGTAGATATATATTGCGCAACGGTTACGCGCATCTTCGAATCGTCATATTTCCATACGCTTGCCTGCGAACAAACCCGCACAAAACCCTGCGCAATTGCCGTTTATCTGTAGCTGATTTCGCGCTTACACCTAGGCTTAGTGCCTCGATGACGTAGGAGTTTTCTGATTAACTTGTAATTTACGCATTAACTAACCCCCTCTATTGACACCCCTCTCCGTAGACTTTTATCTAGTCGGCAACCGGCGCCCCTTAGTTCAAACAACCCGCACTAATACCGAGCAGATACTTGTCGCTTTTATTGCCAGTTGATTCGCGCCTTTTTTCCAGAAACGGATTTCGCTGCAAGACTTCAAGGAGAGAAACCGATGACCCGCACTTCGCATACACCCGAACTTGCAGCGCCAACGCTGGCATGCGCACAAAAAACCGGCATCAACCAGGCGACAGCGGCCCATCTGTTGATCGATGTACCGCCCTACCGCGACATGGACGTTGGCGATCTGATCGAACTGTTCTGGAACAAACGCTATGTCGCGTCAAAAGTCCTCAGCGCAGACGATGTGGGTGAGTCGGTCAGCCTGCGGGTGCCGGAGAGTTTCATCACCAATGGCACCGCGCGCATTCACTACCGCGTGATGCAGGTCGGCCAGGGTCCGGCACTGTCGGCGGCGACCCGGGTGCAGGTCAAACTCGATTGCCCCGGTGGCCAGCCCACTGGGCAGTGCGAAGACGAAAACCAGCAACTGGCACCAGTGACCATCCCCGAAGCGATTCGCCGTCAGGGCGTGAATCCCAGCCAGATCAAACGCGGCGTGCCGCTGACTATCGAGCCTTATCTGAACATGGCAGAAGACGACGCCATCACATTGCGCTGGGGCGATGTGCGCATGGATCTGGCGCCAGTCACTGCGGCCGATGTCGGGCTGCCGATTCAGGTCTGGGTGCCACCGGCGGTCATTGTCGAAGCGGGCGAAGACCTGCGGCTGGACGTGACCTACTGCATCCTCGACCGGGTCGGTAACAACTCGCGCTGGGCACCGCCGCGCACGTTGAAAATCGGTTGCGTGAATCCGTACGTAAAAGTCCCTTTGAAACCCGAATTCAAGGCTGCCGAATCGCGAACCAAGTGATACCTGCCCAAGGTGGGAGGTCAGTAACCTCTCACCTG
>NZ_JH635998.1:1897822-1904822 GCF_000257605.1 Pseudomonas sp. R62
CTCGTTAACCAAGCCGAACATCCCCCCCTTCTATGCATATTCCTAAAAGTTAGTTTATTTAATTTTTATACACGCTTAGGGTATATACACCGGACCACCGGACATTCTTTCAATCGTCGCACTTCGCGGCGTTTTTCATGAGATGTGAGGTAGGTATGGTCCGGAACACAATCACCCCAGTGCAGATCGCCAGGGCATTGCGTGCAGCCAGGGAGCGGCACTGATGTCCAGTCTTGCAGATGCGAATCTGCAGTCCGACCTGGACATCGCCCCGCTGTTGTTGCCCGCGCAAGTACTGCGCAACGACGCTCAAGCGATCAAGGCCGCCTTTGATCTGGCGCAAGCCGCCCGTGTGCAGGCGGCCAAACGCGACCGGCAGCGCAAGCTGCCTTGGTCGGAAATTGAACAGTTCACCCGCAGCGGTCTGGGCAGCATTGCCATCCCGCGTGAGTACGGTGGCCCGCAAGTTTCCTTCGTCACGCTGGCCGAAGTATTCGCGATCATTTCTGCCGCCGACCCGGCGCTCGGGCAGATCCCGCAGAACCAGTTCGGCATCATCCATCTGCTGCTCGGCACCGCTACCGAAGCGCAGAAAAAGCAGCTGTTCCAGAGTGTTCTGGAAGGCTGGCGCATCGGCAATGCCGGACCGGAACGTGGCACGAAAAACACCTTGGAACTGAAGGCGCGAATCAGCGCCGACGGCGACGATTACGTAATCAACGGCCAGAAGTTCTACTCCACCGGCGCGCTGTTTGCGCATTGGGTCGCGGTGAAAGCGCTCAACGATGACGGTAAACAGGTGCTGGCCTTCGTCCGTCGCGGCACGCCGGGTTTGCGCATCGTCGATGACTGGTCGGGCTTCGGTCAGCGCACCACGGCCAGCGGCACGATCCTGCTGAACAACGTGCGCGTCGAGTCGAGCCTGGTCATCGACAACTGGAAGATCAACGACAAGCCGAACACCCAAGGCGCAGTGTCGCAGCTGATTCAAGCGGCCATTGACGCCGGCATCGCCCGTGGCGCCATCGACGACGCCATCGACTTCGTCAAAACCCGCGCACGGCCATGGATCGACGCCAAGGTCGAGCGCGCCAGCG
The DNA here is from genome assembly GCF_000257605.1 of Pseudomonas sp. R62. NCBI lineage: Bacteria > Pseudomonadati > Pseudomonadota > Gammaproteobacteria > Pseudomonadales > Pseudomonadaceae > Pseudomonas > Pseudomonas sp. R62. The sequence goes on from NZ_JH635998.1 coordinate 1,898,920, forward strand.
ATGACCTCTACGTGATCGCCGATATCGGCAAACTGAAAATCGAACTGCACGCCGCCGAAGCGCTGCTGCGCAAGGCCGGCAAAGTGCTCGATGAAGTCCACGCCGCGCCGCTGACTGCCGAATCCGCCGCACGCGCTTCGATCGCCGTGGCCGAAGCAAAAGTGCTGACCACCGAGATTTCGCTGCTGGCCAGCGAAAAGCTCTTCGAACTGGCCGGCAGCCGCGCGACCCTTGCCGAATTCAATCTCGACCGCCACTGGCGCAACGCCCGCGTGCACACCCTGCACGACCCGGTGCGCTGGAAATATCACACGGTCGGCGCCTATCGCCTGAACGGCACTTTGCCGGCTCGCCATTCCTGGATCTGAGACGACCAGTCATCTGGAGAACCCCCTATGACGCTTTCCCATCACGTCGCGCTCATCACCAGCGATGAGCAAGCCCTGATCGTCGCCAGCGACCTGGCCGAAGATTTCAAACGCGACAGCGCCCTGCGCGACCGCGAACGCCGCCTGCCATTGGCCGAGCTGGAAGTGTTTTCCCGCTCCGGCCTGTGGGGCATCAGCGTGCCGAAAGAATATGGCGGCGCGGGCGTATCCAACGTCACCCTGGGCAAAGTCATCGCACTCATCGCTCAGGCCGACGGCTCGCTCGGGCAGATTCCGCAGAACCATTTCTACGCACTGGAAGTGCTGCGCGTGAATGGCAGCGATGAACAGAAACAGCGCCTGTACGCCGAGGTGCTCGCCGGCCAGCGCTTTGGCAATGCCTTGGCAGAATTGGGCACCAGAACCGCTCACGACCGCGTCACCCGTCTCACCCGCGATGGTGATGGTTATGGTTATCGAATCAACGGTCGCAAGTTCTACTCGACCGGGGCGATTTACGCGCAGCGCATTCCGACGTCGGTGGTCGATGAAAACGGCGTACAGCAACTGGCCTTCCTCCCGCGCGAAAGCAAGGGCCTGACGGTGATCGACGACTGGAGCGGCTTCGGCCAGCGCACCACTGGCAGCGGCTCGGTAGTGTTCGAAGATGTGTATGTAGCGGCGGAAGACGTGCTGCCGTTCCAGAGCGCTTTCGAGCGCCCGACCACGGTCGGCCCGCTGGCGCAGATTCTCCACGCCGCCATCGACACCGGCATTGCCCGCGCTGCTTACGAAGACGCCTTGCATTTCGTGCGCAGCAAGACCCGTCCGTGGATCGATTCCGGCAACGACACGGCCACCGAAGATCCGCTGACATTGAAGAGCTTCGGCCACTTGAGCATTCGGCTGCACGCCACCGAAGCCTTGCTCGAACGTGCCGGCGAAATCCTCGATGCCGCGCAAGCCGAAACCAACGCGGAAACCGTCGCCGCCGCGTCGATCGCGGTTGCTGAGGCGCGGGCGATCAGCACGGAAATTTCCCTCGCCGCCGGCAGCACGCTGTTCGAACTGGCCGGCAGCCAGGCGACGCTGAGTGAACACGGCCTCGACCGGCACTGGCGCAACGCGCGCGTGCACACCCTGCACGACCCGGTGCGCTGGAAATATCACGCCGTGGGCAATTACTACCTCAACGATGAAAACCCTCCGCTGCGAGGGACGATCTGATGACTGCTGCGAAAAAGAAGATTCTGCTCAACGCGTTCAACATGAACTGCATCGGCCACATCAATCACGGCCTGTGGACGCATCCGCGCGACACCTCGACCCGCTACAACACGATCGAGTACTGGACCGAACTGGCGCAGTTGCTTGAGCGTGGATTGTTCGATGGCCTGTTCATCGCTGACATCGTCGGCGTCTACGACGTCTACCAGAACTCGGTGGACGTCACGCTGAAAGAGTCGATCCAGTTGCCGGTCAACGATCCGCTGCTGCTGGTTTCAGCGATGGCCGCCGTCACCAGAAACCTCGGCTTTGGCCTGACTGCCAATCTCACTTACGAGCCGCCGTATCTGTTCGCCCGACGCATGTCGACGCTCGATCATCTGAGTCGCGGCCGGGTCGGCTGGAACATCGTCACCGGTTACCTGGACAGCGCCGCCAAGGCCATGGGTCTGCGCGAACAGGTCGAACATGACCGCCGCTACGACCAGGCCGAAGAATATCTGCAGGTCTTGTACAAGCTCTGGGAAGGCAGCTGGGAGAACGGCGCGGTGCGCAACGACCGCGAGCAGCGCATCTACGCCAACCCGGACAAAGTGCACAAGGTCGAGCACCAGGGCGAGTTCTATCAGGTCGCGGGTTATCACCTCTGCGAGCCGTCACCGCAGCGCACGCCGGTGCTGTTTCAGGCCGGTAGCTCCGACCGCGGCTTGCTGTTTGCCGGGCGTCATGCCGAGTGCGTGTTCATCAGCGGCCAGAACAAACCATCGACCAAAGTGCAGGTCGACAAGGTCCGCGCCAGCGCCGTCGAAGCCGGGCGCAATCCTCAAGACATCAAGGTGTTCATGGGCCTCAACGTGATCGTCGGCGCCACCGCAGAAGCAGCGTGGGCCAAGCATGCCGAATACCTGAGCTATGCCAGCGCCGAGGCCGGCGTGGCGCATTTTTCCGCGTCTACCGGTATCGACTTTGCCCAGTACGAAATCGACGAACCGATCCAGTACGTGAAGAGCAATGCGATTCAGTCGGCGACGAAAAACCTGCAGAACAACGACTGGACCCGGCGCAAATTGCTCGACCAGCACGCCCTCGGTGGCCGCTACATCACCGTGGTCGGTTCGCCTGAAAAAGTCGCAGATGAGCTGGAGTCGTGGATCGCCGAAACCGGTCTGGACGGCTTCAACCTGACGCGCATCGTCACCCCGGAAAGCTATGTCGATTTCATCGAACTGGTGATTCCCGAGTTGCAGCGGCGCGGCTCGTACAAGACTGCGTATGACAGCGGGACCTTACGCGAGAAGTTGTTTCACGGCGAGGCGCAGCTGCCTGAACAACATACCGGCTCTTCGTACCGACGCTAAAAGCATCGCTGGCAAGCCAGCTCCCACAAGGGTCTGCGGCGCACACAAAACCTGTGGGAGCTGGCTCGCCAGCGATGAGGCCACAACAGACACCACAAATCTTATGCACTGACTGGAAAAACCACCATGACCAAAAAAAACCTGTCCCACCCAGTCAAAGCACTGGCCTTGGCCTTCGGCCTGTTCAGCTCGGCTATCTTCGCCGCCGACGCCCCGTTGAAAATCGGCACCACCGCCGCTTTCGCCATTCCGCTGGAAGCCGCCGTCGAAGAAGCCTCCAAACAGGGCCTGAAAGTCGAGCTGGTGGAATTCACCGACTGGATCGCGCCCAACGTCAGCCTCGCCGCTGGCGACATCGACGTGAATTACTTCCAGCACATCCCGTTCCTGGAAAATGCCAAAGCCGCGTCCGGTTTCGATCTGGTGCCATTCGCTCCTGGGATCATCAACAACGTCGGCCTGTATTCGAAGAAATACAAAAGCTTCGATGAACTGCCCGAAGGCGCCAGCGTCGCCATCGCCAACGACCCGATCAACAGCGGTCGCGGTCTGCAATTGCTCGCCAAGGCCGGTTTGATCACCCTGAAACCGGGCGTCGGCTACAAGGCCACCGAGGACGACATCGTCGCCAATCCGAAAAAGATCAGGATCCTTCAGGTCGAAGCCGTGCAGCTGGTGCGCGCCTATGACGACGCCGATCTGGTCCAGGGTTATCCAGCCTATATTCGCTTGGCGAAGACCTTCGATGCCGGCTCGGCGCTGCTGTTCGACGGTCTCGATCACAAGGAATACGTGATCCAGTTCGTCATCCAGCCCAAGAGCAAAACCGACCCGCGCCTGATCAAGTTCGTCGACATCTATCAGCATTCACCGGCCGTTCGCGCGGCACTGGACAAGGCCCACGGCAAGCTCTACCAGGCCGGCTGGGAAAGCTGAACATGACCGCGGCGATCCAACGGCGACTGGAGCTTCCAGAGCCACACAATGCTGAAAAAACCGAGCTGCATCCCGAGTTGAATCGCGCCCACGTACGCTTTATCGGCGTGGGCAAAACCTACAACGGCCGGCAAGGTCCGGTCGCGGCTTTGCAGGGCATCGACCTGGCGATTCAACGCGGCGAAGTGTTCGGCATCATCGGCCGCAGCGGCGCCGGCAAGTCGTCGCTGATCCGCACGATCAATCGCCTGGAGCAGCCAACGTCCGGGCGGGTGTTGATCGATCAGGTCGATATCGGCGAGTTCGATGAAGACCGCCTCGTCGCCCTGCGCCGGCGCATCGGCATGATCTTCCAGCACTTCAATCTGATGTCGGCCAAGACCGTCTGGCAGAACGTTGAGTTGCCGCTGAAAGTCGCCGGCGTGCCGAAGGAGCAGCGAGACAACAAGGTTCGCGAACTGCTCGAACTGGTCGGCCTGCACAGCAAGCACAAGGCCTATCCGGCGCAACTCTCAGGCGGGCAGAAACAGCGTGTCGGCATTGCCCGCGCGCTGGTGCATGACCCGGACATTCTGCTCTGCGATGAGGCGACATCGGCGCTGGATCCGGAGACCACGCAGTCGATCCTCGGCCTGCTGCGCGAGATCAACAAACGCCTCGGCCTGACCATTGTGCTGATCACTCACGAGATGGCGGTGATCCGCGAGATCTGCGATCGCGTTGTCGTGCTCGAGCACGGCCATGTGGTCGAACAAGGCCCGGTATGGCAAGTGTTCGGCAATCCGCAACACGCAGTCAGCCAGACCTTGCTCGCACCGCTGCAACACACCTTGCCGGAAGAATTGCAGAGTCGTTTGCTGACGCAATCAACGGCTTCAAATGCAGCGGTGGTGTTGCGTTTGCAGTTCACCGGCAGTGCCGCTGATGAGCCGGATCTGGCCGCGTTGTTCGCGGCATTGGGTGGCCGAGTGAAGCTGCTTCAGGGCGGCGTCGAACGAATTCAGGGACACGCGCTGGGGCAGCTGTTACTGGCCGTCAGCGGTTCGGCGTTCAGCGCCGAGCAATTGCGCGAGCGCGCCGGGCAATGGGCGCAACGAGTGGAGGTATTGGGCTATGTGGTTTGATCGCTTGCTGCAGGGTTTTATCGACACCTTTTTGATGGTCGGCGTGTCGTCGCTGATCGCGCTGCTGGCGGGGATTCCCATGGCGGTGATTCTGGTCACCAGTGACAAGGGCGGGATCTATGAGGCGCCGCTGTTGAACCGTGCGCTGGGTGCATTCGTCAATCTGTTCCGCTCGATCCCGTTCCTGATCCTGATGGTTGCGCTGATTCCGTTCACCCGCCTGATCGTCGGCACTACCTATGGCGTGTGGGCCGCTGTGGTGCCGCTGACAATCGCCGCAACGCCGTTCTTCGCGCGGATCGCCGAAGTGAGTCTGCGCGAGGTCGATCATGGTCTGATCGAAGCCGCACAGGCCATGGGTTGCCGGCGCTGGCATATCGTCTGGCATGTGCTGCTGCCCGAGGCGCTGCCGGGGATCGTCGGCGGGTTCACCATCACCCTGGTGACGATGATCAATTCGTCGGCCATGGCTGGGGCAATTGGTGCTGGTGGGCTGGGGGATATCGCTTACCGCTACGGTTATCAGCGCTTCGATAGCCAGATCATGTTGACGGTAATTGTCTTGCTGGTGGCGCTGGTGGCGGTGATTCAGTTGGGTGGCGACAGGCTGGCGCGGGGGCTGAATAAGCGGTGAGCAAATCTTGTGATGTTGGCTACGTGAAGTGAGCCAACACTAAAACCGGCCGACTACCAACTGCTACGTCAAACCCGCAACTAACATTTGCATCTTCGACTTTGCTCCGCTGGTGCACGTCGCTTACAACGATAAACGAGTGGAGCAGGGCACTACTAGCGGATAGGCAATAAACCTGAACTCTAAGGCTTGCGCAATATAAATTCACCGCCCCTTAACTTGATCCCTCCCGGAACCAAAATTTGCGGACGATAAA
>NZ_JH635998.1:1907114-1909666 GCF_000257605.1 Pseudomonas sp. R62
GTGCCGATTGCCGGCCGGGTCGTCGTGGCGGATCGCTCGACCGCACTGGTTGTGCAGCGCACGATCATCGGTGGCTTTTGCATAGGTCCAGCGCTCGACCACGCGAGGCTGCCCGTCGTGCGCCTGCTCGGTGAGGGCTAGCGGTCGCTGCAGATCATCGTATTGGCGATGACTCTGACTGCCCCGCGCATCCCAGCCGGAACACATCGAACCCGCTTCATTCAACAGCCGCACTTGCCAACCGGCGTCGACGCTGTCTGTGAGTAACTCCTGACCGCTCAATGCGTAGAGTGTGGCCAGATTCGGCTTGGGTGCAACGCCGTACAAACGCGGATCCCAAGACGCTACCTGACGCCCCGCCTCATCAAAGATCTGCCGGGTAATGCGCGATTCGATGTCGGCTTTATCCGGGTGTCGGCAATAGGCAACGCTGCGAACCACCAGTGCGCGCGGGTCAATGACCGACAAGGTCGGAGTGGCGGTGTCATGACGAGTGCCCATTTGGAGTGAGTCCTTGGCATCTTTGATACCAAGACTGTGCTTATTCTGGTCGAGCCGCTACTGTAAAAACTAACAGGTCAACCTCTTTCAATGACTCAACCGCCAGGATTCAGGAAAACCATTTTTTGAAAAATCCCTGTTTGTGGGGCTTTTCGTAATAAGCGATGAAGTTGGCGATGGATCGGACGGACGATCCTTCTTCAGGCCTTCTGTAAAGCAATTCGTCGTGTGTTCCAACCACGCCGATTCCCGCCGAATGACCACCATCAAGGTTCACCGACCATCCACCAGCACCGTTCATCCTCTCGATCCTGGCCATTACCCTGGACCATTCGGGCATCGTATAGCCAGTCGCTGTCTCGCTGCGCCCGGTGCTGCCGCCCCATGCCAAACGCGTACGCTGTCCGTTATCTGTTCCGCCGGGCAAACTGATGCCAGAGCGGATGTTAGGTGAACCTGCATGACCCAGTTTTCCCGGCTGATTGTTCTTCGGGTCAAAGAGAAATTTGGTGCGACCCAAATAGCTTTCCGGAAAGGCCGCTCTCCCACCTTGCGAAAGCACAGGCCCGGACTCAATCCTCGATCCATCTCTCATTCGAACTGTCACGAAATCCTTTAGATAGTCTGAAGGCACCGGGACGTAAATCTGACTTTTACCGCCGATCTTGCTTGGGCCAATCGGCGCAAACGGCGAAACGCTACTGCTAGCCTGATTCCGCATATTGAAGAAACCGCCGTTGATATAGGCAACGGCACCCGCGTTCGGGATAGCTGCTTGCGCCTTGATATCTTTTCCCGACGCCGTGTTCAGACGAAAACCTGTCTCGGCTCCCGCTACTTTGCTTCGCAATGTCGAATCAATCGACAAGTAGGCAAGGCTTCTATTGCCTACGATCGGACGAGACAAATTCATTCCCATCCGATTGAACAATTCATTACCGCCGACAATATCGACTGCCACAATTCCCGGGGTCACTGTGCGTACCCAGACACCGTCTTTTGACGCCACTATTCCCGCATAAGCTCTGCGCCAGAGATCCTGCGCATCGCTGCCCTTCAGACCGTCGGAATCGACAGCGCTTGTCGGATTGTTTGCGACCATTGCGTACAGATTCAACCCGTCCCCTTGCGGATCCGCACTTATCCATCGCTGTAGCCAAGGCGCGTAATATCGGTAGCCGTAGTAATAAAGTCCCGTAGCGTCTCGCTCCTTGCCAGAATATCGGACGGTTTTGTATGTCGCCGCCTGCGCATTTCTGCCAGCCCAGCAGGCTGTTCCTCCAAAGGGATAATACTGCTCCAGTGTCAGAACACAGCCTTCATCATCCAGCTCCACAGTAGAGGAGCCAATGAGATCGTCATAACCGAAACGCAGTTGATCCGGGTTTCTGGCGCAAGACCAGTGCAATAGTTTTATCGAAGCTCGACCGACTCCGGTTTCGATCACTTGATACTCTTCACCTCCGGCACGTCGGTGCAATTGGAGACCGGGAAGATAGCGAACCTCGCTATCCAGAATTCGAACCGCAGTCTGTCGGATAAACACTTTGCGCGAACGATGTCCGGAAATGTCATAACTAAAGCATTCGTAATCGTCGACCTCTGCCTCGCGTTGAACCAGCGCTACGCGACTCAGCTCATTGCGCACGTTCCACGTCATGGCCTGTCCGCGCTGCAGCTCAAGCTGATTACCCGCCGCATCAAATCCCAGCGCTATCTCCGATTCCCCGGGCAAAGAACCATCGTCGCGCTGCATCAGGCTTCGGTTGCTGCGCTGGGAGGTGTACATCGCAAAACCCGGCGCACCGCTATGCTGGCGAGTGATCAGGTTGCCCGCTGCGTCGTAGTCGAATTTCTGCGTGTAGTTGCGCCGTTGATTGGGGTCCAGTGGTGTGGGCAGCAGCTCCGGCAAGGCCGGACCATGGCTGGGCTGGCTGACTTCCCAGCCGCTGGCCTCGATCAGTTGATAAAGGCTGTCGTAGCGATACCGACTGACCGGATCGATGCGCTGGTTGTTGAACCACGACACGGCTTGAGTCTTGTCTTCCAGA
>NZ_JH635998.1:1910852-1919665 GCF_000257605.1 Pseudomonas sp. R62
TTGCCGATTGCCGGCCGGGTCGTCGTGGCGGATCGCTCGACCGCACTGGTTGTGCAGCGCACGATCATCGGTGGCTTTTCCATAGATCCAGCGCTCGACCACGCGAGGCTGCCCGTCGTGCGCCTGCTCGGTGAGGGCTAGCGGTCGCTGCAGATCATCGTATTGGCGATGACTCTGACTGCCCCGCGCATCCCAGCCGGAACACATCGAACCCGCTTCATTCAACAGCCGCACCTGCCAACCGGCGTCGACGCTGTCTGCGAGTAACGCTTGACCGCTCAACGCGTAGATCGTGGCCAGATTCGGCTTGGGCGCAACGCCGTACAAACGCGGATCCCAAGACGCTACCTGACGCCCCGCCTCATCAAAGATCTGCCGGGTAATGCGCGATTCGATGTCGGCTTTATCCGGGTGTCGGCAATAGGCAACGCTGCGAACCACCAGTGCGCGCGGGTCAATGACCGACAAGGTCGGAGTGGCGGTGTCATGGCGGGTATTCACGGCTACGCGAGTCCCTGATGTCTATACGCTGAGACTGAACCAGTTTTCTCCGTCCCGATACTGTAAGAACTACCAGTTGCATTCAGGTTTGCGCACCCATGCGGTCATTCAGACAGGCTGGCGCGGGGGCTGAATAAGCGCTAAGGTCGATGGCGGCAGGTGGCCATCAACCAGGCCCATGTGATCGCAGTATTTTGGGCAACGCCCTTCGCAAAAATCAGATGCTTCCTACACCACTTTTGTCGTTTCGCCAGCCCGAAGCACGCGGGTTTGCAGGACGATTCCTAGAATAATTTGCCCGCTTGTACCCGAAATATCCTGTAGCTAATCTCCGGTCGTCACTGTTTTGCGGTGACTGGATTCAGTTGTCCGGCCGGCAACTGATCCGCGTGCAGCCGCCGTCCTGCTCGTTTAGTCGCGAAATGGTTGGCTCCCACTTGAAGTCAGGAGTTTACCCATGGAAAAGAAACTTGCCGATCCGCCACTCAGCCTTACCTCAAGCAAGCGGTTCACCGAGGATTTGCTCAAGGATCGCTCTGCACTGTGCCGCGCCGTCGACTCACATCTGGCCGGCAATCAGGTCACGTTGGCTGGACAGAAACGCGTCTACAGCATCAGCGAAGATGTGACGCTGGAGGACGCCCAACTGTATGTTGCCGATCTGCTGCGCTGCGCTTCGGTGACCGTCCATCAATGCGGTGACCAGCTCGGGGGCGCGGATCGGGCCATGGTGTTCTCGGTCTGGCATCTGCTGGAAATGGCCAAGGCGATGATGGACCGCTCGATCGATTGTCTGGGAGCCAAGCAGCACTGAAGCCTGGCACCCATTGCCGCCTGCACTGGCCCCAGCGCAGGCGGCGTTTTTTTGCCGGTGAAAAAGCTTATAGTCCGCCCTCACACCGCCAATACAGCATCGATCATGAAGCAAACGCCCAGCGACCTCGAACAGATCACCGCCACTACCCTCGGTCACTACAACTCGGTGGCTGAGGATTTCCGCGAAGGCACGCGCGACCACGATGTCAGCCAGAACATCGAGGCCTTGCTGCGCCACATTCACGGTGAAGCACCCTTCTCGATTCTCGATTTCGGCTGCGGTCCGGGCCGGGATTTGCAAACCTTCACGCGCATGGGCCACGTCGCGATCGGCCTTGATGGCTCACAGGAATTCGCGCGCATGGCCCGCCAGGACAGCGGTTGCGAAGTCTGGCAGCAGGACTTTCTCAAGCTTGATCTGCCGGCCGAGCGCTTCGACGGCATCTTCGCCAATGCCGTGCTGTTTCATGTGCCGTTGCAGGTGTTGCCGCAAGTGCTACGGCAACTGCACGGCACCTTGAAACCGGGTGGCGCGCTGTTCAGTTCCAATCCGCGTGGCGACAACCAAGAGGGCTGGAACGGGCCGCGCTATGGCTCGTATCACGATCTCGAGGCCTGGCGCGGGTTGCTGACGGCGGCGGGTTTTGTCGAGCTGGAGCATTATTACCGGCCTGCGGGCTTGCCGCGCGAACAGCAGCCGTGGCTGGCGAGCGTGTGGCGCAAAGTCTGAATCAGGGCGCCGCTTGTACCTGATACTGGCTGTCGCTGCCGTCCGCTAACAGTGCAGTCATGCTGTGTCCCGGTAACGTCCGGCCCTGCCAGTTGCGTGGAGCGGCGTCGAAATTGGCCAGCAGTCGCGTGCCGTCGGCAAACGTCGTCTGCTGGACCAGGCGATCCTCGCTCAACCAGTCAAAAGCGGTCAGCGCTTGCGTCGCCAGACGTTCGTGCAGCGGACGAAAGAATCGATCCTGACGCACGATCAACGGCAAGCGCTGATCAAGGCTGGCCGCACTCAGGTGGTACAGCGGCGGTACGTTGTAGAGCAACTGCGTGAGCTCGTTTTCCACCCGCACGTCGCTCAGTTTCAGGTTATCGAACAACCAGTGATGACTGGTGATGACAGAGCCGTGGAACACCGCCTGATACAACGGTAAACGGCTGACGGGGGCGAAATGAACGCGTCGGTAGTCAGCCTTCAACCGGGTCGGTTTGAAGAACACCGCTGGCTGCTCCGGTGGGTACCATTGGCCGACGAAAAAGTCCGCTGTGTCCGGCTGATGCATGTCGCGATCGCCCCAACCGATCACTGGCGTCTGCATGCCATGTGCGAACAAGACCCCCTGAGCGGTGGCGGCATTGCCATCTTCGGAGCCGCTTGGCAGCTGCAACACTTCGCTGATCCAGCGCGATGCTCCGACGTTGCCCGCGGCATTCTGCGCCTGGGTCATCGGTGCGCCTGGACGATAACTGTCAAAGAGCATCCCAGCGGCATAGGCATCGAGAAACCAGCTGTTGAACCCGGCAACCTTCTGGATTGCATCGATGCGCCGCTCAAGCAACGGTCGCACACATCGCGGATCGGTATAGTGACCGGACTGCTGAAACCCGCTTTTCAGCGCACCGTTTTGCTCCACGATCGCGCACTCGGTATTGGCCCGATCGCCGAGGTGCGCGGTGGCCCAGTCCGGATTTTCGTCCTCGCGCAACGCAGTTTCGTAGGAGTCATAGGGGGCAATCAGATATCCCGCAGAGACGGCGGCGCGCACCGTCTCCGGGTGCCAGAGTCCACCTTCCCAGCCCTCGCCGAGCCCAAGCCATAAACGCGAAAGTCCTGCGCCCTGCAATCGTTCAATGGTTCGCCGCGACAAGGTGCGCCCCCAGCGCGCAGGATCAGGCGCCAACGTATCCTTCAGAACAACGGCCAGCTGCTCGCGCACCTCAGCGTACCCTTTGACCAGCGCCTGCATGTCCGGCACCGCACGCGCCTGCCAGGTTTTGCGCGCCTGAACGTTCAGCGCGCGATTGAGACTGCGCAGCATCACAGTCTGTGGATAGCGATTGAGTACGGTCTCGCTGGCGAGCAACCGCAGCGCTTCAGGATCCATCGCTGCCCGAAGTTCACTGACCAGCACACCCGAGCCGCGCAACCGGGCAATCAGCAGCGGCCAGTTGCGCACATCGTCGGGGCCGAGGAGATCGTTGCCCCACAGATAGACATGCGCGGCACCGATCAGCTTGGCGGCTTGCGGGGTCTTGATCAGCTTGTTCGCCAAGGTTTCATATTGATCGCTTTCAATGAGCCACTGCTTGTAGCGTTTGGCCCCGTCCAAGGGATCGAGAGTGCCGAGAAACAGGCTGAAGGTCAGCGGTTTTGAGGGTTCAAGCGATGTAAATCGATGCCGGGCCGACAGCCCCAGCGCATCGCCATTGGCCTTGAAGCGCAGTTGGTTGTTGTAAGGATTGGTCAGCAACCAGTGCAGGCTGAACTTCTCGTACTCCATCCCCCAAAGCGGCAGGCTCAGGTCCTGGGTGGTATCGAGCGCGCCCTGCGCGAGCAGGAACTTCTGCCACACCCGGTCACCGCGCGGCACGTAGCGCCCTTCGGCAAGCGGCCAGATCAGCGCCTGGCCCATTGCACTGGCGGGCTGATGAATAAACTCGATCTGCGAGGGCGAGCTAGCCGTAATCGAAAACGTCAGGTCACGCTGGTCCAGGTCAACACTGAGCAACCATCGCCCGTCGTCCCATTGCCATTCGATGCGATTGCCGCGCCTGACCATGTCGCTGACCTTGTGCCGCAGCATACCGGCCGAGGCCTGCACCGGCGCAGCGCCGGCGGCTTCAACGCGCACCGCCAGCGTCGCAGGATCGACCTGCACCCGCCAAAGATGGTTTTCCAGCAGCACTTCGGCCAGTACTGCCGGCGACAGGCTCAAGCCAGCGAGCAGCAACCATCCGCGTAACCAGCCGGAAACAGTCGACATGGCCCGTCCCTCTTCGAATGAAGAAGGGACGTTAGCGCAGTCAGCTCACCCTGTAAGTCAGACCTTTCCCAAAGATCGCAGGGGCTATCTCACTGCGCCGGCTTTTCATCCTTCTGCGGCTCGCGAATCTTGTACCAGGCGACATACAGCGCCGGCAGAAACAACAGCGTCAGCAGCGTCGCCACGACGATGCCACCAATCATTGCGTAAGCCATCGGCCCCCAGAACACTTCGCGGGCGATCGGGATCATGCCCATGCTCGCTGCCGCTGCGGTCAGCAGGATCGGCCGGCGTCGGTGTTCGGTGGCTTCCACGACTGCGTCCCATGGCGCATAGCCTTTCTGCTCGAACTCATCGATCTGCGTCACCAGAATCACCGAGTTGCGGATGATGATGCCGATCAGCGCGAGAATCCCGAGGATCGCCACGAAGCCCATCGGCGTGCCCGTCGGCACCAACGCCAGGACCACGCCGATCAACCCCAGCGGCGCAACACTGGCGACCAGGAACATCTTCTGCACGCTGTGCAATTGGATCATCAGGAACGTCGCCATGAGGAACAGCATCAGCGGCAGCACCTTGGCAATCGGCCCCTGGGCCTTGCCGCTTTCCTCGACCGTACCGCCGGTAGCGACTTTGTAGCCGACCGGCAGTTTCGAGGCAAAAGCATCGATCGACGGCTTGAGCAGTTTCACCAGATCGGTCGGCTGAATCTCGTCGCGCACCGAGGCCTTGATGGTGATGGTCGGCAAGCGGTCGCGACGCCAGACTAGCGGTTGTTCCAGTTCATAGCGCACGGTGGCGAACGCCAGCAGCGGAATCGAGGTGCCGCTCGGCGTGACGATCTGCAGGTTCTGCAGGGTTTCCGGCGTGCCGCGTTCGGAATCCACAGCGCGACCGACCACGTTGATCAGGTAGATATCGTCATTGACCTGGGTCAACGGCGAGCCACTGACAATGCTGTTCATCAGGTTGGCCACATCTTCTGAGGACAGCCCGAGTTGCCGCGCCTTGTCCTGGGCGATGTCGATGCGCAGGACTTTGCCCGGCTCGTTCCAGTCGTAGATGATCTCGCCGATGTGCGGGTTCTTGTCCAGTTCGGTGGCCAGGTCGATGGCGTGTTTGCGCACCTGATCGACATCTTTGCCGCTGACTCGATACTGAATCGGACGCCCCACCGGCGGGCCCATTTCCAGAGCCTGCACGTAGCTGCCGATGCCGACGAAGTCTTTGTGCAACCGTTCGCGCAGGCGCTGGCTGAGTGCCTCGCGGGCTTCGAAGTCCTTGCTGACGATCACCAGTTGCGCGTAGTACGGGTTCTGCAATTGCTGGTCCAGCGGCAGGTAGAAACGGATCGCGCCCTGACCGATGTAAGTGCTCCAGCGCACGATGTCCGGGTCGCCCTTGAGCGTCGCTTCGAGCTTGTCCACCGCTTTGCGGGTTTCATCGATGGAGGCGTTTTGCGGCAGGTTCAGGTCGACCAGAATTTCCGGACGATCCGAAGCGGGGAAGAACTGGTTCTGCACGAAACGCATGCAGAACACCGCCAGCACGAACAACAGCACGGTGACGCCGATCGCCCACCAACGATTTCGCATGGCCCACAACAGACCACCGTTGAAGGCGCGACCGACGCGACCCGGCTCGGCATCGTGGGCTTTCACCTTGTCGCTGAGGATGTGCACGCCGATCACTGGTGCGAAGAACACCGCGACCACCCACGAGACGATCATCGCCACCGCGATCACCGCGAACAGCGTGAACGTATATTCACCCGCCGAACTGGCGTTGAGGCCGATGGGCACAAAACCGGCGACAGTCACCAGCGTACCGGTGAGCATTGGGAACGCCGTCGAGGTGTAGGCGAACGTCGCCGCCTGCTCCTTGCTCTCGCCCATTTCCAGGCGCGTAACCATCATCTCCACGGTGATCATCGCATCGTCCACCAGCAGGCCGAGGGCGATGATCAGCGCGCCGAGGGAAATCCGCTGCATGGTGATTCCGCTGTATTCCATGAACACAAACACCATCGCCAGCACCAGCGGAATCGAGCAGGCCACCACCAGACCAGCGCGCACGCCGAGGCTGATGAAGCTCACCACCAGCACGATGATGACTGCTTCGAACAGCGCGCTGGTGAAACCGCCAACGGCCTCTTCCACCACCACCGCCTGGTCGGAAACGGTGTGCACGCCGACGCCCACCGGCAAGTCAGCGGTGAGCTGGTCGATGCGCTCGTGCAGCGCCTTTCCGAATTCCTGAACGTTGCCGCCCTTCTGCATGGCAATCGCCAGGCCGATCGCCGGTTTGCCGTCGAAGCGGAATTCTGGTGTCGCCGGGTCGACGTAGCCACGGCTGATCTCGGCGATGTCGGCCAGACGATAGAAGCGATCGTTGAGTTTGAGATTGACCTCGGCCAGATCCTTCTCCGACTCGAACTGGCCCGAGGTGCGCACGGAGATCCGCTCCGGCCCCGCCTCGATCACCCCGGCCGGAGTCACTGCGTTCTGCGATTGCAGGCTCTGCACCACTTGGCGCTGGTCGATACCCAGTGCGGCGAGTTTGCGCGTGGAGAAGTTCAGGTAGATCGTTTCGTCCTGCTGGCCGACCATTTCGATCTTGCCCAGCCCCGGCACGCTGCGTATTTCTGCGCGCGCCTGTTCCACGTAATCGCGCAACTGACGCATGGTCAGGCCATCGGCGGTGAAGGCGTAGACCGAGCCGTACACGTCACCGAACTCATCGTTGAACCCCGGCCCCTGAATGCCCTGGGGAAACTGGCCGCGAATATCGTCGATCTTCTTGCGCACCTGGTACCAGATTTGCGGAATGTCCTCAGCGCTGGTGGTGTCGCGCAGGTACACGTACACCGTCGACTCGCCGGGGCGGGTGTAGCTTTTCACGTAGTCGAGGGAATCGAGCTCTTCGAGTTTTTTCTCGATGCGGTCGGTGACCTGCTTGAGGGTTTCTTCCTGGGTCGCGCCCGGCCATTTGGTCTGGATCACCATGGTCTTGATGGTGAATGACGGGTCTTCTTCGCGGCCGAGATTGAAGTACGAGAACACCCCCATCAGCAGCCCGACGAACATCAGGTACCACACGAAAGACTGGTGCTTGAGGGCCCATTCGGAGAGGTTGAAAGAGCCTTTCATTGACTGTCCTCGTCAAGTTTTACCGATTGTCCGGGTTTGAGACTGTTGACGCCGGCGCTGACCACGCGCTCGCCATTCTGCACGCCACCGGCCAGCACCACGCTGTTGTCGCCACGGCTGACTACGCTGACGTCGCGCGGGTTGACGGTTTTGTTCTGCGTGTCGATCACCCAGATGCGGGTTTTGCCGTCGATTTCCTGCAACGCCGTCAGCGGCAGTTCGATGCGCGGCTTGATCGCCGAACTGAGGGTCACGCTGATCGCGGTGCCGAGGCGGAAACCGTCCGGCGTTTCCGACAGGGTCAGGCGTGCGCGGCGGGTGCGCGTGGCGCTTTGTGCCTGGGGCTCGATCTCGCGGATGATCGCCGTGGTGTTGATGCTCGGGTCGAGCTGCGCAGCCACCGAGAACACCACGTCGCTGGGCAACTGATCGACCAGGGTATCGGGCAGATCGATCACCGCTTCCTTGATGTCCGGTTGCGCCAGCGTCACCACTTGTTGCCCGGCAGTTACCACTTGCCCGGCTTCGGCGTTCCACGCGGTGACCACAGCTTTGTGATCGGAGCGCAGCTCGGTGTAGCTCAGTTGATCCTTGCTCTGGCTGACCGCCGCGCGTGCCTGATCAAGCGAGGCCTGAGTGGTTTTCAGATCGGTATTGGCGACGTCCAGTTGCGCCTGCGCACCGACGCCGCGATCGAACAGCGCTTGCTGACGGCGTGCATTGGCCTGCGCGTTGATCAGCTGCGCCTGGATCCGCGCCAGATCGCCCTGGGCCGAGCGCAACTGGTTCTGCTGATCGGACGGATCAAGGGTGGCGAGCAAGGTGCCCTTCTGCACCTCGGCGCCGACATCGACGTTGCGACTGGCGATGCGTCCACCGACGCGGAAACCGGTGTTGCTCTCGTAACGCGCCTGAATGCTGCCGGCAAAGCGCCCGAGGCTTTCTTCGTTCAGCGCTTTGACCGTGACCGACAGCACCGGACGTACCGGTTCCGGCGGGGTTTCCTTTTCCGAGCAGGCGCCCAGCAGCAACGCCATGCACAACAGGCCGAAGCGCTTCATGGCTGCGCTCCCGGTTGCAGATCCTTGTAGGTGTTTTCGGCAATCTCGACTTTCATGCCGGGGTGCAACAGTTGCCCGCCGGCGACAATGACTTTCTCGCCGCCCTTGAGGCCTTCGCTGATGATCACTTTGCCGGTCAGGTAGCGACCGACCGTGACCGCATGCAACTGCGCCTCGCCCTTGTCATCGACCAGCCATACCGCCGGGTCGCTGATGTTTTTCGTCAGCGCCGACCAGGGCAGTTCCACCGCCGATTTGCCGGTGCCCTTGGCGGTGGCACTGACCACCGAACCGAGCTG
>NZ_JH635998.1:1920105-1936510 GCF_000257605.1 Pseudomonas sp. R62
CCGATTTGCCGGTGCCCTTGGCGGTGGCACTGACCACCGAACCGAGCTGCATGCCCGGCGGCAGCTTGTCGAGGCTGACCTTGACCTGCACGGTGCCCGATTGCGCCGACACCGATGGCGTGATCTCACGCACGGTGCCGGTGGTTTTGATCTCGGGGTTGTCGAGCAGGCTGACTACGATCGAGCGATCGGACGGCCGCTCGGCCAGCAGCGATTCATAGACATTGAACACCGCGTCGCGGTCGCCATCGCGGGCGAGGCTGAAAATCGGCGCGGTGGCCTGCACCACTTGGCCGACTTCGGCCTGGCGCTCGGTGATCACCCCGGGTGCATCGGCGATCAGCGCGGTGTAGCTGAGCTGGTCCTTGGCGTTGGCCAGCTGCGCCTGCGCCGCGCTCAATGCGCTCTGGCTGCTGCGCAGCGCGGCTTGTGCCGAATCGTATTCGCTCTGGCTGGTGTAGCCCTTGGGCAGAAGTTTTTGCTGACGCACGAAAGCGGCTGCCGCTTGCTTCACGCGGGCCTGTTCGGCGACGACTTGGGCCTGAGCGGAATCGACGTTGGTCTGCAGATCTTTCGGATCGAGTTTGGCCAGCACCTGCTTGGCCGTGACGCGGTCGCCGACATCGACCATGCGCTGGATGATCTTGCCGCCGACGCGGAATGACAGCTGGGTCT
Organism: Pseudomonas sp. R62; assembly: GCF_000257605.1. Classification (NCBI taxonomy): domain Bacteria; kingdom Pseudomonadati; phylum Pseudomonadota; class Gammaproteobacteria; order Pseudomonadales; family Pseudomonadaceae; genus Pseudomonas; species Pseudomonas sp. R62. The sequence goes on from NZ_JH635998.1 coordinate 1,920,781, forward strand.
GCACCCGCGCCTGCACATCACCGGTGAGGGTCACCGCGGCGGCGTAGTTGGCCGGTTCGACCTCTTGCACAAAGACCCGTGGCAAGTATTCCTGAGCAGGTTTCTTGTCGCCGCATGCGGTGAGCAACGCCATGGCGCTCACGGCCATCAGCACTTTCAATCCGGGACCCGCCATGCACACTCCTTGGCCTTAAATGCTGCTGTCGAGACGATACGACTTCAGAGCTTAGAACAGGGTTCCACGGTTGCGGACGCCAACACCAGATTTATCTCATTAAAGGTATGCTGCCCGCGTATCGCAGTGACCCGGAGAAGGATTTCATGCTCAACACCCTGGCGGTGGCCAATTACCGCTCGATCAACAAACTGGTGATTCCGCTCGGGCGCCTGAACCTGATTACCGGGCCCAACGGCAGCGGCAAGTCCAACCTCTATCGCGCCTTGCGCCTGCTGGCGGAAACCGCCCAGGGCGGCGTGGTCAATGCGCTGGCGCGTGAAGGCGGGCTGGACTCGACGTTCTGGGCCGGACCGGAAACCATCAGTCGACGCATGCGCAACGGTGAGGTGGCGATCGAGCCGACGGTGCGCCACGGCGTGAAAAGATTGCGACTGGGATTCGCCGGCGAGGATTTCAGCTACGCCATCGGCCTGGGCCTGCCGGAGCCAAGCACTTCATGCTTTGCCCTCGACCCGGAGATCAAGCGTGAGTGCATCTGGGCCGGCCCGGTGTTTCGCCCGGCGAGCCTGCTGGTCGATCGCAACGGTCCGATGATCCGCGCCCGCGAAGGTCGCGCCTGGGATGTGCTGGCGCAACACACGCCGAACTTCGACAGCCTGTTCGACCAGGTCGGCAATCTGCGCAGCTCGCCGGAAGTATTCCAGATGCGCGAATTCATCCGCCGCTGGCGCTTTTATGATCACTTTCGCAGCGATGCCGACGCGCCGGTGCGTCAGCCGCAACTGGGCACTCGCACGCCGGTGCTGCACCACGACGGCCGCGATCTGGCGGCGGCCTTGCAGACGATTATCGAGATTGGCGATCCGCAGGCGTTAACAGCGGCGATCAGCGATGCGTTTCCCGGCGCGCGACTGAAAATCGCGCCGTTGGCCGGTGGACGCTTCGCTATCGAGTTTTATCAGGAAGGCTTGTTGCGGCCATTGTCGGCGGCGGAATTGTCAGACGGAACCTTGCGCTATCTGCTGCTGGTTGCGGCGTTGCTGACACCGCGACCGCCGACACTAATGGTGCTCAACGAACCGGAAACCAGCCTGCACCCGGACCTGCTGCCGGCGCTGGCAAGGCTGATCATTCGCGCTTCGGAGCAGTGTCAGGTGTGGGTGGTGTCACATGCACGGCGCCTTATCTCGGCGTTGCAGGAAGACCCGGAATGCAATTGCATCGTGCTGGAGAAGACGCTGGGCCAGACCGGGATTGTCGGGCAGCGGGTGCTGGATGAGCCGGCGTGGCATTGGCCAGACTAGCCCATTCGATCGTTCCCACGCTCTGCGTGGGAACGATCAACAGGCAATCACCCCTGCCACTTGCCCCCTTCAACAATCACACTCTCAGGCCGGGTGTCATCACTCAGTTCTTTGCGCACATATTGGTCATACAGCTTGAGCAGGTATTTCTCCTCGCCCAACCTGGCCAATTCGCTGTTGACCCAATCACGCAACTCGAGATTGCCCTTTTTCACTGCCGGCGCAATCGGCGCCTCGGCTCCGAGCTTTTCCTCGAGCACGCGATAGCCCGGGTTCTGCTTGGCCCAGCTGAACAGCACCAGATTGTCCTGCGCGTAAGCATCGCCACGACCATTGGCCAAGGCTTGCAGCGACTCGGAGTTTTTCTCGAACTTGAGCAGTTTCCAGTCCGGGTGGTTTTTGGTCAGCCAGATATCCGCGGTGGTGCCGGTGGTGACAATCGTGGTGCGCGTCGCCAGATCATCCAGTTTTTTCACTGAACTGCCCTGCGGCACCAGCGCCTGCACGGCCACCTTGAGGTTCGGGTTGGTGAATTCCACCGCTTCCTTGCGTTCCGGGGTGACGGTCATGTTGGCGAGGATCAGGTCGACCTTGTCGCTCTGCAAAAATGGAATGCGACTGGCCGGCTCGACGGCGACGAACTCGACCTTGTTTTCGTCGCCGAGCAGATCTTTGGCGAAGCGCCGGCCAATGTCGGTGTCGAAGCCGACGTAGCGCCCGGCCTCATCGACGAAACCGAACGGTGGCTTGTCGGTGAAGACGCCGACAATCAGTTTGTCGCGGGCCTTGATCTTGTCCAGATAACCGGCCGGCGCGGCGCTTTCGCTGGCGACTTTCGGCTTTGGTGGCTCTTCGGTCTTACCGCAACCGGCAAGCAAGGCGAGGCTGAGCAGGGGCAGTAACAAAGCGGCAGTTTTCATAGCAGTTCCAGTTCCTTTTTCGGATTCGTTTCTGGCGATGTGGCAACGAAGGAGAACTTCTCAAGAAACTGCTGCGCGCGTGCGGTTTGCGGGTTCGTAAAGAAAATCTCGGGGGGGGATTGTTCGAGGATGCGCCCGGCATCCATGAACACGATGCGGTCGGCCACCGCGCGGGCGAAGGCCATTTCGTGAGTGACGATCAGCAGGGTCATGCCTTCGCGAGCCAGACCCTGAATGACTTGCAGCACTTCCTTGACCATTTCCGGGTCGAGGGCGGCGGTGACTTCGTCGAAGAGCATGACCCGTGGATTCATGCACAGCGAGCGAACAATGGCGATGCGTTGCTGCTGGCCGCCGGAGAGCTGACGCGGGAAAGCATCGCGCTTGTCCAGCAGGCCGACACGCTCAAGCAAGGCTTCGGCCTGCTGCTGCGCTTCGCGACGCTGACGCTTCTGCACCTTGAGCGGGCCGAGCAGCAGATTGTCGAGCACGCTCATGTGCGGGAACAGGTGATAACTCTGGAACACCATGCCGATCTGCTGGCGAATTTCGCGCCAGTCAGTGGCCTTGTACAACAGCTCTCGGTCGAGGAATTTCAGGCTGCCGCTGTGGGCCTCTTCCAGACCATTGAGGCAACGCAGCAAAGTACTTTTGCCGCAACCGCTGGGACCAAGAATGACGAGTACTTCGCCGCTCTGCACTTGCAGGTCAATGCCGTCGAGCACCTGCTGCGCGCCATAGAATTTGTTGAACCCGTGAAACTTGATCAGTGCGCTCATGCTTGCGTCCAGCGCCGCTCCAGCACGCGCGAAGCGGCCGAAAGCGGGTAGCAGATGAAAAAGAAAAACAGGAACAGCGCACCGTAAATCAGTACCGATTCGTAGGTGCGCTCGATGATCTGCTGACCGACCTTGATCACATCTACGACGCCGATCAGTACCGCCAGGGAACTGGTCTTGATGATCCGCGTATAAACATTGATGGTCGGCGGCGTCATGCGCTTGAGCGCTTGCGGCAGCAGCACGTAGCCATAAAGTTGAGCTGCATTGAGGCCGATCGACAGCCCAGCTTCACGCTGTCCGCGCGGCAACGAATGCAGCGCACCGCGCGCTACCTCGCCAACTTCGCTGGCGCCCCACAGCGACAGCACCAGCACCGCGCACCAGAAGCTCGGCAGGCTCAGGCCGAAGAAAATCGGCAGACCGAAGAACAGCAGATACAACCAGACCAGCACCGGAATTGCCCGGAACAGCTCCAGATAGATGCGCAGAATCGCGTTCAACCACGTTACGTTCAAAGTGCGCAGAACACCGTAGAGCACACCGCCGATCGTACTGATGGCGATGCTCAGAAACGAGATCGACAGTGTTTGCCCGGCGCCTTTTGCCAGTTGCGGCAACGATATCCACAGCAACTCAAGACCCGAACTGGCCATGCTGGAGCCTCCTTTCCAGACGGCTGAGCAACAGCGACAGCGGCAAGAACAGCAGCACGCAGATCAGCGTCAGCACGGCGAGCATTTCGTAGGTTTTGTAATAGAGCGCGATGTAGCTTTTGGTGGTGTAGAGGATTTCCGGCACCGCTACCGCCGAGACCACGGTGGTTTCCTTCAACAGGAAAATGAAATTGGCGAACAGCGACGGCAGGCTGAGAATCCCCGCCTGCGGCAGGATCACATAACGAAGTAATTGCCCGTGAGACAGGCCAATCGACCGCCCGGATTCCAGTTGCGCCTGGGGCACCGCATCGATGCCGGCGCGCAGCACTTCGGTGAGGTAGGCGCCACCAAGGAAGGTCATGGTGATGATTGCCGCAGTGAAACCGGAAACCTGGATCCCCACCGCCGGCAACGCGAAGTAGACGAAGAACAGCTGAATCAGCAACGGCGTGTTGCGCGCCAGCTCTACGTAGAGGCCGACCAGTTTTTGCAGGTATGGCGTGCGAAACACCAGAATCGTCGCGTTGAGCAGCGCCACCAACAGCGAAGTGGCGATCGCAATCAAACCGACCTGCAGAGTCACGCCGACGGCTTTGAGAAAAGCCGGCAGAGTGCTGAGGATAAAGGCGTAGTCGAAAGTCATGAAGCGTCCTGACGCTGCTTGGTAAGCGGCGATGATGCAATCCATGGACGGCGGATGGCCGTCCGGCAGGCACTGACTTTATAGGTATAAAAACCATAATTTAAATACCTTTAAAGCATATTGATATCACCCAAAAAACTATCCTGTGGGTTTGCCGGGAAGGAATAAGACGGCTATTTTTCTTTGCGCTGTAGGACGGATCTTTTTTCCACGAAAGACCTCCAAGGAACCACAGCTTTTGGCCAGACTCTCCGGCCCATTCACCACAAGGAAGAACAACATGGACGTAAAAGTGCCGCAGCGGCTGGATCCGCAGGACATCGTGAAATTGCTGAGGGCGTTGCGCCGGGCGTTGAAGACTACAGCGTAAGTCAAAAGCCCCTCACCCCAGCCCTCTCCCGGAGGGAGAGGGGGCCGACCGAGGTGTCTCGCGTTGTACATCGACCTGGAAGATCTTGGCGATTATGGCTTGGCTGGGCTTCAGCGATGCTGGATTCAGAGCGATACGTTCAGGTCGGCGTATCTCTTGAATATCCCCGTATCGGTTCCCTCTCCCTCTGGGAGAGGGTTAGGGTGAGGGGCTTTTTAACGCACACACAGAAACGCCGATGACCATCAAGGCCATCGGCGTTTTTGCATCTGAAGCAGATTCACTCAAGTCAGATCAGAACGCCGGCAACACCGCGCCGCTGTACTTCTTCTCGATGAAGGCTTTGACTTCCGGGCTGGTCAGGGCCTTGGCCAGTTTCTGGATCGCGTCGCTGTTCTTGTTGTCCTCACGGGCAACCAGGAAGTTCACGTACGGCGAGTCAGCACCTTCGATCACCAGCGCGTCTTTCTGCGGATTCAGCTTGGCTTCCAGCGCGTAGTTGGTGTTGATCATGTCCAGATCAACTTCCTTCAGCACGCGCGGCAGCAGGGCCGATTCCAGTTCCTTGAACTTGAAGTTGTGCGGGTTCTTGGCGATGTCTTTCGGCGTTGCCAGAGCGTTTTTCGGATCTTTCAGTTCAATCAGGCCGGCCTTTTGCAGCAGGATCAGGGCGCGGCCGCTGTTGCTGCCTTCGTTGGGGATGGCGATGGTCGCGCCGTCCGGCAACTCAGCCAGAGTCTTGTACTTGCTCGAGTAACCACCGAACGGTTCAACGTGAACGCCCTGCACGGTCACCAGGTACTTGGATTTGTCATCCTTGTATTTACCCTGGTTGAAGCTGTTCAGGTACGGCAGGGTCTGGAAGTAGTTGGCGTCCAGACGCTTCTCGCCGACCTGTACGTTCGGTTGTACATAGTCGGTGAAAACCTTGATTTCCAGATCCACGCCCTCTTTGGCCAGGGTCGGTTTGATCAGCTCAAGGATTTCAGCGTGGGGCACCGGCGTTGCGGCAACTACCAGTTTCTCGCCGGCGTTGGCGAAAGAAGCCGTCAGAGCAGCCGCCAATGCGGTAAACAACAGAACCTTTTTCATGCAGTGTCCTTATCGAAAATCACGGTCGTCATCGACGACGGCATTTAATACGTGTGCCAGTGAAGTGATATCGCTGGCGTGAGGCGGACAATACCCGGATTTTTTATTCCCGGACAATAACGTTTATTCAGCTTCATATTCCATTTTGTTCATGTTGAAGAAAACGCTCACACCGCCTCGCTCAAGCGAATCAGCCAGTCTTTCAAGGCCTTACGCTCTGCACTGCTACCACCTATATGGGTCTGCCTGACCAGACGTTCGATCTGAACCTGCGGCGCAGACGCGTCAGGCAGGTTCAGATGTTCCGGCAGGATTTCGTCGCCGGTGCTGACCAGCAGGGCAAAGTGGATGACGTTTTCCAGTTCGCGAGTGTTGCCCGGCCAGCTGTGTTGTTCGAGCACATGTTGCGCGGCTTCGCTGATCAGCGGCACGGGCAAGTCGAGACGCTGGCTGTAGATGCCAAGGAAATACTCGGCCAGCGAGAGGATGTCGCCGGTGCGCGCGCGCAACGCCGGCAGCTCCAGATGACCCTCGCTGAGGTAGTGATAGAGCCGCTCGTGGAATTTTCCGGCGTCCACGGCCTGGGCCAGATCGATGCTGGTCGCCGCAACCAGGCGCACATCCACCGGGCTCGGCTGATGCGCACCGACGCGGGTGACTTCGTGGTTTTCCAATGCCGCGAGCAACTTGATCTGGATTGGCAGCGGCAGATCGCCGATTTCATCCAGGTACAAGGTGCCGCCGTTGGCCGAACCGAACCAGCCGGCGCGGCTGCTGGCCGAACCGCTGTAGCTGCCGGCGGCGTAGCCGAACAGTTCGGCGTCGGCGTAGGTCGGGCTGATCGCGCCGCAGTTCACCGAAACGAACAGCCCGCTGCGATCACTGGCGCGGTGGATATGCCGGGCGAGCAGCTCTTTACCGGTGCCAGTCTCACCGCGAATCAACACTGAAATCGCACGTGGAGCCAACTGCTCCAACTCCTCGCGCAATTGCCGCGAGCGTGGGTCGACGAACACCAACGCCTTGGCGCGAATGCTCAGGGGGCTTTTTTCCGCATCGGGAAAGGTCAACAAGGGCTGACCGAAGGTTTCGAGACTCATGGCAGGCTCCCGCCCAAAACCGCCAGCCGACGGGGGCGTTGAATAGTAAGGTCAGGCGCGACGGCGGGCGTGATGTTCCAGACGGTTTTGCAGGCGATAGAGATAGGCAAATCCCTGCTCCCAACGCTGATGCCCGGACTTGACGTTGATGTGCCCGGCCCCGGCGAGAATCCCCGCCTCCGCGCCCCAGTTGCGCGCCAGTTCCAATGCGCGCGGCGCACTGACGGCGGCGTCGTTGTCGGAGCTGACGACCTGACTGGGGAATGGCAACAGGTCCGTCGGAATCGGTGCGAAGTTGCGCAGCGCTGGCGCGCAGGCAGGACGCTCGACATCGGCCGGCGCGACCAGCAACGCCCCGCGCACCTGACGCAGGTACTGCAACGGCGCAGTCGCCGCCCAGTGGGCAACGGTGATGCAGCCGAGGCTGTGAGCGATGAGAATGACCGGCGTGCTGTCGGCGGCAATCGCTTCGGCCAGCGCGGCGACCCAGTCCTCACGGCGCGGCGTCAGCCAATCGGCCTGCTCGACCCGCGCGCTGTTTGGCAGGCTGTTCTGCCAATGGCTTTGCCAATGATCTTCTGGCGATCCTTGCCAGCCCGGCACAATCAGGTAGCGGATTGATTCGTTGCGCATGGGGAGCTCTCCTGCGTCGTGTCTGTTCCGGGTCGAGTATAGGGAGCGGAGTTATATTGGTTAAGGAATAAGAAGCTATTTATTAAGACCTGTATCGAATATGTGATTTGTGTAGGGCATAAGATTCCTCCCCCTCACCCCAACCCTCTCCCCCAAGGGGGCGAGGGGGGAAAGGGAGCCGATCTTCAGGTTCTTCAAATCTTGAGTTCGATTGGATTTCTCATATCGATGTATAGCCGCCAGACACCCCGGTCAGTCCCCTCTCCCTCCGGGAGAGGGCTAGGGTGAGGGGCTTTTTCAAAAACCGAACGCAAAAAAAGGGCCGCACCCTGCCAAGGAGACGGCCCCGGAAAAACGAAAATCTGTTACCGCGCAGTAATCACCGACAACTTGGTAATCCCCGCCCGTTCGATCGAAGCCATGGCTCGCGCCACTTCGCCGTAATTCACCCCATCATCGGCCTGCAATTGCACGCGCACCTCCGGGTCCTTGGCTTTGGCCGACTTGAGGTTGAATTCGAGTAAGTCGGGCTGAATCTCGTCCTTGTTGATAAACAGCTTGCCGGCGCCGTCGATGCTCACCACCAGCGGATCCTTCTGCTCGACCGGTGCCACCGCTTCGGTCTTCGGCAGGTTGATCGGGATCGCGTTGGTCAGCAGCGGCGCGGTGACGATAAACACCACCAGCAGCACCAGCATCACGTCTACCAGCGGCGTCACGTTGATTTCGCTGAGCACCTCATCCGTGTCTTGCGTGGAGAAGGCCATATCAGGACGCCTCCTTCACTTTTGCCGCGTTGCCCGACGTTGCCACCTTGTGTGCGGTCGGGTGGATCAGCACGCGGAACGAGCTCTTCTGCGCCAGGCTGTAGAAGTCGTGGGCGAAGTCATCGAGATCCGCCGCGGTCAATTTCAGACGACGCAGAAAGTAGTTGTAAACCAGCACCGCCGGCACCGCGACGGCGATCCCCACGCCAGTCGCGACGAGTGCCGCACCGATCGGCCCGGCCACCGTTTCCAGGCTCGCCGAACCGGCGGCGCTGATGCCTTTCAAGGCCTCCATGATTCCCCACACCGTGCCGAACAAACCAATGAACGGCGAGGTGCTGCCAATACTCGCGACCACCGCCAGACCGGTTTCCAGCGAACGCCGTTCGCGGACGATCTGCTGGCGCAAGGCACGCTCGAGGCGATCCTGATGGTTGATCGCCTGGCTCAGATCATTCGCCTGCGGCGCCTCGCCCACCTGGATCGCTGCATAGCCAGCCTGCGCCACTCGCGCTGCGGCGCCGGGCTGGGTTTCGCTCAACTCTGCCGCGACATCCAGACTCGAAGCTGCCCAGAAGCGTTTATGAAAGCGCCGATCCTGCGCTTTCAGACGACCGAACTGCACAGCCTTGAGCAACGCCAGGCCCCAAGTGGCAACGGAAAAAACCACCAGCAGCCAGATCACCGCGCTTTCGATGGATTCCAGTGGAGATGCCAGTAACGTCATGATGTGTTCCCTCGTATAAACATTTCGCGCGAATTTGGTTTCGGTTTAATGAATCTTGAAATCGATGGGCACGCTGACCCAGCCGTCCTGGGCGACATCACCCTGCTTGGCCGGGACGAAACTCCAGCGCTTGACGGCATTCAGCGCCGCATCGTCGAGCTGTTGCCGACCACTGCTTTTGGCAATCTGAATCTCGCCCGGTTTGCCGCTGGCCAACACATGCACCCGTAACAACACCGTGCCTTCCCAACCGCGCCGCTGGGCCAGCGACGGGTATTCCGGCGCCGGGTTTTTCAGGTATGCCGCATTGGCTGAAGCCGGGGTAACGGGCGCAGGTGCCGGTGGCGCGGGGGGCGCTGGCGCTGCGACCGGGGCTGCCGGTTTCGTTGGCGCCGGCGGCTGCTCTACCGGCTTCGGCGCGGGTTTGGGCGGCAGTTTCACCACCGGTTTGGGTTTGGCGATCGGCTTGGGCGGCGGCGGTTTCACCGCCAACTCGTCCTCCACTGGCGGTGGTGGCTCGACCACGTGCGCCGGTGGTGGCGGCGCAACAACCGGCGGCGCGGGCGGAGCCGGGCGTGAAAACTCGATGGTCATCGGCGGAATTTCCGGCGGTACCACCGGCAGCACCGGCGTCGGTTTCTGGCTGACCCAATAAATCACTGCACCGTGCACGATCAACGCGAGCACACCGAGCAGAAGGGTTTCGCGCCGACTCAAAATGCCCTTGGGCGCACGCTGCAAACGCAACTGTCCCAACGGCACACGGTGCGGCCGGCCAAGATCGACCAGTTCGCCACTCGGCGTGTGCCGCCACAACAATTCCCCTGCGCTGGCGGCGGTCTGGACATTGCCCATTGTTCAACTCCCTGCGGTCTCTTTCGTTCTACGAGCCAAAGTGATCGACCCGCCATTCTTGAAGCCCCCACGGCGTAGTCGATGGGGCAATCATTGGCTGTGGACGCTTATCACCGAAAGCAATCTTTAACGTTATGCATAGGCCCTCAAGGAATATACAAATCATCCGTTTTTACCGAAGCCGCGCACTACAAGGGCTGCAGCGATCTGCCATAAACGCCATGCTTTTACGGCATGAAAAGTATTCGGCTACGGCATCCGTTAACGCCTTGAAAGGCTGTTTTTGGTTCGCTGATTGCCGACGTCATGCGCCATTGCCGTCGTCGCTGTCGATCAGCTGCGTCTGCTTGCCGGCGCCGCTGAGGACTGGTTGAACGGCCATGTCCAGATCAGCGCCTTGATAGCCCGATCAGAAGTCGTAGCGTCCTGTAACACCCAGGGTCCGTGGCGTGCCGAGCAGGCCTTCATAGCCGCCGTTACCGCCGGTCCACAGGGTCGTGTAGTAGGTTTTGTCGAAGGCGTTTTTCAGCCACAGCGAGACATCCCACTGGCCCTGATTGAAATCGCCGCGCAGGCCGGTGGAAAGGTTGACCACCGCGTAACTGGGGATCTGCCCGTAATCGGAATCCTCGACCGTGCCCACCGCTTTGGAGCGGAACGCGTAGCTGCCGGTGACGTAGGGTTCGAAGCCGTTAGCCAGATTCCATTTGTATTCGCCGTTGGCGTTGCCGATCCATTTCGACGCGCCGACGACTTGATGGCCGCTGAGATCGCAGGAGGCCGGTGGACCCGGTGCCTGGCTGACTTCCGGCGGGCACGGTGCATCCTTGTACGAGAGGTAGCTGACGTCGTTGTACGAACCGTTGAAGTTCAGCGTCAGGCCACGCAACGGCACCACGGTGCTTTCGAACTCGATGCCGCGCGAGCGCACCGAGCCTGCGTTGGTCAGGTATTGCACGCGGTTGGCGGCGTCGTAGGCATTGGTCTGGTAGGCGTTGACCTGGGTCCAGAATACGTTGGCGTTGAGTTGCAGGCGGCGATCCCACAGGGTGCTTTTGAAACCGAGTTCGGCGTTGTTGGCGCGCTCGGTGCCGATCAATAACGAGTCGGCGCCAGCGGTAGGTGCGGAGCCGACCGCGAGGTTGACCCCGCCGGATTTCTCGCCGTGGGACAGCGTGGCGTAACCGAGCACATCATCGGTGATGCGATAGCTCAGGTTGAGCAGTCCCGAGGGGCTGGAGCTGTACTGATTCAAGTCACCGGAATCGTAGACGCCGGCACGGCCGCGACGCGCATTGGCTGCCGCGCCGGCCACAGCTACACCGCCGACCGGCGCGTTGCGGCCGACCGAGGCGTTTTTCTCTTCGTAGGTGCCACGCACCCCGGCGGTGAAATCGAGACGTTCGCTCAGGTGCCAGGTGCCTTGGGCAAACAGGGCGAAACTGTCGGTCTGGATATGGCCGTTGCCGACGCTGGTGACGTTGGCAAGGCTGCCCGCCGGTGTGCCATTCCAGATATCGGCCTGCGGGCCGTAATAGGAGAAGGATTTGTTGTCCAGATCCGAGCCGAAATAGTAGGCGCCGACCACATAATCGAAGAACTCACCCTTGGGCGAGGCCAGGCGAAATTCCTGCGAATACTGTTTGTCTTCCACCGACACGCCGGCGTTGTAACTGGCCGGCACGTTGAGGCCATCGTCGTTGCGCGGGGTGAAATTCCAGAAACGATAAGAGCTGACCGACGTCAGGGTGAAGTCGCTCGGCAACGTCCAGTTGGCTTCCACCGACGTGCCGCCCTGATGCACGGTGACGTGCTGGTCGTTATCGAGATTGACCTTGCGATGCCGGCCGTTGACCAGCGTTGCCCCGGCTGCACTGGCCCGCGATTCATACAGGTTGACGCCGTTGATGGTCGGCCCTGTGTTGTACAACACGCGAGTGCCGGCGCTGGAATCTTCTTCGTTGTAATCGCCGATCCAGCGCAGATTGAAATCTTCATTGGGCTTGAACAACAGCTGCGCGCGGAAGCCCTCGCGGGAGCCGCCGTTGAGGTCGTGGCCGTCGTATTCGTTCTTGATGTCGCCGTCACTGCGCGTGCGATACGCCGAGAAGCGCCCGGCCAGCTGGTCGTTGAGCGGTCCGGAAATCGTGCCCTTGGTCTGGAAATAACCGTCCTCGCCGACCGAGGTTTCGATACTGCGTTCCGGTGTGAAACTGGGCGCGCGGGTGCTGATGTTGATAACCCCGGCGGTGGTGTTCTTGCCGAACAGCGTGCCTTGCGGACCGCGCAAGACTTCGAGCTGCTCGATGTCCATCAGATCGAACACCGCCATCCCCGGACGGCCCAGATAAACGTTGTCGATGTACAGGCCAACGCTGCCTTCCAGGCCATCACTGGCCGGGTTGTTACCGAGGCCACGGATCGACACGCTGGACTGCCGCGCATGCATGTAAGCGACGTTGACGCTGGGCACCAGTTGCTGCAAGTCCTGAATCCGGTAAACCCGTTGCGTCTCCAGATTCTGCCCACTGACCACGCTCATTGGCGTCGGCACGTCTTGCGAACTTTCTTCGCGGCGGCGCGTGGTGACGGTCACGGTTTCCAGCTGGGAACCGCTGGCCGCCGCTGTGCCTGCGGGGACGGGCGGAGGGGTTTCGGCTTCGGCGGCATAGCCGTGAGTCCAGGTGGCGCTGCCTGCCAGCAACAGCGCCAAAGGCAGGCGTTTGAGCCGTCGGGGAGATGGGGGTAACGCGAGATTCAACGGACTCATGGCGCGGCTCCTGGTCAAAAAACACACAGACATCTTCAGTGCTGCATATTCTTTTCAGTTATTTATTTATGGATTTACAAATATTTACTGCATAAGAGATTGCCTTTATAAGGAGTCGACCTAATGCATATCCAATGCATTTCCCGGATATTTTTTATGTGAAAAATGCATATCGACTTGCGCCAATTGCGTCACTTCATCGCTCTGGTTGAGCAACGCAGCTTTGTCGCTGGCGCGCAGGCGGTGAACCTGTCGCAGTCGGCATTCAGCCGCAGCATCCAAGCACTGGAACACAGCGTCGGCTGCCAGTTGGTCGACCGTGGGCGCAAGGAATTGCCGCCGACCAAACAGGGCCATGTGCTGCTCGAACATGCGCGGCGACTGGTCAGCGGTGCGCAGCAGATGGCCAATGAGATCAGCCAGTTCAATGGCCTCGAGGCCGGGGAATTGCGCTTTGGTTGCGGGCCGGCGCCAGCCGCCGGATTGATCCCGCGCGCGATCGGCGCATTCATCGGCCGCTACCCGAAGGCGCGCGTACAGTTTCTGGTCGATGACTGGCAGAGCCTGAGCAAACGCCTGCTCAGCGAAGAGTTCGAATTCTTCGTCGCCGATACCCGGCAATTCGAGGCCGATCCGGATTACCAGACCTACCGCTTGCGGGCACGCAAATGGCATTTCTGCTGCCGCGCCGGGCATCCACTGACGGCGTTTGAACGCATCACTGCCGAGCAATTGCTGAGTTATCCACTGGCGGTCAGCATCCGCCCGCCGAACCTGCGCAAGGTCATCGTCGACCTCAGCGGTCGTCCGGATTTCACCCCGAATGTGGAATGCGAAAACGGTTCGACGCTGTTGAGCGTGGTGCTGCGTTCGGAGGCGATCGGAATTGTCGGCGCGTATTCCGATGCGCTGCATCTGGCCAAGGGTGAGCTGGTCTGTTTGAAGATCGAAGGCCTGGCGGATGATCTGGAGGAGCTGTACACCCGCTACGGCATCGTCAGCCGCGCCGGGTATCGGCTGTCACCGTTGGCCGAAGCGATGATTGAGCAGATCAAAGTGGTTGATGCGGAGGATGAGGAGGTGTGTTCGCTGGAGAATTTTGCTGTCTGAGCTGGCCCCTTCGCGAGCAGGCTCGCTCCACAGGAATACGCATTTCAAATGTGGGAGCGAGCCTGCTCGTGAAGAGGCTGATGCAATCGCTGCATAAAAACCATTCCCCAAATGCACTTGCCGAAAACCTCTACCGACAGCGAAAACCCTCACCTGTCCCACTGACCGGTGAACCCCATGCCCACCCAATCCAACTCCGTGCGCAACGTGCTGTACATCATGTGCGATCAACTGCGCCGCGATTACCTGTCCTGCTACGGCCACCCGCATCTGCATACACCGAATATCGATCGCCTCGCAGCTCAAGGGGTGCGTTTCAGCCGCGCCTATACCCAAGGCACGATTTGCGGTCCTTCAAGGATGTCGGCCTACACCGGGCGCTACGTCAGCAGCCATCAAGTGGCCTGGAACGCGGTGCCGTTGCCGCTGGATGAATTGACGATCGGCGATTACCTGCGACCTCACGGCATCCGCACCGCGCTGGTCGGCAAGACCCATGCGACGGCCAATGTCGACGCCTTGCAGCGTCTGGCGATCAACCCGCAAAGCGCGCAAGCCGAGTTGCTCAATGAGGTCGGCTTCGAACCGTACCTGCGCCACGACGGTATCTACCCCGACGATCCGTCATTCGACGACAAGCGCGAATCCGCGCCCTATACCCAATACCTGCGCGCGCAGGGCTTCGATGGCAAGAATCCCTGGCACGACTGGGCGAATGCCGCCGAAGGCGAGAACGATGAAATCCTCAGCGGCTGGAAAATGCGTCATGCGAATTTGCCAGCACGAATTCCCGAGCAACACTCAGAGACTGTCTACACTACAAATCGGGCCATCGACTTCATCACCGAGCAAGGCGAGAAATCCTGGTGTTTACACCTCTCGTACATCAAACCGCATTGGCCCTACATCGTACCGGCACCGTACCACGCCTTGTACAGTACGAAATCGATTCTTCAACCGGTCCGCGCGGCGCCCTCCGTAGCCAGCAAACACCCCGTATACATTGCCTTTCGCCAGCATGAGGAAAGCCTCAACTTTTCCCGCGATTCAGTACGATTGACTGTCATCCCCACGTACATGGGCCTGATCAAGCAAGTGGATGATCAGTTGGGGCGGCTGTTCGATTTTCTGCAGAGCTACGGGCGTTGGGATGACACGTTGATCGTGTTCACCAGCGATCACGGCGATTTCCTTGGCGATCATTGGCTCGGTGAGAAGGAGTTTTTGCTTGAGCAGGCGGTGGGCGTGCCGTTGATCGTGCGCGACCCTCGGGCGGCGGCGGATGTCACTCGCGGCACTGTCGATGAGCGGCTGGCGGAAACCATTGATGCGTTGCCGACGTTTCTTCAAGCGTTGGGATTAGCGGGCGCGGAACACCGGCTGGAAGGGCGTTCATTGATCCCGTTGCTGCACGGGGAAAATCCCGATTGGCGCCGCTATGCAATCAGCGAATACGACTACGCCTTTCAGGCCCCGGCACGCGAGCGACTCGGCCAGCCGATCGACCGTTGCCGCATGACCATGGTGCGCAGCGAGCGCTGGAAATACCTGGGGTACGACGGGTTTAGACCGCAGTTGTTTGATCTGTTGAATGATCCGCAGGAGCTGAATGATCTGGGTGAGGACCCGGCGTACACGGCGGTGCGCGAGGAGCATGCGGGGTATCTGTTTGAGTGGATGCGTGGATTGAAGCGGCGGACGACGATCAGCCATCCGGAGATCGATTTGCGCGGGCAGCGGTTTCGTTATGGTGAGCCGGAAACCGAGAAGGTTGTTCAGATTGGTGTGTGGTAGCTGTGATCAAATGATCGTTCCCACGCTCC
>NZ_JH635998.1:1937038-1939202 GCF_000257605.1 Pseudomonas sp. R62
GAGCGTGGGAACGATCAATGTGGGAGCGAGCCTGCTCGCGAAGAGGCGAATCAGACGCCGACGATATCCGCGCCCTTAATGGTCAGACTCCGCTGCCCATTCACCCCCACCGGCACTTCGCCTTTGAGCGTCACCCGGCGCACCACGCGATCCTGGGTGCCGTAATCATCAATCGCGTAATGCTGCGTCGAGCGGTTGTCCCAGATCGCCACATCTCCAGCCTGCCAGCGCCAGCGCACGGTGTTTTCCTGGCGGATCACATGGCTCTGCAGCAAACCGAACAGGTGTGCCGAATCTGCCTGTGAATAACCTTTGATGCGTTTGACGAAATGCCCCAGCAGCAAGCTCTTCTCGCCGCTGATCGGGTGCACGCGCACCACCGGGTGCTCGGTTTCGTAGACAGTCGAGGTGAAGACTTTGCGATAGCGCTCCAGCTTCTCTGCCGAGACGTCCGGCTTCGCACCGGCGTAGTCGTACTCGTTGCTGTGCACAGCGGTCAGTTTGTCGGCCAGCTCACGCAGCTCGCTCGGCAAGCCGCTGTATGCCGTTGCGGTGTTGGCCCACAGCGTATCGCCGCCGAAGGCCGGGGCGACCACCGAGCGCAGGATCGAGGCTTTCGGGTAAGCGTCGACGAAAGTCACGTCGGTGTGCCAGGAGTTGGCGCGCTGACCTTCGGCGCCGTCCAGCTCGAGCAGGTAACGGGTGCCTTCGCGCGATGGCACGGTCGGGTGTGCCACCGGTTCGCCAAGCAGATGGGCGAAGGCTTCCTGACGCTGATCGTCGAGTTGCGTCTGCTCGCGGAAGAACAGCACTTTGTATTCGACCAAGGCTTGCTGGATGGCTTCGACAGTGGCGGCGTCCAGCTCACCGGACAGATGCACGCCGCGGATTTCGGCACCGATACGACCGGCTACCGGGTGAATTTCCAGCGCGTGAGAAACGGGTTTTACGGCGAGTGCAGCATTACTCATGGGAAGACCCTCATCGACGGTTTGCGGTTTTGGCGGCAGCGAAACAACGCTCTATCTATATTCCATTTATATCTAATAGGTATTCACATGCTTCGTTGACGGAATAAGAGCTTGCATTTAAAACCTCAAGCAACCCTCGTCGCAAATGCCTTCGAGCTATTTTTAGGATGCCGGAAAAGCATATGGATCTTCGCCAGTTGCGCTACTTCATCGCCCTCAACGAACACCGCAGTTTTGTCCGTGCGGCCGACGCCATGGGCATCACTCAACCGGCGTTCAGCCGCAGCATTCAGGGGCTGGAGCAGGAGTTCGGTTGCGTGCTGGTCGATCGCGGCAACAAGGATCTGCGCCCCACGCCCGAGGGCCAGGTGGTGCTGCAACACGCCTTGAGCCTGGTGCAGGGCGCAGCGTTGCTCAGCGCTGAAGTGACGCAAATGACCAAGCTCGACGCCGGCGAAGTGCATTTTGGTTGCGGGCCGGCGCCGGCGGTGAAACTGGTGCCGGACGCGGTGGCGCAATTCATCAATGCGCACCCGAAAGTGCGCACCTGTTTTCAGGTTGATAACTGGGAAAAACTGAGCCGCGCGCTGAGCCGCGAAGAGATCGAATTCTTCATCGCCGACATCCGTCATTTCGAGTCCGATCCGAATTTCCAGACGCAACCGCTGACGCCCAAGCGCGGGGTATTTTTCTGCCGGCCGGGGCATCCGTTGCTGGCCAAGGAAAGCCTGTCGACCAACGACATGTTCGACTACCCGCTGGCCGCCACCCTGATCCCGCCAGGCATTCGCAAGCTGCTGGCGAATCTCAGCGGGCGCATCGATTTCTCGCCGACCATCGAGACCGAGCACTTTCCGGCACTGGTCAAAGTGGTGCTGCAATCCAATGCAATCGGCGTCGGCACGGAGGAGGCGTTTATTGAGGATGTCGCCAAGGGTTCGCTGGTGCTGTTGCACTGGCGCAACCTGCCGCAGAACCTCGAAAGCATGAACGCCCGCTGCGGCATCGTCAGCCGCACCGGATTCCGGTTGTCGCCGGCGGCGAGGGCAATGATCGAGACGTTGGTCGCGGTGGATCGGCAGGACGTCAGCGTCGCCGTCTGAAAAACCTTCGTGGCACACGCCGATCGTTCCCACGCTCTGCGTGGGAATGAAACCCGTGACGCTCTGCGTCACAAAGGACGCGGAGCGTCC
>NZ_JH635998.1:1939222-1944375 GCF_000257605.1 Pseudomonas sp. R62
CGCTCTGCGTGGGAATGAAACCCGTGACGCTCTGCGTCACAAAGGACGCGGAGCGTCCTCGGCTGCATTCCCACGCGGAGCGTGGGAACGATCTGGAAAGACGCTGGAGATCTAAAGCCTGGCTGCAGAAAGCTCTGGCGCCACCCAATCGCTGACCTTGAACGGCTTGCGGATCAGCTTCTGCTGCGCCGCCAGGTCGACCTTGTCCTGCAGGCCGCTCAAGAACACCGGATCCAGTGTCGACGGGAAAATCTCGCTGAGATTCTGATCCTTCAGATCCTGAGCCAGAATCACCGGCGGATAACTGGCCAGCCCTGATACCAGCTGCACATACGCATCCTTGTTGCTGTCCTGCGTCAGCCACTCGACCGCTTGCTGCTGCGCCTTGAGCAGTTTCGCAATGACCTCAGGATGGGCGTCGACAAACTTGCCATTACCCAGCAACACCGCCTGCACGCTGCCAGCGCCGCCAAGGTCCTTGGTGTTGAGCGGCAATTCCGCCAGGCCTTTGGCTTGCAAGGCACTCAGCGCGGAGCTGCCCCACGAGGCATCGATCTGCTTGGCCGCGAGCGCCGAGACCGCCGCGTTGAAATCCAGATTGATGACCTTCAGATCCTTCTCGCTCAGGCCCTGACTGGCCAGCGCCGCATCGAACGACAGTTGCGTTGCCGTTCCGCGAAAGATCGCCACGCGTTTGCCCTTGAGATCCTGCAGGGTCTTGATTCCCGAGCCGGGCACCACGCCGAGGTATTGCTTGACCCCACGCGCCGTGGCGCTGAGCAGGCGCGTGTCCAGACCATTGGATTTGCCGATGATCGCGGCGAGATCGCCGAGATAGGCCAGATCAACCTGGCCATTGGCAAACGCCTCATTGATCACCGGCCCGGCGCCCTTGAAGAAACTCCACTGGATCTTGATGCCCTGCTCGGCGAAGGCCTTTTCGAAGATCTGCTGATCGCGCAGCACATCGACGATGCCGCCGCCGCTGTGTTGAGTGCCGGCGCTGAGGTCGGGCACGGCGATGCGGATTTCCTTGAGTTCTTCGGCTTGGGCGCCAAGCGCAAGAAAGCCTGCAAGCGCCGGGGCGGCCAGCAGGCTGATGATTCGTTTGAAGGGAAGGTTCATGGGTGCGGCTCCTTGATCGCTGAGGAGCCGAAAGTAGGCTGGGTGCATACCTTCACTTAAATACTATAAATGCACATTTTTATATCCATATGACCTAAGTGAGGGCGTGTGCGGCTTGCAGCGCGATATGCATTAACAGCATCGAAAATATTCTTCGAATGCATTGGATGCGCGCAAGCAGGCAAGCCTTAAATGGATTCGCTTATCTCCCGATAGCATCTAACGCAAGTTTGTTAGATCAGTTTCATATATGACGAAACCCAGTGTGGGAGCGAGCCTGCTCGCGAAGAGGCAATGCCAGCCGCCATCAATGCTGTCTTAAACAGCCATTTCGCGAGCAGGCTCGCTGCCACATGAAAAGCGGTTCGCCATGCAACCCGACAACGGAGGTCACCCATGGCCCGTCAATCTCTGCTCAGCCTGCCGCTGGCCGCGCCGCCGCTGAAAAGCCGTCGCACCTGGCCGAGCCTGAATCAACGCCTGTTGCCCTGGCTGTTGCCCGTCAGCCTGTTCGTCCTGTGGTGGCTGGCCGCGCGCAATCAGTGGATGAGCGAGCAGATCCTGCCGGCGCCATCGCTGGTGTGGAGCAGCGCTGTGGAACTGGCCCAAGGCGAGTTGTGGAGTCATTTGTGGATCAGCCTGCAACGGTTGTTCTGGGGCTTGTTGGCAGGCGTTTCGACCGGCGCGGTGCTTGGCGCCGCACTGGGCTTCAGTCGACGTCTGGAGCGCCTGGTTTTTCCGACATTCGCCGGATTGGCGCAGGTGCCGACGCTGGCGTGGATTCCGCTGTTCATGGTGTTTTTTGGCATCGGCGAACTGCTGAAACTGGTGGTGCTGATCAAGGCCATTGTGGTGCCGGTGACCTTGCACACACTGGTTGGTGTGCGCGATGCACAACCGAAACTGCGCGAAGCCGCCGCCGTGTTGCGCCTGCCGCCGCGCTTGCTGATTTGGCGCTTGGTGCTTCCCGCTGCGCTGCCGGCGTTCATGGCCGGCGTGCGCCTGGCACTCGCTGCCGGCTGGACCTCGTTGCTGGCGGTCGAGCTGCTGGCCTCCAGCGAAGGCATCGGCTATCTGATGGTCTGGGCGCGGCAGTTGTTCATGCTCGACATCGTGTTCGTGTGCATCGTGGTCATCGGTCTGATCGGCGTGGCGATGGATCGCGGCATCGGCCTGCTCGACCGCAGACTGGTGCACTGGCCGCACCCGGCCACCGCGCACATCACACGCGGCCCGCGCTATCAGGGCTGGCAACGCCTGCAACCGTGGCTGTTGCCGCTGGGCTTGTTGGCGCTCTGGCAAGTGGCCAATGATCAGCAGTGGGTCGACGCGAATATTCTGATCAGCCCTGCGGCTGTGCTGAGCACGACATGGGACGGACTGCTCGACGGTACGCTGGTCAACGGCATGGCGCTGAGCCTGAGCCGCACCCTGGGCGGCTTGCTGATCGGTGGCGGCCTCGGTTTCGCCCTGGGCTTGCTCCTCGGCCTGTCACGTCTCAGCGAACGCCTGCTCGGCCCGACACTCGCCGCACTGCGGCAGATCGCGATTTTCGCCTGGGTGCCACTGCTCACCGCGTGGTTCGGTCTCGGCGAACTGGCCAAGTGGGTGTTCGTCGCTCTCGCCGCCTTCTTCCCGCTGTTCATCGCCACCCAGCGCAGCGTCGCCAACCTCTCGCCGCAACTCAACGAAGCCGCGCAAGTGCTGCGCCTCGGCCTCGGCCAGCGCCTGCGTCGACTGGTCCTGCCCGGTGCTGCGCCGGGGATCTTCGCCGGGCTGCGATTGAGCCTGATCTACGCCTGGCTCGGCACCATCGGCGCTGAATATTTCATGCCGTCCAATGGCGGCATCGGCAGTCAGATGATCGGCGCGCAGCAGCTGCTGCGCATGGATCTGATCATGGCCGGCATGCTGCTGGTCGGCCTCACCGGCGCCCTGCTCAACCTGATCGGCCAACGCCTGGAAATTCGCGCGACCCGCTGGAGACACGCATGAACGCACCAATTGTCAGCTTCAACCACGTAGGCAAATCCTTCGCCGTCAACGGTTTCGAACTGGAGGCGATTCGCGAATTCAACCTGGACATTGCCGAGGGCGAATTCGTCGCCATCGTCGGCTCCAGCGGCTGCGGCAAATCCACATTGCTGCGTTTGCTGGTCGGCCTCGACACCGAGTTTCGCGGGCACATCAGTGTCGATGGCAAGGCCGTTAGCGGCATCGGCGGCGAGCGCGGTATCGTCTTTCAGGAACATCGTCTGTTCCCGTGGCTGACAGTCGCCGACAACATCGGCCTGGGCCTGGTCAATGAACCGCTGAGCGGGGCGCAGAAACAACAACGCATCAAGGATTTCATCGAACTGGTCGGCCTCAGTGATTTCACCCAGGCCTATCCGCATCAACTCTCCGGCGGCATGGCGCAACGCGTGGCGATCGCGCGCGGCCTCGTCGCCAGCCCGCGAATCCTGTTGCTCGACGAACCCTTCGGCGCCCTCGACGCACTGACCCGCCAGCAAATGCAGGACGAACTGCTGGCAATCCGCGAACGGGCACAGATCACCACGATTCTGGTGACCCACGATGTCGAGGAAGCGATTTTTCTGGCCGACCGCGTGGTGGTGATGGAGCCGCGTCCGGGGCGGATCAAGCAAGTGGTCGACATCGCCCTGCCGCACCCGCGCCAACGCAGCAGTTACGACTTTCATCAGCTGCGCGAAGAACTGCTGCACGAGTTGACCAGTGATGACCATTACCAACCGAGCGCACCGGTGCAGATCCGCGATCTGCCGCTGACGTTCATTGCCTGCTGAACAGGAGTTTCGCGATGCCGCAACGTCCCAACTTTCTAGTGATTCTGGCCGACGACCTAGGCTTTTCCGACATCGGTGCGTTCGGCGGCGAAATCGCTACGCCGAACCTCGATGCGCTGGCCGAGAACGGCCTGCGCCTGACCGATTTCCACACCGCACCGACCTGCTCGCCGACGCGCTCGATGCTGCTGACCGGCACCGATCACCACATCGCCGGTATTGGCACCATGGCCGAAGCGTTGACCCCGGAACTGATCGGCAAACCTGGCTACGAAGGCTACCTGAATGACCGCGTCGTCGCCCTGCCCGAGCTGCTGCGCGAGGCCGGCTATCAAACCTTGATGAGCGGCAAATGGCACTTGGGTCTGAAGGCTGAACTGGCGCCCCATGCGCGCGGTTTCGAGCGCTCGTTTTCACTGTTGCCGGGCGCTGCCAACCACTATGGTTTCGAGCCGACCTACGATGAGCAAACGCCGGGCCTGCTGAAATCCACCCCGGCGCTGTACATCGAGGACGATCAGTTTGTTGACGAGTTGCCGAAGGATTTCTATTCCTCCGATGCCTTCGGCGACAAGCTGCTGCAGTACCTCAAGGAACGCGATCAGACCCGGCCGTTCTTCGCTTACCTGCCCTTCTCCGCGCCCCACTGGCCGTTGCAGGCACCGGCCGAGATCGTCGAGAAATACCGTGGCCGCTACGACGCTGGCCCGCAAGTGCTGCGCCTCGAACGCCTGGAAAAACTCAAGGCACTGGGTCTGATCGAGGCAGACGTCGAACCGCACCCGCTGATTCAGCTCAGCGCGCAGTGGGACGCGTTGAGCGATGAACAAAAGCAGATTTCCGCACGAGCCATGGAGGTGTACGCGGCGATGGTCGAGCGCATGGACTGGAACATCGGCCGGGTCGTCGATTACCTGCGCCAGCAAGGACAGCTCGACAACACCTTCATCCTGTTCATGTCCGACAACGGTGCCGAAGGCGCGCTGCTGGAAGCGTTCCCCAAGTTCGGCCCGGAGCTGATGACCTACCTCAACCAGCATTACGACAACAGCCTCGACAACATCGGCCGGGCCAATTCCTACGTCTGGTACGGGCCGAACTGGGCGCAAGTGGCAACCGCGCCGTCACGCTTGTTCAAGGCTTTCACCACCGAGGGCGGGATCCGCGTGCCGGCGCTGCTGCACTATCCGCAACTGCCGCTGAAAGGGCAGATCAGCCATG
>NZ_JH635998.1:1944884-1952397 GCF_000257605.1 Pseudomonas sp. R62
ACCATTCTCGATCTGGCTGGCGTGCGGCATCCGGGCAAACAGTGGAAAGGCAAAGCCGTGGCGCCACTGCGCGGCAAGTCGTGGCTGGGCTTCCTGTCCGGCGAGACCGCGCAGGTGCATGACGAACACACCGTGACAGGGTGGGAATTGTTCGGGCGCCGGGCGATTCGCCAAGGGTCGTGGAAAGCCGTGTGGATTCCTGGACCGGTCGGGCCGGCGACTTGGCAGCTTTATGATCTGGCGAGCGATCCAGGGGAGATTCATGATCTGGCGTTGAGTCAGCCGCAGAAACTCACTGACCTGATCGGGCATTGGCAGCGGTATGTGGAAGAGACCGGAGTGATCCTCAGTGCTTCGCCGTTTCAGCCGGATTGAACCAAGATCAAAAGCCCCCCTCACCCCAGCCCTCTCCCTGAGGGAGAGGGGGAAAGGGAGCAGATCTTCATGCTTTTCCAACCTGAGGTCGGCTCGAAATTTCAGGTCGATGTATCCAGCATAAACAGCTAGATCAGTCCCCTCTCCCCTGGGAGAGGGTTAGGGTGAGGGGCATCTGTCAGGCCTCCACCGCCTCCCCGGACACCACTTCCTCGTCTCCGCGCACAAACCGGTTCGCCCGGCCAAACGTGCCGAAGTCATTGAAGCGCACACCCATCTCGCGCATCACCTTGTGCGCCACCGGCACGGTCATCTGGCGAACGTAAAACGGCTCCTTGACCACGAAGTGATGAATCCCGTGACTGCTGCCGAAGTTGAAGCAGAACGCTTGCAAAGGCCACAGCCACCAAGGGTTCAGCACCTGGCATTGCTGCAGCACATTGCCCGGTTCGACGTCGCCGTAGTAATGCATGTTCGAGCTGATGAAGTGCAGGCAAAAAGTGCGCAACACATTCGGGCCGATGATCACCACGGCGGCAATATCGATCACTTGCATCACCGAAAGTGTGGTGGCTGACCACTCGATTGGCGAGCCCAGCAAATAGGCGATGCCATTGGCCCCGTGAAAGCCGAGAAACACGTACCACGCGCCCCAATGCAGCAGCGCCAGCGGTGCGTAGACCTTGAGCACGCGTTTGCCGATGCTCAACTTGTGTGCCCAGGTCTTGGCGCGGAGCAGACGGATAAACGCCGACATCAGGTTGTCGCCAACCATCAGCAGACGGGCAAAACCCCACGGCTCGCCGTTGGTGATTGCGCGCTCTTCCATGTCGGCTTCAGTGCCGGAAACCTTGTGATGGTTGAGGTGCAGATGACGACGGATCCACGGATTGATCGTGCTCGGTCGCGCCAGCCAGACCAGGCCCATCATCAGGTTGTGCGGCACGCGCTGCTTGCGGAAGTACATGCTGTGGATCAGGTCGTGTTCCAGCTCATGGGTCAGCGAGGCGAAAAAAGCATTGAACAGCAGGCACACCCACCAGGCCATATGGCCAGTGATGTACAGCGCCGCCGAGCCGATCATCCCGGCCAGCGCGAACGCCAGAATCCCCGCACCGAGGGCATCCTGATGCCGAAGAATCGGGTAGCGCTCACGCAATTGCGCACCTTTGGTCAGCACCACTTGGCGAATATGTGCCGAGCGCTGCGCCGCATTCAGTCGTTCAGGGCTTGCAGAAGTACCGTCCATGCTTCCATCCTCGGGTCTAAGATGAATGCATCGTGCCTTGCCGGGGTTCGATCCGCGCTAGCCAAGAACGCCAACCTGTTGACCGGACGCGCCAATCCGCATGAAGGAACCGACCTCCCTCGCCAGCTGGACCCGCGCCTTGCGCAAACAACTCGACGCGCTCGGGCTGGACAGTCTTGCCTTGTGCCAACAGGCTGGGCTCGACCCAGCGCTGATGGACGACCCCAATGCGCGCTATCCGCTGTCCGGTACCACGCGCCTGTGGGCACTCGCCGTGCAGGCCAGCGGCGACCCGGCGCTGGGCTTGCGCGTGTCGCGTTTCGTCAGCCCGACCACCTTCCACGCGCTCGGTTATGCGCTGGTGGCCAGCGGCAGCTTGCGCGAAGTGTTCGAGCGCATCGTGCGCTATCACCCAGTGGTCAGCGATGCGCTGGAACTGGAGCTGAGCCGCAGCGAAGACCGTTATCAATTCCGCCTGAAAATCCCGCCCGGCAACCCGGCGCCGGCCGTCGAAGCCATCGACGCCTTCGCGGCGATCTACGTGCGCACCTGCCGCAATCGCCTCGGCCGTGACTACGCACCGCTGGCGGTGTACTTGCGCCGCCCCGAACCGAGCGATGCCCAGCAATGGCACAAAGTCTTCCGCGCGCCGGTGCATTTTTGCGCCGCCGAAGACCGCCTGGAATTCGCCCTCAGCGACTTCGACAGCCACCTCGACGACGCCAACCCGGAACTGGCCGAACACAACGAAGCCGTACTCAAACGCACCCTCGCCCAGCTCAAACCGCTGACCTGGGAGCGCAAGGTGCGCGATGCAATTGAAGAACAATTGCCCGAAGGCGAACCCAGCGCCGAACGCATCGCCCAGGCCTTGCACCTGAGCCTGCGCAGCCTGCAGCGGCATCTGGCGGATGAGGGCTGTCGCTTCGACACCCTGCTCAACGAAAGCCGCGAAAATCTCGCGCTGCTGCACCTGCGTGACCCGCAGTGCTCGTTGAGTGAAGTCAGCTATCTGCTGGGATTCGCCGACACCAGCAGCTTCAGCCGCGCGTTCAAGCGCTGGACAGGGATGACGCCGGGGCAGTTTCGGGATCAGTTGCGCTGAGTTTCAACTGTTGCGCAGGCTGCGCGCCAGACCGGCCGACCATTGTTCGATCATTGCAGCGCCCACCTCCGCGAAGGCAGGATGATTTGCGCTGTACTCCGCCATTTCGCCCATCGCTTCCTGCACACCGTGCGCGACCATATGCAGTAACTGGTTACAACGCGCTTCACTCAGATTGCAGGCCGTACGACCAAACCTAGTAAGCATTTTATGCTTGGGCCACGCCTTCGAACCGCCCAACAGCAGTGCCATGCTATCGCTCTTGATGTACACCGACGTGGTGATGATGTCGTACGCCGGAGCCAGCCTGATCAATGAGTGCTCGCCACAATCCTCGTAGAGCACGCCAAAGTTTTTCAGGTGGGCATCGCCGTTTTTCAATGCCGCCGATAAAGCGACAATTTTGAAGAAAGCTTCCAGTGCGTGCTTGAGTAATGAGGGCGAAACAAACGCCTTGATCTGCCGTGCGACTCCTTCGTAAGAGCCGTCGTATTTGGCCTTCGACGGCCAGCCGTTGAGCACGCAAAAGTCTTCGAAGCCGAGGTATCCGGTGTCGCTCAAGTCAAAACGCTCGATGACGAGAAATTTGCCATGCTCGCTGAGTTCGAAATGCGGCACGTCGAGGCCACAAAGTTGCGCAGCGCGCATGCAGAAAAATTCGTTGGTTGCCAGCTCGGGATACTCTTCGGCACGGAAGGCTTTGACCAGATGAGTCGAGCCTCGGTGCGTCAGTCGGTCTATTGCAGCGGCACTGTCACGCACCAATACTTTGGGCTGCACGCCTGAAACCCCGGAATACTGCCCGTAAGTCTGCAAAAGATCTTCGAACAAACCTTGCGCACCATCATGAACCAACAACTCAGCGAGCGAGGTTTCAGGCGGACGATCAATTGTCGATGCGCTCGTGATCGAAAGACGCCCGAGTTGATGCGGGCCGACGATACCTAGCAAAGCGAAGTCATCGAAGCCGCGCACGGCTTTGCTGAACCGCCGCATCAACTCATCGCGCAACGCACCCTCAGGCAGGTTCATCTCGAATATCGGATGGATGCCGCGTTCACAACCATAACTCTCCAGGCGTGTCGGCATGGTCAGCGAAACGGCATTTTCATCAATCGCATCGTCCCGATAGCTGAACACGCTGTCGACACCTGCGTTCCCGCGCCCCAATCTTCCAACCTCATGGCCGCCGACGCAGACTTGCAAGCGGTCCAATACCTCAGTCATGGAAGTTCACCTTGCGCAGCGTGTCGAGTGTCGGACGTCGAGAGGCGCGGGGGATTGCGGCCAATTCGTAGCCGAATCCGTTAAGAATGGCTTCGACTTTGCGCAAACCGATTTCCGAGATTGTGTTGTTTTCAATCCCCGAGATTGTTGCGCGGCTCATGCCGTATTGCTGCGCCAAAGCTTGTTGGGACAGCTTTTCAGCCTTACGCAAGCTTCTGATCAACTCGCCAATTTTCTCCATCACCGCCCCAAATGCATTTTTTACAATGCAAATCCACCAAAAATAATTTAATTGCATTATAAACAATGCAATTAAATGAGCTTAGCGTAGATGGTCAGCCATCGCTAACGTCTTAACACCGCCCCACAAACCCCAGCTCAAAAACAGTGCCGTCGGCGTCACTCCTCACCCGCACCTGCCCACCATGCAACTGCATGATCGACTGCACGATCGCCAAACCCAGCCCACCCGAATCTCCCGGTTCCGCACGTGAAGGATCGACGCGGTAGAAGCGGTCGAACAGTTTGCCCAGATGCTCAGGCGCGATGACCGGGCCGTGGTTGTGCACCTGCAGCCAGCACATACCCGGTTCATCACGGCGTTGCAGGCTGATCAGGGTGCCGGGGTCGGCGTGGCGTACGGCGTTGGCCAGCAGGTTGCCGAGGGCGCGTTGCAGCAGTTGCTGGTCGGCGAGCAATTCGCCGTGCATGCGGTTTTGCAGTTTAAGGTCGCGGTCATCGGCCAGCGCTTCGAAGTAATCGCAGAGCTCGTCGCCGACGTTGCGCAAGTCCAGCGTGTGCAGATTGAGCGCACGTTCGGCCTGTTCGGCGCGGGCGAGGAACATCAGGTTCTCGGCCATGCGCTTGAGCCGTTCGAACTCTTCCATGTTCGAGGCCAGCACTTCCTGGTATTCGGCCGTGCTGCGCGGATGGTTCAGCGCCTGGCCGTTGCTGGCGAGCAAGGTGTGCAGCGGCGTGCGGATTTCGTGGGCGAGGTCGGCGGAGAATTGCGACAGGCGCTGCACGCTGTCGTCCAGCCGCGCCAGCATGGTGTTGAGCGCGTGCACCGGTTCGCGCAGTTCGCTCGGCGTGCCGTCGACCGGCAGGCGTCGATCGAGGCTGCGCAGATCGATACTGCGAACCGCTTCGCTCAACTGATGCAAGGGCTGCAAGCCACGCCGCAGCAACAGCAGGCCCAGAGCAAAAGCGAGCAACGCGCCGAGGCCGACGGACAGATACAGACGCAGGCGATAACTGCCGAGCATCTGCTCGCGCTCGCTGAGCACTTTGCCGGCGATCACCGTGAGGGTTTCACCGTTGGGGCCTTGCGCCTGGCCGGACAGCAAGGCCAGCTCAGCGCCGTCACTGGCCTGCCAGGTGAGCACGTCACGGCGCTGTGGCATTTGCTCTCGCGCTAATGCATTGAGCGCCGGCAATTCACGCTGGCGCGGGTTGATCGCGATCACGCTGGAGCCGTCGGCCCGGCGCACCAGCAGCAGACTGTCGAGATTACCGAGCATGTTCTGATACAACCGTGGCCGCGCCTGCAAAGCGTCGAGGCTGTCGCTGTCGGCGAGCAAGGCGCGCACTTGCTCGAGGCGACCGAGCAGGGCCATGTCGTCACGAAAGGCCAATTCAGAGGCCAGCGAGCGGTAGAGAAACACGCCGATTGCGCTCAGCACCAGCGCGCAGACCATGGCGAAGGCCAGCGCCAATCGCCAGGCGATCGACTTACTCCACATCGTCCGGCGCTTCCAGTTGATAACCGACGCCGCGCACGGTGTGGATAAGTTTCGGCATGTACGGATCGTCAACCTTGGCGCGCAAACGCCGGACGGCGACTTCGACCATGTTGGTGTCGCTGTCGAAATTCAGGTTCCACACTTGCGAGGCGATCAGCGTGCGCGAGAGCACTTCGCCCTGGCGGCTGGCGAGCAGCTGCAACAGGGCGAACTCCTTGTTGGTCAGGGCAATGCGCTGGCCGCCGCGACTGACCCGGCGGCGCAGCACGTCGATTTCCAGGTCGGCGATGCTGTACGACTCGACTTCTCGCATCGGCCCGCGTCGCAGCAACGTGCGCACGCGCGCGAGCAGTTCGGCGAAGGCGAAGGGTTTGAGCAGGTAATCGTCGGCGCCCAGCTCAAGACCACGCACGCGGTCTTCGATAGCGTCCTTGGCGGTGAGAAACAGCACCGGTGTGGCGCCACGCTGGCGGATCAGTTGCAACAATTGCCAGCCGTTGAGACCGGGCAGCATCACGTCGAGGATGATCAAGTCGTATTCCTGCTGCTCGATAAAATAGCGGCCGTCGAGGCCATTGAGCGCAACATCCACGGCGAAACCCGACTCGCCCAGACCCTTGGCGAGGAAGTTGGCGGTTTTGGCTTCATCTTCTACGACCAGCAAACGCATGGCACACCTCGATTGATCAGGCACACAGGCTAGGCGTGTTCGGCGCCGTTGCCCATTACAAACTTGTAATCCGCCTGACGGGGTTCTGACGAAGTGCGCCGGTTAAGGTGCAGACCTTCTCAATCGGAGCCTGCACATGACCGTCAAATACCTTGTCGCCAGCCTGATCCTCGGCCTCAGCGGCGCTGCAAGTGCCACGCCAGAACTGCCGCGCCACGCCGATCTCGACCTGAAAACCGCACGCTGGCTGGCGGACAAGGCGATGAGCAGTTGCACCGGCACGGTGTCGGTGCTCGACCGTGGCGGTAACTTGCTGGTGACGTTGCGTGGTGACGGCGTCGGGCCGCACAACACCGCCGCCAGCCAACGCAAGGCCTACACCGCGCTGTCGACCAAGACGCCGACGCGGCTGTTCGCCGAGCGCGCCCGCAGCAACCCGGAAACCGCCAACCTCAACACCCTCGATGAATTGCTTTTGCTCGGCGGCGGCATTCCGTTGTTCGCCGGCAGCGAACTGGTCGGCGCCATGGGCGTGGCCGGTTCCGGCGGCGGTGAGCAAGCGAAAACTGCGCCCGCGCCGCCGCCGACAAAGCCGGCCTGACCATCACCCGTTCCCACTAAGGAGATCCACCATGACCACCCTGCGCATGACTCTCGCCGCCCTCGGCCTGAGTGCTGTTTCCAGCCTGACGCTGGCCGCCGGCAATCCGCTGAGCGTGCACGTGCTCAACCTGGAAAACGGCCTGCCGTCACCGGGCATCAACGTCACCCTGGAAAAACACGTCGGCGAAAACTGGCAGCCACTGGCCCAAGGCACCACCAACGAGCAAGGGCGGATTGCCGAACTGTTCCCGGCCAAACAGCCTTTTGAAGCAGGCGAATACCGCGTGGTGTTCAAGACCGGCGAGTACTACCAGAAGATCAAGCACGAGACGTTCTTCCCGGAAATTCCGGTGATCTTTCAGGTCAAGCAGACCGATCAGCACTACCACATTCCGCTGCTGCTGAGCCCGTACGGTTTCTCGACCTATCGCGGTTCGTAATCCAAACACAGATCCTTTGGAGGAGTGAGCCTTTGTGGTGAGGGGATTTATCCCCGCTGGAGTGCGCAGCAGTCCATTTTTCAGGGCCGCTGCGCGCCCCAG
>NZ_JH635998.1:1953096-1957367 GCF_000257605.1 Pseudomonas sp. R62
TTTCAGGGCCGCTGCGCGCCCCAGCGGGGATAAATCCCCTCGCCACAGGTGCCAGTTCCGACATTGGATCGGTTTCAGTTTTTAGATCGTGGCCAGAGCACGCAGTCTTGCGGCATCGAGGATTTCGATTTCGCCGTATGCGAGCCCGATAATCCCCTGCCCCTGCAGATCCTTGAGGATCTGATTGGTGGTCTGTCGCGACAGCGACAGCATCGCCGCCAACTGCTCCTGCGGCAGTTGCAGCGTCCGACGTGGTGCGTCGAGTTCGCCGTAGCCTTCGGCGATCATCAGCAAGCGATGGGCCAGACGTGCCGGGGCGGGCAGCAAGCTCAGCTGTTCGAGGTTGATGAAGGCCAGGCGCAATTTGTGGCTCATCAACAGCGCCAGATGCCGCCAGTACTGCGGCTGTTCGTCGAGCAATTTGAGCAACGCCGCCTGGGGAATATTCAGCAAGGTACACGGCCCGACCGCATAGGCGTCATGGGTGCGTGGCTGGCCGTCGAACAGGCAGATTTCGCCGAACCAGTGCGGCGCCTCAACCAGACTCAACAACGCCTCCTTGCCTTGCTCGCTCACCGCGCCGATACGCACTGCGCCATCGAGCACCGCGTACAGACCGCACGGCGCATCGCCACGCTGGAACAGTCGTTGTCCCGCCGTCAGCCGGCGCTCCCGGGCCAACGCCAGCAGGCTATCCTGAAAAGATGCAGGCAGATGACTGAACCACTGGCCGCTGAGCAACCGTGCACGAATTTGCATAACCACTCCTGGAGTGTCGCCTGCCCGACAGAGCGAACGCGGATCCCGAGGGATGATGCATTCAACCCCACTGGAGGAACAACAATGAAAAGCCTCGTCGACCACCTCAGTCAATACGCCGCCTACCACCGCGACCCGCGCAACATTGCCAGCCACTTTATCGGCATTCCGCTGATCGTGGTGGCGGTGGCTGTCCTGCTGTCTCGGCCGCAGTGGGAGCTGGGCGGGCTGTGGATATCTCCAGCCGTTGTGGTGGCGCTGGCCTCGGCGTGGTTTTACCTGCGTCTGGAGTTGAAGCTTGGCGTGTTGATGACGGTATTGATGGGGCTGTCGGTGTGGGCCGGGCATGCGCTGGCGCAGCAGAGCACCCTGGTCTGGCTGAGCAGCGGCCTGGCGATGTTCGTGATCGGCTGGGTGATCCAGTTTGTCGGGCATCACTATGAAGGGCGCAAACCGGCATTTGTCGATGACATCAGCGGACTGATTGTCGGGCCGTTGTTTGTCGTGGCCGAGCTGGCGTTCTTGCTCGGGCTGCGGCAGGAATTGAAACAAGAGATCGAGTTGCGGGCGGGGGTGGTGCGGATCAATCCGAATCGCAAAGCGGCGGCTTAGGCCGCTTGAAAGATCGCAGCCTGCGGGAGCTCCTACGGTTGAAAAGCGTTTCCCTGTAGGAGCTGCCGCAGGCTGCGATCTTTTGCTTTTAGAGGTTAGCGACTTTCTGCCAGACCTTCGGCTTGAAGAACAAGGTCTCACCCTTGGCCAGGCCGATCAGGCTGTCGTGATCCTTGACCACTTCCGCTTCGATCAGATCGGTCTGCCCCTCCACTTTCAAGGTCACCCGGGTAGTCGCGCCCAGCGGGCGGATATCGCGCACTTCAGCGGCGTGGTGATCTTCCAGCTCATGCTTGGACAACGATACTTCGTGCGGGCGGAACAGCACATGGTTGTCATCGCTCAGCAGCAAGCGGTTCGAGTCGCCGAGGAAGTGATAAACGAAGTCGCTGGCCGGGTTTTCGTAGACATCGCCCGGTGAGCCGATCTGCTCGATCACACCCTTGTTCATCACCACGATGCGGTCGGCGACTTCCATCGCTTCTTCCTGGTCGTGGGTCACGAACACCGAAGTCAGGTTGATATCTTCGTGCAGCCGCGCCAACCAGCGCCGCAGTTCCTTGCGCACCTTGGCATCGAGGGCGCCGAACGGTTCATCCAGCAGCAGCACTTTCGGCTCCACCGCCAAAGCACGGGCCAACGCGATACGCTGACGCTGGCCACCGGACAACTGCTCCGGGTAGCGATCCGACAACCAGTCCAGTTGCACCATGTTCAGCAGTTCGTGAACCTTGGTGGCGATCTGGCTTTCGCTCGGGCGCTGGTTTTTCGGTTTCATGCGCAGGCCGAACGCGACGTTGTCGAACACCGTCATGTGGCGGAACAAGGCGTAATGCTGGAACACGAAACCAACGTTACGATCACGCACATCGTGGCCGGAAACGTCCTCGCCGTGAAAAACGATGTTGCCCTGATCCGGGGTTTCCAGACCGGCAATAATGCGCAGCAAGGTGGTTTTGCCGCAGCCCGACGGGCCAAGCAGCGCGACCAGCTCACCGCTGTGGATATCCAGGCTGATGTTGTCCAGCGCCTTGAACGCGTTGAAATTCTTGCTGACGTTACGCACTTCGATCGACATGAATTATTCCTCCGCGGCGCTGGCGCGCAGGCGGTTGATACGGTTTTCGCTCCACTGCTTGAGCAGCAGGATGAAGAGCGCCAGGATCAGCAACAGGCTCGCCACGGCAAACGCGGCCACGTGGTTGTATTCGTTGTAGAGGATCTCGACGTGCAGCGGCAAGGTGTTGGTCACCCCGCGAATGTGCCCGGAAACCACCGACACCGCACCGAATTCACCCATGGCCCGCGCCGTACACAGCACCACGCCGTAAATCAGGCCCCACTTGATGTTGGGCACGGTGACGTGCCAGAACATCTGCCAGCCATTGGCACCGAGCAGGCGCGCGGCTTCCTCCTCCTGCGTGCCTTGTTCCTGCATCAGGGGGATCAGCTCACGGGCCACGAACGGCACCGTGACGAAAATAGTCGCCAGCACAATGCCCGGCAGGGCGAAGACGATCTGGATGTCGTGATCCTGCAGCCATGGCCCGAACAGGCCCTGGGCGCCAAACATCAGCACGTAGACCAGACCGGCGATCACCGGCGACACCGAGAACGGCAAGTCGATCAGCGTCACCAGCATGCTCTTGCCACGGAACGAGTATTTGCTCACGCACCATGCCGCACTGACGCCAAACACCAGGTTCAGCGGCACCGAGATCAGCACCGCGAACACGGTGAGTTTCAGTGCCGAAAGCGCGTCCGGCTCAAAGATCGCGGTGAAGAACGCGCCGAGACCGTTTTTCAGACCTTGCGATACGACGATGAACAACGGCAGCAGCAGAAACAGGAAAAAAATCAGCCAGCCAAGACCGATCAGGATTCTGCGCGAAGTGGCGCTGCCACGGCGTGCAGCATTGGCCGAAGAGGCGGCCGCAATGGACGATTGGGACATGTTCGCGCCTCCTTATGGGGTTTCGATGCGCCGCTGCAGCAAGTTGATCAGCAGCAACAGGATGAAGGAAACCACCAGCATCAGTACGCCGATGGCGGTAGCGCCGGTGTAATCGTACTGGTCGAGTTTGACCATGATCAGCAGCGGCAGGATCTCGGTTTTCATCGGCATGTTGCCGGCGATGAAAATCACCGAACCGTACTCGCCGACGCCACGGGCAAAGGCCAGGGCAAACCCGGTCAGCCAGGCGGGCAGCAAGGCCGGAACCAGAATGTGGCGAAATACCTGCCATGGCTTCGCACCCAGGCACGCCGCCGCTTCTTCGACTTCACGGGGAATATCGGCCAGCACCGGTTGCACCGTACGCACCACGAACGGCAGCGTGACAAAAGTCAGTGCGAGGGTGATGCCCAGCGGGGTGTAGGCGATCTTGAAACCGAGGTCAGCGGCAAATTGCCCGACCAGCCCGGCCGGTGCGTACAGCGCGGTCAGCGCGATACCGGCCACAGCTGTCGGCAGGGCGAACGGCAGATCGATCATCGCGTCGATCACCTTGCGCCCGGGGAAGGTGTAGCGCACCAGCACCCAGGCCAGCAACGTGCCGATGATGCCGTTGATGATCGCCGCGCACAGCGCGGTGCCGAAGCTCAGCTTCAATGCCGCCAGTACCCGCGGTGCGGAGATGATCGTCCAGAACTGATCCCAGGTCAGCTGGGCGGCGTGGACGAACATCGCCGCCAGCGGGATAAGCACAATCAGGCTGAGGTACACCAAGGTGTAACCCAGCGTCAGCCCGAAGCCGGGTATGACGGGGGAGATACGACGCGACATAAGAGTCCCTGGTTAAAAGCATTCCGCTGAACGCATCAATGTGAGAGCGAGCTTGCTCGCGAAGAGGGAGTATCAATCAACTCTAGGTCGTCTGACACTCCGCTTTCGCGAGCAG
>NZ_JH635998.1:1957387-1959350 GCF_000257605.1 Pseudomonas sp. R62
GGTCGAACACGCCGCCGTCGTTGAAGAATTTCGGCTGCGCGGATTTCCAGCCGCCGAAGTCCTTGTCGATGGTCACCAGTTCCAGTTTCGGGAACTGCTGTGCGTACTTGGCCGCTACGTCCTTGTCACGTGGACGATAGAAGTTTTTCGCGGCGATTTCCTGGCCGGCCGGGCTGTACAGATGCTTGAGGTAGGCTTCGGCGATCTGCGCGTTGCCCTTCTTCTCGGCATTCTTGTCGACCACCGCCACGGGTGGTTCGGCGAGGATCGACAGCGACGGCACGACGATGTCGAACTTGTCTGCGCCGCCGTCTTCTTTCAGCGCCAGAAACGCTTCGTTTTCCCAGGCTAGCAATACGTCACCCTGACCGTTGTTGACGAAGGTGATGGTCGAACCACGGGCGCCGGTGTCAAGGATCGGCACGTGCTTGAACAGGGTTTGTACGTATTCCTTGGCCTTGGCTTCGTCACCACCGTTGGCTTTCAGGCCATAGGCCCACGCAGCAAGGAAATTCCAGCGCGCGCCACCCGAAGTTTTCGGGTTCGGCGTGATCACCGAAACGTCGTTCTTGACCAGATCGCCCCAGTCCTTGATGCCTTTCGGGTTGCCCTTGCGCACCAGGAACACGATGGTCGAGGTGTACGGCGTGCTCGCTTCCGGCAGACGCTTCTGCCAGTCGGCGGGCAGGCTCTTGCCGAGCTTGGCGATTTCGTCGATGTCGCCAGCCAAGGCCAAGGTCACCACGTCAGCCCGCAGACCGTCGATCACCGCACGGCCCTGCTTGCCCGAACCGCCATGGGACTGCTGGATTTTCACCGTGTCGCCGGCATGATCCTGCTGCCAGAACTTGATGAATTCGGCGTTGTATTCCTGATACAGCTCCCGCGTCGGGTCATACGACACGTTGAGCAGCTCGTAATCCTTGGCAACGGCGGAACCGGCAAACACGGCACTGGCCAGCGCGGCCAAAGCATAACGGCGAATCGACGACATGGTGAAAGCTCCTGGAATTCCTGGTGGTGGCTTGTTCTTATGTATTTCGGAAATTGTGGTGCCGTTTCAAAGATCGCAACCTTCGGCAGCTCCTACACACACAGCCCCCTGTAGGAGCCGCCGCAGGCTGCGATCTTTTGATCTCAGCCCGGTTGCTTACCGGGTTGCTGCAAACGGAATTTCTGTTTGCGTTCGATCTGTACGACTTGCGCGTTGTGCACAGTGATCTCCACCGCGCCGAACCGCAGATCGCGCAGGGCGCTCTGGATTTCCCGCAAGATGGTGCTTTCGTCCTGACCGTCAACGCTGCGAAGGGATGCGCTCATGGTGCTGCTCCTTTGAAGGGGGTTTGCCTGGCAGTGGGCGGCACTGCGTTCGGCGTGGGAGCAATATAAGAGAGGCAGGGATATTCTTAAAAAGACTATTTAAGAATGTTTATATAACCAAAAAATAATATGAGAAAGGGCAAGGGGTTTGCGCTGATTTAAAATCGTCAAGAGCACTTGTGGCGAGGGGATTTATCCCCGTTGGACTGCGTAGCAGTCCCATTTCTTGGGGCCGCTACGCGACCCAACGAGGATAAATCCCCTCACCACAAGGTCGGTGATAGCCAGATAGGTCTTTTCAGCCAATCAACGGCGTTTTCGCCCAATCAAGCCGATCCGCAGACACCGGCCGCCCAAACCAGTAGCCCTGCCCCAGATCGCATTCCTGCGCCAACAGAAATGCCGCCTGCTCAGCCTGCTCGATCCCCTCGGCATGCACCTGCATACCCATGCTCCGCGCCAGCGCGATGATCACCCGGACAATCGCCACGTCATCCTCATCCCACGGCAACCCGGCGACGAAGCCCTGATCGATCTTGAGTTTCTGCACCGGCAGGCGCTTGAGCCGCAGCAACGACGAATATCCGGTGCCGAAATCATCGATGGCCAGACGCACACCCAGTTCGCGCAAGCGATGCATCTG
>NZ_JH635998.1:1959370-1963558 GCF_000257605.1 Pseudomonas sp. R62
GCCAGACGCACACCCAGTTCGCGCAAGCGATGCATCTGTTCCAGCGCTACTTCGGGATCATCCATCACCGCGCTTTCGGTAACTTCCAGTTCCAGATACGCCGGATCCAGCCCCGTGTCGTGCAGCACCTGCGCCACCTGCTGATAAAGCTCACGCCGGGCAAACAGCCGCGACGAAACATTCACCGCGACGAACGCCAGCACCACACCGCTCTGCTGCCATTGGCACATCTGTCGGCAGGCCTGCTGCATCACCCAGGCATCGATCTCGGCGATCAGCCCGGTGCGCTCGGCAATCGGAATGAATTCTGCCGGCGACACCAGCCCGCGCTGCGGATGCTGCCAGCGCACCAGTGCCTCCACGCCGATCAGACGGCTGCTGTGCAGGTCATGCACCGGTTGGTAGTAGACGCGCAACTCCTCCTGCTCCAGTGCACGGCGCAGCTCGAAGGCGATTTCGACCCGTTGCTGGGCATGGGCGGTCAGCTCTTCGGTATACAGCGCGTAGCCATTGCGTCCGCTGCTTTTGGCCTTGAACAGCGCGCTGTCGGCGTTGCGTAACAACTGCTCGGCGCTGAGGGCATCGCTGGGAAACAGGCTGATACCGATGCTGGCGTTGATGAACAGTTGATTGCCATCTACCAGCACCGGCTCCTTCAACGCGTCCAGAGTCCGTTGCGCCAGCGCGGCGGCCTGAGCCGGCTGTGGACAACTTTCCGCGAGCACCGCGAACTCGTCACCGCCGAGCCGTGCGAGGGTGATGCCGGGGCCGAACAATGCCTGCAACCGCGTCGCCACCGCTTTGAGCAATCGGTCGCCGACGTTATGCCCGAGGCTGTCGTTGATCATCTTGAAATGATCCAGA
This sequence comes from Pseudomonas sp. R62, assembly GCF_000257605.1. Lineage (NCBI taxonomy): Bacteria > Pseudomonadati > Pseudomonadota > Gammaproteobacteria > Pseudomonadales > Pseudomonadaceae > Pseudomonas > Pseudomonas sp. R62. Next base: position 1,960,235 of record NZ_JH635998.1, read on the forward strand.
TCGAGCATCAGCAGCGCGCAGCCACGCTTGTGTGTCTGCGCGGAAGACAACGCCTGCTCGGCGCGGTCGCTGAACAGCAGGCGATTGGGCAGATCGGTCAACGGATCGTGATGCGCCAGGTGTTTGAGTTCGGACTCGGAATCCTTGATCGCACTGATGTCGGAGAACACCGCCACGTAATGGCTGAGCCGGCCGAAATCATCGTGAATCACCCGAATGGTCTGCCACTGTGGATAAATCTCGCCGGTCTTGCGCCGGTTCCAGATCTCACCGCTCCATTCACCTTCAGCCTCAAGGGTGGCGAACATCGCCTGATAGAAGCCCGGCGGATGATGGCCGGACTTGAACAGACTCGGCTGCTGGCCGATGACTTCGTCGCGCCGATAACCGGTGATCTCGATAAAGGCGCGGTTGACGTGAACGATCAGGCCACGGTGATCGGTAACCAGCACACCTTCGCGGGTGCAATCGAACACGGCGGCCGCTTGACGTAGGCGCTCACGGTCGCTGTGGCGCTCGCGCAGGCGGGCACCGATGCCGAGAAACCGACACAGCCGCGCCCGCGCGAGAAAAATCAGCCCGGCGCTGACCGCTGCCAGCAAATAACCGTTGATCAGTTGCCAGCGGGCCAGCGCACTGGAGTCATCGAAGAATCTGCTTAATAAATGATCGGAAACCTGCAGCCACACGGCGGCGAGTACGAGGTAGAGCAGCGCTGCACGCAAGGCATCGCGGTAAGTCGCAGACATTCGGTCGTCCATGTCCCTACAAAAAGGTTGGAATTATAAGTCAAGAAACATTCAGCGACTTCTTATCTGAAAGGGCGACTGGTTTTATCTGTGTGCTTAGTGATAATGCAACGGCTGTTTTTATCTTTATCGAGGGCCCTATAGCCTATGTGGTACGAAGGTTTTCTTGGCTTGTCGGCCTGGTCACTGGTCGCGGTCACCCTGCTGATGACCCATGTGACGATTGTTGCCGTCACGGTCTATCTGCACCGTTACTCGGCCCACCGCTCGCTCGAGCTGAATGCGGGTCTCAAGCACTTTTTCCGTTTCTGGCTGTGGCTGACCACGGCGCAGAACACCCGCGAGTGGACCGCCATCCACCGCAAACACCACGCCAAATGCGAAACCGAAGATGACCCGCACAGCCCGGTCATCAAGGGTCTGTCCACCGTACTGCGCACCGGCGCCGAGCTGTACCGCAGCGAAGCGCAGAACCCGGAAACCCTGCGCATCTACGGCAAGAACTGCCCGGAAGACTGGATCGAACGCAACGTCTACAGCCGCTATCCGCTGCTGGGCGTGGCGATCATGGGCGTGATCGACCTGCTGCTGTTCGGCACCATCGGCATCACCATCTGGGCGATCCAGATGATGTGGATTCCGGTGTGGGCCGCTGGCGTGATCAACGGTCTGGGCCATGCCGTCGGCTACCGCAACTTCGAATGCCGTGACGCGGCGACCAATCTGGTGCCGTGGGGCATCCTGATCGGCGGTGAAGAGCTGCACAACAACCATCACACCTACCCCAACTCGGCCAAGCTGTCGGTGAAGAAGTGGGAATTCGACCTCGGCTGGGCGTGGATCAAGGTCTTCTGCTTCCTGCGTCTGGCCAAGGTGCAGCGGGTCGCACCGATTGCCCACCGCGTCGAGGGCAAGGGCAGCCTGGACATGGACACCGCCATGGCGATCCTCAACAACCGCTTCCAGATCATGGCCCAGTACCGCAAATTGGTGATCGGCCCGCTGGTCAAGCAAGAGCTGGCCAAGGTCGATCATTCGGTGCGTCACCAGTTCCACCGGGCCAAACGCCTGCTGTCGCGGGAAACCAGCCTGCTGGAAGACCGCCATCACCTGCGCATCCAGACCATGCTCGAACACAGCCATGCGCTGAAAGTGATCTACGAGAAACGCCTGGCTTTGCAGCAGATCTGGGTCAAGACCAGTTCCAATGGCCACGACATGCTCGCCGCCATCAAGGAATGGATTCACGAGGCCGAGGCCAGTGGCATCCAGTCGTTGCGTGACTTTGCTGATCAGCTGAAAACCTACTCGCTGCGTCCTGCGACTGCCTGACCTGCAACGAGGCTGTGATCTAGAAGATCGCAGCCTCGTTACACACGTCGTCTCCTTAACCCCGCCGCCCGGCGGGACTCGGTAATGGCCGGGAACTTCGCCGAAAATCCTCTATCTCAAAGACACTTCGCCATTCCGGCGGGTTGTCCTGTGGCCGTCGTCGACATTGCGGCGCGCCCTTTGAGATTTGTGCCGATGGTCAACAACAACCAGAAAGACACAACCTTCACCCAATGGCCCGAGGCCGCGCAAACGCTGATGGCGCTGATGCACGCGCAGGGCGAAGTTGCGCGCCTGAGCGAGCGCGAACAATTGATCAGTTCGCTGCTGGTCAGCGTCAACGCCGTACTCTGGGCTTTCAACTGGGAAACCCGCCAGGTGCTGTACGTCAGTCCGGCCTATGAACGGATCTTCGGCCGTTCCGCCGCGTTGTTGCTGGCGGACTACAACCAATGGCGCGACAGCATTTACCCCGATGATCTGGAGTACGCCGAGCAGAGCCTTGCCGAAGTCCTGCACCGAGGTGCGGTGGAAGATCGCGAGTACCGCATCATTGCCGCCGATGGCCAGGTGCGCTGGCTCAGCGACAAATGTTTTATCAATCGCCAGGACGAGCCTGGACAGCCGGTAATCATCGTCGGCATCGCCGAAGACATCACCGACAAAAAACACATGGAAACCGAGCTGCAACGCTTGGCCACCACCGATGTGCTGACGCAAAGCAGCAACCGCCGCCATTTCTTCGAATGCGCCCACCGCGAGTTCGCCGAGGCCCGCCGCCAAGGCACACCGCTGGCCTTCCTGCTGCTGGACATCGACGATTTCAAAGTGATCAACGACAGCTACGGCCACCCCGAAGGCGACAATGTGCTGCAACGGATCGCCGAATGCGGGCGCGGCTCATTGCGCCGTGGCGACCTGTTCGGGCGGATTGGCGGTGAGGAGTTCGCCGCGGTGTTTCCCGGCTGCGCGCCGGAGATGGCCGTGCAAGTGGCGGAGCGCCTGCAACAGGAGATCCAGCGACTGCGCTTCAACCACGACGGCCAAGCATTCAGCATCACAGTTAGCCAGGGCCTGACCAACCTCACCGACGAAGACAAGAGCCTGGACAGCCTGTTCGCCCGCGCGGATGCCGCGATGTACGAGGCGAAACGGCAGGGCAAGAACCGGATCATTGCGGCCTGACCCGTATTTTGTGGCTGCCGCAATTCCTGTGGGAGCGGGCTTGCCCGCGATGAGGCCT
>NZ_JH635998.1:1963946-1967329 GCF_000257605.1 Pseudomonas sp. R62
GCAATTCCTGTGGGAGCGGGCTTGCCCGCGATGAGGCCTGCACCTTCAACAAAAATGTTGCCTGCGCTGGCGCCTTCGCGAGCAGGCTCGCTCCCACATCGGAATGTGGTGATCTGTCATTTGCGCATCCGCATCAACTCCGGCAGCCCGATCTTGAGCAACCGCGCCGTCCGGCTCTTCGCCAGTTCCTCAACGCCTTCATGCTCGGTCAGCCGCGCCATCTGCGCGGCCATGTGCATCACCAGCGCCTCGCGACTGTAAACGCCACCACCGAGCTGGTAGGCCGAAGCAATCAACTCGCGCAACTCCAGCGGCAGACGCCAGCGGGTGCGCAATGCCGAGCCATAAGAGGCGCCAAACTTCGCCAACGCTTCACCGACCTCCTCCAACTCGTCCAGTTCGCCGCCAGCTTGCTGCCATTCCTGCAGGCAGCGCAGCAGCGCCAGATCACCGAGCCGATGCAGCATGCCCGCGCAATAGCAGCGCTCCTGATCCAGATCGAGCAGGCGTGCCAGCGTGCGGGCGTATTCCGCCGTGTGCAGTGACAGCCCCCAATAGCGCTCGGCGTAATCCGCCAGGCATGGATCGCTGAGCCGCGCGCTGCGTTTGAGCGCCAGGCCGAGAATCAGGTTCATGCTCTGCCCGGTGCCGAGTCGGTGCAGCGCCTGGGCCAGGGTTTGCACCGGCGCGCCGTAGTGTTGCGCGGCACTGTTGGCGGCTGCGATCAGCACGGCGGTAATCTGCGGGTCAGTGCGGACCTCTTCTTCCAGCAGTTTGAGGTCCAGCCCCTCGGGATTGAGGCTGCGCTTGACCGCCACTTGCACGTCGGTCATCAACGGCGCGCCATCGGCCTGCTCGCGACGCCGTTCAAGGAACACCGACAGGGTCATGCCCGGCGCCAGTGCCGGCACTTCGCAAACCACTGCTTCGCCAGCGTTGAGCAGCAACCCCTGCAAGCGCTCGGTCAGGCCTTCCATGTTCAACGGTTTGGTCAGGTACGCCGTCGGCGCCAGCGGAATCGCTTCGCGCACGCTGGCGCTGTCGTTGCGGCTGCTCATCAGAATGAACGGCAGCGGCGGATTGCGTTTGCGCTGGCGGACGCTGCGCAGCACATGCAATCCGTCGATGCCAGGCAGCTCCCAATCGACGATGGCCAGGTCATAGGGCACCTCGCTGAGCAACGACATTGCCTGCTGGCCATCGGCACACAAATCCAGGCGCGCATCGCAGCGCACATTGAGCAGCACTTGTTTGAGCAGGTCACGGGACCAGGGATCGGCCTCGGCAATCAACACCCGGGGTACGGCGGGTAAATCAACGGCAGTCATGCGCGCTCTCCTTGCAATGTCTGAACCTTAGTCAATGCTGGCGATTCGATACAGCGCAAACCCGTCCGATGTGTTTCAAGGAGCGAAAAAAACCCGCCGAAGCGGGTTTTTGTCGAGCGGGTCACAGCAATGGATCAGAGTTCAGAGAAGCACTCTTCGATGATCGCCAGGCCTTTGTCCAGTTGCTCGTCCGGCGACGTCAGCGGAACCAGCACACGCAGCACGTTACCGTAAGTGCCGCAGGACAGCAGGATCAGGCCCTTGTCACGCGCCTTGGCCACCACGGCAGCCACGGCAGTCGGGTTCGGCTTGTGGCTGTCGCCGTTTTCGAACAGCTCGACCGCGATCATTGCGCCCAGCGCACGCACTTCACCGATGACCGGGTACTTGGCCTGAATCGCCTTCAAACCGGTGACCAGGCGCTCGCCGACAGCCTTGCAGCGGTCCAGCAGTTGCTCTTCTTCAAACACTTCCATGACTGCCAGCGCAGCGGCGCAAGCGATCGGGCTACCGGCGTAAGTGCCGCCCAGGCCGCCCGGAGCGATGGCGTCCATGTACTCGGCCTTGCCGCACACGCCGGCCAGCGGGAAGCCGCCAGCGATAGACTTGGCGAAAGTGGTCAGATCGGCGGCAACGCCCATCTGTTCCATGGCGAAGAAGGTGCCGGTACGGCCAGCGCCAGTCTGCACTTCGTCAGCGATCAGCAGGATGCCGTGCTGGTCGCACAGCGCACGCAGACGCTTCATGAATTCCTTCGGCGCGACGTAGAAACCGCCTTCGCCCTGCACCGGCTCGATGATGATTGCAGCGATGTCTTTCGGCTCGGCATCGTTCTTGAAAATGCGCTCGATGGAAGCGATCGAATCGTCAATGCTCACGCCGTGCAGTTCGTTCGGGTACAACGCGCGGAAGATGCCGCCTGGCATCAGGCCCATGCCGGCCGAGTACGGCACGACTTTACCGGTCAGGCCGAGGGTCATCATGGTGCGACCGTGGTAAGCGCCGGTGAACGCGATCACGCCGGCACGGCCAGTAGCAGCACGGGCGATCTTCACGGCGTTTTCGACGGCTTCGGAACCGGTGGTAACCAGCAGGGTTTTCTTGGCGAAATCACCCGGCACTTTGGCGTTGATTTTTTCGCACAGCTCAACGTACGGCTCGTAGGCCAGTACCTGGAAGCAGGTGTGGGTCAGCTTGTTCAGCTGTTCAGTCACGGCGGCGATGATTTTCGGGTGCACGTGGCCGGTGTTCAGTACAGCGATACCGCCGGCGAAGTCGATGAACTCACGACCTTCAACGTCGGTCACGGTGGCGTTCTTTGCCGACTCGGCGAAGATCGGGTGAATCTGGCCAACACCACGAGGTACGGCATTGGTGCGGCGGGCCATCAGTTCAGCGTTAGTCTTGCTCATTACAGTCCTCATTCGCCGCTCATCGGGCGGCGTGGTTCAAGGATGAAGCGGGAGAAATCGGCGGTGGCAGCATGCGATGATCGACTGCCACGGCGTTCCTGGCCGCAGAGAAAATTCCTGTTTGAAACGACGCAAAGGGACAGCGCTCTCGTGCCCTTTGCGTTTGCAGCGATCCCTTTCCCGGCTTAGATGCCCAGGCAGAGGTATTTGATTTCCAGGTAGTCTTCGATGCCGTACTTGGAGCCTTCACGGCCCAGGCCCGAAGCCTTGATGCCGCCAAACGGCGCGACTTCGTTGGAGATCAGCCCAGTGTTGACGCCCACCATGCCGTATTCCAGCGCTTCGGCGACACGGAACACACGGCCGAGGTCACGCGCGTAGAAGTAAGAAGCCAGACCGAATTCGGTGTCGTTGGACATGGCGATTACTTCGGCTTCGTCTTTGAAGCGGAACAGCGGCGCCAGCGGACCGAAGGTTTCTTCCTTGGCCACGGCCGCGTTTTTCGGCACGTTGGTCAGGATGGTCGGCTCGAAGAAATTGCCTTCCATCGCCTTGCCGCCCGCCAGTACGGTGGCGCCTTTGCTTACGGCGTCAGCGATGTGTTCCTGAACCTTGGCCACGGCTTTTTCGTCGATCAGCGGAC
>NZ_JH635998.1:1967349-1974479 GCF_000257605.1 Pseudomonas sp. R62
CTTGGCCACGGCTTTTTCGTCGATCAGCGGACCGGTGGTGGTGCCATCTTCCAGACCATTGCCGATCTTCAGTTTGGCCACAGCCACTTTCAGCTTCTCGGCGAACGCATCGTAGACCGCGTCCTGAATGTACAGACGGTTGGCGCAGACGCAGGTCTGACCGTTGTTGCGGTATTTGGAAATGATCGCGCCTTCGACGGCCTTATCCAGATCGGCGTCGTCGAACACGATGAACGGCGCGTTGCCGCCCAGTTCCAGCGAGACTTTCTTGATGTCCTTGGCGCATTCGGCCATCAACTGGCGACCGATTTCGGTCGAGCCGGTGAAGGACAGTTTGCGCACGATCGGGTTGCTGGTCAGCTCGCTGCCGATGTCACCGGCGCTGCCGGACACCACGCTGAACACACCCGCCGGAATGCCCGCGCGCTGAGCCAGTTCGGCGAGGGCGAAAGCGGAAAATGGAGTTTGCGATGCTGGCTTGAGCACCATGGTGCAACCGGCGGCCAGTGCTGGGCCGGCCTTGCGAGTGATCATCGCCGCCGGGAAGTTCCACGGGGTGATCGCGGCGGTGACGCCGATCGGTTGTTTGATGACGATCAGGCGCTTGTCCGGCTGATGGCCCGGAATCACATCACCGTAGATGCGCTTGGCTTCTTCGGCGAACCACTCGATGAACGATGCGGCGTAAACGATTTCGCCCTTGGCTTCGGCCAGCGGCTTGCCTTGCTCGAGGGTCATCAGGCGCGCGAGGTCGTCCTGGTTCTCGATCATCAGTTCGAACCAGCGACGCAGCTTGCCGGCACGCTCTTTGGCGGTCAGCGCACGCCAGGCCGGCAGCGCCTTGTCGGCGGCCTCGATGGCACGGCGGGTTTCAGCGGCGCCCATCTTCGGCACGGTGCCGAGGATTTCGCCGGTGGCCGGGTTGTTGACCTTGATCGTCTGACCGTTGTCGGCATCGACCCAAGCGCCATCGATGAAGGCTTGCTGGCGGAACAACTGGGTGTCTTTAAGCTGCATGTCGGCTTTCCTTAACAGCACCGCGGCCTGCGCGGAGCAAATTATGATTGTAGAAAGGCGCCTCGCAAGGCTGCCGTCAGGGAAATCAGTGAGCGGATTGTGGCGCATCAATAGTGCACGACCGGGGCGCACTTGCGCTGCAACATCCCGCCAAAGAGCGTTTGAAATCTCAAACGGATCGTAGGTTCAAAGGGGGTAAAGGACAATAGGTCGTTCGAAAAAAAGAACAAAAATGCCGCTTTTCAGATCAACGTACTGAAAACCCGTGCCGCAGGAAAAACCTTAGATCAACCCCGGCAAAGCGCCAAGCGAGGGTTTTGCAGGACGTTACCGCTTTAAGGAATGCAGCGATTTACACCGACACGCACACTGACAAAACCCGCCAAACCCGGCATGGACGCCCCGAGCCGACCTAGGTATGATGTCGCCCGCTGCACCAGTAGCTCAGCTGGATAGAGTACTGCCCTCCGAAGGCAGGGGTCGTGGGTTCGAATCCCGCCTGGTGCACCATGAATCATACGAGAAAGCCCCGGACTATGATGGTCCGGGGCTTTTTTGTGAGCAATGACGAGGTCGCTGGAACGCCGTCACTCCGTCGTCCAGTCAAACTCATCATATTCATCGTCGTCATCCCCCTCCTCCTCAGCCTCGTCAAATACCTCGTCTTCTTCAACGAGGTCTTCTTCCGGCTGATTCAGCAGAAATTCCTTACGTGTCTCGGTTACTGCACGCCGCATTTGTTCGCCCTTTTCCGGGCAGTTGAGTAGCTGGGCGATGCGGTCGATTTTTGCTGCCACGGTGTCCTCCAGCGCATTGGCAATGGCTCGATAGTGCGCGTTTTCGCGGGGCAATGCCAAATGGCTGGGGAATCAGAGCAGTCAGCCGCCCGTGAGCGGCCGAACCTCAGCGGTGATAACGCCGCACCGCGCTGCTGTTACGCAGCACATGGCCTTTGATTTTTTCCATCAGCTCGGCGCGGGTCAGGCCTGCAGGCAGGGCGTCCGGGGCGAGGTCGAGGGCGTAGATCTGGATGATGTAGTGATGGGCGCTGTCGCCCACTGGCGGGCATGGCCCCATGTAATGGGTGTTGCCTTTGCTGTTGGTGCCGCCGACGCCTTCGAGGGCGGATTTGGCACCGACGCCGGCCGCGATCTGGTGGGTGGTGGGTTTGATGCCGTAGTGAATCCAGTGATCCACGCCCAGGCCTTTCTGGCCATCCGGGTCGTGCATGACGATGGCGTAACTCTGGGTCCCGGCCGGGCCGGCGTTCCAGCTCAGCGCCGGCGACTGGTTCTTGCCGCCGCAACCGGGTGCGTCACTTGCCGCTGCCGAGGTGAACAGACGGTTATCCGACACGCCGGGGATGCTCAGGGTGAAGCGCTCCTGGGCCTGTGCCGGGAACTGCACGCAAAGGGTCACGGCGATGGCCGCCAGCCATGGGTTGAGAGAGGTCAATCGGGTCATTCCGGGAGCACCTTGTGCAGTGAGGCCGTCGTCGGCCCGCAAACTATAGCTGTACCGTTCGTGCCTTGGCAGTAGCAAATGGCTGAACCTCGCGCGGCGCCGCCAACTCACAAGAGAAATGCCTGCGAGGAAGCCGAAAATGTCCCTGCACCGTGTCGCCCGTTTCGCCGATGTCCCGCAAGACCGTGGCCTGCAAGTGGAAATCGGCGACTGCAAGATCGTCCTGCTGCGTGCCAACGGCGAGTTGCGGGCGTTTCAGGGCCTGTGTCCACATGCCGGCGCACCGTTGGCCGAGGGGGCGTTGTGTCACGGCAGGTTGATCTGCCCCTGGCACAAAGCCGCGTACCGTGCCGAGGACGGCGGCCTGTGCGAGCCGCCATCGCTGGACAGTCTCAAGCGCTATCCGCTGGAGTTGCGCGGCGATGAAGTCTGGGTCGATAACCAGTCGTTGCCCGATCCGCACACCCCGCCCGCTGACGACCCAAGAACGTTCGTGGTGGTCGGCGCCGGGGCGGCGGGTACGGCTTGCGCGGCGGCGTTGCGGGAGAAGGGTTTTGGCGGGCGCATCGTGCTGGTCGACGGCGAACCGGATGCCGGCTACGACCGTACGGTGTTGAGCAAATTTGTTCTCGCTGGAGAGATGTCACCGAAAGAAGTGCCGCCGCTACGCGATGAGGCGTTCTATCAAGCGCAACGGATTGAGCGCGTGCAAGGCGAAGTAACTTCACTCGACGCCCCAGGCAAAACGCTGCATCTGAACAACGGCGGCATCCTGCGCTACGACGCCGCTGTACTCGCCACCGGTGGCGCGCCCAATCCGTTGAAGCTGCCTGGTGCCGAGTTGGCCAACGTCTTCGTCCTGCGTTCGAAAGCACAGGCTGAACAGATCATCAACGCCGCTCAACCGGGCCAGCGCGCGGTGATCATCGGCGACAGTTTTATTGCTCTCGAATGCGCCTCAGCCCTGCGCGAGTTCGGCCTCGACGTCACCGTGCTGGCACGCCACGCAGTCCCGTTTGCCAAGCAATTCGGCGAGGCCGTGGGCAAGGCGATTCGCGGGTTGCACGAAGAGCACGGGGTGAAGTTCATCAGCGAACACGAGGCTACGGAGATCTTTGGCGAGGACAAGGTCGAGGGCGTGCTGCTCGACAACGGTCTGCGCTTGGCAGCGGATCTGGTTCTCGCCGGCGTCGGCGTTCACCCGGCCACTGAACCTTTCGAATCATTGCCCAAGGAAGAAGACCAATCCTTGCGTGTCGATGACGGCATGCGCGTCAGCGGTGGCCTGTGGGCCATCGGCGATATCGCCACGTTTCCGTTGAACGGCCAGCCAACCCGCATTGAGCATTGGCGCCTGGCCCAGCAACACGCGCGCATCGCTGCGGCCAACATGCTCGGTGGCGAGGAACATTATCTGGATGTGCCGTTTTTCTGGACCTACCACTTTGGCAAGAACTACGACTATCTCGGTCACGCGCAGGAATGGGACGAGGTCGAGTTCAGCGGTGAGCCGGAACAGCCGCCGTTCATTGGCCTGTTTGCAAAAGACGGCATCGTCGTCGCGGCGGTGGCATGCGACAAGCAACGCGCAATGGCGTTGCTGGCTGAGCGCATGAAGCAACCTTTGCGGATGAAAGAGGCCTGGACGCTGATCCAGGCCTGACAACGACCTTCGGCAGCTCCTACACAGGCCGTGTGGAGTTCAGGTCAGGCGTTTCACCGGCTCGCGACTGTCGTCTTCTTCGGCATGCAGAAAGATCACCCGTGGATGCTCCAAAGGTGCCAGCGGCGCCGGCAGTGCTTGCTGCTGAAGCGGCCACAAATGCGTTTCTACATGGCTGATGTCGCCGTCCTGATCGTTGTGAATGGTCATCACCCCCGGCGTGCGCAGTTTCTGGAAACGCTCGTCGCACAGCTTGAAACTCTTGCTCAGACCTTCATCGCCAATCACCGGTGACGGCAAACGGCGCTGGGCGAAGCTGCGGCTTTTGCGTTGCTGGTAACGCGCCCAGCCGATCAGGATCACCGCGTTGACCAGCGCCACCCACATATAAACCTGCAGAGTCCCCAAGGCATCGAACGCCGAATGATCGATGCGCGGGCCGCCGCTGGTTTCGATCAATGGCCATAACCCGCGTACCAGCAGGAACAGCAGGCCGACCCAGGCCAGGACGGTGAGGATCACGTCGATCACCACCAGAAAGGGCCGTTGGCGAGTCCGGATAATTTTCATTTGATGACTTCCTCCTGGTCGTCGCCCAGCGGTTTGATACCCCGATCAGGACTGACCCAGCGCGCGCGTTTTTTGTGTTGGCTGAACAACACCTTGGGGAAACTGACCAGGGTGGTCAGCAGACTGACGAGCCAGAACACCAGCGGATACCAGACCACCCAGAACATGGTCTTGCCCAGACCCGGCTCATAGCGCCGGTCAATGACGATGCTGACAGCGAACTGCACCAGGCAGACGAACGCCAGCAACAGACCGGTGAAGGCCGGCGGCATCAGGTGATCGACGGCGATCGCGTCGGGCATGACCATGAACTTGCCCATGCCCCAGAAAATCACCGACAGCAGGAAAGTGAACGCCCAACCGGTGGACAGGCAGTATTCGAACAGCAGCGGCCACAGGTAGCGATGGCGGTACTGCCAGATGCCGCGAATGTTCTTGAACAACACTTCGGCGCCGCCCTGAGCCCAGCGCAGACGCTGCTTCCACAGGCCACCGAGGGTTTCCGGCATGAGGATCCAGCACAGCGCGCGCGGCTCGTAAAAGATGCTCCAGTGATCGAGTTGCAGCTTCCAGCTGATGTCGATGTCTTCGGTGATCATGTCCGGGCTCCAGTAGCCGACCCGGTTCAGCGCGGTGCGGCGGAACGCAACGATCACGCCGGAGACGGTAAAGATACGCCCGAACACCCGTTGCGTACGTTTGATCAGCCCGATGATCGAGGAGAACTCGCCGACCTGCACCCGCCCGATCAAGGTCGAACGCGTGCGGATCCGCGGGTTGCCGGTCACTGCGCCAAGACGTGCGTTATCCAGCATCGGCGCGACCAGATAAGCCGCAGTGTTCGGCGCCAGCAAGGCGTCGCCATCGATGCACACCAGATACTCGCTGCGCGCAGCGATCGCGCCCATGCGCAGGGCCACCGCCTTGCCCTGGTTTTCCGCCAGATGCAGAACCCGCAGTCGCGGATCTTCCTTGGCCAGCGCATCGAGCACTTCGGCGGTGTTGTCCTTGGAGCCGTCGTTGATCGCGATCACTTCGATGTTCGGGTAGTGCTGGGCCAGCGCCGCGTAAATGGTATCGGCAGCGTTATCGCCTTCGTTGTAGCAAGGAATCAGGATCGAAATCAGCGGCTCGCCTTCCAGCGGCGGCGGCAGCGTGTCGTCCTGCCATGGCCAGTGGCGCTCCCAGTGCAGCCAGAAATACAGACCGCCGGCGATCCACAACCCGGACATGAACAGCGGGTAGAAGAACACGAACGACATCAGGAACTGGCCGGTCACGAGGAAGATCAGCCCCAGCGGAACGCCAAGGACAATCGCCAGAACAAGCAGGGCTAACAGTCTATCCAGCATGTTATGGATTCCATTTGTTGGAGAGTGCAGGCCTTACGGTTTTCAGGTCTGGCAGGTTGTCGAGGAAGTTGTCCGGGTAGTAACCGAAACTGGTCGCGCCCTGGCGCTTGAGCCGGCCCATCCAGTCCGCCAGATGCACGGCATCGATATCGGCCTGATCCTTCTGGTTCCAGTCGCGCGCCTGCAATTCGAACACGGTGCGGTTGAGTGCCCCGGGGCGTTTCTTCACCGTGGCGACCAGTTCTTCCAGCCACGGGCCGGACTCGGCCAGTGTCTGTTTTTCCATCAATGGCATGGCCATCGGCGCCGTCCAGTCGTAGGTGGCGAGGAAGTCATCGAGGTTCTGCGCGAACCACGCTTCGCTTTGAGGATTGAGCATCGGCTCGGCGAAAATGTTGCGTGCGGTCAGCACTTGCGGGCCGCGAATCGCACGGACCTTCGCGGTCAGTTCGTTGGTGAAGTCGATCAGGTAGCGGCTCTTGAAACGCGTCCAGCGTTGCATCGCCGCCGGATCGTCGCGCAGCGCGGCAATCGAACCCGGCAGACCTTGAGCGGCGTAGGCCTTCAGAGCATCCGGGCTGGCGTCTTCGAAATCCGAGAGCACCACATCGTCGTGGTAGAGAATGCCATCGACCGAGGTCAGCCGCGCCACGTCTTCATAGATTTCACCGATGATCTTGCGCACTTCGGGATTGAACGGTGACAGGCGTTTGTACTGCTTCGGATCGACCGAGGTGATGGCGGTTTTCGGGTCCCAGCGGGTTACACGCGGCAGTTTCGAATCCAGTTCGAAACTCAGCACCGGCATCCATGCAAAGACTTTCACATGGGCACGGGTGCGCAGTTGCCAGGCGACGCGGTCGAACAGGTCGGCGCGCATCGGCAAGTGACGGTTGGGGAAGTACAGTGAATGCACCAGACCATCGCCCTTGGGATCGGCGAAGGCTTGCAGGAACACCGTGCTGGCGCCGAGGTCAGCCACGCGCTGCACCAGTTTGCCGAGGTTGATGTCCTGCTGAGCCGGGTCCGGGTCGTAGACGTTGTCGAGATCGACATGCACCACG
>NZ_JH635998.1:1975068-1984370 GCF_000257605.1 Pseudomonas sp. R62
TCGACATGCACCACGCGCATCGGCGCTTCGGCCTGCACCGAGACGATGCTGTTGGCGAAATGCTCGCCGTCAGGATCGGAGGCGACCAGAAAGCGCGGCCCGCTCATCAGGTTATCGAGGGTGTCGAGGCCGTCGTCCAGGGTCAGGGCCATTTCATAGCCCTCCTCACCGACCACGGTCAGCGAGGTACCGTCGGCGGTGCCGTACGGCCAGACCCAGACCCGTGGTTTGTAACCGGTGGCCTTGCGGATCTTCTCGGAAATGTTCTTCACGTCGGTACGAATGCGTGCCTGGAAATCGGCTTCGGATTCATAGCGTTTGGTGACCGGGTCATAACGCCGGGTCGCGGCGGCCGGTTGCAGGTTGCCCTGCGGGTTGCCAAGGATGCCTTTGTGGTTGGCATCGGTGTGAGCGGCGATCTCTACCAGACCGGACTTGGAAATTTCGCGAATCTGCTGCCAGGTCAGGAAGTTGTCACGGTTACGCGGCGTGCCGGCGAAATCCACCGGTTGATTGAGCGGCGTGTCGATCCAGGTGCCCACCGGCGCCAGCAAGGCTGGCCAGTTGTAGGCGCGCAGCACCGGCAGCACGCGGGTATAGAAGCTGGCATAACCGTCGTCGAAACTGAGCAGCACCGCTCTCGCCGGCAGCTCCAGGCCACCCTTGCGCGCGGCCATGATCTGGTCGACGGTCACTGGTTTGTAGCCGTTCTCGCGCAGCCAGGCGAGCTGCTCGATCATGCGCTCGGTGCGCACCGCCACCACGGCCTGATCGGGATCACGGTCTTCGACATCGTGATAGGCGATGCCAAGCACATGGTTTTTTGGCCACGGTTGTTCACTGGCCGCGACCGGGCGCTCGGAGGGCGGCGCGAAGGCCGGGGCTTGCTGGGCGCAGGCGCTGATCAGCAGCGCTCCCAGCAGAAGGATGAAACGCGAGATAAAAGGCATCTTCAAACTCTTCTAGAAGCGGAAAGTGAGGTCGACAAGCAGACGCAGATCAGTTTCCCGATCACCGTCGTAAGGCCGGTTGATCACACTGAACATGCCGCCCACATCGAACACGTCGTTCCAGGCGTACCTTTGGCCGTAACCGAGCAATGCCATGCCGCCGGTGCCGTGGTCGCGCTGGCTGTAGGTGCCCGCGCCGGCCTGGAATTGCTGGCTCCAGGAAGTCTCGTAGCGGTGGTAGAGCACGTGATTGACGTTGACCAGCGGCATCACGCTGAAGTCCGACTTGGGGTTGAAGTACGGCACGTCGTCGGATTTCGAGTTGTGGCTGGTGCCGACTTCCAGGCCGGCGTCGACCTGAATGTTCGGCGCGGTGTAGATGCCCTCGCGCCCGGTCACTAAGGCTTCGACGCGGTTGTTGCCATCGCTGAAGTGCGACGGGCTGACCGACACGCGCCACTCGCGGCTTTCGTTGGCGCGCCAGCGCAGGAACGCACTGCCGCCGTTGGCCTTGATATCGCTGTTGAGCGCGCGCAGCGGGGTTTCCGCCGAGAGGTATTCGAGGCTGCCGCCGTATTGCCAGTGATCATTGATGTCGCGGGCAATCGCCAGGCGCGCGCCCTGTTTGTCACCGAAGCCGTAATCGTGATTCGACACCTCGGCTTCGAGGGTCATGTCACGGGTGCGCCGTTCCAGGCCGACCCGCTGGAAACGATGGTGGCCAGTGCCTTCGGCGAAATCACCGGTGGCATAACCGGCGCCGGCAAACACGCGCCAGTCCTCGTTGATCGGTGGGCTGTACAACGTGCTCTGGATACCGAAATCACGGCTGCCACTGACCGCACCGGCATCGCCGCTGCCGCCACCGTTGGCCTTGCCGCCGTAGGCTTCGACGCGCAGTTCGGCCATGTCATGGACTTCGCGTTCGCGAGCCAGGCGCTGCACTTGGCGGTTGTCCGGATAGCGCGTGACCACGTCGTCGACCAGCGCATCGTTCTGCCGCCACTCTTGCAACTCCATCGCGGTGCGCGCCTGAGCGACTTCCAGGCCGGCATCGCGCGGGGCCATGCTCTCGGTTTCCTTGAGCTGGCTTTCCGCGCGGCGCGGCATCTGGCGGGCGAGGTAGAGATCGGCCTGGGCCAGACGCAAGCCAAGGTTGCCCGGTGCCTGATCGACCAGCGTCTGCAAGCGCTCTTCGCCGTGCGGAAGATCGGAACCGTAGGTACCGGCCTGGGCGGCGAGTTGCTGGGCATCCATCCATTCGTCGTTGGGGTTGCCGACCGGCAAACCCTTGAGTTCGACGCGCGGACGCTGGGCTTTCGCTGCGTCCTCGGCGACCTTGCGAGCTTCGTCGGCGCGGTCGCTTTCCAGCAGGGCGTAGTACAGCGCAGTGGTGTCTTCGAGACGATCACCGACATCGGCGTCCGGCGCCGAAAGCACCTGGCGATACAGATCGGTGGCAATCTCAGGCTCGCGTTGATCCAGATAAGACGCCGCCACCCAACGCAGGGCGTAAGTCGGAATCTCCACGCCCTCGGCTTGCAGCTTTTGATATTCGCTGATGACGTCGGCAGTGCGCGCGCGGGCCTTGAGCGCGCCCATGCGGTCGATGCGCCAGCGCGTCACGTCGTCGTGAGCAGTGGCGTCGGGCGTCCAGGTTGCGAGCAATTTGTCGTAATCGGCCAGCGCGCGGTCGGCAATGACGTAGCGTTCCTTCTCGCTGCGGGTGGCCAGTTCGGCAAGGCGCACGCGTTCGGCGGCGAGATCGCCTTCGAGCCGGCGCAAGGTCACCGGATCAATCAGGCCGGGACGTTGACTGGCCAGACGCAGCGCCGGTTCAGGCAGACGGGCCTTTTGCAGCGCGACCACGTACTCGCGGGCGACTTCCGGTTTGTTGCCGGCGCGGATGAAGGCTTGATCGAATTCAAACAGCGCATCGTATTGTTTGCCGGCGCGGCCGAGGGCATAGCCCAAGGCCAGGCGGCGTGACGGATCGTCGGGTTTGGCGGCGACCAGCGCCTGGGCGCGGGTGACGGCCTGATCGGGCTTGCCGGCATCGGCCTGAGTCAGCGCGAGGCCCAGTTGCAGGTCAGCGTTGTCCGGCTCCAGCGCCAGCGCCTTGTTGTAGACCTGGGTAGCCTGATCCCAGCGCTTGAGGTTGCGATAGGCACGCGCGGCGGCGGTCAGTGCCTGCACCGGCAGGACGCGGTCGCGACCCTGGGTTTCATAGACCTTGACCACTTCGGCATCGAGCCCGGCCCAACTGGCGATTTGCAGGTGATCGCTGACCTGGCCGTCGCTGGCCTGGCCCGGCGGCACCTGACGCAAAACCGTCAGCGCAGGCGTGTAGTGCCCGGCGCGGGCATCGCGCACCATCTCGTCGTAGGGTGTGTCGGCCAGCGCCAGCACTGGCCAGAGCAACTGGCTGCACAGGGCGAATCGGAACAAAGGGCGCAAACCACGATGTAATACAGGGCCATCAATACGCGGCATTTGTCAGCATCCTTACATGGCCAGCCGGGTCGCAATGCCCTCCTTGCCCATTCGTAACGGTGGCCGACGATGACAGCCCTCGGCCAAGCTTGGTGAGGCAGTCTGCACGCAAGCGTAGTCGAATTTTCACAACGCAATAATTGTTCAGAATCGGCCTGTCTGTACAAAACCCGTACAGCAAAACGCCCGGCGCCTGTTTACACAGGGGCCGGGCGTCTGGAGGGCGCGCGGTGGGCTTATTGCTCTTGGGTGACGCCGGCAAACTTGCTCATGAGGAAGCCGATGAACTGCTCGACGGTCATCTTCTGGCCGTTGAATTCGACCTGATTGGCCGCGTAATGCAGTTTGGTCACCACGTTGGTGCCGTCGGCGACAGCCAATTGCGAGCCGACCGCCATGCCGGCGAACATGTCTGCCGCTTCCTTGGACTGATCGACGATGGCTTTGGCGTCAGTCTGGCCATCGAGTTGCGCCTGCACGCTGAGCAAATCGACGAGCATCGGCTTGGACACCTGAATGTTCAGGTCGAGCAGCGCGATCAGTTGCTTGCCGAGTTGATCCGGCGGCAGGTCCATCGATTGCGGCTTGGTCAGGTCGATCACCAGATTGGCGCGGCTTTCACCGTTGGCGGTGTTGAACGACAGGTTCTCCAGCGCCAATTGCGGGCCGGCCGCCAGCAACTTCTGCAGATCGGCTTTGACCTGGGCGTTTTCCGCTTCGGTCAGATTCAGCTCCGGTGCCGGCAACCCCTGTGCGGCAGCTTCGGCGGCAGCTTTTTCATACGGCTGCAATTTGGTCTGGTAGATCTGCATCAGCGACATGGTCGACGGAATGTCGAGGTTCTTCAGGCTCATGGCCATGGCCGCCGAACCGACTTTCTTGTCGTTGAGCGTCACTTCGCCGATTTTGTAGTCGGCACGCCCCGAGGCGTTGCTGCCGCTTTCTTCGGTGCGGTTCTTCATTTCGAAGTTCTTCACGCCCAGCACCATCGGCTTGGCGCCGAAGGTGGTTTTGCTGCTGGTCACTTCCAGGGTGTTTTCCCCGGTGTAGTAGCCGTAGCTGCTCTTGGCGAGGTTGCTGGCCAGGGTCAGGCCGTTGAGCTCGACCTGCACCGGCGCCTGGTCTTCCGACACGGTGACCAGTTTCAGGTTGTCCATGTAGCCGTCGGCCTTGACTTTCTGCGCCTGGGCGCTGGCGGCGATGTCCATGCTCAGACCGGAAAATTTCAGGCTCGATTGCTCATCCAGCGCAGTTTCGAACGGCACCAGGTTGAGGGTGCTGGTGGTCGATTCGTCGTAACCGATGTTGGTCACGCCCTTGAGCGGCGCGGCGCCGTTGGTGGCGGCGAACCATTTTTCCGTGGACGGGCTCTTTTCCAGCTCGTAGTTGCTGGTGGCCATGACCGGCAGCCACTTCAGCGAAACCAGACGCGAGAACGGCAGCGGGCCGTGTTCGATGTGGTCGACGAACAGCAGCTCGACCGGCGCATCGCCGAACATCTCGCCCTCGCCCTTGAGACGATAGTGCGCGGTGCTGGTGAAGGTGTGGCGTTCCAGCGACACCAGTTCCAGCGACGCGGTGCCGTTGGAGCCGGCCATGGCGGTCTGCAACTCTTTGTTGGCGTTGGTCACGGCGTTGTTCAGCACGCCTTCGATCTTGGTCCCGGTGTACCAGGCCCCGCCTGCGCTGATCGCGCCAATGGCAACAACAATTCCGAGAAGCACGCCTGCTGATTTATTCATGAATGACCTGATCGGTTTCCGTGGCTGTGGATGAAGTCGTCTTCCTTGAACCCGGGATCGGGTCGCGGCTCGACTGTGCAAAAGTGACGGGAAGGTTAGCATCCGCCACTCGGAGTGGTTGGCTTTTTAATCCGGCCATACGGCTGTGCCGGTCATACCGAAACCTGAGACGGTTTTGCCCCTAAAAGGTGCCGCAGGTCCTTCATGCTGTCCTGAATCATTGCCGACGCAGACTGGCCGTCATAGCGGATGCTCGATTCGTAATAGCTGTAAACGCTGGATGACTGACGCACCGAGGAAAGCCAGTTGAACGATCCCACGGCGAGCCATGCGTCATCCACCAGAAGCATCTTGCTGTGCACACTGCGCACCTGCGTGTTTCTGAACTTCGCTCCGGCCTCTTCAAGCAACCGGACACACTCTTCGAAAGCTTGCGCTTTTGTCAGCTCGGCACTGCACAATTCACGACTGCTGATGACCACGACGCTGACGCCACGGGTGCATGCCTCGCGGATCAGCGTCGGTACCTGATCCTGCCTGATTGCATCCTTCGTAAGATAGGGAGACACGATGATCAGACGCTCTCGGGCGCTTTCGAAGGCTGATCGCAGGGTTTGCCTGTGACCTTCCAGATCGCTGATTTTCTCGGTGAAATACGGGTTATAGGCCGGCACCAGCCATTGCAGGGGGATTCCCTTGAGTTCATTGCGCTCGTCCTTGAACAAATGCCGGCCGAGAATCGCCGACGGGGTTGTTCCGACCGGGTTGAAGAGGTTCATGTTGCCAAACACCAGAAACGCGTCTTGTGCCCGAGAGATAGCAACGTTCAAAAGAGAACCTGCATCCTTGTCGAAAAAAGGCGACCCGGGTTCGGTATCCAGACCATAGGTCGGTGAAAATATAATCAGCCGGCGCTCAGCGCCCTGCAGACTGTGAACGGTGCCTACCGTTATGCCGTGTCCGGCACCGAGACTGTGATCCAGCGCCTGACGAATTGCCGAGGTCTGCGCCGCGAACGGCGTGACGACCGCCACCAGATCCTTGAAAGCTTTTTTGTCTTCGGCGAAAGAAGCCTCGATGCCTGCTCGATGTTCCTGCAACCAATGAGCAATCACCTGTGCCTCGACCTGATTGCGTCGGCTTTTACCGACACGTTGGTCCAGCCCCGTCAGGTGGACGTAGCCCAGACTGGGACTGAAGCGGCGAGGGCCTTCTTCGCGGCAAGGCTGCAACAATTGTTTGTAAACCAGCTCATTGCAGATCTCGATGATTTCGCGCCAACAGCGACGATGCTCACTGAGGAACATGCCACGACCACGCCTGGCATGCTTGGTGTAAGGCGTAGCCTGTTGGGCGACCCGCATCAGATTGCCTCTTGAAGCTGATCTGCCCGATTCGCAAAACGCCTCCCAGCCATCGCCCAGCAGGCCGAAGTGCCGAGCATTGGCCAGATCGATCGAGGACGGCAAACCATGTACCGGGGCAATTTGATCGACGTCACCGACAACCATCGCCCGCTTGGCCAGCGCAAAGGCGGGAACGCCGATCTGGGAGGCGACCTGGCCGGCTTCGTCGACGATCAACAGATCGATGCAATCGAGCAAGGGAAGGTACCGGCTTTTCCAGCCACTGAACCGGTTTGGCAATGAATAAAGGGTGACCACGGAGCAAGGAAACAACTTGGCCAGACGGCGGTATTGGCGCTCGAGTCGCTCCGGCGACAGGGTGTCCTCTACTTTGGAAAAACGCGCAAGCGTTTGCTCGACCTCCAGCAGATAACGCGCTTCCCAGTAATGGGTCGCCCATTTGAACGCTTCAAATCGCAGCCCTTTGTCGAGTGCGTCCTGGATGACTGCGGTTTCAAGCTGCCCATTGGCGTCGCCGAAGCTCTCCAGCCGAGCGATTGTTTCGTTGAGCGTCGAGAGCGACTGGCGTGTCGTCGTCAACTGCGTTTGTAGCCGCTCGTGGTTTTTCGAGAGCGCTTCGGCTTGCTTGGCCAATAGCGCATCGAAGGCTTCGCGGCTGCCGACATGATGGATCTGCGCTCCCAATGTTTCGCTGTGGTCGATGGCGACCCGAGCAAAGAAGACATCGTCGCGGCGGCTTCGCAGCGACTTCCGCCCGCACCAGGCCATGAACGTGACGAAAATGTTTTCCTGCTCTACGTGAAGCTTCCAGGCCAGCTTCAACTTTTGAACCTGCACCAGCGCGTCGGCAGCCCTCTGCAGGTCTTTCACGCCGCCGTTGATCGAACCCTCAAGCGCTGAGCGTGCGTGTGCCGCCATTTCCTGCGAGACACTCACTGCGCCGAACAGCGTATTGAGCGCGATCAGATCTTCAGTGACGCGTTCGATACGACTGCAGCAAGCTTCGAGTCGAGCATGAAGCTCGGTGGTTGCGCCTTCAAGCGACGGCTCGCGTAAGCGTCCCAATGCGTTTTGGGCGCACTGTAGAAAATGGTCAAGGGCCAGCGCAAAACCTTCGGCCTTTTCCACCAACTGAAAGTCATGCACCGAGTTCTTGCCCATACCTTTCAAGGCATGAACGGTGAAGCCGTGCATGTCGTTTTCTCGGCTTTTGGCAGGCAGGTACAGACCGTAACTCTCAAGCCCTTTGATCCACCGACCGGTCAATGGTCCATCTCGCTCCTTGACCTTGGCGAAGGCTTCCAGGATGTTGACGACAGCTTGATTGTTCGTCGAGGTTGCGACGATCAGCGGCGGCTCCTCTTGCGCCCTCGCCTGTTTGATCCACAGCGAAGCGATGACGCTCAACAACAGCGTGGTTTTACCGGTACCCGGAGGGCCATCGACGGCTGTCACCGCGTCCGGCAGGGAAAAAAAGTGCACCAGCGATTCACGCTGCGATGGCGACAGCCCATAGCGGCATTCCATTTGCCCCAGATGTTCAATCGAACCTGCCAACTGCTGCTCGGCCGTGAGCAACGGCTTGTCTGTGACAGGGTTGAGGAGAGTTTCGAGCAGATCCAGCGCGGCATCACTGTCGTGACGCAAATGATCGAGCAAGGTCTGGATGTGCTGCGTTGCACCATTGGCGCTGGTTGCAAGCAGAATCAGCGGGTGATTGAGCCTTTCGTACTGATCGACCTGAAGATTTTCCCACTCCTGCCCGCAGACCTCACGACAAAAGGTTCTGGCGTTGTAGACAAGACTGTTCCAGTCCGTCGGACGAGGTAGCCGGGCATACACCCGGTCGACGTCTTCCACGGTACCGACCGTAACCTGATAGGCACTTGGCTCAAGGAAGTTGCGTGGCGCAACGGGTCGCAGGTTTTCCGGATCAATGCTGAGCTTGCCGTTGCGTTGCAACAGGCCGAAAAAGAACAGTGGTGCGATGCATTCAGGCAGCAGTCTGCTTGGATGGCCATGCTCCGGTCGCAGGCCGAAGAGAAAAGGGCAGACGATGACTCGTAGTGGCCAGCCCTCATCGGCGTCGACCTTAACCGCGCGCTCAGTTGAGCTGGATTTGGGTCTCTGCCCGTACAGCTTCTTGCAGCAATGGTCGGACAGCTCGCCGCGTATGATTTCGTCCAGCGTGAGCGCGCGCGAGGCCTGATCAAGCTCAGGCATCAAATTACAGGCGTCGGCCAACGCAGCGCTCAAGTAGTCGAGATGAACCTTTACATTCCCTTGCATCAGTTTTGCAGCCATCAAAAAAGTCTGCGGCCATTATGCCAGCAGGGTAGAAAAACCCCATCCTGGGATTTTCAGGAATACTGAACCTCGATTTCATCCAGCTGATGATCAAAGCTCTTCAGCCGAGCGGTCCAGGTATACACCAGCACTTCAAAGTCGCGATCGATCACCGCTCCGCCGGTGGTATCCGCCCGCACATCGCAGAAATCCAGCTGATAGCGTTCGCGGGCCATGGCCGTGGCGACGTCGGACAGCTCGCGGGCGTTGTTCAGCCAGTGCCAGCCGTCATCGGCGATCTGCTTGTCGAGTTCCAGGCATTGCTTCTTCAGGGCTTCGAGGCTTTTTTCCAGCGGCGTGCCGGTGAGCTCGCCCATGACTTCGGCGAAGGTTCGCCCGGGCTGCCAGTAGCTGCCCCAGAAGTAGCGGTCGAACACGGTTTCGACCCGGCGCAGGGCGACTTT
>NZ_JH635998.1:1985056-1997619 GCF_000257605.1 Pseudomonas sp. R62
CAGCACGAGCATCCTGCCCCGTTCGAGCTGGCGCTTCTTGACCCGTTGCAGCTGAATCGAGGTCCACGCGACGACGACGATCGCCATCACTGCGATCAGTGCAACGGCGCTGTCGAGGAAGATCATCGCCGTATCGATCTGGTGGGCCAGCATGATCCCGTAGAAATACGTGGCCGAGAGCAGCACCAGTGCCACCAGAGCGCACCAGAAGCCGAGAGCGTAAGGGTTTTTCATTATTGGTTTCCCCTGGGCCAGCACGAGCAATGTGCATTGCAGGAGCGCTTGGCATGGGGCGCCCCTCCAACACTTCAAAGCATAGCAACGGCCTCAGGGTTTGCTGGCGCTCGAGGTGTTCGTTCGTCCGCTTTCCCAGCCACCGCCCAGGGCGAGGAACAAATCGATCTGGCTCATCGCGACCTGGGTGTTGGCGGCGGCCAGTTGCGCGGTGACATCGGTGTAGGTGCGGGTTGCTTGCAGGTCGGCAAGGAACGACTCGCGGCCGGCCTGGAAGAAGCGGTGCGTCTGCTCGGCCGCGAGCTTCGCCGACTGTTCGGCTTCGGCCAGCGCATCGCGGCGTTGCAGCAGCGCGCTGTACTGGGCCAGACCGGTCTGGGTCTCGCGGATGGCGTTGAGCACCACGCCGTCGAAATGCGCCAGCGCGCCTTGAGTGTTGGCCTCGGCTTCACGAATGCGCGCACGGGCGCCGTTGGTCGGTACTTTCCAGCTCAGCGACGGGCCAAAGCCCCAGCGGTTGGTCGACGGGTCGCCAAGGTCATCAATGATGCCGACGGTGCCGATGGTCGCGCCGATGCTGATGTCCGGGTACAGCTCACCGGTGGCGATGCCGATGCCGGCGGTTGCCGCTGCGAGACGCCGCTCGGCCTGACGAATATCCGGGCGGCGCTTGAGCAGCGCGGCGCCGTCACCGACCGGCACCAGTTGCGCGATCTTCGGCAACTCGGCGCAACTGGCGGTACCTGCCGGCAACTGTTCGACCGGTTTGGCCAGCAGCATCGACAGACGGAACAGCCCGGCCTGACGCGCGGCTTCATAGCGCGGCAAGTCGGCGCGCAGGGATTTGAATTGGGTCTGCGAACGGGTGACCTGAGTCTCGTCACCACGCCCGGCATCGCGCAGGCGCTGGATCAGCGTGGTGCTCTGCGATTGCAGATCGAGAGAGTGCTCGGCGATTTCCCGCTCTTCGTTGGCTGCGCAGACCTGGGTGTAAGCACGAACCACGTCCGCCACCAAGGTGATGCGCGCCGTGTCGGCTGCGGCCTGAGTCGCATCGGCATTGGCTTTGGCCGCTTCGATGCCGCGTTGCAAGGTGCCCCACAGGTCGAACTGGTACGAAGCGCTGATGCCGATATCGGCAATATTGGCCACCGGGACTTTCTCCGGCAGCAGGAACGCCTGACCGGATTCCTGCAAACGTTGCGCGCCCATTTTCACCCCGCCGCTCCAGCCACCAGCGGCCTCGGCTTCATCCACCTGAGCACGTGCCCGCGACAGGTTCGCCGCCGCCACGCGCAGGTCGGTATTGGAAGCCATGGCCTGCTGCACCAGTTGATCAAGGCGCGGGTCTTTATACAGCCGCCACCAGTCGGTCGGCACCGGCGCCGAGACCACCGGTTTGCCGGCGACTGCCAGCTCGCCCTGAATATCCTTGCGCTGCACCGCCGCGTCGGCGGGCACCTGATAATCCGGGCCGACCATCTGACAGGCCGAGAGCATCACGCCCAACCCGGCGATCAACCAGGCCCTGCTCATGGCTGCGGCTCCTCATGCTGGTCGTCGATGATCGACACGGTGGCGGTACGCCCGGCGATCATGCGGAAGTCGGCCGGCACCTCATCAAAAGCGATGCGCACCGGAATCCGCTGCGCCAGGCGTACCCAACTGAACGCCGGGTTGACGTTGGGCAGCAGGTTGCTGCCGCTGGTGCGGTCGCGGTCTTCGATGCCGGCGACGATACTTTCGACATGTCCGCGCAACCGCGCGCGGTCACCGATCACGCGGATATCCACCGATTGCCCGACGTGGATGCCGTCGAGTTTGGTTTCTTCAAAATAGCCGTCGATGTGGAAGGAGTTGCTGTCGACCACCGACAACACCGGGCGCCCGGCGGTGACGAATTCCTGCGGACGCGGCGCGCGGTCGTTGACGTAACCGTCGACCGGGCTGCGGATCACCGAACGATCAAGGTTGAGCTGCGCACTATCGACCGCCACCAAGGCTTCGGCCAATGCCGACTGTGCACGGGCGACGCGCGACTGGCTTTCTTCCAGCTGTTCGGCCGGCACCAGATTGCCGAGGCCACGGTTACGCTTGGCTTCACGCTGCGCCTGGGCGAGGGTTTCTTCGCGATCGGCAACGGCGGCCTTGGCCTGGCGCAGGGCCAGCTTGAAGCGGTCCTGGTCGATGCTGAACAGCACCTGGCCACGTTTGATCAACTGGTTGTCCTTTACCTCGACCTGCTGGATCAGCCCGGAAACGTCAGGGGCGATCTGGATGATGTCGGCGCGAATGTGGCCGTCGCGGGTCCACGGCGCGAACATGTAATACATCACCATGCGCCAGACGAGGACAACGGCAAAAGTCACGATCAGCAGGGTCAGAACCACGCGACCGATGGTCAGAAACGGTTTTTTCATGTCATCAGGTATCGACTGAGTGAGTCCACGCCGTACAGCAGCACGGCGTAGAGCGCCACGTTGAACAATGCCCGGTGCCAGACCAGACGGTAAAAGTGCAGGCGTTGCAGCACGCCATGCACCAACAAAAACAGCACGTAAGTAATGCCCATCAGCACCAGCAGGGTCGGCAGGAAAATGCCGCTGATATCCAGATCACCGATCATAGGGGCGCTCCATCGGGCAGCGGTTCTTCGGGCTCGGCGCTGGAGACGAACTCGACGCCGGGCAGCAAGGCCAGACGCAGACCGCTCAAGGCGTGCAGCAGGTGTCGACGGGTTTCATCGTCGCCCTGGCCGTTCAGCGCACGTCGGGTGCGATCAAGGGTCATCAGCAGACCGCTCGGTGCCGGCAGGCGTTCGTCGGCTTTGAGGCACGCGCGAAAATACTCACCGACCTCGCCCACCACTTGTCGCAACAGGGCGTTTGGCACGCCGGTGACGCGCGGGGTGTAGGCAAGCAGATCGAGCATATTCAGACCGACACGCACTTCACGCATGGCAATACCGGTGTCCTGACCGGTCAGGGCCAGACGCGGCAGGTGCTGCATCAGCCGATCGAGCAGCTGCACGCCCAAATGCCGATGCTCGGCGAGGCTGGCTGGCTCGGTCATGCTGACAATGTCTTTCCAGCTGAACCGGGTCAGACGCTTGGCCGCCAGCTCGGCGCCGAACGGTCGCGCCACCAGCGTCCAGATGAAAGCGAACAACAGCCCCAGCGGCCCGGCGAGGTTGGAGTTGGCAAAGGCAAAAAAGTCAGCGTCGTAGGCGCCCTGAATACTGATGAACGACGAGGTATTGACCAGCGTCAGCAGCATGCCGAGGTAGAATCGCGGCTGCACGGTCAGCGTGCCGACGCAAATGAACGGCACGGCAAACGCCAGCACCAGCATCGGGAAGTCGTGCAGGTTGGGCAGAATCAGAAACAGATAAAGGCTGGCGAACAGCACCGACATCCCGGTCCAGAAAAAGAACCGGTAAATCTGCGGCGCCGGGTCGTCCATCGAGGCAAAGAAGCTGCACGCCACCGCTGCCAGGATCACCGCGCTGCCGCCGTCCGGCCAGCCGAGCAGGATCCACAGCACCGAAGCAACGATGATCGCCAGAATGGTCGAGGTCACCGAGTAGAGCATCAGTCCGCGATCGATGAACGGCGTCAACCGGCCCAGGCGCCAATGCCGGTAGACCGCGCGCCAGCTGTCCTGGCGCTCGCACAGAATCGCATCCTGCAGGCTGCGACAGTCCTGCCACAGATCGATGAATTCACCGAGGCGGTAGATCGCGTTGGAGAACAGCAACTGTTTGCGCTCCTCCAGCGCTTCGGCGCTCGGTTGCAACGCGTCGAGTTGATCTCTGAGTGCTTGCCAGCGCTCAAGGTTGGCGTCCGCGTAGGCCAGCCATTCCCGGGTCGCGGTCAGCAACGGCTGGAATTTTTCCACCAGTTCCGGGGTGCGGCGTTCGAGGGCGTACAGCGAATCCTCAAGGGCATCGATCACCGGCAACAGGTGAATCATCCGCCCGCGCAGTTCCTTGGTGTTGCGCACGGTTTGTGGCCGCGCGCCTTCGTGGGGCAACTGGCCGATCATCAACTCGAGGCTGTTGAAGTTGGCGACCATGGCCATGCGCAGCGCGGTGACTTCTTCCGGCTGCACATCGCGGCTGAGAAACTTCAGGCTGTAGCTCGTCGCATCGGCGAACCACTTGCTCACGGCATCGTTGAACACCGGCGCCAGCCGTCGCGGCCAGAACATCGCACCGACCACCGCAGCGACGGCGATGCCAAGGAAAATCTCTTCGGTACGCGCCTCGGCCACGTCCCACACCGCCAGCGGATTATCGACCACCGGCAGGGCAATCAGCGGCAAGGTGTAGCCGGCCAGCATCAGCGCATAGCTGTTGGCCGTGCGCAGATGCAGGGACATGAACAGCAGAATGCCGGTCCACAACGCGATCACCACCACCAGCACATAGGGGCTCTGTACGAACATCGGCACGAACAGCACCGCCGCCGCCGCGCCCAGGAAAGTGCCCGCCGCGCGGTATAGCGCTTTGGAACTGGTCGGGCCGAGAAACGGGCTGGAGACAATGTACACCGTGGCCATCGCCCAATACGGACGCGGCATTTGCATGAGCAAGGCGATGTACAACGCAATCATCGACGCTGCAAAGGTACGGACCCCGTAAAACCAGTCACGGGCCGGCGGCATGCCAGTGAAAAAACCGTTCAAGAATTGACCACCACAGGCGAACTCGCCGCCTCAAAAGCCCTCAGTACCCGAAGCGTAGCTTCCAGATCGCTGCGCTCGATGCCTTCCAGCACCTCATGACGCAAGCGCACCAGCTCGGCCTCCACCGCCTGCACCAGCTCGCGGCCGGTATCGGTCAGGCTCAGGCACTTGGCCCGGCGATCCTGCGCATCTTCGGTGCGACAGACGTAACCGGCGTGGCACAGCTGATCGAGCAAGCGCACCAGCGAAGGACTCTCCATCCCCGCAGCCTGGGCGACTTGTACCTGACGCACGCCCTCGCCCAAGCGGCCGATCATCAACAAGGGCACGGCGCAGGCTTCGGAAATTCCATAGTTGACCAGCGTGGTCTGGCAGATCTTCCGCCAATGCCGGGCGGCCACCACCATGGCGCTGCTGATGTTCATCTGGAGACTGTCGAGGGAATCGGACACGGGATAACGGACACTGTTAGTTTGCTAACTATCAATATCGCATTGGAGGGGAATTTCAGTCAAGTTTTGAAACAAATCTCTCCGTTAGTCGCCCTATCTGACTCAAAGCTTTCTCCATCGATACTGACAAGGTATATACGTTGTCATCACCAAATTCAGGAGCCCAACATGTCAAAACAAGCCGTTTTCACAATGAAACTGGAGCCGGAGCTGCGGGAGGAGTTCATGGCGGAAGCCGAAGCGGCACACCGGCCGGCGTCGCAAATCATGCGAGACATGATGCGTCAGTATGTTCAAACCCAGCGAGAGGCCCGCGAATATGAAGCGTTCCTGCAACGCAAGGTTGAAATCGCTCGGGAATCCGTACGTGCCGGAGACGGATTGAACAACGAAGACGTAGAAGCAGCGTTCGCGGCAAAGCGCAGGCAGGCAGAAGATCACCTATGAAAATCATATGGACGCCAGCCGCCGCACAGGATCGTGCAGACATTTGGGACTACTTGCAGGCCGCCAACCCAAGAGCGGCCATCGAAATGGATCTGCGCTTCAGCGAAGCGGTTCATCGCCTTTCCGACAATCCGTTGATTGGCCGTGCCGGCATCATTGCCGGTACGCGTGAGCTGATTCCGCATCCCAGTTACCGTCTTGTCTATCAAACGGAGAGAGATGCCGTCTGGATCATGGCGCTGGTGCATACGGCACGGACTTGGCCTCAGCCGAAGTAATCAGCCCGCCCCTTACGCAACATCACATTCAACTGATCCACCACCTCCGCCCAGTCCGCATCATCCAGAATCTCCTCGCGCAGAAACTGCGCCTGACCTGCCGTCCAGAAAAACGCGTCAGCCAGATGCAAATCCGGCTTGAGCGGCGAATGGCTGGCGATGAATTGGTCGATGCCGGTCGGATCGTCATCGAGGCCGAGTTGTTTGAACAGGGCCGGTAGACTGTGCTGCGGATTTTCCATGATGCAACTCCTCTGCAATTCAGGTCCGGCGTTGCGCCGTTCGCTGCAGTGGAGTTGATCATAGCTGTCGCGGCGGGTTCAGGGTCTGGCGACGTCAAGTGAGCCTGCGGCCAGTTGCGCTGCCGGATAAACCGACTGCCATCCGCCGCCGAGCGCCTTGTACAAACCGATCATCGCCAGGGAAACGCCGGTCGAGCTTTCCACCCATTGTTCCTGCGTGGCGAGCAAGGCGCTTTGCACGGTGAGGACGTTGACGAAATCGACCACGCCTTCGATGTATTGCTGTTGCGCAGTACGCAGGGCGATCTGGTTCTGATGCACGGCTTCGGCGAGGCTGTCGCGACGGCGCTGGCTGGCGTTGTAGGCGGTCAGT
Organism: Pseudomonas sp. R62; assembly: GCF_000257605.1. Classification (NCBI taxonomy): domain Bacteria; kingdom Pseudomonadati; phylum Pseudomonadota; class Gammaproteobacteria; order Pseudomonadales; family Pseudomonadaceae; genus Pseudomonas; species Pseudomonas sp. R62. Next base: position 1,991,769 of record NZ_JH635998.1, read on the forward strand.
TGATCGTCGATTTCATGCCAGGCGCGCAGCACGGTTTGCTGGTAGGCGATGGCCGCTTCTTGTTGCTGGGCTTCGCGCAGTTGCAGCATGCCGCGCAGGCGTCCGCCGTCGAACAACGGCAAGCTGAATTGCGGGCCGATGGCAAAGGCACGCGAGCCCCATGAACCGAAATCGCTCAGCTGCATGGCCTGGGAACCGAGGTTGCCGGACAGGGTGATGCGCGGATAGAAATCGCCCTCGGCCACGCCGATGTTGGCGGTGGCGGCGTGCAGACGCGCTTCGGCCTGGCGGATATCGGGGCGGCGTTCGGCCAATTGCGACGGCAGGCCGATGGCGACTTGCAGTGGCGACTGCGGCACTGCCGCGTCTGTGGATAACGCTTGAGCGAGGGCCTGCGGCTGTTCGCCCATCAGCAGACTGATCGCGTTGATCAGTTGCGCCTGACGCTGCTCGAGCGCCGGCAGCCGTGCCTCGATGGCGGCGACTTGCGCGGCGGCTTCGGCGACGTCCAGGTCGGTGGCCACGCCATCGGCCAGCCGCAACTGCGAGAGTTTCAGGCTGTGGCGAGCGACGTCGAGGTTCTGCTCGGTGACGGCGCGGGCGTTCTGCACCCCGCGCAGCTGAATGTAGTTTTGCGCGGTGTCGGCAAGCACCGTCAGCAGTACGTCACGACGGTCGTTTTCTGCCACTTCGAGATTGGCATCAGCGGCTTCGGTTTCACGGCGCACGCGACCCCAGAAGTCCAGTTCCCATGAGGCGGAGAAACCGGCATCCCACAGATTGAAAGCCTCGTCGCCGTTATTTCCCGATGGATCGTTCAAGCCTTTGCCACTGTTGCGTTTGCGCCCGTAGCTGCCGGTGGCAGAGCTGTGCGGATAGCGCTCGGCGGTGATCACCTGACGCGCGGCGCGGCTTTGTTGCAGGCGGCTGCTGGCCAGTTGCAGGTCGAGGTTGCTGTTCAGCGCGCGCTGGGTGAGCGCGGAAAGTTGCGGGTCGTGGAAGGTTTCCCACCAGCGTTCGTTCAGCGGTTCGCTGACGGCCTGGCTTGGGGCGGACCTGGCGGGTTTGGCCCAGTCGGCAGGCTGAGGGGCTTCGGGTTTCTGGAAGTCTGGGCCGACAGTGCAGGCGGTGAGACTCATCGTGAGCAAGGCACTGAAGGTTAGCTGCTGCCACTGGCTTTTTCGCGAGCAGGCTCGCTCCCACAGGGGGGAACGCATTAAAAAATGTGGGAGCGAGCCTGCTCGCGAAGGCGGCAGCCGATTCAACACCGATCATCGCTGCGTCACCTCGCGCCCGGACGCCTTTGAGCTGGCGGTATCAATGCTCGCCTCGACCGACATCCCCACCCGCAAGCGCTCAGCCAGTGGCTGGCCCGGTTCCAGCACGATCTTCACCGGAATCCGTTGCACAACCTTGGTGAAATTACCGGTGGCGTTATCCGGTTTCACCGCCGCGAAGGTCACGCCAGTTGCCGGCGCAATGCTCTCGACGCGACCGCTCAAGGCTTCGCCGCCAAGGCTGTCGACCCGCACTTGCACATCCTGCCCGGGCTGCACGTCGGTCAACTGGGTTTCCTGAAAATTGGCCACCACATAAGCCTGCTGCAACGGCACCACCGCCAACAGTTTGCTGCCCGGGGTGACGTAGGCACCGACACGCACCGCGCGCTCGCCGATCATGCCGTCCTGCGGCGCGGTAATGCGCGTGTAAGAGAGGTTGAAACTGGCGATTTCCAGTGCCGCCTGCGCGTGTTTCAGATTGCCTTCAGCGGCGTTGCGCTGGGCAGTGAGGATTTCGACTTGTTTGCGTTCGGCCGCCAGTTTCGCCGTCGCGGTGTCGAGGCGCGCCGAGGCCTGATCGATGCGCGTGCGCGCCTGCTGCGCGTTCTGCACGGTACCGGCACCGACACCGGCGAGGTGGTTGTAGCGGTTCAGTTCCTGCTGCGCAAAAGCCATTTCCGCTTTGGCCGAGACCACGGTGGCCTGCGCCTGAGCAATCAGCGACGCCTGCCGCTCGAGAGTCGCGTTGGCGTTCTGCAACTGCGCCCGCGCGACCAGGGTTTGCGCATCCGCCGCTTCCGCCGCTGCGCGCAGATCACGGTCATCGATCAGCGCCAGCAACTGCCCGGCCTTGACCTGCTGGTTGTCTTCGACCAGCACCTGCTTGATGAACCCGGCCACGCGCGGCACCACCAGCGTGTAGTCGGCGGAGACGAAGGCGTCGTTGGTGGTTTGCTCGGTGCGTTGGCCGAACAGCCCGGGCATTGCCAGGTACACCAGCACGCCCACCGCCAGCGCGGCAGCCACGGCCACCGCGAGTTTTTGCTTGGATTGAGTCATAAAAAACCTTCAGTTTCAGTACAGCGATCAGGTCGGCGCGCGCGGCGGATAAATCCGCGTCGGCAGCCAGAAAATCAGCAGGATCAACGCCACAGCGACGCCGGCCATGCACAGGTACAAATCGGACGAAGTCAGCACCACCGCCTGCTCGTGCACGCGGTGAGCGAGGCCCGGATCGCTGTGATCGGCCAGCGGCGAATTGCCGAGGCTGTCGACCAACATGGTTGAATGGAAATGCAGGCGCGCGGTGGTCAGCGCTTCGATGACGCCGGTGGCAACCACGGCAGCCAGGCCTTTGACGGTGTTGAACCACGCCGACGCGAACGGCCCTTCCATCGGCGTGATACTGCCGGTCGACAACATCAGCAGTGGCAACACCGCCATCGGCTGGCCGAAAATCTGCAGCCATTGCAGGACGTAGAAGTCATCGCGAATCCACGCCGAAGTCAGGTGTGAACCGCCGAGGCAGGACAGCGCGAGCATGCTCAGACCCATGCCGAGCACCCAGCGGCAATCGACCCAGCGCAAGTTGCATAGCGCCGCCACCAATGGCAGCGCGATCAACTGCGGCAGCGCGGCAATGAGCATGATCGGCGCGGTTTGCGCAGGACGATAACCCTGCACCTGGGCCAGATAACTCGACGGAATCAACACCACCGCCAGCAGCACGATCAACACCCCGGCGAGGGTGATCAGGGCGAACAGCAGGTTGCGGATGCCGAGCATCTGCAGCTTGAAAAACGGAATCGGCTGCGACCATTCATTGATCATAAAAGCCACCAGCAGCAGCGAACCGGCACCGAGTAATCCACAGATCAGATTCGACTCGAACCAGTCCAGTCGATTGCCCTGCAACAGACCGATCACCAGCATGCAGATCGCTGGAAAGCCCAGCAGCAGGCCTTTCCAGTTGAACGTCTTGAGACGTTCCAGCCGCAGCGGATCCTGGGGCAATCCGTAAGCCACTGCGGCCATCGCGATCAGGCACGGCACGATGATCTGCCAGAACGTCCATTGCCAGCCGACGTATTCAGTCCACAGACCGGCCAGCGGCGTGCCGAGTCCCGGGCCGAAAGTCGCGGTCAGTGCGTAGCCGGCCAATCCGTACAGTTTGATGTTCGCTGGGAGAAAGCGCAGTGCGACGGTCATCAGCATCGGCGGCAATGCACCGCCGGCGAGGCCTTGGAGGATGCGCATCAGCAGCAGACTTTCGTAGTTCGGGGCGAACGGGCACAGCACGCCGAGCAAGGTAAACAGGCCGATCGCGCAGAGGGTGAAGCGGCGCAGCGAGAAGGTCACCGAGCACCACGGCGCGAAGGCCATGGCCGCGACCGACGTGGCCGTGTAGCTGGCAACCAGCCAGGTGCCTTCGTCATAGCCGATGTGCAGCGCGCCGCGAATATCGGCGAGTGCGACTTTGGTGACCATCTCGTTGAGGCCCGAGACCAGCACGGCCAACAGCACGCCTACCAGACCAATGATGATCCGCGCCCCGAACACCGGTGGCGCAGCCGCCGTCGCCGGGCTGGTCGCGGCGAGAGGCGCCGGAACCGTCAGGGATGTCATGAATGAAAAGCTCCGGGGGTAAAAATACCGGAGCATTTTAGTGGGGCTTGATGCTGACGAAAATTGACTTATTGGCAGGTTATAAGTGCATCAGACACAACGGTAAATGCCTATGTGGGAGCGAGCCTGCTCGCGAAAGCGGTGGACCAGTCGCCATTGAGGTGACTGATTCGACGCCTTCGCGAGCAGGCTCGCTCCCACAGGATTCGATGGTGTCTGATGATTTATGGCTGTGCCGCCAGCCACGTTTCATCGCAGCAGGTCTTGAGGGTTTCACGCAGCCAGCGGTGGGCCGGGTCCTTGTCGAAGCGCGGGTGCCAGGCCTGGGTCAGCATCAGCATAGGCAGCGGAATCGGCAGATCGAATGAACGCAGTTTCAGGCCCAGCCGCCGCACGCTGAGCAGTGCTTCTTTGGGCACCGGCAGGATCAGGTCGGAGTCGGGCAAGGCAAACATTGCTGCATGGAAACTCGGCGCGATCACCGCCACCCGGCGCTCCAGCCCCAACGCATTCAACGCCGTGTCGATCGGGCCGCGAGCGATGCCACGTCGCGACATGCTGATGTGGGAAAAACCGGCGTAGCGCTCAGCGGTGATTTCGCCATCGAGCAACGGATGATTCTCGCGCACCAGGCCGACGAAATGCGTGGAGAACAGGTTCTGCACTTTCACTTCCGGCGTAAGCGGACGAGTGTTGCTGACGCTCAGATCGATGCGCCCTTCGCGTAGCGCTTCATCGTCGCCATCGCCTTCCGGGACGAAGCGCAATTCGCAATGCGGGGCGAGTTGGTCGAGGGTATCGAACAGCTTGCCGCCGTAAACGCCGACGAAGAAATCATTGGCGCGAATGCTGAAGCGTCGACGCAAGGTGCCCAGTTCGACGCTATCGGCGGAGCGAAACAGCAGCGCCGCCTGCTCGACCACGTCGCGCACCTGTTCGCGCAGTTCGAGGGCCTTGGGGGTCGGCACCAGGCCACGCCCGGCGCGCACCAGAATCGGATCGCCGATGGCTTCGCGAATCCGCGTCAGCGTGCGGCTCATGGCCGCCGGGCTGAGGTTCATCCGCCGCGCCGCGCCGACCACACTGCCCTCGTCGAGCAAGGCATCGAGGGCGACCAGAAGGTTCATGTCCGGGAGTTGCATGCTGAGCACTCTTGGCTGATCTGGATTGATCCGGGCGCAATGCTAGCAGATCAAAAGATCGCAGCCTGCGGCAGCTCCTACAGAGGATGGTTTTCCCATGTAGGAGCTGCCGAAGGCTGCGATCTTTTCAGGTCAGCGCTGCATACCCCAGCGCTTGACGGTCACCCGCTCAAGGGTGGCAAACACCAGATTCTCCACCAGCAGACCAATCAGGATCACCACCGCCAACCCGGCAAACACCTTGTCGGTGTACAGCTCATTGCGATTCTGGAAGATGTACCAGCCCAGCCCGCCCTTGCCACTGGTTGCGCCAAACACCAATTCGGCTGCGATCAAGGTGCGCCAGGCAAACGCCCAGCCAATCTTCAAACCGGCGAGAATCGACGGCAGTGCCGCCGGGATCAGTATGAACAACACAAGGCGCAACCCCTTGAGACCATAATTGCGCCCGGCCATGCGCAGCGTCTCGGAGACGCCGAGAAATCCGGCATAGGTGTTCAGCGCCAGCGCCCACAGCACCGAATGCACCAGCACGAAAATCAGACTGTTCTGCCCCAATCCGAACCAGAGCAGCGCCAGCGGCAGAAGGGCAATCGCCGGCAACGGATTGAACATCGAAGTCATGGTGCTGAGCAGATCACGTCCCAACTGGGTCGAGACCGCCAATGTCGTCAGGGCGAACGCGAGGACGATGCCGATCAGGTAGCCCTTGATCAGCACCACCAAAGATATCCAAACCTTGGCCGGCAACTCGCCACTGAGCAGCCCGTCCAACAAGGCATGCGCGGTTTGCAGAAAACTCGG
>NZ_JH635998.1:1998150-2006311 GCF_000257605.1 Pseudomonas sp. R62
GCATCAGGTCATTGTTCTGAATCCGCGCGACCACCTCCCAGATGATCGCCAGCACAATCAGGATCAGGCTTTTGCGCAACCAGCCCTGTTGCCACAGGCGCGTGCCAAGCGGCAACTCGCGCTCGACCGGCACTGCGGTCAGCGGCTCGAGCACCGCTTCGAATTCTTCACGCACGGATGATGAATGGCTCATCGGGTAGTCCTCCTGGCCGCTCAATAGGCGATGCGAATATCGTTGAAGTCGTGATCACGTTCGGTCTCCGGCGCTTGGCCCTCATCGAACAGCAGACGATGAATGCGCCGCGCCGACTCCTGAAACGCCACGCCGCCGAGGCTGTGCAAATCGTATTGATGGCTGTGCACTTCGGCGCGCACCCGCCCCGGATGCGGCGACAGCAAGAGGATGCGATTGCCGATCACCAAGGCTTCTTCGATCGAATGAGTGACGAACAGCAGGGTGAAACGCACCTCTTCCCAGAGCAGCAGCAACTCCTCCTGCATCTTGCGGCGGGTCAACGCATCGAGTGCAGCGAAGGGTTCGTCCATCAAAAGAATTTTCGGTTGCATGGCCAAGGCCCGGGCGATCGCTACCCGCGCTTTCATGCCGCCGGACAAGGTGTGTGGATAGGCGTCGGCGAATGCTGCGAGGCCGACCTTTTCCAGATAGTGCAACGCACGCTCTTCGGCTTCTTTCTTGTTCAAGGTGCGCGAGGCGAGCAGCGGGAACATCACGTTCTGCTTGACGGTTTTCCACGGCGGCAACTGGTCGAATTCCTGAAACACTACAATGCGGTCCGGCCCCGGCGCATCGACGCGCTGGCCTTGCAGGCGGATCTCGCCTTCGCAAGGCCGGATGAACCCGGCGACCGCCTTGAGCAAGGTCGATTTCCCGCAACCGGACGGGCCGAGCAGGACGAAACGATCAGCCGGGTCGACGGCGAAACTGACTTGATGGGTAGCGCGCACCACTCGCTGCGGCGTGCGGTATTCAAGGCTGACGTGATCGACGGCCAGCAAGGCTTCGCTGCGGGCGATCGGGTTGCTGGCCGCGTGGCCTTGCAAAGGGGCGTTCATGATCGATCTCCGGCAAATCAGAAAGGCGCGTCGCCCTGAATGGTCGTGCGATACAGCTTGCGGCGCAGATGCGCGGGACAGCCGGCGGCGAGGTGAATCAGCGAGCGGTTGTCCCAGAACACCAGGTCATGCGGTTCCCACTGATGGCGGTAGATGTTTTGCGGCAGCACGCTGTGGGCGAAGAGTTCGCCGAGCAACTGACGACTTTCGTCTTCCGGCAGACCGACAATTCGCGTGGTGAAGCCTTCGCTGACGAACAAGGCCTTGCGGCCGTTTTCCGGATGGGTGCGCACCACCGGATGCACCACTTCGGCGACCTGAGCCAACTGTTCAGGGGTCAGGGTCGGGCGCCAGTTGCCTTCGAACTTGGTTTCGCTGTAGCGCGCGGTATAGGAATGCGCAGCGGAACGTCCTTCGACCGCAGTGCGCAACGCAGCGGGCAAGTCGTCCCAGGCTTTGTGCATGTCGGCGAACAGCGTGTCGCCGCCCTCGGCGGGCAGCTCTTGGGCGTGCAGCATCGAGCCGAGACTTGGCAGCTCTTTATAGGAAAGATCGGAATGCCAGAACTTGCCGGCGTCACCGAGACCGATGTTCTGGCCGTTCTCGATGATGTTGGAAACGATGAGGATTTCCGGGTGATTGGCCAAGAGGAATTGCTTGAGCACGTGGATCTGCAACACGCCGAAGCGGCGGCTGAAATCGATTTGCTGTTGCGGGGTAATCTGCTGATCGCGAAAGACCACGACGTGGTGATCCAGGTGCGCGCGGTGAATCCGCGCGAAGTCCTGATCATTGACCGGCCGGCTGAGGTCGAGGCCAACGATCTCGGCGCCGACGGCACCGCTGAATGGACGAATTTCAAAAACTTGTGGCGCGGCAGTTGCGGCGCTTTCGGTGGCAGTAGCGGCGGACATCAATCATCTCCCACGCACGGCGCGCTCATGGACGCGCTCGTCGATCAGACACTCACGCTGGATTGCGTGTCGGTTCAGGTCGTGCGGCGCGCCGATTGGTCGGCAGGTACGCAGGTGGGTGACTTTATAGCTATAAGAATTGGAAATTAAATACCGTTAATGAATAACGATATGGCGAATGGTGAGGGCGTGGGTGACCATTTGTGTCACTTACCGACGGATATGCAGCGCCCCAGCGGGCGCCTTCGCGAGCAGGCTCGCTCCCACAGTTGGAATGCAATCTCCTGTGGGAGCGAGCCTGCTCGCGAATAGGCCGTCACCAGCGCCGAAAATCTAGCGCTCGTGCAACGCCTCAGCCCGCGCGCGAATGATCGGCTTGAGCAAATAGCTCAACACCGACTTCTTGCCAGTGATGATATCCACCGACGCCACCATCCCCGGGATGATCAGCAGTGGCTTTTCATCCGTGCCCAAGTGGCTGCGCTCGGTGCGCACTTTGATCACGTAGTAAGTGGTTTTCTTGTCTTCGTCGGTGATGGTATCCGCACCGATCTGCTCTAGCTGCGCCTTGAGCCCGCCGTAAATGGTGTAGTCATAGGCGGTGAATTTGACGATTGCTTCCTGACCCGGATGCAGGAACGCGATGTCCTGCGGGCGGATCTTGGCTTCGACCAGCAGGGTGTCGTCCAGCGGCACGATTTCAACCATGTCGCTGCCCGGCTGGATCACGCCGCCGATGGTGTTGACCAGCAACTTGTTGACGATACCCCGCACAGGTGAGGTAACCAGCGTACGGCTGACGCGGTCTTCCAGCGCCTTGCCGGTGGCCTGGGCCTTGTTCAGATCGGTGCGCGCTTCGTTGAGCTGGGTCAGCGCTTCGCTGCGGAATTTGCCGCGGGTTTCGTCGATCTTGCGCTGCACTTCCTTGATCGCCGATTCCGCGCGCGGAATGGCCAGCGTGGTCGCATCGAGCTGGCCACGGGTTTCCACTTCGGCACGCTTGAGGCGCAACACTTCCACCGGCGAGACCGCGCCCTGCGCCACCAGCGGCTCGGACATGTTGATTTCCTGACGCTGCAAGCCGAGTTGCTGACGGTACTGCGCCTGCTTGGAGCTGAACTCACGCAGCTCCTGCTGGCGCTGAATCAACTGCTCCTGCAGGCCGCCGATTTCGTCGTGCAGTTGCTGACGACGGCTGATGTACAGCGACTCTTCGCTTTTTGCCTGACCCGGCACGGCTTTGAGCACGTCCTCGGGGAAATTCAGCGGACGATCATCGACTTCCGCGCTCAGGCGCTCGACCCGCAGCAGCATCGACAGGCGATCAGCCTCGGTTTCGCCGACATTGGAGGCAAAACGCGTGTCATCGAGACGAATCAGCGGCGCGCCGGGCTCGACGATCTGGCCTTCCTTGACGAACAGCTCGGAGACGATACCGCCCTCCAGGTTCTGGATTTTCTGGATCTTCGACGACGGAATCGCCTTGCCGTCGCCCTTGGTCACTTCGTCGATCACGGCGAAGTTGGCCCAGAGCATGAGGAACACGAAGAAGCCGATGATCGCCCAGATGGTCAGGCGCACGACGCGCGGGGCGTCTTCGATCAGCGCCTTGTTGACCTCCGGCAGCGGCTGGCCCTGCAGCGAGGCAGAGCCCTTGAAGTAGCGACGGATCGACTCCTTGACACCGGACTTAAGCAACACTGATCTGCCCCTTCTTCAACGCTTCCATCACGGCGGCTTTCGGGCCGTCGGCGAGAATCTGCCCGCGATCAATCACCAGCAGGCGATCGACCAGCGACAACAGTGATGCCCGGTGCGTGACCAGCACCACGGTCTTGTTTTCAATCACTGCTGCGAGGCGTTGCTTGAGGCGCTCTTCGCCGGTGTTGTCCATCGCACTGGTTGGCTCATCCATCAGCAGAATCGGCGGATTGAGCAACAGCGCTCGGGCCAGGGCGACGTTCTGCCGCTGGCCGCCGGAAAGGTTCTGCCCGCGCTCGCCGACTTGCAGCTCGTAGCCTTGCGGGTGCAGACGGGCGAATTCGTGGACGCCGGCCAGTTCGGCGGCTTGCAGCACCAGCTCGTCTTCGACGTAACGCGCGCCGGACACCAGGTTGTCACGCAGGGTGCCGGACAGCAGCTGAATGTCCTGCGGCACGTAGCCGATGTTGTAGCGCAGTTCGCTGACGTCGATCTGGCGGATGTCCACGCCGTCGACCAGCAAGGCACCGTCGTCCGGTTGGTACAGGCCCACCAGCAGTTTCGCCAGCGAACTCTTGCCCGAACCGCTGCGGCCAATGATGCCGATCTTCTCGCCGGGACGGATCACCAGGTTGATGTTCTTCAGCGCCGGGTTCTGCTGGTCCGGGTAGGTGAAGCTGAGCTGACGGCATTCGATCGCACCCTGCAGAACCTTGCGGCTCAGCGGGCGCTCTTCGAAGTTGCGTTCCTGGGGCAGTTCCATCATCTGGTCGACCGAGGTCATGGTCACCCGCGCCTGTTGATAGCGCGTGAGCAGGCCGGACAGCGACGCCAGCGGGCTCAGCGCACGACCACTGAGCATGTAGCAGGCAATCAGCCCGCCCATGCTCAGGTTGCCGGCGATGATCTGGTACACGCCGAAGACGATCATGATCACCCCGGCCAGTTGCTGGATCAGCAAGGTGATGTTCATCGCCAGACCGGAGAGCATTTTCACTCGCAGCTCGAGACGGCTGAGGGTGCCGATGGTCTGCTCCCACTGATACTGGCGCTCGCTTTCAGCGTTGTTGACCTTGACCGCATCCAGGCCGGCGAGGGTTTCGATCAGGCTCGACTGGCGCTCGGCGCCCAGCGCCATGGTGCGCTCCATGGTCGCGATCAGCGGCTTCTGCAAGGCGTAGCCGATCAACAGGGCAATCGGGAACGCCAGCACCGGAATCCACACCAGATGCCCGCCGAGAATGGCGATGACGATGAAAATCAGGATGGTGAACGGCAGGTCGATCAGACTGGTCAGGGTCAGCGAGGCGAGAAAGTCGCGCAGGCTCTGAAACTCGTGGATGTTCTGCGCAAAGCTGCCGACCCGCGCCGGGCGGTATTTCATCGCCATGCCGACAATGCGCTCGAACAGCGTGGCGGAGATGATCAGGTCGGTTTTCTTCCCGGCCAGATCCAGGCACAGGCTGCGCAGGCTCTTGAGGATCAAGTCGAAGATGTAAGCGCCGGTGATGCCCAGCGCCAGCACCCAAAGGGTTGCTTCGGCCTGGTTCGGTACCACGCGGTCGTAGACGTTCATCACGAACAGCGGCGCGGCCATGGCGATGATGTTGATCAGGAAACTGGCGGCGATCGCATCGGCGTACAGCCAGCGCGAACGCTTGAGGGTGTCGCGAAACCACGAGCGTGCGCGCGGGATCAGCGTGCCGTGGTTGACGTCGAATTTGTGCTGCGGCTGGGCGAAAAAGACTTTGCCGGTGTAATCGTCGGTCAGCAGTTCACGGCTGACCACCGACTCGCCGCCATCGCTTTCGCTGAGCAGTACGCGTGCTTCGTCGTCGCCCTGCCAGCCGAGCAGGACGGCACTGCGGCCATCCTTGAGCAGCAACAGCGCGGGCATGGCGATCGCCGGAATTTCTTCAAGCTTGCGCTGCAACACCCGCCCCTGCAGCCCGGCGCGAGCCGCTGCGCGCGGCAGCAACTCGACACTCAAACGTTGTTTGGGCAGCGGCAGGCCGGTGGTCAGCATCGCCGCGCTGGCAGGCTTCTGGTGCAGCATGCACAGGGCGAGCAGACCATCCAGCAACGGATCGTCATGCAACGCGCGTGGATCATGGCTGAGTTGAACTCGACTGACTTCTGATTCCACGCTCGACACTCTTTAACAGTTGAAAGGGATAACTCAGTTCATCCCAGGCAGCTGGACCTTGGGCTTCACGTCGTTCTGCACAACGGATGCCAACGGCGCGACCACTCCCTGGCTTTTGAGCAATTGGCCCATGGTCGCCTTGATTCGGTACTGAGTAAATAACTGAATGTTCTTGATTTCCGCCAGACGCCGCGAGGCGGTGAACAGCTCGTTTTCGCTGTCGAGCAAATCCAGCAGGGTGCGTTCGCCGAGGCTGAATTGACGCTGGTAGGCGGTACGCACCGAGGTGCTGCGATCGACGTACTGCTGAGCGATCGGCACCTGAGCGTTGGCGTTGTTCAGGGCGTTCCAGGCCAGGCCGAGCTCTTCGTTCAACTGACGCAGGGCGTTGTTGCGGATGTCCAGCGCCTGGTTGGCCAGGTACGACTTGGATTCCAGATCGGCCTTGTTGCTGCCACCGGAATACAGGTTGAAGCGCATGCGCAGCATCGCCTGCCATTCATTGTTGTGGCCGTTCTGGCCGTCGATATCGTTATCGGCGGTACGGCCCAGTTCGGCGTCGAAGCGCGGGTAAAAGGTCGATTTGGCGGTGGCGAACTGCTTCTCGGCAGCGGCAATATCCGACTCGGCGGAACGCAAAATCGGGCTGTTTTCCAGCATCTGCGCGCGGGCTTCATTGAGGTTGGCCGGCATCATCGCCATGAACGGTGCCGGGCGCTCGAGCTGGTCGGGCATCTGGCCGACGGCGCTGAGGAAGTTGGTTTCCGCGTCGGCGAGGTTGGTCTGTTCGGTGATCAGATTGTTGCGGGCCTGGGCCATACGGGCCTCGGCCTGATCAAGGTCGGCACCGCTGCCGACGCCGCGCTGGGTGCGCAGCTGGATCTGATCGTAGATGCGCTGGTGGCTCTTGAGGTTTTCCTCGGCCAGACGGACGAATTCGCGACGGGTCAGCACGTCCAGATAAACCTGGGCGACGGTCAGCGCAGTGCGTTCGGAAGTGCCCAGCAACGAGTAAGCACGGGAGCTGACGTTGGCTTGTTGACGCGCAACTTCGTTGGACGTCGCGAAACCGTCAAAAACCATTTGCGAGAGACGTAAACTTGACTCGCTGCGGTTCAACGTCTCCCAGTGATTGCTTCCACCGTTCGCTCGAGTGGTCACACTGTCAGTGCCTTCACGGCCATAACCGCCGAGCAGATCGACCTTGGGCAGGTATCCCCCCTTCGCAGCCTTTAACTGATAATCCGCCGCCAATCGACTGTTGACCCCCGCCTGAATCTCCGGATGGACATCCAGCGCCTGTTGCATGGCTTCTGGTAAGGATTGTGCTTGTACGAATGAGGCGGCGAGAGCGAAGGGAGCGGCAAGGAGCAAAAGCGAACGCATGGTTGGAATTTTCCCGGAACTTCTTGTCTTGAATCACAGCAGAAACGTGGTGCTGCGTCGGATGATGGCAACCCGAAAGACCGTATGTCGGAAAGTTCAAAACAGGAACTGGATGACAGGCTGAAGGACAGGTCGCCGCGGAAATATCAATGTGACATTAGTGGGGCGATTGTTTAGGATGGCTCCCAGAAGGTCAATAGTTTGGCATAAAGTTAATCGCGATAATTTATAGCCAGATTATTGACGGAAATACAGCGTCAATAAGTTATCCATCTATAGAAAGTACGTCCAGACTGAAGTGGCGCCGACGCCCGTCAGGTCCATGGAAGTCAACTGAATGTGACACCCCGGAGAGTCTTCAATGAGCAGTGTTGTTGCCGTCGTCAAAAGCATTGTCGGTCAGGTTTTCGTGGTGTCCCCAGAGGGCGTGCGTCGCGTACTCGTTGAAGGCGATCGCCTGTATGTCGGCGACCAGATCGATACCGGCCTGTCCGGCGCGGTGTCGCTGGAACTGGCCGATGGCCGCATGCTCGATCTGGGCCGTGACACCCAGTGGAGCGCCAGCTCGCCTGACTCCAGCACTGACCTGGCCGAAGCCACCGCGCAGGCTGCGCCTTCTGTAGAAGAACTGCAGCAAGCCATCGCCGCCGGTGTCGACCCGACCACCGCACTCGAATCCACCGCGGCCGGCCCGACCGCCGCAGGTACCGGTGGTGCTGCCGGTGGCGGTCACAGCTTCGTCATGCTCGACGCCACCGCTGGCCGCGTCGATCCGACCATCGGCTTCCCCACGGCGGGCATCAATTCTGCCGGGCAAATCGCGCAGGACACCACCGGTGGCCTGACCACCGACACCACCACCAACGCGCTGCGTGACTCGACCCTGAGCCTCAGCGCCACGCCGACCATCACCGAAGCCGGCGGCGTGCTGGTGTATACC
>NZ_JH635998.1:2007152-2012450 GCF_000257605.1 Pseudomonas sp. R62
TATACGGCGACTTTGACCAACCCGGCGCAAACTCCGGTAACCGTCACGCTGTCGAACGGCTCGACCATTACCATTGGCGCTGGCCAGACTACCGGCACCGTCAACGTGCCGACCCCAGCCAATGACGTTTACAACAATGGCAGCACCGTTACGACCACGATCACCGGCGCTACCGGTGGCAATTTCGAAAATCTGGTGCCGAATCCGACGCCAGCCGTTACCACCATTACCGACTCGGTCGACAACACCGGCCTGACCCTGACCGCGACCAACAATATTGTTGAAGGCGGTCAGATCACCTACACCGCGACCCTTACCAACCCGGCGCAAACCCCGGTAACCGTCACTCTGTCGAACGGTTCGACCATCACCATCGCGGCTGGCGAAACCGTCGGCACCGTCAACGTGCCGACTGCGGCCAACGACGTCTACAACAATGGCGGCACCGTCAGCACCACGATCACTGGCGCTACCGGTGGCAATTTCGAAAATCTGGTGCCAAGCAACACGCCTGCGGTCACCACCATCACCGATTCGGTCGATGACACTGGCCTGACCCTGACTGCGACCAACAACATTGTTGAAGGCGGCCAGATCACCTACACCGCGACCTTGACCAACCCGGCACAAACCCCGGTAACCGTCACGCTGTCCAACGGCTCGACCATCACCATCGCGGCTGGCGAAACCGTCGGCACCGTCAACGTGCCGACTGCGGCCAATGACGTTTACAAAAATGGCAGCACCGTCAGCACCACGATCACTGGCGCTACCGGTGGCAATTTCGAAAATCTGGTGCCAAGCAACACGCCTGCGGTCACCACCATCACCGATTCGGTCGATGACACTGGCCTGACCCTGACCGCGACCAACAACATTGTTGAAGGCGGTCAGATCACTTACACCGCAACGCTGACTAATCCAGCGCAGACGCCAGTTACCGTCACCCTGTCGAACGGTTCGACCATCACCATTGCTGCGGGCGAGACCGTTGGCACCGTGAACGTGCCCACTGCGGCCAATGACGTTTACAACAATGGCAGCACCGTCAGCACGACGATCACCGGGACTACTGGCGGCAACTTCGAAAACCTGGTGCCGAACACCACGCCAGCAGTCACTACGATCACCGACTCGGTCGACAACACCGGCCTGACGCTGACCGCGACCAACAACATTGTTGAAGGCGGTCAGATCACCTATACCGCGACACTGACCAATCCAGCGCAGACGCCGGTGACCGTCACCCTGTCGAACGGCTCGACCATCACCATTGCCGCTGGCGAGACCGTTGGCACCGTCAACGTGCCGACTGCGGCCAATGATGTGTACAGCAACGGCAGCACCGTCAGCACGACCATCACTGGCGCTACCGGCGGCAACTTTGAAAACCTGGTGCCAAACACCACACCTGCCGTGACCACCATCACCGACTCGGTTGATGACACTGGCCTGAGCCTCAGCGCCACCGGCTCTGTGGCCGAGGGTG
This sequence comes from Pseudomonas sp. R62, assembly GCF_000257605.1. NCBI lineage: Bacteria > Pseudomonadati > Pseudomonadota > Gammaproteobacteria > Pseudomonadales > Pseudomonadaceae > Pseudomonas > Pseudomonas sp. R62. The sequence continues at coordinate 2,008,642 of NZ_JH635998.1, forward strand.
GCCAGATCACCTACACCGCCACGCTGACGAATCCGGCCGGCACACCGGTAACCGTGACCCTGAGCAACGGCTCGGTGATCACCATTGATGCCGGCAAAACCACCGGCACCGTTACCGTTCCAGCGCCTGCCGATGACGTCTACAAGGACGCCGGCCAAGTCGAAGTCAGCATCAAGGACGCCACCGGCGGCAATTTCGAAAATCTGGTGCCGAACGCTACGCCGGCAGTGACCGAAATCACTGACACCGTCGATACCTCGACGGTGAAGCTGAGCGCAGACACCTCGGTTGCCGAAGGCGGCACCGTGACTTATACCGCCACCGTCGGCGCGCCAGTCACCGGCTCGCCTGTCGTCGTGACGTTGGCCAACGGCCAGAACATCACCATCGCCGTCGGCCAGACCACTGGCTCCATCACCTACACTGCACCGAACGATGCCTTGACCGGCAACGCCCCGCTGACCAACTCGATCACTGGCGTAACCGGCGGTAACTTCGAAAATCTGGTGGCGGACAACACTCCAGTTTCGACCACCGTCACCGACGTGGCCGACACCACCAATCTGTCGCTGAGCGCGACCGCTTCCGTGGCTGAAGGCGGCCAGATCACTTACACCGCGACCTTGACCAACGCTGCTGGCTCGCCAGTGACCGTGACCTTGTCGAACGGCGCCGTCATCACCATCAATGCAGGCGAAACCAGCGGTAATGTGACTTTCCCGGCTCCGTCCGACGATGTCTACAAAGACTCAGGCTCCGTGCAGGCCACCATCACCAGCGCCACCGGCGGCAACTTCGAGAACCTCGTCTCGAGCACCACGCCAGCGGTCACTCAAGTCACCGACACCATCGACACCTCGACGGTCAAATTGACCGCCGACACTTCGGTAGCCGAAGGCGGAACCGTCACCTACACCGCCACTGTCGGCGCGCCCGTCACCGGCACGCCTGTTGTCGTGACCCTGGCCAACGGCCAGAGCATCACCATCGCCGTCGGCCAGACCACCGGCAGCGTCACCGCCCCGGTATCGAATGACGTGCAGATCGGTCACGCACCACTGACCAACTCGATCACCAACGTCAGCGGCGGCAACTTCGAAAATCTGGTCGCCGACAAGACCCCGGTCAGCACCACCGTGACCGACACCGTCGACACCACCAGCATCGCGCTGACTGCCACCGGCAACGTCAATGAAGGCGGGCAGATCACCTACACCGCGACGCTGAGCAACCCGGCCGGTACGCCGGTCACCGTCAACCTGAGCAACGGTTCGGTCATCACCATTGAAGCGGGCAAGACCACCGGCACCGTGACCGTTCCGGCACCTGCCGATGACGTCTACAAAGACGCCGGCAAAGTCGAAGTCACCATCAAGGACGCCACCGGCGGCAACTTCGAAAATCTGGTGCCGAGCACTACGCCTGCGGTGACCAACGTTGCCGACACGGTCAACACCACGCACCTGACCCTCAGCGCAGAAAGCTATGTGCTCGAAGGCTCTTCGATCACTTACACCGCAACGCTGACCAACGCCGCGCAAACGCCGGTAACCGTCAACCTGAGCAACGGCCAGACCATCACCATCGAAGCCGGCAAGACCAGCGGTTCGGTGACGATCGCCGCACCGAGCGATGACGTCTACAAGGACGTCAGCAAGCTCACCGTAACCATGACCGACGCCAGCGGCGGCAACTTCGAGAAACTCGACGTCAGCAAGACTCCGGTCAGCACCACGGTCAACGACACCGTCGACACAACCGCACTGACCCTGACCGCCAGCGATACCGTCAGCGAAGGTGGCCAGATCACCTACACCGCGACCCTGAGCAACCCGGCCGGTACTGCAATGACCGTGACCCTGGCCAACGGCGCGGTGATCAACATCGCTGCCGGTGCTACCAGCGGTTCGGTGAATTTCCCGGCGCCCGCCAATACGCCGTACATCGATGGCAGCAACGTGCGGACGGCGATCGCCAGCCACAGCGGCGGCGATTTCGAGCGCGTCGAGGCCGATCGTTCGGCTGTGGTGACTAAAGTCACCGACGCCGTCGACACCACCAACATCAGCCTGAGCGCCACTGGCAGCGTTGCCGAGGGCGGCTCGATCGTCTACACCGCGACCCTGAGCAATCCGGCCGGCACCGCCATGAGCGTGACCCTGAGCAACGGCGCGGTGATCAACATTGCCAAGGGTGCGAGCACTGGCACTGCGACCGTAGCCGCGCCTGGCGATGATGTGTACAAGGACGCCGGCAAGGTCGATGCGAGCATCACCAAGACCAGCGGCGGCAACTTTGAAAACCTGGTGATCGACAAGACTCCTGCGGTAACTGATGTCACCGACACCATCGACAACAGCACGGTTTCGCTGACCGCCAGCGCCAGCGCGATAGAAGGCGGCGTGGTTGTCTACACCGCGTCCGTGACCGCCCCGGTCACCGGTTCGCCAGTGCTGGTGACCCTGTCCAACGGCCAGACCATCACCATTCCGGTCGGCGCCAGCAGCGCCAGCGTCAACTTCACCGCGCCGAACGATGCACAGGCCGGCGGCAACACCCTGAGCGTGAAAATCGACGGCGCCAGTGGTGGCAATTACGAAAATCTCGTCGCCGACCAAACCCCGGCGGTGACCTCGGTAACCGACGTCGCCGACACCACCAACCTGTCGCTGTCCGCGACCGGCTCCGTGGCCGAGGGCGGTTCGATTGTCTACACCGCGACCCTGAGCAACCCGGCCGGTACCCCGGTGACCGTGAATCTGAGCAACGGCGCGGTGATCACCATCGAGGCTGGCAAATCCACCGGCACCGTCACCGTTCCGGCACCTGCCGACGACGTCTATAAAGACGCCGGAAAAGTTGAAGTCACGATCAAGGACGCCACTGGCGGCAACTTCGAAAACCTGGTGCCAAGCACCACGCCAGCGGTTACCGATGTCACCGACACCGTCGACACCTCGACGGTCAAACTGACCGCCACCGAAACCGCGGCCGAAGGTGGCACCGTCACCTACACCGCCACCGTCGGCGCGCCGGTCACCGGTTCGCCTGTGGTCGTCACCTTGGCCAATGGTCAGAACATCACTATCGAAGTCGGCAAGACCAGCGGCAGCGTGAGCACCACCGCGCCGAACGACGTACTCGCCGGCCACGCGCCGCTGACCAACTCGATCACCAACGTCAGCGGCGGTAACTTCGAAAACCTCGTTGCCGACCAGACCCCGGTCAGCAGCACCGTGACCGACACCGTCGACACCACCAACCTGTCGCTCAGCGCGACCGGCGCGGTGAACGAAGGCGGCCAGATCACCTACACCGCGACTTTGAGCAACGCCGCTGGCACACCGGTCACCGTGACCCTGTCGAACGGTGCGACTATCCTCATCGAGGCCGGCAAAACCACCGGCACCGTGACCGTCGATGCACCGAAAGACGACGTCTATAAAGACGCCGGCAGCGTTGAAGCGACCATCCAGAGCGCAACCGGCGGCAACTTCGAAAACCTCGTCACCAGCACAGCGCCGGCGGTGACCACAGTCAACGACACCATCGACACCACCACCGTGTCGCTGAGCGCCACTGCGAACGTCGCCGAAGGCGAAACCGTGGTTTACACCGCCACCGTGGGCGCGCCAGTGACCGGTTCGCCGGTGATCGTCAGCCTGTCCAACGGTCAGACCATCACCATCGCCGTTGGCGAAACCACCGGCAGCGTCAACTACGTCGCGCCGAACAGCCCGCTGGCGGGCGGCAGCTCGTTGAGCGTGACCATTGATGGCGCCACGGGTGGCAATTACGAAAAACTGGTG
>NZ_JH635998.1:2012470-2013875 GCF_000257605.1 Pseudomonas sp. R62
CACCAACCTGAACCTGAGCGCCAGCGATTCGGTAGCCGAAGGCGGCCAGATCACTTACACCGCAACGCTGACCAACCCGGCCGGCACACCGGTGACCGTGACCCTGTCGAACGGCGCCACGATCACTATTGATGCAGGCAAAACCACCGGCACCGTGACCGTCGACGCACCGAAAGATGACGTCTATAAAGATGCCGGCAAAGTCGAAGTGACCATCGAGGGTGCGACCGGCGGCAACTTCGAGAACCTGGTGCCAAGCGCGGTTCCAGCGGTGACCAATGTCACCGATACCATCGACACTTCGACCGTCAAACTGACTGCCGATACTTCGGTGGCTGAAGGCGGCAACGTGACTTACACCGCCACGGTTGGTGCGCCAGTCACCGGCTCGCCTGTTGTGGTAACTCTGGCCAACGGCCAGACCATCACCATCGGCGTCGGTCAAACTACGGGCACCGCAACCGCGGTTGCTGCGAACGATGCGCTGACCGGCAACGCGCCGATCACCAACTCCATCACTGGCGTAACCGGTGGCAATTTCGAAGATCTGGTGGCGGACAAAACTCCGGTTTCGACTTCTGTTACGGATGTTACCGACACTACCACTCTGTCGCTCAGCGCCAGTAACTCGGTGGCTGAAGGTGGCCAGATCACCTACACCGCGACACTGACCAATGCCGCTGGCTCACCAGTGACCGTGACCCTGTCGAACGGCGCTGTGATCACCATCAAGGCTGGCGAAACCACCGGCACCGCAACTGTTCCGGCACCGTCCGATGACGTCTACAAAGATGCTGGTTCCGTGCAGGCGACGATCACCAGCGCTACCGGTGGCAATTTCGAGAACCTCGTACCGAGCACTGCTCCAGCGGTGACGGCTGTCACCGACACCATCGATACCTCGACAGTCAAACTGACCGCCGATACCTCGGTCGCTGAAGGCGGCACGGTCACCTACACCGCCACTGTGGGTGCTCCGGTCACCGGCTCGCCTGTTGTGGTAACTCTGGCCAACGGTCAGACCATCATCATCGGCGTCGGTCAGACTACTGGCACTGCAACTGCTGTTGCTGCGAACGATGCGTTGGCCGGTAATGCTCCGATCACCAACTCGATCACCAACGTCAGCGGTGGCAATTTCGAAGATCTGGTGGCGGACAAAACTCCGGTTTCAACTTCTGTCACGGACGTTACCGACACCACCAACCTGTCGCTGAGTGCGACCGGTTCCGTGGCCGAAGGTGGCTCGATCGTTTACACCGCTACGCTGACCAACGCCGCTGGCTCGCCAGTAACCGTGACTTTGTCGAACGGTGCAGTGATCACCATCAAGGCTGGTGAAACCAGCGGCACCGCGACCGTTCCTGCGCCGTCCGATGACGTCTACAAAGACGCCGGTTCCGTC
>NZ_JH635998.1:2014024-2018122 GCF_000257605.1 Pseudomonas sp. R62
AGTGATCACCATCAAGGCTGGTGAAACCAGCGGCACCGCGACCGTTCCTGCGCCGTCCGATGACGTCTACAAAGACGCCGGTTCCGTCCAGGCAACGATCACTAGCGCTACCGGTGGCAACTTCGAGAACCTGGAACCGAGCACAGCTCCGGCCGTAACGACTGTCACCGATACCATCGATACCTCGACAGTCAAACTGACCGCCGATACCTCGGTCGCTGAAGGCGGCACGGTCACCTACACCGCCACTGTGGGTGCTCCGGTCACCGGCTCGCCTGTTGTGGTAACTCTGGCCAACGGTCAGACCATCACCATCGGCGTCGGTCAGACTACTGGCACTGCAACTGCTGTTGCTGCGAACGATGCGTTGGCCGGTAATGCTCCGATCACCAACTCGATCACTGGCGTAACCGGCGGCAACTTCGAAGATCTGGTGGCGGACAAAACTCCGGTTTCGACTTCCGTCACCGACGTTGCCGACACCACCAACCTGTCTCTGAGTGCGACCGGTTCCGTGGCCGAAGGTGGCCAGATCACCTACACCGCGACATTGACCAACGCCGCTGGCTCGCCAGTGATCGTGACCCTGTCGAACGGTGCCGTGATCACCATCAAGGCTGGCGAAACCACCGGCACCGCAACTGTTCCTGCACCGTCCGACGACGTCTACAAAGACGCCGGCTCTGTTCAGGCAACGATCACCAGCGCTACCGGCGGCAATTTCGAGAACTTGGTACCGAGCACAGCTCCGGCCGTAACGACTGTCACCGATACCATCGATACCTCGACCGTCAAACTGACGGCTGATACGTCGGTGGCTGAAGGCGGCACCGTGACTTACACCGCCACCGTTGGTGCGCCAGTTACTGGTTCGCCTGTTGTGGTAACTCTGGCCAACGGTCAGACCATCACCATCGGCGTCGGTCAGACTACTGGCACCGCAACCGCTGTTGCTGCGAACGATGCGCTGACCGGCAACGCTCCGATCACCAACTCGATCACTGGCGTAACTGGCGGCAATTTCGAAGATCTGGTTGCAGACAAAACTCCAGTTTCGACCACTGTTACGGATGTTAACGACACCACCAATCTGTCGCTCAGCGCCAGCAACTCGGTGGCTGAAGGTGGCCAGATCACTTACACCGCGACATTGACCAATGCTGCTGGCTCACCAGTGACCGTGACTTTGTCGAACGGTGCAGTGATCATCATCAAGGCTGGTGAAACCAGCGGCACCGCGACCGTTCCTGCGCCAGCCGATGACGTTTATAAAGACGCCGGTTCCGTCCAGGCAACGATCACTAGCGCTACCGGTGGCAATTTCGAGAACCTCGTACCGAGCACTGCTCCAGCGGTGACGACTGTCACCGACACCATCGACACTTCGACGGTCAAACTGACGGCCGACACTTCGGTGGCTGAAGGCGGCACCGTGACTTACACCGCCACCGTTGGTGCGCCAGTTACTGGTTCGCCTGTTGTGGTAACTCTGGCCAACGGTCAGACCATCACCATCGGCGTCGGTCAGACTACTGGCACCGCAACCGCTGTTGCTGCGAACGATGCGCTGACCGGCAACGCTCCGATCACCAACTCGATCACTGGCGTAACTGGCGGCAATTTCGAAGATCTGGTTGCAGACAAAACTCCAGTTTCGACCACTGTTACGGATGTTAACGACACCACCAATCTGTCGCTCAGCGCCAGCAATTCGGTGGCTGAAGGTGGCCAGATTACGTACACCGCGACATTGACCAACGCCGCTGGCTCGCCCGTGACCGTGACCCTGTCGAACGGTGCTGTGATCACCATCAAGGCTGGCGAAACAACCGGCACCGCAACCGTTCCTGCACCGTCCGATGACGTCTACAAAGATGCTGGTTCCGTGCAGGCGACGATCACCAGCGCTACCGGCGGTAACTTCGAGAACCTCGTTCCGAGCACTACGCCTGCGATCACCCAGGTCACCGACACCATCGATACTTTGACCGTCAAACTGACGGCTGATACTTCGGTGGCTGAAGGCGGAACCGTGACTTACACCGCCACCGTTGGTGCGCCAGTGACTGGTTCGCCTGTTGTGGTAACTCTGGCCAACGGTCAGACCATCACCATCGGCGTCGGTCAGACTACTGGCACCGCAACCGCTGTTGCTGCGAACGATGCGCTGACCGGCAATGCGCCGATCACCAACTCGATCACTGGCGTGACCGGTGGCAACTTCGAAGATCTGGTTGCGGATAAAACTCCGGTCTCGACTTCTGTCACCGACGTTACCGACACCACCAACCTTTCGCTGAGTGCGACCGGTTCTGTGGCCGAAGGTGGTTCGATTGTTTACACCGCTACACTGACCAACGCCGCTGGCTCGCCAGTGATCGTGACCCTGTCGAACGGTGCCGTGATCACCATCAAGGCTGGCGAAACCACCGGCACCGCAACTGTTCCTGCACCGTCCGACGATGTCTACAAAGACGCCGGCTCTGTGCAGGCGACGATCACCAGTGCCACCGGTGGTAACTTCGAGAACCTCGTTCCGAGCACTACGCCTGCGATCACCCAGGTCACCGACACCATCGATACCTCGACGGTAAAACTGACCGCCGATACTTCGGTGGCTGAAGGCGGCACCGTGACTTACACCGCCACCGTCGGTGCGCCAGTTACTGGCTCGCCTGTGGTCGTGACACTGGCCAACGGCCAGACCATCACCATCGGCGTCGGCCAGACTACCGGCACTACAACCGCTGTTGCTTCGAACGATGCACTGAACGGCCACGCTCCGATTACCAACTCGATCACTGGCGTAACCGGTGGCAACTTCGAAAATCTCGTCGCCGACAAGACTCCGGTCAGCACCACCGTGACCGACACCGTCGACACCACCAATCTGTCACTGAGCGCAACCGGCTCCGTGGCCGAAGGTGGCCAGATCACCTACACCGCGACACTGACCAACGCCGCTGGCTCGCCTGTGACCGTCACCCTGTCGAACGGCGCCGTGATCACCATCAAGGCTGGCGAAACAACCGGCACTGCAACCGTTGCGGCACCGTCCGATGACGTCTACAAAGATGCCGGCTCGGTGCAGGCGACGATCACCAAAGCCACCGGCGGCAACTTCGAGAACCTGGTACCGAGCACTGCTCCAGCCGTGACGACTGTCACCGACACCATCGACACGTCGACCGTCAAATTGACCGCCGATACTTCGGTAGCCGAAGGCGGCACCGTAACTTACACCGCCACCGTCGGCGCTCCGGTTACCGGCTCACCAGTTGTGGTAACTCTGGCCAACGGTCAGACCATCACCATCGGCGTCGGTCAGACTACCGGCACTGCAACCGCTGTTGCTTCGAACGATGCAGTGACCGGCCACGCTCCGATCACCAACTCGATCACTAACGTAACCGGCGGTAACTTCGAAAACCTCGTTGCCGACAAGACCCCGGTCAGCACCACCGTGACCGACACCGTCGACACCACCAATCTGTCACTGAGCGCAACCGGCTCCGTGGCCGAAGGTGGCCAGATCACCTACACCGCGACACTGACCAACGCCGCTGGCTCGCCTGTGACCGTCACCCTGTCGAACGGCGCCGTGATCACCATCAAGGCTGGCGAAACAACCGGCACTGCAACCGTTGCGGCACCCTCCGACGACGTCTACAAAGATGCAGGTTCCGTGCAAGCCACGATCAAAACCGCGACCGGTGGTAACTTCGAAAACCTGGTACCGAGCACCGCGCCAGCAGTGACCAGCGTCACCGACACCGTCGACACCACCACCGTAAAACTGAGCGCAACCGCCACAGCGGCAGAAGGCGGCAACGTCGTCTACACCGCAACCGTCGGCGCCCCCGTCACCGGTTCGCCAGTTGTCGTGACGTTGGCCAACGGCCAGAACATCACCATCGCCGTCGGCCAGACCACCGGCACCGTAACCGCCGTCGCACCGAACGATGCGCTGACCGGCAACGCTCCGCTGACCAACTCGATCACCAACGTCAGCGGCGGCAACTTCGAAAATCTCGTCGCCGACAAGACCCCGGTCAGCACCACCGTGACCGACACCGTCGACACCACCAACCTGTCCCT
>NZ_JH635998.1:2018806-2033071 GCF_000257605.1 Pseudomonas sp. R62
CGTGAAGATCCCGGCGGGCGCCAGCAGCGCGCAGTTCAACGTCGCCACCCTCGATGACAAGATCACCGAAGGCACCGAGAACTTCGTGGTCAAGATCGATTCGGCTACCGGCGGCAACTTCGAGAACCTCGCGGTCAGCAGCACCAATGGCAGCGTCAGCACCTCGATCATCGACAACGATGCACCACCGGTGCTCGATCTGGACGCCAACAACTCCAGCGGTGCGATCGGTGCCGATTACAAGGTGACGTTCACCGAGAACACCCCGGGCGCCGGCGTGTCGATCGCTGACACCGACCTCAGCATCACCGACCCGGACAGCACGATGCTGACCGGTGCCACCGTGGTGCTGACCAACCGTCAGGACGGCGATGCGCTGAATCTGGGCAACAGCGTCAACGGCATCACCATCAATGCCAACAGCACCAACGGCACGGTGACCCTGACCCTCTCGGGTAACGCGACCCTGGCCGACTACATGCAGGCCATCAAGAACATCAGCTTCACCAACAGCAGCGAAAACCCGAGCACCGTGCCGCGCATCATCACCGTGACGGTGACCGATGGCGGCAACTACTCGAACACTGCGACCACCACGGTCAACGTGGTGGCAGTCAACGATGCACCGGTCGCCGCGCCGAGCAATGTCACCGGCACCGAAGACACGCCGCTGGTACTCGGCTGGTCGACCTTCGGCGTCAGCGATGTCGATAGTCCGGCGAGCAGCCTCGGTATCAAGATCACGCAGCTGCCGGGCGAGGGCAAACTGCAGTATCTGGACGGCTCGACCTGGAAGGATGTTGCCAACAACCAGACCTTCAGCAAGGCCGACATCGACGCCGGCAAGCTGCGCTTCCTGCCGGATGCCAACGAGTCGGGCAGCAACGGTTACGGCGGCACCAGTCTGGGCAACAATCAGGCGGACTACGCGCAGATCAAGTTCCAGCCTACCGATGGCCAAGCGCTGGGCAGCACCGGCACAGTGAAGATCGACATCACGCCAGTGGCGGATGCGCCGACCGTGGCCGTGGCCGATAACAGCGTTAAATCCACCGGCCTGATCAAGGAAGTCTGGACCGGTCTGTCGGGCCTGGGCACTGACGGCAGCGGGGCGAATTCGACCACCCTGAAAAACGTCATCGACGCCGCCGGCAAACCGAACTCCAGCGCCAACGTCACCAACGTGCAGTCTGACGGCAGTGTCGCCGCCGGTACGGCGTCGAAGACCTCGGGCCTGATCTACCTGGAAGCCGGCAAGACCTACAGCTTCAGCGGCGTGGCCGATGACAGCCTGCTGATTACCATCGGCGGCAAGAGTGTGGCTTCCGGAACTTGGGGCGCGGGCGGTGCGATCAACGGTTCGTTCACCCCGACCACCAGCGGTTACTACACTCTCGATATCTACCACCACAACCAGAGCGGCCCGGGCAGCTACGACGTCAACCTGTCGGTCAACGGCAGCACGCCGATTGACCTCAGCAACGCCGGCGTGCCGATCTACACCGGTGTGCAGGATCTGATCAACTCGGGCGTGACCGTCTCCGATCTGCACGGCACCAACGGCGAAGGTTATTACGACGGCTACAAGCTCAACACCGGCGCCGAAGGCACCACGGTGAAACTGTCGGCGATCAGCACTGCGCTGACCGACACCGACGGCTCGGAAACCCTGAGCGTGAAGATCAGCGGCGCACCGGTCGGTTCGGTGCTCAGCGATGGCGCGGGTCATACCTTCACCGTTACCGCGAGCAATGGCGAAGCCAACGTCACCGGCTGGAACCTCGGCTCTCTGACCGTGACCCCGCCAACCTACTACAACGGCCAGTTCAACCTGACCGTGACTTCGACGTCCACCGAACAGGTCGGCGGCTCGGCAAGCAGCACCGCGACCATTCCGGTCACAGTGGTGCCGGCGGTGTACAACGCGGTCACCGCCACCTCGGGTGATGACAACGTCACCGGCACCGACGCCAACGACATCATCGTCGCCGACATCGGCGGGCTGACCGTGGTGCCGGGCACCAACTACAACATCGCGTTCATGGTCGACAGCTCGGGCAGCATGAGCACCTCGTCGCTGAACGCCGCAAAAGACTCGCTGACCTCGGTGTTCAACAGCCTCAAGCAAAGCCTGGGTGGCAGCAACTCGGGTACGGTGAACATCTTCCTGGTGGACTTCGATACCCAGGTCAACAAGTCGGTGTCGGTGAATCTCAACGACCCGAATGCGCTGACCTTGCTCAAAGCAGTGCTGAACTCGATGGGCTCTGGCGGCGGTACCAACTACGAAGACGTGTTCAAGACCACGGCCAACTGGTTCCAGAGTGCCGATGCGGTCGCCAACACCGGGGCGAAGAACCTCACGTACTTCATCACCGACGGCCAGCCGACTTACTACCAGACCGGCGAGCAGACCAACCCGACGCTGTATGGCAACGTGAAACTCGACAGCGTGGTGAACACCAGCAACTACAAGCAGGGCGACACGTTCAGCACCTACATCGACAACTCGCACTACCTGACCATCAACAGTGCCGGCAGCGTTGTGCTGCAAACCTACAACTCGTGGTGGGGCTGGAGCAGCGAAACCCTGGGCACGATTCACGCGCAGGGCGACGGCACTTATGAATTGTCGAACCTCGCGGGTACCGGCAACAGCACCAACTCGTCGACGACCAGCAACTCGACCAGCGGCTTTGCCTTGTTGAGCGGGTTGTCGAGCGTCGAAGCCATTGGTCTGAACAACGACGTCAGCCTCAACGATCTCAAGCCGTACGACTCGGACAAAACGCCGCAAACCAACATCGATCCGAAGGATCTGGCCAACTCGATCATCGGCCATACCGAAGCGACGATGCCGGGTAACGACACCGTCAACGGTGGCGAAGGCAACGACATCCTGTTCGGCGATCTGGTCAGCTTCAACGGCATTGCCGGCGAGGGTTACCAGGCGATGCAGGCGTTCGTCGCCAAGGAAACCGGCGTTGATGTCAGCAAAGTCACCACCAGCAATGTGCACCAGTACATCACCGAGCACTATCAGGCGTTTGATGTATCCGGCGCGCACGATGGCAACGACACGCTGCTGGGTGGCGCAGGCAATGACATCCTGTTCGGCTCGGGCGGCACCGACCTGCTCGACGGCGGCAAAGGCAATGACATCCTGCTCGGCGGCACCGGCAACGACACGCTGATCGGCGGTCAGGGCAACGACATCCTCATCGGCGGTTCCGGTGGCGACACCTTCGTCTGGAAATCGGGCGACACCGGTAACGACGTGATCAAGGATTTCAAAGCCAGCGAAGGCGACCGCATCGACCTGCGCGACCTGTTGCAGGGCGAGACCGGCAGCACGATCGACAACTTCCTGAAGATCACCACGGTGGATGGCACGTCGTCGCTGCAAGTCAGCTCGGCGGGCAAATTCAACTCGGGCGATGCCGCTGCGGCCACGCCGGACGTGACGATCAAACTGGAAGGCAACAACTGGGCGAGCGCCAACCTGCACAACCTGATTGCCGGCAGCGACCCGACCATCAAGGTCGATCACAACAACAGCTGAGGCTGAAACAACGACGGCCGCCTCCTGTGGGGCGGCCGTCGCGTTTGCGGGCAATGCAGCGGTGACGATTTGATCGTCGCCCCGCATACTGGCGCGCAGTTGGCTATGCTGCTGACAGCATGACGCTGTTCATTTGTGAGGGATGCTCAATGTTTTACGTGCAACGCGATGCGCAGGGCCAGTTGATTCGCGTGGAAGCTGCGGCGTACGCCGAGGCCACGGAAACGCTGCCCGCCGATAACCATGAAATTCAGGCGTGGTACGCCAACGAAGCCGTGGAAAACAGCCTCAAACAGCTCAAGCAGAGCGACTTTGAAATGATTCGGGTACTCGACGACCTGATTCAGGTGCTGACCCAGAAAGGCGTGATCCGCGTCACTGACCTGCCGGCGGCGGCCCAGGCCAAACTGATGGACCGCACCCAGGCGCGTGAAGCGCTGGGCGGGTTGAGCCAGTTGATCGATGAGGATGAGGGCGGGTTGATCTGATCCTGGATCTTCACCAATTGGACTGGCCCTTTCGCGAGCAGGCTCGCTCCCACACTGGAATGCATTCTAAATGTGGGAGCGAGCCTGCTCGCGAAGGCGGCATCACTGAAGACAAGTTACTTCCAGGGCTTCGGCTCACCGAGCAACTGCCCCTGCACGCCATACAAGCCCATCTCGCGAATCACTGACAGCTCCCCTTCAGTCTCGACCCGTTCGGCAATCAGCGGCAGATCGATGCTGTGCGCCGCGCGCTGGATCGCTTCAATGAACAGACGCTTGTCGCTCTCCTGATCGATCGCCCGAATGTAGCTGCCATCGATCTTCAAATACGCCAGACCCAACCGCGCCAGGTTGCCGATCATGCTGAAGCGCCCGCCGAAGCGCTGCAGGCTCAGCGAGAAACCGAGCTCGCGCAGGCGTCGGGTCAACTGCTCCAGCACCGCTTGTTCAGGCAGTTGCTCCTCGCCGATCTCCAGAGTCAGGCGTGCGCCGAGATTGGAATGCACGCGCAGAATCTCGAAGACTTTGTTCAGCGCCTGCGGGTCGGCCAGCGTTGCCGAGGACAGGTTCAGCGCCAGCGAATCCTCGTGCCCTTTCATCTGTTCCAGCACGCGTTCGAGCATCAGCCGGTCAAGCCGCGCGGTCCAGCCGAAGCGCTCCAGCCACGGCAGGAAGCGTCCGGCGGGAATGGTCTGGCCCTGCTCGTCGAGCAGGCGTGACAGCACCTTGTAATGCAGCACCAGTTGCGTGTCCTGCGCAGCGACCACCGGCTGGAAGTACAGCTCGAAACGCTGCTGACTCAAGGCCTGATCCAGCAGTCGATGCCAAGCGTGATGGTCATCACCGACCTCCGCCACCAGACTCTGATCGATGCACGCCCAATTCTGCTCGCCCTGCCCTTCGGCCTGCGCGAGTGCCTGATCGCCCAGTGTCAGCACCGCTTGCGGGGAGTCGCCGTGAGCGAAGGGCGCCAGCCCGATCGAAGCCACCGCCGGCACATCGGTCGCGCCGGTGGCATGCAGGCTGCTCAAGGCATTGTCGAGATTCTGCGCCAGCTGCAGCGCTTCCTCGCGCACCAGCCCCGGCGCCAGCACGGCGAATTCACCGCCGCGAATACGCGTGACCAAGTCCTGGGTTTGTGGATATCTGGCGCACTCGCGGGTCAGTTGCTCACCGACGGCCTTGAGCAACTGGTCGGTACGCTGGCCGCCAAGACGCTGGTTGAGCCCGGCCAAATCCTTGACCCGCAACAGCAGCAGATAACCGGAACTGGCCTGCTCCGGGTTGCTCACGCGGTTGTTCAATTGCATCTCGAAATAGCGGCGGTTGGCCAGGCCGGTGAGGTTGTCCTGATAGGACTCGGTACGCAGTTTTTCACTGCGCTCGGCCTGCTCCTGGAACAGCGTCTTGAGCTTCTCGACCATCTGATTCATTGCCTGCACCACGCGACGCAATTCAGGCGTGCGCGGCAGATCCGGCAGGCTGAGAAACTCGCGGCGGGCAATCGCATGGGACTGCTGGACCATGTAATCGAGCGGCTTCAACTGCCGACGCAGCAACAGCGCGCCGAGCACCGCACTCAATGCGCCGCAGATCAGCAACCAGCCAAGGCTGCCCAGTGCGCTCTGCCATAGCTTGGCCACGGCGAACATCGGATGGCTGACCACCTCGACCCGCGCCGCCTGCTCCCAGCCACGGCTGACCAGCGCATCGCCACCGGCCGGCTCGAGGCCGATCAGTTTGACGAACCAGTCCGGCACATTGCTCACCGCCGGGGCACCGCTGCGCTCGACAATGGTCTGCTCGGTCTTCACGTCGACCACGCGGATGCTCGCGTAATAACCGCTGTCGAAAATCGAACTGACCAGCAGCTCGACCATCGCCGGGTCGTCGATATTCGGCGTCAGCGACAACGCCAGCGCCGTCGCCGCGTCCTGTGCGTGGGAGCGCAACTGATTGACGTACTGGGTGCGCGAACTCTCCAGGCTGACCATGAAGCTGCCGGTGAAGGCCACGACCAGGAACAGACAGATAGCGATCAACAGCTGTTTGAACAAAGACATCTGAGCGCGTGCTCCTAGTTAGTCGTCTCGACCGGAAAACCTTCGGCCTGCATTTTTTTCAGCACATCCTGCCAGCGCGACAGGCGTTTGGTGTCGCCGACCTTTTTATTGCCCTTGGCGCCTGGCAGATACAGACCTTCGGCATTGAAAGAGTAGACCGGCAGCAAATCGGTCCGCTGCGACGCCGGCTGGATCGGATCGATCAGGCTGTCGAGCACCAGCGGCATGGCATCGGGGGTCGCATAGTACGTCAACACCATGTGCGCGCGGTTCTGCCGCAGCGCCTTGACGTAGGTGATGCGCAGCTTGTCACTGGAAACGCCGAGATGGCGCAGGCTGAAATACTTTGCGATGGCGTAGTCTTCGCAGTCGCCGGCGCCCTTCCACAGCGCTTCGATCGGGGTTTCCCAATAATCCACTTCGCGCCACAGATCGATGTCTTCGACGTAACGCACCTGCTTGTTGAAAAACAGGTTGACCACCTTGAGCTTGTCCATCTCACTGACCTGCTTCTGCGTGGCCAGCAGATTCTGCCAGGCATCGATGCGCTGCTGCCCGGCACCCAGTGGCCCATAGAGAGCCGTGGCCTTGCGGCTGATCGCGGAAAATTCCCAATCGGCGTGCAGACCGCCCAGCATGACGCCGGCCAGCAGCAATGCGCAGCCAAGCCAGCGCAAGGTCCGAGGGATCGCGAAACGTACCGCCACTGCAGGTTTCCAGAAGGACAGAAAGGAAGCGTTTGATGGTGAAGCTTAGCCCGGCAAAAAACAATGGCACCGTGAGATCATCGAAGACGCGCTAGACTTAAGATTGCAGCGCTTTGTTTTACAAGGTTTGACAACCTGTAGAGCAATCACTAGTGTCATTTGGATCCAAATATTGCGACCTACAGGGTGTGTTGTCGTGACTCAGAAGCCCAAACCGCTGCACAGCATTAAAGTCGAGGGACCGATTCCTGCGCATCTGGCCCGGTCGGTGATTGAAGAAACTCTGCGCTCGGCCATTCTCGATGGCCGCCTGCCCTGTGGCACTGCGCTGCGCCAGCAGGATCTGGCCGATCTGTTCGGGGTCAGCCGCATGCCGGTGCGCGAAGCTTTGCGCCAGCTCGAAGCGCAGGAGCTGCTCAGCGTCACCACGCACAAAGGCGCCGTGGTCGCCCCGCTGATCCAGGGCGATGCTGCTGAAACCTACGAGTTGCGCATTCTGCTCGAATCCGAGGCATTGCGGCAGTCCATTCCGCTGCTGACTGAGGCCGAGCATCAACTCGCCGCTGGCTACATCGATGAACTGGAAGCGCAGCACGACTACAACGAAATCGGCCGCCTCAACCGTCTCTTTCACATGGCCCTGTACAGCAAGGCGCCCAACCAGCGACTGCTGCGCCTGGTGGAGGACGGCCTGAACGAAGAAGAACGTTTTCTGCGGTTCAATCTGGAAGCGATGGGCCTGGGCAAGCTGTCCCAGGATGACCACCGCGCCATGCTTCAGGCCGTGATCGAGCGGGACATACCGCGCTCGCTCGCAATGCTGGAGCAGCACCTCAACCGGGGCGTTGAGGTCATCACCCGCTACCTGGCGACTCCCGCCGCACAGAAGCGTCACACCGCACGCTGATATCTCGTACGTCGAATAATCCCCTTACAAATCTTCGCGACCGCTCTGCTGCCGGCTCTGGCAGCGGATCGGCGTGCCCGCTGGTGCCCGCCCCGGCCCTGCCGACGCATTTCTGCTGCCCGCCGATGACCAATCGGTAATAGCCCTGACGGCAATTTACCCGCACTCTTCCAGCGCCACCCCTACAGAACGGGGACGCGCCGCCCTGACGGCACAGTCCCCGCAACAGGAACCTACGGAAGGAGCCTTGTCACGGGAAACAGGAAGTCATGGCGCCGGTCCCGGCCAACTTTCGCCCCCTTTGAATTCATAAACTTCCCTTGTTTAAAAGTTGCTTCGAGTGAGGCATTCACTCTTGTTATCGATTTTGGCCGTTATTAGCCGAAAGGAGTAACTACGCCCAAATAAAACTTGATCTGAAAGTTTTATCGGTAACTCTCATATTCAAAAAAAGCCAACTTAAAATAATTGAAAATAAACTTGTTAAATGCATTTGCCTTGTATTAGTTTTTCTCTCGCCAGGTTCGAACGTCGCCGTTCAGCGCGGCATACCTTACGTAACAACCGCAGCACCCGTGGCGCCGCAACGGCGCCACAGCGCAATCAATATTTGCCCGACTAACTTGCTATCCAACTTGCGCGACCGCTTATAGCAACTGAAAAGAACCGTGCACTCCAATCAATGATAAAGGACATCATGATGCCCACTAAGCAGCAACTCGCTCTGAAGAAAGCCGAACTGAGTATTCATCCGATCTTTTCCGAGATTACTTCGTTATCGGTATTACGTCGTTTCATGGAAACCCATGTATTTGCCGTATGGGACTTCATGTCGCTGACCAAGCGCCTGCAACAGGAACTGACCTGCACGCGTTTACCCTGGTTGCCGCCGCGCGATCCCCACGCGGCGCGGTTGATCAACGAGATCGTGCTGGGCGAGGAATCGGACGATCGCCTCGATGCCGGCCACTACAGCCACTTCGAGTTGTACCTGGATGCGATGCGCGAAGTCGGCGCGAGCACCACGGCGGTAGAGCGCTTTGTCGCCCTGCAGCAGGAAGGCGTGAGTTATGACGTCGCGTTGCAGAGCGTCGACGTCGACCCGGCGGCCGCGCAGTTTGTCCGCGATACCTTGCGCATTGCCCTGGAGGCGCCGAGACACAGTGTCGCTGCCGCGTTCCTGCATGGTCGCGAGAGCGTCATTCCAACGATGTTCCAGCGCATCCTCGATGACTGGGGCATCGGCATCGAACAGGCACCGACCTTTCGCTACTACCTGCAACGGCATATCGAGGTCGACTCCGAAGACCATGGCCCCGCCGCCGAACAGCTGCTGGAGCGTCTGGTCGATGGCGATCCGCAGCGCGCAGCCGAGGTTTACGCCAGCGCCATCGCCGCCGTGGAAAGCCGCATCGCCTTGTGGGACGGGCTGCGCCTGAGCATGGGCGTGGAAGTTGCCGAGGTGGCCCAATGAACGCTGCCGACTATCAATCCTTCGCCGAGGCCTGGGAAAGCCGCGCGACCATCCGCACCCGTCCCCGGCGGTTGCTCGAAGACGACCAGCGCCTGATCTACCCGCTCAGTCGTCAGCCGCTGGTGCTCAGCGAAACCTTCCTGCGTGAATGCCCGCAACAACGTGATTTCGCCCTGGTGCAGACGTTGTACAAATTCATCAATGACGTAGTGATTTTCGAGACGGAAATCGTCGACAAGACCGCCCGCAGCATTGCCAAGAATCGCTTCGCCGTGGCGTTCCCGTTCGCCTGTCGTTACGACGCGATGACCGTGGTGGTCGATGAGGATTACCACGCGCTGGTGGCCATGGATTTCATGCAGCAAACGGTGGCACTGACCGGTATCGAACCGATTCCGTTGCCCGATGAAATCGAACTCAGCCGGGCGATTCCCGCCGCCGTTGCGCTGGCTCCGGAACACCTGCGCAGCGCGGTGGAATTGATCTGCGTGGCGATCGCCGAAAACACCGTGACCGGCGATGTCGCCGCGTTCGCCCGCGACGATTCGGTCAAGCCGTCGATCAAGGGCCTGATGGCCGACCACTTGCTCGACGAAGGTCGCCACTCGAGTTTCTGGGCGCGGATGGTGCGCATCTATTGGCACACCGCCAGCGACACGGACCGCGAAACCATCGCGCAGATTCTGCCGGTGTTCATCGGCCATTACCTGACCAACGACATCCAGAAGTCCTTCGATTTGCGCCTGATCGACGCGCTGACGGTCAGCGAAACCACCCGACATTCATTGCGTGAGGAGATCGCGGGATTCGCCTTCCCGATCAATCGCCACCACCCGCTGGTGCGCAACATCGTCAGGTTTTTCCACAACAGCTCGCTGCTCGCCACACCGTGCGTGCAGCACGCCCTGCGCGACTATCTGGTGTGAGGAGGCCGACATGAAACGTCTCGACATTTTGCTCACCGGCGCCAGCCAGGCCATGACCGATCTGGCTCGGGAGCTCGAACAGCATGGCCATGCTGTGACCCGCAGCGGCGTGGCTCAAACGGCGGTGGACCTGATCATCGACGATGGCTTTATCGCTGCCGGCGACTTCTGCGCGATCCCGCATCTGCACCTGCGCCTGGGTATCGCCGCGCAAGACCATGGCGGCCTGCCGACCCTCGACTTGCTGTGCTTCCTCGGCTCGTCGCTGATCCGCCGCGTACCGATCGGCGATGAGCCGTCCGGCAACGGTCAGTCTCTCAGCCAACGAGCGCTCGCCCATGTGGTCGATGAGGTGGCGTTGCTGGTCAGCCGCTTTTCCCGCGATGCCGATTATTTGAGGCATGCCCCGGCCCTCAAAGCGCCGGATTTCGAACGGCTGGAAGATCTACTGTTTCTCGACAAACTGGCGTACGTCCACTGTCTCAATGACACGGCAAACCCGGCGCTGCTGCAACAAGCGCAGATCCCGCTGATCGAGCGCCTGCGACAAAGCCTGATCGAATATGCCGAACGACCGGCGCTGCATGTTGGCGGGAAGACCATCAGCTACGAGCAACTGCACGCCCACAGCCGCGCGATTCAACAGCGCCTGCTGCCCTTGCTCGAGCAACATCCGCAGCCGTGGGTGGTCGCTGTCTGCCAAGGCAAAAGCCCGGCACTGTTCGCCTCGATTCTGGCGATTCTCGGCAGCGGCGCGGTGTACTTGCCGCTGGAGCCGAGCCATCCTTTGCCGCGCCAGCAATACATCCTGGAAAACGCCGGCGCGGTGCTGTTGCTTCACGATGGACAGCAGGCGCTCAGCGAATCGATAGCGGGGCTCGATGTCAGTGACATCGGGGCAATGGACGCCGCTCGTGATCGACCGCTGATGCAGCGCTGGCCCGAGCTCGAAGCGCCGTGCATGGCGCTTTATACCTCGGGTACCACTGGGCATCCGAAAGGCGTGCTGCTCAGCCAGGCCAATCTCGCCCACTTCACCGCGTGGTACGCCGACTACGTGCAGCTGCGCGCCGGAAGCCGGGTGTTGCAGTTCTCTTCGCTGAGCTTCGATTCGTCACTGATCGACATCTTCCCCAGCCTGCTCGCAGGGGCAGAACTGATCGTGCCGGACGACACCCAGCGCCGCGATCCTTTGCAACTGATTGCGCTGATTCGCCGGCGGCAACTGACCCACGCCTTCCTGCCACCGGCGCTGTTGAGCATCCTGCCGCTGGAACAACTGGAGGGCGTGCAGCTGATGACCGGCGGTGATGTCTGCGAGCCGTACGTCATCGAGCAACTGACCCGCCAAGGCACCCTGCACAACCTGTATGGCCCGACCGAAGCCACCGTGCTGATCACCGCGCGCCAGCTCAAACCGGGCGACAGCAACCGCACGCTGGGAGGGCCGATCGCCAACAGTCGGGTGCTGATTCTCGACGACGATCTGCAACCGGTGCCTGATCAAACCGTCGGTGAGCTGTTCATCGTCGGCCCCGGTGTCTGCCTCGGTTACCTGAACAATCCGCAGCAGACCGCCGAGCGTTATCTGAGCCTGTCACTGCCCGGCGGCGAAACCCTGCGCGCCTACCGCAGCGGCGACATGGCCAAGTGGGGCGAGCACGGTATCGAGCTGTGCGGGCGGCGCGACAATCAGGTGAAAATCCGTGGCTTTCGCGTAGAGCCGGAAGAGATCGAGCGCTGCCTGCGCGAGAGCCGCTTGTATCGGCAGATTGCCGTGGTCATCGACAGTCAGCGGCGCATTCTGGCGTTTATCGCCCAGCCACAGACCGAGACTGCCCGCGACGCATTGAAGGCTCACGCCCGGCAGTTTCTGCCGGACTACATGCAACCGGGAGCGTGGACCGAACTGGCGCAGATGCCGTTCGCCAGTAACGGCAAAGTCGATCGCAAGGCGCTGTTGGCATTGCCGGTGACGGTGCAGGACAGCGCCGCGAAATGCCTGCCGGCCAATGCTGACGAAGCGCTGCTGTTGGAGATCTGGGCAGAATTGCTGGAACTGCCGACCAGCGACATTTCCACTGACGAAAGCTTCTTCAATCTCGGCGGTCATTCGATTCTGCTGTCGCGGATGTTGCTGCGCTTGCGTGAGGAATTCGGCCGAAGCATTTCGATCAATCGCTTCATCGAACTGCCCACGATCAGCAAACTGGCGACGCTGGTGCGCGGCAGCGATGACAGCGCCGTGCTCAGCGCTCAGGCCATGGCCGACGCCGAGCGCGCGCTGGATATCGAACCGCTGCCGATCAGCCGCATGGGCGATGTGCACAAGGTCATCGTCACCGGTGCCAACAGTTTTGTCGGCGTGCACATCGTCGAAGCGCTGCTCGGTTGGGGCGCCAGCGAAGTGGCCTGTCTGGTCCGCGACGGCGCCGGGCAAACGGCGGCGCAACGTTTCGCTCAGGCACTGCGCGAAAACCGTCTGGAGCACCTCGACCTGAGCCGTGTGCGGGTTTACGCAGCTGATATCAGCCGTCCGCAACTGGGCCTGGGCGATGAGAACTATCAGCGCCTGGATCGCGAGTTTGGCGCGCTGGTGCACAACGCCGCCAACGTCAACCACGTACTCGATTACGAGTCCCTGGCGGCGGACAACGTCGAGCCGATATTTGCCCTGCTGAAGCTGTGCGAAGGGCAGCGCAAAAAGGTCTTCAACTTCGTCTCGACCCTGTCGGCATCCAGCACCGTGGATGACGCCGGTCGAGTGCTGGAACTACCCGCCGCCGCGACGCCGCCGATCTACATTCGCAACGGCTACAACCTGTCGAAGTGGGTCGGCGAACGCATCCTCGAACGGGCGCGCGAACGTGGTGTGCGGGTCAATCTTTATCGCCCTGGCAACATCAGCTTCAACAGCCTCAGCGGTGTTTGTCAGCCGCACAAGAACCGTTTGATGCTGATGCTCAAGGGCTCGATCCAGCTCGGTCAGGTGCCGGCCTTTGCGCTGAATTTCGACCTGATGCCGGTGGACTTTCTCGCCCGCTTCATCGCCTTCCATGCCAGCCGTTATTCAGCGGATCGTGCGGTGTTCAACCTGCACAACCCCGAGCCGCTGAGCTGGGATGCCTACGTCGCTTCGTTCCGCGAAACCGGCAGCGAGTTTGCGCTGGTCAGCGTCGCTGACTGGCAGCAGCAACTGAACCGGGTCGACGCCGACAACGCGCTGTTTGGCGTGCTCGGTTTCTACCTCAATGGTTTCGAAGAAGACATCGGCGACATCTCCCTGATCGGCCACGCCAACGCCGAGGCCGGCGTGCAGCAGATGGGCGCGCACTACCCACAGAAATCCCCGGCGCTGCTGCGTCGCGGCTGCGACTACCTGAAAGAAATCAACTTCATCTGACTCATCCACAAGGAGCAACACCATGATCAATCTGCAACCCGACACCCTGATCAAAAACCCGCAAGGCTGCCACGTTGTGTCGTCGGTGGAAGTGCCGGCGGACGCGGCAAAAGTCTGGGCAGTGGTCGGCAATTTCGCCGGCTTCGATCGATTCATTCCAGCGCTGTCACACACCGAAATGACCGGCGAAGGCGTGTCCTCGCTGCGCAAGAAAATCTTCAAGGACGGCAACGTCGTGGTCGAACAACTCAACTCGCGCGATGAACAGGCGCGGCGCATGACCTGGACGACGATTTACAACACGTTGGGGGTGGCGAATCTGTGGGCGGCGATGCAAGTGGAATCGCTGAGCGCAGGGAAGTCGCGAGCGACCTGGACGATCATTGC
Source organism: Pseudomonas sp. R62 (assembly GCF_000257605.1). Taxonomy (NCBI): domain Bacteria; kingdom Pseudomonadati; phylum Pseudomonadota; class Gammaproteobacteria; order Pseudomonadales; family Pseudomonadaceae; genus Pseudomonas; species Pseudomonas sp. R62. The sequence continues at coordinate 2,032,724 of NZ_JH635998.1, forward strand.
CGAACCGGCTGCGGGTGGGGATGAAGCATTGCCGGGGTTCAGGGATTTCGTGCAGGGGTTTGCCGATGATGCGATGGGCAATGTGCTGAAGCTGTTCGTTTAAGGCATCGGTTTGGCGGTGATTGAACCGCCGCTTTCGCGAGCAGGCTCGCTCCCACATTTGGAATGCATTTCCCTGTGGGAGCGCGCCTGCTCGCGAAGAACGATAACGCGGTCTGCGATCTGTGAATCAGATCTTGAAACTGTCGACCAACTGCTTCAACCGGTTCGCCTGCTGCGACAACGCATCACAATCCTTCAACGTTTCGTTGAGGTTGGCCACGCTCTGCTGGTTCAACAGGTTGATCT
>NZ_JH635998.1:2033688-2041663 GCF_000257605.1 Pseudomonas sp. R62
TGGTTCAACAGGTTGATCTGGTTGACGTCGACGTTCAGCGTTTCCACCACCGCCGTCTGCTCTTCAGTCGCCGCTGCAACCGATTGGTTCATGCCGTCGATTTCGCCAATGCGCTGGGTCACGCTGACCAGGCGCAGACCGGCCTGATTCGCCACTTCCACGCTTTGCTCGCTGGACGCCTGGCTGGCGTTCATGGTGCTCACCGCTTCGCGCGAGCCGACCTGCAGCGAGGTAATCATCTTGTGGATCTCTTCCGCCGATTCCTGGGTGCGATGCGCAAGGTTGCGCACCTCATCGGCGACCACGGCAAAACCGCGCCCGGCTTCACCGGCACGCGCGGCTTCGATAGCAGCGTTGAGCGCCAGCAGGTTGGTCTGCTGCGAGATGCCTTTAATCACATCGAGGATGTGGCCGATGTTGTCGGTGCTGGCATTCAAGGTTTCGATCTGCGTGCACGACAGGCTGATCTTCTGCGACAGCTCGGTCATCGCCTGAATGGTCTGCTCGACCACCTGACGACCATCATCGGCCTGCTCGGAAGCGCCACTGGCGTGTTGCGAAGCATCCGCCGCGTTGCGCGCGATCTCTTGAGTGGCGGCGCCCAGCTGATTGATCGCCGCCGCGACGCTGTTGGTGCGCGCACTTTGCTCGTCGGAACCGACGATCGAAGCGTTGGACGAAGCCATCACCCGTTGCGACAGGTCATGTACGTGACGGGTCGCCGACGACACTTCGGAAATCGATGCGTGAATCCGTTCAACGAACTGGTTGAACGCGCTGCCCAGTTCACCGAACTCGTCTTTGCTCTCGACCACCAGACGCCGGGTCAGATCGCCCTCGCCCTGGGCAATGTCCTTCATCGCGCGGCCCATGGTGGTCAGTGGACGCATCAACACGTTGATCAACAGGCTCAACAGCAACGCAATCGCCGCGACTGCGACAAACATGGCGATCAACGCCGAGGTGCGGAATTGGCTGAGGGCGGCGTAGGCCTTGTCGCGATCGATCGACAGACCTATGTACCACTGCGCATTCGGCAGATCGCTGACCGGGGTGAACGAGAGAATGCGTTCCTGGCCGTTGAGCACGACGTTCTGGTTGCCCTTCTCGATGCGCACGCTGGTGTTCGGATAGATGTCCTTGAGGTTTTTCATTACCTGATCTTTGTCCGGGCTGACGATCACCTGACCGTCAGCACTGACCAGAAACGCATGGCCGAGGCCACCGAAATCCACCGAGTTGATGATCTTCACCAGCGTTTCGAGGCTCAGGTCACCACCGACCACACCGAGCAATTCACCGTCCTTTTTCACCGGCATGGCGATGGTCACCACCAGGCCACCGACGGCCGCCATGTACGGCGGGGTCAGCATGGTTTTATCGGCGGCCACTGCCTGCTTGTACCAAGGGCGCTGACGCGGATCGTAACCGTCCGGCATCTTCGCATCGGGGCGCTGGGTGAAGACACCGTTGGCCTGGCCGACGTAAGTGAACTGAAAGTTCGACGTGAAGGCCGGTTGATCGACAAGGCCGGGGAGGTCGGCATTCCTGCCTTGATGGGCAACGTTCTGCGCGAGGTTTTCCAGCACCAGAATGCGCCCGCTCATCCAGTTCTGCACGCTGCTGGCGGTCAGGTCACCGGCCTGTTGCACGGAGGACTGCAGGTTCTGGCGAATGGTGTTTCGTTGCAGATAATCGTTGTAGAGCGTGAACAACGCGAACGCCAGGACCACGACGCCCGAAGCGGCCAGGAGGATTTTATGGCTGAACTTGAGATTCATTTCATGGGACTTCTTATGCCAAAAGTGGGGATGCGTTTCCGGATGCAACATTCCATGTACGGCGTAGGCAGCGTTCTTCTGGCTGCTCTACTTTGGTGCACGCATTTCTCACCAGTCTGTCGGCCAGCGGCGGAGAAATCTTAGGGGCGCGTGAGAAATGGGCAGGTTTTGGACAGGATTCCCGCCGAACGGCGTGCCAGAGGCTGCGAGGGAATTTTTCGCATCGACATGGACGCGACAGTTGCAAAATCTGTAACCCTTGATGACAATGCGATTAATTATCATTTGTGACGTTCGGGCTGGCGTGGTCATGTCTTCACCTGAGTTGGTCGTACAGGCGCTTTACGGTAGTCATCACGGCTGGCTCAATGCCTGGCTGCGCGCACGGTTGGGCAATGCAGCGGATGCCGCCGATCTGGCTCAGGACACTTTCCTGCGCCTGCTGCAACGTACCGAACGCCTCGAACTCAGAGCGCCCCGAGCTTTCCTGCGAACCATCGCGCGCGGTCTGGTGATCGATCATTGGCGCCGCGAGGAAATCGAGCGGGCCTATCTGGAGACCATTGCTCACTTGCCTGAAGGCGAAGTACCTGACGCCGAATCGCGCGCGTTGGTGCTGGAACTGCTGGAAAGCATTGCGCGCATGCTTGAGGGATTGAAGCCGAAAGTGCGTCAGGCGTTTCTCCTGGCGCAGTGCGAAGGTTTGACTCACAAACAGATCGCCGAGCAGTTGGGCGTATCGGTACGTTCTGTGGAACGCTACGTCGCCGATGCGCTGTATCACTGCTATGTGTTGCGGTATGAAAACTGATGCCTGTGGATAACCTCTCACTCGCTCGCCGCGTCGAACCGCGCCAACACGTGGTCAAGCAAGCGATTCACTGGCTACTGCGACTGCGCAACAACCACGGCAATTCGCGGCTGACTCGCCAATGCGAGCAGTGGCGCGCCGAGCATCACGAACATGAAATCGCCTGGCAGCGGGTGCAGTCGCTGCAAGCCGAATTGAGCTCCAGTCTGCGCGCCGTGCCGGGTGCGCAGATCGCTTTCAACACCTTGGAAAACAGTGCGCAGGGGCTAGGCCGACGCCAGGCCTTGAAGTTGTTGTCGGGCGCGCTGTTGATGGGCTCCGCCGCGTGGCTGGCCAAGGACAGCGCCGCCTGGCAGCAATGGAGTGCCGACTACGCGACGGCGACCGGCGAACGGCGCGGTTTCCAGTTGCCCGACGGTACGCGGATCGAACTCAACACCGCCAGCGCCGTAGACCTGGATTACACCGCGCAGCAGCGCCTGATCAAACTGACCCGTGGCGAGATCATCGTTACCTGCGGCGGCGCTGACGAAGGCGCGGCGGCCGATCGACCGCTGCGCATACAGAATCGCCACGGCAGTTATGCGCCGGTCGATGCGCGTTTCATTTTGCGTCAGGAAGAACAGTGCACGCGGCTCAGCGTTACCCGTGGCCGGGTGTTGGTTCGCGCTGGCGGTCATTCCCTCGAAGCACTCGCCGGGCAGAGTTTTCTGGTCGATCAAAGCGGTTTGCGCGCAGAGCCGACGCTGGATATGGATGCGGGCGCCTGGCTCGACGGTTTGATTGTCACGCGCAATATGCGGCTGGGCGACTTCCTCGCTGAAGCCGGCCGTTATCGCCCGGGTTATCTCCATTGTTCGGCGGATATCGCAGACCTGCGCCTTTCTGGGGTGTTCCGTCTGGAGGACACCGACAGGCTGCTGGCGGTCCTGCCGCAGACGCTGCCGGTGCAATTGCGTTATCGCACCCGCTGGTGGGTGACCCTGGAACGTGCGGTGTGATTATTTTTGGCGGGTTTTCGCAGGCAGTCCGGCTTAGTCAGTAAGCACTTCAACTCAGCCCCCGCGACTGCCTACGGAAATCCACAATGACTGTCCGCGCCACTTGTAAGAATCCTCTGAATTTCACTGCAGAATCGACACTACTGCGCCATGCGGTTCGGGCGGCACTGCTGACCACCGCGCTGGGCGTCAGCGTATTACCGAGCCTGAGTCTGGCCGCCAACACCGGCACCGAGATCAGCCACCGCTACAACATTGCTGCCGGGCCATTGGGCGAGGCGTTGAATCAGTTTGCCCGGCAGGCCGGCATCACCTTGGCGATGACGCCGCAACAGACCCAAGGTCAGCAATCTCCCGGCGTGCAGGGTGAATATTCGACCGACCAGGCCTTGAGCCATTTGCTCGGTGGCTCAGGGCTGGAAGCCGTCAGCCAGGACGGCAGCATTTACATCCTGCGCCCGCTGGCTGAAAGCGAAGCGCTGGCCTTGCCGACCACCGACATCAAAGGCTTCGCCCTCGGCAACGCGCTGGGCAGCATGGCCGGCTACAACGCCACGCACAGCCAGATCGCCACCAAGACCAGTACCGCCCTGCTGGAGACCTCGCAAAGCGTATCGGTGGTGACGCGTGAGCAAATGGATGACCAAGGCTCGCAAACCGTCTCGCAAGCGATGCGTTACGCCCCGGGCGTGCTGACCAACCCGTATGGCGCCACCCATCGTTACGACTACGTGGCGATGCGCGGTTTCAACGACGGCTCGGTGGACAACATCTACCTCGACGGCCTCAAGTCGATGGGCGACAGCGGCACCTACAGCACCATGCAGGTCGATCCGTATTTCCTTGAGCGTGTGGACATTCTCAAAGGCCCGTCGTCCGTGCTGTACGGCCGTAGCTCGCCCGGCGGTCTGGTCGCGCTGACCAGCAAAAAGCCGTTGTACGAGGCTTATCATCAGGTGCAGGCCACAGTGGGGACGCAAGGCCAGCGTGGGGTTGGGTTTGACTTCAGCGGTCCGGTCGATGACGACAAGCGCATTGCCTATCGTCTGACCGGATTGAGCGATCAGTCCGACACGCAGTTCGATCACAACAAGGAAAAACGCTTCGCCCTCGCGCCGACGCTGAGCATCGATTTCAGCGAAGACACCTCGCTGACCCTGCAGGCCTATCTGCAACACGATCCGGACGGTGGTTACCACGGCGGCGTTCCGGCGGACGGCACGATCCATCAGCGCAATGGCGAGCGCATCTCGCCGCGCTTCTTCGAGGGCGAACCGGGGATCGATGGTTACTCTCGTGACCAGCAGTCGTTCGGCTATCAGTTCGAACATCGCTTCAACGATGTCTTCACCGCCCGGCAGAACTTCCGCTATCTCGATTCCAAAGTGAACATGGATCAGGTCTACGCCTATGGCTGGACCACCCCGACCAGCAATGAACTGAACCGCTATTACACCGGCGGTGATGAGCGCCTGCATGCGTTCATCGTCGACAACATGCTGCAGGCCGAATTCTTCACCGGCGCGACCAAGCACACAGTCCTGATGGGCGCGGATTATCAACGGCGCAAAACCGTGGTCGACTGGACCAGCGGTGGCCTCGCGCCAATCAATGCGTTCAATCCGGTGTACGGTAACTCGGCGATCGAGATGTACGGCGACACCAGCTATCTGCGGCGCCTCGAACAGACCGGTGTGTATCTGCAAGACCTGATCGAGATGGACAAATGGCGCTTCTCGCTGGGCCTGCGTCAGGACTGGGTCGAGACATCCGATGAAAACCGTATCGCCGAAGCGGAGCGGCCGGTGGGTACAGAGATCAATGATCGGCGCACGAAACTCACTGGGCGTGCCGGCGCTTTATATCTGTTTGATAACGGTCTGGCGCCATACATCAGCTACTCCGAGTCGTTCAACCCGAACTCCTATGCCGACAGCGCCGGCAATCCACTGGCCCCCACCGATGGCACGCAGTGGGAAGTCGGCTTGAAGTATCAGCCGCCGGGCACTGACAACCTGTTTACCGCCTCGCTGTTTCGCATCGATCAGGAAAACCTCGCGACCAAACTACCGCAGGAGAACTTCTATCGCGCGGTCGGCGCCGTACGCTCGCAAGGTCTGGAACTGGAAGCGCATATGCAACTGACCGATAACTTCAAAGTACTCGGCAGTTACACCTTCACTGATATCGAGTATTCCAAATCGATGATCAGCACCTTGAGCACGCCGACCGATGTCATCGAGAACAAGGGCAACTCGCCAACTCAAGCGCCGCGCCACATGGCCTCGCTGTGGGCTGACTACAAGTTCGACAGCGCCGCACTTGATGGGCTGCGCTTGGGTGGTGGGGTGCGCTACGTCGGCTACAGCTGGGCCGATGCGGAGAACACGATGAAGGTGCCGTCTTACACGCTGTTCGATGCCTCGATTGGTTATGACCTGGGCAAGATTGGTTTGAAGGGTGTTGATGTTCGGCTCAACGCGAACAACCTGACCAATGAATCCTATGTCGCGTCCTGCGCCAGTCTGAACTTCTGCTACATGGGCGAAGAACGCAACGTAGCGGCGACCGTCAGCTATCAGTTCTAAAGCTATGTCCTGTGCATAAAAAAGCCAGCCCCTGCTATCAGGGGCTGGCTTTGTCGTTTCTTCGGGGTGTTTTGTATGCGTGCGTTTCTGGTTTTGTTGCATCGGTACATTGGCTTGGCCACTGCGGTGTTTTTATTGTTGGCCGGGCTGACCGGCAGTGTGCTGGCGTTCAATCACGAACTGGATGAGTGGCTGAATCCGCAGTTTTACGAGGCGACGTCAGTGGGTGAGCGCTTGTCGCCGGGCGCGTTGGTAGATGCAGTGCAGACAGCGCATCCGAAACTGCAAGTCTGGTACATGGAGTATCCCCATGAGACGGGGCATACGGCGCTGCTGGCGGCCGTTCCCCGTAAGGATCCGGCGACGGGCCAGCCGTTTGATGAGCGCAATCAGGTGTTCTATCTGGACCCGGTCAGCGCGGAGCAAAAAGGCGCGCGCTACTGGGGTGAATGCTGTTTTCAGCGGGAGAACTTCATCCCGTTCATTCTGGAGTTTCACTACAACCTGACATTGCCCGGTAACTGGGGACTGCTGTTGATGGGCTTGGTGGCCATCGCGTGGGTGATCGACTGTTTTGTCGCATTGTGGCTGACCTTGCCGCGTGGCAAGCCATTCTGGAAGAAGTGGGCTACTGCGTGGAAGGTCAAAGGCGGGCATGCCTACCGCTTGAACTTCGATCTGCATCGCGCTGGCGGATTGTGGTTGTGGCTACTGCTGTTACCGATCGCCGTTAGTAGCGTGGCGATGAACTTGCCGAGCCAGGTATTCAAGCCTGCGGTTTCTTTGTTTTCGCCCATCGAGCCGAGCGTTTATGAAGCCAGAGGACGAATGCCCGCTGATCAACTGGGGACGACACAGTTGAGTTATCAACAGGCGTACCAAAGGGCATTGCAGGAAGGGAAACGATTAGGACTGACGGCGGCAATCGGCGAGTTGTATTACAGCTTTGAGTACAACTTCTACGGCGCAGGATTTGGACAGCACGATACGGACGCCCATGGAAAATCCTGGTTGTTCTTTCACGGTACCGATGGCCGATTATTGGGACAGGAGATCGCGGGACAGGGCACGCTCGGAGAGCAGTTCTATCGACTCCAGTTGCCGATACATGGGGGACGGATCATCGGGGTGACAGGGCAGGTAATGATCGCGGTACTGGGTGTGTTGATTGCGGGGTTATCAGGGACGGGAGTTTATATCTGGTGGCGCAAGTGGCAGGCAAGACGCAGCAGCAAGAGTCGCAGAACGGCCTGATCTTTCGTACACGCTTAAATGACAAAACCCCTGTCTGCGTTAGCAGACAGGGGTTTCGGAATTCAATCTTGACGATGACCTACTCTCACATGGGGAAACCCCACACTACCATCGGCGATACATCGTTTCACTGCTGAGTTCGGGATGGGATCAGGTGGTTCCAATGTTCTATGGTCGTCAAGAAATTCTTTATCTGGCCCGTCAACACGGTAACAAGCCAGCAAAAACAGGAACTTCTACTAAAACAAAACCCCAACTGCTTTCGCAATTGGGGTTTCGGAATTTAATCTTGACGATGACCTACTCTCACATGGGGAAACCCCACACTACCATCGGCGATGCATCGTTTCACTGCTGAGTTCGGGATGGGATCAGGTGGTTCCAACGCTCTATGGTCGTCAAGAAATTCGGGTACTGACTCGTGACCAGACGGCCTCGCTTCAGCAAATTGGGTATGTGACAGCTTTCGGTGTTTGTGCGCTTCGAACTTTCGGTTCGTTTCGTCTTCACACACCGCAATCTGGTGCCTTTTCAGGTCAA
>NZ_JH635998.1:2046344-2056565 GCF_000257605.1 Pseudomonas sp. R62
TCGCTGTCGAAAACTGCGTAACCCTTTGAAACTCAAGGAGTTTTCCGTTTCGACTGCGCCGGAAGTGGGGCGAATTATAGACCTCTGGAATCTGCCGTCAACCGTTAATTTCGCTTTTCTTTCAACAAGTTGCGTATTGGTTAAAAAACACCCAATCAGATGAGAAAAGAGCTTCTTCTATATAGAAGAAGACTTAAAGCACGCCTTCCTCCTTCAACATAGCCACCGCACCTGCCCCCAGACCCAGCACCCGCTGCAGAACCTCTAACGTGTGCTCACCTAATAAAGGAGGCGCATGACGATATTCAACGGGCGTCTCCGACAATCGAATCGGGCTGGCCACCTGGGGCACCATCCCCGCCAATGCATGAGGCAGTTCGATCGCCAGACCGCGCGCCTTCACTTGTGGATCCTCAAACACCTGCGACAGATCATTGATCGGCCCACAAGGCACACCCGCCAGCTCCAGTTGTGCAACCCACTCCGCCGTGGTCTTGAAGACCGTAGCTTGGCGGATCAACGGGATCAGCAGCGCGCGGTTCGCTACCCGCAGCTTGTTGGTCGCGAAGCGCGGATCATCCGCCCACTGCGGTTGCCCCGCGACTTCGGCGAACTTGCGGAACTGCCCGTCATTGCCCACGGTGAGGATGAAGTCGCCATCCGCCGTAGGAAAGTCCTGATAAGGCACGATGTTGGGATGGGCATTGCCCAGACGCTTTGGCGCACTGCCGGTGGTCAGGTAGTTCATCGCCTGGTTCGCCAGACACGCGACCTGTACATCCAGCAACGCCATATCGATGTGCTGGCCGCCACCGTCGTGATCGCGATGAGCCAATGCCGCGAGGATCGCCACCGTCGAATACAGCCCGGTAAGAATATCCGTCAGCGCCACGCCCACTTTCACCGGCCCGGCACCGTCGTCTCCTTCGGGTCGGCCGGTCAGACTCATCAAGCCGCCGAGCCCCTGGATCATGAAGTCATAGCCCGCACGCTTGGCATAAGGCCCGGTCTGACCGAAGCCGGTAATGGAGCAATAGATCAGATTCGGGTTGAGCGCCTTCAGCGACTCATAGTCCAGACCATAGGCCGCCAGACCACCTACTTTGAAATTCTCAATCAGAATGTCCGACTTTGCTGCCAGGTCGCGCACCAGCTTCTGCCCTTCAGGCCGGGTGAAGTCGATGGTGACCGATTGCTTGTTGCGGTTTGCCGAGAGGTAATAAGCCGCTTCCGACGTGTTCTCGCCGTAAGCGTCTTTAAGGAAGGGCGGGCCCCAAGCGCGGGTATCATCACCATTGCCCGGGCGCTCGACCTTGATCACTTCGGCGCCAAGGTCGGCGAGGATTTGCCCGGCCCAAGGCCCGGCCAGTACTCGCGATAAATCCAGTACCCGCAGATGCGACAGCGCGCCCATGGTCTGCTCTCCTATTAATAGAACGCCTGCAGACCGGTTTGCGCACGCCCGAGGATCAGCGCGTGAACGTCATGGGTACCTTCATAGGTATTCACCACTTCCAGATTGACCAGATGACGAGCGACACCGAACTCATCGGAGATGCCATTGCCACCGAGCATGTCCCGCGCCATTCGCGCGATATCCAGCGACTTGCCGCAGGAGTTGCGCTTCATGATCGAAGTGATTTCAACGGCGGCCGTGCCTTCGTCCTTCATCCGGCCCAGTCGCAAGCAGCCTTGCAGCGCCAGAGTGATCTCGGTCTGCATGTCGGCGAGCTTCTTCTGTACCAGCTGAGTTGCGGCCAGCGGACGACCGAACTGCTGACGATCCAGAGTGTATTGGAGCGCAGTGTGCCAGCAGAATTCGGCGGCGCCCAGCGCGCCCCAGGAAATGCCATAGCGTGCGGAGTTGAGGCAGGTGAACGGGCCTTTCAGGCCACGGACATCCGGGAAGATGTTTTCTTCCGGCACGAACACGTTGTCCATGACGATCTCACCGGTGATCGAAGCGCGCAGGCCGACCTTGCCGTGAATCGCCGGAGCGCTCAGACCTTTCCAGCCTTTCTCCAGAACGAAGCCACGGATATCGCCGGCATCATCCTTGGCCCAGACCACGAATACGTCAGCGATCGGGCTGTTGGTGATCCACATTTTCGCACCGGTCAAGCTGTAGCCGCCATCGACCTTACGCGCCCGGCTAATCATCGCGCCCGGATCGGAACCGTGGTTCGGCTCGGTCAGACCAAAGCAACCGATCCATTCGCCGGAAGCCAGCTTCGGCAGGTACTTCTGCTTCTGTGCTTCGGTACCGAATTCGTTGATCGGCACCATCACCAGTGAGGATTGCACGCTCATCATCGAGCGATAGCCAGAGTCGACGCGCTCGACCTCTCGGGCAATCAGGCCGTAGCTGACATAGTTCAGACCGCTGCCACCGTATTGTTCGGGAATGGTCGCACCGAGCAGGCCGACTTCACCCATCTCGCGGAAGATTGCCGGATCGGTCTTCTCATGACGGAAAGCTTCGAGCACACGCGGCGCCAGACTCTGTTGAGCGAACTGCGCGGCGGTGTCGCGGATCATCCGCTCTTCTTCGGTGAGCTGTTGATCCAGCAGCAGGGGATCGATCCAATTGAAACTAGCTTTACCGCCCATGAGTGTGCCCTCGCAATCGGGTGAATTAACGTGGCATTGATCCTAGGCGCGGTTCGCCATCGCGGCAAACGAGGATTTCGCATCCTGTTGTGCTAATTTCTCACTCCGAAACGTCGCGAATTGCCTTTTATGCGGCGCATTAGTGAGGTTGACGTACATGCGCAGGAAGATCCCCAGCACCGCCGCACTGATCAGCTTCGAAGCTGCCGCCCGCCATGAGAGCTTTACCCGGGCCGCTGAAGAGCTGTCGCTCACACAGGGTGCCATTTGCCGACAGATCGCCAGCCTTGAGGAATTCCTCAGCGTGGAGTTGTTCCGACGCTCGCGACGTGGGGTAAAGCTGACGGAAGCGGGACTTTCCTACAGTCGCCGGGTGGCGACTCAGCTCGATGCAGTGGAGCGCGATACCCTTTCGGTGATGGGCCAGCAGGGCACCAACGTTATCGAGCTCGCCGTCGTCCCGACCTTCGGCACGCAATGGCTGCTGCCACGCCTCAAGGATTTTCAGCTCAAGCACCCGGAAGTGACCGTCAACCTGACCAACCGCACTCGGCCTTTCCTGTTTGCCGATACCGAATTCGATGCCGCGATCTACTTCGGTGATGCCGATTGGTCGGGTACCGAATCCCACAGGTTGATGGGCGAAAATCCGATGCCGGTGTGCAGCCCCGCCCTACTCGGCGATCACACGCAGTTGACAGCGCAAGCCATCGCCGAGCTACCGCTGCTTCAGCAAACCACCCGACCTTACGCCTGGCGCCAATGGTTCAACTCGCAGCAACTGAATATCCCTCGCGACATGACAGGTCCGCGCTACGAGCTATTCTCCATGCTTGCCCAGGCAGCCATGCACGACATGGGCGTCGCGCTGATTCCGCCGTTTCTGATTCAGCGCGAGCTGGCAGAGAAACGTCTGGTGGTTGCTAACCCTCAAGCGCTCTCCAGCATCAAGGCCTATTACCTGATGATTCCGGAGCGAAAGGTCGAATCGGCATCGCTGAAGGCATTTCGCGACTGGCTGGTAAATCAAGCGCAGAGCTACAGCCTAGAAGAATAAAGGCTTTGCGCAATACTTAACCCCGTAGTCAGAAAAACCAAAGCCCTACAGATATAACTATTTGTCGCTTTTGCGCAGACTGTATCCGAAAGTCGTACAGACGTCCCACAAGCTGCCAAACACGTGGCTTTGAGCCTCTAATGGCGACTCATTACTGCCTATTCACGCCACCGATGCGAATTTTTTTCAAATTCAGCCAGAATCCATGCAGGGCACGGCCTGCAAGGGGTTCAACTGGCCATCTGCGACATTCGGTCACGGCATGACTTGTAGTTAATTTTCCGTCACCCGTCATAATCCCTTGAAGGGCATAAAGTTCGCCTGCAAAATGCCGCGCCCCGCCCTGATTCGGCGGGATCGTGCTGATCGGCCGCCCCAGTCGCACCATCCGTAGTGCATGGGTTTACTCAATAAGATCACGCAGGAGATTTGACGTGCACATTGGTGTTCCTCTCGAAACCCAGACCGGTGAAACACGGGTTGCTGCAACCCCGGAAACCATCAAGAAGCTGATCAGCCAAGGCCATAAGGTCACTGTGCAAAGCGGCGCTGGCGTCAAAGCCAGTGTCGTCGACAGTGCCTATGAAGCGGCCGGCGCAAGCATTGGCAGCGCCAATGACGCGTTTGGCGCCGAGCTGATTCTCAAAGTGATCGCGCCAAGCGATGCCGAACTGACGCTGATCAAGCGCGGTGCGGTGCTGGTGGGCATGCTCAACCCATTCAACAACGAGACCATCGCGAAGATGGCCGAATGCGGCATTACCGCGTTCGCCCTCGAAGCGGCGCCGCGTACCTCGCGGGCGCAGAGTCTTGATGTGTTGTCGTCGCAGGCGAATATCGCCGGCTACAAAGCGGTGTTGCTCGCGGCTCACTATTACCCACGCTTCATGCCGATGCTGATGACTGCTGCGGGCACCGTGAAAGCGGCGCGCGTGCTGATTCTTGGCGCAGGCGTGGCCGGGTTGCAGGCGATTGCCACGGCGAAACGTCTGGGTGCGGTGATCGAAGCGTCTGACGTGCGTCCAGCGGTGAAGGAACAGATCGAATCCCTCGGCGCGAAGTTCGTCGACGTGCCTTACGAGACCGATGAAGAGCGCGAATGCGCCGTCGGTGTCGGCGGTTACGCGCGGCCAATGCCGGCGAGCTGGATGCAGCGTCAGGCCCAGGCTGTGCACGAGCGCGCCAAGCAGGCCGATATCGTCATCACCACCGCGCTGATTCCGGGCCGCAAGGCGCCGACGCTGCTCAGCGCCGAGACCGTGGCAGAGATGAAGCCGGGCTCGGTGGTCATCGACCTCGCCGCCGCCCAGGGTGGCAACTGCCCACTGACCGTCGCCGATCAGGTCGTTGTGGAAAACGGTGTGACCATCGTCGGCCCGACCAACCTCGCCGGTGAAGTCGCTGCCGATGCTTCGGCGCTGTACGCACGCAACCTGCTGGACTTCCTCAAGCTGGTGTTCACCAAGGAAGGGCAGTTCGACGTCAACCTCGAAGACGACATCGTCGCCGCGTGCCTGATGTGCCGCGACGGCCAAGTCATCCGCAAAAACGCCTAAGCAGGGATTCAGACGATGGAAGAGCTTATCTCCCCCGGTATCTACAACCTGATCATCTTCGTGCTGGCGATTTATGTCGGTTACCACGTGGTCTGGAACGTTACGCCTGCGCTGCACACGCCGTTGATGGCGGTGACCAACGCCATTTCCGCGATCGTGATCGTCGGCGCCATGCTCGCCGCTGCGCTGACCGTTACGCCGCTGGGCAAGACCATGGGCACGCTGGCTGTGGCACTGGCGGCGGTCAATGTGTTTGGTGGCTTCCTGGTCACCCGCCGCATGCTTGAGATGTTCAAGAAGAAAGCCCCGAAAGCAAAAGAAGAGGCGCCGAAGTAATGAGCATGAATCTCGTCACGACGCTCTACCTGATCGCGTCGATCTGCTTTATCCAGGCTCTCAAAGGCCTGTCGCACCCGACCACTTCGCGGCGCGGCAACCTGTTCGGCATGCTCGGCATGGCGCTGGCAATCATCACCACGGTCGGCCTCATCTATAAGTTGGGCGCTGAACTGGCCACGGCTGGCATCGGTTATGTGATCGTTGGCTTGCTGGTCGGCGGTACCGCCGGCTCGATCATGGCCAAGCGCGTTGAAATGACCAAGATGCCGGAACTGGTAGCGTTCATGCACAGCATGATCGGCCTCGCGGCGGTGTTTATTGCCATCGCGGCGGTGGTCGAGCCGCAATCGCTGGGTATCGTTAAACAACTGGGCGATGCGATTCCGGCGGGCAACCGTCTGGAGCTGTTCCTCGGTGCTGCGATCGGTGCGATCACCTTCTCGGGTTCGGTGATCGCCTTCGGCAAGCTCTCAGGCAAATACAAGTTCCGTCTGTTCCAGGGCGCACCGGTACAGTTCGCCGGTCAGCACAAGCTCAATGCGGTTCTGGGTCTGGCTACGCTGGTTCTCGGCCTGACCTTCATGTTCACCGGCAACCTCACGGCGTTCGCGCTGATGCTGGCGCTGGCGTTCGTGATGGGCGTGCTGATCATCATCCCGATCGGCGGCGCCGACATGCCGGTGGTGGTGTCGATGCTCAACAGCTATTCCGGCTGGGCGGCGGCGGGCATCGGTTTCTCGCTGAACAACTCGATGCTGATCATTGCCGGCTCGCTGGTGGGTTCGAGCGGCGCGATTCTCTCGTACATCATGTGCAAGGCGATGAACCGCTCCTTCTTTAATGTACTGCTCGGCGGTTTCGGCAATACGGCAGATGCAGGCCCTGCCGGTGCGCAGGAAGCCCGTCCGGTGAAATCCGGCTCGGCTGATGACGCAACCTTCCTGCTGACCAACGCCGACACCGTGATCATCGTCCCGGGCTACGGTCTGGCAGTCGCCCGTGCACAACACGCACTGAAGGAACTGACCGAGAAGCTGACCCATCGCGGCGTGACCGTGAAGTACGCGATTCACCCGGTGGCCGGTCGCATGCCTGGGCACATGAACGTCCTGCTCGCCGAGGCCGAAGTGCCTTATGACCAGGTGTTCGAGATGGAAGACATCAACTCCGAGTTCGGTCAGGCCGACGTGGTGCTGGTGCTCGGCGCAAACGACGTGGTCAACCCGGCCGCGAAGAACGATCCGAAGTCACCGATTGCCGGTATGCCGATTCTCGAAGCGTTCAAGGCCAAGACCATCATCGTCAACAAGCGCTCGATGGCCAGCGGCTACGCCGGTCTGGACAACGAACTGTTCTATCTGGACAAGACCATGATGGTTTTCGGCGACGCGAAGAAAGTCATCGAAGACATGGTCAAAGCGGTCGAGTAATTCACCGCTGCAATAGCCAACGCCCCGACTTGTCGGGGCGTTTTTGTTTGCGCCAGACGCTGGACAATTTGCCGCGTTGTTGCAGATCCGGTAACGGTGTTTTACTGCAAACCCGCGAAATAGAGGCCTCGTTTGCGACCTTGGTAGCGGGACAGGCGCCAGCCAAATTCACTAGACTGCGCATCCTGCTACTCGTTGCCCGAGATAATAATCCATGTACCGTGACCGTATTCGCCTGCCTTCGTTGTTGGACAAAGTGATGAGCGCTGCCGACGCCGCTGCTCTGATTGAGGATGGCATGACCGTCGGCATGAGCGGTTTCACCCGCGCCGGCGAAGCCAAGGCCGTTCCCCACGCACTGGCCGAGCGCGCCAAGGTCACGCCGCTGAAGATCAGCCTGATGACCGGCGCCAGTCTGGGTAACGACCTCGACAAGCAACTGACCGAGGCCGGCGTGCTGTCGCGGCGCATGCCGTTTCAGGTCGACAGCACGTTGCGCAAGGCAATCAACGCCGGCGAAGTGATGTTCATCGACCAGCATCTCTCGGAAACCGTAGAGCAACTGCGCAACCAACAGTTGAAGCTGCCGGACATTGCCGTCATCGAGGCAGTCGCCATCACCGAACAAGGCCATATCGTGCCGACCACTTCGGTGGGCAACTCGGCCAGCTTCGCGATTTTCGCCAAACAAGTGATCGTCGAGATCAACCTGGCCCACAACGCCAACCTCGAAGGCCTGCACGACATCTATATCCCGACGTACCGCCCGACGCGCACGCCAATCCCGCTGGTGAAAGTCGACGATCGCATCGGCAGCACTGCAATTCCGATTCCACCGGAGAAGATCGTCGCGATTGTCATCACTCAGCAGTCAGACTCGCCGTCCACAGTGTCGGTACCGGACATTGATACCAATGCCATCGCCGAACACCTGATCACCTTCTTCAAGCAGGAAGTCGCGGCCGGCCGCATGACCAACAAGCTCGGCCCGCTGCAGGCTGGCATTGGCAACATCGCCAACGCGGTGATGTGCGGCTTGATCGACTCGCCGTTCGAAGACCTGACCATGTACTCGGAAGTGCTGCAGGACTCGACTTTCGACCTGATCGATGCCGGCAAGCTGAGCTTCGCCTCGGGCAGTTCGATCACCCTGTCCGAGCGGCGCAACAGCGACGTGTTCGGCAACCTGGAGAAGTACAAGGACAAACTGATTCTGCGGCCGCAGGAGATCTCCAATCATCCGGAAGTGGTGCGGCGTCTGGGCATCATCGGCATCAACACCGCGCTGGAGTTCGACATCTACGGCAACGTCAACTCCACCCATGTCTGCGGCACGCGGATGATGAACGGCATCGGCGGCTCCGGCGACTTCGCGCGCAATGCGCATCTGGCGGTATTCGTGACCAAGTCGATCGCCAAGGGTGGCGCGATTTCCAGCGTGGTGCCGATGGTCAGCCACGTCGACCATACCGAACATGACGTCGACATCCTGGTGACCGAAGTCGGCCTCGCCGACCTGCGTGGCCTGGCGCCACGGGAGCGTGCACGAGTGATCATCGACAACTGCGTGCATCCGGACTTTCGCCAGGCACTGAATGACTACTTCAGCGCTGCCTGTGCAATCGGCGGTCATACCCCGCACATTCTGCGCGAAGCACTGAGCTGGCATATGAACCTGGAAGAAACCGGGCGCATGCTGGCAGTGTGATTCACACAGATAACCACCGAGGCAAACACAGTTTTGCATCGGTGGATGCCCGCGAGAAGCAGGATTGCAAAAAACTGTACTGCTGTACCGGTCTTTTCCTACAGCAAAGCCCTACTCAATCCCCTGATACGAGCGGAAATGCACCAATCAAGTGCGGACAGGTACAGTTTGCCCAATTTCGACCCGTACACCATCCATAAACAGTTAACTGCTCACTCACAATACAAATGAACTGTATCTACAGAGACTATCCAAACGAGAGGATCATGGGCACCAGTCAAACCACTACCTGATCCCGCCACAAGCGGAAGGATGTCAACCATGGAACGTACACTCAGTTCCGAACTGTTCTTCGAAGACAAAGCTGTAAACACCCAGGCTTCCCTGCCTCTGCGCGTTATTGCCAACCTGATGTTGTGGCAGCGCCGCATCTCCAGCCGCCACCAATTGGCCCGTCTGGATTCGCGTCTGCTGGCTGATGCCGGTATCAGCGAAGCACAACGCTACGAAGAGCTGAGCAAGCCGTTCTGGCGCTAAGCAGCGTCGCTGGCTCTGGTCGTCAGACCCACCGCCAGCAACCCGAATTGCACAAGCAGAACCCGTCGTGGGCAACCACGACGGGTTTTGTCGTTTCAGGGCTTTGAATTCTCTAAAACTCATAACTGAACGAGCA
This sequence comes from Pseudomonas sp. R62, assembly GCF_000257605.1. Lineage (NCBI taxonomy): Bacteria > Pseudomonadati > Pseudomonadota > Gammaproteobacteria > Pseudomonadales > Pseudomonadaceae > Pseudomonas > Pseudomonas sp. R62. The sequence continues at coordinate 2,055,718 of NZ_JH635998.1, forward strand.
CAGGTACAATTTACGAACACCTAAAATAACACCAGTACAGTTATGCAGAACCTTTGGAGTATCACTGGCCACCACTGGGCGAACCGGATTCGGCAGCCTAATATCCATGCAGAACGTGGCGAACGTTGCGCAATAGGCGTCTGACTCCTCAGATACCGAGCCACCTCTCACTACGGTTTATCCAAAGGAGTTCCATCATGACCCGTCTTCGCCTGCTCAGTGCCGCCGCCCTGCTGGCCGTGGCTGCCAACGCCAGTGCTACCAGTTTCATCGTGACCACCGACTCGATCGTCGGCGCGCTGAAAGCCACTTCCGACGCCACTTCCGATGTGACCTCCTCGTTCCGTGACGACAAGATCGTCCTCGCCGCCCGCGACGATGCCGCCAGCTTCGTGGCCAGCGAAGGCGATATCCGTGGAGTGAAGCTGGAAAGCGCGCTCGATCACATCCGCCATCAGGCGCCCCAACTCAATGCCACCGATGCCCAATTGGCTCAGGCCATTCTGACCCTCTGATCGTTTGCGGTATTGCGGGACACGCCAGCCGTGTCCCGATGTTTCAACGCTGGCTCTGGCCCGGGCATTTGCGCTAGCCTTCAGGCTCGTTAACAGTTGTCGAGTCCCATGCGCTTTCTTCCAAACCTGCTCATCTCTTCTGCCTTGTTCAGCGCCTGCTGGGCGATGTCTGCCAATGCCTTCGATGCTTTCAATGCATCGACCCAAGGCACGGTGGTCAGCGGTTACGCGACCAGCATGGTGTCTTCTGCGCCGTTCGACCGTAAACTGCTGCTCGCCGCCCATGATGATGCGGCCGCCTTTGTTGCCAGTGACGGTGAATGGCGAGGCGCA
>NZ_JH635998.1:2057880-2072104 GCF_000257605.1 Pseudomonas sp. R62
ATCGATGAGGCGATGGCGAAACTGCCGCCGAGCTTCATTGAGCGGCTGGATCGGCGCATCGACGTCGGCTGGACCGACGACATGCCTGCCAACGCTTATGGACAAGCGACGCTGGTGTCCGAGCTCGACCTGAATCGCAAGCTGCTCGCCGGCCTCACCGATGGCAGCGCGGCGAAAGAGAAAACCAATCGTCCTCACGGCACTGTGCGCCAGGAACTGCTGGCCACAGTGCTGCACGAAATCACGCATATCTACGACCGCGCGCGTTTATGGCCGAGCGCCGAGCGCACGTTGATCCAGCGCTGCACCCGACGCTTCAACAGCGCCGGGCTGATCGGCATTCCCGATGAGTGTCGCGGGCAGAACGGTCGCCGCTTCACCATCAGCGATGACCCGCGCCTGCTCGATCTGGCCGGGTGGCAACAGTACGTCGGCCGCCGTGGCGAGCGTGAACAACACAACCGCCAGATCGCCCGCAGTCCGGATCTTTACGAGATCTCCAGTCCCAAGGAATTCGTCGCGGTCAACATGGAGTACTTCCTCCTCGACCCGAGCTACGCCTGCCGCCGCCCGGCGCTGTATCGCTACTACAAGGAACATTTCGGCTGGGCGCCGCCAGCGCAGGACACCTGCAGCAAGAGCTTCGCCTTTCTCAATGCGGGCAATGACTTCGCCAAGCAGCCCCTGGGGCAAGTCGATCCGGAACGGGTGTATGCCGTCGATTACCTGCTGGCCGAGGCCAATCAGAACTGGGTCAGCCGCTGGGGCCACAGCATGTTGCGCCTGGTGATCTGCGCCCCCGGTCGCCCGCGTGGCCCGGATTGCCGCCTCGACCTCGATCAACACCTGGTGCTGTCCTATCGCGCCTTCGTTGGCGATGTGCAGCTGTCAAGCTGGGACGGACTGGTCGGCAAATACCCGTCGCGGCTGTTCGTGTTGCCGCTGGCACAAGTGATCGACGAGTACACCAAGACCGAGCTGCGCAGCCTCGCTTCGGTGCCGCTGAAGCTGTCTCGCGAGGAAATCGAAGGCGTCGTCGAACATGCCGCCGAGATGCACTGGAGTTACGACGGCAACTATTTCTTCCTGTCCAACAACTGCGCGGTAGAGGGTTTGAAACTGTTGCGCAGCGGCAGCAATAACAGCCAACTGGTCGGCCTCGACAGCATCATGCCCAACGGCTTGCTGGAAGTGCTCAAGGGCCGTGGTCTGGCCGATACCAGTGTGCTCGACAATCCGAAAGAAGCGCTGCGTCTGGGTTACCGCTTCGACTCGTTCCGTGATCGCTATCAAGCGATGTTTGATGTGCTGAAGAAGCAACTGCCGATCAAGCAGACCACTGTCGAAGACTGGCTGTCACTCAGCGCTGAGCAACGCCGCGAATGGTTCGACCGCGCCGACCTGCGCACCAGCGCGGCGCTCTTGCTGCTGGAGCAAGCCAGTTTTCGCCGACAGTTGTTGCTGGCCCAGGACGAGGTCAAGCAACGTTACCTCGGCGCCCGCGAGCTGGAAAACGGCGGCATGGACAAAGCCAACGCGACCTTGCAGGAGATCCTCGCCAACAGTGGTTTCCTCAGCCGCCCGGCGGAACTGCTCGACTCTAAAGGGTACGGACTACCGCAGCCGAGCGAGTTTGGCCGACTGGAAGCGGAAAGCAGCCAGCGGCAGAAGAAGCTGCTGGCGCTGTCCGGCGATCTCGATACCGAAGTGCGCAAGCTGCTTGAACCCAAGCGCGCCGCCGAGATTGCCGCCAGCGAGGCCAACGTCAAGCAGATTGGCGAGCATTTGCGCAAACTGCACAAAGCTTCGGGCGGACTGCAATTACCCTGAGCACAAAAAAAGGCTTCAGAACGCCTGTTCTGAAGCCTTTTTGTTTTCCCCTGCGGTCTTAGACGCGAGCCTTGCGCACGCCTTGGGACAGCGCCGAACACAGGCTCAACACGCCATCGATGGCCTGTTCAGGCGTATCGGCACTGGCGATGTGATCGATCAACGCCGAGCCCACCACCACACCGTCAGCCAGACGCGCGATGGCCGCGGCCTGCTCCGGCGTACGGATACCGAAACCGATGCTGATCGGCAGGTCGGTATGCCGACGCAGACGTGCAACCGCCTCTTCCACGTGCTCCAGAGTCGCTGCACCGGCGCCGGTGACACCTGCGACCGACACGTAGTAGACAAAACCGGAACTGCCGTTGAGCACACGCGGCAGACGTGCGTCGTCGGTGGTCGGCGTGGTCAGGCGAATGAAATCCAGCCCGGCAGCCTGCGCCGGGTCGCACAGCTCTTCGTTGTGCTCTGGTGGCATGTCGACCACGATCAGGCCGTCAACGCCAGCATCCTTGGCTTCGGCGATAAAACGCTCGACGCCGAATTTGTGAATCGGGTTGAAGTAGCCCATCAACACCAGCGGCGTGTCGCTGTTGCCTTCACGGAACTCGCGAACCATTTGCAGGGTTTTCGCCAGATTCTGTTTGGCGCCAAGTGCGCGGATATTGGCCAGCTGGATCGCCGGGCCATCGGCCATCGGATCGGTGAACGGCATGCCCAGTTCGATCACGTCAGCACCCGCCGCCGGCAGGCCTTTGAGGATTGCCAGCGAAGTGTCGTAGTCAGGATCACCTGCAGTGACAAAGGTCACCAGCGCGGCGCGGTTCTGTTGCTTGAGGTCGGCAAAGCGGGTTTGCAGGCGGCTCATCAGTGTTTCTCCTGCTGCGACTGTTGCATATGGTGCATCACGGTTTGCATGTCCTTGTCACCACGGCCCGAGAGATTGACCACCATCAGGTGATCCTTCGGCAGCTTCGGTGCGCGCTTGAACACTTCGGCCAGAGCGTGGGCGCTTTCCAGGGCAGGAATGATCCCTTCCAAGCGGCAGCATTTGTGGAACGCTTCAAGAGCTTCGTCATCGGTTACCGAGGTGTACTGGACGCGGCCGATGTCATGCAACCAGGCGTGTTCAGGGCCGATGCCCGGATAGTCGAGGCCAGCGGAAATCGAGTGAGCGTCGATGATCTGCCCATCGTCGTCCTGCAGCAGGAAGGTGCGGTTACCGTGCAGCACGCCCGGCACCCCGCCGTTCAGGCTGGCCGCGTGCTTGCCGGTTTCGATGCCGTAACCGGCGGCTTCGACGCCGATGATCTCCACGCTCTTGTCGTCGAGGAACGGGTGGAACAGGCCCATGGCGTTGGAACCGCCACCGATGCACGCCACCAGACTGTCCGGCAGACGACCTTCCTGAGCCTGCAGCTGATCGCGGGTTTCCTTACCGATAACGGCCTGGAAGTCGCGGACCATTGCTGGATACGGGTGTGGGCCGGCCACGGTGCCGATCAGGTAAAAGGTGTTGTCGACGTTGGTCACCCAGTCACGCAGGGCTTCGTTCATCGCGTCTTTGAGGGTGCCGGTGCCGGCCACGACCGGAATGACTTCAGCGCCGAGCAGCTTCATGCGGAAGACGTTGGCCTGCTGACGTTCGATGTCGGTGGTGCCCATGTAGATCACGCAGTCCAGACCGAACCGCGCAGCGACGGTGGCCGTGGCCACGCCGTGCATGCCGGCGCCGGTTTCGGCAATGATGCGCTTCTTGCCCATGCGCCGCGCCAGCAGAATCTGGCCGATGCAGTTGTTGATCTTGTGCGCGCCGGTGTGGTTCAGCTCTTCGCGCTTGAGGTAGATCTTCGCGCCGCCGCAGAATTCGGTCAGGCGTTCGGCGAAATACAGCGGGCTCGGACGTCCGACATAATCACGCTGGAAGTAGGCCAATTCTTCCTTGAATGCCGGATCTTCCTTGGCCGCTTCGTATTCGCGAGCCAAGTCGAGGATCAACGGCATCAGGGTTTCCGCTACATAACGGCCACCGAACGCACCGAACAGGCCGTTGGCGTCAGGGCCGTTACGCAGATCAGAGGTGTTCGAAGTCTGGGTCATGGGTCGCTCCAGGTGAATTCGGTCAGAAGACAATGACGATCACTCTACCCCTGACTTTCCAGGCTGAAAACCGATAAGATCGCCGAAACCTGTCAGGAAAACTCACAGATACCATGAGCCACGACCTTCCCCCGCTGAATGCCTTGCGCGCCTTCGAGGCCACCGCTCGTCTGAACAGTGTGAGTCAGGCTGCCGAACAGCTGCACGTCACCCACGGCGCGGTCAGCCGCCAGCTCAAGGTGCTTGAAGAACATCTAGGGGTGAGCCTGTTCGTCAAGGACGGACGCGGCTTGAAACTCACAGATGCCGGAGCGCGTCTGCGCGATGCCAGCGCTGAGGCGTTCGATCGGTTGCGCAGTGTTTGCGCCGAACTGACGCAAAGCACAGCGAATGCGCCGTTCGTGCTGGGTTGTTCGGGGAGCCTGCTGGCGCGCTGGTTTATTCCGCGTCTGGGGCGGCTGAATGCCGATTTGCCTGATCTGCGCTTACACCTGTCGGCCGGTGAAGGCGATCTCGATCCCCGGCGCCCGGGCCTCGATGCGTTGTTGCTGTTCGCCGAACCACCGTGGCCCGCCGATATGCAGGTCTATGAACTGGCGGCGGAACGCATCGGCCCCGTAATGAGCCCGTTGTATAGCGGTTATCAGAAGCTGCACACCGCTGTGGCCGCAGATCTTTTTGATGAGCCCTTGCTGCACACCACCTCTCGCCCACAAGCCTGGCCCAGTTGGGCGCAGCAAAACCACCTCGATCCCAGAGGGTTGAAGCTCGGGCAAGGTTTTGAGCATTTGTATTATTTGCTGGAGGCGGCTGTTGCAGGTCTCGGCGTGGCAATCGCGCCGGAGCCGCTGGTAACCGAAGATCTGAAGGCGGGTCGCCTGGTTGCGCCGTGGGGCTTTTGCGAAACCCCGGCGCAACTGGCGTTGTGGCTACCCAAGCGCGCCGCAGACGGACGCGCCCGGCAACTGGCGCAATGGCTCAAGAACGAGCTGCGCCAGCCTGATCACTCACCGCGCTTGAACAAAAAGTAGGCGGCGAGCAGACCGATTGCACCGACAGCCACGCCGGCCGTGGTCCATGGGTGTTCCTGCGCGTAGTCACGAGTGGCAATGCCGGTCTCGCGGGTTTTCACTTTGACTTCTTCGTACGCGTCGCTGAGCAGATGACGGGAATGTTTCAGCGCACTTTCGGCGTTGCTTTTCAGCGCCTTGAGGGTCTTGCGCGACTCGTCCGAAGCATCGTCTTTCAAGCTTTCCAACGATTTGAGCAGACTCTCGATCTCGGCTTCCATGCTTTGCAACGAGGCTTTACGTAAAGAGGTGTAGGCCATGGTGGCTCTCCTGCATTGGTGATGAGTGGCGTGTGTTGGTTGGGACTTCAGCATGTCGAGAAAGTGCAGAAATTCTGAACTTCGGCAGCGCAGCGGCGCCGAAATCATCAGTGCAATTGCCTGCTAGGCTCAATTTCACACGCCATTCCAACCCAAGGAGAACGCCATGAGTGACCATCACACCTACAAGAAAGTCGAGCTGGTCGGCTCGTCCACTACCAGCATCGAAGACGCCATCAACAACGCACTGGCCGAGGCGAACAAGACCCTGCGCAATCTGGAATGGTTTGAAGTGACCGAAACCCGTGGCCACATCGAAAACGGCCAGGTAGCGCACTTTCAGGTCACGCTGAAAGTCGGCTTCAAGATTGCCGCCAGCTGAGTTTGAGCTAGTCTTCTGAACTTGCGCGCTGGCCGAGTGCCATAGGGAATGGCAAAGCGCTACAAGGTGAGCGCATCGGGTGGATGACTCGATGCCCGCCTCTTTCAATCCGACCAGGGAGTGCGACCGATGAAGAAGTTCATGTTGGCAGTAGGTTTGTTGAGCCTTGCGGGTGGTGCGTTTGCAGCCGGCAAGCCATGTGAAGAGCTGAAAAGCGAAATCGCCGCGAAGCTCGACGCCAAAGGCGTTTCCGGTTATTCGCTGGAGGTTGTCGACAAGGGTGCGGCGGCTGATGGTGACGTCGTCGGCAGTTGCGAAGGCGGCAGCAAGGAAATCGTCTACAAACGCGGTTGATTGCGCCTGAAATACAAAAGCCGACGTGGATGCGTCGGCTTTTTTGTGGGCTCCATGTGCCCGATGTGGGAGCGAGCTTGCTCGCGAAACCGGTGGGTCAGTCGACATATCGAGTGCCTGACACTCCGTCTTCGCGAGCAAGCTCGCTCCCACAAGGTATGTGTGGTGAATCTTAGCCCTTCATCACCTGCGCCAGCAGCTCGTACGAGCGCACGCGATCAGCATGCTCATACAAATCGCTGGTGAAAATCAGCTCGTCCGCCTGGGTCTGCTCGATCAGCACCTCAAGCTTGGCGCGGATCTTCTGCGGGCCGCCGACCATGGCGAGGCCGAGGAAATCGCCCACCGCTTCACGTTCATGGGGCAGCCACAGACCGTCCATGGTTTTCACCGGCGGACGCTGCACCAGGCTCTGGCCACGCATCAACGCAAGAATGCGCTGGTACACCGACGTCGCCAGGTAATCGGCTTGCTCATCGGTATCCGCTGCCACCAGCGGCACGCCGAGCATCACGTACGGCTTGTCGAGCACCGCCGACGGTTTGAAGTGATTGCGGTAGATGCGGATCGCCTCGTGCATGAAGCGCGGCGCGAAGTGCGAGGCGAAGGCGTAAGGCAAGCCGCGCTCACCCGCCAATTGCGCACTGAACAGGCTTGAGCCGAGCAGCCAGATCGGCACGTTGGTGCCGGTGCCGGGCATGGCGATCACCCGTTGCTCCGGGGTGCGCGGGCCGAGGTAGCGCATCAATTCGGCAACGTCTTCAGGGAAGTCGTCAGCGCTGCCCGAGCGCTCACGGCGCAAGGCGCGGGCGGTCATCTGGTCAGAGCCGGGCGCGCGGCCCAGACCCAGGTCGATGCGTCCCGGGTACAGGCTCTCGAGGGTGCCGAACTGCTCGGCAATCACCAGCGGCGCATGGTTGGGGAGCATCACCCCGCCAGAACCGACGCGGATCGTCGACGTGCCTCCGGCCAGATAGCCGAGCAACACCGAAGTGGCCGAACTGGCGATGCCGTCCATGTTGTGGTGTTCGGCGACCCAGAAGCGCGTGTAGCCGAATTTCTCGGCATGCTGCGCCAGGTCCAGCGAGTTGCGCAGCGATTGCCCCGCGCTGCCGTTTTCGCGCACCGGCACCAGGTCGAGGGTGGAAAATTTAACGTCGGACAGTTTTTTCATGAACCTGCATCTCCGGGTGGGGAGGCAGGTTTTTCTTGCGAACGAAAACCTGCCAAATCCATAAGCGTGTTTTATGGAATGAGGGCATATACCCGAGATTCAATAGCAGCGACGAAATTTCCTACTAAAAAAGTCAACGATTCAGCCAGGCTGAACTTTGTTCCGCCGTCTATCCTCAGAAGCCTTGCTAGTAAAAACCGCGACGGCGCGGCGTTCCGCGCCATATTTGAGGAGGCAGACATGGCTATCGTGAAAAAGGCATCGGCGCATTGGGAAGGCGATCTGAAAACCGGTCTCGGCTCGATCTCCACCGAAACCGGCGTACTGCGCGAAGCGCCGTATGGCTTCAAGGCGCGCTTCGAAGGCGGCAAAGGCACCAACCCGGAAGAACTGATCGGCGCGGCCCACGCCGGCTGCTTCTCCATGGCGTTTTCGATGATTCTCGGCGATGCCGGCCTGAAGGCAGACAGCATCGACACCAACGCCGAAGTCACCCTCGATCAGGTTGACGGCGGCTTCGCGATCACTGCGGTGAAACTGATTCTCAAGGCGAAGATCCCGGGCGCGACTCAGCAACAGTTTGAGGAGTTGAGCAACAAGGCCAAGGAAGGGTGCCCGGTTTCCAAGGTGCTGAATGCGAAGATCACCCTTGAGGCTTCGCTGGTCAGTTGATTCGGCGTTTGCCGGCCTGACGCCTTCGCGAGCAGGCTCGCTCCCACAGGGAGATTTGTGCACGTCGCAGATCCAGTGTGTGAGCGAGCTTGCTCGCGAAGGCAGTCTCGAAACCTGCTCAGCGGCCGGCAATTAATACAAGGTGTGAGCAAAGTCAGAACCCGCTCTGCAGAATTGTGGTCGAATAATCGACAGCAGCTTCAGCGCACACCCGTGCGCGCTGCCTCAAGGAGCTTCATCGATGAAACGTATTGGCTTGGCGATCCTTTGCAGTGCACTGGCCACGTCCGCTTTCGCAGCCCCCAAGGACTGCGAAGAGCTCAGAAAGGAAATCGAGATCAAGATTCAGGCGAAGGCCATTCCCTCGTACACCCTGGAAATCATCACGGCGGAAGAGGCGAAGCAGCACGACTCGGCCATGATCGTCGGGTCTTGCGAGAATGGCACCAAGCGGATCATCTATCAGAGAAACGATAGCTGATTGCCTTTCACGGCACGCAATTGATCTGCCGCTCGTTGGCAACGATCTGCCCCTGACGATTGATCAAGCGTGCGCTTGGCGTGAAGGCCAGCGATCGGGCCTCAAGGCGGTAACGCTGCCCGGCCTCGAAGTGTTCATAGGGCACGGTCATGTAACACAGCCGCTCTTGCGGATCGGTATCCATGCCCTGACCACCCCCGAAGACTTCGAAGTCAAAGCGCACGGTGAGCTCATGACTACCGGGCGTCACCTGAAAAAAGCGTCCGTCGCGCAAGCGCTGTTTATCCAGGCGCTCGGCCATCAGCACTTTGCCGCCGGGGGTAGGCATGGCGAAGTCGACCCAGGCTTTGTCTGGATCGGCCGCCGGCAACGGGCTCTGACAACCGGCGAGCACACTGGCGGCCAGCAATGTCGTCAACTTGCGCATGATCGATATCCTTTGACGGGATTTGCAGCATAGCGCCGATCAACTGCTCTGACAGCCCGCCGGTGTGCCCTGGCCGACAACCTTGCGCTGTTCGTCATAAAGCTTGGCCCAAGGCCGGAAGCCGATGCTGCCCGCCTGCAGCTGATAGCGCTGGCCGGCGTTGAAATCCTTGAATTTCACGCTCAACTGGCAATCGCGCCACAGCGGTTCGGCAGTCGGGCCGATGTTGGTGGCCTCGACCGGGAATTGGTAGCGCACCTTCAGCTCATGGCTCCCGGGCTGCACTTCGAAATAACGTTTGTCGACAGCCTGCGTGGCGTCGACTTGTACGGCTTGCAGCGCCGTGTCGTGTTGGCGAGCGTCAAGATCGATCCAGGCTTGCGAAGGGTCGGGGTCAGGCATTCCGAATCCGGCACAACCGGCCAGCGTCAGCAGGCCTCCTGTCAGCATCAACATGCGCATAGCGGTGCTCCTTGAGGCGGGATAGTCTTGGGGCAGACTTTCCGGGGAATTTCTTATTTTGATCAGGCCGTTTTCCAGCCTTGGGTTACTTGATCGCGTTTTTCCGATTTTGTTTCCGGGTGTGTTGTTTTTGTTGCTCAACGGTTGCACCAGCGTCAGCTATTACAGCCAGTTGGCCAGCGGCCAACTGCAATTGCTGCGCGCACGGGAGCCGGTCGAAAAAGTCATTGCCGACCCCAGCCGCGATGCCAAATTGCGCGCGCATCTGGCTCAATCACAAAAGGCCCGCACGTTCGCCAGCGAGCACCTGCATCTGCCGGACAACCAGAGCTATCGTCTGTACGCCGACATCGGCCGGCCGTTCGTGGTGTGGAACGTGTTCGCCACCGCAGAGTTTTCCCTGACGCCGCAGAGTCACTGCTTCCCGATTGCCGGCTGCGTGGCCTATCGCGGCTACTACAGCCAGAGCGCCGCCCGTGGCGAAGCGGCGCTTCAGCGCTTGCAGGGCATGGACGTGTCGATCGGCGGGGTCGAGGCGTACTCGACGCTCGGCTGGTTCAATGACCCGATTCTCAATTCGATGATGGGCTGGGGCGACGAACGGCTGGCCACGTTAATCTTTCATGAACTGGCGCACCAGAAGTTCTATGTGAAGGACGACACTGAATTCAACGAGTCTTTCGCCACCTTCGTCGAGCAGGAAGGCACGCGGCAATGGCGCGCGTTCCGCGGGCTGCCGGCGGAGTCGGATGCCAGGCTCAAGCAGCGTGACCAGTTCATCGGTCTGGTACTCGACACGCGCTCACGGCTGGAGACGCTGTATGCGCAGCCGCTGTCGGTTGAGCAGATGCGTGAGCGCAAAGCAGCTGAATTCGAGCGCTTGCGCCGGGAGTATCGGGTCATGCGCGACAGTCAGTGGGCCGGGGACAAACGCTATGACGCGTGGGTCAATGCGCCACTCAACAACGCGCGGTTGTTGCCGTTCGGGCTGTATGACCAGTGGGTGCCGGCGTTTGCGGCGCTGTTCAGACAAGTAGATGGGGATTGGATGAGGTTTTATGCCGAGGTTGAGCGGTTGGGACGGTTGCCGGTTGATGAGCGTAAGGCGGCTTTGAGGGCCTTGGCAGTTCCTGAGTCCTCCAGCGGCTGACGGGCCTCATCGCTGGCAAGCCAGCTCCCACAGGGACAGCGGTGAGCCTGAAGAATCGCTAACCTGTGGGAGCTGGCTTGCCAGCGATAGCCATCTGCTCAGCGCTGCAAAAACGCCTGATGCAACTCGTCCAAAGTTTCAAAGTGATAAGCCGGCGCCTCGGCATTCAGCTCTTCAAAACTGCCAAACCCATAGCCCACCGCCGCTGCATCCAGGCCATTGCTGCGCGCGCCGATCAGGTCGTGCTTGCGATCGCCGATCATCAGGGTCTGCGCGGGGTCCAGGCGTTCTTCCTCAAGCAAGTGCGCAATCAGCTCAACCTTGTTGGTCCGCGTGCCGTCCAGTTCGCTGCCGTAGATCACCTTGAAGTGGCGGGCGAAGTCGAAGTGCCGGGCGATCTCGCGGGCGAACACCCACGGTTTGGAGGTGGCGATGTACAACTGCCGCCCCTGCCCGCTCAAGGTCTCCAGCAACGGCGTGACCCCGTCGAACACCCGATTCTCATAGAGGCCGGTGACCTTGAAGCGCTCGCGATAGAAATTCACCGCTTCCCAGGCCCTGGCCTCGTCGAAGTCGTAGAACTGCATGAACGCTTGCAGCAGCGGCGGGCCGATGAAGTGTTCCAGTTTGCTCAGGTCCGGTTCGTCGATGCCGAGATTGGCCAAGGCAAATTGAATTGAGCGGGTGATGCCCTCACGCGGGTCGGTCAGGGTGCCATCGAGGTCGAACAGTACGGTCTGGTAATGCATGAGAGTTCCTGAGCTGGTGTAGGGCAATTCAGAGCTGGTCGTAGCCTTCGGCCAGATGCAGGTCCTTGAGCTTGACGTAGTTCGCCGCGCTGTACGTAAAGAAGGCGTTTTCCTTATCGGTCAGCGGGCGCACTTGCTTGACCGGGCTGCCGACATACAGGAAGCCGCTCTGCAGGCGCTTGCCCGGCGGCACCAGGCTGCCGGCGCCGATGATCACGTCGTCCTCGACCACGGCACCGTCCATGACGATGCTGCCCATGCCGATCAACACGCGGCTGCCAACGGTGCAGCCGTGCAGCATGACCTTGTGGGCGATGGTCACGTCATCGCCGATCAGCAATGGAAAACCGTCCGGGTTGAACGGGCCGGCGTGGGTGATGTGCAGCACGCAGCCATCCTGCACGCTGGTGCGCGCACCGATGCGGATGCGGTGCATGTCGCCACGGATCACCGTCAGCGGCCAGACCGAGCTGTCTGCGCCAATTTCGACGTCGCCGATCACCACCGCCGAACCGTCGACGAATGCGCCGTTGCTCAGGCGGGGGGTGTGATTCTGGTATTTGCGAAGGGACACGATTAGTTCTCTCTCTGTCGCCGATAGCTGCGGTGAGTGTCGATTGTAATTAAGATGGGCGCATGTTTCTTCCAGCCAAGGTGCCAACCGTGAGCGTGAACAACCCTCTTTTGCAGTCCTACGACCTGCCGCCGTTCTCCACGATCCGTGCCGAACACGTCCTGCCCGCCATCGAAACCATCCTCGCGGACAACCGCGCCGCCATCGCCGAAATCCTCAAGACCCAGGGCAAGAACCCGACCTGGGCCGGTCTGGTGCTGGCGATGGACGAACTCAATGATCGTCTCGGTGCGGCGTGGAGCCCGGTCAGCCATCTTAACGCCGTGTGCAACAGCGCCGAATTGCGCGAAGCCTACGAGTCGTGCCTGCCGGCCCTGAGCGCCTACTCCACCGAAATGGGCCAGAACCGCGAACTGTTCCAGGCGTATGAAGCGTTGGCCAACAGTCCGGAAGCTGCCAGTTTCGACGTCGCGCAAAAAACCATTCTGGAACACGCCCTGCGCGATTTCCGTCTGTCGGGTATCGATCTGCCGGAAGCCGAGCAGAAACGTTACGCCGAAGTGCAGAGCAAACTGTCCGAGCTCGGCAGCCGCTTCTCCAACCAGTTGCTCGACGCCACCCAGGCGTGGACCAAGCACATCACCGACGAAGCCGCCCTCGCCGGCCTGACCGATTCGGCCAAGGCGCAAATGGCTGCCGCCGCCCAGGCCAAAGGTCTGGATGGCTGGCTGATCACCCTGGAATTCCCCAGTTATTACGCGGTGATGACCTACGCGCAAGACCGTGCGCTGCGCGAAGAAGTCTACGCCGCGTACTGCACCCGCGCCTCGGACCAAGGCCCGAATGCCGGGCAGAACGACAACGGCCCGGTGATGGAAGAGATCCTCGACCTGCGTCAGGAACTGGCCCGACTGCTGGGTTTCGCCAGTTTCGCCGAGCTGAGCCTGGCGACCAAAATGGCCGAATCCAGCGATCAGGTGCTGAGCTTCCTGCGCGATCTGGCCCAACGCAGCAAGCCGTTCGCCGCGCAGGATCTGCAACAGCTGCGCGCTTATGCCGCCGAACAGGGCTGCGCCGATCTGCAAAGCTGGGACAGCGGTTTCTACGGTGAAAAACTTCGCGAGCAGCGTTACAGCGTCGCCCAGGAAACCCTGCGAGCCTACTTCCCGATCGACAAAGTCCTCAGCGGCCTGTTCGCCATCGTCCAGCGTTTGTACGGCATCGAGATCGCCGAGCAGAAAGGCTTCGACACCTGGCATCCGGACGTCCGCCTGTTCGAGATCAAGGAAAACGGCCAGCACGTCGGCCGCTTCTTCTTCGACCTGTATGCCCGCGCCAACAAGCGTGGCGGCGCGTGGATGGATGGCGCACGCGACCGTCGTCGCACCGTCGACGGAGTGCTGCAAAGCCCGGTGGCCAATCTGGTGTGCAACTTCACCCCGGCCGACAGCGGCAAGCCTGCGCTGCTGACCCACGATGAAGTGACCACCCTGTTCCACGAGTTCGGCCACGGCCTGCATCACCTGCTGACCCGCGTCGAACACGCTGGCGTATCCGGCATCAATGGCGTGGCCTGGGACGCGGTCGAGCTGCCGAGCCAGTTCATGGAAAACTGGTGCTGGGAGCCGGAAGGCCTGGCGCTGATTTCCGGCCACTACGAGACCGGCGAGCCACTGCCACAGGACCTGCTGGAAAAAATGCTCGCGGCGAAGAACTTCCAGTCCGGCCTGATGATGGTGCGTCAGCTGGAGTTTTCGCTGTTCGACTTCGAACTGCATGCCACCCATGGCGATGACCGCAGCGTGGCGCAAGTGCTCGAGGGCGTGCGTGACGAGGTATCGGTGATGCGTCCACCGGCTTACAACCGCTTCCCCAACAGCTTTGCGCACATCTTCGCTGGTGGTTACGCGGCGGGTTACTACAGCTACAAGTGGGCTGAAGTGCTGTCTGCCGACGCCTTCTCGAAATTCGAGGAAGACGGCGTGCTCAACGCTGAAACCGGTCGGGCGTTCCGCGAAGCGATTCTGGCGCGCGGCGGCTCGCAGGCACCGATGGTGCTGTTCGTCGACTTCCGTGGCCGTGAGCCGTCGATCGACGCGCTGCTTCGCCACAGCGGCCTGAGTGAGGACGCGGCAGCATGAGCGACGGCCCTGTGATCACCAAGAAGCGCTTTATCGCCGGGGCGGTCTGCCCGGCGTGCAGCGAGCCGGACAAGTTGATGATGTGGAACGAAGACGGCGTGCCGCACCGCGAATGCGTGGCTTGCGGCTACTCCGACACCCTCAACGAGCAGGGCCTGTCGGTGCCCAAAGAACTGGGCACGCGGGTCAATACCAGTGCGCTGAAGCCTGCCGCCGACAAAAAGGTCCAAGCCGTGCAGTTTTTCCCCAACCCCAAGTTGAAGAAAAAGCCCGACGAGCAACAGTGATAACTACCGCCACCTGCCGATGATCGTCGTCAGGTGGCGGTAACTATCTACCACCTCGCCCCCGCGCTTCGTGATTAGGCTGGTCAATCCAGCCCTCTCTCACGGAAGACG
>NZ_JH635998.1:2072459-2078455 GCF_000257605.1 Pseudomonas sp. R62
CCCTCTCTCACGGAAGACGCCATGCCTGACACCAACCCCCTCCTGCAACAATGGCAGTTGCCGCCCTGGTCGGCGATACGCGCCGAACATCTGCTGCCGGCAGTCGAGCGCATCGTTGCCGACAACCTGCTGGTTATTGAAAACGTCATCGCCACTCAAGTCGATCATCCCAACTGGGACGACGTGGTCATTGCCATCGATGAAGCCGATGCACGCCTGAATGAAACCATGGCGATTATCGAATTCCTTTCGGTCAGACATGCCGATGATCCCGAGTGGTTGGCGCAGGAAGCGCTCAGCACCCACGCTGCGCAGCATTACAAGGCTGCGAAGGCCGGCAATCGACAGTTGCTCCAGGTTTATCAACGATTGGCACAGAGCTCCATAGCCGCCAGCTTCAGTGATGCACGCAAAGCCTCGCTGGCGAAAATCCTGCGCAGGTTTCACCTGGCCGGCAGCGAATTGTCGAGTGCGCAGCGCAAGGATCTGACGCGATTGAACGGCGAAATCGATCTGCTGGAAAAGCGCTTCATGAGCAATCTCAGGTCGGTCAACGCTGCATGGAGCAAGGACATCGACGATGCAGCGCTGTTGGCAGGACTGCCGGCCGAAACGCAGGCGCATCTGGCCGCCAATGCCAACAAGGCCGGCCTGCCCGGGTGGCGGCTGACACTCGATCAGAACACTTACGATCAGGTCATGAAGCGGGCGCGGCACCGCGGTTTACGTGAAGAGTGTTTCAAAGCCTGGTGCACCCGCGCTTCGGATCAGGGGCCATACGCCGGCCGCTTCGACAACGGACCGGTGCTGCACAAGCTGCTGGCGGCGCGTCATGCCAAAGCCCGGCTGTTGGGTTTCGACAACTTCGCTCAGCTGCGACTGCTCGATCGCATGGCCGTGGATACTGACCAGGTCCGCCGTTTTCTGCAGCAGCAGATCGCTCTCAATGCAGCGGCGCTTGCGCGCGAAACCGATGACCTGCAAGCCTCTGCACGCCAGTATGGTATTGATCAGATAGAAGCGTGGGATCACGACTTCCTCGCCGAGCAATTGCGCTTGAAGCAGTTGGGCGGCGAGGAGCAGGACCTGCGCCTGTTTTTTCCGCTGGACGCCATACTGCAGAGCCTGTGCCGCTTCAGTGAGCACATGTTCGGCATCAGGATCAGCGAAAATATTCGCCTGGAGACTTTCAACGAAAACGTGCGCCTGTTCGAAGTCAGCGAGCATGAGCAAGCGGTCGGCTTCATCTACATCGACCCGTTCCACCGCGCCGCTGGCGCCGACTACGCCTGGACAGGTGTACTGCGCAACCGACGGATCAATGCGGAAGGCCGGCCATCACTGCCGATAGCCTCGCTTCAATGCAATTACACGGCCGCCGCCGACGGGCTGAATCTGCTGGCACATCAGGATCTGCGCGTGCTGCTGCACGAATTCGGCCATTGCCTGCATCACGTGCTGACACGTTCGCCGCACTACAACCTGTCCGGCATTTCGCATCTGAGCCGCGACGCTGCGGAGTTTGTCGGGCAGCTGTTCGAGAAATGGGCGCTATCCGGGCAATTCCTGCGCTGGCTGGGTACGCATCATCAGAGCGGTGAGCGCCTGTCGCAAACGCAGGCCGACGCCGCGTTTTCCACCACCGACATCCAGCGCAGCCGAGAGACGGCGATGCTGCTGCTGAGCGCGCTGTTCGACTTCGAACTGCATTGCAGTCACGGCGACGGTCGCACTGTTCAACAAGTGATGGCGGATGTGCAAAGCGCATTCCCGGGCCTGCATATTCCAGCCTACTGCCGCTTCGCCAACAGCTGCGATTATCTGGTCACCGGTTACGAGGCTTCGCTTTACGCCTACAAATGGTCGGGTGTACTGGCGAGCGAGGCATTCAAACGCTTCGAACGTGAAGGTCTGTTCAATGAACAGACGGGCCGGGACCTGCGCAAACACCTGCTGTCGGGAGACAGACAGTCACTTCCCGCCGCGCTGCAAGCGTTCTTGGGTAAACCGATCGACAGCGCGCTGTTTCCTGCGCCAGCCGATTGAGCTGATCAACGCTGGACGTGCGCCGAGTCGAACCAGCTCTTCATCGAACACATGGCGAATGCACTGGTGCTGCATTCGCCATTGATCAAGGCTTCGTGCAACCGATCGACATCGGCCTGCATCACGTAACGCACGCTGTCGTGGAAATGCTGACTGTCACCAAAACCGCCCTCGGTCATTTCCTTGAGCGCCTGCTCTTTGCTCCAGCCCTGCACCACCACGCGGTACATCGCCGCCATCAGACCGGTGCGGTCAGAACCGTGCTTGCAGTGCATGAGCACCGGGCCGTCGGCTTCGGCGGACTGAATCGCGCGCAGAGCCTTGAGCACATCGCTGTCGTCGACGTGATTGGTGCGATACGGCAGTTGCACTTGCTTGATGCCCGGCGCGGAGAGCCAATCGCTATCAGCATCAGGCAGGAAGTTGATTACGGTGACGACATGCAGATCGTTCAACAGCGGCACCGCGCTGCGGCTGGGCAAGGCGCTGCGATACAGCGTCGGTGACATGCGGAACAGGTTGAACTGCGCCTCAACCGGCTGTGCCCACTCGGCGGGGCGAGATGCCGTGGCGTCGGCCGCCAGGGCGGCAATGCCATGCAACAGGGCAACAAGCGAAAAACATAACGCGGGGAAAAAGCGCACTCGAGACATGCTGGGCTGACCGTTTCGGCAATCTTCATGGGAGGAATTGCAGCTTCGCTATCAAGCGGTCAATACGCCGTGAGCCGGCCGTCAAAGAAACGTGAATCGGCGCCTCACCGGGCTTTTTTCCAGGAAAACGGTTTTTCTTGATGCTTAGCCTGCTACCATTTGTCACATGATGTTGCAGACGTGGCGCCCTTTTTCGGGACAGACCCTCGTCATCGCGACGCAAAATTCCTCGAGCTGCTCGCAGAAGCGGCTGACTTCTATGCCTGATGAGGTGCCCCCCATGTCTGATCAAGATCGAGACAACCCGCGGCGTGAGTTCTTGCGCAAATCCCTGACCCTGATTCCGGTGGTCACGCTTGCCGGTACCGGCCTGGGCAGCAGCGTGCTGCAAGCCGCACCTGAAAGCACACCGGCGGCGGCCGCAGCAAAACCGGCCGCGGCTGGCGCCGGTGATTATCAGCCGAGCTTTTTCACCGCTGAAGAATGGGCATTCATCAATGCCGCCGTCGCCCAGTTGATCCCCAACGACGCGCAAGGCCCGGGCGCGCTGGAAGCCGGCGTGCCGGAATACATCGACCGCCAGATGAACACGCCGTACGCCGCCGGTGCCCTGTGGTACATGCAAGGCCCGTTCAATGCCGACGCTGCGCCGCAGATGGGTTGGCAGAGCAAACTGGTGCCCAAAGACATCTATCGCCTCGGCATCGCCGCCACGGATCAGTGGGTAAAAGGTCTCAGCGGTAAAACATTTGCCGAGCAAGACAGCGCTACCCGAGACGATTTGCTCAAGCAACTGGAAGCCGGCAAGCCGCAGTTTGACGCGGTGCCGGCGAAGATCTTCTTCAATCTGCTGCTGCAAAACACCAAGGAGGGTTTCTTCTGCGACCCGATCCACGGTGGCAATAAAGGCATGGTCGGCTGGACCATGATCGGTTTCCCCGGCGCCCGCGCCGATTTCATGGATTGGGTGGAACGCAACGAGCAATACCCCTTCCCGGCAGTGTCGATTCGCGGCGAGAGGGCGTAAGCATGGCAACGGTAATGAAGAAGGTTGATGCAGTCATCGTCGGTTTCGGCTGGACCGGGGCCATCATGGCCAAGGAACTCACCGAGGCGGGTCTCAACGTGCTGGCGCTGGAGCGCGGGCCGATGCAGGACACCTACCCCGACGGCAACTATCCGCAGGTGATCGACGAACTCACCTACAGCGTGCGGAAAAAGCTCTTTCAGGACATCTCCAAAGAGACGGTGACCATTCGCCACAGCGTCAACGACATCGCCCTGCCCAACCGCCAGTTGGGCGCGTTCCTGCCGGGGAATGGCGTCGGCGGCGCCGGGCTGCATTGGTCGGGCGTGCACTTTCGCGTCGACCCGATCGAATTGCGTATGCGCAGCCATTACGAAGAACGCTACGGCAAAAGCTTCATCCCCAAGGACATGACCATCCAGGATTTCGGCGTCAGCTATGAAGAGCTGGAACCGTTTTTCGACTTCGCGGAAAAAGTCTTCGGCACCTCCGGCCAGGCCTGGACCGTGAAAGGCCAATTGGTCGGTCAGGGCAAGGGCGGCAACCCCTACGCGCCGGACCGTTCCAACCCGTTCCCGCTTGAAGCGCAGAAGAACACCGTATCCGCACAGCTGTTTGGTAAAGCGGCTACAGAAGTCGGTTACAAACCCTACAACCTGCCTTCGGCAAATACCTCTGGGCCGTACACCAATCCCTACGGCGCACAAATGGGGCCGTGCAACTTTTGCGGATTCTGCAGCGGCTACGTCTGCTACATGTATTCCAAGGCCTCGCCGAACGTGAACATTCTGCCGGCGCTCAAGCCCCTGCCGAATTTCGAACTGCGGCCCAACTCCCATGTGCTGCGGGTCAATCTCGACAGCAGTAAGTCCAGAGCCACCGGCGTCACCTACATCGACGGCCAGGGCCGCGAGATCGAGCAGCCGGCGGATCTGGTGATCCTCGGCGCGTTCCAGCTGCACAACGTGCGTCTGATGCTGCTCTCCGGGATCGGCAAACCCTACGATCCGATCAGCGGCGAAGGCGTGGTCGGGCGTAACTTCGCCTACCAGAACATGGCGACCATCAAGGCCTTCTTCGACAAGGACACCCACACCAACAACTTCATCGGCGCTGGCGGCAACGGCGTGGCGGTGGACGACTTCAACGCCGATAACTTCGATCACGGCCCGCACGGCTTTGTCGGTGGCTCGCCGATGTGGGTCAACCAGGCTGGCAGTCGACCGATTGCCGGCACCTCGAACCCGCCGGGCACGCCGGCCTGGGGCAGCGCGTGGAAACGCGCCACCGCCGATTACTACACCCACCAGGTGTCGATGGACGCCCACGGCGCGCATCAATCCTACCGTGGCAACTACCTCGATCTCGATCCGGTGTACCGCGATGCCTACGGCCTGCCGCTGCTGCGCATGACCTTCGACTGGCAGGAAAACGACATCAAGATGAACCGCTTCATGGTCGAGAAAATGGGCAAGATCGCCCAAGCCATGGGCCCGAAAGCCATTGCGGTGATCGGCAAGCAGGTCGGCGACCACTTCAACACCGCCTCGTACCAGACCACCCACCTCAACGGTGGCGCAATCATGGGTACCGATCCGAAGACCAGCGCGCTGAACCGCTATTTGCAGAGCTGGGACGTGCACAATGTGTTCGTCCCGGGCGCCTCGGCGTTTCCGCAGGGCTTGGGCTACAACCCGACCGGACTGGTGGCGGCGCTGACCTACTGGTCGGCGAAAGCGATCCGCGAGCAATACCTGAAAAACCCCGGCCCGCTGGTGCAGGCTTAAGGAGCGATGACCATGAAAACTTTCGTTATCGCGACCCTGGCGCTGCTTGGCAGCGCCGCTATCCATGCGGCTGAAATTGATCAAACCTTGATCAAAAAAGGCGAATACCTTGCCCGCGCCGGTGACTGCGTGGCCTGCCACACGGCCAAGGGCGGCAAGCCGTTCGCCGGCGGCCTGCCGATGGAAACACCGATCGGCACGATCTACTCGACCAACATCACCCCGGATAAAACCGGCCTGGGCGATTACAGCTTCGAGGACTTCGATCAGGCCGTGCGCCATGGCGTGGCCAAAAACGGCAGCACGTTGTACCCGGCGATGCCTTATCCGTCCTACGCGCGGGTCAACCAGGCCGACATGCAAGCGCTGTATGCGTATTTCATGCACGGCGTCGAACCGGTGGCGCAGGAGAACAAGGCCAGCGACATTCCGTGGCCGTTGAGCATGCGCTGGCCGCTGATGGGCTGGCGCTGGCTGTTCGCA
>NZ_JH635998.1:2079693-2097749 GCF_000257605.1 Pseudomonas sp. R62
AAACCCGGCTATCAATGTGCGCCGATCAATCTCGGCTCCAATACCGACCCGTATCAGCCCATCGAGCGCGAATACAAAATCACCCGTCAGACCCTGGAAGTGCTGCTGCGCTATCGCCACCCGGTGACCATCGTCACCAAAGGTTCGCTGATTCTGCGCGATCTCGATTTGCTCACGGAGCTGGCGCAGCAACGGCTGGTAACGGTGATGATCAGCCTGACCACGCTGGATGATGAACTCAAACGCATCCTCGAACCGCGCGCAGCTGCGCCCAAGGCACGCCTGCGCGCGATCCGGGTCATGCGTGAAGCAGGCATTCCAGTGGGCGTGCTGTGTTCGCCGATGATTCCGATGATCAATGACAGCGAAATCGAAAGCCTGCTCACCGAGGCCTACGCCGCCGGTGCACAAAGCGCTGCCTACATGATGCTGCGCCTGCCGCTGGAAGTGGCGCCGCTGTTCGAGGAGTGGTTGCAGGCGCACTATCCGCAACGTGCCGCCCATGTGCTGAGCCTGATCCGCCAGAGTCGCGGCGGTGAACTCTACGACAGTCGATTCGGCGCGCGGATGCGCGGTGAAGGGCCGTTTGCCGACCTGCTCGCACAAAGATTTGCCAAGGCCATCAAAAAGCTTGGCCTGAACAAACGCGAGGGCTATAACCTCGACTGCTCGGCCTTCTGTCCGCCGGGTCGCCAGATGTCGTTGATTTAGCGACAATTGGCTTTGGGTTGACGGGTTGGAATCCTTCCGCCGAAACACGCCGGTCACGTTTTTTGTGACCTGGAACACACGTTCTAGAGCGTTTGATTCAGTTTCAGTTAAGTTTCGGCGGCTACCTTGTTCATCGAGTGACTGACGGGTCGGGATGACCCGGATGGTTTAAACAGCCACTGGCTTCATACCGGAATACCGGGGAAGACTCCCTGAATCCGCACAAGAGGATGAATCATGAGTGACAAGGATAAACAGTCGTTGGCTGCCTCGGCGCAAAGCCCTGAAGCACAATCCGCCGATGCAGCACTGCGACAGATCGTTGATGGCTTTTTACGCTTTCACCATGACGTTTTTCCGCAGCAGGAAGAACTGTTCAAGAAGCTCGCCACCGCTCAGGCGCCCAAGGCGATGTTCATCACCTGCGCCGACTCGCGCATCGTTCCCGAACTGATCACCCAAAGCTCGCCGGGCGATCTGTTCGTCACCCGTAACGTCGGCAACGTGGTGCCGCCCTACGGTCAGATGAACGGCGGCGTCTCCACCGCGATCGAATACGCGGTACTGGCGCTGGGCGTGCAGCACATCATCATTTGCGGCCACTCCGATTGCGGCGCCATGCGCGCGGTACTCAACCCCGACAGCCTGGAAAAAATGCCGACGGTCAAAGCCTGGCTGCGCCACGCTGAAGTCGCGAAAACCATGGTGCACGACAACTGCAACTGCACCGACGAAAAAGACAGCATGCCGATCCTCACCGAGGAAAACGTCATCGCCCAACTGCAGCACTTGCGTACCCATCCTTCGGTAGCCTCGCGCATGGCGAACGGTCATCTGTTCATCCATGGCTGGGTCTACAACATCGAAACCAGCGAAATCAAAGCTTACGACGCGGACCAGGGTCGTTTCCTGCCTCTCGACGGCAGCCATCCGATTCCTGTGGCGACGCCCAAAGCGCGCTTCTAAATCTTCCCAACAATCTGTGTGGTATGACGCCGGCCGCTGATTCAGCGGTCCGGCCTCGCCACGCCTGAAGAAAACTTCGGGAGAATCGCCATGCGTGCGGCTCAATTGAAAGCTGTGTTGCCACGGGAGCTGCTCGCCTCCGTGGTTGTGTTTCTGGTCGCCCTGCCGCTGTGCATGGGCATCGCGATTGCCTCAGGGCTGCCGCCGGCCAAGGGTCTGATCACCGGCATCATCGGCGGTCTGGTGGTCGGTTGGCTGGCGGGCTCGCCGTTGCAGGTCAGCGGTCCGGCGGCGGGTCTGGCGGTGCTGGTTTTCGAGCTGGTGCGCCAGCATGGCGTCGAGATGCTCGGGCCGATCCTGCTGCTCGCCGGATTTCTGCAACTGGTCGCCGGGCGGCTGAAGCTTGGCTGCTGGTTTCGCGTCACGGCGCCAGCGGTGGTCTACGGCATGCTCGCAGGCATTGGCGTGTTGATTGTGCTCTCGCAAATCCATGTGATGCTCGATGCCAAGCCGCAGCCTTCCGGGCTCGACAACCTCACGGCGTTCCCGGCGGCCGTAGCGCAAGCCTTGCCGTCGTTCGGCTGGCAGGCGGGTCTGCTCGGCTTGTCGACGATTGCGGTGATGTGGCTGTGGGAAAAATTCCGCCCGCATTCGCTGCGCTTCATTCCCGGCGCATTGCTCGGTGTGGGTCTGGCGACGGTGGCGAGCCTGATGCTGGCGTTGCAGGTCAAGCGCGTCGAGGTACCGGCGAACCTGGCCGAGGCGATCGATTGGCTCAAGCCGGCCGACCTGATGAATCTGGCCGACCCGACGCTGCTGATAGCCGCGTTCGCCGTGGCGTTTATCGCCAGTGCCGAAACCCTGTTGTCGGCGGCAGCGGTGGATCGCATGCACAGCGGCGTGCGTTCGGACTTCGATCGTGAACTGTCGGCGCAAGGTGTCGGCAACATGCTCTGCGGTCTGGTCGGCGCGCTGCCGATGACCGGGGTGATCGTGCGCAGTTCGGCCAACGTCCAGGCTGGTGCGACCACACGCTACTCGACGATTTTCCATGGCCTGTGGCTGCTGGCATTCGTGCTGTTGCTGTCGAGCGTGCTGCAAAGCATTCCGGTGGCGAGTCTGGCGGGGGTGCTGGTGTATACCGGCTTCAAACTGGTCGACCTGAAAGCTTTCCGTGGTCTGGGTCGGTACGGGCGGATGCCGATGTTCACCTACGCCGCTACAGCGTTGGCGATCATCTTCACTGACCTGCTCACCGGTGTGCTGATCGGCTTCGGTCTGACGATGTTGAAGCTGGCATTCAAGGCTTCGCGCCTGAAGATCAGCCTGATCGACTTGCCGCAGGACGGCGAGATGGAACTGCGTCTGGTTGGTGCAGCGACGTTCCTCAAAGTGCCGGCGCTGACTCAAGTGCTGGGCAGCATTCCCCACGGTACGACGGTACATGTGCCGCTGAACAACCTCAGCTACATCGACCATTCGTGTCTGGAGTTGCTTGAGGAATGGGGCCGGGCGAATGCGGCGAAGGGTTCGAAGCTGTTGATCGAATCGCGTGGGTTGAAGCGACGGCTGGAAGGCCGGGTGCGGACCAATACCGGGATTGGTGCGGCTGGCTAGATCTTCCTGCCTGAGCACAAACCCTGTGGGAGCGAGCTTGCTCGCGAAAACGGAACATCAGCCAACAGAGATGTTGAATGATCGACCGCATTCGCGAGCAGGCTCGCTCCCACATTGCATCTAGGGTGTATGAGGGTTATGCAGCAGGCTGGTCGAGTTCCAGACCCACCCCCAACCGGCGGCCCATGCACGGCCAGCGTTTCCACGCCGCGCCCGTGTCCGGACTGCTGAGTTTTTCGCGGTAGGCTTCTACCGATTCCAGGGCAAAACTTTCCTCGTTGAGCATCTCGTCGATCGCGTGATGCACCGCTTCGTCCAGTTGGTTGGCGAATTCCTCACCGATCAATTGGTGAGCAATCAGGTTGGCGACCGTCATGTCCAAGGGGATCAATGGCTGGCCGAAATGCTTGATGTACAGGTCGTTGACCTCTTCGACAAAGCGGTGTGCCAGATAGGCCTCGTCGAGCAGACTGTCCAGGCCGACATGCCCGGCCATTATCGCCGGCGGCTGGAGGAAATACTGCTCGGCGATTTTCAGCACCGGTTTGATCTGCGATTCGATTCCCGCTTCCCTGGCGACTTCATTGGCTGCATCCAGCAGGTCCGGTACTTCATCGATGTAGGCGGCGACAAAACGCGTCAGCACGCCCTGGGCGTCGGCTTCCGGCAACTGGATCGCCGGGTGCAGGTGAGGCAGCTTGCTTTCCAGCTGACGGGTCAGCAGGCCGGTGTCTTTTTCGTGCTGTTGGGCTTTTTGGATCTGCTCGCGCAATGCGGCGGTGTTCATGAAAACTCCAGGAAACAAGGCAATGAAATAGGGAAGACATAACTTAGCTGGCTTACGAAAAACGCTAAGACGCATTTGTCATAATTATTTCATCCTTGATGCAGCTGCGTTATATCCATTCGCCACCACTCGTCTGCATCCTTCTCCATTCGGGCACTTGAACGCAAGCGCCGGGTGTCTCAGCTCATTTACGCGCTCAGGTTGCAATTCCCGGGCGCTGTCTATACTCGCCAATGAATGGAGTTAGCTGATGACGCCCGACTGCACCCGCAGCAAGGCCCGGCGATTCAAGTTCGTAGTCTGATGCAGCCGCTCCCTTGCCGCAGGCGATACGCCGGCGGGATAACAAGAACGATAAGGGGAACCCGCAATGATGCGACATCCACATGTCTGGATGGGCCTCCTGTTGTGGTCGATTTTCAGCCCGGCCAACGCGGCATGGACTGTGAATATGGCGCCTGGAGCGACTGAAATCAGTCACGCAGTATTCGACCTGCACATGACCATTTTCTGGATCTGTGTGGTGATCGGGATCATCGTCTTCGGCGCCATGTTCTGGTCGATGATGGTGCACCGCCGCTCTACCGGCCAGGTCGCGGCCAAATTCCACGAAAGCACCGGCGTCGAGATCATGTGGACCATCGTGCCGCTGCTGATCCTGGTGGCCATGGCCGTGCCGGCCACCGCGACGCTGATCAAGATGTACGACACCAGCGAGCCGGACATCGATATCCAGATCACCGGCTATCAGTGGAAGTGGCATTACAAATACCTGGGCCAGGACGTCGAGTTCTTCAGCAACCTGGCCACCCCCGCCGAACAGATTCACAACAAAGAAGCCAAGGGCGAGCACTACCTGCTCGAAGTCGACAAGCCGCTGGTGCTGCCGATCGGCGCCAAGGTGCGCTTTCTGGTGACCTCGGCTGACGTCATTCACTCATGGTGGGTGCCGGCGTTTGCGGTCAAGCGCGATGCGATTCCCGGGTTCGTCAATGAGGCCTGGACGCGCATCGACAAGCCTGGCCTCTACCGTGGCCAGTGCGCCGAATTGTGCGGCAAGGACCACGGCTTCATGCCGATCGTGGTCGAGGTCAAGGAACAGGCCGACTACGAAAAATGGCTCGCCGAGCGCAAGGCCGAGGCCGCGCAACTCAAAGAACTGACCAGCAAGGAATGGACCCTCGACGAGCTCAAGGAGCGCGGCGACAAGGTTTACCACACCACTTGCGTGGCCTGTCACCAGGCCGAAGGCCAAGGCCTGCCGCCGATGTTCCCGGCGCTCAAGGGCTCGAAAATCGCCACCGGGCCGATCAAGGATCACCTGAGCATCGTCTACCACGGCAAACCCGGCACCGCCATGGCGGCGTTCGGCAAACAGCTGTCAGAAGTCGATATCGCAGCGGTCGTGACTTACGAACGTAACGCCTGGGGCAACAACAAGGGCGACATGGTCACGCCAAAAGAAGTGCTGGAGCTGAAACAGGCGGAAAGCAAATGAGCCGGTCAATTGCGTATTCAGTGAACCGGTCGGGGCAGCGCGCCCCGGCCTGCCCCGTCCACTTTCGTGAAGGAGACCGGCCATGAGCGCTGTCATCGATGACCACGGTCACGCCGACCACGCCCACGGCCCCGCCAAAGGCCTGATGCGCTGGGTGCTGACCACCAACCACAAGGACATCGGCACGCTGTACCTGTGGTTTGCCTTCTGCATGTTCCTGCTCGGCGGCTCGTTCGCCATGGTCATTCGCGCCGAGCTGTTCCAGCCCGGCCTGCAGATCGTGCAGCCGGAATTCTTCAACCAGATGACCACCATGCACGGTCTGGTCATGGTGTTCGGCGCGGTGATGCCGGCATTCGTCGGCCTCGCCAACTGGATGATTCCGCTGATGGTCGGCGCGCCGGACATGGCCCTGCCACGGATGAACAACTTCAGCTTCTGGCTGTTGCCGGCGGCGTTTCTGCTGCTGGTCTCGACGCTGTTCACCCCGGGTGGCGGGCCAAATTTCGGCTGGACCTTTTATGCGCCGCTGTCGACGACCTACGCGCCGGAAAGCGTGACGTTCTTCATCTTCGCCATCCACTTGATGGGCATCAGTTCGATCATGGGCGCGATCAACGTGGTCGCGACCATCCTCAACCTGCGCGCGCCCGGCATGACCCTGATGAAAATGCCGCTGTTCGTCTGGACCTGGCTAATCACCGCGTTTCTGCTGATCGCAGTAATGCCGGTGCTGGCCGGCTGCGTGACGATGATGCTCATGGATATTCACTTCGGCACCAGTTTCTTCAGTGCTGCCGGCGGCGGTGACCCGGTGCTGTTCCAGCATGTGTTCTGGTTCTTCGGCCACCCCGAGGTGTACATCATGATCCTGCCGGCGTTCGGCGCGGTCAGCCAGATCATCCCGACCTTCGCGCGCAAGCCGCTGTTCGGCTACACCTCGATGGTCTACGCCACGGCGAGCATCGCGTTCCTGTCGTTCATTGTCTGGGCGCACCACATGTTCGTGGTCGGCATTCCGCTGGTGGGCGAATTGTTCTTCATGTACGCGACCATGCTGATCGCCGTGCCGACGGGTGTGAAAGTGTTCAACTGGGCGAGCACCATGTGGCAAGGCTCGATGACCTTCGAGACACCGATGCTGTTTGCCGTGGCGTTCGTCATCCTGTTCTCCATTGGCGGTTTCTCCGGGCTGATGCTGGCGATCGCCCCAGCGGACTTCCAGTATCAGGACACCTACTTTGTCGTCGCGCACTTCCACTATGTGCTGGTGCCGGGGGCGATCTTCGGCATCTTCGCCTCGGCCTATTACTGGCTGCCGAAGTGGACCGGGCACATGTACGACGAAACCCTCGGCAAGCTGCACTTCTGGCTGTCGTTTGTGGGCATGAACCTGACCTTCTTCCCGATGCACTTCGTCGGTCTTGCGGGGATGCCGCGACGGATTCCGGACTACAACCTGCAGTTCGCCGATTTCAACATGGTCTCGTCGATCGGCGCATTCATGTTCGGCGCCACGCAGATTTTCTTCCTGTTCATCGTCATCAAGACCATCCGTGGCGGCGCACCGGCCCCGGCGAAACCGTGGGACGGTGCCGAAGGGCTGGAGTGGAGCGTGCCGTCGCCAGCGCCGTATCACACCTTCACCACGCCGCCGGAAGTGAAATGAACACCTGCTGTTTTTTGCAATGTGTGCAGAGGCACAGATCCCCAGTGGATGCTCACAGATCTCCTGTGGATGTACACAGATCCCTTGTGGGGAGGGGATTTATCCCCGTTGGGCTGCGCAGCAGCCCCAAAACCTGCAATCGAAATTCATCAGGTAGACCGTGTGCGCTGGATTCAGGGCCGCTTCGCAGCCCAACGGGGATAAATCCCCTCACCACACAGGTATTGCCGGGCAAAGGTGATCACCGGGGAGGCATGAATCATGGCTGACTCGATCTCGCTGAAGAAACTTGTCACCCGCCTGCTGCTGGTGGTAGTGGCGATGTTCGTCTTCGGTTTCGCCCTGGTGCCGATCTATGACGTGATGTGCAAAGCCTTCGGCATCAACGGAAAGACCGGCGGCCAGTATGCGGGCGAGCAAGTGGTCGACACCTCGCGCCAGGTGCGCGTGCAGTTTCTCTCGACCAACACCGCCGACATGCCGTGGGACTTTTACCCGAAACACGACGAGCTGACCGCCAATCCCGGCGCGGTGAACGAGATGGTCTTCATCGCGCGCAATCCCACCGACAAACCGATGAGCGCGCAAGCGGTGCCGAGCATCGCGCCGAGCAACGCCGCGGCGTTTTTCCACAAGACCGAATGCTTTTGTTTTACCCAGCAGGTGCTGCAGCCCGGTGAACAGATCGAGATGCCGGTGCGTTTCATCGTTGACCGCGACATGCCCAAGGAAGTGAAGCACCTGACGCTGTCCTACACGCTGTTCGATATCACCGCCCGACATCCGCCGGTGGCTGTTAACACTGGCGGTTGAGCGTGGCCGATAAGGAGAACAATAAATGGCAACTCATGAGCATTATTACGTCCCGGCCCAGAGCAAATGGCCGATCATCGCCACGCTTGGGATGTTCGTCACCGTGTACGGCCTCGCCACCTGGTTCAACGATCTCAAGGCCGCACGCCCGGATTCCCACGGCCCACTGATCTTTTTCGTCGGCGGCCTGCTGTTGGCGTACATGCTGTTCGGCTGGTTCGGTGCGGTGATCAAGGAAAGTCGCGCGGGGCTGTACAGCCCGCAGCTGGACCGTTCGTTCCGCTGGGGCATGAGCTGGTTCATCTTTTCCGAGGTGATGTTTTTCGTCGCCTTCTTCGGCGCGCTGTTCTATATCCGCGTCGTGTCCGCACCCGGGCTGGCCGGCGAAGGCAGCAAGGGCCTGTCGGAAATGCTCTGGCCGAACTTCGAATATGTCTGGCCGTTGCTGAACAACCCCGACCCGAAACTGTTCCCACCGCCCAAGGATGTCATCAGTCCTTGGGGCCTGCCGCTGCTCAACACGATCCTGCTGGTCAGCTCCAGCGTGACCATCACCATCGCCCACCATGCGCTGAAGAAAGGCCATCGCGGCGCACTGAAACTGTGGCTGGCGATCACCGTACTGCTGGGCATCGCGTTCCTCGGTTTCCAGGCCGAGGAATACATCCATGCCTACCAAGAGCTGGGGCTGACCCTCGGCTCGGGCATCTACGGCGCGACATTCTTCATGCTTACCGGCTTCCACGGCGCCCACGTGACCATCGGCACGATCATCCTGTTCGTGATGCTGATGCGCATCATGAAAGGCCATTTCGACAACGAGCACCAGTTCGGTTTCGAAGCGGCGAGCTGGTATTGGCACTTCGTCGACGTGGTGTGGATCGGTTTGTTCTTCTTCGTTTACGTCCTCTGACTGCTGGCGCTACCACGGCGCATGGGACACCAACTGGCCGCTGTAGAAACCCCAGGCCATCAGGCCGACGGTGACCACGGCCAGTGCCACCCGAACACTCAAGGCGATGACCAGCCGATTGGAGCTGCTGTCGTCCTTGACCAGGAAAAACAGGCCGCTGAACAGGCTGACGACCGTGGCAATCAGCATCAGGACGATCGCTGCTTTGAACATGGCAAGACTCCGGGGGACAGGCGATGCACTTGAGTATAGCGATCGCGATGACTGACTTTATGGCGCGCCCATGAAGCGCTTTCGCCCGGGCGTGATTCCCACTGTCGTGGTGGCGCTGTTGCTGCCGCTGATGGTTGCGCTGGGCTTCTGGCAACTGGGCCGGGGCGCGGAGAAAACCGCGCTGCTGGCCAGCTATGCCGAACGTCGGGTGGCCGAACCGCTGGCCAGCAGCGAGTTGCTCGGCAGCGCCGACCCGGCTTACCGCCGCGTGCGCCTGCACGGCCAGTTCGACCCCGCCCACACGCTGTTGCTGGACAACCGCCAGCGTGGCGGCAAGGTCGGCGTCGAATTGCTGCAACCGTTCCAGGACCAACGCAGCGGCCTCTGGCTGCTGGTCAATCGCGGCTGGCTGCCATGGCCCGATCGGCGCGTGCCGCCGCAATTCACGACACCGGCCGAGGCGCTGACGCTCGACGCCTGGGTCTATGTCGCCCCCGGCGCAACGTTCCAGTTGCACGCCGATCCGGTCAGCCATGTCTGGCCGCAAACCATTACCGCCGTCGAGCCGGGCAAATTGTGGCAAACCCTGGAGCGCGACGGCTTCGCCTACGAGTTACGCGCCGAACCCGGCCCCGCCAGCTATCAGACCGATTGGCCGGTAGTCGCGATGGGCCCGGAAAAACACCTCGGCTACGCCGTGCAATGGTTCGCCATGGCCACGGCCCTGCTCGGTCTTTACCTCTATTTCGGCTGGCACCACGCAAAGGAGAAACGCCATGGGAAGCGTCATGAATCCACCCAGCATGTCTGAGGCCAAACCCGTTCCGAGCCGCCGGCGCGGGCGCATTCAATTGTTGCTGATCGTGCTTGGCGTGGTCGGGCCGATGCTGCTCGCCACCGGCATGTACAAATTGCAGTTCTGGGTGCCGGAAGGACGCAGCTACCACGGCGAGCTGATCGGCAACGGCCAGACCCGCGCCGACCTCGGCGTGCAGGCCGATGAGCAGCGCTGGCAGATTCTGGTCACAGCGCCAAAGGACTGCGCCGTCGATTGCCAGCAACTGGTTTATCTGGCGCGGCAGATCCAGATCAGCCTCGGCCGTGAAGCCGGGCGCGCCAGCCACGCCCTCGCCGCCGCGCAACCACTGAGCGCTGATTACGCCGCCAAACTCGACCGCGAATATCCGCAGTTGCAGCGCTATCCGCTGGATGCCGGGGTGTTCGCCAGGACCACCGGCGATAAAGCTGTGCCGCAGCTGTGGATCGTCGACCCGCACGGCAATCTGGTGCTGCGTTACGAGCCGAATGTGAAGGGCAAGGATCTGCTTAACGACCTGCGGCATCTGCTGAAACTGTCGAACATCGGATGAGGGCATCGTCATGGCCAAACCTGGATTTCGCCTCGCGCTGTTTGCCACCCTGCTGGCACTGATTGTGGTGTTGCTCGGCGCCTATACGCGCCTGACCCACGCCGGCCTCGGCTGCCCGGACTGGCCAGGCTGCTACGGCTTTATCAGCGTGCCGAAAAGCGAGGCGCAACTGGCCCATGCCGAACTGCATTTCCCTGACGCGCCAGTGGAGGCGCACAAGGGCTGGAACGAGATGATCCACCGCTACTTCGCCGGCACTCTGGGTTTGCTGATTTCAGTGCTGGCCGGGCGCGCCTGGGCCAACCGGCGCCATCCGGGCCAGCCGGTGAAACTGCCGCTGTTTCTGCTGGCGGTGGTCATCGCCCAAGCGGCGTTCGGTATGTGGACGGTGACGCTCAAGCTCTGGCCGCAAGTGGTCACCGGGCATTTGCTCGGCGGCTTTGCCACGTTGAGTCTGCTGTTCCTACTGACGCTGAGGTTGTCCGGCGTGCTGCCGGCGCTGACCGTACCCAAGCGCCTGCAATACTGGGCGACGGCGGGGCTGCTGCTGGTGATCGGCCAAATCGCCTTGGGCGGCTGGGTAAGTTCCAACTACGCAGCGGTGGCCTGCATCGACTTCCCCACCTGCCACGGCCAATGGCTGCCGCAGGCGGACTTCGCCAATGGCTTTCACCTGACCCAGCACATCGGCCCGAATTATCTCGGCGGACAACTCGATAGCGATGCGCGCACGGCCATTCATCTGACACACCGCATCGGCGCTTTGCTGGTGACGGTCGTACTGCTCGGTCTGGCGTGGCAGTTGAAAGTGGTGGGCATGACGCGTCTGGCCGGGCTGGTGCTGATCGCCCTTGCCGCGCAGATCACCCTCGGCATCAGCAACGTGCTGTTTCATCTACCGCTGCCAGTGGCCGTCGCCCATAACGCCGGCGGTGCGGCGCTGTTACTGACGCTGGTGCTGGTCAATTATCACGCGCGCACCAGCCTGCTGCGGGTGAGCCAACCGGTGCTGGCGCGCTGGCGCCTGAGTGCGCACAAACCTGTCGTCGCGCCCATCGCATTGAAAGGAGAAACGCCATGGCGAGTCTGATCGGCCAGCGTGCAGCGCAAGCGCTGTGGCGCGATTATCTGGAGCTGACCAAACCGAAAGTCGTGGTGCTGATGCTGATCACCTCGCTGGTCGGCATGTTCCTCGCTACCCGCGCCGGCGTGCCGTGGACAGTGCTGGTGTTTGGCAATCTGGGCATTGCCTTGTGCGCCGGCGGTGCAGCGGCGGTCAATCACGTGGTCGATCGGCGCATTGATGCGGTAATGGCGCGCACGCACAAACGGCCGCTGGCCGAAGGCCGGGTTTCACCTGCGGCGGCGCTGACCTTCGCCTTGGTGCTGGCATTGCTCGGCCAGGCGCTGCTGCTGACCTTCACCAATCAGCTGACCGCTTGGCTGACTCTCGCTTCACTGCTCGGTTACGCCGTGATCTACACCGGTTTCCTCAAACGCGCGACGCCGCAGAACATCGTCATCGGCGGCCTCGCTGGTGCCGCGCCGCCGCTGCTGGGCTGGACCGCCGCCACCGGCCATGTCAGCGCCGAACCGCTGTTGCTGGTGCTGATCATCTTCGCCTGGACCCCGCCGCACTTCTGGGCGCTGGCGATTCATCGCAAGGAGGAATACGCCAAGGCCGACATTCCGATGCTGCCGGTGACCCATGGCGAGCACTACACCAAAGTGCACATTCTGCTGTACACCTTTGCGTTGCTGGCAGTGAGCCTCTTGCCCTACGTGATTCACATGAGCGGCGTGCTGTATCTGGTCTGTGCGCTGGCGTTGGGCGCGAGGTTTCTGCAATGGGCCGTGGTGCTGTACCGTGGCACTCGGCCGCACGCGGCGATCAACACCTTCAAGTACTCTATTTATTACTTGTTCCTGTTGTTCATCGCCCTGCTCGTAGACCACTACTTACTGTTGAACCTATGACCCGAACCCAGAAAACCGTCTTCATCCTCGTCGCCGTGATCGCGCTGATCCTCGGGCTTACCGTGAATAAAGTGCTGAACGGCAAAGGCCAGGGCGATCCGACTGCGCTGATCGACGCCGGGATCATCCTGCTGCCGCAGAGCCGCAACCTGCCGGACGTGACCATGACCGATCAGGACGGCAAACCGGTTGCCATCGATGAGCTGAAAGGCAAGTGGAGTCTGTTGTTCTTCGGCTACACCTTCTGCCCGGACATCTGCCCGACCACCCTGGCGCAACTGCGGCAGATCAAGAGTGAATTGCCGAAAGAGGCTGTGGATAAATTGCAGATCGTGCTGGTCAGCGTTGACCCCAACCGCGACACGCCGAAGCAGTTGAAGCAGTACCTCGGCTACTTCGATCCGCAGTTCATTGGCCTGACGCCCACGTCGATCGAGGAGCTGCAGAAGGTGGCGAACGCGGTGAGCATTCCGTTCATTCCCGCCGATACCAGCAAGCCGAATTACACCGTGGACCACAGCGGCAACCTTGCGGTGATCGGCCCGGACGGCACGCAGCGCGGGTTTATTCGCGCGCCGTTGAACAATGCCAAGCTGGTGGCGCAGTTGCCGGCGATGCTTGAGCGCAATTGACAGTTCAAAAGCTAAAAAGCCCCTCACCCTAACCCTCTCCCAGAGGGAGAGGGGACTGACCGAGGTGTTTATTCGAATTGCACCGACCTGCAATTGTGAGTCGATCTCAGGCTCGAAAAGCTTGAAGGTCGGCCCCCTCTCCCTCGGGAGAGGGCTGGGGTGAGGGGAAGCTTCAAGGCAGGTCGCAAGCCAGGCACCAGAGACAAAAAAGGGGACGCCATTGGCGTCCCCTTTTTCATT
Source organism: Pseudomonas sp. R62 (assembly GCF_000257605.1). Classification (NCBI taxonomy): domain Bacteria; kingdom Pseudomonadati; phylum Pseudomonadota; class Gammaproteobacteria; order Pseudomonadales; family Pseudomonadaceae; genus Pseudomonas; species Pseudomonas sp. R62. The sequence continues at coordinate 2,093,100 of NZ_JH635998.1, forward strand.
GCAGCAACCTTAATCAGAACGCCGGCAACACCGCGCCTTTGTACTTCTCGGTAATGAACTGCTTCACTTCCGGGCTGTGCAGCGCAGCCGCCAGTTTCTTCATCGCGTCGCTGTCCTTGTTGTCCGCGCGGGACACGAGGATGTTTACGTATGGCGAGTCGTTGCCTTCGATCACCAGCGCATCCTTGGACGGATCAAGCTTGGCTTCCAGCGCGTAGTTGGTGTTGATCAGCGCCAGATCGACCTGAGTCAGAACGCGCGGGATGGTCGCGGCTTCCAGTTCACGGATCTTCAGGTCTTTCGGATTCTCGGCGATGTCTTTGACGGTCGACAGGATGTTTTTCGAATCCTTGAGCTTGATCACGCCAGCCTTGTCCAGCAGCAACAGCGCACGGCCGCCGTTGGTGGCGTCGTTCGGGATCACCACGTTGGCACCACCGGGCAGGTCCTTCAGATCCTTGAGCTTGCTCGAATAAGCACCCAGCGGCTCCAGGTGCACGCCGGTCACGGCGACGAGGCTGGTGCCCTTGGCCTTGTTGAACTCATCGAGGTACGGCTGGTGCTGGAAGAAGTTGGCGTCCAGACGCTTTTCCGCGACCTGTACGTTCGGCTGAATGTAGTCGGTGAAGACCTTGACCTTCAGATCCACGCCTTCCTTGGCCAGGGCCGGTTTGACGAATTCGAGGATTTCCGCGTGCGGCACCGGGGTGGCGGCAACGGTCAGGGTCTCGGCGTGGGCCGAAAACGCCGCAACAGCGGCGAAAGCAGCGATCAGTTTTTTCATTCAGCTAACTCCTTGTGAGGGCGCCCGCCAGCGAATGGCCCGCGCCTCTTGATTAAAAAACCGCTTATTTGCGCGAGAAATGCACGACCAGACGGTCGCCAACCATTTGCAGCACTTGCACCAGAATCAACAGCAGCACCACGGTGACGATCATCACGTCGGTCTGGAAACGCTGGTAGCCGAAACGGATCGCCAGGTCGCCCAGACCACCGGCGCCGACCACACCGGCCATCGCCGTGTAGGACACCAGTGTAATCGCTGTCACCGTAATCGCTGCGAAGATGCCCGGACGGGCTTCCGGCAGCAAGGCGTTCATGATGATCTGCCGCGTGGTCGCGCCCATCGACTGGGTCGCTTCGATGATGCCGCGATCGACTTCGCGCAGCGCGGTTTCCACCAGACGCGCGAAGAACGGCGTGGCGCCCACCACCAGCGGCGGGATCGCCCCGGCCACACCCAGCGAGGTGCCGGTGATCAGCACGGTGAACGGGATCATCACGATCAGCAGAATGATGAACGGCAGCGAACGCAAAATGTTCACCACCAGCGACAGCACGGCGTAGAGGCCACGGTTTTCCAGCAACTGACGCGGGCTGCAGAGAAACAGCAGCACGCCCAGCGGCAGGCCGAGCAGCACGGTGAACAGCAGCGAACCGCCGAGCATCAGCATGGTGTCGCCAGTCGCCAGCCAGATTTCGTACCAGTCGATATTGGCGAAGAAACTCATCAGGTCAGCCATTAGCGCAACACCTCCATGTGAACGTCAGCGGCGGTGAAGCGGGCAAACGCCGCCTCCATGTCGCCACCGGTGACAGCGAGGGTCAGTTGCCCGTACGGAATGTCTTTGATGCGGTCGATGCGACCGGCAAGGATGCTGTAGTCGACGCCAGTTTCCCGCGCGACGGTGCCGAGCAACGGCGCGTAGGTCGCCTCGCCCTGAAAGGTCAGACGCACGATGCGCCCGGGCACATGGGCGAAGTCGTCACGCTGCTCGCTCTCGTCGATCTGCTCGCTTTCCTGGACGAAACGCTTGGTGGTCGGGTGCTGCGGATGCAGGAACACATCGGCCACCGGACCCTGCTCGACGATCACGCCAGCGTCCATCACCGCGACCTGATCGCAGACGCGACGGATCACGTCCATCTCGTGGGTGATCAGGACGATGGTCAGTTTCAGTTCGCGATTGATTTCCGCCAGCAGTTGCAGGACCGATGCCGTGGTCTGCGGGTCGAGGGCGCTGGTGGCCTCGTCGCACAGCAGAATTTTCGGCTTGGTCGCCAGCGCACGGGCAATGCCGACGCGTTGCTTCTGACCGCCGGACAATTGCGCCGGGTACTTTTTCGCGTGGTCGGACAGACCGACCCGCGCCAGCAGCTCGGCCACGCGTTGATTGATTTCACTGCTCGACAACTCACCGGCCAGGGTCAGCGGCAAGGCGACGTTATCGGCGACAGTCTTGGAGGCGAGCAGGTTGAAGTGCTGGAAGATCATCCCGACCTGCTGGCGGAAACGGCGCAGGCCGTTGGCATCCAGTGCGGTGACTTCTTCGCCGTCGACGATGATCTTGCCGCCACTGGAATCTTCCAGGCGATTGATCAGCCGCAGCAGGGTACTTTTGCCCGCACCGGAATGGCCAATCAGGCCGAACACCTGGCCGTTCTCGATGGCGAGACTGGTCGGGTGCAGCGCGGGAATATCCTTACCGGCGACGCGGTAAGTCTTGTGGACGTTTTGAAACTCGATCACGTAGCGAACCTTGTGGGGCGCGTTGGAAAAGGATCAGCGGTTAGCCGGGCGCGCATTTTAGCCTGTCCGTATAGAGGTTCTTAGCATTTATTTCGCAATTAACCTTCAATTTGGCAATAACGCGATCAAAGGTCAGATAAACGGAACGGCTGAAACGCTCATCAGTCACTAAGTAAGCGACTTGAAACCCTGGGTGCCGTGCCCGGGAATCACTCAAGGGTCTGCGGAAGGCATCCGGGGCCAAACGAGGAGTTTACGTCTGATGAGCATCAAAAAGCCTGCACCCGATAAAAGCGAGATGGCCGGAACCGACACCCCGGATCGCGCCAACACCAACGCCAAGCTCGACAGCCTGGAAGAATTCCGTTCCGACGCCACCGGTCAGGCACTGCGCACCAATCAGGGCGTGAAGATCGCCGACAACCAGAACACCCTCAAAGCCGGGCCGCGCGGGCCGTCGCTGCTGGAAGATTTCATCATGCGTGAAAAGATCACGCACTTTGACCATGAGCGCATTCCGGAGCGTATCGTCCATGCGCGCGGTACCGGCGCGCACGGTTTCTTTCAGACCTACGAGAACCATGCAGCGCTGACCAAGGCCGGTTTCCTACAGGATCCGGGCAAGAAAACCCCAGTGTTCGTGCGCTTTTCCACGGTGCAGGGGCCACGGGGTTCCGGCGATACCGTGCGTGACGTGCGCGGCTTTGCGGTGAAATTCTTCACTGATGAAGGCAACTTCGATCTGGTCGGCAACAACATGCCGGTGTTCTTCATTCAGGACGCGATCAAGTTCCCGGACTTCGTCCACGCGGTGAAGCCCGAGCCGCACAACGAAATCCCCACCGGCGGCTCGGCTCACGATACGTTCTGGGACTTCGTCTCGCTGGTGCCGGAATCGGCGCACATGGTCATCTGGGCGATGTCCGACCGGGCCATCCCGAAAAGCCTGCGCAGCATGCAGGGCTTCGGTGTGCACACCTTCCGCCTGATCAACGCCGAGGGCAAATCACGCTTCGTCAAATTCCACTGGCGCCCTACCGCCGGCACCTGCTCGCTGGTGTGGGACGAGGCGCAGAAGCTCGCCGGTAAAGACACCGACTACCATCGTCGCGACCTGTGGGAAGCGATCGAGATGGGCGACTACCCGGAATGGGAGCTGGGCGTGCAGATCGTCGAAGAAGAGAACGAACACGACTTCGACTTCGACATCCTCGACCCGACCAAGATCATCCCCGAGGAAATCGTTCCGATTACGCCGCTGGGCAAAATGACCCTGAACCGCAACCCGGACAACTTCTTCGCGGAAACCGAGCAGGTCGCTTTCTGCCCTGGCCACATCGTGCCAGGCATCGACTTTTCCAATGACCCGCTGCTGCAAGGTCGACTGTTCTCCTACACCGACACGCAGATCAGCCGACTCGGCGGGCCGAACTTCCATGAGCTGCCGATCAACCGTCCGGTGGCGCCGTTCCACAACGGCCAGCGTGACGCGCAGCACCGCACCACCATCGATAAGGGTCGTGCCTCGTACGAGCCGAACTCGATCGACGGCGGCTGGCCAAAAGAAACCCCGCCAGCGGCACAGGACGGTGGTTTCGAGAGCTACCCGGAGCGCATCGACGCAGCGAAGATCCGTCAGCGCAGCGAATCGTTCAGCGATCACTTCTCCCAGGCCCGCTTGTTCTTCAACAGCATGAGCGAGCACGAGAAAGAGCACATCATCGCTGCCTACAGCTTCGAGCTGGGCAAGGTCGAGCGTGAGTTCATCCGTGCCCGTGAAGTGAACGAAATCCTCGCCAATATCGACCTGACCCTGGCCAAACGCGTGGCGGAAAACCTCGGCTTGCCGGCGCCAGCCAAAGGCACGGTCGAAGTGCGCAAGACCTCGCTGGAGCAATCGCCAGCGTTGAGCCAGGCCAACCTGCTGCCGGGCAATATCAAGACGCGCAAGGTGGCGATTCTCGCGGCCAACGGAGTTGATGCTGCGGCCATCGATGCGATGAAGAAAGCGCTGGAAGCCGAAGGCGCTCACGCAAAACTGCTCGGCCCGACCTCGGCGCCAGTGACAGCCGCTGACGGCAAGGCATTGCCGGTGGATGCGTCGATGGAAGGCATGCCGT
>NZ_JH635998.1:2098258-2104517 GCF_000257605.1 Pseudomonas sp. R62
CGTCGATTACTGCGTTGAGCGGTGATGGAGTGGCGTTGCATTACCTGCTGGAAGCGTACAAGCACCTGAAGGCGATCGCGCTGCACGGCGAGGCCAAGCAATTGCAGGACTTGCTGAAGCTCGATGCGGATGCGGGGCTGTTGCAGGGCGCGGATGTGGGCGCGTTGACCAAGCCGTTCTTCGCCGCGATCGGCGAGCATCGGGTCTGGGCGCGGGAGCCTAAGGCCAAGGCGATTCCAGCGTAAAAGCAAAAGATCGCAGCCTTCGGCAGCTCCTACAGGATGTACTCAATCCCATGTAGGAGCTGCCGGAGGCTGCGATCTTTTTATGGTTTACGCGGGCTTAAAACCATCTGCGCCGGCACTGTGCGCAAGATCTGCTTCTCGATCTGCAGATCAAAATCAGGATCGAGCTTCTTGACTCGCTTGCTCAGCAAGGTCGCCAGCCACGGATAATCCGCGGTGCGCGGCGCCTGGATGCTGACGGCGCATTCGTAATTCACTACATCGGCGGCGATCGCATCGAGTTGTCGTTGCAGCTTGTGAATATCGCCGATGTTCAACGCAACGGTGGTGCTTTCGGCGGTCGGATCGATGACCTTGGCTTTCGGCCTGGCTTCGGCAGCCAGCAGCGCGGCCTCAGCCTTTTCCAGCTCGGCCTTGCGCGCTTCGGTGATCGCGCCGTTGACGCCGCCGGTCAGCGCTGGCGCCTTGGGCATCAGAGCACGGGCGCGGCTGAGCGCGGTGGCGGCAGCGTTGACATCGCCTTTTTGCAGGACGATCTGGCTGCGGCGCAGGTACGCCTCGGCCAGCTGCCGCTGGTATTGCTCGAGGGACTGATCATTGGGGGTAGCGGCCTGCAAGGCGGCCAACTGGTCTTCGGCGGTGGCCAGTTCGCTGCTGGCCAGGCTTTGCTCCAGCTGTGCGATGGCCGTAGCCCGCGCATCGGGGACTTCAGCCACCGGCGGCGTGCTTTGGCAGGCGCCCAGTAGCACTGAAAATGCGACAAGGAGCAGATAACGGGAGGCGAACGGCTTCATTCCTGCGACTCTCTAATTGCGCAAAAAGCGGCCAAGTCTACACCCCACGACGGGGCAGAACAAAACTCAACAGAAACAGCGCGGCTGCCGTCACCACGATCGACGGCCCCGCCGGGGTGTCCTTGAACCACGACAACGCCAGCCCGCCGCACACCGCGAGCATGCCCAGCAGGCTCGCCCCCAAGGCCATCTGCTCCGGCGAACGGGCGTGACGCTGTGCCGCAGCCGCCGGAATGATCAGCAGCGAAGTGATCAGCAGCACCCCGACGATTTTCATCGCCACGGCGATCACCACCGCGATCAACAGCATCAGCGCCAAGCGCAAACCCGCAACCGGCAGGCCTTCGACCCGCGCCAGTTCTTCGTGCACGGTGACCGCCAGCAGCGGCCGCCACAGCGTCACCAGCAACACCAGCACCGCCGCGGTGCCGCCGAGAATCCACGCCAGGTCGCTCGGACTGATTGCCAGCAAGTCGCCAAACAGATAGGCCATCAGGTCGATCCGCACTTCATGCATGAAGCTTAGTACCACCAGGCCGAGAGAGAGCGTGCTTGGCGCAAGAATTCCCAACAGCGTGTCGGACGCCAGTGGCTGGCGCTGTTGCAACGTCACCAAGAGAACCGCCAGCAGCAGGCAACCGACCGTCACCGCCACCGTCGGGCTGACGTCCAGCAGAAAGCCCAGCGCCACGCCAAGCAACGCAGCGTGGGACAGCGTATCGCCGAAATAGGCCATGCGCCGCCACACCACAAACGAGCCGAGCGGTCCGGCCACCAGCGCCAGCGCCAGACCTGCAAGCAGGGCATACAAAAGAAAATCAGCCATGCTTGCAGCCGTCTCCATGAACATGAGGTTGCCCGCCGAGCGGGCCTTTGACCACCGAACCGTGCAGGTCGTGGGCGTGGTCGTGATGGTGGTGATAGATCGCCAGACTCGGCGCGTTCTTGCCGAACAGTTCGACGAATGCCGGATCGCCGCTGACCTGCTCGGGGTGCCCGGAGCAGCAGACGTGGCGGTTGAGGCAGACCACCTGATCGGTGGTGCTCATCACCAGATGCAAATCGTGGGACACCATCAGCACGCCGCAACCGTGGCGGTCGCGCAGCCGGGTGATCAGGCTGTACAGCTCGGCCTGCCCGGCCACGTCGACGCCCTGCACCGGCTCATCGAGCACCAGCAGCTCAGGCTCACGCAGCAGTGCCCGAGCCAGCAGCACGCGCTGCATTTCGCCGCCGGAAACGCTCTGCACCGGGCTGTCGATCACGTGTTCGGCGCCGACCTCCTTCAATGCGGCCAGGGCACGCGAACGATCGACGCCAGGCACCAGGCGCAGGAAGCGCAGCACTGACAGCGGCAGGGTCGGGTCGACATGCAGCTTCTGCGGCATGTAGCCGACGCGCAGCTTCGCTTTGCGCCAGACGCTGCCACTGTTCGGCTTCAACAGCCCGAGCACGGCGCGTACCAGCGTGGTCTTGCCGGCACCGTTGGGGCCGATCAGGGTGACGATCTGCCCCGGCTCGACGCTCAGCTCGATGTTGTCCAGCACGGTCTGCCCGGCAAACGTGACGGCGACCTGCTCCAGACGGATCAGCGCGTTGCTCATCAGGCCCCCTGGCAACCGGCGCACAGACCAACCACTTCGACCGTCTGCGCTTCGACGATGAAACCGACGTCTCTGGCGCTGCTGATGATCGCATCGCTGATCACTTTTTGCTCAAGTTCGATAGCGGCGTGGCACTCGCGGCAGATCAGGAACTGGCCCTGATGCGCGTGTTCCGGGTGTACACAGCCGACGAAGGCGTTCAGCGAAGAGATGCGATGGACCAGGCCGTTTTCCAGCAGGAAATCCAGTGCGCGGTACACCGTAGGCGGCGCGGCGCGGCGGCCGTCCTGCTCGCTGAGCACCGCAAGGATGTCGTAGGCACCCAGTGGCTTGTGACTCTGCCAGACCAGTTCCAGCACGCGGCGGCGCAGGGCAGTCAGACGCAAACCTTTCTGCGCGCACAAGGTATCGGCCTCGGACAGAGCGCTGTGCACGCAATGGGAGTGGTCGTGGGGACGGCTGGCAATCGGGGTAATAGGCATGAGCGGCGACGAGATTTGCTGGAGACGTTATTATGTTACCCGTTCTCGCTTCCTTGAGTGGTCATCGTGTCCCGACTTTTTTCTGTTTTTGTGGCTTTTGTTGCCAGTTTTCTGCTGATCGGTACGGCTCAGGCCGAGGTCAAAGTGCTCACCAGCATCAAACCGTTGCAGTTGATTGCCGCTGCCGTGCAGGACGGCGTGGCGATTCCCGAGGTGCTGCTGCCGCCGGGGGCCTCGCCGCACAATTACGCCCTGCGCCCGTCCGACGTACGGAAGGTGCAGTCGGTCGATCTGCTCTACTGGATCGGCCCGGACATGGAAGGTTTCCTGCCGCGCGTACTCGGCGGTCGCAGCCTGCCGAGCGTCGCGGTGCAGGATCTGCCAGGCCTGAAGCTGAGGCATTTCGGCGCGGACAACCATTCCCATGCCGAAGAAGCCGACGAGCATGATCACGATCATCGCCCCGGCTCGCTGGATGCACATTTGTGGCTGTCACCGGTCAATGCGCGGGTGATCGCCGACAAAATGGCTGCCGACCTCAGCGCCGCCGACCCGGCCAATGCCCAGCGTTATCAGAGCAATGCCAAAGCCTTCGATGCACGTCTGGATGCGCTCGATCAGCGCTTGAAGAAGCGTCTGGCCAATGTCGAAGGCAAGCCGTACTTCGTCTTTCACGAGGCCTTTGATTATTTCGAAGACGCTTACGGCCTGAAGCACGCGGGCGTGTTCGCGGTGGCCGCCGAAGTACAGCCCGGCGCCCAGCACGTCGCGGCGATGCGCAAGCGTTTGCAGGAAGTAGGCAAGACCTGTGTGTTCAGCGAGCCGCCATTGCGTCCGCGCCTGGCGGAAACACTGGTGGCTGGCCTGCCGGTGAAGCTGGCGGAACTGGATGCGTTGGGCGGGTACACCCCGGCGACGGCTCAGGGCTATGAGCAGGTGCTGGAAAAACTCGGCAATGATCTGGCCGGGTGCCTGGAGTCGCTGTAACAACACAAACCCTGTGGGAGCGAGCCTGCTCGCGAAAGCGGTGGGTCAGTCAGCAAAAATGCTGAACGGGCCGCCGCCTTCGCGAGCAGGCTCGCTTCCACAGGTTCATGTTTGCTTGGCGAATCTACTCAGAGGGCGAAAGGCAACGGTGTGCTCACCTTCTGCCGCTGCGCCAGGCGCTGCTCGAATTCCTGCGGATCGTGAATCAACACATCCTGCCCGGCGAACTGCTCGGCGGCGATCAAGCGTGACAGCCAGAACCGCACACAGGCCACACGCAACATCGTTGGCCAGAGCTCAGCCTCCGCCGCCGTGAACGGGCGCAACGCCGCGTAGGCACCGAGGAATGCCCGGGCGCGCGGGCCATCGATCACGCCCTCCTCGTCCGAACACCAGTCATTCAAGGCAATTGCCACGTCGTACAGCATCGGCCCCGAGCAGGCGTTGTAGAAGTCGATCAGCCCGGTCAGGTGAGTGCCTTCGAACATCGCATTGTCGCGAAACAGGTCGGCGTGGATATTCGCCCGAGGCAGTGCAAGGATCTTGTCTTTGCGCTCGGTGATCTCATCCAGCGCCTTTTGCAGCAAGGCACGCGGCTCATCGCTCAGGTGCGAGAGAAATTCAGTGCCCTCCTCCAGCATCCAGTCCAGACCACGATCGGTCTTGCGCTTGATCATGCGTTCGCCCTGAGTCGCCAGGTGCAGATGCGCCTGCAACTCGCCGACCTGGGCGCAATGCTGGGCGTTGGCGACTTTGATGTGCTTGCCGGACAGGCGCGGTTGCAGCAGCGCCGGTTTGCCTTTGAGCTCACGCAGGGCCAAGCCGTCGGTGGTGCGCAGGGCGTAAGGCACCGGCAGTTCGGCTTCGTGCAGCACGTCGAGCAGGTCGATGAAGAACGGCATCTCCTGCACCGGGCCGCGCTCGACCAGGGTCAGGACAAACTCGCCCTGCTCCAGACTGATGAAGAAATTGGTGTTTTCGCTGCCGGCGGCGATCCCCTGGAAATCAAGCAGGCGGCCGAGCCCGTAAGGGGCGAGAAAGGTTTCCAGCTCGGGCCGAGCCAGGGGAGTGAACACAGACATGTCTTAACTGCCAGTACGGGCGCCGCAGCGGCGGCGCCGAGTGAATTAAAAACCTACTTCCATTCGAATATCTTCCATGACGGGATCAGCATATCCGGCTGATCCGAACGGATGAAATTGGCATCCGTCCCGTCGGCGCGCACCAGAAAGTACGGCGGCGCGCCCTTCGGCGTGACCTTGATCGCATAGAGGAAACCGTTCTGGCGGTACTCCTCAATGGTCTTGTCGCCCTCCGTGCGAATGGTGACCTCGGGGTCGCCGCCCGGCGCATCATCCGCCGCCATCGCGGCCAGTGGTGAGACAGCGATCAACCCGACCAGCAGCAAGCGATTTAACGTACGCATGATAACCTTGTCCCTTTGTCGTCAACGGTCCCGCTATTCTAGCCCCGGACCCGCCGAAAAGGTTGATCCTGCTCATGAGCCAAGCCCCCCTCGTCCTGGTGGACGGTTCGTCTTACCTGTACCGCGCCTTTCATGCACTGCCGCCACTGACCACGTCCAAAGGCCTGCCGACCGGTGCGGTCAAAGGCGTGCTGAACATGCTCAAGAGTCTGCGCAAGCAGTACCCGGACAGCCCCTTCGCCGTAGTGTTCGACGCCAAGGGCGGGACATTTCGCGATGAGATGTACGCCGAATACAAGGCCAACCGGCCAAGCATGCCCGATGACATGCGCGTGCAGATCGAGCCGCTGCACCAGAGCGTGATCGCCCTCGGCTTCCCGCTGCTGTGCGTGGACGGCGTCGAGGCCGACGACGTGATCGGCACCCTCGCCCGCAGCAGTGCGGCAGCAGATCGCCCGGTGATCATTTCCACCGGTGACAAGGACATGGCGCAACTGGTCGACGGCCACATTACCTTGGTCAACACCATGTCCGGTAGCTCGATGGATGTGGAGGGCGTTAAGGAGAAATTTGGCGTCGCACCGGAGCAGATCATCGATTATCTGGCGCTGATGGGCGATTCGTCCGACAACATCCCGGGCGTGCCGGGCATCGGCCCGAAGACGGCGTCCGGCCTGTTGGTCGGCGTCAACGGCGGTCTGACCGAGCTGTACGCCAACCT
>NZ_JH635998.1:2105196-2117877 GCF_000257605.1 Pseudomonas sp. R62
CCTGCCGATCCGTGGCGCAAAAGCCTTGCCGGCCAAGCTCGAAGAGCACCGGGAGATGGCTTTCCTGTCCTATCAACTGGCGACCATCAAGGTCGACGTGCCACTGGATATCGGCCTCGATGATCTGCAGATGGGCCAGGAGGATCCGGCCAAACTCTACGAGCTGTACACCTTGCTGGAATTCAAGAGCTGGCTCAATGATCTGGATCGCGATGCCAAGCGTCTGGAACTGAGCGCGGCGGCCGAACCTGCGCCGGCGGGCGATCTGTTCAGCGCGCCGCAAGCCGAGGCACCCATTGCTCCTGTCGAGGCCGCGTACGAAACCATCCTCGATCAGGCGCGCTTCGACGTCTGGCTGGAAAAACTGCGCAACGCCAAGCTGATCGCCTTCGACACCGAAACCACCGGCATCGACGCGCAGCAGGCGCAACTGGTTGGCCTGTCGTTCGCCGTACAGGCCAACGAAGCCGCGTACATCCCGCTGACCCATTCCTACATCGGCGTGCCGGAGCAGCTGGATCGCGACACCGTGCTGCGCGCACTCAAGCCGATTCTGGAAGACCCGAACAAACTCAAGGTCGGCCAGCACGCCAAGTTCGACATGAACATTCTGGCCAACTGCGCCATTGGCGGCGATCAGAGTGAAGGCATCAGCGTGCGCGGCATCGCCTTCGACACCATGCTTGAGTCCTACGTACTCAACTCCACCGCGACCCGCCACGACATGGACAGCCTCGCGCAAAAGTATCTCGACCACACCACGGTGAGCTTCCAGGACATCGCCGGCAAAGGTGCCAAGCAACTGACCTTCGACCAGATCGCCCTGGAACAGGCCGGGCCGTACGCCGCTGAAGACGCTGACATCACCCTGCGCCTGCATCAGGCCCTGTTCGACAAGCTCAGCGCGATTCCGAGCCTGGCCAGCGTGCTGACCGACATCGAAATCCCGCTGGTACCGGTGCTGGCGCGCATCGAACGCCAGGGCGCGTTCGTCGATGCCGAGTTGCTGGGCATTCAGAGCATCGAGCTGGGCAACAAAATGGTCGCGCTGGAGCGTGAAGCCTTCGAAATCGCCGGGGAAGAATTCAACCTCGGCTCGCCGAAGCAGCTGGGCGTGATTCTTTATGAAAAGCTCGGCCTGCCGGTGCTGAAGAAAACCGCCAAAGGCCAGCCGTCCACCGCTGAAGAAGTGTTGGCGAAACTCGCCGAAGACGATCACCGCTTGCCGAAGGTGCTGATGGAGCACCGCTCGATGAGCAAGCTGAAAAGCACTTACACCGATCGCCTGCCGGAGCAGATCAACCCGCGCACCGGGCGCATCCACACCTCGTATCACCAGGCTGTGGCTTCGACCGGGCGCCTGTCCTCCAGTGATCCGAACCTGCAGAACATTCCGGTGCGCACCGCCGAAGGCCGACGCATTCGTCAGGCGTTCGTCGCACCCAAAGACTACAAACTGCTGGCAGCGGACTATTCGCAAATCGAACTGCGGATCATGGCCCACCTGTCCCGTGACGAAGGCCTGATGAACGCCTTCCGCAACAATCTCGACGTGCACACTGCAACCGCTGCCGAAGTATTCAAGGTCGAGCTCGATCAAGTGACCTCCGACCAGCGCCGCAGCGCCAAGGCGATCAACTTCGGTCTGATCTACGGCATGGGCGCGCAGAAGCTCGGCAAGGACATCGGCGTCGACACCAAGACCGCCAAGGCTTACATCGACACCTACTTCGCCCGTTATCCAGGCGTTCGCGAATACATGGAGCGCACCCGCGCGCAGGCGGCGGATCAGGGTTACGTCGAAACTTTCTTCGGCCGTCGCCTCTACCTACCGGAGATCAACTCGAACAAGCCGCAGGAACGCGCCGCCGCTGAACGCACGGCGATCAACGCGCCGATGCAGGGCACGGCAGCGGACATCATCAAGAAAGCCATGGTGGCTGTGGATAACTGGCTGACCACATCGGGTCTGGACGCGCGGGTCATCCTGCAAGTGCACGACGAACTGGTGCTGGAGGTTCGCGAGGATCTGGTCGAGCAGGTCAGCGCCGAGATTCGTACGCACATGAGCGAAGCGGCGAAACTGGATGTGCCGCTGCTGGTGGAAGTTGGCGTGGGCAACAACTGGGATGAGGCGCACTGAGTATTGGCAAAGTTGCCGCGACCTACCGTCGCGGCAACTCCCGGGAATCCGGCTTAGATCGAAAAACGCTTCAGGCTATTCCAAAGCTTTTTGAAAAAAATCTGAACTAATCTGTCGATCGAACACTCAGAGGTACTGAATGGCTGGTGAAGCCCTTCGATGCTCCTATGTTGTGTTAAGTGTTGGCAGATATCTGAACCCCGCCCTAGCGGTTCGGAACTTGAACCCCGGAATTTCTCCCTCCCCAATGAAATCCGGGGCTTTTTTTGCCCAAAAATCGGCTGAAGCGCGGCCATGCTGCGTTAAAAGCATCGCTAAAAATGCTCATTCAGGTCCCCTGAACTCCGCTTTTTAGCGCTACTTTTGCCTTGCCTGGCCACACTACAACCAATTTTTCCCCATTCTGAATTTACTCGGCAGCGGCCTCGGTGTTTTTGTCTGCCAGTTCCATCCAGTTGGCCAATACAGTGTAGGCCTCTTCCAGGCCCATGCGTTTTGGTGCGGAGAACAACTGGATGGTGATCGAGTCGCCCCAGCCTTTGCGGATTTCCGACTGTACTTTCAGCAGGGTGTTCTTGGCTGCGCCGTAGGTGAGTTTGTCGGCTTTGGTCAGCAGGATGTGCATCGGCATGCCGGCGGCGACGGCCCAGTCGAGCATCAGCAGGTCGAAGTCGGTCATCGGATGGCGGATGTCCATCATCAGAATAAGACCTTTCAAACTCTCCCGACCACCGAGGTAAGCCTCGAGGTGGCGCTGCCAGTGTTGCTTGAGCGGGATCGGTACTTTTGCATAACCGTAGCCCGGCAGGTCGACCAGACGGCGATCATCGTCTAGCTTGAAGAAGTTCAACAGCTGTGTGCGACCCGGAGTTTTCGAGGTGCGCGCCAGGCTGGCGTGGGTCAGGGTGTTCAGCGCGCTGGATTTGCCAGCGTTGGAACGACCGGCAAACGCCACTTCGAAGCCTTCGTCGTCTGGGCATTGATCGACTTTGGCGGCACTGAGCATGAACGTGGACTGTTGGCACAGGCCGAGGATGGGATTCTTGAGTTGCATGGGATTTCCGATGTGGGCGGCGCCGGGATTGGGCGCGGAACGCGGTGTCGCTTCCGTTTCAGTGACGCCAGTATATAATGCCGCAGATTTTGTGTGTGCTTTGTCCCAGCGAAGGATGAAGTTCACGAGAGCGACAGACTTTGATTGCGCATTAGAACGCAGAACGCTCTCAACCCTGAAAAGGTCGTTTTATGACGAAATGGCTGCTGGCTGCCGGAGTCTTGATGCCGCTTTACAGCGCACAGGCTACACAGGATCCGGAAGCTGTGTACAACCGTGTTTGTGGTGCCTGTCATTCCGGCCAACTACCCATGGCGCCCGCAAGAGGCGATCAGGAAGCTTGGACGCCGAGGTTGGCGAAAGGTATGGGGACGCTGGTGCAACACGTGACCCAGGGTTTCAAGGCGATGCCGCCGCGTGGTTTGTGCATGGACTGCAGTGCCGAGGATTACCAGGCCATCATCCTTTGGATGAGCGAGAGTAAGCCCGGTCCATAACTTAACCCTTAGCCGTAGTTGGATTAGCTGATGAACAAATTGATCGTGAGTCTGCTGTTGACCGTGGGAATTTCAGGTGTCGCCCATGCTGCCGGCGATGCCGCAGCAGGCCAGGCCAAAGCTGCCGTGTGCGGAGCCTGCCATGGCCCGGACGGCAACAGCATGGCGCCAAACTTTCCGAAACTGGCAGGTCAAGGGGAACGCTACCTCGACAAGCAATTGCACGACATCAAGTCGGGCAAGCGCGTGGTGCTGGAAATGACCGGGCTGCTGACCAACCTGAATGACCAGGATCTGGCCGACATCGCTGCGTACTTCGCCAGCCAGAAAGGCAGCGTCGGCGCCGCCGATCCGAAGATCGTCGCTCGCGGTGAAGCGCTGTTCCGTGGCGGCAACCTGGAAAAAGGTCTGCCAGCCTGCACCGGCTGCCACTCGCCGAACGGCTCCGGCAATGCCGCCGCAGGCTTCCCACACTTGGGTGGCCAGCACGCTCAATACATCGCCAAGCAACTGACCGATTTCCGCAAGGAAGACGGCGGTCGCGCCAACGACGGCGACGCAATGACCATGCGCACCATCGCACGCAAGCTGAGCGACGAGGACATCGCTGCGGTTTCCAGCTACATCCAGGGCCTGCACTGAGGCCCTGAATCGAGGGCTGAGCGAGGCGCGCGGCGCCGGCCACGTTAACGCTCGATTAATCCTTCGCAGCAAGTATAAAAAGGGTGGCTTTGGCCGCCCTTTTTTGTGGCCGCTGCCGTTACACTACAGCACTCATGCCCGCCAGGATCTGTGTCGCAACAGGTCGAGCGAGGCGACCCAAATTGTTCAGGAGTAAAGCATGCGTAATCTGATCATCAGCGCCGCCCTCGTCGCTGCCAGCCTGTTCGGCGTCACCGCCCAGGCCGCTGAAGCCCCTGCCGCCCCTTACGTCGAACTGGCCAACCCGGTGCCGGTGGCAAAGCCTGGCAAAATCGAAGTGGTCGAGCTGTTCTGGTATGGCTGCCCGCATTGCTACGCTTTTGAGCCAGTGATCAATCCATGGGTTGAAAAACTGCCGTCCGACGTCAACTTCGTGCGCATCCCCGCCATGTTCGGCGGCCCATGGGACGCTCACGGTCAGATGTTCCTGACTCTGGAAGCCATGGGTGTCGAGCATCAGGTACACAACGCCGTGTTCAACGCGATCCAGAAAGAGCACAAGAAGCTCACCGACAAGAACGACATGGCTGACTTCCTCGCCACTCAAGGCGTGGACAAGGACAAGTTCCTCGCCACTTTCGACTCGTTCGCTATCAAAGGCCAGATCGTCAAGGCCCGTGAGCTGGCGAAGAAGTACGAAATCACTGGCGTGCCAACCATGATCGTCAATGGTAAATACCGCTTCGACATCGGCTCTGCAGGTGGTGCCGAGCAAGCATTGAAGCTGGCTGACGATCTGGTCGCCAAAGAGCGAGCGGCTAACAAGGCTGCTGCCAACTAAGCGCGGCATTCGCCATGCGCCGCTGGAAGTCCGAACGCATCGTTGGCCTGCATGATCCGCAGGTCAACGAGCATCATCTGGCGTCTACGGGCCTGCCCGCAGACCAGCGTCTGCGCTTGCTCAGCTTTAACATTCAGGTCGGCATCAGCACCGAGCGCTATCGGCATTACCTGACCCGCAGCTGGCAGCATCTGCTGCCGCACACCGGGCGTTCCGGCAATCTGCAAAAGATCGGTGACCTGCTCGGCGACTTCGATCTGGTCGCCCTGCAGGAAGCCGATGGCGGCAGCCTGCGCTCAGGCTACGTCAATCAGGTCGAACATCTGGCCCACCTCGGCGCCTTTCCCTACTGGTATCAACAACTCAATCGCAACCTCGGTCGACTGGCCCAGCACAGCAATGGCGTGCTCAGTCGCCTGAAGCCGTGGGCGATCGAGGATCACCCGCTGCCCGGCCCGAAAGGTCGCGGCGCGATCCTGCTGCGCTTCGGCGAAGGTCCGGAGGCACTGGTGGTGGTGATGATGCATTTGGCCCTCGGCGCGCGGACGCGCAGCCTGCAACTGGCCTACATTCGTGATTTGATCAGCGGGTTCAAGCATCAGGTGCTGATGGGCGACATGAATACCCATGCCAGCGACCTGCTCGAACACTCGCCGTTACGCGATCTCGGCCTGCTGGCCCCGCAGGTGGAAGCGACCTTCCCCAGCTGGCGCCCACAGCGTTGCCTCGATCATATCCTGCTCAGCCCGACCCTGACCCTGGAAAAGGTCGAGGTGCTGGCCCAGCCCATTTCCGATCACCTGCCGGTCGCGGTGGAAATTCGTCTGCCGGGTTCGCTCACGGCCGACGCATTGCCCGCGTTGAGCCCTGCCCCTCGCGGAACCTGTGAATGAGCGACGACGCCCAGCGCTGGAAAGAGAAGTACCTCAAGAGCATCGAACAGCAGGACAAGCTCGAGCGCCGCTGGGCCGCGCGGCTCGACCTGCTGCGGCGCGGTCTGGTGCGCAGCACGCTGGCGGCCGAGGGCACCGACAAGGTCGTCGATCAGTGCATGAAAGAAATGCGCGAAGTCGTGCGTACCGATGACATGGACGCCGGCCTCGCCGCATTACTGCCGCGTCTGGAAAAAGCCGTGCTCGACTCCGAGCAGCGCCGTGAAACGCGCATTGATCAGGTCAGCACCGCGCTCACCGCGCTGGTCACCCAGTTGCAGGCCCTGCCATTGCCGCGCGAAGTCGCGCAACCGCTGAAGAAATTTGCCAAACAACTGGACAGCCGCGTCGGTCAGGCGCGGGAAATGCCGCTGCTGTTGAGCGAACTCAGTGGTTTGCAGGGCAAGGCCTTGAGTCAGTTGGAGACTCCTGCCGAGCCAGGCCGGCCGGGGCTGTTGCAGCGTTTGTTTGGCAGCCGTGACGGTGAGGAAGCCGCTGCACCGGCGGCCGACATACCAGCAACACCAGTGCCGCAACCGGTCGAAGCCCGGCAACCTGAACCGGAGCCTGCGCAATCGGCACCGGTGGCCAACGCGGAGCCAGCAATTGCAGCGCCCGAGACCGTCATCGAGGCGCCCGCCCAGACGCCGCCTGATGAGCCGGAAGTCGTTGCGTTCGCTGCGCCTGTGGTCGTCGTTGAAGCCGAGCCAGTGCAGGTTGAACCAACCGCTGACACCGAAATGACCGTCGCTGCGCCAGCAACCGAGGCGTTCAACCCCGATGAACTGATCCACCCCGGCGATCCGTCGCCGCTGATTCTCGATAGCCTGCCCTTGCCCGAGCCGATCGCTCAGGCCTTGGCCGCCATCGACCCGGAGCAGTCGGAGCACGACATCCTCTTCGCTCTGCCGGATTCCCCTGAGCCGTCCTACAGCTCCGTAGCCAGACATATCGAAGACACGCTGATCGGCCTGCTCGACGACCTGACCCTGCCCGAGCGCCACCGGCCGCAAGCCGAAGCCATGCGCGAGCGGCTCAAACACGGGCTGAACTGGTACGAACTGTTGCCGATCCTCGACGACCTCGCGACTTTGATGCTGGCGATTACCGACAGCGGTCAGCACGAATTCGAAGCCTATCTGCAACAGCTCAACGAACGCCTTGAAGCGTTCCAGAGCAACCTGCAAGCGGCCAGCGAAGGGCATGCCGACAACAGCTCGGCGGCGCGGGCCATGGACACGCAGATTCGCGAGCAGGTCGACGGCTTGCAGAGCAGCGTCCAGCAAGCGGCGGACCTCGATGACCTCAAGCATGTGCTGGAGAATCATCTGGAAGGCCTGCTGGGAACGATGGACCAGCACCAGAAGCAGCGCGACGCCCGCGAACAGGAAGTCGCTGCCAGATTGAAGAGCCTGTCGGAGCGGGTGGCGCATATGGAGCAGGAAGCCATGGGCTTCCGTGAACACCTTGAAGAGCAGCGGCAGAAAGCCCTGATCGATCCGTTGACCGGCCTGCCCAACCGTGCGGCGTGGAGCGAACGCCTCGAGCATGAAATCCAGCAATGGCAGCAGCACGGCAACACCCTCAGCCTGGCCATGCTCGACCTCGATCACTTCAAGCGGATCAACGACAGCTATGGCCATCTGGCCGGCGACAAAGTGCTGAAGATCATCGCCACGGTATTGCGCAAACGCCTGCGCGGCTCGGATTTCATCGCCCGTTTCGGCGGTGAAGAGTTCGTGCTGTTGCTGCCCGCGACGCCACCAGCGGTGGGCGCGAAACTGCTGGAAACCCTGCGCGCGGCGATCGAAGCCTGCCCGTTTCATTTCAAGGGCGAGCGAGTGACCATCACCATTTCCATGGGACTCGCGTCATTTCGGGTGGGAGAACACAGCGATCTGGCGCTGAAAAGAGCCGATCAGGCGCTGTACCGAGCAAAAAACGCCGGGCGCAACCGAGTCGAGCTCGGCTAAGGCAATTGTTCCATTTTGTTTAAATCCGCCCGCTGGCGGACTCTGAGCAAATCCGTACGTTACACTGTTGCATTATCGTTTTCAGCGTATCGTCCTCTGCCATGAAATTCCTTGCCCTTGTTGCCTCGCTGCTCGTCCTCGCCGGTTGCGCCAGCGGCCCGCGCTACGACACCAGCCACCCTTCGGCCAATTACGACAGCCGCATCCAGTTTGTCGTGGTGCATTACACCTCGGCGTCGCTGGAGCGTTCGCTGCAATTGCTGACCCATGGCGACGTCAGTAGCCATTACCTGATCGGCGATGACAAGAGCGCCACCGTGTACAAGCTGATGGACGAAAACCAGCGCGCCTGGCACGCCGGCGAAAGTCAGTGGCAGGGCCGCACCTGGCTGAACTCCAGTTCCATCGGCATCGAAATCGTCAATCCCGGCTACAAGGACACACCGACCGGGCGCCTGTGGTATCCGTACAGCGAAGCGCAGATCCAGTCGTTGATCACCCTGCTCAAGGACATCAGCAAACGCAACGGCATCAGCCCGCGGCACATCATCGGTCACAGCGACATCGCGCCGCTGCGCAAGCTTGATCCGGGGCCACTGTTCCCCTGGAAACGTCTCGCCGCCGAAGGCCTTGGCCTGTGGCCGAACGAGCAAGCGGTGGCGCGTCAGCAGGCTATTTTTAACAGCAACCCGTTGCCGGAGATCGGCTGGTTCCAGGCGCAACTCGCGCGTCTGGGTTACGACACACCGCAGACTGGCGAGCTGGACGTCGCCACGCGGCATGTCCTCGCCGCGTTCCAGATGCATTACCGCCCTGCCCGCTTCGATGGCACGCCGGATGCACAAAGCGCGGCACTTCTGCTGGTCCTCAATCAGACAAAATAATGACGCCCGCCCGACGGTCAGGGCGAAATCGCAATCAGCAGCTATAACTCATGGTAATTCTTCGGAAAATCCCTGATGGCTGCGACCCGAGAGACGCTGCGTAGCTGGTTTTATCGCCCTGTTTTTTTGGCGATGATCGCGGCTGTCCTCAGCGCCAGCCTGTTGATCGCCGGCGGTATGTTCGCGGCGATGCGCCAGATGGAAATGCGCGAGAGCCAGGAAATGAACACCCAGGGCGAGCGTTTCCTCGCGCGCCTCGAACAATTGTTCGGCCAGTTGCGCGAAAGTCTCGACGACCTTGAAGCCCAGCCCTTGCGCGGCTGCGACGAAGAAATGATCGCGACCTTGCAGCAAGTCACCTTCAACTACCGCTTCGTCTACGAAGCCGCGTACATGGACGCCTCGCGGTTCTGCTCCAACCGTCCGCGCCAGGAAGGTCTATCGTTGGTGCGCGCGCCGGACATTCAGGGCCCGACCTACAGCTATTGGCTGAACACCACCACCGAACCCGATGAAAACCGCGCGGCGCTGATGCTCGGTCGCGGCAACTTTCGTGTCGCTACCTCGCGTGGACATTTGACCGACATGGTCGATCTTTCACCCGGCAGCAGCCTGCTGGTGGTACTCGATCACGGCACTCGCGCGATTCCGGTGCTCGGCACCGCACAGACCTGGCCACCGACCGAACCCTGGCCACCGAAGAGCCCTGATGCGCTGCAAGTTACGCAAACGCGGCTGATCTATCGCATGCCCACCGACAACCCGGAATATCAATTGGTGCTGATTACGCCGCGCACGGGCATGCACGTCCCGGCGGTTTGGTGGTGGCTGTTGCCGGTGTGCCTGATCGCCGGGGCCGTTGTCGGCTTTCTGACCTTGCTATTGGTGCGTCAGCGCCAGTCGCTGGATGCCGAGCTGCACGGGGCGATCCGCCGGGGTGAGTTGCAGGTGCTGTATCAGCCGATCTTCGATCTCGACAGCCGCAACTGCGTCGGTGCCGAAGCGCTGCTGCGCTGGCGGCGCCCGGACGGCACGCTGACCAGCCCCGACCTGTTCATTCCGATGGCGGAGAACACCGGGCAGATCCGGCAGATGACCGACTTCGTGCTGCAGCGTCTGCTCGAACAACTGGGGCAGTTACTGCGCGCCAATCCGCAGCTGTATATCTCGGTGAACCTCGCGGCCTGCGATGTCATGGTGCCGCGCATCGGCCAGGTCATGGCGCGGCTGCTCGCGCTGCACCGTGTCGCCGCGCGGCAGATAGCCTTCGAAGTCACCGAGCGCGGCCTGATTGATGTGGTGGTGGCGCGGGAAAACCTGCAAGCCTTGCGCGACGTCGGCCATCAGGTGCTGATCGATGATTTCGGCACCGGCTATTGCAGCCTCGCCTATCTGCAGACCTTGCCAGTGGACTGCCTGAAGATCGATAAGGCGTTCATCGATGCGCTCGGCCATGACGCGGCGAGCAGCGGCGTCGCTCCGCACATCATTCACATGGCGCAGGCGCTGGATCTGAAAGTGATTGCCGAAGGTATCGAGCTGGAATCCCAGGCAGCGCTGCTCAGCAGTGAGGGGGTCAAGTTCGGTCAGGGCTGGCTGTTTGCCCACGCACTGAGCGCCGTGCAGTTCATTGAACTGATCACCCGCGGCAGGCGCCTTGCCGCGCGGCGTATGGACGACGAAGCCTAGACGGCCAGCGCCATGTAGAACTGGGTGCCCTGCCCCGGCCGCGAATAAACGCCCATGCGCCCGCCGTGCAACTGGACGATTTCCTTGCACAGCGCCAGGCCAAGGCCGGCACCGCCCTTCTTGCGTCCAACTTGCACGAACGGTTCGAAGATCCGCCCCTGCTGGCCGTAGGCGATGCCTTCACCATTGTCTTCGACGCTGATGATGACCCGCTCGCCATGGCGGCGTGCCTGCAGACGGATCTGGCCGTCGCGGGCGGTGTGCCGCAAGGCGTTGTCGATCAAGTTGTCGAGGACGCGATCAAGTTGCGCCTGATCAGCCTGCAACCTCGGCAGCGGGCCTTGAATCTCGACGTTCAGCGCAACACCTTTGGCCGCAGCCACGTCGGCAAAGCGCAGTTGCGCCTGCTCCAGCAGGTCATCAATGGAACATGGCGCCAGGGTGAGTTTCTGCAGGCCGTTCTGGTAGCGCGAGAAGTTGAGCAAGTCGTTGATCAACTGCATCAGACGCTGCATTTCTTCGTTGACCGTATCCAGCAGGTCAGCTTCGCGCGATTCCGCCGGGAATTTGGTCCGCTCGCGGAACAGCCCGAAGGCCATGTGCATGCCCGTCACCGGCGTGCGCAGTTCGTGGGAAGCGCGCAAGACAAACTCACTGCGCACGCGCTCGAACGCGCGTTGCTCGGTGACATCGTGCAGCACCATCACCGCGCCGAGAATATGCCCCTGGGTATGACTGACCGGCGTCAGGCTGTAGGTCAGCAGGCGCGATTCGCCATCGACTTCGATGCTCAGATCTTCCGGCGCGCGCTCCAGCGTGCCGCCGCGCAGGACCAATTGCAGTTGCGCATCCAGCTCCGGGCGCCCGAGTGCGGTGCCCAAGCCTTGGCCGAGCCGGTCGTCTTCCCAGCCCAACTGGCGCTGAGCCACAGGATTGAGGTGTTCGAGCTGGCCCTGGCGATCAATCATCAACAGACCGTCGTCGATACTGTCGAGCACCGCTTGCAAGCGCTGCTGACCGGCCAACAGTTCGTCGACATTCATCGCCTGGTGTTCGCGCAGCGCCTCGGCCATCAGGCCGAAGCGTCGCGACAGCAGGTTGACTTCCATGGCCGTGGAAATCGGCAGGGTCACGTCATAGTTGCCCTGGCCGATGTTGTCGGCAGCCTTGGCCAGCGCTTCGATCGGTGCGCCGAAACGTCGGGCGATGCCCTGGGCGGTGACGAAACCGATGATCAGCACCGCCAGCCCGACCAGGCCAAGCAGCCCGGCAATCAGCAACGCGCGTTCGCGGGCAGCGTGCTGGACGGCATTGATGGTTTCCAGTGCGTGTTTGTGCTCAGCGATCAAACCGTTACGGAGGATATTGAAGCGCTCGCGGAAATCCGCGCTGGTGCTCGCGTTCTTCGCCGCTTCGGCAGTCACGTCGAATGAGGCGAGGAAGTTCAGGTAGTCGGCCTTGGCCTGGCGGAAACCGTAAGGCTGGTCATCGCCCTCCGGCTGCTGGGCGATGCCTTGGTCGAGCAACTCGAAGTAGTGCTGTTTGGACGCTTCGAACGCAACGGGATCGGGTTTTTCGGCGAGCATGATGATCAATTGATCACCGAGGGTCTGGCGCAGCTTGAGGCCCAGATCCAGGGTGACGAAGTTGCTGCGCACCAGCGCTTCCTGTGACCCGGCCATCTGCATCACGCTGACCAGCCCGAGCAAGAGCCCGAGCAAGGCCACGGTGATCAACGCAGAAATGCTCAGGAACAGGCGCGTGCGCAGCTTGATCGCCAGTTTCATCGCGCAGTGCTCACAGGTTGTACTGCTTGCGTTTGCGATACAGGGTCGAGGCGTCGATGCCGAGGGTTTTCGCCGCTTGGTCCAGGGTGCCGGCGGTGGCCAGCACCGCGCCGATGTGCGCTTTCTCCAGCTCGTCCAGGCTCAGCGCCGCGCCGACCCGTGGCGCGTTGTTGGCCGGTTGTTCGGCCATGCCCAGGTGGCTGATTTCCACGCGTTCCTGCGGGCAGATGATGCTCGCT
>NZ_JH635998.1:2118391-2127790 GCF_000257605.1 Pseudomonas sp. R62
GCTCGCTCGCTCGACCACGTTGCGCAGTTCGCGAATATTGCCCGGCCAGCGATAACCGAGCAGCGCTTCGCGCGCCTCATCGCTGAAGCCGCGCGCTGGGCGTGCGTACTCTTTGACGAAACGTGCAAGGAACCGATCGGCGAGGGTCAGGATGTCTTCGGCGCGCTCGCGCAGAGGCGGCAGATGCAGGGTAATGACGTTGAGGCGATAGAGCAGGTCTTCGCGGAAACGGCCGTCGCGGACCATGTCTTCGAGGTTGAGGTTGGTGGCGGCGAGGATGCGCACATCGGCGCGGCGAGTGACCGGATCGCCGACCCGCTCGTATTCCTTGTCCTGGATGAAGCGCAGCAACTTGGGTTGCAAAGTCAGCGGAAAGTCGCCGATCTCGTCGAGAAACAGCGTACCGCCGTCCGCCTGGTTGACCCGACCCAAAGTACTCTCGCTGGCGCCGGTGAACGCGCCACGGCTGTGGCCAAACAGCTCGCTTTCCATCAGCTCGGCAGTCAGCGACGGGCAGTTGATCGTGACGCAGGATTTCTTCTCGCGCTTGCTCCAGCCGTGAATCGCACGGGCCAGTTCACCTTTACCCGTGCCGGACTCGCCAAGGATAAGAATGTTGGCGTCGGTGCTTGCGACCTGCCGGGCCGTTTCCAGCACGACTTTCATCGCCGGGCTGTGGGAATCGAGACCGTCTTTCGGTTTGCGGATCTCGCCTTCCAGCGCTTCGAGCCGCGCGGAGAGCTGGCGCACTTCCAGCTGCTTGGCGGTGGCCAGGCGCAGTTGATCAGGGCTGCACGGCTTGACCAGATAATCGGCGGCGCCGGCCTGGATGGCATCAACGGCGGTGTCGACCGCCGAATGGGCGGTGACGATCACTACGCGCATCCACGGCGCCTGAATGCGCATCTGCGCGAGGACGTCGAGACCGTTGTCCTCGCCCAGGCGCAAATCAAGGAAGCACAGATCGAAGACCTGACGTTGCAGCAAAGCATCGGCCTGGGCCGCGCTATTGGCGGTGGCTACCGTATAGCCTTCGTCTTCGAGGCAATAACGAAACGTACGCAGGATGGCGGATTCATCGTCCACCAGCAGAATGCGGCCTTGTTGCTCAGTGGCAGATTCCATTTTTCCTACGCTCCATAGTGATTAGTCTTGGGTTAGTCCCGGAAAAATCGGGCAAGTTGCATGGTTGATTCTGAACGATACCAGCCATAGGAGGGTAGCTCTCTACTGCCATAACGGCCAATTCATTGATTTCGTTGAGTTTTAAAACATTCTGCGTTTTGCAGGGCAGATCCTGCGTCCTCTTCTGACATCTGCGTACCGGTAGCAATTCCATATC
This sequence comes from Pseudomonas sp. R62, assembly GCF_000257605.1. Taxonomy (NCBI): domain Bacteria; kingdom Pseudomonadati; phylum Pseudomonadota; class Gammaproteobacteria; order Pseudomonadales; family Pseudomonadaceae; genus Pseudomonas; species Pseudomonas sp. R62. The sequence continues at coordinate 2,119,734 of NZ_JH635998.1, forward strand.
ATCGAAATTTCCCACGAAATAATCGTGCATTGCGCACGACCGCAGAAGAGCCATCGTGCAGGATGCGTCTTAGGAAATTTCTCAACCACGTATAACTCATTGTTTTTATTGGTTTTTTCACAGATGAAAAAACTGGCATGCAGGCTGCAATACCTCACTCAGCCCGGGCAGAACAGCACTGCCCCAACCGAACAAGCGTGAGGAACACAGGATGACTCGCCCAATCGCCGCCCAAGTACGTATTTCGCCACTGCAGATCCAGCAAGGTCTGTTCGGTGTACTGGCGTTGCTGATCACCCTGATCGTCTGCCAGCAGTACATGAGCTGGGAAAACAGCCGCAAACCCGAGCCACTGATTTCGATGCAGCACAGCACTCAAACGCACTTCAGTGCCGTGAGCAGCAGCCAGGTTGAAAACGCTTCGATGCACATGATTGATGTCGACCAGGCGCAACCGCTGGATCAATTGCCACGGGAAGAGCGCTGGGTTTTCTAAGCCTTTGAACACATTCAGGCGCGTAGCGCCGGAAACCGGAAACACCCCTAAATAGAGAAGTAAGGAGAATCACCATGTTGAGCTGGGCAATTACATTCTTGATCATTGCCATCATCGCCGCCGTTCTGGGCTTCGGTGGTATCGCGGGCACCGCCACGGGTATCGCCAAGATTCTCTTTGTCGTGTTCCTGGTGATGTTCATCGCTTCTTTCTTCTTTGGCCGTCGCGGCCGAGGTTAACGATGATCGGTCTCAAGACATTGGCCGCCGCCCTGCTTCTGGGCGGCAGTGCCATGGCCATGGCGGCCAATGACGGCCAGACCCGGGTCAACGAACTGCTCGCCTCCGACGCGCAGTACCGTGAAACCTGGGAAGGCGTGATCAAAAAGGAAGAGCGCGTACCGGAATGGGTGATCAACCTGTCCGGCACCTCCGAACAACAGATGCATGCCGTTACGGAAGATGGCGACCAGTATCTGGTCGGTCCGCTCTGCGAGAGTCAGGACAAGTGTCTGAATCACCGTTTGATCGTGGCCTTCAGCTTCGACAAAGATGACGCCTACGCCATGCTGGTCGATGTGCCGGAAGGTCTGCCGCAGGACAAGTCGCCGACGCGACACGCGACTTATCGCTTTTTCGGCAAACCTGATCAGGGCATGCAGGATCTGCTGATGGAAACCCTGAAGAAAGATCCGAAGTGGTACTGACGCAGGACGCGCAAAGGTTTCGAACACGAAAGCAGCGCCCCGCTGCTTTCCATTGCACCGCCCGATGAGGGTCGGTGCATGACCAGGGGGCCGGGACGTTCTGACTGATACAGGGTCGGAGTGACCTACGGGTACAGGGAGTACCTGCGCAAGGGCCGGGTCAGGGTAAAAGGTGCGCCGCAGGTTCGTCGACCCGGTGGTCTGACGAATCTGCGCTGGGCTTTGAATCCGCTAAAACATTGATCCAGCACGCCAAATTCCTTTTTTCAATCGTCGACACTGCGAGGAATACATTTCGCGGTGTTTCCTGGCGACCGTATATCGACAAAGATCGCGCTCGTTCCGTGTGACTTCTAGTCTTGCGATTCAGACTTTTTCCGGAAATTTCAGCTGGTTTTGCCTGTGCAAATTTTAACCAGGCCACGCTGTAATGGCCGGTTCACGGCACTTATGCCGGCACAAATGTCACAATCGAACCGCTTGGGACGCCAGTTTCAAATGAAAAAGCTCATGCCGATTAGGCATAGGGTAGGCGTTTACGGCATTAGACGGCGCCACCTTGCATCGGAATAGTTGCGCCTTTTTTCGCCTGCCGAAGAGCCGTAAACACGCGCTTCGGGGCACCTTATACGGAGGCAGATGCACAGACTTTTCCGCTGATGAGCGTTCCAGTTCCTGCATGTGCCTGAGTCAAACGCAAGTAAGGGTAAAGATAATGAAGAAGGCAAAAATCAGCCTCGCCTGGCAGATCCTCATCGGTCTGATTCTGGGGATTGCAATTGGTGCGTTGCTCAACCACTTCAGCGCTGAAAAGGCCTGGTGGATCAGCAACGTCCTGCAACCGGCAGGCGATATCTTTATCCGTCTGATCAAGATGATCGTGATCCCGATCGTCATTTCCTCGCTGATCGTCGGCATCGCTGGCGTCGGCGACGCCAAGAAACTCGGGCGTATCGGCCTGAAGACCATCATCTATTTCGAGATCGTCACCACCATCGCCATCGTTGTCGGTCTGGTGCTGGCCAACGTGTTCCATCCGGGCACCGGCATCGACATGAGCACCCTGGGCACGGTGGACATCTCCAAGTACCAGGCGACCGCCGCCGAAGTGCAGCATGAACATGCATTCATCGAAACCATCCTCAACCTGATCCCGTCGAACATCTTCGCGGCCATGGCTCGCGGCGAAATGCTGCCGATCATCTTCTTCTCCGTGCTGTTCGGTCTCGGCCTGTCGAGCCTGCAGTCGGACCTGCGCGAGCCGCTGGTGAAGATGTTCCAGGGCGTTTCGGAAAGCATGTTCAAGGTCACCCACATGATCATGAACTACGCCCCGATCGGCGTGTTCGCACTGATCGCGGTGACCGTGGCCAACTTCGGCTTCGCCTCGCTGCTGCCGCTGGCGAAACTGGTGATCCTGGTTTACGTCGCCATCGCCTTCTTCGCCTTCGTCGTGCTGGGCCTGATCGCCAAGCTGTTCGGCTTCTCGGTGCTCAAGCTGATGCGCATCTTCAAGGATGAGCTGGTACTGGCCTACTCCACCGCTTCCTCGGAAACCGTGCTGCCACGCGTGATCGAGAAGATGGAAGCCTACGGCGCGCCGAAGCCATCTGCAGCTTCGTGGTACCGACCGGTTACTCGTTCAACCTCGATGGCTCGACCCTGTACCAGTCGATCGCGGCGATCTTCATTGCCCAGCTGTATGGCATCGACCTGTCGATCAGCCAGCAACTGCTGCTGGTGTTGACGCTGATGGTCACCTCCAAAGGTATCGCCGGCGTACCGGGCGTGTCTTTCGTGGTGCTGCTGGCCACTTTGGGCAGCGTTGGCATCCCGCTGGAAGGTCTGGCGTTCATCGCCGGTGTCGACCGCATCATGGACATGGCGCGTACCGCACTGAACGTGATCGGTAACGCCCTGGCGGTGCTGGTTATCGCGCGCTGGGAAGGCATGTACGACGACGCCAAGGGCGAGCGCTACTGGAACTCCCTGCCGCACTGGCGCAGCAAGGAAAAACTGCCGGCTGGCGAAATTTCCAAGAACTGATGCAAAACCCTGTGGGAGCGAGCCTGCTCGCGAAGACGGTGTATCAATCTACAGAGATGTTGAATGTGCCGGCCTCTTCGCGAGCAGGCTCGCTCCCACAGTGATTGATGCACGCCCCACCAACGAACCCCGGAGCAATCCGGGGTTTGTCGTTTCTGGCGACCCCGCTATCATTCGCCGCATTCTTCGGGGGATTTGACTGATGCTTAATGGCCTGTGGCTTGGCTTCTTCATCGTGGCAGCCGTATCGGCGCTGGCGCAGTGGCTGATCGGCGGCAACGCCGGGATCTTCGCTGCGATGGTGGAAAGCATTTTCGCCATGGCCAAGCTGTCGGTCGAAGTCATGGTGCTGCTGTTCGGCACCCTCACCCTGTGGCTGGGCTTTCTGCGCATCGCCGAAAAGGCCGGGATCGTCGAGTGGCTGGCCAAGGTGCTCGGCCCGCTGTTTCTGCGGCTGATGCCGGAAGTCCCCGCCGGCCACCCTGCCCTAGGCCTGATCACGCTGAACTTTGCCGCCAACGGCCTTGGCCTGGACAACGCCGCCACGCCGATCGGCCTGAAAGCCATGAAAGCGCTGCAGGAGCTCAATCCCAGCTCCACCATCGCCAGCAACGCGCAGATCCTGTTTCTGGTGCTCAACGCCTCGTCGTTGACCCTGCTGCCCGTGACCATCTTCATGTACCGCGCCCAGCAAGGCGCGCCGGATCCGACGCTGGTGTTCCTGCCGATTCTGCTGGCGACCAGTTGCTCGACTATCGTCGGTTTTCTCTCCGTAGCTTTCATGCAACGCCTGCGCATCTGGGACCCGGTGGTGCTCGCCTATCTGCTGCCCGGCGCGCTGATTCTTGGCGGCTTCATGGCCCTGCTCGGCACGCTTTCCGCGACAGCGCTGGCGGGATTGTCGTCGATCCTCGGCAATCTCACGCTGTTCGGCCTGATCATGCTGTTTCTGCTGATCGGCGCGCTGCGCAAGGTCAAGGTGTACGAAGCGTTCGTTGAAGGCGCGAAAGAAGGCTTCGATGTGGCGAAAAACCTGCTGCCGTATCTGGTGGCGATGCTCTGTGCGGTTGGCGTATTGCGCGCGTCTGGTGCGCTGGATTTCGGCCTGGACGGCATTCGGCATCTGATCGAGTGGGCCGGCTGGGACACGCGCTTCGTCGATGCGCTGCCGACGGCGATGGTCAAACCGTTCTCCGGCAGCGCCGCACGGGCGATGCTCATCGAGACCATGCAGACTTCCGGCGTCGACAGCTTCCCAGCGCTGGTCGCGGCGACGGTGCAGGGCAGTACCGAAACCACGTTCTATGTGCTGGCGGTGTACTTCGGCGCGGTGGGGATTCAACGCGCACGGCACGCGGTGGGGTGTGCGTTGCTGGCCGAGTTTGCCGGAGTGGTGGGCGCTATCGGGGTCTGCTACTGGTTCTTCGGCTGAGCAAAATTCCCATGTGGGAGCGAGCCTGCTCGCGAAGTCGGAGTGTCAGTCAACGCTTAAGTGACTGATACACCGCTTTCGCGAGCAGGCTCGCTCCCACAGGAGCTGTGGTGTGTCAGCGGGGTTGCGGGGCGAGTTTCTGGCCTTGCTCCACGGCCCAGGCCACAACCTTGGCCGTAAGGCGATCACTGGCCTGACCAAACCCGGCGACCACCGCTGGCACCTGCACATCGCTCAACGGCTGGCGCTCTTCAAAACGGCGGCTGGCGAGGATGCGCTGGTCATAGCCGCGCACCAGCAACGCATCGACCCGCACCACAACGCCGGCCTGGGTGCCCTGATATTCCGTCTGAAACGCCTGCAAACTGCCGCCCAGTTCCAGATCCGCCTGGAAGTTGCTGTCGTCGGTGCTCAGCAGCGTCACCCGACCATCCCGCGCGAAGCCATCGAGCAGGCGATTGCGCAGCAGCACCGGCGCCGGATCACTCCAGCGCGAGCCTTTGTAGCTGCTGATCACATTGCCCTGCGGGATCACGGCAATGCTCGGCCGGTTCAGTGCTTCGCTGGCCTGCAACTTATTCAAGCGCAGCGACCACGACTGCGTCGCCGCCGGGCTGGCCGAGGCGGGCGCTTGCGCGGCGGGCAGGCGGTAGACGTCCGAAGGTTCCGACTTGGGCAAGATCGAGCACGCGCCGATCAGGGTCAGGCCAGCGCCGAGCAGGGCGATTCGAGTCAGTTTCATGGGGTGAATTCCTTGTTCTTGTCGCTGCCCAACAGATAGCCGCTGGGATTGGCCTCGAGGCGTTGGGAAATGGCGCGCAGCGAGGTCAGCGTCTCGCGCAGTTCGCGAATCGCCGGGGCCAGGCCGTTGAGGCCCTGCATGCCGTTATCCAGCGAATTCTGGTTTTTGCTGAGCAAGCCGTTGATGGTCACGCTGCTTTGCTCCAGCGACTTCATCGCCTGTTCGGCACTGCCCAAGGCCTGCTTGCCCTGATCGTTAAGCAGGCCGTTGGCGTTGCGCATCAACAGTGAGGTCTGCTCGAGCATGCTGCCGGCCTGTTTGCCGACGGTCGCCAGTTGCTGCATGGCTTGCTTGATGTCGCCGCGCTGGTCGTTGATGGTGCCGGTGGTCTGTTCCAGATGGGCAAGGGTCTTGCTCACACGCTCGACGTTTTCCGCGGAGAACATGTGGTTGGCGTTTTGCAGCAAGGCGCTGATGCCGGTCATCAAGTCGCTGCTGTCGTTGAGCAGGCGGGAAATAGGCGAGGGCGAGGCGACCAGAGTTGGCAGCTTGCCGTCATGCCCGCGCAGTTTCGGGCTCTCGGGTGTGCCGCCGCTGAGCTGGATGATCGAGGTGCCGGTGATGCCGGTCAGCGCCAGTTTGGCCTGGGTGTCTTCCTTGACCGGCGTGTCGCCCGCCAGACGAATCCGCGCCAGCACCCGGCGCGGGTCCTGCGGGTCGAGGCGCAGGCTGACCACGTCACCGACCTTGATCCCGCTGTACTGCACCGAGCTGCCCTTGGACAGACCGCTGACCGCCTCGTTGAACACCACTTCGTAATCCTTGAACTCGGTGTCGACGCTGGATTTGGCCAGAAACAGGCCGAAGAGCAGGGCGCCGGCCACGACGATCACCGTGAACAGGCCGATCAACACATGATGGGCTCGGGTTTCCATATCAGACCTCGTTGAGCTGTTTGGCGGCGTCCAGCGCCGAGCGGCCGCGCGGGCCGTGGAAGTATTCATGAATCCACGCGTCGGCGGTTTCCGAGACGTCGTCGATAGGGCCGGCGACCAGCACTTTCTTCTGCGCCAGCACCGCCACGCGATCGGTGATGGTGTACAACGTGTCGAGGTCGTGGGTGACCAGAAACACACTCAGACCCAACGCATCACGCAGGGTCAGGATCAATTGATCGAACTGCGCCGCGCCAATCGGATCAAGGCCGGCGGTGGGTTCGTCGAGAAACAGAATGTCCGGATCCAGCGCCAGGGCCCGCGCCAGCGCCGCACGCTTGATCATGCCGCCGGACAACGACGCCGGGTATTTGTCCGCTGCCGACAGCGGCAGCCCGGCCAGCGCCAGTTTCACCGCCGCCAGGTGCTCGGCGTCGTGACGGCTGAGGCCGGCGTGTTCGATCAGGGGCAGGGCGACGTTCTCGGTCACGGTCAGCGAGGAAAACAGCGCGCCTTTCTGGAACAACACACCGAAGCGCCTTTCGATCAGCGAGCGTTCATGCTCGGGCAGATTCGGCAGGTTCTGGCCGAAGACCTTGACCATGCCTTCGCTGGGCCGATTCAGCCCGACGATGCTGCGCAGCAGCACCGATTTACCGGTACCGGAGCCACCCACCACGGCGAGGATCTCGCCTTTGTACACGTCCAGATCAAGGTTCTCGTGCACGCTCTGCGGTCCGAAGCGATTGCACAGGCCACGGACTTCGATCACCGCCTCCGAGGGCGCGCGGGGTAGACGACTCACCAGCCCATCTCCATGAAAAACAGCGCGGCCACCGCATCGAGCACGATCACCACGAAAATCGACTGGACCACGCTGGAGGTGGTGTGCGCGCCGACCGATTCGGCGCTGCCGCTGACCTTGAAACCTTCCAGGCAACCGATCGCCGCGATCAGGAAGGCGAAGATCGGCGCCTTCACCAGCCCGACGAGAAAATGCTGAATGCCGATGTCCGATTGCAGCAGCGAGAGGAACATCGCCGGCGAGATGTCCAGCGACACTGCGCAGACCACACCGCCACCGACGATCCCCGAGAGCATCGCCAGAAACGTCAGCATCGGCAGCGCCACCAGCAGCGCCAGCACGCGCGGCACCACCAGCAATTCGATCGGGTCGAGGCCGAGAGTACGGATCGCGTCGATTTCTTCGTTGGCCTTCATCGAGCCGATCTGTGCGGTAAAAGCACTGGCGGTGCGCCCGGCCATCAGGATCGCCGTGAGCAGCACGCCGAATTCGCGCAGGAACGAGAAGCCGACCAGGTCCACGGTGAAAATCGTCGCGCCGAAACTGGCCAGCACTGTGGCGCCGAGAAACGCCACCACCGCGCCCACCAGAAACGTCAGCAGGGCCACGATCGGCGCGGCGTCGAGGCCGGTCTGCTCGATGTGCGCGATCATCGGCGTGATGCGCCAGCGCTTGGGCCGCAACAGCCCACGGGCGATGACTTCAAGGATCAGGCCGACGAAGCCGAGCAGTTGCAGCGTGTCGGTCCAGACCTTGTCCACCGCGCGGCCAATGCGCGTCAGCAGTTGCACGCTGACGCTGATTTCCGGCTCCTTGATCGGCACGCAGAAATCACTCAGCGAGCAGTACACGGTTTGCAGCAAGGCGCGGTCGGCAGTTGAAAGGGTGCAATCGG
>NZ_JH635998.1:2128199-2140843 GCF_000257605.1 Pseudomonas sp. R62
AAAGGGTGCAATCGGGGTGTTCGGCGGTTTTACCCAAGCGCTCGGAACCGAGCAGCTCGACCAGCAACGAGGCGCCGGCGGTGTCGAGGGCACCGAGGCCGTTCAGATCGATGGAAGTGTTGGCGTCATACTGGCCGCGGAGCTTTTCGCTCAGGTGCTTGAGCGCGGTGTAGTGGGCGAGCGTCCAGTCGCCGCTGACGCGCAGGCGGGCAGGGCTGAGCGCGGTGTCCAGGTGGGCACTGCCGGGGGTTGGGCTGGTCATAAGCTCCGTGCTTGTACGGCCGTTACGAGATCCTACGTAATAGCACGAACCGGATTACTTTTCTTTGGCCGGTGTGCTGTCGGTAATTGCGAAACGCAGCACGCCGATCAACTGGCCATCCTCGGTCAGCACCCGCACCTGCCACTTGCCCGCCGGGTTGCCGGGGAAGTTCTGCTTGTGCGTCCACGCCCGGTAGCCTTCCTTGCGCCCGCCATGGATGTCGAGGGCGATGCGGTCGACCTCTTTGCCGTTGAAGGTCCACACGTGATAAATCCGCTCGTCGAGACCGCGCGGCGCGTTGATCGCAGTGTAGGCGTAGAGCCCGCCGCTGCGGATCTGCTCGGCGCTGACGGTATCGAGGCTGGCGCCGGGGGTGCGATCCTGCAGCTGCGTGCTGATCGCCACGTCGGTCATCCACAGCGTTGCCGGTGGCACCCACGAACGCAGCGCCCAACCGACGCCGCCGATGCCGACTGTGATGAACAGAATCGCCAGGGCGTTGCGCACCGTGCGGATCGGGAAGATCGACGCCAGGCTAGGGAACGACAGCAGCACGGCAATCCCCAGCGCCCATTTGAAACTCTGCGCGGTGGTCAGGTGCATGATCACTGGCAGCGCGGTGAGCAGGGCGGCGAACAGGGTCAGGGTGTGCAGAGCGAGAAACGCCCAGCGCCGTGGCGCCAGCCATTTGTAGTACAGCGGATCGACGATAGAGATCAGTGCAGCAACGCTGAGCAGCCCCGTGAAGACAAACTGGCCGCTGTTCCACGTGGTGGTGATGAAGAAGAATGGCAGAACGAAAAACAGGCTTTCCTGATGGATCATCTGCGTCGCGTAACGCAGCAGCGGCTGGGGAATTTCGCGCTTGAAGATCCGTGTGAACAGCCCGGTCAGGGTGTTTTCCAGCATCAGCCAGATCCAGCTGAGCAGCATGATCACCGTGATCCAGCTGGCCAGCCCCTGTTGCCGATCGACGAGGATGAAACTGCCGACCCCGGAAATGAAACCACCCGCCGCGATCAACCCGGGGTAGCGCTTCATCAGCTCGAGAAGGCGCTGGACCAGGAGGGTTAATTTCGACATGTGGGCGATTCACTGCAGGCTAAGGAAATACCCCGACAGAGTAGCGTCCGTCGGGCGTCGTGGCGAGGTGGTGCGCGGAGCAATTTTCCCTGTGGGAGCGAGCCTGCTCGCGAAGGCGTAGTAACAGCCGCCATCACCGTTGAGGAAGCCACCGCATTCGCGAGCAGGCTCGCTCCCACAGGGTTGTGTGTCAGGGCTGCGGCGAATGTTTGCGGTGGCGATGCAGGCGCCAGCCGATCACGATCAGCAGCAATACGCCGACACCACCAGCGACCAGCCACAACACCTGATCATCACTGATCAAAGGCTTTTCGATCCGGATATACCCCGGCTGCAGCAACAGCTCGCGCATCGCCTTGTTCGCCGCTTCCAGCGTCACCCCTTGCAGCTCGCGCGCGGGATTGGCAAAGCGGCCATCCTGATAGTCGGCCAGCGCGCTCCAGTAATAGTCCGCCAGCGCGCTGTTGCCCTGCACGGCCCAGGCCTGGTGAGCAATGGCGGCTTGTTTGATGCGGGCGAAAGTGCTCGGGTCGAGGCCGTTTTTCAGCAGGTCGGCTTTGAGGTCATCGAGTACCTGGATGGCTTCGTCGACGTCATCGCGATCCAGGTCCGCGTTGAGGCTCATGAAGCCGACACCGCCGAATACTTCACGCTCGGCCCACGGCCCGTACGACAAGCCGTGGTTGAGGCGAATCTGCCGGTACAGTGCCCAGTCGAGATAATCCTTGAGAATGTCGAACGTCTGGTCGTACTGATCGTCGAGCACCGGTTCCGGCACCAGCCAGTGCAGCTTGGCGCTGTCGCCAATGAAGCCACGGGTGAGGGTGCGCTCATGGGCGGCGCTGGTGCGGATGTCCGGCAGCGCCCGGTGTTCGCTCGGCTCGACCGGCTCCAACTCGCCCCAGGTGCGCTCGAGATAGGCCGGCAGCAGTTTGTCGAGTTCGCCGACGACGATCAGGGTCATGTTGTTCGGCGCGTACCAGGCTTTGCGCACCTTCTCCAATTGCTCTTGGGTCAGATGGCCGACTTCGGCACGCTGCGGGCATTTCAGTCCCAGCTCGACAGCCAGTTGATTGCTCGCGGTATGACCGAGGTCCTGACGATCGAGGAAACGTTGCAGCCTGGTGTAATGCCCGCCGTCCTCACGCTCGACCACCCGTTTCGCCGCGTTGATTGCGTTGTCGTCGATGCGTGTCTGGGTCAGCAGCGCGAGCAGCAGGTCGAGCACCTTGCGCTGGTTTTTCGCCGGGGCCTCGATGACGAACGTGGTGTCGGCATTGCTGGTGAACGCATTCCAGTCACCGCCCAGCGCCTGCATGCGTTCTTCCAGACCGCCTTCGCCGGTGGCGTCGATACCGCTGAACAGCAGGTGTTCAAGCAAATGCGGCAGCTCTTTTTCATCGCAGTCGAAGTCATCGAGGCCGACGCCGACCACCAGCCGGATCGCCACATGCCCGCGTTCGGTGCCGGGCTTGAGCATCAGTTGCAAACCGTTGGGCAGCGCATAGCCTTCGACCTGAAACCGATCCAGGGCAAAGGCGGGCAGGGAACCGAGCAACAGACAGGCGAACAACAGGCAACGCATAACAGGCTTCCATACGGCTGATTTGGAGATCCGTGTCGTCAGTCAGGGCCCCATCGCTGGCAAGCCAGCTGCGACAAGGATCTGCGGCGCTTACAAAACCCTGTGGGAGCTGGCTTGCCAGCGATGACGGTCTCAAGGCTGAATCACTGTAACTGACTGGCCCCAGCCCCAGACGTTCAAGGCGAATGCGTAATGTCGGCCATGTCATCCACCGCCAGCGCGCCGGTGTCCGCCGTTTCCAGCACCACATAGGCGCTGCTGCAGAACAGCGAATTGAGCCGTTTCATGTCGGCGATCAACTCCAGATGCAGCGAGCTGGTCTCCAGGCTCTGCACGATCTTGCGCTGCAAACGGCTGACATGCGCATGGGCCAGACGCCGTTCCTGCGCACGAAAGCGGCGTTTCTCCCGTAACAACTGCCGCGCGCTCTCGCGGTCGCCGCTGAGAAACACCGACAGGCCCAGACGCAAGTTGGCGATCAGTTGCTGTTGCAGCCCGGCAAGATCTTCCAGGCCCTCTTCGGAAAACGAACGGCGTTGCGAAGTCTTCTGCTGCTGGATCTTGCGCAGCATGCGCTCGATCAGGTCGGCGGCGAGTTTCAGGTTGATCGCCAGCTCGATGATCTCGGCCCAGCGCCGACTGTCGTGCTCGCCGAGATCCTCGCGGGGCATCTGCGCCAAATACAGCTTGATCGCGCTGTACAGCGCCTCGACGTCGTCGGTCAGGCGGCGCATTTCCTGGGTGACGGCGGTCTGCTTGCCGCGCAGCACGTCGAGGGAGGCGTCGAGCATGTTGTCGAGCAGATCGCCCATGCGCAGGGTTTCCCGCGCGGCATTGGCCAGCGCCAGGCTCGGCGTGACCAGTGCGGTCGGGTCGAGATGGCGCGGTTTGGCGGCGCCGTTGACCTCCGGCCGCTCTGGCAGCAGCCACGCACAAAGCCGCGCCATCGGCCCGACGCTGGGCAGCAGGATCAGGCAGCGCGCGGTGTTGTAGAGCAGGTGGAAGCCGATGACCATTTCCTGCGGGCTGAAATCAAGGCTGTCGATCCAGTGCACCAGCGGATCGAGCACCGGGATGATCAGCAGCAAACCGATCAATTTGTACAACAGACTCCCTAGCGCAACCTGGCGGCCGGCAGCGTTCTGCATGCTGGTGCTCATGAAGGCAAGGATGCCGCTGCCGATGTTGGCGCCGATCACCAGACCGATTGCCACCGGCAGGCTGATCACCGCAGCCCCGGCCAGCGTGGCGGTGAGCAGCACGGCGGCGAGGCTGGAGTAGGAAATCATCGCAAACAACGCGCCGACCAGGGCGTCGAGCAAAATGTCGCCGGTCAGCGAGGCGAAAATGACTTTTACCCCTTGGGCCTGAGTGATCGGCGCCGCCGCTTCGACAATCAGTTGCAGCGCAAGAATGATCAGCCCCAGACCGATCGACACCCGCCCCATTTGCCCGAGCCGTGTCTGTTTGCGCGACAAAAAGAAAATCACCCCGAGGAAAATCAGCAGCGGCGACAGCCATGACAAGTCAAACGTCAGCACCCGCGCCATCAACGCGGTACCGACATCGGCGCCCAGCATGGTCGCCAGCGCCGGGGTCAGCGCCATCAGGCCCTGACCGACAAACGAAGTGACCAGCATCGCCGTGGCGTTGCTGCTCTGCACCATGGCAGTGACGAGAATACCGGCGATGAACGCCAGCCATTTCTTCGACATGTTCTGGCCGATCACATGTCGCAGATTAGTGCCGTAAACCCGCAGGATGCCGGTTCGGACGATGTGCGTGCCCCAGATCAACAGAGCGACGGCGGACAGCAGATTGAGCAGGGTGAGCATGCAGACCCCCTGTAGTAGCAGCGCCCCAGAGGGGCAAGTGAACGGCACCGCGCGGTTTCTACGTTCTTGATACTTAAGCTGTAGTTGGCGAACGGTCTCGGCGCCAGCATTGCACAGCTAAAGCGTGGATTGAAACAAAAGTGTCATCAAAACAAATGCATCCACTCACCGAATCCGACACGTTTCCCCTCTGTTGCCCAAAACAACTGTGGGAGCGAGCCTGCTCGCGAAAGCGGTGGGCCAGCCAACATTGTTGTCGACTGGCACTCCATCTTCGCGAGCAGGCTCGCTCCCACAGGGGTGTAGCGTGCTGCCGGGACTACCGGATTATTGGCCCGGCACATCCTTGCGCAGTTTCACCGGATCCTGTTGCTGTCTCTTCTTGGCCATCGCGCCGCGCAGTTTGATGTTGATAGCCTCAACCGCCAGCGAGAACGCCATGGCGAAGTAGACGTAGCCTTTTGGCACGTGCACGTCGAACGATTCGGCGATCAGCACGGTACCGACCACCAGCAGGAAGGACAGGGCGAGCATTTTCAGCGACGGGTGCTTGTCGATGAATTCGCTGATTTTGCCCGACGCCAGCATCATCACCAGCACCGCCACGATGATCGCCGCGACCATCACCGGCACGTGGGAAACCATGCCGACGGCAGTGATCACCGAGTCCAGCGAGAAGACGATATCGATGATCGCGATCTGGATGATGGTGTAGAGGAAGTTGCCGCCCTTGCCCGACGGCGCGTCGTCGCTTTCATCTTCACCTTCCAGCGCGTGGTACATCTCCTGCGAACTCTTCCACAACAGGAACAGGCCACCGAAGAACAGGATCAGGTCGCGGCCGGAAATGCCCTGGCCGAACACTTCGAACAGGTCGGCAGTGAGGCGCATGACCCAGGTAATCGACAGCAGCAACAGGATCCGGGTGACCATGGCCAGGCCAAGACCGAAGATCCGCGTGCGCTGCTGCATGTGTTTCGGCATGCGGCTGACCAGGATCGAAATCATGATGATGTTATCGATACCGAGGACGATTTCCAGGGCGGTCAGGGTAAAGAAGGCAACCCAGATTTCGGGGTTGGTCAGCCAATCCATGTGTATTCCTTTGAGCAATTGTTGAACCGAAAAAGGTCCGGGCTTCAAACCGCGAAGCCGGACCCGTAACGGTGAGTCTTGGGCTTATAGAGTGCTGAACATCGGGAAAGTCCCCAACAGCAGTGCAGCAATCAGAATGCAGATGCACACCAGGATCGCCCATTTCAGGGTGAAACGCTGGTGATCACCGAAATCGATGCCGGCCAGCGCCACCAACAGATAGGTCGACGGCACCAACGGGCTCAGCAAGTGGACGGGCTGGCCGACGATCGAGGCACGGGCCATTTCCACCGCAGTGATCCCATAGTGGCTGGCCGCTTCGGTCAGCACCGGCAATACACCGTAATAGAACGCATCGTTGGACATGAAGAAGGTGAACGGCATGCTCACCAGTGCCGTGATCACCGCCAGGTACGGGCCGAGGAAATCCGGAATCACCGCCAACAGGCTCTTCGACATCGCATCGACCATGCCGGTGCCCGACAGGATACCGGTGAAGATACCCGCCGCAAAGATCAGCCCGACCACTGCCAGCACGCTGCCGGAATGCGCGGCGACGCGATCCTTCTGCATTTGCAGGCATGGGTAGTTGACGATCATGGCGATACTGAACGCCACCATGAACAGCACCGGCAGCGGCAACAGGCCACCGATCAGCGTGCACATCAGTCCGAACGTCAGTGCGGCGTTGAACCAGATCAGCTTCGGACGGCGTGCGTCGGGGAATTGCGAGACGCTGATTTCACTGTGATCGATCTCATCGCCGACCAGGTGCAGTTCACCGAGGCGGGCACGCTCACGCTTGCCGTAGAAGTAGGCAATCACCAGGATCGCCAAGACACCGGCGGCCATCGCCGGGATCATCGGTACGAAAATGTCCGACGGATCGACATGCAGAGCACTCGCCGCGCGGGCGGTCGGGCCGCCCCACGGGGTCATGTTCATCACGCCACCGGCGAGGATGATCAGACCGGCCATGATCCGCGGGCTCATGCCGATGCGGCTGTACAGCGGCAGCATGGCGGCCACACAGATCATGTAAGTGGTCGCGCCGTCACCATCGAGGGAAACGACGAGCGCCAGAACGGCGGTACCGACCGAAACTTTCAGCGGGTCGCCCTTGACCAGTTTGAGGATCTTGCGCACGGCCGGGTCGAACAGGCCGGAGTCGATCATCAGGGCGAAATACAGAATGGCGAACATCAACATCACGCCGGTCGGCGCCAGTTTGGTGATGCCTTCAAGCATCATCGGGCCGATCTTCGGCGCGAAACCACCGAACAGCGCGAACAGGATCGGGATGATGATCAGGGCGATCAGCGCGGACAGGCGCTTGGTCATGATCAGGAACATGAACGTGATGACCATGGCGAAGCCAAGGAAAGTCAGCATGGGAATACTCCAGGCGTAGCGCGGCTAATGGAATGAGCGGATCGGGCGGGATCAGCGCAGAACGGGAGGCGCGAGGCGTACGGGCGGAGTGACCAGCAGGAAGCGGGAGAAACGGCGGGTTGCAGAAGACATCAGAATCACCATTGTTGTTGTTAATTGGGCCGGGCCTGTGGAAAAAACACAGGGCTTGGGCCAACCGGTCTGTTGCCGGGAGTGGGGCGATCCTAATCGGGGAAGCTTTCAGCTACCTTTCGCGAGCGAAAGCGATCAATGAATGATCAACCGGCGGTCGGATGCAACGACAGCCAATGAATACGGGGTTGGTAGCGATGCGGATAAACGGACAGTCAGCGCTGGCTGGCTGTCTGGACATATCCGTTATCAGTTCAGCGTCAGCATCTGGTTAAAAAATCGACAGATCCAAGGGCCGCACCGCGCCCATCCAGATCGCGTGTTCGGTGTGGTCAAGCAAGTCATCGCCAGTCTCCGGATGCAGGAATACCACCAGGCCCTTGCGGTTGAGCGCCAGCCATGGCAGCACTTCGCCGATCAGCTCGGGACCGAAAGCCAGTTGGCAGCTCCAGTCGGGATGCGGCCCCACCGGGCGTTCGTGCACGCGGCCCATTTTCAGCGCAAACAACTGCGCGGCCTGTTCGCACAAGGCCCGCGCCTGGTCGATGGTTTGCGCGTCGAAATAGACATGGGCGTGATAGCCCTTGATCCCTTGCATCGTGTCGCCTCTCAATCGGTTCGAACCCTTGGCTGTTTCCACCGTCACAGGTCATATAGGACAACTATAAGGAAAACAGCCATGAAAAATGCCGAGACCCCAGTGGTCAAAGTGGTGCTTTATGGTGCCATGGCCAGCCTGGGCGGTGCATTGATGGCTGAATTGCTCCGTCGCCAACACGAAGTCATCGCCATCCTCGACGATCTCACCGCACTTGCGCCGCGTCCGGGGCTGCGCACCAAGACCGGCGATCTGTTCGATGCCGAGCGGGTCAATCAGAGCGTCGCCGGCAGTTCGGCGGTGATCTGTCTGCTGGACGCTCCGGGGTTGCCCTTCAGCAGCGACCACGTTGAGCGCTCGGTGACGCTGGGGCCGGTGGAACAAGTGCTGGCAGTCGACGCCTTGGTCGAAGGTTTGCAACTGGCCAGCGTGCCGCGCCTGTTTCTGGTCGGCAACTTCGGTGTGCTCGACGAGCCTGAAAATGACGAGCGTCTGCAACGTCACGCTGCCGAAGAAATCCTCGAGGCGGTACAAAGCAGCTCACTGCGCTGGACCTTGGTCAACGCGCCCCATGGCGTGGCCGGGTTGACCATCGAGCACTTCAGTCAGGTCGGCGGCAATCTCGAACCGGGGCTGGCCGAACCGCTGGAGCGATTGAACCGTGTCGCGGTGGGGATTGCCGATGAGCTGCGGTTGAATCTGCATGTGGGGCAGCATGTGAATTTTGTGGCGGCTTCTGATTCGTAAAAGATCGTCCGAAGGCTCGGGCCGCGATCGGATGATCTTTTGCTCTTCACACCGCAATCGAGGGCAGGGCCAGACCGTTAAGCGATTCGGCACTGCTGGCCTGTTCCGCCATTAACCAATCAACAAATTCCTGAATCAACGCACCCCGACGTTTGCGTTGCGGCAGCACAACGTAATAGCCAAGGCGCGACAGCGTGGTTTCCGCCAGCGGCCGGCACAGCAAACCCTGCACCAGCAAGTTATCCACAAGGTGCCGCCAGCCAATCGCCACGCCTTGTCCGCCAATCGCCGCCTGAATCAGCAAGGTGTAATTGTCGAAGCGCAATTGCCCCGGCGCTGGCGGCGTAGTCAGGCCCAACTGACGAAACAAGCCACTCCAGTCGAACCAGTTGCTGCTGTTTTCCCCACGCAGATGCAACAGCGGAAATTCCAGCAGTGCCTGCGCGGGCAGCGGCAATGAACGCTCCTTGAGCAGCAGCGGACTGCACACCGGGAACACCTCTTCGCTGAACAGCCAGTGGCTCTCGCCCTGCTTGAATCGACCATCGCCAAACAGGATCGCCACGTCGATGTCGGTGCGCAGCATGTTGTGGTTGCGCTCGCTGGTGACCAGGCTGACATCGATATGCGGATTGGCCTCGTGAAAGCGGTGCAGGCGCGGCATCAGCCAATAAGCGGCGAAAGCGAAATCCGTGGCCACTTGCAGCACTTCATGTTGCTGCTGAGTGCTGATTGCGCTCAATCCTGCGTCGATATTCTGCAAACCGAGGGTAACTTGCTCGAACAGCAGGGCGCCAACCTCTGTCAACTCGATACCCCGGTAAATCCGGTCGAACAGGCGCGTACCGAGCTGCTCTTCCAGACGTTTCATTTGCTGGCTGATCGCCGGCTGCGTGGTGCCAAGCTCCACCGCAGCAGCGGTAAAACTGCGATGGCGGGCCGCCGCTTCAAAAGCGCGCAGCAGATCGAGGGAAAGGTCACCGAGGGCGTCATACATAAGCTGTACTTATCCTAGTCATTGTCCGGCGCGGGCTTTACCGGAACAGGCATGGAATCCATGCTCGATCGCAGCACTCTCGCATAAATATTCAACATGGAATGCCGCGATCACATGAAGCGCAAGAACATTCTTTTCATCATGGCCGATCAAATGGCCGCGCCAATGTTGCCGTTCTACGGCCCATCGCCGATCAAACTGCCGAATCTGTCCCGCCTCGCCGCCCAAAGCGTGGTGTTCGATGCTGCCTATTGCAACAGCCCGCTGTGCGCGCCGTCGCGCTTCACCCTGGTCAGTGGCCAGTTGCCGAGCAAGATCGGCGCCTACGACAACGCGGCTGACTTTCCTGCCGACATTCCGACTTACGCGCATTACCTGCGGCGTCTCGGCTACCGCACCGCGCTGTCGGGCAAGATGCATTTCTGCGGGCCGGACCAGTTGCACGGTTATGAAGAACGCCTGACCAGCGATATTTACCCGGCCGATTACGGTTGGGCGGTGAACTGGGACGAGCCGGACGTGCGGCCGAGCTGGTATCACAATATGTCTTCCGTGCTGCAAGCCGGGCCGTGCGTGCGTACCAATCAGCTGGATTTCGACGAAGAGGTGGTGTTCAAGGCGCAGCAATATCTGTTCGATCACATTCGCGAGGACGGCGAGCAACCGTTCTGCCTGACCGTGTCGATGACCCACCCGCACGATCCGTACACGATTCCCAAGGCTTTTTGGGATCTGTATGACGATGCCGATATCCCGTTGCCTACAGCCTTGAACCAGGACGATCTCGATCCGCACTCGCAACGTCTGCTCAAGGTTTACGACCTGTGGGACAGGCCGCTGCCTGTGGATAAGATCCGCGATGCCCGTCGCGCCTACTTCGGTGCTTGCAGCTATATCGACGCCAATGTCGGCAAACTGCTGCAAACCCTTGAAGAAACCGGGCTGATCGACGACACCGTCATCGTCTTCTCCGGTGACCATGGCGACATGCTCGGCGAGAAGGGCCTCTGGTACAAAATGCACTGGTTCGAGATGGCCGCGCGAGTGCCGCTGCTGATCAGCGCCCCGGGACAATTCGAGGCCGGCCGAGTCAGCGCCGCCGTATCCACCGCCGACCTGCTGCCGACCTTCGTGGATCTGGCCGGCGGCACGCTTGAGCCCGGCTTGCCACTGGACGGTCGTTCGTTGCTGCCACACCTGCAAGGGCAGGGCGGGCATGACGAGGTGTTCGGCGAATACATGGCCGAAGGCACTGTCAGCCCGCTGATGATGATCCGCCGGGGCGCCTACAAATTTATCTACAGCGAAAGCGACCCGTGCCTACTCTTCGATGTGGATAACGATCCGCGCGAAGAGGAGGAGCTGAGCCAATCGCCGCAACATCGTCAGCTGTTCGACGATTTTCTCTCTGAAGCGCGGGCCAAGTGGGACATTCCGGCGATCCACCGGGACGTACTGGCCAGCCAGCGCCGACGCCGTTTCGTCGCCGATGCGTTAACCATCGGCAAGCTGAAGAGCTGGGATCACCAGCCGCTGGTCGATGCCAGTCAGCAGTACATGCGCAACCACATCGACCTTGATGATCTGGAGCGCAAGGCCCGTTATCCACAACCCTGCCAAAACCAATAACGTTAAGGGGAAGTCCATGCGCAAGTTATCCACAGCTGTCACCGTTGGCCTGATCGCATTGAGCAGCGCCTCGGCCTTCGCCGAGCAAAGTTGCGAAACCGTGAAGATGGCCGATCCGGGCTGGAGCGACATCGCCGCGACCAATGCCATCACCGGATTTCTGCTGGACGGCATGGGCTACAAGGCCAAGATCGACACCCTCGCGGTGCCGATCACCTTTGGCGGCTTGAAGGATGGCCAGGTGGATGTGTTCCTCGGCAACTGGATGCCGGCGCAGCAGGGCTTCTACGACAAATTCATCGCCACCGGTGATGTGACGCAATTGGCCAAGAACCTCGAAGGCACCGAATTCACCCTCGCCGTCCCCGACTATGTCTGGGAGGCGGGTGTGCATGATTTTGCCGACCTGAACAAATTCGCCGACAAGTTCGACAAGAAGATATACGGCATCGGATCAGGCGCGCCGGCGAACATTTCGTTGCAGGAGATCATCAAGAAGAATGACTTCAACATGGGCCAGTGGAAGCTGATCGAGTCCAGCGAACAGGCGATGCTCGCCGAAGTGTCGCGGGCGGTGAAGAAACAGAAATTCGTCACCTTCCTCGGCTGGACCCCGCACCCGATGAACGTGCAACTGAAAATGCGTTACCTCAAGGGCGGCGAAAAATACTTCGGCGACACTGGCAACGTTTTCACCCTGACCCGCAAGGGCTACGCCGAGGCCTGCCCGAATGTGGGCAAGTTGCTGACCAATCTGGCATTCACCCAGGACATGGAGAACAGCATCATGGCCGAGGTGGTGAACAAGAAGGTCAGCAATGCCCAAGCGGCGAAGGCGTGGATCAAGGCCAATCCGGCGGTGCTGGACAAGTGGCTGGATGGGGTGAAGACCGTGGATGGCAAGGATGCGTTGGTGGCGGTGAAGGCCAAACTGTAATGCTATCTGACTGTCGACCACTTACCTGTGGCGAGGGGATTTATCCCCGATCGGCTGCGAAGCAGTCGCAAGATCCGTGAACTCGATATACCTGACTCACCGAGAACTCTGGGTTTGGGGCCGCTTCGCGGCCCATCGGGGATAAATCCCCTCGCCACAATGATTGCCGTGTCCTGATAGGCTTGCCTGAAAAACCCAACCGCGAGGACCCATGGCCTTCCCCAGCCGCCATTCACTGTTTCCTTTCCTGAGCTGGTTGCCACGGCAAACCCGTGCCAGCGTCGGGCGGGACCTGATCGTCGGCCTCAGCGGTGCGATTCTCGCCTTACCCCAGTCGATTGCCTACGCACTG
>NZ_JH635998.1:2141391-2144949 GCF_000257605.1 Pseudomonas sp. R62
CGGGCTGCCACCGGAATACGGACTCTACGCGGCGATCATCCCGGTATTGATCGCGTGCCTGTGGGGTTCGTCATGGCATCTGATCTGCGGCCCGACGGCGGCGATTTCCATCGTGCTGTACGCCAGCGTCAGCCCGCTCGCGGTGCCGGCTTCCGAGGACTACATCACCCTGATCCTGCTGCTGACGTTCCTCGCCGGGATTTTCCAGTGGTTGCTCGGCTTGCTGCGCTTTGGCGCGCTGGTGAATTTCGTTTCGCATTCGGTAGTGCTCGGCTTCACCCTCGGTGCCGCCGTGGTGATCGCCATCGGGCAATTGCCCAATCTGCTCGGGCTGGAGTTGCCGGCCAACACCACCGCGCTCGCCAGCCTGATGGATCTGCTACGACATCTGGGGGCTGTGGATAAGCCTTCGCTGATGCTCGGCGTCGCCACGGTAATCGTCGGCGTGACCCTGAAAAAACTTCTGCCGCGCTGGCCGACGCTGTTGCTCACGCTGGTGCTGGCCAGCCTGCTGGTGTGGATCTGGCCGGCGATGTTCGGTCATGTGCATCTGGTCAGCGCTTTCGTCGGACGCCTGCCGCCGCTGAGCGCCTTGCCGCTGGATCTGGAGGTGATCCTGCGCCTGCTGCCGAGCGCCGTGGCGGTGGGCATGCTCGGGCTGGTCACCAGTCTGTCGATCGCCCGTTCGATATCGGCGCGCTCGCAACAGTTGCTCGACGCCAATCAGGAAGTCCGCGCACAGGGTCTGTCGAACATTGTCGGTGCGTTCTTTTCCGGGTCGCTGTCAGCCGGATCGTTTACCCGCTCAGGTCTGAGTTATGAGGCGGGTGCCTGCTCGCCGCTGGCCGGAGTGTTCTCGGCAATCTGGGTGGCGCTGTTTGCGGTGTTCGGCGCGGGGCTGATCGCGCACATTCCGATCCCGGCCATGGCCGGCAGCATCCTGTTGATTGCCTGGGGTCTGGTCGATCACCGGGGCATTCGCGCTTTGCTGCGAGTCAGCCGTGCCGAGTTCGTGGTGATGGCCCTGACCTGTCTCGCGACCTTGCTGCTGGAATTGCAGACGGCGATTTACGCCGGGGTGCTGGCGTCGTTGTTCTTTTACCTCAAGCGCACCTCGCAACCACGGGTGCAGCATTGGCGCGACGGTGACGACGATGTGCTGCGGGTGGGCGGTTCGATCTTTTTCGGCGCCAGCCATTACCTGCAAGTACGCCTGCAACGCCTGCATGGCGCGCGGGTGGTAATCGAGGCACAGCAGATCAACTTCATCGATTATTCAGGGGTAGAGATGCTGCATCAGGAAGCGCGGCGCCTGCTGGGCCAGGGTCGCAGCCTGACCTTGCGCCGGGCGCGGCCGCCGGTGGTGGAGGAGTTGCGCAAACTGGAAGGGGCGGAGAAGTGCCCGATCAGGTTTGAGGATTGAGCTGATATCGGTGGTGATGCGATTCGCGAGCAGGCTCGCTCCCACATTGATCGTATTTCAAAGTGGGAGCAAAAGTTAAAGGGCCAGTTGGCGGCGCAGCTCGGCGAGTACCGGCGCGGTATCCGGGCGTACGCCGCGCCACAGCAGGAACGCCTCGGCCGCCTGCTCGGCGAGCATGCCCAGACCATCCATCGCCAGCGCCGCGCCGTGCTCAGTGGCCCAGCGGCAGAACGCGGTCGGTTCCTTGCCGTACATCATGTCGTAGCACAGGGTCTGGCCTGGCTCGATCAGGCTTGGCGCAATCGGCGGCACGTCACCGGTCAGGCTGGCGGAGGTGGCGTTGATAATCACGTCCACCGGCTCGCGCAGCCAGTCGAAACCACTGGCCGACACCGGTCCCAGATCGCCGAACAATTCCGCCAGCAGCTCAGCCTTGTCCACCGTGCGATTGGCGATGATCACCGAGGCCGGTTTCTCTGCCAGTAACGGTTCCAGCGCACCGCGCACCGCGCCGCCGGCGCCGAGCAAAAGGATGCGCTTGCCGGTCAGGCTGAACCCGGCATTCACCGTCAGATCGCGGACCAGGCCGGCGCCATCGGTGTTGTCGCCGAGCAGTGAACCGTCGTCCAGTTTGCTCAAGGTGTTCACCGCACCGGCGCGCTGCGCGCGGGCGGTCAGGCTGTTGGCCAGCCGGTAAGCGTCTTCCTTGAACGGCACCGTCACGTTGGCGCCGCGGCCTTCGCGAAAGAATGCCGTGGCGCAGCCGGTAAAATCATCCAGCGGCGCGAGCAGCGTGCTGTAGTCGAGGCGCTGGCCGGTCTGTTCGGCAAACAACTGGTGAATCATCGGCGACTTGCTGTGGCCGATCGGGTTACCAAAAACAACGTAACGATCCATCACCCGTCCTCAGGCCTCGGCCAGCCAGTCGCGATCCTGCAGGAAATACTCGGTCAGACGCGCTTCTGCGCTGCCAGGTTCGGCCTTCCAGTCATACCCCCAGCGCACTTGCGGCGGCAGCGACATCAGAATCGATTCGGTACGGCCACCCGATTGCAGGCCGAACAGCGTGCCACGGTCGTAAACTAGGTTGAATTCGACGTAGCGGCCACGACGGAATTCCTGGAATTCGCGCTGCTGTGCGGTGAACGCGTCATTCTTGCGCCGCTGCACGATCGGCAGGTAGGCCTCGATGTAGGCGTCGCCGATGGCGCGCATGAAGGCGAAACTGGTGTCGAAGTCCCACTCGTTCAGATCGTCGAAGAACAGACCGCCAATGCCGCGCGGCTCATGACGATGCTTGATATGGAAATAGGTGTCGCACCAGGCCTTGTAACGCGGATAGACGTCCGCACCAAACGGCGCACAGGCTTGCTCGGCGACGCGGTGCCAATGAATGCAGTCTTCTTCAACGCCGTAGTACGGGGTCAGATCGAAACCGCCGCCGAACCACCAGACCGGTTCTTCGCCTTCTTTTTCAGCGATGAAAAAACGCACGTTGGCGTGGGAGGTCGGCACATGCGGGTTGTGCGGGTGGATCACCAGCGACACGCCGAGCGCCTCGAAACCACGCCCGGCCAGTTCCGGCCGATGGGCACTGGCCGAGGGCGGCAGGCCGCTGCCGAACACGTGGGAAAAATTGACGCCGCCCTTTTCGATCAGCGTGCCGTTGTCCAGCACGCGGGTGCGCCCGCCACCGCCCGCCGGCCGGGTCCAGGCGTCTTCGACGAAGCATTTGCCGCCGTCTTCGGTTTCCAGTGCAGCGCAGATGCGGTCTTGCAGATCGAGCAGATAGGCCTTTACGGCGTCGGTGCGGGTCGTCATGGCTTCACCTTGAATCGGGCGGCGCCCCGGCAGGCGGGCGACGCAAATGGGCGCGTAGCATACCATCGCAGGCCGGCGCGCCGCAGTTGACGAAGATCAAGCAGGGGAGTTGGATAGAGGGCTTAGCAACGACCCAAGGAGAGCAGGCAGATGGCAAAGCGTATCCAGTTCCGCGCCCACGGCGGTCCCGAAGTGCTCGAATATGTTGACTACGAACCCGCTGCACCCGGGCCGAATCAGGTGCGCGTGGCCAATCAGGCGATCGGCCTGAACTTCATCGACACCTATTACCGCAGCGGCCTCTATGCGCCACC
>NZ_JH635998.1:2145837-2155384 GCF_000257605.1 Pseudomonas sp. R62
CCGTCCGGCCTGGGTTCGGAAGGCGCCGGCACGGTCGAAGCGGTGGGCAGCGAAGTCACCCGGTTCAAGGTCGGCGATCGTGTGGCATACGGCAGCGGCCCGCTCGGCGCCTACAGCCAGCTGCATGTTCTGCCGCAGGACAATCTGGTACACCTGCCCGATGAAATCAGTTTCGAAACCGCCGCCGGGGTCATGCTCAAGGGCCTGACCGTGCAATACCTGCTGCGCCAGACCTACCCACTGCAGGGCGGTGAAACCATTCTGTTCCACGCCGCAGCCGGTGGCGTCGGCTCGCTGGCCTGCCAATGGGCCAAAGCGCTGGGCGTGAAGCTGATCGGCACCGTCAGCTCGAAGGAGAAAGCCGAGCTGGCCAAAGCCAACGGCGCCTGGGCCACCATCGACTACAGCCATGAAAACGTTGCCGAGCGCGTGCTGGCACTGACTGACGGCAAGAAAGTCCCGGTGGTGTATGACGGCGTCGGCAAGGACACTTGGCTCACGTCTCTGGACAGCGTGGCACCACGTGGCCTGGTCGTGAGCTTCGGCAATGCTTCCGGCGCGGTCGATGGCGTCAATCTGGGCATTCTCGCCGCCAAGGGCTCGTTGTACGTCACCCGGCCTACGCTGGCGACCTACGCCAACAACGCCGAGAACCTGCAACGCATGGCCGACGAGCTGTTCGAGATGATCATCAGCGGCAAGCTGAAGGTCGACATCAGCCAGCGCCATGCACTGGCGGATGCGGCGAAAGCACAAACCGAACTGTCGGCACGGCGCACGACCGGTTCCACAATTCTGCTGCCATAACGCCTCAAGTTGATACTCGGCGAACTCTTCCATGAGTTCGCCGAGTATCTTGCGGCTATATCAAGTACATCTTGCGGTGAAATTTCTTCGCCGCTGGTCTACGACCGGCGAACTTCCTGCGCAACTTCTTCGATTCATATACGAGCCATTTCTCAGCCCACTCTTCAATCACTGGCGGATCAATACTGACGGTTAAAAACATCACGATACTCCGGCTGATGCGCGTTCATGTTCACAGGCTGATCCAGGGCCATGAGGATTTGTCGCCACTCGGCAGACAACAGCCAATAATCGCCCCGGGCACGCTGCTCGATATGCATTGCCTGCGAAGCGATCGGTGTCAGGCCGAAGCGCTGATACAGTTGCCGCTGTGGCGATCTGCATAAGGCCGTCACCCCGTGATATCCGCGATCGATCGCCCATTCCGCAGCGGTGGCAAGCAGACCATTGACCGACACCGGCCGGTGCTGCTGGGAATGGGTGATCAGACGGCTGAACTCGACGTGGCGCGCCAATGCCACAGTGGGAGACACATGATGCTGCGCCAGTGAAGCCCATTCGAAGGGCGCCGGAGTTGCCCGCAGCACCGCAATAAGCTGATCACGCTGATACAACAGAAAGTGCGTGCTGCGTGAGGTGATCGCCAGTCGAGTTTCCAGCGCCCGGGCTCTGGAGGTGAGCATGTAATGCTGCAATCGCAGGCGAAACTGTCGATTGATGAAGCGTTCAAATTCCCCGGCATCCGATCCTGCCTCAACAATGGCCACACGATAGTCGGCCTGTTGATTCTTGAGTGTCTCCTGAAAGCCCTGCAGATAATCCTTGAGGTGTAAATCGGTAATATCCATTACTTCTCCGCAGCCATTAATATTTCGAAGTTGCTTCAAGCACATTGAAAGAATGGATGCTTTTGGAAATCTCGCCACTGCACGCGTTCTGAGAATCACGTGGGAAAACTTACAGATATTTCAGACTCAAAGATTCGTCTGACGCATGAAAGAACAATGGCAACGGATAAGTTTTGAACGAATGCAGGAATAAAGTGCGGGCATGCGCAGAACTCCTCGTCGACGCCGAGGAGTCCGCAGAAAAATAAAAAGAATGGCGTCAGTCAGGACGAACGACGCTACCGGTGGCCAGGTCGCGGATCACGCTGGGATTCTTGCGCCCGCCAAGGCTGCCGCCCAGCACCAGATCGACCTGACCACGGAAATACTGCTCGATGCGCAAACGCGTGCGCGCCGGCGGTCGCCCCTGTGGGTTGGCCGATGTGGAAATCAATGGCCCGACCAGCGAGCACAGGTCGCGCACCTGCGGGTGATCGCTGACCCGCAGCGCCACGGTGTCATGAACGCCTGTGACCCACTCCGGCAACAGGTTCTGATGCGGCACCAGCCAGGTGTTCGGCCCCGGCCAGGTACTGGCCATGCGGTCGATCCAGTCCTGCGGGAAGTCCTCGAAGAGGAAATCGAACTGGCGGATGTTGTCGGCGACCAGGATCAGCCCTTTGCTCACCGAGCGATTCTTGATCGCCAGCAAGCGGTCCACCGCGTCTTCATTCCACGGGTCGCAACCCAGCCCCCAGACGGCTTCGGTTGGATAGGCAATCACCGCGCCGGCGCGAACTTCACGCGCGGCTTGTTGCACACGCCAACTGTTGACCATGAAAAAACTCTCCCACAAACAGGTTTCGCGCAGTTTACCGATCTTCCTCGTAAAACCTAGCTCGACCGCGCCAGCCAGCGACCGTTTTCGCATACCGCACGGCCTTCGATTTCCAGCTCGGTCAACGTTGCCAGCACCTTCGGCAACGGCCAGCCACAACTCGCGGCCAAGGCCTCGCTGGTGTGCGGCGCCGCGTGCAGCAGCGCCAGCAACGGGTGATCGGCCTGCACCGCCGCTGTGGATAGCAACGGCTGCTGCCAGCCGCGCAAGGCTTCGAGGATATGTTCGATAGTCTCCACCAGCACCGCCCCGTCGCGAATCAATTGGTGACAACCGCGCGCGCCGGGGTGATGGATCGAGCCCGGAATGGCATAAACCTCGCGACCCTGTTCGGCTGCCAGCCGCGCGGTGATCAACGAACCGCTGGCAACACTGGCCTCGACCACCAGCACGCCGAGGGACAACCCGCTGATGATGCGGTTGCGCCGGGGAAAGTTGCTCGGGCTCGGCCCGGCGTCCAACGGAAACTCGGAAAGCACCGCACTGCCCGAGGCAATCATCGCCTCGGCCAGGCGTTTATTGCATTGTGGATAAAAATTTTCCAGCCCCGTGCCGAGCACCCCCACGGTCAAGCCGCCAACATCCAGAGCAGCCTGGTGGGCAGCAGCATCGATGCCCAGCGCCAGACCACTGTTGATGACAAAACCGGCCCCGGCCAGACTGCGGGAAAACGCCGCCGCCGTATCCATGCCCGGGCGCGAAGCGCGGCGGCTGCCGACCATCGCCAGTTGCGGTTTTTCCAGAATCGACGGATCGCCCGCGACGAATAACAGCGGCGGTGGATCGGCGATTTGCGCCAGCAACGCTGGATAATCCGCTTGGTCCCACATCAGTAAATGTTGGTCGGGGTGCTCTAGCCAGCGCATTGCGTGGCTGGCGCCGTCGCGCACCGTTGGACAACGCCGTGCTTCGGCGCAGGCCGCCGGCAACCCCAGTGAGCGCCAGGCACTGGCCGGCGCGCTGAGGGCTTTCGACGCCGAGCCGAAGGCTTCGAGCAATTTGGCAAAACGCTTGGGGCCGATATTCGGCATGCGGTGCAGGCGCAGACGCGCTTCCAGTTCCGCCGGGGAAATGGCCGTACTGACAGACAACATGAATGGATCATCCTTGATCGTTCTATGCTCCGAACCATTCGGAACAAGCTGTGGATAACTCTGTTGGTAACTTGTTAAGCAAGCTTACGGATTTCGCACCTTGTCGAGCACCGCAAGCGAACGTGAAGCATTGAGGACCAGGCCGTAACTGAGCTTGTCGTAGGTGCGGAACACCATCAGCAGGCCGGCGCGTTCATCGGGAATTTTCAGCGGCTGGCCGGTGATCCGATCACGTACGGTTTCGCCGGTTTTCATCACCGCCAGAACATTGCCTTCGGCCAGACCGTCACGTTTGCCTTTGTTCAGGGTAACCACGTCCATTACACCGATCTGCGTTACGCCGCGTGGCACGTCAATGATCAGCCCGTCGATGGAACGCTTCGGCGCGCTGGGCATGAACGTTGAATTGATCGAACGTTCTTCACCGCCGAACAAGCGGTCACCGAGGCGCACTTCCTGGGTGGTGCGTTGCAAGGCGAGGGTGGCGACGTCGCCTTCGGTGGCAACAATCTCGCCGCCGCCGATATCGTCGGCGTTGATGCCGAGGAATTCCTTGGTCTGCGGATCGGTGTAGACCTTGCCCTGGCGGAAGATGCCGTACACCGGTTGCTCCGGATCGAAATGGCCACGGGCGAAGATGCGGTCACCGGTACCGCTGAGCACCCGTTCGGCATCGCCGGCGACGATGTAGGGGGCCTTGTCGAAGTCTTCGGCCTTGTCGACGATACGGTTGCTCAGCAAAAAGCTGTTGATCGATTTCAGCGGAATGCTCGGAATCGCCTCGGCCACCGGACTGGTGCGAATCCGTGGCGAGAGCTTGATGGTGCCGCGCGACTCGCCACGATGGACGGTCAGTTGCGGCTGGCCGTTGACGTAGCTGAGGGTCAGTGTGTCGCCGGGATAGATCAGGTTGGGGTTTTCGATCTGCGGATTGGCCCGCCACAGTTGTGGCCACTGCCAGGGCTCGCGCAGGTATTTGCCGGAAATGTCCCAGAGCGTGTCTCCGGAAACCACCGTGTATTGCTGTGGAAAACCATCCCTGAGTTGCACTTGCCCTTGCGCGGCGCCGGCCGAAGCCAGGAGCAGCAGGGCGAGTAGTGTTTTCCTCATGCGGTGAATCCCTTTATCATGTGCATTCGCGTGAATCGTCAGAGCCCCCGTGGCTCGCTTCTGTTTTTCAGAAGCTACGCTTCACAACGGTAGCCTGCATCTTCGGACCCGCCAGGCCATCGACCCGACTTTACTCAACGTGTGCAGCAATCGAAGCCTATGGCCATTTTAAACATCCTCGAATTTCCGGACCCGCGTCTGCGCACTATCGCCAAACCAGTGGCTGTAGTGGACGACGAAGTGCGTCAGTTGGTCGACGACATGTTTGAAACAATGTATGAAGCGCCGGGCATCGGCCTCGCCGCGACCCAGGTCAACGTGCACAAACGTATCGTCGTGATGGACCTGTCCGAAGACCGTACCGAGCCACGGGTGTTCATCAACCCCGAGTTCGAACCGCTGACCGACGAGATGGACCAGTACCAGGAAGGCTGCCTCTCGGTACCGGGCTTCTACGAAAACGTCGACCGCCCGCAGAAGGTCAAAATCAAGGCGCTGGACCGCGACGGCAAGCCTTATGAGCTGATCGCCGAAGGTCTGCTCGCCGTGTGCATCCAGCACGAATGCGACCACCTCAACGGCAAATTGTTCGTCGATTACCTGTCCACGCTCAAACGCGACCGGATCAAGAAGAAGCTGGAAAAGCTGCACCGCCAGAACGCTTGATGCCCCTCTTCAAAGGCTTGCTGCGGCAAGCCTTTTTCTTTTTATGAGACGCCTTTCATGACTGAGCCACTGCGCATTGTTTTTGCCGGTACCCCGGAATTCGCCGCCGAACACCTCAAGGCCCTGCTGAGCAGCCCGTACGAGATCGTCGCGGTCTACACCCAGCCGGATCGCCCGGCCGGCCGTGGGCAAAAACTGATGCCGAGCCCGGTCAAACAACTCGCTCTGGAAAATAATATCCAGGTGTTGCAGCCGCCGACCTTGCGCAATGCCGAGGCTCAGGCAGAGCTGGCCGCGCTGAAGCCGGATCTGATGGTGGTGGTCGCTTACGGTTTGATCCTGCCGCAAGCGGTGCTGGATATTCCGCGTCTGGGTTGCATCAACAGCCATGCATCGCTGCTGCCGCGCTGGCGCGGTGCGGCGCCGATCCAGCGCGCGGTCGAACACGGCGATGCCGAAAGCGGTGTAACGGTGATGCGCATGGAGGCCGGGCTGGATACCGGGCCGATGCTGCTCAAGGTCGTCACGCCGATCGGCGCGCAAGACACTGGCGGCACCCTGCATGATCGCCTCGCCGAGATGGGGCCGCCCGCCGTGGTGCAGGCGATTGCCGGTCTGGCTGCCGGCACCCTGCAAGGTGAGGTGCAGAACGACGAACTCGCAACCTACGCGCACAAACTCAACAAAGACGAAGCACGCATCGACTGGAGCCGTCCGGCGGTGGAGCTGGAACGTCTGGTCCGCGCCTTCAATCCATGGCCGATCACCCACAGCACGCTCAATGGCGAAGCGTTGAAAGTGCTGGCCGCGACCGTGGCCGACGGCACTGGCGCTCCGGGTGAAATCCTCAGCGCCAGCAAGGACGGCCTGATTGTCGCCTGCGGTGCACAAGCGCTGTGTCTGACCCGCCTGCAATTGCCCGGCGGCAAGGCGCTGAACTTCAGCGACCTGTTCAACAGCCGCCGCGAGAAATTCGCCGTCGGCAGCGTCCTCGGCGCAGCGGTGGATGCGCAATGAACCCGCGTCTGGCCGCCGCCAAGGCACTCGCTGCCGTACTCAGCGGCAAAGCCTCGCTGAACAGCTCCCTGCCGACGCAACTGGACAAGGTCGAGGATCGCGATCGCGGTTTCACTCAGGACCTGGCCTTCGGCACTGCACGCTGGCAGCCACGCCTGTCGGCACTGGCGGAAAAACTCCTGCAGAAACCGTTCAAGGCCGCCGACGCTGATGTCGAGGCGTTGCTGCTGGTTGGTCTGTACCAATTGCTCTACACCCGCGTGCCGGCCCACGCCGCCATTGGCGAAACCGTCGGTTGTGCCGACAAGCTGAAAAAGCCTTGGGCCAAAGGTCTGCTCAACGCGGTGCTGCGCAATGCCCAGCGCGAAAGCGAGACGATCTTCGCCGAACTGGAACGCGATCCGGTGGTGCGCACGGCCCACCCGCGCTGGCTGCAAAAATCCCTGAAGGCCTTCTGGCCCGAGCAGTGGGAAGCGATCTGCGCAGCGAATAACGCGCATCCGCCAATGATCCTGCGGGTCAACTGCCGTCATCACAGCCGCGATGCTTATCTGGCGTTGCTGGGCGAAGCCGGGATCGCCGCGAAACCGTGCGTTTACAGCCGCGACGGCATCGTCCTCGAAGCCGCTGCCGATGTGCGCAGCCTGCCGGGTTTCGCCGAAGGCTGGATCAGCGTGCAGGACGAAGCCGCGCAACTGGCCGCCGACCTGCTCGATCTGGCGCCGGGGCAGCGGGTGCTTGACGCCTGCTGCGCCCCTGGCGGCAAGACCTGCCACATCCTCGAAGCCGAACCGGCGCTGGCCGGGGTGGTGGCGGTGGATCTGGAAGCCAAGCGTCTAGTGCGGGTGAAGGAAAACCTCGAGCGCCTCGGCCTCGACGCTGAACTGATCGCTGCCGACGGTCGCGATATCGACAAATGGTGGGACGGCAAACCGTTCCAGCGCATCCTCCTCGATGCGCCATGCTCGGCCACCGGGGTGATCCGCCGCCATCCGGACATCAAGCTGACCCGCCAGCCCGACGACATCGTCGCGCTCGCACAACTGCAAGGCGAACTGCTCGACGCCATGTGGAAAACCCTCGAAGTCGGCGGCATCCTGCTCTACGCCACGTGCTCGACGCTGCCGACCGAGAACACCGAAGTCATCGCCGCGTTCCTCGAGCGCACCCCCGGCGCGCGGGAACTGGATCTGGCCACCGCGGCCGGCATCAAGCAGCCCCATGGTCGCCAGTTGCTGGCCCAGCAGGGCGGGCATGACGGCTTCTACTACGCCAAGCTGATCAAGATCGCCGCCGCGCGCGGCTAAACGGATTCATGGAGTGACTGGATGAAAATCATCATCCTCGGTGCGGGACAGGTCGGCGGTTCGCTGGCCGAACATCTGGCCAGCGAGGCCAACGACATCACTGTGGTCGACACCGATGGCGAGCGCCTGCGCGACCTCGGCGACCGCCTCGACATCCGCACCGTGCAGGGCCGGGGCTCACTGCCGTCGGTGCTGCGCCAGGCCGGTGCCGACGACGCCGACATGCTGGTCGCGGTGACCAACAGCGACGAGACCAACATGGTCGCCTGCCAAGTCGCGCACACGCTGTTCCACACGCCGACCAAAATCGCCCGGGTGCGCGAAGCGTCGTACCTCAATCGCGAGGAACAACTGTTCCAGAACGAAGCGATTCCGGTCGACGTGCTGATCAGTCCCGAGCAGGTCGTGACCAATTACATCAAACGCCTGATCCAGCATCCCGGCGCCTTGCAGGTGATCGACTTCGCCGAAGGCGCGGCGCAACTGGTGGCGGTGCGCGCTTATTACGGCGGGCCGCTGGTCGGTCAGCAACTGCGCCAGTTGCGCGAGCACATGCCGAACGTCGAAACCCGCGTGGCGGCGATCTTCCGCCGTGACCGGCCGATCCTGCCTCAGGGCGACACGGTGATCGAAGCCGATGACGAAGTGTTCTTCATCGCCGCCCGCGAAGACATTCGCGCGGTGATGAGCGAAATGCGCCGCCTCGACGAAACCTACAAACGCATCGTCATCGCCGGTGGCGGACAGATCGGCGAGCGCCTGGCCGAGGCCATCGAAAGCCGTTATCAGGTGAAGATCATCGAGATGAGCCCGGCGCGCTGCCGCTACCTCTCCGACACCCTCGACAGCACCGTGGTCTTGCAAGGCAGTGCCTCGGACCGCGATCTGCTGCTGGAAGAGAACATCGCCGACGCCGATATCTTCCTCGCTCTGACCAACGATGACGAAGCCAACATCATGTCGTCGCTGCTGGCCAAACGGCTGGGGGCGAAGAAGGTCATGACGATCATCAACAACCCGGCCTACGTCGACCTGATCCAGGGCGGCGACATCGACATCGCCATCAGCCCGCAACTGGCGACCATCGGCACTTTGCTCGCCCATGTGCGTCGAGGCGATATCGTCAGCGTGCACTCACTGCGGCGCGGCGCGGCGGAAGCGATCGAGGCGATTGCCCACGGTGATGCGAAATCGAGCAAGGTCATCGGCAAGCCGATCGAGAAGATCGGCCTGCCGCCCGGCACCACCATCGGCGCGGTGATCCGCAACGAGAAAGTGATCATCGCCCACGACGACACGGTGATCGAAGCGGGCGACCACGTGATTCTGTTCCTTGTGGATAAAAAGCATATTCGCGATGTGGAGAAGCTGTTTCATGTGGGGTTGAGCTTTTTCTGAGGTTGATCGTTCCCACGCTCCGCGTGGGAATGCAGCCCGGGACGCTCTGCGCCCCATAAGCGGACGCAGAGCGTCCATTGAGGCTTTTCCACGCGGAGCGTGGGAACGATCACTCAAACGAGGTTGCAAAAAATGCTCGAATCCCTGGAAAAAATGCTCGCCAAGGGTGTGGATAACGCTCTGCTGCGCTTCGGTCTGGGCAAGGGTTATCTGGACTTGGGCGAAAACGCCAAGGCTGCCGAGCATTTTCAGCGTTGTGTCGCGTTCGATCCGAAATACTCGGCGGCGTGGAAGCTGCTGGGCAAGGCGCAGCTGGCGCTAGGCGATCACGCCGCTGCGCGCCAGGCCTGGGAACAGGGCCTGGAAGCGGCCCGCGCCCACGGTGACAAACAGGCCGAGAAGGAGATGACGGTATTCCTGAAA
>NZ_JH635998.1:2156174-2161821 GCF_000257605.1 Pseudomonas sp. R62
GCTCGAGCGGCAGGCGCCTTGAGCTACCGATTGAGCAAGGCGAGCCCGTCTGCATCAACCGTCACCCCATCGAAGTTGCTCAGTACCAGCGCGCCTCGCCCGGCGGACGCTTCTTGAAGCGTTTCATGCTCCACATGTACTGGCTCGGATACGCCGCGACGTAACGCTCGACCACTTTGCTCATGGCTGCGCAGGACTCGGCGGTATCGGTGCTGTACATGGCTTCTGGCGCGGCTTCGAGAATGACTTTGTAGCCCGAGCCGTCAGGCAGGCGCAGGGCATGCAGGAACACACCGACCGCTTTGCCGCCGGCCAGCATGTTCGGCACGAATTTGCTGGTCAGTGCCTGAGTGGCGAAGAACGGCACGAAAATCCCGGCGGATTCGGCCGGTTCCGGGTCGGCGGGAATGCCCACGGCACCGCCCTTGCGCACTTCCTTGATGACGCTGAGAATACCTTCCTTGGTCGACGCCGCGACCTTGTTGCCCAGCTGCACGCGCTGTTTGCGCAGCAATTCATCCACTGCCTTGAGCTTCGGCGGACGGTAGAAAATGATCGGTTTGCACTGGCTGCAATAGAAGTGGTTGAGCACTTCCCAGTTGCCGAGGTGGCTGGTGATGCCGACCACGCCTTTGCCCGAGGCCAGCGCCTCCTTGAGCACATCGAGGCCTTCAACTTCGCGAACCAGATCGATCGAGCGCTGCGCCGGCCAGATCCACGCGCAGGCGCTTTCGGTCAGCGACTTGCCGATGTCTTTCAGACTTTGCCCGACCAGACGCTCACGTTCGGCCGCATCCATCTGGGGAAAACACTTGGCGAGGTTGATCCGCACCACGTCGCGGGAACGGTTGGGGGTTTTCCACATGATCCAGCCGATCGCCGAACCCACGGCCTGCACGGCCCGCCATGGCAGCAGGGCAAACAGCCGCAGAGCGCCTACCAGCAAGGCGCCTTTAAACTTTTCCACAGGTCACTCCTGATCTTTGTGCTGTGCGCGAGGCGGGCATTCTAACCGGCGTTGGCGAGCTGCGCGTAGCGGTCGCAATCCTGGGTGTGGTCCATGACCATGCCCGAGGCCTGCATCAGCGCGTAGCAAATGGTCGGACCGACGAAGGTGAATCCGGCTTTTTTCAGCGCTTTGCTCATTGCCAGCGCTTCGGGGGTGATCGCCGGGACTTCGCTGCGATCCTTGAAATGATTGATGATCGGTTGGTCGCCCACGAATGACCAGAGCAACTCCACCGGATCCTCCAGCGCCAGCCACGCCTGGGCATTGCGCCGGGCGGCGTTGAGTTTCAGGCGATTGCGGATGATGCCCGGGTCGAGCATGAGCTCGTCGATTTCGGCGTCACTCATCTGCGCCACGCGCTGCACGTCAAAGCCGAACAGCACCTCGCGATAGCGCTCACGTTTGCGCAACACAGTGATCCACGACAGCCCGGCCTGGAACCCTTCGAGCAAAAGCAACTCGAACAAACCCTGCGCATCGCGCAGCGGCGTGCCCCACTCCTGATCGTGATAAGCCATGTACAACGGATCTTCGGTACACCAAAAGCAGCGTGGCATAAGGCTCCAGGGGGCGTGCGCAGCAACGAATCGGGTATACTCCCGCTCTTTAAATCGCAGCCCAAGAAACAGGTGAATTTCGTGAGCCAGCCTACGCCAGCCGTGCGTACCTTCCAAGACTTGATCCTCGCGCTCCAGCAATACTGGGCCGAGCAAGGTTGTGTGGTACTTCAGCCCTACGATATGGAAGTAGGCGCCGGCACTTTCCACACCGCGACCTTCCTGCGCGCCATCGGCCCGGAAACCTGGAACGCCGCGTACGTGCAGCCAAGCCGCCGTCCGA
This sequence comes from Pseudomonas sp. R62, assembly GCF_000257605.1. Taxonomy (NCBI): domain Bacteria; kingdom Pseudomonadati; phylum Pseudomonadota; class Gammaproteobacteria; order Pseudomonadales; family Pseudomonadaceae; genus Pseudomonas; species Pseudomonas sp. R62. Next base: position 2,158,024 of record NZ_JH635998.1, read on the forward strand.
CTGACGGCCGTTACGGCGAAAACCCGAACCGTCTGCAGCACTACTACCAGTTCCAGGTAGTCCTGAAGCCGAACCCGGACAACTTCCAGGAACTGTACCTGGGCTCGCTCAAGCATGTCGGCCTCGACCCGCTGGTGCACGACATCCGCTTCGTCGAAGACAACTGGGAATCGCCGACCCTCGGCGCCTGGGGTCTGGGCTGGGAAGTCTGGCTCAATGGCATGGAAGTCACCCAGTTCACCTACTTCCAGCAAGCGGGCGGCATCGAGTGCTACCCGGTGACCGGCGAGATCACCTACGGTCTCGAGCGTCTGGCGATGTACCTGCAAGGCGTCGATTCGGTCTACGACCTGGTCTGGGCTGACGGACCGTTCGGCAAAGTCACCTATGGCGATGTGTTCCACCAGAACGAAGTGGAGCAGTCCACCTACAACTTCGAACACGCCAACGTCGACAAACTGTTCGAGCTGTTCGACTTCTATGAAAGCGAAGCCAAGCGCCTGATCGAACTCGACCAGCCGCTGCCGTTGCCGAGCTACGAAATGGTGCTGAAGGCGTCGCACACCTTCAACCTGCTGGATGCGCGCCGGGCGATCTCGGTGACCGCGCGTCAGCAATACATTCTGCGCGTACGCACCCTGGCGCGTTCCGTTGCGCAAGCCTACCTGCTGGCCCGCGCCAAGCTGGGCTTCCCGATGGCGACCCCGGACCTGCGTGACGAAGTACTGGCCAAGCTGGAGGCTGCACAATGAGTGCGCAAGATTTTCTGGTTGAACTGGGCACCGAAGAACTGCCACCCAAAGCCCTGAACACTTTGGCTGATGCGTTCCTCGCCGGTATCGACAAGGGCCTGCAAGCCGCCGGCCTGAGCTACGAAAGCAAAACCGTGTATGCCGCACCACGTCGTCTGGCCGTGCTGATCACTGCGCTGGCCACTCAGCAGCCGGATCGCAGCATCAACCTCGATGGCCCGCCACGTCAGGCCGCGTTCGACGCTGATGGCAATCCGACTCAGGCCGCCCTGGGCTTCGCCAAGAAGTGCGGCGTCGAGCTGAGCGAAATCGACCAGAGCGGTCCGAAACTGCGCTACAGCCAGAACATCGCCGGCAAGCCGACTGCGAGCCTGCTGCCGACCATCGTCGAAGATTCGCTGAACGACCTGCCGATCCCGAAACGCATGCGTTGGGGTGCGCGCAAGGAAGAATTCGTGCGTCCGACCCAGTGGCTGGTGATGCTGCTCGGTGACCAGGTCATCGACTGCACGATCCTCGCGCAGAAGGCTGGCTGTGAATCTCGTGGTCACCGTTTCCACCATCCCCAAGCCGTACGCATCGGTTCGCCGTCGAGCTACCTCGCCGACCTGCGTGCCGCGTATGTATTGGCCGATGCCAACGAGCGTCGCGAGATCATCAGCAAGCGCACCGAAGAGCTGGCCACCCGTCAGGAAGGCACGGCGATCGTTCCGCCGGCATTGCTTGACGAAGTGACCGCGCTGGTCGAATGGCCGGTGCCGCTGGTGTGCTCGTTCGAGGAACGCTTCCTCGACGTGCCGCAGGAAGCGCTGATCACCACCATGCAGGACAACCAGAAGTACTTCTGCCTGCTGGATGCCGACGGCAAGTTGCTGCCACGTTTCATTACCGTGGCCAACATCGAAAGCAAAGACCCGCAGCAGATCATCGCCGGTAACGAGAAAGTGGTTCGCCCACGCCTGACCGACGCCGAGTTCTTCTTCAAGCAGGACAAGAAGCAGAAGCTCGAAGACTTCAACCTGCGCCTGCAAAATGTGGTGTTCCAGGAAAAACTCGGCAGCGTCTACGACAAGGCCGAGCGCGTTTCCAAACTGGCCGCGTACATCGCCGCACGCATCGGCGGCAACGCCTCGTGGGCTGCCCGTGCGGGCCTGCTGTCGAAGTGCGACCTGGCCACCGAAATGGTCGGCGAGTTCCCGGAGATGCAAGGTGTCGCCGGTTACTACTACGCCCTCAATGACGGCGAGCCACAGGATGTCGCGCTGGCACTGAACGAGCAGTACATGCCACGCGGTGCCGGGGCTGAATTGCCGGCGACCCTGACCGGTGCAGCTGTCGCCATCGCCGACAAACTCGACACTCTGGTCGGCATCTTCGGTATCGGCATGCTGCCAACCGGCAGCAAAGACCCTTATGCCCTGCGCCGTGCGGCACTGGGCGTGCTGCGTATCCTGATCGAGAAACAACTGGATCTGGACCTGAACGACGCAGTGGCTTTCGCGGTGAATGCGTTCGGCGGCAAGGTCAAGGCTGCCGGCCTCAACGAAGCCGTGCTGGAATTCATCTTCGACCGTCTGCGTGCGCGTTATGAAGACGAAGGCGTCGACGTCGCCACCTACCTGTCGGTACGTGCACTGAAGCCGGGTTCGGCGCTGGACTTCGACCAGCGTGTGCAGGCGGTGCAGGCCTTCCGCAAACTGCCGGAAGCGGCAGCGCTGGCGGCGGTGAACAAGCGCGTATCGAACCTGTTGAGCAAAGTCGAAGGCTCGGTACCGACCGTGGTCGAAGCCAAGTATTTCGACAACGCCAACGAGTTCTCGCTGTATTCGGCAATCCAGCAAGCGGATCAAGCGGTGCAGCCAATGGCCGCGGCGCGTCAGTACAACGAATCGCTGGCACGCCTGGCGGCACTGCGCGAGCCGGTCGACGCGTTCTTCGACGCGGTGATGGTCAATGCCGACGATGCCAATGTGCGGGCCAACCGTTACGCGCTGCTGGCGCGCCTGCGTGGCCTGTTCCTCGGTGTTGCCGACATTTCGCTGCTGGGTTGAGGGATTGCTGTTGAAACTGCTGATTCTCGATCGTGACGGCGTGATCAATTACGACTCCGATGCCTACATCAAGTCGGTGGAGGAGTGGATTCCGCTGCCCGGCTCGATCGAAGCGATCGCGCAGTTGAGCAAGGCCGGCTGGACGGTGGCGGTGGCCACCAACCAGTCGGGCATTGCTCGCGGCTATTACGACCTCGCCACCCTCGAGGCCATGCACGCGCGCCTGCGCGAGCTGGTCGCGGAGCAGGGCGGCGAAGTCGGTTTGATCGTGTACTGCCCGCATGGCCCGGACGAAGGCTGCGATTGCCGCAAACCGAAACCGGGAATGCTCAAAACCATTGCCGAGCATTACACGGCGCCGTTGACCAACGTCTGGTTCGTCGGCGACAGCCTTGGTGACCTGGAGGCCGCCAAAGCCGTCGATTCACAGCCAGTTTTGGTGAAGACCGGGAAAGGCGAAAAGACTCAGGGCAAAACCCTGCCGGTTGGCACTCTGATTTTTGACGATCTGGCGGCGATTGCCGCAGAACTTATCCACAACTAGAGTACTTCTGAATTTCCTGGCCAGGGATTGCTCGGGAGTGCGCTTGAACAGTCGGGCATTGCCCCGTAACGGTAACCGTCGCCATGTCGATACTGCGGGCCTTCAGAATCTTTGTTTTTTATCTGCTGCTGGGCACAACAGCGTTGCTGTGGTGCAGCCTGAGCTTTTTCATCGCGCCGTTTCTGTCCTTCAAGGCGCGCTATCGTTTCATCAACGTGTACTGGTGCCGTTGCGCCCTGTGGCTGACCAAGGTTTTCCTCGGCATCCGCTACGAAATCAAAGGCGCGGAAAACGTGCCGGACCGGCCCTGCGTGATTCAATCGAACCACCAGAGCACATGGGAGACGTTCTTTCTCTCCGCTTATTTCTCGCCATTGAGCCAAGTGCTCAAGCGCGAATTGCTTTACGTGCCGTTCTTCGGCTGGGCCATGGCCATGCTGCGCCCGATCGC
>NZ_JH635998.1:2162319-2165596 GCF_000257605.1 Pseudomonas sp. R62
TGTAAAAAAACCGGCCGTTACAGCCGGTTTTTTTGTGCCTCTTTTTCATTCAGAAATCAGCGGCAAATCGATGCGGAATGTGGTTCCCGCGTCGACCACGCTGCGACACTCGATTGTGCCGCCATGATGATCAATCACGGCTTTGACCATCGACAGACCCAGGCCCACACCGTCGATGCCCTGGGCGGAGGAGAAACGCCGATACTGGCTGAACAGGTCAGGCAATTCATCGGCGGCAATGCCCTTGCCCTGATCGGACAATTCGCAGCGCAGCCACTGTCCATCACAGCTGACCTTCAGTTGCACAGTGCTGTCTGCGGGGCTGTACTTGATCGCGTTTTCCAGCAGGTTGAACAGGGCGCGAGTCAGCAATCCCTGATCGGCCAGAATCAGCCGCTCCTGACATTCCTCATCAACTTCGTTGAGCAGCTCGATGCGTTTCTGCTGGGCGATGGGCAGTGCCTGATCGAGGACGTCCAATACCAGCATCGCGAACAATGTCGGGCGGAACTGATAGGTCTCGGACTCAGCCCGCGCCAACAAGACAAAACCATCGGTCAGATCCAGCGCGCGGCGCACCTGACGCTCAATCTGCTCGAACAACGGCGCATCAGCGCCGGCCTGATGACGATGCACATCCAGCAGGGCGAGGATCGCCGAATGGGGAGCGCGCAGGTCGTGGGAAAGAAAACGCAGCAGGACGCCGCGCTGCTCCTCAGCCGCACGCTCGGCACTCAAGTCCGTCAGGCTGAGCAGCCAACCGATCGGCGTATCGCCGTCAACCGGCAGCAGCGCCGCTCTTTCCAGGCGCAGACTGCGATCCTTGTGATCGCGAAATTCCAGCAGCGGCAGGGTGGCCAGTGGCGGTCGCGGCGCTGTGGATAATTCCGGATAGCCGAGCCGCGCCAGTTGCTCGAGTACGTCATCGCCCACCAGCGGATCCTCGAACAACTCGCGCGCCTTGCGATTGCCCAGAAGAATCTTGCCCAGCGGATCACTGATCAGCGTCGCCACCGGCAGGTACTCCAAGCCATCGGCAATGAACCGCCGGGTGTCGCGGGTACGGCTCATGGCTTGTTCGAGCGCCATGATCTGGCCCTGCAAACGGTCGGCACCGGTGAAGCGGGTCCGGCGGCGTTCAGGGAAGACTTTCGGTTCGCTGTCCAGACGCGCCAGCTCCCAACCGAAGTAGGTCAGCACCACGCTCAGACGTCGCCAGTTCCAGATCAGGTAACCGAACAACATGCCCAGCGCGGCTGGCGTTGGCGACCACCAGTAGCGGACTTCGGCCAGTAGGGCGCTGGCGATCAGCGCACAGGCCATACCGATCAAGGTGACCCACAGCGCCCAACGCGGACGCCACAGCAATAATCCCAGTACACCGGCGATCATCGCCACGGACAACAGCGCGCCGGGCGCTGGCGAGGGATTGTGCAGATTGATCTGGGCGCGATAAGACAACAAGGCAGTCAGCGGCAACAGCACTAGACTTATCCACAACCACTCGCGCACCAGCCGGCGGAACAGACGCTGGACCTGGCTCGGCTCACGACTTTCACGTCGGCGTTGAGTGTTATGCATGTGGCACAGGGCAGGGCAGTGGGAATGGTTTCATAGGTCTCAGGTCTGAGGCGTAGACCCGAAGAATCATAGCGGACGTCGACCAACGACGGGCTGCTTCTTTCATCGCGGCCGGGGAGTCGCTATTGTCGACATCCCAGCCCCAGCAACAAGGAACACCGCCGATGCGCGTTGCCATTCTGGACGACGAACCCGCCGAACTGCGCCGGGTCGAGCAAACCCTGGAGCAAATGGCCGAAGCTGGCGAACAGCCGTGGTCACTGCACAGCTTCGAGCGCGGCGAAGACTTGTTACGCCAGTTGCGCCGGGAAACCTTCGACCTGTTGATTCTCGATTGGCAACTTCCTGATCTCACGGGCCTGGCACTGCTGCGCTGGACCCGCGAACACATGGACGCGCCACCCGCTGCAATCATGCTCACCAGCCGCGACGGCGAGAGCGATATCGTTCAAGCCTTGAATGCCGGGGCCGACGATTATGTCAGCAAGCCGTTTCGCCCGAATGAGTTGAAGGCGAGGGTGGCTGCGGTATTGCGTCGGCATAGCCAACCGCGCAGCGCGGCGGGCGAAGTACAGACGTTCAATGATCTGACTTTCGACGACGCCGAACTGACCGTCACCCGTGAAGGCAAACCGATCCTCATGACCGAACGCGAATACCGCCTGGCGCGCTGCCTGTTCAGCAACCTGGGGCGGCCATTGTCGCGGGATTATCTGTACGAGCGCTTCTGGCCGAACGAAGAGACAACTTCCTCGCGGCCGCTGGATACGCATATATACCGATTGCGCAACAAGCTCGGGCTGACAGCGGATCGGGGTTGGCAGTTGCTGACAATTTATGGGTATGGGTATCGGTTGGAAAGTGTCGGCACTGGGAATGAGTGAGGCAAAAAAAACCCCGGCATTGGCCGGGGTTTTTCATGAGCGGGTAGCAATCAGGATCAGAAATCCAGGTTGGAAACCGCCAGTGCGTTGCTCTCGATGAAGTCTCGGCGAGGTTCGACCGCATCACCCATCAGGGTGTTGAAGATCTGGTCTGCACCGATGGCGTCTTCGATGGTGACTTTCAGCATGCGGCGCACGCTTGGGTCCATGGTGGTTTCCCACAGCTGATCCGGGTTCATTTCGCCCAGACCTTTGTAGCGCTGGATGGTGTGGCGCTTGGTGCTTTCGGCCATGAGCCAGTCGAGGGCTTCCTTGAACTCGGTAACGGCTTTCTTGCGCTCGCCACGCTGGATGTACGCGCCTTCGTCGAGCAGGGTGCTCAGTTGCGCGCCCAAGGTGACAACAGTTTTGTAGTCGTTGCTGCCGAAGAAGTCGCGGTTGAAGGTGACGTAGTTCGACAGGCCGTGGGAGATCAGTTCGACCTCTGGCAGCCAGACGCCACGTTCACGGTCTTCGCGCAGGCTGGCCTTGTAGACCAGGCCGGACTTCTCGTTGGTGCGCAGGCGGACTTCGTACTGCGCCAGCCACTCTTGCATCGCTGCATGGTCGCCCAGGGTTTCAAGGCTGACGGCCGGCAGGTAGATGAAGTGCTCGGTCAGCTCCTGTGGGTACAGGCGCGACAGACGCTTGAGGGTTTTCATCACCATGCGGAAGTCATTGACCAGACGTTCCAGCGCTTCACCGGAAATGCCCGGGGCTTCTTCGTTCAGGTGCAGGCTCGCATCTTCCAGGGCCGACTGCGTCATGTACTC
>NZ_JH635998.1:2166724-2172002 GCF_000257605.1 Pseudomonas sp. R62
TGCGTCATGTACTCTTCCATGGCGTCGTCGTCTTTGATGTATTGCTCTTGCTTGCCTTTCTTGACCTTGTACAGCGGTGGCTGGGCGATGTAGATGTAGCCACGCTCGATCAGCTCCGGCAGCTGACGGAAGAAGAAGGTCAGCAGCAGGGTGCGGATGTGCGAACCGTCGACGTCAGCATCGGTCATGATGATGATGTTGTGATAACGCAACTTGTCGATGTTGTACTCTTCGCGACCGATGCCGCAGCCCAGCGCGGTGATCAGCGTGCCCACTTCCTGGGAAGAGATCATCTTGTCGAAACGCGCTTTCTCGACGTTGAGGATCTTGCCCTTCAACGGCAGGATCGCCTGGGTCTTGCGGTTACGTCCCTGCTTGGCAGAACCGCCCGCGGAGTCACCTTCCACCAAGTACAGTTCGGACAGCGCCGGATCTTTTTCCTGGCAGTCGGCGAGCTTGCCCGGCAGGCCGGCGATGTCCAGCGCGCCTTTGCGGCGGGTCATCTCACGGGCCTTGCGCGCGGCTTCACGGGCACGGGCGGCGTCGATCATCTTGCCGACTACCAGCTTGGCTTCGTTCGGGTTCTCCAAGAGGAAGTCGGAGAAGTATTTGCCCATCTCCTGCTCGACCGCAGTCTTCACTTCGGAAGACACCAGCTTGTCTTTGGTCTGCGAGCTGAACTTCGGATCCGGCACCTTCACCGAAATGATCGCGGTGAGGCCTTCACGGGCATCGTCACCGGTGGTGGCGACTTTGTGCTTCTTCGCCAGACCTTCCTGCTCGATGTAGTTGTTCAGGTTACGCGTCAGTGCCGAGCGGAAGCCCACCAGGTGGGTGCCGCCGTCGCGCTGCGGGATGTTGTTGGTGAAGCACAACAGGTTCTCGTTGAAGCTGTCGTTCCACTGCAGGGCGATTTCCACGCCGATGCCGTCTTCACGCTGAATGTTGAAGTGGAACACCTGATTGACCGCAGTCTTGTTGGTGTTCAGGTATTCAACGAACGCACGCAGGCCGCCTTCGTACTTGAACAGCTCTTCCTTGCCGCTGCGCTCGTCCTTGAGGACGATGCCGACACCGGAGTTGAGGAAGGACAGTTCACGAATGCGCTTGGCGAGGATGTCCCAGCTGAAGTGAATGTTCTTGAAGGTTTCGCTGGACGCCTTGAAGTGGATCTGGGTGCCGGTGGTTTCGCTGTCGCCAACGATGGCCATCGGTGCCTGAGGCACACCGTGGACGTAGGTCTGTTCCCAGATCTTGCCACTGCGGCGAACGGTCAGGACCAGCTCTTCGGACAGTGCGTTCACTACCGAAACACCTACACCGTGCAGACCGCCGGAAACCTTGTAGGAGTTGTCGTCGAACTTACCGCCAGCGTGGAGGACGGTCATGATGACCTCAGCGGCGGAAACGCCTTCCTCTTTATGCACGTCTACCGGGATGCCACGACCGTTGTCTTTAACGGTGATGGATTCGTCCGGGTGGATGATGATGCTGATGTCGTCGCAATGGCCGGCGAGGGCTTCGTCGATCGAGTTGTCGACCACCTCGAACACCATGTGGTGCAGACCGCTGCCATCGTCGGTGTCACCAATGTACATACCGGGACGTTTGCGTACGGCATCCAGGCCTTTCAGCACTTTAATGCTCGTTGAGTCGTACGTATTTTCTTCGCTCAATGCCTTCACTCCCGATGGTCGTGGGTCTGGGTGATACGGCCCTGTTCCACGTGGAACAAAGCGACTGGCGTTTCCGTCTGCCAGCCTTCCCTCAGTAATTCGTGATCTACACAGGTGATGAACACCTGGCAGCGTAAGTCTTCCAGCAAGCGGCACAGCGCGCGACGGTGGCTCTCGTCCAGCTCGGACGGCAAGTCATCCACCAGATAAATACACTGTCCGCGGCGGGCCTGGCTGACCAGGTGCCCTTGGGCAATCCGTAGTGCACAGACCACAAGCTTCTGCTGACCCCGGGACAGGATGTCCGCGGCATTGTGTGCGCCCAATCTGAGACGCAAATCAGCTCGTTGCGGTCCGGCCTGGGTGTGCCCCATCTGCTGGTCCCGTTGCACGGAACCGGCGAGTACGGCGCTCAATTCGCGGTCCTTGTCCCAGCCTCGGTAATAGCTGAGCGTCAAACCCTCGAGCTCAACCAGTTCGCTCAAGGTCTGTTCGAAGACCGGTTTCAAGGCTGTGATGTAAGCGCGGCGGTATTCATCGATTTCAGCGCTGGCCTGGCACAGTTCCCTGTCCCAAACCGCTTGCGAAACGGCGTCAAGTGTACCATGCCGCAGCCAGGAGTTTCTCTGGCGCAGCGCCTTCTGCAAACGCTGCCAAGTGGCCATGAAACGCGGTTCAACGTGGAACACACCCCAGTCGAGAAACTGCCGGCGAATCTTCGGCGCGCCTTCCAGCAGACGGAAGCTGTCCGGGTTGATCAACTGCAACGGCAGGATCTCCGCCAGCTGCGCAGCGCTACGGGCGTTCTGGCCATCGATGCGAATCTGGAACTCGCCCTGACGGTCGCGAGAAATCCCCAACGCACTGTGTCCGCCTTCAGCCAGCTCAACCTGACCAAATACCGTACAGGCGAGCTGTTCGTACTGAATGACCGGCAACAGCCGCGTGCTGCGAAACGAACGGGCAAGCCCCAGCAGATGAATGGCTTCCAGAACACTGGTTTTGCCGCTGCCGTTGGCGCCGTAAAGAATGTTGATGCGGGGGGAGGGGGAGAAGGTCACCGGGTGCAGATTACGCACCGCGGTGACCGAAACACGACTTAACGACATTCAGGATCAGCTGATTACAGACGCATCGGCATGACAACGTAAGCCGAATCGTCATTGTCGGACTCTTGCACCAGCGCACTGCTGTTGGAGTCGGACAGGATCAGGCGAACCTGCTCGGTGGTCATCACGCCCAGCACGTCGAGCAAATAGCTGACGTTGAAACCGATCTCCAGCGAGCCGCCGTTGTACTCAACGCCCACTTCTTCTTCAGCTTCTTCCTGCTCCGGGTTGTTGGCCTGGATCTTCAACTGACCGCTGGCCAGCTGCAGACGGATACCGCGGTACTTCTCGTTGGACAGAATCGCCGTACGGCTGAAGGCTTCACGCAATGCCTGACGATCGCCGAGTACCAGTTTGTCGCCACCTTTCGGCAGGACGCGCTCGTAATCCGGGAATTTACCGTCGACCAGTTTCGAGGTGAAAGTGAACTCGCCCGTGGTGGCGCGGATGTGATGCTGACCAAGGACGATGCTGACATTGCCGTCCGGCTCGGTGAGCAGACGCGCCAGTTCGAGGATACCTTTGCGCGGTACGATCACCTGATGACGATCCGGCTGACCGATATCGGCCTGCATCGAGCACATCGCCAAACGGTGACCGTCGGTGGCCACGGCGCGGATCACACCAGCGGAAACTTCCAGCAACATGCCGTTGAGGTAATAACGCACGTCCTGCTGGGCCATGGCGAAGCTGGTGCGTTCGATCAAGCGACGCAGTTTGCTCTGCTCCAGGCTGCACGTCAGCGAGCCCGGGCCTTCTTCAACAGTCGGGAAGTCGTTGGCCGGCAGGGTCGACAGGGTGAAGCGGCTACGGCCGGCCTTCACCACCAGCTTCTGCTCGTCGACCTTGATGTCGATCAGCGCGTCGTTGGGCAGGCTCTTGCAGATGTCCATCAGTTTGCGCGCCGGCACGGTGATCGAGCCCGTTTCGGCCGGCTCTTCGAGTTGCACACGACCGACCAGCTCGACTTCCAGGTCGGTACCGGTCAGCGACAGTTGCTGGCCTTCGACGACCAACAGCACGTTGGACAGTACCGGCAAGGTCTGTCGGCGCTCGACGACGCCTGCGACCAGTTGCAGGGGTTTCAACAGGGCTTCGCGTTGAATGGTGAAATGCATGGTCTAGTCCCTTGCCTTAATAAGCTGCGCTGGTGTTCATCAAGTGGTCAGTGTACGCAGCAGGTTCTTGTAGTCCTCGCGGATGTCCGCGTCGGATTCCTTAAGTTCGTTGATCTTGCGGCAGGCGTGCAGCACGGTGGTGTGGTCGCGACCGCCAAACACATCGCCGATTTCCGGCAGGCTGTGGTTGGTCAGTTCCTTGGACAACGCCATGGCCACCTGACGCGGACGAGCCACCGAGCGCGAACGGCGCTTGGACAGCAAGTCGGAAATCTTGATCTTGTAATACTCGGCGACGGTGCGCTGAATGTTATCCACAGAGACCAGTTTGTCCTGCAACGCCAGCAAGTCTTTCAGGGATTCGCGGATCAGCTCGATGGTGATGTCGCGGCCCATGAAGTGCGAGTGGGCGATTACGCGTTTCAGCGCACCTTCCAGCTCACGGACGTTGGAGCGGATGCGCTGGGCTATGAAGAACGCGGCGTCATGCGGCAACTCGACTTTGGCCTGATCGGCCTTCTTCATCAGGATCGCCACGCGGGTTTCCAGTTCCGGCGGCTCGACGGCAACCGTCAGGCCCCAACCGAAGCGGGATTTGAGGCGTTCTTCAAGGCCTTCGATTTCTTTCGGGTAGCGGTCACTGGTGAGAATGACCTGCTGACCACCTTCAAGCAACGCGTTGAAGGTGTGGAAAAACTCTTCCTGGGAACGCTCCTTGCGAGCGAAGAACTGAATATCGTCGATCAGCAAGGCGTCCACCGACCGGTAGAAACGCTTGAATTCGTTGATGGCGTTCAGTTGCAACGCCTTGACCATGTCGGCCACAAAGCGCTCGGAATGCAGGTACACGACCTTGGCATTCGGATTCTTCTTTAATAGATGGTTGCCCACCGCGTGCATCAAGTGGGTTTTACCCAAGCCGACGCCACCATAAAGGAAGAGCGGGTTGTAACCGTGCTTGGGATTGTCCGCCACCTGCCAGGCCGCCGCACGGGCTAGCTGGTTGGATTTACCTTCAACGAAGTTTTCGAAGGTGAACGTGCGATTCAGGTAACTGGTGTGCTTGAGCGCACCTTCTACCTGCACGGTGCGCTGCTCCGCGCGAACCGGGGCCTGCTGCGAAGCGGCGCCGGCCATCGGGTCGAAGCTGTCGCGGGAAGGTTCTTCGCTGACTTCAGCGGCCTTCTGTGTGGAACGTTTGGCCGGAGCAGGGGCTGGCGTCGGTGCCGGATTGCTCGCTGGCACATTATTCGCCTGCGCCTGAGCAACCTGCGCGGCCGCCAGCGGCGCATTGGGTGCAGCACGAGGTGCCGAGCTGCGTTTGCTGCCTATTAACAAGGACAGCGCCGGCGTCGAACCATTGCCGTGCTCATCC
>NZ_JH635998.1:2172022-2174862 GCF_000257605.1 Pseudomonas sp. R62
CAGTTCAAGGACGCGGCCCAGGTACTTTTCGTTGACCCAGTCCAACACGAAACGATTCGGTGCGTAAACGCGCAACTCGTCGCCTTCGGCTTCGACCTGTAGTGGACGGATCCAGGTGTTGAATTGTTGGGCAGGCAGCTCTTCGCGCAAAAGCTCCACGCACTGCTGCCAAAGTTCCACTGACACGGATATCCCCTAAGTTGAAAGCCGGTGAGGCAAAAACAAGCGGCCATTGTAGCGGCGAGCGATTCACTTATCCACATGCAGGTAGGTTCGTCACCATCATTTATCAACGCGTTAACGCATTAAAAGGCGACCAACGGCTTGTGAATAAGCCCTGTGGATAAATTCCCCTGAGAGCACTGGACAACTGGGGGCTAAACCCGGTGGATAACCAGCCTGTGGATAACAGTCCATTCCACGCACAGCTTATCCGATAGCGCAGCACAGGCTGAACACGGTTTTCCACTGTAGTTGTCATTCTCTGTACATCCCGTGGAATAAGGCTCTATGACAGTTATCCACAGAAGATGGCGTGCCTAGCTTTTACAAGCTTTACAGAAAAGCTTTAAATAATTCCCTTCTTTATTTCTATATCTGGCTGACAGGCGTTCAAGCTAAAAACCTGCCCGGATCTATTTATAAGGAAACGCTGGTTGGAAATTGACCTGAAGGCTTGCTTTCTCTAGAATCCCCGGTCTCTTAAAACGGGGGCCATTCCGGCCCGTTGTGGACGAACCAGGTAACACGACATGAAACGTACTTTCCAACCAAGCACTATCAAACGCGCTCGTACCCACGGTTTCCGTGCTCGCATGGCTACCAAGAACGGCCGCGCAGTCCTGTCGCGTCGTCGCGCCAAAGGTCGTGCGCGTCTGGCAGTTTGATAATCCGGTACTGGAGGTGAGTCAGGACTTCAGTCGGGAAAAGCGTCTGCTTACCCCCCGGCATTTCAAGGCAGTCTTTGACTCCCCTACCGGCAAGGTTCCGGGGAAAAATCTCCTGCTCCTTGCACGCAACAACGATCTTGATCACCCCCGTCTCGGGCTGGTTATCGGGAAAAAGAGCGTAAAGCTCTCCGTTGAGCGCAATCGCCTCAAACGTCTGATGCGCGAATCGTTCCGTCTGCACCAGGATTCACTGGTCGGCTGGGACATCGTTATCGTCGCGCGCAAAGGTTTGGGTGATGTAGAAAACCCCGAATTGATTCAGCATTTCGGCAAACTCTGGAAGCGTCTGGCACGCAACAAGCCCGTTCCGGCAGTCAAAACCGACACTGTAGGGGTAGACAGTACCGATGCGTAAACTGGCCCTCGTTCCGATCCAGTTTTATCGCTATGCCATTAGTCCTTTAATGGCCAGCCACTGTCGCTTCTACCCCAGTTGTTCCTGCTACGCGTATGAAGCCATTGAAAATCATGGCCTTCTGCGCGGTGGCTGGCTGACCTTTCGTCGTTTAGGTCGCTGTCATCCGTGGAATCCCGGTGGTTATGACCCGGTTCCACCTGTCCCTACCTCCCGTTCTTCTTCGATGGCCGAGTAATCATGGATATCAAACGCACGATCCTGATCGTCGCCCTGGCAATCGTGTCCTACGTCATGGTTCTTAAATGGAACCAGGATTATGGCCAGGCTGCCCTGCCGACTCAGAATGTTGCTTCCAGTACGACTACATCCGGTTTGCCGGACACCGCCACTGGCACAAATGCCGCCAGTGACGATATTCCGCGCGCCGCCAGCGATACCAGCGCACCTGCCGAAACGCCGGTCGCCGCCAGCAAGGATCTGATTCAGGTCAAGACCGATGTGCTCGATCTGGCGATCGATCCGCAGGGTGGCGACGTTGCGCAACTGACTCTGCCTTTGTATCCACGTCGTCAGGATCGTCCTGACGTTCCGTTCCAGCTGTTCGATAACGGCGGCGAGCGTGTATATCTGGCGCAAAGCGGTCTGATCGGTACCAACGGCCCGGATGCAAACCCGGCCGGTCGTCCGGTTTATTCCTCGGAGAAGAAGGTTTACCAACTGGCTGACGGTCAGGATCAACTCGTCGTTGACCTTAAATTCAGCAAGGACGGCGTCAACTACATCAAGCGTTTCACCCTGAAACGTGGCCTGTACGACGTCGCTGTCTCCTACATTGTGGATAACCAGAGCGCTCAGCCCTGGAACGGCGCAATGTTTGCCCAGTTGAAGCGCGATGCCAGCGCTGATCCTTCGTCGACCACTGCTACTGGCACCGCGACTTACCTGGGCGCTGCCCTGTGGACAAGTTCCGAGCCGTACAAGAAAGTGTCAATGAAGGACATGGACAAGGCACAGCTCAAGGAAACCGTCACCGGTGGTTGGGTAGCCTGGCTGCAGCACTACTTCGTGACCGCGTGGATTCCGGCCAAGGGCGAAAACAACATCGTCCAGACCCGTAAAGACAGCAAAGGCAACTACATCATCGGTTACACCGGTCCTACTCTGACCGCTGCTCCAGGTGCAAAAGTTGAATCCAGCGCTGTGCTGTACGCCGGTCCGAAAAGCCAGGCTGTACTGAAAGAGTTGTCCCCAGGTTTGGAACTGACCGTCGACTACGGCATTCTGTGGTTCATTGCCCAGCCGATCTTCTGGCTGCTGCAACATATCCACGCCATCGTCGGTAACTGGGGCTGGTCGATCATCTTCCTGACCATGCTGATCAAAGGGATTTTCTTCCCGCTGTCGGCCGCCAGCTACAAATCGATGGCGCGCATGCGTGCCGTGGCTCCGAAACTGGCTGCGCTGAAAGAACAACATGGCGATGACCGACAGAAAATGTCGCAAGCCATGATGGAGCTGTACAAGAAAGAGAA
>NZ_JH635998.1:2174911-2178746 GCF_000257605.1 Pseudomonas sp. R62
CTCGTGCAGATGCCGGTCTTCCTGTCGCTGTACTGGGTTCTGCTGGAAAGCGTGGAAATGCGCCAGGCGCCGTTCATGCTGTGGATCACTGACCTGTCGATCAAGGATCCGTTCTTCATTCTGCCGATCATCATGGGCGCAACCATGTTCATCCAGCAGCAGCTGAACCCGACGCCTCCGGATCCGATGCAGGCGAAGGTCATGAAAATGATGCCAATCATCTTCACTTTCTTCTTCCTGTGGTTCCCGGCGGGTCTGGTGCTGTACTGGGTTGTGAACAACTGCCTGTCGATTGCACAACAGTGGTACATCACGCGTAAGATCGAAGCGGCGACGAAAAAAGCCGAGGCGTAACTTGCACTGTGGATAACACCACTCAAAACGCCCCCTAGTGGGGCGTTTTGCTATCTGCCACTTTTGTCTGGATGCCGCTTTATGAGCACACCCCGTGAAACCATCGCCGCTGTCGCCACTGCTCAAGGGCGCGGCGGTGTGGGCATCGTCCGTATTTCCGGGCCGTTGGCCAGCATGGCGGCAAAAGCCATCAGCGGCCGAGAACTGAAACCGCGTTACGCCCATTACGGGCCGTTTTTCAGTGACGACCGGCAAGTGCTGGATGAAGGTCTGGCTTTGTATTTCCCGGGGCCGAACTCGTTCACCGGCGAGGACGTGCTGGAACTCCAAGGCCACGGCGGCCCGATCGTGCTGGACATGTTGCTCAAGCGCTGCCTGGAACTGGGTTGTCGTCTGGCCCGTCCTGGGGAATTCAGCGAGCGCGCCTTCCTCAATGACAAACTCGATCTGGCCCAGGCCGAGGCAATCGCCGATTTGATCGAAGCCAGTTCTGCACAGGCTGCGCGCAATGCGCTGCGTTCATTGCAGGGTGCGTTTTCCCAGCGTGTGCATAACCTGACCGAGCAACTGATCGGCTTGCGTATCTACGTCGAAGCCGCCATCGACTTCCCGGAAGAGGAAATCGACTTTCTCGCCGACGGCCATGTGCTGAGCATGCTCGACAAAGTACGCGATGAGTTATCCACAGTATTGCGCGAAGCGGGGCAGGGCGCGTTATTGCGTGATGGCATGACCGTCGTCATCGCAGGCCGGCCGAATGCCGGTAAATCCAGCCTGTTGAATGCCTTGGCCGGTCGCGAGGCTGCCATCGTTACCGAGATTGCCGGCACCACGCGGGATATCCTGCGCGAACATATCCACATCGACGGTATGCCGTTGCACGTTGTCGATACCGCAGGCCTGCGTGACACCGATGATCGTGTGGAAAAAATCGGTGTTGAACGGGCCTTGAAAGCCATTGGTGAAGCGGATCGGGTTTTACTGGTGGTCGATGCGACCGCACCAGAGGCACTGGATCCTTTTGCCTTGTGGCCAGAATTTCTCGAGTCTCGACCGGACCCGGCGAAAGTCACGCTGATCCGCAACAAAGCCGATCTGACCGGTGAAGCGGTTTCTCTGGAAACCAGTGACGACGGCCACGTGACCATCGGTCTCAGCGCCAAATCCGCCGAAGGCCTCGATCTGCTGCGGGACCACCTCAAGGCGTGCATGGGTTACGAGCAGACTTCGGAAAGCAGCTTCAGCGCACGTCGCCGGCATCTGGAAGCACTACGTCACGCCAGCGCGGCACTGGAACATGGCCGCGCGCAACTGACCCTGGCCGGGGCAGGCGAATTGCTCGCCGAAGATCTGCGCCAGGCTCAGCATTCCCTGGGTGAAATTACCGGGGCGTTCAGCTCTGATGATTTGCTCGGAAGGATTTTCTCCAGCTTCTGCATCGGCAAATAAAAGAAGGGGCTGTGGATAATTCATCCGCAGCCCCTTTTTTGTTCACCAGTTATAGGACACCGTACCTAGCAAAGTTCGATCCTCGCCCCAGTAACAGCGGCCTGCGTCGTTGCATCCCGACACATATTCCTTGTCGAACAGGTTCTTCGCATTCAGATCGACACTCCAGTGTGTATCGATCTGATATCCAACAGCCGCGTCGACCAATGTAACGTCGCCGGCATCCAGCTTT
Organism: Pseudomonas sp. R62; assembly: GCF_000257605.1. Lineage (NCBI taxonomy): Bacteria > Pseudomonadati > Pseudomonadota > Gammaproteobacteria > Pseudomonadales > Pseudomonadaceae > Pseudomonas > Pseudomonas sp. R62. The sequence goes on from NZ_JH635998.1 coordinate 2,176,947, forward strand.
CCGTATAGAGAAGGCGAAGTGTAGGCAAACGCACTGTCGAAATAGCGCACGCCACCGGCCACATACAAGCCTTTCAGATCACTGTCGAGGAAGCGATATTTCGCCCAGACCGAGGCCTGATTAAGCGGCACGCCGGTCATTTGATGTCCTTTAACCAGCGATGTCGCTGCATCCTTGGTGATCTTCGCGTCGGTGTAGGTATAGGCCGCCGTGACATTGAGGTTCTGCGTCAGGTTGCTGTTTAGTTCCAGCTCGACGCCCTTGGCGCGGCTTTCGCCTACCTGGCGATAGGTCGAAGTCGTTGCGTCGAAATAGGTGTCGTCCTTCTTGCGCAGGTCATACACCGAAGCGGTGAAAGCGGTGTCCCAGCCAATCGGTTCGTACTTCAAACCCACTTCGTACTGGCTGCTGGTTATCGGATCAAGCGGCGCTCCGGCGTTGGAAATCTGCTGCACCGGCACGAACGCCGTGGAGTAGCTGACATACGGCGTCATGCCGTTGTCGAACTGATACATCACGCCGCCCTGATAGGTGAACTTCTTGTCCTCGGAGCTGATATTGCTGCCTTGGGCCACCTTGTCGCGAAAATCGCTGTCGACCCAGTCTTGACGCCCGCCAAGCAAGAACAGCCAGTGGTCGTACTTGCTCTGGATCTGTGCATAAACACCCTTCATCTGCTGCTCGAGCAAAGTGTTCTGCACGGCAATCGGCGTGGTCGGATCACGCAGGTAAACCGGATTGTAGACGTCGATCGGCCCGACAATGCCGGCATTCCAGTCCTGGTTGAACGAGGTGCGATCGTAGCTGGCGCCAAACAGCACGGTGTTTTCCAGATCCCCCGCCTCGAACTTGCCTTCGAGCTGGTTATCCAGCGAATACACCATGGATTTGTTGAAGCGATCGTAGGCGGTCACGTTCAACCGCGTGCCGAAACCGGCGTTGTTCAGATTGCCCGGCCAGGTTTCGTGGCGAGTGATGCGCGACTGCATGTAGCGCGAGTTCTGGCGGAACTGCCAGTCATCGTTGAACGAGTGGCTGAACTCGTAACCGGTGCTCCAGGTTTCCCGTTCGAAGGTATTCCAGTCCGGGTCACCGAGCATGGTGTCTTTGGACAATTTCCCGTTGGGATTGCTCAGCAACGTGCCGGCGGCCGGCAGCCCAAGCTCCATGTTGGTGTGATCTTTCTGGTAGTTGGCCAGCAGAGTCAGCGTGTTGAAATCGTCGAAATTCAGCGTCAGAGAAGGGGCGATATAAATCCGGTCGTCAGGTACGTGATCGGTCTGGGTATCGGATTTGCGCCCCAGCATCACCACGCGTCCGAGAACGTTGCCGCTGTCATTGAGCGGGCCGGAGACATCTACGCCGATTTGCCGGCGATTGTTCGAGCCATAGCCCAGTTGCACTTCGCCCTGAGGTGCGGCGGTCGGGCGTTTGCTGACCAGATTGACCAGACCGCCTGGCGCATTTTCGCCATACAGCAGCGAAGACGGGCCACGGAACACCTCGACCCGCTCAAGTCCGTACGGCTCGGTGCTGGTGTCATAGCGATTGCCCTGCACGCGCAGTCCATCGCGCAGCAAACCGTAGCCGTAATCGGTGGCGTTGAAACCACGGATATAGAACAGGTCGCCAGCCAAGCTGTCGCCGGCGGCAAAAGGTGGGGCGAAGATCCCCGGCACGTAGCCGAGTACGTCGGTGAGTGTCTGGGATTTCTGATCCTTGATCCGCTGCCCGGTCACCACTGACACCGAACGCGGTGTTTCCGACAGCGGCGTACTGGTTTTCGTACCGATCCGGCTG
>NZ_JH635998.1:2179264-2193397 GCF_000257605.1 Pseudomonas sp. R62
ACCGATCCGGCTGTTTTGCGCCTTGTAGCCGACGTCGGCGGCGTAATCCAGATTCATTGGATTGCCCAACTGCGCATTGATGTTGGTCGGCGCCAGTTCCAGGGAGTCACCGCTGGGCACATTCTGCAGTATGTAACTGCCGGGGGCTTGTGGCAATGCCTGTAAACCCGAGCCTTGCAGCAATTGAGCGAAACCTTGTTCGACGCTGAAATCGCCATTTAAACCGGCACTGCGCAAGCGGCTGGTCTGCTGCGGCGAGAACGACAGAATCACATTGGCGGCAGCGGCGAACTGGCTCAAGGCACTATCCAGCGGGCCGGCGGCAATGGCGAAGCGCTGGGATGTCGACGCCGCGAAGGCGCTGTTGCTGATCACCAGACAGGACGCAGCGCTGGCCATCAATAAGCTGCATGCAATGCAATGTGGAGAAAAGCGCTGACGCAAGGTGGGAAGACGCATGTGTGGATTAGCCCTGAAGGTGGCGAAGAGCCGCGTTGATCGCGATTACCTGTAGGGCCGGGTCAGGGCGCAAAAAGATAACCCTGTTTACGATTATTTTCCCCAGGCGTTTTTCTGATCAAACGCTGTGGCTGATCGAGACCCAGTAACGACTGAAATAGCGGACGTTGATCGGCAACGAAGCCTTGAGATTGGCCAGCACTGCGTCGGTCGAATCGAGCCGGAAGGTCCCGGAGACCCGCAGATCCCGAGCGCGGCGATCACAGTGCAATACACCACTGCGATAGCGCCCCAACTCTGCGATGACATCGCCCAGGCGCGCGTCGAGAACGATCAACTGGCCGTTGATCCAGGCCACTTCTGATGACTGGAAGGGTTGCCTGAGGCCGATGTGCCGACTGTCGAAATCCGCGCCTTCGCCTGCTTTCAGGATGAGCGCAGCAGTGGATGACTGCGCAGGTTGAACACTGACTCGATCCTCCAGTACGCCGACCCGGGTTGAGTTCGGCATCTGACGCACCGAGAACCGGGTGCCCAATGCTTGAATCCGCCCTTCGCGGGTTTGCACATAAAACGGCCGCTGATCGCCAAGCTTGCCGGTTTGGACAAGGATTTCACCGGCACGCAGTTGAATCAGGCGTTGTGCTGCGTCGAAAGAGACATCAATGGCCGAGTCGGTGTTGAGCTGGATCTGGCTGCCATCGGCCAAGCTGATGGTGCGACGCTGACCCACACCGGTTTTATAGTCGGCCCAGACGTTGCCGAGGGAGGTGTGGCGTTGAACGTTCCAGCCAACGAAACCTGTTCCCGCCGCAAGCAATAGCAGTTTGAGTACCTGGCGTCTTTGTTGGCCGCTATTGAGCGCACGTCGTTTCAGATCCTGCGGCAGCGTACCGAGGTGGCGCTGTAATTGTTCCATCTGGTTCCACGCCGCCAGATGCGCCGGATCGCTGTCTATCCACAACTGCCAGGCTTTCTGTTCGGCAGGGGTCGGTGGCTGGGATTGAAACTGCACATACCAGCTGGCGGCAGTTTCGAAGACCTGACGGTCTGTAGCGACGGCCATCATGGTTGCGCCATGATCAGCGCGCATTCAGTCAGGGCGCGAACCATGTGTTTTTTCACTGTGGTCAGCGAAACCTCCAATTGCACAGCGATCTGTTGATAAGTCAGTCCGTCGACTTGCGAAAGCATGAAGATCTGCCGTGTGCGCGTGCCCAATCCGGTCAATGCTTTATCCACAGCAACCAGGGTTTCAATGATCAGCGCTCTGTCTTCTTCGCTGACGGTCGTCGCTTCCGGCCGAGCTGCGAGGGCCTGCAGATAAGCGCTTTCAATGGCCCTGCGTCTATAACGATCAATGAGCAGCCCGCGTGCAATGGTCGTCAGGTAATCCCTCGGCTCACGAATATGAGCCGCATTGCGCGCGGCCAGAACTCGCAAAAACGTGTCATGCGCCACATCGGCTGCATCGCAGCCGTTGTGCAGTCTGCCCTTGAGCCAACCATACAGCCACGAATGATGTTGCTCGTAGATTCGCTCGATCGCAGCGGTGTGGGCGGGTAGGGACATGGGAAAACTGACGAGTTAATGATAATGGCTATTATTAGCTTCTGTTACGTCCTCTCACAATAGCCTTTTCATTTTCCTGCCCTTGGCTTGCCAAGCGTCACCGATCCTTCGCTGGCGCTTTTTTGCGTCCGGAAAAAAACCTTGTTGGCGCTTTTCTGTGGATTAAGCCCTGTGAATAACTGCTACTGAGGGCAGTTGATAAATGGGGTGGAAAACTGGATATAACCGGCACTGTGGATAACCAACCGATTCATCCACAGGCTTAAACCGGTTATCCAATGGCCTCATTGCCAGATGAGCACAGAGTTTTGGATCTCTGTACATGTTGAAAAACAAGGCCTGTAGCGATCTATCCACAGAAAGGTGGTTCAGTAAGAATAAACATAAAAACAAAGGTTTTATAAATTTCTCTCTTTTTTATTCTTTTAACCTCGAGTTCTCCACAGCTGGTTAAATTTTGTGCAAAGGGTTCTTTAGAAAGGGCGAAGTCCCTATACTTGCCGACCAGGTCCAGAAACCTGAGCTCAACTATTTCCTGAATGACCTACTTAAGCAGGCACGAGGTGCGTGGTGGATTTCCCTTCCCGTTTTGAAGTGATCGTCATCGGCGGCGGTCATGCCGGTACCGAGGCAGCACTGGCGTCAGCACGCATGGGGGCAAAAACCCTGTTGCTGACGCATAACGTGGAAACCCTCGGTGCCATGAGTTGTAACCCGGCCATCGGTGGCATCGGCAAAAGCCACCTGGTCAAGGAAATCGACGCCCTCGGCGGCGCGATGGCCATGGCTACCGATAAGGGCGGCATCCAGTTTCGCGTGTTGAACAGCCGCAAGGGTCCGGCCGTACGGGCGACCCGTGCGCAAGCCGACCGGATTCTTTACAAAGCCGCTGTCCGCGAAATCCTGGAAAACCAGCCGAACCTGTGGATATTTCAACAAGCTGCTGACGACCTGATCGTCGAGCATGAACAAGTCCGGGGTGTCGTCACGCAAATGGGTCTGCGCTTCTTCGCTGATTCCGTGGTGTTGACTACCGGTACCTTCCTCGGCGGACTTATCCACATCGGTTTGCAGAATTTCTCCGGCGGTCGCGCCGGTGATCCACCGTCTATTGCTCTGGCCCACCGTCTGCGTGAGTTGCCATTGCGTGTCGGGCGCCTGAAAACCGGTACACCGCCGCGTATTGATGGCAAGTCGGTGGATTTCTCGGTGATGACCGAGCAGCCGGGTGACACTCCGATCCCGGTGATGTCGTTCATGGGCAACAAGGAACAGCATCCGCGCCAGGTCAGTTGCTGGATTACCCATACCAATGCGCGTACCCACGAAATCATCGCGGCGAACCTCGATCGTTCGCCGATGTATTCCGCTGCCGGGGAGATCGAAGGCGTCGGCCCGCGTTATTGCCCGTCGATCGAAGACAAGATTCATCGCTTTGCCGACAAGGAAAGCCATCAGGTGTTCATCGAACCGGAAGGTTTGACCACCCATGAGCTGTATCCGAACGGGATATCTACAAGCCTGCCGTTCGACGTGCAATTGCAGATCGTGCAATCGATCCGCGGCATGGAAAACGCACACATCGTGCGTCCGGGTTATGCGATCGAGTACGACTACTTCGATCCGCGCGACCTGAAGTACAGCCTGGAAACCAAAGTCATCGGCGGTCTGTTTTTCGCCGGGCAGATCAACGGCACCACCGGTTACGAAGAAGCTGGCGCTCAAGGGCTGCTCGCCGGGGCCAACGCTGCACTGCGCGCGAAGGGCAAAGAAGCCTGGTGTCCGCGCCGCGATGAAGCGTACATCGGCGTTCTGGTCGACGACCTGATCACCCTCGGCACCCAAGAGCCGTACCGCATGTTCACGTCCCGAGCCGAGTACCGCCTGATTCTGCGCGAAGACAACGCCGACCTGCGTCTTACCGAAAAAGGTCGCGAGCTCGGTCTGGTCGATGACGCGCGCTGGGCGGCCTTCTGCAAGAAACGCGAAAGCATCGAGCTTGAAGAACAGCGCCTGAAAAGCACCTGGGTGCGGCCGAACACCCCGCAGGGCGATGCGATTGCCGAGAAATTTGGCACGCCGCTGACTCACGAGTACAACCTGCTCAACCTGTTGAGCCGTCCGGAAATCGATTACGCCGGTCTGGTCGAAGTGACCGGGCAGGGCGCGGAAGATCCACAGGTCGCTGAGCAGGTCGAGATCAAGACCAAGTACGCCGGTTACATCGACCGCCAACAGGACGAAATCGCCCGTCTGCGCGCCAGCGAAGACACGAAATTGCCTGTGGATATCGATTACACCAACATCTCGGGTCTGTCCAAGGAGATCCAGAGCAAGCTCGGCGCCACACGTCCCGAGACTCTGGGCCAGGCTTCGCGGATCCCGGGCGTGACCCCGGCAGCGATTTCGCTGTTGATGATTCATTTGAAAAAACGCGGCGCGGGCCGTCAGTTGGAGCAAAGCGCTTGAGTGCCAAGGTCACTTCGCAACATGCCGAAGAGTTATCCACAGGAGCCCGCGAGCTCGGTGTCAATCTCACAGAAACCCAGCACGAATTGCTGCTGGGTTATCTGGCCCTGTTGATCAAATGGAACCAGGCCTACAACCTGACCGCCGTGCGAGATCCAGACGAAATGGTTTCGCGGCACTTGCTCGATAGTCTCAGCGTGATGTCGTTTATCGAAAACGGTCGCTGGCTCGATGTCGGCAGTGGCGGTGGCATGCCTGGTATCCCGCTGGCGATCCTGTATCCGGACTCGCAGGTGACCTGTCTGGACAGCAACGGCAAGAAAACCCGCTTCCTGACTCAGGTCAAACTGGAGCTGAAGCTGGATAACCTGCAAGTTATCCACAGTCGCGTCGAAGCCTTCCAGCCTGCGCAGCCATTCAACGGGATCATTTCCCGGGCATTCAGCAGCATGGAAAACTTTACCAACTGGACTCGCCACTTGGGCGATGCCGATACACGCTGGCTGGCAATGAAGGGCGTTCATCCGGCCGATGAGCTGGTAGCATTGCCGGCAGATTTCAAACTCGATAGCGAACACGCCCTGGCCGTCCCCGGTTGCCAAGGCCAACGCCATCTGCTGATACTGCGCCGCACGGCATGATTGGGAACACAAGCAAGAATGGCTAAGGTATTCGCGATAGCGAACCAGAAGGGTGGTGTGGGCAAGACCACCACCTGCATCAACCTCGCAGCATCCCTGGTCGCGACCAAGCGCCGGGTGCTGTTGATCGATCTCGATCCACAGGGCAACGCCACCATGGGTAGCGGTGTGGATAAACATGGTCTGGAAAACTCGGTCTACGATCTGCTGATCGGTGAATGCGATCTGGGCCAGGCCATGCACTTCTCCGAGCACGGCGGTTATCAACTGCTGCCGGCCAACCGCGATCTGACCGCGGCCGAAGTGGTGCTGCTGGAAATGCAGATGAAGGAAAGCCGTCTGCGCAGTGCGCTGGCGCCGATCCGGGACAACTACGACTACATTCTGATCGACTGCCCACCGTCGCTGTCGATGCTCACACTCAATGCACTGGTCGCCGCTGATGGGGTGATTATTCCCATGCAGTGCGAATACTTTGCGCTGGAAGGTTTGAGCGACCTTGTGGATAACATCAAGCGCATCGCTGAACTGCTCAATCCGAACCTGAAAGTCGAAGGCCTGCTGCGGACCATGTACGACCCGCGCCTGAGCCTGATGAACGATGTTTCGGCGCAGCTCAAGGAACACTTCGGCGATCAGCTGTACGACACGGTGATCCCGCGCAACATTCGCTTGGCCGAAGCACCGAGCTACGGCATGCCGGCGCTGGCTTACGACAAGCAATCGCGTGGCGCTCTGGCCTATCTGGCTCTGGCGGGCGAGATGGTTCGTCGTCAGCGCAAAAATTCACGCATTGCTGCTGCTCAGCCAACTTAAGGAATCCCCATGGCCGTCAAGAAACGAGGTCTCGGACGTGGACTGGATGCACTGCTGAGTGGTCCGACGGTCAGCGCGCTGGAAGAACAAGCCGCGCAGGCCGACACCCGCGAACTGCAACACCTGCCGCTGGACCTGCTGCAGCGCGGCAAATATCAGCCGCGCCGTGACATGGACCCGCAGGCCCTGGAAGAGCTGGCGCAGTCGATCAAGGCCCAAGGCGTGATGCAGCCGATCGTGGTGCGCCCGATTGGCGGCGGTCGGTTTGAGATCATTGCCGGTGAACGCCGCTGGCGCGCCAGTCAGCAGGCCGGGCAGGAAACCATCCCGGCGATGGTTCGCGATGTGCCGGATGAAACCGCCATTGCGATTGCGCTGATCGAGAACATCCAGCGTGAAGACCTCAATCCGATCGAAGAAGCCGTCGCCTTGCAGCGCTTGCAGCAGGAATTCCAGCTGACTCAGCAGCAGGTCGCCGAGGCTGTGGGTAAGTCGCGGGTGACTGTGGCTAACCTGTTGCGACTTATTGCACTGCCTGAAGTGATCAAGACGATGCTGTCGCACGGTGACCTGGAAATGGGTCACGCGCGTGCCTTGCTCGGTCTGCCGGACAATCAGCAGGTCGAAGGGGCGCGACATGTTGTCGCACGAGGGCTGACTGTGCGCCAAACCGAGGCACTGGTTCGCCAGTGGTTGAGTGGCAAACCGGAGCCTGTGGAAGCTGCAAAACCCGACCCGGACATCGCTCGCCTCGAGCAGCGTTTGGCCGAGCGCCTAGGCTCTGCGGTGCAGATTCGCCATGGCAAGAAGGGCAAAGGCCAATTGGTGATTGGTTATAACTCGCTTGACGAGCTTCAAGGTGTGCTCGCACACATCCGCTGAAACATTTCCTCATGTAGCGCGCAGTCGGAAATCACTACCTGACAGTTGAATAGGGGCAGAACCGCCCCTATACTCTGCGCGCATTTTGTCGGCACAAATTATGCCAAGTTATTGAATTTCGGCAGCCGACCATTGGAGAGCAACTGTGATGGAAACCCGCACGCCAAACCGCTTGCCTTTCCATCGCCTGGCGGTTTTTCCGGTGTTGATGGCTCAATTTGTCATTCTGCTCATTGCCGCTTTGGCGCTCTGGCAATGGCATGGAGTCGTTGCCGGATACTCGGGACTTTGCGGAGGCCTGATAGCCTTGCTGCCCAATGTTTATTTCGCTCACAGGGCATTTCGGTTTTCCGGCGCCCGAGCAGCCCAGTCCATCGTCCGGTCTTTTTATGCCGGCGAGGCAGGCAAACTTATTTTGACGGCAGTGCTGTTTGCACTGGTGTTCGCAGGTGTGAAGCCACTGGCGCCGATCGCAGTATTCGGCGTGTTCGTGCTGACGCAGTCGGTCAGCTGGTTCGCTCCCCTGCTGATGAGAACAAGACTTTCGAGACCTTAGGGCGTTTGAGGCAACCATGGCAGAGACAACCGCTTCGGGCTATATCCAGCACCACTTGCAGAACCTGACTTTCGGTCAGCTACCCAACGGCGGCTGGGGCTTTGCCCACACCGCAGCAGAGGCCAAGGAAATGGGCTTCTGGGCTTTCCACGTCGATACCCTCGGCTGGTCGGTCGCGCTGGGTCTGATCTTCGTTCTTCTTTTCCGCATGGCGGCGAAGAAAGCGACGTCGGGTCAGCCGGGTGCCTTGCAGAACTTCGTTGAAGTATTGGTCGAATTCGTCGATGGCAGCGTGAAAGACAGCTTCCATGGCCGTAGCCCGGTGATTGCACCGCTGGCGCTGACCATCTTCGTCTGGGTGTTCCTGATGAACGCCGTCGACCTGGTACCGGTCGACTGGATTCCTCAGCTGGCCATCCTGATCTCCGGCGATGCCCACATCCCGTTCCGCGCCGTGTCGACTACCGACCCGAACGCGACTCTGGGCATGGCGTTCTCGGTGTTCGCACTGATCATTTTCTACAGCATCAAGGTCAAGGGCATCGGCGGCTTCATCGGCGAACTGACCCTGCACCCGTTCGGCAGCAAGAACATCTTCGTTCAGGCCCTGCTGATCCCGGTGAACTTCCTGCTGGAATTCGTCACCCTGATCGCCAAGCCGATCTCTCTGGCTCTGCGTCTGTTCGGCAACATGTATGCCGGCGAGCTGGTGTTCATTCTGATCGCTGTGATGTTCGGCAGCGGCCTGCTCTGGCTCAGCGGCCTGGGCGTTGTTCTGCAGTGGGCGTGGGCTGTATTCCACATCCTGATCATCACCCTGCAGGCGTTCATCTTCATGATGCTGACCATCGTCTACCTGTCGATGGCGCACGAAGAAAACCATTAAGACCAGTCTCGACTAGTCTGATGTTCCTCCCGGTCAAACGGGAGGGAGCTCCTTGCGGGGCAGCTGAAACGATTTGTTTTACCGCTTTAATCTAAAAAACCTAAACCATACGACGTAAAAGTCGGGAGGAAAGATGGAAACTGTAGTTGGTCTAACCGCTATCGCTGTTGCACTGTTGATCGGCCTGGGCGCACTGGGTACCGCAATTGGTTTCGGCCTGCTGGGCGGCAAGTTCCTGGAAGGCGCAGCGCGTCAGCCAGAAATGGTTCCAATGCTGCAAGTGAAAATGTTCATCGTTGCCGGTCTGCTCGACGCCGTAACCATGATCGGTGTTGGTATCGCTCTGTTCTTCACCTTTGCGAACCCGTTCGTTGGTCAGATCGCTGGCTGATTACTCGGATCTTCCGGGTAATTTGGTGTGATGGACAACGTAACTGCGAGGTGTTGGCGTGAACATTAATGCGACCCTGATTGGCCAGTCCGTTGCGTTCCTGATTTTTGTACTGTTCTGCATGAAGTATGTATGGCCTCCGGTCATCGCTGCTCTGCACGAACGTCAAAAGAAGATCGCTGATGGTCTGGACGCTGCCAGCCGTGCAGCTCGCGACCTGGAGTTGGCCCAAGAGAAAGCGGGTCAGCAACTGCGCGAAGCGAAAGCTCAGGCAGCTGAAATCATCGAGCAAGCCAAGAAACGCGGTAACCAGATCGTCGAAGAGGCTGTTGAAAAAGCCCGTATCGACGCTGACCGTGTGAAGGTTCAGGCTCAAGCCGAGATCGAACAGGAACTGAACAGCGTCAAAGACAAGCTGCGTGCCCAAGTGGGCTTGCTGGCTGTCGGCGGCGCCGAGAAGATCCTGGGTGCCACAATCGATCAAAACGCGCACGCAGAGCTGGTTAACCAACTGGCTGCTGAAATCTAAGCGAGGGCGATCATGGCAGAACTGACCACGTTGGCCCGACCTTACGCTAAGGCGGCCTTCGAGCACGCTCAGGCCCACCAGCAACTGGCCAATTGGTCAGCCATGCTCGGCCTGGCAGCAGCGGTGTCGCAAGACGACACCCTGCAGCGCGTGCTCAAGGCCCCGCGACTGACGAGCGCAGAAAAGGCCGCCACGTTCATTGACGTGTGCGGCGACAAGTTTGATGAAAAGGCACGCAATTTCATCAACGTCGTTGCCGAGAACGACCGTCTCCTGCTTCTGCCGGAGATCGCCGCTCTGTTCGACCTGTACAAGGCCGAACAAGAGAAATCGGTAGACGTTGAAGTAACCAGTGCATTTGCATTGAACCAAGAACAGCAAGACAAACTCGCCAAGGTTCTCAGTGCACGACTCAACCGGGAAGTGCGCCTGCAAGTTGCGGAGGACGCTGCCTTGATTGGTGGTGTCGTGATCCGCGCCGGCGACCTGGTTATCGATGGCTCGATTCGCGGCAAAATCGCGAAACTTGCCGAAGCATTGAAATCTTGAGTTTGAAGGGGCAGCAGAGCAATGCAGCAACTCAATCCTTCCGAAATAAGTGAAATTATCAAGGGCCGCATCGACAAGCTCGATGTGACCTCCCAAGCCCGTAACGAAGGCACTGTCGTCAGCGTATCTGACGGCATCGTGCGGATTCACGGTCTGGCCGACGTCATGTACGGCGAGATGATCGAGTTTCCGGGCGGCGTCTACGGTATGGCTCTCAACCTGGAGCAGGACTCCGTAGGTGCCGTGGTATTGGGCTCCTACCAGTCGCTGGCTGAAGGCATGAGCGCCAAGTGCACCGGCCGCATCCTCGAAGTTCCTGTTGGTAAGGAATTGCTGGGCCGCGTAGTCGATGCTCTGGGTAACCCTGTTGACGGCAAAGGTCCACTGGGCAACACCGAGACCGACGCGGTCGAGAAAGTTGCTCCAGGCGTGATCTGGCGTAAGTCGGTAGACCAGCCTGTACAGACTGGCTACAAGGCTGTCGATGCCATGATCCCTGTCGGCCGTGGCCAGCGTGAGCTGATCATCGGTGACCGTCAGATCGGTAAAACCGCTCTGGCGATCGACGCGATCATCAACCAGAAAGACAGCGGCATTTTCTGCGTCTACGTTGCAATCGGTCAGAAGCAATCGACCATCGCCAACGTGGTTCGCAAGCTGGAAGAAAACGGCGCCCTGGCCAACACGATCATCGTGGCTGCCAGTGCTTCGGAATCTCCTGCGCTGCAATTCCTGGCACCGTACTCCGGTTGCACCATGGGTGAATTCTTCCGCGACCGCGGTGAAGACGCGCTGATCGTTTATGACGATCTGTCCAAGCAGGCAGTGGCTTACCGCCAGATTTCCCTGCTGCTGCGCCGTCCACCAGGCCGTGAAGCTTACCCAGGCGACGTGTTCTATCTCCACTCCCGTCTGCTGGAGCGCGCATCCCGCGTTTCGGAAGAATACGTAGAGAAGTTCACCAACGGCGCAGTGACCGGCAAAACCGGTTCCCTGACCGCACTGCCGATCATCGAAACCCAGGCTGGCGACGTTTCCGCGTTCGTTCCGACCAACGTGATTTCCATCACCGACGGTCAGATCTTCCTGGAATCGGCCATGTTCAACTCGGGCATCCGCCCTGCAGTGAACGCCGGTGTTTCGGTATCCCGTGTGGGTGGTGCCGCTCAGACCAAGATCATCAAGAAGCTCTCCGGTGGTATCCGTACCGCTCTGGCTCAGTACCGTGAACTGGCGGCATTCGCCCAGTTCGCTTCTGACCTGGACGAAGCGACCCGCAAGCAACTTGAGCATGGTCAGCGCGTTACCGAGCTGATGAAGCAGAAGCAATACGCACCAATGTCGATCGCTGACATGGCGCTGTCGCTGTATGCCGCTGAGCGTGGGTTCCTGACTGACATTGAAATCGCCAAGGTCGGCAGCTTCGAACAAGCGCTGATCGCTTTCTTCAACCGCGATCACGCCGATTTGATGGCCAAGATCAACGTTAAAGGTGACTTCAATGACGAAATCGACGCTGGCATGAAAGCCGGTATCGAGAAGTTCAAGGCCACCCAAACCTGGTAAGCCGCAGCGGGAGCCGCGAGGCTCCCGCTTGCTAACCTGATAGGTGTTACATGGCAGGCGCAAAAGAGATTCGCAGTAAGATTGCGAGCATCAAAAGCACGCAAAAGATTACCAGCGCCATGGAAAAAGTGGCGGTCAGCAAAATGCGCAAGGCACAAATGCGCATGGCTGCTAGCCGTCCTTATGCGGAGCGTATCCGCCAGGTAATTGGGCATCTGGCCAACGCCAACCCGGAATACCGCCACCCGTTCATGATCGACCGCGAAATCAAGCGCGTCGGTTATGTCGTCGTGAGCAGTGACCGTGGTCTGTGCGGCGGCTTGAACACCAACCTGTTCAAGGCCCTGGTCAAGGACATGGCGGTAAACCGCGAAAACGGCGTCGAGATTGATCTGTGTGTAGTCGGTAGCAAGGGTGCGGCCTTTTTCCGCAACTTCGGCGGTAACGTCGTTGCAGCTATCAGCCACCTGGGTGAAGAGCCGTCGATCAATGACCTGATCGGCAGCGTCAAGGTGATGCTGGATGCCTACCTGGACGGCCGTATCGACCGCCTGTCCGTGGTGTCCAACAAGTTCATCAACACCATGACGCAACAGCCTACCGTGGAGCAGTTGATTCCACTGGTGGCAACCCCGGATCAGGATCTCAAGCACCACTGGGACTATCTCTACGAACCGGACGCCAAAGAGCTGCTTGACGGCTTGATGGTCCGTTACGTCGAGTCGCAGGTCTACCAGGCGGTGGTCGAGAACAACGCGGCTGAACAGGCTGCGCGGATGATCGCGATGAAGAACGCTACCGACAACGCCGGTGATTTGATCAGCGATTTGCAGCTGATCTACAACAAGGCGCGTCAGGCTGCGATCACCCAAGAGATCTCGGAAATCGTCGGCGGCGCTGCCGCGGTTTAACGGTTCAAATATTCAGAGGATCCAGCTATGAGTAGCGGACGTATCGTTCAAATCATCGGCGCCGTTATCGACGTGGAATTTCCACGCGACAGCGTACCGAGCATCTACAACGCGCTGACTGTACAAAGCGCGGCCGCAACCACCCTGGAAGTTCAGCAGCAGCTGGGCGACGGCGTGGTGCGTACCATTGCGATGGGTTCCACCGAGGGCTTGAAGCGCGGTCTGGAAGTCACCGACTCTGGCGCAGCCATCTCCGTACCGGTCGGTAAAGCAACCCTGGGCCGGATCATGGACGTCCTCGGTAACCCGATCGATGAAGCTGGCCCGATCGACACCGAAGAGCGCTGGGGCATTCACCGCGCAGCACCTTCGTTCGCCGAGCAAGCAGGCGGCAACGACCTGCTGGAAACCGGCATCAAGGTTATCGACCTGGTCTGCCCGTTCGCCAAGGGCGGTAAAGTCGGTCTATTCGGTGGTGCCGGTGTAGGCAAAACCGTAAACATGATGGAACTGATCCGTAACATCGCCATCGAGCACAGCGGTTATTCCGTGTTCGCCGGTGTGGGTGAGCGTACTCGTGAGGGTAACGACTTCTACCACGAGATGAAGGACTCCAACGTTCTGGACAAAGTGGCGCTGGTTTACGGTCAGATGAACGAGCCGCCGGGAAACCGTCTGCGCGTAGCACTGACTGGCCTGACCATGGCCGAGAAGTTCCGTGACGAAGGTAACGACGTTCTGCTGTTCGTCGACAACATCTATCGTTACACCCTGGCCGGTACTGAAGTATCCGCACTGCTGGGCCGTATGCCTTCGGCAGTAGGTTACCAGCCGACCCTGGCTGAAGAGATGGGCGTTCTGCAAGAACGTATCACTTCGACCAAGGAAGGTTCGATCACCTCGATCCAAGCGGTATACGTACCTGCGGACGACTTGACCGACCCGTCGCCAGCGACCACCTTCGCCCACTTGGACGCCACCGTCGTTCTCTCCCGTGACATCGCTTCCCTGGGTATCTACCCGGCGGTAGATCCACTGGATTCGACTTCGCGTCAGCTGGACCCGAACGTGATCGGCCAGGACCACTACGACACCGCTCGCGGCGTTCAGTATGTTCTGCAGCGTTACAAAGAGCTGAAAGACATCATCGCGATCCTGGGTATGGACGAGCTGTCGGAAGCCGACAAACAGTTGGTTAACCGTGCTCGTAAGATCCAGCGCTTCTTGTCGCAGCCGTTCTTCGTGGCTGAAGTCTTCACCGGTGCTTCGGGTAAATACGTTTCCCTGAAAGATACCATTGCTGGCTTCAAAGGCATCCTCAACGGTGACTACGACCACCTGCCAGAACAAGCGTTCTACATGGTTGGCGGCATCGAAGAAGCGATCGAGAAAGCCAAGAAACTGTAATCCCGGCGCCCGGCAACGGGCGCTAATTTAGGTTGAGGCAATCAGATGGCTATGACAGTCCATTGCGATATCGTCAGCGCGGAAGGGGAAATTTTTTCCGGCCTGGTCGAGATGGTGATTGCGCACGGTGCACTGGGTGATCTTGGTATCGCTCTGGGTCACGCGCCGCTGATCACTAATCTCAAGCCGGGTCCGATCCGCCTGATCAAGCAAGGCGGGGAAGCCGAGGTGTTCTACATCTCCGGTGGTTTCCTCGAGGTTCAGCCGAACATGGTCAAGGTACTTGCCGATACCGTGCAACGTGCCGCCGACCTGGATGAAGCTCAGGCTCAGGCAGCTCTCAAGGCTGCCGAGAATGCCCTGAACGAAAAAGGCGCGGACTTCGATTACGGCGCCGCTGCCACACGTCTGGCCGAGGCTGCAGCCCAGCTGCGCACCGTCCAGCAGATCCGCAAGAAGTTTGGCGGTTAATCCGTCAGCCGCTTATTGTGCGATTGAT
>NZ_JH635998.1:2193854-2205964 GCF_000257605.1 Pseudomonas sp. R62
CGCTTATTGTGCGATTGATAAAAAAGGGTAGCCTCGGCTACCCTTTTTTCTTTTCCGAATTCCCACAAACCGGTCGCAGTTGCTGACCACCCAGGATTGGTAGCCAGTCATGTCTCTCGAAATCGTTATCCTCGCGGCCGGTCAAGGCACTCGCATGCGCTCGGCGCTGCCCAAAGTGCTGCACCCGATTGCCGGCAACTCCATGCTCGGCCATGTTATCCACAGCGCTCGGCAACTTGATCCACAGCGCATTCACGTGGTGATCGGTCACGGTGCCGATGTGGTGCGTGAGCGTCTGGCAGCTGATGACCTGAATTTCGTGTTGCAGGACAAGCAACTGGGCACTGGCCATGCCACCGCCCAGGCGGTGCCATTCATTGATGCCGACACTGTGCTGATTCTTTACGGCGATGTGCCGCTGATTGAAGTCGAAACCCTGCAACGTCTGCTCAAGCATGTCGTGCCGGGCCAGATGGGTTTGCTCACTGTTGAGCTGGACGACCCGACCGGTTACGGCCGCATCGTGCGTGATGCTGACGGCAAGGTTGCGGCAATCGTCGAGCACAAAGACGCCAGCGAAGCGCAACGTGCGATCACCGAAGGCAACACCGGCATCCTCGCTGTGCCGGCCGATCGTCTGGCGGACTGGATGAGTCGCCTGTCGAACAACAATGCGCAGGGCGAGTACTACCTCACCGACGTGATCGAAATGGCGGTCAGCGATGGTTTGGTCGTGGCTACCGAACAACCGCACGACCCGATGGAAGTGCAGGGCGCCAATGATCGCAAGCAGCTCTCTGAACTGGAGCGTCATTACCAGTTGCGCGCCGGCCGTCGCCTGATGGCTCAGGGCGTGACCCTGCGTGACCCGGCGCGTTTCGATGTGCGTGGCGAAGTCAGCGTAGGCCGCGATGTGCTGATCGACATCAACGTGATCCTGGAAGGCAAGGTGATCATTGAAGACGACGTACAGATCGGCCCGAACTGCGTGATCAAGGACAGTACCCTGCGCAAAGGCGTGGTAATCAAGGCCAACAGTCATATCGAAGGTGCCATTCTCGGTGAAGGCAGCGACGCCGGTCCCTTCGCGCGTTTGCGCCCGGGCACTGTGCTCGAAGCGCGCGCCCATGTCGGTAACTTCGTTGAGCTGAAAAATGCTCACATGGGCGAAGGTGCCAAGGCTGGCCACCTGACCTATCTGGGCGATGCCGAGATCGGCGCACGCACCAACATCGGCGCCGGCACCATCACCTGCAATTACGATGGCGCCAACAAGTGGAAAACCGTCCTGGGCGCTGACGTGTTCATCGGCTCCAACAACTCGCTGGTCGCCCCTGTGGATATCTCCAACGGTGCAACCACTGCAGCTGGCTCTACCATTACGCAAAATGTGGATAACGCTCAGCTTGCGGTTGGCCGAGCCCGTCAGAAGAACATTGACGGCTGGAAGCGCCCGGAAAAAATCAAGAAATCCTGATTTATCCACAACCTCCTGTGGGAGCGAGCCTGCTCGCGAATGCGGTCTGTCAGTCACGTCTTCAGTGGCTGAGACTGCCCTTTCGCGAGCGGACTCGCTCCCACAGGCATTTCAATCTTTCTGAATTTTTCTCCCCGCGTCTTGACGGCAACCTTTCGATAGAGTTTCATTGCTTGCGTTATCTTTCGAATCGAAACTTAAGCTGCCATGTCCAAGCGCAATACTCCTCAACGTCGCCATAACATTCTCGCCTTGCTCAATGAGCAGGGCGAAGTCAGTGTCGACGAGCTGGCCAAGCGTTTCGAAACTTCCGAAGTTACGATTCGCAAGGATCTCGCGGCGCTGGAAACCCATGGTCTGTTGCTGCGTCGTTACGGCGGGGCGATCACCATGCCGCAAGAGCTGGTCGCAGAAACGGCGCAGAGTATTTCCAAGTACAAGCAGGCGATCGCCCGCGCGGCGGTCAAACGCATCCGCGAGCACGCGCGCATCATCATCGACAGTGGCAGCACCACCGCCGCGATGATTCCCGAACTGGGCCAGCAACCGGGTCTGGTGGTGATGACCAACTCGCTGCATGTCGCCAATGCCTTGAGCGAACTGGAACACGAGCCGGTGCTGCTGATGACCGGCGGCACTTGGGATCCGCACTCGGAATCCTTTCAGGGCCAGGTCGCCGAGCAGGTACTACGCTCTTACGACTTCGATCAACTGTTCATCGGCGCTGACGGTATCGATCTGGTGCGCGGCACCACCACCTTCAATGAACTGCTCGGCCTCAGCCGGGTGATGGCCGACGTTGCGCGCGAAGTCATCGTCATGGTCGAGGCCGACAAGATCGGTCGCAAGATTCCCAACCTGGAGCTGCCCTGGAGCAGCATCCATACCCTCATTACCGATGATCGCCTGTCTGTCGAGGCACGCGATCAGCTTCAGGCCCGTGGGATCACTTTGATCTGTGCGGCTGTCAGTCAGGAGAAATAACCATGTGTGGCATTGTCGGCGCAGTAGCTGAACGTAATATCACCGCCATCCTTCTCGAAGGCCTGAAGCGCCTCGAATACCGCGGCTATGACAGCGCCGGTGTGGCGGTTTATACCAACGACCAGACCCTGGAACGCATGCGCCGTCCAGGCAAGGTCAGCGAACTGGAAACCGCGCTGGCCGAACAGCCGCTGGCCGGGCGCCTCGGTATCGCCCACACCCGTTGGGCTACCCATGGCGCGCCGTGCGAGCGCAATGCCCACCCGCATTTTTCCGGTGACATTGCGGTGGTGCACAACGGCATCATCGAGAACCACGAAGCTCTGCGCGAACAGCTGAAAGCGCTGGGCTATGCGTTCAGCTCGGACACCGACACCGAAGTCATCGCGCACCTGCTGACCCACAAGCTCAAGGAACAACCGGACCTGACTGCCGCGCTCAAAGCGACCGTCAAGGAGCTGCATGGCGCCTACGGTCTGGCAGTGATCAACGCACAGCAACCGGATCGTCTGGTCGCCGCGCGCAGTGGCAGTCCATTGGTGATCGGCCTGGGCCTGGGCGAGAGTTTCCTCGCTTCCGACCAGTTGGCTCTGCGTCAGGTCACTGACCGCTTCATGTATTTGGAAGAAGGCGATATCGCTGAAATCCGTCGCGACAGCGTGCAGATCTGGGACGTAAACGGCAACGCTGTCGAGCGCCAGACCGTGCAGTACACCGACGGTGCCGAAGCCGCCGACAAGGGCGAGTTCCGCCACTACATGCTCAAGGAAATCCACGAACAACCGGCGGTGGTACAACGCACCCTCGAAGGTCGCCTGGGCAACAATCAGGTGCTGGTTGAGGCCTTCGGTCCACAAGCTGCCGAGCTGTTTGCCAAAGTGCGCAATGTGCAGATTGTCGCCTGCGGCACCAGTTATCACGCCGGCATGGTCGCGCGTTACTGGCTCGAAGAACTGGCCGGTATTCCGTGTCAGGTCGAAGTCGCCAGCGAATTCCGTTATCGCAAAGTGGTGGTGCAGCCGGACACGCTGTTCGTGACCATTTCGCAGTCCGGCGAGACCGCTGACACCCTCGCGGCCCTGCGCAATGCCAAGGAGCTGGGCTTCCTCGCCAGCCTGGCGATCTGCAACGTCGGCATCAGCTCGCTGGTGCGTGAATCCGACCTGACCCTGTTGACCCAGGCCGGTCGCGAAATCGGCGTGGCCTCGACCAAAGCCTTTACCACGCAACTGGTCGGCCTGTTGCTGCTGACCCTGTCGCTGGGTCAGGTGCGCGGCACTCTGGCTAATGGCGTCGAAGCCACACTCGTCGAAGAACTGCGTCGCCTGCCGACCCGTCTCGGCGAAGCGCTGGCGATGGACAGCACCGTGGAAAAAATCGCCGAGCTGTTCGCCGAGAAAAACCACACCCTGTTCCTCGGCCGTGGCGCGCAATTCCCGGTCGCGATGGAAGGTGCATTGAAACTCAAGGAAATCTCCTACATCCACGCCGAGGCCTACCCGGCCGGCGAGCTCAAGCACGGCCCGCTGGCACTTGTGGATAACGACATGCCGGTGGTCACTGTCGCGCCGAACAACGAGCTGCTGGAAAAGCTCAAATCCAACCTGCAGGAAGTCCGCGCTCGCGGCGGCGAGTTGATCGTGTTCGCGGATGAGAAGGCTGCGATGACCAACGGCGAAGGTACCCACGTGGTGCAAATGCCGCACATCCACGACATTCTCTCGCCGATCCTTTATACGATCCCGTTGCAACTGTTGTCGTACTACGTCGCCGTGCTCAAGGGCACCGACGTTGATCAACCGCGCAACCTGGCGAAATCGGTCACCGTGGAATAAGTTATCCACCGTTGATCCAAGCTCCCACAATCGCAGCCTCGGCTGCGATTGTCGTATCCGCCCGGAGGAATTCGATGGACCGCTTTCAGGAAATGCAGATCTTCGTTGTTGTCGCCCAGGAGCAAGGCTTTTCGGCGGCGTCGCGGCGTCTGGGTCTGTCGGCGGCGAGCGTCACCCGGGCGGTGGCGGCGCTGGAGCAGCATATCGGTACGCAGTTGCTGGTGCGTACCACGCGCACTGTGCATCTGACTGAAGCCGGGCAACGTTACTGCGATGACTGCCGGCGGATTCTTGCCGAGGTGCAGGAGGCCGAGGATTCGGCGGCAGGCAGCCATGCCTTGCCGCGCGGGCAGTTGACGATTACTGCGCCGGTGCTGTTTGGCGATCTGTTCGTCACTCCGGTCATGGCCGATTACCTCTGTCGCTACCCTGATGTGTCGATCAATGCGCTGTTGCTGGACCGGGTCGTCAACATGGTCGAGGAGGGCATTGATGTCGCGGTGCGCATCGGTGAGCTGCCGGACAGCAATCAGCATGCGATTCGCGTCGGGGAAGTGCGGCGGGTAATCTGCGCTTCGCCGGGGTTTCTGGCTGAACATGGCCGCCCGGAGCATCCGCAGGCCTTGGCCGGGCTGCCGGTGGTGGCGACGTCGGCGATCGGTCAGCAACGCAACTGGCCGTTTCTCGACGGCGGTGAAGCACTCAGTGTGCGCACCGAACCGCGCCTGACCGTCACGGCCAATCAGTCGGCGATCACCGCTGCGCGCAAAGGCCTGGGCCTGACGCGAGTGCTGTCCTATCAAGTGGCGGACAAAGTCGCGGCGGGGGAGTTGGAAATCGTCCTCGCCGAGTTTGAATTGCCGCCGTTGCCGATCCATGTGGTGTATCAAGGCGGGCGCAAGGCGCCGGCGCGGATCCGCAGTTTTGTCGACTTCGCCGTGAAGGCGCTGCGCGAGCATCCGGCCTTGAACGCAGCGGCGTTATTGCACGAGATGAAATAATCGATTGCAGTGGGTGGTTATTCTGTTGTTCCGGCAACCCATGGATGATGACTCCATCGGCGCGCTCATCCCCGTAGCGACGTCACTTTCCAGCGGAGTCGACCATGCAAGCGATCAAACTCTACAACTTTCCCCGTTCCGGTCACGCGCACCGCGTCGAGTTGATGCTGTCGCTGCTGCAACTGCCGACCGAGCTGATCTTCGTCGATCTGGCCAAAGGTGAGCACAAGCAGCCGCAGTACCTGGCGATCAACAGCTTTGGCCAAGTGCCAGCGATTGATGACAACGGCGTGGTGCTGGCCGATTCCAACGCGATTCTGGTTTATCTGGCGCAGAAATACGGCAACGGACGCTGGCTGCCGGCCGACCCGGTGGGCGCAGCGCATGTGCAGCGCTGGCTGTCGGCAGCGGCGGGACCGATTGCCTTTGGCCCGGCGGCGGCACGCCTGATCACGGTGTTTGGTGCGCAACTGAATGCCGAGGAAGTCATTGGCCGTGCGCACAACCTGCTCAAGGTCATGGAGCTGGAGTTGGGCAAAACAGCGTATCTGGCGGGCGAAGAGCCGACCATCGCTGACGTGTCTGCCTACAGCTACGTTGCTCACGCGCCGGAGGGCAATGTCTCGCTGGATGACTACGCCAATGTTCGCGCCTGGCTGGCACGGATCGAAGCGTTGCCGGGTTTTGTCGCGATGCCGCGTACGGTGGCAGGGTTGCAGAAAACCGCGTGATCTCCACTCAAGCGTAGGACAGAGCCTTTTCAGCCAGCAGTTCCTGATACAGCTCTGTCCACTTGCGACCCATCTCATCGGCGGTGAACAACTGCCGATAGCGCGCTTCCGCTTTGACCCCCATCTCGGCAGCACGCTCAGGGTTTTCCCAAAGCGTACGCATGGCTTCACGAAAGGCCTGTGGATTGCTCGGTGGCACCACCAGTCCGGTTTCGTTGTGGATATTGATGAAACTGGTGCCGGTGCCGATTTCGCTGGAGATCATCGGTTTGCCGTACATCGCGCCTTCGAGCAGCGAAATCCCGAAAGCCTCGGAGCGCAGGTGCGAAGGAAATACGATCGCGTAACTCAATTGCAGCAACGCCACTTTGTCCTCGTCACTCAGTCGGCCGAGAAAGTGAATATTGCGCAGGCCCAGCGCGGCGGCCTGTGCATGCAGTTCCTGCTCCAGCGGACCGGCACCGACGATCACCACGGGATAATCGATGTCTTTGAGCGCATCGAGCAGGATGTGCAGCCCCTTGTAATAACGCATCAC
This sequence comes from Pseudomonas sp. R62, assembly GCF_000257605.1. Taxonomy (NCBI): domain Bacteria; kingdom Pseudomonadati; phylum Pseudomonadota; class Gammaproteobacteria; order Pseudomonadales; family Pseudomonadaceae; genus Pseudomonas; species Pseudomonas sp. R62. The sequence goes on from NZ_JH635998.1 coordinate 2,200,421, forward strand.
CCCGACGAACAGAAAGAACTTATCCCCAAGCTCTTGGCGCCAGCGGTTCATGCGTTCGGTATCAGGCTGTGGATAACCTGCTTTATTCAGGCCGTAGGGGATAACGCGGGTCTTGTCCTGAAACTGCTGCAGCACATCGCTGGTGTGCAGATAGTTCGGCGATGCAGCAACGATGCGGTCGGCGCTGGCGAGGAAGCGATTCATCAGTGGCCGATAGAGCTTGAGCAGATGCTTCTGGCGAATGATGTCCGAGTGATAGGTGACCACGCTCGGCTTGTTCACGGCGCTGGCGAAATGCACCAGGTCCATGAATGGCCACGGGAAGTGATAGTTGATCACGTCGGCTTCGGCGGCCAGCTCACGGAACTGCTTGAACACGCTCCAGGAAAAACCGGTCGAGGCGAACTGAATATCCAGCTTCGCCCGATGTACTTCGTGCTGGCCCAGTTGCACCACAGGCGGCGTCGGATTGGTGCTGAGGGTCAGCACTTGCCCATCGATGCCATGCTGGGCGCCGCTTTCGCACAACTGAAAGATGACTTGTTCGATGCCGCCGACCGAATCGGGCAGGTACGTCTTGAAGAAATGAAGAACGCGCATTCAACCTCCCATGGCCTGGCGATAGGCACCGGCCGTAGCCTGTGCACAACGTTGCCAGGAAAAAAGCCGCGCCTGCTGCAATCCTGCTTCGCGGCAGGCCTGCCAATGCTGCGAGTCGTCAAGCAGACGGCTCATTGCATCGCGCACGCCCTCGGCATCGTCCGCTTCAATATAGTTGCCAGCCGCACCGGCCACTTCCGGCATCGCCGAAGAACGGGTGGTCACCACCGGCGTGCCACTGGCCATGGCTTCCAGCACCGGCAAGCCAAAGCCTTCATACAATGATGGAAATATCAGCGCCCGGGCGCCGGCCAACAGTTGGGCCAATTGCTCATCGGGCAGATAGCCGAGCAGGCACACGTGGCCGCTCGCCAATGCCTGGCGCAGTGGCTCGCTGAACTGCTCGCGCTGCCAACCGGCCATGCCCGCGATCAACAAGGGAAAGCGCTGGCGCACAGCGTCTGGCAGCATGGCGTGGGCCTGCAACGCCAGGCTCAGGTTCTTGCGTGGCTCCAGGGTGCCGACACAGAGGAAATATTCCCGCGCCTGGACGGCGTGAGCCTTGAGCACACTGTCGATTTCCTCAAGTGGCCGAGGATGGAAGCGTTCGGCCACACCCAACGGCGCCACCACGAATCGCTGTGCAGGGAGGTTGAAATAGGTTTGCGCCTCGTCAGCGATCGCCTGCGAATCGGTCAGAATGACCCGCGCCTGCTCCACGCCGGCGGCCAGACGACGTTCGATTTCCCTCAAACGTGCTGGTGGCTGGGTTTCTGGAAAATGCAGGTGCGTCAGATCATGCAGGGTGATCACGGTCGGGCCGTCGAAGGCCAGGGGCCACAGGCTCGGCTCGTGATAAAGATCGAGCCCTTGTGCACGCCCCTGATCAAAACGTTTCTGCTCCAGCCAGCGGCGCGCCTGATAGGCCCCGGGAATTTTCCGCAGCAATGGCGTCATGCGCGAGTAGCCGGGCATGGCTGCGGCCGGCAGGGCCGAACTCCAGCCCCATCCGTGAAACAGGCTTACGTCCACATCGGGTTCGCTGCGCAAGGCGTTGACCAGTTCGGCGACGTAGTGGCCAATGCCGGTGCGCGGTGCTTGCAGGATGCGGGCGTTAAGAGCAATGCGCATGCGGCCTCGCTTGCACGCGCGGGGCCTGCTGAACATGGGCAAGGCTGCGTGTCGCCAACTGCTCACTGGCCTCGCGCCAGCCGATCCAGCGCCAGTCAGCGACGTCGCGGGCGGCGGGAAACTGTCCGCTGCGCTGATAGGTTTCGATCAGATCGGCAAGGCTTTGTGGATCCAGCAGATCGAAATACGCCATGAACTGGCCACCGATTTCGCGGAATACCGCGATGTCGCTGCCCATTGCCGGCAAACCGCGCTGCATGGCTTCCACCAGCGGCAGGCCGAAGCCTTCAACGAACGAGGGGAAGACCAGCGCGCTGGCCTGCGTGTATGCGTATTCCAGGCTGGTGTCGCTCAGGTCATTGAACATGAACAGGCGCCGATTCAGTTCCGGATGATTGTGGATTCGCTCGAGCAGCGCGTCGCATTTCCAGCCGATACGTCCGGCGATGCACAGGCGTGCCGTCGAGCCGGCAGCCCAGGCGCGTTCGAAGGCGTCGAGCAGGTACCCATGGTTCTTGCGCGGCTCGATGGTGCTGACCATCAGAAATACCGGGCCGGATGCAGCGAACAGATCCTTGAGGCGTGGTTCGATCGTTGCCGTGCCGTGATGCAGGTCGAGCTCGGACCCCAGATAAAAGTAATCGAACCAGCGCTTTTCAGTCTGCTCGGCACCGATTCTGCGTTGCAATTCACCACGCACCTGATCACGCACCGTGGCGGAAATTGCCATGTAGCCGTCGGCCGTGCGGGTAATCCAGTCGAACCACTCATTGAAAACTTCGACCAGACGCGTGTCGTAAAACTGCGGATGCGTCAGCGGAATCAGGTCGTAGATCACCGCGATCATGCCGACGCCGTCGCGTTTGAGCTGCTCGACATGGGCGAAAAAGTCCGAGTGCCAGGATGAATCCAGCAGCACCAGTTGATCGCCCTGATGGTGTTGAAGCGGCGAGCAACGTTGAAGCAGCTGCCTGCGGTTGATCCGTCTGACGAGCCGAATCGGCAGGCCGAGCACGGCAAACTGGGTCAACCGATAGCTGACATAAAGGAGCCGCCGCGCCAGTTTCGAAGTGCATAGCGCATCGCGGCGCTGATGCCACTGCCAGAAACGATGGGCGAGGCGCTCCAGGCGTTCACCGAAGGTTTCCAGGCTGTTCCAGAACGGTGTATCGAGAGGCGCCAGTTGCAGCACGCGGTAGAGCTGGCGATTGATCACCACCACCGGCATGCACTCAACGCCGTCAGCGCTGGCGGGCAGCTGCTTGATGACGTTGCGCACCACGCGCTGAATCCCCGAATTGACCTTGGGGTGTTTGAATACGTGAGTGCATTCAACCAAGAGGCGGGTCATGGCGCACGCTCGACAGGCCGGGCCTCGGTTTCACGGGTAATGGTGGTTTTTGCGTCGAGCCAGGCACAACCGACGAAATCCTCCCGTGGGTTGTTGATCACGTGGAACACCAGTGCGTAGTCACGCCACTCGAAATTGCGATCCAGGTGCGAGTCCAGACGCGACAGGCTAAGGGACACCGAATAGTTGCCTTTGCCCAGGCCCATGATGAAGGCGAAGCGATAAGTGAAGCGTTCACCGGCGCGCAGATCGGTCAATGCCTTGTTCAGCCGGTGGGTGTTGATGCCGTACATCATCTGGCCCAGTCGATCCTTGAGGATAAAGCCCAGCACCAGGCGTTCGATGTCCTCGCGTACCTCGACCTGCACTTCTAGCACCACCGGTTGGCCGACTTCGACAGCGTCAATGCTGCGCTGGTTTTCATCGAGCAGGCGTACGCCGAGAATCGCCGCCTCGCCGGTGCCGGAAACCGTTTGCACCTCGCCGCCGGCGAGCGTTTCCTGGCGTACGACCTGACCCTCCCGTTCGGCCATCAGCGCGTTGTAATAATCCAGAACCGGCTCCGGTTTGTCGCGCATGGCCACGCGCCCGTCCTTGAGCAGGATCGCCGAGTCGCAAATCGACTGAATCGCGAAACGATCATGGGACACGATCAATAACGTCGTGCCGGATTTACGAAAGCTGCGGATGCGTTCGAAGCTCTTGTGCTGAAAATAGGCGTCGCCCACCGACAGTGCTTCGTCGACGATCAGGATGTCCGGGCGCCGAGCCGTGGCGACGCTGAACGCCAGGCGCATCTGCATGCCGCTCGAGTAAGTGCGCACCGGGTGATCGATGGCTTCGCCGATTTCGGCAAAACGCTCGATATCGGGCATCAGGGCCTGGATTTCTTCAAGCTGCATGCCCAACAACTGACCGGCCATGATTGCGTTCTGCCGACCGGTAAAGTCCGGATGGAAACCCATGCCCAGCTCCAGCAGGGCTGCGACGCGCCCTTGCAATTCAATCTTGCCTTGGGTGGGTTGAGTGGTGCCGGTGATCATTTTCAGCAAGGTGCTTTTGCCTGCACCGTTGGCGCCGACGATACCCACCGCTTCACCCGGAGCAATCTCGAATTCGACATCTTGCAGCACCCAGTGCTGTTGATGGCGGATCGGCGAAAACGGAATCAGCCACTCAGCCAGCCGTGCCCAGCGGTTTGGGTATTGCTTATAGGCCTTGCCCAGGCCGGTGACGCGAATATATCCCATCAGAGTTCATCCACCATTTCGCCGACGCGCTGGCGAAACAGTCGCAGACCGATCAGACAGAACACCACGCCGGTAATGAAAACCGGCAGCAGCGAACTCCATACCGGCCACTGACCGTAGAGAAACAGGTTCTGATAACTGCTGAACAGGTTGGTCAGCGGGTTGAGTTGCAGCAGGCGCTGCACCCATTCCGGCAGGATCGTGATCGGGTAGACGATCGGTGTCAGCCAGAACCAGAACTGCAGGCAGATGCCGAACAACTGGCCGACATCGCGAAAGAATACGTTCAATACGCCAAGGACCATGCCCAGCCCGGCGCAGAACATCATTTGCACAGCAATCAGCGGAATCAGCGCCAGCAGAGCCATCCCCGGCCAGCGCCCGGTGACCAGCAGAAATCCGAGAAACAGGCTGATGATGATGGCGAAATTGATCCCGGCGTTGATTAGCACGATCACCGGCAGGCAGATCCTCGGGAAGCTGATTTTCTTCAGCAGGTTGGCGTTTTCCAGAAACATGTTCTGGCTGCGCAGGGTGATTTCGGAAAACAGTCCCCAGGCCAGCAGACCAGCGCACAGGTAGACACTGTAGGCCATGCTGTCGTCCACACCCGGTAAACGTGCGCGCATGATCTGGGAAAAGATCACCGTGTAAACGATGATCATCGACAGCGGATTGAAGATCGGCCATAGCGCGCCGAACAGCGAGTTGCGATAACGCGCTTGAAACTCGCGCTGCACGCTGCCGAGGATGAATCCACGGTAGTTGTGCAGCGAGCGGTACAGGGAAAGCAGCATTCAGACCGTCCTGCCGTATTGATCTTCGAAGCGAACGATATCGTCCTCGCCCAGATATTCGCCGCTTTGCACTTCAATGATGACCAGGTCGATCACTCCGGGGTTCTCCAGGCGATGCTTGTGGCCGGCAGCAATGAACGTCGATTCGTTCTTGGCGACCAGAGTCGTGCCGGAACCGTTGTTGGTGACCTTGGCCATGCCTTCGACCACCACCCAGTGCTCGTTGCGGTGATGGTGCATCTGCAAAGACAGCTTGCCACCGGGTTTGACCACGATGCGCTTGATCTTGAAGCGCGGGCCTTCTTCCAGAACGGTGTACGTGCCCCACGGGCGGCTGACCGTGCGATGCAGGCGGTAGGCTTCGTGGTCTTTTTCCTTCAGTTGCTTCGCGACGCGGCGTACATCCTGGGCGCGG
>NZ_JH635998.1:2206021-2208560 GCF_000257605.1 Pseudomonas sp. R62
CTTCGCGACGCGGCGTACATCCTGGGCGCGGTCGGCATGGGCCACCAGTACCGCATCGGCGGTGTCGACGATGATCAGGTTATCCACGCCGACAGCGGCCACCAGGCGGCCTTCGTTCTGCACGAAGTTATTGTGACTGTCGATGAAGATCGCCTGGCCGTGGGCGCGATTGTTGTCGGCGTCGGCTGGCACCAGCGCCGCAACGGCGCCCCACGAACCGATATCGCTCCAGTCGAATCCGGCTGGGACCACGACGACTTTTTCCGAGCGCTCCATCAACGCGTAGTCGATGGAGATGTCGGTTATCTGGGCAAACAGCGTCGGCGACAGTTCCTGTTGCAGGCAGCCGACGGTTTCGATCGGCGCGCTGACGGCCATGCAGGCGCGGGTCTGTTCCAGCAACTCGGGTGCGTGCAGTTGCAGTTCGGCAATGAGCGTCGCAGTGGTGAAGCAGAACATCCCCGAATTCCACAGGAAGTTGCCGCTCTCCAGGTAATGCGTGGCGGTCTGCAGGTCGGGTTTTTCGACGAAGCGCTGCACTTTGGCCGCGCCTCTGGCGTCCAGCGGCGCACCGGTCTCGATATAGCCGAAGCCGGTTTCCGGCGCGGTAGGGACCACGCCGAAGGTCACCAGATAACCGTCCTTCGCCAGATTCACTGCGTGCTCGACCGCACTCTTCAAGGCGTCCTGATTGACGATCAGATGATCCGCCGGCATCACCACCATGATTGCGTCGTCACCATGCAGCGCCTGCAATGACAGTGCTGCCGCTGCGATCGCCGGTGCGGTGTTGCGCCCGCTCGGCTCCAGCAGAAAGTGCCCGCGATGGCGCGACACATGCGCCGCGCAGTAGTGATCCTTGCTCTGGAAGTAATACTCGCGGTTGGTCACCGTGACGATGTCGCCCCAGCCATCCAGCAACGCCGCCGCGCGCTGGTAGGTCTTGCCCAGCAGCGACTGGCCGTCGGGCAGGGTCATGAACGGCTTGGGGTGGCCCTCGCGGGACACCGGCCACAAACGGGTGCCGGCACCGCCGGACAGAATCACCGGAATCAGCATGGCCTACTCCTTGGCGACGCGTTTCATGTCCGCATCCATCATCATGCGGATCAAGGTATCCAGGTCGGTTTTCGGTTTCCAGCCCAGCACACGCTGGGCCTTGGCCGGGTTGCCGAGCAGCACTTCGACTTCGGCCGGGCGGAAGAACGCCGGGTCGATCTTCACGTAATCGCGGTAGTTAAGGCCAACGTGATCGAAGGCAATGCGGCACATTTCGCGCACGGTGGTGGTGACGCCCGTGGCGACCACGAAGTCGTCGGGTTTGTCCTGCTGCAGCATCAGCCACATGGCTTCGACGTAATCGCCGGCAAAGCCCCAATCGCGTTTCGCGTCGATGTTGCCCAGCGCCAGGTCCTGCTGTTTGCCCTGCTTGATGCGCGCGGCGGCGTCAGTGACTTTGCGGGTGACGAATTCGATGCCGCGCAGCGGTGATTCATGGTTGAAGAGGATGCCGCTGCTGGCGTGCAGGTTGAAGCTTTCGCGGTAGTTGACGGTAATCCAGTGTCCGTAGAGCTTGGCCACGCCGTAAGGGCTGCGCGGGTAGAACGGGGTGTTTTCGTCCTGTTGCTCAGCCTGGATCAGGCCGAACATTTCGCTGGTCGAGGCCTGATAAAAACGCGTGTGCGGACTGAACTGGCGGATCGCTTCGAGCAGGTGTGTCACGCCCAGCCCATCGACGATGCCGGTGGTCACCGGTTGATCCCACGAGGCGGCGACAAAACTCTGTGCGGCGAGGTTGTAGACCTCGTCCGGTGCCGATTTGATTACCGCACGCTGGACCGAGCAGGCGTCCGCCATGTCGCCGTCGAGGTAGACGATATCGGCTTCGATACCCGTCTCGCGCAGGCGCCAGCGTGAATCGCTGCTGCGCCGGGCGACGAGGCCGTGAACCTTGTAACCCTTGTCCAGCAGCAGTTTGGCCAGATAGGCGCCGTCCTGGCCCGTGATCCCGGTAATCAGTGCACTTTTTGTCATTGTTGTCGTACTCGCGTCTCCCAGTCGGACAGGATCGCCCGCAGGGATTGTTGTGTGGTGGTGGCTGGCGCCCATCCTGTGGCGCTGGCCAGTTTTGCGTGACTGCCGCAGACGCGGCGCTGGTCGGCGCGCCGCATGCGCGCCGGATCCGCCACCAGTTCTACGTCGACTTCGGCCAGATCGGCCAATTGCTCGATCAGGCTGCGAATGCTTTGCTCGCGGCCCGAGCAGATGTTGTAGACCTGCCCCGGTGCGCCGTTTTCCAGCAGGGCGAAATACGCTGCGATCACGTCGCCGACATCAAGAAAATCCCGCGTAACGTCGATATCGCCGACTTGCAATTGCGGCGCTTGCAGACCCTGTCTGATACGGCAGATCTGCCGGGCGGCGCTGGCGATGACGAAGCTGTCTTTCTGCGCGGTGCCGATGTGGTTGAACGGACGCGTCACCAGCACTGGCCAGCCTTCACTCAGGCCCCATTGCAAACTGAGGAACTCCGCTGAAA
>NZ_JH635998.1:2210969-2219140 GCF_000257605.1 Pseudomonas sp. R62
CGCCCCCGATCACACGGCGATGAAAGACTACATCGATGACTCGGTGGCGTTCGTGGTCAAGTCCAGTCAAGAGCTGACGATCTGGCCGCAGGACACGCGGATCATCTACCGCACGCTGCGGCACCGCCCCGACTGGGGCTCGCTGAAAAACGCCTACGAAAACAGCTATCGAATGGCCAAGGCCCAGCCGCAGGAGTATCAGCGGATGTCTGCCGCCGCCGTCGCGCGCATGCAGCAGTACTGCGCCTTCGCGCCGGTGCGCAAACGCCTCGCGGAGTTCTTTGCGCTGACAGCAGGCCCCACCGATGCTGCGCCTGTGACGGATAACGCCCCATGCTGATCATCATTCATTCGGAAACCAACCGGCACACCATTGCGCAGAACCTCGGGCGTTCGGAGTACAGCTATTACTTCGTGCTCAAGGAATATCGTCCGGTGCTCGAACGCATCGGTCGGGTGGTGGAAGTGGCCGATCCGCAGACAGAAGTCGATGCGCTGTATCTGGAATGCCTGAGCCGTGGCGAGCCTTGCGTGTTTCTGTCGTTCTCGCCGCCGCATCGCACCCCCGTTCACCTGGCCTGTCCGACGCTGCCGGTGTTTGCGTGGGAGTTCAGCACGATCCCCAACGAAGCCTTCGCGGGCGAGCCGCGCAACGACTGGCGTAGCGTCTTGCATGCCTGCGGGGCGGCGATCACCCATTCCAGTTATACGGTCAACGCCGTGCATGAGGCGATGGGTGCCGAGTACCCGATCGTCGCGGTGCCGGCGCCGGTCTGGGACCGTTTTGCTGCCCGTGGCGCGAAAATGCCCGAGCAAGCGCTGGCCGCCGCGTACAGCCTGACGATCAAAGGCCTGGTCGCGGACAGCCGCACCCTCAATCTGAATGCATTCGGGCCGGCGCACCTGCGCAGCGGCGACGGCATCGACTTCGCCGCGCCGGCCTCCGAACAGACGCTGATGCTTGACGGTGTGGTTTACACCTCGGTGTTCAATCCCGGTGACGGGCGCAAGAACTGGGAAGACATGCTCAGTGCGTTCTGTGTGTGTTTCCGCGATGTCGAAGACGCGACGCTGGTGCTCAAGCTCACTCACCACGACGCCGAAGAAGCGCTCAGCGATATCCTCCACCATTTGTACAAAAACCAGTCTTATCGCTGCCGGATCGTTCTGATCTACGGCTACCTCGCCGATCCGGACTACGAGCAACTGGTGCAGGCCACGCGGTATGTGGTCAACACCTCGTACGGTGAAGGGCAGTGCCTGCCGCTGATGGAGTTCATGTCCTGCGGCAAGCCGGCGGTCGCGCCGCGTACCACGGCGATGATCGATTACCTGAGCACCGCGAATGCCTTTCTCATCGAGTCCACGGATGAGCTGACAGCCTGGCCTCACGACCCGCGCAAGGCCTTTAGAACCCTGCGTTACGTGACCAACTGGACCTCGTTATGCGAGGCCTATCGGGCCAGTTATGACGTCGCGAAAAAACAGCCGCAGCGCTATGCCGATATGTCCGCGCAGGCAGTCGACAGTTTGCAGGCGTTCTGCAGCCAGGCTGTGGCTGAACAGCGTTTGCAAGGGTTTCTGACGCAGTTGTTCGAGCATCGTGCGCCTGCCTTGGAAGCCCCTCAAGCATGAACGGCAAGCGCATCATGGACGTTGAAGTCCTGCGTGCGGTCGCGGTGCTCGCGGTGTTGTTCCATCATCTGCAGGACAATCTGTTCACCGACCCGGTGCCGTCGCTGGCCCGGATCCACGAATGGGCGCAGACGTGGTGGGGCGTTGACCTGTTTTTTGCGATCTCCGGTTTTGTCATCGCCCGGAGCTTGATCCCGGTGCTGCAAGGCTGCACGACGGGCCAGGAGCGCTGGCAACAGGTACGCCATTTCTGGCTGCGCCGGGCTTTTCGGTTGTTGCCTTCAGCTTGGCTGTGGCTGGCGCTGATCCTGCTGGCCTGTATGTTTTTCAATCGATCCGGTGCGTTCGGCACGCTATCCGCCAATCTTCAGGCGACCCTGGCCGGGGTACTGCAATACGCCAATTTCCGCTTCGCCGACAGCTTCTTCCAATACGAATATGGCAGCAGTTTCGTTTACTGGAGCCTGGCGCTGGAGGAGCAGTTCTACCTGCTTTTTCCGTTGCTGATCCTGTTGTTTCGCCGACACCTGGTCTGGGCATTGCTGGCGCTGGTCGCGCTGCAGATTCTGACCGTACGCACGCCGTTGCTGATGGTAGTGCGCACCGACGCGCTGGCCCTTGGCGTACTGTTGGCGATGTGGAGTGCGCAGCCGGGTTATCAGCGCTGGCAGCCCTCGTTCTTGCGCCGACCATGGCTTGGCATTTCGGCCTTGATTGTCATTGCAGTGCTGTTGAGCTTCATGGCGACCGACCGTTTTACCTTGGCCAGTTTCCGCATCGGTTCGATCGCCGTGCTCAGTGCGCTGCTGGTCTGGATCGCCTCGTACAACCGTGACTACCTGATGCCTGCCGGACGCATTCAGCGCTGCCTGGCCTGGATCGGCAGCCGCTCCTACGGCATCTACCTGATCCACATCCCCGCTTATCTGCTGCTGCGTGAGCTGATCTTTCGCTTGCAGAGCAGCGGTCTGCCGAGCCCGGCCGGACATCCCATCCTTACGGTGCTGATTGCCTTTGGCCTGATCGCGCTGCTCAGCGAACTCAACTATCGCTTGGTCGAAATGCCGATGCGCAATCGCGGTGCTGCGCTGGTCAAGCGCCTCGGCACCTCCCGAACTGCAGTTACCTCACCCGGAGCCACCTCATGCTGAGCTTTTTGAAGAAACTCTCGGCGACAACGCCTGCGCAAACTTCGGCAGAACCGGTCGCTGCGGTTGCCGATAAAGTCGATCCGTACATGCTCGGCCTTTACGATGCGAAGCTCAGCGGCTGGTTCAACCAGGAGACTCACGAGCTGTACACGGGATTCGCTGTGAGTGCTGACGACACGTTGCTTGATGTCGGTTGCGGTGATGGCGGCAACGTGCACTTCTGCGGTACGCGCGGGGCGAAGATCATTCTTGCCGATATCGATGCGGCCAAGGTCGAAGCCACCCGCCAGCGTCTGAGCGACACGCCGGCCCGGGACATCGAATGCCACGTTACCGACTGCAACCCGCTACCGATTGCCGACGCAACGGCAACGCGTGTGGTCTCCACCGAGGTGATCGAGCACGTTGATGATCCCGCGCAGTTTCTTGCCGAGCTGGTGCGTGTCGGTAAACCGGGCGCGTTGTATCTGCTGAGCGTGCCGCATCCCAGCTCCGAGGACCTGCAAAAGGACATCGCCGCGCCGGAGTATTTTCAGAAACCCAACCACATACGCATCATTAGCGACGACCAGTTCAAGGCCATGGTCAGCGAGGCCGGGCTGGAGATCATCAGCCACAGCCAATATGGCTTCTACTGGTCGATGTGGATGATGTTGTTCTGGGAAGCCAAGGTCGATCTCAGCAACCCCGATCACCCGATGCTCGAGCACTGGGCCAACACGTGGCAAGCGGTGCTGGATTCCCCGCGCGGTGCACAGATCAAGCAGGCGCTGGATGCGGTGGTGGCCAAGAGTCAGGTGATTATCGCGCGCAAACCCTGATCGTCTGCGCAGGGTTTTGTGTAACCTTGCAGCCCTGTGGCTTCAGGGATTTTCAAGGTATGCGGTTTATTGCGGGTCTGATCCTTAGCGTCTTGCTCGCAGGTTGCGAGCAACACGTCGCGCCGGCCCTCGACCAGCAACTCTACGTCTGGCAACGCCAATGGACCCCTGCGCATGAACCGGCATTGCACGACAGTCGCACTGACTTCTCGACACTGCGCGTGCTGGCGTTGCAGGCCTTTCCCGGCGAGCGGTGGAGCAGGGCGCGAGTTGATCCGGCGTTGTTGAAAGCTGATGGTCGCGCTCTGATCGCAGTGATTCGCCTCGATGGCCAGTTGCAGTCGCTGGACCAGCAGCAGGTCACCGAGCAGATTCTGCAGGTCATTGCCGATTGGCAAGCGCAAGGCCTCACGCTGAACGGTATCGAAATCGACCACGATGCCGGCAATGCACGGCTGCCCGTGTACGCTGAATTCCTCAAACACTTGCGTGCGGTCTTGCCGCCATCGTTGCCTTTGAGCATCACCGCGCTACCGGCGTGGCTCGATAGCGCGCAGTTGCCGGCGCTGTTGCGAAGCGTCGACAGCAGCGTGTTGCAAGTCCACGCCGTGAGCGATCCGCGACTGGGTCTGTTCGATCCCGAGCAGGCGTTGAAATGGGCCAAGGCCTGGGCACGTATCAGCGACAAACCGTTCTATCTGGCGCTGCCGGCCTACGGCGTTGCGCTGTTGAGCGATGACGGTGGCGCGCCGGTAGTGGAAAGCGAAGTGCAACTGGAGCGCGGCGGGCAACGCCGGGAGTTGCTCGCCGATCCGCAGCAACTCAGCCAATTGGCCAAGACTTTGCGCGAGGATCCGCCTGAGCATCTGACCGGTTTGATCTGGTTTCGCCTGCCGCTGGCCAACGATCGTCGCGCCTGGAGCCTGGCTACTTTACGCGCGGTGGCTCGCGGAGATGTGCTGAACAGTCAGTTGCGCCTGTCATTCAAAGAGCAGGGCGGTTTGTATGACATCCACCTCGATAACCGCGGCAATCTCGACAGCCCGTGGCCCGCGCAAATCACCCTAAAGGCGCGGGATTGTGCAGGCGCCGATGCGCTCACCGGTTACTCGTTGCAACAAAGTGCCAATCTGCTTACCTTCACCCGCCTGCGTGACGGCCGCTTGCCGGCGGGCGGACAGCGCGCTGTCGGTTGGGCGCGTTGTGCACATATTGATCAAGGAGGTTCGCATGTTGACCCGTAACTGGCCCCGCCATCTGCTTTGCCTGAGCCTCAGCCTGCCGCTGGGTTCGGCGCTGGCCTGCGGCCCGGACTTCCCGATGCGCCTGCTCGACAACCGCGCGCAGACCCTCGCCGATCTGCCCGAAGGCAGTTTCAGCTTCGAAGTCAGTCGCCTCGGTAAAACCATTGCCGGGCTGAAAAATGTCACAGCGGCGACCCACAACCCCAACGATTATGCCGAAGACAACGCGTCAGAACTGGCGCGCGAACAGGCTGAGCAGGTGGGCCTGAGCGTCGAGCAATACGCTGTGGTCAAGCGCCTTCGCGGGCTCAGCGATGCACGTCAGGCCGAGGAACAGGGCGCCAGTCTGCCGGTGGAAATCCGCTTGTACGTCGCCGGCGCGGTGGCCTTTGCCACCGGCGACCATCAATTGGCCACGGAGTATTTCAACAAGGTGCTGGCGCTGCCGGCGGACCAGCGTCCTTTGCGCAGCACGTGGGCGGCGTATTCCCTCGGGCGCATCGCCTTCGCCATGAGCAACGAGGCGCACGATCGCATCGAAGCGCTGGAAGAAGCGCGCGATGCCTTCCGGCAGGCCCGGCAACTGAGCATCGACGGCTTCAGCGATCCGTTGGAACTGGGCGTTGCCAGCCTCGGTGAAGAGGCGCGGGCGTTGCGCAGCGCGGGCGACTGGAGCGGCGCCATCGAACTGTACGAAGCACAGAACCTGCACGGTTCGGCCGTCGGCTACACCTCGCTCAAGCAACTGATGAACGAACTGGCCGAGTTGCCGGAATCTCAGTTGGCCAAACTGCTGCAGCAGCCAGCAGTGCAGCAACTGGTCACGGCATCGCTGGTCAGCCGTCAGGGCTGGTCTTTCGGTGAGCAGCCGTCGAATGAAAAGAAACTCGTCACTCTCTTGCAAAACAGCACCCGTGGCAGCCTCGACAATGCCGATCGACTGGCAGCGATGAGTTATCAACAGGGCGACTACGCGTCTGCCAAGGCCTTTCTGGTAAACGCCGGGGACGGCGGACTGGCCTGGTGGCTGCGGGCAAAACTGGCGGTGCGTGACGGCGACACGACTGCTGCTGCCGCCGCCTACGCCAAAGCCGCCCAGGCCTTTCCGCAGAATGAAGACTGGGGTTATCGCCGCACGCCGGACTGGGCGTTTGAAACGGTGCAGCCAAAATGCCGGGTCGAGGGCGAAAGCGCGATCCTGGCGCTGCAACGCGGCGAATACCTGCAAGCGTTCGTGCAGCTGTATCGCAGCAACAGCCTTTACTGGTTCGATGCCGCCACCGTTGCCGAGCGGGTGCTGACGGTCGATGAGCTCAAGCAGTACGTCGATGAGAACGTGCCGGCGCCGCCGCCATTGACGCAGCAGGAGCGCGACAACTATGTGCCGCTGTCGGTGGCCGCCAATCTGCGCAATCTGCTCGGTCGGCGCTTGCTGCGTGAGGGGCGATACGAGGAAGCGGTCGGTTATTTCGCCAGTGACGATCTGCAGCACAAGGCCCGGCTCTATGGCGAGCAACGGCTCAAGGCCGAGTCGGCGTGGTGGCCGAGCAAACGCGCCAGTGCGTTGTACAACGCCGCATGGACGGCCCGGGAGTGGGGCATGGACATCCTCGGTTATGAGATGGCCCCTGATTACGCCACCTTCGGCGGCAATTACACGCTGGAGAGCACGAAGCTGGATGTCGGCCCGCTGATTTCCACGGCGGAAGTGCAGCGCCAGCAGGCCAGCGCCGCGCAACCGGATCAGCGTTATCACTATCGTTTTGTCGCCACGGCACTGGCCAGTCGCGCCGCCGATAACTTGCCGCACACCAGTCAGGCGTTTGCTGCGGTGTTGTGCAATGCCGCCGGCTGGAACAGCAGCCTTGAAGACCAGAGTGCGCTGTATCAGCGCTACGTCAAGGAAGGTCCTTATGTGCCGTGGGCGCAAGACTTCGGCAATCAATGCCCGTACCCGGATTTTGAGAATGCCGACAAGCGCTACGTCACCCAGGTGACCGATGCCGTGCGTGGGACGCTGCGGCCGTACAAGTGGCCGGTGCAGATCGGCGCGGTCATCCTGGTCGCTGTTGCTGCGCTACTGCTGATCAGCCGTCGTCAGCGCAAGGTGCGCAAAGGCTAGGCCTGTTGAATGAAGCTCAGGCGTACGGCGAAGCCAATCAACAGACTGCCGAACAGCCATTGCTGAGCGCGCTGGGCGGTTGGACTGTGTTGCAGCCAACGGCCCAGTGCCGCGCCGGTCATGGCGACAACACTGTCGAACAGCAGGCCGACGCTGACCAGCACCAGGCCGAGCACGGCGAACTGTGTCAGCACCGGCGCGCCGCCGCTGACGATAAACTGTGGCAACAGTACCGAGCAGAACAGCAACGCCTTGGGATTGAGCAGGTTGGTCAGCAAACCGCGACGGATCGCATCGCGCCGCTGGCCGGGAGCAGGTGCCTGCTCTTGGGCTTGCACGCTCGGCACCAGCGAGCTGCGAAAACACTGGATGCCGATCCACAGCAGATAGGCCGCGCCGGCGATGCGCACCACGTCAAACGTCCACGGCGCCGTTTTGAACAGCGCCGCCAGCCCCAATGCCGCCAGTGCCACGTGGCAGCCGCGGGCGATGGCCAGGCCCAGCGCGGTGGCCAGCGCTGCACCTCGACCTTGCCGCGCACCGGTTTGCAACAGCAGGATCATGTCCGGTCCCGGCAGTAGCAGAACCACAGCCAGCGTCAAAATAAACAGCCACAGACTTGCCACATCACACCCCTTTTCGATGTCGATTTGCTCGCGCCAGTCTAGAGCGAGAGGGCAGGGCAGGTGCTTGCGTAGTCGGCTTCAATTGTTCGCAGCTTTGGCATAACCTGCTGGTTTTCAACCGTCAGACTATCGGGATCTGCCAAAGATGAAACTCGACGCCTATGACCGCAAGATTCTCGCCGCGCTGCAACGCAACGGGCGTTTGAGCAATGTCGAGCTCGCAGAAGAAATCGGCCTGTCGGCTTCGCCGTGTCTGCGCCGGGTGCGCATGCTGGAAGAGGCGGGGGTGATTCGAGGCTACCAGGCCAATCTGGATCGCGATGAAGTCGGGCTGGGACTGACGGTGTTTGTCGGGGTCAAGGTCGAGCGGCATAACGAAGAACGCGCCGAGGCTTTTTATGCGGCCGTCACTGCGTTGCCTGAGGTGGTCTCAGCGTTTCTGGTGTCCGGCGAATCGGACTTTTTGTTGCAGGTAGTGGTGCCTGACTTGCGCGCTTATGACCGCTTTGTCAGCGCGCACCTGCTGAAGCTGCCGGGGGTGAGCGATATTCGCAGCAACTTTGCCATTCACA
>NZ_JH635998.1:2219541-2234032 GCF_000257605.1 Pseudomonas sp. R62
TTGTCAGCGCGCACCTGCTGAAGCTGCCGGGGGTGAGCGATATTCGCAGCAACTTTGCCATTCACACGGTGAAAGCGCCGGGGGCTTTGCCGTTGGGGCATCTGCCGCTGTAGACCGGGTGGCGCCATTCGCGAGCAGGCTCGCTCCCACGGGGGAACGCATTCCAAAGTGGGAGCGAGCCTGCTCGCGAAGACGGCGGCAAGGTTTGGAACCTACATCTGCGTCGCCATCCCCTCGACATTCATCGCTGCCTGACGCAACGCTTCCGAACGCGTCGGGTGCGGATGGCAGGTCAGGGCAATGTCCTCGGCCGAGGCGCTGAACTCCATCGCCACACAGAATTCGCCGATCATCTCGCTCACGCTCGGCCCGACCAGATGCACGCCAAGCACTTCGTCCGTGCGCTCGTCGGCGAGGACTTTGGCAAAGCCTTCTGTTTCGTGATTGATCTTCGCCCGGCTGTTGGCGGTGAAGGGAAATTTGCCGACCTTGTAGGCACGGCCCTCGGCCTTGAGCTGTTCTTCGGTCTGGCCGACGCTGGCCAGCTCCGGCTGGGTGTAGATGACGTTGGGGATCAGCGCGTAATTGACCTCGCCGGCCTTGCCGTGGATCTGTTCGACGCAGGCCATGGCCTCGTCTTCAGCCTTGTGCGCGAGCATCGGGCCGGACGTGACGTCGCCGATCACCCAGACCCCGGCGGCTTCGGTGCGATGCTGCTTGTTGGCGAGCATGCCGCGTTTGTCGGTACTGAGGCCGACGTTCTCCAGCCCCAAGCCCTGGGTGTACGGCCGGCGCCCGATGGCCACCAGCACATAGTCGGCTTCGATCAGCTCAGCCGTGCCACCGGCGGCAGGCTCGACGCTAAGCTGCACGCCTGTGGCGGAGCTGGTGGCACTGGTGACCTTCGAGCTCAGTTTGAAGGCGATGCCTTGCTTGCTCAGCGCGCGCTGCAAGGTCTTGCCGGCCTCGCCATCGACGCCGGGGCAGATACGATCAAGGTATTCGACCACGGTGACCTGCGCGCCGAGTCGGCGCCACACCGAACCCAGCTCCAGGCCGATCACCCCGGCACCAATCACTACCAGATGTTTGGGTACTTCACTCAATGACAGCGCGCCGGTGGAATCGAGGATGCGCTGGTTGTCGATCTCTACGCCGGGCAGGGGAGTGGGCTCGGAACCGGTGGCGATGATGATGTCCTTGGCGCTGAGCTCGCTCTTGTTGCCTTGAGCGTCGGTCACCGTCACTTTGCCCGGGCCGTCGATATGGCCCCAACCCTTGATCCAGTCGACTTTGTTCTTGCGAAACAGAAACTCGATGCCCTTGGTCAGGCCGGCGACGCTCTCGTCTTTCTGTTTCATCATCTGCGCAAGGTTCAGCGTCGGTTTGACCTCGATGCCGAGATTGGCGAACTCCGTGCCCACCGCAGCGGCGTACAGCTCCGACGCGTGCAGCAAGGCTTTGGACGGCATGCAACCGACGTTCAGGCAGGTGCCGCCCAGGGTCGCACGTCCTTCGACGCAAGCGGCCTTGAGCCCGAGCTGGCCCGCGCGGATCGCTGCGTTATAACCGCCGGGGCCGCCGCCCAGAATCACTACGTCATAGTTGCTCATGCGCTTGCTCCAGATTGCTCGAAGGGGATAGCCAAGATTAGTCGCGATAAAAATTATGTGCGTAATATGAGCTTCGTCGAACATTTCGGTCAAGGCTTCAGGCAAGCGACAGCTGCGGCATCCTTGAATAAGCGTATTTGTGTACGAATATTTCACAGTTTGCGTTATATCGTAACGCTATGAACGCAGAGCCTACATTTTCGGGGTGTTATGCAAGTCGATCTTGAGTTGGACGCCACGCCAGTCACCGGGCTGCCGCGCTTTCAGCAGGCAGCCGTGCAGTCACGCAAATTGCGTCGGTTGGCGTATGGACTCGGCGCAGTGGCGGGGTCGGGCTGGGTGCTGGCGTTTTTCGTCTGCCTGTTTGCGCCGCAGTCCCTGTGGTTGCCGTTGTTGGTCAATCAGGGCGCAGCGTTGCTGGTGCTGGTCGCCGGTCTGCAATCGGCGTGGTGGGTGGCGCGATGGCGCGCGCGGGTGATGCATCCGCCCGCTTCGCAACCGAGCGTCGTGGAGGAGGGCGCCGCAGCCGAGGGCTGGTACGAAAGGCTGCTGGAGCGATTGAGTCAGCGGGGCCGCCATCTGCTTGGACAAATCGGTGCGCCGACGTTGTGGCTCGGCGGCTGGGCGTTGCTGGTTCTGCTTGGTATTGAGCAGGTGTGGAATCTCACGTTGCCTGCGGCGGCCTTGGGGCTGTCGGCGAGCATCGGTGCGGCATTGGCGTTGTTGCTGGCGTTTGCCCTGCTGGTGCTGGAGCGGCACCTGGCGCAGGAACCGCCGGCGCAATGGCCGGAAGCGGCTGCGCTGGCGCAACTGACCCGGGTGGTGGTCATCACACTCTTGATCGGTGCGCTGTGTCTGTTGTTTGCCAGCGAAAGCGCAGTCTGGCCGGTACGCGTGGCGGTGCTCAGCGCAGTCCTGCCAATGTTGGTTGCCGGCGAACTGCTGTTGCGCGCGTTACTGTCTGTCTTCAGCCCGCGGCGTGAACAACTGGAACCGACCCTGCTGGCGCGCAGTTTTATCGCCGATATGCTGCGCTGGCCGCCGCAGCCGTGGCTGGCGTTGCAGCATGAAATGCACAATCGGTTCGGCATCGATCTGCGCCAGATCTGGGCCTTCAGTTACATGCGCCGGGCCTTGTTGCCGGTGTTGGCGGTGGTCGCCCTGAGCGGTTGGCTGCTGAGCGGCGTACATGAAATTCCCCTGCAAGGTCGCGGCATCTACGAGCGCTTCGGTAATCCGGTACAGGTTTTCGGCCCGGGTTTGCATGCCGGTTTGCCCTCGCCATTGGGGCGTGTGATCTCCGTTGAAAACGGCGTAGTCCACGAACTGGCCACCAGCGTCGGCGATAAGCCAATCGCCGTGCAATCCGATTCCGCTGAAGGCCCGGCGCCGCTGACCGCCAACCGTTTGTGGGACGCCAGCCACGTCAACGACAAATCCCAGGTCATCGCCAGCAGCCGCGGCGCGCAACAGGGCCTGCAAATCGTCAACATGGACGTGCGCTTCGTTTATCGCATCGGTTTGAACGACGAAGCGGCACTTGCTGCGACCTACAACAGTGCCGATGTACCGACGCTGATTCGCAGCACCGCCAGCCGCATCCTGGTTCACGATTTTGCCTCGCGCACCCTCGACGGTCTGCTCGGCGACGACAGGGCAGGGCTGGCCGAGGAAATCGGTCGCGCAGTGCAAAGCGATCTGAACAGATTGAACAGCGGTGTGGAAATCCTCGCCACAGTTGTCGAAGCGATTCATCCACCGGCCGGCGCGGCGAATGCCTACCACAGTGTGCAAGCGGCGCAGATCGGCGCGCAGGCGTTGATCGCTCGCGAACGCGGGGCGGCTGCGCAGGCCACTAACGAGGCGCAGTTGCAGGCGAGTACGGCGCGGGATCAGGCAGTGGCCAATGCGCGGGAGATCAATGCCGCTGCGCAAACGGCAGACCTTAAATTCAGCGCCGAACAGAAAGCCTTCGCCAGTGCTGGCCAGGCCTTCGTGCTGGAGCAATATCTCAGCCAGCTCAGTCAGGGCTTGAGTAAAGCCAGGTTGCTGATACTCGATCATCGACTTGGCGGGAGCGCAAATGCGCCAACCATCGATCTGCGTACTTTCACACTGCCGACTGATCCGTCGCCCGCCCGTACCACCGCTCAACCAGGAGCCACCCATTGAGCCAGTCGCCTGTTCATGACGTTCACGACCACAGCGGCCACGACCACGGCCACGGCCACGGCGGGCATCACCATCATCATGGGCATCACCACCATCACGGCGAGGTGCCAGAAGTCGGACCATTTCCGTGGCGGCGTATGGGCTGGGCTGCGTTGCTGGTGGCGTTTGCCATTGCCGCCGCAAGTCTGGTGCAAGTGCGCTCCGGTGAAGCCACGGTCATCACCCGTTTCGGTAATCCTTCGCGGGTATTGCTTGATCCCGGTTTGAGCTGGCGCTGGCCGGCACCGTTCGAAGCGGCAATCCCGGTGGACTTGCGTCTATGTACCACCTCAAGTGGTTTGCAGGACGTCGGCACCAAGGACGGTTTGCGCATCATCGTTCAGGCCTACGTGGCGTGGCAGGTGCAGGGTGATCCTGAACACGTGCAGCGTTTCATGCGTGCCGTGCAGAATCAGCCGGACGAAGCGGCGCGGCAGATTCGAACCTTTGTCGGCTCAGCGCTGGAGACCACGGCCAGCAGTTTCGATCTGGCGAATCTGGTCAACACTGATGCCAAACAAGTGCGCATCGGCGATTTTGAAACGCAGTTGCGTCAGCAGATCGATCAACAGT
Organism: Pseudomonas sp. R62; assembly: GCF_000257605.1. Classification (NCBI taxonomy): domain Bacteria; kingdom Pseudomonadati; phylum Pseudomonadota; class Gammaproteobacteria; order Pseudomonadales; family Pseudomonadaceae; genus Pseudomonas; species Pseudomonas sp. R62. The sequence continues at coordinate 2,223,939 of NZ_JH635998.1, forward strand.
TGCTTGCTACATATGGCGTGCGCGTTGTGCAGGTGGGTATCGAGCGTTTGACTTTGCCATCGGTCACGCTCAGCGCCACGGTCGACCGCATGCGTGCCGAGCGTGAAACCATTGCTACCGAACGCACGGCTGTTGGCAAACGCGAAGCGGCGCAAATCCGTTCCGCCGCCGAGCGCGATGCGCGGATCGTCCAGGCCGATGCGACGGTGAAAGCCGCCGATATCGAAGCACAGTCACGGGTCGAGGCTGCGCAGATTTATGGTCGCGCCTACGCCAGCTCGCCGCAGCTCTATAACCTGCTGCGCTCCCTCGATACCCTCGGCACCATCGTTACGCCGGATACCAAATTGATTCTGCGCACCGATGCTGCGCCTTTCCGCGTATTAGTCGACGGCCCACCGACGTTCGACAACAAAGCCGGATCGCAACCATGAGCGAAGAAGTTCCACGTGGAACACATGCGTTGAACAGTCCGTGGATCCAGGCCGGACGTCTGACCTTCATCGCCCTGTATGCGATCACCTTGTTGGCGGCGCTGGCATGGGCGTTCTCGAATGTCCGGCAGATTGATCCGCAAAACCGCGCCGTGGTGCTGCACTTCGGCGCGCTGGATCGCGTTCAGAATGCCGGGCTGTTATGGGCGTGGCCGCAACCCTTTGAACAGGTGGTTCTATTGCCGGCGGCGGATCGGGTGATCGAGCGCCGAGTGGAAAATCTATCGCGCAGCGACGAGGCGTTGACGGCTGACCGGGTGGCTTCCTTCGCCACGCCATTGAGTGATGCACTCGCCGGGTCTGGTTATTTATTGACCGGCGATGCCGGCGTAGTGCAACTGGACGTGCGAGTGTTTTACCAAGTCTCCGATCCGTACGAATTCGTGTTGCAAGGCGAGCATGTGCTGCCAGCACTCGATCGGCTAGTGACGCGCAGCGCCGTGGCCCTGACCGCCGCGCGAGATCTCGACACCATTCTGGTCGCTCGCCCGGAACTGATCGGCGCCGACAATCAGGCGGCCGAGCGTCGTGAGCGATTGCGCGGTGATCTGGTGCAAGGCATCAACGCGCGACTCGCTGAACTGAAGGCGAGCGGCCAGGGTATTGGCATTGAGGTGTCGCGGGTGGATGTGCAATCAAGTCTGCCGGAGCCAGCGGTCAGTGCCTTCAATGCGGTTCTGACGGCCAGTCAGCAGGCTGACAAAGCAGTGGCTAACGCGCGCACCGATGCCGAGAAACTTGCCCAGTCCGCCAACGAACAGGCAGACCGCACGCTGCAGGTAGCTCACGCGCAGGCGGGCGAGCGTCTTGCCAAAGCCTCGACCGATACCGCAACCGTCTCGAGTCTGGCCACGTCTACCGACCCGCAAATGCTCCTGCGTCTGTATCGCGAACGCCTGCCGAAAATTCTCGGTCAGGCCGGGTCGGTCACCACCGTCAACCCGAAAGACGATTCCCGATTGATCATTCAAGGAGCCAGTCAATGACGGCGACCACCGCTGCTCCGAGTCTGTTGTCCTCGGCCGAACAACGTCGCGCCGCGCGTCAGTTGACCCTGGCGATGCTTGCGCTCGGATTGCTGGGTCTGGGGTTGCTCTGGCGCTGGATGCTCCCGGAGCAAACCGGTGTCAGCCAGTTGCTGCTCGGTTTCGCCTCGTTGCTGGTAGCGGTTCCGGTGATGCGTTCGGCGTGGTACAGCCTGCGTTACCCGAGCCTGCACGGCATCACCGATCAGTTGATCGCGCTGGCCATGCTCGGTGCATGGGCGACCGGTGATCTGCTCACCGCGTCGTTGTTGCCGATCATCATGATCTTCGGCCATGTGCTCGAGGAGCGCAGCGTGATCGGCTCCCAGGAAGCGATCAATGCGCTTGGCCAGTTGACCCGCAGCCATGCGCGCAAGCTGCAAGCAGATGGTTCGATCATTGAAGTGGACAACGGCACGCTCAGCGCTGGCGATGTTGTCGAGGTGCGGGCCGGTGATCGGGTGCCGGCGGACGGTCGGGTCTTATCGGGGCAGGCGAGCCTTGATACCGCGTCGATTACCGGTGAGTCGGTGCCGATGGAGGCGGGGATGGGGATGCTGGTGTTCGGCGGCGCGATCAACCTCGATGGATTGCTGCGCGTCGAAGTCACTCGCACCGGCGACGAATCCACTTTGGGCAAAGTCATCGCCCTGATGCAAAACGCCGAGCGCTCGAAACCGCCGATCACGCGATTGCTCGAACGCTATGCCGGCAGCTACATGGTGCTGGTCTTGTTGCTGGCGGCGGTGACCTGGTTCGTCACCCATGATGCACAGGCGATGCTCGCGGTGTTGGTGGCGGCGTGTCCGTGTGCGTTGGTGCTGTCGGCGCCGGCCACGGCGATTGCCGGTGTTGCCGTCGCCGCGCGTCACGGGATTCTGATTCGCAGTTCGGCGTTCCTCGAAGAACTCGCCGATCTGACCTCGCTGGTGGTCGACAAGACCGGCACGCTGACGTACGGCACCTTGCGTTTGCAGTCGATCGACAGCCCGGATGCGGACACCGCCGAAGTGCAGACACTGGCCGCCAGTCTTGGCGCGACGAGCAGTCATCCGGTGAGCCGAGCACTCGCTGGGCTGGTTGACCAGGAAGCGTATTGGCCTCTGACCAACATCCATGAGCGCCAAGGCCTGGGCGTAGTGGCGACGACAGAGAAGGGCGAAGCTGCGCTCGGTCGTCCAGAGTTGTTCGCGCAACTGGGTATCACAACCACCCTTGTTCCTGAGCACGATGGGCCGATTGCCGGGTTGGCCCTTAAGGGCGAATTCCTCGCCTGGCTGTTACTCGCCGACAGCATCAAACCCGAAGCACGCTTTGCCTTGAGCGAATTGCGTGAACTGGGGCTGGGACGCCAACTCCTGCTGACGGGGGATCGCCAGAGCGTTGCGCGAACGTTGGCGCAGGAAGTCGGGCTGAACGAAGTCCAGGCGCAAGCGCTTCCGGAGGACAAACTCAATCGCGTGCTCAAGGAAATCGATCACGGCTTCCGCCCGATGGTGGTCGGTGACGGCATCAACGATTCACTCGCGCTCAAAGCCGGCGTGGTCGGCGTGGCGATGGGCGCTGGCGGTGCCGACATTGCTCTGGCGTCAGCCGACATCGTGTTGATCGGCAGCGATCTGCGTCGCCTCGGTACTTGCGTGCGCCTGAGTCGTCAGTGCCGGCGTACTTTGCAGGTCAACGTGATTATCGGCCTCGGCTGGACGCTGGCCATCGTGGTCTTCGCGGCGTTCGGCTGGCTTGGTGCGGCCGGGGCGATGATCGCGGCGCTGCTGCATAACCTGAGTACGCTGTTGGTGTTGGGCAACGCCGGACGTTTGCTGCGCTTTCAGGAGCCATTGCTCAGGCTCGACGCTCAGGCTAAATGAAAGAAAATTCATCGAACCGCCGAGTGCACAGGCAGTCATCTATCGTAAGGCGCGTCGTCTGTGGCGTTCAGCCGATGTGCCGATCACGATAGACAAGGCCGATCGAATCGATAGCCTGCTATTTTTCCAGGTTGGTCTACCCTCAGATCAGACGTCTGAAACAAGGGGGGATTTTCCATGCTCGCGCAACTTCCACCGGCCTTACAGAATCTGCAGCTACCGCTTCGCCTGCGACTCTGGGACGGCCATGAGTTCAATCTGGGCCCGACGCCCAGCGTAACCATCGTCGTCAAGGACCCGCAGATGGTTACTCAATTCACCCACCCAAGCCTGGATGCGCTGGGTGCGGCGTTCGTCGAAGGCAAGCTGGAACTGGAGGGCTCGATCAGCGAGGTCATTCGGGTTTGCGACGAGTTGAGCAATGCGCTGCTCGACGGAGACGAAGGCAGTCAGCCGGTGCGTGCGCATCACGACAAAGACACCGATGCCAAAGCCATTTCCTATCACTACGACCTGTCGAATGCGTTCTACCAGCTCTGGCTGGATAGCGACATGGCGTATTCCTGTGCCTATTTCGAAACCGGTAGCGAAACCCTCGAACAGGCGCAGCAAGCCAAATTCCGCCATCTGTGCCGCAAGCTGCGCTTGCAGCCGGGCGAGTATTTGCTGGATGTCGGCTGCGGTTGGGGCGGTTTGGCGCGGTATGCGGCGCGAGAGTTCGGCGTAAAGGTGTTCGGTATTACTTTGAGCAAGGAGCAGTTGGCGCTGGCGCAGGAGCGGGTCAAGGCCGAGGGTCTGGAAGATCAGGTCGAACTGCAATTGCTCGACTATCGCGATCTGCCGCAGGACGGCCGCTTCGACAAGGTTGTCAGCGTCGGCATGTTCGAGCACGTTGGCCATGCCAATCTCGCCGAGTATTGCGCAACGCTGTTTGGCGCGGTGAAGGAGGGCGGCCTGGTGATGAACCACGGCATCACCGCCAAACACACCGATGGCCGCCCGGTTGGACGCGGCGCTGGCGACTTTATCGAAAAATACGTGTTCCCCAACGGCGAGCTGCCGCATCTGGCGATGATCTCAGCCGAGATCAGTGAAGCCGGGTTGGAAATCGTCGATGTCGAAAGCTTGCGCCTGCACTACGCGCGCACGCTCGATCACTGGAGTGAGCGACTGGAGGATAACCTCGAAGCTGCGGCGAAACTGGTGCCTGAGCAAGCACTGCGTATCTGGCGTCTGTATCTGGCCGGTTGCGCGTACGCCTTTGCCCGGGGCTGGATCAATCTGCATCAGATCCTCGCCGTGAAGGCGCATCCGGATGGCAGCCACGAATTGCCCTGGACCCGCGACGACATCTACCACCCCTGAAACGGGGCGCTCAGAGTATCGGCGAAATCAGCCGGGCGATCCGCATGCCGACCTGTTGCAGGCGGTGGATCTCCCGGCTTTCTTCTTTGGCCACCTCATCGGCTTGGGCGAAATCGTCATTGAGCATGTGTTCCACGGCGGCGGCGAACTCACTGTCGACGGTCAGCAACATCACTTCGAAATTCAGGCGAAACGAGCGATTGTCCAGGTTGGCGCTGCCGATGGCGCTGATCTCGCTGTCGATCAACACCACTTTCTGGTGCAGAAAACCCGGTCGATAGCGGAACACCCGCACGCCGGCACGCACCGCCTCGAAGGCATACAGGCTGGAGGCGGCATAGACGATGCGATGATCAGGCCGCGACGGCAACAGCAGGCGCACATCAACACCGCGCAACACTGCTAGCCTTAGCGCGGCAAATACCGCTTCGTCCGGGACAAAGTAAGGGCTGGTGATCCATACGCGTTGCGTTGCTGCGTGAATGGCTTCGACGAAAAACAGCGAGCAGGTTTCGTAGGCATCCGCTGGGCCGCTGGCGAGCAATTGGCAAAGCACGCCATCCTCCGGATACGCATCCGGAAGGATCAACGGCGGCAGAGTACGAGCAGCCCAGAACCAATCTTCGGCGAACGATTCCTGCATGCAGGCCACCACCGGCCCGCGGACTTTGACGTGGGTGTCACGCCACGGCGCCAATGGTGGCTTCTCACCCATGTATTCATCGCCGACGTTATGCCCGCCGACAAAGCCGACTACGCCATCGACCACAACGATTTTGCGGTGGTTGCGGAAGTTGACCTGAAAGCGGTTGAGCCAGCCGCTGCGCGTGGCAAAGGCTTTGACCTCGACGCCGGCATCACGCAGCGCCTGCACGTAATGATGGGGCAGGGCATGGCTGCCGATGCGGTCGTAGAGCAAATGAATTGATACGCCTTCGGCGGCTTTCTTCAACAGCAAATCACGCAAGCGCTGGCCGAGCCGATCGTCGTGAATGATGAAGAACTGGATCAGCACTGCTTCCTTCGCTTGTGCGATCGCCTGAAAAATCGCATCGAAGGTCGCGGTGCCGTTCACCAGCAGTTGCACCTCGTTGTTCGCCAGGCACGGCATGCGCCCCAGTTTCGGCATCGCGCGCAATGAGGCGTAGGCACTCGAAGCGCGAGCGGCCAAGGCTTCCTCCACCCACGGGCGCCAGTTCAATTCGGAAATGGCCAGGCGCATCTGCTCGTTGGCCTGGCGCCGCGCCTTGATGTAGCCATCGAAGGTGCTGCGACCAAATACCAGGTATGGAATAAGCGTGAGGTAGGGAATAAAGATCAGCGACAATGCCCAAGCGATCGAGCCTTGCGCTGTGCGCACGGTGAGCACCGCATGGATTGCCGCGATCGAACCGAGTGTGTGCAACAGGGCGATCAGATAACCGAAAATGTGCGGTCCGAAAAAATCCATGGGGCAGCCTTGCTCCGTGAGATGCAATGCTTAACAGACCATGTTCTGCGCCGAATGTCTCTATTTAATCGGCGCATGAACCGACACAATCGGCCGGCGTCTAACGGCCACAACTGATCAGGAGTTACTCGATGAACGTTCGTCTGCTGGGTTTGGCGCTGGGCCTGGGTTTGGCATTGCCGGTGGTTGCGCAGGCGCAAATGCTGCAGCCGGGGTTGTGGGAAATGTCTTCGAGCAATCTGAAGGTCGATGATCAGGCCATGGATGTGCAATCGATCCTTGGCCAGATTCAAGGCCAGATCACCCCGCAGCAGCGCGCGGCGCTGGAGAAGAACGGCATCAACATCGGCGGCAAAGGCATCCGCGCTTGCCTGACGCCGCAGCAGGTGGCGACCAACGACATCCCGTTGGCCGACCCGCAATCGGGCTGCAAGCAGCAGATCACCGAGCGCACCGGCAACCAATGGAAATTCCGCTTCAGCTGCCCGAAAGCCCAGGGCACAGGCGTGGCGACATTCCTCAGTGACCGCGAATTCACCACCGTTGCCAATGGCACCTTCAACGCTATCGGCATCAACCAGAAGGGCAGCCTGGAAACCCGTGCGGTGTGGCTGGGTCAGGATTGCGGCACGGTAAAACCCCGCGCTTGAAACCTCTGCGACGCCCACAGTTGGAACCCATTCCAACTGTGGGCGAGCCTGCTCGCGAATAGATCGGAAGTGCACCTCAGGTCATGGCTGACTCAACGCCTTGTACAGCGTATTGAGGTTGTATTCGAACAGCCCGGTAAATGTGCTCGCAGGCCCGGTGGAAGCCAGTGCATCCGAGTACAGCGTGCCACCGATGTGTGCGCCGCTTTCATCCGCGATCTGCTTGAGCAGACGCGCGTCCTTGATGTTTTCCATGAACACCGCTTTGACCTTGGCCTGGCGAATCTGCCTGATCAGCGCAGCGACTTCGGCGGCGGACGGCTCGCGCTCGGTGGACAAACCCTGTGGCGCGATAAAGTCGATGCCATAGGCCTGACCTAAATAGCCGAAGGCATCATGGCTGGTAACAATCTTGCGATTGCCCGGCGGCAGCGCGCCGAGTTTGTTTTTGGCTTCGGCGAGCAGGGCATAGATCTGCTTGAGGTAGGTCTGGCTGTTGCGCTCGTAGTCAGCCTTGTTTGCCGGGTCGGCGGCGATCAGCGCCTTGGTGATGTTGGCGACGTACAACTCAGCGTTCGCCAGATTGTGCCAGGCGTGTGGATCCGGAACGGTTTCGCCATCTTCATCGAGCGAACGTGGAATCACCCCGCGACTGGCACTGATCACCGTTGCCTTGCTGTCGGTGCTGGTCACCAGGCGATCCAGCCAAGGTTCGAAACCGAGGCCGTTCTTGATGATCACTTTGGCTTTGAGCAACGCCTTGGCATCGTCCGGTGTCGGCTCGTAGGTGTGCGCATCGGCGTCCGCGCCGACCATGTTGGTGATCTCAACGTGCTCGCCGCCGACCTGATGAACCATGTCGGCAAGGATGCTGAAGCTGGTGACCACCGGCAGTTTTTCGGCGGCTGACAATGACATCGACAGCATCAGGCTGAACAGCACGAGTAGAGCGCGCATCGGGAAACACCTCATTGGGATGTGAGCAAAGGCGGGCGGCGCAGCAAACCGTGAACCGGTCCGAACACCACCGACAGCAGATAGCCGACCCCCGCGACCAGCACGATGGCCGGGCCGCTGGGCAGCGAGTAGTAGAACGACAGCAGCAAGCCGAGCCACACAGACACGCAGCCCATGACTGCTGCGATGGCGATCAGTGGCGGTAGGCGGCGACTCCAAAATCTCGACGCAGCAGCCGGAAGCATCATCAGGCCGACAACCATAAGTGCGCCGATGGCCTGAAAGCCGATCACCAGATTCAGCACGACCAGAGTCAGGAACACGCCATGAGCCAGTGGTCCGAGACGACTGACCGTGCGCAAGAACAATGGGTCCAGTGTGTCCAGCAGCAGAGGTTTGTAGATCGCCGCCATCGCCATGAGGCTGACCGCCGAGACCCACAGCATGCCGGTCAGTGTCGGCCCGTCTACGGCCAACGCTGAGCCGAACAGCAAGTGCAGAAGGTCGAGGCGCTTGCCGGCGATGCCAAGGATCAAAACGCCGCTGGCCAGTGAGATCGGATAGATCGCGGCGAGGCTGGCATCTTCTCGCAACCCCGTTCGCCGGGTGATCCAAGCCGCGAGTCCGGCCATGCTCAGCCCGGCTCCCAAGCCACCGAGGGTGAGTGCGGGAAGGCTCAAACCGGCAAACCAGAATCCCAAAGCAGCGCCAGGAAGGATGCCGTGGGCGACAGCGTCACCGATCAAACTCATACGCCTGAGTATCAGAAAAACACCCAAGGGCGCCGTGCTGCATGCCAGCACCAGGCCGCCGAGCAAGGCACGGCGCATGAACACAAACTCGCTGAACGGCTGCCAGAAATGGCTGACGGTGGCGAGCATCAGGCGACCTGCATGTGCGGTGTTGGCTGGATCAGTTCTCTGCTGGTTCCGTACACGCATTGGCCGTTTTTGATCAGCAGGGTATGCGGAATTTGTTGGCGGACAGCCGCCAGGTCATGGCAGACCACAAGCAGTGTCCGGCCCTCGGCGTGCCAGTGGTGAATGTGTTGCCAGAGCAATTGCTGGCCGAGTTCGTCGAGTGCGGCGTGCGGTTCGTCCAGCAACAGCACCGGGGCGTCAGCAAGGCTCAGTCGCGCGAGCAGGGCACGTTGTAGCTCACCGCCGGACAGGGCCATCAACGGACGCTGTTCGAGCCCACTCAAATGCCAGTCTTCCAATGCGTTTTTCAGTCGCTGCGTGCGCAGCTGTGTCGAGAGCCGACGGCCCCAGAAACCTGCGGCGATGAGCTCTTCGAGGCTGATTGGAAACTGCCGATCCAAATGTTGCTGTTGCGGCAGAAAGGAAATGCCGCTTTGGCGTGGAACAGCCATTTCCACCTTGCCGGCCAAGGGCTTCTGCAAACCGGCGATGACTTTCAGCAGACTGCTTTTGCCGCAGCCGTTGGCGCCGATGATTGCGGTCAGGCTGGCGCTTTCGAACTCAAGACTCAAAGGCGTCGTCAGCGGTTGGCCGGGTGCGCCCCATACCAAGGATTGGCAGCGGATCATTTTTGCTCCCGTCGCCAGCTGCTTTCGGCGACGGCGTCATGGGCATGCAGGCTTTCGGCGTGGATCACGCGGATGTGGAATTGGTTGATGCCGGGCGTGCGCTGCAGTGCCAGATTGAGGCGGCGCGCGGCGTCTTCGCAGAACATCAGGTTTTGCCCATTGGCGAGTGCGAAGGCTTGCTCGTCGGGGCGCTTCACTGCGGTCTGCACGGCGGTGCCGAGGGCTGCTTCAGCGTCATTGATGATCGCGGTCAGCGGTAGCTCGTCGATGAAATTGTCGAGATGCAGGTGCAGTTGCGCATAGCTGCGTTGGCTGTGCGGCGTCGCTACGATCCCTTTGGTTGAGCCAAGCCATGCTAAAACATCTGCATGTTGCAGAGCCTTGTTGGCGAAATCGTCGACGAATTGCTGCTGGATCAATTGCCTTGCCAAGGCTGCGGAGCATGGGCACGTCGAGGAATAGGGCAGTTCAATTTTTAGTTCCACGTGGAACATTTGCTGTTTCAGGCTCGCTGAAATGGACGCCGGATAGGATTTCCAGCCGGCCAAGGGGCTGACCAACGCGGGTCGTTTCAGCAACAATTCGGTGTGAATATTCAGATACGCGCAGGCGGATAGACCTTGATGGCTTGTCAGAAAACACTTGAGTACCTGATGCAGCAAAGCGCGAGAAAGGCTTCGCTCTTCGAGGGTTTCGAGTGCCAGATACAAGCGCGACATGTGAATACCACGCGCTT
>NZ_JH635998.1:2234537-2241935 GCF_000257605.1 Pseudomonas sp. R62
AGTGCCAGATACAAGCGCGACATGTGAATACCACGCGCTTCACCATCATCGAGACTCACGCCAGCGTCGACTCTGGCGCTGAGGCATTGGCCTTCAAGCACAACGGGTAGAGCAATCCCACGCATGCCTACCCAGTCGAGGGGCAGTGCCAAGCGTGCAGATTGGGCGGCGATATCCGGGAGAGTAAGAGCATTCATGGTTGAGACCGTCGTATTGATCTCTTTTTACGTTACATTATAACAATCCATTCAGCGATGCTTTTTTCATGAAAAGGTTTTCACTAGCAGCCCGTCATCCGGCTGCAAGTGAACCTTACGCTGCTACCGCCCGAGCTGGAGAAGCGGTTGATGGTTGTCCAGCCGACACGACGGGTGTAGCCAACCCAAGCCTCGCCATCGGAGGCGATGCCGGTAAAAAAGGTCAATTGGCCGAAGCGGCTGTTGGTCTGCGCCCAATAGCGATGGCCGTCCTTCTCGAATCCGCGCAGGTAAAGCGTGGTGCCTACCGTATTGACGCTATAGGCATTGCCGTCGACGTCTACACACGCCAGCAGATTAGCGCTGCGTGTGCAGTGCGCCGGCCCCGGCATGTGCGCCTGTGCTTGGCTGGCCAGCGACATGGCAAAGCTCAAAAGCAGGCATTTCAACCCCTTGTTCATTGCGAGTTTCCACGATCGGTGGTGCAGCAATTTGCGAAATCTCCTCTGCCGGACTGGCAAAATCAAGTTGTTATACTATAACATAAATCGCAACCAGCCTGAGCTGCCGATCACAATCGTATGCCTTCTTTGACCCGGTTAAATGAAGCGCAACACGCCAAGCGCACACCTAAAAGCGTAAATCGGCTGCCATTTATGAGGATTATCCAATGTCAGCCAAGTTGCCCGTCACCGTACTTTCAGGATTTCTCGGCGCCGGAAAAAGTACACTTTTGAATTACGTACTACGTAACCGAGACGGCTTGCGCGTTGCGGTGATCGTCAACGATATGAGCGAGATCAACATCGATGGCAGTGAAGTCCAGCGCGATGTCAGCCTGAACCGCGCTGAGGAAAAACTCATCGAAATGAGCAATGGCTGTATCTGCTGTACGTTACGTGAAGATTTACTGGAAGAAGTCAGCAAACTTGCTCGCGAGGATCGTTTCGATTATTTGCTGATCGAATCCACCGGCATTTCCGAACCGCTTCCGGTCGCTGAAACCTTCACCTTCCGCGATGAACAGGGGCAAAGCCTCGCCGACATTGCTCGCCTCGATACCATGGTCACCGTGGTCGACGGTGTGAATTTCCTGCTCGATTACCAGGCGGCCGAAAGCCTCGCCTCTCGCGGCGAGATTCTCGGTGAAGAAGACGAGCGCTCCATCACCGATCTGTTGATCGAGCAGATCGAGTTCGCCGACGTCCTGCTGATCAGCAAAATCGACCTGATCAGCCAGCACGAGCGTGAAGAACTCACCGCCATCCTCAAGCGCCTCAATGCCCAGGCTGAAATCATTCCAATGGTGATGGGCGAAATCCCCCTGGAGAAAATCCTCAACACCGGTCGTTTCGATTTCGATCAGGCCGCACAAGCGCCCGGATGGCTACAGGAATTGCGCGGTGAGCACGTCCCGGAGACACAGGAATACGGCATCGCCTCGACGGCCTACCGCGCGCGCCGGCCATTTCACCCGCAACGTTTCTTCAGCTTCATTGATCGGCCTTGGCTGAACGGCAAGCTGCTGCGCTCCAAAGGCTTCTTCTGGCTCGCCAGCAAACCCACCGATGCAGGTAGCTGGTCCCAGGCCGGTGGCTTGATGCGTCATGGATTCGGCGGTCGCTGGTGGCGTTTCGTGCCAAAGAATCAATGGCCCGAAGATCAGGAAAGCGCCCAGGCGATCATGGGAAACTGGATTCCAAGCGTAGGAGATTGCCGCCAGGAGCTGGTTTTCATCGGTCAGAACATAGATTTCCTACAGCTCTCCGCCGAACTCGATGCCTGTCTGCTGACCGACGAAGAAATGGCCATGGGTGTAGAAGGCTGGCGTTCGCTGCCTGATCCATTCGGTCCTTGGCACGAAGAGGCCGCCTGATGCTCGCACTCCAAGATCAGCCGCTGCTTACCCGTCATCAGCACCAGGGCGTGACCCCGGAAACGTTGACGCGAATCCTGGAAGACCAGACCAATCTCGCCGTCTGGCAACGTCAGCTGCCCGTGCACATTGCCGATTTTGCGCAATTGGTGCTGTCACTCAACGAGCCCTTGGCCGAGTCGCTGTGTCTGGAATTGCCCGACGAAGATGCCGAACCGGATCTCGCCGGTCTGGCTGCAGGGCTGCGTGATCTGCAAGGTTTCGAAGGTTTCGTGAGCGATCTTAAATGGCTGATCAGTGCCTTCGCCTGCCTGCTCGGTGCGCGGCGTATCGGCGTGCGTTTGCGTGTGCTGGACAAGGCCATGTGTCCGCGCTTCCACGTCGATCACGTGCCGGTGCGCTTGATCACAACTTACGCTGGCATCGGCAGCCAATGGCTTGAGGAGGGCGCGATGGATCGCCTGCAACTTGGCCAGGCCAATGCCGAACCGCAAGGTGCAGCGTCGATTCGTCAGCTCAACAGCGGCGACGTCGCGCTGCTCAAAGGCGAAAAATGGCACGGCAATGAAGGCTTCGGCCTGATCCATCGTTCGCCGCAACCGGCACCCGGTGAACGCCGTCTGTTGCTGACCCTCGACTGGCTCGGCTGACACATCAGGGCTTGCGCCAGGCGCCCTGGCTCTGGCCTTCGCAATAAGGCTTGAGATACGCCGCATCAGTGGCCACGCCGTAATAGTGGATATCCTGGCGATAGGGCATATTGGCGACTTGCGCGTTGCTGCACACGCCGAAAGCGCCGCTGGGGCACTGGTCGACGTATTGCACCTCGACCTTCTGCCCGGCCAGCGTCGGTTGGCAGAAGCCGTCATTGAACAATTTCTGCGGAATCGTCCGGTTCTGCTGACAGACTTTGACGTCGAGCCGTTCGCCCTGTGTGTGCACCACGCAGGCCTGAGCCCACGCTTCACTCGACAGCAGCGCCAACAGCAACGACCATCCCGACCAGCGCATCTTCGATCTCCTCAATAACTGTCCGCAGAAAGTACCCGCCATGTTGCAGAACATTCCGACCCACGTCATCGCCGGCCCGTTGGGCGCCGGCAAGACCAGCCTGATTCGCCAGTTGCTGGCGCAACGGCCTGCGGACGAGCGCTGGGCGGTGCTGATCAACGAGTTCGGCCAGATCGGTCTGGATGCTGCATTGCTGACGAATGACGCCGATGGTATCGCACTGGGTGAGGTGGCCGGGGGCTGCCTGTGTTGCGTCAATGGCGCGCCATTCCAGATCGGCCTCGGCCGCCTGCTGCGCAAGGCCAGGCCAGATCGACTGTTTATCGAGCCATCCGGGCTGGGCCATCCGGCGCAGTTGCTCAAGCAATTGAACGAGGCGCCGTGGCTGGGCGTGCTGGCGGTTCAGCCCTGTGTGCTGGTTCTGGACGCTCAGGCATTGCACGCGGGTAGAACCCTGCCGGACGCCCAGCAGCAAGCGTTGGCCAGCGCGGGTTTGCTGTTGTTGAACAAGGCCGAAGATCTTGATGAAACGGCTCGAGACAGAATCGCCAGCCAGTTGCCGCCCGTCAGACTGATCTGGACGCAGCAAGCGCAACTGCCTCTGAGCGAGCTGCCGGGGCTGGCAGTAAAAGCGAACGAAGGCGCAGGGCATCTGCCGCTGCCGACTGGATTGGCACAGCTGCCAGCGGTCTGGAGCGATCCGGCCGAACCGATTTGCCTGAGTCAGGCGCAGGAGGGTGGGTGGAGCATCGGTTGGCGCTGGCATCCGCGGCAGGTATTTGATCAAGCACGCATCGCCGATTGGCTGAGCGCGCTGGACTGGAAGCGGGCCAAACTGCTTATCCACAGCACGGATGGCTGGGTTTCGGGCAATGCGCTGGAGCATGCCGAGCTGAGTTGGCAAGCCAGCGAATGGCGAAAAGACTCAAGAATCGAGCTGATCTTCGCTGAACCGCAGAACATCGAACAGCTGCAAGCCGGTTTGGCTGAATGCCGGATTCAGTGAGTCAGCTCAAGGCTTCCACTTGGTATGTTCCTGGCGCCACTGGCTCAGCTCGATGACTTCCGCCCGAGGCTTGTGGACTTCGACCACCGGCGGCGTATCGTCGAACGGCGCCGGGTAGGGCGCCAGTTCAATCTGCGCACTGTGCGCGCCGAACTGGGTGACGGTGCCGTTGTGGCGGCTTTCGCCGGTCACGGTGAACTCGAAGTTGTAGACCCGCGCCAGTCGCCGGCGACCGTTGGCATCCCTGATCAGACCGATCTTTTTCAGCGCGACGTTACCGTCCAGCAGTTCAACGCCAACATTGGTGCAATGCTGCTTGACCCGCTCCAGCGCGCGCTCGCGCAAGCCGTGGTTGTGCCATAGCCAGGCACCAGCGGCGGCGAACAGCATCAGCACGAAGATGTTTTCCAGGGTCAGCATCGACATCGAACTCCAAATGATGGCGTCAGCTTAACTGTCTCGCCGGTCTGTCGTACAGGCTGTGTTTCGTCGCATACTGCGCGGCTTGAATTTCAATCGTTTTACGGAATGACCCGAATGAAACGTACGCCTCATCTGCTCGCCATCCAGTCCCACGTGGTGTTTGGCCACGCCGGCAACAGCGCTGCGGTTTTTCCGATGCAGCGCGTCGGGGTCAATGTCTGGCCGCTCAACACCGTGCAGTTCTCCAACCACACCCAGTATGGTCAGTGGGCCGGTGAAGTGCTGGCGCCGCAGCGGATTCCCGAGCTGATCGAAGGCATCGCCGCAATTGGCGAGCTGGGCAACTGCGACGCGGTGCTCTCCGGCTACCTCGGCAGCGCCGCGCAGGGACGGGCGATTCTCAGCGGTGTGGCGCGGATCAAAGCGGTCAATCCGAAGATGCTGTACCTGTGTGATCCGGTCATGGGTCATCCGGAAAAGGGTTGCAGCGTGCCCACCGAGGTCAGCGATTTCCTCCTCGATGAAGCTGCGGCCGTGGCGGACATCATGTGCCCGAACCAATTGGAGCTGGACAGTTTTTCCGGGCGCAAGCCGCAGTCGTTGTTCGATTGCTTGGCGATGGCACGAGCGCTGCTGGCGCGCGGGCCGAAAGCGGTACTGGTCAAGCACCTGGATTACCCGGGCAAACCGGCGGATGGCTTCGAAATGTTGTTGGTGACCGCCGAGGGCAGCTGGCATCTGCGCCGTCCGTTGCTGGCGTTTCCACGTCAGCCAGTGGGCGTCGGCGATCTGACCTCTGGCCTGTTCCTGGCGCGGGTGTTGCTGGGCGACAGCCTGCTGGCAGCGTTCGAATTCACCGCAGCGGCAGTGCATGAGGTGTTGCTGGAAACCCAGGCGTGCGCCAGTTACGAGCTGCAACTGGTGCGGGCGCAGGATCGCATTGCGCATCCGCGGGTGAAATTCGAGGCTACAGCGATCAGTCTCTGAGACCGGGTCGTCTTTATTCGCGAGCAGGCTCGCTCCCACAGGAAGAATGCATTCCAAATGTGGGAGCGAGCCTGCTCGCGAAAGCCATTTGTCAGGCAACATCAATCAAGGCTGATCAGGCGTCGCCCTTGATCTCCTGATAACGCTTCTCCAGTTCCTGACGAATCTGTCGGCGCTGCTGCGCCTGCATGAAGCGGCGTTTGTCTTCGCTGTTCTGCGGTTGCAACGGCGGCACGGCGGCCGGTTTGCGCTGATCATCCACCGCGACCATGGTGAAGAAGCAGCTGTTGGTGTGGCGCACCGAGCGTTCGCGGATATTTTCGGTGACCACTTTGATGCCAACTTCCATCGACGTGTTGCCGGTGTAGTTGACCGAGGCGAGGAACGTCACCAGTTCGCCGACATGAATCGGCTCGCGGAAAATCACCTGATCCACCGACAGGGTCACCACGTAGCGCCCGGCATAACGGCTGGCGCAGGCGTAAGCCACTTCGTCGAGGTATTTGAGCAGGGTGCCGCCGTGGACATTGCCAGAGAAGTTGGCCATGTCGGGGGTCATCAGTACCGTCATCGACAGCTGGGCGTTTCCGGGTTCCATAACGTTCTCACGGATCAAGGCTGATTGCAGGAAGCGCCTCTGCGGGCACCTGGTGGCTTTTCAAAAAGCACCGTTATCGGGACGCCGCGCGGCGGGCCGCCGTCACGCCGGTAGCGATCTGTTTCCATATATTGCACCGGCTTCCAGAGCGAAGTCGCGGTGTTAACCTGCAAAAGCCCTGCCCAAGGGCAATTCCTACATCAAAAGCGGATTTTTACCTGCTCGCGCAGAACGTCTGACGTCTGTCCGCGCGCCTCGTCATCAAGGAGCCCACGCCATGCATGCCATCAGTTTCATTCAGGATCTGGCAGTGATCATGCTGGTCGCGGGCGTGGTGACCGTACTGTTTCATCGTTTCAAACAACCGGTGGTACTCGGCTATATCGTCGCCGGCTTCATCATCGGCCCGCATACGCCGCCGTTCGGCCTGATTCACGACGAAGAAACCATCAAGATCCTGGCCGAACTCGGGGTGATCTTCCTGATGTTCTGCCTCGGCCTGGAGTTCAGCCTGCGCAAGTTGTTCAAGGTTGGGGCAACGGCGTTCATTGCCGCGTTTCTCGAGATCATCCTGATGATCTGGATCGGCTACGAAATCGGTCGCTGGTTCGACTGGAACACCATGGATTCGTTGTTTCTCGGCGCGATTCTGGCGATCTCCTCAACCACCATCATTGTCAAAGCGCTGAATGACCTGAAGATGAAGAACGAGCGCTTTGCGCAGTTGATCTTCGGTGTGCTGATTGTCGAGGACATCCTTGGCATCGGCATCATCGCGCTGCTGTCGAGCATCGCCGTCAGCGGCACGGTGAGCTCGGGCGAAGTGTTTTCCACGGTCGGCAAGCTGTCGCTGTTCATGATCGTCGCGCTGGTCATCGGCATTCTGTTGGTGCCGCGTCTGCTGGCTTATGTGGCGAAATTCGAAAGCAACGAGATGCTGTTGATCACCGTACTCGGCCTGTGTTTCGGCTTCTGCCTGCTGGTGGTCAAGCTTGAATACAGCATGGTGCTCGGCGCTTTCCTGATCGGCGCGATCATGGCTGAGTCGCGGCAATTGCTGAAAATCGAACGATTGGTCGAGCCGGTTCGCGACCTGTTCAGTGCGATCTTTTTTGTCGCCATCGGGCTGATGCTCGACCCGCTGATTCTCATCGAATACGCCTGGCCGATTGCGGTAATCACCGTGGCCGTGGTGCTGGGCAAGATGTTGTCCTGCGGCCTCGGTGCGTTTATCGCTGGCAACGACGGACGGACCTCACTGCGAGTCGGCATGGGTCTGTCACAGATTGGCGAATTTTCC
>NZ_JH635998.1:2242684-2255127 GCF_000257605.1 Pseudomonas sp. R62
GCAGGTGGCCTTGCTGGAAACCCTCGACAACCACAAGGAGTCGTCGGGGCATTGACCTGCCGGGGCGTGTGGCGGATCAGCTTTCCAGCCAGACGTCCCGCGCCCAGTGCCACACCGATTCCCATGATTCTTCGGTGATCAGCTCTTCTTCGCCGGACCACAGCACCACGGTGCCGTCTTCTTCAACGCAGTAGTAGTCGTCGCCGTCCTGGCAGATCGGGATCAGGTCACGCGGCACGCCGGCGTCCCAGGCATTGGCGGCAACGTCCGGCAGATAGGTGTGCGATTGCGGGTCGGTGACGGTCACCGGCTCGAGGCTGCCATAGACCACGTCGCTGACGGTCAGCAAAAACTCTTTGAAGACGAACGGAATGTTGATGAAGAGTTCTTCTTCGATCTCCACCAATTGGTCTTCGTCTGGCAATTCCAATGGAACCGGCACGGGTTCGTTGGCTTCGCGCAGTTGTTCGATGATTTCTTCCACGTCCGGGATCCTCTTGCTTGAATGGCGCGGTTTATATGGGCCGGTTTATACAGTAGCTCGCCATAGATGCAACCGTGAAATGAAAAACCCCGGCCGAGGCCGGGGTTCTGTTACCGCAAGTGAAGCGCAGCAGGGATCAGCCGTTCTGGCGGATACCGGCGACCAGCCAAGGCTGGTTGTCGCCCTGCGGACGTTCCATGTTCCAGCTTTCGCTGAACACTTCGCCCTGGTCGAAACGCGAGGTTTTCGACACGCCGGTAAAGGTCAGGGTGGCGATGGTCTTGTCGGCACGATCGTCGACGCCGTCCAGCTGAACCTGCAGGTTGTCGATGTAGGTCGACTGGAAGCCGTCGCCCAGATCCGCACGCTCACGCTTGAGGAACTCAAGCATTTGCGGGGTCACGAACTCGGCGATCTTGTCCATTTCGTTGGCGTCCCAGTGCTGCTGCAGCGACTGGAAGTGGCTGCGCGCAGCTTCAAGGAAGCGCTCTTCGTTGAACCAGGCCGGTGCGTTGATCACTGGACGGGCGGCAGCCGGAGCAGCCGAACCACCAAAGATCGAACCCATGGCGGCAGGCTTCTGCTCGAACACTTCACGCTGCATCGGCGCGCCGGCCGGAGCGAATTGCTCCTGCTGCTTGCGACGACGGGCGGCGATGAAGCGGAAGATCACGAACGCGATCAGGGCCATGATCAGGATGTCGAAGATCTGCATGCCCTGGAAGCCGTCGCCCATGAACATGGACGCGAGCAGGCCACCGGCGGCGATGCCCGCCAGAGGGCCGAGCCAGCGCGAAGCACCGCCGGCCTTGGCTGCGGCGCCAGCAGCACCGGCAGCGCCAGCGGTCGCTGCTGCGCCGCCCACGCCTGGAGAAGAAGGAGCCATCTGGCTGGTCTGGTGCGTCGGCGCAGCGCCGGCGCTTTTGCCACCACCAAAGCGCTTGGCGTTGGCGTCGAGGCTCATCGTCAGGCCGATGCACAACGCCATGGCGATGCTAAGAAAACGTTTCATAAAGGGTATTCCCGTTTTGTGGAGACACGCGCGCCATGTTGCACAGCTGAAGTGTTACTGGCTAGCGAGAGAGTGTTTCGGGCTTTTGCCTGACAGGTTGCGTTCAGCTTGGCGAGGCAATCAGCCGATGTACTTTTGTCTGTAGGAAAAGGCGATAGGTTCAGAGGGATTGTTACCTTTGCGCCGCATAATCTGTGGGAGCGAGCCTGCTCGCGAAGGCGTCGTGTCAGGCAATCGAATGCTTGATGACACACCGCTTTCGCGAGCAGGCTCGCTCCCACATGGCTTCAGTGCCGGTGGTTAGATCGCTTCCAGCTTGGCATAGCCGAGCATCAGCCACTTGCTGCCTTCGCTGAAGTTCACCTGCACCCGGGCCTGGGCGCCGGAGCCTTCGAAGTTGAGGATCACGCCCTCGCCGAAGATCGAGTGACGTACGGCCTGACCGAGCACAAAACCGGTTTCCGGAATCTCGCTGCCGCTGAACAGGCTGCTGCCGCTCATCGACTGGTTGCCGCCGAACGGTCGGCTGACGCTATTGGACAGGCGCACTTCCTGGATCAGGCCTTTGGGCACCTCGCGGACGAAACGCGACACCTTGTTGTAGGTTTCGCTGCCGTACAGGCGCCGGGTTTCCGCGTAGGTCATGACCAGATTCTGCATCGCCCGGGTGATACCGACGTAAGCCAGACGCCGTTCCTCTTCAAGACGCCCCGGTTCTTCCAGGCTCATCTTGTGCGGGAACAGACCTTCTTCCATGCCCACGAGGAACACGTAAGGGAATTCCAGGCCTTTGGCGCTGTGCAGGGTCATCAGCTGAACGCTGTCTTCGTGCTCGTCGGCCTGAGTGTCGCCGGCCTCCAGCGAAGCGTGGCCGAGGAACGCCGCCAGTGGCGTCAGTTCTTCGTCTTCTTCGGTGTTCTCGAAGTTGCGTGCTGCGCTGACCAGTTCCTCAAGGTTTTCTACCCGGGCCTGGCCTTTCTCACCTTTTTCCGCTTCGTGATAAGCGATCAGGCCGGACTGCTCGATGACGGTTTGCGTCATCAGGTGCAGCGGCATCTCGGCGCACTTTGCAGCGAGGTTCTCGATCAGTTCGATGAACGCACCGAGCGCACTCGCGGCGCGCCCGGTCAGGCCTTTGTTGGCCACCAGTAGGCGCATCGCTTCCCACATCGACACGTCGCTGTGCCGCGCATGCTCGCGAATGGCTTCGACAGTTTTCTCGCCGATGCCCCGCGCCGGCACGTTGATCACCCGCTCCAGCGCCGCGTCGTTGCCGCGACCTTCAAGCAAACGCAGGTAGGCCATGGCGTTCTTGATTTCCGCGCGTTCGAAGAAGCGCTGCCCGCCATAGATGCGGTACGGGATGCGCTCGCGCAGCAGGGCTTCTTCGAGCACCCGCGACTGGGCGTTGGAGCGGTACAGAATGGCGATATCGCTACGGGCCAGACCGGTTTTCAGCGCGCTTTCGATGGTTTCCACCACGTAACGGGCTTCGTCGTGCTCGTTGAACGCGGCGTACAGGTTGATCGCTTCGCCGTCGCCACCGTCGGTCCACAGCTCTTTACCGAGACGCCCGGTGTTGTTGGCGATCAGCGCGTTGGCGGCTTTGAGGATGCCGGCGGTGGAGCGGTAGTTCTGCTCCAGACGAATCGTCTCGGAGTCCGGGAAGTCGGAAGAGTACTGATGGATGTTTTCGATCTTCGCCCCGCGCCAGCCGTAAATCGACTGGTCGTCGTCGCCGACCACCATCAGGCTGTCGCCACCCTTGCCGAGCAGGCGCAACCAGGCGTACTGCACGGCGTTGGTGTCCTGGAACTCGTCGACCAGAATATGCCGGAAGCGCTTTTGGTAGTGCGCCAGCAGGCCGGGGTGATCACGCCACAGATCGAGCGCGCGCAGCAGCAGTTCGGAGAAATCGATCACGCCGGCCCGCAGGCACGCTGCCTCGTAGGCTTCGTAGATGCCGCGCATGGTGGCCAGGAACAGGTCGCCGCTGGCCTGAATGTGTTGCGGCCGCAGACCTTCGTCTTTCTGGCCGTTGATGAACCACTGCGCCTGACGCGCCGGCCAGCGTTGCTCGTCCAGACCGAGCTCGCGGATCACCCGCTTGACCAGACGCTGCTGGTCATCGCTGTCGAGAATCTGGAAGGTCTGGCTCAGGCCCGCTTCCTGCCAGTGCGCCCGCAGCAAGCGGTGCGCGAGGCCGTGGAAGGTGCCGACCCACATGCCGGCCGGGTTGATGCCCAGCAACTGCTCGATGCGATGGCGCATCTCGGCAGCGGCCTTGTTGGTGAAGGTCACCGACAGGATGGAGTGAGGCGAGGCGTTTTCGACCTGGATCAACCAGGCGATACGGTGCACCAGCACTCGGGTTTTACCGGAACCGGCGCCGGCCAGGACCAACTGACGGCCAACGGGGGCTGCTACGGCCTGGCGTTGGGCATCGTTGAGGGAGTTCAGCAGAAGGGAGAGATCATCGCGCATCGGGGCATTCTAGGGTGCGCCGCAGGCCCGGGCAAACCGTGCGTTGCATTAGCCGATGAAAGTGCTGCCGATGACGACCGGTCGGTCACTGGCTGCAGGCTTCGGCCCGTCTCGCCTGAGGGGTTGCAGCGGTGCGCAAGCGGCGGAAAATTTCCCTGCAATTGTGATCCGCAGCAGTTTGGCATCGGGATCGGCTTGTGTATGCTCCGTGCACGTTTCGGGCGCACGCCCTCCTTATAAGAACAAGAACGTTGCCCATGATCTTCAGCGCCGAACTGTCGGGGCCCTCCGTGGACCCCCGGGTGATCCGCAAGCACTATGCCGTCGAAATGGCGGTGGAGCGCACGCGTCTGCTGTATCAGGGCTCGTTGTTGCCCACGCTGTTCATGTTGATCAATGGTCTGGTCTGCGCCGCTTTGCTCTGGAGCCCGCAGCGCTACTTCGTGGTCAGCGTCTGGCTGGTGTGGCTGCTGTCGCTGGTCGCGCTGCGGGTGATTCAGGTAGCTGCGTTCGATTCGGCGATTCCCGATCGTCAGGCCCAGCCGATCTGGTTCCGCATGTTCCTGCTCGGTTCGACCATGACCGGCCTGACGCTGGCGGGAGCCGGCATCGCTCTGGTACCCGCTGACAACTTCATGCAGCAAGCCTGGGTGTTTGGCCTGATCGGCGCGGCAACGCTGTCCGCCAGTGTCGCCTACGCGGTGAGCCTGCCGGCGTTCCTCTCGTTTACCTTGCCCTGCCTGCTGCCAGCGATCGGCTACCTGTTCTGGGGCGGCGACGATCAGGCCCGGGGCTGGGGCTGGCTGGGTCTGATCCTGCTCGGTTCGTTGAGCGTGGTGGCGTGGCAGGTCAATCGGCTGATCGACCGTGGATTGCTTCGGCGTTTCCAGAATCAGCACCTGATCGAGCATTTGCAGCAAGCGCAGACGCGCAGCGAACAACTCAATCAGGAGCTGGGCAAAGAGATCGAACAGCGCCGCTGTGCCGAGGCGCAGTTGCGTGAAGCGCAGATAGATCTCGAAGATCGCGTGGCCCAGCGCAGCCGCGAACTGGATGCCGCCAATCAGGCCCTGAGCAAAAGCGAAGCGCGCCTGGCGCTGGCGCTCAAGGCCAGTGAGCTCGGATTGTGGGACTGGAACCTGCAGACCGACGAGGTCCATCACACGCAGATTCAGGAACTGTTCGGCCTCGCCCCGGAATACGTCACCGCGCTGCTGCGCGACCTTAAGCCACGACTGCATCCTGAAGATGTGCCGTCACTCAAGTTCGCCCTGGTCGAGCATCTGAAGGGGCGCACCGAGGATTATCAGGTCGAATATCGCCTGCGCCACGGCGACGGCCATTGGGTATGGATCGAGGACCGTGGCCGCGCCGTAGAACGCAGCGCCAACGGCCGGGTGATTCGCATGGTCGGCACTCGCCGCGATATCAGCGCCAGCAAAAGCCTCGAAGAGCAGCAGCGGCTGGCGGCGACGGTGTTCGAAGCGGCCAGCGAAGGCATCGTGATTCTTGACCCGGAATACGCGCTGATCGCGATCAACCAGGCTTTCAGCCGGGTTACCGGTTACGA
This sequence comes from Pseudomonas sp. R62, assembly GCF_000257605.1. NCBI lineage: Bacteria > Pseudomonadati > Pseudomonadota > Gammaproteobacteria > Pseudomonadales > Pseudomonadaceae > Pseudomonas > Pseudomonas sp. R62. The sequence continues at coordinate 2,248,235 of NZ_JH635998.1, forward strand.
GATAGACGACATGCTCGGGCGCAACGTCGTCGAGTTGCCGTGCAGCCGCGATGCCCGTCGTCACTACGTGGCGATCCGTCATGCGCTGGAGCAGTACGGCAGTTGGCAGGGCGAACTCGTGGAAACCCGCAAGAACGGCGAGCTGTATCCGCAGTGGCTGCAACTCAATGCCGTGCGTGATAGCCGTGGCAATGTCAGCCACATCGTCGGCTTCTTCGCCGATCTCTCGGCGCGGCGGGCCTCGGAAGAACGCCTGCGCTATCTGACCCATTACGACGAGCTCACCGGCCTGGCCAACCGGTCACTGTTCCGCGAGCGTCTGCACGAAGCCCATCAGCGGGTGCGCCAGGGCGGGCGCCGCAGTCTGGCGCTGCTGCACATCAATCTCGATCGCTTCAAATTGCTCAATGACAGTCTCGGCCATGAAGTCGCCGATCAGCTCCTGCAGAAGATGGCCCGGCGGCTGGTCAATGCCTTGCCGGAAGCCGACACCATTGCGCGCCTGTCCGGTGACGAATTTGCCGTGCTGTTCGATGCCTACGGCAATCTGTCGAGCCTCGCACGGGTCGCGACGCGGTTGTCGGCCAAGCTGCGTTTGCCGCTGAGCGTTGACGGGCATGAACTGGTGGTCAGCGCTTCGATGGGCATCAGCCTGTTGCCGGACAACGCGCGTGAGATCTCGGCGCTGGTCAGCCAGTCGAACATGGCCATGCAGCATGCCAAACATCTGGGCGGCAACAATTTCCAGTTCTTCACCGACAGTCTGCAAGCCAGCACACTCGAACGTTTGCAGCTGGAAAACCACCTGCGCAGAGCCATTGAAGAACAGCAACTGACGGTGTTCTACCAACCGAAACTGTGCCTGCAAACCGGCCGCATGAATGCCGCTGAAGCGCTGGTGCGCTGGGATCATCCGAGCATGGGCCAAGTGCCGCCGGCGGACTTCATTGGCCTGGCCGAAGAGACCGGTCTGATCGGGCCGATCGGCGAATTCGTTTTGCGTCAGGCGTGCTGGCAAGCGTGCGAATGGCAGCGCCAGGGCCTGGCGCCGATCCGCGTGTCGGTGAACCTGTCGGTGCATCAGTTGCGTCAGGGCAGACTGGTCAGTCTGGTCCGGCAGGTGCTGGAAGAAACCGGGCTGGCGCCGCACTACCTCGAGCTGGAGCTGACCGAAAGTCATTTGCTCGACAGCGTCGAACACATCATTGCGACGTTCCAGCAACTGCGCGATCTGGGAGTGAAACTGGCGATCGATGATTTCGGTACCGGGTATTCGTCGTTGAGTTACCTCAAGCGCATTCCGGTGGATTACGTGAAGATCGATCAGGCGTTCATTCGCGGCTTGAGCGAGGGCAGTGCGGACGCGGCGATCACTCGCGCGATCATCGCCATGGCCCACGGGCTGGCCCTGAAAGTCGTGGCCGAGGGCGTCGAGCGTGAGGATCAGCTGGCATTTCTGCGCGCCGAACGCTGCGACGAAGTGCAGGGTTATCTGATCAGCCGGCCGGTAGACGCTGCTTGTCTGGCCGGCCTTTTGCGTGATCAGAAAAACCCGCAGTAAGGGCTACATGCTCCTCAGCGTGCCTGATGCCGGGACATTGAGTTACGCATTGAGCAGGCAAAATGCCCATTCATGTAGTATAACTACAAGCTTGCTACATCCTTGCCCACAAGAAGAGTCCAGCCCCTTGAATCTGCTGCAACACATCGCCCAGTCACGTCACCTGTTACGCAAGTCGGAGCTCAAGGTCGCCGACCACGTGCTGCTTGACCCTGCGGCAGTGATGCACAGTTCCATGGCCGACCTGGCTCACAGCGTCGGCATCAGCGAGCCGACCATCGTGCGTTTCTGCCGCGCGATCGGTTGTTCCGGCTTTCAGGATCTCAAACTGAAACTGGCGCAAAGCCTGGCCGCCGGCGCCAGCTTCGGCCAGTTCGCGATCCACGAAGACGACTCCGTCGCCGACTACAGCCTGAAGATTTTCGACACCACGCTGCACACCTTGATGGAAGTGCGCGAGAAGCTCGATCCGGTGGAGCTGCAGCGCGCGGTGACGCTGATGTCCCAGGCGCAGCGTGTCGAGTTCTACGGCTTCGGTGCTTCCGGTGCGGTGGCCGCGGATGCACAGCACAAGTTCTTCCGTTTGCTGCTGACCGCAGCGGCGTATTCCGATCCGCACATGCAGGCGATGTCGGCTGTGACGCTGAAGCCTACCGATGTGGCGATCTGTATTTCCCAGTCAGGGCGCTCCAAGGATTTGCTGATCACCGCTAACCTCGTTCGCGAGAGCGGGGCATCGTTGATCACCCTGTGTCCGAGCCAGACGCCGTTGGCCGAACTGTCGACCGTCAATCTGGCGATCGATGTGCACGAAGACACCGAGATCTACACGCCGCTGACCTCGCGAATCGCCCACCTGGTGGTGATCGACGTGCTGGCAATGGGCGTGGCCATGGCGCGCGGGCCGAGCCTGGTCAATCACCTCAAAAGCGTGAAGCGCAGTCTGCGCAGTTTGCGTTTGTCTCCAAAAGCCGTGAAAGCCCTGGATGATTGAGCAAGGTCGTTCCGACCTTGTTCGCGAGCAGGCTCGCTCCCACAGGAGATCTCCTGAGAACATAAATTCTGGGTCATAACGGAATCAAATGTGGGAGCGAGCCTGCTCGCGAAAGCGTCTTCAACAACAGCACATCCCTGCGCACATTTCATCACATTGTCATCCCCGCGCAGCCAAATCGTCATCCCCCACGCCTATCGTGAAACTCCCGTACTCGCCCTGGGAGACTCGAAATGGCTCAGCCCTACGAAGAACGCAACAGCGCCGCGAAAACCCGTCGTCAGCAGGAAGATCAGCGCCGCATGGAATTTCGCCGCGCAATCGAAGATCGCTTCGAACTTCGCCAGCTTCAGGCCGAGATCGGCGATTTTCCCGAGATCACGCACTGGCAGGCGAGCCCCGCAGCTTCCCGTCGAAACGCTCAACCATCGCAATAATCTGCGCCCGCTCGCTGCGGATAAACGCCAGGAAGGCGTGCGCCACCGGTGACAGCCGCTTGGCTTTGGCCTGCACCAGACACCAGCTGCGCAGCAGCGGCAACTCTTCGACCGGCAGCTCGACCAGGCCGCCGGTCGCCAGCTCCAGGTTCAGGGCGTGGCGCGTCAACAGCGCCAGGCCCAGACCCGCCACCACGCATTCGCGCTGGGCTTCGGCGGACGCTACTTCCTGGGTCTGGGTGAAATGCACGCGCTTTTCCTTGAAATATTCTTCGCAGGCCAGACGCGTGCCCGAGCCCGGCTCGCGGATCAGCAGCGTATACGGCTCCAGATCCTGCAAGCGCAGCGGGCCCATGTGCGCCAGCGGATGATCCGGGCGCGCCACGGCGACAATCGGATTGTTGAGGAACGGCAGAAATTCCAGGCCCATGTCCTGCGGCACCATCGACATGATCACCAGATCATCGCGATTGTCCGAGAGGCGGCGAATGACCTGGCCACGGTTGACCACCGTCAGCTGCAAATTGACTTCCGGATGCTGGCGCTTGAACGCAGCAAACAGATGCGGCACGAAATATTTCGCGCTCGATTCCACTGCCAGTTTCAGCTGACCCTGCAGTGAACCCTGCATGTCCGACAGTTGCATGTCGAGGTTTTCCAGGCGCCCGAAAATGTCGCGGCTGGCGCGTTGAAGGGCTTCCGCCGCCTCGGTCATGTAGAGTTTTTTGCCGACATAGTCGAACAGCGGTTGGCCAATCAGCTCTTCAAGCTGACGAATCTGTAGGCTCACGGCCGGTTGTGTGAGGGACATTTCCTCGGCGGCGCGGCTGTAGGAACGTAAATCACACACCTCATTGAAGATCTGCAACTGACGCAATGTCATACGCATCAATGACTTACGCATTTTATTCAGGCTCTCATGGAACACGGATGTTCAGACTATAAGTTTTTACTTATGCCTGACCCAATTTTTATTCATTTTTGTTAATCCCTCAGCAGCGCTAGTGTGGACCTGCGACTGAATTGAAACATTTGGTCACGCGTCGACCTGGCTCCAGCAGGTCGTGGTGCCACCGGCTCAAGGGAATTTCCAAGTGATAAAAAAGATCCTGATCGCCAACCGTGGTGAGATTGCCGTACGCATCGTACGAGCCTGCGCCGAAATGGGCATTCGCTCGGTTGCGATTTTCTCCGACGCCGATCGCCATGCCTTGCATGTGAAGCGTGCGGACGAGGCCCACAGCGTCGGTGCCGAGCCACTGGCCGGCTACCTGAACCCGCGCAAGCTGGTGAACCTGGCCGTGGAAACCGGCTGCGATGCGCTGCACCCCGGCTACGGTTTCCTGTCGGAAAACGCCGAGCTGGCGGAAATCTGCGCTGAGCGCGGTATCAAATTCATCGGCCCGTCGGCGGAAGTCATCCGGCGCATGGGCGACAAGACCGAAGCGCGGCGCAGCATGATCAAGGCCGGCGTACCGGTGACGCCCGGCACCGAGGGCAACGTCTCCGGCATCGAAGAAGCCTTGGTTGAGGGCGACCGCATCGGTTACCCGGTAATGCTCAAGGCCACCTCCGGTGGTGGCGGTCGCGGTATCCGTCGCTGCAACAGCCGCGAAGAACTCGAACAGAACTTCCCCCGGGTCATCTCCGAAGCCACCAAGGCGTTCGGTTCGGCGGAAGTGTTCCTGGAAAAATGCATCGTCAATCCCAAGCACATCGAAGCGCAGATCCTTGGCGACAGCTTCGGCAACGTCGTGCATCTGTTCGAGCGTGACTGCTCGATCCAGCGCCGCAATCAGAAGCTGATCGAGATCGCGCCGAGCCCGCAGCTGACCCCGGAACAACGCGCCTACATCGGCGACCTTTCGGTCCGTGCAGCCAAGGCTGTGGGCTACGAGAACGCCGGCACCGTGGAGTTCCTGCTCGCCGAGGGCGAGGTGTACTTCATGGAAATGAACACGCGGGTGCAGGTGGAACACACCATCACCGAAGAAATCACCGGCATCGACATCGTCCGCGAACAGATTCGCATCGCCTCCGGCCTGCCGCTGTCGGTGAAGCAGGAAGACATTCAGCACCGTGGCTTTGCGTTGCAGTTCCGTATCAACGCCGAAGACCCGAAGAACAACTTCCTGCCGAGCTTCGGCAAAATTACCCGTTACTACGCCCCCGGCGGCCCGGGCGTGCGCACCGACACGGCAATCTACACCGGCTACACCATTCCGCCGTTCTACGACTCGATGTGCCTGAAACTGGTGGTCTGGGCGCTGACTTGGGAAGAGGCGATGGACCGTGGTCTGCGGGCGCTGGACGACATGCGTCTGCAGGGCGTGAAGACCACCGCCGCGTACTACCAGGAAATCCTGCGCAACCCGGAATTCCGTAGCGGCCAGTTCAACACCAGCTTCGTTGAAAGCCACCCGGAACTGACCAACTACTCGATCAAGCGCAAACCCGAAGAGCTGGCCCTGGCCATCGCCGCCGCCATCGCCGCCCACGCAGGCCTATGAATGAAGCAGCTGCGAGCTTTCAGCTGCAAGCGGCAAGTAAAAGCACATTGGCTTTTTCTTGCTGCTCGTAGCTTGAAGCTTGCCGCTATGAGGAGATACCAATGACTAAGAAGATCTTCGTTACCGACACCATCCTGCGCGACGCTCACCAATCGCTGCTCGCCACCCGAATGCGCACCGAAGACATGCTGCCGATCTGCGACAAGCTCGACAAGGTCGGCTACTGGTCGCTGGAATGCTGGGGCGGCGCGACGTTCGACGCCTGTGTGCGCTTTCTCAAGGAAGACCCGTGGGAGCGCCTGCGCCAACTGCGTGCGGCGTTGCCCAACACCCGTCTGCAAATGCTCCTGCGCGGGCAGAATCTGCTCGGCTATCGCCATTACAGCGACGACGTGGTCAAAGCTTTCGTCGCCAAGGCAGCGGTGAACGGCATCGACGTGTTCCGCATTTTCGATGCGATGAACGATGTGCGTAACCTGCGCGTGGCCATCGAAGCGGTGAAGGCTGCCGGCAAACACGCACAGGGCACCATCGCCTATACCACCAGTCCGGTGCACACCATCGAGGCCTTCGTCACCCAGGCCAAGCAAATGGAATCCATGGGTTGCGACTCGGTGGCGATCAAGGACATGGCCGGTCTGCTGACTCCATACGCCACCGGTGAACTGGTGCGCGCGTTGAAAGCCGAGCAGTCGCTGCCGGTGTTCATCCACTCCCACGACACCGCTGGCCTGGCCGCCATGTGCCAGCTCAAGGCGATCGAAAACGGTGCCGACCACATCGACACCGCGATCTCCAGCTTCGCCTCGGGCACCAGCCACCCGGGCACCGAATCAATGGTCGCCGCGCTCAAGGGCACCGAGTACGACACCGGCCTGAATCTGGAATTGCTCCAGGAAATCGGCCTGTACTTCTATGCCGTGCGCAAGAAGTACCACCAGTTCGAAAGCGAATTCACCGCCGTCGACACCCGTGTGCAGGTCAATCAGGTGCCGGGCGGGATGATTTCCAACCTCGCCAACCAGTTGAAAGAGCAGGGCGCTCTGAACCGCATGGGCGAAGTGCTCGCAGAAATCCCGCGCGTGCGTGAAGACCTCGGCTTCCCGCCGCTGGTGACCCCAACCTCGCAAATTGTCGGCACCCAGGCGTTTTTCAACGTGCTGGCCGGCGAGCGCTACAAGACCATCACCAACGAAGTGAAGCTGTATCTGCAGGGCGGCTACGGCAAGGCGCCGGGGGTGGTCAATGAAAAACTGCGCCGTCAGGCGATCGGCAGCGAAGACGTCATCGACGTGCGCCCGGCCGATCTGCTCAAGCCGGAAATGACCAAGCTGCGTGCCGATATCGGTGCACTGGCCAAGTCCGAAGAAGACGTACTGACCTTCGCCATG
>NZ_JH635998.1:2255776-2261964 GCF_000257605.1 Pseudomonas sp. R62
AAGAAGACGTACTGACCTTCGCCATGTTCCCGGACATCGGCCGCAAGTTCCTCGAAGAGCGTGCCGCCGGCACCCTCACGCCGGAAGTGCTGTTGCCAATCCCGGAAGCGGGCGCCGTTGCTTCGGCGGGCGGCGAAGGCGTGCCGACCGAGTTCGTCATCGACGTCCACGGCGAAACCTATCGCGTCGACATCACCGGTGTCGGCGTCAAGGCTGAAGGCAAGCGCCACTTCTATCTGTCCATCGACGGCATGCCGGAAGAAGTGGTGTTCGAGCCGCTCAACGAATTCGTTGGCGGCGGCAGCAGCAAACGCAAACAGGCCTCGGCGCCGGGCCACGTGAGCACCACCATGCCCGGCAACATCGTCGATGTGCTGGTCAAGGAGGGCGACAGCGTCAAGGCTGGCCAGGCGGTACTGATCACCGAAGCGATGAAGATGGAAACCGAAGTCCAGGCCGCCATTGCCGGCAAGGTTGCCGCGATTCATGTGGCCAAGGGCGACCGGGTCAACCCGGGCGAAATCCTCATCGAGATCGAAGGCTGAGGTAACAGTCGCGATCCAACGCTTTAAACCTCGGGGGAGCATGTGCTCCCCTTTTTTTTGCCTGTGATTTTCCTACCTTCTCAGGTCATCAGGGACCATATGTGGAGCGAGCCTGCTCGCGGATGCGCCAGGTCAGCCAATAGCATCTTTGCATGATCCACCGCTTTCGCGAGCAGGCTCGCTCCCACAGCAGGCGTGCTTAATCCATCAGAACGCCATGCGCCATTGACCCGCTACGCCATACGTTCGGCTGTCATTACCCAGCTCACCCGTAAAGCCCACGCCCAGCGTGTGCACCGCCGAAAGACCAAGGTCGAGCCCCGCATCCACCGCGAGGCTGTTCCGATCCAGTGCCGCGCCGGTCACTTCAAAGCGCTTGCCGCCCTTGCGCAGTTGCTGGCGGGTGTCGCTGTCGATCGCGCCGAAGGTATGTTTCCAGCCTGCGCTCAAGCGCGGGGTCAAATGCATGCCGTTATCCAGCGTATTGATCTGCGCAAGCCGCAGGCCAAAGGTGCTGCTGAAGTTGTCGCGAGTCTGCCCGAAGACTTTCAGCGCCGCGTCGCCGCCCTTTTCGTTGTAGCTGTCGCGTTGATAGCGCTGGTAGCCGAGGCTGGCGTAGGGCTCGAGGATCACGCTATCCCGGCCGAGATTGAACCCGGCTTCGGCGAATGCCTGTTGAGTATTGGCGTCGTAATTGCCCTTGAGACGATCGCTGAAACCCTTGAATGCGACCCTCCGTGTGCTGCTGCCGTCATGGCTGGCGTAGGTCGCGCCGAGGCGCAGTGACAGCGGGCCATCCTGACGCATGGCGTAGGCGCCGAGGTGCCAGCTGTCGAGGTCGCCGTCGTACTGGCGGGCATCGAATTTCGTCTGCGATTTGCCGCCAATCAGGCCGACATGCCAGTGCTCGTCGAGTCGCCAGTCAGCGCCCACGACCAGCCCTTGCGAGGCATGTTGGAGGATACCGTCAGCGTCGCGATCAACCTTGCCGCCGAGGCCCAACGCCTGAATCCACACCCGCCCGGAGTCTTCGCTGCCTGCGGCCTGACGCGGTGAACTGCGCGAGCCGTAGGTCGAGGCGGAATGATTGTCCAGCTGCCGCATCGCCGAAAGCATGCTCGCACTGACGGGTGTGACACTGCTCAGCGTGGCTTTGGCGAGGTTGGCGTTGCTGCCGGCGGCAAGTTGATCGAGGGCGATGGGCGCGGTGGTTTTATCGCTGGTCAGCAGTGCGGCGACGGCCCTGTTGGTGCCGATATCGAAAGCTCGAGTGGAAGCCCCTCGATTATCCAAGCTCTGCGCAATCGAACGAGCACTGCGCGTTCGGGCCAGTTGTTCGAACCCTACATCGTTGCGCACGTAGTGCAGGTTCACCGCGTTTGGCTCATAGGAGAGCGTTGGTGTCATGTAGGCCAGATTGGTGGTGACCTCACCGAACTCGCCATCAATGACGTTTGCAGACAACAGCCGATACTCATTGGTACGAGCGTAGTCGCCCGGTACGCCATAAATCTCGACACGCGCACCTCCCAGGCTCGCGGTGCCCTGAACATGCACGGGATCTGAGCCGCGGTCGGCAGATACGGCGTAAGAAAACACAGCGTCCTGATGGAGCGTCAGATTGCCTTTGATATTGGGAGAGCCGTGTTGCTGGCTGGCAAGCAGGGTTCCTGCGACATATAGCCCCGTCACGTGTCCATAACCGCCAAAAACCGCTCCCGGGTCGACATCGACACCATTGATCGATGCGTAGTTGAGCAGCACGGCGTCGGCTTTGACGTCAGCATCACCCTCGAAAGCGTGACGCAGGGTCCACTGTCCACGTGCGATACGCATGGCTGAGAAATTGCGCGTCTCACCGATCTCGCCGCCTTCTACGGCATTGAACAGCAGCCCGTTCGCACCTTTGCCACCGTCCAGGCGACCGTCCCAACGGGCGCCCTTATTGATCACCAGCAAGTCATCTCCATCGCCCAGTTGCAGGGATACGCCGCCGATATTCTCGAGCGGGCTCGAGACAAAAGAGCGCTGCGTCGTGATCGCCAACATGTCGCGTTCAAACGGGTCGACAAGATCGAATTCCTCATCGCCGGTTTCCTCCACCACGAACTCTGGAAACTCCAGCCCTTCATAAAAGGCCGGACTGAAATCCTCGATCGCAACCGTCGCGCGTACGGCATCGACCGAAGGCGCGTCAGAGGCCTGCCCGGGCGACGGAGAAGTGTGCTCCAGCGGGCCGATGAATTCCTTGATCGCAAACAAGTCATCAGGATCCACTTTCGGTGTGGGTGTTTTCTTCTTTCGAGGCTTGGCGGTTTTGTCTTCGCTGATCTGCGCAGAAACCTGGACGTCGGGCGGCTGTTCGATGGACGCCTCGGCAGATCCGATCGTCAGCGCGATCGCCAGAGCGAGGTGATGGGGACGGTATTTGTGTAGGGCAGGCATCGAGTTCAACCTCCTTGTATGAAAGGCTCAACTCTATTGCTGCGTTGAAAAAAACGATGTCGGTCGGTTCCTGATGCTGTGCAGGCGACGTCGGATCGTTCTGTCGAAAATCCTCACGGGATTTCGCAAACAAGGCTTTTGCGCGGTGGCGGCGGTTCGTTTTCCTACAGCCTATATGGGTCACAGCGACATACGTCGGGGGTCCATCTGCATTGTTTTGCGTCGATTGAAGCCCCAGCGGCTCCAGTCTGCATTTTGTTGCAGTTTAATTACCAAAACTGTCATCCCGCTGCATTAAATTGCGCCTTTCACAAAACGAATCTGCCGCGTCATGAGTAAACTCAAATCTGCACGGGGCCTTACTGTCCTTGATCGCATGGCGCTTATCGACAGCATCAAGGAATCACTGGCCGAAGGCACTCTGGAAATCGGTGACGCCGTGCGCCGTTTACGGGTCGAAGTCACCGGTCTGCATCAGACTCAGTTCGCGAAGATGTGCAAGATCTCAGTGCGCACGCTGGTGCATATCGAACATGGCGAAGGCAATCAGACGCTGAAGTCGCTGAACGCTGTGTTCCGCCCGTTCGGCATGAAAATGGGCGTTGTGCGGATACGTCGGGACACCGTTTGAATACGCTTCAGCCACGCCGCACATACGCCTTGCCGTAATGCCGCTCCATCCGTGCCTGAATCAGCTCCAGCCCGATCGACATCAGCCAGTAGATGATCGCCGCCGTGGTGAGCATTTCGATGTAGCGATAGCTTGAGCGCCCGTAGGACTGGGCGAGAAACATCACTTCCCAGACGCCCATTACCGAGATCAGCGACGAGTCCTTGAGCATCGAGATGAACTGGTTGGTGGTCGGCGGAATGATTGTGCGCATGGCCTGGGGCAGGGTGATGCGCCAGAAGATCACGCTTTCGCGCAGGCCCAGCGCCAAGGATGCTTCGCGTTGGCCGTGATCGACGCCGAGGATGCCGGCGCGGAAGATTTCGCTCAGGTAGGCGCCGTAATTCAGCGACAGGGCAATAATGCCGGCGACGATGGCGCCGGGGACGATGCCCAGTTGCGGCAAGCCGAGGTAGATCAGCAGGATCTGGATCAGCAGTGGCGTGCCGCGAAAGAACGAGGTGTAGAAACTGGCGATGCCAAATGCGACGGCGCTGTTCGACAGGCGCGCCAGCGCGGTGATGAAACCGAGCAGCGACGAGGCGATGATCGAGCAGGCGCAGAGAAACAGCGTCAGCGCTGCGCCTTGCAGGAAGCCGTTCGGCGCGAGCTTCAGGCCAACGAGGTTGGGCAGTTTGTCGAGGATGATCGCGAACTTCAGGTCGAAGCTGAGGAAGAATCCGGCAAACAGGCAGAACAGCGCCGCCCACGTCAGGTACAGGCGCGTACGGAAACCAAAGAGCTTTTGCAGGCGTGTTTCAGCCACCGGTTGCGGTGGCTGGGGCGGGGTCGGAAAGGAAGTCATTGGCTGATATCGGCGCCGATCCATTTTTGCGACAGCTTGCTCAGGGTGCCGTCCTGTTTCAGTTGTGCGAACACCTCGCGCACCTTGGCGTCCCACTGCGGGTCACCCTTTTCGATGGCCACGGAGTTGGGTTCCGAGTAGAGCGGTTCGCCGGCCAGTTTGAAGCGCTGGTCCTGGTTCAGGCGCGGCTGCGCGGTGACCAGATTGGTGAGGATCGCATCCAGGCGCACGCCGGCGCCCAGGCCCAGATCCTGGAAGGCGACGTTGTCGGTGTCGTACGGGGCGATCTGCACATCCTCGAACGGATACTGCAACTGCGTATCCTCGGCGCCTTCGATGACCAGGTTCTTGTTCAGATAACTTTCGTAGCTGGAGGCGCTGGTGAGGCCAACCTTTTTGCCGCTCAGGTCCTTGGCGCTGTGAATGCGATCGTCCTTGGCGTTGACCACGATCACCGCTGGCGAAGCGTAATACTCGACCGGGAAGTCGAACACTTCGGCGCGGGCCTTGCTCGGGGTCATCGAGCAGATGCAGATGTCGTAGCGCCCGCTCCAGCGGCCGGCGGCGATCACGTCCCAGGACGGCGTTTCCAGACGCAGTTTGACGCCAAGCTTGTCCGCCACCGCTTTGGCAACGTCGACATCGAAACCGTCGAGTTGATTCTGCTCATTGAGAAACGAGAAGGGCGGATAGCTTTCCATGAGCACGCCGACCAGCTCTTTTTTCTGTTCGACACGATCCAGCGTCGCGCCGCCGAAGGCTTGGGTGGAGGCCAGAATGGTCAGGCCCAGGGCCAATAGCGGTTGGAGTTTCACAGTCGCTTCCTGTTGAAAAAAGAGGTTGTTATTAACCGAGTGGTGCGTATTAAATAGTTATAAGAACGACTCTGATAGTGAGTTATTTTCATAAGCATATGAGTGAAAAGCATATGGGCGCAGCGAACAGGGTCATTCTCGATGGCGGCATGGGCCGCGAGTTGCAACGCGCCGGCGCACCGTTTCGCCAACCGGAGTGGTCGGCACTGGCGCTGAGTGAAGCGCCGCAGGCGGTCGAGGCGGTGCATGCCGCGTACATCAACAGCGGCGCCGACGTGATCACCAGCAACAGTTACGCGGTGGTGCCGTTTCACATTGGCGAGGCGCGCTTTGCGGCTGAGGGCCAAGCGCTCGCGGCACTGGCGGGGGAGTTGGCGCGGCGGGCGGTGCAGGCATCCGGCAAGCCAGTGCGTGTTGCCGGGTCGTTGCCGCCGCTGTTTGGTTCGTATCGTCCAGATCTGTTCGAAGCGGATCGCGTGACCGAGCTGCTGACGCCGCTGGTCAATGGGTTGGCCCCGCATGTTGATCTGTGGCTGGCGGAAACCCAGAGTTCGATTATCGAGGCGCGGGCCATTCACGCCGGGTTGCCGAAGGACGGTAAACCGTTCTGGCTGTCGTTCACCCTCAAGGATGAAGACACCGATGAAGTGCCACGCCTGCGCTCCGGTGAGCCGGTAGCCGAAGCGGCTGCGGTGGCGGCTGAACTCGGCGTCGAAACCCTGCTGTTCAATTGCAGTCAGCCCGAAGTGATTGGCGCGGCCATCGACGCGGCGCGCGCAACCTTTGAGCGTCTCGGCGTCACGATCAATATCGGCGCGTATGCCAACGCGTTTCCTCCGCAACCGAAAGAAGCCACGGCCAACGACGGGCTCGACCCGTTGCGTGACGATCTCGATCCGCCGGGGTAT
>NZ_JH635998.1:2262515-2272754 GCF_000257605.1 Pseudomonas sp. R62
GTGACGATCTCGATCCGCCGGGGTATCTGCACTGGGCGCTGGACTGGCAACAGCGCGGCGCCAGTCATCTGGGTGGCTGCTGCGGGATCGGCCCGGAGCACATTGCGGTGCTGGCGCAAGAACTGCGTCGTTAAGAAAGAACCCGCCAATTGTGGGAGCGAGCCTGCTCGCGAAAGCGGTCAGTCAGTCAATATTTCAGTGACTGACACAGCGCCTTCGCGAGCAGGCTCGCTCCCACAGGGGCTTTGTGACGATCAGCTACGGCACTCGGCCAAGCCTTTCACCTGGCCATCAGGCGTCTGGTTTTCATCGCTCAGCCAGCGCTCGAATCCCGCACCGATCGCCGGCCATTCCGCATCCAGAATCGAATACCACGCGGTATCGCGGTTCTGCCCCTTGACCACCATGTGCTGGCGAAACACCCCTTCGAAACTGAAGCCCAGACGCTCGGCCGCGTATTTGGAGCGAGCGTTGCCGTTGTTGCACTTCCATTCCAGGCGCCGGTAACCCAGCTCGAACGAATACTTGGCCAGCAGGTACACCGCCTCGGTGCTTTTCGGCGAGCGTTGCATTGGCGCACCGAAAGTGACGTGGCCGATTTCGATGCGGCCCTGCGCCGGGACGATCGACATCAGGCTGAGGATGCCTTGCACCTGACCAGTCGCGCGGTCGATGACGCTGAAGAAATACGGGTCGCTGTTGGCCGCATGATTGTTCAGCCAGTCGTTGAACGCGCTGCGCTCGCGAAACGGACCGTAAGGCAAGTAATCCCAGAGCTTCGGATCGGCACCCGGCCCTTCGAGGGCGGCGTACAGTTGCTCGGCATGCCGCGCCGGGTCGAGTTTTTCCAGATGAATGAAACGGCCCTCGAGCAGGGTGGCGGAGGGGGCGGGGACGCCTTTCCAGTCAGCGAGTGAAGCGGTCATGTGCGCGTCTCCTTACAGTGCCTTGCGAAATTGGATGAAGCCCGGGCGTTCAGCGATGCGCTCGTAGAGCTGGATCGCGGTGGCGTTGGTTTCATGGGTCAGCCAGTGGACTTTGCAGCAGCCATCGGCTTTGGCGGTAGCGTAGACATGCTCGATCAACAGCCGGCCGACACCGGTGCCACGGGACTCGGGCAGCACCAGCAGATCCTGCAGATAGCAGGAATTCTCGATGCTCCAGTTCGAGCGATGATAGATGTAATGCACCATGCCCAGCGCTTTGCCTTCAGCCCAGGCGAGGGCGGCGTGGGTCGGTTCGTTCGGGTCGAGAAAACGCTGCCAAGTGCTTTGGGTGACAGCGTCCGGCAGTTCCGTGTTGTAGAAGCGCAGGTACGCCTGCCATAGCGGCAGCCAAGCGGCGTGGTCGTTGGCGCTGACCGGGCGAATGTCGATCTGAGTCATGGTGATTTCCTTAGCGCATCAGGCTGGCGAGGGTTTGATCGTTGGCGTCGGGGCTGGCGGCAAGGCCTTCGCGCACCCCGGCAATATCTTCGGCGCTGCGGTTCTGGCTGAGCTTGCGTTTGCCCTCGAGGCGGTCGATGGGAATGGCGAAACCGACGATGGCTTTGAGCATGGTGTCGATGTAATCGGCTGGCGCATCGTCCACCGACCACGGCTGGGCACGGCCTGCCTCGTGACGGTCGGTCAGGGTGCTGACAATGTCGAGCAGGCGCCCGCCATCGCTGAAGGTCTCGGCCTGACCGTAGGCGTGCACGGCGATGTAGTTCCAGGTCGGCACGACCTTGCCGTGCTCGGCCTTGCTCGGATAGAAGCCGGGGCTGACGTAGGCGTCCGGGCCGGCGAAGATCAGCATCGCCTCGGCGCCGTCACGCAGGTCTTTCCACTGCGGATTGGCCTTGGCCAGATGGCCGTAGAGCGTGCCGTATTCGCCCTGTTCGCGATGCAGCAGCACCGGCACGTGGCTGGCTTGCAGGCCGCTTTCGCCGTGGCTGACCAGAATGGCCAGGCGCGTGGCGAGGATCAGTTCGTGCAGTTGGGACAAGTCTTCGATGGCAAAGGCGCGTGGCGTGTACATGGACAGATTTTCCTTGGCGAATGCCTGCATCCTAGGCAGGCTATTGGTCTGTTGTAAGAGCCATTGCCGAGCCATTTCATAGGTCCATTCGCCATGCCTGATCTGCCACCCTTGTCGATGCCTTTCAATCCGGCCGGAATCGAGCTTGATCGCCGTCAGGGCCTGAGCCGCCAGCTCTATCAGGCTTTGCGCCTGCGGGTGCTCGACGGGCGTCTGGCCAGTGGCACGCGATTGCCGGCCAGCCGTGACCTGGCCGCGGCGCTGGGCATTTCCCGCAACAGTGTGGTGCGCGCCTACGATCAGTTGTATGCCGAAGGCTTTATCGAAGGACGCGTCGGCGACGGTACTTACGTGGCGCAATTGGTGCAGGCATCCACGCCGAAGAAAAAACTATCCACAAATTCATCCACAGGCTTGTCAACAGGCTTACCCACAGCCTTATCCACAAATTGGCTGGATTTACCTGTGAATCCATCCAGCAAAGTTATCCACAGCGACGGATTTTCCCGCATCGAAAAGCATCATTTGCCGCGACCACCGAGCGGTCCGCCGCGCGCTTTTCGGGTGGGCGTGCCGGCATTCGATCTGTTTCCGTTCGAGGTCTGGGCCAAGCTGAACGCGGCTTTCTGGCGTAAACCGGATCTGCAGCAACTGTGTTACGGCGATCCGGCCGGCGATGCACGACTGCGCGGCATGATCGCCGCTTATTTGCGCAGTTCCCGCGGCATGCAGTGCACGGCTGAGCAAATTGTGATCACCAGTGGCGCGCAGCAGGGCATCAGCCTTTGTGCACAGTTGCTGGTCGAGCCTGGGGACGGCGTGGCGATCGAGAATCCGGGCTATCGCGCGGCCGGGCATGCCTTCGCTGTAGCGGGGGCGAAATTGCATGGGGTGGCGGTAGACAGCGATGGTATCGACTGCAGCGCCATGGCTCAGCTCAGCGATTGTTGGGTGGCTTACGTCACGCCGTCCCATCAGTACCCGACCGGCGTGGTGATGAGCCTGGCCCGGCGTCTGGAGTTGCTCGCCTGGGCCGAGCGTGTCGGTGGCTGGATCGTCGAGGATGATTACGATGGCGAGTACCGCTACACCGGCGCACCGCTGGCGCCGTTGGCGGCACTTGATCGTCAGGGGCGTGTGCTCTACGTCGGCACGTTTGGCAAAGTCGCTTTTCCGGCTTTGCGCCTTGGTTATCTGGTGCTACCACCGGCGCTGGTCGACGCGTTCGCGCAACGCCGCGCCGTCGATGTGCGGCATTCGGAGGTCAGCACGCAAGCGGTGATGGCCGAATTCATGGCCGCCGGGCATTTCCAGCGGCATATCCGCCGCATGCGCCGGGCTGCGCTGAGCCGACGCAACTGCCTGCTCGAAGGCTGGCCGACGGTCGCCGGCGTCGGTCAACTGCCCGCCGTGCCGGCCGGGCTGCACTTGACCGTCGCCGTGGACAGCATCGAGCGCGAGCAGCAATTGATCGCTCAGGCCGCTGAGGTCGATGTCGAAATCAACGGCCTGAGCAGCTACTGGCTCCCCGATTCGACTACGCCCATGGATAAGCGCGCCGGCCTGGTGTTGGGGTTCGCTGCTGTACCAGAGCCAGCAATCAAAGCGGCGCTGTCGCGTCTGCGGCAGGCTTGGCGAGATTGAAGAACAGCGTTTCGGCGCTGCGACTGGAAATTTCGCTGCGATGGATTTCGATCAGCCTCTGATTATCCACATCGGTTATTTCAGAGGTGCCTCCCAGGCGGTGCTGGGCAACTGTCTTCATGTGTCCACGCAAAAATGCGCCATCGGGCGCGTCGGCGCTGCTGTAATGGAAATGCGCATAGCAGAGGACCTTGTCGGTATGCGCATCACGAATCTGATACTCGTCAAGGAAGTCATTCTTATGGCGCCTCAGGCGCCGTCGGGTCAGGGTTTTCGAAATGTTCACTTCGCCCTTGTCCTTGAGCCACTCGACCCCGGCGGCTGTTGGTAGTTGTTGCTTGACCAGACGGATTCGTGTGCTGGTGCCCTTTTCCTCCAGCGTCGTAGCCGCAGCGTCGAGCTTGTGGTTGAGCGTCTCGGACGGTTCATGCAGAGCAGCGGTGAGGTTACTCGCCGTCAACGCTTCATCGATGGCGGCACCGGCCTTGCGCAACAGGGCGGCGTGGTTGTGGTATTCCTCTTCGACTTCCACCGGAATGCGCGAGCCGCGTTTGAGGCGCGCCTCGATGCGCCGATGGAACGCCGCCAGCCCGTCGATCAAGGCCTGCCCTGCGCTGATGCTGTTGTTGAGGTTGGGCCGGGCTTTTGGCGACGGTGCCGGCCGTGCATTCTGTTCGACCCAGATACCTGGCGACTCCTCCTTGAATGTCGCGATGACTCTCGTCAGTGCTGTACTGACCTCGACCAGATCGGTGTCTTTGCCGTCGAGGCTTTTTTTCCGTTCGCCGACCAGGATGCCCTTGTTGCGCGTCTTGATGATCTGCCGATTCGAAGATGACGTGGAAGGTCTCGACGGACCGGCTTGCGGCACCAGTAAATGCCGGTAGCGCAACAGATCGGCGAGTCGATTGTCGGCGCTTTCCTTGAATGCGGCCACTCGCGCCTGCAACTGCTTGAGTCGCTCCGTGTGTATGTGTTCGGAATATTCACTCGCCAGGTCATCGAATCGCTTGTCCACGGAAGCAAACTGTTCGCTCACCTGGCTCAGGGCGTCGATGCGTATGCGCAGATCACTGAGGCTTTCATCGGCGCTCAGGTCCCGTGAACTCTGAACGTTCAGCGCAGCATCTTCGAACAGACCGGCCAGCGCTTGTTGTGCCTCGACATGAGCGGTGGAATCGCCGGGCTTGATGCAGGTGTACTGGCCGAGACTGATCTGCAAAGTCTTCAGATCATCCAGCGGGTAGGGCGCAAGGCTGATGTTGTATTTCTGCTTTACATCAAAGCCATCCGGTCCCAGCCTGGTGAGCTCCTTCATGCAGGCTTCAGCCGACTCCATTTTCTCGATAATGGTTTGAGTGACATCGTTCAACTGTTCGAACGCAGAGGTGGCTGCCTGCGATTCGCTGCGCAGTTCGTCGTCGAGTATCGCCTGCACCGCCAGTACCCGCTGCTGGTAATCCGAAGCGTTATTACTCAGCCACTCCTGTCCCAGAAACAACTGCATGTCCAACCGCTCCGGCATTACCGTGCGGTAGTTGGGAATCGACTGCTTGCAGTTGAGTTTCTTGATCAGCTTAATGTTTGCGGCATATTCGTTGTGCTGTGAATCGAGCGTGGCAAGGTACTGCGCAAGCGCTTGCTCGCGTGCCTGCGCAGGGGCATCGTGCAGGCTGTTGCGGTCCGCATCGAGACGGCTCCCTTTGCTCTCCATCGTCAAATCGAACGCAGTAATCTGCTCGGCCAATACGGCCACCTCCTTGGTTCTTATGCCTTGCGCGGCTTGGCGACCTTCTTCCAATCCGCCGCCGCGCAGACGCAAGCGCAGATCGATTACCCACTGGCCGTTGGCGGTATAGGCCAGCCTGGGTCCGGCAGGTCGGGTGG
This sequence comes from Pseudomonas sp. R62, assembly GCF_000257605.1. Taxonomy (NCBI): domain Bacteria; kingdom Pseudomonadati; phylum Pseudomonadota; class Gammaproteobacteria; order Pseudomonadales; family Pseudomonadaceae; genus Pseudomonas; species Pseudomonas sp. R62. The sequence continues at coordinate 2,268,066 of NZ_JH635998.1, forward strand.
GCTGACGCGTATCGACGATGTGCACATCGCCATGCGCGTTGCGCGCGACTTCGAACCAGCGTTCACCGACGCGGGCGTACCATTTGTCTGCGTGGGCGTAGAGGCCTCGCTGCGCACCCTCTCTGGTGGCAGCGCCAAGCCCTTTGGGCTTGCCGACCTTGAACGTATCCAACAGCTTGGCGAGGGCCAACGGAGATCGTTTCAGCGCCGTGATGCTGTCGATCGATGTGCCATGGGCTTCGGTCAATTGCGGGCCGGTGATGTCCGGCTGGCGCAGCGCTTTGACGATTCTGGCGGCAGGTTTGCTCGTCGCTGTGTCCTCTTCGAGCGTTGTGGCCACGGGCGTCGATGGCGCATCACCCATTGCCGCACGATGGGCGAGCACCATGCCCAGCGCCAGGAGGATATCGGCGATTGCCGTCCAGGCGACTTTCGCCGATTGCTCGTTGGCGCCGTCGGTGATTTCCTGCAGATCATCCATGATCTGCCAGATCCACGCCGCTGTGCCTACGCTGCGGCCCAGAAACGGCAGTGCGGCATTGAGCATCACCCAGCCACCCTGTTTCAGCGAGGCCCAGCGTGCTTCTGCATCGGATACCGATTGCCGGTCGGCTTGAGTGACAAGCGCCTTGACGTTGCGTTCGTGCAGGGTGGCGAGGACATCGCTGGCGATCACCTGAGTGCCCAGCGCGACCGCGCCTGACATGTCCAGTGCTGTGGTCGGGTTGATCATCAGTTGCGGGATCGTCCACACCGACGGCAGCCTGGCGGTGAAGACGAACTGGCTGTAATTGAAGCGCACATCGTCCGGCAACCAGGCCAGTACCGAATCGCGCAGATGTCGCGAATGCTGGATCGCAAAGAGCAGATTGGCAAATCCCGGATATTGCAGCAGAGCCTTGTCGAACAACGGTCGATACAGCACGCACGGCCCTTTGTCGGCATCGCGCGGGCCTATGACATACATGTTGTCGACAGTGTCTGCGGTGGAGCGGCTGCGATGGGCCACGAACGCCAATGGGCGAATGACGATTTCCTCGCCATCGACGTAGCGTTCTGCGTCAGTGGTGGCCAATGCGGCAACCACGTATCGATAACCCGATTCGTCAATGCCGGCTCTGCCCTGGATCTTGTGCTGCAACGCCAGCAATGGCAGCTCGACGCGTAGCTGACTGGTATAGAGCCTTTCCAACCGTGACGCTTGCACTGAGTCGTCTATCAGTACGGCCTTGAGATGCGCCGGGTAGGTCTTGCCGATGTCGACCGTGCTGACCAGCTTCTCCAGAAAAGTCGCGCTCATCCACTCGGGTACCGGGCTGCCATCCTTGTACCGCACAGTCTTGTTGCCCAAGGGCAGGCCGGCGAGATTTTGCAGGGCGAGCTCGGTCAGCGTCCATGTCTGAGTCTGAGTATTTCCCGGCAACACAAACGTGCCCCAGACCACGAGACTGGTGATGGTGATTTCGATGTTGTCGATGTCCAGGTCTTTGGCGTCGGGCTGCTCCTTGAGAATCTGTTTGATCAGCGCTGCCCGAGTGAACGCCTGCAGGCTGGTGATTTCGTTCTGAAAGGATTTGCCGTTGTTCTCGTGCTGCAGCGTCGTCAGGTCCAGCAGGTGCCGGCTGTAACGTGTCTGATCGATGGGCAAGGCGTCGTTCAGCCAATCCGGAAGCATCGACTGTAAACGCTCGAAGTGCGCTTCGAGGCGCGGTGTCGGTTGTGCCGGTTTGCCGGCCGTGCCGGTATGCGGATAGACGCGTTTATCAGGGGAGTCCTGAAAAAAACTGATTTTGCCCAAGGCATCCGCTTCCAGAGAAATCAGCGTGCAGGCCTGCTGGTCGAAGAAATTGCCCTGGGGTTCGACCAGCCGCCACTTGAGATCTTTGCCCGTGGCGTTTGCGCCATATATCCGCAGCAGAGCCTCGCCGAGTTCCTCCAGTGAATCGAAACGCTGAAAGCCCTGAGTAATCGCGTGGGTGAGAATCAATGTACGGTCTGCGATGCTGCCGACCAACACTGCGGCGTCGAGCAGGGTCAAGTGGCTTTGCGTGTCGGCGTTCCCCTGATCGAGATCAATCAGATATGCCTTTGCCGAGTACGGGGCGGGGGCCAGGCGTTGTTGCGGGTCGGGCTGTTTGAAAATCGCCTGGGCCATGGCGATTTCATCGGCATCCCAGCCGACGCTGGCATCGACGTTCCACAGGTTGCGCAGTGCCTCGGACAATTGCTGCCAGCGCGGTTGCCCGGGATAGGTGAACTCGTCCCAGTAGTCGACGTGCTGCTCCTTGTAGGCGATGAACAGCAGCGGTGCCAGTTCGTTGAGCAACAGGCCGATCGCATCGATCTTCACCGGCAGATGCGCAGGGGCGGGCACGCCGGGTTGCAGGGTCAGGTAATGCTCACCATCGAGGTACGTCACCGTGGTACCGGACAGGCCGAGCCGCACCAGCGCGTTGGTCAGCGATCCAGCCTGATACCCGTCGGGTACCACTCGACCCTCCACAATGGCCCAGGTGGGTTGCACGACCATCGCCAGACGCGGGTCTATGTCGAGATTCGGATACAACGTCTTGAGGGCTTCGCGCAGCGTTTTTGAAGCGACCTCTTGCAGCGAGGGGCCGGTAACCAGCTGAGTCACGATATCGACGGCACTGGCTTTGGGAATGGCGGTCATGGTGGTTTCCTGCTCTGTCGGGACGCCGCGAGGGCGGCGGAGCAGGTCAAGTTAAAAGGCGCGACAGCGACCCGTGCGGTAGATAAAGCTGCCAGGCAAAAAAAAGACCCGCCTCGGCGGGTCTCCGGCAAACGAGCCGGTTCAGGTCCCGGACTTGATTTTCGTCCAGGCCCGCGTGCGTGCGCGTTCGGCATCCCGAGGCAGCGGCTGCAAGGTGTAGAGCGTGCTCATTGCCGCATCGCTCGGATACAGGTTCGGGTTGTTGCGAATGGCTGGATCGACCAGGCCGGTGGCGTCCTTGTTCGGGTTTGGATAACCGACAAAGTCGCTGACCGGAGCAATCACCGCCGGTTGCAGCAGATAGTTGATGAAGGTGTAGGCGTCTTCGGTGTTCTTCGCGCCCTTGGGAATGGCGAGCATGTCGAACCAGATCGGCGCGCCTTCTTTCGGCAAACGCATATCGACCACCACGCCGTTTTTCGCTTCCTTGGCGCGGTTGGCCGCTTGCGAGAAGCTGCCGGAATAACCGACGGCCACGCAGATGTCGCCGTTGGCAATGTCGGCCATGTACTTGGAGGAATGGAAGTACGTCACATAAGGGCGGATTTTCATCAGCAGCGCTTCGGCCTTGGCGTAATCCGCCGGCTTCTTGCTGTTGGGGTCGAGACCGAGGTGTTGCAGAGCCAGCGGCAGAATCTCCGACGGCGAGTCGAGCAGGGCGACGCCGCACTGCTTGAGCTTGCTGATGTTTTCCTCTTTGAAGATCAGATCCCAACTGTCCACGGGCGCGTTGTCGCCCAGGGCCGCCTTGATCCTGGCCGGGTTGAAACCAATCAGGATGGTGCCGTACATGTACGGCACGGCGAACTTGTTCCCCGGGTCGTTGGCCTCGATCAGCTTCATCAGTTTCGGATCAAGGTGGTTCCAGTTCGGCAGTTTGCTGCGATCCAGCGGCTGGAACACCCCGGCCTCGATCTGCTTGGCGAGGAACACGTTGGACGGCACCACCACGTCATAACCGGAATTGCCGGTGAGCAGCTTGGCTTCGAGTGCTTCGTTGGTGTCGAAGATGTCGTAGATCAGTTTGGTCTGGCTGTTCTGTGCCTTGAAGTCGTCCAGCGCCTTGGGCGTGATGTAGTCGAACCAGTTATAGACGCGCAGCGTGCGTTCTTCGGCGTAGGCGCCAGCGCTGAGCAGAGCCGCGCACAGCGCCGAGGCGATCAGTCGCTTTTTCATTGTTCGAAACCTTCCAGCACGTTCACCGCGTTGATGCCGATTTCCTCCACCGCGTAGCCACCTTCCATGACGAACAGGGTCGGCTTGCCGAGGGCGGCGATGCGTTTGCCCATGGCCAGATAATCCGGGCTGTCGAGTTTGAACTGCGAGATCGGGTCGTCCTTGAACGTGTCGACGCCGAGGGAGACGACGATGATGTCCGCGCCATAGCGATCGATCTCGTCGCAGGCCTGATCCAGCGCCGCGCTCCAGACATCCCAGCCGGAACCGGCCGGCAGCGGATAGTTGAAATTGAAACCTTCACCGGCACCTTCGCCACGCTCGTCGTCGTAGCCGAGGAAGAATGGAAACTCCGCTTCCGGGTGGCCGTGGATCGAAGTGAACAGGACGTCGCTGCGTTCGTAGAAAATCGACTGAGTGCCGTTGCCATGGTGGTAGTCGACGTCAAGAATCGCGACTTTCTTGTGGCCCTGCTCGAGAAAGGCCTGAGCGGCGATGGCGGCGTTGTTGAGGTAGCAATAACCGCCCATCAAGTCGCTGGCGGCGTGATGTCCCGGCGGACGGCACAGGGCGAAGGCCGCGCGTGCGCCACGCTGGATTTCAGCCTGCGCGGTAAGCGCCACTTGCGCCGCGCTGTAGGCCGCTTGCCAGGTGCCGGCGGTAATCGGCGCGCCACCGTCGAAGCTGTAATAACCGAGCTGGCCATGCAGGCTGGTCGGTTTGATCGCACGCAGCGTGCGCGCCGGCCAGGTGTAGGGCAGCAAGTCGCCGTCGGTGTT
>NZ_JH635998.1:2272842-2273675 GCF_000257605.1 Pseudomonas sp. R62
ATCGCACGCAGCGTGCGCGCCGGCCAGGTGTAGGGCAGCAAGTCGCCGTCGGTGTTGAACTCGGTCCAGCGCTGCCACGCACCTTTGAAAAATTCCAGATAGTCACGGCTGTGAATGCGCGCGATCGGCTCCAGGCCGAAATCCTTCGGCGCTTCGACCGCACCGAGGTTTTGCTTTTGCACGCGTTGCAGCACATGGTCGGCACGCGACGGCATCTCGAAGCACGGCTTGAGCTGGCCATCGATGAGTTCGCAGCGGCCATGGTGCAAGTGGTGATCGTCTGAGTAGATCGTCAGCATTTGTTGTTCTCCGCAAGGCTGATTCGGTGGTCTTCAGTGTTGCGGCGCAACTTGAATCGGAGAACGTCGGGAGCGGCCAAAAGGGGATCGATATGGCCAAAACCTCTGACCGCAATTCGCCCCTTGTTCATGCAGGCTCATGCCTGGAGCAGCCATCAATGCGGTCGGAACTGACTCGGCGCCACGCCGCTCCAGCGCACAAATGCATGACGGAAACTCGCGGTCTCGCTGAAGCCCAGCGTCTCGGCGATCCGATAGATTGGTAACTGGTCTTCGCACAGCATCTGCTTGGCCCGTTCGAAGCGCAGTTCATCGAGCAGTTCCTGATAGCTGCTGCCCATGTCTTTCAGGTGGCGACGCAGGGTGCGCGGTGAGCATTTCATCTGTTGCGCCAGCCCCTCCAGCCCCGGCGCAGCGTTCAATTGTGCGCTGAGCAACTGACGAATCCGCCCCAGCCAGGCCTGACGTCCAGTGAACTCAAGATTCTGCTTGCGGCAACGTTCGGCCATGGCCTGATGAGTGATTGCGTCGGCC
>NZ_JH635998.1:2273786-2284101 GCF_000257605.1 Pseudomonas sp. R62
TCGCAGATGACTTTCAGTGACACCAGACAGAATTCGGCGTTGAACACCGCCATCGCCGCGCTTTCACGGTAATCAGCAGCGACGAACCAGACCTGCTCGCCATCGTCTTCCAGGCTCAGTTCAAACAACGTGCCCAACAGCGCCGGATAACGGATCGCCAGCCGCAAAGCGTCACCGAAGGTGGCACAGGTCAGCAGGGCGTAACCGAGCATGCCGTAACAGGACACGTGCATGCGCCGGCCCAATTCGAGACCGATGTCACGCTTGAGCGCAACCGCGTTGGTGCAGACCTGCATCTCTTGATGGGTGGTGATGCGCGTATCGGCACGCTGCAGATCCGCCGCCACGATGCCGCTGCCAGCCAGCAGCGCCTCGCTCGACAGGCCTTCGGCCTTGAACGTGTTGAGGATCAGCGAGACCGCGTTGAGGGTGGTGAGGTGGGAGTGGAGCATGGGATCTTCCAGCCTGGAGGTGGCTGGAACGCAGCAAGTTGCATGCCGCAGGCCCTCACCCCAGCCCTCTCCCAGAGGGAGAGGGGGCCGAACGGGGATATTGCAGAAATACACCGACGTGAGACGCCGCCGCCGAATCCATAATCGACACTGTTTATCAGGTCGGTGTATAGCGCAAGACACTACGATCAGTTCCCTCTCCCTCTGGGAGAGGGTTAGGGTGAGGGGCAATCCAGCGCCGTGCTCAGATCAACTCACCACACAAATCCAGCTCGATCAATCGACGCACTTCAGCCGTTTCCAGCCCGGCCCCCAGCAAGCCATGCAACTTGCCGAACGCCGCCTCGCGCGTCATGCCGCCACCGGACAACACGCCGACCCCACGCAAGCGGCTGCCAGCCTCGTAGATATCCAGCTCGACCCCACCTTCATGGCATTGCGTCACTGCAGCCACCACCACGCCGTTATCCCGTGCGCGGCCAAGGCTGGCGAGGAACTCTGGATTGTCGCTCGGCCCGGTTCCGCTGCCGTAGCATTCCAGCACCAGACCTTGAATGCCGCTGTCGAGCAGGCCGTCGAGAACCTCGGCACTGATCCCGGGAAACAGCGGCAACACCGCAACTTTCGCCAGTTGTTTCGGCTGGTTGTAGTTCAGCGCGACTGGGATCGACGGCGCCTTCACACCACCGCCCTGACGCTCCAGGCGTTTGAACGGATGGCGGCCGAAGCTGCGCACTTTCGCGCAGCGGGTCGGCGCCAGCAGTTCGCCGTGGAAGTACAAATGCACGCCCGGCGCCAGGCCCTGGCCGAGGGCGACCAGCGCGCCGCCGAGGTTTTCCCAGGCATCGCTGTCGGTCACACCTGCCGGCAGCATCGAGCCGGTGAAACACACGCGGGCATGCAGGCCGAGTAACTGAAAACTCATCGCCGCCGCGCTGTACGCCAGCGTGTCGGTGCCGTGCAGGATCAGCACGCTGTCGCAGCCTTGCACGTCCACGGCATCGGCCACCGCTTCGCGCAGTTGCTGCCAGTAGGCCGGGGTCATGTTGGCGCTGTCGATCAGCGGCGACATTTCCCGAAACTGCCACTGCGGCACTACCAGCTCAGGCTGGCTGTGCAAGTAGTCGCGCATCCGCGCTTCGAAACCGGACGCCGGGGCCAGCCCGTTGGCGCTGGCCTGCATGCCGATGGTGCCACCGGTGTAGAGCACCATGACGTGTTGAGCGGCGGGATAGGTCGACGAGCTCATAGGATTCTCCGAAACGATGAGGGCCTTGCAGGAGCGAGCAGGCTCACTCCTGCAGGTTATTGCATCACAATAACTGACGGGCGCAGGGGATGCGCCCGTCATTCACCTGTCAGCGTTGCGCTGCAGGTACGCCTTGCGGCGCAGTTTCAGTCTGGCCCGCCGCTGCTGGCGGGTTCACCGGCCAGGCGTTGCGATCCAGATCCAGGTCGGCGAATTTGCTCGAGTCGAACACTGGCTGTTTGACGCCGGCGCGACGCTGCTCATCATAATCGCGCATCACCCGCAGGCCGACCTTGAACAGCATGGCCAGGGCCACGAGGTTGACGAAGGCCAGACAGGTCATGGTGATGTCGGCGAAGGCGAATACCGTCGTCAGGTCCTGCATCGAACCCCACACCACCAGCGCCAGCACCAGGCCGCGGAACAGCATCAGCAGGGCGCGGTTGCGGCTGAGGAACTGCAAGCTGTTCTCGCCCAGGTAGTAGTTGTAGAGGATGCAGGTGAAGACGAACAGCGACAGCGCGACGCTGACGAACATGCGACCCCAGTCACCGACCACGGCAGCCAGCGAGTTCTGGGTCAGGACGATGCCGTCACCTTCGAAGCCCGGGGTGTAGAAGCCCGACAGCAGGATCAGCAGCGCGGTGCAGGTGCAGATCACGAAGGTGTCGAGGAACACGCTGAAAGCCTGGACCACGCCCTGCGCGCCCGGGTGCTTGACGGCGGCCACAGCGGCGACGTTCGGCGCACTGCCCAGGCCCGCTTCGTTGGCGAACACGCCACGCTTCACGCCCATGACAATGGCGCTGCCGAGCAGACCCGCAAAGGCCGGGTCGAGGCCGAAGGCGCTCTTGAAGATGGTTTCCAGCATGGCCGGTACGTGTTCGATCTGGGTGCCGATCACGTACAGGGTCACGCCGATGTAGGCCAGGGTCTTGATCGGTACCAGCAGGTCGGAGACCGAAGCGATGCGCTTGATCCCGCCGATAAAGGTGATGGCCAGCAGCACCGCGAGGACGATCCCGGTGTGTTGTGGGTTGAAGTCAAAGGCGTTCTGCAGCGAGTGGGTCACGGTGTAGGACTGCAGGCCGATGAAGGCGAAGCCGTAGGTGACCAGCAGCAGAACGGAGAAGACTATCGCCATGCCCTTGAGCTTGAGCCCGTGCTGGATGTAATACGCCGGGCCACCACGGTACAGGCCGTCGCCATCGGCGCGCTTGTAGACCTGGGCCAGGGTGCACTCGAAGAAGCTGCTGGACATACCGACCAGTGCGGTCACCCACATCCAGAACACCGCACCCGGACCACCGAGGGTCACGGCGATGCCGACACCGGCAATGTTGCCTGCACCGACGCGGCCGGCGAGGCTGAGCATCAAGGCCTGGAACGAGCTGAGTTGCCCGGCGCTGCCTTTGAGGCTGTCGCGGAACACCGCGAACATGTGGAAGAAGTGACGCAGTTGAACGAAACGCGAGCGAATCGTGAAGTAGCTACCGAGCCCGACAATGAGCACGATCAGTACTTTCCCTGAGAGGAAGTCGTTGATGACTTCGAGCATGGATTTATCCTCGCTGTTTTTTGTGGGTGCAAATGCTGGAGCGGAGAAACATCGTGTTACACCGGCATGCACGCGGCACGACGGGTGAGGCGAAGGTTTCGTCCCGGATCCATATCGCGGGTTTTGTTATTAGTTCGGGTTTCGCATGGGTTATGGCCTCGTTACCGACGACCGCTCACGCGAAGAGGGGCGGCACTATACCGATCAGTGGCGCGCCCGTCTGCACGGTAGTGGTGCAAGCGACGAAACGAAGCTTTGAAACACTTGGCGTTTGTGGCGAGGGGATTTATCCCCGTTCGGCTGCGAAGCAGTCGTAAACCATTGCGCGCGGTGTTTCTGGTACATCCTTATTGTTGGTATCGGGGCCGCTTCGCAGCCCAACGGGGATAAATCCCCTCGCCACAAAGGCTCACCTGCATATTGTTCAGTCCCCCTACGTTCGGGTCTCAGGATAAACAGTTAAAAAAAAGGGCTCGGGGACAAAATCCCCAAGCCCTCAAAAGGTGAGAGGTGTCTAGTCCCTCGACCTGGTGAGCGGTGCTACAAGTTCGCGTCGGCTCAGGCTTTGAGCGGAACCAGACGCGGGGCAATCATGTTTTCCGGGCGCAGGATGTCGGCGAGCATGGCTTCGTCGAGCAGACCTTCTTCGCGCACCAGTTCCAGCACGCCGCGGCCGCTTTCAAGGGCGATACGGGCGATGCGGGTGGCGTTTTTGTAGCCGATGTACGGGTTCAGTGCGGTGACCAGACCGATCGAATGCTCGACCAGTTCGCGGCAGCGCGCTTCGTTGGCGGTGATGCCGACGATGCAGTGCTCGCGCAGCATGTCCATGGCGCGTTGCAGCAGGCGGATCGAATCGAGGATCTTGAAAGCGATCAGCGGCTCCATCACGTTCAGTTGCAGCTGGCCGCCTTCGGCTGCCATGGTCAGCGCCAAGTCGTTACCGATGACCTGGAACGCGACCTGGTTCACGGCTTCCGGGATCACCGGGTTGACCTTGCCGGGCATGATCGAGCTGCCTGGCTGACGCGCCGGCAGGTTGATTTCATTGATGCCGGTGCGTGGGCCGCTGGATAGCAGGCGCAGGTCGTTGCAGATCTTCGACAGCTTGACCGCGGTGCGTTTGAGCATGCCGGAGAACAGCACGAAGGCGCCCATGTCGGAGGTCGCTTCGATCAGGTCGGCGGCCGGTACCAGCGGTTGCCCGCTGATCAAAGCCAGACGTTGAACAGCCAGTGCCTGATAACGCGGGTCGGCGTTGATGCCGGTGCCGATCGCGGTGCCGCCGAGGTTGACTTCGGTCAGCAGTTCCGGGGCCAGCGTCTTCAGACGCGCGAGGTCTTCGCCCATGGTGGTGGCGAACGCGCGGAATTCTTGGCCGAGGGTCATCGGCACGGCGTCTTGCAGCTGGGTACGGCCCATTTTCAGGACGTGGTCGAACTCTTTACCCTTGGCCGCGAACGCCTGAATCAGGCTGTCGAGGCTGGCCAGCAGCGCGTCGTGACCCAGCAGCAGACCCAGGCGGATCGCCGTCGGGTAGGCGTCGTTGGTCGACTGCGCCATGTTCACGTCGTCGTTCGGGTGCAGGTACTGGTACTCGCCTTTCTCGTGGCCCATCGCTTCCAGAGCAATGTTGGCGATCACTTCGTTGGCGTTCATGTTGGTAGAGGTGCCGGCGCCACCTTGAATCATGTCGACCACGAACTCTTCGTGGTAATCGCCGCGGATCAATCGGGCACAGGCTTCGCTGATGGCAGCGTGCTTGGCTTCGCTCAGGTGACCCAGCTCGCGGTTGGCGTCAGCGGCGGCCTGTTTGACCATCGCCAGGCCCACAACCAGTTTCGGGTAATGCGAAATCGGAACGCCCGAGAGGCGGAAGTTGTTCACCGCTCGCAGGGTCTGGATGCCGTAGTACGCATGGGCCGGTACTTCGAGGGCGCCAAGCAGGTCGGTTTCTGTGCGGAAAGATGCAGCGGAGGACATGATAGAAATCATCTCGATAAGGACCCGGTCTGTGCCGGAACGCTGCGAATGCTAGGCTTGTAGGGATTTTTGGGCCAATGCTGTTCAGCACTGCCCTATGCACATTCGGCATAATGCCCATGTGACGCCGCCTGTGCGGCAGACGTGTGACCTGTTTTGGTGCGTGTCCGGGAGGACGTGATGAATCTGGAAAGCAAATGGCTCGAGGACTTCAGTGCCCTGGCCGCCACCCGCAGTTTCTCGCAGGCGGCCGAACGGCGCTTCGTGACCCAGCCGGCGTTCAGTCGGCGGATCCGCAGCCTCGAAGCGGCGCTGGGGCTGACCTTGGTAAATCGCTCGCGCACGCCGGTCGAACTGACAGCGGCGGGGCAGTTGTTTCTGGTGACTGCGCGCACCGTGGTCGAACAACTCGGTGAAGTGCTGCGCCACCTGCATCATCTGGAAGGCGGGCAGGGCGAGGTGATGCAGGTGGCGGCGGCACACTCGCTGGCGCTGGGCTTTTTCCCGCGCTGGATCGCCCAGTTGCGCAACGAAGGGCTGAACATCGCCACACGGCTGGTGGCGACCAACGTTGGCGACGCCGTGCACGCTTTGCGTGAAGGTGGCTGCGATCTGATGCTGGCGTTCTACGACCCGGATTCGGCGATGCAGATGGACCCGGAAATCTTCCCGTCGCTGCATTTGGGCCAGACCGAGATGCTGCCGGTGTGCGCGGCAGATCTGGATGGCAAACCGCTGTTCGATCTGGAAGGCGAGGCGAGTGTGCCGTTGCTGGCGTACAGCGCCGGGGCGTTTCTCGGCCGTTCGGTGAACGGCTTGCTGCGCCAGCGCCAGTTGCGCTTCACCACGATCTACGAAACCGCGATGGCCGACAGCCTGAAAAGCATGGCGCTGGAAGGCCTCGGCATTGCCTGGGTGCCGCAACTGAGCGTGCGCGCTGAGCTGGCCCGCGGTGAACTGGTGGTGTGCGGCGGCCCGCAATGGCATGTGCCGCTGGAGATTCGTTTGTACCGCTGCGCCCTGGTGCGCAAGGCCAACGTGCGGTTGCTGTGGCGCAAGCTGGAAGGCGGTGCTGCGCAAGCCTCCTGAAAAAATCGCAGCCTTCGGCAGCTCCTACATTGGAATGCATATCCCTGTAGGAGCTGCCGAAGGCTGCGATCTTTTGATCTTTTTGGCTGACCTTCAGGTCAATAAAACCGGGCTTTTGCGGCAGATGACAGATGGTCGCGCAGGGGGCTGTTTATTGCTTTCTTTGCGGTATACTGCGCGGCCTTCGGCCGGCACGTCCGGCCATTTTTCGTACAATCAAGCCACGCAACCTGCGTGGCTTGTTGTTTTATGACGCGCCTGCGGGCGCTCCAGAGAGAAGAGGCGCGACGATGAGTGCACTGGTTGGCGTGATCATGGGCTCCAAGTCCGATTGGTCCACCCTTAGCCACACCGCCGATATGCTGGAAAAGCTCGGCATCCCGTACGAGGTCAAGGTGGTTTCCGCCCACCGCACCCCGGATCTGCTGTTCCAGTACGCCGAAGAGGCTGAAAGCCGCGGCATCGAGGTGATCATCGCCGGTGCCGGTGGCGCCGCCCACCTGCCAGGCATGTGTGCGGCCAAGACCCACCTGCCGGTGCTGGGCGTGCCGGTGCAGTCGGCCATGCTCTCGGGCGTCGATTCGCTGCTGTCGATCGTGCAGATGCCGGCGGGCATTCCGGTCGCCACCCTGGCCATCGGCAAGGCCGGCGCAATCAACGCCGCCCTGCTCTCGGCGAGCATCCTCGGCGCCAAGCACCCGCAATTTCATGCGGTACTGAAAACCTTCCGTGCCGAGCAGACAGACAGCGTCCTGGACAATCCAGACCCACGTATTGCCTGAGGTTGTTGAAATGAAGATCGGTGTAATCGGTGGCGGCCAGTTGGGTCGCATGTTGGCCCTGGCGGGCACTCCGCTGGGCATGAACTTCGCTTTTCTCGACCCTGCGCCGGACGCCTGTGCGGCCGCGCTGGGCGAACACCTGCGGGCCGATTACGGCGATCAGGATCATCTGCGCCAACTGGCCGATGAAGTCGATCTGGTGACCTTCGAATTCGAAAGCGTCCCGGCCGAAACCGTGGCGTTTCTGTCGCAATTCGTGCCGGTCTACCCGAGCGCCGAAGCCCTGCGGATTGCGCGTGATCGCTGGTTCGAAAAGAGCATGTTCAAGGACCTCGGCATTCCGACCCCGGCCTTCGCCGACATCCAGTCGCAAGCCGACCTGGACGCCGCCGTCGCTTTGATCGGTCTGCCGGCCGTGCTGAAAACCCGCACCCTGGGTTACGACGGCAAGGGCCAGAAAGTCCTGCGCAAGCCGGAAGATGTTGCCGGTACTTTCGCCGAACTGGGCAGCGTTGCCTGCCTGCTGGAGGGCTTCGTGCCGTTCACCGGCGAAGTGTCGCTGATCGCCGTGCGTGCCCGCGACGGTGAAACGAAGTTCTATCCGCTGGTGCACAACACCCACGACAGCGGCATTCTCAAGCTGTCGGTTGCCAGCACCGATCACCCGTTGCAGGCGCTGGCGGAAGATTATTCCAGTCGCGTGCTTAAACACCTCGACTACGTCGGCGTGATGGCTTTCGAGTTTTTCGAAGTCGACGGTGGCCTCAAAGCCAACGAAATCGCCCCGCGCGTGCACAACTCCGGGCACTGGACCACCGAAGGTGCCGAGTGCAGCCAGTTCGAAAACCACCTGCGTGCCGTGGCCGGCCTGCCGCTGGGTTCGACCGCCAAGGTCGGCGAGAGCGCGATGCTCAACTTCATCGGCGTAGTGCCGCCGGTGGAGAAAGTCATCGCCATCGAAGACTGCCATCTGCATCACTACGGCAAAGCTTTCAAGGCCGGACGCAAGGTCGGCCACGCCAACCTGCGCTGCGCCGACATGGCCACGCTGCAGGCGCAGATCATCAAGGTCCAAGCGCTGATCGCCGAGTAAACCAGTTTCATGTGGCCGCGGCGGAACCATTCAGGGGCCGCCGTTCTCTCATGGCAGGATGCCAAAGTCTGTCTAGGCTTTGGCATATCTACCAAATCAGAGGGAAATGCCATGGGAATTATCGGAACCATCTTTATCGGCTTGATCGTCGGCCTGCTGGCTCGGTTCCTGAAACCGGGCGATGACAGCATGGGCTGGATCATGACCATCCTGCTCGGTATCGGCGGTTCGCTGGCAGCCACCTACGGCGGCCAGGCTCTGGGCATCTATCAGGCGGGCGAGGGCGCGGGTTTCCTCGGCGCACTGGTCGGCGCTGTCGTGTTGCTGGTGATCTACGGTCTGATCAAAAAGAACTGATCGAAAGCGACAAAGCCCTCTCGGCCAGCGCGGCCGGGAGGGCTAGAATGCGCGGCGACTTACCGTCCATTCCTTTGCCTGCCGAGCACCTTCATGCGCCGTCTTCTGTTGACTCTCCTCTTGCTGGGCAGCTATCTCGCCCACGCCGGCGAACTACCGGAAACCGACTGGCTGGAACTGATGCCCAAGTCGGATCAAAAGGCCCTCGAGGCCATGCCGGAAATCGACCACAACTCCCCCGAAGCCACCGGCACCTTCACCGAGAAAGGCGGGATGAAGCAGGCCAAAGGTCTGCCGGCGGTGATGTATTCGACGAAAACCGTGGCGTCGATGAACGACAAGCACATCCGCATCGGTGGTTACCCGGTGCCGCTGGAGTCCGATGCCAAGGGCCGCAGCACGCTGTTCTTCCTCGTGCCGTATCCGGGCGCCTGCATCCACGTACCGCCACCGCCGCCCAATCAACTGGTGCTGGTGCGATATCCGAAGGGTTTGAAGCTGGACGATATCTACACTCCGCTGTGGGTGACCGGCACGCTGAAAATCGAGAAGGTCAGCAATGACCTCGCTGATGCGGCGTATGCGCTGGAGGCGGAGAAGGTGCGGGTGGTGCAGGAGGCTGACCTCTAAAGCGCGCCGCACATAAATGTAGGAGTGAGCCTTTTTGGTAAGGGGATTTATCTGTGGTGAAGGGATTTATCTGTGGCGAGGGGATTTATCCCCGCTGGACTGCGCAGCAGGCCCCAGCTTTTGATTTAAAAAAAGCGGGGGCCGCTGCGCGACCCAGCGGGGATAAATCCCCTCGCCACAGGGCTCTTTGCCCTTTTGTATGGTGCTAGAGCTTAGAGCGGTGCAGCGGCTACGCTGACACCCATGGTATGGCTCGCCCCCGGCGCCAGGGTGACCAGATCATCCATCACATTCGCCGTTTCGATGCACAGCATGCGCTGCCAGCCATCGTTGTCCATGTCCGGCAGGGCGGCGGCGCGGTCGATCCATGGGTTCCAGATCACCGCCGTGCGCGAGCCGGTGGAGGTCAGCACAATGCGTCGTTCCCAGGTCGGATCAACGATGCTCAATTGCGGCGGAACGTCGAGGTAGATGCGGTCGGTCTCGCCGGCGAAATGCAGATCGCCGCTCTGGCTGGCCGTGTTCCAGTCGTCCAGGGTCTCGATGTAATTCAGCCCGGCCACGCCGTCGACATGCACATTACGCACGTCACTCACGGCGAAATAGGTGTGCAGCGCCTGACTCAGCGTGACGCTGTCAGTACCACGGTTATGGCTGGTCAGGCTGTAATGCAGTTGATCCGCCAGATGCAGGGTCAGGGTCAGATCGACTTCGTGGGGCCAGCCCGGCAGGCCACCTTCCGGGTAGGGCAGCTTGAACTCGACCTTGATGCCGTCAGCCTCTGATTCGATGTTGCCCAACTGCCAATCCATCGCCCGCACCAGACCGTGCGCGGGGGCCGGTTGCGCGCCGGTGTACATGGCCTGCACGCTGCTCGGGTTGCGTTCGAATTTGCCAAACCACGGCCAGCACACCGGCACGCCGGCGCGGATGCTTTTGCCGGTCTTGAACTCGGCCTTGTCGTTGAGCCAGATGATCGGCGGCTGGCCGTCGATCTGATAACTGAGGATGTGCGCGCCTTGCTGGGCCACCAGCACTTCGGCCTTGCCGTGGCGGATGCGCCAGCAGTTCAGTTCATCCTGTTTCACGGCTTCAACGTTGGGCGTGTTCATGGGCAACTCT
>NZ_JH635998.1:2284731-2289657 GCF_000257605.1 Pseudomonas sp. R62
GCCATTCGCTGGAGAGTGGGTCATCGCTCCACACTTCGACCATCATCTGGATCGAGCTGCGGCCGATTTCCAGGGTCTGGGTATAAAAGGACAATTGCGCGCCGACCGCGACCGGGACGAGAAACGCCATGCGGTCGATGGCGACAGTGGCAACGCGGCCACCGGCCACCCGGCTGGCCATGGCGGTGCCGGCCAGATCCATCTGCGCGACCAGCCAGCCGCCGAAAATATCGCCAAAGCCGTTGGTTTCGCGGGGAAGTGCGGTGATTTGCAGGGCCAGGTCGCCCTGTGGGATCGGATCTTCTTGTTCGAGCTCTATCATGCCGAGGGGCCTCTGACCCGTGACTCTTCGTGGGTATTGCGGGTGGTAGCCGTCTTCAAGAAAAACGATTCAACACCGAACACACTGCGTTCGTCACGTTTTCCATCAGGCGCCTAAAGGGAAACTCTGCGAAAAAGGCTAAATCCCGAGCAAAGGACGGGCCAACAACGTTTTCGCACAGCAACCTCTTACAAATCCTGCGCAGGTGGCGAGTATATCGGTCGATAGACCCCGCGACGACCACCCGGTTCTGATTTCGACCGTCAATTACGCGCCTCTATGTGCTTTTTCGAACAATTTGCTATGGTGCCGAACCTGTCCGAGCCACCGCCAGCGTTGTTGTGGCGACAGATTCGACTATAAGAGAAGCCCTTGCCATGACCACAGCGCCTTCGAGCCTCGCGCAGCCCGAGCAACCCGCACGACCGTTGACCCGCAATGATTACAAGACTCTGTCGCTGTCCGCCCTCGGCGGGGCGCTGGAGTTCTACGATTTCATCATCTTCGTCTTCTTCGCCACCGTCGTCGGCAAGCTGTTCTTCCCGGCCGACATGCCCGAGTGGCTGCGCTTGATGCAGACCTTCGGCATCTTTGCTGCGGGCTATCTGGCGCGCCCTTTGGGCGGCATCGTCATGGCGCACTTCGGTGACCTGCTGGGGCGCAAGAAAATGTTCACCCTGAGCATTTTCATGATGGCCGTGCCAACCCTGATCATGGGCCTGCTGCCGACCTACGCGCAGATCGGCATCTGGGCGCCGATCCTGTTGCTGCTGATGCGGGTGATCCAGGGCGCGGCGATTGGCGGCGAGGTGCCGGGAGCGTGGGTCTTCGTTTCCGAACACGTACCGCAAAAGCACATCGGTTATGCCTGCGGCACGCTCACCAGCGGTTTGACTGCCGGTATCCTCCTCGGCTCGCTGGTCGCCACGGCGATCAACAGCATTTATACGCCAGCCGAAGTGTCGGATTACGCCTGGCGGATCCCGTTCCTGCTCGGCGGCGTGTTCGGCCTGTTCTCGGTATACCTGCGTCGCTGGCTGCACGAAACTCCGGTGTTCGCCGAACTGCAACTGCGCAAGGCACTGGCAGAAGAAGTGCCGTTGCGCGCGGTGCTGCGGGATCATCGCGGCGCCATCGCCATTTCGATGCTGCTGACCTGGCTGCTGTCGGCCGGCGTCGTCGTAGTGATCCTGATGACCCCGACCGTGCTGCAAACGGTCTACCACTTCTCGCCGACCACGGCGCTGCAAGCCAACAGCCTGGCCATCGTCTTCCTCAGTCTCGGCTGCATTGGCGCCGGCGCACTGGCTGATCGCTTCGGCGCCGGTCGCGTATTCGTGTTCGGTTGCCTGGGCCTGCTGATCAGCTCCTGGACCTTCTACCACAGCCTCGCCGACCACCCGGACTGGCTGTTCCCGCTGTACGCACTGACCGGTTTGCTGGTCGGTACCATCGGCGCGGTGCCGTACGTGATGGTCAAAGCGTTCCCGCCGGTGGTTCGCTTCAGTGGCTTGTCGTTCTCGTACAACGTCGCGTACGCGATCTTCGGTGGCTTGACGCCGATGGTGGTGAGCCTGCTGCTGAAGGAAAGCGCGATGGGGCCTGCTTACTATGTGGCAGTGCTGTGCGGGATGGGGATTCTGGTCGGGGCGTGGCTCTGGAAGAAGGGGCGTTGATTTTCTCTCCCGCCTGATCGTTCCCACGCTCCGCGTGGGAACGCATCCTGTGACGCTCCGCGTCACGTCTCAAATGCGGACGCAGAGCGTCCATGGCGGCGTTCCCACGCAGAGCGTGGGAACGATCTGTCGCGACATGCTGGCCTTTCATCCAATTGTCATATTTCAGCCATAGAGTGTTCACATGGCCTGCTGATACTTGGCCCCGACTTAACACACCCTATCTGCTAGGAGTAAGGCATGAAACTGAAGCGTTTGATGGCGGCAATGACTTTTGTCGCTGCTGGCGTTGCGACTGCCAACGCGTTCGCCGCTGTTGACCCTGCTATCCCGAGCTACACCAAGACCACTGGTGTGTCGGGCAACCTGTCCAGCGTCGGTTCCGATACCCTGGCCAACCTCATGACCCTGTGGGCTGAGAACTACAAAAAAGAATACCCGAACGTCAACATCCAGATTCAGGCTGCCGGTTCTTCCACCGCGCCACCTGCACTCACCGAAGGCACCGCCAACCTGGGCCCGATGAGCCGCAAGATGAAGGACAACGAACTGCAGGCTTTCGAACAGAAGTACGGCTACAAGCCGACGGCGATCCCGGTTGCCGTGGATGCCCTGGCCGTGTTCGTGCACAAGGACAACCCGATCAAGCACCTGACCATGGCTCAGGTCGATGCGATCTTCTCCTCGACGCGCCTGTGCGGTGCCAAAGCTGACGTCAAGACCTGGGGTGACCTGGGCGTGACCGGTGACCTGGCCAACAAGCCGGTTCAGCTGTTCGGCCGTAACTCGGTGTCCGGCACTTACGGCTACTTCAAGGAAGAAGCCCTGTGCAAAGGCGACTACAAGCCGAACGTCAACGAACAACCAGGTTCGGCGTCGGTGGTGCAGTCGATCAGCAGCTCGCTTAACGGCGTCGGCTACTCGGGCATCGGCTACAAAACTGCCAGCGTGAAAACCGTCGCCCTGGCCAAGAAAGAAGGCGGCGAGTTCATCGAAGACACCGAAGAAAACGCCCTGAACGGCAAGTATCCGCTGTCGCGCTTCCTCTACGTTTACGTCAACAAAGCCCCGAACAAGCCTCTGGCCCCGCTGGAAGCCGAGTTCGTGAAGCTGGTGCTGTCGAAACAGGGCCAGGAAGTGGTAGTGAAAGACGGCTACATCCCGCTGCCAGCCAAGGTTGCCGCCAAGGCACTGGCTGACCTCGGTCTGCAAGAAGGCGGCGCTGTCGCCAAGAAGTAACACCCTGAGGCCGGCCTGAAGCCGGACTCCTGTGGGAGCGAGCCTGCTCGCGAAGGGGGGGCACATGCAGCATCGATGTGACTGACCCGACGCCTTGGCGAACAGACGCGCTCCTGCAACCACCAAATTTTCGACTCCGCTGCCGGACTTCCGGCTGGCGGATTTGCTGCGTCACTGCACTGTCATCTTTCTGTCATACAGGATCGCTAGGGTGTGCGCATGAATGATCTGGCCAATTCCCCAATGACTACGTCTTCCCCTCCCAAGCGCATTGATTTCAATACGCCTGAGCTGCAACGCAAGCGCCGCATCCGCGCGCTCAAGGATCGCTTCACCCGTTGGTACGTCCTCGTCGGCGGCCTGGCGGTGCTGGCGGCCATCACCCTGATCTTCTTCTTCCTCGCTTACGTTGTAGCGCCGTTGTTTCAAGGTGCCGACCTGACCGCGAAAGACTCGATCACCCCGGCCTGGATGCAGGACGCGGGCAAGCCGCTGATGATCTCGCTCGAAGAGCAGAATCAGGTGGCCATGCGTGTATCCGACAAGGGCCAGGCGCTGTTCTTCGATCTCGACAGTGGCGCTGAATTGAGGCGTGTCGATCTGCCGCTGCCTGCGGGCGCTACCGTGACATCTATTGGCGAAGACCAGCCGGGTCATCCGCTGGTGGCCGTGGGGCTGTCCAACGGTCAGGCGCTGGTGTTCCGTCATACCTATAAAGTCAGCTACCCCGATGGCAAGAAAACCATCAGCCCGGCCATCGAATATCCCTATGGCGAAGCACCGATCGCGCTGAACGAAAGCGGCGGCGCGCTGGAGCATGTCAGCCTCAATGCCACCGACTCGACGCTGATGCTGGTCGGCTCCACCGGCTCGCAACTCAATGTGCTGTCGCTGACCAGCGAAGAAAACATGATGACCGGCGAGGTCACCAACGAGCAGACGCGCATCGATCTGCCGCAGATGACCGAGCCGGTGAAAAACATCTTCGTCGACCCGCGCCAGCAGTGGCTGTACGTGGTCAACGGGCGTGCCCAGGCCGACGTGTTCAGCCTGCGCGACAAGAGCCTCAACGGGCGCTACAAACTGCTGGAAAACGCTGACGCCCAAGTCACTGCCACCGCGCAGCTGGTCGGCGGTATCTCGCTGATCGTCGGCGATTCCAAGGGCGGTCTGGCCCAGTGGTTCATGGCCCGCGATACCGATGGCGAGCAGCGTCTGAAGCAGATCCGCACCTTCCAGATGGGCACCACGCCGATCGTTGAAATCGCTGCCGAAGAGCGCCGCAAAGGCTTCCTCGCCCTTGATGCCAGCGGCAAGCTCGGCGTGTTCCACAGCACTGCACACCGCACGTTGCTGGTCGATCAGGTGGTTGAAGGCCAGGGCCTGTTCGGTCTGTCGCCGCGCGCCAACCGAGTGATCGTCGAAGCCGGCGGCAAGCTGCAGCCGTTGCTGCTCGACAATCCGCATCCGGAAGTATCGTGGAGCGCGCTGTGGAGCAAGGTCTGGTACGAGAACTACGACGAGCCTAAATACGTCTGGCAGTCGACCGCCGCCAACACCGATTTCGAACCGAAACTGAGCCTCTCGCCACTGACCTTCGGCACTCTGAAGGCCGCGTTCTACGCCATGCTGCTGGCCGCACCATTGGCCGTCGCTGCGGCGATCTACACCGCGTACTTCATGGCCCCG
>NZ_JH635998.1:2290526-2295700 GCF_000257605.1 Pseudomonas sp. R62
CGCAACGCTTTGGTGGTCGGTCTGGCCATGGGCTTCGCGGTGATCCCGAACATCTACTCGATCGCCGAAGACGCCGTGTTCAGTGTGCCGCGCGGCCTGACCCTGGGTTCGCTGGCCCTCGGTGCGACGCCGTGGCAGACCATGACCCGCGTGGTGATCCTGACCGCCAGCCCGGGGATTTTCTCGGCGCTGATGATCGGCATGGGCCGTGCGGTCGGCGAAACCATGATCGTGCTGATGGCCACCGGCAACACCCCGGTGATGGAGATGAACCTGTTCGAAGGCCTGCGCACCCTGGCCGCCAACGTCGCGGTGGAAATGCCCGAGTCGGAGGTCGGTGGCAGCCACTACCGCGTGCTGTTCCTCTCGGCGCTGGTGCTGCTGCTGTTCACCTTCGTCATGAACACCCTGGCAGAACTGATTCGTCAGCGTCTGCGCAAGAAATACTCGTCGCTTTAAGCAAAGGTAGAAGTCTGTGAAACAGAACTCCCTGAAAGGATGGTTCAAGAGCGGCGCCCCGGGCGTCTGGATCAGCGGTGGCGCGGTGTCCATCGCGGTCATCATGACCATTGGCCTGTTGGCGGTGATTGCCGTGCGCGGTCTCGGTCACTTCTGGCCGGCGGACCTGATCCACGCCCATTACGACGTACCGGGCCAGGCCAATCACCTGGTGATCGGCGAAGTGGTGCAGAAAGAAGAAGTGCCGCGCGCGCGTCTGAAGAGCGCCGGCCTGCCGGTGCCTGACGAAGGTCCGGAATTCATGACCCGCGAGCTGATCAAGGTCGGCAACCGTGACCTGAACGGCAATGACTTCACGTGGATCGTCGGCGAGTGGCTGACCAAGCAGACCACACCGCCAGAATTGATGGCGATCGAGCGTCGCGAGTGGGGCAACTTCTACGGCTATCTGGTCAACGTCAAACAGGATGGCAAGGTCATCGCCGAAGGCGAGGCCGCATGGCCTGAGCTGCAAGCGCGCATCGATCGGGTGAACGATCTTGCTGCTCAACTGAAGACGCTGGAAAAAACCGACATCGGCGCGATCAATGCCGGCCTCGAGCGAATCCGTCTGCACGGGCGCAAACTCGAGCTGGAAGGCAAACTCGACGCCACCGCACAAGCGGACATGGAATCCGAGCGCGCCGAGCTGGACGCGCGCTACAAAGACATCGAAGCACGTCTGTCTGATTTGCATGCTCAGTTCAACCGCGACGCCTTGACCGCCCGAGACGCCAACGGCAAGGAAATCGAAATCGGTCTGGGCAAAGTCGTGCATGCCTACCAGCCAAACGGCATGAGCACCTTGACCAAGGTTGGTTTCTACTTCAGCAAGATCTGGGAATTCCTCTCCGACGACCCGCGTGAAGCGAACACCGAAGGCGGGATCTTCCCGGCGATTTTCGGCACCGTGATGATGACCCTGATCATGGCGATGATCGTCACCCCGTTCGGCGTGCTGGCGGCGGTGTACCTGCGTGAATATGCCAAGCAGAACACCCTGACTCGCGTTATTCGCATCGCGGTGAACAACCTCGCCGGCGTACCGGCGATCGTTTACGGCGTGTTCGGTCTGGGTTTCTTCGTCTACGTGCTGGGTGGTTCGGTCGACCGCTTGTTCTTCCCTGAAGCTCTGCCGGCGCCGACGTTCGGTACGCCGGGCCTGCTCTGGGCTTCGCTGACCCTCGCGCTGCTGGCAGTGCCGGTGGTGATTGTGGCGACCGAAGAAGGTCTGGCGCGGATTCCGCGTACCGTGCGTGAAGGTTCGCTGGCTCTGGGCGCGACCAAAGCGGAAACGCTGTGGAAAATCGTTATCCCGATGGCCAGCCCGGCCATGATGACCGGGATGATCCTCGCCGTGGCCCGTGCCGCTGGTGAAGTGGCGCCGCTGATGCTGGTGGGTGTGGTGAAACTGGCGCCGTCGCTGCCGGTGGACGGCAACTATCCGTACCTGCACCTGGATCAGAAGATCATGCACCTGGGCTTTCACATTTATGACGTCGGCTTCCAGAGCCCCAACGTCGAAGCAGCCCGCCCGCTGGTGTACGCCACCGCGCTGCTGCTGGTGCTGGTGATCGCGACGCTGAACCTGTCGGCGGTGTATATCCGCAACCACCTGCGCGAAAAATACAAAGCACTGGATAGCTAAAGCCATTAGCCACAAGCGGCAAGCTACAAGCCGCTTTTGCTCAAACTTGCAGCTTGCAGCCAGAAGCTTGCAGCTACGAACGGAGTGAGACCCATGCAGCACGAAACACACAGCCACGGCATCAACATGTCTGCCCTGGGCCGCGACAAGCAGAGCCTGGACCTGGCGCAGGAAACCGTTGCCATCGAAGTACCGGGCCTGAGCCTGTACTACGGCGAGAAACAGGCACTGTTCGACGTCAGCATGAACATCCCGAAACAGCGCGTAACCGCGTTCATCGGCCCGTCCGGCTGCGGTAAGTCGACCTTGCTGCGTACCTTCAACCGGATGAACGATCTGGTCGACGGCTGCCGTGTCGAGGGCGCGATCAACCTGTACGGCAACAACATCTATCGCAAGGGCGAAGACGTGGCCGAACTGCGTCGTCGCGTCGGCATGGTGTTCCAGAAGCCCAACCCGTTCCCGAAGACCATCTACGAAAACGTGGTCTATGGCCTGCGCATCCAGGGCATCAACAAGAAGCGCATCCTCGACGAAGCCGTTGAATGGGCGTTGAAAGGCGCGGCATTGTGGGACGAGGTCAAAGACCGTCTGCACGACTCGGCCCTCGGTCTGTCCGGCGGTCAGCAACAGCGTCTGGTGATCGCGCGCACCATCGCGGTTGAGCCGGAAGTGCTGCTGCTCGACGAACCGTGCTCGGCTCTCGACCCGATCTCGACACTGAAAGTCGAAGAGCTGATCTACGAGCTGAAGTCCAAGTTCACCATCGTCATCGTTACCCACAACATGCAACAGGCGGCACGGGTGTCCGACTACACCGCGTTCATGTACATGGGCAAACTGGTGGAATTCGGCGACACCGATACCCTGTTCACCAATCCGGCGAAGAAGCAGACCGAAGACTACATCACCGGTCGCTATGGCTGATTGGGGCAGCTGCAAGCCGCAAGCTTCAAGCGGCAAGAAAGAATTGGTGCGATATCAGGACTTACACATAACTGCTTGAAGCTTGCAGCTTGAAGCTTGCAACTTTCGCGGAGCGAACAATGATTTCCAAAGAAGGCCTTACCCATCACATTTCCGCGCAGTTCAACGCTGAACTGGAGGAAGTGCGCAGCCACCTCCTTGCCATGGGCGGGCTGGTCGAGAAGCAGGTCAACGACGCGGTCACGGCGCTGATCGAGGCCGACTCCGGCCTGGCTCAGCAGGTGCGTGAGATCGATGACCAGATCAACCAGATGGAACGCAACATCGACGAAGAATGCCTGCGCATTCTCGCCCGTCGTCAGCCGGCAGCCTCCGACCTGCGTTTGATCATCAGCATTTCCAAGTCGGTGATCGACCTTGAGCGTATCGGCGACGAAGCCACCAAGATCGCCCGTCGTGCCATCCAGTTGTGCGAAGAAGGCGAAGCGCCGCGCGGTTACGTCGAGGTCCGTCACATTGGCGACCAGGTACGCAACATGGTGCGCGATGCGCTGGACGCCTTCGCCCGTTTCGACGCCGATCTGGCCTTGTCGGTGGCGCAGTACGACAAGATCATCGACCGCGAATACAAAACCGCCCTGCGTGAGCTGGCCACCTACATGATGGAAGACCCGCGCTCTATCTCGCGGGTGCTGAGCATCATCTGGGTCCTGCGTTCACTGGAGCGCATCGGCGATCATGCGCGCAACATCTCCGAACTGGTGATCTACCTGGTGCGCGGTACCGACGTGCGCCACATGGGCCTCAAGCGCATGAAAGAAGAAGTTGAAGGCACAAGCGCTGAAACCGCTAATGTTCCGGGCGAAGCTGACGATAAGTAAGATTGCCTGAGAAAAGCGCCCGGCCCTCTGGCCGGGCGTTTTTGTTTCTGCTTTTCAGAAGCGGATTCGTATCAAAAGCAGCACCCGCGAACGAAAAGTCCCGGCGTGACTGAAGAGTTTTGGCAATGTGCCATCAGCCAGCGTTATGCTTGCCGGGATTTTAATAGGGGTGTTGGATGAGCAAGATCAGTGTGTTGGTCGTGGACGATGCTTCGTTCATTCGTGACCTGGTGAAAAAGTGCCTGCGT
The DNA here is from genome assembly GCF_000257605.1 of Pseudomonas sp. R62. NCBI lineage: Bacteria > Pseudomonadati > Pseudomonadota > Gammaproteobacteria > Pseudomonadales > Pseudomonadaceae > Pseudomonas > Pseudomonas sp. R62. The sequence goes on from NZ_JH635998.1 coordinate 2,294,729, forward strand.
AATTACTTCCCGGGGATCCGCACCGAGGACGCCATCAACGGCAAAAAGGCCCAGGCCATGCTGGCCAAAGAGGCTTTCGACCTGGTGCTGTGCGACTGGGAAATGCCGGAAATGTCCGGCCTCGAACTGCTGACCTGGTGCCGCGAGCAGGACAACCTCAAGACCATGCCGTTCGTCATGGTCACCAGCCGTGGTGACAAGGAAAACGTCGTGCAGGCGATTCAGGCCGGCGTATCCGGTTACGTCAGCAAGCCGTTCACCAACGAGCAGCTGCTGACCAAGGTCAAGCAGGCACTGAACAAGGTCGGCAAGCTCGACACCTTGATGAACAGCGCGCCGACCAAAATGAATTCGGCATTCGGCAACGATTCCCTGAGCGCACTGACCGGCGGCAAGCCGGCCGTGGTCGGCGGCGCTGCGGCCAGGCCTGCCGCTACTGCACCCGCTCCAGCCGCTGCACCGTCGCGCGGTTTGCTCAACAGCCCGCCAGTTCAGGCGCCCGGTGCATCCAAGGCGCCGGTGGGCGGTCGTGGTCAGGGCCAGTTGCGCCTGCCGAGTGGTACTCAGCAATGCGTGATCAAGGCCTTGAGCATCAAGGAAGCCCTGCTGGTAGTGAAGCGCACCGAAACCCTGCCGCAGATCCTCGACAGCGCCGTGCTCGATCTGGAGCAGGGTGACAACGCCGAGATCGCGCGCCTCAACGGTTACCTGCACGCCATCGTCGCCCACGAGCAGAAAGCTGACAGCGACTGGCTGCAACTGACCTTCCGCTTTGTCGACCAGGATGCGCAGAAGCTCGACTACATCTCGCGCCTGATCGCCCGGGGCACGGCGCAGAAGCACTTCGTACCCGGCGCGTAAGCTTCGTCGCCCGATAGGCCGCCTTCGCGAGCAGGCTCGCTCCCACAGAGATCACACCGAACCTGTGGGAGCGAGCTTGCTCGCGAAGGGGCCATCAAAAGCACCACCCAT
>NZ_JH635998.1:2296436-2306097 GCF_000257605.1 Pseudomonas sp. R62
AACCTGTGGGAGCGAGCTTGCTCGCGAAGGGGCCATCAAAAGCACCACCCATCTCCCGCGCTGGCCATTTTGAAACATCTGTCGACTAGCCTGGTCTGTCTCAGCTGCTAGGCTGATTCCCAGGCCTTCCTTCGACAGACTTTTGCCCATGCTCGCGCGCCTGCTGTTTTTCTGCGGTCTCTGCCTGGCCTCCCAGCTGGCGATGGCCATGACCATCTACAAATCCACCGACGCCAACGGCGTGGTCTCGTACAGTGACCGCCCGAGCAAAGGCGCGAAAGTGTTCGTGTTTCAGGACCGCATGGTCGAGCGCCTCGACCGCCAGGTGTACTTGGACATCAAGAAGCAGAAGGGCGTCGACGTAGTGTTTGCGCGCAACGATCTGTACGCGCCGGTTGAGGTTGCCCTGGCCTTCATCGGCACGAGCAATGTGCGTGGCGCGCCGTCGCGAGCGATCCGTCGTGTGCTGCCACCGCGCAGCAACACGCGGCTGGCGCTGCTGACCGCGATCAGTCGTGACCAGCCGCTGGTGTATTCGCCGCAGTTCCAGTATTCGCTGGGCGACCCCGCAGGCACCGCGCAGAGCTATCGCTATCCGCTGCCCTGGCGTGGCGGGCCGTTTCGCCTGAGCCAGGGCGCCAACGGCCAATACAGCCACTACGGGCCGAAAAACCGCTACGCCATGGACATTGCCATGCCGGTGGGCACGCCGATCATCGCCGCGCGAGCGGGTGTGGTAGTCAAGACCGAGAACTCCCAGAGCGGGCGCGGCACCGATGCCTCCGGCAATTTCGTCCGAGTGCTGCACGACGACGGCACCATGGGCGTGTACCTGCATCTGAAACAGGGTTCGGTGAGCGTGCGCGAAGGCCAGCGGGTCAAGGTCGGCAGCCCGCTGGCGCTGTCCGGCAACACCGGCAACAGCAGCGGCCCGCACCTGCATTTCGTGGTGCAGCGCAATACCGGCGAAGGGTTGGTGTCGATTCCCTATCAGTTCAACCAGCCGCTGGGGGCGTTGCCCAACTTTGCGTTGGGCAAGCAGTAGGCGCGATAGGGTGTTGAGGGTTTTTGTGGCGAGGGGATTTATCCCCGTTGGGCCGCGAAGCGGCCCCAAATATTGCAACTCTGTACTAACTGACTGCATTCAATGGTTTTGGGACGGCTGCGCCGTCCAACGGAGATAAATCCCCTCGCCACAAGAGCCCCCCAAACTCCCATCAATCGAGCATCAACACCTTGGCCAGAACAATCTTCGGCCCTTTCATCTTCTTGATGATGATGCGCAGGCCTTCGACTTCCAGCACTTCTTCCTCTTCCGGCACCCGTTTCAGGGTTTCGTAAACCAGCCCGGCAAGGGTTTCCGCTTCGATGTGATCGAGATCGATGCCGAGCAGGCGCTCGACCTTGAACAACGGCGTATCGCCACGCACCAGCAACTTGCCCGGCTGATAGGCGAGGATGCCGCGCTCTGCCTTGCGGTGTTCGTCCTGGATATCGCCGACCAGCACTTCCAGCACGTCTTCCATGGTCAGGTAGCCGATGATGTTGCCGTCAGCCTCCTCGACCACGGCGAAGTGCGAGCCACCCTTGCGGAACTGCTCCAGCAGTTGCGACAGCGGCATGTGCCGCGATACGCGCTCCAGCGGGCGGGTCAGCTCGGCGAGGTTGAACGACTCGGGAATGTGGTCCAGCGCGGCCAGTTCCAGCAGCAGATCCTTGATGTGCAGCAGGCCGACGAACTCCTGGCGCTCGCTGTCGTACACCGGATAACGGCTGAACTTGTGGCGACGGAACATCGCCAGGATTTCCTTCAGCGGCGCATTGAATTCCAGGGTGATCAGGTCTTCGCGGGAGTTGGCCCAGTCGACCACTTCCAGCTCGCCCATTTCCACCGCCGAAGCCAACACGCGCATGCCCTGATCGCTGGGATCCTGGCCACGGCTGGAGTGCAGGATCAATTTCAGTTCTTCGCGGCTGTAATGGTGTTCATGGTGCGGGCCGGGTTCACCTTGCCCGGCGATACGCAGAATCGCGTTGGCGCTGGCATTGAGCAGGTAGATTGCCGGGTACATCGCCCAGTAGAACAGGTACAGCGGCACTGCCGTCCACAACGACAGCAGCTCGGGTTTGCGGATCGCCCACGACTTGGGCGCCAGCTCGCCGACCACGATGTGCAGGTACGAAATGATGAAGAACGCGGTGAAGAACGACACGCCTTTGATGATCTCGGGCGAGTCGACGCCGACCGCGCTCAGCAGCGGTTCGAGAATATGCGCAAATGCCGGTTCACCGACCCAGCCCAAGCCAAGGGAGGCGAGGGTGATGCCGAGCTGGCACGCCGACAGGTAGGCATCGAGCTGACTGTGCACGGTGCGCAGGATGTGCCCGCGCCAGCCGTGTTGTTCAGCGATGGCCTCGACCCGGGTCGAGCGCAGTTTGACCATGGCGAATTCCGCCGCAACGAAAAAACCGTTGAGCAACACCAGGATCAGAGCAAAAAGGATCATGCCGAAGTCGGCGAAAATGGTAGCGAGGGACAAGCCAGGGGAAGGGTCCATGATGGAGTTTTGCGGGTTCCGTGTGATTCGAAAGTGGGGAGAAACAGCGCCTGAAAGGCAGGCACAAGTCAGCCAATGTAGCGGCTGACCGTGCGATTGCCTAGTGGCGTGTGCCGGGCGGCATCACTCGGTGGCGCTGATCGCCCGTGCGCTGGCCACCTGGGCCGGGGCGAAATGGCAGGTGAACGTGCTGCCGTGGCCTGGCACGCTGCTGATCTCCATGCGCGCGCGGTGGCGCAGCAGCACGTGCTTGACGATGGCCAGGCCGAGGCCGGTGCCGCCAGTGTTGGAGTTACGGCTGGAGTCGACGCGGTAGAAACGTTCAGTCAGGCGCGGCAAGTGTTTGCTGTCGATGCCGATGCCGGAATCCTGCACGCTCAGGTGCGCGCCCTGATCGTCGCCCCACCAGCGAATGCGGATGTTGCCCTCGGCCGGGGTGTACTTGACCGCGTTGAACACCAGATTGGAAAACGCACTGCGCAGCTCGGCCTCGCTGCCCTTGAGCAGCACTCCGGCATTGGCCTCGAGGCTGATGCGCTGGTTCTTCGCCCCGGACAACTGCTGCGCGTCGCTGGTGATCGATTGCAGCAATGTGTCGATCTGCACCGGCTGGTTGTCCGACGGATAGTCGGTGGCTTCCAGCTTGGCCAGCAGCAACAGGTCGTTGAGCAGCGTCTGCATGCGCCCGCCCTGTTGCTGCATCTGTTGCAGGGCTCGGCTCCAGCGCGGGTTCACTTCCTCGACATTGTCGAGCAGGGTTTCCAGATAGCCGCAGATCACCGTCAGCGGTGTACGCAGTTCGTGGGAGACGTTGGCGATGAAGTCCTTGCGCATCTGTTCCAGCTGATGAATGCGCGTCACGTCGCGGACCAGCATCAGGTGTTCATTGTTGCCGTAGCGGGTCAGGTACAGCTGAATGCGCACGCGATCATTGGTCGGCGAAGGGATTTCCAATGGCTCGGCGAAGCTGTCCTGCTCGAAGTATTCTTTGAAGCGCGGATGGCGCACCAGGTTGGTCACCGGTTGGCCGCTGTCCTGCGGAGTCTTCAGGCCGAGCAGGGTTTCGGCGGCGCGGTTCCACCATTCGAGGTTGCCGTCGCTGTCGAGCATGATGACCGCGTCTTTCAGCGCGGCGGTGGACTCCTGCACCCGGTCGATCACCGCTTGCAGACGTCCGCGCACCCGTTGGTCGCGGCGTTGCAGGTGGTAGATGCTGTCGAACACCTCGCCCCACAGGCCATAGCCATCGGGCGGCGCTTCGTCGGGTTGATGCTGGCGCAGCCATTCGTGCAGACGCAGCAATTGCTTGAGCGTCCAGGCCAGATAAAGCCCCAGACCCGCCGCGAGGCTCCAGCCGTAATAGCCGGTGATCAGGCCGATCACCAGGCAGGCGGTGACCAGCAACAGCATGTGGCGAATCAGGGTGCCATGCCAGTTTTGATTCACGAGGGCGTCCTTAGCCGCAGCTTCAAGTTTCAAGCCGCAAGCTTCAAGCTAAAACGGATCGGCTTTCACTTGCCGCTTGTAGCTGGAAACTTGCAGCTGCTTTTACGCTTTTGTGGAGAACCGATAACCGGTGCCGCGCACGGTTTGTACCAGATTTTCGTAAGCGTCGCCGAGGGCCTTGCGCAGGCGGCGGATGTGCACGTCGACGGTGCGCTCTTCGACGTAGACGTTGCCGCCCCAGACCTGATCGAGCAACTGGCCACGGGTGTAGGCGCGTTCCTGATGGGTCATGAAGAATTGCAGCAGGCGGTATTCGGTCGGGCCCATCTCGGCGGGTTTGCCGTCGATGGTCACGCGGTGGCTGATCGGGTCGAGCAGCAGGCCGCCGACTTCGATCGGCGCTTCGCCATCGGTCGGTCCGGCGCGGCGCAGTACAGCCTTGAGGCGGGCGACCAGTTCACGCGGGGAAAACGGTTTGGTGATGTAATCGTCGGCGCCGACTTCGAGGCCCTGGATCTTGTTGTCCTCTTCGCCCTTGGCGGTGAGCATGATGATCGGGATGTCCCCGGTCAGCTCGTCACGCTTGAGGCGCCGGGCCAGTTCGATGCCCGAGGTGCCGGGCAGCATCCAGTCGAGCAGGATCAGGTCCGGTTTGCGGTCGACGATGATGGCGTGAGCCTGCTGCGAGTTCTCTGCCTCGAGGCAGTCATAGCCGGCCATTTCCAACGCCACGGCGATCATTTCGCGAATGGGCGCTTCGTCGTCGACGATCAGAATGCTCCTGCCAACCATGCCTTAATCCTCTTGTCATTTAACTGTCTTGCGCCGCATTAGATAACGGAATTATTGCAGTCGTGTGACAGTATTTCAGGCGCGCAACATTTGCACCCATCCTCGACTAAGCTCTAAGTCCGAATCCTGACAACCACAAAAGAAGGTTTCCATGACTCAGATGACTGCTTCGTTCAAAGCCCTGCTGCTGGCCGCCGCCCTGACATTGCCGGGGCTGGCCATGGCGGCCGATCCGGCGATGGAAAAGGACGGCATGTACACCGATCAAAAGGGCATGACCCTGTACACCTTTGCCAAGGACTCCGCTGGCAAGTCCGCGTGCAATGACAAGTGCGCGGCAAACTGGCCGCCGCTAATGGCGACAGCGAATGACAAGTCGATGGGGGACTGGACGGTAATCACTCGTGATGATGGCAGCAAGCAGTGGGCCTACCAGGGCATGCCGCTGTACACCTTTGTGATGGACAAGAAGGCCGGCGACATGACCGGCGACGGCAAAATGGACGGCGCATGGAAAGTCGCCAAGGCCAAATAACCGAGACGCACAAAACTGTGGGAGCGAGCCTGCTCGCGAAAAGCGGTGTGTCAGTTATCGCAGAGGTGACGGACATGACGCCTTCGCGAGCAGGCTCGCTCCCACAGGTGTCATGCATCAGCGCAGCGCGTAATCCAGCACGATCCCGACAAAGATCGCCAACCCTGCCCAATGGTTGTGCAAGAAGGCCTGGAAGCAACGCATACGGTCCTTGCTGCGCGTGTACCAGAACTCCCACGCATAACACCCGGCAGCCACCAGCAAGCCGAGGTGGAACCAGATCCCCAGCTCGAACTTCGACCCGGCCAGAATCAGGCAGGCCAGCGACAATGCCTGCAAGCTGAGGATGATCATCCGATCTGCCTCGCCAAACAGGATCGCCGTGGATTTCACGCCGATCTTCAGGTCGTCATCGCGATCGGTCATTGCGTAATAAGTGTCATAACCCACCGTCCACAGCAGGTTGGCGATCCACAGCAGCCACGCCGCCGCCGGCAATTCTCCGGTCTCGGCGGTAAAGGCCATTGGCATGCCCCAGGAAAACGCCGCGCCCAGCACCACTTGCGGGTAGTACGTGTAGCGCTTCATGAACGGATAAGTGAACGCCAGCGCCAGACCGCCCAATGACAGCCAGATCGTCGGCGCATTGGTGCACAGCACCAGCAGAAAACTGATGCCCATCAGCACGGCAAAGAACACCAGCGCTTCCTTCGAGCTGATCCGGCCAGCGGCGAGCGGCCGTTGCGCGGTGCGTTTGACATGGCCGTCGACCTTGCGGTCGGCCCAGTCGTTGATCACGCAGCCGCCGGCGCGGGTCAGCACTACGCCAAGAACAAAAATCACCACGTTGGCCAGCGACGGCGAACCCTTGCCGGCAATCCACAACGCCCACAGCGTTGGCCACAGCAGCAGGTAAATGCCAATCGGCTTGTCCATGCGCGTCAACTGAACGAAATCCCAGGCGCGCGGGTTCAGACGGTTGAGGGACTTGAGCAGGCTCTGATACATCAGCAATTCTCCGGATGGGCGCGGGCGGCGTCCCACAGGCTCGGCAGGAAGATTTCCGCGACCAGCACGCTCAGCGCGCCACGATCGAAACGCGAACGCCGGCCCCACAATTCAGGGGCTTGCACCGCTGGCGGCAACCATTGTTCAGTGTAGTGGCAGACTTCAATGGCGCGGCGCTGGAACGCCTGATCACAAAACAGCAATTCGCCCAGCGAGCGACTGCCCAGTTCATCCATGTGCAAACCATCACCTTGCAGGGCCGCCCGCGAGGCAACGCTGCGGGCAAACACCCAGGCCTCGCCGTGGCCGCGCAAATACACCTCGCGCACCCAGCCTTCGCTGTCCTCGGCCAGATCCAGTGCCGTGCATTCATCAGCGCGCAGGGTGTCCCAGCCTTCGAACAGCGGCGACACGCTGAAGCCGTCCTCGGACAAACGGGTCAAACGGCGGGTCAGCGAACCTTCGTCGAACAACCAGTCGAGGGTCAACGGATCGGGGCGGGGCGTCAGGCGGTCTTGGGTCAGCCAGAGCGGGGCGGGGCAGGCATTTGAATGTTGCACAATGAGTCATTATTGGCCGCAAATGAGGCGGCGAGCTTACCATGGCGGGCGACAGGATTGAGCGGCGCCGGCCGCCGTTGCGCCGAACAGGCTTGCATCTGCGCGGCACCCTCAGTACAAAACGCCCTGAGCCGGATGGCAACGCAGCACCCATCGACCGTCCGCGCCGGCACTACGCCTGAACCCTGAGGAAGTACCTGAATGAAGAAGTGGCAATGTATCGTCTGTGGCCTGATCTATAACGAAGCCGATGGTTGGCCGGATGACGGCATCGCGGCGGGCACCCGCTGGGAAGACGTACCGGCAGACTGGCTGTGCCCCGACTGCGGCGTCGGCAAAATGGACTTCGAAATGATCGAAATCAACTAAGCAAATCAGAGGAGTAAGGCATGAGCGCACCAGTCGTCATCATCGGCACCGGGCTTGCGGGCTACAACCTGGCCCGCGAGTTTCGCAAGCTCGACAGCGAAACCCCGCTGCTGCTGATCACCGCCGATGACGGCCGCTCTTACTCCAAGCCGATGCTCTCCACCGGTTTCGGCAAGAACAAGGACGCCGACGGCCTGAGCATGGCCGAACCCGGCGCCATGGCCGAGCAGTTGAAAGCCGAGGTGCGCACCCACACGCGCATCAGCGGTATCGACGCCGGCCACAAACGCTTGTGGATCGGTGAAGAAGCCGTGCCCTATCGCGACCTGATTCTGGCCTGGGGCGCGGAAACCGTGCGCGTGCCGATCGAAGGCGACGGCGCGGAACTGGTGTTCCCGATCAACGATCTCGAAGACTACGCGCGCTTCCGTGCCGCAGCGGCGGGCAAGCGTCGGGTGTTGTTGCTCGGCGCCGGGTTGATCGGCTGCGAATTCGCCAATGACCTGATCCTCGGCGGCTACGAAGTGCAACTGGTCGCGCCGTGCGAACAGGTCATGCCGATGCTCTTGCATCCCGCCGCTGCGGCGGCCGTGCAGGCCGGGCTGGAAAGTATCGGGGCGAAGTTTCACCTCGGCCCGGTGCTGACCCGGCTGGAGAAAGTCGCCGATGGCATGGAAGCGCACCTGTCCGACGGTCAGATCATCCCGTGCGATGTAGTAGTCTCGGCGATCGGCCTGCGCCCGCGCATCGATCTGGCGGCGGCTGCCGGCGTGCAGGTCAATCGCGGCGTGATGGTCGATCGTTACCTGAAGACCTCTCACGCCAACATCTACGCCTTGGGCGACTGCGCTGAAGTCGATGGGCTCAATCTGCTCTACGTGATGCCGCTGATGAGTTGCGCGCGCGCGTTGGCGCAAACCCTCGCAGGAAACCCGACCGCGGTCAGCTACGGGCCGATGCCGATCACCGTGAAAACCCCGGTGTGCCCGCTGGTGGTTTCGCCGCCGCCACGGGGCAGCGAAGGCATTTGGAGCGTCGAAGGGCAGGGCGCCGACATCAAAGCGCTGTGCCACAGTGCCGACGGTCAGTTGCTCGGTTACGCCCTGACCGGCGGGGCGGTCATGGAAAAACTGGCCCTGAACAAACAGCTACCGCCGCTGCTGGCGTAAATGCCGGTCGTTCTGTCGCAAACACCGCTCTTTTGCCCCGACAAAGGTCTTGGGGAGACTGGCGCCGCCGTTGGCGGCGTGCCATTCTCACTCCCGTCTGCCGCAGAGTAGAGCCTGCGGCGCCTTGGGCGCTGTTCCAATGAGAACAGCACGGACATAACAACAAAAAACCGTCAAAGGGGCTTCACTAATGCGTAAACCAGAACTCGCCGCTGCAATCGCCGAAAAGGCAGACCTGACCAAAGAACAGGCCAACCGCGTCCTCAACGCCGTCCTCGAAGAAATCACCGGCGCCCTGCACCGCAAGGACAGCGTGACGCTGGTCGGCTTCGGCACCTTCCTGCAACGCCATCGCGGCGCCCGCACCGGCAAAAACCCGCAGACCGGCGAACCGGTCAAGATCAAGGCCAGCAACACCGTGGCGTTCAAGCCAGGCAAATCGTTGAAAGACAGCGTCAATCCTTGATGGCGGCGTACTCCCCTGAATGACGGGGAGAACCGCAAATGAGAAATGGGCACACCGATTGCGGTCGGGTGCCCATTTTTTGTGGTTGGAGCATTCGTCTAGATCAGACGGAGAAGAAGTAACGCGTCAGGTGAAAGAAGAGCGGTGCCGCGAAGCATATCGAGTCCATCCAATCGAGGATTTCGCCGTGACCTTTGATCATTGTGCCCCAGTCCTTCGCGCTCAGACTGCGTTTGATAGCGGACATGACCAAGCTGCCTAGCCAGCTTGCGGCAGTCATTGGGACTTAAGCGTCGGGCAGCACGCCGACTACTCGGTCATCCGAACTGTTAATCGCAATGGCTTATCCTGGAATTGCTCAATTCGTAGCCTGCCCAGAATTTCATCGTTCGTACTCCGCCCTTTGCATACCAATTCATATTTGAAGACTTTACTTAACCGGGAGTCCGCATATTTACACTCGACTGAAAGCATGTTCTCGTTCGACCCATGCTCGTCCAGTGGTTCATCTGCCAGGTCATTAATATGTATCCAGACGGCGCTTAAGCCAAGTTTCTCTGGATCCTCAGTCATGTCCATGATCCAGATCTTGATTTCGCTGAGGAGCGTGAGACAGCCCCCAATGCTGGGAAGTAATTTGATGTTGAACTTGGCGGTCTGCGCAGTGGGTTGCCAAGGTTGTTTAAATTTTTTGACTCCAAGGTTGGGGTCTCTTGCGTAGTTTTCTGGCGCGTAACAGTAATATGGGGAAAACGGCT
>NZ_JH635998.1:2306117-2307433 GCF_000257605.1 Pseudomonas sp. R62
AGTTGCATCCAGTTCCAAATATTATGAAGCTGGCCAATAACAAAGCGCGGATCGAGTGCGTTGCAGTGGCGAAGTTTAACTTGGGGGATAACGAGAGCATCGGTACTTCCTTGTTGACTGATTAAGTTAAATGAACGAATCAATATCCGGCTGAAACGGCGCGCCAACCGCATGCCCACCGGTCATCGCGGCGATAGCGGCGTCGTGGTCTTCAGCGGCTGGCGGAATCATCGCCAGTTGCTCCTGAACCAGGTTTTCAGGGTGGGCGTTCCAGCGCAGCAGACTTTCCTCGACCCATTCGGGCTGGTCGGCATAGCTGCCGTAAACGTCGACCTCGGTGACCCGTTGACTGCGCAGCGCTGTCAGGCGGGCCTTGGTCATGCTGATCTTGTCTATTTCCTGATTGAGCATCAGCGTCTTGTGCGCGCGCTCCTGCTCTCGCACGTAAGAACGGTGGTTGTTTTGCAGATCGCGCTTAACGGCCCGCAGCTGTTGCTGAATATTCTCCAGGGCGCTGCTGATCCACTCGTATTCGCGATTGGTCACCAGCGAACGCTTGCGCTGCAGTGCTTCCTGCCAACGGCGCAAGCTGGCCCAGCAGCCGGGGATGTAGCTGCCGACCATTGAGTGGTGACCCCGGTCGAACAACTGCCGCAGAAACGATCCGCGTTCGGGCAAGCCGTTCGTAGCGCGCAGGGCCTTGGCGCAGCCGTGATCGACGATCATGCTGCAACCCGGCTCCCAGAGAAGGGAGGATCGGTGGTCCTTGTCGAACTCAACGGGCATGAAATGGCGCAAAGCACCGTGATGCCCATAGTCGTCGCCAAAGAAATTGATGATTCCCCAGATCAGCAGGCCGAGGCCGGCGACCGGGTTGAAGCCCAGCACCACGGCGTTGGTTGCGTACATCGGCCCAGGCTTGGCGAAAGTATTCATCCATGTGGCGGGAACGCTCGGAACCGGGTCGTTCTGATTGACGATGCGGTGGTGGGCCAATGCTTTGGCGCTTTCGATGAACGTGGTGTCACCAGCGCGGGGGGCGCCGTAGGTGTAGAGCACGATTTGCGGGGAGAACTCCAGGTTGCGTCTCAGCATCTCGGACAGGATCAGTGCAACTGCACCGCCCAGACTGTGACCCGTGATCAGCAGCTTTTGCCCGCTGTAGAATTTTTCCAGATAAGTCACGATGAATGGATAAGCCGCCAAAGCGCCACCGTAGAAACCGCGGTGCACTTTGCCTTCGCCTTCGGCAAAGGGAACCTGATAGGCATCGCCGTCACGCCGGCCGTCGGGCCAGATCTCACTGGTACCTCGCA
>NZ_JH635998.1:2307453-2313370 GCF_000257605.1 Pseudomonas sp. R62
ACTCGTCATGGTGGCAGATGAAAGCTTGGGTATCAGTACTGTTGTCTTTGTTACGGTCATCGAGACAGTGCAACTTGGCCGGGTGTTCTTGTTCGTCGCCCAACGCGGGGTCATTCACTTCGGGGTAAAGGTTCGGGTCGAACGGCACCACTTCCAAGCGTTTCGAATACGGCACGTCTTCGTACAGTGGGTAGTATTTCTGCGTTTGCGAGTCATCGACCTTCCACAACTCGTCGAACTGCGGTAGCGCGTGGCCGAACCAGTTGCCGCTGCTGGGCTGTACCGGAAAGCTTACCGTGTCGGTCTGCACCGGTTGAGTGTTGGGTTCCTGTCCGAAATCGGTGTAGCTCAGCGTCGCCATCACCGACAGCTGATAAAGGTTGAGCGCGCAGAACGCGTCGCCTGTCGACAGCATTGGCCGTAGCGCTCTCATCGGCCGTACTTCCAGCACATGGTGTTTGTTCGGCAGCAGTGCGACGCCCTTGGGCGGCGGCGGGGAAAACCCCAGTTCGACGGTGGCCATCTCCGCCGCACTCAAGATTGTGTGCAGTCCGCCATCCGCAGAAGTTTTATCGACGAGCGTGAAGTCTCTGGACTTCGCCGCCGATCGCATGAGCTTGTGCGCCGCCCTCTTCGGAGGGTCGCGACGAGCAACCAGTGGTGGCAGGTGGGCGATGTGCTTTACCAGTTCACTGACTTCGACCTGACAGTACGCGTCGGTTTCGGGCAGGTCCTTGGCGGGGTTTGCCTGGGTGCGAGTGCCTGTTTTGTGGAAGAAGCGGGTTTTTTCGGCGCGGACTTGGAGTTCGGTGATGGGAAGGGGATAGTGGGGGCGCTTTTGCAAAAATGTGTAAGATTTTTCGCTGCCTTGATAGCGGCTCTTCAATTTGAGTACTAGCGGACCGCAATAATGATCGTCGATCTTTGCAGATCCAGTCGCATCAAGTTTTCCGCTATGGACCGTGTCTTCGTAATCAATCACTTCGTAAGACAGACCAGCGTATGGCTTACCGTCGCCGAATTCGTCCACTAGCTGGAAGCTGGTACGATGGCCGCGTTTAGGGCAGGCATGTATGTCGCCCTGCATGAAGCGCAAATCGGTCGCCGAGGGAGTCTCAATGTTCATGGTGCCCCTTGCTCCGTGCATCCCGGATAGATGGTGCAAACCCGCCCATCGACCATTTTAAAAGTGCTGAAATTTGTGTCGTTGCCGTAGCAAAAGGCGTATTGATCCTCGAAGTTCTCACCCATACAGCGCTTCCAGCCGCGGGTTACTTTGATCCAGGTATCGCCGATGGCTGGAAGTTCTTCACTTGCCAGCCTGACCTTCAGCGTCACCGTTTTGCCCTCAAGTTGAGTCAATGTGTACGCCGTGGAAGGTCTCGTTCGCAGCACGTTGCCCTGAGCATCCATGTTTTTGCAGGTCAGCAGTTTGATCAGGAAACGATGTGGACCGACGGTGCGGAATGACCACCTGCATTCACCATAAAACTCCCCTGCACCGTCCTCGTTGAAAGTGCCCTTTAGTCGTTCCAGCAACTCTGGACGCACGAAAATCGAGGCGTAGTCCATGCTGAAGTTGCTTCGGCCTTTTCCATAAAAACCGATGAGCTTGATTTCCACTTTGTTGAGCGCCAACGGACAATCGCTGACGGTTTTGTACAACTCGATTTCCGCAGTGCTTACATATTCCATGGTGGGTTTATTGAAGCTCACCCAGAAATCCGGCTTTCCTGGCACGCGGCAGGTTTCACCCGCTGCGGGCAGGTAGATAGCCTTCAGCTCATATTTGAATCCAGGTGGAAAATCCGGAACAAACGTAAACGTGTTCGGGGTCTTCACCGTCGTACAACCCACCAGCAATCCCAGGCAACCACTCAGCAGCAACCCTCGTTTCAAGTTCCTCATCGACCTACCTCTCCCTGCCAATACAACGCTTCCTGATATACCCGCTCAAAATGCATCGCCGGATCTTCACCGGGTTTGGGCAGCCATGATTTGCCTGGCCGATATCCCGGTAACTGCAAACTGCGGGTCAGCAAGAAATGCACTTGCTCCGGTTGTTGCCAGCCCCACAATTGCGTCAGTTGAATCAGGCCCCACAGCCACTCATCGACGTCGAGCTGTTCGGCCAGCGTGGCCATTGCTTCGGTGTGTTCGCCGACCAGGTAACGGCGGGTGTTGTCGAACAGCACGTTGGCGTAGATCAGCTCCGGGGTCGGCGTGTGCAGCCAAGGCGGATCCATCGGCAGCGGGTGGTGGCCGGGGTCCGGGTTGTCGATCGCGTTCCATCGCTCTGCGTGCCAATAGCAGACGCTGTTGAATGGCCCGAGAAACGCCGCGCGGTGCTCGGGTTGCAGGTGCGCCAGCGCACGGCCCAGAACCCGGTTGTCATGCACGCGGTACACCGCCTGATTCGGGCGTTCGCCGGTTATCAGGCGCTCGCGCCAATGCGCCGCCAGCGCGTCAAGTTCGACGTGACGGGCACTGGCCAGCCAGCCCCAATTGCGCTCGGGCGTGGCGAGCAAGATTTGGATGGCGGGATGCTGCGCCGTATCGATTTGCAACAGCAGCGGGCCGGTCGGCACCAGCGACTCGGCCGGCGTGCCGCTGTAGAGCGGACGAAACCGCTCGGTGCCGAGGTCGCGGGTCAACGCAGCGTGCTCTGCGCTTTGGCCCTCGGTGTCGAGCATCAGATACAGTTCACAGCCGGCGCGGGACTGAGCGTGCAACCATTGTTCGACCGGGCTCATGCGACTTCTCCCAGCTCACACTGACCCGCTGCGCAGGCTTCGCACAGCGGGCAAAAATCCGCTGCCTGCTGGCGGGCACTGTTGACGATCGACAGCGGCGTGGCGTTGATCGCAGCTGGCAGGCCGGCCTCAACTTGCAGCGGTTGTAGCGGTGCAAGACCCGGCAGTGGCGCGCCGCCCTGAACGATGGGCACGCTGCTGAAAATCCCGCCGGCATTGATCACGATGTGATGACCGCCCGCTGACAGCGTCAGGCTCATGCCGGCATCGATCACCACGTTGCTTGCCGTGACATGCGCCTGCTGGCCGGCCTGGATCACCAGAGCGCCCAAGGTCTGGCTGCTGGTGCCGCTGACCTGCAACAAGTCGTCGGCGTTGATTACTGTGCTTCGCAGTCCTTGATGAGTGCGCGAATCCTTGCCCTCGATGAGACTAGTGCTGTCATTGCCGACATGCTCATGGCGGTCTCGAGTGATCAGGCTGCGGCTGTCGTTGAGGATCAGTTGCTCAAGGTCGCGCTGCGCGCGCAGGTAGATCTTCTCCTGCCCGGCGCGATCCTCGATCGACAGTTCGTTGTAGCCGCCATTGCGCGGTGAGCTCTGGCTGCGTAATACCGTGCGGGTTTTACTCGCCGGCAAGGGATGGGCGACGGCATTGACCTTGTTGGCGATGCAGCCGGTAATCAGCGGTTGGTCCGGGTCGCCTTCCTGGAAGGTCACGACCACTTCCATGTCGACCCGGGGAATGGTCACCGCACCAAATCCGTCACCTGCCCAACTGGAAGCTACGCGTAACCAGCAGCTGCTTTTTTCGCTGTTGCGTTCAGCGCGATCCCAGGGAAACTCGACACGAACCCTGCCGTACTCATCGCAGAAGATCTCCTCTCCGGGAGGCCCGGTAACGCGCGCGGTCTGGCAGACCAGCAAGGGTCTTGGCGCGGGCAAAGGCGGGCGGAAAACCACTTCTGCGGGAATGGCCCTGAAGGTATTGCGGTAGCCCTGGGAAAAACCATCGGCAGGTTTCGCCTCGCTGCTGAAAGCCTCTTCGAGCACTGCCGGTTGCTTGCCTTCGTGACTGAGACTGACCAACAGCCACAACTCGTTGCACTCGGCCCTGGGATGTTCGCTCAGCTCGAACAAGTGACCGCTGCGCAAAATCGCCTGATCGCTTTTGCCTTCAATCCATTGATAGTCGCTGCGATGGCGCTCCAAGGCCTGACGCGCCAGCTGTTTGCCGTGCTTCTCGGACTTCATCAACAGTGGATAGCGATACTCCTCCAGAGCCGGCGTGAACTCTGCGGTGAAGCGGCTTTCCAGCAGCAGGCTTGGCCGCTTGAGGTCATAGTCACGGCGGGTGACGGTGCTGGTACGGGTGTTGAAGCCCATGGTCAGGTGGTTGACCACCGGGTGTTCGGCAACCATGCCGCTATCAACCCGAAAGGCTGTCGTACCCAATTTGGGTGCGAACACCGGGCTGTCGCTGAATACCAGTAAGTGCCCGTCGAGCGAATGTTGATGGTGCCAGGCGATACCCTCTTCGGCGCACAGACGCTGAATGAACAAAAAGTCGCTTTCGCCGTACTGCGTGCAGTACTCACGAGGCTCACCGGCGGCGACATTGAACGTGAAGTCATCGGCCTGGATGCCATGCCCTTTGAGCACTTGCGCGATGATCTGCGGCACGGTCAGTTGCTGGAAAATCCGCTGGTCGTGGCTCAGTTGCAGATAATGCAGCGCCGGTACCAGTGTCAGTTCATAACGGGTCAGGCGCTGGCCTGATTCGCCGAGCATGACGTTTTCGATCCGCCCGTGAATGCCTTCGCCCGCTGAACCGAACTGCAGAAACGCAGGTTGGCTGAGCAAGCTTTCCAGATCGAAATCCGCGTGCTCGCTCACCAGCTCAAGGCGAAATGCGTACAGCTGACTGATGGCTTCGGTGCCCGTGAACGCGAGCACCTTGAAGTCGTGACGAATGGCGGGGATATGCAGAGAGAATGGCGCGCAGTGGCCTTTGCCGAACATGGGCTTGTCCTTAAGCAAAGTGAGTCAAAGCGCGATGCTGTCCTCCCTGATCGCCGCGCATGAAAAGTGGCCAGGGCAAGCTAGCGGCGCGGCAAACTAATTGATGTAAGAAGTATCCCTGAAATTTGTCAGAGTATTCCGGTGTGGAAGTCTTGGTCGTGATGCAAGAACTATCTGAAGGACGCGGCTTCGATAACTATCGAGTTGGCAGTGTTTGTTGGCGCGGGAAAGTTTCAGAATAATGAAATGCCATCATTATAGTGGCACTTTTTGCGTTGATCGTTGTCGCGGAAAACTTGTTGAGGCAAACCAGCTATTTTCGGAAGTGTCCTACTTCTATTTTTTTTTGAATTTGGCATGCTGCACGCCGCTCGAGGATACGAGCGTCAGGTAAACTCGCCCGGCTGCGGCGCAGGGCTCTGGGTCAAGGGTTTGCCGGGGGCTGGTAAAATCCGCCAGTTAATAAACGGCCTCAGGGAAACCCCTGCGACATATAGGGCGATCTCCTACAGACCGCAATGAACAGTTCGTCTTGTTGTTTAATCAGATGCTTGCTAGTGGCCATCATAGTGATTACGATGCGCCCACTTGAAAGAGCACATCTCAATTGGATGAGTCGCTGAACTGCTCTTCGATACTGTCCCGCGTTGCTGAAACTCCATTCGCGCGCATGACTGTAATCCTTAATAAAGGCCATGGATGTCCTACTCAAGCAAACTTTCCGCCCATTACCTCGAACTCGCAAAAGTCTCTGTTTCCAAAGAGAATTTCGCGGGCGAAGACGTTCGTTTTTCGAGCGAATTCGAGGCGCTGGAAAGTGAGCTGGCCAAGGCTTCGTCGATGCACGAAAGCGGGCAGATCGACTGGCTGAAAATCCGCGAAAACAGCGAAAATCTGCTGCGTACCCAATCCAAGGATCTGCGTGTCGGCGCCTGGCTGACCTGGTCGCTGTACCAGCGCGAATCCTTCCCCGGGCTGCTCGCCGGCCTCGGTCTGCTGCACCATCTGTCGGAAAACAACTGGGCCGACGTTCACCCGCTCAAACCCCGCACCCGTGCCGCCGCGATCGGCTGGCTGGTGCCGCGTCTCGAGCAGGTCATCACCGAAAACATTGCGATCAAAGAGCAGTTGCCGATGTTCCGG
>NZ_JH635998.1:2314200-2326733 GCF_000257605.1 Pseudomonas sp. R62
CTGAAACAGAAAGCCACCGACCTGCGTGCCCTGCGCCTCAATCGCACGCTGCTGTGGATGACCATCGACGCGGTGCCCGAGCGCAACGCCGAGCAGATCACCGTGCTGCGCGGTCTGCCGCTGGAAAAGCTCAAGCTCTATCAGGACCGTTTCGATCAGGGCAAATACGCCGACCTGCTGGTGGAACTGGAGGCGAGCCTGGCGAAGGCGCCGTTCTGGTTCGATGGCCAGAGGATGGTCTGGGAATGTCTCCAGAACCTCAACGCCGAGCTGGCCATGCGCGAAGTGGAAATCCACTTCGCGCTTTTGATTCAGCGCCTGCCGGGCATCATCGAGTTGCGCTTCCATGACGGCGCGCCGTTTGCCGATCCGTCCACCCGGGCGTGGATCGCCGCCAATGTCATGCCGCACCTGCAAAGCGCCAGCGCGCCGCGCAAGGTCGAAAGCGAGAACGTCGAAACCCAGCCGGCCTGGGAAAAAGCCCTCGAGGAAGTTCAGCCGATCCTGCGCAAGGAAGGCTTGAAGCCGGCCGTGCAGATTCTCAAGCAGGGCCTGCAATCGGCCCACGGTGGCCGTGAACGCTTCTTCTGGCAGTTCACCCTCGCGCGGCTGTGTTTCCTGGCCAAGAAATACGAACTGGCCAAGAACCAGCTCGAAACCCTCGATCAGACATTACAGGACTCAGGCCTGCACGCCTGGGAGCCCGATCTTGCATTGCAAGTGCTGCACCTGCTGCACAGTTGCTGCGAGTTGTTGCCGCAGAACCACGCCGTACGTGAAAGCAAGGAAGAGATTTATCGCAGGCTGTGCCACCTCGACCTCGAAGTGGTACTCGAATAGGCCCCAGGGCCACAACCGCAAGGAGAAAAGCCATGGCCAAAGAAGGCTCGGTAGCCCCCAAGGAACGCATCAACGTCACCTTCAAACCCGCCACCGGCGGAGCTCAGGAAGAGATTGAACTGCCGCTGAAGCTGCTGGCAATCGGTGACTACACCCACCGCAAGGACGATCGCAAAATCGAAGATCGCAAGCCGATCAGCATCGACAAGATGACCTTCGACGAAGTGTTGGCCAAGCAAGAGCTGGGTCTGACGCTGAGCGTGCCGAACCGTCTGCAGGAAGATGGCGAGGCTGAAGAGCTGGCCGTGCAATTGCGCGTCAATTCGATGAAGGACTTCAACCCGGCCAGCCTGGTCGAGCAAGTGCCTGAGCTGAAAAAACTGATGGAACTGCGCGATGCGCTGGTGGCCCTCAAAGGCCCGCTGGGTAACGCACCTGCGTTCCGTAAAGCGATCGAAGGCGTGCTCGCCGACGACGAATCCCGCGGTCGCGTACTCGGTGAGCTGGGCCTGAACGCCGCAGCCCCGGACGCCTGAGACTCCAGTAGCCAAGGAAGCCAACACAATGAGCACTAGCGCAGCACAAGAGAAGAGCGCCGCCAGCGGCGAATACAGCATTCTCGACAGCATCATCGCCGAAACCCGTCTGACCCCGGACGACGAAGCCTACGACATCGCCAAGCGTGGCGTGTCGGCGTTCATCGAAGAGCTGCTCAAGCCGCAGAACAACGGTGAGCCGGTCAAGAAAGCCATGGTTGACCGCATGATCGCCGAGATCGATGCCAAGCTCAGCCGTCAGATGGACGAGATCCTGCACCACCCGGATTTCCAGGCGCTGGAATCGTCGTGGCGTGGTCTGCAATTGCTGGTCGACCGCACCAACTTCCGCGAAAACATCAAGATCGAAATCCTCAACGTCTCCAAAGAAGACCTGCTGGACGATTTCGAAGATTCGCCGGAAGTCATGCAGTCGGGCCTGTACAAGCACATCTACACCGCTGAATACGGCCAGTTCGGTGGTCAGCCGGTGGGCGCGATCATCGCCAACTACTACATGTCGCCAAGCTCGCCAGACGTCAAGCTGATGCAGTACGTGGCCAGCGTTTCGTGCATGTCCCACGCGCCGTTCATCGCTGCCGCCGGGCCGAAATTCTTCGGTCTGGAAAGCTTCACCGGCCTGCCGGATCTGAAAGATCTGAAAGACCACTTCGAAGGCCCGCAATTCGCCAAATGGCAGAGCTTCCGTACCTCGGAAGACTCGCGCTACGTTGGCCTGACCGTGCCGCGTTTCCTGCTGCGTAACCCGTACGATCCGGAAGAAAACCCGGTCAAGTCGTTCGTGTACAAGGAAACCGTTGCCAACAGCCACGAGCACTACCTGTGGGGCAACACCGCTTACGCGTTCGGCACCAAGCTGACCGACAGCTTCGCCAAATTCCGCTGGTGCCCGAACATCATCGGCCCGCAGAGCGGTGGCGCGGTTGAAGACCTGCCTCTGCACCATTTCGAAAGCATGGGCGAAATCGAAACCAAGATCCCTACTGAAGTTCTGGTTTCCGACCGTCGTGAATACGAACTGGCCGAGGAAGGCTTCATCTCCCTGACCATGCGCAAAGGCTCCGACAACGCGGCGTTCTTCTCCGCAAGCTCAGTGCAGAAGCCGAAGTTCTTCGGCATCAGCGCAGAAGGCAAGGCGGCAGAGCTGAACTACAAGCTCGGCACCCAACTGCCGTACATGATGATCGTCAACCGTCTGGCTCACTACTTGAAAGTGCTGCAGCGCGAGCAACTCGGTTCGTGGAAAGAGCGTACCGACCTCGAGCTGGAACTGAACAAGTGGATCCGTCAGTACGTGGCCGACCAGGAAAACCCGAGCGCCGAAGTGCGTGGCCGTCGTCCGCTGCGCGCTGCGCAAGTGATCGTCAGCGACGTTGAAGGCGAGCCGGGCTGGTACCGCGTGAGCTTGAATGTGCGTCCGCACTTCAAGTACATGGGTGCCGATTTCACCCTGTCGCTGGTTGGCAAGCTGGACAAAGAGTAAGAGCGACTCATGGACGGATACGGCAGCCTGTTCGAACGCCTCAACGGCGACGCACAACTACGCAAGGGCAACAGCCTTGAGGCTTGTGCCATGGCGTCAGTGGCTGCCCATCTGGCCAAAATGCTCAGCACCCGGGCCGGCAGCGTGCAAACGCTGGCCGACTACGGGTTGCCCGATCTCAATGACATGCGCCTGAGCCTGCACGACTCGCTGAGTCAGGCCCGCCTGGCCATCGAAAACTTCATCGAAGCCTACGAGCCACGCCTGAGCAACGTGCGTGTCATTTCCCTGCCGCGTGACCACGATCAACTTCGCCTGGCCTTCAGTATCGAAGGCCTGCTGGAAGTCGAGGGTTTCAAGCGTCAGGTCAGTTTCTCCGCGCGCCTGGATGGCAGCGGTCAAGTCAAGGTCACCTAAGGAGATCCCCGATGTCTGGCAAACCCGCAGCACGCGTATCCGACCCCACCGCTTGCCCGCTCCCCGGCCACGGCACCAACCCGATCGCCGCCGGTTCCGGCGACGTGTTCTTCGACGGCCTCGCGGCCGCCCGCCAAGGCGATGTCTCGGCGTGTGGTGGTGCGATGGTCGGCGATCTTGCGACAACCGTGTTGATCAACGGCAAACCGGCTGCGACCGTAGGTTCGGTTGGATCTCACGGCAATAAGGTCACGGCCGGATCCGGGACGGTGATTATTGGCAATTCGCATACGCCGGCGCCGTTTGTGCCGCCGGAGCCGGTCATCATTCCTGGAATATTCAATCGTGTCTTTGAATTCAAAACCGCAGATGGAAGAACGGTTGAAAATTTAAACTACATCACGCGCTCTGATAGCGGGATTGAGAAAACAGGCTCAACGTCAACAGGCATGTCAGGTGGTTTTTCAACTGGAAAGACGGCAGAGCCTGTAACTATATATATTTCGGCGGACTAGTAGGTATGGAGACCGTAATCAACATCGATGGTGTCGCTTACACGTTTGTGACTCAGGACGAGGTGACTACACTTAAAGTTCTTACCGAAACAACTGAGAGCAAGGATACAAAGCCGAAGAAAGTTGACCTTCCGTTGGCCTGGATTATTACGCGAAAAAGTGGTGTGCCGCTCTTCGCCTTGAAACCGGGTAAGGATGACTCTCCATTCAGAATTATCACTGCGGAGAAACTATACGCAGAAAAGGGTCAGTGGTTCGAACCGTTGGCCAGATATTATAGAGAGCTTGTCTGGATCAACCCGGAAACAACGCAGGCCGGATCAGAATCGCATGCGGCTTATAAACATGTTACTTGGCAGGAGCTGATCGACTTCGCAATCGTCGACCGGTTTTCATTCACTTTTCACTCTGGAATGCCGGGTGACTGGAAATTCCGTGCCGTGGGCGGTGCTGAGTTCTTGATGGTGTTCATGGAGGATAAACCGTATTGGACTGATGGCATTGGCCAGGTGCCGTTTGCGGTTAACACCTATAGAAAATATCTGCGAGAAACAAAGCAGGTAGAACTCGCAATAAAGCTGGCTGGTGAAACGGGTGTGACCTGGGGCGACGGCAAAGCCTATACCGGAGCAGAGCGAGGACCGAAAGATGTTTACGATAACTTCATCATATTGCGAGGGATATTGTGGGCAAAAGAAAACTGTAAGTTGGTTGTGAAAAAAGACACGGTATACGATAAAGGTATCCCGCACACAATTGAACTTACTGACGCACCTTATGTGCCTGTATCGAATGCGAAGTTAATAAATCCAATTTCGCAAGGCGATATGGATCAGTACGGGGCGTGGAATAAATGAAAGCTCGTCGCTTAGTTGCCTGTATTCCACACCTGATAGTATGTGCCCTGTATATTCCTTTGCATAACTACGGTGTCGACGTATATATCGATATGTATGGCGGGTTGACATCGAGAGGTATCGGCATCGGTATGACGCCGGATCTAATGGTTCAGTATTTTGTGGTGATGAACGCTATAGCGTTTTTTGTCCCCAAGCTGAAATTAAAGGTCCTGTCTGTCTCATTAATGCTGGGACTTATTTTGTACTATTTTTTGCCTCACTACCCCGTCCGTGCGATGGCTTACACCTCGATGGGTGGTGTCCTGACTTTTGCGGCGATATTTGCTGGCCAATTGATTGATCGCTTTTTTTTTTCAAATCGAGAAGTTAAAGCATGACTGTTGGGCGTTATGGCCGACATTGCCCGCGGGGAGTTTCTTACCCGCATGAACTGTTCTGCTGTTTTTTTAAATGAGTTCCACTACCAGGCAGGTACCCCGTGTCCTTTAACCACTACTACCAAAGCGAACTCACCGCACTGCGCCAGCTCGGTCGCCGTTTCGCCGAGCGTAGTCCGGCGCTGGCGCCGTATCTGGGGCAGGCCGGGCGGGATCCGGATGTAGAGCGGTTGCTCGAAGGCTTTGCATTCCTCACCGGGCGCCTGCGCCAGAAGCTCGATGACGAACTGCCGGAGCTCAGCCATTCGCTGATGCAGTTGCTGTGGCCGAACTACATGCGCCCGCTGCCGGCGTTCAGCATTTTGCAGTTTGATCCGCTCAAGCGTTCCGGGCCGGCGCTGCTGGTCGAGCGCGATACGCCGATCGAGAGCAAGCCGATAGAAGACGTGCGCTGCCGTTTCCGCACCTGTTACCCGACCGAAGTCTTGCCGCTGGATCTGGCCGCACTGAATTACTCGGTGAAGGGCGATGGCTCGCTGCTCAGCCTGCGCCTGGAAATGAGCGCTGACGGCCACCTCGGCGAATTGGAGCTGAGCAAGTTGCGCCTGCACTTTGCCGGTGAGCGCTACATCAGCCAGATGCTCTACCTGAGCCTGCTGCGCAACCTCGACGGCATCGAACTGATCCCGCTCGACGGCGCCGGCAAGCCGATTGATGGCGTCAGCGGCAAGCCGATGGCGTTCAAGATTCCCGGCGACCGGGTGAAACCGGTGGGTTTTGCCGAAGAAGAAGCGTTGATCCCGTATCCGCTGAACACCTTCCGTGGCTATCGCTACTTGCAGGAATATTTCGCCTTCCAAGACAAGTTCCTGTTCGTCGACGTCAACGGTCTGGACATTCTCAAGGCGCTGCCGGAAGACACCCTCAAGCAGATGCGCGGCCTCGAATTGCGTTTCGACATCCGCAAGAGCGGCATCATGCGCATGCGCCCGACGCTCGATAACGTGAAGCTGTTCTGCACGCCGATCGTCAACCTGTTCGAGCACGACGCGCTGCCGATTCGTCTCGATGGCAAGCAGGACGAGTACCTCCTGCTGCCGGCGGAATACGACCTGGAAAACTGCGGTGTGTTCTCGGTGGAAACCGTGATCGGCTGGAAACCCGGCGGCCTCGGTTATCAGGAGTACGTGCCGTTCGAATCCTTCGAGCACGACCCGAGTTTCGATGTGCCCAACAGCCGTCCGCATTACAGCATCCGCCAGCGTTCGTCCTTGCTGCATGACGGCCTCGACACTTACCTGAGCTTCGGCATCCGCCACACCGAAGCCCACGAAACGCTGTCGATCGAGCTGATGTGCACCAACCAGAACCTGCCGAAAAAGCTCAAGCTCGGCGACATCTGCATGGCCAGCGAGCAGACTCCGGAATTCCTCAGTTTCCGCAACATCACCCCGGCCACGTCGAGCTTCGCGCCGCCGCTGAACCGTGACTTCCTGTGGAAGCTGATCAGCAACATGTCGCTTAACTATCTGTCACTGGCGGACGTCAATGCGTTGAAGGTGATTCTGGAAACCTACGACCTGCCGCGCTACTACGACCAGCACGCGGAGAAGGTCAGCAAGCGCCTGCTCGGCGGCCTCAAGCACATCAAACATCACCACGTCGACCGCCTGCATCGCGGTCTGCCGGTGCGCGGTTTACGCACCGAACTGACCATCGACCCGGAAGGCTATATCGGCGAAGGCGACCTGTTCGTCTTCGCTTCGGTTCTCAACGAGTTTTTCGCGCTTTACGCCAGTCTCAATTCATTCCATGAGCTGCGGGTAAAAAGCACACAGGGAGAGGTGTACCAATGGACACCACGTATGGGCCTGCAGCCCCTGCTTTAAGCGGGCTGACCAAGGTAATACGCGAGTACTCGCTGTTTCAGGCCGTGCTGTTGGTGATCGACCGGCTGCGCGAGGCACACCCGCATCTGAGCGAAGACGATCTGTACGATCAGGTCGAGTTCCAGGCCAACCCGAGCCTGGGTTTTCCGCGCAGCGACGTCGATCGCGTGGAGTTTTTCGAAGAGCACGGCAAGATGCGCGCGCGCGTGCGTTTCAACCTGATCGGCCTGGTCGGCTCCGGTTCGCCGTTGCCGGCGTTCTATGGCGAGCAGGCCCTGGGCGACAGCGAGGACGGCAACCCGACGCGCAACTTCCTCGACCTGTTCCACCATCGTCTGCAACGGCTGATGCTGCCGATCTGGCGCAAGTATCGCTACCGCGCGAGCTTCCAGAGCGGCGCGATTGACCCGTTCTCGGCGCAACTTTTTGCGCTGATCGGCCTGGGTGGCGACGAGATCCGCAAGGCCAAGGAACTCAACTGGAAACGCTTGCTGCCGTACCTCGGCCTGCTCAGTTTGCGGGCGCACTCGGCGGCGCTGATCGAAGCCGTGCTGCGTTACTACTTCAAGCACGAAGACCTGGTCATCGAGCAGTGCATCGAGCGCCGCGTGGAAATTCTCGACGAGCAGCGCAATCGTTTGGGTCGCGCCAACAGCGTACTCGGCGAAGACCTGGTGCTGGGCGAGCACGTGCGCGACCGCAGCGGCAAATTCCGCATCCACATCACCGAACTCGATTGGCAGCGCTTCCACGAATTCCTGCCGATCGGTTTCGGTTACCAGCCGCTCTGCGCGCTGGTGCGGTTCACCCTGCGTGACCCGCTCGATTACGACATTCGCCTGGTCCTGCGCCAGGAAGAAATCCGCGAACTGCGCATCGGTGAGCAGAACGCCTGTCGCCTCGGTTGGACCAGTTGGCTGGGCCGCGAAAAAGCGGACGGCGTGGTGACCCTGGGCAGCAAAATTCATTAAGGACGTGAGCCATGATCAACGTAGACCTGCAACAACTCATCCAGGCGCTGGACGCCGAAACCCGTCGTGATCTGGAACGTTCGGCCGAGCGTTGCGTCGCCCGTGGCGGCAGCAAGATTCTCGTCGAAGACTTGCTGCTGGGCTTGCTCGAGCGCCCGAACGGCTTGCTGTCGCGCGCGCTGCAAGATGCTGACGTCGACGCCGGTGAACTGACCGCTGCATTGCAATCGCGGGTCGAGCACAGCGCTTCGCGCAACCCGGTGTTCGCTCCGGAACTGGTGCAATGGCTGCAAGACGCGCTGCTGGTGGCCAACCTCGAGCTGGGCCAGACCCAGGTCGAAGACGCCGCGCTGATCCTGGCGTTGCTGCGCAACCCGATGCGTTATGCCGGCAGCCGTTATCAGCCGCTGCTCGCCAAGCTGAACATCGATCGCCTGAAAGAATTTGCCCTGTCGCAACAAGAGCAACCGGCGGCTAACGGCAAACCGGCGGCGCAGGGCGAATCGCTGTTGCAGCGTTTCACCCACAACCTGACCCAGCAGGCCCGCGACGGCAAACTCGACCCGGTGCTGTGCCGTGACGGCGCGATCCGGCAGATGGTCGACATCCTCGCCCGTCGCCGCAAGAACAACCCCATCGTCGTCGGTGAGGCCGGTGTCGGTAAGACCGCCATCGTCGAAGGCCTCGCCTCGCGCATCGCTGCCGGTGAAGTGCCGCAGGTGCTCAAAGGCGTTGAATTACTCTCGCTGGACATGGGCCTGTTGCAGGCCGGCGCCAGCGTCAAAGGTGAATTCGAGCGCCGTTTGAAAGGCGTGATCGACGAAGTCAAAGCCTCGCCGAAACCAATCATCCTGTTCATCGACGAAGCCCACACGCTGATCGGTGCTGGCGGCAACGCTGGCGGTTCCGACGCGGCCAACCTGCTGAAACCGGCGCTGGCCCGTGGCGAACTGCGCACCATCGCCGCGACGACCTGGGCCGAGTACAAGAAATACTTCGAGAAAGACCCGGCGCTGGCCCGTCGTTTCCAGCCCGTGCAACTGCACGAACCGACTGTCAGCGAAGCAGTGACCATTCTGCGTGGTCTGGCTCAGGTCTACGAGAAGAGCCACGGCATCTACCTGCGCGATGACGCGGTGGTGTCCGCTGCTGAATTGTCCGCGCGTTACCTGGCCGGTCGGCAACTGCCGGACAAGGCCGTCGACGTCCTCGACACCGCGTGCGCCCGCGTGCGCATCAGCCTCGCTGCGGCCCCGGAAAGTCTGGAGCGCCTGCGTGGCGAACTGGCTGAAGGCGGCCGTCAGCGTCAGGCTCTGCGCCGCGATGCCGAGGCCGGTCTGCTGATCGACCACGAAGCGCTGGAAGCACTGGAAGCGCGTCTGGACGAAGCCGAAAGCGAGATGGTTGCGCTCGAGACCTTGTGGACTGAGCAAAGAGAATTGGCTGAGCGTCTGCTGGAACTGCGTCAGCAACTGGCGAAGGCCCGCGAGGCTGCAGCCGTCGAGCCGACCGTCAGCGTGGAAGAAGACGCCGAAGGCACCGTGATTGAAACTGTGGTCGCCGAAGTCGAAGAAGGCCAAAGCGTCGAAGCGCTGGAAGCCCAATTGCATGAAACCCACGCCGCGTTGACCGCTGCGCAAGTCAAAGAACGTCTGGTCAGCTTCGAAGTGTGCCCGCGTCTGGTCGCCGAAGTGATCAGCGCCTGGACCGGTGTGCCGCTGGCGCAACTGGCCCGCGAGCACAACGCCAAGGTTGCCAGTTTCGCCACCGATCTGCGCACGCGCATCCGTGGTCAGGAGCAAGCCGTGCACGCGTTGGATCGTTCGATGCGCGCGACCGCTGCCGGTCTGAACAAGCCTGATGCACCGGTCGGTGTGTTCCTGCTGGTCGGCCCGAGCGGCGTCGGCAAGACCGAAACCGCGCTGGCCCTGGCTGACCTGCTGTACGGCGGCGACCGCTTCATCACCACCATCAACATGTCCGAGTTCCAGGAGAAGCACACCGTCTCGCGTCTGATCGGCGCGCCACCGGGCTACGTCGGTTACGGCGAGGGCGGCATGCTCACCGAAGCTGTGCGTCAGAAGCCGTATTCGGTGGTGCTGCTCGATGAAGTCGAGAAGGCTGATCCGGACGTGCTCAACCTGTTCTACCAAATCTTCGACAAAGGCGTGGCCAACGACGGCGAAGGTCGAGAGATCGACTTCCGCAACACGTTGATCCTGATGACCTCCAACCTCGGTAGCGACAAGATCAGCGAACTCTGCGAAGACGGCGCGCGGCCGACCGCCGAAGTGCTCGAAGAAACCATTCGCCCGGTACTCAGCAAACACTTCAAACCGGCGCTGCTGGCGCGGATGAAAGTGGTGCCGTACTACCCGGTGGGCGGGCCGGTGCTGCGCGAGCTGATCGAGATCAAACTCGGCCGTCTCGGCGAGCGCCTGAACCGTCGTCAGCTGGAGTTCAGCTGGTGCCAGAACCTCGTCGATCACCTGTCCGAGCGCTGCACGCAAAGCGAAAGCGGCGCGCGCCTGATCGATCATCTGCTCGATCAACACGTGCTGCCGTTGGTGGCCGATCGTCTGCTCGATGCGATGGCGACCGGCGAAAGCCTCAAGCGTGTGCATGCCACGCTCGACGGCAACTCCAGCGTGACCTGCGAGTTCGTCTGAGGTGGGCGTGATGTTCACTCAAGTGCCGCAGCCACTGGTCTACGCCGAAGCGTTGCTGGCGCAGTTCGCCAGTCTTTCGCGCGCGGCGGACAGTGCTGCGCTGCTGGGTGAATTCGTCCGTGGCCTGGCCGAGCTGAGCGGCTGCGAACTGACGCAGCTGTACCTGCTCGACGCCACCCACACCTGCCTGGGGATGAACGCCGAGTGCCTCGACGGCGCGCTGCAACCGCGTCAGGCGGCGAGCCTGCCGGCGGATTACAACGGTGAACAACTGCTGCAATTCGCCCTGTGCCAGAACCGCGTGGTGTGCCTCGACGACCTGACCGGCAGCCTGCACGAAACCAGTTTTCTGCCGGCGGCGAGCACGCCGTGGCAGTCGCTGTTGTGCGTGCCGCTGGTCAATCAGCACAAGTCCGTTGAGGGCTTGTTGCTGTGTGCCAGTCGCCGTCGCACTGACTTGCAGGGTTTCGCCGACTCCCTCGGCCAGCTCGGCTCGTTCGTGCTCGGCCAACTGCATCTGCTGCAACGCCTGCGTCAGCCAACCGTCGAATCGGCCACCGCCACACGCAGTGTGCCGAGCATCAGCGGCTACGGCCTGATCGGTAAAAGCGCGGCGATGCGCCAGACCTACTCGCTGATCAGCAAGATCCTCCACAGCCCTTATACCGTGCTGTTGCGTGGCGAGACAGGCACCGGCAAGGAAGTGGTGGCGCGGGCGATCCACGATTGCGGCCCGCGTCGCTCCCAGGCGTTCATCGTGCAGAACTGCGCGGCGTTCCCGGAAAACCTGCTGGAAAGCGAACTGTTCGGCTACCGCAAAGGCGCCTTCACCGGCGCCGATCGCGATCGCGCCGGGCTGTTCGACGCGGCCAATGGCGGCACGTTGCTGCTCGATGAAATCGGCGACATGCCGTTGTCGCTGCAAGCGAAGATTCTGCGCGTGTTGCAGGAAGGCGAGATCCGTCCGCTGGGTTCCAACGACACGCACAAAATCGACGTGCGCATCATCGCCGCGACGCACCGTGATCTGGCGGCGCTGGTCAGCGAAGGCAAGTTCCGCGAGGACTTGTACTACCGCCTCGCACAATTCCCGATCGAGCTGCCGGCCCTGCGTCAGCGCGAAGGCGACATCCTCGATCTGGCCCGGCATTTCGCCGAGAAGACCTGCACGTTTTTGCAGCGTGACCCGGTGCGCTGGTCGGATTCGGCGCTGGAGCATCTGTGCGGCTACAACTTCCCCGGCAACGTTCGCGAACTCAAGGCACTGGTCGAGCGCGCGGTGTTGCTCTGCGAGGGCGGCGAGTTGCTCGCCGAGCATTTTTCCCTGCGCCTGGAAGCGATGCCGGAAGACAACAGCGGCCTGAATCTGCGCGAACGCCTGGAGCAGGTCGAGCGCACTTTGCTGCTCGATTGCCTGCGCAAGAACGACGGCAACCAGACCCTCGCGGCCCGCGAACTGGGCCTGCCACGGCGCACGCTGCTGTACCGCCTCGGGCGCCTGAATATCAATTTGGGTGACTTTGATGGTTGAGCTACAGCACTTCTTCGAACCCAACATATACCCTGTGGCGAGGGG
Organism: Pseudomonas sp. R62; assembly: GCF_000257605.1. NCBI lineage: Bacteria > Pseudomonadati > Pseudomonadota > Gammaproteobacteria > Pseudomonadales > Pseudomonadaceae > Pseudomonas > Pseudomonas sp. R62. The sequence goes on from NZ_JH635998.1 coordinate 2,326,355, forward strand.
ATTTATCCCCGTCCGGCTGCGCAGCAGTCGCAGTCCGGTACATACGGTTTCACTGAGAAATCGCGCTGGCAGGTTATGGGGGCGCTGCGCGCCCCAACGGGGACAAGTCCCCTCGCCGCGGGAGGTCGCCTTACCTCCAGGCTATGGCGCAAGGCCTCGATCTAGAGGCTTCGAGCCCACCTCAAAAACTTATTTCAGCGCCGCCCGCAAGGGTCGGCGCTTTGTGCTTTGTCTACACCTGGAGACCCTCTGATGTCTGTTCGTCACTGGCACGCTGTCCTGCTGACCCTCGTCGTTCTATGCGGCCTTGGCGGCTGTAGCGGCAATTACAAATTCAACGACAACGACTATCGCCCGTTGGGTGATCCGCAAGCGGTCA
>NZ_JH635998.1:2327451-2336367 GCF_000257605.1 Pseudomonas sp. R62
ATCAAACATGGAATTGGTTTTCGAAATGCTGAACACCAAGCAGTTCGTGCCCACCGAGCTGTGCCAGCGGACCTTCAAGCAGGCCGGCGGGGTGATCGGGCGCGGCGAGGACTGCGACTGGATCATCCCTGACCGCAAGCGGCACCTGTCCAATCATCACGCGATTGTCAGCTACCGCGAGGGCTCGTTCTTCCTTACCGACACCAGCAGCAACGGTGTCCAGGACGGCAGCAGCGGCGCGCGCCTGCACAAGGGCGAGCCGGTGCGCATCGAGCACGGCAGCACATACATTCTCGGCGACTTCGAGATCCGCGCGCGGCTGGTCCGTGACCCGGCGACCTTCGACGGCGAAGTCGGCCGTCCGCGTGCCGCTGGCAGCATCATTCCGGATGACGCGTTCCTCGACCTCGACCCGCTCAATGCCCTCGAACAGCAAGAGCGCGTCTACTCGGAAATCGACGAACTGCTGTCGCCCACCGCCAAGCCGGAAGACTCCCGTCAACGTGCCGACTACGCGCGCATCGACATGGAAAGCCTGATGGTCCCGGAGCTGATCGCCGCCCCGGTCGAACCTGAGCCGGCGCCTGCGCCGAAAGCCGTCGAGCGTCAGAGCGAAGGTTTCTGGGAGCACTTCGGCGCGGCGCTGGGCGTCGACGTCAAAGGCCTCAGCCACGACGAACGCGAAGCGCTGGCGCTCAACGCTGCGCGCCTGCTGCGCCAGAGCATCGGCGGTTTGCAGCAGAGCCTGCGCACCCGCTCCGAGCTGAAAAACGAACTGCGTCTGGCGCAGACCACCGTGCAAGGCACCAACAAGAACCCGCTGAAATTCGCCGTCGATCCGAGCGAAGCACTGCAGATTCTGTTGCAGCCAAGCAAGCCTGGGCACCTGCCGGCCGAGCAGGCGATCTCCCGTGCATTCCGTGATTTGCAGGCGCACCAAGTGGCTCTGCTGACTGCCAGTCGCGCCGCCGTACGCGGCACGCTGGAGCACTTCTCGCCGGAGCAACTGACCCTGCGTTTCGAGCGCGACAGCAAGCCATTGATTGCAACATCGGGTGGGCGCTGGAGAGCGTTCGGCCGCTATCACCAGGCACTGCGTCAGGACGATGACTGGAGCGAGCGTCTGCTGGCCCGCGACTTTGCTCAGGCTTACGAAGAACAGATTCGCCTGATCTCCACCCTCCACACCGACCACCAAGGATGATGCGCATGTCTCGCCGCTCGACCGCTTTTTTCAAGACGCTGACTGCGCTCACCGTGCTGGTGCTGCTTGCCGGTTGCTCGTCGCTGTCGCCGTACTCGAAAGTGACCAAGATCAATCTGAAACTGACCGGCAGCGATCAGCTCAACCCGGACCTCAACGGGCGGCCGTCGCCGATCGTCGTGCGTCTGTTCGAACTCAAGCACCCGGTGACCTTCGAGAACGCTGATTTCTTCAGCCTCTACGAACGCGCCAAGGAATCCCTCAACCCGGATCTGGTGGCCAGCGAAGAACTCGAACTGCGCCCGGGTGAAACCGTGGAACTGAAACTCAGCGTGGAGGAGGGCAGCCGTTACGTGGGCATCCTCGCTGCTTATCGCGACCTGCCGGATACGCAATGGCGCCACACCGTGCAGATCACTCCGCTGGAACTCACCGAGGCTGATCTGACCCTCGATCAGGCCGGTATCCGCAACACCCAACAAGTGCTCGCCAAGGCGGATGACTGATCATGAACACCCATAAAGTCATTTGGCAGGAAGGCATGCTGCTGCGCCCGCAGCACTTCCAGCACAACGATCGTTACTACGATCACCAGATGAAAACCCGCACGCAATTGCTCGGTGGCTACACCTGGGGTTTTCTCAATCTGGAAATCGACTTGCAGTTCCTCAACATGGGCAAACTGGTGATCAGTGAAGCCTCGGGGATTCTGCCGGACGGCAGCCTGTTCGAGCTCGGTGGCAACACCGAGCCGCTGGCGCTGGACGTGCCGCCGAACACCGGCAACACGCCGATCTATCTGGCGCTGCCGCTGGTCACCGGCAACCACATCGAGGCCCGGCGCCCGGAGCAATCCGACGTGCTCGCGCGCTACACCGCGTATGACGCGGAAGTCGCCGATTCCAACGCCGGCGACGATTCCGCCAGTCAGGTCAGCTGCGGTCGCCCGGATTTCAAACTGTTGCTCGGCGAGCAGCAGAGCGATCAGGCCTACGTGAAGCTGAAAATCTGCGACGTGCTCGACACCACGCCCGACGGCGTGATCAGCCTCGACCCGGATTTCGTCCCGACCTACATTCAGGCCCACGCCTCCAGCTACCTGCTGTCGTGCCTGAAAGAAGTCATCAGCATGCTCAGCCACCGTGGCGACACCATCGCCGAGCGGATTCGCTCCAACGGCAAGGTCGGCGGCGCTGAAGTCGGCGACTTCATGATGCTGCAACTGATCAACCGCACCGAACTGCTGCTGCGCCATTACCTCGGTCTGGAACAAGTGCATCCGGAAGAGTTGTACCGCACGCTGCTGACCATGCTCGGCGATCTGGCGACCTTCTCCGGCGAGAGCAAACGCCCGCGCCTGGACAGCCGCTATTCCCACGCCGATCAGGGCGCAAGCTTTCGCAAACTGATGGAAGCGATCCGTCAGGTGCTGTCGATGGTGCTCGAACAGCACGCCATCGAACTGATCCTGCAGGCGCGTCAGTACGGCATCATTGTTTCGCCGTTGCACGACCACAAACTGCTCGGCTCGGCCTCGTTCGTGCTGGCAGCCAGTGCCAACTGCGACTCCGAAGAACTGCGTCAGCGTTTGCCGCAGCACCTCAAGGTCGGCCCGGTGGAGCGCATCCGCCAACTGGTCAACCTGCACTTGCCGGGGATCAAGGTCAAACCGTTGCCGGTGGCACCACGGCAGATCGCGTTCCACTCGAACAAAACCTATTTCATTCTCGAACTCAGTTCCGAAGACCTCGCACAACTCGAACGCTCCGGCGGTTTCGCGTTCCACGTGTCCGGCGAATTCGCCGAGCTTGAACTGAAATTCTGGGCCATCAGGAACTGACCGACATGATCAAGGAAACGGATTACAACCAGGACGACAAAACCGTCCTGCTCGATCGTCAAGGCCACGGACCGGCATCGAGTCCGCTGACCGACTTCGCCGCGCCGCCGCGTTTCGAGCAACTGGAAGAACGCATGATCTACGCCGCGCGCCTGCGTCCGGCGGAGGCGTTCAACATCAGCCTCAACTCGCTGGTCGCGGCCTCGTCCGATCTGCTCTCGGAAGTGGTGCGTCTCAAGCACAGCGAAACACGCGAAGACCTGTATGCGCTGAATGAGCGGCTGACTGCCGGGCTGAAATTGTTTGAAGTACGCGCCCTGCACAACGGCGCCGAAAGCAGCCAGGTGATGGCCGCGCGTTACGTGCTCTGCACCGTGGTCGACGAAGCTGTCGTGACCACGCCGTGGGGCAACGAAAGCGAATGGTCGCAGATGAGCCTGCTGAGCAGCTTCCACAACGAAACCTTCGGCGGCGAGAAGTTTTTCCAGCTGCTCGATCGGCTGTCGAAAAACCCGGTCAAGCACCTGCCGATGCTCGAACTGATGTACCTGTGCCTGTCCCTCGGTTTCGAGGGCAAGTACCGCGTCCAGGCGCGCGGCATGCTTGAGCTTGAAGGCATCCGCGACGCCTTGTACCGGCAGATCCGTCAGTTGCGTGGCGACGTGCCGCGCGAGTTGTCGCCGCACTGGGAAGGCCTCAACGACCAGCGCCGCAACCTGGTGCGCATCGTGCCGGCGTGGATGGTGGTGCTCTTTACTCTGGTCTGCCTGGTGGTGATGTATTCGGGCTTCGCCTGGGTCCTGAGCGAACAACGCGACACCGTTCTGCATCCTTATCAGCCGCTTGATCCAGCCGCGGTACAACCGCAGGCGCAGCCGTAAAACAGGGACGTGTGATGAAAAAGTTTTTCAAGAAAGTCGGCGCCTTCCTGCGCCAGACCTGGGTCTGGACCTTGCTGCTGGTGCTGTTCGTGGCGCTGCTGGTGTGGTTCGTCGGCCCGTTGTTGGCGGTCGATGATTACAAGTTCTGGGAAAGCGCGACCTCGCGCCTGCTGACCATCAGCGTGCTGTTCCTGATCTGGGGCCTGACCATGGTCTTCGTCAGCTGGCGCGCGGGTATCCGCAAGAAAGCCGAGGAGGAAAGCGAGGACGGCCAGGACCGCATTCGCCGCGAAGAGCTGATCGACGAAGAACAGAAAGAGTTGAAGGCGCGGTTCAAGGACGCACTGAAAACCCTGAAGACGTCGAGCCTGTATCGCGGTCGCAGCGAGCGCTGGCGCAGTGACTTGCCGTGGTACCTGCTGATCGGTCCGCAGGCCTCGGGTAAGACCAGCCTGCTGGACTTCTCCGGTCTGGAATTCCCGATCAACAAGATCGACCGCAAGCTGACCCGCGACACCCTCGGCACCCGTCATTGCGACTGGTATTTCGCCGATCACGGTGTCCTGATCGACACCGCCGGGCGCTACACCACTCAACCGGACGCGGAAGTCGACGGCAACGCCTGGACAACCCTGCTGGAACTGCTGCGCAAGCGTCGTCGCGGCCGTCCGTTGAACGGCGTGCTGGTGACCATTCCGGTGGAAACCCTCACCGGCGGCAGCGAGCAGGACATCGAGACCCTCGCGCGCCAGGTGCGCAGTCGTTTGCAGGACGTGCATCAGAAACTCCACGTCGATGTGCCGGTGTATCTGGTCCTGAGCAAGGCGGACAAGCTGCTCGGCTTCGACGAATTCTTCGATCAACTGACCCGCGAAGAAAGCGATCAGGTGCTCGGCACCAGTTTCCGCAAGGATCAGGTCGGCACCGACGTTACGGTCCTGCGCAACGAGTTCGAAGAGCTGCTGCGCCGCTTGAACAGCCAAGTGATCATGCGCATGCACTCCGAGCGCGATACTCAGCGCCGTGGGCGCATCCTCGATTTCCCGCATCAGTTGGGGCAGATCGGCGAGCGTCTGTGCCTGTTCGTCGACATGGCGTTCACCGGCAACCGTTATCAGCGCGCGACGCAACTGCGCGGCTTCTACCTGACCAGCGCACCGCACCTGACCCAGGAAATGGATTCGACCACCGCCGGCATCGGCGCCAGCCTGGGCATGAACGCCGGCGTGCTGCCGACTCTGCGCAGCGGCCGTTCGCGGTTCATCCACCACTTGCTCAGCCAGGTGATTTTCCCCGAGGCCGATCTGGCCGGTCTGGACAAGCGCGAGCGCAGCCGCATTCATTGGGGCCAGCGTGCGCTGTACGTCGGCGCACTGGCGGCACTGGCACTGTTCGGCATGCTCTGGGCCGGTGGTTTCTCGGCCAACTACGAGCGTCTGGAAAACCTGCGCACGCTGGCGCAGAACTGGACCCAGCAACGCTCGGCCGTGACGCCGCGCGATGACGCCATGGGTGTGCTGAAAGTCCTCGACACCAGCTACGCCGCGACTCAGGTGTTCCCGAGCAAGGGCGACGTCTCGTACCACGAGCGTGGCGGCCTGTATCAGGGCGAAGAGATCAACCCGGTGGTGAAAACCGCCTACGAGCGTGAGCTGGAAGCGCAGTTGCTGCCACGGGTGGCGACCATGCTCGAAGGCCAGATCCGCGCCAACATGAAGGACCGCGATCGCCTGCTCAACAGCCTGCGTGCGTACCTGATGCTGAACATGAAGGACCGTCGCGATGCGGCGTGGCTCAAGGACTGGGTCGCCACTGACTGGTCGCAGCGCTACACCGGCAACACCGCGGTGCAGAATGGTCTGAACACGCACCTCGAGCGTTTGCTCAAGCAGCCGTTCATCTACCCGCTGAACGATCAACTGGTGACGCAGGCGCGTCAGGTCCTGCGCAGCGAATCGTTGGCCAACGTGGTTTACCGCATGCTCCGCGAGCAGGCGCGCAACCTGCCGGACTACCGCTTCAGCCAGCACCTCGGCCCGCAAGGTTCGTTGTTCATCGGCACTGAATACGTGATCCCGGGTTTCTACACCCAACAGGGTTATCAGCAGTATTTCTCGGTGCAGGGCGCCGCGCTGGTCACCGACATCCTGCGCGACAACTGGGTGCTGGGCGAAGGCGCGGGCATCAGCGACATGGATTTGCGTCGCCTGATGGTCGAGCTTGAGCAGCTGTACTTCCGCGACTACGCCAACTACTGGAGCGAAGCCGTTGGCCAGGTCGCACTGCCACCGATCAGCGACGCTGGCGAAGGCGCCGAGCAACTGGCGGGCCTGACTTCGGCCAACTCGCCGGTCCTCGCGCTGCTCACCGAAGTGCGTGAAAACACCCGCTTCGAAGCCGCGGCTGATCCGGTCGATGAAGCCGGCGAAGCCGCCGATGCGCTGGCCGGGCAGAAAGGTAAACTGGGCAAGGTCGGCAAACTCGCCGCCGCTGCCGCCGACAAGGCTTCGGCGCTGAACGTGGCGAAGAACCTGCCGGACACCGCGAAGAAATCCCTGCAACGCCGCTTCGAACCGCTGCATCGTCTGCTCGATGACAACAACGGCCCGGGCGCTGACCTGACGCCGGCGTTCAGCGCGCTCAACGACCTGCAACTGCAACTGGCCGGTCTGGCCCGTTCCAGCACGCCGGAGCAAGCCGCGTTCGAGATGGCCAAGACGCGCATGAGCGGCCAGCGTGATGCGCTGACCAACCTGCGCAATGCCTCCGGTCGTCTGCCGCGTCCGCTGAGCGTGTGGTTCAACGTGCTGGCCGAAGACTCGTGGCGCCTGGTGCTCAACGATGCCTACCAATACCTGAACGGCCGTTATCAGAACGAGCTGTACAGCGTGTATGGCAAGACCATCAGCAAGCGTTATCCGTTCAGCGCCAGCAGCACCAGCGACGTGGCGATCAGCGACTTCCGTGAGTTCTTCCGTGCTCAAGGTACCGTCGACCGCTTCTTCGACAGCTACATGCGTCCATTCGTCAGCGGCGATCCGGGCAACTACCGCATGCGCAGCGTCGACGGTCACAGCCTGCCGGTATCGAAGGTCTACCTCGATCAGATGGCGGCGGCGCAGACCATTCGCCAGAGCTTCTTCTCGATCAACCCGGCCGAGCCGACCGTGCAGTTCAAACTGGAGCCGTACACCCTCGATCCGGCGGTCAGCCGTTCCGAATTCAAATTCGGCGACAAGACCATGGAATACCGTCACGGCCCGATCCTGCCTATGACCTTCAAGTGGCCGACCGATGCTGAAGACGGGCGCACCAGCCTGGTCATGGACAAGATGGCCGGGCGTCCGATCGGGATCGAGAAGAACTCCGGCCCATGGTCGCTGTTCCGTCTGTTCGACCTGATGCAGACCGAGTACCTGAACGGTCGTGACGTGCTGGTACTGAAAGCCGACGTGGGTGGCCTGCGCGCCAACTACCTGCTGACCAGCCAGCGCACGCCGAACCCGTTTGACATGGGCGTACTGCGTACTTTCCGTATGCCGGTGCAGCTCTGATGCTGGTGGCCAGTCCCTGGCGCAGCGCGGCGCGTACCGACCCGGGCAAGGTGCGGGCGCGCAACGAAGATGCCTTCCTCGACTCGCCGCAGCATGGGCTGTGGGTGGTCGCGGACGGCATGGGCGGTCATCAGGGTGGCGACATCGCCAGCCAGTTGATCGTCGCCAGCCTGGCTGAGTTGCCGCAACACGAGGACTTCGACGAACGCCTCAAAGCCATCCGCCAGTGCCTGCACTGGCTGAACCGGCGTTTGGGGCAGGAGTTGACCGTCACCGCCGGGCGTCACGACAGCATCATGGGCAGCACCGTCGTCGCGCTGTTGGTGGAAGGCAATCGCGCGGCCTGTATCTGGGCCGGCGACAGCCGTTGCTACCTGTGGCGCGGGCAGCGTTTGTATCAGCTGTCCAAGGACCATTCGCTGCAACAGCAACTGATCGACGAGCAGCAAATGAGCGTCGAACAGGCGGCAGCACACCCGGCGGCTCAGGCACTCACCCGAGCCGTCGGTGCCGCTGACACACTGACCCTGGATGTGCTTGAACTCGAGGTCTATCCGGGCGATGTGTTTTTGCTTTGCAGCGATGGTTTGTATCAGGGCCTGAGCAGCGACGCCCTCGGCAACGCCCTCAGCCTCAGCGCGCCGCATGTCGCGCTGGAACGTTTGTTCGACGGCGCTCTGCGTGGCGCCGCGCGCGACAACCTGACTGCCGTGGTGATCCGCCAATGAGTGAACTCGAATCGCCCATCGATGACCTGCTGATCAGCGAAGAACAGGCCAGCAACCTGACCTACTTCGCCTTCGCCAAGGGCAACAAGGCCGAACCGCTGCTGACGCCGACCAAGGCCAGCATCGGTGCGCTGCCGGATGTACTCGCCGGTCGCTACCACCTCGAGCGTCTGCTCGGGGCGGGTGGCATGGGCGCCGTTTACCGGGCGCGGGATCTGCTGCATGAGCAGTTCGGCGATCCCGACCCTTACATTGCGCTGAAAATCCTCAGCGAAGAATTTGCCGAATCGCCGGATGCCAGTGCCTTGCTCTACAGCGAGTTCGCTCTGACCCGGCGTCTGCGCCACGACAACGTTGTGCGTGCACACACCTTTGAAGTCGACACCGATTGCCAGCGGGCCTTCATCACCATGGAATACATGCGTGGCCTGACCCTGGACAAATTGCTCTGCGAGCGGCCCCTCGGCCTGCCGTGGCAAGAATTGCGCGACATCGTCCTGCCGCTGCTCGACACGCTGGCCTATGCCCACCGTCGCGGCGTGCTGCACGGTGACCTGAAACCGAGCAACGTCATGCTCAGCGAAGACGGCCTGCGCCTGTTCGACTTCGGTCTGGGGCAGGCAGAGGAGGGCACCTTGCCCGGCCTGCCACACCTGAGCCGCGAGCGCTTCAACGCCTGGACCCCGGGCTACGCCGCCCCCGAACTGCT
>NZ_JH635998.1:2336766-2342113 GCF_000257605.1 Pseudomonas sp. R62
GCCAACCATTGTCGGCCAGCGCGGACGTGTACGGCGTGGCCTGCGTGATCTATGAACTGGCGGGCGGCAAACACCCGTTCCGCCGCTTGCCCTCGGCCCAGGCCCGCGACGAGCATCTGGAGCGCGAACTGCGCGCCCCAGCGAATCTACCCCAGCACGGCTGGCAAGCGCTGCGAACCGCGCTGAGCTTCAACCCGGCAGAACGCACCATCACTGCCCAACAATTGCGTGACGCCTTGGGCGCCACTTCGTCCTGGCTGCAACGTCTGCGACTTCGGGCGTAACGGATGACATTCGAACAGGGAGCACACGATGTTCAACTCAGCTAACGAAACCCACTTCAGCCTCAAGGTCGAAGACTACGTCGGCGACCTGCAAGTGCTGTCGTTCACCGGCACCGAAGGCATCAGCCAGGCGTATCGCTTCGACCTCGAACTGGTCAGCGAAAACCCCGATCTGGACCTCGAACAACTGCTGCACAAGCAGGCGTTTCTGGCATTCGATCCACAGGGCTCGGGCATTCACGGGCAGATCTACCGCGTCGCCCAGGGCGATGCCGGCAAGCGCCTGACCCGCTACAAAGTCTCGATCGTGCCGCAACTGCAATACCTGCATCACCGCACCAACCAGCGCATCTACCAGCAGATGTCGGCGCCGAAAATCATCGCGCTGATCCTCGAAGAACACGGCATCAATCGCAACGCCTACAGCTTCCAGCTCAGCCAGCCGTGCCCGGATCGTGACTACTGCGTGCAGTACGACGAAACCGACCTGCATTTCGTCCAGCGTCTGTGCGAAGAAGAGGGCATTCACTACCACTTCCAGCACAGCGAAAAAGCACACCTGCTGGTGTTCGGCGACGACCAGACCGTGTTCCAGAACTTGGGGCAGCCAACTGCTTATGTGCAGGGCAGCGGTATGGTCGCCGACGAGCCGGTGATCAAAGCTTTCAAACTGCGCCTGGAAACCCGCACCACGCGCACCACGCGCCGCGACTACGATTTCGAAAAACCGCGCCTGCGAATGGAAGCCGCGTACAAACCGGACGGCGACAGCACTGAACCGGATCTCGAAGACTACGACTACCCCGGCCGCTTCATCGACCGCGCGCGCGGCAAGTTCCTCAGCCAGCGCGCCCTCGAACGCCATCGCGCCGACTACCGCCAGGCCGAAGGTCGCGGCGACCAGACCCGACTGGTCAGCGGCCACTTCATGGAAATGTCCGACCACCCGCGCAGCGAGTGGAACGACCTGTGGCTGCTCACGGAAATCTTCCACGAGGGCAAGCAGCCGCAAGTCCTCGAAGAAGGTGTGACCAGCGACACCACCGACAACAAGGACGACTTCCACCAGGGCTACCGCAACACCTTCCTCGCCACCCCGTGGGACGTGTTCTACCGCCCGGCCCTCGAACACCCGAAACCGCGCGTACTCGGCAGCCAGACCGCCATGGTCACCGGCCCCAAAGGCGAAGAAATCCACTGCGACCAATACGGCCGCATCAAAGTGCAATTCCACTGGGACCGCGAAGGCCTGGCCGACGACAAAACCAGCTGCTGGCTGCGCGTCTCCAGCTCCTGGGCCGGCGACCGCTACGGCGCCATCAGCATCCCGCGCATCGGCATGGAAGTCCTCGTCACCTTCCTCGAAGGCGACCCCGACCAACCGCTTGTCACCGGCTGCCTGTACCACAAGGAAAACCCGGTGCCGTACGCACTGCCGGCGAACAAGACTCGCAGCGTGTTCAAAACGCTCAGCTCACCGGGTGGCGGTGGGTACAACGAACTGCGCATTGAAGACAAGAAAGGTGCGGAGCAGATCTACATTCATGCGCAGCGGGATTGGGATGAAAACGTTGAGCATGACCAGAAGATTCGGGTCGGTAATGAACGTCACGACACAGTGGTGAAGAACACCTATACCGAGCTGAAGGCCGAAGAACATCGCACCACTATCTCCGACCGCAAGGTTGAAGCGAAGCTGGATGATCACCTAACGATTGGGCAGAACCAGCATGTGAAGCTGGGGACTGCGCAGCTGACCAGTGTGGGGAAAGAGATTCACCTCAAGGCTGGGGACAAGATCGTTATTGAGGCGGGGACAGAGCTGACCATTCTTGGGGGTGGGAGCTTTATCAAGCTCGATGGCGGTGGGGTTACGGTGGTTGGGCCGGTGATCAAGATCAATGCGGGTGGCTCGGCTGGGTCGGGCACAGGGATCGGGATTAAGCCGCCGGTGCTGCCGGGGGCGGCGGATAAGGATAAGGCGGGGAGTTTGATGGATCAGGCGTTGTTGAATGCGCCGGCATCTCCTCCGCCAGCATCCGAGAAAAAGAGCTTCCGTATTCAGATGAAGCGTCCCTATGACAAAAAGGGGATTGCTGGACAGCCCTATATGCTGGAAGTGGACGGCGTGACCTATAAAGGCACAACTTCTAGTGAAGGGTTTGTTGACCAGCCAGTTCCGCCCGATGCGAAGAAGGGCAAGCTTACCTTTTATCCTTTTGGCGCAGAATCTCAGCCATGGGTATGGGAGTTGGACTTGAAAGCTCAGTCGGAAGCCTCGGACGTGAAAGGGCTTCAGTCCCGCCTTAAAAATCTTGGGTTCTATGATGGGAAAATCGACGGTGAAAATGGCCCGAAAACGAAGCATGCCACCCGTTGTTTCCACCGTTCTTGTGAGTTGGCAGACAAAGATTATCTTTCTTCCAGCGATATTAAGCGTCTTGAAGAACAGCATATTGCATAAGGGAATGAGCAATGATTTACGGTAATTTTGATCTCCGTAAAAAGGATCATGACGGAAAACCTGCGCAGAACACACCTCCACGTTGGGGAGGTGTTGATAACCCACCAGTTGCTATTACTAATGCTGAAACAGCTGGTGCAGCTTCGGGGAATAGCGCGGCGTTAGCAGTGCCAGAGCATGTAAGAAAGCTTCAGGAGGACTTGATTGGTCTAGGGTTCTCTGTACTCGGCAAACCTACTGGGGAGTTTGATACTAGAACCGAGTGGGCCGTTCGAGAATTTCAGATATATGCTTCAATGGCACAGGTTGCATGTGTTAGAGCTGAAAAAAAGGGGCAGCTACTGCTAGATCAGGCTGGTTCCCCCGTGCGGATAAATAACTTGGATGTTTACTATGACGGCTCGGCGGGTGTTGTAGCCAAAGCTGGAAAAGCTCCGGTTGTTAGCGGGTCAACTGTAGGTCCTGTAAGTTATTACGTTGATAGTCTTCAGTCTATAGCTAACTCTGCAAAGTATGTTGGTCCTGTAAGCGGTGTCGTGAATGAAAAGACCAGAGTGGCGATAGAACACTGGCTCGATAACGACTATCGGTGTCCAGTTGTTTTCGAAGCTTGGAAGATAACGGCTGGAAATAGGACGGAGTTGGCTCAAAATGGTTGTAATATTTGGGCTCATGATAGTTTTACTGAGGGCGGCCCAAGAGTTGTATTCAGGGATTTCAGTAGTTACTTTGCGTTTCCTGATGGTCGTGCTCAAACAGAATATCATGCAGTTGGTTACTATCAGACCGGAACCTATGGTGGACCTAATGCGGGGAAAACGCATAGTTGGTCCTCCCAGACTGAAATGACAGTTGAGAAAATAACCGGTGCCCCCGCTAACCCAGCGCAACTAAATAGTCCAGCCCTTTCAACATATCGGACGATAAGGGTGGTTGCGGAAGCAGAATGTTTTGGTCGATTTGACGTACTAAACGCTTGGGATAATGCTCTTATTTCTGGCGGGCCTTGCCATTGGACTATGGGGCTATATTCAACAACTCCAAATATAAATGCATATGGGAAAGGTGAGCTTCCTGGATTTATGGCCTACCTGAATAATCGTGAGCCTGAAATTTTTAAAAAGGTTTTTGGTAATTTTGGTTTATATCCAACGAAGGCATGGAATAGTCCGGGTTTGTATAACGAGGATCTAATGACCTATGCGGCTTGGGTCAAACTCGCAAATGATAGTTACGCTGTTTCGCAAGCAACTCATTCCGACAGTGAGTTTACAGAATTAGGCGACTCGAAAGACGAGGCGCATTATTTGAAAACGTGGCATTGGTTTTATCGATTGAGTATGGCTGCGCGTACAATTCCTGGGTATAGAGCAGCAATGTGGTCTATGGCCAAACTAAGACTAAGGGAAATACTGACTGACCCGATTAGCTTCAGTATTGGCGGTGTGGTCGTCAATAGTACTATAGGGACTATCTATACCTCGGAGAAGGCAGTGGCCATACTTTTGCGTTGGCATGTTTGGCGACCTTCACACATCGTTGGTGTACCACAATACAATCAGCTTCGCCATGTCCTTCAAAACACGATAAACACGTCGGGAGGGGTGAATTGGCAACTCCCGATTGCTAGCTGGGGGGCGGCACATGAATCGGCACTGACAACAAAATTATTTAATGCTTTAGTAGCTTTGAATAATACGATCACTGGAGCCATAGTTTATGGTTCCGGTCAAGTTCAAGGTGCCGTTAGGACTGGTCGTCACACATTCATTATGGAGAATTGATATGAGATTTTTTTTGTTGCTTGCATTTTTTGCGGCTACGGTCAACGCTGCCCCTATAGATGTATGTGCTCCGGCAGATGGTGCTAAATATTTTTTATCCCAGTGGACGGAAGGTGTACGTGATTTTGATTTGCTTTCTCGAATTGAAGATGAAAAATTTTCAATTGAGGAGGGAAAGGTTGTCACTAGTGAAGATATCAATGGCGACGGAGTGAAAGATTTTATTTTTCTTTCATATTCAAGTGCCGGGTCGAGCGGTGATTTTATTTATGAATTTCTAATCCAATGTCGTGGTTTTTTAAGAAATGTTGGTGGTGAGTATTTTGCTGATGTGAAGGTTCTCGATACTCATCCAAAAGATAGTCTATTTAGAGATATTAAAATCTACTCCTATAACAGGGATAAGCAAGATCAAATTATGCACAGAGATGGTAAGCCAATAACAACCTCTCACATTTGGCATTTTAACCCGGAAACTAAGCTGTATGAAGGTGAGTCACGGTAGCGCATAGAGAAAATGGACTGTTGTATTCTATGTAAATAGTTTGAATAAATTTGATGGATTTGTTTGTCGAGTGAAAAGCAGTGAAAAAATGAGGGATCTAATCGTCCCTCTTTTTGCTGCATAAATAAATTTGTCCGCTCGTTGATAACAACTCTGCATTTTTTAACTGAGAGGTCGTTCATCGTTAACGAGCTTTGATAAATATGAAAAGTTATGTTTTTGTTTTTTGCGTTATTCCCTTTCGCCGTCCACAGCGCAGTCACCAGCGAATCACTCTGCTTCGAACTATCCGTGTGGGAAATGGGGACAG
>NZ_JH635998.1:2342133-2342918 GCF_000257605.1 Pseudomonas sp. R62
GTCCCCTTTTTTCTCGAAAGTTCTTTCTTTGACCCGGCAAATAAACAGGGCTTCTCTTCACCTTGCCAGACGTCGCCACTTTTTTAAACATGCCTACTATTTTCTTTCCGAGTTAGTGTCTACACCGCCGAGTGCTTTTCATAAAAGGTCCTTGTAATGAAAAAATTATTGATTCGTCTCTTTGGGTTGTCTTTAGCCACAGTTTTGTCGGTGGCTCAGTCACATCCTCTGGTTATGTGTGGAGTTTCAATTCCAGACATCCCAGGCTTTAAATTGAACGTAAAACTTGAAGATGGTATTTGCTATGGAGAACTGGTCTCGAACGTAAGCTTAAGGCCAGATATTTTGACAGAGGAGAATGTCTTTTTAATTGAGCCTGTCGAGTTTGAAAAAAGCTTAGATGCATCTGGCCGCTTTGATAGCAATGGTAAATATAAATACAGCTATGCTGCGGATGAAGCTTTGCAACAAGGGTCAGAAACGGGAGAGGTGGATCTTGCTCATTCGTCAGCGTCGGGCTCCGCCGCAGTCAGAGTATTAATGTCTCCTTTTATGCTTTGGGACTCTGAAAAAGACAGAGCTGCAGCTGAGAGTAAGTACTCGGTGAGAAAAAAGGGGCTGTGGTTCGACTGTTTCTATGGGTTGAAAGGCGTGAAAGGTGCAACGGTCAAGTTTTCTGCATGCGTGCCTAGGTCAAACTTCAAAAGTGATCCTAAGTTATCTGATATTAGATCTTCATTTGAAGCTATGACGCCGAGCAAAAAATTGTAGATACAGAGGGGTAG
>NZ_JH635998.1:2342938-2348697 GCF_000257605.1 Pseudomonas sp. R62
GTTATCTGATATTAGATCTTCATTTGAAGCTATGACGCCGAGCAAAAATTAGTAGATACAGAGGGGTAGGGGGGACGGGCTGGCAACTTAATCCGTCCCCCCTCGTTCCGTTTACGTTTTCGCTTCCTGCCTCTCCGCTATCAACTCTTCCAGATGATCCAACTCACGTTCCGCCATGTGGGAAATGGGTGGGAAATGGGGACAGATCACGGTTTTAGTAATTACCCAAAAACGTGGTCTGTCCCCTTTTTTCCCTGCTAGAAAAGACCGAAGTCCAAGAACGTATTAAAAGACTAGTATGCAAGTTTCCAAGTGAATGGTGTAAAAATGATTTTGACACGAGGTACGATTGGTTGAAGAAAGTTGCGGAAGGTGGTCCGCTACCGGAAGATCAATACTCGAAGTTGAAATCTCACCAGCAGGCATTGGGTTTTTGGGAGGAAGCAGCACTGGCTGGGATCGATCACATGCATTGGCACTTTCCGCCGAAAGAATTTATTCGTTTTTTCAGGAAGTGTGGCTGGTTAACAAAAAGTGATATGAAAGGGATTTATCCAGCGGCATCAGATGCGAATGTTAGTAAATATATTATTCATATAAATAAAACTCTTTCCAAGTACCTTATAGTCGGTGGGCTGAGACGGTCGCATTTTTTTGGACAGGCGGGTATCGAATCGAATCAGCTCGTATCCATGTCCGAGCTTTACAATGGTAATGATCCGTATGAATATTTTAGACGATATGCAAATGCGTCAAATTACAATGGCTGGTTAGGAAATATAAAATATAACGACGGAGGAGATTTTAGGGGGCGCGGCTTTAAACAGCTTACCGGAAGAGCCAACTACGCGAATTACTGGGTGTATCGGGGTTGGCTGCAAGCTAGTTCGTTTACAGATAATTGGTGGAAACATACAGCGTGGTGGGGGATTACCATCTCCGGGCCTACTGTTCCCGCAGCACAACAAGCTACTTTGCCAATTCAGAATGCTGCGACCATTGCACAGTTAGACGCACAATTCCGACCGCCAGTTATAGTTAACGCAGACCGTGTTAAAAACGAGCCATTCACATGTATTGACACTGCTGGTTGGTTTTGGGCAAAAATAGAGTGCTGGAACTCGCTGACTCTAACAACATACTTAACGTAACACGGCGTATTCGAGGGGACCGTCCCGCTGTAGGTACTGCTTCGGTACCATGGCCGGCCGCAGCTAACTTTTCAGGTCGCGAAACATTAACAAATAAATTGCTACAGCATTTTTGAGGTGGTTCGGTAATGAGTAAAATGATCATGTTTTTTTTCTTGGTCTACAGCGGCTCAGTGCTATCTTCTCCTGTAGAACACAAGTTGTTGTGCGAGGCTTCTGATCAAGATTCTGGCTCTCAAGTAATTTTGCATCTCTCGTTTGATGGGGGAAATTTTTCTATTGAAAATCCTGAGCGTGGCTGCCGTTCTGAGTATGTTTATATAGAGTCATCAAATGAGTCTGGAGTGTCATTTATATATTCTTACCCAACCATTGATGATATGGGGCTTAACGCTCAGATTATGATTTTTGCTACTTCGTCAAAAAGTGGCTCGGCTGATTATATTGGATCTATTCCGGCGGGCGCTTCCGAGTCGCAGGATGGAAGTTATAAAGATATTCAGCAGTCAGGAGACTCGATATACGAGACTATATACCGTATAGAGGATCGTGAGGTTCTGACCTTGGCTCCAAGTAAAGAGTTGATTATTGGTGGTGATCAGTGTGTTTTCAAAGAAAAAACTGGTGGTGTTTGTCAGAAGATGAGAGGTAGCTTTAAAAAGCCGGTCTGTGTCTTTAACTACGGTGAGCGTAGAGTCCTTGCAGATGCAAAAGAATGCACGGAGATGAGTGAAAAACTTTAAGGCTGTGGTGGGTGGGAAATGGGGACAGACCACGGTTTTAGTAATTACCCGAAAACGTGGTCTGTCCCCTTTTTTTCCATTCTTTATAAGTTGTCGGATCCTGCTAACGGCACAGGCATTGACGCTGTATGGAGAGCAGATCCCGCGACGAACGCAGGAAGAAAATTTGCCATTGTCGAGGCAAAAGCAAGTAAGAATGAGGATGCTCCGAAGTTTTTGAGAAGACCCAATAATACTCGTAAGCCGAGCATTAATTCAAAACTCGGTGTTTCCGGTCAACCTCAATTAAGCGATCTTTTGGAACCTATTGAAGAGGTCAAAGATGGTAATGGTTCTACTGGAAAAGCTACGGGGAAAAATCGAACAAAGGTATTTGGTAAAAAATCTTCTGATAATGCATCTGTGAAGGCCGCGAAACCCTCTAAAGCCCGAAAAAACGACTTGATGATTCAGATGAGTAAAGAGTGGATATCAAAAAATCTAAGGGACGCTGTGGGAGTTACGATGACAAGAGAAATTCTTAATTCTTACTCAAGGCATCTATTTTTTCTCCGTTGTATCATCTTTCGGGAAGCCCGGAGGAGCACGCTGTGGCACTTCTTAGTGGATCCCCTGAATCCAGCCATGCAAAGCATGCCGCATTTCACTATGGTGAGGATGAGGTAAAGCAAGCTGTGAATAGGCGAAAAAAATCGCTGGCGAAAAAACATGGTGCACTAGATTCTTTGCGGCTTGAGGTTTAAATAAAAATGAATAGAAGGCAGCCGTTTATCACAGAGGCATATTATAAAAACCTTGTGGGCTTTTATGATGCTTCGGAATCGTATTGGAGTACGCACAATCTGGAAGAGGATTTTCCAGGCCAGGAAGCATCTTTGAAAGCCTTTGAGGTTAAACAGGATTCCCTCGGCGCTTTGATAATCAGGTATACAGCTGGCGAACCTATTTTAGAGTTGTTTGAACCGCTTGAAAGAGTCGTGCAAAATTTTGAGGTGTATCAAAATGCCTTGGCTGAGTATGAGGGTGTGCCGAATATATCGCCACTAGATCTTGAAGATTCTCCAGCAGATTTTGAGGAGTTTGTACAGGTGGCCAGCCTGTGCATCCTGTTGCATCGGAATGATCTATTGGCCAGGTTTGTAAGTTTGACAGATGCAGCAGGCTTTAGTAGTGAGGATATGCTGTACGAAGATTTGCTACGTAAAAACTTGGCGGGGCGGGCTGATATAGACGAGTGGTTTCACCCAGTATATACGAAGCTGATCAGATCAATTTATGCCCCTAGCAAAACCGAAGCATCTAAGCTTCTGAATGAATATTGCGGTCAGTGGTATGAATCTTTTGGTGAACTCCATGCGAGTTGGCACGACTCGCATTTAAGTATTGATGGTGATGATGGTAGCTACGTTGGTTACTGGGCCTTTGAAGCAGGTGCTATTGCATTTCTTTATGGGATTGATGATAGCAAAATAGACCATATGGTTTATCCAAAGGACTTGGTTGAGTATGCTAGAAACTATACTGGCTCCAGCACCTCACAAGTTGGTCGTGTTGACTCGGGACAACCATGTAGTAAGCAGGGTTATTGGTTTACTCCCGCGCAAACTAACTCTCGGCGATACTTCAAACAGGGCGAAATTATGCCGAATGTAGATGATTCGCGATGGGGCGATACGATTTGGTATTGGTCAGGGGAGTAGAGGTTTAATAAATGAAATGGGCACAGACCACTTTTCAGTAATTGTTAAAAAACGTGGTCTGTCCCCGGTTTCCTTTAAATAGTAGGAAAGTGAGGACGGATTTTTTATATAAGCGAGCGGGCAACAGCAATATCAAGATCTTCAACTTCTCTCGTCAGGCGTGCTGGGTGCTTGAGGGGATTGAGGATTGGTCGATCAGTGAGAAGGATCTTGTCGCAACAGAGAACCCGGGAATGAGCCGCGCCGAGAACTTCTGTGATCAGCGTGCTGAAGCTTTAGGTGGGCTGGGGTTTCTTGAGCAATACCGGCTGACTGCGGAGTTGATTGAGGCGTCCCTGGAGAATTTTGTGTGTGCTGCAGAGTCAGGTGATGCACAGGCCAGCCTGTCGGCGGCAAGCCTGAGTCTTTCGCAAATGGCACCTCAGTTGGAAACCCCTAAGGTTGAGGCTTTGTTCAAAGCGGCTTCGAAAATACCAAAGGGTGCGATGGGTTATGCGACGTTTCTTTGTTCAGGAAACTCCACTGACTATAACGGCCCTTGCCTTCATCCCAAGCAGGCAGAAGAGCAGGTTATTCGGGCGATTACCATGGGCTCCACGGACGCGATGAATTACCTGGCCTCTACCTTTGAGGGTGGGGAGTTAGGAACGAAGGATATATCGCGGGCGTTAGCCTGTTATCAAATGGCGGCTGACAAAGGTGATCAGTTGGGCCTCTTCAACGTGGGGCGATTGGGATCGTCAGCCACGGCGCCGATCAAAGCCAGCCACTGCATTTGAATTTCGAGGGCCTGTTTGAGGCGGTTTTTGCAAAAGTTTTGTCTGAATCCCTCACGCTAAAACGTTTAACGCTTGAGCATCTGACGACCGCGATTTTCCTTTAAACTCCCCACCCCCAAGGAACGCGCTCAGGACACGGAATGCCAGCCTCTTCTTCCTCGCTTCGCCCAGCGTTGGTGCTTTGGCTATATGCCGCTGCGATCACGCATATCCTCGCCGGTCTCACCCTGACCTGGGCCGGTGACTCCGGCTTGCTCGATGGCTACCTGCAAGTCCTCGAACTGTCGTTCTGGGGTGCCGATGCGGTTCCCACCGCCGGCCACGAACAACAAGTCTGGTGGCTCGCGCTGTTCGGCGCGACGTTGCAAAGTTATTCGCTGTACATGTTCGCGCTGGTGCACTTGGGCAATCGCTTGAAAGCTCCGGCCATCTGGGGCTGGTTGATCGCCGGCATCCTGTTATGGGCGCCGCAGGACATGTGGCTGTCAGCGCAACAGCAGGTCTGGTCGCACGTGTGGCTGGATGGTTTTGCGCTGCTCGTATTGTTGCCGCCGCTATTTTGGCTCTATCGACATGACTGTCGGAAAGGTAATTGCGAGACCGAATCGAGCGACCCGAGCCATGGCTGATGTATCACTGACAGGGCTCATAAAACCTCGCTACCTACGCAGCCTACTGTTTGGTTTTGCACTGACGCAGGTTAGTCATGCCATCGCCGCTAATAGCGTGTTGGTCGGTAATGCTTCCGATCAATCGCAGGCCGCTCAGGGGCCAGTTACCGCTTTGGTGGTTATGACACCCTGCCGGTTTTCGATGACGCTTACGCAAGATCAATGGTTGCAGTTCAATTCGCCTGATCTGGTATTCGTTGCGACAAAACAACTTCCCAACACATTGAACGCGCCGCACTTGTGGCAGGCACCAAGCTCAAACAGCGCTGAGTGGAATTTCGAAAAGTCAGCGGGTCTGAGCGAGCCATGGTTTGGTGTTATGTGTGAAAGCGCGGGAAGTTTTTCCGCTCTCACTAGTCAGCAGTTGCCGTCCGATAGCGCGATTGAGTTGCAGCTGTTGCGTGAAGCCAACGACCGCAAGTGTCCGGCGACTCTGACTGATCACGGCTGGGGGCCAACGTTGTTGGCGGGGCATCCGCAAACCTACACGTTTGAATCGCTGAAGGGGGCAAAGTCGTCAGGATTCATCATCGGTTATCACGATGAGAGTCGACGTCTGTTCAGTCGCATCACCTTCTGCCTTATGCATAACGAACAGGTACTGATTGGGTCCGCGGAGTCGAGCTCATCCGCCCCGTTGGCGATAAGCGTTGAAGGATTTGAAGAAATCAAAAACAGCAGTGCGGAGCATCGCCTTCGAGTGAGGATGTTGACG
>NZ_JH635998.1:2348815-2350480 GCF_000257605.1 Pseudomonas sp. R62
GCTACAGCGTGAAAGGATTTTCAGTTCTTCTCGGCAGCTTGATATTGGCTGCCGCGTCCATGGCATTCGCTGCCGATCCAGTCTTCAAGGATTACACCGTCACGCCAGTTTTCACCGGCCCCAACCATAAACTGGTGTCGCAGGAAAACAGCAGCCCAATGATGGATCAGGCACGGGTGCAAGCCCTGAAAGGCAAGGTCAACTTCGCCGGCCATTACATCCTGCACAGGCTCGGTTGTGGCGGCAGCGCCATTTGCGGCGAAGTGCTGGATGCCCAGACCGGTGAAGTGGTTGGCGGTTTGCCGAATGCTTACGACGGCAGCACGTTCGGCATGGTTTACCAGCCCGATAGTCGCATGGTCATCGTGTCCGGCATCACGCTCGACGGCGAAGAAGATGCGCAGGGGAATGTGTTGGAAAGCGGTAATCGGGATCGTTATTACGAGTTTGTGAACAACGAATTCCGGCTGCTGAGCATGACCGACGTGGAATCGTCGCCGATGGATGAGGAGTGAGTGGATGAACCGTCTTCTCGCGGGCAGCGTTTCGCTGCTGCTCTCTCTGCCAGCTTTCGCCGCGCCTTCGGACACCTTTACCCAACGCGATGTCATGCAGTGCGGCGGTGTTGAAGTGGTGTTGGTGTCGTCCTGCCGATCGGTGACGGTGGATGGTGCGCAAACCCACGTCATCCCGGTTTGCTCTGACCAAACCATCAACATCGGCGGCAAAGTGCTTCGTCGCGATATCGGCAAAGTTTCACAGCTCACTTCCGACGGTGCGAAGACGAAGATGTTGAGCAATGTTGTTGTGGCGATGGATTGCGTGGAAGGCACCAAGGGCAGTCTTGTTTCGATAGGCGGCTATGGCGGTTGTGGTGCCTGCGCGGAGTGGCATGGGTATTACTCGACAGCAGGGCGATTGGAGCAATACAGCTTCGATAATAACCAACGCTCTTTCGGCTCGAAGGGATCTCGGGAAGAGCTGATCAAAGCCTATGGCGTTACGAAGAGACAGTTAATGTCAGAAAGCCCGGCGATGAAGAGGATCGTCTATGGCCAGCCTTAAGTGGGTGTTGATGATCGGCAGCTTGTTCAGCGCTACCAATGTCTTTGCCGTTGACCCGCCAATAGTGGGAGCCGCCGGAAACACAGTGACGTTCCAGGCAAAAAAATGGACTTCACCCGTCGTGGAATCTACCAATGCCTGGTTCACCGCGAATGGAAAAACGTTCCCGTTGTTCCATGCCGGCATTGGTGCTCAGGCTTATCCTGAATGGCTCAGCCCTGACAAAAAATTTCTACTGGCGACTGCGGTGGAGTACGGCGTAGTCATAGGTGAGAACGGTGAGGAAATAGCGACATCACAAGGGCATTGCGATGTGATCTCGATGGAAACCGGTTGCGTGCTTGCTGAGAGTTACGAGCGGTTTTGTGAGGGTAAATGGGTAGGCAATCAATGGGTTTCCGAAGAGGGCGGGGTGCTCAATCCTGTCTTGGAGACTAAGTCACCCAAGGACCTGCTGAAAAATGCTTCGGGTATCCAGCCTGCGCAGTTCCGAGCAGAGTCCATCGAATGGAGCCTGAGCTTTTTGAGCCCGGAATCCTACATGGCGTGTCATCCCCCCGCGCAAAGTGTTCAGGCTTACAACGACCTCGGTTTTTTACT
>NZ_JH635998.1:2350863-2366146 GCF_000257605.1 Pseudomonas sp. R62
TGTCATCCCCCCGCGCAAAGTGTTCAGGCTTACAACGACCTCGGTTTTTACTTGGCCGAGGGCGGCAACGATGAGTTGGCGATGAAGTTTTATCGAGGCGTTGAGGCTGTCGGCAAACGCACAGTGCTGATGCTGAACATGGCTGATTCGCTGTGGCGCCTTGATCGCCAAGAGGAAGCGCAGCGTTATTATCGCGAGTACCGCGACGCGATGAGTGCCGCCGGTAAAGCGCAGAAGATTCCGCAACGCGTCGTTAAGCGATCCGAAATTCAGGGACTGAAAGAGTGAATATGTTCTTCCGCTTTATCGTGTTGAGCCTTGGGCTGCTAACCACTTCATACGCACTCGCTGCCCCACAAGTCCTGAAGGAAATTCCGGCTAGCTTGCTGGGTGATGCATCACGGCAAAAGGTGTTTGTACTGGCGGGCGATGCGGACGAAGTTTCTAACCGATTGTTGATTGCGCCGGAACAAGCGCGTGACGAGGACATCTTACTCGATACGTCGAAGGCGCTGCCTCTGATCAAGAGTCAGTACTCGTCTGCGCTTCAGGGTGTCTTCAGCGTCCATGTACTCAAAGGTCGCCCTGGCGTCATGACCGTCATTGATCCACAGGCTGAGGAAGCTGTGGTCAAGCAACCGTTCGTTGAGGCTGGGGACTACATCGCGCTGGTAACCAGCGAGGAAGATAACGCGGTTTACAACTTCAACCTGTTGTTCGCCTTCAACAGAGGTTCAAAGCAGTTTGAGCTGAAAGCTCTGCTGGAGGTGGCGAATAACGACTCCTGTGACCGGTCGCTTGTTAGCGCAGTGGAGTTGCCGGTGCAGACACTGGGCCCCATCACTCTCGCTTCTTTCGATGGGCGTGAAGTGCTGCAGAAGCTGCAGGTTGCTCGTACTGGCAGTATTGAGGGCGTTAGAAAGAAATTGATGACCGTCAATTCGGCTGATTTGCTGGATATGGCGCTGGCAGCCTACCGAAAGGGTGATGACTCTTCCTTCAAGGATACGATGAGCTACGCGTTGATGGGCGGTGGCCCGCATGACACTTGTCCCCCGGATAGCTATATCGTCGCAAAGTACTACTACCCGCAGCGTCCCGGCTGGTCCAACGACCTCGGTTTTCTGCTCGGCGAGGCGGGTTACTACGCTGAGTCGATTGAGTTGCTCAATGCAGTGATTGCCAACCACCCAAACAGGACGGTTGCTTACCTGAATCTCGCTGACAGTTATTGGGCCGTGAACGATAAAGAGCGGGCGGTGGCGGCGTACAAGCAATACGCATCGCGAATGTCTGAAGCGGGGAAGGTTTCGAAGATCCCGGCGAGGGTGGGTGAGCGCAGTGCTGGAGTCTCCAAGAAATGATTCGGGCCCTATTCCCGTAAAGTTCGCAGAAATGCACTTTCAATTGCCCATAAGTCGCTAAGGAATGATCGGTTTGAAATCGTCGTTTGCGTTTATTTCTGCGCTTCTTCTAATACCGCTGACCGCCCTAGGTGAGGTTACCACCGAGGTTTCCTGCTTCCGTTCGTTGGAAGGCAAGAACATCAATTTCGAGTTTCGATCCTATTACGACACCGTCTCACGGTGGAGCGGAGCAGGGGTCAAGTACACGAAGTCCCGAAAGGTCATTCCCCTTGTCTATCGGAGTGTCGAAGAGGAAGTCATGGCAGAGGGGCGGCCTTCTCAGTTCACGACAACTTGGGTAGAAGTGACCGAAGACTCGCTGACAGGCGAATATGAAATGGTCAGCCAGGGTGCTCGAATTTACGGGATGACTTACACGAACTACAAATCCGGAAAGAAGTATTCATTTGAACAAGACATCACCATGGATGCATCTCCAGAGACAGGCTGTCGGTGGTAAAACAGGGATCATCGAGAAAGGGGACTCAACGCCCCCTCTTTTTCATCCGCGAATCTCACTAAAACTTGGCCGCCACGCTTCGCACTTCAATCTGGTCGAGCGTCCCTTCCACCATCAATCTCACCCCGTCCGCCATCCTACTCAATGCCAGTGCAACCGAGCGGCGTAAGCCATCTATGTCGTCCGCAAGATCCGCAGCGATGATGCTGATGGACAGCAGATCTTCCGAGGCGTTGGCCAGGAGGGCTTCGGCATCGATGTCCGGGTTCAGGCTGAACAGGCCTTCACGGCGTGGGGCCTGAGGGAGGTCGGATTTGCAGAAGTGGTGATCGAGGGCGCGTTCGGCGGCTTCATGTAGTTTTCTTGAATCGAAGGATTCGTAGGGGGAGGTGTCCTCGGTGTTGGTCGTTGAATTGGTCATCGGTGTAAATCCCTTGGAGTAAGAAGAAATTGCTCCCGAATTCGGACTTGCACATCCGGTCACCGAATAGCCGATGACGCAGGAAGCCTATCGGTGATCTTCAAGCTCGACTAGTTCACGGACAGCCCCGCACTTCGCAGGAAATTTTCCATGGATTCGCGGGGCGGAAGATCAAAAGATCGCAGGCTTCGCCGGCTCCTACAGGGATGTGTTTCAACACGTGTAGGAAAGGTGAACGGTGAGACGCGGAGCGTCTCGGGATGCGTTCCACGCGCAGCGGGGGAACGATCAGGGGTAAACGTTGAATCGTGACTTGGCAGTCATCGTGCAGGAATTGGTCTACATCCTCTTCCAACAGCGTCAGATACTGGCGTTATCGTCCGAATCCCTTACACTGCCCCGGCCGTTCATTTTCCTTTTGAGGCTGTGCGCATGAAATTTCGTTTTCTTCTGTGGATGATGGGTTTGTTGATGGGTAAGGCCAGCCGGACCAATCCTGCGTTCCAGCAACAGTTGGGCGACAAGGATCTGGTGTTTCAGCTGCAGACGCTGGATGGGAAAGTGGCGCGGCATTTCGTGGTCAAGGATCAGCGCATCACCAGCAAGTCTGGGGTGGTCGCAGAACCGGCGTTTGCGATTGCGTTTAAAGATGCCGGTTATGGCTTTGCGACGATGCAGGCGAAGAACAAGCAGTTGGCGTTTATGCAGGGGATTCAGGACAAGTCGATCCAGCTCAAGGGCAATCCGGCGCTGGTGATGTGGTTTCAGGGGTTGATGAAGTATTTGGTGCCGAGGAAGGCCAAGCCCAAGACTTGAAGCACCATCTTTCCAGTGTGATTGTTTGGCTCAATAAGTCGGTCAATTGGCACATAAGGCCCTGAACACCTGTCAGAAATGACAGGTGTTTTTGTTTGCATAATGATGCTTGATCGAGATGTCCAGCAGTAAAGGGACTTATCCGGATTGGAGAGTTATCAACATGACCATACAAGCAGGTGAGCTTGATTCAACATTTGCCGCTGACGGCATACTCAATTGGGAATTTCCCGAGTTTATCAGCATTGCTCCGCACGTTGTTCTTCCGTTGCCTGACGGCCGACTGTTCGTCGTGGCGAATGAATTAGGTATTTTCCCCGGCTTCGTAGTCGCACGGCTCACGGACCATGGCGAGCTTGATGTTGGCACCGGGTTTGGCGAGAACCAGCAAGGATTTGCGCGAATTTCGACAGGGGAGAAATTTTTATCAGGGAAGTTTGGCGCAAACTTGCTGAGTAACGGAGGGGTACTGATTACGGTCGAATACAGTACACGCTCTCCGAATGGTGAGAACGGTTTTGTGCTTATCCAGCTCCTGCCAGACGGGCGACTCAACGATAAATTCGGTGAAGGCGGTGTCGCCAAATTTCCGTACGGTTCAGGGCCCGTACCACTCGATGGAGCGCTAACGGCAGCTCGTGCACGCCAAAATATACCTGGGCATGAAAAGTCTGCAATCCAGAGCGGCGCCAGCTCTGGTGCGTCCGGTATCGAGTTGCCAGGGGGCAAAGTGGCTCTGGTTTATTTCGGTTTTGATCATGCTTCACAGCAAACTAAAGGCTTGGTCATGCGACTCAATCCTGACGGCAGTTTCGACAACACTTTCAACAAAATCGGTTCGGCCACTGTTGAATTGGCTGAGCTGGGTGCGACAGGTGATAACGCCGCCCGCGGAGTGGCCGCTCATGTAGACGGTGGCTTGGTGGTGTATGGCGACTTTGATGATGAAGGCACCTTCGGGACTTATGCTGTGCGCTTCACTGAACATGGAACGCGGGACAATGAGTTCGGCGAGTTCATCGTGAAGTCTGATCGGCTGCCGGTGTTTCGCGATATTGCTGTAAGAAAAAAGGACGGAATAATTGCTCTGGTTGGAGGCCAGGATGGCCAAGGGGTTTTTGATGGTGAGGGCGTGATTGTCGTGCTCAGTGCGGATGGCTCACCTCACCCTCTTTTCAATAATGGTCAGCCTCTATTTACAAAAATTGTGCCTGAAATCGGCCAAAACTGGACGAGTTGTACGTTTGATAACCCAGATGAAAGCAAGCTGATTGTCGCCGGCACCAGCGGCGGGGCGTTCGTAACTGACGAGATGCATGCCGTCTGTGCACGTTACAAGCTTACTGGCGAGCCTGACACGCAGTTCAGCGGTGGCTATGTAACAGTTAATACGTCAGAGAGGCTGGAGTCGACTCTGAATGTGCAAGTTACCGGGCAAAATAAAATTGTTATGTGCGGTGAATATTGGCGAGACCGGCTGAGTCTGCCTAAGAGCGGATGGATCGCACGCTTCATTGCTTGATAAATGACGAAGCTGCAATTGCCCGCGCTCAGGAAAAAGAATGATCCGTGAGCGCGGGTTTTTTATGCCTGGCTGAACTGCGAAGCCAGTTCACGCAGCAGCACTTCAGCCTCAAGCACCTTGCTGACGACATCGTTGGCTTTGTCACGACTCAAACCAACGCGTTCGAGCAACGCATCCGGAATATCTTCATCCGGCCCGGAGCCAATCCCGCGGCTGCGTAGCAGGCGTACGGCCAGGCAGACGAGGTTCGGGTATTCGGCGTAGGCGCCGTCGTAGCTTGGGTCGTGCTGGAAGCGCAGGGCGGTGGCCAGTTCATCCGGCATGTCCCAGTAGCGCATCAGCCACGAGCCGATCTGTTCACGGCTGATACCGAGCAGGTGTTGCTCGATGTAGCTGTGGCACAGGTGCGGGTTGACCTCCAGGTGGCGGCAGATCAGTGAGAAGTGCGGCGGGAACACGTGGGCCAGCAGCAGGTAACCGAAGTTATGCAGCAGACCAGCGAGATAGGTCAGGCCGGCTTCCGGGCGCTGGGCGCGCGGCATGGCGCGGGTCAGGCCTTCGATGACGGCGGCGGTGTAGATCGACTGCTGCCAGTACGGTGTGGTGTGTTGCGGGTGGTCTTTCGGCAGGCTCAGAGTCTTGCCGAGGGCCAGGCCCAGCGCGAGGTTGATTACCAGATCAAAACCCAGCACGCGAACGATTGCGTCTTCCACCGAACGAATCTTGCCCGGCGAGGCGTAATACGGCGATGCCGCCCAGCTCACCACTTGCGCGGCCAACGCCGGGTCGGTTTCGACCACGCCGGTGATGTCGTCGATGGTGGCGTTGGGGTCGACGCGCAGCTTGATGATTTTTTGCGCGGTTTCGGCCAGCGGCGGAATCTCGATGGTCGCTTCCAGACGTTGCTGAATGCGCCGCGCGGTGAACGCCTGCACGGCCTGGGTGATTTCCTCGCGGTCATCGTCCGGGCGGTCGAGGTTCGGGCGGATGCTGCTCAGGGCTTCGCCGAAGTTGGCGGCGCTGGCTTTGGTCAGCATCGATTTGAAGTCATCGCTGCTGATTTCCAGCAGCAGGCCCGGCTCGCCGGAGTTGATCAGCAGCTTCGGCTCGCGCAGCAGGCTTTCTTCGTAGAGGCACGGCGAACTGGTCAGCGCCGGCAGGCCCGGCAGCAGGCTCAGATTGTGTTTGCCGAGCATCTTTTCCAGGCGCTCGGTGGACACGGCTGTGAGGCGGCGACCAGTGAGTTCGGCGAGGCGATTGAGATCCAGCAACTGGCTCTGTGGAAACAGCACCATCAACGCGCCCACGGCGTCGTCCAGCAACACGGCCTGCACTTTGCGCGAGGCATTGAGGCCGTGGTGGTCGAGCACTTCTTCGTAGGCAACGCCCAGCTTGTTGAGCAGCAGCCGAATAACAGACGGAGCTTGCGGAGATTCGGGGACGAGAGCAGCTTCGGTCATGGTCTGTATCCGTTTTTGAAACAATGGCAGGAGTATAACCAGCTCTGTAGGAACGATCCTGCACAAACTGCGACGGTGCTCACACTTGGCCGTATTGCTGCCCATGGCGCAGCCAACGGTCAAGCAATGGGCTGACGTGGGTCGGCCAGCGCTCCAGCAAAGCCTGGGCGGCGTCGCGCACGGCGGGCAGCAGGTCGGCGTCGCGCATCAGGTCGGCGACTTTGAATTGCAGCAGGCCGGTCTGGCGGGTGCCGAGCATTTCCCCGGGGCCGCGCAGTTCGAGGTCTTTTTCGGCGATGACGAAACCGTCGTTGGTCTCGCGCATGATGCCCAGGCGCTGACGACCGATCTGCGACAGCGGCGGATGGTAGAGCAGCACGCAATGGCTGGCGGCGCTGCCCCGGCCAACGCGGCCGCGCAACTGGTGCAGTTGCGCGAGACCGAGGCGCTCGGGGTTTTCGATGATCATCAGGCTGGCGTTGGGCACGTCGACGCCGACTTCGATCACGGTGGTGGCGACCAGCAGTTGCAGGTTGCCGGCCTTGAACTCGGCCATCACTGCGGCTTTCTCGGCCGGCTTCATGCGCCCGTGAATCAGCCCGACTTTCAATTCGCCGAGGGCGGCGGTGAGGTCTTCAAACGTGGTTTCGGCGGCCTGGCAGGTCAGCTCTTCCGATTCTTCAATCAGCGTACACACCCAATAGGCCTGACGACCTTCGGCGCAAGCGCTGCGCACCCGTTCGATGACTTCGACGCGGCGGGTGTCGGTGACCAGCACGGTGTTGACCGGGGTTCGGCCGGGCGGCAATTCATCGAGGATCGAGGTGTCGAGGTCGGCGTAGGCACTCATCGCCAATGTGCGTGGAATCGGCGTGGCGGTCATGATCAGTTGGTGCGGGCACATGCGCCCGCCGACGCCTTTCTGCCGCAGCGCCAAACGCTGTTGCACGCCGAAGCGGTGCTGTTCGTCGATGATCACCAGCGCGAGGTTCTTGAACTGCACTTCGTCCTGAAACAGCGCGTGGGTGCCGACCACCATTGGCGTGCCGCTGGCAATCTGTTCCAGCGCGGC
Organism: Pseudomonas sp. R62; assembly: GCF_000257605.1. Lineage (NCBI taxonomy): Bacteria > Pseudomonadati > Pseudomonadota > Gammaproteobacteria > Pseudomonadales > Pseudomonadaceae > Pseudomonas > Pseudomonas sp. R62. The sequence goes on from NZ_JH635998.1 coordinate 2,358,024, forward strand.
GACGCGATTCTTGCCCTTGAGCTTGCCGGCCAGCCACGCGACTTCAATGCCCAGCGGTTCGAGCCAGCGCTTGAAGGTGATGAAGTGCTGTTCGGCGAGGATCTCGGTCGGTGCCATCAGCGCGACCTGATAACCGGCCTCCAGCGCCTGCAACGCGGCGAGGGCGGCAACCACGGTTTTACCCGCGCCAACGTCGCCCTGAATCAGGCGCAACATCGGTTCGTGCTGGCTGAGGTCGTAGGCAATTTCATTGCCGACGCGCTGCTGAGCACCGGTTGGGCTGAAGCCGAGGTTCTTCAGGTATTTCGGCGGCAGCCTGGTGGCTTTCGGCATCGCTGGCGCGCGCAGCGAGCGCATGCTTTCGCGCAGACGCTGCTGCGACAGTTGATGGGTGAGCAGTTCTTCGAAAGCCAGGCGATGCTGCGCCCAGTGATGGCCGAGGGCGAGCTCATCGACATCGGCATCGGCGGGTGGGTTGTGCAGATAGCGGATCGCATCGGCCAGCGGCGCCAGTTGATAGTCGCGGGCGAGTTCGGTCGGCAGCCAGTCGGGCAGGGTGCTCGGCTTGAGCAGCGTCAGGGTCTGCATGCACAACTGGCGCAGGCGCTGTTGGGTCAGGCCTTCGGTGAGCGGGTAGACCGGGGTCAGGGTTTCATCGACTGGCGGCGGTTCATCGCCGGTGATCGCGCGGTATTCCGGATGATAGATTTCCAGGCCTGAGGCGCCGGGCCGGGCTTCACCGTAGCAGCGAACCCGCGTGCCACGCTTGAGGCCTTCTTTCTGCGCATTGCTGAAATGGTAGAAGCGCAGACTCAGCCCGCCGGTGCCGTCCTGCAAGCGCACGACCAGGCTGCGGCGGCGACCCATGACTACATCGGCGCCGCTGACGGTGCCTTCAACCACGGCGTCCTGACCCGGCCGCAGCGCACCGATCGGCACCACACGGGTGCGATCCTGATAACGCAGTGGCAGGTGGAAGAGCACGTCCTGCAGATTCTCCAGGCCGACCTTGGCCAGTTTCTCGGCCATGGCCTCGCCGACACCCTTGAGTGCCGTCACCGACACTTGCGACAGCTCCGTCATGACGCTCGCTTAACCGGCCGTAACCGGCGCCGTTGGCTTGGCCACCGAGCACAGGCGAATGGAGTCGGCGAGGATCTCGATGGCTTTCGGCCGTGGGAAGCTGGCGCGCCAGGCGATCGCCACGGTGCGGAACGGTACCGGCGCGGTCAGTGGGCGCACTTCGATCACGCCGGGGGCGTAGTGATGGCTGTCCACTGCCGACAATGGCAGGATCGAGATGCCCAGGCCGGAGGCGACCATGTGGCGAATGGTTTCCAGCGAGCTGGATTCCACCGTGGTGTGCTTGGCGCCGTCGTTGCCCTTGGTCAGCGTCGGGCAGGCCTCAAGCACCTGATCGCGGAAGCAGTGGCCTTCACCGAGCAGCAGCAGGCTCTTGTCATTGAGCAGGCCGGCGTCGATGGATTCTTTTTTGGTCCACGGGTGCTGGGCCGGCATCAGGACGTAGAACGGTTCATCGTACAGCGGCAGGGTCAGCACGTCGGCTTCGTTGAACGGCAGGGCGATGATGATCGCGTCGAGCTCGCCGTTGCGCAGTTTGTCGCGCAGTACGTGGGTAAAGTTTTCTTCGATGTACAACGGCATCTGCGGGGCGACCCGGTGCAGTTGTGGAATCAGATGCGGGAACAGATACGGGCCGACGGTGTAGATGGCGCCGACTTTCAGCGGCGCGGTCAGCTGGTTCTTGCCGGCCTGGGCCAGTTCGCGAATGCCTTGGGCCTGTTCCAGGACTTTTTGCGCCTGGGCGACGATGCCTTCGCCGACCGGGGTCAGGCGCACGGCGCTTTTGCTGCGCTCGAAAATCAGCACACCGAGTTCGTCTTCAAGTTTTTTCACGCCCACCGACAGCGTCGGCTGACTGACGTGGCAGCGCTCGGCGGCATGGCCGAAGTGCTGCTCTTGGGCGAGGGTAACGATGTAGCGTAATTCTGTGAGGGTCATAGCAAGCGTCCATGAAGATGCGCGCCAAGCATACCGGCTGCAATCGATAGACGCACGTTATCAGACTGCGGGCTGAGTGCGACACCGGTCGAGGTCGGTTTGCCGCAGGCAGATACGCAAAAGGCACCTTTCGGTGCCTCTTGGCTTGGTTCTCTCGGCTGGCGGAGAACCTTGTGGAAGCTGGCTTGCCAGCGATTGCGGTGGGTCAGCTAATAAATCCTTCTCTGACACACCGCTATCGCTGGCAAGCCAGCTCCCACAGGTATTGCGGTGTTGCTTAGCGACGGCGTTCGAGCGAATAAACAAACGGCGCAACAATTTCGATCGAGCCGTTGTTGAGCATGTCGGCCGGAGGCTTGGGCAGCGGTTGCGCGCGGCGGATCATGTCCAGGGTGGCCCGGTCCAGATCAGCGTTGCCAGAGCGGCCCACCAGTTCGAACGACAGCACATTACCTTCGCCATCAACCACGAAGCGCAGACGATTCAAGCCTTCCTTGCCCCGCGACTGCGCACTCTGCGGGTACTTCTTGTACTTCTGCAGATGCGCGAGCAGGGTGCCTTGCCAACTGGCCTTGGCCGCCAACTGAGCCGGCGACGGACCTGGTGCAGGCTGGGCGGATTTCTCCGTCGGTGCCTGGGTCGGCTGGGTATCGGCCGGTTTTTCCTCGGAAGGTTTTTCCTTCGGCGGCTCGGGCAGCTTTTTCTCGACCGGCTTCGGCGGTTTCGGCTTGGGCTTCGGCTTGGGTTTGGGTTTGGGTACCGCGATTTCCGCTTTCGGTGCTTCAGCCAGTTTCGGAATCGGCAATTCTTCCACCGGAGCCGGTGGCTGCGGCGGTGTGACGACTTTCGGCGGAGCCGGCGGTGGCGGGGCAGGCAACGGGGCCAACTCGACCATCATTGCCTGCGGCGGCAATTCGATGGGCGGGCGGGCAGTCCAGTTCAGCGCCAGCGCGATGGCCAGCGCATGCACGCCCAGCACCACGGCCAGGCTACCGCTGTAACGCGTCAGCTTATGGCGCGTCGTGATCATTTCTTGGCTGCCGTCTCGAGACCGACCAGACCAACCTTCAGGTAACCGGCGGCGCGCAGGCTGTCCATCACGCTCATCAGGTCACCGTAATCCACGCCTTTGTCGGCCTGGAAGAAGATGGTGGTGTCTTTCTTGCCCTGGGTCTTGGCGTCGAGGGTAGCGCCGAGGGTTTCGGCTTTCACTTCATCGTCACCGAGGAACAGGCGCTGGTCAGCTTTCACACTGAGGAACACCGGTTTCTCTGGCCGCGGCGCCGGTTTGGCGGTCGAGGCGGGCAGGTCGACTTTGATGTCCACAGTGGCCAACGGCGCGGCCACCATGAAGATGATCAACAGCACCAGCATCACGTCGATGAACGGCGTGACGTTGATTTCGTGGTTCTCGGCCAGATCGTCGTCTGCGCCTTCTTTCAAATGCAGGCCCATGGCCGATTACCCCACTTTAACCATGTGCGGCTGCGAGCTGCGCTCAGGCTGGTGGTCGAGATCGCGGCTGACCAGCAGCAGGACTTCTGCCGAGGCATCGGAGACCTGCGCCTTGTAACCGGCGATGGAGCGGGCGAAGACGTTGTAGATCACTACCGCAGGAATCGCCGCAACCAGACCCAGTGCAGTGGCCAGCAGGGCTTCAGCGATACCCGGTGCGACAACGGCGAGGTTGGTGGTCTGGGTTTTGGCGATGCCGATGAACGAGTTCATGATGCCCCACACGGTACCGAAGAGGCCTACGAACGGTGCGGTCGAACCGATGGTGGCGAGGACGCCGGTGCCGCTGCTCATGTTGCGACCGCAGGCCGCTACGAGGCGCTCAAGGCGGAAGCTGACGCGTTCCTTGATACCCTCTTTCTCGCGGCTGTTGACCGACAGGCGCATCTCTTCGAGCGCGTCGTGCACCAGCAGGTTGGCGAGAGTGCCTTCTTTACCAGCGGTGGCGCTGGCTTCCTTGAGTGTGGTGGCTTTTTTCAGTGCGGCAATTTCGCCACGCAGACGACGCTTGGCGCCCATCAGCTCGAAGCCTTTGGCGATCCAGATGGTCCAGGTGATGATCGATGCGATGGCCAGACCGATCATCACGATTTTCACGATGATGTCGGCGTTCTGGTACATGCCCCACGGCGACAGGTCGTGGGCCATGCCCAAGGTGTTGTCGGCTTCGAGGACTTCAGGTGCGTCGGCCGCGTCGACAGCCTGCACCGGATCGGTGGCGGCCGGTGCAGCCGGAGCGGCAGTGGGTGCGCTCTGCTCGGTGGCGGCTGGGGTGGCGGGCGCTTGAGCGTCGGCGAAGGCGGCGGTCGGTGCCAGCATCAGGCTGAGCAACAGAGCCGCGACGGCGCTCCAGGCGCGAGGTCGAGTGGTTGGCGAAGCGGGAGTTTGATTACGTGTCATGCTGGCCGGACCTGAGATAGAAAAACGTTGTTGCTCTTCCAGGCCTCGTGAGGCCGAGAACAAAAGTGGCGTGCATTATTGCAAGTAATTCTTGTTAACAAAAGTAATAGAGTAACTTTTTTTCCTTCATTGCTAGCCGTTCGTCCTGTGCCAGAGCTAGTCTGTGCCTTTCCGATGGGAGTTTTCTGATGTCCGCGCCTTCTGTTTTGATTGCCGGTTGTGGTGATGTCGGCAGTCGTCTGGCCACGCAATTGCTGGCGGCTGGCTGGCAAGTCCATGGCCTGCGCCGCGACGTTTCCAAGCTGCCGGAGGGTGTCATCGGCGTCGCCGGCGATCTGTTCAACGAAGAGTGCCCGGCGACCTGGCCGGTGGGTGCCGTGGATTATCTGGTGTATTGCGCTGCGGCCACCGACCACGATGAAGAGGGCTACCGCAAGGCCTACGTGCAAGGCTTGCAGAACGTGCTGAGCTGGCTGGACGACTATGGGCAAGTGCCTGAGCGGCTGATCTTCGTGTCGAGCAGCAGCGTGTACGGCCAGCAGGATGGAGCATGGGTGGATGAGACCTCCGAGACGGTCGCGGCCGGATATTCAGGTCGCTTGATGCTTGAAGCCGAGCAGGTCGCGCTCAATAGTGGCATCCCGGCTAGCGTGCTGCGCCTGACCGGCATTTACGGCCCGGGCCGCGAGTGGCTGCTGACCCAGGTGCGTCGCGGCTACCGCGTGGCGATTGATCCGCCGCTGTATGGCAATCGGATTCATGCCGATGATGCAGCGGGGCTGCTGGCGTTCTTGCTGGAAAAAGACCGCGAGGGCGTCAAGCTGGACCAGCTCTATATCGGTGTGGATGACGCGCCGGCGCCGTTGGCCGAAGTGGTGGGCTGGTTGCGCGAATATCTGGGTGTGACTGAATGGGCCGAAGACGCCAGCGTGCGGCGCACTGGCAGCAAGCGTTGCAGCAATGCGCGGGCGAAAGCGTTGGGGTGGGTGCCGAAGTATCCGAGTTACCGCGAAGGCTATGCAGCGATCCTGGAAGGTCGCTAAAAGCAAAAGATCGCAGCCTTCGGCAGCTCCTACAGGAAAATGCATTCCAAAGTAGGAGCTGCCGAAGGCTGCGATCTTTTCAGCGGGTTACTGCTTTTCCAGCAACCACTTGCGCTCACCTGCGGCAAACTGCGGTTGCTCATCCGCCAGCGCAGCGTTCACTGCTTGCAAAATCTCCAGCTCCTTGCCCTTGCGCACAAAGATCCAGTTGTTGCCCTGGCCATTGAGTTGCAGCCACATGCTGTCGTTGCCATTGCTCATCGATGCGCAATCGCCCGCCAGGCACAAGGCATAACGGTCAACGCCCGGCAGGCCGGTCACCTGGCCGTCGGCTTGGAACTGCACGGTGCCGCCTTCACCCTGGCCGCTGGCGATGATCCAGTTACCGCCCAGATATGCCGAATACAGCGCGCGTTCGAAGCTTGCACCGATTGGCGCGCCTTCCGGCACCGGGATCTGTGCGCGATCGAAAACTTGTTCGGGTTCGTTGTCACTGGCAGCTTGCTGCAAACGTCCGCCGTCGCGTTTCAGTTCGCTGGCGGAGCTGCCATAGAAGTCGACTTTCCAGGCGCCGGACTCTTCGCCCAGCAGCCGTCCTTCGACGTTCTCAAAACCGTTGGTGTAGCGGGCCTGACCGGCCTTGGTGTTGACGTCCCATTCCAGATTCGGGCCGTAAGCCTGCAGCGCTTCACGCAGGGGACCGCCCTTGGCGGCGGCATCGATTGCCACCTGATTGATCCAGGTGCCGCTGATGTCACGGTCGGCAGGGTCGCTGGCGCAGCCGCCGAGAAACAGGGCGAGCAGCGAGAGAGCTAGCGCTTTGCGCATGGTGGAATCCTTTCAAAACCTTTTCTTGCGGCAGTCGGCGCGGCGTGGAGGCCGCGCCGTGCGCATCACTCGATGACCAGAATGGCATCCATTTCAACCTGCGCACCCTTCGGCAGGGCGGCCACGCCAATGGCGGCGCGGGCAGGGTATGGCTGGTCGAAGTACTTGCCCATGATCTCGTTGACCTTGGCGAAGTGGCTCAGGTCGGTGAGGAAGATGTTCAGTTTGACGATGTCCTTGAACGAACCGCCGGCAGCTTCGGCCACGGCTTTGAGGTTCTCGAAGACCTGGACGGTCTGGGCTTCGAAGCCCTCAACCAGTTCCATGGTTTTCGGGTCCAGAGGAATCTGGCCCGACATGTAAACGGTGTTGCCTGCCTTGATCGCCTGGGAGTAAGTGCCGATGGCGGCCGGGGCCTTGTCGCTGGTGATGACGGTTTTGGTCATGTAGGACTCCTTGTAATAGGCAGGTTATGCACGCATGCGGGTGATGCGGATCACCCCGGTCAAAGCGCGCAGTTTCTTGATCACGCGGGCCAGGTGCACACGGTCGTGAACGCTGACCACCAACTGCACGACGCTGATGCGACCATCGCGTTCGTCCATGCTGATTTTCTCGATATTGCCGTCGGCCGCGTTGACGCTGCTGGCCAGCAGGGCGATCAGACCGCGCTGGTGTTCCAGCTCGACGCGCAGCTCGACGTTGAATTCGCCGGTGACATCCTTGGCCCACGAGAGCTGGATGCATTTTTCCGGGTTGTGCCTGATTTCACTGATGTTGCGGCAGTTATCCAGGTGCACGACCATGCCTTTGCCCGCCGACAGGTGCCCGACAATCGGGTCGCCGGGGATAGGCGTGCAGCACTTGGCGTAGCTGAGCACCAGGCCTTCGGTACCGCGAATTGCCAGCGGACCTTCCGGGCTCGGCAGCTGCTCGCCTTCGCCAAGCAGGCGACGGGCGACCACGTAGGCCATGCGGTTGCCCAGGCCAATGTCTTCGAGCAGGTCTTCGATCAGTTCGAGGCGGTACTCGGTAAGCATTGCCTTGACGCGCTCTGCCGGGATCTTCTCCAGCGAGCTGTCGAAACCGTTGAGCACCTTGTTCAGCAGGCGTTCGCCGAGGCTGATGGACTCGGAGCGGCGCTGTAGCTTCAGCGCATGACGAATGTGCGTGCGCGCCTTGCCGGTAACGACGAAGTTGAGCCACGCCGGGTTCGGCCGTGCGCCGGGGGCGCTGACGATCTCGACCGTGGAGCCGCTTTGCAGCGGTTCCGACAGCGGCGCGAGACGACGATTGATGCGGCAGGCGATGCAGCTGTTGCCGACATCGGTGTGCACTGCGTAAGCAAAGTCGACTGCCGTGGAGCCTTTTGGCAGCTCCATGATCCGGCCTTTGGGCGTGAACACGTAGACCTCGTCCGGGAACAGGTCGATCTTCACGCTTTCGATGAATTCCAGCGAGTTGCCGGCGCGTTGCTGCATTTCCAGCACGCCTTTGACCCACTGGCGGGCGCGTGCGTGCGTGCCTTTGGGCTGCTCGTCGCCGCTGGATTTGTACAGCCAATGGGCGGCGATGCCGTTGTTGGCCATCTCTTCCATTTCGCGGGTACGGATCTGGATCTCGATCGGTACACCGTGCATGCCGAACAACGTGGTGTGCAGCGACTGATAGCCGTTGGCCTTGGGGATCGCGATGTAATCCTTGAATCGCCCTGGCAACGGTTTGTACAAATTATGCACAGCACCCAATACGCGGTAGCAGGTATCGACCTTGTCGACGATGATCCGGAACGCGTAGACGTCCATGATTTCGTTG
>NZ_JH635998.1:2366770-2368516 GCF_000257605.1 Pseudomonas sp. R62
GTAGAGGTGTTTCTGCCGACCGCTGACTTCGCCCTGGATGCCGTCGATGGCGAGGCAGTGGCCGAGGGACTCTTCGATCTTGTTGACGATTTCCTTGCGGTTGCCCCGGGCGCGTTTGACCGCCTGGTAGATCCGCGCGGAACGCATCGGGTGCATGGCCTTGAAGCCGAGGTCTTCGAATTCGATGCGGATCGCGTGCATGCCCAGCCGGTTGGCGATGGGTGCGTAGATCTCGAGGGTTTCCTTGGCGATGCGCCGGCGCTTTTCGCCGGACAGCACTTCCAGCGTGCGCATGTTGTGCAGACGGTCGGCGAGCTTGACCAGGATCACCCGGATGTCGCGCGCCATGGCCATGGCCATTTTCTGGAAGTTTTCCGCCTGGGCTTCGGCCTTGGTCTCGAAGTTCATCTGGGTCAGTTTGCTGACCCCGTCGACCAGTTCGGCCACGGTTTCACCGAACTGCGCTTGCAGCGCTTCCTTGGCGATACCGGTGTCTTCGATCACGTCATGCAGCATCGCGGCCATCAGGCTCTGATGGTCCATGTGCATGTCGGCAAGAATATTGGCCACGGCAAGAGGATGCGTGACATACGCCTCGCCGCTGCGACGGCGTTGACCGTCATGGGCTTGTTCGGCGTAGAAATACGCTCGGCGGACCAGGTTGACCTGGTCGTTGCCGAGGTAGGTCGATAAGCGATCGGCGAGGGCGTCTATGCTCGGCATGATGATTCCTGCCGAAAGCTGTGACCCCGCGCCGTGCTACGTCGACCAGGCATAGGCTTAGACGGCCTCGTTCGACTCGTCCTCGAACGCTGCGAACAGCGGTTCATCCTGGACGATTTCCTGCTCGGCGATGAACTCGTAGCTCATCAGGCCTTCAGCAATTTCACGCAGCGCGACAACGGTCGGCTTGTCGTTTTCCCACTGCACCAATGGCTCTTTGCCGCCGGTGGCCAGTTGACGGGCACGCTTGGTAGAGAGCATGACCAGCTCAAAGCGGTTTTCCACGTGTTCTAGGCAGTCTTCAACGGTTACGCGGGCCATGGTATTCCTCGGAGCGAATGCAATATGCGCGCTGCCCGGTTGGGCGAGCGGACTGAGCAGTTTAAAAAATCACCAGCGATTAGGGAAGCGCTGATTTTTTGACCAGACCCTTCAACGCGCTGCAAGCACCAATGTAAAGCGCTTGCAGGCATTTTGGGAAGTGCTGTTTCAGCCGAGCAATTCAGCCAGCAATTTGCCGAAACGCACTTGCTGGCGTTTCTGTTGCAGCTGATTGGCGCGGAAAATCGCTTTCAGATCGTCCAGCGCGTGGGCGAAATCATCGTTGATGATCAGGTAATCGTAGTCGACGTAATGGCTCATCTCGCTGACTGCTTCGCGCATGCGGCCGTCGATGATCTCGTCGCTGTCCTGGCCACGGTTGGTCAGGCGCTGGTGCAGGGCTTGCAGCGATGGCGGCAGGATGAAGATCGAGCGCGCTTGCGGCATCAGCTTGCGCACTTGCTCGGCGCCTTGCCAGTCGATTTCCAAAATCAGGTCGTGACCTTCGTCCAGGGTCTGCTGCAGGCGGCTTTGCGAGGTGCCGTAGAAGTTGCCGAAGACTTCGGCGCGCTCAAGAAAGTCGCCGTGCTCGCCCATCTTCACGAACTCTTCGCGGGTCACGAAGTGGTAGTTCACGCCATCCACTTCGCCCGGGCGCATGGCGCGGGTGGTGTGCGAAACGGAAACGCGAATCTCCGGATC
>NZ_JH635998.1:2370110-2399117 GCF_000257605.1 Pseudomonas sp. R62
CTTGAAAGTGATCAAGAAGCGCGGCGGCCTGAAAGGCGGTGACCCGCTCAAGCAGATGATCGGTGCGGTCTCGGTCGGCATGTACCAGGGCGAGCCGGTGCTGGATCTGGACTATCTTGAAGATTCTGCAGCTGAAACCGACCTGAACGTGGTGATGACCAGCACCGGCGGCTTCATCGAAGTGCAGGGCACCGCTGAAGGCGCGCCGTTCCAGCCTGATGAGCTCAATGCCATGCTGGAACTGGCCAAGCAGGGCATGAACGAAATCTTCGAATTGCAGAAGGCTGCGCTGGCCGACTGAGATTTTGACCACAAGGAGGACGTGATGAGTGACGAGCAAGAGTTGCTGCCCAAACCGAGCCAGGAGGTTCGCCAGTGGGCGATGTTCTGTCACTTGTCCGCCTTGCTGGGGATCTGGATTCCGTTCGGCAATCTGATCGGGCCGCTGATCCTTTGGCAGATGAAGCGCGAGAAGGACCCGTTCATCGATGCACAGGGCAAAGAAGCGCTGAATTTTCAGATCACGGTGGCGATAGCCTCAATGATCTGCTTCCTGCTCATGCTGCTGATCATCGGTTTCTTCCTGTTTGGCTTGCTGGCAATCGCGGCACTGGTCCTGACGATCATTGCAGGGGTCAAAGCCAACGAAGGTTTCCCATACAGATATCCGTTCACTTGGCGACTGATCAAGTAACAGTCTGTTGTATCGCTATATGGAAATGCCCCGGCTTATCGGGGCATTTTTATTTGTGCAACTCAATAATTGGTTTTTGTTGTAGGACTAGTCTGTTGTCGATGTGCGGTTTGGCATTTATTTATTGATATTTCTCCATTACATCTTTGGTCACAACTGATCGGTCCAGTGCTTATTCCCGTTCTTGTTATTGGCGCGAGCTGGTTGTTAAAGTTGCCCGATGTAATGTTTCGGTTGAAACATTCCGATATGTTCAAGCCATCGATGGCACTTGAATTCCCCAGTAATCAGTGTTGAGAAAATCAGCCGGTTCACCCGTCGAGCCCAGGTAAACGCTCGCCTCGTGAATACTTAGCCAAGAATAATCCACATGATTGAGCTCGATTTCTACGGCACGCTCGTGGCCGCTTCTTTAGTACTGCTGCTCGGACGCGGGCTTGTTACGCGTGTCGGCTTTCTGCGAAGTTACAATATTCCTGAGCCGGTAGCGGGCGGCCTGGTGGTTGCCGTGCTCCTGTTGATATTGCGCACTTTCGATATAGAAGTCCGCTTCGATACATCATTGCAAACACCGTTGATGTTGGCGTTCTTTGCCACGATTGGCTTGAGTGCCGACCTTGCCAGCCTGAAAAAGGGCGGGCGCATCGTCGGCATCTTCCTGCTGGCGGTCATTGGCTTGCTGGTGGTGCAGAACGCCATGGGCATCGGATTGGCAACCTTGCTCGGACTCGATCCTTTGATGGGCTTGCTGACGGGTTCGATCACATTGGCCGGCGGCCACGGTACGGGCGCCGCATGGGGCGCGGTATTCAGCGAGAAATATGGCCTGGCCTCGGCTTCGGAACTGGCGCTGGCCTCAGCGACGTTCGGTCTGGTGCTCGGTGGGCTGATCGGTGGGCCCGTCGCCCGGTTGCTGATCAAGCGCGTGCAAGTGCCGGGCTGCAGTCCCCAGCAAGCGCCGCGACTGCCAAGAGGTTTTGAACAGCCGAACAAGGAACGTTCGATCACGCCGTTTTCGTTCGTCGAGACGCTGGCGCTTATTGCCGTCAGCCTGCTCGCAGGCAACTTGTTGAATGGAGTGCTGCACGGCACTGCATTCGAACTGCCGACGTTTGTTTGCGTGCTGTTTGTGGGTGTGGTGTTGCGCAACAGTCTGTCAGCGCTTGGCTTGTATCAGGTATTCGAGCGCGAAGTTTCCGTGCTCGGCAATGTCAGCCTCTCGCTGTTTCTGGCGATCGCGCTGATGTCGCTGAAATTATGGGATCTGGCGGCGTTGGCATTGCCGATCTTTATCATTCTGGCCGTGCAGGCGCTGGTCATGGCGCTGTTCGCTATTTTCGTGACGTTCCGGGTGATGGGCAGCAACTACGATGCCGCAGTGCTGGCTGCGGGACATTGTGGCTTCGGTCTGGGCGCCACGCCGACGGCGATTGCCAACATGCAAGCGGTGACGCAGCGCTATGGGCCATCGCAGATCGCGTTTCTGGTAGTGCCGATGGTAGGAGCGTTCTTCATCGATATCGTTAACGTCATCGTGATCAAGCTGTACCTGGCCTTGCCATTCTTCGCTGCCGTCTAGAAAGCATGGCGCATAAAAAATGCCCGCATCTCACGATGCGGGCATTTTTTTGGCTGCGAGGACGCTTAGATGGTCAGCGTCCAGTCGTAGTCGACGATCAGCGGCGCGTGCTGCGAGAACCGTGGCTGACGCGGCAGGCGTGCACTGCGCACCGAGCGACGCAGGCCCGGGGTCAGGATCTGATAATCGAAACGCCAGCCCAGATTGAGCATCTCGGCCTGTTCGTTATCCGGCCACCAGCTGTACTGGTCGCCTTCGCGGCTGACTTCGCGCAGCGCATCGACATAGCCCATGTTGCCGACAATCTCGTCCATCCAGGCGCGCTCCGGCGCCAGGAAGCCTGGAGATTGCTGGCTGTCTCGCCAGTTCTTGATGTCGAGTTTCTGCTGCGCAACGTACAGCGAGCCACAATAAATGTACTCGCGACGTTTGCGTCGCTGTTTGTCCAGGTACTTGCCGAAATCGTCCATGAGCTTGAACTTCTGGTTCAAGTCTTCATCGCCGTTCATCCCCGAAGGAAACAGCAAGGTGGCAATACTGACTTTGTCGAAATCTGCTTGCAGGTAGCGCCCGTAGCGGTCGGCCGTCTCGAAACCGAGACCGCTGATGACAGCCTTCGGTTGCAACCGCGAATACAAAGCCACGCCGCCTTGGGCAGGGACTTCAGCATCGCAGGCATAAAGGAAGTAGCCATCCAGTTGGAAGGCTGGGTCATCCAGTTCAAAGGCGGAGGCACGGGTGTCCTGCAGGCAGATGACGTCGGCATTCTGGGCTTGCAGCCAACTGAGCAAACCGCGCTCGACTGCCGCCTGAATACCATTGACGTTCACACTGATGATCCGCATAAATGGCCCCAAAAATCGCGTGCGTGTATGATACACGGCGTCAAGCTAATTAGCTAAATCCGTGGTATTTGGGGTTTTTTTCATGCAAGCGTATCAGCGCGATTTCATTCGTTTTGCCATCGATCGCGGCGTTTTGCGCTTCGGTGAGTTCACCCTGAAGTCCGGGCGCACCAGTCCCTACTTCTTCAATGCCGGCCTGTTCAACTCCGGTTCGGCCCTGGCGCAGCTGGGGCGTTTCTACGCCGCCGCCATCGCCGAAAGCGGCATCTCCTTCGACGTCCTGTTTGGCCCAGCTTATAAAGGCATTCCGCTGGCGGCCACGACCGCCGTTGCGCTGGCCGAACATCACGGCCGTGACCTGCCATGGTGCTTCAACCGCAAGGAAGCCAAGGCCCACGGCGAGGGCGGCAGCCTGGTTGGCGCACCGCTGACTGGCGAAGTCTTGATCATCGACGACGTAATCACCGCCGGCACCGCGATTCGTGAAGTGATGCAGATCATCGCTTCCCAGGACGGCGCCAAGGCCGCCGGTGTGCTGATCGCACTGAACCGTCAGGAGCGTGGCAACGGCGAGTTGTCGGCAATCCAGGAAGTCGAGCGCGACTTCGGCATCCCGGTGATCAGCATTGTCTCGCTGAATCAGGTGCTGGAGTTCCTCGCCGACGATCCGCAGCTCAAACAGCATTTGCCAGCCGTGGAAGCGTACCGCGCGCAGTTTGGCGTGTGACCAATGTGGGAGCGAGCCTGCTCGCGAATGGCCGTCACCTGTCAGCGATGTGAGGCACATTAGGCGTTTGCGAGCAGGCTCGCTCCCACAGAAAAAAGACCCGGTTCAGGCAGGCTCAACCGGGCCTTTTTTTGTTGGCGATCAACGCAGATTTCGCCATTTCATCAGCAGTCTCAGCGCCAATGCAGCGTTCACTAGCGCAAACACCAGCAGCGCAACAACCACCATCACGTACAACGTGCGATCCACATCGAAATCCCACAGGTCCAGCGTGCTGCTGCGCATGATCCCGACTGCTGCCGGCAAGTTAACGTAAAACAGCGCCACGAAAGCGCACGTCAATGGCAATGCTCGCCAGTAGAAAGCAGCCATCACCTTGTCTCGACTGCGCTTGCGGCCCTGCGAACCTTTTTGAAATTCATCCTCAGCCAGCGCTTCATTGAGCGCCGGCCACGCCAGATTGAACATGAACGTGGTCAGGGTCAGCAGCAAGCCACTGACCGCGACGATGTCACTGAACGGCATTCAGACCCAGCGTTGCACAGAGCAATGCGTGGGAATCTTCGCTGATCTCGAACTGCCCGGCGCTGCCCTTGCGTTTGGTGATGGGTTTGAAGGTCGGCTCGTTCTGGGTGATGAGCATGTTCAATTCATCGCGGATCACGTCCGAGCTGATCACCACCAGAAACACGTTTTGCGCATGCTCGGCGGACTGGATTACTGCGCGCATGCTGTGCTGCAGGATGTCGTCGAGCTGATTGCGAAAACGCGAAACGGTGTTTTTCAACAGGGTTTTGCTTTGGCTCTGGGTCAGCTGAAAGATCGTCGAGATCTGCGATTCGGTCGGCAGGGTTTGCCCGAAGTAACTCTGAATCAGATACAGCAGGCGATCCTGCTTGGCTTCGTCGGCCCGGCTGGGCATGCCGCCCTCGACCAGCATTTTCAGGTATTCGGTCAGGCTGGCTTTGGCGATGCGCTCCAGCGCATGGGCGATTTCAGCGTCGCCGATGCGCAAGGTCTTTTTCACCGGTTCCTTCTGTTCCTGCTCGAAAGCGTCGGCGTCGATCGTGAACGAGATCTGCATGGCTCAGGCGCTCCGGGATTATTTTTTGCTGGCAGCCGGCTTTTCGGATTTTTCCGGGTACGGATCTTGTGGGGCGTCACCTTGGCCGGTGAGGGTTTTCCAACCGTTCAGGACATGCGCCGTTTTCCTGAACTGCGGGCAGGGCGGCATAGAGGTTTTGGCTTGATTGGAATAACGATGTCCGCAGTCCACGCATTCGTAGGTGCCTGCTGAAACATCGCTGCCGTAGGGAACGTAATCTTTCTGCATGAGTGAATCTCCGTTGGATGAGAGGAAGATCCTAGGGAGATTTATTCTGAAGGGATGTCGGACGTTTCGCTGTGTCGAGTCAGGCTTTTCCTGCGCGCATAAAAAGATCGCAGCCTTCGTCAGTTCCTACAAAAGCGGATTCTCGCGTGTGCGAAATCCCTGTAGGAGCTGTTGAAGGCTGCGATCTTTTGCTTTCAGCGATCAGCCATCAAGGACGCTTGCGATTACTGATCAGCGTACCCACACCGGTATCAGTGAAGATTTCCAGCAGAATCGCGTTCGGTACACGACCGTCGATGATCAACGAACTGCCAACCCCACCCTGAACCGCTTCCAGTGCGCAGCGGATCTTCGGCAGCATACCGCCGTAGATCGTGCCATCGGCGATCAGGTCGTCGACCTGCTGCGTGCTCAGGCCGGTCAACACGGTGCCCGACTTGTCCATCAGGCCGGCAATGTTGGTCAGCAGCATCAGCTTTTCAGCTTTCAGCGCTTCGGCAACCTTGCCCGCCACCAGGTCGGCGTTGATGTTGTAGGACTCGCCGTTTTCACCCACGCCGATCGGCGCGATGACCGGGATGAAGTTGCCTTTGACCAGCAGGTTCAGCAACTCGGTATTGATGCCGACGACTTCGCCGACGTGGCCGATGTCGATGATTTCCGGCTGGGTCATCTCCGGGGTCTGACGGGAGACGGTGAGCTTCTTCGCGCGAATCAGCCCGGCATCCTTACCGGTCAGGCCGATGGCGCTGCCGCCATGGCGGTTGATCAGGTTGACGATGCTTTTGTTGACCTGACCGCCAAGGACCATTTCCACCACGTCCATGGTCGCCGCGTCGGTGACGCGCATGCCGTCGACGAAATGGCTTTCGATCGACAGGCGCTTGAGCAGGTCACCGATCTGCGGGCCGCCACCGTGCACGACCACCGGGTTGATGCCCACGGCTTTCATCAGCACGATGTCGCGGGCGAAGCCGGTTTTCAGCTCCTCGCTTTCCATCGCGTTGCCGCCGTATTTGATCACCAGGGTCTTGCCGACATAGCGTCGGATGTAAGGCAGCGCTTCGGACAGGACCTTGGCAGTGTTGGCGGCGGCTTCGCGTTCGAGGGTCATTCAGGGCTCCGGGTGGATCAGAACGGTAGTTGGAGATCAGGTGCAACGCGTTTCAGTTGGGCGTGGAACACATCCTTGATGCGCTGCAATTCAGCCTCGTCATCGGCCTCGAAGCGCAGCACCAGCACCGGTGTGGTGTTGGACGCGCGCACCAGGCCCCAGCCTTTGGCGTAATCAACCCGCACGCCGTCGATGGTGGTCAGGTCGGCGCCTTCGCCCCACTGAGCATCGTGCAGTGCATCAATGATGCTGAATTTGCTCTCTTCGGTCACATGGATATTGATTTCCGGCGTGGAAATATCGTTCGGGAAGGTCGCAAACAGCTCTTCCGCGGTGGATTTTTCCTTGCTGAGGATCTCCAGCAGACGTGCGGCGCTGTAGATGCCGTCGTCGAAACCGAACCAGCGCTCCTTGAAGAAGATGTGCCCGCTCATTTCGCCGGCCAACAGCGCGCCGGATTGCTTCATTTTCTTTTTGATCAACGAGTGACCGGTCTTCCACATTAGCGGCCGACCGCCGTATTCCTTGATCAGTGGCACCAGGCGACGGGTGCATTTAACGTCGAAGATGATTTCCGCGTCCGGGTTACGCGCCACTACGTCGCGAGCGAACAGCATCAGCAGACGATCCGGGTAGACGATACTGCCGGTGTTGGTCACCACGCCGACGCGGTCGCCGTCACCGTCGAAGGCCAGACCGATATCGGCGTTGGTTTCCTTGACCTTGGCGATCAGGTCGACAAGGTTTTCCGGTTTGCCCGGATCCGGGTGATGGTTAGGGAAGTTGCCGTCGACTTCGCAGAACAGCGGGATGACTTCGCAGTTCAGCGCTTCGATCAGTTGCGGGGCGATCACACCGGCCGCGCCGTTGCCGCAGTCGACCACGACTTTCAGGCGACGAGCGAGTTTGATGTCCTGGACGATTTCGGTGTTGTAGCGGTCGAGGATTTCGACCTGAGTGACGCTGCCCTGGCCGCTGCTCAGGTCATTGTTCTTGATGCGTTCGTGGAGCACCTGAATCTGTTCGTTGGCCAGGGTGTCGCCGGCGATGACGATTTTGAAACCGTTGTAGTTCGACGGATTGTGGCTACCGGTGAGCATCACCCCGGACTTGCCGGCCAGCACGTTGGCGGCGTAATACAGCGCTGGCGTTGGCACCAGACCGACATCGCTGACGTGGCAACCGCTCTCGGCGATGCCGCGAATGAGTTCCGCGACCAGCTCCGGGCCGGACAGGCGGCCGTCGCGACCGACCGACACATTCGGTTCGCCCTGGGCCAGGCTCTGCGAGCCGATGGCACGGCCGATCCAGTAGGCGGTTTCGCCGTTGAGGAATTCCGGCACGGTGCCACGAATGTCGTAGGCGCGGAAAATGCTGTCAGGCAGCTTCGGGGCGATCTTGGCGGGGGTGCTCATCTGTGGACATGCTCCATCTCGAAAAGGGCGGGACAGACCGGCGAATGATTCGACGGCAGGCTCAAACTGAAGGGTATGACGGCGTTTTCCACAGAGAGTTCGTGCTATGAAAGGGCCATGACGCCCCGGCTGGCGTGGCTTTGGGCCGGCAAAACCTTGATTTACGGTGTTAAAACCTGCTGCCGATGTAGCGCATTTTTTGTGGTGAGGGGATAAATCCCCTCACCACCATAATTTCTATCCGGTTATTTGGTGCCAGTGTGGCCAAAGCCGCCGGTACCGCGCTCGGTCTCGACAAACTCTTCAACCATTTCGAAATGTGCTTGCACTACCGGTACCAGCACCAATTGCGCCAGGCGTTCGCCGACGGTCATGGTGAAGTCGCTCTGGCCGCGGTTCCAGCAGGAGACCATCAGCGGACCCTGGTAATCGGAGTCGATCAGGCCGACCAGATTGCCGAGCACGATGCCGTGTTTGTGGCCCATGCCCGAGCGCGGCAGAATCAGCGCGGCGAGATTCGGGTCGCCGATGTACACCGACAGGCCGGTGGGGATCAGCACGGTTTCACCCGGCTTGATCACGATGTCCTGTTCCAGCATGGCGCGCAGGTCGAGGCCGGCGGAGCCCGGCGTGGCGTATTGCGGCAGCGGGAATTCGGTGCCGATGCGTGGATCGAGGATCTTGGCTTGCAAAGCGTGCATGTAAATTAAACCTGGTTCAGACGTTCGGCGATAAAAGTGACCAGTTGGCGAGCGATCTTGCTCTTGCTGGTCTGGGCGAAAACCGTGGCATGCAGCTCACGGTCGATGACGCTGCAGGCATTTTCTTCGCTGTTGAAACCGATGCTCGGGTTGGCGACGTCGTTGGCGACGATCAGATCGAGATTCTTGTCCTTCAGCTTGCGTGCAGCGTAGTCGAGCAGGTGTTCGGTTTCGGCAGCGAAGCCGACACTGAACGGACGGTCGGGACGGGTCGCGATGGTGGCCAGGATGTCCGGGTTGCGCACCATTTGCAGGACGAAGCCGTCACCGCTCGTAGGATCTTTCTTGAGTTTATGCGGAGCTACTACTTCCGGGCGGTAGTCCGCCACCGCTGCCGACGAGATGAACACGTCGCAAGGCATGGCCGATTCGCAGGCGGCGAGCATGTCGCGGGCGCTGACCACATCGATCCGCGTCACGCGATCAGGCGTCGGCAAGTGCACCGGGCCGCTGATCAAAGTGACACGGGCGCCGGCTTCCACGGCTGCTTCGGCGAGGGCAAAACCCATTTTGCCGGAGCTGTGGTTGGTGATGTAGCGCACCGGGTCGATGTTTTCCTGAGTCGGGCCGGCGGTGATCACCACATGCTTGCCGGTCAGGGCCTGGCGCTGGAAGCAATCGGCGGCGAGCAGTGCCAGATCGGTGGCTTCCATCATGCGGCCCATGCCGACGTCGCCGCAGGCCTGGCTGCCCGAGGCCGGGCCGAAAGTCTTCAGGCCACGGCTCTCCAACAGTTGCAGGTTGGCCTGGGTCGCCGGGTCGCGCCACATCGCCTGATTCATTGCTGGCGCGACAGCAACCACGGCGTCGGTGGCCAGCACCAGCGTGGTCAGCAGATCGTTGGCAATGCCTTGGGCCAGACGGGCGATCAGGTCGGCGGTGGCCGGGGCGATCAGTACCAGATCGGCCCATTTCGCCAGCTCGATATGGCCCATGGCGGCTTCGGCGGCAGGGTCGAGCAAGTCGAGGTGAACCGGGTGGCCCGACAGGGCCTGCATGGTCAGCGGGGTGATGAATTCGGCGCCGCCATGGGTCATGACCACGCGCACTTCGGCACCCTGGTCGATCAGGCGGCGAACCAGATCGGCGCTCTTGTAGGCCGCAATGCCGCCGCCGACGCCCAGAACGATGCGTTTCCGATACAGCCGCTGCATAGGTCTGCCTTTCATTTCGTTGATGACGGCGGCGCGATACCCCTCCCCAGGGTTGAATCGACCGCCAAAAAGATGGGCTACGATATCACAGCGACCGCTACGGAACAGCGGCGCCCACAGACAAGGAGGTGCTATGAGTATTCGCGATTGGCCGGCGGCGGAACGGCCGCGGGAAAGGCTGTTGGAACACGGCGCAGGGAGTCTTTCGGACGCTGAGTTGTTGGCGATTTTTCTGCGCACCGGATTGCCCGGAAAAAGCGCTGTCGACCTTGCCAGACATCTGCTGACGCAATTCGGTGGCCTGCGTTTGCTGCTTGAGGCCGATCAGGACGCATTCAGCAAACAAATGGGCCTCGGCCCGGCCAAGTTCGCCCAGCTGCAAGCCGCGCAGGAAATGAGCAAGCGCCATCTGGCCGAGCGCTCACGACAAAAGCCGGCACTGGAGAACCCTCAGGTCGTCCGCGATTACCTCAAGGCGATGCTGCGGCACGAGCCGCACGAGGTGTTCGGCTGCCTGTTTCTCGATTCAAAGCATCAGGTGCTGAATTTCGAGGCGCTGTTTCGCGGCTCGATCGACAATACCAGCGTGCACCCTAGGGAGGTGGTGAAGCGCGCGCTGGCCAATAACGCCGCAGCGGTGATCCTGTGTCACAACCATCCGTCCGGCAACACCGATCCGAGTCAGGCCGATCGGCTGCTGACCAAGCGCCTGCAGAAAGCGCTGGAGCTGATTGACGTGCGAGTGCTCGATCACTTCATCGTCGGAGACGGCGAACCGCTGTCGATGGCGGAGTGTGGCTGGATGTAGTTCTCGGCGCCAATTCTGGACCTTGTGGGAGCGAGCCTGCTCGCGAAGGCGTTGTATCAGTCAGCATCATTGTTTGCTGACAGACCGCTTTCGCGAGCAGGCTCGCTCCCACAGATTGTTTCCATCCACGGGTTGTATGTCAGGCAAATTATTTGAGGCTGATCTTGGAATAATCCTGCCGGCCAAACGGGCTGACGGAATAACCCTGAACATCCTTGCGCGTCAAAGCGTAGGCCGTCGGGTGCGCCAGTGGCAGCCACAACGCCTGCTGCTGGAT
Source organism: Pseudomonas sp. R62 (assembly GCF_000257605.1). Lineage (NCBI taxonomy): Bacteria > Pseudomonadati > Pseudomonadota > Gammaproteobacteria > Pseudomonadales > Pseudomonadaceae > Pseudomonas > Pseudomonas sp. R62. The sequence continues at coordinate 2,380,818 of NZ_JH635998.1, forward strand.
CTGTGCCTGTGCCTGTTCATACAGCTTGGTGCGCACGCCTTGCTCGCTGGTGGTCTTGCCGGCGCTGATCAGCTTGTCCAGATCGGCGTTGCAGTACCGCGCGAAGTTGGTCCCGGATTTCACCGCCGCGCAGGAAAACTGCGGAGTGAGGAAGTTGTCCGGGTCGCCGTTGTCGCCGGCCCAGCCCATGAACAGCAGATCATGTTCGCCGGCCTTGGCGCGGCGAATCAGTTCGCCCCATTCGATCACGCGGATCTCCGCCTGAATGCCGATCTCGGCCAGATCCGACTGCAGCATCTGCGCGCCGAGACTCGGGTTCGGGTTGAGCAGGCTGCCCGATGGCCGCGTCCAGATCGTGGTCTGGAAGCCGTCCTTCAAGCCGGCCTTGGCCAGCAGCGCCTTGGCTTTGGCCACGTCGTGTGGATAGCCCGGCAGGTTCTTCGCGTAGCTCCAGGTGTTCGGCGGGTACGGGCCGTTGGCCGCTTCGGCCGTGTCTTCGAACACGGCTTTGATGTAGTTGGCCTTGTCGAAGGCGAGGTTGATCGCCTGGCGCACTTCCGGCTTGTCCAGTGGCGGATGCTGGCTGTTGATGCCCACGAAAGCGGTCATGAAAGCGTCAGTCTTTTCGACTTTCAGCGACGGTTCCTTCAGCGCAGCCTGTACGTCCAGTGGTTTTGGCGACAGGGCGATCTGGCATTCATTGCGCCGCAGCTTTTGCAGGCGCACGTTGGCGTCCGGCGTGATGGCGAAAATCAACGGGTCGACCGCAGGCTTGCCACGGAAATAGTCCGGATTGGCCTTGTAGCGGATCGCTGCATCTTTCTGGAAGCGATTGAACACGAACGGGCCGGTGCCGATCGGCTGGCTGTTGAGTTTGTCGGTCGCGCCAGCCTTCATCAGTTTGTCGGCATATTCGGCGGAATAGATCGAGGCGAAACCCATGCTCAGCGTCGCGAGGAAGGTCGAATCCGGATGGTCGAGGGTAAAACGCACGGTCAGCGGGTCGAGGGCGTCGATCTTCTTGATCAGGGTCGGCAGTTGCATCGACTGCGCATGGGGGAAGCCGCTCTGGGCGACCTTGTGCCACGGGTTGGCCGGGTCGAGCATGCGGTCGAAGCTGAATTTGACGTCTTCAGCGCTCAGCTCGCGGCTCGGCTTGAAATAATCGGTTGTATGAAATTTCACCTGCGGGTGCAGCTTGAACACGTAGGTCAGGCCGTCGGTGCTGACTTCCCAGCTGTCGGCCAGGCTCGGGATGACCTTGCCACTGGCGGTGTCGAAATCCACCAAGCGGTTCATCAGTACGTCAGCCGAAGCATTGGTGGTGGTCAGCGAGTTGTACTGCACCACGTCGAACCCTTCGGGACTGGCCTCGGTACACACGCTCAACGCGGCGGCCTGGGCGAGGGGGCTCAGCAACAGCGGAGCGAGTAACAGGGGTAGGGCAGCGAGGCGCATGGTCGGTTTCCTTTACAGATCGAAGGCCCATCTGCAAGTGCAGTCTGGAAAAGTCCTACCCTAGAGCTCTGAATTGCAAATGACTATCCCCTTTTTGCATTTTCAGGCGCACTCTTGCGCGGTTTCGAGCGTGGGTAGCCAGATGAAAAGTCTGAATCGGCTGTAGGGCGGGATTTCTGCGACGAGTGGTCAAAACTGGCCGCAGCCTTTGTCCAAGGCGTCTGCGGCGGAAAAAATTGCCCTTTTGCCGATTGATTGCACACCGATTGTTGTTGCACCCCGGTCTTTCTGGTATAAAGCAGCGCTCTTTTCTAGGGGCCCGGTTCCTTCACTGTAGGTGTAGCCGGTAAGACCTCTAAAGAAACGCGGCGCCTGGCGCCAAATGACTGAGAGATTAAGCGGCCAACCCATGCCGGGTTGGGCATGTGGTTTTAGAGGGCTGAGGCATGTCGAGAGTATGTCAAGTTACCGGTAAGGGTCCGGTGACTGGGAATAACATTTCCCACGCAAACAACAAAACCCGTCGTCGTTTCCTGCCGAACCTGCAGCATCACCGCTTCTGGGTTGAAGAAGAGAAACGTTTTGTGCGTCTGCGCGTATCTGCCAAAGGCATGCGTATCATCGACAAGCGTGGCATCACTGTCGTGCTCGCCGAACTTCGCCGCGATGGCAAGATTTAAGGGAGCTAATCATGCGTGAATTGATTCGTTTGATCTCGAGCGCCGGTACTGGTCACTTCTACACTACCGACAAGAACAAGCGTACTACCCCGGACAAAATCGAGATCAAGAAATATGATCCGGTTGTTCGCAAGCACGTGATGTACAAGGAAGGCAAAATCAAGTAATTGATTTTTCCTGACTGCGAAAAAGGCCCGTATCGTGAGATACGGGCCTTTTTTTTGCCTTGGATTCTACGGTGACCGGTTGGGCCTTATCGCTGGCAAGCCAGCTCCCACATTGATTGCCGGTCTTCACAGAACCTGTGTCATGCACAAAACCTGTGGGAGCTGGCTTGCCAGCGATGAGGGCCGATCAGCCAGCAAACATCTCAAGCCTTCTGTTCAAAGATCACATAAACCTTGCGGCAAGCCTCCAGCACTTCCCAGGTGCCGCGAAACCCCGCCGGGATCACGAAGCGATCGCCAACGCGCAAGGTCTTGGCATTGCCATCGCTGTCACGCAATACCGAAACCCCCTGCAGAATCTCGCAGTACTCATGCTCGGTGTAATTAACCGTCCACTGACCCACCGCGCCTTCCCACACACCCACGCCCATTTGCCCACAAGGGCTGTCGTATTGATGAAACACCGCCTGCTCAGGATCGCCCTTTAGCACTTTCGCCGGGTCCGGCCGATAGCGCTCGGCTTCGCTGCTGGCGAGGCTGATATCGACGACGTTCTGGATGTTCATTGTTGTTTTCTCCGCTAGTGACGGCGCATGGGCTGGAATGGGCCAAAGTCTATGTTTATTAAAATGAACACCGCAAGGCCGTATGGCCAGCTTATGTCAAATATATTGAAACAAACCCGGTCGCTGGTTTAGGGTGGCGGGTGCCTCGGGCCGAAAGTGCAGGCTGGCCGGGCAGAATTCTTGAACAGCGCCGCAGCGCTTGCGGTGCTCGTATTCAATAAGAGGAGGACACCCGAATGACCACCCTGACTCGTGCCGACTGGGAACAACGCGCCCGCGATCTGAAAATCGAAGGCCGCGCCTTCCTGAATGGCGAATACACTGACGCCGTCTCCGGCGAAACCTTCGAATGCATCAGCCCGGTCGATGGCCGCCTGCTCGGCAAGATCGCCAGCTGTGACGCCGCCGACGCCGACCGTGCTGTAGAAAACGCCCGCGCCACTTTCAATTCCGGCGTCTGGTCGCGCCTGGCGCCGACCAAACGCAAAGCCACCATGATCCGCTTCGCCAGCCTGTTGAAACAGCACGCCGAAGAACTGGCGCTGCTGGAAACCCTCGACATGGGCAAGCCGATCAGCGATTCGCTGTACATCGACGTACCGGGTGCGGCGCAGGCGTTGAGCTGGAGCGGCGAAGCGATCGACAAGATCTACGACGAAGTTGCCGCCACCCCGCATGACCAACTAGGTCTGGTGACCCGTGAGCCGGTGGGCGTGGTCGGCGCTATCGTGCCGTGGAACTTCCCGCTGATGATGGCTTGCTGGAAGCTCGGCCCGGCGCTGTCGACCGGTAACTCGGTGATCCTCAAACCGTCGGAAAAATCGCCGCTGACCGCCATCCGCATCGCTGCGCTGGCCATTGAAGCCGGAATTCCGAAAGGCGTGCTCAACGTGCTGCCGGGCTATGGCCACACCGTCGGCAAGGCGCTGGGTCTGCACAATGACGTCGACACGCTGGTGTTCACTGGTTCGACCAAGATTGCCAAGCAACTCATGGTCTATGCCGGCGAATCGAACATGAAGCGCGTCTGGCTGGAAGCCGGTGGCAAGAGCCCGAACATCGTCTTCGCCGATGCGCCGGATCTGCAGGCCGCCGCTGAATCCGCCGCCAGCGCCATCGCCTTCAACCAGGGCGAAGTGTGCACCGCCGGTTCGCGCCTGCTGGTCGAGCGTTCGATCAAGGACAAATTCCTGCCAATGGTGATCGAGGCGCTGAAAGCCTGGAAGCCGGGCAATCCGCTGGACCCGGCGACCAACGTCGGTGCGCTGGTCGATACCCAGCAGATGAACACCGTGCTGTCGTACATCGAATCCGGCCATAGCGATGGCGCCAAACTGGTCGCCGGCGGCAAGCGCATCCTCCAGGAGACCGGCGGCACTTACGTTGAGCCGACCATTTTCGATGGTGTGAGCAACGCGATGAAGATTGCCCAGGAAGAGATTTTCGGCCCGGTGTTGTCGGTGATCGCTTTCGACAGCGCCGAAGAAGCCATCCAGATTGCCAACGACACGCCATACGGTCTGGCCGCAGCGGTGTGGACCCAGGACATCTCCAAGGCGCACCTGACCGCCAAGGCCTTGCGCGCCGGTAGCGTGTGGGTCAACCAGTACGATGGCGGCGACATGACCGCGCCGTTCGGTGGCTTCAAACAGTCGGGCAACGGTCGCGACAAATCGCTGCATGCCTTCGACAAGTACACCGAGTTGAAGGCGACGTGGATCAAGCTGTAAGCCGCTGAAGGGAGCCCGCTCACTCCGGGCTTCCAGACCAAACAGAGATCCCCTGTGGGAGCGAGCCTCTGTGGAGAGGGGATTTATCCCCGTTCGGCTGCGAAGCAGTCGCTAAACCCTTGCACGCGGTGTACTTGGTACATCGTGGTTGCAGGTTTTGGGGCCGCTGCGCGACCCAACGGGGATAAATCCCCTCGCCACGGGGGCTCGCTCCCACAGTGATTTTGTGGTGCATATAAAAATATCCACAGGAGCGTGGAACATGCGGTGGGCGACGTATTTCGCCGTGTTGGCGTCTGTCTTGAGTGTCGGCCTGGCCCTGGGGGTCAGCATGCCGCTGGTGTCGTTGCGTCTGGAGGGCTGGGGCTACGGCTCGTTCGCCATCGGTGTGATGGCAGCCATGCCGGCAATCGGCGTGCTGCTGGGGGCGAAGATTTCCAGCCATCTCGCCGCGTATTTCGGCACGGCGAACCTGATGCGTCTGTGCCTGTGGGCCGGGGCATTGTCGATCGGCCTGCTGGCACTGCTGCCGAGTTATCCGATCTGGTTGCTGCTGCGCCTGCTGATCGGGGTGATCCTGACCATCGTGTTCATCCTCGGCGAGAGCTGGATCAATCAATTGGTGGTCGAGCAGTGGCGCGGGCGTCTGGTAGCGCTGTATGGCAGCAGCTATGCGCTGAGCCAACTGTCCGGTCCGTTGCTGCTGGGTGCGCTCGGTACCGAGCATGATTACGGTTTCTGGGTCGGGGTCGGTCTGCTGACGCTCTCGCCCTTTCTGCTGCTGGGGCGCAGCGGGGCGCCGAGCAGTGAAGCCAACAGCGTCACGTTTGGCGATCTATGGGGCTTCGCCCGTGAGTTGCCGGCGATTGCCTGGGCGGTGTCGTTGTTCGCCGCGTTCGAGGCGATGATTCTGACGCTGCTGCCGGTGTACTGCCTGCAACAAGGGTTCACCGCCGAAATCGCGCTGGCCATGGTCAGCACCGTGGTGGTCGGCGATGCGCTGCTGCAATTACCGATCGGCGCGTTGGCCGATTACCTGTCGCGGCGCACGCTGTTCGCCGGATGCGCGGTGGTGTTGATGCTGTCGAGTCTGGCCATTCCGATGTTGCTCGACACGCTGCTGATCTGGCCGTTGTGGGTGCTGTTCGGCGCCAGTGCCGGCGGCTTGTTCACCCTGTCGCTGATTCTGATTGGCGAGCGTTATCGAGACGATGCGCTGGTTCGCGCCAATGCGCATATCGCGCAGTTGTGGGGTGTCGGTTGTCTGGTCGGGCCGTTGGCGGCAGGGGCGGGCAGTCAGTGGATCAATGGTCATGCGTTGCCGCTGTTGATGGCGGCTGGGGCGTTTGGTCTGGTGCTTTTGTTGTTGCGCCAAGGCGCCTTTGGCACAACAGCAGAAGCAGCCTGAGCGCATCCCACAAGGGATCATCAACAGACGGACTTACAGCATCCGCTCCAGGCCGACGCTGGTGCTGAACCACGAGTTGAAGCGCCGCCACCAGCTCCCCGGCTCCTTGGTCAGAGTGTGCATCTGGCCGTTGTCCTCGGTGACCCAGACGACCTTGCCGTCCTCGAGTTTCGCCTGATAACTCAAGGTCGGCGCCATGCCTTGCAATGCCAGTGCGCGCACATGCTCGGCCAGTTCCGGGCTGTCGACGAGCACGCCGACTTCGGTGTTCCACAGCACCGAGCGCGGGTCGAAGTTGAACGAGCCGATAAACGATTTGCGCCGGTCGAAGATCATCGCCTTGCTGTGCAAACTCGAATCCGAACCGCGAAACGACTTGCTGTAGAACACCCGCGGCCCGCTGCCATAGTTATCCCCAGGCTGGCGGCGCAGTTCATAGAGTTTCACCCCGTGTTCAAGCAACGCCTTGCGATAAGGCGCGTAACCGCCATGCACCGCCGGCACGTCAGTGGCCTCCAGTGAATTGGTCAGCAGGCTCACGGAGACCCCGGCATCGGCGCGCCCGGTCAGGTAGACCAGCCCCGGCTGGCCGGGCACGAAGTAGGCGGAAATCATGATCAGCTCTTTGCTGACGCCGGTCAGTTCCGGCGCCAGTTGCGTGGTCAGCAGCAGATGCGGATCCGGTTCGCCCTTGGACAGGACCTTGCTCGGCGCGTCCCACAAGGCCTGGTTCCAGGCCCAGATCAGCTCTTTACGCCAGATGTCCATGCGCGGGTCGGTGGTGAACTTCATCAACTGTTGATAGAGCGCGTGGTTCTGCTTGCGGGTTTCTTCCAGTGATTCTTCCAGGCGCGTGCGCGTGTTTTGCAGGTCGGCGGCGGTCGGCTGGCTGGAGAGGAATTCGTCGATCGGCTTGCTCAGCGCGCTGTTCCAGTACTGGTCGAAACTGTGTCCGAGCTGTTCGGCCACCGGGCCGATGCTGAGCATGTCGATGTCGGTGAAATTCAGGTTGGGTTCGGCGTCGAAATATTCATCGCCCAGATTGCGCCCGCCGACGATGGCCGCGCTGTTGTCCGCCAGCCACAGTTTGTTGTGCATGCGCCGGTGCTGCACGGACAGATTGAACAGTCGCCCGGCCGCGCGCGTTACGCCGGTGCTGCGCCCCAGGTGCAACGGATTGAACAAACGAATCTGGATCTGCGGATGTGCCGCCAGCGTCGCGATGATCTGGTCGAGGCCGTCGCTGGTGGTGTCGTCGAGCAAGATGCGCACGCGCACACCACGGTCGGCCGCCTTGAGCACTTCCTCCACCAGCATTCGCGTGCTGATGCCGTCGTGGACGATGTAGTACTGCAAATCGAGGCTGACCTGGGCATGGCGAATCAGCTCGGCCCGGGCGGTAAAGGCCTCGCCACTGTCCGAGAGCAGACGAAACCCCGACTGCCCTTTGTAGGGTGCGGCCTGAGCCTGGATCGAGCGGCCGAAGCTGGAGTCCGACGCCGGCAGGGCCTGGCTTGGTTCGCGCGGCACATCGAGGCTGGCGCAGCCGCTGAGGAACGAGGCGAGTATCAGTGAAGCGAGTAAGGGCTGTCTGAAGCTCACGTAGGATCGTTCCGGTTGGCGGCTGAGGTCGGCAATTTGGACGCCGGGCGCGCAAAAAAGGTCAGTCGGTCTCGGCGAGTAATTTGATTGCTGCAGCGCCGACCTTGCGCACCGCTTCTTCGATCTGCGCTGTTGGTTTGGCAGCGTAGTTCATCCGTAAACAATTGCGGTACTTGCCCGAGGCGGAAAAGATGCTGCCAACGGCAATCTGTACGCCCTGATCGTGCAGCGCGCGATTCAGTTTCAGCGTGTCGAAACCTTCCGGCAGCTCCACCCAGAGCATGAAGCTGCCCTGCGGGCGACTGGCGCGGGTGCCAGCGGGAAAGTAGCGCGTCACCCAGTCGATCATCGCGTCACGATTGCGTTGGTACTGCATGCGCATACGCCGCAAGTGCGGCTCGAAATGGCCGGCCTTGATGAATTCGGCGATGGCGATCTGCGGTTGCGGCGCGGTGGATCCGGTGCTGATGTATTTCATGTGCAGCACCCGCTCGAGATATCGGCCCGGCGCCACCCAGCCGATGCGCAGCCCCGGCGCCAGGGTCTTGGAGAACGAGCTGCACAGCAACACGCGGCCGTCTTCATCGAAGGATTTGATCGTGCGCGGGCGCGGATAGGTGTAGGCCAACTCGCCATACACATCGTCTTCAATGATCGCCACGTCGAAACGCTGGGCCAGGGTCAGCAAGGCGCGTTTGCGCGATTCGGGCATGACGTAGCCGAGGGGGTTGTTGCAGTTGGGGGTGAGCTGAATGGCCTTGATCGGCCACTGTTCCAGCGCCAGTTCCAGGGCATCGAGGCTGATGCCGGTCAGCGGATCGGTGGGGATTTCCAGGGCTTTCATGCCCAGGCCTTTGAGGGTCTGCATGGCGCCGTGGAAGCTCGGCGAGTCCACCGCGACGATGTCACCCGGCTCGCAGATCGCGTGGATGCTGGTGGACAGCGCTTCGTGGCAGCCAGTGGTGATCACCAGATCGCTGGCGCTCAACTGGCAGCCGGAATCGAGCATCAGCCGTGCGATCTGTTCGCGCAGTTCGAGGTTGCCGTGGATGTTGTCGTAATACAGACCGGGCATGTCCTGCCGGCGACTGATTCGCGCCAGTCCGCGCAGCAGCGGCTTCATGGTCGGCGAGCCAACATCGGGCATGCCACGGCCCAATTGCACGACGTCGTTGCGCGGTACCGCGCGGATCAATTCCAGCACCTGATCCCATTGCGAAATCTCCACTGGCCGTTGCGCGGGGCGGCCTACTGCAGGCAGCTCCGGCAACTCGCGGCCGACTGGGACAAAGTAGCCAGACTTCGGTTTCGGCGTGGCCAGACCGCTGTCTTCAAGCACGCGATAGGCCTGCTGCACCGTGCTCAAACTGACTCCGTGCTCGACGCTCAAGGCTCGAACCGACGGCAAGCGATCGCCAGGACGATAGAAGCCTTGTTCGATGCGGGTGCCGAGCAATTCGGCGAGATTTACATACAGAGTCATGGTGGCCTCGGTGCGTCTTGGTGGAAACCAGTACAGATGCGGCAAAAATCAGTCATTCAGTCGGTGAATCGGCAAATCTGTATGGAGTTAATACAGGTTCTTTGAGTCTGTAATGGTTTTGCTCGCCCGCGCATCATGGAATCTCTGGCTACCCAAGTAAACAGGAGCAACGAAAATGAACGGCTTGAGCGATGTGCGGCTGACGTTACACAGTCAGGAACTGGCGGCAGGGCAGAAGGACAGCGCGCGCAATCTGCTGCGTAACGCACCGTCCGGCCTCAGTCGCTGGGGTCTGTTCTGGCATCGTCTGCACACGCGCAAGGCGTTGTTGGGACTGACGCCGGAGCAGCTCAAGGATGTCGGGCTGACGCTGGAGCAGGCAAGGGAGGAGGGGTTGAAGCCGTTTTGGCGGATATGAATACCACAGAGCGTTCCCACGCTCTGCGTGGGAACGCCGCCCCGGACGCTCTGCGTCCGCTGTGACGCAGAGCGTCACTGGATGCATTCCCACGCGGAGCGTGGGAACGATCCTGATTCGTCAGACCAACTCTTTCAGCCGATGCCACAACATCCCCAACGCCAACAACGGCGAGCGCAAGTGCTTGCCGCCGGGGAAGGTGATGTGCGGCACCTGGGCGAACAGATCAAAGCCGCCGCCATGCTGCCCGCTGATCGCCTCGGCCAACAGCTTGCCGGCCAGGTGGGTGGCATTCACTCCGTGGCCCGAATACGCCTGGGCGTAATACACGTTCGGCTGCTCGGCGAGCCGGCCAATCTGCGGCAGGCGGTTGGCACCGATGCCGATCATTCCGCCCCACTGATAATCGATTTTCACCCCGGCCAGTTGCGGGAACACTTCAAGCATCTTCGGCTGCATATAGGCGCCGATGTCTTTCGGATCGCGTCCCGAGTAATGACAGGCGCCGCCAAACAACAAACGTCGATCCGCCGAGAGCCGGTAGTAATCGAGCGCCACCCGCTGGTCGCAGACCGCCATGTTCTGCGGCAGCACGTTGTGCGCCTGCTCTGCGCTCAGCGGTTCGGTGGCGATGATGTAACTGCCGGCGGGCAGGACCTTACCGCTCAGTTGCGGGTTCAAGTCATTGAGATAGGCATTGCAGCCCAGCACCAGGGTCTTCGCCCGCACCGAGCCTTGCGCGGTGTGCACCTTCACTTCGGGGCCGTAATCGATGCGCGTCACTGCCGAACGCTCGAACAGCTGCACGCCCAGTTGCTGCGCCGCTGCCGCTTCGCCCAGTGCCAGATTCAGCGGATGCAGATGTCCGGAGCCCATGTCGATCAAGCCGCCGACATAGCGCTTGGAACCGACCACGGTGTGCATTTCACTGGCCTGCAACAGACGGGTTTCGTAGCGGTAACCGAGGCCGCGCAACTCTTCGGCATCTTCGGCAAAACCGTCGAGATCGGAAGGCTTGTTGGCGAGGTCGCAGTAACCCCAGGTCAGGTCGCAGGCAATGGCGAAACGCTCGACGCGCCGGCGGACAATCTCCACCGCTTCCAGGCCCATGAGTTTCATCTCGCGCACGCCTTCGGCACCGATGACATTGGCGAACTGATCAAGGCCGTGACCGACACCGCGAATCAACTGCCCGCCGTTGCGACCGCTGGCGCCCCAGCCGATCCGGTGCGCTTCCAGCAACACCACGCTGAAACCGCGTTCGGCGAGTTCCAGCGCCGTGTTCAGCCCGGAAAAGCCGCCGCCGACCACGCAGACATCCGCCACCACCTCGCCTTGCAGCACGGGATGGTCAGGCTGCGGCAGGCTGCTGGCGGCGTAATAAGAGGCAACGTGGGGTTGGCTCGCGGTGGTCTGGGCGCGGGCGGTCATGGGCATCATCCAACGGCTGAGTGTCGAGAAAACTTGACGGAGCATAAGCCGCACGCCCGAACGTGGGCAACATCGGTCGGCCTGCGGTGTCTGGATCCGGGCTTTTGCGGCACAATCATCAGCCCGCCACTTTGGTCAACGTTTCGATGAGCTGCAACAGCCAGAAAATCCGCAACCTGCGTCAGCAGATCCCCACGTTCGACTGCGTGCCGGGCTGCCACGACTGCTGCGGGCCGGTGACCACTTCGCCCGAGGAAATGGCCCGGCTGCCGCGCAAGACCCGCGCCGAGCAGGATGCCGCGCTGGAAAAACTCAACTGTGTGCACCTGGGGCCGAATGGCTGCACGGTGTATGAAGAGCGACCGCTGATCTGCCGCTTGTTTGGTACGACCAAGACGCTGCCATGCCCGAACGAGCGGCGGCCGGTGGAGTTGATTCATCCACGGGTGGAGAAGCAGATTTTCGAGTACATGGCGGCGAATCGGCAGGTGTTAGTGTAAGCGATCGTTCCCACGCTCTGCGTGGGAATGCCTCTTCGGACGCTCCGCGTTCGGCCTTTGGGACGCAGAGCGTCCCGGGCTGCATTCCCACGCAGAGCGTGGGAACGATCATTGCGGTGATCAGTCCGGAATCGGCAGGCACAGGCTCTCTTTCACCTCTTCCATGACGATATAGCTCTTCGATTCACGCACATGCGGCAGTTTCAACAGAATGTCGCCGAGCAGTTTGCGATACGACGCCATCTCGGAAATCCGCGCCTTCACCAGATAGTCGAAATCCCCTGACACCAAATGGCACTCCAGCACATGCGGCAGCTTCAGCACCGCGCGTCTGAATTCTTCGAATGTGTCACCGGATTTGTAGTCGAGGCTGATCTCGACGAACACCAGCAGGCTACCCTTCAAATGCTGCGGATTGAGCCGGGCGTTGTAGCCCATGATGATCCCTTCGCGCTCCAGACGCCGCACGCGCTCGGTGCACGGCGTGGTCGAGAGGCCGACCTTTTCCCCCAGTTCGGTGAAGGAAATCCGCCCGTCCGCTTGCAGGATGCGCAAGATGTTGCGGTCGATCTTGTCCAGCTCACGTTTGGTCTGAGTGTTGGTACGCATAGGGGATGCGCCTCCGTGAAAAGGGTTTTTGCCGAGAATTGTCGCCAAATATAGGCGCTTATATAGTGAAAAGCACTGGCATTTCTTTTTTACACTGCGCCCATCATTGCTCTAACAAACAGTTCGGCGAAAAGCCGCGATGAGGGATTGAAAATGCGCGTCATGGTCTTGGGTAGCGGCGTCATCGGTACCGCCAGTGCTTACTATCTGGCCCGTGCCGGGTTTGAAGTGGTGGTGGTCGACCGGCAGCCTGCTGCGGCCATGGAGACCAGTTTCGCCAACGCCGGCCAGGTCTCGCCGGGTTACGCCTCGCCGTGGGCCGCGCCGGGCGTGCCGCTCAAAGCGATCAAATGGCTGCTGCAACGCCATGCGCCGTTGGCGATCAAGGCCACCGCCGATATCGACCAATACCTGTGGATGGCGCAAATGCTGCGCAACTGCACCGCCAGCCGTTACGCGGTGAACAAGGAGCGCATGGTGCGGCTGTCCGAGTACAGCCGCGACTGCCTCGATGAATTGCGCGCCGAAACCGGTATCGCCTACGAAGGCCGCAGTCTCGGCACCACGCAGTTGTTCCGCACTCAGGCGCAGCTGGATAACGCCGCCAAAGACATCGCCGTACTGAAAGAATCCGGCGTGCCGTTTGAAGTCCTCGACCGCGCCGGTATTGCCCGCGTCGAGCCGGCGCTGGCAGGCGTGACTGACATTCTCGCTGGCGCGCTGCGTCTGCCCAATGACCAGACCGGCGACTGCCAGATCTTCACCACCCGTCTCGCCGAAATGGCGCGCAAGCTTGGTGTGGAATTCCGTTTCGGCCAGGACATCCAGAAGCTCGACTACGCCGGTGATCGCATCAACGGCGTGTGGATCGACGGCAAGCTGGAAACCGCTGATCGCTACGTGCTGGCGCTCGGCAGCTACTCGCCGCAGGTGCTCAAGCCGCTGGGCATCAAGGCCCCGGTGTATCCACTCAAGGGCTACTCGCTGACCGTGCCGATCACCAACCCGGACATGGCGCCGACGTCGACCATTCTCGACGAGACCTACAAGGTCGCGATCACCCGTTTCGACAACCGCATCCGCGTCGGCGGCATGGCCGAGATCGCCGGTTTTGACCTGTCGCTGAACCCGCGTCGGCGCGAAACCCTGGAGATGATCGTCAACGACCTTTATCCTCAGGGCGGCAATCTGGCCGAAGCGAGTTTCTGGACCGGCCTGCGCCCGACCACGCCGGACGGTACGCCGATCGTTGGCGCCACGCCGTTCAAGAATCTGTTCCTCAACACCGGTCACGGTACGCTCGGCTGGACCATGGCCTGTGGTTCCGGCCGTTTGCTCGCCGACCTGATGGCGAAGAAAAAGCCGCAGATCAGCGCTGAAGGCCTCGATATTTCCCGTTACGGCAACCAGACCCAGGAGTCCGCAAAACATGTCAATCCAGCGCCAGCTCACCAATGAGCGCATGAGTCAGATCGTCAGCCACAACGGCACCGTGTATCTGGCCGGGCAGGTCGGCGACGACTTCGACGCCGGAATTGAACAGCAGACCCGCGACGTGCTCGCCAATATCGAACGTCTGCTCGATCTGGCCGGGACGGACAAACAGCATCTGTTGTCGGCAACGATCTATTTGAACGACATCGAAGCGCACTTCGCCGGGATGAACGCGGTGTGGGACCAGTGGCTGCCAAAAGGCGCTGCGCCGGCCCGCGCCACCGTCGAAGCGAAGATGGCCAAGCCGAGCATTCTGGTGGAGATCTCCATCGTCGCCGCGCTGCCATAACGTTTAACAGATCCCTCTCCCGGTGCTGCTGGCGGTTCGCGTCGTCAGTCAGCGCCGGTTTTTCTTCCCATGACCGCCCAGAAGTCTGCCGCCATGCGTCCTGCCCGTGCCCTGATCGACCTTCAAGCCCTGCGTCACAACTACCGAATTGCCCGTGAAGTCACCGGCGCCAAGGCGCTCGCGGTGATCAAGGCGGACGCCTATGGCCATGGCGCGATACGTTGCGCCCAGGCGCTGGAAGCCGAGGCTGACGGGTTTGCGGTGGCCTGCATTGAAGAAGCACTGGAGCTGCGTTCCGCCGGGATTCGCGCGCCGGTATTGCTGCTGGAAGGCTTCTTCGAAGCCGATGAGCTGGCGTTGATCGTCGAGCATGATTTCTGGTGCGTGGTGCATTCGCTGTGGCAGCTCGAAGCGATCGAGCAGGCAGTCCTGAGCAAACCGATCACGGTATGGCTCAAGCTCGATTCCGGCATGCACCGCGTCGGCCTGCATCCGAAAGATTATCCAGCGGCCTATCAGCGTCTGCTGGCCAGCGGCAAAGTGGCAAAAATCGTGTTGATGAGCCACTTCGCCCGCGCCGATGAACTGCATGCGCAAAGCAGTGCCGAGCAGGTCGCGGTGTTCGAAGCGGCGCGTCAGGGTCTGGCGGCGGAAGTCAGCCTGCGCAACTCGCCAGCGGTGCTCGGATGGCCAGAAATCCAAAGCGATTGGGTACGCCCGGGCATCATGCTCTACGGCGCGACCCCGTTCGAAGAAGCCAACGCCGTCGCTGAACGCCTGCAACCGGTGATGACCCTCGAATCGAAAGTCATCAGTGTGCGTGAATTGCCGGCCGGCGAGCCAATCGGCTATGGCGCCAGATTCATCACCGACAAGCCGATGCGCATCGGCGTGGTCGCCATGGGTTACGCCGACGGTTACCCGCGCCAGGCACCGACCGGCACACCCGTGCTGGTGGCGGGCAAACCCAGCCGCCTGCTGGGGCGCGTGTCGATGGACATGCTCTGCATCGATCTGACCGACGTAGCGGAAGCGGGGCTTGGTTCAACTGTCGAGCTGTGGGGTAAAAACATCCTCGCCAGCGACGTGGCAAAGTGGGCCGATACCATCCCGTATCAGATCTTCTGCAACCTGAAACGGGTGCCAAGGCTCTATTCCGAGGGTTGACGCCGCTGCGGGGGCCAGCTGTTGTAAATACTGAACGCTGTCGCCATGATAACGCTCAATATTCTTACAACATCAGGAGGCTCCCGCCTTGGACGTCGGTGAACGACTGCAATCGATCCGCAAGCTCAAAGGGCTTTCCCAGCGTGAACTCGCCAAACGCGCGGGCGTCACCAACAGCACCATTTCGATGATCGAAAAGAACAGCGTCAGCCCTTCGATCAGTTCGCTGAGAAAGGTGCTCGGCGGCATTCCCATGTCGATGGTCGAGTTCTTTTCCGAAGAGATCCTGCAGGACCAACCGACCCAGATCGTCTACAAGGCCAATGAGCTGATCGACATCTCCGACGGCGCCGTGACCATGAAACTGGTCGGCCGCGCCCACCCGAGCCGCGCCATCGCCTTCCTCAACGAAATCTACCCGCCGGGCGCCGACACCGGCGAAGAAATGCTCACCCACGAAGGCGAGGAAACCGGGATTCTGGTTGAAGGTCGCCTGGAGCTGGTGGTGGGGCTGGAAACTTTTATCCTCGAAGCCGGCGACAGCTACTATTTTGAAAGTACCAAGCCGCATCGTTTCCGTAACCCGTTCGACGTGCCGGCGCGACTAATCAGCGCAGCCACGCCGGCGAATTTTTAAGCAGAAGGCGCCAGGCCGATATGGCAAAGGCCCCCGAACCGATTTACCGATGGGCAACAAGACCCCTCTAACCATGGGGTTGTTTCAGTACAGCGGCCTACCCGCTATACTTGCGCCCGCCTGCGAACCGTGGCCGCAGGCGTGAATAGCCACCATTGAGGGTGAACGCGTGAACCTAATTATGAAAATGCTGGCTGCACCAGCAACCGTACTGGCCCTCTGGGCTGTCAGCGCTCAAGCTGCGACAAATGACGACATCGCCAAACGCCTTGAGCCCGTCGGCCAGGTGTGTGTTCAAGGGCAGGAATGCAAGGGTATGGAAGTGGCTGCTACCGCTGGCGGTGGCGGCGGAGCAAAGGCCCCTAAAGACGTGATCGCCAAGCACTGCAACGCTTGTCACGGCACGGGCCTGCTCGGCGCGCCGAAGATCGGCGACAAGGCAGCCTGGAAGGAGCGCGCCGATCATCAGGGTGGTCTGGACGGCATCCTCGCCAAGGCCATCACCGGCATCAACGCCATGCCGCCAAAAGGCACCTGCGCCGATTGCACCGATGAAGAGCTCAAGGGTGCGATCAAAGAGATGTCCGGTCTGTAATCAGCGGCGTCTTTGAAAAAAACCGTCTTCGGACGGTTTTTTTGTGCCTGCAATCTCACTGCATGTTTTTCGTGATGTAGGCGCCGGCAGAATTGAGCACCGCTTTGTACACGGCGTAAGCATCGGTATCTTCAGGCGCTATTTGCTCGCAGCGCCCTCCCGATATCTGCCTGAGATCACATCCCGGGATCGACATGATGAGGGGAGAGTGAGTAGCGATGATGAACTGCGCGCCGCCGCGCGACAGCTCCATTATCCGGTTGATAAAAACCAATTGCCTCAACGGGGATAACGATGCTTCCGGCTCGTCGAGCACATACAGACCTTGGGCTTTGAATCGATGTTGAAACAACGCCTCCATGGCTTCACCGTGCGACAGGCAATGCATATCCACGCCGCCGTAGTAGCTCTTTATTTCGGGATCAAAGCTCGCCTCTGCATCAAGCTTGCGAATTGCAGTATTCAAGTTGTAGAAGGTTTCTGCCCTGTAGAAAAAAACGTCCTTCTCCCTTCGGTAGCCTTTTGAGAGCGTCAGGCTTTCGTACAGTTTTGAATGAGTTTTCTCAGTCGAGAAATTGAAATTTTTCCCACCGCCCTCTGGATTGCAGCCTGCCTTGATGGCAATAGCTTCAAGTAATGTGGATTTCCCAGCACCATTTTCGCCAATAAAAACCGTTATCGAGTTGCGCAGTTCAAGGGGGAAGAGGTTTTGCAGCCGGTCACCCACCGTCACGTCTGGCTTCAGGCGTATTTGCTGGATAAACAGATCATTCATATCGATGCCCTCTGAAGATTCTATCGACGGATACCTTCACGCCAATCATCGTGATGCCGAGTCTTATCGAACCCGTGCTGGCCATGGTAAAAATTCCGATATAACCGAGACAGGCAATAAGACGCTCGCCAAATAATTCCGGCGTGGCAGCGGCGCTGAAGAAAATAACCGATACCGTCCCCGCCGATATAGCCATTTCCGGCCAGAAGGATTGTATGGCGCTTGCTTTCAGATACTTGTAGCGTGCTCTTACCGTGTCCTTCAAATATCCATAGCTTCTGATGAGTTGCATTTTACTTTGCTTGCCATCGCTGGAAACGTTGAAGGCGCTGATAAGCGACTCTTTGTACAAATCTTCCTTCGACATTTCTGCTGCATATAACCGCTGGATTACAGGCTTGGCAAATCTTAATTGCACACACGTCAACACAATAATTAAAGCGATGGGCAGGAAGAAATAGATGTTTTCCCGGAGCAGAATATAGGCTGCGGAAACCGTCAAAATGCAAGAGCCCATGAGTTGGATTGTGTCATGAATGACGGAAGCAATTTTTTCCGCGTCTTCTTTTATCAATGTCACCCGAGAACATAATGGAGAGGGGCGTTTATCATGCACAATGAAGTTGATAAGTAAAAAGCGGGATCTTACTTCTATGAGCGTTGCCAAGGAATTGCCCAGAGCTTGGCTTGATAGCTTGGTTAGAAAAACAGCGATAAGAGTGAAATAAAATTCAGCGTTAATGGAGCCAGTAGTAAGAGCCGACAGGCTCTTTGCGATGACTGATGGTATTAACAATTGACATATACTTGCTACGGTAAGGCAAATAACCGAAAGCAGAAAAACGGTCAGGTTATTTCGCAAGCATATAAACATAGTTCAATGCCCCTCGTGCTGCAGTTCGTAGCTACGAATTCGACTACGTCTATAAGATGCCTCTCTGCTCGAGTAGTAGATAGATATCAGTGACATCGTGGGGCTCAGAACGCGTTCAAGATAGATGGCTGAGGCAAAAATTGAGCCTATATTCGTTTCGCCAACGCTTAGCAGATGGGCCGATAGCAATAATAAAACCACTATCGCTACCGGATAACATGTGCCTGACATTGATTCGAATGTTGTGGCTTTGAGACTTGAGCGAAAAGCGAGGCGCTCGATATTTTTTATATCGATCTTGATCCTGTTGGTGTATGGCTTTGCATTAAGCAAAAGCTCACAGATGGCGCCTATTGTTACGGTGTTTTCTTGAACGTACTCAGCAAACAGTGAGTTGCTATTTTTTCGAGTTATAAG
>NZ_JH635998.1:2399964-2402554 GCF_000257605.1 Pseudomonas sp. R62
TGCTATTTTTTCGAGTTATAAGGTATGCCGCAATAGCATAAACGAGGCCGGTAAGTGGTGCGAGTGCCAGAAGTGGATGATAGTGGGCAGTCACCAGGAGAGCAGCGATAATGATGCTGCAGTTCAGCGATACATCCAGATAAATTGAGTGATACAAATATATCGAGCCATCAACGTCGCCATCGATGAGTTCGATCCGCTCGCCTGGTTTTTGCGTATGCTCGAAGCTTCTGTCTAGTAGGTGATTCAGGATTGCCTTCTTCAGAATAAATCTTGTTTTGGACGCGGTTTTTTGTAGATAGATGTTGGCTGCCAGCTTTAATGGGGGCGTGGCAATGAGGGAGAACGAAGCGCCCGCGAGCGCGTATAAATATAAACTGTCACTTGCCAAGTATAGGTTGATTGAGTTGCCTATTAAATAGGGTGATGCGCTTGTAAGAATCGCAATGCCTACACCAAAGCAGCAGAGTTTTAGATTATCCTTCATGATTCTAGAAACCGCATTTGGTGGGGGAGGAATGGAAATTCATAGTCATGCTCGATTAGCCCAATTGAGCCGATTAGCGATCCCACTCTTCCAATCCACAAACCCAAAGGATCTGCAGTCTTTGTTCTAAGGTTTCGACTGCTTTGCTCACTGAGGTTGATGATGTTTGACCATAGAAATATCTTAGGGTTACTTAGCGAATCTGGTGAAAGCTTTTTAATTATATTAAGAATTCCAAAAGCGCCATGACATAAAGAGTCGTTAATAGGGCGCTTTCTTTTTTCTAGATCGCAGTAAGAAAATGCAGTCTTAGACGGATGTTTCTCCAAGAACTCTGTTGCCAGCCTCACTCCCTTTCTAGCAAAATAATCTATTGCCAAAAAGTTTCCTGGTAAGCCATGGCTCCATGAAAACTCGCCCGCACTTGATGCTGAACGTTTTCTATAGTCATGCCAGTTTTCAATCGTTCCATCATATTGGTCGAGCTCCCAAGATAGAAATCCTAAGAATAAATTCTTGATTGAGTCGTCTTTTGCGATCAGATCGTTGAAATAAAATAACGAATATGCGCACCCCATAATGCCATGGGACAATCCGCTCAATAGAGCATCGCTTCTAGTAGTGACTGCATTATCAAATGTCGCTAGTTTGCGGCCGGCTATAGGCGTGAGTTCTGTTTTTAACTTATCGTATAAGGATTTCGCTAAATCAGAAAAGCATTTGTCTTTCGTGAGGCTGAAGAGATGAGTCAGTACGTTTAAAGTTCCGAACATACCTGATAGAAAGTCCGAGCCCCAAAAGTATTTTTGCCACCAAGGCTCAATGAGTACCTCTTCAACATATCTCTTGTAGAGTTGTAGTAGTTCGTGTTCCCTTTCATCATCAAAATAGTCTAGGCTTATCAATAGCGGTATAATTGCAGAGGATAAGCCGAAGTGAAAACCACCTAAATGCGTACCTTTATTCGAAAGTTTTTGGATCACTCTGCTGTAACAAATATTTAGCAGTTGGCTTACCAGCTTTTTATCTATAGCGCTGCTGCGGCTAGTAGCGACCACGCACCCGTAGAGAATGCCGGACAGTCCGTAGTAGAAATCGTCCCCTAACTCTGAGAACTCCATGTAACCGCCAGGTGATGAATGAAATCCCAACCAAAGTCCATTGCTGGAAATTTCACTGCCTAACATCTCATTGATCAACTTCGCATTGACCTCTGATGATGACCTGAGTTTGTTAATGATCTCATCTACTTCTGAATACCGAGGGTCGTTCAGGTCGTCGTATTGTCTGAATGTGTGGTCCGTCAGCTTATCACCATGTTCATACATATTTTTCATTGCTAATAAAGTATTCGCAGTCAGTTTTTCTTCAAATGCGATTCTGTTTTTGCTCATGGTTTGAACGTATTGGAGGCTGTTATCGATTCCGTTTATATAGTCATTGCTATCTAGGTGGCCATTGCCATCGTATCTTGGTTCAAAGAATTCAAGGGCCCCAGTTTGTCCTTGAGCAAAAGGTACGTCTAAATCCAAGCAAGCGGCGATCTCTGCCTTGAGAAAGCCTATGGCAGGGGCGGTGTCGTTATTGAGAATGTTCTCTAGGAAGGCTCTACGTTTTTTAGTGCATCGCATTAAAGTCGCATGCAAGGAGCATTGGATAGCGTAGTGATATGTGGCGGTCGGCCTCGGAATATACCTATTTCTTCTTCCTCGGAGAGAACCAATAATTTCGATGATTGAAGCCTGATTACTATTCACAATGGAGAACAATTTGTTCAGGCCTTCAATGATTTCTTTTTCGTAGTGCCACGGCTGCGCCGCTTTTCCATCGATATACAAAACGTTTTGGTTTGGAAATATTTTCACTCCGTCCATGCCAAACTGGCTCTGTCCACTCTCGTCTTCCAGATGTTGATACAGATTTAAGCTGACATATTGCTCCGATAGTCCACCTAACGCACTCAGGTCTACACCTATGCCGTCGGTGCCTTTCCACGTCCAGTTTGGAAGTATGCTTGTTTGGGTGACATTCCAGCGTACTTCTTTTGGAATGGTTTCAATATTAAGGGTGCTATAGAAAATGGTTTCGAGATCAATTGGGATA
>NZ_JH635998.1:2403072-2417053 GCF_000257605.1 Pseudomonas sp. R62
GAGATCAAATTGGGATAGGGCTTGCGCCATGTGCAATCAAATTGTCAGAGGTAATATCGGCGGCCATAAAAGTGGTGCAGTAACCTAAAAGAAATCCAGCTCTTTTAAAGTAAGAAGAAACTTCGGCTTCGTTTTCTGCCTGAGTTTGAGGTGTATGCTCTGACCAGCCGTGTTCTTTTTTTACAAGATACCTTGGTAATTTCCAGTTTTCGTAATCATCTCCGGCAGCTTTGCTCAAATGCAGTAGTAAATCAGATGCTTCGGCTTCAAGTTCCAAATTTCTCGGTTTGTAAATTATCTTAATGGAACCAAAAGAAAGTATACAAACGGTCCTAGATCCATTGTGAGTTTCGCTGGATGAAACATCAACGGAGGAAAGTGTGGATCCGGTCGGTATATCGAATTGTTTGTTTATATCTTGTCTGTCTTCGATGAGAGCGAGGACTAACTGTATCGTGAATTCGATAAAATTATTTGAAAGTTTGGTCAGGACTCGATCCATTTCAGGGTAGGCGCTAATAATGTCGAGGAGGTAGTTCCTATTTTCACCAACCAATTTGAAATATGCAGAAGTCTCCATTTTGCTGCTGGTGGTCTTTTCAAACACTATTTTTTCCTTTATCAAGACATTATTTGCCGCGTTAGTAAGTCGTGCTGCAAGGTTGGTTACAAAGCCATTGATGACCGTTGATTTCAATGCTTCGTTGTTTTTACATGATTTCGGAAATTGTTTTTCGATATGGAAGATGTAATAAGACAGGTATGGCCAGACTGGACAGTCAGTAGCGTAGCCGCGTTTCATGGGCGTTGTTCCGCTTAAAAAATCTTTAGGATTTTTCATTGTCTTATCCTTAAATAGTGAGGGCGGCCACTCGGTTCGAGTGCCACCCAATTTTATTTACATATAGGTCGCGTAGCAGCATCCTTGCCAACACTGTGAACAGCAGCTAGTGCATGGTCGTGAACCGCTGCTTGCTGCGCTCAAGTTACTGAATGCTTGAATCGCCAAAGTTGAGATTGGTGTCGTTGAGTTTAGAACGCGTGCTCGGGCACGACGGATTGCTAAGAAGTCGATTTCCATAATTGAGCCTTGACGTGAATTAGTGTTTGCCTTGATGGCATAAGTTTCTGGAGTGTTACGTTATGAATCCTAGCGAGGATTGAAATAACTTCAATTCAGACGCTTCCTGTAGTCATGCATGATTAAATTCGATTCGATGTAGGAAAAATACCTAGAAGTTTGTGAGGTGATTCATTGTGCGCAGACAATTCATTGTTATTGCTATATATTTTTTGTAGGTATTTGCAACCTAACTTGAGGTTCGACCCATCAAGAAATTTCGCGGTTTTTCTTTTTAATCACCTTCCCTCTGAAGTAATTCCCCGGCAATCTCGGTCTACCCCTATCAACGGAACGGGCGGGAGGCTTCAGATGGTGCAGTTGTGTTCGATCGAACAGGCGGTGGACGATGTGCTGGCGCGTTTGCCTGCGCACATCCACATGGGCCTGCCGCTGGGGCTGGGCAAGCCGAATCACTTCGTCAACGCGCTGTACCGGCGCATCAAGGACCTGCCCGAGCGGCAGCTGACGATCTATACCGCGCTGTGCCTCGGTCGGCCGAATCTGGGCGATGGCTTGCAGAAGCGCTTTATCGAGCCCTTCGTCGAGCGCGTGTTTGGTGATTATCCGGAGTTCGATTTCCTCGCCGATCTGCAGCGCGATAGCCTGCCCGCCAACATCCGCATCCAGCAGTTCTTCATGCAACCCGGTAGTCTGCTCAACAGCGCGTCGGCGCAGCAGGATTACGTCAGCAGCAATTACAGCCATGCCGCTCGCGACATCAACGCAGCGGGTCTCAATCTGGTGGCGCAATTGCTCGCCAGCAGCAGCGAACACCCTGATCGCTTAAGCCTGAGCTGCAACCCGGACATCACCCTCGACCTGTTGCCGATGATCGCCAAGCGCCGCGAGGCGGGGGAGACCATTGTGCTGGTCGGCCAGGTGCATACGGATCTGCCGTACATGCCCGGCGATGCGGAAGTGGATATCGACACGTTTGATCTGCTGATCGACGAAAAGGACAGCAGCACGCTGTTTTCCACGCCGAACATGCCGGTGGGGTTTCAGGATCATTTCATTGGCTTGCATGCGAGCACGCTGGTGCGCGATGGCGGTACATTGCAGATTGGTATCGGTTCGATGGGCGATGCGTTGACTGCTGCGCTACTTGCCCGTCAGGCCGATAACGCCGGTTATCAGGCGTTGCTCGATGACATCAACCTCAGCCAATGGGCGCAATTGATCCAGCGCGAGGGCGGCACCGCGCCATTTGCCAAAGGCCTTTACGGTTGCAGCGAGATGTTCGTCAACGGGCTGTTGGTATTGGCGGATGCCGGGATCATTCGGCGCAAGGTCTATCCGGATGTGCCGACTCAGCAGCAGGCCAACGCCGGTACCCTCGACGAAGCCGCGCAGCCCGACGGTATCTCGGTGCACGGCGGCTTCTTCCTTGGCCCGCGCAGTTTTTATGAGCGGCTGCGCGAGTTGCCGCAAAGCAAGCTGCTGGAATTCAACATGACCCGCATCAGCTACATCAACGAGCTGTACGGCCAGGAAGAGCTCAAGCGCTTGCAGCGCATCGATGCGCGCTTCATCAACACCGTGTTCACCATGACTCTGCTCGGCGCCGGCGTGGCTGATCAATTGGCAGACGGACGCGTGCTCAGCGGTGTTGGCGGCCAGTACAACTTTGTTGCTCAGGGCCACGCGCTGGAGGGCGCGCGATCGATGTTGATCCTGCGCAGCTGGCGCGAGTCCGGCGGCGAGGTCAGCTCCAATATCGTCTGGGACTACGGCCACTGCACGATCCCGCGGCACCTGCGCGACATCGTCGTCACCGAATACGGCATCGCCGACCTGCGCGGAAAATCCGACGCAGCGGTGATCGAAGCGCTGCTCAACATCAGTGATTCTCGCTTCCAGCCGGGGCTGATCGAGCAGGCGCAGAAAGTCGGCAAGCTGCCAAAGGATTTCCGTCTCGATCCACGATTTGCCGACAACACACCGCAACGCTTGCAGGCGATTGCCGCACGGCATCCGAACCTGTTTCCGGAGTATCCGCTGGGCTGTGATTTCACCGCCATCGAACGGGATCTGCTGCGCGCGCTGAACTGGCTGAAGAGCAAGTTCAAGCTGACCGAGATTCTCGACTTGGGCAAGGCAGCGCTGGATGCGCCGGAGGCCTCAGTGTTCCCGGAACATCTTGAGCGGATGCAGCTGACCAATCCGGAGGGCCTGAAGGAGGACCTTTTCCAACGCCTGCTGCTCACAGGCCTCAAAGCTACCGCGCAATAACTGCCCACACCAGAACCCACTGTGGGAGCGAGCCTGCTCGCGAAAGCGGTGGGTCATTCACTCAACAGGGTGACTGACACAATGCATTCGCGAGCAGGCTCGCTCCCACAGGGGATAACTAGGGGCCGCTGGTTACTCGATGAAGGTGACGACGCCATCCTTCAGCGATTGCACGCGAGCCAGCGACTCGACGCGGTAGCCCTGCGAGTCCAGTTCGGCGCGGCCGCCCTGGAACGACTTCTCGATGACGATGCCCAGACCGGCAACGGTGGCGCCGGCCTGTTTGATGATCGAGATCAGCGCTTGCGACGCCTTACCGTTGGCCAGGAAGTCGTCGATGATCAGCACGCGGTCGCTGCTGGTCAGGTGGCGCGGGGAAATGGCCACGGTGCTTTCGGTCTTCTTGGTGAACGAGTAGACGGTCGCCGAGAGCAGGTTTTCAGTCAGGGTCAGCGACTGTTGCTTGCGGGCGAAGATCACCGGCACGCCGAGGTTCAGACCGGTCATGATCGCCGGGGCGATGCCCGAGGCTTCGATGGTGACGATCTTGGTGATCCCGGAATCCTTGAAGAGCGCGGCGAATTCGTCACCGATCAGCTTCATCAGGGCCGGGTCGATCTGGTGGTTCAGGAAAGCGTCGACTTTCAGGACCTGATCGGAAAGCACGATGCCTTCTTCGCGGATTTTTTTGTGCAGTGCTTCCACAACAGCTTCCTCTGTTGGCGCGATGGGCGCCGAAGGTAGATTAAAAAGTAGTCGATTCTAGCGCTTTAACATCGCGCGTATATCGGCCAATGCGCTATTACCGCGCACGGCTTTGACTTCAGTCGGGGTGTCGTCGTTGCCTTCCCAGGCCAGATCGTCTGGCGGCAGCTCATCGAGGAAGCGGCTCGGCGCGCAGTCGATGATTTCACCGTACTGCTTGCGCTTGGCAGCGAAGGTAAAGGCCAGGGTCTGGCGGGCGCGGGTGATGCCCACATAGGCCAAGCGGCGTTCTTCTTCGATGGTGTCGGCTTCGATGCTGGAACGGTGCGGGAGGATTTCCTCTTCCATGCCCATGATGAACACGTAGGGAAATTCCAGCCCTTTGGAGGCGTGCAGCGTCATCATCTGCACACCTTCGGCACCGTCCTCTTCTTCCTGTTGGCGCTCGAGCATGTCACGCAGCACCAGTTTGCCGATGGCGTCCTCGACGGTCATCTCGCCGTCTTCGTCTTTCTCAAGGGTGTTTTTCAATGCCTCGATCAGGAACCAGACGTTGCCCATGCGGTAGTCCGCAGCCTTGTCGCTGGAGCTGTTGGTACGCAGCCAGTTCTCGTAGTCGATGTCCATGACCATGCTGCGCAGCGCCGAGATCGGATCTTCGCCGGCGCACTGCTCGCGGACCTTGTCCATGAAGCGCTTGAAGCGCGCCAGGCGATCGGTGAAGCGGCTGTCCAGGTGCTCGCCCAGGCCAATTTCGTCGGTGGCGGCGTACATCGAGATCTTGCGCTCGGTGGCGTAGTTGCCGAGCTTTTCCAGGGTGGTCGAGCCGATCTCGCGGCGCGGCACATTGATCACGCGCAGGAAGGCGTTGTCGTCATCCGGGTTGACGATCAGGCGGAAGTAGGCCATCAGGTCCTTCACTTCCTGGCGACCGAAGAAGCTGTTGCCGCCGCTCAGGCGATACGGCACCTGATGGTGTTGCAGCTTCAATTCGATCAGCTTGGCCTGGTAGTTACCGCGATAGAGAATCGCAAAATCGCTGTACGGGCGGTCGGTGCGCAAGTGCAGGCTGAGGATTTCCATGGCCACGCGCTCGGCTTCGGCGTCCTCGTTGCGGCAGCGGATCACGCGGATCTCGTCGCCGTGGCCCATCTCGCTCCACAGCTGTTTTTCGAATTCGTGCGGGTTGTTCGAGATCAGCACGTTGGCGCAGCGCAGGATGCGGCTGGTGGAGCGGTAGTTCTGCTCGAGCATCACCACTTTCAAGGACGGATAGTCGTCCTTGAGCAGCATCAGGTTTTCCGGGCGCGCGCCACGCCAGGCGTAGATCGACTGGTCATCGTCGCCGACCACGGTGAACTGGTTGCGCTTGCCGATGAGCATCTTCACCAGCAAATACTGGCTGGCGTTGGTGTCCTGGTATTCGTCGACCAGCAGGTAACGCACCTTGTTCTGCCACTTTTCGAGAATGTCGGCGTGTTCTTCGAAGAGCTTTACCGGCAGCAGGATCAGGTCATCGAAGTCCACCGCGTTGAACGCCTTGAGCGTGCGCTGATAGTGGGTGTAGACGATGGCGGCGGTTTGTTCCTTGGGGTTGCGCGCGTTTTCCAGGGCCTGGGCGGGCAGGATCAGGTCGTTTTTCCAGGCGCCGATCATGTTCTTGATCTCGTCGACGCCGTCGTCGCCTGCGTATTCCTTCTGCATGATGTCGGTCATCAGGGCTTTGACGTCGGTCTCGTCGAAGATCGAGAAACCGGGTTTGTAGCCCAGCCGCGCATGCTCCTTGCGGATGATGTTCAGGCCCAGGTTGTGGAAGGTGCAGACGGTCAGGCCACGCCCTTCGCCGGCACGCAACAGGGTGCCGACCCGCTCTTTCATCTCGCGCGCGGCCTTGTTGGTAAAGGTCATGGCGACGATGTACTGGGCGCGGATGCCGCAGTTCTGGATCAGGTGCGCGATCTTGCGCGTGATCACGCTGGTCTTGCCGGAGCCAGCACCGGCGAGCACCAATAGAGGGCCGCCGACGTAGTTCACGGCTTCTTGCTGCCGGGGATTGAGTCGGGACATACGAAAATTCGGGAGTCGTTGACGAAATGGGCCGGCATTTTAACAGGCTCAGCGATTTCTGCTGCTCTGTCCGACTTGTGACGCAGCACGCGATTCAGATTTGCCGCTTTTGTTACTTTCACGCAGGATACGCGGGGATTTTGCGGCTAATGTTCTCATTCGTGACACAAAATAACGTTTCGATGCCGTTGTCATCAGACAACGCATTGGTCATTGTTCAGCACAACGGCATAATGCCCCGCCTACATCATTGCAGAGTCTAGGGAGTCAGCTTGTCTACGCCTGTCGAACCCTTGCGTTTGCTGCTACTGGCCGAAGAGCCAGCGTGGACAGCGTTGTTGCGTGAGTGTCTGGCTCCGATGGGGAGCGCGGCGGTGCTGATCAGCGCGCCGAACTGGGATTCGGTCAGCCGCCTGTTCGAGGACAACCGCCACGCGGTATTACTTACTCTGCCGGCGTTGCAACCGCCGCCCGGGCGTTGCAGCCTGCCGACCGTTCTGCTGCTGGAGCACGAACCGGCCACCGCGCCGGTCGGTGTCAGCGACTGGCTGGTGTTCGACGCCCTCGACGCCGGCATGCTCCAGCGTTGCCTGCGCCATGTGCGCGAGCGCGGCGTGCTGGAAAACACTCTTCAGCGCCTCGCCGAACAGGACCCGCTGACCGGTATCGCCAACCGTCAGGGCTTCCAGACCCTGCTCACGGCGCGCCTTGCCGAAGGCGACGGTCGCGGTCTCGCCCTCGGCCATCTCGATCTCGACAACTTCCGCCATGCCAACGATGCCCTTGGTCATCAGGCCGGCGATCGCTTGATCCTGCAAGTGGTCGCGCGGCTGAAAAGTCAGCTGGAGGCCGGCGATCAACTGGCACGGCTGGGCAGCGATGAATTCGCTCTGCTGATCGATACCCGTCGTGCACCGCAACGCGCCGAGTGGATGGCCGAACGCATCACTGAAGCGTTGGCCGAACCTTACTGGGTTGACGGCGAAAGCCTGCTGATCGGTTCCAGCCTCGGCATCGCCCATGCCCGCGCCAATGGCGGTGCCGATCCACTGATGTGGCACGCCCATATCGCCATGCAGCAGGCCAAGAGCACGCAGGGCTGCACTTTTCATATCTTCAACGAACGCATCAACCGCAACGCGCGGAGCATGGCCGACCTTGAGAGCGAACTGCGCCGGGCCTTGCGCCGCGATGAGCTGGAACTGCATTACCAGCCACGCCTGAATCTTGAAGACGGCCAGATTGTCGGCCTCGAAGCGCTGGTGCGCTGGCGTCATGGCGAGCGCGGTCTGTTGCCACCGAGCGAGTTCGTCCCGCTGGCCGAGCAGAGCGGTCTGATCGTGCCGCTGGGCTACTGGGTGATTTCCCGCGCCTTGCGTGATATGCAGGCCTTGCGCGAGCAGGGGCTGCCGGCGCTGCACATGGCGATCAATCTGTCGTTCCGCCAGTTTCAGGACAGCCAGTTGCTGCCGACACTTAGCCGCCTGATCGCCGAGCGCGGCGTCGAGGCGCAGTGGCTGGAATTCGAACTGACCGAAACCGCGGTTATGCGGCGCAGCGATCTGGTCAAGCAGACCATGGACGCCCTCGGCCGCCTCGGTGTGCGCTTCTCGCTGGACGATTTCGGCACCGGGTTTTCCTCGTTCGTGCACCTCAACAGCCTGCCCATCACCTTGCTGAAGATCGACAAGAGTTTTGTCGGCGGCATGGAACAGCGCGAAGAGAACCGCAAACTGGTGCACGCGATGATCAACCTCGCGCACAACCTTCATCTGGAAGTGGTCGCCGAGGGCGTCGAGACGCCGGAGCAACTGGAGTTGTTGCGCGGGTTCGGCTGCGATCAGGTACAGGGTTACCTGATCAGCCGACCGCTGCCGCTGGATGAGTTGGTGGAATATCTGACCTTTGGAGCCAGTCAGCAGGCTTCGGTGGAAGCCATTTAAAAGATCGCAGCCTTCGGCAGCTCCTACCTTGGAATGTGTTCCCTTGTAGGAGCCGCCGAAGGCTGCGATCTTTTGATCTTAATCCGCGCCGATGGCCTCGAACCTCTCTGCAACTGGCTCGCGCCGAATCATCCGCTGCATCTTCCATTCAAACGCCAGCGTCAGGCTCACCGCCGCGCAGGCCAGGCCCAACGCCAGACCCCACCAGACACCCGTCGGCCCCCAATTGAGATGGAACGCCATCCACCACGCCGCCGGCGCGCCAATCAGCCAATAGCAAGCGAGCCCCACCAGAAACGTAGTCTTGGCATCCTTGAGCCCACGAATACAGCCCATGGCAATCGTCTGCGTGCCGTCGAACAGCTCGAACCACGCCGCTACTGCCAACAGGCTCACCGCCAGACGGATCACCTCGGCAAACGCCGGATCGTTGTGGTCAAGGAACAGGCCGACCAACTGGTTCGGCCACAGCCAGAACACCAGGGCAAAGCCGAGCATCACCACGGCACCGAAAGTGATGCCGACACGCCCGGACATGCGCGCATCGACCAATTGCCCGGCGCCATAGTGTTGGCCGACGCGCATGGTGATGGCGTAAGACATCCCGGCCGGGACCATGAACGCCACCGAAACTATTTGCAGGGCAATTTGATGCGCGCCCATCTGCGTACTGCCCATGGTGCCCATGCACAACGCGGCAAAGGCAAACAGCCCGACTTCCACCGCATAGGTGCCGCCAATCGGCAGGCCCAGACGCCACAGTTCTTTCAGGTATTGCCGGTTCGGCCGCGACAGGCCGGCGCGCAACGGATAAGCGTCATACGCCGGATGCCGGCGGATATGCCAGGCCAGCGCCAGTGCCATGCAGTTGGCGACAATCGCCGTGACCAGACCGATACCGGTCAGGCCCAGTTGTGGCAGGCCGAACATGCCGATGATCAGCGCGTAGTTGAGCAGGAAGTTGGCCACCGTACCGGCGAGGCTGATGACCATCACTGGCGTCGCCCGGCCGATTGCACTGGTAAAACCGCGCAGGGCCATGAAGCTCAGGTAGCCGGGCAGGGCGAAGGGCAGGGCGATGAGAAATTGCCCGGCGGCGTTGACGTTGGTTTCGGTTTGGCCGAACAGCAGCAACACCGGTTTGAGGTTCCACAACAACAGCCCGGCGCCGAGGGCCATCAGCCAGGCCAGCCACAGTCCGGCCTGGGTCAGGCGTGCGGCACCGATGATGTCGCCGGCACCCTGACGGATTGCCACCAGTGTGCCGACCGCTGCAATCACGCCGATGCAGAAAATCGACACGAACGAGTAGCTCGCGGCACCGAGGCCGCCACCGGCCAGCGCTTCGGGGCTGAGGCGCGCCATCATCAGGGTGTCGGTCAGCACCATCAGCATGTGCGCCAACTGCGAAGCAATCAGCGGCCCCGCCAGCCGCAGAATGGCCCAGAGTTCGGTACGCACAGGATGCTGCATGGTCATCACCACCCAAATATCAGAGGAAGCAGAAGAGCGTCGATTCTCGGCGCTTGGCAGGCTTTGCACAAAGGGATAAAAAGGATGGGTGGCATGATTAATACTCATCCTGAATCGTCCTGCCGAATTGGCTGTATCCCCGCTATTGGAGCTTTGTGTATGTCCCGACGCCTTCCGCCGTTGTATGCCCTGCGCGCATTCGAAGCGGCAGCGCGACACAGCTCGTTCACCCGCGCGGCGGAAGAACTGTCGATCACCCAGAGCGCGGTCAGTCGGCACATGCGCACACTTGAAGAGCACTTCGCCTGTCGGCTGTTTCATCGCAGCGGGCGCAACCTGCAACTCACCGAATCGGCGCGGCTGCTGTTACCCGGTATCCGCGAAGGCTTCGCCGCCCTTGAGCGCGCCTGCAATACCTTGCGCGCCGAGGACGACATCCTGCGCATGAAAGCGCCATCGACCCTGACCATGCGTTGGCTGCTGGCGCGGTTGAGTCGCTTCCGCCATTTGCAGCCGGGCAATGAGGTGCAACTGACCAGCGCATGGATGGATATCGATTCGGTGGACTTCAACAATGAACCGTTCGATTGCGCGGTGTTGCTCAGTGACGGGCATTTCCCACCGGACTGGGAAGCGAGCCTGCTGTTTCCCGAGGAATTGATTCCGGTCGGCGCGCCGAACCTGCTCAATGACCAACCTTGGGACGTAGCGCGTCTGGCGGCTGCTGAATTGCTGCACCCGACCCCGGATCGCCGCGACTGGCGCAGTTGGCTGGAGCGCATGGGCCTGTCCGATCAGGTCTCGCTCAAGGGCGGACAGGTGTTCGACACCCTGGAGCTGGGCATGATCGCGGCGGCGCGCGGCTACGGTGTGTCGATGGGCGATTTGCTGATGGTTGCCGAAGACGTTGCGCAAGGACGCTTGAGCCTGCCGTGGCCGACCGCCGTCGCCAGTGGCCTGAATTACTACCTGGTGTGGCCGAAACCGCGTCCGGGAGGTGAACGTTTGCGCCGCCTCAGCGATTTTCTCCAAGGCGAAGTCCGCGCCATGCAATTGCCGGCGGTAGAGCGCTTGAGCTGAAACGTTCGAGCCGGCACAATGCCACTACTGCGCCATACCCACGCAATCCGCTCAAGTATTCGGATTTTCCGCCGACTACGAGCATGTGGAACCGTCGTGCCGGTTCCGCGCTACCCCCATTATTAGAATATTTTCCGGGCAATTACCGCGATCAAGGAGGATTCGGTGGCTCGGCCAGGAGCTGTTCATGTCTCAACCTCGTGCTCGGATCGCCTCGCAGCTGGGCCTTGCCCTTGCTGTGATACTGGCGATAGTCATCAGCGGCAGTACGGTGTTCGCCTTGCGTTCGCTGGATTCCGCCAACCTCGCCACCCGTGAAGAGCATCTGGCCAGTGAGGCCCGGCTGCTGGCCGATCAGCTGAGTACCTTCCACGGTACGCTGCGTGAAAGCACCCTGCGCCTGAGCGGGCTGTTCGAAAAGCGCTTCGGCAGTGGTTTGAGTGTGCACCCCGATCAGCCAGTGACCGTGGCCGGCGTGCAGACTCCGGGCCTGCATCTGGGCAACGAGGTGCTGAACAACAACTTCAAGGAAGTTGACGAGTTCAAGCAGATGACCGCTGGTGTGGCCACGGTATTCGTGCGCAGCGGCGAAGACTTCATTCGCGTCAGCACCAACGTCAGCAAGCAGGACGGCACCCGTGCCATCGGCACCGTGCTCGATCATGCCAACCCGGCGTACGCGAAACTGATGGCGGGGCAGAGTTATGTCGGCCGCTCGTTGCTGTTCGAGCGCTACTACATGTCGCAGTACACCCCGGTGCGCGATGCGGGCGGCAAGATAATCGCCGTGCTGTACGTCGGCTTCGACTACACCGATGCGCAGAACGCGCAGTTCGCCAATCTCAAGCGCTTCCGCATTGGCAAGACCGGCTCGCTGGCGCTGCTCGACGAGCAGAACAAATGGCTGGTGCCGATTGCCGGCGTCGAAAACCTGGATCAAGCCGCCCCGACCATCAACAACCTGGTGAAAACCCCGGGCAAGGGTGAGTTCTGGAGCGACAAGGGTGAGGACTTCTACAGCATCGCCGTGCCGTTCGAAGGTGGCCCGTGGTCGGTGGTG
Organism: Pseudomonas sp. R62; assembly: GCF_000257605.1. Lineage (NCBI taxonomy): Bacteria > Pseudomonadati > Pseudomonadota > Gammaproteobacteria > Pseudomonadales > Pseudomonadaceae > Pseudomonas > Pseudomonas sp. R62. The sequence continues at coordinate 2,414,756 of NZ_JH635998.1, forward strand.
GCGAGCATGCCGAAAGCCGAGATCCGCGCGGTGACCTGGAGCGTCGGTACGCAACTGGCGATCGGCAGCCTGCTGGCGATGTTGCTCGCGGTCGGTTCCGTGGTCTGGCTGCTGCGCAGCAAACTCGCACCGCTGGGCGATCTGGTGCGTCAGGCCGAAGCCTTGGGCGCGGGTGATCTGAGTGTGCGGCTGAACGTATCGAGCCACGATGAAATCGGTCAGCTGTCCCGCGCGTTCAACCAGATGAGCCAGGCGCTGTCGACCATGGTCGAGCACATCCGCCGCGCTTCGGAAGAGGTCAACAGCCGTGCGCAGGCGCTGTCCGGTTTGTCCGGTGGTGCTTACGAAGGCATGGAGCAGCAGTCGGGCGAAATCACCAGCATGGCCGGCGCCGTGGAAGAGTTCAGCGCCACCTCGCTGAACATCGCCGACAACATGGGCGCGACCCAGCGCCTGGCGCAGGAAAACGCTCAGCAGACGCAGATTGGCCGCAGCTCGATGGAAGAAGCGTCGTCGTCGCTGGAGCAGATCGCTGGCGCGCTGAACAGCACCGCCAGCGTGATCAACACGCTGGGGCAGCGCTCGCAGGAAATCGGCGGCATCGTGGGTGTGATCACCTCCATCGCCGAGCAGACCAACCTGTTGGCACTTAACGCAGCAATCGAAGCTGCCCGTGCCGGTGAGCAGGGTCGCGGTTTTGCCGTGGTCGCGGACGAAGTGCGCAGCCTCGCCTCGCGTACCCGTCAGGCGACCGACGAAATCTCCAGCATGATCCACAGCATTCAGCAGGAAACCGGCAACGCGATCAGCACCATGGAACAGGGCAATGTGCTGATGCAGGAAGGCCTGTCGCGCAACGCCAATGTCGCCTCGGCGCTGGCGCGGATCGATGAGCAGAGCCGTTCGGCAGGCCAGCAGTTCGCCGCGATCACCACCGCCACTCAGGAGCAGAGCAGCACTGCGACGTTGCTGAGCAGCAATTTGCAGAGCATCGCCTTGGCCAACAGCGAGCAGCGTGAGGTGGTGTCGAACCTGGCTGTCACCGCTAAAGAGTTGGAGAAGCTGGCGGCGGATCTGCGTTCCGAGGTTGATCGCTTCCGCTGATGTGTCGTTGAAACAGTTTTCGCGAGCAAGCTCGCTCCCACAGTTTCCGCGGTCGTTCACAAATCGTGTGAGCAGCCGAAAATCCGGTGGGAGCGAGCTTGCTCGCGAATGCTCCGGCACAAACCGGTTTTTGCACTTGCTGAAACGTTTCCGCAGCGCTATAAAAATGGCACAACTCCAATAAAGGCTGCTGCCATGACCCCGCTCAAACTCCTCGTCGCCCTCGGCGCATTCTCTGCCGCTTCTCACGCCATGGCCTGGGACTATGTCCTGCTCGACGCAAATACTCCGGCAAAAAACTGGACGATCACCAGTGAGCAACTCGGCGTAAAAACCGCCAAACCGTTTTCCGTGACCCTGCGTACCCTGCATGGCGGTCGTCAGGAGGGCGTCGGCATTGTCGATATCGATAACGGCACGATGAAGCTGTCGGTCGTGCCGACCCGTGGCATGAATGTGTTGCAGGCTTCGGTGGGCGACGTGCGGATGGGCTGGGATTCGCCGGTCAAGGACGTGGTCAACCCGGCGTTCATCGAACTCAACGGTCGCGGTGGCCTGGGCTGGCTCGAAGGTTTCAATGAACTGGTCACCCGTTGCGGTTACGAGTGGGTTGGCCATCCCGGCATGGACAACGGCGAATTGCTGACCTTGCACGGTCGCGCCGCCAACATCCCGGCCAGCACCGTCACTTTGCACATCGACGAGAAGCCGCCGTATGCCATCACGCTGCGTGGCGAGCTGAAAGAGCAGGCATTCAAGAAAGTCGATTTCTCGGTAGCGACCCAACTGATCACCGAACCGGGCAGCGCCAGCTTCGCCCTCAACGACACCCTGACCAACAACGGCGACTATGCGAAGGAATATCAGGCGCTGTATCACAGCAACTTCAGCACGCCGTTTCTTGAGCAGGGCGCAAAGTTCGCAGCGCCGGTGAAGCAGGTTTCGCCGTTCAACGAGAAGGCCAAGGGTGATCTGCCCGACTGGCAGACCTATCGCGGGCCAACCAAGGACTACGACGAAACTGTCTACAACGTCGTGCCGTATGCGGACGCCAAGGGTGACACCGTCACCGTGCTGCACAACAAGGCCGGTAGCCTCGGCGTATCCGTTGGCTTCAATACTCAGCAGTTGCCGGTGTTCTCGCTGTGGAAAAACACCGACACCCAAGGGCAAGGCTACGTCACTGGGCTGGAG
>NZ_JH635998.1:2417509-2422014 GCF_000257605.1 Pseudomonas sp. R62
GAACCAGTTTCTCCTACAACCGTCGCTATCAGCGGCCGTTGAATCTGGTGCCGACCATTGCGCCGAAAGAACATAAACAGTTCCAGATCAGCTACAGCCTCCTCGCGGACAAGGTGGCTGTGGATAACGCTTTGAAGCGCGTGACCGAGATTCAGGCCGGGCGCGACACTGAAGTGCGTCAGGCACCGCTGGTTGATCTGACTGAGCATTAAGGTGTCGCCGGCCGGTATTGCAGTGCCTCGGCCAGATGCTCGCGGGTAATCGCATCGGCCTGTTCAAGATCCGCCAGCGTGCGCGCGACCTTGAGCAGGCGATGCGCCGAGCGCAGCGACAGGATTAGTCGTTCGCAGGCCGCCTCCAGCCATTTTTCATCGGCTGTGGATAACTTGCAGTGACGCTTGAGCCCCGGCAGATCCAGAAACGCATTGGCACAGCCCTGACGTTTCTGCTGGCGCTCCCGCGCTTCGGCCACCAACGCCGCAGCGCTGGCGCTGTTTTCGCCTGGCTTGGCTGCCGGATTCAATGCGGTTGCCTCCCGCGCGACGGTCAGGTGCAGATCAATCCGATCCAGCAGCGGCCCTGACAGTTTGTTGCGATAGCGCTGGACCATGTCCGGTGTGCACGAGCACTTGCCGCTGGGTTCGCCAAGATATCCACAGGGACACGGATTCATCGCTGCCACCAATTGAAACCGTGCGGGGAAACGTACGCGATCCTTGGCCCGAGCGATGACGATATGCCCGGACTCCAACGGCTCGCGCAGCACCTCCAGAACCTTGCGATCAAACTCCGGCAACTCATCGAGAAACAGTACGCCATGGTGGGCGAGGGTGATTTCGCCGGGTTGTGGCTTCGAGCTGCCACCGACCAATGCCGGCCCTGAAGCCGAATGGTGCGGTTGCCTGAACGGCCGCTGCGGCCAGTGAGTCAAGGGAACCCCGCTGGCGACCGATTGAATCGCTGCCACTTCCAGCGCTTCGCATTCGGATAGCGGCGGCAATAATCCTGGCAGACGACTGGCCAGCAGCGTCTTGCCGGTTCCCGGAGGCCCGCTGAACAACAAGTTGTGCGCCCCCGCTGCGGCAATCAGCAGTGCGCGTTTGGCGGCTGTCTGCCCTTGCACCTCGTTGAGGTCGGGATAGGGTTTGGCGGCATGCATCAAGCCATCTGATGTGTACGGCTCGACCGGTGTGTGCCCATTGAAATGCGCCACCGCTTCCAGCAAATGATCGACTGCGAACACTTTCAGCCCCGAAGCCAGGCACGCCTCTTCCGCATTCGCTCGAGGCACCACCAACGCCCGCCCGGCCTTGCGCGCCGCCAGTGCCGCCGGCAGCACGCCACGCACTGGTCGCACGGCACCGGACAATGCCAATTCACCCAGACATTCCACCTCGTCCAGGGTCAGACACGGCACCTGCACGCTGGCCGACAAAATCCCCAAGGCAATTGCCAGATCGAAGCGCCCGCCATCCTTGGGCAGGTCCGCCGGCGCCAGATTCAAGGTGATCCGCCGCGCCGGAAATTGCAGCCCGGAATTGATGATCGCACTGCGCACCCGATCCTTGCTCTCCTTCACTGCCGCTTCAGGCAGGCCGACCATGGTCAGCGACGGCAGACCGTTGGCCAGATGGACTTCGACGGTGACAGCGGGGGCTTCCACGCCAATCTGGGCGCGACTGTGGACAATGGAGAGGGACATGGTCGTTCCTTGAGCTGAATCGGGGAGCCGCTTCCTGCGGGTTTTTGAAGGGTAGTAGGGCGATGCCATTTTAGTGGGGTGAGTGGAGCGCAAAAATTTCGCAGGATGTTGCCGCAAGAAATGCCAGGAACTCGCCAGGGCATGGCAAACGGGAATAGGGGAGAGTTTGTGTAGGAGATAGCTACGGGTTCAGTAAGAACCAGCAAGCATGCGTAGTCCGTTTCTGAAAGTCCTGAGAGAACACCCAAATCGCAAGATCATCCGTTTGCGCTAATGATTTTCACGAATAAACTCAGCGTTAATGCATAACGTTAAGCTTTAAACTATGATCGTTAGCTTCAGATGTCCTGAAACCGAATACCTGTTCCGAAGTGGTAAAACCCGTTTCTGGTCAGCCATATTGAGTGTCGCGGAACGTAAGCTGACGATGCTTGATGCGGCAGCTGCGTTGGCTGATCTCCGATCTCCTCCCGGAAATCGGCTCGAGTCTCTGTGAGGCGATCGGAAGGGGCAATGCAGTATTCGTATCAACGCCCAATGGCGAATTTGCTTCGTCTGGGGCCTGAATGGGCCCGAGGATGTTGAAATCGTCGATTATCACTGAGGTGAATATGACCAAGAATGGTATGCGTCCGGTCCATCCCGGCGAGATCCTCAAAGAGGAGTATCTGGAGCCTTTGAGCCTTACAGCCGCTGCGTTGGCGAGAGCATTGAGGGTGTCTACTCCGACGGTGAACGATATCGTTCTACAGCGCCGGGGCATCAGCGCTGACATGGCTTTAAGACTTTCAATCTGTCTGGACACCACTCCTGAGTTTTGGCTGAACCTCCAATCGACCTACGATCTGCGAAAAGCCGAAATTGAAAGAGGAGCTGCAATCCGTGATCAGGTCGAGCGGCTGGCACATTGCGCTTGATAGTGAATCTAGGCAGTGGAGCTGAAGGCTGCTTGAAGGAAAACGCTTGAAGGTTTTTTTCGACGCCTTTAAAGCTGAAGAGCGTGCCCAACCTTCACTGTCAGTAGTGGTGCTATTCAGCCGGCGGATTCAGTTTCGCCTCCATCTCCGCCACCTTCGCTTCAAGACTCTCAAGCCGTGCCCGCGTGCGAGCCAACACCACCATCTGACTATCAAACTCTTCCCGGCTGACCAGATCGAGTTTGCTGAAGGCACTTTGCAGCAGCATTTTGAACTGGCTTTCGATTTCGGCTTTCGGCAGCGGGGTATCGCCGCTGAACAGGCGGGAGGCGGTGCCGCTCAGGGCGTCGAGGAAGTCTTTGGGCGCGAGCATGGGAAATGTCCTGGAAACAATGGCCGGCAGTGTATCACGCAGTGTCTATAGTCAATCCCGTTGCACGGATGCACGCTTTTCGCGCAGGGGGACGGACGGTGGCGCACCGTTGTTGTGCGTATCGGCAAAAGCTTTTCTGCCCGAGCGCGTGCAACACGGGCCAAGAGATTGAAATGCAGGGTTTTTGCCGAGCTGGCAAGGTTTCTGCTTAGTCACCCTCGACCCATGCACTGATGCAGTCGCTGTGACGAATGCAGTGCGGCAGACGAAGCGGGGAGTTTCGTCTGATGCGGTTAGCTGGCGTCAACGATGCGTTACAAAGCCAGGCACTGCGCTTAGACTTGAGACGGGTTTGTTTTCCTGGGGCAAGTCCACCAATTCGGGAGAGAGTTTCATGAAGCTAGTCACTGCCATCATCAAGCCGTTCAAGTTGGACGACGTGCGCGAGTCGCTGTCCGAAATCGGCGTGCAGGGCATTACCGTCACTGAAGTCAAAGGCTTCGGCCGGCAGAAGGGTCACACCGAGCTGTATCGTGGCGCGGAATATGTGGTCGATTTTCTGCCCAAGGTGAAAATCGACGTGGCCATCGACGACAAGGATCTGGATCGGGTTATCGAGGCGATAACCAAAGCGGCCAACACCGGCAAGATCGGTGACGGCAAGATCTTCGTGGTCAATCTGGAACAGGCGATCCGCATCCGTACCGGCGAAACCGATACCGACGCGATCTAAGCGCCGCCACAAACCCAACGCCCCAGGAGAAAACAATATGACTCTGCGTAAATTCGCAGGGCTAGGCGCCCTGTTGTCCATCGTAATGCCCGGCATCGCCATGGCGGCAGACGAAGTGGCAGCGCCAGTCCTCAATTCCGGCGACACCGCCTGGATGCTCACCTCGACAGCGCTCGTGCTGTTCATGACCATTCCCGGCCTGGCGCTGTTCTACGGCGGTATGGTTCGCTCGAAAAACATTCTTTCCGTGCTGATGCAGTGCTTCGCCATTACCGGTCTGATCAGCATCCTGTGGGTCATTTATGGCTACAGCATTGCCTTCGACACTACCGGCATGGAGCAGGGCGTCGTCAACTTCAATTCGTTCTTCGGCGGCATGGGCAAGGCGTTCCTCGCCGGTGTCACGCCTTCGAGCATCACCGGCCCGGCGGCGCTGTTCCCTGAGGCGGTGTTCATCACCTTCCAGATGACCTTCGCGATCATCACCCCGGCGCTGATCGTCGGTGCGTTCGCCGAGCGCATGAAGTTCTCCGCGATGCTGATCTTCATGGGCATCTGGTTCACGCTGGTTTATGCACCGATCGCGCACATGGTCTGGTCCGGTAACGGCGGCCTGATGTGGGACTGGGGCGTGCTCGACTTCGCTGGCGGCACCGTGGTGCACATCAACGCCGGTATCGCCGGTCTGGTCGCGTGCCTGGTACTGGGCAAGCGCAAAGGCTTCCCGACCACACCAATGGCTCCGCATAACCTCGGCTACACCCTGATGGGCGCGGCGAT
>NZ_JH635998.1:2422893-2445921 GCF_000257605.1 Pseudomonas sp. R62
TTCAACGCCGGTTCCGCTGCTGCTGCCAACGGCACTGCCGGTATGGCCATGCTGGTTACCCAGATCGCCACTGCCGCTGCGGCACTGGGCTGGATGTTTGCCGAATGGGTCACCCACGGCAAGCCAAGCGCACTGGGTATTGCTTCGGGTGTGGTCGCCGGTCTGGTCGCGATCACCCCGGCCGCTGGCACCGTGGGCCCGATGGGTGCACTGGTGATCGGTCTGGCCGCAGGCGTGGTGTGCTTCTTCTGCGCCACCACCCTCAAACGCAAACTCGGCTATGACGATTCCCTGGACGCCTTCGGCGTGCACGGCATCGGCGGTATCCTCGGCGCGATCCTCACCGGTGTGTTTGCCGCACCGGCACTGGGCGGCTTCGGCACCGTGACTGACATTGGCGCGCAGGTCTGGATTCAGATCAAAGGCGTCGGCTTCACGGTGATCTACACCGCGATCGTCACCTTCATCATCCTCAAGGTGCTGGACGCCGTCATGGGTCTGCGCGTAACCGAGGAAGAAGAGTCGGTCGGCCTCGATCTGGCACAACACAACGAACGCGGCTACAACCTGTAAGTACGCGCGATAAAAAAATTGCCCGGTTCGCCGGGCATTTTTTTGTCCGGGATTTGTCATTCAGGGAGCGGCTGAAAGGATTTTTCTTACGGCTTTGGTCGTCTTTACGACGAGGCTTTTTCTGCGGGCAATCGCTTACATCGCTGCAGGAATATTAGGGCCTTTGTTTTTTTTCAGAGCACGCTAGAATGCGCCCCGAACGAGCGGAGAACTGTATGTGGCAACAGACTCTGATAACCCTGCGGGCAAGGCCCCGGGGCTTTCATCTGGTGACGGACGAGTTGCTCGCAGGCTTGCCTGAACTCAAGGCCTGTCGGGTCGGTCTGTTGCATTTGTGGCTGCAGCACACGTCGGCGTCGTTGACCATCAACGAGAACGCCGATCCGGCAGTTCGTCGCGACTTCGAACGATTTTTCAATCGTCTGATCCCACAAGGAACGGACGGCTACGAGCACAACGACGAAGGCCCGGATGATCTCCCGGCGCACTTCAAGGCCAGCGTGCTCGGTTGCCAGATCAGTCTGCCGGTTGCGGCAGGGCGGCTGGCACTGGGTACCTGGCAAGGGATTTATCTGGGCGAGCACCGTGATCATGGCGGTGCCCGTAAAGTCCTCGCCACCTTGCACGGTGAACAGGCATGAGCCGCTGCCGGGCAGCGGCAGAAGATTTTTCAACGGCGGCTTCGACAGCCGCCAAAGCTGGTCTATAACTAATCTGCTTTTGGCAAGTCATGAGGTAGAACATGAGCGACGATGATCTGGAAAACGACGACCTCGAAGTAGGCGACGAAGACGAGGCCGAGGAAGGCCTGGAAGCGGCAGCGGAAGACGTTGCCGAAGACGATGGCGGTGACGACACGCCGGCCCCGGCTGCCAAAGGCAAAGCCAAGGCTGCGGTATCGGTCGACGAGTTGCCGAGCATCGAAGCCAAGAACAAGGAGCGTGACGCCCTGGCCAAGGCCATGGAAGAATTCCTTGCGCGCGGCGGCAAGGTGCAGGAAGTGGAGGCCAACGTGGTCGCCGATCCGCCCAAGAAGCCGGATAACAAGTACGGCAGCCGCCCTATCTGAGGCGCGTCGCTCGCTTGCTGAAAAAGCCCGCCGTCGCTGCGGGCTTTTTTATGCCTGAATCAATTAGTTGAAAACAAATGCAGTCCCCGGTGGGAGTCAGCCTGCTCGCGAAGAGGGCATGTCAGCCGACATACATGTTGAATGACACACCGCATTCGCGAGCAGGCTCGCTCCCACAGGGTTTGTAAATTATTTCTAGGTGGCATTCCAGCGTGCGAGAACGGCTGGCAAATCGGTCAGGCTGCGGATTTCGGCATCCGGCAAGCGCTCCGCCTCCCAGACCTTGCCCGTCGGGTTGAACCACACCGCGCGCAAGCCTGCCTGCTGAGCGCCAGCAATGTCATCGCCGGGATGATCGCCGACATGCACCGCCGCTGCGGGGCTTACACCACCGCGCTGCAACGCTTCATGAAACAGCCGCGCATCCGGTTTGGCGATGCCGATGTCTTCGGCGCACAGGGCAAACTTGAAGTAATCCGCCAGCCCCAGCCGACGCACGTCGGCATTGCCATTGGTGACCACGCCGAGGGCGTAGTGATTGGCGAGCAGCTCCAGCAGCGGCTCGACTTCGGGAAACACTTCGATCTGATGCCGCGCATGCAGGAACACTTCAAAAGCCTTGTCAGCCAGCTCCGACGCTTCGCCGTGGGCATACCCGGCTTCCTCCAGCGCATGGAACAGCACACGTCGGCGCAGCGCGCTGATGCGGTGTTTGAGGCCCGGTTCGGCCGTCAGCACTCGCTCGCGAATCGACCACAAATGCTCCACCGGCACCGCGCCCAGGTTCGACGCATGCTCGCTCAGCCATTCGCGCAACACGGTTTCGGCGCTGGCGATCACTGGAGCGGTGTCCCACAGGGTGTCGTCGAGGTCGAAGGTGATCAACTGAATGCTCATGAATCATCGCCTTTCATGCGTTTGGCCCGGGGATGGGCGCTGTCGTAGACCGCCGCCAGATGCTGGAAGTCGAGGTGGGTATAGATCTGCGTGGTTTTGATATCAGAGTGACCGAGCAATTCCTGCACCGCGCGCAGATCCTGTGAAGACTCGAGCAAATGGCTGGCGAACGAGTGCCGCAGCATGTGCGGATGCAGGTTCTGCCCCAACTCGCGCTCGCCAGCCAGTTTGACCCGCACCTGAATCGCGCGCGGGCCGAGACGCCGACCTTGCTGGCTGACAAACACCGCATCGTCCGCCGGGTTGGTCATGGCTCTAAGCTGCAACCAGTGTTCCAAGGCTTCGCGGGCCTTGGTGCCAACCGGCAACAGCCGGGTCTTGCTGCCCTTGCCGAGCACCTGAACCATGCCGTCGGCGAGGTCGAGTTGATCGAGATTGAGGCCGGTCAGCTCGGACAGGCGCAGGCCAGAGGAATAGAACAGCTCCAGAATGGCCTGATCACGCCGGGCGAGAAAATCGTCCTCGACCGCACCTTCAAGCAGCTGCAATGCGCGATCGGTATCAAGGGTTTTCGGCAGGCGTCGTTCGCCTTTCGGTGGGGCCAGACCGGTGGCCGGGTCGTGGTCGCACAGGCCTTCGCGATTCAGGTAGTGATAGAGCCCGCGCACCGCCGAGAGCAGGCGGGCGAGGCTGCGCGAGGACTGGCCTTGCGCATGCAACCGGGCGATCAGGCTGCGCAGGCGCTGGATATCCAGCGCGGCCCAACTGCCGATGTTCTGCTTGATGCACCAACCGAGGACTTTATCGAGGTCGCGGCGATAAGCCGACAGGGTGTGCGGCGACACCTGTCGCTCACTGCGCAGATGTTCGCAGTAAGCGTCCAGTTGTCGTTCCATGGTCAGCGTACCGAGCGCAGCGAGCTGTTGACCCGTGGCAGCACACGGCCCATGACCTCGGCGATGTAACTGAGGAACAGGGTGCCGACCGAGCTCTTGTAGTGCTGCGGGTCGCGGCTGGCGATGGCCAGAATGCCGTGAATGCCCTGATGGCTGACGGCAACCACGGCGGTCGAGCCGATCTGCTGGCGCTGTTCTTCGCCAAAGAGGAAGTCCAGCTCATGTTCACGCAGGCTGCCGCTGACGCTTTTGCCTTCGGTGAGCAGGCCGCCGATCGCGGTTTGCGCATCGGCGTGGGTAACCCAGCGGCCGACCGGGGCCGGGTTGTCGCCGAGCAGGATCAGGCTGACGAAGGGCACCTGGAAATCCTGACGCAGGCTGTCTTCAACGCTGATGACCACGTCTTCCAGGGTCGATGCATCCATCAGCGCGAGGATTAGTCGGCGGGTTTTTTCGAACAGGCGATCGTTGTCGCGGGCCACGTCCATCAGATGCGAAAGGCGATGGCGCATCTCGATATTGCGATCGCGCAGGATGGTCATCTGCCGCTCGACCAGCGACACGGTGTCGCCGCGTCGGTGCGGAATGCGCAGCGACGGCAGCAGCTCTTCGTGCTCGACGAAGAAGTCCGGATGAGCCTTCAGGTAGGCGGCAACCGCGGCTGCCTCGAGGCTCTCGGACGCTGATTCGTCGACTGGTCGGGCGGGTACCTGTGGCTTGTCGGTCATGATTTCTGCTCGCTCAAAGACGCACTTGTCCTTCGTATACACGCACTGCCGGACCGGTCATCAACACCGGTTCGCCCGGGCCGGCCCACTCGATGGACAGACGCCCGCCGGGCAGGTCGATCAACAGCGGCGAATCCATCCACCCCTGACTGATGGCTGCCACCGCCGCCGCACAGGCGCCGGTGCCGCAGGCCTGGGTTTCCCCGGCGCCGCGTTCCCAAACACGCAGTTGCGCGCGATGGCGGTCGATGACCTGAAGGAAGCCGACATTGACCCGCGCCGGGAAGCGCGGATGGTGCTCGATCTTCGGCCCCAGTTCATGCACCGGTGCGCTGTTGATGTCGTCCACGCGAATGACCGCATGGGGATTGCCCATCGACACGGCGGCCAGTTCGACCGTGGTGCCATCGACGTCCAGCGAATAGCTGCTGGCCTGCGCTGGCGCCTGGAATGGAATGTCCGCCGGCACCAGCCGCGGCGCGCCCATGTTCACGCCGATCTGGCCGTCGTTACGCACGTCCAGTTCGATGATGCCGCCCTTGGTCTCGACGCGGATCTGCCGTTTGGCGGTCAGACGCTTGTCGAGCACGAAGCGGGCGAAGCAGCGCGCACCGTTGCCGCACTGCTCCACTTCCGAACCGTCGGAATTGAAGATCCGGTAGCGGAAATCCACATCCGGGTTACTCGGTGCTTCGACGATCAGCAACTGGTCGAAACCGATCCCGGTGTGGCGATCGCCCCATTGCTTGGCGTGTTTGGGCTGAATGTGCGCGTGCTGGCTGACCAGGTCGAGGACCATGAAGTCGTTGCCCAGGCCGTGCATTTTGGTAAAACGCAGCAGCATGGGTTACTCCGGCAGCAGGCTTTCGCCGGCAAACAGCTCCGCCACGGTTTCGCGGCGACGCACTTCAAAAACCTGATCACCATCCACCAACACCTCAGCGGCACGGCCACGGGTGTTGTAGTTGGAGCTCATGACGAAACCGTAGGCACCGGCCGAATGCACTGCCAGCAAGTCGCCCTCTTCCAGCGCCAGCTCGCGGTCCTTGGCGAGGAAGTCGCCGGTTTCGCAGATCGGGCCGACGATGTCGTATTGGCGTGCAGCGCTGTCGCGCGGTTTCACCGCGGTGACGTCCATCCACGCCTGATACAGCGCCGGGCGGATCAGGTCGTTCATCGCCGCGTCGACGATGGCGAAATCCTTGTGCTCGGTGTGCTTGAGGTATTCGACCTGCGTAAGCAGCACGCCGCCATTGGCAACGATGAAGCGACCCGGTTCGAACACCAGCGCCAGATCACGCCCGTCGAGACGCTCGCGCACGGCTTTGATGTAGTCGGCAGCCAGCGGCGGCTCCTCATCGCGATAACGCACGCCCAGGCCACCACCAAGATCGATGTGGCGCAGGTGAATGCCGCAATCGCCCAAGCGGTCGACCAGATCGAGCAAGCGATCGAGTGCATCAATGAACGGCGGCAGGGTGGTCAGTTGCGAACCGATGTGGCAGTCGACACCGACCACTTCCAGGTTCGGCAGATGCGCGGCGCGCACGTACACGTCTTCGGCGTCGGCAATGGCGATGCCGAACTTGTTCTCTTTCAGACCGGTGGAAATGTACGGGTGGGTGCCGGCATCGACGTCCGGGTTCACGCGCAGCGAAACCGGGGCGCGAACACCCAGCTCGGCGGCGACCATTTGCAGGCGCTCAAGCTCATCGGTGGACTCGACGTTGAAGCAGTGCACGCCGACTTCGAGGGCGCGGCGCATGTCGTCACGGGTCTTGCCGACGCCGGAGAAAACGATCTTGTCGGCGCTGCCACCCGCGGCCAGTACACGTTCCAGCTCACCACGGGAAACGATGTCGAAACCGGCGCCGAGACGGGCCAAGACATTCAGTACACCGAGGTTGGAGTTGGCTTTGACCGCGAAGCAGACCAGATGCGGCATGCCGGCCAGCGCATCGGCGTAGGCCAGATATTGCGCTTCGATGTGGGCGCGCGAGTAGACATAGGTGGGCGTGCCGAAGCGGTCGGCGATGGCGGACAGCGCCACACCTTCCGCGAACAGTTCCCCGCCACGGTAGTTAAAAGCGTCCATGGCGATCCCTTAGTAAACGTCGTGCTTGTGAGCCTTGGATGGCTGCTTCTGCGAAGACTGGGCTTGTTCGGCCGGGTCCTGGTCGTCATCGGGCAGGTACAGCGGGCCTTTTTGACCACAGGCCGAAACCAGGCAGGCAACCGCGACGAGCGCAGCAAGGGAAGAGATCAGGCGCTTCATGGCGAAATCCTTGAAAATGCGTTAATTGCGCCGGAGTATACCGGCCACCCGGCAGCTTGCCTATGCGAGGGGGTTCCCGTCCGGCGGGGCTCCTGTGATGCGCATCATCCCTGTGGGAGCGAGCCTGCTCGCGAAGGCGTCGGCAAATTCAACAGGCTCGTTGCCTGACACACCGCTTTCGCGAGCAGGCTCGCTCCCACGGGGGCGGTGTTGGATGGGCCGACAGGTGCTTGGTCGTTAATCTTTGCAATCGGCCGGCAGCGTCCGTATCTTTCGGCGCTTGAGCCTGATCAGACATTTTTGAGGTTGCCGCAATGAGTTTGTCCGAAGCCCGTTTCCACGATCTGGTCGATGAAACCCAGGAAAAACTGGAAGACATATTTGACGAAAGCGGTCTGGACATCGATCTGGAAAGCTCGGCTGGCGTGCTGACGGTCAAATTCGAAAACGGCAGCCAGTTGATCTTCAGCCGCCAGGAGCCATTGCGTCAGCTGTGGCTGGCCGCTGTCTCCGGTGGCTTCCACTTCGACTATGACGAAGAAAGCGAGCGCTGGATGTGCGACAAGAGCGAAGAGCAATTGGGCGAAATGCTTCAGCGTCTCGTCAAGCAGCAGGCTGACGCCGAATTCGATTTCGAAGGTCTGTGATTCGTGACGGATGCCGCGCTTGTTCGCCCGCCGAAACCGCTCTACAGCAACGTCAGCCCGGCGGTGCCTTCGCCGTGCACGGGCGTATGCCGATTGGACGAACAGAAAGTCTGTCTCGGCTGCGCGCGTCACGTCGAAGACATTCGCGAATGGCGCTCGGCCGATGATCAGCGGCGCCGGGTGATATGCCAGCAGGCTGCCGCACGAAAATCCCAAGCCTGTTGATATCGTGGCGAGGGGATTTATCCCCGTTTGGTCGCGTAGCGGCCCCAGAATCTATACGGCTGCTGCGCAGCCGAACGGGGATAAATCCCCTCGCCACAAGGGTTTCACCCAGGCAAAAAAGGGCGTGACTTGTATATTTTTTGAGCTGTGATAGTGTCCGCGAACGCCTCAAACCACCGAGGCACGGTGAAAACCCCGTCTTTTTTGGCGGGGTTTTGCTTTTTTTGTGCAGAAGAAAGGAGTCTGCCTGGATCATGACCGCACCTTCCATCACCCTTACCCGTCTGGACGTGCAACGTCTGGAGCGCCTGATCGACAGCCTGAGCGAGAAAGACCAGGCTGCGCCGGGCGTGATTGCGCTGCAAACCGAGCTGGACCGCGCCGATACCGTGGTCGGCCACGATGAAGTGCCCGCCGATGTCGTGACCATGAATTCCCGTGTGCATTGCCGCGAAGAAGGCAGCGGCAAGGATTACCACCTGACGCTGGTCTATCCCAAGCACGCCAACGCCGATGAAGGCAAGATTTCCATACTGGCGCCGGTCGGCAGTGCGCTGCTGGGTCTGAAGGTCGGTCAGCACATCGATTGGCCGGCCCCGGGTGGCAAGTCGCTGAAACTGACCTTGCTGGAAGTGGAATCGCAACCGGTCAACGGCGGCGCCTTTCCCGAATAAATCCCCGCTTCAAACCTGTTCGAGCGCTTCATTCAACGAGCGCTCCAGATCTGCCTTGTAGCGCAGATACAGATTGCTTGAACTGTGCCCGTCACCGAGCAGCCCCGAGAGATCGAGGTCGGTGATGTAGCAGCGATAGCGCTCGGTCTCGCGGCGCTGTTCGACGATCTCCCGGGCGACCACGCTGAACAACTGGTCGCCATGCTCCAGCTCGCTGAATTCCCGCTGATTGCAATACAGGGTGACCTGCACTTCGCCGGGCGCGGCTTTGCCGATGATTGCCTGTACGTCATAGAACGGTTTGTTCACCGGGGTCTGCGGTGCCGGCCGGGTTTCGACCCTGCGCGAGCGCCCCGGGCCTGACGGCAACAGCTGGTAATACAAAGTCTCGGGGCTGCCTGCAGGGCCACCGTCCATCGGCAATTGCGCTTCACGGCGGTATTGGATCGATTGCAGAAAACGCTGCAGCGGTACCAACAGACTCTGCTCGTCGTGGTACGGCAGTTGCTGCTGCCACAGCGCATTGAATTCATCCAGCACGTACAGCTCGGCCTGCTGCTCGCTGATGCGGTAGAACACCTGAATGCACTCCGGCTGACCCATCGGCAGGATCAGCGCCAGGTCGTGATCTTCCAGTGCCATCGGGTCGAGATGCAGCGGGCTGTAGCGCGGTTGTTCTTCGCCCAGATAATCGAGCAGTGCCGGCAGAGTGGCGAGGGCGACATGGTTGACCTGACCCGGCACCAGCTCCAGCACGTGATAGTGCTGCTGCACCTGAATCAGGTAGCGGTGATTCAACTCGCTGAGCAACAGGGTCTGCGCGGTGTCGACGATTTCTTCGACGCGGCGGGCAATGAATTGCGCGCGGTTGTGGCAGAAACAGCGCACCTTCAGCGACGGCTGCACCGGGCCGCGCGGCAGGTTGTTGAGGTAATCGCGCAGGCAGTCGAGCAGCGCATGCGGGCCGTCGAAACGATTGACCAGCACTTCGTTCCAGCTGTTGAGCGTGACCTGATCGAGGGTCAGCACCAGGTTCTCGCGCACACCGGCATAGCTCAGCGAGTCGGTGCGTTCGGTGGTCATCAGAATGTTCAGATCACGGTGATGCTTGAGCGGGTCGACGCCGACGTTGATCAGCAGCAGCACTTCGCTGGGCACCGCGGCGCGCAGCAAGGGCTCTTCGGCGACGGTGGACAAGGGCAGGGCGATGCACTGCTGCAGGCTGCCGAGCAGGTTGAACAGTTCGAACTCGCTCAAGTCGCTGGTGCCCGGATGCAGGGCCAGGCGGGTGCTGCTGTCGATCACGCCGTTGCGGTGGCACCAGGTCAGCAGTTCAAGCAGCTCGCGACTGCGCTTGATCGGCGCAAAGTGTTCCCACTCCAGTGCCGTCAGGCTGCCGTTGTACAGGCCCCACTGGGTCTGGCCCGGCTCCTTTTTGTTCGGCGACTGCACCAGGGTCAGGGTGTCTTCGGCCAGGTCCGGGGCGATGCCCGGATTGATGAACTCGACCTTGTCGGCCTTGCGCTCGAACGCTGCGTACAGGCGCCGGCCGAGGACATTGAGGTCGCGCTTGTTGATCAGGCTGACAGTCTGTTCGCTGCGGGCGAACTGGGTCAGAAAGCGATAGCTGTAGTTGAGTTCATTGACCAGCGCGCGGCGCTCGGCGCTGACCTGGCGGACTTTCCACTGACTGCGGCTGTCGAGCAGCGCCAGTTGCCGTTGATCCCAATGCCACTCGCCAGCCAGGCGTTCGAGCAGTGTGCGTTGCCAGCCCTGGCTGCGGCTGTTGCCGGTGAGCTTGCGGTTGACCTTCAGATACAGCGCGCGGCGCACCAGTTCAAGACGCTCCGGTTCGTTGCGTGCGAGCAGGTATTCCTCGATACGGCGGTACACGACCATGTACGGGTCCAGTTCATCAAGATCGAGCTGATTGGCGAACACGGCTTTCTTGAAGCGTAGGCTCAGGCACTGCACGTGCGGGTGTTCGCTGGCGTACACCTCGGTCAGCAGCAGTTTGAGCACCGACTTGTAGGGCGACTCGATGCCTTTGAACAACTGCCACAATCCGGCACCGATGAACTCCCCGGGCGGAATGGTCGCCATCGGCCCGAGATCCAGGGTTTCGTCGGCGCGAATGAAGCGTTTGGACAGCAGGGTGTGGGTGTAGGCGTCGTAGGCTGTTTCTTCATAAACCGGCACCAGCCACCAGATCGGCGTGCGCCCGGCCAGCCAGATCGCCGTGCGATAAAACTCGTCGAGCAGCAGATAGTGCTGGGTGCTGCCGCAGTTGTCCGAACTGAGCTTGGAATCTCGTTCGCCTTTGACGAAGCGCGTGGGGTCGATCAGGAAGAAATGCGCTTCGGCACCCTGGCTCGCAGCCCAGGCTTCCAGCAATTGGCACTTCTTGCTCAGCTCGGCGAGCTCGCTTTCGCTCAGATCCGGCCCATGGCAGACCCACACGTCCATGTCGCTCTGATCGGCCTGGGCCAGTGTGCCGAGGCTGCCCATCAGGAACAGGCCGTGGATCGGTCGCGGCGGGTTGCTGCCGTGGCGCGGCCTGTAAGAGAACGAGCGAGTCAGGCGCTGCGCCTCGGTCAGCGCATTGGCGTCCGGCTCATAATTCGAGAGCCCGGCCGGCGTACTGCCCGAGACATAGCCGGGCAGCAACGGATGATTGACGTGAAAGAACAGCGGCAACAGCGTCAACACGCTTTGCTGGCGCGTCGACAAGCCTTCGAGGGCGCGGCCGAGGCGGCCTTCATTGAGTTTGAGAAAACGTGCGCGCAGTTGGCTGAGTACCTTGCGGTCGATGCCTTCGTCCAGGTCGGGGCGGATTTCGTGGGTGCGGGTCATGTCAGCTCAAACCGGCTTGCAGGCTCGGACGTAGAGGGTCTCGGAATGGCCGCAGTTTAGCCGCTGCGCGGCAGGACGTTTAAGCTGAATTTGTTTTTTGACGTCAGTTTTTTATCGACAGCGATCGGACGGGCCCGCGGAAATCCCGTGGCAGGAGTTCCCGTGGGCAAAGTCAGAGAAATCAGGCGGTTTCCTGTTCTTTCAAAATCGTCAATACGGTCTGCACGTTTTGCGCGGCATCGCGACCGAGGCTGGTCAGATAACCGCCATCGGGCTGGTCGGTGAGTTCTTTTTCAAAGAGGCGCTGGGCAGCAGCGATGTGTTTCGGGGCAGCGGTCTGGTGAATTTTCAGACCTTCCTGGGAACTGTCCAGGTTGAAGAGTGCAAGGACTTCCAGTTCGGCAACCAACTCAGGGGTAAGCGACATAAGGACTCCAGACTTTCTAGGAATTGGACGACAGCGCCTCTAAGGTGAACCCGCTGGTGCAGCATGTCCAGTGCTCGGATCAGGGGATTTTGTCTTGAGGCGAATTCCAGTGTAGTCGGGCGGCAGCAGATGGCTGGATGGATGCGTAACAAACCTTGTGGGAGCGAGCCTGCTCGCTCCCACAGGAATGATGTGGTTACTGCTTTTCCGGTGGCAGCTCTGGCAAAGCGCGCAGTGCCGCTTCGTACCACTGGGTGTCGAACGGGCGATCTTCATCGAGCATCGCGTCAATTTCGAAAGCCAGCACATGGGCCATCAAATTGAGGGTCTCCTCACGGTCCATACCGACCAAAGTCAGCTTGTTCAACGTCGCCTTCGCCGCCGGCGGGTTGTCGCTTTCAATCTGGTTCTCGATGGCTTCGATCAGGGTCGCTTCGGTGAATGCTTCTTCGTCGTCATCGTTGACGATATCTGTCGGCTCGCTCATGGCAGGCTCCTCAGGGAAAGGCGCCAGTTTACCCGCATTCAGCGGCGTGATGCTGCTGGCGGGAAACGTCGCGGCGTTCTATAAACAGGCACTGCCCACCCCGCACGGCCTGGAGGCTCTGTGATGTTCAAGCTCTACGGATTTGCTGTCAGCAACTACTACAACATGGTCAAACTGGCGCTGCTGGAAAAAGGCCTGCCCTTCGAAGAGGTGACCTTCTACCCGGCGCAAACCCCGGAGTCACTGGCGATCAGCCCGCGCGGCAAGGTCCCGGTGCTGGGTGTCGACGCCGGCTATATCAACGAAACCGCGATCATCCTCGAATACCTCGAACAAGCACAAAAGGGCACGCCACTCCTGCCCAGCGACCCGTTCGAGCGCGCGCAGGTATTGGCAATTGCCAAGGAGATCGAGTTGTACATCGAGTTGCCGGGGCGTGCCTGCTATGGCGAGGCGTTTTTCGGTGTGACATTGCCGGAGGCGATCAAAGAGAAGACCCGGACGGAGCTGCTGCTGGGCTTCGCGGCACTCGGCCGCCACGGCCAGTTCGCCCCTTACGTGGCGGGTGACAGCCTGAGCATTGCCGATTTGTATTTCCTCTACAGCGTGCCGCTGGCCTGTGCGGTCGGGCAGAAGCTGTTCGGGGTTGATCTGCTGGCCGAGATGCCGCAGGCGAAAGCGCTGCTGGAGCGGCTTGAGCAGAATCCGCATGTGCAGAAGATCGCGGCGGACAAGGACGCGGCGATGCCGGCGTTTTTGGCGATGATTGCTGCCAAGAAGTGAATTTTGTAGCGCTCTGAAGTCAGTCATCGCTGGCAAGCCAGCTCCCACAGGGCTATGGGGCGAACGCAAAATTGTGTTCCACAAAGAACCCTGTGGGAGCGGGCTTGCCCGCGATGCTTCTAGCGGCTGGCCAGCAGGGCCTGACCGCGCGCCACCGCAGCCTTGACCTGCGCCGGTGCAGTCCCGCCAATATGGTCGCGGGCATTCACCGAGCCTTCGAGGGTCAGCACGGCAAACACGTCCTGCTCGATCTGATCGCTGAACTGACGCAGTTCTTCCAGGCTCATCTCGGCCAGATCCTTACCCGTGTCGACGCCGTATTTCACCGCGTGGCCAACGATTTCATGGCAGTCGCGGAACGGCAGGCCACGGCGCACCAGATAATCCGCCAGGTCGGTCGCGGTGGAGAAACCGCGCAGTGCCGCTTCACGCATGATCGCGTGTTTCGGCTTGATCGCCGGGATCATGTCGGCAAACGCGCGCAGCGAATCGCGCAGGGTGTCGGCGGCGTCGAACAGCGGCTCCTTGTCTTCCTGATTGTCCTTGTTGTAGGCCAGTGGCTGGCCTTTCATCAGGGTCAGCAGGCCCATCAGCGCGCCGAACACACGGCCGGTCTTGCCGCGCACCAGTTCGGGCACATCGGGGTTTTTCTTTTGCGGCATGATCGAGCTGCCGGTGCAGAAACGGTCCGGCAGATCGATGAACTGGAACTGCGCGCTGGTCCACAGCACCAGCTCTTCGGAGAAACGCGACAGGTGCATCATCGCGATGCTCGCGGCCGAGCAGAATTCGATGGCGAAGTCGCGATCGGAAACGTTGTCCAGCGAGTTGCCGCCGACGGCGTCGAAGCCGAGCAGTTGCGCGGTGTATTCGCGGTCGATCGGGTAGGTCGTGCCGGCCAGCGCGGCGCTGCCCAGCGGCATGCGGTTGGTGCGCTTGCGGCAGTCGACCAGACGCTCGTAGTCGCGGCTGAGCATTTCGAACCAGGCCAGCATGTGATGCCCGAAAGTCACTGGCTGCGCGGTCTGCAAGTGGGTGAAGCCGGGCATGATGCTTGCGGCCTCACGCTCGGCCTGCTCCAGCAGGCCTTTTTGCAGGCGGGTGATCTCGGCGAGGATCAGGTCGATTTCATCGCGCAGCCACAGGCGGATGTCGGTGGCGACCTGGTCGTTGCGGCTGCGCCCGGTGTGGAGCTTTTTACCGGTGACGCCGATGCGGTCGGTCAGGCGTGCTTCGATGTTCATGTGCACGTCTTCGAGGTCGACGCGCCAGTCGAACTGGCCGGCCTCGATTTCGCCCTGAATGGTCTTCAGGCCATCGATGATGCTGTCGCGCTCGGCATCGGTCAGCACGCCGACCTTGGCCAGCATGGTGGCGTGGGCGATCGAGCCCATGATGTCGTGGCGATACAGGCGCTGGTCGAAAGTGACGGAGGCGGTGAAGCGGGCGACGAAGGCGTCGACGGGTTCACTGAAGCGGCCGCCCCAGGACTGATTGGTCTTGTCAGTGCTCATGAATTCGCTCGTATCGGCTTGAAGAAATGGCGTGAAACGCTGGCGCGGATAATAACAGGGTTGCCAATCCTGTCGCTGACACCGGTCGATAGGTTTTTTCGCGGATGTGTCAGGCATGTCCGGCGCGGTCTGCAAGGAATTTACAAAAGGATATTTTTTGATTGAGCAATATCGTTCCGACGAACGTCTACAGTGGACATAAGGGTCGGTGCGAATGCGGATCATGCAAAGGTCCGGCCACTGGCTATAAGAAGAGGGGGCGGGTGAGTTGTACAACGGTCACCCACCGTGAGAAACGCAGGAAACACTGGGCTCCGCGCGGTACGACCCGGACGCTGGCAAATATTGCTGGCCGACGTACGGCACTTTTTGGCGCTCGGGCTAGTCTTAGCGTGGATCGCGGTGACGGAGGTCACTACACCTGTCTACGCTATCCTTGTGCGAGACTCACGCAGGAATCCAGCGCAATATGAATGTCCTGATCGTTGATGACGAACCCCTGGCTCGCGAGCGCCTAAGCCGTATGGTGAGCGAGCTCGAGGGTTACACAGTCCTGGAGCCCAGTGCCACGAATGGCGAGGAGGCGTTAGCGCTGATCGACAGCCACAAGCCGGATATCGTGCTGCTCGATATCCGCATGCCGGGCCTCGATGGCCTGCAGGTTGCTGCCCGACTGTGCGAACGAGAGACGCCGCCGGCCGTGGTGTTTTGCACCAGTCCCGATGAATTTGCCGTGGAAGCCCTGCAGGCCAGCGCCGTGGGCTATGTGGTGAAACCTGTGCGAACCGAACACTTGAATGAAGCCCTGAAGCGGGCTGAACGTCCCAACCGGGCGCAACTCTCGGCCCTGACCCGTCCCGCTGCCGAAAGTGGCAACGGCCCACGCAGCCACATCAGCGCACGCACCCGTAAAGGCATCGAGCTGATTCCGCTGGATCAGGTGGTCTACTTCATCGCCGACCACAAATACGTGACCCTGCGTCACGAAGCCGGCGAGGTGCTGCTCGACGAACCCCTCAAAGCCCTTGAAGACGAATTTGGCGAACGCTTTGTGCGTATCCACCGCAATGCGCTGGTCGCTCGTGATCGCATCGAGCGATTGCAACGCACGCCATTGGGACATTTCCAGTTGTTCCTCAAAGGCCTCAATGGCGATGCACTGATTGTCAGCCGGCGGCACGTTGCCGGTGTGCGCAAGATGATGCAGGGGCTTTGACCCGGTCTTCGCCGGGCCTTTCGAGTTCTTTTACCCGGCATGGCAGGCCAGGGAGGCCGCGCCGGTTCTGATTCAGGTCAAAGCGAAATTGACTGAGCTGTTATTATCCGCCGTATCTATTCAGTACGGATTGTTCCATGTCCCCTCGCGAAATCCGCATCGCCACCCGTAAAAGTGCGCTGGCCCTCTGGCAGGCCGAATACGTCAAAGCCCGTCTCGAGGCGGCCCACCCGGGCCTGCTGGTGACGCTGGTGCCCATGGTCAGTCGCGGCGACAAGCTGCTCGACTCGCCACTGTCGAAGATCGGCGGCAAGGGTCTGTTCGTCAAGGAACTGGAAACTGCGCTGCTGGAAAACCAGGCCGATATCGCCGTGCATTCGATGAAAGACGTGCCGATGGACTTCCCGCAAGGCCTGGGTCTGTTCTGCATCTGTGAGCGTGAAGACCCGCGCGATGCTTTCGTCTCCAACACCTACGCCAGTCTTGAAGCGCTGCCTGCCGGGGCCATCGTCGGCACCTCGAGCCTGCGTCGGCAGACGCAATTGCTGGCGCGGCGTCCCGATCTGCAGATCCGTTTCCTGCGCGGCAACGTCAACACCCGTCTGGCCAAACTCGACGCCGGCGAGTACGACGCGATCATCCTCGCCGCGGCCGGTCTGATCCGCCTGGGTTTCGAAGAACGCATCACATCGGCGATCAGTGTCGATGACAGCCTGCCGGCCGGTGGCCAGGGCGCGGTCGGCATCGAATGCCGCAGCGCCGACCACGAAATCCACGCCTTGCTCGCGCCTTTGCATCACGCCGATACCGCTTCGCGGGTGAACGCCGAACGCGCCCTCAACAAACATTTGAACGGCGGCTGCCAAGTGCCGATCGCCTGCTACGCCGTGCTTGAAGGCGAGCAGTTGTGGTTGCGCGGTCTGGTCGGCGAGCCGAGTGGTGGCAAGCTGCTCAGTGCCGAAGCCCGCGCGCCGCGCGCGGACGCCGAGACCTTGGGCGTGCAGGTCGCTGAAGACCTGCTCAAGCAAGGCGCCGACGACATTCTCAAAGCGGTGTACGGCGAGGCGGGGCACGAGTGACGGCCTGGCGCCTGCTGCTGACGCGCCCGGCAGACGACTGCGCGGCGCTGGCCGAACAGTTGGCCGGGCACGGGATTTTCAGCAGTTGCCTGCCGCTTCTGGACATTGTTCCGCTGCCGCTCTCTGACACTATTCGCCAGGCGATTTCGCGATTGCCCGCTTGCAGCGCAGTGATTGTGGTCAGCAAACCGGCGGCGCGGATTGCGGTGGATCTGCTCAAGTCCGAAGGCACGGCGCCATTGAGCATGCCGTGGTTCAGCGTCGGCGCGGCAACCGCAGGCATTCTTCGCGAGCATGGTCTCGATGTCAGCTTCCCGGCTGACGGCGATGACAGTGAAGCTCTGCTGCAATTGCCGCGTCTGCGCGAGGCGCTCGACCAGTCCGGCGCGCAGGTGACGATCCTGCGCGGCGAGGGCGGTCGTGAACTGCTCGCCGAGCGCCTGCGCGCGCTTGGTGCTAGTGTCGAGTATCTGGAGTTGTATCGCCGCGATCTGCCAGCCTACCCGCCAAACGAGCTGCCACGGCGGATCGAAGCGGAACGCTTGAACGGGCTGGTGGTCAGCAGTGGACAGGGTTTCGAGCACCTGCGGCAGATGGCCGGCGATGCCTGGCCGAAGATCGCGCAGTTGCCGTTGTTTGTACCGAGCCCGAGGGTCGCCGAGCTGGCACGTGCCGCCGGGGCTCAAACAGTTGTGGATTGCCGCGGCGCGAGTGCCGCGGCTTTGCTGACGGCGTTACGGGAATTTCCCGTGCCGTTTTCTAATGCAAAGGATGGATACGTGAGCGAAACAGCCTTGCCAAAAGATGACGTCCAGCCTGCGCTCGATGCCCAGGTTGAAACTCCACCACCGGCCAAAGAGCCGCGCCGAGGCAATGGACTGGCGATTGTCGCCCTGCTGCTCGGCGCCGCCGGTGTCGCCATCGGTGGTTGGGGTGTCTGGCAGGTGCGCCACCTGCAGAACAACACGCAGCAACAGTCGAGTCAGGTGCAGGCTTTGAACGATCAGGCGCAGAGTCTGAAGCTCAACGAACAGCGTCTGACCGAGCGCCTGGCGCAGTTGCCCGGTGCTGACGAGCTCGCCGAGCGCCAGCGTCTGGTCACGCAACTGCAGGGCGATCAACAGCGCCTGAATCAACGTCTGGAAACCGTCCTCGGCGCCAGCCGCAAGGACTGGCGTCTGGCCGAGGCCGAACACTTGCTGCGTCTGGCCAGCCTGCGCCTTTCAGCGTTGCAGGACATCAGCAGCGCCCAGGCATTGGTGCAGGGCGCCGATGAAATTCTCCGTGAACAGAACGATCCGGGTTCCTTCGCCGCGCGCGAGCAAGTGGCGAAAACCCTGGTCGCCTTGCGCAGCACCGAACAGCCGGATCGCACCGGGCTGTTCCTGCGCCTTGGCGCGCTGCGCGATCAGGTTATCGACCTCACGGAGCTTGCGCCGGAGTACAAGGATCGCGGCGAGTCGCTGCTGGGCCTGACCAACGATGGCGATGGCGCCAGTCGCTGGGCGCAGTGGTGGGACAAGGTTTCGCGCTATATCCGCATCGATTTCAACGCTGACAAGAACGTCAAACCGCTGCTGGCCGGACAGAGCCTGAGCCAGGTGCGCCTGGCCCTGAGCCTGGCGCTGGAGCAGGCGCAGTGGGCCGCGCTCAACGGTCAGGCGGCGGTGTACACCCAGGCGCTGGCCGAGGCACGCGATGTCCTCAAAGGCAATTTCAACCCGGACAATCCGCAAAGCAAAGTCATGCTGGAACAGGTCGCCGAGCTGAGCAAGGAACCGGTCACCGTCAAGACGCCGGATCTGGCCGGCACCTTGAGTGCGGTGCAGGGATATCTGGAGCGACGTAACGTCAATGCCGAGGAATCGGTGAAACCGTTCGCCAAGCCTGCCGCCAATGCTGCGCAGGAGGCGACCCCATGAAGCGCCTCTATGTAATCGTGTTTCTGGTCATCGCCGCGACGGCAGCGCTGGGCCTGGCGATTGCCGAGCATTCCGGTTACGTGCTGGTGGCGTACAAGAGCTTCCGCTACGAATCGAGCCTGTGGGCGACCCTGGCGGTGATCGCGGTGCTGTGGCTGCTGTTCTGGGGCATCAAGGTGCTGGTCGAGCTGGTGATGACCTCCACCGGCGTGGTCAATCCGTGGTCGCGGCGCAATCGCAGCCGCCGCGTGCAAGTGGCGATCGAACACGGGCAGCTGGATCTGGCGGAAGGTCGCTGGGCCAATGCGCAGCGGCACTTGACCCGCGCAGCGGAAGCCGAGCGTCAGCCGTTGCTTTATTACCTCGGCGCCGCCCGTGCGGCGAACGAACAAGGCCAGTACGAGGAAAGCGATCGTTTGCTTGAGCGTGCGCTGGAGCGTCAGCCGCAAGCCGAATTGGCGATCGCCCTGAGTCACGCACAATTGCAGACTGATCGTGGCGACACCGACGGTGCGCTGGTGACCTTGCAGGCAATGCATGAACGGCATCCGCGCAGTGCGCAGACATTGCGTCAATTGCAACGTCTGCATCAGCAGCGTGGCGAATGGCCGGCGGTGATTCGTCTGCTGCCGGAGCTGCGCAAGGACAAGGTCCTGCCGCCGGCCGAACTGGCTGAACTCGAGCGTCGCGCCTGGGGTGAGAATCTGTCCTTGGCAGCGCATCGCGAAGAAGACGGTACGGTGGGTCTGCAATCGCTCAAGCGGGCGTGGGAACAGCTGACTTCGGCGCAGCGTCAGGAAGCACCTTTGGTACTGGCCTATGCCGAGCAACTGCGCCAGTTGGGCGCTCAGGTCGAGGCCGAAGAAGTGCTGCGCACAGCGCTCAAGCGCAAGTACGACAGCCATCTGGCGCGGCTTTATGGTCTGGTTCGTGGCAGTGATCCTGCGCGTCAGTTGCAGATTGCCGAAGGCTGGCTCAAGGAGCATCCGGCCGACCCGAGTCTGCTGCTGACCCTCGGGCGGTTGTGTCTGCAAACCAGTCTGTGGGGCAAGGCTCGCGACTATCTGGAAAGCAGTTTGCGCGTGCAGCGCAATCCGGAGACCTGTGCGGAACTGGCCCGCCTGCTTGCACAGCTTGGCGATACCGAGCGCAGCAATCAGTTGTTCCAGGAAGGTCTGGGGCTGCTGGATGAACGCCTGCTCGCGGCGCCTTTGCCGGTTGCGGCGAAGGTATGAATGGCGAGGGAGTTTGCTCCCTCGCGAACTTCGATGACCGAAAATTCCCCTTCTTCGCGCTCTGGAGACAAAGTCCTACAGAGCGCTACACCGTTTCCTATCGAGCCTGTCGGGTTTTCCCTACACCTGCGGTGAACTGTCGGCAGGCCCTTGCCTTGAAAGGCTGACACGCTTTCCTCTACCGTAACCGTCTGTCTCTACTGTTACGGAAAAGCCATGTCGTTGGCCTGCTCACGCTCCTTGTTCTTCATGGCTTTCATTGCGGGGGCCTTTGCTCTGGGAGCTTCCTATTACCTCGAATACGCGGTCGGCCTGACGCCTTGCAGTCTGTGCCTGGTGCAGCGATTGTTCCTCACATTGCTGTGCATCGGCTGCGGCGTGGCGGCGGTGCATGGCCCTCGGCGCGTTGGCTTATGGTGGTACTGGCTGTTTGCGCTCGGCGCCAGTCTGGGAGGAACCACCGCTGCGTGGCGGCAGGTGTTGATCCAGAGTGACTCCATGCTGCAACTGGTCAAATGCTCGCCAACCGTGGAGTCACTGTTCAGCGACCTGCCGTGGATCTGCGCCTTGCAACGGATGTTCAACGGCGGCGCCGATTGTGCGGACATCTCCTGGACACTGTTCGATCTGAGCATCCCGGAATGGAGCCTGCTGTTTTTTGTCGGCGTGTCCATCCTTGCGGTTTATCAGTTGTTGCGTCTGATCTGGAGCGCTCTGCAACGACCGGTCAGCGACGAAGCGTCGCACCACCTGCTGGTCAGGGATTAAACACTTGTATGAACTTTATCTCCTGCGTACCTTGAAGCCATAGGCGTGCGGGCATAATCTGGCCGGCACGTGTCATTGGATTTATGTTGCTCGATGACGCTCTGCCCGATCGTCCACCAGTCAAATCAGAACAGGGGCGCGGGTGTAGAGCAGCATGACCCACAAGGGAAGAGAGATCGCCATGCTCGAAAGTTGTCAGAATGCTCAGGAACGTTGGGGTGGGGTTCATCTGCTGATCGACCGCTGGTTGCAGGAGCGTGAAGAGCTGATCGGCGCCTACGACAAGCTCGGTGCGCAGCCTGAGTCGCTGTCCGAGAGCCGCAAGCCTTTGCAGGAATTCTGCGGCGTGCTGGTCGATTACGTATCGGCGGGGCACTTCGAAATCTATGAACAGCTGACTGGCGAAGCCAAGGCGTTCAACGACAAGCGCGGTCTGGAACTCGCCGAGACCATCTACCCGCGCATCGACGTCATTACCGAGAAGCTGCTCGCGTTCAACGACCTGTGCGACGAAGGCAAATGCGTTGCGGAGAAATTCAAGGAATTGGGCGGCTTGCTGCATGAGCGCTTCGAACTTGAAGACTGCCTGATCGAAGTGCTGCACACGGCACACAAGGCAGAAGATCCGGTTCAGGCCTGATCCACGTCCTTCATGAAAAACGGTGCGCCCGAAAGCGCACCGTTTTTTTATGCCTGATCAGCTCGTCGCGCCGCGCAATTCCACTTCGAAAACCAGAGGCGTGAACGGCGCGATCAGGTCGCCGGCACCGTCGGCGCCATAGGCTTGATCCGATGGAATCACCAGCCGCCATTTCGCCCCCACCGGCATGTTCTGCAAGGCGGTGCGCCAACCGGCGATCACGCTGTCGAGGTTGAACCATTGCGGCTGGGTGTTCTGATCGAACACGGTGCCATCCGGCAGCTTGCCGACATACAGCACCTGCACTTTGCCGTCCGGGCCGGCCTTGGCGCCAGTGCCCGGAACCAGTTCAGTCAGAAGGATGCCATCGGCCAGTTCCTTCACCCCTGGTTTGGCTTTTTCCGCACTGAGAAAGCGTTGCTCGTTTTCCATCGCCGCGTCGCTCGATTGCCGTGATGCCTGCTCGGCATTGCGCGATTCGTGGTCGGCCAGAATCTGTTCGATACGCGCTTCACTCAGCGCCAACGGCTTGCCCTGATACGCCTGTTGCAGACCTTCGATCAGCGCCTGGATCTGCAACTGCGGCACCTCTTGGCGCAGCCGTTCGCCGAGGCTGGCACCGAGGCTGTAAGCCAGATCATGAGCATCGTTCGCCGTGTTTTTTTCATCGGCATACGCCGTCGAAAAAAACACGCAGAGGGACAAAATAAAGTAGCGCGACATGGGCACTCTCCGACCTGGGATGCGGGGGATTATGCCAGTGCAAACGTCTGCATCGGTGAACTGCTTTTTCCCGCGCGCAGAACATTTCGGCTTCGGTGCAACGCAACGGTGCAGATACTGTCAACATGCCCTAGCGGCGGTATCAGCAGAGGTCTAGTATGAGCCGCACTCACGTCAGCCAGGAGGTAAACCATGTCGGCCACCAAGAAGCCTGTAAATACTCCGTTGCACTTACTCCAACAGTTGTCGGGCAGCCTGCTCGAGCATTTGGAAAACGCTTGCTCGCAAGCCTTGGCTGATGCTGAAAAACTGCTCGCCAAGCTGGAAAAACAGCGTGGCAAGGCGCAGGAAAAACTGCACAAATCGCGCACCAAATTGCAGGACGCCGCCACCGCCGGCAAAGCCAAGGCACAGAACAAGGCCAAGGCTGCCGTGAAAGAACTCGAAGACTTGCTCGACGCTTTGAAAGATCGTCAGTCCGAAACCCGCAGCTACATTCTGCAGCTCAAGCGCGATGCCCAGGAAAGCCTGAAACTGGCCCAGGGTGTTGGCCGCGTGCAGGAAGCAGTGGGCAAAGTTCTGTCGTCGCGTTCGGCCAAACCGGCAGCAGCACCGGCGAAGAAAGTCGCTGCCAAGCCTGCTGCAAGTAAAGCTCCGGCGAAGACCGCTGCGGCGAAACCTGCTGTCGCGAAAACCGCCGCCAAACCAGCGGCCAAGGCGCCAGTGAAAGCGGCTGCCAAACCAGCGGCAAAAACTGCAGCGAAGAAGCCGGCGGCGAGCGCGGCAAAACCGGCGGCTAAAACCACCGCAGCCAAACCTGCTGCAGCCAAGCCAGCAGTGAAAGCCACCCCTGCCAAAGCCGCTGCTAAACCGGCCGCGAGCAAAGCTGCACCGGCGAAAACCGCAGCCGCCAAACCTGCTGCCAAAGCAGCAGCGAAACCAGCAGCAAAACCTGCTGCCAAGACTGCCGCTGCGAAGCCTGCTGCCAAGACTGCGGCCAAGCCGGCCGCCGCCAAACCTGCTGCGAAAGTGGCGGTAAAACCGGCTGCCAAACCAGCCGCAACATCGGCAGCAAAACCTGCGGCAAAAACCGCTGCGAAACCGGCCGCCAAGCCAGCTGCGAAACCCGCTGCTGCCAAGCCTGCGACCGCTGCTGCAAAGCCGGCCGCCAAGCCAGCCGCAAAACCAGCGGTGAAAAAGCCTGCAGCTGCCAAGCCAGCCGCGACCAAACCGGCTACCGCTCCAGCGGCCAAGCCTGCCACTGCCGCTACCCCGGCTGCTCCAGCTGCGTCGGCACCGTCGTCCGCCACTCACTCGACCCCTTCGACTGCGCCAGCGCCAGCCGCTTCGTCGAACGTCAGCAGCACCCCGACCAGCGCTTCCTAAGTGCCGGTTGC
>NZ_JH635998.1:2446655-2475158 GCF_000257605.1 Pseudomonas sp. R62
CGTCCACTCCTGCGCCACACCTTCGAGCCGTGACAACAAGGTGCGCTCAGCTTCAAGCTCTAGTGATTTGATCTGCTCGCGCATGCCGGCCACCACCGCATCGTCGACGGCCCGCGCTTTCCATTGCAGGCGCAGGGTTCGCAGCGGCTGCACCACGTCGATATCCCACGGCGCGGTCAAGGCCTTGAGCAGACGTACGCGCGGTTCATCGCAGGTCACCGCGCGCTGCTCCAGCCACAAACCGCAGAGCAGCAGGCAGACATTGGCGCCCGCCCTTTGCAATTGCAGGCAGGCATCTTCCACGCCCGGCCGGACGTAGACATCAAGGGCAAAGCTCCACAGGTCAGAGGACATCGTGCTACTCGCGCCAGTTGTGAGCGAAGCTGGTAGACTCCGCCGCCATTATGATCCGACTTCAGAACCTGACTTTACAGCGTGGCCCGCAACGTCTGCTAGAAGACGCCGAGCTGACCCTGCACGCCGGCCACAAAGCCGGCCTTATCGGCGCCAACGGTGCCGGCAAATCCAGCCTGTTCGCGTTACTGCGCGGCGAGTTGCACCCGGATTCGGGCGACTGCCTGCTGCCGGCCGACTGGCGTATCGCGCATATGCGCCAGGAGGTCGACACGCTCGAGCGCCTGGCGGTTGATTATGTGCTCGATGGCGACCTGCGTCTGCGCGAGGTGCAACGCGAGCTTGCCGCCGCCGAGGAGGCCCACGACGGCACCGCACTGGCGCGCCTGCACGCCGAACTCGACAGCGCCGACGGTTACACCGCCGATGCGCGGGCGCGCAAGCTGCTCGCCGGTCTTGGGTTCACCAATGAGCAGATGGACCGTCAGGTAGGCGATTTCTCCGGTGGCTGGCGGATGCGTCTGAATCTGGCGCAGGCACTGATGTGCCCGTCGGATCTGCTGCTGCTCGATGAACCGACCAACCACTTGGATCTCGACGCGATCATCTGGCTCGAAGAGTGGCTGAAAAGTTATCCGGGCACCTTGTTGCTGATTTCCCACGACCGGGATTTCCTCGACGAAGTGGTCGATCACGTCGCCCATGTCGATCAGCGCAAACTGACCCTCTACCGGGGCGGCTACACCGCGTTCGAACGCGCCCGCGCCGAGCGTCTGGCCCAGCAGCAACAGGCCTACGAGAAGCAGCAGGCGCAGCGTGCGCACATGGAAAGCTACATCGCCCGCTTCAAGGCGCAAGCGACCAAGGCCCGTCAGGCGCAGAGCCGGATCAAGGCGCTGGAGCGCATGGAAGAATTGTCGGCGGCCCACGTCGATTCGCCGTTCGACTTCGTCTTCCGCGAGTCGACCAAGATCTCCAGTCCGCTGATCGACCTGTCCGATGCGCGCCTGGGTTATGGCGACAAGACCATCCTCGAGAAGGTCAAGCTGCAACTGACCCCGGGTGCGCGGATCGGTCTGCTTGGGCCGAACGGCGCGGGTAAATCGACGCTGATCAAGAACCTCGCCGGCGAGCTCGAACCGCTGGCCGGGCGCCTGACCCGTGGCGAAAACACCGTGGTCGGCTACTTCGCTCAGCATCAGCTCGACTCGCTGGATTCCAAGGCCAGCCCGTTGCTGCATTTGCAGCGTCTGGCGCCGGGTGAGCGCGAGCAGACCCTGCGCGACTTCCTCGGCGGCTTCGACTTCCGGGGCGCACGCATCGATGAGCCGGTGCTGAATTTCTCCGGTGGCGAGAAGGCCCGTCTGGCCCTCGCGCTGATCGCCTGGGAGCGGCCGAACCTGTTGCTGCTCGACGAACCGACCAACCACCTCGACCTGGAAATGCGTCTGGCGCTGACCATGGCCCTGCAGGAATTCAGCGGTGCGGTGCTGGTGGTTTCTCACGATCGGCACTTGCTCAAGAGCACCACCGACAACTTCTATCTGGTTGCCGACGGCAAGGTCGAAGAGTTCGATGGCGATCTCGAAGACTACGCACGTTGGCTGGTGGAATACCGTCAGCGCAATGCGCCGGTCAGCAACACGCCGGTCAACCCGGACAAGACCGACAAGAAAGCGCAACGCCAAGCGGCGGCAGCGTTGCGTCAGCAACTGGCGCCGCACAAGCGCGAGGCTGACAAGCTTGAAGCCGAGCTGGGCAAGCTGCACGAGAAACTGGCCAAGGTCGATGCCAGCCTCGGTGACAGCGATATCTACGAGCCGGCACGCAAAAATGAATTGCGTGATCTGCTCGCCGAACAGGCGAAATTGAAGGTTCGTGAAGCCGAGCTGGAAGAAGCCTGGATGGAAGCCCTGGAAACCCTGGAAAGCATGCAGGCGGAGCTGGAGGCGTTGTCCTGATGGAAGCCTTCAAGCTGCCCTTTGCGGCGGTGTGGGTCGAGCCGATCTGGTTCACCGCGCAGATTCTGCTGATTCTGCTGGCCGGTTACCTGACCCAGCGTTTCGTCGCCAAAGGTCTCACTCGCCTGGGGGAGCGCTATCCGTTTCCGCCGCAGTTGCTGATGCCGCTGCGTGGCGTGTTGCGCTGGCTGATCATGGGCAGCGCGCTGCTCTTCGTGCTCGAGCGCCTCGGCGTTTCGGCCACGGTGCTGTGGACTGCGCTGTCGGGATTTGTCGCAGTGGCGGCGGTGGCGTTCTTCGCCATGTGGAGCGTGCTGTCGAACCTGCTCTGCGCCATTCTCATCTTCACCGTCGGGCCGTTCCGCCTCGGCGACGTGGTCGAACTGGTCGACACCACCGACAAGCCTGGCGTCAAAGGCCGGGTGATCGCAATCAATCTGCTCTACACCACGCTGGTCGAGGCCGAAGAACTCGGCACCGGCAGCGCCATGGTGCAGGTGCCGAACAGCCTGTTCTTCCAGCGATCGGTGCGGCGTTGGCGCGGGACCGATGTGTTTCCTTCCAGCGGGTTTGAGAAGTAGCTTTTTCAGCA
Source organism: Pseudomonas sp. R62 (assembly GCF_000257605.1). NCBI lineage: Bacteria > Pseudomonadati > Pseudomonadota > Gammaproteobacteria > Pseudomonadales > Pseudomonadaceae > Pseudomonas > Pseudomonas sp. R62. The sequence continues at coordinate 2,449,563 of NZ_JH635998.1, forward strand.
AGATCGCAGTCTTCGGCAGCCCCTACATTTGGAATACGATCCCTGTAGGAGCTGCCGAAGGCTGCGATCTTTTGCTTTTAGCCCCAAACAGCATTAGTTTTGACGACTTGTCACAAGCATCAGCCGAGGTGTGCGATGGAGCTTCAAACATGGCTGGCATTTTTTGCCGCCTGCTGGGTGATCAGCCTGTCCCCGGGCGCGGGCGCCATCGCGTCGATGTCCAGCGGTCTGCAGTACGGATTCTGGCGCGGCTACTGGAACGCACTGGGCCTGCAGATCGGTCTGGCGGTGCAGATCGCGATTGTCGGCGCGGGTGTTGGCGCTGTGCTCACCGCTTCGGCCACAGCGTTCCATGCGATCAAATGGTTCGGTGTCGCCTATCTGGTTTACCTGGCGATCAAGCAATGGCGCGCGCTGCCCATGGACATGAGCGATGACGCCGCGGTTCGGCCGATCGGCAAGCCACTGGCCCTGGTGTTTCGCGGCTTTCTGGTGAACATCAGCAACCCCAAGGCGTTGGTGTTCATGCTCGCGGTATTGCCGCAGTTCATCAATCCCCATGCGCCGCTGCTGATTCAGTATCTGGTGATCGGCGTGACCATGGTGTTCGTCGACCTGATTGTCATGGCCGGTTACACCGGGCTGGCGTCGAAGGTGCTGCGCCTGTTGCGCACGCCCAAGCAGCAGAAGCGCATGAACCGCACCTTTGCCGGGCTGTTCATCGGCGCAGCGGCATTCATGGCGACGTTGCGCAAAGCGGCGGCGTAAAACCCTCGGGCACAAAAAAGGCGACCTCAAGAGGTCGCCTTTTTCATTTCTACCGAGACATCGGGGCAAGCGAGCTTTTGTGGCGAGGGGATTTATCGCCGTTGGACTGCGCAGCAGTCCCAATCGTCTTGAATCAATAGCGAGGGCCGCTTCGCGACCCAACGGGGATAAATCCCCTCGCCACAGAGCCCTTCGCCACAAAAGTCCTCAGATCCGGCTCAGCGTAAGATCACCGGTGCCGTATCACGCGGCAGATTGTTGCGCTGCGGCGCTTCACGCGGCTGCTCATAACCGTCACCACCACCGAGCTGCATGCTCAGTTGCCCGGCCACGTCTTCGCCCAAGGCCTTGGACACCTCACGCACCACCCGCGGACGGTTCAGCGAGATCTTGATGTCGCGATGGTTAACCAGTTTGGTGTCCTGCGCTTCACCCATCGCCGTGAAGGCCGAGGTGATCTCGTAGGTCTTGGTGTTGATCAGGCTGAAATCCGCCACCAGCGTCAGGCCCAGCACCGCCGAGTAGCTGTCGGTGTGCGCCAGCTCGTTGATGTCCTGGGTGAAGTCGATGTCGGACACGGTACCGAACAGCACGTAGTCGGCGCCTTTGAAGTTGCCGGCCTTGATGCGCTTGATCACGTCATACACATCGCCTTTGGATGAGGCGGTATAAGGCGTGCCCTGCACCAGCTGAAACATGCCGGTACGCAGGATTTCACCCTTGATGTCGCCGGTGAATTTGCGCAACTCGCCCTGTTCGATATAGCTGGTGGTCGCTTCGATCTCGTTGTAGCTCGAAGAACCGCTGGCGCTGTAGTAACTCTCGCGGTGATTGCTCTGCGCCGAAACGATGTGGATGTATTGCTCCACGCGCTCCTGATACGCCAGATCCGTCACCGCGACTTTCGGGGCCGCCTGCGCGCTGAACGCGCAAGCCAGGGCCATCATGCCAATCCATGTGCGCATCGATCAACGCTCCGTGGTTTTGCGGATCTCTTTTTCGTCCATCCACTCGGCCAGACCGCTTTCGACGTCGATCAACTGCAGGCTGAATTTGTAGAAGACGTCCTTGTAGTCGCTGCTGCGCTTGACGATCGAGCTGATCGAGCCTTCGATGCGGTACTTGGCGGCAACCATGTTGCCGGTCTTGGCCACGGTGCTTTTCTTGTACAGGCCGCTCTGGTTTTGCAGCTTGAGCTGGTCAACCTGGCTCTGCATCGCATTGTTGTCGCTGGCGAAGCGCGCAACACCGGTCTTCATCAACTGAGTCTTGATGCTGGTGGTGATTTCGCGGGTATCGATGTACTCGCTGGTCTTGTTCTTCACATCGTAGACCTGAACCACCGGACGGCCCTGCAGAATGCCGGACTGAGCCAGCGAGCGGGTCATCGACTCGGCGATCATTTGCAGGTCGGTCGAACCGAATTCGTTGGTCACGGTTTCAACAGCCTTGGTGTCGCCGTAGCTGATGTTCTTGCTGCCCAGGGTCGGCGAGGTGTTGGCGCAACCGGAGGCGAGCAGGGCGATGACGGCGATGCAGGAAAAGCGTGCAAACATGAGAAAGCTCTCTCAATCAGAAATAGGGTGGCGGGCTTAAGGCGTCTTGATTTCCAGACGGAAATCCACGGCTTTCGGGGTCGGCGCGATGGCCTGAATGAAGCTGGTCTGGGCGCCGTACATCATCTGGCTTTTCCACACTTCTTCTTCGGCAACCGGGAAACCTTCGGCGCCAAGCCAGGCGAAGCGGTAGTAGAAAATCTTGTTGCTGTTGAGGGTGTTGCTCAACTGCACGTTGACGGTCATGAAGCCGTTTTCACGAGCCACGCGCATGGCGCCGACGACGATGTGTTTCTGCGGGCCCATGGCCACGACTTTGCTCGCGGCGCTGCCCGGCTCCGGCGGTGGCGGGGTGGCGCAGCCTGCCAGCAAGGCGAGGGCGGCGACGGCGATGATCTTCAAGCGCATTGCAAAGACTCCGTTCTTAAGGTTGTTTGAGGCTGGCGACGTTGGTCGCGGCAGCGCTCGGCATTACGTGAGCAGCGATGCCGCCAGCGAATACCTGGTTGCCCACGGCACGCAGGCTGATCACTTGGTAGCGCTGGTCGACAGTGACCTTGACCACCGAGCCGCCGACGGCGCTCGGCAGGGTAACCTGATGCTCACCTTTTTTCAGGCGCAGACGCACCACTTGGGTGTTGTCCGGCAGGGTGCGCCATGTACGGGTATCGGCACCTTCGAGCACCGCTGAAGAAATCCCCACGGCGAGACCGGCCAGCGGGTTGGTTTCGTTGATCTGCTTTTGCGCCACGCCTTTGGTGATTGCGCGCACGGTGGTGCGCACGATGATCCCCGGCATGTCATCGCGCAGAGCGCGGCGGGACATGGCGGTGGTGCTGTTCAGCGCGGTCAGGTCGACTTGCTTGCCGTCGACACCGATCTGCGCAAACGGCGCGGTGGAGGTGTCCGGTTTGATGATCGGGAACGACAGCGGAGTGATCACCACGTTGTTGGAAATCGGCAGCGGCAGCGGCACGCGAATCGAGTCGCGGGCCGGGGCCAGACCGCTCTGCACGACGATGAGAATGTCGCTGTCATCGGATTTGGAAGGCTTGTCGAGATTGACCAGCGCCTGCTCGAGCAGCGGCGTGTTCGGGCGCAGTTCGGCAGCCTTGCGATAACCCGGCGCGGCCAGATCCTTCTCGCCCAGGGCTTCGTAAACGAAACCGGCCAGGTAATGGCTGAACGCACTCTGGTAGCTGTTCTTCAGGCCGACCACTTCCGGCGCGTCGAGGCTGGCCACCGGATAACCCTGCAAATCCTTGTACTGGGTCTTGATGCCTTCTTTCTCGGCCTCTTCTTCGCTCTTGAGGTATTCCTTGTCGCGCAGATCGGCGATCACTGCTTCGCGTTCGTGGGTCTTTTTGATCGCCGTGCGGGCGCCATCGAAATCGTTGACCGCCAACAGGTTCAGGGCCATCTGCGTGGTCAGCATGACTTTTTCGTAGTCATAGCCTTCGTAGCGACGCACCTTGTCGTTGACGATGAAGCTGCCGAACTGTGCCAGGTACTTGGCCGAGTCGAGCTTGACCGCGTCTTCCCACTGACCGACCACCTGATCGGCACTGCCCCAGGCGTTCTGGCTGCCCGACAGGTCGCCCTTGGCGCGCAGCAGTTCACCTTTCTCGAAGTAATAGAGCAGGTCTTTGTCGGTGCCGGTGTTGTTCTTTTCCAGCAGGGTCAGCGCGGCGTCGACGTTGCCGGATGCCAGTTGCTGATTGGTCTGGGCCAGTTCGGAATCGTAGTTGCGAAACGCTGCGCAGCCGGACAACAGCGTGACAGCGCTGAGCGCGAGCAGCATGGGAGCGCGGAATGCCATGGGTACTTCTTCCCTGAGTAACAAAACTTGCAGCCGCGTGTGCTGGTCGGGCTGGTGTGACCTATCGACGGCGGCGCTGGCCTCCTGCCAATTCCTCATGGGTGAGGAGCTTTTGATGCCGGCTCGCTGGGCGAGGGCGCGGCATTATAAACGTGGCGTGATGGCTATGTAATAGCTTTTTGGGTGCATTTTTAGATGCGGTGCCATCACTTCTCCGCAGAAGCGGGTTTATCCGACGCGGGTTTTTGATTCGGTACAAAGGCTGATCCGACGGTATAGACCTGATCCCGGAATACCCGCAGGTGCAGAATCTGGCGGTCCTGGTCGACGCGCATTTCAAAAGGGTGGTCGATGGACGCAGGCGCAAAACGGAAGGTATGCAGGCCTTTCTTCAAGCGCAGGCGGGCGACCAGCGTCTTGTCCGGCAACGCTCGCCAGGTGCGGGTGTCGGCTTCTTCGAACGGATCATGCTGAGTGACGATCAACGAGGCTTTCGCCGGGTTGCGCTCGTTTTCCTGCGCTTGACCGATGGCGGCCATGTTGGCGCGGAACATCGCCCGCGAGATGATTTGCGGCATGTCGTCGCGCAGTGTGCGCATGGACATATCGGTCACGCTATTAATCACCACCAGCGGCTGTTTGCGACCGTCTACGGTGATATGGCTGAAGTTGGGCGTAACTGCGTCCGGCACCATCACCGGGAATGAAATGGGCGCGATGATGACCAGCGTTTCGTTCAGACGAACCGGGATCGGCACTTGCACTGAGCTGCGAGCCGGAGCCAGGCCACTCTGGATAATCAGCAACACATCGCTTTCATCGGCTTTCGCTGGCGGTTTGTCGAGATTGCTCAGGGCCTTTTGCAGCAAGGGCATGTCCGGCCGCAGTTCGATCGCCTGACGATAACCGGCCGCCGCGAGGGCGCGCTCGCCGAGGGCTTCATAGGTGAATCCGGCCAGATAGTGGCTGAACGCACTTTGGTAGCCGTTTTTCAGCTCAACGACGTGCGGCGCATCAAGCAAGGCGACCGGGTAGCCTTCCAGTTCTTTGTAATGGAGAATTTTGCCCTGAGCTTTTGCCTGTTCCTCGGCCGCTTCGTATTGCTTTTCACGCTGGCGGGCGATCAATGCTTCGCGTTCGTGGGTTTTCCTGATGTCTGCGCGGGCGCCGGCAAAGTCATTGACGGATAGCTGGTTCAAGGCCATTTGCGTAGTCAACATGACCTTTTCGTAATCGTAGCCTTCATAGCGCCGCAGCTTGTCGTTGACCAGCATCGTGCCCATTTCATCGCCGAAACGCGCCAGTAATTTCATCGCGCCGGACGGGTTGGCTTCCTCGCGCTGGAAGATCATCCGGTCGGCATTGCGCCAGGCGTCCTGGCTGTCGGGCAGGGCACTGCCAGCGCTGAGGATCGCGCCCTTTTCCAGGTAATACAGCAGATCCTTGTCTTCCCACGGGTTGTTCATTTCCACCAGTGCCAGAGCCCCAGTCAGATTGCCCCGGGTCATTTGCTCGGTGGTCTGCTGCATTTCAAGGTCGTAGTTGCGATAGGCGGCACAACCGCTCAACTGAACAGCGACGCAAAGCAGCAAAACGAACGGAAGACTCCGCATTGAGGTTGATTCCTTGCGCGCAAATGCTCTGGGGCGGGCAGTATAAAGTGGATGGTGGCAAATGGCTGTGATCTTGATCGAACGTGTCGAGGCTCAATCGGCAGCGGATAGTGCGGCAATGCTCGGCGACAAACGCTGCTGCCGTCTGCCGGGTATTTCCTGCCAATCAAAGCGAAACGCCGACAAAGCTTGAGAGAAATGTCTTCGAAGTGAACAATATGTAACTTCGCATTTCCATTTGAGATTCGTTCATGACTGCCTCGTCCCGATTGCTGGCCTGGCTGCTGTTCCCGTTATTGTCCCTGAGCAGCCTGCCGCTGCTGGCCGATACCGTGGAAGGCGCGCCGCAAGCGTTGCACCTGCTCGATTACATCAGTGCCGATTACCCGCCAACGGTCGCGGCAGGCAAAGTCATCGACGATGGCGAATACCGCGAGCAGCTGGAATTCACTCAGGTTCTGCAAGGCTTGATCACTGCATTACCGGCCAAACCGGAAAAAGCCGCGCTGGAACAGGGCGTGGAGTCTTTGCACGCCGCCATCACTGCGAAGCAGGACGGTGCCGATGTCGCCCGTCAGGCCCGACAGCTGGGGGCGAAACTGGCGGTGGCTTATGAAGTCAGCCAGGCACCGATCATCACCCCGGATCCGACACGCGGTGCGCCGTTGTATGCGCAGAACTGCTCGGTGTGCCACGGCGATACAGGTGCCGGCGACGGCCCGGCCGGCCCAGGTCTGACTCCCGCGCCAGCCAACCTGCGCGACGCTGCGCGCATGGATCACCTGAGCCTGTACGCGATCTACAGCACCCTCGGCCAGGGTGTCGAAGGCACCGACATGCCGGCGTTTGCCGATCAGCTCGATGATCGCCAGCGCTGGGATCTGGCCACCTACATTGCCGGCTTCAGTGCCGATGCGGCGGCCGCCAAGTCCGACAAGGTCTACAACATCGCCGACCTGGCCCGGCAGACCCCGGCCGAGGTGCAGGCTGCCGAGGGCGCAGAGGTCGCGGCGACGTTCCGTGCCCAGCGCGCACAACCACCGCAGGTCAAACGCGGTCCGGCGCAGTTGCTCGATTACACCGCCGCCACGCTGGACAAGAGCCTCGCGGCCTACCGCGCCGGTGAACATGATCAGGCCTATGACCTGTCGGTAGCGGCGTATCTGGAAGGCTTCGAGCTGGTCGAAAGCTCGCTGGACAACGTCGATGCCAACGTGCGCAAGGACACCGAAAAATCGCTGATGGCTTACCGGCAGTCGCTGCAGGACGGTCTGCCGGTCGAGCAGGCCGAGCAGCGTCTGAATGCGGCCAAGGCCAAACTCAAGGAATCCGCCGGCCTGCTGGGCAGCGATGGTTTGAGTTGGTCGCTGAGCTACATCTCCGGTCTGCTGATTCTGCTACGCGAAGGCCTGGAAGCGATTCTGGTGCTGGCGGCGATCCTCGCCTTCTTGCGCAACACCGGTCAGCAGTCAGCGGTGCGCAGTGTCAACGTTGGCTGGGGCCTGGCCTTGCTGGCGGGCTTGGGGACCTGGGCGCTGGCGGCGTATGTGATCGACGTCAGCGGTTCGCAACGTGAGTTGCTGGAAGGCGCCACCGCGCTGTTTGCCAGCGTCATGGTGTTGTGGCTCGGCGTGTGGATGCATGACCGCCGTCACGCGGCGGCCTGGCAGGATTACATCAAGAGCAGCCTGGTCGGCGGCGGTGGTCGTTTCGGTTTTGCGATCCTGGCGTTCTTCTCGGTGTACCGCGAATTGTTCGAGGTGATTCTGTTCTACGAAACCCTGTGGCTGCAGGCCGGGCCTGCCGGGCACAACGCGGTGCTGGCTGGCGGTGCCACGGCGCTGGTGCTGCTGGTCGGCCTGGCGTGGGTGATTCTGCGCGGCTCGGCGAAACTGCCGCTGACCTTGTTTTTCAGCATCAACGCCGCGCTGTTGTGCGCGTTGTCGGTGGTATTTGCCGGGCATGGCGTTAAGGCCTTGCAGGAAGCCGGGATCTTCGGCACACGGCCGGTGGCGTTCTTTGAATTCGACTGGCTGGGGATCCATGCCGATGCCTATTCGCTGACCGCGCAGGTGGTGGCGATTGTGGCGATTGCTGTGCTGTATGGGCGCAGTTGGGTGGCGGAGAAACGTCGGGTGTCGGCTGCATAAAGGCATTCGCTGCGCTCATATTCGCGAGCAGGCTCGCTCCCACAGGTTCGGTATGTATCCTGTGGGAGCGAGCCTGCTCGCGAATTTTTTGGAGGCAAGAACATGCGTGTATGGATCGATGCCGACGCCTGTCCACGGGCGGCGAAGGATCTGGTGGTGAAATTCGCGTTAAAGCGCCAGTTCGAAGTAGTGCTGGTGGCCGGGCAGCCACAGATCAAGCCGGGGCTGGCGATCGTCAAATTGATCGTGGTGCCGAGCGGGCCGGATGCGGCGGATGATTATCTGGTCGAGCACGCCGTGCCGGGCGAACTGGTGATCTGCAGCGATATTCCGCTGGCCGATCGGCTGGTGAAGAAGGGCGTGGCGGCGCTGGATCCGCGCGGCAAGGAGTTCGATGCGCAGAACATGGGCGAACGCCTGGCGGTGCGTAACCTGTTCACCGATCTCAGGGAGCAGGGCCAGATCAGCGGCGGCCCGGCACCATTTGGCGAGCGCGAGAAGCAGGCGTTTGCCAATGCGCTGGATCGGATTCTGACCCGGCTCACCCGCAAGCCCTGAGTCTTGCACAATCGCCGTGGGAGCGAGCCTGCTCGCGAAATCTGTGTGTCATACAACCTGATGTTGGCTGATACAACGCATTCGCGAGCAAGCTCGCTCCCACATTTGGTTTCATCTACGGCTAGGGATCAAGCGTCGTTTTCGTGAGTCAGTTCGAGCACGCGGTCGACCAGTTTGTTGATCCCCGAAGCCGCTTCACTGATGGTCTGCGCCAGCATGTACGCCGGGGTGGTGACCAGTTTGCGCGCCTTGTCTTCGACGATTTCGGTGACGGCGCATTCTTCGTGGGTGGCGCCCATCTTGTTCATGGCCGCAGCGGTGTCGGCGTCGTTGCCGATGGTGCAGGTCACGCCCGGGCCATAGATTTTCGCCGCCAGCGCCGGGGAGATGCAGATCAGCCCGACCGGCTTGCCCGCTTCGGCAAATGCTTCGGCCAGGGCCAGCACTTCGGGTTGCACGGTGCAGCCGGCGCCTTCGATGGCGAAGTTCGACAGGTTCTTCGCCGCGCCGAAACCGCCGGGCACGATCAGTGCGTCGAAGTCCTCGACGTCGGCGTCGCGGATATCCTTGACGTTGCCCCGGGCAATGCGCGCCGATTCCACCAGTACGTTGCGCGATTCCGGCATTTCTTCGCCGGTCAGGTGGTTGATCACATGCAATTGCGCGATGTTTGGCGCGAAGCACTGCACCTGTGCGCCGCGCTGGTCGAGGCGCAGCAGGGTGATGACACTTTCCTGGATTTCGGCGCCGTCGTACACGCCACTGCCGGACAGGATCACTGCAACTTTTTTGCTCATGGGCTTCTCTCCAGATTCATGGCGCTCAATGTCCCTCAAATCGTCGCGCGTGGCCATAGGGGCACGGTTGACGCGCGCGGGGGCAGAGCGCTCTCTCAATGGATCGCAACGGCGGCGGGGTGTTCATTATTTGCCTGGGCTGCGCGTGGCAGCCGCCAGCGAATGGCTTATTCGGCTGGCGTTTTCGGCCCGGCAGGAGGGGTCGTTTCGGCCTGGCGCAACTGCTCTGCCTCGGCGGCCTTGGCGAGTTGCTCGTCCTGATAGATTTTCTTCGCCAGTTGCGCATTCTTGAAGCGGCGCCGCAGCCACAGGCCCAGCCCGAGGATCAGCAATGCGCCGAGCACCCACAGCTCGTACTTCTTGATGCTGCCGAGCATGCCTTCCAGCACTGCGCCGAAGTGGTAAGCCGCCGCAGCCAGGGCGGTGGCCCAGATCGCCGCGCCGATGCCGTTGAGCAGCAAGTAACGTCCCGGTGGATAACCGGACAGGCCGATCGCCACCGGCATCACGGTGCGCAGGCCATAAACGAAGCGGAAGCTCAGGACCCAGATGTCCGGATGTTTGCGGATGTGCTCCAGTGCGCGGTCGCCCATCATCTGCCAGCGCGGTTTGCGCGCAAGCAATTTGCGCCCGTGCTTGCGCCCCAGGAAGTACCACAGCTGATCACCGGCATAACTGCCGAAGAACGCCACGACCACCACCAGGTTGATGTCCATGTATCCACGGAACGCAAGGAAGCCTGCGAGCACCAGAATGGTTTCGCCTTCGAAGAACGTGCCGAGAAACAAGGCAAAGTAGCCAAAGTCGTGCAGAAATTGTTGGAGCATTGTCTGGGTGCTGGCGAAATGAACGCGCAGCCTAACCCTTCGGGCACATTCATGAAAGTGTCCAAATGTGTCTCGACGTGAACATTTCCTACATCGACAATGGATTGCGGCTACCTGTCACAGAGCACACATAACTGTCATCTGTTGGTCATAATGGCCGTCTATAACTGTCACGCTCGCCCGTTTGCCCGGGCTCAGGAGTCTGCCGTGAGCTTTACCCCCGCCAATCGTCTGTTCCCTGCCACTCGTCTGCGCCGCAATCGTCGTGATGATTTTTCGCGGCGCCTGGTGCGTGAAAACGTATTGACGGTCGATGACCTGATCCTGCCGGTGTTCGTGCTCGACGGTGAAAACCGCCGCGAAGCCGTGGCCTCGATGCCGGGCGTCGAGCGACTGAGCATTGATCTGCTGCTTGAAGAAGCGGCGAAATGGGTCGAGCTGGGCATTCCGGCGCTGGCGCTGTTCCCGGTCACCCCGCCTGAGCTGAAATCCCTCGATGCCGCCGAAGCCTGGAATCCCGAAGGCATCGCCCAGCGCGCCACTCGCGCCCTGCGCGAGCGTTTCCCGGAGCTGGGCGTGATCACTGACGTCGCGCTGGACCCGTTCACCACCCACGGTCAGGACGGCATTCTCGACGAAGACGGCTACGTGCAGAACGACATCACTGTCGATGCGCTGGTGCGTCAGGCGCTGTCCCATGCCGAAGCCGGCGCGCAAGTGGTGGCGCCGTCGGACATGATGGACGGTCGCATCCAGGCGATTCGTGAGGCCCTGGAAATTGCCGGTCACGTCAACGTGCGCATCATGGCCTACTCGGCCAAGTATGCCAGCGCCTACTACGGGCCTTTCCGCGATGCTGTGGGTTCGGCGTCGAACCTCGGCAAGGCCAACAAGGCTTCTTATCAGATGGACCCGGCCAACAGCGACGAAGCGCTGCACGAAGTCGGTGCCGACTTGTCCGAAGGTGCGGACATGGTCATGGTCAAGCCGGGCATGCCCTACCTGGACATTCTTTTTCGCGTCAAAGATGCCTTCAAGGTGCCGACCTTCGTCTATCAGGTCAGTGGCGAATACGCCATGCACATGGCCGCTATCCAGAATGGCTGGTTGAGCGAAGCGGTGATCCTCGAGTCACTGACCGCCTTTAAACGTGCCGGTGCAGATGGCATCCTGACTTACTTTGCCGTTCGTGCCGCTCAATTGTTACGAGAGCAGAAATAGCCCTCCCAGGAACATTCCATGAATACCGAAGGACTCACTGAAGTTGCCGTAAAAGAAGCTCAGCCGGTGGTCGAGCAAATCACCGAAACCCCGCCGGAACTGGAGCCTGCGCCACCCGCGCCGGTTGCCGAAACCGCTGTGGCGGTACCGGCGATCGCCATTCCCGGCCTGGATGACAGCAGCCTGTACATCCACCGCGAGCTTTCGCAATTACAGTTCAACATCCGCGTGCTGGAACAGGCGCTGGACGAGTCCTACCCGTTGCTGGAGCGGCTGAAGTTCCTGCTGATCTTCTCCAGCAACCTCGACGAATTCTTCGAGATCCGCGTCGCCGGGCTGAAAAAGCAGATCACCTTCGCCCGCGAACAGGCCGGCGCTGACGGCTTGCAGCCGCATCAGGCGCTGGCGCGGATCAGCGAACTGGTCCACGGTCACGTTGACCGCCAGTACGCGATCCTCAACGACATCCTCCTGCCGGAGCTGGAAAAGCATCAGGTGCGCTTCATCCGTCGGCGCAACTGGACGACCAAGCTCAAGACCTGGGTCCGCCGCTATTTCCGCGACGAGATCGCACCGATCATCACCCCGATCGGCCTCGACCCGACGCACCCGTTCCCGCTGCTGGTGAACAAGAGTCTGAACTTCATCGTCGAGCTCGAAGGCATCGACGCCTTCGGGCGCGATTCCGGTCTGGCGATCATCCCGGCGCCGCGTCTGCTGCCGCGGATCATCAAGGTCCCGGAAGAAGTCGGCGGCGCCGGCGACAACTATGTGTTCCTGTCGTCGATGATCCACGCCCACGCCGATGACCTGTTCCAGGGCATGAAGGTGAAAGGCTGCTACCAGTTCCGTCTGACCCGAAACGCCGACCTGGCGCTCGATTCCGAAGACGTCGAAGACTTGGCCCGCGCTCTGCGTGGCGAGTTGTTCTCGCGGCGCTACGGTGACGCGGTGCGTCTGGAAGTTGCCGACACCTGCCCGAAACACCTCTCGGACTATCTGCTCAAGCAGTTCAACCTGAGCGAGACCGAGCTGTATCAGGTCAACGGCCCGGTCAACCTGACGCGTCTGTTCAGCATCACCGGTCTGGACAGCCATCCGGAGCTGCAATACACGCCGTTCACCCCGCAGATCCCGAAACTGCTGCAGAACAGCGAAAACATCTTCAGTGTGGTCAGCAAGCAGGACATCCTCCTTCTGCACCCGTTCGAGTCGTTCACGCCGGTGGTCGACCTGCTGCGTCAGGCCGCGAAAGACCCGCATGTGTTGGCCGTACGGCAAACGCTTTACCGCTCCGGCGCCAACTCCGAGATCGTCGATGCGCTGGTCGACGCCGCGCGTAACGGCAAGGAAGTCACTGCAGTGATCGAGCTGCGCGCGCGCTTCGACGAAGAATCCAACCTGCAACTGGCCAGCCGTCTGCAAGCGGCCGGTGCGGTGGTGATCTACGGCGTGGTCGGCTTCAAGACCCACGCCAAGATGATGCTGATCCTGCGCCGTGAGGCTGGCGAGATCGTCCGTTATGCGCATCTCGGTACCGGCAACTACCACGCCGGTAATGCCAAGCTTTACACCGACTACAGCCTGCTGACCTCCGACGACGCTTTGTGCGAGGACGTCGGCAAACTGTTCAGCCAGTTGATCGGCATGGGCAAGACGCTGCGCATGAAAAAGCTGCTGCATGCGCCGTTCACCCTGAAGAAGGGCATGCTCGACATGATTGCCCGCGAAACCCAGTTCGCCCTCGAAGGCAAACCAGCGCACATCATCGCCAAGTTCAACTCGCTGACCGATCCGAAGATCATCCGCGCGCTGTACAAGGCCAGCCAGTCCGGCGTGCGCATCGATCTGGTGGTGCGCGGCATGTGCTGCCTGCGTCCGGGCATCGCCGGGGTCTCGCACAACATTCATGTGCGCTCGATCATTGGCCGCTTCCTCGAGCACACGCGGGTGTTCTACTTCCTCAACGGCGGCGACGAGCAGATGTTCCTTTCCAGTGCCGACTGGATGGAGCGCAACCTCGACAAGCGCGTCGAGACTTGCTTCCCGGTGGAAGGCAAGAAGCTGCTGACCCGCGTCAAGAAGGAGCTGGAGCTGTACCTGACCGACAACACCCACAGCTGGAGTTTGCAGTCGGACGGTCGCTACATTCGCAACACGCCCACCGGAAACCAGAACCCGCGCAGTGCGCAGGCGACGTTGCTGGAGCGGTTGGGCAGCCCGATATTGCCGGTGAGCAGTTGAGAGCTGAAAGTCAAAAGCCCCTCACCCTAACCCTCTCCCAGAGGGAGAGGGGACTGACCGAGGTGTCTCGCGTCATACACTGACCTGAAATACCTGATCGAACTCTGGCCTCAACGCTAGTACAAATCGGCTCCCTCTCCCTCGGGAGAGGGCTGGGGTGAGGGGGGAGCTACACCGCCGCTCTCAAACAAACCCAATAAAAAGGCGATCCTAACGGATCGCCTTTTTTGTGCCAGCCAGTTACTCAGTGCACCGTGAGAACAATCCCCACCCGCGTCAACCAGTCCGCCTCAAGCCCGAAATCCGCCTGGGTCAGCTGATTTTCATCCAGCCAGTTCTCCGGGAATTCCACATCGAGATGGTCGCCATTGGCATGCAGCGCCACCTGCGGCATCGCCTGGGTTCCGCGAATGTGATGGAACAGAATGGCGAACCGCAGCAGCACGCACAGGCGAATCAGTTTGATGCCGTCATCGCCGAATTCGGCGAACTTGTCCTTGGGAATATTGCGCCGGTGGCCACGCACCAATAGCGCGAGCATCTGCTGATCCTCGCGGGAGAAGCCTGCCAGATCGGAGTGCTCGATCAGGTAGGCACCGTGCTTGTGGTAGTGATAGTGAGCGATGTCGAGGCCGACTTCGTGCACTTTCGCCGCCCAGCCGAGCAGTTCGCGCCAGATACCGTCCTCCAGCTCCCAGTCCACGGCGACCTGATCGAACGCGTGCAGGGCCTTGCGTTCGACCCGCGCCGCTTGTTCCAGATCGACGTGATAGCGCTCCATCAGCGAGGTCAGGGTGCGTTCGCGCACGTCTTCGTGATGATGGCGGCCGAGCAGGTCGTAGAGCACGCCTTCACGCAGCGCGCCTTCGCAATGATCCATGCGTTGCAGTTCGAGGGCGTCGAAGATCGCTTCGAGAATCGCCAGGCCCGCCGGGAAGATCGCGCGGCGGTCAGGCTTGATGCCTTCAAAATCGATCTTGTCGGCGTCGCCCAGCTTGAACAGTTTGCGCTTGAGCCACGCCAGGCCTTCGGCGTTGACCTCACCGCTGCCGTGGCCGCCAGCCTTCAGGGCCAGGCCGATGGCGCGAATCGTACCGGAGGAGCCGATGGCTTCATCCCAAGTCAGGCGATGCAGGGCGTGCTCGATGCTCATGATCTCCAGGCGCGCCGCCGTGTAAGCCTGGGCGTAGCGCGCCGGGGTGATCTTGCCGTCCTTAAAGTAGCGCTGGGTGAAACTCACGCAGCCCATTTGCAGGCTTTCGCGCAGCAACGGCTCGAAGCGCTGGCCGATGATGAATTCGGTACTGCCGCCGCCGATATCGGCGACCAAACGTTTGCCCGGGGTATCAGCGAGTGTGTGCGAAACGCCCAGATAGATCAGACGCGCTTCTTCACGGCCGGAGATGACTTCTACCGTGTGGCCGAGGATTTCTTCGGCGCGGCGGATGAATTCGCCACGATTGCGCGCTTCACGCAGGGCGTTGGTGCCGACGATGCGCACGGCGCCGAGCGGCATACCGTTGATCAGTTGGGCAAAGCGCTTGAGGCAATCGAGGCCGCGCTGCATCGATTCTTCGTTGAGCTGGCGCGCGTCGTCGATGCCGGCGGCCAGTTGCACCTTCTCGCCGAGGCGCTCGAGGATGCGGATTTCGCCGTTCTGGGCCTTGGCCACGACCATGTGAAAGCTGTTGGAGCCCAGGTCGATTGCGGCGATCAGGGACAGATTCTTGGCTTGGGATTGCGGCATGGTCAGGGGGTCTCGGTCGATAACCCCGACATCGTGCCACGATCAAACGCTGGCGCCAACGCGCATGGTTCAAACCTGATCGTTCCTACGCTCTGCGTGGGAATGCAGCCCGGGACGCTCCGCGTCCCAAAAGCGGACGCAGAGCGTCCGGTGAGGCATTCCGACGCGGAGCGTGGGAACGATCAGGATGAGGCTGCTTCAGGCTGTCGCTTCCACCGTGCCAATAAAGTTCGCCAGCTCGGCCGTCTGCGGATTGGCAAACAACACCTTCGGATCGCCCACCTCATGCACCTTGCCATGGTGCATGAACACCAGTTTGTCGCCCACCTCTCGGGCAAAGCGCATCTCGTGGGTGACCATGATCAGCGTCATGCCTTCCTTGGCCAACTGCCGCACCACGCTGAGCACTTCATTGACCAGTTCCGGGTCCAGTGCCGAAGTGATTTCATCGCACAGCAGCACCTTCGGCGACATCGCCAAAGCCCGGGCAATCGCCACCCGCTGTTGCTGCCCGCCGGACAGGCGATCCGGAAAGGCATCGAATTTCTCCCCGAGCCCGACTCGCTCGAGCATTTCCCGCGCCAGTTCGGCAGCCTTGGCCTTGGGTACTTTCTGCACCACTTGTGGCGCGAGCATGACGTTCTCCCCGACGGTCAGGTGCGGGAACAGGTTGAACTGCTGGAAGACCATGCCGACCTTCTGTCGCAGGCTGCGCAGATCAGCGCGGGCGGCGTCGAGGTATTCGCCGTCGACTTCGATCACGCCGTCGTTGATCGACTCCAGGCCGTTGAGTGTGCGCAACAGAGTCGATTTGCCCGAGCCGCTGCGGCCGATGATCGCCACGACCTGACCTTCCTCGACGCTGAGGTCGATGCCTTTGAGTACGTGGTGATCGCCGTAATATTTATGCAGGGCGGAAATTCTAAGCAGAGGCATGCAGTCTCCTTTCCAGGTAGCGCGCACTGAGGGACAAGGGGTAGCAGAGCAGGAAGTAGCCGAGGGCGACGAGGCCGTAGACCATGAACGGTTCGAACGTGGCGTTGGCGAGCATGCCGCCGGTCTTGGTCAGTTCGGTGAAGCCGATGATCGAGGTCACCGCTGTGCCTTTGACCACTTGCACCGAGAAGCCCACGGTCGGCGCCACGGCGATGCGCAGCGCTTGCGGCAGAATCACGTAGCGCAATTGCTCCAGCGGATTGAGCGCCAGGCTCGACGAAGCTTCCCACTGCCCGTGGGGAATGGCCTCGACGCAGCCGCGCCAGATCTCTGCCAGATAGGCGCTGGTGAACAAGGTCAAAGCGATCGCGGCGGCCATCCACGGCGAAATCTCGATCCCGGCCAGCGCCACACCGAAGAACACCAGAAACAGCTGCATCAACAGCGGCGTGCCCTGAAACAGCTCGATCCAAGTGCGGGCGATGCTGCTGGGCAGTGTGTTCTTGGAGATGCGCATCACCAGAATCAGCAGGCCGACGAGGCCGCCGCCAATGAACGCCACCAGCGACAGCGCCAGCGTCCATTGGAGGCCGGTGAGCAGGTTGCGCAGGATGTCCCAGAAAGTGAAATCGCTCATTGGCTGCTCCTCGCAATGAACCGCCGGCCGAACCAGTTGAGCAATTGGCGGATCAGCAGCGCCATGCACAGGTAGATCAGGGTGGTCAGCGCGTAGGTTTCAAAGGCGCGGAAGTTGCGTGACTGAATGAAGTTGGCGGCGAAGCTCAATTCTTCCGTGGCGATCTGCGAACACACCGCCGAACCGAGCATGACGATGATGATCTGGCTGCTCAGCGCCGGCCAGACCTTGCCCAGCGCTGGCAGCAGGACGACGTGGCGGAACGCTTCGAAGCGGGTCATCGCCAGTGCCGCAGCCGCTTCCAGTTGCCCGCGCGGAATCGCCTGGATGCCGGCGCGGATGATTTCGGTCGAATAGGCGCCAAGGTTGATCACCATCGCCAGCACCGCCGCCTGCCACTCGGAGATCTGCATGCCGAGCGACGGCAGGCCGAAGAAGATGAAGAACAGTTGCACCAGAAACGGTGTGTTGCGGATCAACTCGACGTAGACGCCGAAGATCGCCGAGAACGGGCGGATCTGCCACGCCCGCACCAGCGCCCCGACAATGCCCACCCCGACCCCGAGCAGCGCGCCGATGGCGGTCAGCTCCAGCGTGAACAAAGCGCCGCGCAGCAGCAGGTCGGTGTTTTCCACCACCGGCAAAAAATCGAACTGATAAGCCATGAAGGTCTCCCGCGCAGTCGATCAGAGATCGGCCGGCAGCGGCTCTTTCAGCCAGGTCTGCGAGTTCTTTTCCAGTGCGCCGTCAGCCTTGGCGGTGTTGAGGATGTCGTTGACCTTGGCCAGCAGCGCCGCTTCGTTCTTGTTCACACCGACGTAGACCGGCGAATCCTTGAGCTTCACTTTCAGCGCCGGTACGCGCTTGGGGTTCTTCTCGCTGATGGCCACCATCACCACGTTGCCGCTGGCGATCAGATCGACCTGGCCTGCCAGATAAGCGGCGATGGTCGAGTTGTTGTCTTCGAAACGTTTGATGGTCACGCCTTCGGGGGCGACTTTGCTCAGCTCGATGTCTTCGATGGCGCCACGGGTGACGCTGATGGTCTTGCCCTTGAGGTCGTCGAGGCTGGTGATCGCAGCGTCTGGCGGACCGAACACGGCGAGGTAGAACGGCGCATAGGCGCGGGAAAAGTCGATGACCTTCTCACGCTCGGCGTTTTTGCCGAGGCTGGAAATCACCAGATCAACCTTGCCGGTGGTGAGGAACGGGATGCGGTTGGTGCTGTTGACCGGGGTCAGTTCGAGTTTGACCTTGAGTTGGTCGGCGAGCAGTTTCGCCGTGTCGATATCCAGGCCGCGCGGCTTCATGTCCGGGCCGACCGAGCCGAACGGCGGGAAGTCCTGGGGCACGGCGACTTTCAGCGTGCCGCGTTTGACCACGTCGTCCAGACCGTCGGCGTGAGCGGGGGCCTGGCACAGCAGCAGGCCGGCAAACAGGGAAGCGAGGAGGGCGCTGTAACGCTGGGTCATGGACAATCTCCGGATCGGCGGGAAGTGGTTGCTGCGATCGGACAGAGCATGGGCCGTGCCAACAGGCGGATTTCGCCCCGGCAGGCCGCAGTAGCAGCGGCTTCGTTCGGTCTTACTGGTCTGAACAGTCAACTCGGTTTTCGCACTGCGATGGCGCATCGGCTGCACGCGCCGAACCCCGCTGGGGCACGACTTGCCGGACTCGACGAATAGCTTTACAACTAGCCGCACCTTGGCCCTGACGCGTCCGCACATCATGAATTCGATCTCCCGCGCCGTACCCGAAGTGGCGCTGCAAGCGATCCGCAAACTGATCACCGAACAGGGCTTCGGCGCTGGCGATGCGTTGCCGTCGCAACGGGATCTGGCGCTGCAACTGGGCGTCAGCCGGGCATCGTTGCGTGAAGCGCTGTCGTCGCTCAGTGCACTGGGCGTGGTCAGCATTCAGCCGGGCAAAGGCGTGTTCGTACAGTCGCCGGTCGAATTGTCGCGCGGCGAAGCGCCGGGCTGGCCGTTCGCGGCGCAGGCATCGCCGCTGGATATCTTTCAATTGCGCTATGCGCTCGAAGGGTTTGCAGCAGGGTTGGCGGCGGTGACGTTGAGCACGTTCGATCTGGATGCGCTGGAAGACAACGTTGCGGCCATGCGCGAGCAATTGAAGCTTGGCGACTTTGAGGCAGCGGCGAAACTCGACTTCGAATTCCACCGGCGCATCCTTCTCGCCAGCGGCAATCAGGCGATGCTGAGCATCCTCACCGCCAGCGCCGAGATCTTTCTCGAGAGCCAGAAACTGCCGTTCATCCGCGCCGAGCGCGCCATGGAAACCTGGCAGGAACACCGCAAGATCCTCCGTGCCCTAGCCCGCCGTGCGTCGGGAGCAGCGCAAAAAGCCATGCAGGAACATGTGCGCAACGCCGCCCTGCGTACCGGAATCGCCTTCATCGCTCCCGCCACGGCGTGACTTGAGCTATACCCAAACTCATCAAGGGCCATAGCAACACTCAATCATCTGCGGCTTCCTGAACAAGGGAAGGGCGGCTATGATGGGCCACGTTTTTTTGCTTACAACCTGGAGAATTCCATGAGCAGCGATCTGATCAAACACGTTAGCGACGCTAGCTTCGAAGCCGACGTACTCAAGGCCGAAGGCGCTGTCCTGGTCGACTACTGGGCTGAATGGTGCGGCCCTTGCAAAATGATCGCACCGGTTCTGGACGAGATTGCCGAGACTTACAAAGGCAAGCTGACCGTCGCCAAACTGAACATCGACGAAAACCAGGAAACCCCGGCCAAGCATGGCGTGCGTGGTATCCCGACGCTGATGCTGTTCAAGAACGGCAACGTTGAAGCGACCAAGGTCGGCGCACTGTCGAAGTCGCAGCTGGCGGCGTTCCTCGACGCCAACATCTGAGCGTCGCACTAAAACGCTGAAAAAAAGCCCCGCAAATCGCGGGGCTTTTTGCGTATTCAGGGCTAGACGCTCCGAAACTCAGGTGGTACATTCGGCCCCGCACTGGTTTCTCCAATGCCCCCTGCTAGCCGTCGCCGACGCACTCCTTTTCGAATTAGTTCGCGATCCTGTCGCCTTCTCTGCGGCGCGGCCTCATTAAGCCAAAAGCTTAATTTCCCCCCCCCTCCATAAATGATTACGTCATTCCTATATGAATCTGACTGAACTCAAGCAAAAGCCGATTACCGAACTGCTCGAATTGGCCGAACAGATGGGCATAGAAAATATGGCCCGTTCGCGCAAGCAGGACGTGATTTTCTCCCTGCTGAAAAAGCACGCGAAAAGCGGCGAGGAAATCTCCGGTGATGGCGTGCTGGAGATTCTCCAGGACGGCTTCGGCTTCCTGCGCTCCGCAGACGCTTCCTACCTCGCCGGCCCTGACGACATCTACGTCTCGCCGAGCCAGATCCGCCGCTTCAACTTGCGCACCGGTGACACCATCGTTGGCAAGATCCGCCCTCCGAAGGAAGGCGAGCGGTATTTCGCCCTGCTCAAGGTCGACACGATCAACTTCGATCGTCCGGAGAACGCGAAAAACAAGATTCTCTTCGAGAACCTGACGCCGCTGTTCCCGACCGTGCGCATGAAGATGGAAGCCGGTAACGGTTCCACCGAAGATTTGACCGGTCGCGTGATCGACCTGTGCGCACCGATCGGCAAAGGCCAGCGTGGCCTGATCGTCGCACCGCCGAAAGCCGGTAAAACGATCATGCTGCAGAACATCGCAGCGAACATCGCCCGTAACAATCCTGAAGTTCACCTGATCGTGCTGTTGATCGACGAGCGTCCGGAAGAAGTGACCGA
Organism: Pseudomonas sp. R62; assembly: GCF_000257605.1. Taxonomy (NCBI): domain Bacteria; kingdom Pseudomonadati; phylum Pseudomonadota; class Gammaproteobacteria; order Pseudomonadales; family Pseudomonadaceae; genus Pseudomonas; species Pseudomonas sp. R62. Next base: position 2,470,222 of record NZ_JH635998.1, read on the forward strand.
AATGCAGCGCACCGTGCGCGGCGAAGTGGTTGCCTCGACCTTCGACGAGCCGCCGACCCGTCACGTGCAGGTTGCTGAAATGGTGATCGAGAAGGCCAAGCGCCTGGTCGAACACAAGAAAGACGTGGTGATCCTGCTCGACTCCATCACTCGTCTGGCCCGTGCCTACAACACCGTGATCCCGAGCTCCGGCAAGGTATTGACCGGTGGTGTCGATGCCCACGCCCTCGAGAAGCCAAAACGCTTCTTCGGTGCCGCGCGTAACATCGAAGAAGGCGGCTCGCTGACCATTATCGCCACCGCGCTGGTTGAAACCGGCTCGAAGATGGACGAAGTGATCTACGAAGAGTTCAAGGGTACCGGCAACATGGAACTGCCTCTGGATCGCAAGATCGCCGAGAAGCGTGTGTTCCCGGCCATCAACATCAACCGCTCCGGCACCCGCCGCGAAGAGTTGCTGACCGCCGACGACGAACTGCAGCGCATGTGGATTCTGCGCAAGCTGCTGCACCCGATGGACGAAGTCGCCGCCATCGAGTTCCTGGTCGACAAGCTGAAAACGACCAAGACCAACGACGAGTTCTTCTTGTCGATGAAACGCAAGTAATACGCAGGCGTTTCAACAAAGGACGCTCCCGCGAGGGGGCGTTTTTTTTGCCCCGAAAAATCTCGCGGCCATCACAGATATCTGTTGATGGGCCGATTCTGCGGCGTCGGCAGCGCACTCCCGAGTTCAAGACCTGGCCCTTACCGGCAGCGCGCGGGCCACAATCGAGCAATCACGGGCTGCTGTTTGCCCCTCAGAGCAGGTAGGATGTACGCCTATTTTGAGGGTGCCATCGTCAATGAAATTCAAGGATCTTCGGGATTTCGTGCAGCAGCTTGAGCAGCGCGGAGAGTTGAAACGCATCCAGATTTCCGTCTCGCCGGTGCTGGAGATGACTGAGGTGTGCGACCGCACGCTGCGGGCCAAAGGCCCGGCATTGTTGTTCGAGAAGCCCACCGGTTACGACATTCCGGTGCTCGGTAATCTGTTCGGCACCCCCGAGCGCGTGGCCATGGGCATGGGCGCCGAGTCGGTCAGCGAGCTGCGCGAGATCGGCAAGCTGCTGGCCTTCCTCAAGGAGCCGGAGCCGCCGAAGGGCTTGAAGGACGCATGGTCGAAACTGCCGATCTTCCGCAAGATCATTTCGATGGCGCCGAAAGTGGTCAAAGACGCGGTATGCCAGGAAGTGGTCATCGAAGGCGACGACGTTGATCTGGCGATGTTGCCGGTGCAGACCTGCTGGCCCGGCGACGTCGGTCCGCTGATCACTTGGGGCCTGACGGTCACCAAAGGGCCGAACAAGGAACGCCAGAACCTCGGTATCTACCGCCAGCAAGTTATCGGCCGCAACAAGGTGATCATGCGCTGGCTCAGCCATCGTGGCGGTGCTCTCGACTTCCGCGAGTGGTGCGAGAAGCACCCGGGCGAGCCGTTCCCAGTGTCCGTGGCCCTTGGCGCCGATCCGGCAACGATTCTCGGTGCCGTGACGCCGGTGCCGGACAGCCTCTCCGAATATGCTTTCGCTGGGCTCTTGCGCGGTAACCGCACCGAACTGGTCAAGTGCAGGGGCAACGATCTGCAAGTGCCGGCCACCGCCGAAATCATCCTTGAAGGCGTGATTCATCCGGGCGAAATGGCCGATGAAGGCCCGTATGGCGACCACACCGGTTACTACAACGAAGTCGACAGCTTCCCGGTGTTCACCGTCGAGCGCATCACCCACAGGGTCAAACCTATCTATCACAGCACTTACACCGGCCGTCCGCCGGATGAGCCGGCGATTCTCGGCGTGGCGCTGAACGAAGTGTTCGTGCCGATCCTGCAGAAGCAGTTCCCGGAAATCACCGACTTCTACCTGCCGCCGGAAGGCTGCTCGTACCGCATGGCCGTGGTGACGATGAAGAAGTCGTATCCGGGGCATGCCAAGCGCGTGATGCTCGGCGTCTGGTCGTTTTTACGACAGTTCATGTACACCAAGTTCGTTATCGTCACTGACGACGATATCAACGCCCGCGACTGGAACGACGTGATCTGGGCCATCACCACGCGCATGGACCCCAAGCGCGATACGGTGATGATTGATAACACGCCGATCGACTATCTCGACTTCGCCTCGCCGATTTCCGGCCTGGGCTCGAAAATGGGCCTGGATGCCACCCACAAGTGGCCGGGCGAAACCACCCGCGAGTGGGGCCGCGTGATCGTCAAGGACGACGCTGTCACCCAACGGATCGATGCCATCTGGAATCAGTTAGGAATAGATTGATGCGTGTAACCCTGCAGCCTTCCGGAGCAGTGCTCGAGATACAGCCCGGTGAGCGGATTCTCGACGGTGCGCGGCGCCTTGGCTATGACTGCCCGCAAAGCTGCCGCAACGGCAATTGCCACGTGTGCGCGGCGCTACTGGTGGAGGGCCGCGTCGAGCAGGCCGGCAAAGTCCACGATCATGGCGAGTTCTACACCTGCATAGCCGCACCGCTGGAAGACTGCGTGCTGTTGTGGGATGGCGTGCTCGCGCTGGGTGAGCTGCCGGTGCGAAGCCTGTCGTGTCAGGTCATCGAGTGCCGCGAGGTCGGCGGCGACACCTGGCGCGTGCGTCTGCGGGCACCAGCAGGCAAGCCGCCGCGTTACCACGCCGGGCAGTACTTGATGATCGAGCGTGAGAACGGTGAGAAATCGGCGTTCTCCATGGCGTCGGCACCCCATGGCGGACGTGATCTGGAAATCCATGTGCTGGCGCGCGAAACCAGTGCGTTAAGCCTGATCGAGCAGTTGCAACGCAACCCGTTGGTGCGTGTCGAGCTGCCCTTTGGCGACACTCACCTTGCGGAGCTGCCCGACGGTCCGCTGGTGTTGATCGCCGCCGGCACCGGCATGGGCCAGATTCACAGTCTGATCGAACATTGCCGCGCCGAAGGCTTCAAGCATCCAGTGCATCTGTATTGGGGCGTACGCCGCCCGGAAGATTTTTATCAGATCGAGCACTGGGACGTATGGCTGAAGCTGCCCAATCTGTTCCTGCACAAAGTGGTCAGCGACCAGTGCGGCTGGGAAGGGCGCTGCGGGATGTTGCACGAGGCGGTTTGTGAGGATTTCCCTGATCTGAAACCGCTACATGTCTATGCCAGCGGGTCGCCGGCGATGGTCTACGGCACGCTGGACGCGCTGGTCGAAGCAGGAATGGATGCGCATCAGATGCGCGCCGACGTCTTCGCCTATGCGCCGCGCTTCTGAGACTTATAACTTGGTATATAGCCGATCGGTATTTATCTAATTAGGCAAATACCGCTAGGTTATATATCGATCAGGCAATTAAGCAGTGGCACTTAATTTGCCTTAAAACATATGTGCCTTATTGTTACAACGGTGCGTTCTATTAAGTAATTCTTCACCCGCGGGGAGCTGAACGCTATTCGCCATGAGCGCCATTGAAAACGCAATTCTGAACCTGGCTTACCCTCCGCGGCTCGATCTTGGGCCGCAGCTGACGCACGAACAACTTCTCGCTTCCATGCAATCGACCATGGCGCGCCACAAGGGCGGGCCGGTGTGGCTGTTCGCGTATGGTTCGCTGATCTGGCGCCCGGAATGCACGGCAGTCGAGCGCATGCGCGGTCGCGTGCATGGCTACCATCGTGGCTTGTACCTGTGGTCCCACGAGCATCGGGGTACGCCGGAAATGCCCGGCCTGGTGTTCGGTCTGGATCGCGGCGGCTCATGCAGTGGCTTTGCCTATCGCTTGCCGGAAGACCATCTTGACACCGCGCTGTATGCCCTGTGGAAACGCGAGATGCCGTTTCCCTCGTATCGCCCACACTGGCTCAATTGCCGGCTCGAAGATGGCTCTCAGGTGCAGGCCTTGGGATTCGTTCTGGAGCGTCACCTGCCGAGCTATGCCGGCAACCTGCCGGACCATGTGCTCAGCCAGGTGTTCGCCAGCGCCAGCGGGCGCTACGGCACCACTCGCGATTATGTCGAGCAGACCGCGCACGCCCTGCGCAGCCACGCCATGCCGGATCGAAATCTGGAGGCGCGGCTCAAGCGCTGTAAATCACACAGCGATCAGGCGACCGCTTCACGGCTCTGACTGGCGACTTGCTTGTGCCACAGCGTTGGCGCAAGGAAGGCCATCGCCAGCAGGCAAGCGCCGACCAGCAGCACGAAACCGCCATCCCAGCCGAAGTGGTCAACGGTGTAGCCCATCGCCGCACTGGCTGCGACCGAACCCCCCAGATAACCGAACAGACCGGTGAAGCCCGCTGCGGTACCTGCGGCTTTCTTCGGTGCCAGTTCCAGCGCTTGCAGACCGATCAGCATCACCGGGCCGTAGATCAGGAAGCCGATCGACAACAGGGCGATCATATCGACCATCGGGTTGCCGGCCGGATTCAGCCAGTACACCAGAGTCGCCACAGTCACCAGGGCCATGAACACCATGCCGGTCAGGCCACGGTTGCCACGGAAGATCTTGTCCGACATCCAGCCGCACAGCAGCGTGCCCGGGATGCCTGCCCACTCGTAGAAGAAATAGGCCCACGAGGTCTTATCCACAGTGAAGCCCTTGGCTTCCTTCAGGTACGTCGGCGCCCAGTCCAGCACGCCGTAGCGCAGCAAGTAGACGAAGACATTGGCCAGAGCGATGTACCAGAGCATTTTGTTGCGCAGCACGTATTTGACGAAGATTTCCTTGGCGCTGAATTCGTCTTCGTGGCTGGCGTCGTAGCCTTCCGGGTAATCGTTCTTGTACTGCTCGATCGGCGGCAGGCCGACTGATTGCGGGGTGTCACGCATGGTGATGAAGGCGAACACCGCTACGCCCAGTGCGACTGCTGCCGGGACGTAAAAGCCGCGTGCCAGTCGTTGAACAGGCCCATGCCGATCAGGAACAGCG
>NZ_JH635998.1:2475811-2483273 GCF_000257605.1 Pseudomonas sp. R62
GCGTTCCTTCTGCGACCACCAGTGCACCATGGTCCGCCCGCTCGGCGGCCAGCCCATGCCCTGCGCCCAGCCGTTGATGAACAGGAGAATGAACATCATCGTCACGCTGGACGTTGCCCACGGCGCGAAACCGAAAATGAACATCACCCCGGCCGAGACCAGCAGACCGAACGGCAGGAAGAAGCGCGGGTTGGAACGGTCGGACACCAGGCCCATGAGGAACTTCGACAGACCGTAAGCAATGGCGATCGCCGACATCGCCAAGCCGAGGTCGCCACGGCTGTAGCCTTCGTCGATCAGGTACGGCATGGCCAAGGAGAAGTTCTTGCGCAGCAGGTAGTAACCGGCGTAGCCGATAAAGATGCCGGCGAAGATCTGCCAGCGCAGGCGGCGGTAGGTGCTGTCTATTTTTTCTTCAGGCAATGGAGCCTGATGTGCGGCAGGACGAAAGAAAGCAAACATTCAAGAGCTCCAGTTTTCTTGTTTTGACTGCGGATGCGAATGTTACAGTTTCGTTACCGAAAATAGCATCGCTTCACGTCGGCAAAACAGCGGAAATTTGGGCAGATGAGCGTTCCTTTATGAACATGTCGCTCTGAGATAAGAAGGCGGCGCTGAGGGAATGGTGGCTCGGGTGGGTTTCTGCGGTTTGACGTATGGAAGAGGCAGACCTCAACGATAAAGCGATCCGGATGGTTGCTCCGGATCGCTCCATGTTGTTAACGAACCTGAACGACAACCTTGCCCACAGCCTTGCGCTGGCCGAGATCATCGATCGCCTGCGCGGCATTGCTCAGCGGATACACCTGCGACACCAGCGGTTTGAGTTTGCCCTCGGCAAACCAGGCAAACAGCTGCTGGAAGTTTGCTGCGTTGTCCTGGGGTTGGCGCTGGGCAAAGGAGCCCCAGAACACGCCGAGTACCGCCGCGCCCTTGAGCAGGGCGAGGTTGACCGGCAGTTCCGGGATGCGTCCGCTGGCGAAGCCGACAACCAGCAGGCGGCCGTTCCAGGCGATGGCGCGGATGGCCTGGTCGAACAGGTCGCCGCCGACCGGGTCGTAGATCACGTCGGCGCCCTGGCCGTCGGTGAGGCGTTTGATCTCGTCCTTGAGGCTGGCTTCGCTGTAGTTGATCAGTTCATCGGCGCCGGCAGCCTTGGCCACCGCGAGTTTCTCGGCACTGCTGGCGGCGGCGATCACGCGGGCGCCCATGGCTTTGCCGATCTCCACCGCGGCGAGGCCGACGCCGCCCGACGCGCCGAGCACCAGCAGGGTTTCGCCCGGTTGCAGGTTGGCGCGTTGTTTGAGCGCGTGCATCGACGTGCCATAGGTCATGCTGAATGCAGCGGCGACGTTGAAATCCATCGACGGCGGAATCGGCAGGACGTTGTAGCCCGGCACCGCCACCTGCTCGGCAAAACTGCCCCAACCGGTCAGCGCCATGACCCGGTCGCCGACTTTCAGATGGCTGACCTTTTCGCCGACTTCGCGCACCACGCCCGCCGCTTCACCGCCTGGCGAAAACGGGAAGGGCGGTTTGAACTGGTATTTGCCCTCGATGATCAGCGTGTCCGGGAAATTGACTCCGGCAGCGTGCACGTCCAGCAGGATTTCATTCTTCTTGGCGACAGGGCTGGCGACGTCTTCCAGCACCAGCGATTCGGCAGGGCCGAAGGCTTTGCACAGCACGGCTTTCATCAGGGCTATTCCTTTGGGAGTGATGGCCGATAAGTGTAGGTGTGTGAATCAACGGGTCAACGAGCATGCCCGACCCTGATAGTCAGCCATAAGCTTGTGCTTGCGCGGCGGGTCGTTATGCTAGGCCGCAAACCGGATAAGGAGCGAATTGTGAAAGCGTGGATCATGTTGTTGCTGGCCCTGTCTCTGCCTGTGGCAGCACTGGCCGAAGAAGCCAAAGAAGGCGAGGCGCCGAAAGTCAATTACATCACCCTGAGCCCGCCGTTCGTCGGCAATTACGGCCTCGACGGCACGCCGAAGCTCAAGGTCTACAAGGCCGATGTGGCCCTGCGCGTAACCGGCGAAGAGGCGACCAAACTGGTCAAGGCCAACGAGCCACTGATCCGCAATCAGCTGGTGGCGTTGTTCACTCAGCAGACCACCGAGGCGATGGGCAGCATCGAAGGCAAGGAAAAGCTGCGTCAGGAAGCGTTGAAGCAGACCCAGCAGGTGATGAATGATGAGACCGGCAAGCCTGTTGTTGAGGATCTGTTGTTCAACAACCTGATCATTCAGTAAGTCGTTCGCTATCCGGGCAGGCCTCTTCGCGAGCAGGCTCGCTCCCACATTGGACTGCATGTTCCTGTGGGAGCGAGCCTGCTCGCGAAAGCTATTTGTCAGGCGCAAATGAATCAGGGTTTGAGCGCGATGACTGCCGCCCACTGCTCCGCCGTCACCGGCATCACCGACAACCGCGAGCCCTTCTGCACCAGCGGCAGCTCCGCCAGCGCCGTCTGCTGCTTCAAATAATCCAGCTTCAACACCCGCTCGAACGTCTCGACATGCTCGACATCGATCGCGCTCCAGGCATTTTTTTCTGCTGTAGCCTTCGGATCGAAGTAATGGCTGTCTGGCTCCAGCGCCGTCGGATCGGGATACGCTGCTTCAATAATTTTGCCGATCCCGGCAATCCCCGGCTCGGGGCAGCTGGAATGGTAGAAAAAGAACTCATCACCAACGGCCATCGCCCGCAGGAAATTGCGCGCCTGATAATTGCGAACCCCGTCCCAGCGCGCCTTGCCGAGCTTTTCCAGACCCTTGATCGAGAGTTCGTCGGGCTCTGATTTCATCAGCCAGTAGGCCATGTGGTGTGCTCCTGAAGCGGTCATTGGGCAGGTTGTCGGGCAATTTTATGACAAACCGACAGTCGGTTGACGTCAGCGTTTGCGCACAGGTTCACGTTGCCGCAAAATGCCGGCCTTTAAAGCTTGACGCTGCTGCACGGCCTACGAACGGAAACCGCTGCTGTCATCGTGATGATGTGCCTTGAGGGGGGCAATCGATGAAACGCAAACCGGATTTGCTATGGACTTTGGTAATTTTGTTTGGCCTGGGCGTGGTGACCACCGGTTACGCGCAGAGCCTGTGGGCGAACAAGACCGACGCGCCGATTGAAATTGCGCAACAGGTGCAACAGTCGACCGCTTTCAAACGCTGAACCTGTCTCTTCGACGCCGCTGTTCCATGCGGCGTCTACTCTGCGAAATACCACGCCTTGTCGGTGACCGTGCCTTGTAACGGCACATCCCAGCTCGCCTGCGCCAGACGCTCAACCTTCTGACACTCATGGGCCAGGCCCAGCAGCGTCGGCTTGCGCCAGTTCTTGCGCCGGGCCAGATAGGCGAGGCTGCGATCATAAAACCCGCCGCCCATGCCCAAGCGTCCGCCGACATCGTCAAATCCCACCAGCGGCAACAACACCAGATCCAGCGCCCAGACCTTGCGTTGCCGAGCCAGATTGGCCCGGGGCTCGAGGATGCGGAAACGATTGGGCGTGAGCTTTTCGCCGGGGCGGATGCGCTGGAAGACCATTTTCGTTCGTGGCCACGCGCTGAGTACCGGCAGATAAGTCGCCTTGCCGCGACGCTGGGCTTCGCGCAGGAGCAGGCGCGGATCGATTTCACCGTCGGTGGGCAAATACAGAGAGATATGTTTCGCCCGGCGAAAGTGCGGGTCTTGCGCCAATTGCCGGAACAGGCCTTTGGCAGCCCGGCGTTGTTCGCCCGGCGTCAGTGCGCGGCGCGCCTTGCGCAGCAGGCGGCGGAGTTGCGGGCGGGGCAGCAGCGCGGGTTCGGTCATGGTTCGGCTTCGGCAGGTGGATGCAAAAACGTACGCATAAAAAATCCGATGTCGGCATACACCGACATCGGATTCGAATCAGGCTCCCCGGATGAACCGCTGTCAACTCAGCCCTTGAACCCGAAAGTTCAAGGTGGAAGAAGCAGTAGACTTTAAGGCTTTCCGTCTAGCGGACATGCACACCAGCCCAACGTGCAACTTCCAGGGTAGTGCGAATCGGCTCCGGGACATCGTCAACTGGCAAGCACCCCAGGGAGTGCCGCGAGTATACCTCAAGCTGTCAGTCGAATCAGCCCTTGGCGGTGTTCTGATCGTCGGCCAGAACCAGATCGACACGATCGAGCAAGTCGCGTACCTGTTCGCGGGTCGAACCGCTGGCCTGGATGTCCGGGCGCTCTTCTTTGTGCAACAGGTCGTGGGTGATGTTCAGCGCGGCCATCACGGCAATGCGATCGGCGCCGATGACTTTGCCGCTGCTGCGGATCTCGCGCATCTTGCCGTCCAGGTAGCGGGCGGCACTGACCAGATTGCTGCGTTCTTCCGGCGGGCAGATGATCGAATACTCTTTGTCGAGGATCTGCACGGTAACGCTATTGCTTGAACTCATGAGTCTTGCTCCAGGGCCTTGAGGCGCGAAATCATCGATTCGACCTTACGCCGGGCGATTTCGTTTTTTTCAATGAGGTGAGCGCGTTCCTCGCGCCAGGTTTTTTCCTGAGCTAGTAAGAGTGCGTTTTGACTCTTAAGTTGCTCGACTCGGCCAATCAGCAGTTCGAGTCTGGCCATCAGCGCTTGCAGGTCGGTGTCTTCCATTGGGTCCACGTGTTCGTCTGATGGGTGGTGACTGGCGGACAGCCTTTAATGGTCTTGGCGGGGCTGTCGATGTAGGATACAAGGCCTTCATTCTAGACATAGCGCCGTCTGGCGCCTAGCTGCCCATGACCATTGCGAATTCCCCGTACCAAGCCTTTGCCACCCTGCTGACTGCCAGCGGCCACAACGTCTCGCCTGCCGAACTGCACGGCGTGCTGCTCGGGCGCAGTTGCGCCGGGGCCGGCTTCGATCACGAAGGCTGGCTGATCGACGCCGCCGAACTGCTCGAAGGCGACATCCAGGACAACGTCCGCAACGCCCTGATCGGCCTGCAGGAGATGGTCAAAGGCGAGCTGACCGGCGACGACGTCACCGTCGTTCTGTTGCTGCCGACCGACGATGCGCCGCTGGCCGACCGCGCTGCTGCACTGGGCGAGTGGTGCCAGGGCTTCCTCAGCGGTTTCGGCCTGAACTGCCGCGACAGCAGCATGCTCAGCACTGAAGCCACCGAAGTGCTGCAGGATCTGGCAGCCATTTCCCAGGTGCAGGACGCGCTGGAAGAATCCGAAGACGGCGAATCCGACTACATGGAAGTCATGGAATACCTGCGCGTCGCGCCGTTGCTGCTGTTCTCGGAAACCAAAAAAGCCGATGTGCCGCCAGCCGCCAAGCCGTCGCTGCATTAATCGCGTGCCAGGGAAAGCCATCTGCCCATGACCCACATCCCCAAAGCGGAATACAGCCGTCGCCGCAAGGCCCTGATGGCGCAGATGGAACCCAACAGCATCGCGATCCTGCCCGCCGCCGCGGTGGCCATCCGCAACCGCGACGTCGAGCATGTTTACCGTCAGGACAGCGACTTCCAGTACCTCAGCGGTTTTCCCGAGCCACAAGCCGTCATCGTCCTGATGCCCGGTCGCGAGCACGGTGAGTACATCCTGTTCTGCCGTGAACGCAACGCCGAACGCGAATTGTGGGATGGCCTGCGCGCAGGGCAGGAAGGCGCGATCCGCGAGTACGGCGCCGACGATGCTTTTCCGATTACCGACATCGACGACATCCTCCCGGGCCTGATCGAAGGCCGCGACCGGGTGTATTCGGCGATGGGCAGCAATCCCGAATTCGATCGGCACCTGATGGACTGGATCAACGTGATCCGCTCCAAGGCGCACCTCGGCGCGCAGCCGCCGAATGAATTCGTTGCCCTGGATCATCTGCTGCACGACATGCGCCTGTATAAATCGGCGGCAGAAGTGAAGGTGATGCGCGAAGCCGCGCGGATTTCGGCGCAGGCGCATATCCGCGCGATGCAGGCCAGTCGTCCGGGGCTGTATGAATATAGCCTCGAAGCCGAACTGGATTACGAATTCCGCAAGGGCGGGGCGAAGATGCCGGCCTACGGTTCGATCGTCGCCGCCGGGCGCAACAGCTGCATCCTGCATTACCAGCAGAATGACGCGTTGCTCAAGGACGGCGATCTGGTGTTGATCGACGCCGGTTGCGAGATCGACTGCTACGCCAGCGACATCACCCGCACGTGGCCGGTCAACGGCAAGTTTTCGCCGGAGCAGAAGGCGATCTACGAGTTGGTGCTGGCTTCGCAGGAAGCGGCGTTCGCTGAAATCGCCCCGGACAAGCACTGGAACCAGGCGCACGAAGCCACGGTTCGAGTGATTACCACAGGGCTGGTGAAACTCGGTTTGCTAAAAGGCGAGGTCGACGAGTTGATTGCGAGCGAAGCCTACAAGGCTTTTTATATGCACCGTGCCGGCCACTGGCTGGGCATGGATGTGCATGACGTTGGCGAGTACAAGGTCGGCGGCGAATGGCGCGTGCTGGAGGTCGGCATGGCGCTGACCGTGGAGCCGGGCATCTACATCGCGGCGGACAATCAGAACGTGGCGAAGAAATGGCGCGGCATTGGCGTGCGCATCGAGGATGACGTGGTCGTGACCCGATCCGGCTGTGAAATCCTCACCAGCGGCGTGCCGAAAACCGTCGCCGAGATCGAAGCGCTGATGGCACAAGCAAGGACACACGCAGCATGAGTCGAGTCAATCTGGCAATCATCGGTGGCGGTCTGGTCGGCGCCAGTCTGGCGTTGGCGTTGCAGGCCGGGGCCAAGGCGCAGGGCTGGAAGATCGTCCTGATCGAACCGTTCGCCCCCGGCGACAGCTGGCAACCGAGCTACGACGCCCGCTCCTCAGCCCTTTCGTTCGGCTCGCGGCAGATTTATCAGCGCCTGGGCGTGTGGCAGGAAATTTCCCGCCGCGCCGAGCCGATCAAACAGATTCATGTCTCCGACCGTGGCCGCTTCTCCACCGCGCGCTTGTCGGCGATGGAAGAGGGTGTGCCAGCGCTCGGTTACGTGGTGGAAAACGCCTGGCTCGGCCAGTGCCTGTGGCAACACCTCGACAAAGACGTGATCACGTGGCGCTGCCCGGCGGAAGTCACGCGCATGGAGCCGTTGGCCGATGGCTATCGTCTGACCCTCAACGATGAAACCACCCTTGAATGCGACCTCGCGGTGCTCGCCGATGGCGGCCGTTCCGGGCTGCGCGAACAGTTGGGCATCAACGTGCGCAAGCGCCCGTACAACCAGAGCGCGCTGATTGCCAACATCACCCCGAGCGAAGCGCACAACGGCATGGCCTTCGAGCGCTTTACCGATGAGGGGCCGATGGCCCTGCTGCCGTTGCCGGACAATCGCTGCGCACTGGTGTGGACGCGGCTGGGCATGGATGCGCAGCGTCTGACCGAGTTGAGCGAGCGTGATTTTCTCAGCGAGCTGCAAGGCGTGTTCGGTTACCGCCTCGGCACCCTGAAGCAGGTCG
>NZ_JH635998.1:2483303-2485237 GCF_000257605.1 Pseudomonas sp. R62
ATCTGGCCGTGCTCGGCAACGCCGCGCACAGCCTGCACCCGATCGCCGGCCAGGGCTTCAACCTGTCGCTGCGTGACGCCGACGCCTTGGCTGCCGCGCTGCTCGCCAGCGACAAGCCGCTGGGCGACTTCTCCACGTTGCAGGCCTATCGCGAGCGGCAGCGCCTTGATCAGGACCTGACGGTGGGCTTCTCCGATCAGGTCACGCGCCTGTTCGGCAGCACCCAGCCGCTGGTGTCGCTGGGGCGCAATCTCGGCCTGCTCGGCCTCGACCTGCTGCCGCCAGCCAAACGCTGGTTCGCCCGGCAGGCGATGGGCCTGGGAACCCGTCCGGATGCTTGAGTGGCTGAGCAAAAAATTCGGCAAGGCACGATTGATGCGCTGGGTAATGACCTTCTACCCGCCGTATCTCGGCGCCGGAGTGCGCGTTCGGCACATCAGCGATGATTTTCGCGATGTGCAGGTGTCCATGGGGTTGGGCTGGTACAACCGCAACTACGTCGGCACCCAGTTTGGCGGCAGTCTGTATTCGATGGTCGACCCGTTCTTCATGTTGATGCTCATGGAAAACCTCGGCCCGAAATACATCGTCTGGGACAAGGCCGCCGACATCGATTTCATTGCGCCGGGCAAAGGCGCGGTGTTCGCCCGGTTCAACATCGACCAGACCCTGCTCGACGAGATCCGCCGGCAGACCGCCAACGGCGAGAAATACCTGCCGCAGTTGCAGGTCGACATTCATGACGGCGCTGGCAACCTTGTGGCGCGGGTCGGTAAAACCCTTTACGTGCGGCTCAAGCCGCAAGCGAGACAGGCCTAAAGCATGGAAATGCGCGCAGATCTGCTGATTGTCGGAGCCGGAATGGTCGGCAGCGCCTTGGCGCTGGCGCTACAGGACAGTGGGCTGGAAGTGCTGCTGCTCGACGGCAGCCCGTTGAGCGTGAAGCCGTTCGATGCCGAAGCGGCGTTCGAACCGCGCGTCAGCGCGTTGTCCGCGGCGAGCCAGCGCATTCTCGAACGCCTTGGCGTCTGGGACGGCATCGCCCAGCGGCGCAGCAGCCCGTACACCGACATGCACGTGTGGGACGGCAGCGGCACCGGGCAGATTCATTTCTCGGCGAGCAGTGTGCATGCCGATGTGCTCGGCCACATCGTCGAAAACCGCGTGGTCCAGGATGCGCTGCTCGAGCGTTTGCATGACTGCGACCTCGGCATGTTGGCCAATGCGCGGCTGGAACAGATGCGTCGCTCCGGCGATGACTGGCTGCTGACCCTGGCCGATGGCCGCACCTTGCGCGCGCCGCTGGTGATCGCGGCCGATGGCGCCAATTCTGCTGTGCGCCGTCTGACCGGCGTGGCGACTCGCGAGTGGAATTATCTGCATCACGCCATCGTCACCAGCGTGCGCTGCAGCCAGCCGCACCGCAAAACCGCGTGGCAGCGCTTTACCGATCACGGGCCATTGGCGTTTTTGCCGCTGGAGCGTGATGGTCAGCAGGACTGGTGCTCGATCGTCTGGTCGACCACACCGGCTGAAGCCGAGCGCTTGATGGCGCTGGAAGAGGCTGCGTTTTGCGCTGAGCTGGAGCGAGCGTTCGAAGGGCGCCTCGGTGACGTGATCAGCGCCGACCCGCGTCTGTGCGTGCCGCTGCGTCAGCGTCACGCCAAGCGTTATGTTGCCGAAGGCCTGGCGTTGATCGGTGATGCGGCGCACACCATTCACCCGTTGGCGGGGCAGGGTGTGAACCTTGGTTTCCTCGATGCAGCGGTGCTGGCGGAAGTGTTGCTGCAAGCGCATGAGCGCGGTGAGCGACTGGCAGACGTGAAGGTGCTGAGCCGCTACGAGCGTCGGCGTATGCCGCACAATCTGGCGCTGATGGCGGCGATGGAAGGCTTCGAGCGGTTGTTCCAGGCCGACCCGCTGCCACTGCGCTG
>NZ_JH635998.1:2485257-2489474 GCF_000257605.1 Pseudomonas sp. R62
GGTCGAGCAGATGCCCGAGGCGAAGGCGTTGTTTGTGCGTGAGGCGCTGGGACTGACCGGGGATCTTCCAGCTCTGGCAAAGCCCTGACCGCCTCATTGAGGCTGATGGCCCCTTCGCGAGCAGGCTCGCTCCCACTGTTGAGATGCATTCCAATGTGGGAGCGAGCCTGCTCGCGAAAGCGTGCGCCCACTTACCGGGGTTTTGAGCCGTGCAACATCTGGTAACGCCTTCCCCCAGTGTTCGATTGTGATGGTAAATGTGAGTCCTTATCATTTGGCCCACCTTTCCCGACCGTGAGACCACTCCCATGTTGGCACCCAAGCGTCTTCTGACCGCACTGGCCTTGACCCTGATCGGCAGCACCACTGCCCAGGCCGCCGATGAGGTGGTGGTTTACTCGTCGCGTATCGATGAGCTGATCAAACCGGTATTCGATGCCTACACCGCCAAGACCGGGGTGAAGATCAAGTTCATCACCGACAAGGAAGCGCCGCTGATGCAGCGCATCAAGGCCGAGGGCGAAAACGCCACCGCCGACCTGCTGCTCACCGTCGACGCCGGCAACCTGTGGCAGGCCGAGCAGATGGGCATCCTCCAGCCGTTCACTTCAAAGACCATCGACGCCAACATCCCCCTGCAATATCGCTCGTCCACCCACGCCTGGACCGGCCTGAGCCTGCGCGCGCGGACCATCGCCTATTCCACCGAGCGGGTGAAGCCGGGCGAACTGACCACCTATGAAGCGCTGGCCGACAAGAATTGGGAAGGCCGCCTGTGCCTGCGCACGGCGAAGAAGGTCTACAACCAGTCGCTGACTGCGACCATGATCGAAGTTCACGGCGCCGAGAAGACCGAGAAGATCCTCAAGGGCTGGGTCAACAACCTGTCCACTGACGTGTTCTCCGATGACGTTGCGGTGCTGGAAGCGATCAACGCCGGGCAGTGCGATGTCGGCATCGTCAACACCTACTACTACGGTCGCCTGCACAAGCAAAAGCCTGAACTGCCGGTGAAGCTGTTCTGGCCGAATCAGGCCGATCGCGGTGTGCATGTGAACCTGTCGGGCATCGGCCTGACCAAACATGCACCGCACCCGGAAGCGGCCAAGGCGCTGGTCGAATGGATGACCACGCCTGAGGCGCAGAAGATTTTTGCTGATGTGAACCAGGAATTCCCGGCCAACCCGGCGGTGGCACCCTCGGAAGAAGTGGCGGCGTGGGGCAAGTTCATTGCTGATACCTTGCCGGTAGAAGTGGCGGGCAAACGTCAGGCCGAGGCGATCCGGATGATGGATCGGGCGGGGTGGAACTGAGGCGTTTCGTGTAACTGTTGATCTTTCAATATCGCTCCCTCACCCCAGCCCTCTCCCGGAGGGAGAGGGAGCCAACTTGTGTTGCTTTCGAAACTTGAGTTCGACTCAATATCTCAGGTCGATGTAGTTTGCATGAGCACCTCGGTCAGTTCCCTCTCCCTCCGGGAGAGGGCTAGGGTGAGGGCAGCAATCCCAACCTGAAATACGCAATCCAAGAACACCCCATTCCCTCCAGAGACCCAAAAGTGGCCCACCCCGCCCAACGCCGCTGGTACCCCATCGTCTTCGCCATCGCCGCGCTGGTGTTGTTGCCGCTGAGCGTGCTGTTGTTGTCGTGGCAGACCATCGATCAGCAGATCTGGTCGCATCTGTGGCAAACCCAGATGCCGCGACTGCTCGGCAATACCCTGACGCTGATCCTCGGCGTCGGTGTCGGCGTGACCCTGCTGGGTGTCAGCCTGGCGTGGCTGACCAGCCTCTGCGAATTCCCCGGTCGGCGCTGGCTCGACTGGGCGCTGATGCTGCCCTTCGCCATTCCAGCGTATGTACTGGCGTTCGTTTTCGTCGGCCTGCTCGATTTCGCCGGCCCCGTGCAAACCCTGCTGCGCGAATGGTTCGGCACGGGTTTGCGCCTGCCGCGAGTGCGTTCCACCGGCGGGGTGATCGTGGTGCTGGTGCTGGTTTTTTATCCCTACGTTTATCTGCTGGCGCGCACCGCATTCCTGGCTCAGGGCAAAGGCCTGATGGAAGCGGCGCGGGTGCTCGGGCAGTCGCCGTGGCAGGCGTTCTGGCGGGTTGCGCTGCCGATGGCGCGTCCGGCGATCGGCGCGGGCGTGGCGCTGGCGCTGATGGAAACCCTCGCCGATTTTGGCGCGGTGTCGGTGTTCAACTTCGACACCTTCACCACGGCCATCTACAAAACCTGGTACGGCTTCTTCAGCCTGCCCAGCGCCGCACAACTGGCCAATCTGTTGCTGCTGGTGGTGATGCTGGTGCTGTACGGCGAGCGCCGTGCGCGCGGGGCGAATCGGGCCAGCAACGAGCGGCCACGGGTGAAAGCGCTGTATCACCTGCGGGGAATCAAGGCCTTCGCGGCGACGGGCTGGTGTGCATTGGTATTCGCCTGCGCCTTCGTTATCCCGGTGCTGCAACTGATCGTGTGGTTCTGGCAGCGCGGGCGCTTCGATCTGGACGAGCGCTACGCCGGACTGATCCTGCACACCCTGTATCTGGGGGCGATGGCCGCGCTGATCACCGTCAGCGTTGCGCTGTTGCTGGCGTTTGCCCGGCGTCTGGCGCCGACCCCAGCCATCAACTCCGGCGTCGGTCTGGCCAATCTCGGCTACGCCTTGCCCGGTTCGGTGCTGGCGGTGTCGATCATGCTTGCCTTCAGTTATCTGGATCGTGAACTGGTGATTCCGCTCTCCGCTTGGCTCGGTGGTGCCGGCAAACCATTGCTGCTCGGCAGCCTCGCGGCGTTGCTGATGGCTTATCTGGTGCGCTTCATTGCCGTCGCCTATGGGCCGCTGGAAAGCAGTCTGGCGCGTATACGGCCATCTTTGCCCGAAGCGGCACGTAGTCTGGGTGTCAGTGGGCCGCGACTGTTTTTCAAAGTGTATCTGCCGCTGCTGCTGCCCGGCACCTTGAGCGCCGCGTTGCTGGTGTTCGTCGATGTGCTCAAGGAAATGCCTGCGACCCTGCTGATGCGCCCGTTTGGCTGGGACACGCTGGCAGTGCGCATCTTTGAAATGACCAGTGAAGGCGAATGGGCGCGCGCCTCATTGCCGGCATTGACGCTGGTGCTGGTCGGGTTGTTGCCGGTGATCGGATTGATTCGACGTTCGGCGCACCGAAACTAGGGGGCGTTCTCGATTGGTTTCCCCACCGCGCCGGGCCTGCTGTTGTGCAGGGCAAGACGCGAGAAGCGTGGTTTGGTTGTTCCAAATAAGCTTCGAGCAACGCAGCCCTGCACAACAGCAGGCCCGGCCCTCCGGGTTGTGCCTAAAAGCGAGCCAGCCTGCGTTGCAGGCCTTGAAAAGGGAATACCATTCCCAGCGGCCTGCGCCTTGCCTGGCTCGCTTTTAGGCGACAACGCGGTGGGGAAACCAATTGAGAACGCCCCCGTAGTCGTCAGTCCTACATCATGCGGCTACAATGCGCGGCATTCGGTGCGGTTCGTCTGACAGACCCGTGCGCTGGAATCGGCTGCAAGCCTTACTTATCAAGGCTTTCAGCCGTATAGCGGCGGTCCGCACCCTCGCCACGCCCGGAAGGAGAAACCCATGGGACAGCGTACGCCTCTGTATGACCTGCACCTCGCGCTCGGCGCGAAGATGGTCGATTTTGGCGGTTGGGACATGCCACTGCATTACGGCTCGCAGGTCGAGGAGCACCACGAAGTGCGCCGCGATTGCGGGGTGTTCGATGTTTCCCATATGACCGTGATCGATGTCACCGGCGCCCAGGCCAAGGCCTGGCTCCAGCATTTGCTGGCCAACGACGTCGAACGTCTGCACCGCCCCGGCCGGGCGTTGTACAGCACCATGCTCAATGAGCGCGGTGGCATCGTCGACGACATGATCGTCTACCGCCTCGACGACGCTTACCGGCTGGTGTTCAACGCCTCGACCCGCGATCAGGATCTGGCCTGGATGAACGCCCAGCTCGGCGCCTACGACGTGCAACTGCACGAGCGCGCCGAGCTGGCGATGCTCGCCATCCAGGGCCCGCAGGCCCGGCACAAGATTGCCGAACTGGTCACCCAGTCCCGCGCCA
Organism: Pseudomonas sp. R62; assembly: GCF_000257605.1. Lineage (NCBI taxonomy): Bacteria > Pseudomonadati > Pseudomonadota > Gammaproteobacteria > Pseudomonadales > Pseudomonadaceae > Pseudomonas > Pseudomonas sp. R62. The sequence goes on from NZ_JH635998.1 coordinate 2,489,346, forward strand.
CGCTGATCCAGCAACTCAAACCTTTCGAAGGCGCCATCGACGGCGACTGGTTCATCGCGCGCACCGGTTACACCGGCGAGGATGGCCTGGAAATCTGCCTGCCCGCGAATCAGGCGCCGGGTTTCTTCA
>NZ_JH635998.1:2490259-2497558 GCF_000257605.1 Pseudomonas sp. R62
CCTGGAAATCTGCCTGCCCGCGAATCAGGCGCCGGGTTTCTTCAACGACCTCGTCGGCGCCGGCATTTCGCCGATTGGCCTCGGTGCCCGTGACACCTTGCGGGTCGAGGCCGGAATGAACCTGTACGGTCAGGACATTCATCAGGACGTTTCACCGCTGGCCTCGAACATGGCCTGGAGCATCGCCTGGGAGCCGGCCTCGCGGCAGTTCATCGGCCGCGCGGCGCTGGAGGCGGAAAAAGCCGCCGGTGTGGCGCACAAACTGGTCGGTCTGGTACTGGAAGAGCGCGGCGTTTTGCGCGCTCACCAGGTGGTTCGCATCGCCGATGTTGGCGAAGGGGAGATCACCAGTGGTAGTTTCTCTCCTACGCTGAGCAAATCGATTGCCCTGGCGCGTGTACCGATGGCAACCGCCGACCGCGCCGAAGTGGAAATCCGTGGCAAGTGGTATCCGGTGCGAGTGGTCAAACCGACCTTCGTGCGCCATGGCAAAACCTTGATCTAACCTTTTCTGGCGGGTATGACCGCTGACCAATTTCCGAGGAACCGAAGATGAGCGATATCCCTGCCGAACTGCGTTTTGCCGAAAGTCATGAATGGGCGCGTCTGGAAGCTGACGGCACTGTCACCGTGGGCATCAGCGATCACGCGCAGGAAGCGCTGGGCGACGTGGTGTTCGTCGAGCTGACCGAAGTCGGCAAGGTGTTCGCCGCCGGCGAGCAGTCCGGCGTGGTCGAGTCGGTGAAAGCCGCCTCCGACATCTACGCCCCGGTCAGCGGTGAGGTCATCGCGATCAACGAAGACCTGAGCGGCTCGCCCGAACTGCTGAACTCCGACCCGTACGGCGCGTGGATCTTCAAGCTCAAGCCAAGCGACAAGGCCGAGCTGGACAAGCTGCTGGATGCGGCGGCTTACAAGGCTGCCATCGGCGAGTAACTTGCCGGCCAGAGCCAAAGCCCCGATTCGTCGGGGTTTTTTTTTCAGAATCAAAAGATCGCAGCCTTCGGCAGCTCCTACAGGGGAATGTATTCCAAAGGTAGGAGCTGCCGAAGGCTGCGATCTTTTGATCTTCGAGGGCACTGCTATGCTGGTTTGACCGTGTCGATTGACGCCAAGCGCCAGCCAGGAGAACCCGTCATGTCCCAGTCGCCGTCCCTGAGCCAGTTACGCGATCCCGAAGCCTTTCTGCGCCGCCACCTCGGCCCGGATGCCGCCGAGCAGCAGGCGATGCTCGACAGCCTCGGCCTGGGCAGTCGCGCCGAGCTGATCGAGCAGACCGTGCCGCCGGGCATTCGCTTCAATCGCGCACTGGATCTGCCGCCGGCCCTCGACGAACAGACTGCGCTGGCGAAACTGCGCGGTTATGCCGAGCAGAATCAGCTGTTCACCAGCCTGATCGGCATGGGCTATCACGGCACTGTCACGCCGACCGTCATCTTGCGCAACGTGCTGGAAAATCCCGGTTGGTACACCGCGTACACCCCATATCAACCAGAGATCGCCCAGGGCCGGCTCGAAGCGTTGCTCAATTTTCAGCAACTGACCATCGACCTCACCGGCCTGGAACTGGCCAACGCCTCGCTGCTCGATGAGGCTACCGCAGCGGCCGAAGCCATGGCTTTGGCCAAGCGCGTGGCGAAGTCCAAGAGCAATCTGTTTTTTGTGGATGAAAATTGCCATCCGCAAACTCTCTCCGTGGTACAGACCCGCGCCGAAGGTTTCGGCTTCGAGCTGATCGTCGACGCGGTGGATAACCTGGCGCAGCACGAGGTGTTCGGCGCGCTGCTGCAATACCCCGACACCCACGGCGAAATCCGCGATCTCGAACCCTTGATCAACCACCTGCACGCGCAACAGGCCCTGGCCTGCGTCGCCACCGATTTGCTCAGCCTGCTGGTGCTGACGCCGCCGGGTGAGTTGGGTGCCGATGTGGTGTTCGGTTCGTCCCAGCGTTTCGGTGTGCCGATGGGTTATGGCGGCCCGCACGCGGCGTTCTTCGCCAGCCGCGAGGAATACAAACGAGCGATTCCGGGGCGGATCATCGGTGTGTCGAAAGATGCTCGCGGCAACGTCGCGCTGCGCATGGCCCTGCAAACCCGCGAGCAACACATCCGCCGCGAGAAAGCCAATTCGAACATCTGCACCGCGCAGGTGCTGCTGGCCAATATCGCCAGTTGTTATGCGGTGTATCACGGCCCCGAGGGTTTGAAGCGTATCGCCCAGCGCGTGCATCGCCTGACCTGCATCCTCGCGGCGGGACTCGAGCGCAACGGCATCAAACGGCTCAACAGGCAGTTCTTCGACACGCTGACTCTGGAGGTCGGCGGTGCGCAAACGGCGATCATCGAAAGTGCTCAGGCAGCGCAGATCAACCTGCGCATTCTTGGGCGCGGCCGCGTCGGTCTGAGTCTGAACGAGACCTGTGATGAACACACCGTGGCGAAGCTGTTCGATGTGCTGCTCGGCGCCGATCACGGCCTGAGCGTTGATGCGCTTGATGCGCTTGATGCGCAGGACATCGCCTCGGGAATTCCCGACGAACTCCAGCGCAGTACGCCGTACCTGCAACATCCGGTGTTCAACGCTCACCACAGCGAAACCGAGATGCTGCGTTACCTCAAACAGCTGGAAAACAAGGATCTGGCGCTCAATCAGTCGATGATTCCGCTCGGTTCCTGCACGATGAAACTCAATGCCACCAGCGAGATGATCCCGATCACCTGGCCGCAGTTCGCCGATCTGCACCCGTTCGTGCCGAGGGAGCAGGCTGTCGGTTACACGCTGATGATCGAGGAGCTTGAGCGTTGGCTCTGTGCGATTACCGGTTTCGATGCGATCTGCATGCAGCCCAACTCCGGCGCCCAGGGCGAATACGCCGGGCTCCTGGCGATCCGTAAGTATCACGAGAGCCGGGGGGAGGGCGCGCGGGATATCTGCCTGATTCCGTCGTCGGCCCACGGCACCAATCCAGCGTCGGCGCAGATGGCCGGGATGCGTGTGGTGATTGTCGAATGCGATGAGGCGGGCAATGTCGATCTGGACGATTTGCAGATGAAAGCCGCCGAGGCCGGGAACAAGTTGTCGTGCCTGATGGCGACCTATCCGTCGACCCACGGCGTTTACGAGGAAGGCATCAGCGAAATCTGCGCAGTGATCCACCAGCACGGCGGCCAGGTGTATATGGATGGCGCCAATCTCAATGCTCAGGTTGGTCTCGCCCGACCGGCGGACATTGGCGCCGACGTCTCACACATGAACCTGCACAAGACCTTCTGCATTCCCCATGGCGGCGGCGGGCCGGGCATGGGCCCGATCGGCGTTCGTGCGCATCTGGCGCCGTTCGTCGCCAACCATCCGGTGGTGCCGATTGACGGGCCGCTGGCGCAGAACGGCGCAGTCAGCGCAGCGCCGTGGGGCAGTGCGAGCATTTTGCCGATCAGTTGGATGTACATCGCCATGATGGGTACGCAACTGGCGGACGCCAGCGAGGTGGCGATTCTGGCGGCGAATTATCTGGCGCAACATCTATCCGGCGCGTTCCCGGTGCTCTACACCGGGCGCAATGGCCGCGTGGCCCATGAATGCATTCTTGATCTGCGCCCACTGAAGGCGCAGACCGGCATCAGCGAGGAGGACGTCGCCAAGCGGCTGATGGATTACGGTTTCCACGCGCCGACCATGTCCTTCCCGGTGCCCGGTACTTTGATGGTCGAGCCGACCGAGAGCGAATCCAAGGCTGAGCTCGACCGCTTCATCGCGGCGATGCTGAGCATTCGCGCCGAGATCAATGAAGTGCAGAAGGGCAACTGGCCGGGCGAAGACAACCCGCTCAAACGCGCGCCGCATACCTTGGCCGATGTCACTGGAGTCTGGGAGCGACCCTACAGTGTCGAACAGGCCATCACCCCGGATGCGCACACACGCTTGCACAAATATTGGCCGGCGGTGAATCGGGTGGATAACGTTTATGGCGACCGCAATCTGTATTGCGCGTGTGTGCCGGTGGATGATTACCGCTGACATTCAGCCTGTATGCAGTCATCGTGGGAGCGAGCTTGCTCGCGAAAGCGTCGTGTCAGACGCCGCATATTTTGGATGTGAAATTGCCTTCGCGAGCAAGCTCGCTCCCACAGGGTTCTGTATCGGGTTCAGAATCCGGGCAAAAAAATGCCGCTCGTTTGAGCGGCATTTTTTGTTACTCGGAAGCCACGGCGTTCTTCGCCAGAATCGCGTTCGCCAGTTCCATGTCCGAAGCCTGCAGGCCAGGGTTGTCGGCGCGGACTTTCTGCATCGCTGCTTCCAGGTACGGGCCACGGATGCCGCCGTCGCTGGCGACGAAGCTGCCGGCGTCGTCCTGGGCGGCGACGATCAGCTTGTGATCCTTGAAGGTCAGGTAGGTCGAGCCGGTGGTGGCACCGGAGGAGATGACGTTACGCCAAAAGCTGTCCGCCATGGCCGAACCAACGGGAAGCGACAGCAGGGCCAAGGTGGCGACAGCGAGTTTGAGACGCATGATGAGGTGACTCCTGGGATTGACTACGGCGTTGGATAGCCGATCCCCGATCCAGTTCCGTGCTGAATTATTTCAACTCACTTTGCGGTGTCACCCGCAGCACTTCCTCCACCGTGGTCAGCCCCGCCGCAACTTTCTGCGCACCGGACAGGCGCAGGCTGCGCATGCCCTCCTTGAAGGCCTGACGCCTGATCGCGGTGAGGTCGGTATCCGGGGTGATCAGCGCTTTGAGGCTGTCGCTCAGTTGCATGATTTCGTACACGCCGGCGCGGCCGCGATAGCCGGTGTCGCGGCATTCCAGGCAACCGATCGCCCGTTGCGCATTGCTCGGCAGCGGCGCCTGCCAGGGTCGGGTCAGGGTTTGCCAGTCTTCATCTTCGAGCGTCAGCGGCGCCTTGCAGTGCGGGCACAACGTGCGCACCAGACGCTGAGCCATAACGCCGAGCACGGTGGCTTTGATCAGGTAATGCGGCACACCCAGTTCGAGCAAACGGCTGATGGCGCTCGGCGCATCGTTGGTGTGCAGGGTGGACAACACCAAGTGCCCGGTGAGCGCGGCCTGAATCGCCATTTCCGCAGTTTCAAGGTCGCGGATTTCGCCGATCATGATGATGTCCGGGTCCTGCCGCATCAGCGCGCGCACCCCGGCGGCGAAGGTCAGTTCGATGTTGTGCTGCACCTGCATCTGGTTGAAGGCTGGCTCGACCATTTCGATCGGGTCTTCGATGGTGCAGAGGTTGACCTCCGGCGTCGCCAGTTTTTTCAGCGTGGTGTACAGGGTGGTGGTCTTGCCCGAACCGGTCGGCCCGGTGACCAGAATGATGCCATTGGGCTGGCGGGTCATGTCCTGCCAGCGGCGCAGGTCTTCGGCGCTGAAACCCAACTGGTCGAAATTCTTCAGCAGCACTTCCGGATCGAAAATCCGCATGACCATTTTTTCGCCGAACGCTGTCGGCAAAGTCGACAGCCGCAACTCCACTTCGCCGCCGTCCGGGGTCTTGGTCTTGACCCGGCCATCCTGGGGTTTGCGCTTTTCCGCGACGTTCATGCGGCCAAGACTTTTCAGGCGGCTGACGATCGCCATGGTCACCTGCGGCGGAAATTGATAGACGTTGTGCAACACGCCGTCGATGCGAAAGCGCACGGTGCCGTGCTCGCGGCGCGGTTCGATATGGATATCGCTGGCGCGCTGCTGGAAGGCGTACTGGAACAGCCAGTCGACGATGTTGACGATGTGCGCGTCGTTGGCGTCCGGCTCCTGATCGCTGGCGCCGAGGTTGAGCAGTTGTTCGAAGTTGCCAAGGTTGCCGCTCTGGGCGTCGGCATTGCTGGCACCGCTGACCGATTTGGCCAGCCGGAAAAACTCGACGCTAAAGCGCTGGATGTCGACCGGGTTGGCCACGACCCGTTTGATCGGCAGCTTCAATACGTGGGTCAGGTCGGCTTCCCAACCGCTGACGTAGGGCTGAGCGCTGGCCACGGTGACCGAGTCGCGGTCCACGGCGACGGCGAGAATCTTGTGGCGCTGGGCGAAGGCGTAGGACATCAGCGGCGTGATCGCCGCGACATTGATTTTCAGCGGATCAATGCGCAAATACGGCTGACCGGCCTGTTGCGCCAGCCACAGGGTCAGGCTTTCCAGATCCAGATGTTTGCCCGGACGGCTGAGGTCGTCGAGTTGCTGGCTGGCGATGAATTCCAGCGGATGCATCTGCCCGTGAGCCGCATGGCGACGGCGGGCATTGAGCGCCTGTTCCGCCGCGTCCTGGCAGATGAAGCCTTGGGCGACCAGTTCCCGTAACACATCGTTGAGGTCCAGCCAGCGGTCCTGAGTGACAAATTGAACGGACATGCGGCTTTCCTTTTTAAGCGTCATGCGCAAAAGGATAGTCGTGGCCCCGCTGACCGTTGGGCCACTACCCGACGAAGCCGTTGCCGGATTTGTCAGCCGGCAGCCTGGGCGGGCGCCTGCCACGCCGCGTCGGCGTTGTGCAGATCCACCGCGCAGACGCTGATCAGGTTACGCAGTTTCTCCGCGATCACTTGCGCGCGATGCCAGCTCAGGCCGCTCATGAGCAGATCGATCGACAGCAGATCGTCCTGGCGCTGGACCTTGATTTGCTCCGGCGTCAGAAACTGCAAGGCGAACAGATTCAACACGCGCACCAGCAGATCCGGCTCGGCCTCGGCGAGGATTTGGTATTGCGCCAGGCAGTGGGCGTTGTTGACGTTCCAGACATCAGCGCGGGCGGCGGGGCTGTTTACGGCTTCAAGGTGCGGCATGGCGAGTCTCCAAAATCACTGGAGAAATTTTTACATTCGGTGCGAGGTATTTCTTGGCTATGATCGGCGCCTAAACGGATTTATCGAAAGAATTGATTCGTAAAAGCTGATCTTTGAGGATTTTTTATGCACAGCGAGCTGGACGCCTACGACCGCAAGATCCTCGCCTTGCTGCAGGAAGACGCTTCGCTGTCGAGCGCGCAGATCGCCGAACAGGTCGGCTTGTCGCAATCGCCGTGCTGGCGGCGGATTCAGCGGATGAAGGAGGAGGGCATCATTCGCGGCCAGGTGACCTTGCTGGATCGCAAGAAGATCGGCCTGAACACGCAGATTTTTGCCGAGATCAAACTCAACGCTCATGGGCGTTCGAACTTCACCGAATTCACCGAGGCGATTCGCGGCTTTCCGGAAGTGCTGGAGTGTTATGTGCTGATGGGCGCGGTGGATTTCATGCTGCGCATTGTCGCGGCGGATATCGAGGCGTACGAGCGGTTCTTTTTCGA
>NZ_JH635998.1:2497578-2499824 GCF_000257605.1 Pseudomonas sp. R62
TACAGGAAGTGAATTCGATTGTGGCGCTTTCTGAAATCAAGTCCACCACGAGCCTGCCGGTCTAGCACGAATGGCTTTTGTGGCGAGGGGATTTATCCCCGCTGGGCTGCGCAGCAGTCCCCGCTTGATCGTTCCCACGCTCCGCGTGGGAATGCAGCCCGGGGCGCTCTGCGTCCCAAAGCGGACGCAGAGCGTCCATTGAGGCGTTCCCACGCAGAGCGTGGGAACGATCAGGTGGGAAGGTGTTTAGCTGCGCAGCAGGATCTTCCAGGCGCGATTCTGGTACACCGCAATCGTCTGATGCTTGCGTGCATCGAGCAGTTCGTCGGTGATGGTCGGCTCGTTGGCCAGTTGCGCCAGTTTGTTCAGCTCACCGTACAGGCGATCCATTTCCGGGATGTCCAGCACGTTGCGCGCGTGGTGCAACCAGACCTGAATGCGTTCGATACGCGGCAGTTGTTCAGCAAGATCTTCCGGCTGCTGCTGATAGCGTTGCAGCTGCAGAGCAGTGGCTTCTTCGCCCAGCAGACGCGGCAACCAGCTGTGCAGTTGCGCGTCACCCTGACGGTTGCCACGGGTGTTGCGGTCGGCAGTCCAGGTGCGGGCCAGCAGCCAGCGTGAAGCGTTCAGCGAGAACTGGCCCCAGCGCGGGTCTTCCAGCTCTTCGAGGAACTGCTCAGGCGCGGCCTTGCGCACGTCGTCGTCCTCGATGCCGACCTGCACCAACGGGCGCCAGTCTTCGAGCAAGGCATCGAGGGCCACGCGCAAATCGTGGGTCGACTGACGCGGCGCCGCCTGGCCGAGGCTGCTGAGCAGGGCGCGCATTTCCGCGAGGTTCTCGACCCAGTCCTGCAACAGGCGCCAGTGGCCGTTGAAACGATATTGTTCAGCCAGACGCTGGCTGCTGCCGAGCAGATGCCAGCTCAGCGCGGCGAAGGCGTCGTCGAGACGGGTTTCGCTGGTCAGCTGCGGCGCCGGGAGGCTCAGCGAGTAGCTGTTGGCGTCGTGCAGGCGATAACCGCGCTCAGCCTTGCTGATATCGCATGGCATCAGCGCCAGGGTTTCGGCCAGTTCGGCAGCCAGTTCCAGCAACGCGGCAGGCTCGCCTTCGCGCAGTTCCAGTTCCAGCTCGCAGATCTCTTCCTTCTGCTTGCCAACCACCACGTGACCGAGATCCAGCGCGGCTTCGATGACCACTTTGGTCTTGCCACGGCCCCAGGCGATTTCGGCGCGCTCGCGGACGAAATCGGTGGTGAAGATCGGCTTGAGGGTTTTCTTGTCCAGCTCGGCCAGCGCCTCGGGCCAGCATTCGCCGTCGAGTTTCTTCACATCGAGCTTGGCTTTCGGCAGTTTCCAGTCGTACTCGTTACGCTCGGACAGACCGGCGACGCTTTGGCCACGGGTCTTGAGGGTCTGAATCACTTCGTCACCGTCCTTGCGCAGGCGCAGGGCGACTTTGGCCTGGGCGAGGTCGCGCTCGGGGGTGTCGAAGTACTGGTTCATCAACTCACGGCGTTCCCAGCCACTTTTGTTGCGTTTCTTCAGCAGCGGGTGCTCGCGCAGGGCAGCGAGGGTTTCGCGGCTGACGCGGAGTTTGATTTCAGTTTCTTTTTGCATGGCCGGAACATCCAGAATCGGGAGCGCAGCCGGGGGAATGGGTGGCTGCCAAGGCCGTGCAGTGTACAGGAGTCAAACTTCCTACGCCCTGCGGCGGTTTATTCCGCGCGCCGGATGGTTCTATAGTGGGCCTCAATCCGGGACCTGGAGTCAGTGATGCCATTGCCGTCCATGCAAGACCAGTTCGCCGCGCTGATTGCCGCGCCATCGGTCAGCTGTACCCAACCGAACCTGGACCAGTCCAACCGCGCCGTCATCGATCTGCTGGCGGGCTGGCTCGGTGACTTGGGTTTCAGCTGCGATATCCAGCAGGTCAGCCCCGGCAAATTCAATCTGCTCGCCAGTTTCGGCAGCGGCCCCGGCGGCCTGGTGCTGGCCGGGCACAGCGACACCGTGCCTTATGACGACGCGTTGTGGCAGACCGACCCGCTGAAGCTCACTGAAGTCGATGGCCGCTGGGTCGGGCTGGGCAGCTGCGACATGAAGGGTTTCTTCGCGCTGATCATCGAAGCCGTGCAGCCGCTGCTTGATCAGCCGTTCAAGCAACCGCTGCTGATCCTCGCCACCTGCGACGAAGAAAGCTCGATGTCCGGCGCCCGCGCGCTGGCCGAGGCCGGGCAACCGCTGGG
>NZ_JH635998.1:2499886-2529146 GCF_000257605.1 Pseudomonas sp. R62
TGATCGGCGAGCCGACCGGGCTCAAGCCGATTCGCATGCACAAAGGCATCATGATGGAGCGCATCGACATCCTCGGCCAGAGTGGCCACTCGTCTGATCCGCGTCTGGGCCACAGCGCCCTTGAAGCGATGCACGATGCCATCGGCGAACTGCGCGGTCTGCGACTGTTGTGGCAGCGCGAATTCAGCAATCCGCAATTCAGCGTGCCGCAACCGACGATGAACTTCGGCTGCATCCATGGTGGCGACAACCCCAATCGCATCTGCGGCCAGTGCTCGCTGGAGTTTGACCTGCGGCCGCTGCCGGGCATGGACCCGAACCTGCTGCGCGCGGAAATCCTGCGCAAGCTCAACCCGGTGGCCGAGCGGCATAAGGTGAAGATCGATTACCGACCGCTGTTCCCGGAAGTACCGCCGTTCGAACAGTCCGGGGATGCCGAACTGGTGCGCATCGCCGAAAAGCTCACCGGCCATCGCGCCGAAGCAGTAGCGTTCGGCACCGAAGCGCCTTATCTTCAGCGCCTCGGCTGCGAAACCATCGTCCTCGGCCCCGGCGACATTGCCTACGCGCATCAACCCGGCGAGTACCTTGAAATGTCACGTTTGCAGCCTACCGTGCATCTGATTCGGCAGTTGATTGAACATTACTGCCTGACGACAGACGAACGATGATGGCCCTGTGTGGGAGCGAGCCTGCTCGCGAAAGCGTTTTGTCAGTCGCCATTGATGAACCTGATCCACCGTTTTCGCGAGCAGGCTCGCTGCCTCAGGGTTAAATGTCTTGCATCAACCCGGTAAATTGCCTGCACCCCAACCCGTATTCATGAGGAGAGCGCGCGTGTCGCCAAGCCTGTTCCGACGATAACCATCAGCCCGCTGTGCGTTTTTCGTTTCGCCCCTTTTTTTCGGCTGCTCTTTATTACAGGCCCAGGTTCATGCCCGAATACGTCAATTGGCTTCGCCACGCGTCTCCTTACATCAATGCCCACCGCGATTGCACCTTCGTTGTCATGCTGCCCGGCGACGGCGTCGAGCATCCAAACTTTGGCAACATCGTCCACGACCTGGTCCTGTTGCACAGTCTGGGCGTGCGTCTGGTGCTGGTGCACGGGTCGCGCCCGCAGATCGAAACCCGCCTCGCCGCCCGTGGCCTGACCCCGCATTACCATCACGGCATGCGCATCACCGATGCCGCGACGCTGGAGTGTGTGATCGATGCGGTCGGCCAGTTGCGCATCGCCATCGAAGCGCGGCTGTCGATGGACATGGCTTCGTCGCCGATGCAGGGCTCGCGCCTGCGCGTGGCCAGCGGCAACCTCGTCACCGCGCGGCCGATCGGTGTGCTGGAAGGTGTCGACTATCACCACACCGGTGAAGTGCGTCGGGTTGATCGCAAGGGCATCAACCGCCTTCTCGACGAGCGCTCGATCGTGCTGCTGTCGCCGCTGGGCTATTCGCCGACCGGCGAGATCTTCAACCTTGCCTGCGAAGACGTCGCCACCCGCGCCGCGATTGATCTGGGCGCGGACAAGCTGCTGTTGTTCGGCGCCGAGCTCGGCCTGATCGACGAAAACGGCAAACTGGTGCGCGAACTGCGCCCGCAACAAGTGCCGGCACATTTGCAACGCCTCGGCATGAGCAACTATCAAGCGGAGTTGCTCGATGCCGCCGCCGAAGCCTGCCGTGGCGGCGTGGCGCGCAGTCATATCGTCAGTTACGCCGAAGACGGCGCACTGCTGACCGAGCTGTTCACCCGTGACGGTGGCGGTACGCTGGTAGCGCAGGAGCAGTTCGAACTGGTGCGCGAAGCGGCGATTGAAGACGTCGGCGGTTTGCTCGACCTGATCAGTCCGCTGGAAGAGCAGGGCATTCTGGTGCGACGCTCGCGGGAAGTGCTGGAGCGCGAGATCGAGCAGTTCAGCGTGGTCGAGCGCGAAGGCATGATCATCGCCTGTGCGGCGCTGTATCAGATTGCCGACTCCGATGCCGGCGAACTGGCGTGTCTGGCGGTGAATCCCGAGTATCGCCACGGCGGACGCGGCGACGAATTGCTCGAACGCATCGAAACCCGCGCGCGGGCGCAGGGTTTGAAAACCCTGTTCGTACTCACCACGCGCACCGCGCACTGGTTCCGCGAGCGCGGGTTCGAGCCGAGCAGCGTCGAACGCCTGCCAGCGGCACGGGCGTCGCTGTACAACTATCAGCGCAATTCGAAGATCTTCGAAAAGACCCTCTGAACAACAGCGAGGTCTGTGGCGAGGGGATTTATCCCCGCTGGACTGCGCAGCAGTCCCCTTGCGTTTCCAAGTGAAAACATAGGTGGTCGCTACGCGACCCAGCGGGGATAAATCCCCTCACCACAGGGTTCTGCATTCAGTCCGAGATGAATTTAGCGCTGACGTACGGCGAATAATCCGCCAGCACTGTTTCGACCTTGCCTTGTTCCTTCAAGAATTTCGCCGTTTCGGCAATGGCCTTCGCGGTGCCGCCGTCCAGCAGCGCGGTGCTTTGCTGCGCCTTGGCATCCGGGAACGCCGAACCGGCCAGCAGTTCCGGAACATCTGCTGCGTTGGCACCGGTCAATTTGGCGATTTTCTGCACAGGCACCGAGTCGGCCGTCCAGCTGTCTTTGTGTGCGGCGTAATCAGCGAACGACTCCAGGGTGACCTTGGCAAACTTGGCCACGACCTCGGGATGCTTCTCGGCAAAGTCCTTGCGCGCCACCCACACCTCGAAGGTCGGCGCACCCCACTGGCCGACCTGGGCGGCGTCGGTCAGGGTCTTGCCGGTCTTGCGGATCTCGCCCAGTGCCGGCGACCAGACAAACGCCCCGTCGATGTCGCCTCGCTTCCAGGCGGCGGCAATCTCGGCCGGTTGCAGATTGACCACTTTGACTTGCGAAGTATTCAGGCCCCAGTGCTTCAGCGCCCCAAGCAGACTGTAGTGCGAGGTCGACACGAACGGCGTGGCGATGGTCTTGCCGACCAGATCCTGCGGTTTGTCGATGCCGCTGCCGTTGCGCACCACCAAGGCTTCGGCGGCATTAATCTGCGCCGAAACGATAAACGCCACGATCGGCAGATTGCGTGAAGCAGCTGCTGCCAGGGGGCTTGAGCCAAGGTTGCCGATCTGCACGTCGCCAGAAGCAATGGCAGTCACTACTTCCGGGCCGCTGTTGAAGCGGCGCCAGTCGATCTTCTCGCCAATGGTTTTCTCGTAGACGCCGTCGGCCTGCGGCACTTTGCTTGGATCAATGCCGGTTTGATAGCCCACAGTCAGACCGGCGGCCTGTGCGGAAAAAGAAAACAGTGCCGACACACAAACTGTAACAAATTGACTTGATAGTGCGCGTTTCGCCATGATGCGTCGCCTTTTCGATGGGAGTTGACGTGTTGGGAGCACGGCAAAGCTAATCGATCTAAAAAAAGGTCAACAAATACCATTTAGGAATGAGCTTAGGCGCCGATACGCTGTTTCCCGGCGCAAAGGGCCATTAATGGGCCATATGTCCGAATGGTATGAAAAAGGATGAATAAATTCTTTTTGGGATTATCAGGAAGTCTTTACGCTGCAGGGACCCAATCACTCGCGATTAGACGATGGTCGTAGACACACAAGGTTACGATTGACTTGGCAGTCACGGTCTGGCGCTAATCGCGCATCTTAGGATTCAGGGCAAATCGACCCCGAACCAGGAACACAAGAATTAGAACGAGAGGAGCGATACATGAACAAGTCCACCTTGGCCCTGGCTGTGGCCGTTGGGGTTATGGCGCAGCAGGCAGGCGCCGCCGGTTTCATCGAAGACAGCAAGGCTACTCTGGGTCTGCGCAACTTCTACATCAACACTGACAACCGTAACGGCACTGCCGAACCAAGTCGCAACGAAGAATGGGGCCAAGGCTTCGATCTGCGTTTCATTTCGGGTTACACCCAAGGCACTGTCGGCTTCGGTATCGATGCCATCGGCCTGCTGGGCGTACGTCTGGATTCGGGCGGCGGCACCAACGGCAACGTTAACGGTGATGGCACCCCTGGCAGTGCCTACGGCGGCACTGTTTTCCCAAGCGAATCCAACGGTCAGGCGGTTGATAACTTCTCCAGCCTGGGTCTGACGGCCAAGGCCAAGATTTCCCAGACCGAACTGAAGCTGGGTACCTTGCAGCCGAAGAACCCGGTCATCGTGACCAACGATGGTCGTCTGCTGCCACAAACCTGGCAGGGTGGCCAGATCACTTCCGGCGAGATCAAGGACCTGACTCTGGTCGGTGGCCAGATCGAACACGTGAAAGGTCGTAACTCCAGCAACAATGAGCAGCTGTCGATCGGTGGCGCAACTGCGCGCACCACAAACAGCAACAAGTTCATCTACGCGGGTGGTGACTACAAGATCACCAAGGATCTGACGGCCCAGTACTACTACGGCAACCTGGAAAACTTCTACAAGCAGCATTTCCTGGGTCTGGTGCATAACTGGTCGATTGGCCCAGGTGTGTTGAAGTCCGACTTCCGGTACTTCAATAGCTCCGATGACGGCCGCAATGGCAACGATTCGGACTACTTCAGCAACGGTGCGTACGGCAACAGTACGCTGGGTAACGGCAAAGGTAAGGTCGACAACAACCTGTACAGCGGCTTGTTCCTTTACACCGTTGCCGGTCACACCTTTGGTGGTGGCTATCAGGTGAGCAATGGCAGCAGCGACTTCCCTTGGCTGAACCAGGGTGACGGCTCGTCGAACTACACCATCACCGACATGCAGATCCAGAAGTTCGCCCGTGCCGGCGAGCGCACCTGGCAAGCACGCTACTCCTATGACTTCGCCAAAGTTGGCGTGCCAGGCCTGACCGCCGGCATGGTTTACCTGCGCGGTGACAACGTTGATACCTACGCTCGTCGCGTCCAGACTTCCAATGGCGCTTCCGAGTGGGAACGCGATCTGACCGTAGCGTACGTTGTTCCGGAAGGCCCGTTGAAAAACGTCGGCTTCATGTGGAAAAACGCTTCGTGGCGCACCGACATCGCTGGTCAACGCGACCAGGACGAAAACCGCCTGATCCTCAGCTACTCGATCCCGCTGTTGTAATAGCGCTCGAGCAACTGAAGCAAAAAAAAGCCCCGTCCGGCATCGCGCCGGACGGGGCTTTTGCGTTTCGAGTCAGGCTCACCCCCGTAAGCCTTTCTCGATTTCCCTCTTTGCTGCAACTCAAGGCCTTCTCGAACCTTGCGTTGGATGTTCGTCGCGATGCCGGCCGGTGTCCAATGAACAGATGTTTAATATTCCATAATCATCTAGATATCTAGTTATTTATTCTTTTTCACACTGATTGATCCCGAGCTAAAGTTGTTGTCTCCCATTCCTCATCAGGAGCAGCACCATGAGCCTCAGACTCGGCGACATCGCCCCCGATTTCGAACAAGACTCCAGCGCCGGCAAGATTCGTTTCCACGAATGGCTGGGCGACAGCTGGGGCGTGCTGTTTTCCCATCCGGCAGACTTCACCCCGGTGTGCACCACCGAGCTGGGCTTCACCGCCAAGCTCAAGGATGAGTTCAGCAAACGCGGCGTCAAAGCCATCGCGCTGTCGGTCGACCCGGTGGACTCGCACCACAAGTGGATCGAAGACATCAACGAAACCCAGAACACTATCGTCAACTTCCCGATCCTGGCCGATGCCGATCGCAAGGTCTCCGATCTCTACGACCTGATCCACCCGAACGCCAATGACACGCTGACTGTGCGTTCACTGTTCGTCATCGATCCGAACAAGAAGATCCGCCTGACCATTACCTACCCGGCGAGCACCGGGCGCAACTTTCACGAGATCCTGCGGGTGATCGACTCGCTGCAGCTCACCGACAACTACAAGGTCGCCACCCCGGCCAACTGGCAGGACGGTGAAGAGGTGGTGATCGTGCCGTCGCTCAAGGATGAGGACGAGATCAAGCAGCGCTTCCCCAAAGGCTATCGCGCGGTGAAGCCGTACCTGCGCCTGACGCCGCAGCCGAACAAATAAGTCAGTGAGATTTTGATCGTTCCCACGCTCTGCGTGGGAATGCCGCCCGTGACGCTCCGCGTCACAGTGGACGCGGAGCGTCCATGGATTCATTGCCACGCAGAGCGTGGGAACGATCTTCGTGTGACTACAACGCAGGGGAATTTCGGCCGTTTCGACGGCCTTTTTTTTCGCCTGTATTCTGCGCAGAGGTATATCTCTTAAATGCATAACCAAATGAATAAATATGATTTATGGATATATAAATCAGCTGGTAAGGTCACTGCCATTGAAGCGAGATCGCAGCCTGCGAATCGCCCGTAACGCTTAAAGGAATCTGCAATGCTGGTCGTCTCACTCGGTGGCAGCCCCAGCCTGCGCTCCCGTTCCGGGGTGCTGCTGGAGCGCTCGCAACGCTGGTTGCAACAGCAAGGGGTGGAAGTGGTGAGTTATCAGGTGCGGGACTTCCCGGCCGAGGATCTGCTCCACGCGCGCTTCGACAGCCCGAAGGTCCTCGACCTGCTGCAACAGATCGCAAACGCCGATGGCCTGCTGATCGCCACGCCGGTGTACAAGGCCTCGTTTTCCGGAGCGCTGAAGACCCTGCTGGATCTGCTCCCCGAGCGTGCCTTGAATCACAAGGTAGTCTTGCCGATGGCTACCGGCGGCAGCATCGCCCACATGCTGGTGGTCGATTACGCGCTCAAGCCTGTGCTGTCGGCACTCAAGGCCCAAGAGATGCTTCAGGGCATTTTCGCCGAGGACAGCCAGATCGCTTACGGCGAAGGCAGTGCCGCCGCGCAACTGGCGCCGGCCCTGGAGCAGCGCTTGCACGAGGCCCTGGACCAGTTCATCGGTGCCATGGCGCGCCGGCCGAAACCGCTGGAGCCGGGCCTGCTGAACGAACGTTTGTTGAGTGCTCGCTGGAGCATTTAAGCCTCATCGAAATTTGAAGTACTGGCCTTACTCGCCCGCCAACGGGCAAGCAGGTGCAGCCACAACCCAACAGCAAAAAGGAGAGCGCTATGCGCACTGTATTTTTGCGTCGTGGTCTGGTCGCTCTGTTTGTTGCGGCTGTCACCTTCGGCGCCATCACCCAAGCTCAAGCCGAGACATTGCGGATCGGTTATCAGAAGTACGGCACGCTGGTGCTGCTCAAAGCCAAAGGCACGCTGGAAAAACGCCTCGCCGCGCAAGGCGTCGACGTGCAATGGACTGAGTTTCCCGGCGGCCCGCAGCTGCTCGAAGGCCTCAACGTCGGCTCGATCGATTTCGGCGTGACCGGCGAAACCCCGCCGGTTTTCGCCCAGGCCGCTGGCGCCGATCTGCTCTACGTCGCCTATGAACCGCCAGCGCCGAACAGTGAAGCGATCCTCGTGCCGAAAGACTCGCCGATCAAATCGGTGGCCGATCTCAAAGGCAAGAAAGTCGCCCTGAACAAAGGCTCCAACGTGCACTACCTGCTGGTGCGCGCGCTGGAAGACGCCGGCCTCAAGTACAGCGATATTCAGACCGTGTTCCTGCCGCCGGCCGATGCCCGCGCTGCGTTCGAGCGTGGCAGTGTCGACGCCTGGGTCATCTGGGATCCGTATCAGGCCGCTGCCGAGAAACAACTGCAAGCGCACACCCTGCGTGACGGCAAAGGCATCGTCGACAACCATCAGTTCTACCTCGCGACCAAACCTTACGCGCAGAAAAATCCTGAGGTGATCAAGACCCTCGTCGAAGAAGTGCGCGCGGTGGGTGAATGGTCGCAAGCCAATCCCGAAGACGTGACGCAACAGGTCGCGCCACTGCTTGGCCTGCCGGCGGACATCACCCTGACCTCGGTGAAACGCCAGGGCTACGGCGCGCTGTTCCTGACCCCGGAAGTGGTTGCCGCGCAACAGAAAATCGCCGACACGTTCTTCCAGCTCAAGCTGATTCCCAAGCCGTTGAGCATCAAGGATGTGATCTGGACCCCGCTGGCCGCTGTGGCCCAAAGCTCCCAAGCCCAGTAATTCGAATCCACAAGGAGACCACTCCATGAGCCTCAACATCTTCTGGTTCCTGCCTACCCACGGCGACGGCCATTACCTTGGCACCGCCGAAGGCGCCCGCGCGGTTGATCACGGTTACCTGCAACAGGTCGCGCAAGCGGCGGATCGTCTGGGTTTTGGCGGGGTGCTGATTCCCACCGGGCGCTCCTGCGAAGACTCATGGCTGGTCGCGGCCTCGCTGATTCCGGTCACCCAGCGCCTGAAGTTTCTGGTCGCCCTGCGCCCCGGGATCATTTCCCCAACGGTCGCGGCGCGGCAGGCAGCGACGCTGGATCGTTTGTCCGGCGGGCGTGCGCTGTTCAATCTGGTCACCGGTGGCGATCCGGAAGAACTGGCCGGCGACGGTCTGTTCCTCAATCACGAAGAACGCTATCAAGCCTCGGTGGAATTCACCCGCATCTGGCGTCGTGTGCTGGAAGGCGAAACCGTCGATTACGACGGCGAGCACATCAGCGTGAAGGGCGCGAAGCTGCTCTATCCGCCGATCCAGCAACCGCGTCCGCCGCTGTATTTCGGTGGCTCCTCGGAAGCGGCGCAGGATCTGGCGGCCGAGCAGGTCGAGATGGTTCTCACCTGGGGCGAGCCGCCGGCCGCGGTGGCCGAGAAGATCGCACAAGTCCGGGCCAAAGCCGCCAAACTCGGCCGTACCGTGCGCTTCGGCATTCGTCTGCATGTGATCGTGCGTGAAACCAACGCCGAAGCCTGGCAGGCGGCGGATCGGCTGATCTCGCATCTGGACGACGACACTATCCAGCGTGCCCAGGCTTCGTTGGCGCGTTTCGACTCGGTCGGCCAGCAACGCATGGCCGCGCTGCACGGCGGTAGCCGCGACAATCTGGAAGTCAGCCCGAACCTGTGGGCCGGCGTCGGTCTGGTGCGCGGCGGTGCCGGCACGGCGCTGGTCGGCGATGGCCCGACTGTGGCGGCGCGGGTCAAGGAATACGCGGATCTGGGCATCGACACCTTCATCTTCTCCGGTTATCCACACCTTGAAGAGTCGTATCGCGTGGCCGAGCTGCTG
This sequence comes from Pseudomonas sp. R62, assembly GCF_000257605.1. NCBI lineage: Bacteria > Pseudomonadati > Pseudomonadota > Gammaproteobacteria > Pseudomonadales > Pseudomonadaceae > Pseudomonas > Pseudomonas sp. R62. Next base: position 2,508,942 of record NZ_JH635998.1, read on the forward strand.
TTCCCACACCTCGACGTTGAACGCCCGGAACTGCCGAAGAGCGCCGGTTATGTCAGCCCGTTTGGCGAGATGGTCGCCAACGACATTCTGCCCAAAGCCGCATCGCAGAGCTGAGGCGCGGCCATGAAGAAATTTATCCACAGCCTCGCGCCCTGGGCGTTGCCGGTGTTGCTGCTGGCGGTGTGGCAGTTGTCGGTGTCGGCCGGTTGGTTGTCGACGCGGATTCTGCCGGCCCCGGTGGCGGTGATCGAAGCCGGTGTCAGTCTGGTACGCAGCGGCGAGATCTGGACGCACCTGGCAATCAGCGGCTGGCGCGCGGCACTCGGGTTTACCATCGGCGGCGGCATCGGCTTGGTGCTGGGCTTCATCACCGGCCTGTCGAAATGGGGCGAGCGCCTGCTGGACAGCTCGGTACAGATGATCCGAAACGTGCCGCATCTGGCGCTGATTCCGCTGGTGATCCTGTGGTTCGGCATCGACGAGTCAGCGAAGATTTTCCTTGTGGCGCTGGGCACCTTGTTTCCGATTTACCTGAACACTTATCACGGCATCCGCAACGTCGACCCGGCGCTGGTGGAGATGGCGCGCAGTTATGGTCTGAGCGGTTTCAGCCTGTTCTGGCAGGTGATTCTGCCGGGTGCGTTGCCGTCGATTCTGGTTGGCGTGCGCTTCGCTTTGGGCTTCATGTGGCTGACGCTGATCGTCGCTGAAACCATCTCGGCCAGTTCCGGCATCGGCTATCTGGCGATGAACGCTCGAGAGTTCTTGCAGACCGACGTGGTGGTGCTGGCGATCCTGCTTTACGCGGTGCTCGGCAAACTTGCCGACCTCGCCGCCCGTGGACTTGAGCGTGTGTGGCTGCGCTGGCATCCGGCCTATCAGGTTGCCAAGGGAGGTGCGGCATGACCGCTCAACAACCTCCACGCCTGTTGCGCGGGATTCCACTGGCGGTGCGCAACCTGCAGAAAACCTTCGGCGCGCGCCAGGTGCTGCGCGACATCGATCTGCACATTCCGGCGGGGCAGTTTGTCGCCGTGGTCGGGCGCAGCGGTTGTGGCAAGAGCACGTTCTTGCGCTTGCTCGCCGGCCTCGATCAGCCCACTGGCGGCGAGCTGCTGGCCGGCTCCGCGCCGCTCAGCCAGGCGCGCGACGATACGCGGCTGATGTTCCAGGAAGCGCGGCTGCTGCCGTGGAAAAGGATCATCGACAACGTCGGTCTCGGCCTCAAGGGCAACTGGCGCCAGCAAGCGCTGGATGCACTGGAAGCCGTGGGTCTGGCTGATCGCGCCAATGAGTGGCCGGCGGCATTGTCCGGTGGCCAGAAGCAGCGCGTGGCGCTGGCCCGGGCGCTGATTCACCAGCCGCGCCTGCTGCTGCTCGACGAACCGCTCGGCGCACTGGATGCCCTGACCCGCATCGAGATGCAGCAACTGATCGAACGGCTGTGGCAGCAACACGGTTTTACCGTGCTGCTGGTGACCCATGACGTCAGTGAAGCGGTGGCGATTGCCGATCGGGTGATCCTGATCGAGGACGGCGAAGTCGGCCTCGACCTGCACGTCGAACTGCCGCGCCCGCGTGTCCGTGGCTCGCATCGCCTCGCCGCACTGGAAACCGAAGTGCTCAACCGTGTTCTGTCCCTGCCCGGCGAACCGCCGGCGCCGGAACCCGTTTCACCCCTGCCTACGCAATTGCGTTGGGCGCAATGAAGCAGCTGCAAGCTTCAAGCTACAAGCCGCAAGAACAAGCCTGGTGCTTTTACTTGCAGCTTATAGCTTGCCGCTTGCAGCTCATTTCGATCCTAGGAGAAATGCCATGACTATCAAAGCCATCAACGTGCGCAACCAGTTCAAAGGCTCGATCAAGGAAATCGTCCTCGGCGACGTGCTGTCGGAAATCGACGTGCAGACCGCTTCGGGCATCGTCACTTCGGTGATCACTACCCGCTCTGTGAAAGAGTTGGAGCTGGTGGTCGGCAGCGAAGTGATCGCCTTTGTGAAATCCACCGAGGTATCGATCGCCAAGTTGTAAGCCGGTGAACAAAAAACAACCCCGGAGGGTGTGAGCCCTGCGGGGTTTTTTGTGCCTGTCGATCGTTCCCATGCTCCGCGTGGGAATGCCTCTAGGGACGCTCCGCGTCCAGTGACGCGGAGCGTCACGGGCTGCATTCCTTTGCTGCGCGTGGGAACGATCATGTCTCAGCGCTTGGGCAGATACGGCGGTAGATACAGGCCAATGTAGGCATCAAACACGCGCATCCCTTCCTCGGCCATGCGCGGGGTGATCTGCCCGTGCTGCTGCACCGAACGGGCATAGACCCGGTCGCCCAGTTCCATCGCCAGGGCAAACACATCGACATCGTCCGGAAGCCTTGGCAACTCGAAATGCTGGTCGAACAGCTTGTGCATCAGGTCGCCCAGTTCCAGATCGTGCTGGCGGTCGGCCTGGGTCACTTCGGTCAGGCCGTGTTGCGCCAGGATCAACTGCCGCGCGGCGGCGTCTTCGTCGTAGATCTCCAGCATGCGCTGTTCGACCAGTCGCGACAGATCACGCCAGTCACGCAAAGCATCGTGATTGATCGGCGCTTGCAGGCAAGCGCGGAAGGCTGCGTGGACATCAGCAGTCAGTGCTTCGAGCAGCGCCGGTACGCTGGCGAAGAAGTGATACACGGAGGAGGGCGGAATCTGCGCACGCTCGGCGACGCTGTAGATCGACAGACTGGCCACGCCCTCGGCCGCCAGCAGCGTGCGCGCGGCATCGAGGATCGAATCGATCCGCGCCTGACTGCGGGCACGGGGTTTGCGGACGGTGGCGGGACGCGTCATGGAAGTCTCCTGCGGGGCAGCGGGCATTGTACGAGGCGGTTCAGGTGTTGTCTGCCAGTACCCTGTGGCGAGGGGATTTAGCGAAACGTCGCACCGCCCCGTTCGGCTGCGCAGCAGTCGTAAACCCTGAGAGCCGGGTATTCCTGACGCACCGAGTGGGATGGATTTGGGGCTGCTTCGCAACCCAACGGGGATAAATCCCCTCGCCACAGGTTTTGTGTTCGGCCATAAAAAAACGCCGCTGGCTGAATCAGCCAACGGCGTTTTTTTGAAGCTGCAAACCATTTAAACGGTATGCAGATACCAGTTGTACTCAAGGTCGGAGATGGAGTGTTCGAACTCCTCCAGCTCGCTTTCCTTGCAGGCGACGAAGATATCGATGTACTTCGGATCGATGTACTTGGCCATCACCTCGCTGTCGTCCAGCTCGCGCAGGGCATCACGCAAATTGTTCGGCAGGCTCTGTTCGTTCTGCTCGTAGCTGTTGCCTTCGACAGGCGCGCCCGGTTCGATCTTGTTGACCAGACCGTGGTGCACGCCGGCCAGTACCGAAGCCATCAGCAGGTACGGGTTGGCGTCGGCGCCGGCCACGCGGTGCTCGATACGTACGGCATCGGCAGAGCCGGTTGGTACGCGAATCGCCACGGTGCGGTTGTCCAGGCCCCAGCACGGCGAGTTCGGTACATAGAACTGCGCGCCGAAGCGACGGTAGGAGTTGACGTTCGGGCAGAGGAAAGCCATCTGCGCCGGCAGGGTCTCGAGCACACCGCCGATCGCGTGACGCAGCGCGGCGTTCTGCTCGGGATCCTCGCTGGCAAAAATGTTTTTGCCGGCTTTGTCCAGAATCGAAATGTGTACGTGCAGACCATTGCCTGCCTGGCCCGGATACGGCTTGGCCATGAAGGTGGTGTCCATTTCATGGTCGTAGGCGATGTTCTTGATCAGACGCTTGAGCAGGACAGCGTAGTCGCAGGCCTTGATCGGGTCGGCGACGTGGTGCAGGTTCACTTCGAACTGCGCCGGGGCACTTTCCTTGACGATCGCATCGGCCGGGATGCCTTGCTCTTTGGCACCTTCCAGAATGTCCTGGAGGCAGTCGACGTATTCATCGAGGTCGTCGATCAGGTAGACCTGCGTCGAGTGCGGGCGTTTGCCGGAGATCGGCGAGCGTGGCGGCTGCGGACGGCCGTTCACGTTTTCCTGGTCGATCAGGTAGAACTCGAGTTCGAAGGCGGCGCAGATGGTCAGGCCGAGCTCGTCGAACTTGGTCACCACCTGGCGCAGCACTTCACGGGGATCGGCGAAGAACGGATCGCCTTCGAGTTCGTGCATGGTCATCAACAGCTGCGCGGTCGGGCGCTTCTGCCATGGCTCGTTGCACAGGGTATCGGGGATCGGATAGCAGATGCGATCGGCGTCGCCGATGTCCAGGCCCAGCCCGGTGCTTTCCACCGTGGAGCCATTGATATCCAGAGCAAATAGAGAGGCCGGCAGGTTGATGCCTTTCTCGTAAACCTTGTGGAGGCTGGTGCGTTCGATGCGCTTGCCGCGCACCACACCATTCATATCCGCAATCAGAAGGTCAACGTACAGAACCTCAGGATGTTCCTTAAGGAACGCGTTCGCTTCGTTAAGCTGAACGGCACGCGGGGGTACCGACATGATGCAACACCTTTGTTGTTAAAAATATCAATCATTGATCTTTTCTGGTTTCAGTCAACCCGAACGGCCTGCCGAAGTCAAGCGAGGCCTTTTTTGCCCTGAAAAAGCGCTTGAAGGGCATTTATGGGGCACTTTGGGGCGTTTTTTCAAACCTTGAACGTTGCTCAGCTGCGGGCTTGAGCAGGCCGTGTTGTATTTTTTACGGGGGTGTTGTGTAAAAAAATGAACAAGGCTAAGCTCCGGTCAAACCCATAACAGCAATAATACCGGGGTGCTTCATGTCTCGCCTGCCGTTAATCGGCATCACCGACTGCTCGCAACAGTCCGGTCTGCATGCTCATCACATCAGTGGCGATCAATCCGTCCGTAGCGCAGCCAGCAAGGCGCGCAGCCTGTCGACGACACGCTCGTCAACATCCGGCAAAACGGCAGCGTCCGATATTCTGGACGTCGGGCACAGCATCCGCTTTATGGCGTCTCCTTTCACTATAGAACTCTTTCCCTCCCAAAGCCCGTGCCGCACTCAGCGTCATGCTTGTGATTCTGCACGTTTGCAAAGTGCACGGGAAATGCAACGCCAGCGTCAAGGGCAGGTAAGCTCCTCTTTCATTGTCTATGCGCGGTGCCAGGCGTAAGCCGGCACTGCGCGAGCAAGCCCCCTTTAACGCGACGCCGCAAGCGTCAAAATTGCCTGACATCGCGTCAGGAGACTCAGCCCAGAGGCATTTATGAGTAACAACCTCGACCAGCTCACCGATTGGTTGAAAGACCGCAAGATCACAGAAGTCGAATGCATGATCGGCGACTTGACCGGCATTACCCGGGGCAAGATTTCGCCGACCAACAAGTTCATCGCCGAGAAAGGCATGCGTCTGCCGGAGAGCGTGCTGCTGCAGACCGTGACCGGCGACTACGTCGAAGACGACATCTATTACGAACTGCTCGACCCGGCCGACATCGACATGATCTGCCGTCCCGACCAGAACGCCGTGTATCTGGTGCCGTGGGCCATCGAACCGACCGCGCAGGTGATCCACGACACCTACGACAAGCAAGGCAACCCGATCGAGCTGTCGCCACGCAACGTCCTCAAGAAAGTCTTGAAGCTGTATGCCGACAAGGGCTGGCAGCCGATCGTGGCGCCGGAAATGGAGTTCTACCTGACCAAGCGCAGCGACGACCCCGACTATCCGTTGCAGCCGCCGATCGGCCGCTCGGGCCGGCCGGAAATCGGTCGGCAGTCGTTCTCCATTGAAGCGGCGAACGAATTCGACCCGCTGTTCGAAGACGTCTACGACTGGTGCGAATTGCAGGAGCTGGACCTCGACACACTGATCCACGAAGACGGCACCGCGCAGATGGAAATCAACTTCCGTCACGGTGATGCCCTGTCGCTGGCCGATCAGATTCTGGTGTTCAAGCGCACCATGCGCGAAGCCGCGCTCAAGCACGACGTGGCGGCGACGTTCATGGCCAAGCCGATGACCGGCGAGCCGGGCAGCGCCATGCACCTGCACCAGAGCATCATCGACATTCAGACCGGCAAGAACGTCTTCTCCAACGAAGACGGGACCATGAGCCAGTTGTTCCTGCACCACATCGGTGGTCTGCAGAAACTGATTCCCGAGCTGTTGCCGCTGTTCGCGCCGAACGTCAACTCGTTCCGCCGCTTCCTCCCGGACACTTCGGCACCGGTGAACGTCGAGTGGGGCGAAGAGAACCGTACCGTCGGCCTGCGCGTACCGGATGCCGGCCCGCAGAACCGCCGCGTGGAAAACCGCCTGCCGGGCGCCGACGCCAACCCGTACCTGGCGATCGCCGCGAGCCTGCTCTGCGGTTACATCGGCATGGTCGAGGGCCTGAACCCGAGCGCGCCAGTGGTCGGCCGTGGTTACGAGCGCCGCAACCTGCGCCTGCCGCTGACCATTGAGGACGCGCTGGAACGCATGGAAAACAGCGCGACCATCGAGAAGTACCTCGGCAAGACCTTCATCACCGGCTACGTCGCGGTCAAGCGGGCCGAGCATGAAAACTTCAAGCGCGTGATCAGTTCCTGGGAGCGTGAGTACCTGCTCTTCGCCGTCTGATGCGCCGGGCGCGGCGGCCAGCCGTCGCGCCTTCACCGATAACAAGGAGAATTGGCATGACCAGCAACAACCCGCAAACCCGTGAGTGGCAAGCGCTTAGCAGCGATCACCACCTGGCCCCGTTCAGCGACTTCAAGCAACTGAAAGAGAAGGGCCCGCGGATCATCACCAACGCCAAGGGCGTTTATCTGTGGGACAGCGAAGGCAACAAGATCCTCGACGGCATGGCCGGCCTCTGGTGCGTAGCGATCGGTTACGGTCGCGATGAACTGGCCGATGCCGCCGCCAAACAGATGCGCGAACTGCCGTACTACAACCTGTTCTTCCAGACCGCACACCCGCCTGCGCTGGAACTGGCCAAGGCGATTGCCGACGTGGCGCCAGAAGGCATGAACCACGTGTTCTTCACCGGTTCCGGCTCCGAAGGCAACGACACCATGTTGCGCATGGTCCGTCACTACTGGGCGATCAAAGGCCAGCCGAACAAGAAAGTCATCATCAGCCGCAAGAACGGTTATCACGGTTCTACCGTGGCCGGCGCGAGCCTCGGCGGCATGACCTATATGCACGAGCAGGGCGACCTGCCGATTCCGGGCATCGTCCACATCGCCCAGCCGTACTGGTTTGCCGAAGGCGGCGACATGTCGCCGGAAGAGTTCGGCATCTGGGCGGCCAATCAGCTCGAAGAAAAGATTCTCGAGGTCGGCGTCGACAACGTCGGTGCCTTTATTGCCGAGCCGATCCAGGGTGCCGGCGGCGTGATCATTCCGCCTGATACCTACTGGCCGCGCATCAAGGAAATCCTCGCCAAGTACGACATCCTCTTTGTTGCCGACGAAGTGATCTGCGGCTTCGGCCGTACCGGTGAGTGGTTCGGTAGCGATTTCTACGACCTCAAGCCGCACATGATGACCATCGCCAAGGGCCTGACCTCCGGCTACATCCCGATGGGCGGGTTGATCGTGCGTGATTCGGTGGTGGCCGTGCTCAATGAAGGCGGCGATTTCAACCATGGCTTCACTTACTCCGGCCACCCGGTGGCAGCCGCTGTGGGCCTGGAAAACATCCGCATCCTGCGCGACGAAAAAATTATCGAGAACGCCCACAACGAAACGGCACCGTATTTGCAGAAACGTCTGCGCGAGCTGAACGATCACCCGTTGGTGGGTGAAGTTCGCGGCGTCGGTCTGCTGGGGGCGATCGAGCTGGTGCAGGACAAGGCCACGCGCAAGCGTTACGAAGGCAAGGGCGTGGGCATGATCTGCCGGCAGTTCTGCTTCGACAACGGCCTGATCATGCGCGCGGTGGGCGACACCATGATCATCGCGCCGCCGCTGGTGATCAGCAAAGCCGAGATCGATGAGCTGGTTACAAAAGCACGCAAGTGTCTGGACCTGACCCTCGGTGCGCTACAGGCCTAGGTGCTAGGCTTTGGGCGGGGGAGCTGCGGCGCACTCGCTCAAAGCTGTCAGAAAGGCTGGTCTTTTGTTGAAAGACCGCCTCGGATCTTGCCAGACTAGCCGCGGTTCCAGTTGTCCGGGTTCGGCCGCTGAACAAAGTGGTTCAAAAAAGAAAAATTTGGAGCATGACGCATGAAGGCATTAGGTAAAAAGCTAGCTGGCAAGACTCTGCTCGCGCTGTCCATGGCGGGCATGATGGCGGGTGCGGTGCACGCGGACGACAAGGTACTGCACGTCTACAACTGGTCCGACTACATCGCGCCGGACACCGTGGCCAACTTCGAAAAAGCCACCGGGATCAAAGTCGTCTACGACGTCTTCGACAGTAACGAAACCCTGGAAGCCAAGCTGCTGGCCGGCAAGTCCGGTTACGACATCGTGGTGCCTTCCAACAATTTCCTCGCCAAGCAGATCAAGGCCGGCGTTTACCAGGAGCTGGACAAGTCCAAGCTGCCGAACTGGAAAAACCTCGACGAAGACCTGCTCAAGGCCGTTGGCGATGCCAGCGACCAGGGCAACAAACACGCCTTCCCGTACATGTGGGGCTCGATCGGCATCGGCTACAACCCGGCCAAGGTCAAGGCTGCGCTGGGCATCGACAAGATCGATTCGTGGGACGTGGTGTTCAAGCCGGAAAACATCGAGAAACTCAAAAGCTGCGGTGTGAGCTTCCTCGATGCCCCGACCGAAATGATTCCGGCGGCATTGCACTATCTGGGCAAGCCGACCAACAGCAAGGACAAGGCTGACCTGAAAGCCGCCGAAGACCTGTTCCTGAAGATCCGTCCTTCGGTCGCCTACTTCCATTCGTCCAAGTACATCTCCGACCTGGCCAACGGCAACATCTGCGTCGCCGTCGGTTACTCGGGTGACCTCGAGCAATCCAAGACCCGCGCTCAGGAAGCCGGTGACAAGGTCAAACTGGCCTACACCATTCCGAAAGAAGGCGCCGGTACTTTCTACGACATGGTCGCCATTCCCAAGGATGCCGAAAACGTCGAAGCCGCCTACAAGTTCATGAACTACCTGATGGAGCCGCAAGTGATGGCCGGCATCACCAACGCCGTGCGTTTCCCGAACGGCAACAAGGCGGCGACGCCTATGGTGGACAAGGACATCACCAGCGACCCGAGCATCTACCCGTCGGCTGAAGTGAAGAAGCAGCTCTATGCGATCAGCGATCTGGACGCCGCCACACTGCGTCTGATCACCCGCAGCTGGACCAAGATCAAATCGGGCAAATAAGCCGGTTTGTCGCCACAACCGCTGGCCGTCGTCGTCGCGACGGCGGCCAGCGGATAATTAAATGACAGAAAGTTTTGCTGGATCGGTTTTTCGAGGGTAAGTTGCGCGCCGGTTTTGTTGTCGGGCAGCCATGGCTGTCATGCAGCGCGGGGCAACTTGGGCCCAATCAATTTAGAGGACCTCCACTTGCCTGTATTTTCTTCTTTGCGCAAAGCCCTGCTGGCCGCTGCCGGCCTGACAATCGCTGTCGGAGCCCAGGCCGCCGGTACGGTGCATATTTATAACTGGTCCGATTACATCGGCGAATCGACCCTGGCCGACTTCGAGAAAGAGACCGGGATCAAACCGGTCTACGACGTTTTCGATTCCAACGAAACCCTGGAAGGCAAGCTGCTCGCCGGGCGCACCGGTTATGACGTGGTCGTGCCGTCGAACCACTTCCTCGGCAAGCAGATCAAGGCGGGCGCGTTCCAGAAGCTCGACAAGGCGCAACTGCCGAATTATTCCAACCTCGACCCGGTGCTGCTCAAGCGCCTGGAGCAGAACGATCCCGGCAACCTCTACGCTGTGCCGTATCTGTGGGGCACCAACGGCATCGGCTACAACGTCGACAAAGTCAAAGCCGTGCTCGGTATCGACAAGATCGATTCCTGGGCCGTGCTGTTCGAGCCGGAAAACATCAAGAAGCTGCACAGCTGCGGTGTCGCGTTCCTCGATTCGGCTGATGAAATGATGCCGACCATGCTCAATTACCTGGGCCTGAACGCCAACAGCACCAACACCAAAGACTATGAAAAGGCCACCGCCAAGTTGCTCGCGGTGCGTCCATACGTGACCTATTTCCATTCCTCGAAGTACATCGGCGATCTGGCCAACGGCGACATCTGCGTGGCCATCGGTTTCTCCGGCGATATCTTCCAGGCGAAGAACCGTGCCGAGGAAGCCAAGAAGGGCGTCAACATCGCCTATTCGATTCCGAAAGAGGGCGGCGCGCTGTGGTTCGACATGCTGGCGATCCCCAAGGATTCGTCCAACGTCAAGGAAGCCCACGCCTTCATCAACTATTTGCTGAAACCTGAGGTGATCGCCCAGGTCAGTGATTACGTCGGTTACGCCAACCCCAACCCGGGTTCGGACAAGCTGATGGAACAATCCATTCGCACCGATGAAGCGGTTTACCCACCGCAAGCAGTCCTCGACAAGACCTACGTGTCGACCGAGTTGCCAGCCAATATTCAGCGTTTGATGACCCGCAGCTGGACCAAGGTCAAGTCGGGCAAATAACGCACAAACTATCCAGGGTTCGTCTTGCGGGGCGAACTGCTGCTTCTGTTGGGAGTTTCGTAAATGGCAGTTGCCTCCGGCGCCTACAAGAAAGCCCTCGAGGGCGACCAGACACCAAAACAGGTGCTGGTCAAAATCGACCGGGTCACGAAGAAGTTCGACGAGACGATTGCCGTGGACGACGTGTCCCTGGAAATCAAGAAGGGCGAAATTTTTGCCCTGCTCGGCGGTTCGGGATCGGGCAAATCCACCTTGCTACGGATGCTTGCAGGCTTCGAACGGCCCACGGAAGGGCGGATTTTCCTCGACGGCGTCGACATCACCGACATGCCGCCGTACGACCGTCCGATCAACATGATGTTCCAGTCCTACGCTTTATTCCCGCACATGACCGTGGCGCAGAACATCGCCTTCGGCCTGCAGCAGGACAAGATCCCCAAGGCCGAGATCGACGCCCGCGTGGCCGAGATGCTCAAGCTGGTGCAGATGAGCCAGTACGCCAAGCGCAAGCCGCATCAACTGTCCGGCGGTCAGCGTCAGCGCGTGGCCCTGGCCCGCTCGCTGGCCAAGCGCCCGAAGCTGTTGCTGCTCGACGAACCGATGGGCGCACTGGACAAGAAACTGCGTTCGCAGATGCAACTGGAACTGGTGGAAATCATCGAGCGCGTCGGCGTGACCTGCGTGATGGTGACCCACGACCAGGAAGAGGCCATGACCATGGCCGAGCGCATCGCGATCATGCACCTGGGCTGGATCGCGCAGATCGGCAGCCCGATCGACATCTACGAAACCCCGACCAGCCGTCTGGTCTGCGAATTCATCGGCAACGTCAACATCTTCGAAGGCGAAGTGATCGACGACGCCGAAGGCCACGCGACCATCACCTGCAAGGACCTCGACCGGCAGATCTACGTCGGCCACGGCATCAGCACCTCGGTGCAGGACAAGTCGGTCACCTACGCGATTCGCCCGGAAAAACTGCTGGTCACCGCCGACATGCCGACCTGCGAATACAACTGGTCGAGCGGCAAGGTCCACGACATCGCCTATCTGGGCGGGCACTCGGTGTTCTACGTCGAATTGCCGAGCGGCAAACTGGTGCAGTCGTTCGTCGCCAACGCCGAACGTCGCGGCGCGCGTCCGACCTGGGGCGATCAGGTCTACGTGTGGTGGGAAGACGATAGCGGCGTGGTGCTTCGCTCATGAACATGCGCAAATTCAAACGCCGTATAAACCGAATCATCCCCAATGGCCGGCAGATGGTCATCGGGGTGCCGTTCATCTGGCTGTTCCTGTTCTTCATGCTGCCGTTCTTCATCGTCCTGAAGATCAGCTTCGCCGAAGCCGACGTGGCGATCCCGCCTTACACCGAGATCTACACCTACGCCGAGCAGAAGCTGCAAGTGCTACTGAACCTAGGCAACTACGCGTTGCTTGGTGACGACGAGCTGTACATCGCGGCCTATCTTGGCTCGCTGAAAATGGCCTTTATCAGCACCTTGCTCTGCCTGCTGATCGGCTATCCGATGGCCTACGCCATCGCCAGCGCGCGCAAAGAGCTGCAAACGGTGCTGGTGCTGCTGATCATGATGCCGACCTGGACGGCGATCCTGATCCGCGTCTACGCGTGGATGGGCATCCTCAGCAACAACGGCCTGCTCAACGGCTTCCTGATGAGCATGGGCCTGATCGACGAGCCGCTGCAGATTCTCAATACCAACCTGGCGGTGTACATCGGGATTGTCTATTCGTACCTGCCGTTCATGATCCTGCCGCTGTACGCCAACCTGGTCAAACACGATCAGAGTCTGCTGGAAGCCGCGTCCGATCTGGGTTCGAGCACGTTCAACAGCTTCTGGAAAATCACCATTCCGCTGTCCAAGAACGGGATCATTGCCGGCTGCATGCTGGTGTTCATTCCGGTGGTCGGCGAGTTCGTGATCCCGGAACTGCTCGGCGGCCCGGAAACCCTGATGATCGGTAAGGTGCTCTGGCAAGAATTCTTCAACAACCGCGACTGGCCGGTGGCGTCCGCGCTGGCGGTAGTGATGCTGGCGATCCTGATTGTGCCGATCATTCTGTTCAACCGCAGTCAGGCCAAGGAAATGGAGGGTAAAGAATGAAGCGCTTCCGTTTCTCCAGCCTGATGCTGGTATTGGGTCTGTTGTTCATCTATCTGCCGATGCTGATCCTGGTGATCTACTCGTTCAACGCCTCGAAACTGGTGACGGTGTGGGGCGGCTGGTCGATCAAGTGGTACGTCGGCCTGCTCGACAACTCGCAACTGATGGGCTCGGTGCTGCGCTCGCTGGAAATCGCCTGCTACACCGCGGTTGCTGCGGTGGCACTGGGTACCCTGGCCGCCTTCGTGCTGACCCGTATCACCCGCTTCAAGGGCCGCACGCTGTTCGGCGGCCTGGTGACTGCGCCACTGGTGATGCCGGAAGTGATCACCGGTCTGTCGCTGTTGCTGCTGTTCGTGGCCATGGCACAGATGATCGGCTGGCCGCAGGAGCGCGGCATCGTCACCATCTGGATTGCCCACACCACGTTCTGCGCGGCGTATGTGGCGGTGGTGGTGTCGGCGCGCTTGCGTGAGCTGGACCTGTCGATCGAAGAGGCGGCGATGGACCTGGGCGCGCGGCCGTGGAAGGTGTTCTTCCTGATCACCATCCCGATGATCGCGCCGTCGCTGGCGGCGGGCGGGATGATGTCGTTCGCGCTGTCGCTGGATGACCTGGTCCTGGCAAGCTTCGTGTCCGGCCCGGGTTCGACGACCCTGCCGATGGAAGTGTTCTCGGCGGTGCGCCTGGGTGTGAAGCCGGAAATCAACGCCGTGGCCAGTCTGATTCTGCTGGCGGTGTCGCTGGTGACCTTCCTCGTCTGGTTCTTCAGCCGCCGCGCCGAAGAAGCCCGCAAGAAAGCCATCCAGCAAGCCATCGAAGAAAGCGCGGCTGATTCGTGGAAGCAACCGGACGCACGTCGCGCGCCTGCGCCACAGACTGTGTGAGCCGGCGGGTTGGTTTCACTCCCGAGGCCAACCCAAATCAAAATGTGGGAGCGTGCTTTTGTGGTGAGGGGATTTATCCCCGATGGACTGCGCAGCAGGCCTTTTTTTTTGGGGGTCGCTTCGCAACCCAACGGGGATAAATCCCCTCGCCACAGGGCCCAGTTCCAAATCTGGTTTTAAGCAGTCCAGGGAGACTGGCGGATGACCTCGACGAAATTCATCGGTTTGAACCCCGGCTCCTGATCCACCAGCACATCAGTCTTCACATTGCCAAACGTGGTATGCGGGCGATGACGCAAGCCGTCGGCGAACGCGCAGATGATGCACTCCTTGAAACCTTCCCCACGTGGATGCGCATGCACCACCGCTTCGCGCTGCACGCTGCTGAACGCCGCGTAGTCCATGCCCAGCACGTCCATCTCCACCCCGGCGGTCACCAGCGCGACGGTCGGGCGCAGATGCCTGGGTACGCCCGGCGTGGTGTGCAATGCGATCGACAGCCACACCTGCTCGATGTCGTCGTCGCTCAGCCCGTACGGTTTGAGAAAGGCTGCGGCGGCATTAGCGCCGTCCACTTCGAAGCGCTCGTCATCGCTGCGATGACCTGCGACCAGACCAAGGTCGTGGAACATCGCCCCGACATACAGCAGCTCCGGGTTATAGGCCAATTGCTGGCGCTCGCCGCTCAGGGCACCGAACAGAAACAACCGGCGCGAGTGGTGATAAAGCAGGTCGGATTCGATGTCGCGGATGTATTCGGTGGTGGCCCGGGCGAGGGCGCTGTCAGGGATCTTGATGCCGGCGATGGTGCTGGTCATAACGGTTTCCTCGTCGAAAACGCCGTCGTGGCGCTGCTGGAGAAAGTCTGTTCCCCGCGCGCCAAGCGAACAATCGAGTCATGGCTGCGATCCTTGCCATTGCACCTGCAAATCGTGCCAAGCTCACTTGTCGGGTGTGGGCTGGCCAGGGTTAGCTCGATCAACCAGTTGGACATGGCCCATGTGGGAGCGAGCTTGCTCGCGAAAGCGGTTTCTCATTCGACAGCTATGTTGCGTGTGTTGGCCTCTTCGCGAGCAAGCTCGCTCCCACAGGTTTGTGTGTTTGCCAAAGGATCGAGGACGTTTCAGTCATGAACAAATCCGTCGCCATTGTGGTGTTCCCCGGCGTGCAGTCACTGGACGTCAGCGGCCCGATGGACGTGTTCGCCGAAGCCAACCGCTTTCTTGCGCCGCAGGATCACTATCGCTTGCAAGTGATCGGCGTCGAGCATGGACCGATGGCCTGTTCCAACGGCATGAGCCTGAACGCCCACTGCCACTTCAGCGAAGCAAAGGATAGCCCCGACCTGTTGCTGGTCGCCGGCGGCCCGCAATTGCCGTTCATGGATTTTGGCCCCACGTTCGATGCCTGGCTGCGTGAAGCCTGTGGCCGCGCCCGGCGTTTCGGCTCGATCTGCAACGGTGCGTTCATGCTCGCCCGCGCCGGTTTGCTCGAGGGGCGCACTGTCACCACGCACTGGAACGATGCCGAGGCGTTGGCGCAGTTGTGCCCGACCACGCGGGTCGAGGCGGATCGCCTGTATGTCGAGGACGGCGCGCTCTATACCTCGGCCGGGGTCACCGCGGGCATCGATCTGTCGTTGTACCTGCTGGCGCGCGACCACGGTGCCGAGGTCGCGCTGAGTGTGGCGAAACGGCTGGTGGTCTTCACCCAGCGCTCGGGCGGGCAATCGCAGTTCAGCCCGTTCCTCACGCCGCATGCCGAGCCGACGTCAGCGGTGGCGCTGGTGCAGTTGTATGTGCTGGCCAATCTCACTGGCGATCTGACGATCGCCGATCTGGCCAATGCGGCGAACATGAGTGCGCGCACTTTCTCCCGGATGTTTGCGCGGGAAGCGAAAGTGACCCCGGCGGAGTTTGTCGAACGGGCGCGGGTGGATGCGGCGCGGGTCATGCTGGAAAGCACCACGGCGCCGCTGAAGACCGTGGCCTATCAGTGCGGGTTTCGTGATGCGCAGCATATGCGCAGTGTGTTCAACCGCAGATTAGGCGTGACGCCGCAGCAGTTTCGGATGAATTTTGCGCTGAATGTTTGATCCGGGCTTGAGCTCGAAAGCCCTCACCCCAGCCCTCTCCCAGAGGGAGAGGGAGCCGACTGCAGTGTCTGGCGTGTTACATCGACCTGAAAGACCTTATCGATTATGGATTCGGCGCCAATCTTTCACGTCGGCGTTTCTCATGAATATCCCCCAATCGGTCCCCTCTCCCTCTGGGAGAGGGCTAGGGTGAGGGGCTCTTCAGGGCTTGCGCGCAGGCAGCAGCTTCAACGTACTGCGCGTATTCGCCAGCACCTCTTCCTCGCTGAAATGCGCCTGCACATAAATCCCCTCCACATACGCCTCGGCCTGGTCGTCATAGTGAGTGTCCAAAGGCACGCCACTCTGGCCGACCGGGTTGATCGTCAGGCCATGCACCGGATCGGCGAAATCCACCAGACGTCGCGTCGACGGTCCATAGGTCACCGGCCATGGCGCCGGGCCGATCTTCGCCGAGAGGTTGTTCGGCACTTCGTGGCTGCCCGGCGCTGCGAACGGGCCGACGTTGAACAGGCGATCCAGCGGCTTCTGCTGCCCCAGCGGATGGCCGTGGGTGAGGGTATGCGCCGCGCCCCACTGCCAACCGGCCACGTTATCGCCGAGGGTCAGTTTCAGATGCGCCATGCTTGCCGCCCACGCCGTGCGCACGACATCGGCGCGGGTTTCTTTGGCTGGCGTGCTGCGATTGTCCCACCACGGTGAATCCGCCTTGGCCGCCAGGCGTGGCAGCGCCGAATCGATCACCCTCGTCGACAGCAGTGTTTCGAAGAAGTCATTGCCCAACTCATCGCGCATCGCCGCATCGGCAAGGTCGTAGAGGAACTGGTTGAACACCGTCGCGCTGATCGAATTCAGCGGATAGTCGCCAGGCCACTGCGCCAGTTGCTCGACCAGTTTCAGCTGCGCCGGATCACTGACCACCTCACGCAACACCGGCAACAGCGGCGCCAACAGACGCGGGCCGTAACCGGTCGCCGTGCCCAATTGCAGTTTTTGGTTGGCCTCGTTGCTCCACTTCACCCGGTTGTCGCTGAGCTGACGGTCAAGCTGCTGACCGCGATCGGCAAGGTTGTAGTACCCGGGAATCTCCATGCCGGTCGGCGACACGGGCTGGAAGTTGGCCGAGACGATATAGCCGCGCGCCGGGTTCTCTTCCTGCGGGTTGGCGCTGAACGGGTAATAGCCGTCCTTGTCCGCCTCAGCCGTGCTGCCGTCGAGGATGAAGCCCGGTTGCACCCCGGCCGGACGTTTGGGCAGCAGGGCCGAGGCCCACCAGGCGATATCGCCTTTGGCGTTGGCGTACACCAGATTCAGGCCCGGCGCCTGCACCTTGGCCGCTGCCGCGCGGGCCTTGGCCAAGGTGTCGGCGCGGTTGAGCTGGTAGAAGCCGTCGAGGATCGGGTTGGGTGTTTCGAGGAACGCCCACCACATCGCAATCGGGGTCTTGCCGGCAGCACTGCCGAGGGCATCGTTGACGATGGGGCCGTGCGGGGACTGGCGCAAGGTGAGGGTCACCGGCGCCTGCCCCTTCACATTGATCTGTTGTTCGGTGACGAGCATCTCGGTCCACTGACCGCGATACCAGACTTGATTGGGGTTGTCCGGGTTGACCTTCTCGGCGATCAGGTCGAGATCGTCGTTCTGGAACATGGTCAGGCTCCAGCCGAAATCGAGGTTGTGTCCCAGAAACGCGAACGGCACCAGTGCCTGATGATGGCCGTACAACTCGAAACCCGGCGCCGACAGCTGCGCCTCGTACCACACCGACGGCACCGAAAAGCGGATATGCGGATCGCCGGCCAGCAACGGCTTGCCACTCTGGCTGCGGCTGCCGGCAATCACCCAGGCGTTGCTGCCCTCGAACTGCGGCAGGCCGTTGTCGAGCAGCGCCTGTTCGCTGAGGCGGGCGAGGGCGGTGAGGTCCTGCCAGTCGCCGGCGGCAAGGGCCGGTGCGTGCCGGGTGTGATCGGTGGCCAGAACGCCTTTGGCCTGCCAGTCGAGATCGAACACATCGAGGTAATCGGCGCCGAGCTGATCGCGTACGTAGGTCAGCAGCGGCTCGGTGCGAAACGCGGCGGCAAAGCTGTAGGCCATGTAACCGGCGACGCTGATGCTGTCTTCGGCCGTGAACGGCCGCTTGGGGATGCCCAGCACGTCGAACTCGATCGGCGCGGCGTGGCTGTCTTGATATTGGTTGATGCCGTCCAGATAGGCTTGCAGGCCCTTCCATGCCGGCGACTGCTTGTCGAGGCTGGCGACGTAACTGGCCGCACGCTCGCGGATGCGCAGGCTGCGGAACAGTTTGTCGGTGTCGAGCAGTTTCGGCCCGAGCACTTCGGCCAGCTCGCCCCGGGCGAGGCGACGCATGGCTTCCATCTGGAACAGGCGGTCCTGCGCGTGCACGTAACCGAGGGCGCGATAGAGGTCGGTTTCGTTCTCGGCGCGGATATGCGGCACACCGCGCTCGTCGTAGCGCACGGTCACCGAGCCTTGCAGATTGCGCAGCTCGACCTGGCCCTGGCGCGTCGGCTGCTTGCTGTAGATATACCCGCCGGCGGCGCCGAGCAGGACAACGATGAGCAAGGCAACGACGATCAACGCACGCTTCATGGTGACTCCTTGTGCAGGCGAAAAGGCCGCCCGTCGGGCTGCAAACATTTAGCACAGAGCATCTGTGCGGTGCAGCGCTGTCCTTGAAAAGTCCGGAATGCCTTACTTCGCGTCCGCCGGCCACGGGCAATAACAACCCACCGCCAGCGTATGCGTGGCATTGACCGGGCGATCTTCCGTCAGCGCATGCAGGATCGGTTCGATAAAGCTATTGCTGGAGTTGCAGGTCAGGCCTTCGCTGTACGGGCCGAAATAGGCGAGTTTACCGCTACGATCCCAGATCGCCACGGCGGGGCTGGCGGGGATCTGTTCGGCGCCGGGCAGGACGATGATGGTTTTCAGGCTGGCGAGGGTGGCGGGTAACTGGCCGTGGCTGCCGGGCTTTTGCACGGCGAAGAACTCCACGCCGCGAGGGCCGAACTGTTCGACCATCTCGCTCAGGTGCTGTTGATTGCCGACATTGCACGGACAGGCGGGGTCCCAGAAGTGCACAAGACGAATATTGCCCGGCCCGGCGAGGTTGTCCGGCAGGCGCAGCGGGTCGCCGGAAAATACGGCCGTATGTTCGCTGAACGCGCGCAGATAGCGGCCCTGAAACCAGTCATATGCCGTCCACAGCACCCCGGCGCAGATCAGCGCGAGCAGGCTGGCGAACAGTGCGGTGCGGTAGGGCGAACGCATGGTTTTCGATCCTCGAAAGGCCGGCTAGCTTGCCATGTCTGCCTCTACAGATGAATATCGCAGGCCGATAAAGTCCGTTTACCGCTCTGGAATACCCGCATGCCTGATACTTTCGACCCCGATCATTTACGCGCGAGCCTCAAGCCATTGGCCGAGTGGCAGCCGTTATCGGATGAGGCGAAGGCTTATCAGCGCTTCTACAAGACCGACTTCGCCGAGCGCGATGTCTGGCGCGGCATGGGCCGTTTCGAAGTCGATGGCTACGAGCTGGTCAGCCATTGCTGGTGGCCGGAGAAGGTCAAGGCGACGTTGTTTCTGCTGCACGGTTACTACGATCACATCGGCCTGTACCGGCATGTGATCGAGTGGGCGCTGGATCAGGATTTCGCCGTGATTGCCTGCGACTTGCCGGGCCATGGTCTGTCGAGCGGGCCACGGGCGAGCATTCGTGATTTCTCTGAATACCAGGATGTGTTGCAGGCGCTGTTCGCTGAAGCGAACTCGATCGCGCTGCCACAGCCTTGGCATTTGTGCGGGCAGAGCACCGGTGGCGCGATTGTCGTCGATCACCTGCTCAACCATGGCGAGAACAGTCCGGCGCAAGGGCAGGTGATTCTGCTGGCGCCATTGGTAAGGCCGAGGGCGTGGGCCTGGTCGCAGTTGAGTTATTACCTGCTGCGGCCGTTTGTACGCGGGGTCGTGCGACGCTTCAGCGAGAACTCCAACGATCCGGATTTCCTGCCGTTTCTGCAGGCCGATCCGTTACAGCCAAGGCGCCTGCCGACCAAATGGGTGGGCGCGCTGTCGCGCTGGATCATCCGCGTCGAGCACGCGAAAAAAAGTCCGCGACGGCCGCTGATCATTCAGGGGCAGGCGGACATGACTGTCGACTGGCAGCATAATCTGCAGGTGTTGAAATGGAAGTTCGACCGGCCGCAGATTCTGCTGTTGGCCGAGGCACGGCATCACCTGGCCAATGAAACGGCGGAGATGCGTGAGGAGTATTTCGAATTCTTGAGCAAGCGGATCAGGGGCCGGAATCTCTAATGCCTGGGAGGGCCTCTTCGCGAGCAGGCTCGCTCCCACAGTGGAATGCATTACAACCTGTGGAAGCGAGCCTGCTCGCGATGTGATCTTTCAGGCACCGAACATCACTGCCCGACCGCCAACCCCGCCCGAATCGCCGCCAGTGCCGCCTGGTAGTAAGCCTTGCCCTCGGTCGACTCGGCAAACGTCGCAAATTCTT
>NZ_JH635998.1:2531086-2533234 GCF_000257605.1 Pseudomonas sp. R62
GGGTGACGGCGGCGTTGCTCAAGCGCCATGGGGTTCGGGTTTTCAGTGAGCTTGAACTGCCGCAAGCCGCGCAGGCCCTGGCCCGACTCGACTAAAGCGCCAGCACCAATTCAACTGTAGGAGCTGACGAGTGAAACGAGGCTGCGATCTTTTGATCTTTTGAATCAACATCAAAAGATCGCAGCCTGCGGCAGCTCCTACGGTTCGGTGAACCACTTCTTCGACAGCGCCGCCAACCGCCCATCCGCCTTGATCCTTTCCAGCGCGCTCTTGAGGCTGGCCTGAAACGCCGGATTACCCTTCTGGAAGGGAATCGCCAGCTCAACCGGCACTGCCGCTTTCGGCTTCTCTTCGGTCAACGCCTGCACCAGCACCATCGGCCGCGGCGTCTCGTCCTTCTTCGCCAACAACTGCCCGTCGACCTGGCCGTACGGCTCGCTGAAGTCGAAACGATCCTTGAGTTCGGGTGTCAGTGCTATGTGGTTGAGCGCGACGTCGTACTTGCCGCTTTCAACGCCCTGGAGCAGGTCGCCCTCGTCGGTGACGATGAAGTCGGCGCGTACATCCAGCTCGTTGGCGATCAGTTGCCCAAGCTCGACCTCGAACCCCGTGAGGGTGTCGCCCTCCTTGTAATTGAAGGGCGGTGTATTAGCCTCAAGGGCTATGCGCAGCTCGCCACGGTCGTTGACGTCATCAATCAGTTCGGCGTGAGCCAGCGGGCTCAGAAGGGGTAGCAGGCAGATCAGGCCAGGCAGCAGGTGCATGGTCACTCCTTTGAAATCATTATCGCGACGCTCTGATTCAGGCTCGCTTTGCTATGGTTGTCGAGTGCCTTCGACAACGAATGGTCATGAAGTTGTCATGACCGTGCGGATTTTACGGAAAAACTGGAGAAGAAAATGAAAAGCTTTTTGTCACGTGCAGCGTTGGCCAGTGTGCTGATGGGTGTTTCGGTGCTGGCCAGTGCGGCGACACCGGCGCCGAAGGATGCTGAAGTGTTCATCGTTTCTCCCGAGGACGGCGCTACCGTCTCGCAGGAATTCAAGGTCAAGTTCGGTGTCAAGAACATCGCGCTGGCCCCGGCGGGTGACACCACCAAGAACACCGGCCACCATCACCTGCTGATCGACGTCGACGACCTGCCGGCCGAAGGCGCGCCGATCCCGACTGACGCCCATCACATGCATTTCGGCAAGGCGCAGACCGAAGCCACGATCAAACTGGCCCCGGGCAAACACACCTTGCAACTGATCCTCGGCGACAGCGGCCACATGCCGTTCGACCCATCGATCGTTTCGGAAAAAATCACGGTCAACGTGAAATAAAAAAAGGGAGCCCTGCGGGGCTCCCTTTTTTAATTCAGCTTCAAGTGGCTGGCTGCAAGCGGCAAGGTAAAGCAAAAGCGCTGTTCACTTGCCGCTAGTAGCTTGAAGCTTGCCGCTGCTTCTTCAGAAGAGAACACGGCTACGGATAGTACCGTTGACGTGTTGCAGCTTTTCTTGCGCCAGCTCCGAGTATTCGGCGTCTACGTCGATCACCACGTAGCCGACTTTCTCGTTGGTCTGCAGGAACTGACCGGAGATGTTGATGCCGTTTTCGGCGAAGACCTTGTTGATCTCGCTCATCACACCCGGGATGTTCTCGTGGATGTGCAGCAGGCGGTGCTTGCCAGGGTGAGCCGGCAGGGCCACTTCCGGGAAGTTGACCGACGACACCGAAGTACCGTTGTCGCTGTACTTGACCAGTTTCTCTGCCACTTCCAGACCGATGTTGGCTTGCGCTTCGGCGGTCGAGCCACCGATGTGCGGGGTCAGGATCACGTTGTCGAGGCCACGCAGCGGGCTTTCGAACTCTTCGTCGTTGGAGCGTGGTTCCACCGGGAATACGTCGATGGCCGCGCCGATCAGGTGCTTGTCTTTGATCGCGTCCGCCAGGGCGTCGAGTTCGACCACGGTGCCGCGTGCAGCGTTGATCAGAATGCCGCCCTTTTTGATGGCGCGGATTTCCTTCTCGCCGATCATCCACTGGGTCGCCGCAGTTTCCGGGACGTGCAGGGTGACGATGTCGGACATGCCCAGCAGCTCGTGCAGGTTGTTGACCTGCGTAGCGTTGCCCAGTGGCAGCTTGGTCACGGTGTCATAGAAGAAC
>NZ_JH635998.1:2534288-2541479 GCF_000257605.1 Pseudomonas sp. R62
CTGTCGATGACCAATCCTGCGCTGATTGATGAACTGAAGACCCTGGTTGAGCCTGGCAAAGTCCTCACCGACGCCGACTCCCTGAACACTTACGGCAAGGATTGGACCAAGCACTTCGCCCCGGCGCCCAGCGCTATCGTGTTTCCCAAGACCATCGAGCAAGTGCAGGCCGTGGTGCGTTGGGCCAATACCCACAAAATTGCGCTGGTGCCATCCGGCGGGCGCACCGGGCTGTCCGCCGCAGCAGTGGCGGCCAATGGCGAAGTGGTGGTTTCGTTCGATTACATGAACCAGATTCTCGACGTCAACCTCACCGACCGCACCGCCGTGTGCCAGCCGGGTGTGGTCACTGAGCATCTGCAGAACGTCGCCGAAGAAAACGGCCTGTACTATCCGGTCGACTTCGCCTCGGCGGGTTCCAGCCAGATTGGCGGCAATATCGGCACTAATGCCGGCGGGATCAAAGTGATTCGCTACGGCATGACCCGCAACTGGGTGGCCGGCATGAAAGTCGTCACCGGCAAGGGCGACGTGCTCGAGCTGAACAAGGACCTGATCAAGAACGCTACCGGTTACGACCTGCGTCAGCTGTTCATCGGCGCCGAAGGCACCCTCGGTTTCGTTGTCGAAGCGACCATGCGCCTCGATCGCGCGCCGAAAAACCTCACGGCGATGGTCCTCGGCACCGCCGATTTCGATTCGATCATGCCGGTGCTGCACGCCTTCCAGGGCAAACTCGACCTGACCGCGTTCGAATTCTTCTCCGACAAGGCCCTGGCCAAGGTCATGGGCCGTGGTGACGTGCCGGCGCCGTTCGAGACCGAGTGCCCGTTCTACGCCCTGCTGGAATTCGAAGCGACCACCGAAGAAGTGGCCAACAGCGCGCTGGAGACCTTCGAACACTGCGTAGAACAGGGCTGGGTGCTCGACGGCGTGATGAGCCAGAGCGAAACCCAGTTGCACAATCTGTGGAGGCTGCGCGAGTACATCTCCGAAACCATCTCCCACTGGACGCCGTACAAGAACGATATCTCGGTTACCGTCTCGAAAGTGCCGGCGTTCCTGCGCGAAATCGACGCGATCGTTGGCGAGCACTACCCTGATTTCGAAATCGTCTGGTTCGGCCACATCGGCGATGGCAATCTGCACCTGAACATCCTCAAGCCGGAAAACCTGAGCAAGGACGAGTTCTTCGCCAAGTGCGCCACCGTCAACAAGTGGGTGTTCGAAACCGTCGAGAAGTACAACGGCTCGATCTCGGCCGAGCACGGCGTGGGCATGACCAAGCGTGATTACCTGACCTACAGCCGCTCGCCGGCCGAGATCGAGTACATGAAAGCGGTCAAGGCAGTGTTCGACCCGAACGGCATCATGAACCCGGGCAAGATTTTCCCGGTTTGATCGGTAATCTCTGTTGAATCAATAAAGGCAGGAGTCGGTAAATGAGCTATCAGCACCAGTACGTCGACGGCACGCGCATTCACTTCCCGATCGGGAAAGTCGTGTGCATTGGCCGCAATTACGCCGAGCACGCCAAGGAACTGGACAACCCGGTGCCGACCGAGCCGCTGCTGTTCATCAAGCCGGGCAGTTGCGTGGTGCCGCTGGAAGGCGGGTTCAGCATTCCGACCGAGCGCGGTTCGGTGCACTACGAAGCGGAAATCGCCGTGTTGATCGGCAAGCCGCTGTCAACCAAGCCGAGCCGTGAAGAAGTCCTCGATGCGATCTCTGGCTTCGCCCCGGCGCTGGACCTGACCCTGCGCGACAAGCAGGCCGAGCTGAAAGCCAAGGGCCTGCCGTGGGAAATCGCCAAGTCGTTCGACGGCGCGGCGGTGATCGCGCCGTTCGTGGTCGGCAGCACCTTCGCTGACCTGACCGACATCGGCATCCGCCTGAGCATCAACGGCGAAGTGCGCCAGGACGGCAACAGCAGCGCGATGCTCAACCCGATCGTGCCGATGATCCAGCACATGGCGGGCTGCTTCTCGCTGCAGGCCGGCGACGTGATCCTCACCGGCACGCCAGTGGGCGTCGGCCCGCTGAACGTCGGCGATGAAATCGTCCTCGAACTGCCGGGGGCGAGCAGCTTCAGCAGCAGCGTGCGCTAACCGCAAAACCCCTTGTGGGGGGTGAGCTTTTTGGTGAGGGGATTTATCCCCGGTGGCGCGCGAAGCGGGCCCCTTTTGATCTTAAAGAGGGGCCTGCTGCGCAGTCCAACGGGGATGAATCCCCTCGCCACAAGGGCCATTTCATATCTGTAATGTGTTGCTGCTGGCAAAATGCACACGGCAATCCCGCCATTTGCCGTTTTTTTCACATCCTCTCTGGATAATTCCCGCGATTCTGGCGTCTCAGCCGGCCTCTTTGTGCTATTACCCTTGGCCTGAATTAACGGAACGCATCCCTCGATGGCATCTCCCACTCAGCAGAAATCCCCCTCCCGTTCGCGCTTCGTCCTGCGCTGGTATGTCTGGCTGTTGCTGGTCATCGCCGCAGCCTATGGGCTGGCGTTCGCCATGCATTGGGATGATCGCGGCGTGCTGTGGGTGCTGGAGCGCTTCGAGAGCAAGGCCGAGCAGAAGGAGAGCGTCTGGCTGCCGGATTATCAGGTGGTGATCGATGCCAAGCCGCTGCCGGGCATGGAAAAGGACGAAGCTTCGGATCTGGCCTATAACCCGCAGACCAAGACCCTGTTCGCGGTCATGGGCAAAAATCCGTTCCTGGCTGAGCTGACGTTGCAAGGCGACGTGCTGCGCAAGATGCCGCTGGTGGGCTGGAGCAACCCGGAAGGCCTGACGGTCATGGAAAACGGTCTGCTGGCGATTGTTGATGAACGTCAACACACGCTGTCGATCGTCAAGGTCGAAGCCGGTACCCGTGAGCTGAACATTGCCGACTTCCCGAAATACGACCTCGGGCCGTCGAAAGATCAGAACAAAGCTTTCGAAGCCATCACCTGGGATCCGCGTAACCGTCAACTTGTGCTGGGTGAAGAGCGCCCGCCGGCGCTGTTCACCTGGAAAAGCGACGGCAGCCAGACCCTGATCGGCGACAAGCAGAAGCTGGCCAGTGACGAGCTCGATATTCGCAACCTGTCGGCGCTGGCGGTCGACCCACGCACTGGCCATCTGCTGGTGTTGTCGGCCGATTCGCACCTTTTGTTGGAACTGGACGAGAAGGGCGAGCAAGTCAGTTTCATGACGTTGCTTGGGAATTTCAACGGTCTGAAAGACACCATTCCCCGCGCCGAAGGCATGACCATGGACGAGGACGGCACGTTGTACATGGTCAGCGAACCGAACCTGTTCTACCGCTTCGAAAAACCCCGGTAATTTTCCCTACGACAATCGCGGAATTGTGCGGTTGTCGTGGCAGGCAAGTGGCCATTAAGCTTCAGTTCAGACAGGCGTGATATTTCATCCGCCTGCCTTGAACCCGAGCCTGCCTGAATGCGTCGACTTGCCCGTCCCAAACCGCTGATCCTCGTCCTGTTGATGATTGTCCTGATCGCGTTGATCGCGATCGGCCAATACCTGCGCCTGTTCGAGCGCGCCTGGTTCAACCTGCACACGCTGTGGCAACCGTTGAGCAGCGAGGCGATCGGCCTGGATCAATATCGGGTGACCATCGAAGCGCGACCGATCGACGGGCTCGACGATGACGTCTCGGCGCTGACCTACGATCCGGTGCGCAAAAGCCTGTTCACCGTGACCAACAAGAATTCCGAACTGGTCGAACTGTCGCTGGAAGGCAAGATTCTGCGGCGCATCGCTCTGGTGGGGTTTGGCGATCCGGAAGCCGTCGAGTACATCAGTGCCGACACCTACGTGATCACCGACGAGCGTCAGCAACGGCTGATCAAGATCCACCTCGAGGCCGACACCACTTTTCTCGATGCCGAAGATGCCGAGCAAATGACTCTCGGCGTGCACATGTCCGGCAACAAGGGTTTCGAAGGGCTGGCTTACGATTCAGTGGGCAAGCGGCTGTTCGTGGCGAAAGAACGCGACCCGATGCTGATCTACGAGGTCCACGGCTTTCCGCACTTCAAACCGGACAAGACCTACGCGGTGCACGTGATCAACAACCCCAAGCGCGATGCCGGGATGTTCGTGCGTGATCTGTCGAGTCTGCAGTACGACGAACGCAGCGGGCATTTGCTGGCACTGTCGGACGAGTCGCGGTTGATTATCGAACTGGATGTCGACGGGCGCCCCTTGAGCACCATGTCGATCAGCGGCGGGCGTCAGGGTTTGCAGAAAACCGTGCCGCAGGCGGAGGGAATTGCGATGGATGATGACGGCACGTTGTACCTGGTGAGCGAGCCGAATCTGTTTTACGTCTTCAAGAAGCCCACACAAAACTGACCAACACCACAAAACACTGTGGGAGCGAGCAGGCTCGCTCCCACTGGTTTATTTGTCTGCCAATGATTCGGGCAGTCTGTTACTCAGCCTTCAGCGTCTTCACGCCTTCACTGGTGCCCAGCAACAACAGATCCGCCGGGCGCGCGGCGAACAGGCCGTTGGTGACCACGCCGACGATGGCGTTGATCTGCGCTTCCAGCTCCACCGGGTTGGTGATCTGCAGGTTGAACACATCGAGGATGATGTTGCCGTTGTCGGTCAACACGCCTTCGCGGTACACCGGGTCGCCACCGAGTTTGACCAGTTGGCGGGCTACGTGGCTGCGGGCCATCGGGATTACTTCCACCGGCAGCGGGAACTCGCCGAGCACCGGCACCAGTTTGCTGGCGTCGGCGATGCAGATGAAGGTCTTGGCCACGGCGGCGACAATCTTCTCGCGGGTCAGGGCTGCGCCGCCGCCCTTGATCAGGTTCAGGTGCGCATCGCTTTCATCGGCGCCGTCGACGTAGAACTCCAGATCGCTGACGGTATTCAGCTCATACACCGGAATCCCATGGCCCTTGAGGCGCGCGGCGGTGGCTTCGGAGCTGGCAACGGCGCCATCGAACGCGCCCTTGTGCTGGGCCAGTGCATCGATGAAGCAGTTGGCGGTGGAGCCGGTGCCGACGCCGACGATGCTCTTGTCGTCGAGTTTCGGCAGGATGAAGTCGACAGCGGCCTGGGCCACGGCCTGTTTGAGTTGATCCTGGGTCATGCGGGCTCCGGAAGCGGGCAAGGGTTGGGCAGAAAGGCCGGCATTATAGGCCTCGCGGTGGTACAGGGGGAAACACCCTGTGGCGAGGGGATTTATCCCCGTTCGGCGACGCAGTCGTCGTAAACCCAGGAACGCTGGTGTAACTGAAAAAATGCAGGGGAGCGCTTCGCACTCCAGCGGGGATAAATCCCCTCGCCACGACAGTCCTCACTCAAGAATGGGTTTCCAGACCTTAAAACCACCTGTTTAGTGTGGTCGCCTCGGCAAAAGGCGGGTTAGACTCGCTGGTCCCGCCCAATCGCCAGTGATGCTTTCCGATGCTCGAACAGTACGTCAAGAAGATCCTCACCTCGCGCGTTTATGACGTTGCCGTAGAAACCCCGCTGCAGAACGCTCGCCAGCTCTCCGAGCGGCTGGGCAACGACATCTGGCTCAAGCGCGAAGACTTGCAGCCGGTGTTCTCGTTCAAGATTCGCGGCGCCTACAACAAGCTGACGCAACTGAGCGACGAAGAGCGCGCTCGAGGCGTGGTCACCGCGTCGGCGGGCAATCATGCGCAGGGGCTGGCCCTGGCGGCGAAAGTGTTGGGCGTCAAAGCCACCATCGTCATGCCCAAGACCACCCCGGAAATCAAGGTCGAAGGCGTGCGTTCGCGCGGCGGCAAAGTGGTGCTGCACGGCGACTCGTTCCCGGAAGCGCTGGCCTATTCGCTGAAACTGGTCGATGAAAAAGGCTACGTCTACATCCACCCGTACGACGATCCGCACACCATCGCCGGGCAGGGCACCGTGGCGATGGAAATCCTGCGTCAGCACCCGCAGCCTCTGGACGCGATCTTCGTCCCGGTTGGCGGCGGTGGTCTGATCGCCGGTATTGCCGCGTACGTGAAGTATCTGCGCCCGGACATCAAAGTGATCGGCGTCGAACCGGACGATTCCAACTGTCTGCAAGCAGCGATGGCTGCCGGTGAGCGCGTGGTTCTGCCGACCGTGGGCATTTTCGCCGACGGCGTGGCGGTGGCGCAGATCGGCCAGTACACCTTCGAAATCTGCAAGGATTACGTTGATGAGGTGATCACCGTCAGCACTGATGAGATCTGCGCGGCAATCAAGGATATCTACGACGATACCCGCTCGATCACCGAGCCTGCCGGCGCGCTGGGCGTGGCCGGGATCAAGAAGTATGTTGAGCAGCGTGGTGTCAGCGGCCAGACTTTCGTCGCCATCGACTCCGGCGCCAACGTCAATTTTGACCGCCTGCGCCACGTCGCCGAACGCGCCGAACTGGGCGAAGGTCGCGAGGCGATCATCGCCGTGACCATCCCGGAAAAGGCCGGCAGCTTCAAGGCGTTCTGCGAAGCCATCGGCAAGCGCCAGATCACTGAATTCAATTACCGCTACAACACCGGCAGCGAAGCGCACATCTTTGTTGGCGTGCAGACTCACCCGGACAACGATCCGCGCAGCGCCTTGCTGGCGAGCCTGACAGAACAGGGGTTTCCGGTGCTCGACCTGACCGACAACGAGCTGGCCAAGCTGCACATCCGCCACATGGTAGGTGGCCGCGCCGCGCAGGTGGTCGATGAAGTGGTGCTGCGCTTCGAATTCCCGGAGCGTCCGGGCGCGTTGTTCAACTTCCTCAACAAGCTTGGCGGGCGTTGGAATATCTCGATGTTCCACTACCGCAACCACGGCGCAGCGGACGGCCGCGTGGTCGCCGGCCTGCAAGTGCCCCATGACGAACGTCATCTGGTGCCGGCGGCACTGGCGGAAATCGGCTATCCATATTGGGATGAAAGCGACAACCCGGCCTATCAGCTGTTTCTTGGCTGAGCGGCTACGCTGATGGGCATGGATCTACGGATGAGAACGACATGGAAACCCTGACCACCCTGAAAGTCCTTCACGTCGCGGCGACCGTGGTCATCCTCGCGAGCGGGCTGGGGCTCGCCGCCCTGACCTGGCGTAATCGCAGCGAAGGCCCGGCCAGTACGATGCGCCGTCCCTGGCTGTTCATCTGGTGTCTGATGCTGATCGGCATGCTCAGCATGCCTTTCACCGGCTGGTGGCT
>NZ_JH635998.1:2541499-2543195 GCF_000257605.1 Pseudomonas sp. R62
CTCAGCATGCCTTTCACCGGCTGGTGGCTGGTGCACCTGGTGGGCTGGCCATTGGGCCAATTGTGGATTCTGGGGTCCAGCGTGATCTACGCCGTGGCCACGCTCAGCGCGGTCTGGCTGCTGGTCCGGCTGGATCGGCTGTGGACAAGCGGGGTGGGCAACCGCACATTCAATCTGGCGCTGGCGATTGTCAGCGGCGTCGGGTTTGTCGCCATAGCGGCGTTGATGGGGGCCAAGCCGGTTTAAGGCTTGAGGCCGAGTTGACCCCCATCGCTGGCTTGCCAGCGATAGCAATCTCAGTCGCGCAACGAAATCACCGGCCAGCCACGCTTCTCGGCCTCGGCCCGCAGATTCGGATCCGGGTCTACCGCCACCGGATTCGCCACCTGCTCCAGCAGCGGCAGATCATTCATCGAATCGCTATAGAAATAGCTGTCCTCAAGCGAATAGCCGGTCTCTTCCAGCCAGCGATTGAGGCGCGTGACCTTGCCTTCACGGAAACACGGAATGTCGGTGCTGCGCCCGCTGTAGCGGCCGTCGATCATCTCGCATTCGGTGGCGATCAGGGTTTCCACGCCCAGGCGCACGGCGATCGGCGCCGTGACGAAGCGGTTGGTGGCGGTAATGATCACCAGTTTGTCGCCGGCATCGCGGTGTTTTTTCAGCAGCTCCAGTGCCTTGGGCAGCACGATCGGCTCAATGCAGTCGCGCATGTAATCGCTATGCCAGGCGTCGAGTACGGCCATTTCGGTGCGGCCGAGAATTTCCAGGCAGAAGTTCAGGTAGGCAGCGTTGTCGAGCTTGCCGGCCAGGTAATCCTGATAGAACTCGTCGTTGCGCGCCTTGTAGGCGATCGGGTCGAGGAAGCCGCGCTCGCACAGATAATCGCCCCAGGCGTGATCGCTGTCGCCGCCCAGAAGGGTGTTGTCCAAATCGAATAAAGCCAGGCGCATTGCAGTTACCCGCTGAAAAGTCAGTAAAAAGGCGACAAGAATACGGTCTTTTCACAAGAGTGCACATAAGGTAGGAACCTTCGTTGCCGCCTCATCAAGCTTTGTGGAACAATGCGGCGACATGCGTTTGCGAGGTTGTTGCCGTGATCGACCCCGATGGTTTCCGCCCCAATGTCGGGATCATTCTGACGAATGACGCCGGCCAGGTGCTATGGGCTCGCCGTATCAATCAGGACGCCTGGCAGTTTCCGCAAGGGGGGATCAACCCCGAGGAGACGCCGGAAGACGCCTTGTACCGCGAGCTGAACGAAGAAGTTGGCCTGGAACGTGAAGATGTTGAAATACTGGCCTGTACCCGAGGCTGGTTGCGCTATCGTTTGCCGCAACGCCTGGTGCGTACCCACAGCCAACCGCTGTGCATCGGCCAGAAACAGAAATGGTTTCTCCTGCGCCTGATCTCCAACGAGCAGCGGGTGCGGATGGATCTGACCGGTAAACCGGAGTTCGATGGCTGGCGCTGGGTCAGCTATTGGTATCCGTTGGGCCAGGTGGTGACATTCAAGCGCGAGGTGTATCGACGCGCTCTCAAAGAGCTTGCCCCGCGCCTTTTAGCGCGCGACTGACGACGGAGTTCGACCCCGAGCCATGCTCAATACGCTGCGCAAGATCGTCCAGGAAGTTAACTCCGCCAAGGATCTCAAGGCGGCGTTGGGGATTATTGTGTTGCGCGTCAAAGAGGCCAT
>NZ_JH635998.1:2544181-2555757 GCF_000257605.1 Pseudomonas sp. R62
AGGAAGAGCGTCAGCAGAACCTGGTCTACCCGGAAAAAACCATTCTGGTCAGCGAAGAGCTGACGCCGGCGATGCTCGGCGAGGTGCCGGAAGGCACGCTGGTCGGTCTGGTTTCGGTACTCGGTTCGGGTAACTCTCACGTCGCGATTCTCGCCCGAGCCATGGGCATTCCGACGGTGATGGGCCTGGTCGACCTGCCGTACGCCAAGGTCGACGGCATCGAAATGATCGTCGACGGCACCCGTGGCGAGGTCTACACCAACCCCAGCGAAGTGCTGCGCAAGCAGTTCGCCGAAGTCGTCGAAGAAGAGAAACAACTGGCGCTGGGCCTCGACACCCTGCGCGACCTGCCGTGCGTGACCCTCGATGGCCATCGCATGCCACTGTGGGTCAATACCGGCCTGCTCGCCGATGTGGCGCGGGCGCAGAAGCGTGGCGCCGAAGGGGTTGGTCTGTACCGCACCGAAGTGCCGTTCATGATCAACCAGCGCTTCCCGAGCGAGAAGGAACAGCTAGCGATCTACCGCGAACAGCTCGCCGCGTTCCACCCGCAACCGGTGACCATGCGCAGCCTCGACATCGGTGGTGACAAGTCGCTGTCGTACTTCCCGATCAAGGAAGACAACCCGTTCCTCGGCTGGCGCGGCATTCGCGTGACCCTCGACCACCCGGAAATCTTCCTCGTGCAGACGCGTGCGATGCTCAAGGCCAGCGAAGGCTTGAACAACCTGCGGATTCTGCTGCCGATGATCTCCGGCACCCACGAACTCGAAGAAGCCCTGCACCTGATCCACCGTGCCTGGGGCGAAGTGCGCGACGAAGGCACCGACGTGCCGATGCCGCCGATCGGCGTGATGATCGAAATCCCGGCAGCGGTGTACCAGACCAAGGAACTGGCGCGGATGGTCGACTTCCTCTCCGTTGGCTCCAACGACCTGACCCAGTACCTGCTGGCGGTAGACCGCAACAACCCGCGCGTCGCCGACCTCTACGACTATCTGCACCCGGCGGTGCTGCAAGCCCTGCAAACCGTGGTCACTGACGCCCATGCCGAAGGCAAACCGGTGAGTATCTGCGGCGAGATGGCCGGGGATCCAGCGGCGGCGGTGCTGTTGATGGCGATGGGCTTCGACAGCCTGTCGATGAACGCCACCAACCTGCCGAAGGTGAAGTGGATGTTGCGTCAGGTGAACCTGAGCAAGGCGCAGGAGATGCTGGCGGAACTGATGAAGATCGATAACCCGCAGGTTATCCACAGCTCGCTGCAACTGGCGCTGAAGAATCTCGGGTTGGCGAAAATGAATTCGCCGGTGGTGACCAAGGCTCTCTAAAGATCAAAAGCCCCTCACCCTAGCCCTCTCCCAGAGGGAGAGGGGACTGATTGGGGGATGCTGCAGAACTCCGTCGACCTGTAAGTGCTTTGCTGAATCCGTAATGGACTCGATCTTTCAGGTCGATGTATACCGCAAGACACTTCGGTCGGCCCCCTCTCCCTCCGGGAGAGGGCTGGGGTGAGGGGCTGCTGCTAGACACAAACCTCAACTTCCCCGAGATGCCCACCATACGGCCCAAAGCTGCGCTCTACCATCCGCCGCGTGCCGTCCGCTTGTACGATCAACGCTGTACTCGCTCGGGTCCCATAGCTCTGGCTGGCAATAAACACGCTCGACAACAACGCTTCCGTCGCCATGCCCACTCCCGTATCCGGCAACTCCGCCTCGGGCGCGGTCTGCGCATCGCTCAGCAAGGCCAGCAAGCGCTCAGGTTGCGGATCGTCCAGTACCGCGCTCAACGCAGCCTTGGCCTTGAGCAGTTTTGGCCAAGGCGTATCCAGCCCCGCGTTGGATAAACCATAAACCCCGGGCTGCAACATCACCGACTCCGACGCCCGCGCATTGAAATGCCACAGCTCATGGGCATTGCCCAGCAGCAGATTGAAGCCAGCGTATTCGCCCGCACGGCCCACCACATCGCTCAAATAATCATCAATCGACAGATCGTCAGCAAGAAAGCGCGCCACCAGTTCGCCCCGGGATTTGGTCGCCGGTGGCTGTTGCGGATCGCGAATATTGGTCAGCGCGGCGAAGCGTCCGTTGGCGCCGATCCCCAGCCACGTGCCGCCAGCTTCAAGATCACGCCCGGCATGCACATGCGGCGCCTCGGGCCACGGCGCCAGTGGCAGGCTGGGGCGGGCGTAGAACTCGTCGCGGTTGGCCGCGACGATCAGCGGCTGGGCATGGCCCGGGCGCCAGGCGAAAACAATCAGGCACATAAGGTGGTCCTTGTGTGTTTTTTGCCCACTCTACGCATCCGGCGTCCGTGCATCCATCGCCAGTGGAGCAGAAGGCTGCGCATCCGTTAACATGCCGCTCCAGTTTTGCCGATGCGTGCTGGAGACGGTCATGGAATTTCTGCTCTACCTGGCGCTCGGCGCCTGTGCGGGCGTGCTCGCCGGGCTGTTTGGCGTTGGCGGCGGGATCATCATCGTCCCGGTGCTGGTGTTCAGCTTCACTTTGCAGGGCTTCGATCAGTCGATTCTTACGCACTTGGCGGTAGGGACGTCGCTGGCGACGATCATCTTCACCTCGGTCAACGCCGTGCGTGAACATCACCGCCGTGGCGCGGTGCGCTGGGCGATTTTTCGCTGGATGACCGTGGGTATCCTGCTCGGTGCCGGTTTCGGGGCGCTGACCGCAGAAGCCATCTCCGGGCCGAACCTGCAAAAGATTATCGGCGTGTTCGCTCTGGTGATCGCCGTGCAACTGGCGCTGGATGTCAAACCCAAGGCCAGCCGAACGGTGCCGGGCAAACTCGGTCTGACCGCTGCCGGTACGGTGATTGGCTGGGCCTCGGCGATTTTCGGTATTGGCGGCGGCTCGCTGACCGTGCCGTTTCTGACCTGGCGCAGCGTGCCGATGCAGCAAGCCGTGGCGACCTCGTCGGCCTGTGGCTTGCCGATTGCTCTGGCCAGTGCAGCAAGTTTCATGATTCTGGGGTGGCACGATCCGTTGTTGCCGGCCCATAGTCTCGGTTTTGTGTATTTGCCGGCATTGTTGGGCATCGCCCTGACCAGCATGGTGTTCGCTCGGCTCGGTGCGCGTTTGGCACACAGGTTGTCGCCGCGCTTGCTGAAAAGGCTGTTCGCCGCTTTGCTGTTCTGCGTGGGTTTGAGCTTTCTGCTCTGACCGCGTGGCAATCCTGGCTTAATCCTGAGGTGGCAGCGTCGCCCGGGAATTTCGCTTTCAACTCTAACAAGGAGTCGCAATGCTGCCTTACCCGCAGATCGACCCGGTGGCCCTGGCCATCGGTCCGCTGAAAATCCACTGGTACGGTCTGATGTACCTGATCGGCATCGGCGGCGCGTGGCTGTTGGCGTCGCGCCGGCTCAACCGCTTCGACCCGACCTGGACCAAGGAGAAACTCTCCGATCTGGTGTTCTGGCTATCGATGGGCGTGATCGTCGGCGGCCGTCTGGGCTATGTGCTGTTCTATGATCTGAGCGCATACCTGGCCAACCCGACACTGATTTTCGAAGTGTGGAAGGGCGGCATGTCGTTCCACGGCGGATTCATCGGCGTGATGCTCGCGGCCTTGTGGTTCGGCAAGCGCAATGGCAAGTCGTTCTTCCAGTTGATGGACTTTGTCGCGCCGATGGTGCCGATCGGCCTGGGCGCCGGGCGCATCGGCAACTTCATCAACGCCGAGCTGTGGGGCAAGGCCACCGACGTGCCATGGGCCATGGTGTTCCCGCCTTTCAGCGATCCGGCGCAGTTGCCGCGCCACCCGTCGCAGCTGTATCAGTTCGCCCTCGAAGGCGTGGCGCTGTTCCTGATCCTGTGGATCTTCTCGCGCAAACCGCGCCCGACCATGGCGGTCTCCGGCATGTTCGCGCTGTTCTACGGCATCTTCCGTTTCATCGTCGAGTTCGTCCGCGTGCCTGATGCGCAGTTGGGCTATCTGGCGTGGAACTGGCTGACCATGGGTCAGGTGCTCTGCGTGCCGATGATTGTCGGCGGGCTGTTGCTGATCTGGCTGGCCTATCGTCGCGCCCCGGCAGCGCCACTCGCGCCGACGGCTTAAACTACGAACCCCGGCGCGCGACGCCGGGGCTCCAAGGACACAGGTAACTCATGAAGCAATATCTCGAACTGGTCTCGCACGTCATTCAGAACGGCACCAAGCAAGCCAACCGCACCGGTATCAACACCATCAGTTTCCCGGGAGCGATGCTGCGTTTCGATCTGCAGGAAGGTTTCCCGGCGATCACCACGCGCAAAATGGCTTTCAAATCGGCCATCGGCGAGATGTGCGGGTTTCTGCGTGGCGTGAACAACGCCGCTGAATTTCGCGCGCTGGGCTGCAAGGTCTGGGACCAGAACGCCAACGAAAACGCGCAGTGGCTGGCCAACCCGTTCCGCCAGGGCGACGACGACCTCGGTGAAATCTACGGCGTGCAATGGCGCAAGTGGCCGGCGTACAAGCAGATCCCGCTGAGCAACACTGCCGCCATCGAACAGACCCTGAGCAACGGCTACAAGCAGATCGCTCAGGGCGAGGAAGACGGCCAGGCCTACGTCGTGCTGTACAAGGCGATCGATCAGGTACGCCAGTGCGTCGACACGATCATCAAGGATCCGGGCAGCCGCCGCATTCTGTTCCACGGCTGGAACTGCGCCCAGCTCGATGAAATGGCCCTGCCGCCATGCCATCTTCTGTACCAGTTCCACCCGAACGTCGAGACCAAAGAGATTTCTCTGACTCTCTACATCCGCTCCAACGATCTGGGCCTGGGCACGCCGTTCAACCTCACCGAGGGCGCCGCGCTGCTGAGCCTGATCGGGCGCCTGACCGGCTACACGCCGCGCTGGTTCACCTATTTCATCGGCGATGCGCACGTCTACGAGAACCACCTGGACATGCTCAACGAACAGCTCAAGCGCGAGCCGTTTGCCATGCCGAAACTGAAAATCTCCGACCGCGTGCCGGAGTTTGCCAAAACTGGTGTGTATCAGCCGGAATGGCTGGAACTGGTCGAGCCGAGCGACTTCTCGCTGGAAGGCTATGAGCATCACCCGCCAATGACTGCGCCGATGGCGGTCTAAACCACACCGCAATATCCCTGTGGGAGCGAGCCTGCTCGCGAAGAGGGCGTGTCAGTCGCAGATGTGTCGACTGATACACCGCTTTCGCGAGCAGGCTCGCTCCCACATTTGGTTGTGTGTTGGGCTCAGTGGCCGTGGCTACGGCCGACGTGGGAATGCTCAACTTCGGTTGCAACAACCCCGCCACTCACTTCCAGCCGCTGCAAGATCCCGCATTGATCCGCCTCCGGCCCTTCGCCACAGCGTTGGCGCAGGTCGAGCAGTTGTGTCTGCAAGGCCAGCAAGCCGTCAATTCGCGCCTTCACATGCTGGATGTGTTCGTCGATCAGCGCGTTGACGCTCTCGCACTGATCCTGCGGGCTGTCGCGCAGGGCGAGGAGGCTGCGGATTTCTTCGAGGGTCATGTCGAGGGTGCGGCAGTTGCGGATGAAGGTCAGGCGCTCGGCGTGGGCCTGGGTGTAGACGCGGTAGTTGCCGTCGCTGCGCGCCGGTTCTGGCAGGAGGTTTTCGCGCTCGTAGTAGCGGATGGTTTCCACGGCGCAGTCGGTGAGTTTCGCCAGTTCGCCGATCTTCATGACGGCCATCTCCAAAAGGGTGCTTGACCCTATAGTGGCTACAGGGTCTTAACTTGGCAACAGGCACCTTCATGGACGCGACCAATGAGCGATTCCCCGCACACCCACAAGCCCGGCGACGGCCACGATCACAGTCATGAATTGCAGCCGGTGCATAAACATTCGCACGGCGGCGATTCCTGCTGCGCTTCGAAAGCTGCGCCGGCCCCGGTTCATTCGCACGAAGATTCCTGCTGCTCGTCGAAAGCCGCAGCGCCTGCCCTGGTGCAACTAAGCGAAAAGACCAGCGCCGACGCGCGCCTGAGCAGCTTCCGCATCGAGGCAATGGACTGCCCGACCGAGCAGACGCTGATCCAGAACAAACTCGGCAAACTCGCTGGTGTGCAGCAGCTGGAATTCAACCTGATCAACCGCGTGCTTGGCGTGACCCATAATCTGCCGGGCACCGAGCCGATTACCGAGGCGATCAAATCCCTCGGCATGCACGCCGAGCCGCTGGAGGCGGGTGTCGATGCGCTGGCCCCGGCTGCGGTGAAAAAACACTGGTGGCCACTGGCGCTGTCCGGTGTGACCGCGCTGGGCGCCGAAGTCATCCACTTCACCAGCGCTGCCCCCGACTGGGTGGTGGCGATTGTTGCGCTGGTGTCGATCCTCAGCGGCGGCCTCGGCACCTACAAAAAGGGCTGGATTGCCCTGAAGAACCGCAATCTCAACATCAACACGCTGATGAGCATTGCGGTGACGGGCGCGGTCCTCATCGGCCAGTGGCCGGAAGCGGCGATGGTGATGTTCCTGTTCACTGTCGCCGAGCTGATTGAAGCACGCTCGCTGGATCGCGCGCGCAATGCGATCAGCGGCCTGATGCAGATGACCCCGGAGCAGGCCACGGTCTTGCAGGCCGACGGCAACTGGCTCGAACAAGAGGTAAAAAGCGTCGAACTGGGCGCCCGCGTGCGGGTGAAACCCGGCGAGCGCATTGCCCTGGACGGCACGGTGGTCAGCGGCAGCTCGACCATCGACCAGGCGCCGATAACCGGTGAAAGCCTGCCGGTGGAAAAAACTGTCGGCGATAAAGTCTTCGCTGGCACCATCAATCAGGCCGGCTCGCTGGAATACACGGTCAGTGCTGCGGCCAACAACTCGACCCTGGCGCGGATAATTCACGCAGTCGAACAGGCCCAGGGCGCGCGGGCGCCGACCCAGCGTTTCGTTGACCAATTCTCGAAAATCTACACCCCGGCAGTGTTCGTCTTTGCTTTGGCCGTGGCGGTCATTCCGCCGTTGTTCATGGGCGCGGTCTGGTTCGACTGGATCTACCGCGCGCTGGTGTTGCTGGTGGTTGCCTGTCCGTGCGCACTGGTGATTTCCACCCCGGTGACCATCGTCAGCGGCCTCGCGGCAGCCGCGCGCAAGGGCATTCTGGTCAAGGGCGGCGTGTATCTGGAGGGCGGCTTCAAGCTTGATTATCTGGCGCTGGATAAAACCGGCACGATCACCCACGGCAAACCGGTGCAGACCGATTACCTGTCGCTCGATCCGACAGCCGATGCCAGCGCGCCGGCCATCGCTGCCGCGCTGGCCGGGCGTTCCGATCACCCGGTGTCGTTGGCGATTGCCAATGCTGCTGTGGATAAAAACTTCACCGCGCTGACTGTGGATAACTTCGCCGCGTTGGGCGGGCGGGGCGTCAAAGGCGACATCAACGGCCAGACTTATCACTTGGGCAACCATCGTCTGATTGAAGAATTGGGCCTTTGCTCGCCGCAACTGGAAGAGAAGCTGTTCGCGCTGGAAAAACAGGGCAAATCCGTGGTGCTGCTGCTCGACAGCTCAGGCCCGCTGGCGCTGTTCGCCGTGGCCGACACGGTCAAGGAAACCAGCCGCGAAGCGATTCGTCAGTTGCATGAGCTTGGGGTGAAAACCCTGATGCTGACCGGCGACAACGTCCACACCGCGCAAGCGATTGCCGCCCAGGTCGGCATCGACGAGGCGCGCGGCGATTTGCTGCCGACCGACAAGCTGCAAGCCATTGAAGATTTGTACAAGCAGGGCCACCGGGTCGGCATGGTCGGCGATGGCATCAACGACGCCCCGGCACTGGCCCGCGCCGAGATCGGTTTCGCCATGGCCGCCGCCGGCACCGACACGGCGATCGAAACCGCCGATGTCGCCCTGATGGACGACGATCTGCGCAAGATCCCCGCGTTCATCAGTTTGTCGCGCAACACCGCGAGCATCCTGAAACAGAACATTGCCTTGGCGCTGGTGATCAAGGCGATCTTTCTTGCGGTAACCTTCGCCGGGCTCGCCACCATGTGGATGGCGGTATTTGCCGATATGGGCGTGAGCCTGCTGGTGGTGTTCAACGGTTTGCGCCTGTTGCGCAAATAAACGTGAGGGATGGTTGTGCTGAGTGCCGAGCTGAAAGCGTTTTACATGGTCGCCCGCCTGGGCAGCATCACGCTGGCGGCGAAAAAGCTCGGCCTCAGCCAACCGACCGTGACCACGCAGATTCGTAACCTGGAAAGCCAGTATTCGGTGGAGTTGTTCTACCGTGGCGGGCGCCGACTGAGCGTCAGTGACGAAGGCGCGCGCTTGCTGCCGATGGTCAAGACCCTGTTGCAGCAAGAGGCGGACATCGAGTTTTTCCTGCGCAACAGCGGCCAGGTGCAGGGCACGCTGCGCATTGCCGCGACGGCGCCGTATTACATCCTCGATCTGGTAAAAACCTTCCGCGAGCGTTTGCCGCAGGTCGAAGTGTCGGTGGAGATCGGCAATTCGCAGCAGGTGCTGGAAGCGCTGGAGGATTACCGCGTGGATGTCGCGGCTTCGTCGCAGTTGCTCGACGATGCGCGGTTGATTCGCCGGGTGCTCGGCACCGATCCGCTGGTGCTGGCGGTGCATCGCAATCATCCGTTGGCGGCGCAGGAACATGTGACGCTGAACGCGCTGGCCGGGCATACGCTGCTGATGCGCGAACCCGGTTCGACCACGCGGCGCCTCACCGAAGAGTTGCTGGCCAGCGCCGGAGTGAGCTTCGGGCCGCTGCTGGAAATCGGCAGCCGTGAGTCGATTCGCGAGGCGGTGCTGCGCAATATCGGTATCAGCATCATTGCGCGGCAGGAGGTGCCGCATGATCCGCAACTGAGGGTGCTGACCATTGAGAATGCACCGCAGATTCCGGAGTATCTGTATTGCCTCAAAGAGAGGAAGGGTGCGCGGTTGCCGGCGGCGTTCCTCGGCTTGGCACAAGAGATGTCTCCTGCGTAATGATCGTTCCCACGCTTTGCGTGGGAATGCAGCCCGGGACGCTCTGCGTCCCAAAAGCCGAACGCGGAGCGTCCGATGAGGCATTCCCACGCAGAGCGTGGGAACGATCTGCAGTGAACCAAAATCCTCGAATACCACTATCAGCGGTTTTTGCCTCGTTGCCACATGACGGACGCATTACAGCTCTAGGATTGGCCTCATCCGTTTGCTGAGGTCCGTCCATGAATCCTGCCATCGCAACTGCCCTGACCAACCCCGGCGCGCCGATGAAAGTGCGCGGCGTGCACAAGCGTTTCGGTGCGTTCACTGCGCTGGATAACGTCTCCCTCGATGTCGCCGCCGGCGAACTGGTGTGCCTGCTCGGCCCGTCGGGCTGTGGCAAGACCACATTGTTGCGCTGCATTGCCGGGCTGGAGCAGCAGGACAGCGGCGAGCTGTATCTGGGCGATCGCGATGTCTCGCACCTCGCCCCGCAAGCGCGGGATTACGGGATTCTGTTCCAGTCCTACGCGTTGTTTCCCAATCTGACGGTCGAGGCGAACATTGCCTACGGCCTCGCCGGCAGCGGCCGCGATGAAGTGCGCCGGCGAGTCGGTCAGATGCTGGAACTGGTCGGTCTCAGCGGCAGTGAGAAAAAGTACCCAGGCCAATTGTCCGGCGGTCAGCAACAGCGAGTAGCGCTCGCTCGCGCATTGGCGCCGGCGCCGTCGCTGCTGTTGCTCGATGAACCAATGTCGGCCCTCGACGCGCGGGTGCGCGAGCACTTGTGCACCGAGCTGCGTCAGCTGCAACGCAACCTCGGCATCACCACGCTGATGGTCACGCACAATCAGGACGAAGCGATGTTGATGGCCGATCGCATCGCGGTGATGAACAACGGCCGCGTCGAGCAGTACGCCACCCCGCAGGAAATCTACAACCGCCCGGCCACGCCGTTCGTGGCCGAGTTTGTCGGCCAGGGCAACTGGCTACCGTTCCAGCGCAGCAGCGACAGTCATGCCCGGGTCGGCGGGATGAATCTGCGCTTGGCCGAGGGCAGCGTGCACGGCGCTTCGGGTCGACTGTTCTGCCGCCCGGAGGCGATCAACGTCAACCCGCTGGTGCACGAAGAGAACCTGTTTCCGGCCAAAGTTCGCGAAATCACTTTCCTCGGCAACCGCTGCCGGATGAGCTTCGAACTTGATCAATTGCCGGGCCACGCACTGCTCGCCGAAATCGCGCCAGAAGCCATGCCGCGCCTCGGCGCCCAGCAGATCATGGTCGCCTTGCCGCCGCGCAGTTTGCAGGTGTTCGCCTGATGAACAGCAACCTCGCGCTGCCGCTACCGCACAAGCAGGTGCGACAGTCCTCGAAAGCCGAGATCGGCGATCGCCTGTTCGTGCTCGGCGGCAAAGTCCTCCTTCTGGTGTTGCTCGGCCTCGCGGTGCTGCTGCCGTTGCTGGCGATCTTCTGGCGCGGTTTCAGCAATGACGCCGGGCAGGGCGGTGGCTGGCTCGCGGCGAAGGAGTTGGTGACCAGTGCCAATTTCCATTGGCTGCTCGGCAACAGCCTGAAAGTGTCCCTCAGCGTGGCGGCCATTGTCGTACCGCTGGCCTACCTGTTTGCCTACGCGCTGCAACGCACGCTGATTCCGGGCAAAGGCATCTGGCGCGGGATCTCGCTGCTGCCGCTGATGGCGCCGTCGATGCT
This sequence comes from Pseudomonas sp. R62, assembly GCF_000257605.1. Taxonomy (NCBI): domain Bacteria; kingdom Pseudomonadati; phylum Pseudomonadota; class Gammaproteobacteria; order Pseudomonadales; family Pseudomonadaceae; genus Pseudomonas; species Pseudomonas sp. R62. The sequence goes on from NZ_JH635998.1 coordinate 2,554,818, forward strand.
GCCGGGAATTGCGCTGGTCTATCTGTTCGGCAACCAGGGCATGCTGCGTGGGCTGCTCTCGGACAATATCTATGGCTTCTGGGGCATTGTGCTGGGCGAGGTGATCTACACCTTTCCCCATGCGCTGATGATTTTGCTCTCGGCATTGTCGCTGGCCGATGCACGTCTGTTCGATGCCGCATCGAGCATGGGCGCCAGTCCGGCCAAGGCGTTTCGCAGCATTACCTGGCCGGCGACCCGCCAGGCGGTATTCGCCGCGTTCTGTCTGGTGTTCACCCTGACGATTACCGATTTTGGTGTGCCGGTGGTGGTCGGTGGCGACTATCAAGTGCTGGCGCTGGAAGCCTACAAAGCCGTGGTCGGCCAGCAGCAATTCGGCCGCGGCGCGTTGATCGGCATGGTGCTGTTGCTGCCGGCGCTGTTCAGTTTCGGTGTCGATGCGTGGTTGCGTCGCCGCCAAGGTGACTCCATGAGCGGGCGCGCGCAGGTGTTCAAACCGCTGCCGTCGAAAATGCGCGACGGCTGCTATCTGGCGATCGTTTTGCTGATTTGCGTCGCGCTGCTGCTGGTGTTCGGCATGGCGGTATTCTCGTCCCTGGTGAAATTCTGGCCGTACAACCTGTCGCTGTCGCTCAACCACTATCAGTTCAACGAGACCGCCGGCGGTGGCTGGCTCGCCTACGGCAACAGTCTGAAAATGGCGCTGGGCACCGCGCTGATTGGCAGCGTGCTGATTTTCACTGGCGCCTATCTGATGGAGAAAACCCGCACCCAGCGCGGCTTGAACCTGGCTTTGCGCATGCTCAGCTTCGTGCCGATGGCGGTGCCGGGGCTGGTGCTGGGCCTGGGCTACGTCTTCTTCTTCAACCTCAGCGGCAATCCGCTGCATGTGCTGTACGGGACGATGACGCTGCTGATCGTCTGCACCATTGCGCACTAT
>NZ_JH635998.1:2556647-2559840 GCF_000257605.1 Pseudomonas sp. R62
CATTACCTGCGCGTCACCGTGCCGATCTGCCTGCCGGCGCTGCTGGACATCGTGCGCTACCTGTTCGTCTCGGCAATGACCACGGTGTCGGCGGCGATTTTCCTCTACAGCCACGACACCATCCTCGCGGCGGTGGCGGTGCTGAACATGGACGACGCCGGCAACGTCGGCGGTGCGGCGGCAATGTCGACCCTGATTCTGTTCACTTCGGCCGGCGTGTCGCTGCTGCTGGCGTGGGCTTCGCGCGGCCTGTTGCGCCGTTCCCAGGCCTGGCGGCAAACCGCGCCCGGTCACTGATTGCAAACCCGTTCAACTCATCTACAGGAAAACGCTCATGTTCAAGCCTATGGCCCTGGCCGCTGCTGTGCTCGCGACTTTCAGCCTGAATGCCTTCGCGGCAAAAACCGAGTTGACGGTGTACACCGCCCTCGAAGCCGAACAACTGAAGTCCTACAAGGAGGCCTTTGAAAAGGCCAACCCGGACGTCGAGATCAAATGGGTGCGCGATTCCACCGGGATCATCACCGCCAAACTGCTCGCCGAAAAGGCTCGTCCGCAGGCTGACGCGGTGTGGGGCCTGGCCGCGTCGAGCCTGGCGATTCTCGACCAGCAAGGCATGCTGCAAAGCTATGCACCGAAGGATCTTGGCAAGATCGGCGCGAACTACCGCGACGCCGCCAACCCGCCAGCCTGGGTCGGCATGGACGTGTGGGCCGCGACCATTTGCTTCAACACTGTCGAGGCCGAGAAGCAGGGTCTGACCAAGCCCGTGAGCTGGCAGGACCTGACCAAGCCTGATTACAAAGGCAAGATCGTCATGCCCAACCCGGCGTCGTCCGGCACCGGTTTCCTCGACGTCAGCGCCTGGTTGCAAACCTTCGGCGAGAAGCAGGGCTGGGCCTACATGGACGGCTTGCACCAGAACATCGGCCAGTACGTCCACTCCGGTTCCAAGCCTTGCAAGCTGGCGGCGGCGGGGGAGTTTCCGATCGGGATTTCCTTTGAATATCCAGCCGTACAGTTGAAACGCCAGGGCGCGCCGCTGGATATCATCCTGCCGAAGGAAGGTCTGGGCTGGGAGATCGAAGCGACAGCGGTGATCAAAGGCACGCCGCATGAAGAAGCGGCGAAGAAACTCGCCGACTTCTCCGCCAGCGCCGAGGCGATGGATCTGTACAAGGAGAACTTCGCCGTGCTCGCCCAGCCGGGGATCGCCAAGCCGCAGACCGAATTGCCAGCCGACTATGAGCAGCGTCTGATCAAGAACGACTTTGCCTGGGCCTCGAAGAATCGCGACGAGATCCTGGCTGAATGGCGCAAGCGGTATGACGGCAAGTCCGAAAAAGTTGTCGCAAAGTAAGATCTTTATCGACTGACAAGGCCCCTTCGCGAGCAGGCTCGCTCCCACAGTTGCAATGCTGTCCCCTGTGGGAGCGAGCCTGCTCGCGAAAGCGGTTTCTCATTCAGAGCACCTCTACATGACACAACCCAAAGACCTGCTCATCATCGGCGCCGGCATCCTCGGTCTGTCCCACGCCTATGCCGCTGCCAAACGCGGCCTGAAAGTCGCGGTATTCGAACGCACCGCCACGCCCCTTGGCGCTTCGGTGCGCAACTTCGGCCAGGCGCTGGTGACCGGTCAGCCGCCCGGCATCATGCTCGAACTGGCCAAGGCCAGCCGCGAGATCTGGGGCGACTGGGCGCAACTTGCCGGCCTGCAGGTCAAGCGCAACGGCTCATACCTGTTCGCCCGCAGCGAGGCCGAAGAACACCTGCTCGAAGCCTTCTGCGCCGGCCGCGCGGTCGAGCATGGCTATAACGTCGAGCTGCTGCGCGGCGCGGCGTTGCGTGATCTGTATGACGGCCAGTTCAGCCATCACCGCGCCGCGCTGCACGGTGTCGATGATCAGCAGTTGTACTCGCGCGAAGCGATTCCGGCGCTGATCGACTATCTGCGCCGCGACCTCGGTGTCGAGTTTCACTTTTCCACGCTGGTGCGCGACGTCGAGCCGGGGCATTTGCACAGTACCGCCGGCAGTTTTACCGGCAAGCAGATCATCGTCTGCTCCGGCCACGATTATCAGACCCTGCTGGCCGAGCCGATTGCTGCCCTCAATCCGCAGATCTGTCGTTTGCAAATGCTGCGGGCCAGACCGCAGGTCGATCTCAATTTGCAACACGCCCTGCTCACCGGCCTGAGCTGCGTGCACTACGGCGCCTTCGCCGATTTGCCGCAAGCCGCAGCGGTGCAGGCGCAGATCCTCCGTGAGCAACCGCACCTGCACGCCAACGGCATTCACCTGCTGATCAGCCCGACGCCGTATGGCGAATTGATCATCGGCGATTCGCACCACTACGGCAGCGATGCTTCACCGTTCAACGCCGAACAGGTCGACAACTGGATGCTCGAACTCGCCGAGCAAACGCTGGGCTGCCAGGTGCAAGTGGTCGAACGCTGGCAGGGCGTCTATGGTTCTCGGGGGCCAGGGCCGTTTTCATTCCTGCGTCCGGCACCGGGCCTGAGCGTGGCGCTGATGCACACCGGCGTCGGCATGAGCGTCGGCCCGGCGCTGGCCGAACGCAACATCGCGCAGTTACTGGAGGAGGCATGAATCACGAACAGGTGATCGCCCGGGTGTTCGGCCTGTATGAACGCTTCGGCGCCAGCGATTACATCGGCGAACCGGTGTCGCAGCTCGAGCACATGTCCCAGGCCGCAGAACTGGCCATGGCTGAAGGCTGTGACGATGAAGTGGTGCTGGCGGCGTTCTTTCATGACATCGGCCATTTGTGTGCCGAGGGCGCGGAAAACATGGGCGGTTATGGCGTGGTCAGCCATGAACGGCTCGGTGCCGACTATCTGCGTGAGGCAGGTTTCAGCGAACGGCTGGCGCGACTGGTGGAATATCACGTCCAGGCCAAACGCTATCTGACCTTGCGCGAGCCGGGCTATTACGCGCGATTGAGTGAGGCGAGTCGCAGGACGCTGGAATATCAGGGCGGGATAATGAGCGCGGCTGAGGCGGATGCGTTCGAGGCTGATCCTTTGTGTGCGCTGAGTTTGCGCATGCGGCGCTGGGATGAGTTGGCGAAGGAGGTTGCAGTGCCGCTGGTGGATCTGAGTGTGTTAAAGCGCAAGGCTGAGAAATTGTTGTCGGCTGAGTGATTGCAGCCCTCACCCCAGCCCTCTCCC
>NZ_JH635998.1:2562319-2564675 GCF_000257605.1 Pseudomonas sp. R62
AGCGTGCGCAGCAGCGAGGTCTTGCCGACATTGGTGTGGCCGACCACCGCGAGTTTCAGCGAGGCCTTGCGTGCATCAGTCATGTCCGCTCTCCAGCCAGTTCATCGGCGCGCAATCGGCGAATGGCAGTTCCAGCTGTTGCAGCGCCGCGTGCCAGTCACCCAGACGTTGCCCGTCCAGCGCTTCGCCAGGCGGCGCTTGCAGCAGCCAGATGCGAGTGGCGCCGGCATTGCGTGCGAGTTCGGCGATCAGCGCGAGGCTGCCGCGATCCGGCGAACGTCGTGGATCGCAAGCGATGGCCAGCCGCGCCGGTGGGAAGCGACTGAGTTGTTCGAGCAGCTTGTGCCGCGATTCGCGACTGTCGAGGATGCCCGCGTTGCTGACGTTTTTCGGCAGCACGGGTGGCCACGGACGCTGTTCGTCCAACTCGATCGCCACCAGCAGCGCGCCTTCACTGGCCAGTTCGCCGACGTTGCTTTCGACGCGATGCAGTTGCGCCGGCTCCGGGTCGTTGACGCCGAGGCGTTCGCTGGTTGGCATCAACCGTTCGCGCAGTTGCGCGTAGCCGGGCAGGTTCAGATCCAGGCGCAGCGCCGCTTTGCCGCTGTTCCAGCGCCACAGGCAGAACAGCGCGAGCAGCAGGCGCGGCAGCACGCCGTAGACCACCAGCACACCGACCAGCCAGGTCGCCCAGGCCTGTCGTGCGCTTTCAATATCCAGTGCGCCGTCGCCGCTGGCGCGAATCATTTCCTCGGTCGGCACGTTGAAGCCGAGCAGCGACGGCAGATAGCCAAGGGCCTGGGTGACATGGATAAAGGTGTCGGCACCGAGGATCGTGGTTTCCCAGACAAAGCCGTAGCGTCGCGTGGCCATCAGCGTCAGCAACAGAATCAGCGCGCTGAGCATCGCCAGCAGCCACAGGCCATTGACCAACGCGCCGAGTGCCCAGCGGTTGAGTTTCTTGCGTTGCAGCAGCAACAGCAGGGCCGGCGCCAGTTGCGCGGCTTTGGCGTCGCGGGCGAATTTTTCGCTGAGCCACAGCCACAAGCGCCCAAGGGTGGCGCCGTGTTCGCCAGCGAAAATCAAGCCCAGCGCCCAACTCAGCAGCAAAATCAGATTGATCCCAAGCAGACTGCCCAGCGCCCAGAAGACATTCACCGGCGTTTGGCCAAGTGCGGCGAAAGCCAGGCCGGCGCCGCTGAGCACGGCGAAAATCATCAACAGCACCAGCGCCAGGCGCGCGCCTTGCAGCCAGTGCTTGAGGGCGGCGGTGAGCCCGTCGCGCTCGGCCAGCCATAGCGCCCGGCGCGCAATGCGGCTCGGCAGATCGCCGCCAGCGGCGCGGGCCAGACGATTGGCTTCCAGATCGTCCAGCGGCCCCGCGTGTTCTTCGCGCAGGCGGATGGTTTCGGTGAGCCAGAGGTTTTGCAGTGGAGTCAGTTCAGTCACGCGGCGTCCCGTCGCTAAATCGAGCGCTGAGCATAACCGCTGTGGCGCTTATCGGGGTAAGCGCGGCTCTGGTATCCTCGCCGGCATGACTAAATCACTGCCCCTCAGCCTGATCGCAGCCCTCGGTGAAAACCGCGTGATCGGCGTCGACAACAGCATGCCCTGGCACCTGCCGGGGGACTTCAAATACTTCAAGGCGACCACGCTCGGCAAGCCGATCATCATGGGTCGCAAGACCTGGGATTCGCTCGGCCGGCCGCTGCCGGGGCGCTTGAACATCGTGGTCAGCCGCCAGCCTGATCTGCAGCTCGAAGGCGCCGAGGTCTATCCTTCGCTGGAAGCCGCCGTGGCCCGCGCCGAGGAATGGGCGAAGGCCCAGGGCGTTGATGAACTGATGCTGATTGGCGGCGCGCAGTTGTATGCGCAGGGACTGGCGCAGGCCGATCGTCTGTACCTGACGCGCGTGGCGCTGAGCCCGCAAGGGGATGCGTGGTTTCCGGAGTTTGATCTGAGCGAATGGAAGCTGGTGTCGAATGTTGAAAACCCGGCGGTTGAAGATAAACCCGCGTACAAGTTCGAAGTCTGGGAGAAAAAGCAGCTTTAAGCCTCAAGCTGCAAGCTGCAAGTAAAAGCTGATTGGCTCTTGGCTTGCAGCTTGCAGCTTGCAGCTTGCAGCTTGCAGCTTCAGCTGACTAGCTGCGCGTGTTCATCGGCATCCAGTAGCGCTTTATCCGTCTGCTGCATGACCTGACTGGTAATCGCCCCGGCGGTAATCGAGCCACTCACGTTCAACGCGGTGCGACCCATATCGATCAGCGGCTCGACCGAAATCAGCAGAGCCACCAGTGACACCGGCAAGCCCATCGCCGGCAGCACGATCAGGGCGGCGAACGTCGCGCCGCCACCG
>NZ_JH635998.1:2566886-2570842 GCF_000257605.1 Pseudomonas sp. R62
AGCAGGAGCTGTACAACAAGCTGATGGAGAACGGCATCGAGGTTTACGTGATGACCGCCGCTTCAGAGGAGCTGGTGCGTATGGTCGCGGCGGATCCCAAGTATGGCTACAACGTCAAACCGCAGAACGTCATTGGCGTTTCACTGCTGCTCAAGGATCAGAAGACCGGCGAGCTGACCACTGCGCGCAAACAGATCACTGCTGGCAAATATGACGAGAAGGCCAACCTCGGCCTGGAGCTGACGCCGTACCTGTGGACCCCGGCAACGTGGATGGCCGGCAAGCACGCAGCGATCCTGACCTATATCGATGAATGGAAAAAACCGGTACTGGTCGGTGGCGATACCCCGACGAGCGACGGTTACATGCTGTTCCACGATGTCGATGTGGCCAAGGGCGGCATTCACTTGTGGATCAACCGCAAGGACAAGTACATGACGCAAATAAACGGCATGATGGCCAAACACGCGGCGGCGCAGGCCAAGGAAGGCTTGCCGGTGACCGCGGACAAGAACTGGGTAATCGTCAAGCCGGAGGATATTCAATAAAGAAGATGCGAGCTGCGAGCTGCGAGCTGCAAGCTGCAAGAAAGAGCAACTTGGCTCTTGCTTGAAGCTTGAAGCTTGAAGCTCGCAGCTGTTTTTATATCCCGTCGAGCATCGCCTTGTTGCGCACAGCGCCCTTGTCGGCACTGGTCGCCAGCAGGGCGTAGGCCTTGAGGGCGGTGGTCACTTTGCGTGGGCGCACCTCGACCGGTTTCCAGCCTTTCTTGTCCTGCTCGGCGCGGCGTGCCGCCAGTTCTTCGTCGCTGACCAACAGGTTGATCGAGCGGTTCGGAATGTCGATCAGTACCTTGTCGCCATCCTGCACCAGACCGATCGCGCCACCGGCCGCAGCCTCTGGCGAAGCGTGGCCGATCGACAGGCCGGAAGTACCGCCGGAGAACCGCCCGTCGGTGAGCAGCGCGCAGGCTTTGCCCAGACCTTTGGATTTCAGGTAGGACGTCGGGTAGAGCATTTCCTGCATGCCCGGGCCGCCTTTCGGGCCTTCGTAGCGAATGATGACGATGTCGCCTTCCTTCACTTCGTCAGCGAGGATGCCGCGCACGGCGCTGTCCTGGCTTTCGAAAATCTTCGCGTTGCCTTCGAAGACGTGGATCGACTCATCAACCCCGGCGGTTTTCACCACGCAGCCGTCCTGCGCGATATTGCCGTACAGCACGGCGAGGCCGCCTTCTTTCGAATAGGCGTGCTCGAAGCTGCGGATGCAGCCGTTTTCACGGTCGTCGTCGAGGGTTTCCCAACGGGTCGACTGGCTGAATGCGGTCTGGGTCGGAATGCCCGCAGGACCTGCCTTGAAGAAGTGATGCACGGCTTCGTCGCTGGTCTGGGTGATGTCCCACTTGGCGATGGCTTCTTCCATGCTGCGGCTGTGCACGGTCGGCAGGTCGGTGTGCAGCAGGCCGCCACGGGCCAGCGAACCGAGGATGCTGAAAATGCCGCCGGCGCGGTGCACGTCTTCCATGTGGTACTTCTGGATGTTCGGTGCGACTTTGCACAGCTGTGGCACGCTGCGCGAGAGACGGTCGATGTCGCGCAGGTCGAAATCGATCTCGGCTTCCTGGGCAGCTGCGAGCAAGTGCAGGATGGTGTTGGTCGAACCGCCCATGGCGATGTCGAGCATCATCGCGTTCTCGAACGCCTTGAAGTTGGCGATGTTGCGCGGCAGCACGGAGTCATCGTTCTCGCCGTAGTAACGCTTGCACAGCTCGACGATGGTGCGACCGGCCTGGAGGAACAGCTGTTCGCGGTCGCTGTGGGTGGCCAGAGTAGAACCGTTGCCCGGCAAGGCCAGACCCAGTGCTTCGGTCAGGCAGTTCATCGAGTTGGCGGTGAACATGCCGGAGCACGAACCGCAGGTCGGGCAGGCGCTACGCTCGTACTCGGCGACTTTCTCGTCAGAAGCGCTGGAGTCGGCGGCGATTACCATGGCGTCGACGAGGTCGAGGCCGTGGGAAGCGAGTTTGGTCTTGCCCGCTTCCATCGGACCACCGGAAACGAAGATCACCGGGATGTTCAGGCGCAGTGCAGCCATCAGCATGCCCGGGGTGATCTTGTCGCAGTTGGAAATGCATACGATGGCGTCGGCGCAGTGGGCATTGACCATGTACTCGACGGAGTCTGCGATGATCTCGCGACTCGGCAGCGAATACAGCATGCCGTCGTGGCCCATGGCAATGCCGTCATCGACAGCAATGGTGTTGAATTCCTTGGCCACGCCACCGGCGCGTTCGATTTCGCGGGCGACCAGCTGACCCAGGTCCTTCAGGTGCACATGCCCCGGGACGAACTGGGTGAACGAGTTGGCGATGGCAATGATCGGCTTCTTGAAGTCGTCATCTTTCATGCCGGTGGCGCGCCACAGTGCGCGGGCGCCGGCCATGTTGCGGCCGTGGGTGGATGTTTTCGAGCGGTAATCTGGCATGGAGCACTCCGGGCGGCTAATCACGTACTAAAGGGGAGTGAGCTTCTGTTGACCTCTGAAACACCCGAAAAATGGCCGTGTGTCCGGAAGCTGCCGATGACGTTGCGGGATCGCCGCTGGTCTCAGCCTGAGCTCATAAACCCGCCGGGGATGAATGGCGATGAATGAGGCGATTCTACACCGCTGGCGTCGCGAGGGAATGGCGCAAAGCGTTGTTCCCCCGCTGAAGAGGCACGCGGGATGACGACTGGCAGGATCAGTGGTCGCCTCCCGGCATCACCGGATTGCTGCGCCGACTGCTGACGCGACGGCCAATCACGCTGTTGAGCAACAGCGATACGCCGCTCAACACCACGAAGCCGTAACCCAGCGTCGCTTGCAGGTTGGCCGGGCCGAGGCTGATCAAGGCGCTGACCAGCCCGCCACAGATAAAGATGATGGTGCTGCCTGCGGACGCCGATGCGCCGGCATTTTCGGCGAACAGGCTCATGGCGCGGGAGGTGGCCGGTGGTCTTGAAATGGTCGTGCCCACCGTGCAGATCAGCATCGGAATCAGCACCGTCGCCGCTGACAGATCATGATTGGCCGCCAGATAGAGCATCACCAGCCCCGAGAGCAGGATCAGACTCAGCCCGGTGAAAATCTGCTGTTGCGCATTGATATGCCGATTCAGCACGCTGGCGAACAGGCCGCCAAAGACATAGGCGGCGCCGTAGATCAGCAGGATCAAGGCAAAATCGTAAGGTGCCATCTGCAACTGCTCCATGAAGATCAGCGGGGAAATGACGATGAAGGAAAAGTGGCAGGCGAAAGCGAAGGCGGAAATCAGCCAGCAGCCGACGAATTCGAAATTGCCCAGCACCAATCTGTAGGGCTTTATGAAACCCCCATGTGGCCCATTCTGAACGGGCCGGCTGTTATCGAGCAGCCGCCACGTCTTCACCAGAACCACGGCGGCCAAGGCGATGAACACCCAGAAGCTGCCGCGCCAGCCGAGCGTGGCCTGCAGAAACGTGCCCGCCAATGGTGATACCGAAATGAAGATGCCCGTGGCGGTGACCATCAGGATCCGCAGGCGATCACGCTCGTTGCCTTCGAACAGATCCTGCACCAGTGCCTGGGACAGCACGAAGCAACCGCATCCCAGCGCCTGCATCACCCGGAAAATCAGGAACAGCGTGTAGTCAGTGCTCAGCACGCAGCCCAGTGCGCCGAGCAGCGACACGCTCATGCCCGCGAGCAGCAGACCTTTGCGCCCGATCACATCGGACAACGGGCCGATCAACAACTGGGCAAATGCGATGCCCACGGCAAACAGACTGATCGACAGCGCGATGTCGTTTGACGATCGGCCAAAGTGGGCTGCCAATGCCGGAAAAGAAGGCAGCAGCACATCCAGCGGAAACACGCCAAGCAGGATCATCGCCAACAACAGGCTGACGGCACCGCGTTGTTGCCGGCGGGTAGCTACA
>NZ_JH635998.1:2571592-2577839 GCF_000257605.1 Pseudomonas sp. R62
CCAACGCGTGCACGGGCGCGGTTGGCCTGCACCGTTGCCGTGCCGCCGACAATCTCCATGACGTCGATCTCGGCAATACCGGCCGAACGCAGGCTTTGTTGCAGCCAGCCTTCATCTGCTTCGAAGAAGATGGAAATGATCTCCACGAGGGTCTTGCTGGAGAACAGGCGTTGACGACTGTTCATCGCAATCCAGAAGTAATGGAAGGCTTCGGCGAAATAGCGGCTGTGCCGGGCTTCGTCGGCAAGGTGATCACGCAGCATGTCGTTCACGCTGGACACCAGCGTGTCGCGGCAGACCTCCAGCAACTCGCGGGCAATGATCGTTTCCGAGACAAATCCCAGCAGGAACCAGGCCAGAGCGCGGTTTTTCTCCGGCGTGCGCGCGATCAAGGCGTTCATGCGGCTGATCCGCTTCGGAATGACCGGACGCCGGGTGATGCTGTAATACGCAGCGATCTGCTCGGCAATCTGGTTGGAAAACAGCGCGTGGTAGCCCTCGTCGGTATACAACTGCAGTGCCGCATGTTTCATCGGCAGCGGTATGTAGATGGGCAGTTCGCGGTGCGCGATGACTTCCACGGCGCGGTTGACGATGCGGTGTTCGAGCAGGGTGGTGTAATCGAGGAAATACACCAGATGATTGGCGGTAAGGCGGTGCAGGGTTTCGCGACCCTTGGCCTGGATGGCCGGATGCGCCAGATAGGGCACGAAGGCCGGGGGGAACCAGTAGCGGGTTTGCAATTGCTGCTCGACATCGCCCGGTAACCGGTAGTCATGGGTACTGCTGCGTACCGATGCACGGCTCTCCCAGTCTGGAAGCGTGAATTTCAGCGACCATGACACCGGGGCTTCGCTCTCGTCCATCGCCGTGGGAATCATGACTGTGCTCCGCTGAGCAGATCACGCATTTCCTGGCACATGGTGTGACCATCGCTTTCGCCGCAACCGACAAAGAACAACGGTTGCTCGGCGCTGCCCGCGATGCCGAGCAGGGTTTCAACCTGTGCGTCGGCAAATGCGCCGGTCAGCCAGGTGTTCAGCCCCAGCGTCGTTGCTACCAATTGAAAGGTTTGCGAGAGATGACCGGCCTCGATGAATGCCATGCGATAGGCGCGCGAGTGTTCGTACTTCCACCAGAGACGATCAAACCTGGCGGTGATGAACACGCCCAGCGGCAGGTTGTTGATGAAGTGCTGGCCGCCGAGCAATTGGCCCAGTTCCGGATCCGGCAGCGCATTGATCCGACTCAGAGCGTGTTCGGCAGGGTGGTAGGCGTAGATGCCGGGTTCCAGCCCGCTGACATTTTGCGCCAGGACAAATCCCTCACAGGCGTTCAATCCGCCGCCGGACGGGCAGCTCCGGCGGGCTTCGAGACCCGGCGCGACCGGATCGGCGTGGGCGTCTGCGCGCGGGGGAAGATAGCCGAGGGTCAGATACAGCAGCGTGCCGACCTCGTTCAGTGTCACCGCGGCACCGGTGTAGGAACGACAGGTTTTGCGCCTCATCAAGGCCTGAGTCAGGCTGTCATCATTAATGGCGCCCGGTACGGGCAGGGTAATCAAGGGCTGCACTGATCGCGGCGCCGGGGTGTTCGCAGGTTCCGGCTTCGCCAGCACTTCGCTGCAGTGCGCCAGATATTGCCTGGACCACTCGTGGATATTCCGAGGCGTATGTGCGCAAGGTATATTTTGTGTGCCGATGTGATAGATCTTCGATAGTTCATCCCAGCCCCAATCCGGGCTGTCTATTTTTGAAGTTGTTAGAATGCCTGCGTTCAGAAGTTGTCTGTCTATTATGTTGTTGGGGTCAAATATATCAGGGTTGTGTATAAGGCTGGCGAGGCGATGGGAGTATTCAAGATCAAGTTCGTGTTGAGTATGGTTCTTGTAGTTCCAGACAACTTGTCCGGGCGGGCGCGGCAATATAAAAAGAAAAGGATTGATATACATGGGTTCAGATCACTCAGGAAAAGTCTGATGGACGCCAGAGTGCCGGCACTCTCCAGCGTCCAGGCTACTTAGCGGCCGGTGGCTGCAACCAGAAAGGCCAGGTTGGCGAGTTTGTCTGTTTCGAGATAAATGGTTTTCATGATGTGAACTCCTTGTTCGTTGGTAGTTGGAGTCGCTTCGTTGCGACAACTTCATATTAGTTTGTAATCGGATATTGGCAAGCAGATATTAAGTAGGAATATTCCAGTAATTTTGTCGGAGTGATCTTTTGCAGGAGGCTTACTGTGTAGGTTTAATTTCCATGATTTACAGGCATGACGAAACTTCCTGCAAGGCGGCGAGAAAGAAGTTGTAGGAAGAGAGCAGGCCACTCATGTCGAGTGTGAAAAAAACGGGCGGAGGAGGCGCAAAAAAACGGGGAGCTCAGTGGCTCCCCGGTGTTCAAGCGCAATCAGCTGTTGGGCAGCAGACGGCAGGTGATGCTTTTGATGTAGCGGGTTTCAGCGATGGCCGGATGCACCGGATGATCCGGACCCTGACCGCCACGTTCGAGCATCTGGATGTTGCGGTCCAGATGACGGGCGCTGGTCAGCAGGATGTTCTGCAGATCGTCTTCCGGCAGGTGCATGGAGCACGAAGCACTGACCAGAATGCCGTCCTTGGTCAGTAGGCGCATGGCTTGCTCGTTGAGACGACGGTAGGCGCCTTCGCCGTTCTTCATGTCTTTCTTGCGTTTGATGAAGGCCGGCGGATCGGCAACGATCACGTCGAAGCGCTCTTCGCTGGCTTTGAGTTCCTTCAAGGCTTCAAAGACGTCGCCTTCGATGCAGGTCATCTTGTCAGCGAAGCCGTTCAGCGCGGCGTTGCGCTCGACACCGTCGAGGGCGAATGCAGAGGCGTCGACGCAGAACACTTCGCTGGCGCCGAACGCAGCGGCCTGCACGCCCCAGCCACCGATGTAGCTATAGAGATCAAGTACGCGTTTGCCCTTGGCGTAAGGTGCCAGGCGCGCGCGGTTCATACGGTGATCGTAGAACCAGCCGGTTTTCTGCCCTTGGATGACCGGCGCTTCGAACTTCACACCGTTCTCTTCCAGCGCGACCCACTCCGGTACCAGACCGAATACGGTTTCGACGTAGCGGTTGAGACCTTCGGCGTCGCGGGCGGCGGAGTCATTCTTGAACAGAATGCCACTTGGCTTGAGCACTTGGGTCAGCGCTGCGATCACGTCGTCCTTGTGCGCTTCCATGGTCGCCGAGGCGATCTGCACCACGAGGATGTCGCCGAAACGATCGACCACCAGACCCGGCAGCAGGTCGGAGTCGCCGTAGACCAGACGATAGAACGGCTTGTCGAACAGACGCTCGCGCAACGACAGCGCGACGTTCAGGCGATGCACCAGCAGCGACTTGTCGAGGGCCAGTTTGATGTCGCGCGACAGCAGGCGCGCGCAGATCAGGTTGTTCGGGCTCATGGCGACGATGCCCAACGGCTTGCCGCCAGCGGCTTCGAGCACCGCCTGATCGCCAGCCTTGAAGCCGTGCAGAGGCGTGGCGGCCACGTCGATTTCGTTGCTGTAGACCCACAAGTGGCCGTTGCGCAGGCGACGGTCGGCGTTGGCTTTGAGGCGCAGGCTAGGCAGGGACATGACGTCGCTCCGGAAAAAAGAGCGGGAGTATAGCGTGTTGAGGCGTGCTCCGGTCTGGCCTGCGATGAAAAGCGGGTGGCCCCTTCGCGATCAGGCTCGCTCCCACACTTGGAATGCATCCACCTGTGGGAGCGAGCCTGCTCGCGAAAGCGATTTCAGCTCTTATGCAGCCAGTGCGTCAATCAGGGCCTGACTGAACGCCGGCACATCATCCGGCTGGCGGCTGCTGATCAGGTTGCCGTCCTTGACCACTTCCTGATCGACCCAGTTGACCCCGGCATTGACCAGATCGTCCTTGACCGTCTTGTAGCTGGTCATGGTCTTGCCGTTGACCAGTCCCGCCGAGATCAGCAACCAGCTGCCGTGGCAGATCACGGCAATCGGCTTGCCCGCCGAAGCGGCAGTCTTGACCAGATGCTGAGCATCCTGATCGATACGGATGGTGTCGGAATTTTGCACTCCACCCGGCAGCAGCACGGCATCGTATTGATCGACGCTCACAGCCTGGAAAGTGTTGCTGACGGGGAAGTCGTCGGCCGGTTTGTCATGGTTCCAGCCTTTGACGGTGCCGGCCTCGGCCGAGAGGATATCGACCTGCACGCCAGCCTGCTCCAGGGCATCCTTGGGGCCGGTCATTTCGACCTGTTCGAAACCATCGGTAACCAAAATAGCGACGCGTTTGCCATTGAGGGAAGTTGCCATCGGTAAGCTCCTGAGTCTGTGGAGATTTTGCCTTCGCAGCGGACCATTGAGGTCCGATGCGCCCTACTGATTCCGAAGCCTGGGCACAGATGAAAGTTCCGACGATGTGCCCATCGGTGTGTCGCCCTGCGGTTTCAGCGGTTAGAATCGCCGCCTGCCCCGGAGTGTGTACTTATGTCCCAAGAGCTGACCACCGAACAGATTCAACAATCGCTGCAAGGCATCAGTGTGCCGGCGCAACCGCAGATCATGGTGGATCTGCAAATGGAGCAGTACATGCCCGACCCGGACCTGGAGGTGATCGCCAAACTGATCTCCCAGGACCCCGGTCTGTCCGGCGCGCTGCTGAAAATCGTCAACTCGCCGTATTACGGCCTGAGCAACAAGATCACCTCGATTCAGCGTGCGGTGAACCTGTTGGGCAGCCGCTCGATCATCAACCTGATCAACGCGCAGTCGATCAAGGGCGAGATGAACGACGATACCATCGTCACCCTCAACCGTTTCTGGGACACCGCGCAGGATGTGGCGATGACCTGCCTGACCCTGGCCAAGCGCATCGGCACCCAGGCCGGTGACGAAGCCTATGCGTTGGGCCTGTTCCACGATTGCGGCGTGCCATTGATGCTGCAGCGTTTCCCCAATTACATGACCGTGCTGGAAGAGGCCTACGCCAGCGCCAGCCCGGAATGCCGCGTGGTCGATACGGAAAACCGTGTGTTCAACACCAACCACGCCGTGGTCGGTTACTACACGGCCAAGTCCTGGCGCCTGCCGGAGCATGTCAGCGCCGCCATCGCCAACCACCACAACGCGCTGGCGATTTTCAGCGACGAATCGTCGAAGAACAGCCAGCTGAAAAACTTGCTGGCGATACTGAAAATGGCCGAGCACATCTGCGCCTCTTATCGCGTGCTGGGCAACCAGAGCGAGGATTTCGAGTGGAGCGCGGTCGGCCCGCTGGTGCTCGATTACGTCGGTCTGTCGGACTACGACTTCGAAACACTCAAACAAACGATTCGCGACCTCGGCGCGCATTGATCCGAGGACACCATGCCTGAACTGCCGGAAGTCGAAACCACCCGTCGCGGGATCGCCCCGCACCTGGAAGGCCAGCGGGTCAGCCGGGTCATCGTCCGCGACCGGCGCCTGCGCTGGCCGATCCCCGAAGACCTCGATGTGCGTCTGTCCGGGCAGCGCATCGTGCTGGTCGAGCGGCGCGCCAAGTACCTGTTGATCAACGCCGAGATCGGCACGCTGATCAGCCATTTGGGCATGTCCGGCAATCTGCGTCTGGTCGAGGCCGGGTTGCCGGCGTTGAAGCACGAGCACGTCGATATCGAACTGGAGTCGGGACTGGCCCTGCGCTACACCGACCCGCGACGCTTCGGTGCGATGCTGTGGAGCAACGACCCGCTCAATCACGAACTGCTGATTCGCCTCGGGCCGGAGCCGCTGACCGATCTGTTCGATGGCGAGCGCCTGTTCCAGCTGTCACGCGGGCGCTCGATGGCGGTCAAGCCGTTCATCATGGACAACGCGGTGGTGGTCGGGGTCGGCAATATCTACGCGACCGAAGCGCTGTTCGCCGCCGGCATCGATCCGCGCCGCGAAGCCGGGGGCATCTCCCGCGGGCGTTACTTGAAACTGGCAATCGAGATCAAGCGCATCCTCGCCGCCGCCATCGAGCGTGGCGGCACAACGTTGCGCGACTTCATTGGCGGAGACGGTCAGCCGGGCTATTTCCAGCAGGAACTGTTTGTCTACGGCCGCGGAGGTCAGCATTGCAAGGTCTGCGGCACCGGCCTGCGCGAAGTGAAGCTGGGCCAGCGCGCCAGCGTGTTTTGCCCGCGCTGCCAGACCTGAAAAAATCCTTGGGTCTATAGTGAGAAGTCTCACTGCTCAGCCCGAAGGATCGTGCCATGAAAGTCCTGCAAGTCTTCTTC
>NZ_JH635998.1:2577990-2581216 GCF_000257605.1 Pseudomonas sp. R62
AGTCCTGCAAGTCTTCTTCGTCACGCTGCTGTTGTGTTCCAGCCTGGCCGTTCAGGCCTCGGAAACCGGCAGCGGTGATCCGCGTTACACCATCCAGAATCCCCCGGCCTACGCCATGCTTGGCGACCTGCTGATTGCCCGGCCCTTGCTGGTGGTGGCCACGGTGATCGGTGCGGGAGCGTTTGTGGTGTCGTTGCCGTTTACCGCACTGGGCGGCGGTGTTGGCGATGCCGGTCAGGCGCTGGTGGTTGACCCGGCGAAAGCGGCGTTTGTGCGGTGTCTGGGGTGTACAGGGGAGGGGTTTGAGCAGCGCGAGTGAGCTGATCGGGTTTCAGTGGTGTGGCTGATGGCCCATTCACGAGCAGGCTCGCTCCCACATGGGTTTTGGTGTTCACACAAATTTGTGTTTCACCACAGACTCTGTGGGAGCGGGCTTGCCCGCGATGGCTTCGGTACTGGCGCTGATGTGATCAGGCCTTGCCGGTGATCTTGCGGTACTTCTCCATCAACTGTTCTTCAGTCTCCGGATGGGCTTCGTCCAGGGGAATGCAATCCACCGGGCAGACCTGCTGGCACTGCGGCTCGTCGTAGTGGCCGACGCACTGGGTGCACAGGTTCGGGTCGATCACGTAGATCTCTTCGCCTTGGGAAATGGCGGCGTTCGGGCACTCGGGTTCGCAGACGTCGCAGTTGATGCAATCGTCGGTGATGATCAGGGACATGCTAACTCCAGCCGGGGCGGCAGGCCCGGGCGCTATAAATCAATGCGCGCAATTGTGCCGCATTGGCGAGCGCAGTGCACGCGAGGGCGATCAAGGGCACGAGACTGCAATCTTCAAAAGCAAAGATCGCAGCCTGCGGCAGCTCCTACTTTTTAAAGCGCAGGGTCAGCGCGTCGGCCACGGCCGGGTGGACGAACTTGCTGATATCGCCGCCCAGCGCGGCAATCTCCCGCACCAGCGTCGAGGAAATGAACGAATAACGCTCCGACGGCGTGAGAAACAGGCTCTCCACATCCGGCGCCAGTTGGCGGTTCATGTTGGCCAGCTGGAATTCGTATTCGAAGTCCGACACCGCGCGCAGACCACGCAGGAACACATTGGCGTTCTGCTCTTTGGCGAAATGCGCGAGCAGCGTCGAGAAACCGACCACTTCCACGTTCGGCAGGTGTTTGGTGACCTCGCGAGCCAGTTCGACCCGTTGTTCCAGCGGGAACAGCGGGTTCTTTTTCGGGCTGGCGGCGACCGCAATGATCACGTGATCGAACAGGCGCGAGGCGCGTTCGACCAGATCGCCATGGCCCTTGGTAATAGGGTCGAAGGTACCTGGGTACAACACTCGGTTCATCGCGTCGTCCTGGCGGGAGTCCGTTGGGGAGTCGGATGGTATCGCAGCCTTCCCGGTCGGCCAAGTCGCCTGTTGGGTAAGAAAGCACTATAGACGATAGGAATACTCTGCTTTTTCATGGATTTTTCAGTCGGTCAGCCAAGGCTGTCGCCAGTTGCGCGGTCAGGCCATACACCGACAGCTGGGGGTTGGCGCCGATGCTGGTGGGAAAAAGCGAGCCGTCGTGAATCGACAGATTGCGCAGTTGATGATGGCGACCGAGGCTGTCGGCAACCGCGCTTTGCGGATCTTCACCCATCGCACAACCACCCATCACATGGGCGCTACCGAGTCGCGTGCGGTACAGCTCCAGGCTCAGTCCATCGATCATTGAGCGCGCCTCGGCCAGTGTCTTCACATAGCGGCCGTCGGCGTGCATCGGCATCACCGATTGCGCGCCGCCGGCAAACTGGATTTCGGCCATGACGTGAAAGGCCCGGCGCAAACCGTCCCATGCGTATTGCGAAACCTGATAGTCGAGCACCGGCGAGCCATCACCGCGCAGCTCCACCGAGCCACCGCTGCTGTCCGGGTGGAAGCCATCGCGCAGCAGCGCCAGCATCGCGTGGGTGTGCGGCAGGTCGGCCATATGCTGGGCGTTTTCCTGGCCGAAACCACCGAGCAGTGTAGCGGCCAGCGCCGGGTGCAGCGGTGGCACTTCAAGTTTGAACGCCATCGGCCCGCTGGTGCCGTCCTTCCACTGAAAATGGTCGGAGTAGATCGACTGCGGCGCGCCGTAAAACGGATTGACCACCTCGGCGAAACGCGCGGCGGACATGTTCACCGGGTGCAGAAAGGTGCGCTTGCCCACGCGCTCATGCGGATCCGGCGCGTCGGAGCGCAGCAACAGCGCCGGGCTGTTGATGCCGCCGCCGGCCAGCACATAATGCCGCGCCTTGACGCTGATGCTGCGCCCGGTCGGCTCGACGCAGCGCTCGTCCATCGCCACGCAATGCAGGCCGGTGACCTTGTCGCCACTGATCAGCAGTTTCTCCACCCGCGCCAGATACAGCAGCTCGCCGCCCTTTTCCAGCGTCGCCGGGATGGTCGTGACCATCATCGATTGCTTGGCGTTGCTCGGGCAGCCCATGCCGCAATAGCCGAGATTCCAGCAACCGCGAACGTTGCGCGGGATCACGTGCCAGCTGTAGCCGAGTTGCTCGCAGCCTTTGCGGATCACATCGTTGTTGGCATTGGGCGGCACCATCCACGGCGCGACCCCGAGGCGCTGCTCCATTTTTTCGAACCACGGCGCCATCTCTGCCGGACTATGGCCTTTGACGTTGTGCTCGCTGGCCCAGTGTTCGAGGGTCGGCTCGGGAGTGCGGAAGCTCGAGGTCCAGTTGATCAGCGTCGTGCCGCCGACCGCGCGGCCCTGCAGGATCGTGATCGCGCCGTCCTTGCTCATGCGCCCGATGCCTTCCTGGTAGAGGCTGCTGTAAGCCTCGTCTTCGAGCAGTTTGAAATCCGAACTGGTCTTCAGCGGGCCTTCTTCGATCAGCAGGACTTTGTAGCCGGCCGCGCTGAGGATCTCCGCCGTGGTGCCACCGCCGGCGCCACTGCCGATGATCGCCACGTCGGCTTCGAGGATGAGGTTGTCGCTCAGTTGCGCGCCGTTGTAGGTTTTCCAGCCTCGGGCGAGGCCTTCGCGGAAGGGATCGGGTACGGGCATCGGTCAGGTTCTCTTTATTATTCTGGATGCTGAGGTGATGCAGTTGGCCCCTTCGCGAGCAGGCTCGCTCCCACAGGGACATGCATTTCAAATGTGGGAGCGAGCCTGCTCGCGAAGACCGCCCCCCGGTTTCAGACCTTCGGCGGCCCGGGATAACCGCAATGCGCC
>NZ_JH635998.1:2581236-2585982 GCF_000257605.1 Pseudomonas sp. R62
AGACCGCCCCCCGGTTTCAGACCTTCGGCGGCCCGGGATAACCGCAATGCGCCCAGGACTCGGCGCGGGTGTACCAGGCCATCATCACCATCTGCTGCAATGAGCTATGGCCCATGCGCAGCAAGCTCAATGAACTGTTCTCCCAGCGTTCGAGGAAATGCCCCATCGCTTCAGCGCTGGCGTTTTCCCAACTGCCCCAGATGCCGGTAAGCGGGCCACGGGTCACGGCCATGCCCAGCACGTCGAACAGTTGCCGAGTGAGCTTGAGCATTTCCGGCGACACGTGATCGAGGCTGTAGTCCAGCGACTTCAGCGTGCCGTCGACCGCTGCGGGCATTTCCCCGGCGGCGACGGCGCCGTCGAGCATCACCGGGATCAGCGCGCGCAGGAACAGCAGATCGCCGTCGCGCAAAACCACAAAGCCGTTGGCGCTGACGCTCGACGAGCAGCCAGTGAGGCTGGCGCCAAGGCCGGCGGTGGCGAGAAACGCGCTGGCGCCGAGGCTGAATTTCAGCAGGCCACGGCGCGACAGGGCGGGTGTTTCGGTCAGGCTTGGATGCATTGTTGTTATTACCCGGCGTCGACGAACGTTTAGCGAATGAACAGTTTCTGAATCAGTTTCTGAATCGATCTGCCGTAGGGCGGGTAGATCAGCCGGGCCGCGTTGAAGCGCTGTTTGATCAGCACGCCCTTGGCCTTGCTGAAGGTCAGGAAACCTTCGTGGCCGTGATAATGGCCCATGCCCGAGGGGCCGATGCCACCGAAGGGCATGTCGTCCTGAGCCACATGCAACAAGGTGTCGTTCAGGCATACGCCGCCGGAATGGGTCTCGTGCAGCACGCGATGCTGCTCGCGTTTGTCGTAGCCAAAGTAGTAAAGAGCCAGAGGACGAGGCCGCTGATTGATGTAAGCGAATGCCTGCTCCAGATCGCGATAAGGCACGATTGGCAGCAATGGGCCGAAAATTTCGTCCTGCATCACGGTCATCTCATCGCTGACATTGAGCAGCACGCTGTGCGGCATGCGTCGGCCCTGGCCTTGTTCGAACAGCGGGATCAGCAGCGCGCCCTTGCTGGTCGCGTCGCTGACGTATCCGTTCAGCCGGGCCAGTTGGCGTTCGTTGATGATCGCGGTGTAGTCGACGTTGTCGGCCAGGGTCGGGTAGAAGCCTTGCACAGCCTGACGATAGGCCTCGACGAAAGCGCCGACGCGGTCTTCCGGCACCAGCACATAGTCAGGCGCGACGCAGGTCTGCCCGGCGTTGAGGGTCTTGCCGAAGGCGATGCGTTCGGCGGCGTCCTTGAGCGGTACGTCTCTGGAGACGATGGCCGGCGACTTGCCGCCCAGTTCCAGCGTCACTGGCGTGAGGTTTTCCGCCGCAGCGCGCATGACGTGTTTGCCGACGCTGGTGGAGCCCGTGAACAGCAAGTGATCGAACGGCAGACGCGAGAACGCCACGCCGACATCCGCTTCGCCCAGCACCACGCAAACCAGGTCTTCGGGAAAGATTCGCGCCAGCAGTTCTTTGAGCAGCAGCCCGGTAGCCGGGGTCGATTCGCTGAGCTTGAGCATCACCCGATTGCCGGCAGCCAGGGCGCCGACCATCGGCCCCACGGCCAGATACAGCGGGTAGTTCCACGGCACGATCACGCCGACCACGCCCAGCGGCTGATAAACCACCTTCGCCGAAGCAGGCTGGAACGCCATGCCTACCTTGCGCCGCGAGGGCTTCATCCAGTTTTTCAGGTGACGACTGGCGTAGTGAATGCCGTGCAGGCTCGGCATCAGCTCGGCGAGCAGGGTTTCGTCGGCGCTGCGGTGGCTGAAATCGGCGCTGATCGCGTCGATCAATGCCTGCCGCTCAGCGCTGAGCAGATCGCGCAAAGCCTTGAGCCATTGCTGACGTTGCGCGGCCGGCGGCATCGGGTTGGCGGCGTACGCGGCCCGTTGTGCCTGGAACTGCCGATCGAGGGTTTCAAGAGGCTGTTGCAGCGTTTGCAGGTAGGCAATGTCGGCAGTCATCGCGGGCTCCGGATTTTATTGTAATGGGCACTTTTTAGAGTCTAAGCTCTAGAAAGTCAAACGACTTCCGTGCACGGCAAGGTTTTATCCATTTCCGGTTAGGTCGTAAGATGCGCCGTCAACGCACTCTGAATTAAAGCTCAAGCCATGGCCCCACGAATAAAAACCAGCGAGCGCATCGTTCAGAACAGCCTGGA
This sequence comes from Pseudomonas sp. R62, assembly GCF_000257605.1. Classification (NCBI taxonomy): domain Bacteria; kingdom Pseudomonadati; phylum Pseudomonadota; class Gammaproteobacteria; order Pseudomonadales; family Pseudomonadaceae; genus Pseudomonas; species Pseudomonas sp. R62. Next base: position 2,583,456 of record NZ_JH635998.1, read on the forward strand.
GCTGTTCAATCAGCAGGGCGAGCGCAGCGTCAGCACCAACCACATCGCCGCGCACATGGAGATTTCTCCGGGCAACCTGTACTACCACTTCCCCAACAAGCAGGCGATCATCGCCGTGTTGTTCAGTGAGTACGAAGCCCTGGTGGACAGCTTTCTGCGTCCGCCTCAGGGTCGCCCGGCGACCGTCGAGGACAAGCGTTTCTATCTCAAGGAACTGCTCTCGGCCATGTGGCGCTACCGTTTCCTGCATCGTGACCTTGAGCATCTGCTCGACAGCGATGCGGAACTGGCCGCGCGCTATCGGCGCTTTTCCCAGCGCTGCGTGATCCAGGGGGCCGCAATTTACGAAGGTTTTGTCGCCGCCGGCATTCTGAAAATGGATCGCGTGCAGATCGAATCGCTGACCCTCAATGCGTGGATCATCCTGACCTCGTGGGTGCGTTTTCTGTGCACCACGCGGGAAAACTCCAACCACCTCAGCGAACAGGCCGTGAAGCGTGGCGTGTATCAGGTGCTGGTGCTGGAAGCAGGGTTTGTTACCGATCAGGCGCGGGATGAAGTCAACGCATTGTTCGACGAGTTCTACGTGCCGCTGGCGCAGGCCCTTGAAGACGTGAAATAAACCGTTCAGCTGAATTCCACAGGAGCCCGTTATGTCGATTGCGCAGTTGATCAGCCCACAAGCACTGGACGCTCGCAAAGAGCAGCCGGGGCTGGTGATTCTCGATTGTCGTTTTGCCCTCGAAGATCCGGATTACGGCCAGCGCAGCTACGCCGAAGGGCACATTGCCGGGGCGAGTTTCGCCGATCTGGAGCGGGATCTGAGCGGTAAAGTCGAGAGGGGCGTGACCGGGCGTCATCCGTTGCCCGAGCCGGCGGCGCTGATCGAACGCCTGCAAGCCTGGGGCATCAGCAACGACAGCGATGTGGTTCTGTATGACGACGGCCCGGGTGCATACGCGGCGCGGGCGTGGTGGTTGCTGGCTTGGCTGGGCAAGCGCGACGGCGTATTCATTCTCGATGGCGGGCTCAAAGCCTGGCACGCCGCCGGCCTGCCGCTGAGCCTGGATCCGCCGAGCGTGACGCCGGGCAGCTTCAGTGGTCAGCCGGACATGAGCCTGTTGCTCAGCGCCGAACAATTGCAGCAGCGCCTCGGCCAGCCAACCCTGACCCTGCTCGACGCCCGCGCCTTGCCGCGCTTCAAGGGCGACATGGAACCGATCGATCCGGTCGCCGGGCACATTCCCGGCGCGCAGTGCGCGGCGTTCACCGACAACCTCGGCAGTGATGGACGGTTTTTGCCGGCCGAGCAGCTCAAGCAGCGCTTTGCCGCGAAACTGGGCGATCGCTCACCGTCGGAACTGGTCGCCTACTGCGGGTCCGGGGTGACGGCGTGTCACAACCTGTTTGCACTGTGCTTGGCCAGCTACCCGCTGGGTGCGCTGTATGCCGGATCGTGGAGCGAATGGATCAACGAGCCATCGCGCGGCATTGCCACGGGCGAATAACATCGCTGATCCCATGTGGGAGCGAGCAGGCTCACTCCTGCAAGGGATATGCGGCGCTCATTGACCGAGTGCGGCCAGCCATTGCGGGATACGCCGCTCAAGGTAATACCCGGGCCTGCGCACCGAGCCGTCGACGAAGCCGACATGACCGCCACGCGCCTGCAATTCGAACCGGGTGCAAGCTGACAACTCGTCGGCTTGCGGCAGGCTGTGGGGAAATACGAACGGATCGTCCGCCGCCTGAATGATCAGCGTCGGCGTGCGGATCTCGCCGAGGTAATAGCGGCTCGAGGCGCGGCGGTAATAATCCTCGGCATCGGTGAAGCCATGCAGCGGCGCGGTAACCCGGCCGTCGAAATCCCAAAACGTACGCATGTTTTCCAGCGAGCCGAGCGCGGCCAGTTTCGCCAGGCCATCTTCGCGTCCGTCATGCTGGAACTGACGCTGCTTGTTCCTGATGTAGGCGACCATCTCTCGCATGAAATGCGCCTGATAAACCCGCGAAAACCCTTGGCCGATACGATCGGCACATTGATCGAGACGGAACGGTACCGACACCGCCACCGCGCCGAGCACACCGCTGTTGCTGCCGGTTTCACCCAGATGCTTGAGCAGCACATTACCGCCCAGCGAATAACCGACCGCGTACAACGGCGCCAACGGGCGTTTCGCGCGCAGGTGCTGGATGGCTTCGGCAAGGTCTTCGCTGGCGCCGGAGTGGTAGCTGCGCGGCAACAGATTCGGCTCGCCGGAACAACCGCGCCAGTTCAGCGCGACGCTGGCCCAGCCCTGGTCGGCCAAGGCCTTTTGAATGCCCGCCACATAGGGCGAATTGGAAGAGCCGGTCAAACCGTGCAGCACCAGTACCAACGGCGCCTCGGCGCTGTGCGGGCCGTGCCAGTCGAGGTCGAGAAAGTCGCCGTCCTCAAGCCACAGGCGTTCGCGTTCGCGCTCGATGTGCACGGTCTTGCGCCACAGCGGCCCCCACAGGGTTTGCAGATGCGGATTGCCGAGGCCGA
>NZ_JH635998.1:2586830-2604325 GCF_000257605.1 Pseudomonas sp. R62
GGGATGAAGCGTTCTGGCGAAGGGGGCACGATGATTCTCGATAGGCTTGTGGCGAGGAAGCTCGCCCCCTCGCCGCAGGTTGCTTGCGACGTTGTCAGCCGGCGATGTCCGCCGTGCGCTGCCACAGCGCGTAAAAAACCCGACCGGATTTCTGTTCACGATGCAGACGCCAGTTGCCCGGCAGGCCCAGCGTGGATGGCGCTGTTTCGCTTTCAGTGTAGATCCACGAATCGGCCGCCAGCCATTGGCGCTCTTCCAGCAAGGTACAAACCGCTGGCAGCAGGTTCTGGTTGAACGGTGGGTCGAGGAACACCAGATCGAACGGCGTCGCGGTCTGGGTTTCCAGGTAGCGCAGCGCGTCGGCGGTTTGCACCTGGCCGTTGCTGCAACGCAGGGTGCCGAGGTGTTCTTTCAGGCTGGAAACCGCAACGTTGCTGGCGTCCAGCGCCTGGGCCGTGGCCGCGCCACGGGACAGCGCTTCGAGAAACAGCGCGCCGCTGCCGGCGAACGGGTCGAGCACTTTCGCCCCTTCGACATAGGGCGCGAGCCAGTTGAACAGTGTTTCACGCACGCGATCCGGGGTCGGGCGCAGGCCCGGTGCGTCGGGAAAGCTCAGCTTGCGGCTGCGCCACTGGCCGCCAATGATGCGCAGCTGATTGACGCCGTTGTGCACGTTTTGCACAGGTTTTTTCGGTGCTCGAGTCGCCATTAATGCTCCGGAACCCCGAGCGGTTGCTCGGCAGGTTTATCAGATGGGGCCGGTAACGGCTTTTGCGGCACGGTCGGGCCAGCGGTGACGATGACCATTTTCTCCGTGCTCAGGTGTTTGTTCAGCGCAGCGCGGACTTGCTCTACGGTCAGGCTTTGCGACTGACGCATGAAATCGTCGAGATAGCTCAGCGGCAGATTATAGAAGCCCATCGCGCCCAATTGGCCAACGATGTCGGCGTTGCTCGCGGTGGACAGCGGGAAGCTGCCGGCCAGTTCGCGCTTGGCATCGTCGAGTTCTTTCTGTGTCGGGCCGGTTTTCAGATAGTCGGCGAGCACGTCCTGCACCAGTTTCAGGGTGCCTTCGCTCATCTCGGCGCGGGTCTGCAGGTTGATCATGAACGGGCCACGGGCCTGCATCGGGCTGAACGCCGAATACACGCCGTAGGTCAGGCCGCGCTTCTCGCGCACCTCGCTCATCAGGCGCGTACCGAAACCACCGCCGCCGAGGATCTGGTTGCCCAGCGACAGCGCGGCGTAATCCGGATCGTCGCGATCGATGCCCAGTTGCGCGAGCATCAGGTTGGTCTGTTTCGACGGAAACTCGATGTGGTTGACGCTGGCCTTCGGTTCCTGCGGTGCGGCGATTTTCGCCAGTGCCGGACCTTTCGGCAGGGCAGAGGAAACCTGATTGGCGATCGCCTCGGCTTCGGCTCGCGACAGGTCGCCGACCAGTGCAATCACAGCGTTGCCTGCGGCGTAGGCCTTGGCATGAAACTCGCGCAATTGCGCGACCGTGATCTTCGGCACGCTTTGAGCGTTGCCATCGCTGGAATGCGCGTACGGGTGATCGCCGTACAGACGCTTCATCAGCTCGAGGCTGGCGAGTTTGCCGGGGTTCTGTTTCTGGTATTCGAAACCGGCGAGCAACTGGTTCTTGATGCGCGCGAAGGAATCGGCGGGGAAGGTCGGTTTGCCGACCACATCGGCGAACAGCTTCAACGCCGGTTCACGCTGCTCGGGCGCGCTGAGGCTGCGCAGCGAGGCCAGCGCCATGTCCTTGAACGCACCGTTGCCGAAGTCGGCCCCAAGGCCTTCAAAACCCTGGGCGATAGCGCCGACGTCTTTGCCGGCGATGCCTTCGTTGAGCATGGCGTTGGTCAGCACCGCGAGGCCGGGCGCGTTGCCGTCCTGGCTGCTGCCGGCGGCGAAGATCAGGCGCATGTCGAACATCGGCAGCTCATGCGCTTCGACGAACAGCACTTTGGCGCCTTCAGCGGTGTTCCAGGTCTGCACATCGAACTCGACGGCAAGGCCCCGGCCAGCGATTGCAGTTTCTGGCTGGTTTTGGCGTTATCCAGCGCTTCGCTGGCGTGGCTGTCAGCGCCTAGCGACAGATACATGGCCGCCGAGCCGATCACCGCGACAGCAATCAGGCCAAGCAGCATCAGGCGTGGGGCTTTGCGCTCACTCATGAGTCGTCTCCAAAGGCAGGACGTGGGCGACGCTGAGACGTTCGCGGGTGAAATACTTTTTCGCGGCGTTCTGGATGTCTTGCGGAGTCACGCTTTCCAGATCGGCCAGTTCGGTGTCCATCAGCTTCCACGACAGGCCGACCGTTTCCAGTTGACCGATCGCGGTGGCCTGGCTGGTGATCGAATCACGCTCGTAGACCAGGCCGGCGATGACTTGAGCGCGGACGCGTTCCAGCTCTTCGGCAGACGGCGCAGTGGTTTTCAGTTGCTCAAGCAGTTTCCACAAGCCGGCTTCGGCCTGGGCGATGGTCTTTTTCTTCTGCGTGTTCGGCGTCGCCGACAGGGTGAACAGACTGTCGCCACGGGTGTAGGCGTCATAGTCCGACGAGCCGCCGGAGACCAGCTCTTCGCCGCGTTCCAGTTGCGTCGGGATGCGTCCGCTGTAGCCGCCGTCGAGCAGCGCCGAGATCAAGCGCAAGGCGTTGACCGAGCGTTTGTCTTCAGCGGTAGCAATGCTCGGCACGTTGAAGCCAAGCATCAGGCTCGGCAGTTGGGTCTGCACGCGCAGGGTGATCTGGCGTTCGCCGGGCTCGGCCAGTTCCAGCGGTTTTTTCGCCGGTGGCACGTCGCGTTTGGCGACCGGGCCGAAATAGCGCTGGGCGAGGGTTCTCACTTCGTCCGGAGTGACGTCACCGACCACCACCAGGGTGGCGTTGTTCGGCGCGTACCAGGATTGATACCAGTGGCGCAGTTCCTCGACTTTCATACGGTCGAGGTCAGCCATCCAGCCGATGGTCGGCGTGTGGTAACCGCTGGCCGGGTAGGCCATGGCCTTGTAGCGCTCGTAAGCCTTGGACATCGGCTTGTCATCGGTGCGCAGGCGGCGCTCTTCCTTGATGACTTCGATTTCCTTGGCGAACTCGTCGGCCGGCAGGCGCAGGTTGGCCATGCGGTCGGCTTCCAGCTCGAAGGCCACGCCAAGACGATCACGGGCCAGCACCTGGTAATAAGCCGTGAAGTCGTCGCTGGTGAACGCGTTCTCTTCGGCGCCAAGGTCGCGCAGGATCAGCGAAGCTTCGCCGGGGCCGACCTTTTCGCTGCCCTTGAACATCATGTGCTCGAGCGCGTGGGACAGACCAGTCTGGCCCGGAGTCTCGTAGCTGGAGCCGACCTTGTACCAGATCTGCGAAACGACCACCGGCGCACGATGGTCTTCGCGCACGACGACCTTGAGGCCGTTGTCGAGGGTGAATTCATGGGTCGGTTGCGGGTCGGCCGCCAGGGCCGAAAGGGGCAGGCAGACTGCGCTGAGCAGCAGGCCAGCAGCGCGGCGGGCAAGAGCATTCATTCGTTTTTCAACCTGTTGGGCTGCCCGCTTGGTCTTAGCGTCGGCGGGCGAGAGGGTGCTAGGATACTGATCCGTTTTACTGGCGGCCACGCCTATCAGGTTTCGATACCCGGTCAGGCTGTATGGGTTTGTCGCGGATAGCAGCAGTTTTTCATCTGTACTGCGCGTTTTCGCCGACGATGCCGCTCCAGTCCTTCGTGTTAATTGAAGTTTGAGGTGCCTTCGGTGCCTCGACAAAATGTTGCGCGTGAACAAGCTGGGTGAAACACAGTCTGTTCTGCATCGAATATTTATTTGCCGGGGCGCCCTGTTGGCGCGTCGCTACCGTGAGATAGCCGTCCTCCATGTTTGGTTCCAACGACGACAAGAAGAGCCCAGCTGCGGCTGGCGAGAAGAAAAGCCTGTTCGGATGGCTGCGGAAGAAACCGCAGGAACCCGTCGTCGAACAGCCGCCCGCGATTCCTGAGCCGGCCCCCGCGCCAGCACCTGTAATAGAAGAAGAGCCGGCGCCGATTGTGCTGCCTATCGCCGAGCCGGTGCTGCAACCCGAGGTTGAGGCCGAGCCCGAAACGCCGGCCGCTGCCGAGTTGCCGCTGACGCCCGCCGCCGAGCCGTGGCTGACCTTGCCAGTGGCAGAAGAGCCGGTCGCGCTGGTTGAAGAAGCAGCGCCGCATGTGACGCCGGTGATTCCTGCGCCGGTTGCCGAGGTGGCTGCGCAGCCTGTGCCTGAGCCGGTTGCCGAGCCAGCGCCGATCATTTCTGAACCCGCCGCCCCGGTTGTTCCGCCGTCCGAGCCTGAGCCCGCACCGATTGCCGCTGCGCCGGTTGTCGCTCCGATCGTGCCGGTCGAAGCGCCTGTAGAAACGCCCGTCGAAACCCCGCGCACCGAAGAAACCAAAGCCGGTTTCTTCGCCCGCCTCAAGCAAGGCCTGTCGAAGACCAGCGCCAGCATCGGCGAGGGCATGGCTAGTCTGTTCCTCGGGCGCAAGACCATCGACGATGACCTGCTCGACGACCTCGAAACCCGTCTGCTCACCGCCGACGTCGGCGTCGAAGCCACTACGCAGATCATCCAGCGCCTGACCCAGAAGGTCGCACGCAAGGAACTGGCAGACGCCGACGCCCTGTACAAATCTCTGCAGGCCGAATTGGCAGCGATGCTCAAACCGGTTGAACAGCCACTGAAAATCGCCTCGCAGAACAAGCCTTTCGTGATCTTGGTGGTCGGCGTCAACGGCGCCGGCAAAACCACCACCATCGGCAAACTGGCGAAGAAGCTGCAACTGGAAGGCAAGAAAGTCATGCTGGCCGCTGGTGACACCTTCCGTGCAGCGGCGGTAGAGCAATTGCAGGTCTGGGGCGAGCGCAACAAGATACCGGTGATCGCCCAGCACACCGGCGCTGATTCCGCTTCGGTGATCTTCGATGCGGTGCAAGCGGCCAAGGCCCGTGGCATCGATGTGCTGATCGCCGACACCGCCGGTCGCCTGCACACCAAAGACAACCTGATGGAAGAGCTGAAAAAGGTTCGCCGGGTGATCGGCAAGCTCGACGCCGACGCGCCGCACGAAGTGCTGCTGGTGCTCGACGCCGGCACTGGCCAGAACGCCATCAACCAGGCCAAGCAGTTCAACCAGACCGTCGAACTGACCGGCCTGGCGCTGACCAAGCTCGACGGCACCGCCAAGGGCGGGGTGATTTTCGCCCTGGCCAAGCAGTTCGGCCTGCCGATCCGCTACATCGGCGTCGGTGAAGGCATCGACGATTTGCGCACCTTTGAAGCCGAACCCTTTGTCCAGGCGCTGTTTGCCGAGCGGGAGCGTTCATGATTCGTTTCGAACAGGTCGGTAAACGCTACCCGAACGGTCACGTCGGCTTGCATGAGCTGAGCTTTCGAGTCCGTCGTGGCGAGTTCTTGTTTGTCACCGGTCACTCCGGTGCCGGTAAATCCACGCTGTTGCGCCTGTTGCTGGCGATGGAACGGCCGACCAGCGGCAAGCTGCTGCTCGCCGGGCAAGACCTGAGCACCATCAGCAACGCGCAGATTCCGTTCCTGCGCCGACAGATCGGCGTGGTGTTCCAGAATCACCAGTTGCTGTTCGATCGTACGGTGTTCAACAACGTCGCCTTGCCCCTGCAGATCCTCGGCCTGTCCAAGGTCGAGATCGCCAAGCGCGTCGATTCGGCGCTGGAGCGCGTGGCACTGTCGGACAAATCCGATCTGTACCCGGGCGACCTGTCCACCGGTCAGCAACAGCGCGTCGGCATTGCCCGCGCCATCGTCCATCGCCCGGCCTTGCTGCTGGCGGACGAACCGACCGGTAACCTCGACCCGCGTCTGGCGGCGGAAATCATGGGCGTGTTCGAAGACATCAACCGTCTGGGCACCAGCGTGCTGATCGCCAGTCACGACCTGGCACTGATCGCGCGCATGCGTCATCGCATGCTGACCCTGCAACGCGGACGCCTGATCGGCGACGGGGAGGCCGGGGTATGAGTGCGACACGCAGTCCGAAGGTATCCGAGCGCGTGGCCCCGAAGGCCGCCGATCCGCAACCGCAGAAAAAGAAAAAGCACGACGATGACGACGGCCCGGACTTCGCCACGCTGTTTCGCGCCTGGATCGAAAGCCATCGCGCCAGCCTGCTCGACAGCCTGCGCCGTCTCGGCAAACAGCCGATCGGCAGCTTCTTCACCTGCATGGTGATGGCTGTGGCGTTGAGTCTGCCGATGGGGCTGTCGCTGTTGCTCAATAACGTCGAACGTCTCGGCGGTTCCTGGCAGCGCGCGGCGCAGATTTCACTGTACTTGCAACTCGACGCCAGCCCGGAGCAGGGTGAAGCACTGCGTGAGCAGATCAAAGGCATGCCCGGCGTCGCTGATGCCGAATATGTCGGCCGCGATCAGGCGCTGGAAGAGTTCCAGCAGCAGTCCGGCCTGGGCGAGGCCCTGCGTGAGCTGCCTGACAACCCTTTGCCGGGTGTGGTGCTGGTGACACCGAACGAAGTCGACAAGCCGACACTCGAAGCATTAAGACAAAAACTTTCCGAGCTGCCGAAGGTACAACAGGCGCAACTTGATCTAGTCTGGGTCGAGCGTCTGGCCGCCATCCTCAAGCTTGGCGACCGCTTTGTCTTCGGTCTGACGGTGTTGTTGGTGTCTGCATTACTTTTGGTGATAGGCAATACCATTCGTCTTCATATTGAAAACCGCCGCACCGAGATAGAAGTGATTAAACTCGTCGGCGGCACTGACAGTTATGTGCGCCGCCCTTTCCTGTATATGGGCGCGTTGTATGGCTTCGGTGCAGGGCTGTTGTCCTGGGGTGTATTGGCGTTTGGCCTCAACTGGCTGAACGATGCGGTGGTCGGACTGGCCGGTTTGTACGGCAGTGATTTCGCCCTGGCCGGCGTGCCAGTGGCCGACGGTCTGTCGCTCTTGCTTGGCGCGGTGCTGTTGGGTTATATCGGTGCATGGATTGCAGTCGCACGTCATCTCAGGGAGCTGGCGCCGAAGTAGAATCTTTTTTGCGCGTGATTGACCTTGCGGTTTTTATGGGAACTTGTACCTGAGTTCCCGGTCAATTTTTCGCAGTGCCGAGAGGCACGAGTATGTGAGTGGGAGGTTTTTTCGTATGACCAATTCTTTGCAACCTGCGTATGCGCTGGTTCCGGGTGCGAACCTGGAAGCCTATGTGCACACCGTCAACAGCATTCCATTGCTGACGCCGGAGCAGGAGCGTGAACTGGCCGAGAGTCTCTACTATGAGCAGGATTTGGGGGCGGCTCGGCAGATGGTGCTCGCCCACCTGCGTTTCGTCGTACACATTGCCCGTAGCTATTCCGGCTACGGTCTGGCTCAGGCTGACCTGATCCAGGAAGGCAACGTCGGACTGATGAAGGCCGTCAAGCGCTTCAACCCGGAAATGGGTGTGCGTCTGGTGTCGTTCGCCGTGCACTGGATCAAGGCGGAAATTCACGAGTTCATCCTGCGCAACTGGCGCATTGTGAAAGTCGCGACCACCAAGGCCCAGCGCAAGCTGTTCTTCAACCTGCGCAGCCAGAAGAAGCGTCTGGCGTGGCTGAACAACGAGGAAGTCCACCGTGTGGCGGAAAGCCTTGGCGTCGAACCACGTGAAGTGCGCGAGATGGAAAGCCGCCTGACCGGCCACGACATGGCCTTCGACCCGGCTGCTGAAGCCGACGACGACAGCGCTTTCCAGTCGCCGGCCAACTATCTGGAAGACCACCGGTACGACCCGGCCCGTCAACTGGAAGATGCCGACTGGAGCGACAACTCCAACACCAACCTGCACGAAGCACTGGAAGTGCTGGACGAGCGTAGCCGCGACATCCTCTACCAGCGCTGGCTGGCAGAAGAGAAAGCCACGCTGCACGACCTGGCGCAGAAGTACAACGTGTCGGCCGAGCGAATCCGTCAGCTCGAAAAGAGCGCGATGAACAAGCTCAAGTTGTCGATCGCCGCGTAACCGGCGCATCAGCAATAAAAAACGCCCCGATCAGCGATGGTCGGGGCGTTTTTATTTCTGGCTTTACGCAAAACCCATGTGGGAGCGAGCTTGCTCGCGAAAGCGGAGTGTCAGTCACCGCCACTGCTGAATGATCCATCGCATTCGCGAGCAAGCTCGCTCCCGCATTGGTATTCCGGTGTTATTCAGCCCAAGGCGCCCGTCGCGAATCATTCAGCCCGAGCAAATAACTGTCCCCGCCCAACTGACTCATCTGCTGCCGAATCCACCCGGCACGGCGCGATACATAACCGGTCGGATGACTCGCGCTCCACACCCGTGGATTGGGCAGTACGGCAGCCAGATAACTCGCCTGCTGGCGCGACAATGACTTCGCGCTCACGCCAAAGTGATGGCGGGCCGCCGCTTCAGCGCCAAATACGCCGTCATCCCACTCAACGCTGTTCAGGTACACCTCGAGAATCCGCTGCTTGGGCCAGAACACCTCAATCAGCGCGGTAAACCACGCTTCCAGGCCTTTGCGCAGATAACTGCGACCAGACCACAGAAAGAGGTTTTTCGACACCTGTTGGCTCAAGGTGCTGGCACCGCGAATCGAACCGCCCAGTTCGTTGTGGGCCAGAGCAGCCTGAATCGCGCGCAGATCGAAGCCCCAGTGCTCGGGGAATTTCTGGTCTTCGCCAGCAATCACCGCCACTTTCAGGTCGTCGGAAATCTCGTCCCACGGCTTCCAGGTGCGCTGCAGGTCGATCGGCTCGCCGTCGACCCAGGATTCGACCTTGCGCTCGACCATCAACGCCGTACCCGGCGGTGGCACGAAGCGGAACACCAGCACCAGCAAGACGCTGCCGCCGGCGAACCAGAGCAGAGCCTTCGTGAGACGACGGAAAATTGAACGCAGCATAGAGATGGCTTGGCCGAACCCGTGGAGCGGGCCATTATACAGACCCTGCCGATGGCGTCTGACTGGAGTTCCCCATGCTGCGTGGCTTTTTGATGCTGGCCGCTTTTTTCGGATTCACCGGTGTTGCGCTGGGTGCGTTCGCCGCCCATGGCCTGAAAAACCGTCTGACGCCGGAATACCTGACGATTTTCCACACGGGCGTCACCTACCAACTGGTGCACACACTCGCGCTGTTCGGCGTTGCGCTGCTGGCCACGCAGATTCAAGGGCGCCTGATTACTTGGGCCGGCCTGTCCTTCACCGTCGGCATTGTGTTGTTCTCCGGCAGCCTGTATCTGCTGACCATGACCGGCATCAGCAAACTTGGCATCATCACGCCGTTCGGAGGCCTGGCGTTTCTCATCGGTTGGGTTTGCCTCGGCCTCGCCGCCTGGCGCTTGCAGCTAACCGCTTGACGCTTGGTACTGACCTTTAGGTCATGATCGGGCTAGAATGCCAGCCCCTAAAAATGATGGCGGCGTTGTGCATGCGCATTCAGTTGAACGGCGAGTCCTTTGAATTGCCCGACGGTGAAACCGTTGCGGGCCTGATCACCCGTCTGGATCTGGCCGGACGTCGCGTGGCGGTCGAGCTCAATCTGGACATCGTCCCGCGCAGCCAGCATGCCGACACCACGTTGAACGACGGCGACAACGTCGAAGTGGTCCACGCCATCGGCGGCGGCTGATCGCCCGGCCCGCGAGGGCACAGAATTCTGCAAGACCCTCACCCCTAAAGAGGATTCCCCATGAGCATCGTTCGTAGCGACAAGCCTTTTGTGCTGGCCGGTCGTACTTACCAGTCGCGTTTGCTGGTCGGTACCGGCAAGTACCGTGACATGGAAGAAACCCGCCAGGCCATCGAAGCCTCGGGTGCCGAAATCGTCACCTTCGCCGTACGCCGCACCAACCTGGGCCAGATCGAAGGCGAGCCGAACCTGCTCGAAGTGCTGTCGCCGGATCGCTACACCTTCCTGCCGAACACTGCCGGTTGCTACGACGCCATCGAAGCCGTGCGCACCTGCCGCCTGGCCCGTGAGCTGCTCGACGGCCACAATCTGGTGAAGCTGGAAGTGCTGGCCGACCAGAAGACCCTGTTCCCCAACGTGATCGAAACCCTCAAGGCCGCCGAAACCCTGGTCAAGGAAGGCTTCGACGTGATGGTCTACACCAGCGATGACCCGATCATCGCCCGGCAACTGGCGGAAATCGGCTGCATCGCCGTGATGCCGCTGGCCGGGCTGATCGGCTCCGGTCTGGGCATCTGCAATCCGTATAACCTGCAGATCATCCTCGAAGAAGCCAAGATCCCGGTGCTGGTGGATGCGGGTGTCGGTACCGCTTCCGACGCGACCATCGCCATGGAGTTGGGTTGCGACGCCGTACTGATGAACTCGGCCATCGCCCACGCCCAGCAACCGGTCATGATGGCGCAAGCCATGCAGCACGCCATCGTCGCTGGTCGCCTAGCGTACCTCGCCGGCCGCATGCCGAAAAAACTCTATGCCAGCGCCTCTTCGCCGCTGGATGGTCTGATCAAGTAAGAGCCATTGATGACTGAATCGAACGACACGCCTGTCCAGCCGGACGAAGGCGACGAGCGCCAACACCGCCGCATCAAGAGCTTCGTGATGCGCGCCGGGCGCATGACTGAAGGCCAGCAACGCGGCCTGGACCAGGGCGCGCCGCTGTACGTGCTGCCGCTGGCCGATGCGCCGGTCGATTACGACCAGGTGTTCGGCCGCTCGGCGCCGCGCTCGCTGGAAATCGGTTTCGGCATGGGCCATTCGCTGCTGGAAATGGCCGCGGCTGCTCCGGAGCAGGATTTCATCGGTGTTGAAGTACACCGTCCGGGTGTCGGCGCGCTGCTCAATGGCGTGTTGACCCAAGGTCTGACCAACCTGCGGGTCTACGATTGCGACGCGATCGAAGTGCTCAACCGCTGCATCGCCGACAACAGCCTCGATCGCCTGATGCTGTTTTTCCCGGATCCGTGGCACAAGAGCCGCCACCACAAGCGACGCATCGTCCAGGCCTCGTTCGCCGAGCTGGTGCGTAGCAAGTTGAAGGTTGGCGGCATTCTGCACATGGCCACCGACTGGGAACCGTACGCCGAGTACATGCTGGAAGTGATGAACGTCGCCCCCGGCTACCGCAACCTTGCCGAAGACGGCAAATGCGTCCCACGCCCGGCCGAACGCCCGATCACCAAGTTCGAACGCCGCGGCGAACGTCTTGGCCATGGCGTGTGGGATCTGAAGTTCGAAAAACTGTCTTAAGCATCACGCAACACCCCGGTAGGAGCTGCGGCGCGCTGCGATCTTTTGATCTTGATTTTGAGGATCAAAGGTTGCAGCGTGCCGCAGCTCCTACAGTTGTTTCTGGGGTTCGCTCAAGTTTGGCCATGATCCGCCGATAGCTCGAGGCCCCATTTGTAAAGGAAGACAAATCTTGAAAGCCATTTTTGCCTGCACCGTAGTTCTGGGTCTGCTGTTTTGCGCAGCGTGCGAACGGGTAGTCAGCCCCGAGGAATACTTCGCGAGTGCGCAGAGAACGGCGGCAAAGATCGAGCGCGACGCTAATGACCGGATCAAGCGTGAGGCCGCCGGGGAAAGCGTGCAATACACCCCTGAACAGTTGCGCGTTGCCGAGGGTGATCTCGAGGCTCTTGTGGATAACCTCAAGCATGCGTCGGACGGCGGGCACACGCTGGCCACCTATTTTCTGGCCAGCCTGCAGGACAACCCGATATTTTCCGAGCAGACGCGCTTACAGACCTGTGGTCTTTATCAGCAGGCCATGGATGATGGATTGTTAGCGGCTGCGGTGGGCTATTACCATTTGTGCGACAAGGCGTATGAACGATTTGATGCGCAAAATCCTGATCATTTGAAATTCTTGCAGTCTCTCGAGCAGTTGCTGCTCAAGCCTGATACGCAGGCTGACGACTATCCGTTGCAGGCCAAACGTTCGCTGTGTTTTGAAGAAAACGGGGCGCCTGCCGGCAGGGTCGGGCCGATGGCCGCCATGCGAGCCCGCGCAGCTGGCCTGGTATTGTCCGAAGACCAGTTCCGGGCTGAGGCCTACTACATACTCGCGTTGACTCGTGTGAATGGCAGCGATCTGCGCGACAGCGGGAATATCGAACACTTCGATAAAGCGATAGCGCTGGGCTGCAAAGATTCCGTTGGCCTTAAGGCGATCCTGCAGGCGCAGAGCCGCTTATCGAAGAATCATTGAACCATGGCCCGATAGTGGGAGCGAGCCTGCTCGCGAAGAGGTGTGTCAGTCGGCGTGGATGTTGAGTGTCAAACAGCTATCGCGAGCAGGCTCACTCCTACAGTAGTTGTGAGTATCTCGGATTTACAGTTTTGTCATGAAGCGCGCAGGTACGTGGTCTGTCAGCCACACGCCGTTTTCGGCCTGATAGAACTTGAAGCCTCCTTCCTGCATCTGCTGCGCCGCGACTGCGAGGACCACTACGCTGCCGTAGCGTTGACCTACGGAAGTGGCAGTGACGATCTCTTCCGAAAGATGCACATGATGGCGTGATCCAGGGATTAGACCTTGTTCATTGATCGAATCGAGAAAACGCGTCGCTGTGCCGTGATACAGCGTTTGCGGTGGGTGTTTCTCGTCGAACTGCAACTCGACAGTCTTCGTCGAATGGCCCTGAACAGCGCGGATGCACAAGCCGTCAGTGGAAATCGCAAAACGCTTTTTGTCGCTACTTGCCACCACTGTTTCAATCAAATCGCGATCGAGATTGCGACCGTCACGCGCAGCACCATGAATCAGTGCGTCGATATTTGCCCAGCCATCCGAATCCAGCGTAAGACCAATCGCTTGAGGCTGGTGACGCAACACGAAGCTGAGAAATTTGCTCGTCTCATCCAGTAGTTTTTTACTCATGAACTTCCCTTTCATTGCGATCAACTGTGGGAGCGAGCCTGCTCGCGAAAGCGGTCTGACAATCAACGATGATGTTGGATGTCATGACGCCTTCGCGAGCTGGCTCGCTCCCACATTTCGTTTTGGGGTGTTTGCGGGGTCAGCGGCGGTCGGCTACGACGCCGATCAGCACCAACACCACCAGCAGCACCGGCGCCAGGCTGTAGTTGTTGAACTGGCTCAGGCCTTTGATCACCCACGGCGTGGCGTAGATCAGCGCGGCGCCGCTGCCGATCAGGCAGAGCAGGGCCATCAGGGGCACGCGCAGGGCGCCGGCGATGCTGCCCAGGCGTTGCTCGACCCAGCCTTTGAAGTCAGCGCCGAACAGCACCAGCAGGCAACCGACCAGCGCCAAAGCGATTTCCGAGAGATTGCTGCGGCTCCAGCGGGAGACGGTGGCCAGCAGGTCGAGTATCAAATCCATGCGTTTTCCCTTTGAGCTGAAGTCAGTTCAGAAATTGTTGCAGCAAGTCGTTGAGGAACAGCTGGCCGCGTTCGGTCGCCGCCAGGCGTGACGGTTCGACCTGCAACAGGCCGCTTTGTTCGGCTTCGCGCCGGCCTTCGGCGAGGGTCTCCAGCGACAGGCCGGTGCGCTCCGGATACAGGCGCGATTCGACCCCGGCAGTCAGGCGCAGGGCGTTCATCAGGAACTCGAACGGCATCTCGTCATTGCTCAGCGATTTCTCGCCGGCCTGAAAGCTCTTCGCGGGATTCAGATAGTCCTTCGGCAGGCGGGTTTTCCATGTGCGCACGATGCGCCCGTCCGGATGGCTCAGCTTGCCATGGGCGCCGGCGCCGATGCCGATGAAATCGCCAAAACTCCAGTAATTGAGGTTATGCCGCGCCGGGCGACCGGCCTGGGCATACGCCGACACTTCGTATTGCGCGTAACCGTGCTCGGCCAGCAGCGCCTGCCCAGCTTCCTGAATATCCCACAGGGTGTCGTCTTCGGGCAGCACTGGCGGCTGGTTCCAGAACACCGTGTTCGGCTCCAGCGTCAGCTGATACCAGGAAATGTGCGTCGGTTTCAGCGCAATGGCCTGGCGCAGATCGCTCAAGGCATCGTCCAGCGACTGATCGGGCAAACCGTGCATCAAGTCCAAGTTGAAGTTATCGAACCCGGCCTGCCGCGCCATGCCTGCCGCACGCACGGCTTCGTCACCGTTGTGGATGCGGCCAAGGGCCTCAAGCTTCTCCTGCTGAAAGCTCTGGATACCGATTGATAGCCGATTGATCCCCAGCTTGCGATAGGCGACAAACTTCTCCTGCTCGAAGGTGCCCGGATTCGCCTCAAGGGTGATTTCGATGTCGGCGGCGAACGGGATGCGCTGCTCGACACCCTTCAACAACCGCCCGAGGGCTTCGGCGCTGAACAGGCTCGGCGTCCCGCCACCGAAGAAAATCGAAGTCAGCTCACGGCCATACACCGCATGCAGATCCTGATCGAGATCGGCCAGCAGCGCGTCGACGTATTCCTGCTCCGGCAGCACCGGGCTGGCGGTGTGCGAGTTGAAATCGCAATACGGGCATTTGCGTACACACCACGGAATGTGGATGTACAGCGCCAGGGGCGGCAGGGTTGGCAGCGGTGCCCGAGGCGAGGACGCGGCGCCGCCGATGATCAGCGACGACGCGCAAGAATCAGTGGTCATTTCAAGCCCAGACGCTGGCGCAGCAGATCCATTGCACGGGCGCGGTGGCTGATCTGGTTCTTGTCGGCCGGGCTCAGCTCGGCGCTGGAGCAGTCGCGCTCCGGCACCCAGAACAGCGGGTCGTAACCGAAACCGTGTGCGCCGCTGGCAGCGGTGAGGATGCGCCCGTGCCACAGGCCTTCGCAGAGAATCGGCAGCGGATCATCGGCGTGGCGCACCAGTGCCAGCACGCAGACGAACTGCGCGCCGCGCTCGGCTTGCGGCACGTCCTTGAGCGCATCGAGCAGTTTGGCGTTGTTCGCCGCATCGCCCTGGCCGTCGGCGTAACGCGCCGAATAGATGCCCGGTGCGCCGCCGAGGAAGTCCACTGCCAGCCCGGAATCGTCGGCCAGTGCCGGCAGCCCGGAAATGCGCGCGGCATTGCGGGCCTTGAGGATCGCGTTCTCGACAAACGACAGGCCGGTTTCTTCCGGCTCGACCTTGCTCCACTCGCCAATCGAGCGCAGTTGCACCGAGTCGCCGAGCATGGCCTGGAGTTCTTTGAGTTTGCCGGCGTTATGGCTGGCCAGTACGAGCTGCTTGATGTTCATCATTCGCCGGGAAAGAGTTCTTGGTTGAAATTGATGGTGTTGATCTTGTCGCCGTTCTGCACCTTGATTTCAAAGGTGCGGGTTTCCTGTTGCGGCACCGGGTACTGGGCGATGTAGTAGATCGCGCCCTGTTCGGTGACCTGGCGGAATTTCAGCGCCACGCTGTTGCTGGTCAGGTCCTTGATCGTGCCGGTGACGCTGGCGATCACCGGTTTGCCGTCCTTGACCACCGAGACGTTGATCACGCCCTGGTTCTTGCTGCGGATCAGCTCGGCAGCCTTGGCGATGTCCGGTTGCAGGAACGTCGAGTTGAACGTGTTGTAGTGCACCGTGATGTCGCCGAAGGTTTCCTTGCGTTCACCTTTGATGACGTCCGCCGCCATGGCGCTGGCGCTCAGGCAGGCGGTGAGTAACAGCAACGCTAGACGACTCATGTTCGTGCTCCTTCAAATGCCCAGGCTCAGACCGCGACTCGGTGGTCCGCCAACTGCGGACTGCTGACGCGGTAGATACCGATTTCACCTAACAGATTAGGCCATAGCTTACTGGCCCACCCGTGCCGGTGCTGTTGATCCACGGCAAGCCGATCAATGACCTTCGCATCACGTTCGCGGCACAGTTCTTCGAAATCCTCGAAGGTGCAGAAGTGGATGTTCGGCGTGTTGTACCAGGTGTAGGGCAGGAATTCCGAGACCGGCATGCGGCCCTTGCTCGCCAGATACCAGCGGCAGCGCCAGTGGCCGAAGTTGGGGAAGGTGATGATGCACTGACGGCCGACCCGGAGCATTTCGTCGAGGATCTTGTCCGGGTAATGCACCGCTTGCAGGGCCTGGGTCATGACGACGATGTCGAAACTGTTGCTGGCAAAATTGCCCAGGCCTTTGTCCAGATCCTGCTCGATGACGTTAATGCCCTTGGCCACGCACTCGGCGATGTTGTCGGCGTCGTTTTCCAGGCCATAACCGGTGACGTTCTTGTTGTCGCGCAGCCAGGTCAGCAGCTCGCCGTTACCGCAACCCAGGTCGAGGACGCGGCTGCCGGCGGGGATCCATTCCTGGATGATTTCCAGATCAGCTCTCATGGCTTTCTCACAACGAAATGCGGTTCATGTAATTGCCGAACGCCTGCAAATAACGCGGGATCGGAATCAGGAAGGCGTCGTGGCCTTGCGGCGCATCGATTTCCAGATAGCTGACGTCCTTGCGCGCGGCCATCAACGCATCCACCAGCTCCCGCGAGCGCGCTGGGGAAAAGCGCCAGTCGGTGGTGAACGACATCACGCAGAACTTGGCCGTGGCGTTTTCGAAGGTTTTCGCCAGGTCATCGTCGAAGTTAGCCGCCGGATCGAAGTAATCAAGCGCTTTGGTCATCAACAGATAAGTGTTGGCATCGAAGCGCCCGGAGAATTCTTCGCCCTGGTAACGCAGGTAGCTTTCGACCTGGAACTCGACGCTGTGGAAGTCGTAGTTGAGCTTTTCGCTCTTCAGGCCACGGCCGAATTTCTCACCCATGGAGTCGTCGGACAGATAGGTAATGTGGCCGACCATGCGCGCGAGCATCAGCCCGCGCTTGGGGATCACGCCCGCTTCCTGGAACGAACCACCGTGGAATTCCGGATCGGTGAGGATCGCCTGACGCGCGACTTCGTTGAAGGCGATGTTCTGCGCCGACAATTTAGGCGCCGAGGCGATCGCCAGGCAGTGCCGCACGCGATCCGGGTAGGTGATGGTCCATTGCAGGGCCTGCATGCCGCCGAGGCTGCCGCCGATCACTGCCGCCCACTGGCCGATGCCGAGCAGGTCAGCCAGGCGCGCCTGGCTGTGCACCCAGTCTTCCACGGTGAGCACCGGGAAGTCGGCGCCGAACGGCTTGCCGGTCTCCGGGTTGATACTGCTCGGGCCGGTGGAGCCGTTGCAGCCACCGAGGTTGTTCAGGCTGACCACAAAGAACTTGTTGGTGTCGATCGGCTTGCCGGGGCCGATGCAGCTGTCCCACCAACCGGGCTTGCGGTCGTCGACGCTGTGATAACCAGCGGCGTGATGATGACCGGACAGCGCGTGGCAGATCAGCACGGCGTTGCTCGTCTGGGCGTTCAGCGTGCCGTAGGTTTCATAAATCAGGTCATAAGCGGCCAGCGAACGGCCACAGGCCAGCGTCAGCGGTTCGCTGAAATGCGCGGTTTGCGGCGTTACCAGACCAACAGAATCGGCGGGAAAGGCAGTTGGCATCGACCCTGCTCTCGTTGAAATGAGGCGTAAGTCTAAAGACCGGGGGGTTTAGCGGCAAGCAGCCCTCACCCTAACCCTCTCCCAGAGGGAGAGGGGACTGACCAAGGTGTTC
>NZ_JH635998.1:2604719-2622183 GCF_000257605.1 Pseudomonas sp. R62
TGCGCCGACCTGATAATTGCGAGTCGAACTCCAATCTTGAGCTCAACACAAATCGGCTCCCTCTCCCTTGGGAGAGGGCTGGGGTGAGGGGCGCAGACGACGCCATATCAAGCCGAGCGCCAATCCCTCTCACCTCACATCAGCAAACGCAGGATTTCCGGCATCATCGTCATCGCCGCCAGATTGTTGATCACCAGCATGTCGATCAATTTCAGCGCAAGGAAGGCGAAGATCGGCGACAGGTCCAGGCCGCCGAGGTTCGGCAGGAAACGACGGAACGGTGCCAGCGCCGGTTCACAGATCTGGTTGACCAGTTCAGCGCCCGGATTGTGGCTGCCCGGTGCGACCCACGACAGGATCACGCTGATGATCAGGGCGAAGAAGAAGATCTTCAGGAACAGCGCGGTGACGCCGATCAGCGACCAGATCACCAGTTGCAGCGGGTTGCCAGTGGTGCCGTAGGTCAGCAGCAGGGTCAGCGCCATCAGCAGCAGTTGCACCAGAATCGCCAGCACCAGCGACGACATGTCGAGGCCGAACAGGCTCGGGATGATCCGGCGCAAAGGCTTGAGCAGCGGCTGAGTGGCCTTGACCACGAACTGGCACAGCGGGTTGTAGAAGTTCGCCCGCACCAGTTGCAGGACGAAGCGCAGCAGCACGATCAGCAGGTACAGGCTGCCGAGGGTTTGCAGCACGTAAACCGCTGCGGTGTTCAATCCGATCATGTAAGGCTCCTTTATTTGCCCAGTTGTTCGGCCATTTCGGCCGAGCGGTGCGCGGCGGCGCCGAGTGCGGTTTCAACCAGCGCTTCGAAGCCGCCAGCCTGGAATGATTTGATCGCAGCTTCCGTGGTGCCATTCGGCGAGGTCACGCGGCGACGCAGTTCGGCGGCGTCGACATCGCTGGACACCGCCATGTGCGCGGCGCCCAGAGCAGTCTGCACGGTCAGTTGCTCAGCGATCTCTTTTGGCAGGCCAAGTTTGACGCCGGCGGCGGTCATGGCTTCGATCAGCAGGAAGAAGTACGCCGGGCCGGAGCCGGACACTGCGGTGACTGCGTCCAGTTGCTGTTCTTCTTCCAGCCACAGCGCAATGCCGACGGCGGACAGCAGCTCTTCGGCTTGCTGGCGCTGCTCGGCGCTCACTTCGCTGGTCGCGTACAAACCGCTGACACCCTGACGCAGCAGCGCCGGAGTATTGGGCATGCAGCGCACGATTGGCTGTTCGCCGAGCCACGCGGTCATGCTCGCGCAGGTGATGCCGGCGGCGATCGACACCACCAGTTGGTTGGGCTTGAGGCTCGGGCGAATCGCCTCGCACACGGCTTTCATCGCCTGGGGCTTGACCGCCAGCACGATGACATCGACGCCGTCGATGGCCTGGGCGTTGTCAGCGAAGGTTTCGATGCCGTGTTCGGCGCTGACCTTGGCGCGGGTGTCTTCGCCCGGATCGCTGGCGCGGATCTGCGCCGCTTCCAGACCTTTGGCGCGCAAGCCGCCAATCAGACTGGCCGCCATGTTGCCCGCACCGATAAACGCAATACGTGTGTTGCTCATGTGTGGTCCTTATCTGGAAACGTTCAAGACTGGGAATAATCTCTGGCGCCAAACAGCGCGGTACCGATCCGCACCCAGGTGGCGCCTTGGGCGATGGCCGACTCAAGGTCGTGGCTCATGCCCATGGACAGTGTGTCGAGCGGCAGAGCGAGGCTCGCCTGCAATGCCTGTACGGCGGCGAAGGCAGCGTCCTGTTCAGCGCGCTCCTCGGTCGGCTCGGGAATCGCCATCAGTCCGCGCAGTTTCAAGCGTGGCAGCGCGCTGATGGCCTCGGCCAGCGCTGGCAGATCGGCCGGGGTGCAACCGGATTTGCTCGCCTCGCCGCTGACATTGACCTGAATGCAGATGTTCAGTGGCGGCAGTTCGGCCGGGCGTTGTTCGGACAGGCGTTGGGCAATTTTCAGACGATCCACGGAGTGCACCCAGTCGAAATGCTCGGCAATCGCGCGAGTCTTGTTCGATTGAATGGGGCCGATGAAGTGCCAGATCAAGGGCAGGTCGGCCAGCTCCAGCTGTTTGCCCAAGGCTTCCTGCAAGTAGTTCTCGCCGAAGTCGCGCAGGCCGGCGGCGTAGGCTTCCCGCAGGGCCTGGGCGGGTTTGGTCTTGCTCACGGCGAGCAAATGGATGCTGTTTTCGTCGCGGTGCGCAGCTTTCGCCGCTGCCTGGATGCGCGAACTAACCTGAAGGATGTTGTCTGCTATCGTGGACATCAAGAGGCGCCGGCGGTCTGTAGGTTCGCGGCATTCTACTGGAATTGAGGGACGCTATGGATATCACTGAACTGCTGGCCTTCAGCGCCAAACAGGGCGCTTCCGACCTGCACCTGTCGGCCGGCCTGCCGCCGATGATCCGTGTCGATGGTGACGTGCGACGGATCAATCTGCCGGCGCTGGATCACAAGCAAGTGCACGATCTGATCTACGACATCATGAACGACACCCAGCGCATCGAATTCGAGAAAAATCTGGAAACGGATTTTTCCTTCGATGTACCCGGCGTGGCGCGCTTTCGGGTCAACGCCTTTAACCAGAACCGTGGCGCCGGCGCGGTGTTCCGCACCATCCCGTCGAAAGTGCTGAGCATGGAAGACCTCGCCATGGGCGATGTTTTCCGCAAGATCACTGATGCGCCGCGCGGTTTGGTGCTGGTCACCGGGCCGACCGGCTCCGGCAAGTCGACCACGCTGGCGGCGATGATCGATTACCTCAACACCCATCGCCATCACCACATTCTCACCATCGAAGACCCCATCGAGTTCGTCCATGAATCGCGCAAATGCCTGATCAATCAGCGCGAAGTCCACCGCGATACGCGCAGCTTCGCCACCGCACTGCGCTCGGCCCTGCGTGAAGACCCGGACGTGATTCTGGTTGGCGAGATGCGTGATCTTGAAACCATTCGCCTGGCGTTGACCGCCGCCGAGACCGGGCATCTGGTGTTCGGCACGCTGCACACGACCTCGGCGGCGAAGACCATCGACCGCGTGGTGGATGTGTTCCCCGGCGACGAGAAGTCGATGGTCCGTTCGATGCTGTCGGAGTCGTTGCTGGCGGTAGTGTCGCAGACGTTGATCAAGAAGATCGGCGGCGGGCGGGTGGCGGCGCATGAAATCATGCTCGGGACCTCGGCGATCCGTAACCTCATTCGCGAGGACAAGGTGGCGCAGATGTATTCAGCGATTCAGACCGGTGGGTCGTTGGGCATGCAGACACTCGATATGTGCCTGAAGGATCTGGTCACCAAGGGCTTGATCAGCCGCGAGCATGCACGCGAGAAAGCGCGTACGCCTGATAATTTCTGAGGGTCGCTGGTGCGGCTGCCGGCCTTTTCGCGAGCAGGCTCGCTCCCACATCAAACCGCATTCCTTCAGCTGGAATGCATTCTTCTGTGGGAGCGAGCCTGCTCGCGAAAAGGCCGGTACTGCTGAAGCTGATTCAGGAGATCAAACAACTCAGCGCTGGACTACGCGCATCTGCTGTTGTTCTTTCGGCAACACGCGCTTGGCGACGACGTAATGCTTTTCCCAGTACGGCTTGTTCAGCGTGTCGATGCTCACCGCTTTGCCACGGCGCGGGGCGTGGATGAAGCGGTCGTTGCCCAGGTAGATGGCAACGTGATTGACCCGACGGCTCTTGATGTTGAAGAAAATCAGATCGCCCGGCTTCAGATCCTTGCGCTCGACTTTCTCGCCGTGACCGCTGGCCATGGCGTTGGAGGTGCGTGGCAGGTCGAATGTAGCGTCGTTGAACGCGTATTTCACCAGACCGCTGCAATCGAAGCCTTTACTTGGGCTGCTGCCGCCCCAACGATAAGGTGTACCGAGGACGTTTACCGCACGGCTCAGCACATTGCTGCTTTCCTTGCTCGCCATCGGTGGCACCAGCTTGCTGCGGCTCTTGCTGCTCAGCGTGGTGGTCTTGCTCTTGCTGCTTTTGCTCGAAGGAGCCGAAGCATGGGATTTTGGGGTGAAGCCGTTGACGTTAGGAAGACGTTGCTCACGATTGGTGGCGTGGGCGGCCAGTGGCATTAATAGGCAAATAGTCAGCCATGTCTTGAAAAATGGTCGCATTAGGCGTGGCTCATAAGTGATAGCGCGCAACTTTATAACAGCTTTTTTTGCCGTTCCGAGGCCGTTCATCGATTCATTCCGCCGGCTACGGAACCAAAAACGCTCAAAAAGTACGCAATTGTCCGACAGAAGTCAGGTTCTACAAGGGTTTCGCGCTAGCAACGGTAACATTTGCCATACGTCGGCCACCTGTAAAAAAGTCACAAAGAAATGAAGAATATTTATCTATCGAGTGCAATGAGGTCTTAATGAACAGCTATCAGCTCCCCCGCGTGAAAGAAAAAGACACTCACAGCAAAGTCATCGGCTACCTGCTGTGGATTTTCGGATTCACTGGCGCGCACCGCTTTTATTACGGCAAACCGGTGACCGGGACGATCTGGTTCTTCACCTTCGGTTTGCTGGGGATTGGCTGGCTGATCGACCTGTTTCTGATCCCGGCGATGGATCGCGAAGCGGATCTGCGCTTTGCCGCCGGGCCGATCGAGTACAACGTCGCGTGGATTCTGCTGACTTTCCTCGGTGTGTTCGGCGTGCACCGGATGTATCAGGGCAAATGGATCAGCGGCCTGCTGTATCTGCTGACCGGCGGGTTGTTCTTTATTGGTGTGCTGTATGACTTCTGGACCCTGAACGATCAGGTGTCGGTGCGCAACGCGCAGAATCGCGGCGCCTTCCAGTAAGTAGTGGCGAGGGGATTTATCCCCGTTGGGCCGCGAAGCGGTCCTGAATCCGAGAACGCGGTGGATTTGTTCCACCGCGTGCAATGGCTTCGCGACTGCTACGCAGCCGAACGGGGATAAATCCCCTCGCCACAATCTCCCTCAGCAGTAAGTCATGCCTGGTGAGTAATCCGCCCATCCACCAGCGTATAGCGCACCACGCCCGGCAGACTGTGGCCGATGAACGGGCAGTTCTCGCCCTTCGACAGCCAGTGCTCACCAGCCACCGTCGATGCCTTCGGATCGAACAGCACGATATCCGCCGCACCACCTACCGCCAGTTTGCCCGCCGGCAGACGCAGCGCTTCGGCCGGGCCTGCGCTGAGACGTGCCAGCAGCGTCGGCAAGTCGAGCAAACCATCCTCAACCAGCGTCATCGCCAGCGGCAGCAGCAACTCAACACTGCTAATGCCCGGCTCGGTCGCGCCGAACGGTGCCAGTTTGGCGTCGCGCTCGTGGGGCTGGTGATGACTGGAAATGGCCGAGACCACCCCGGACTTCACTGCCTCACGCAGGCCATCGCGGTCGGCACGGGTGCGCAGCGGCGGTTGCACGTGGTAGAGGCTGTTGAAGTCGATCAGCGCTTCGTCAGTCAGGATCAGCTGATACAACGCAACATCCGCCGTTACCTTCAAGCCACGGGCCTGCGCCTGAGCAATCAGCGCCACACCGCGCGCACTGGTCAACTGGCTGAAGTGCGCACGCACGCCGGTCTGCTCGACCAGTAGCAGATCGCGAGCCAGCGCCACGGTTTCGGCGGTTTCCGGGATGCCCGGCAGGCCTAGGAAACTGGCGACCGCGCCTTCGTTGGCGAGACCGCCCTCGGCCAGATCGTGATCCTGCGAGTTGAAGATCACCGTCAGGTCGAAAGTCGCCGCGTATTCCAGCGCCCGGCACAGGGTGCGGCTGTTGCGAAAGCTTTCCAGACCGTTGCCGAACGCCACGCAACCGGCGTCGCGCAGCGCGACCAGTTCGGCCAGTTGCTCGCCATCGAGACCTTTGCTCAGCGCGCCGATCGGGAACACCTTGGTGTTGCCGGCTTCGCGGGCGCGGTCGAGGATCAGTTCGGCCACAGCGGAGGTGTCGAGCACCGGTTTGGTCTTCGGCGGGCAGCACAGGCTGGTCACGCCACCGGCAGCAGCGGCGCGGGTTTCGCTGACGATCGAGCCTTTGCGGCTGTAGCCCGGCTCGCGCAGGGCAACGTTGAGGTCGACCAGGCCAGGCGCGGCGACCAGACCTTGGGCATCGATGGTTTCCACTGCGCTGAAACCGGCCGGTGCGGCGCCGAGCGCGACGATCTTGCAGGCTTCAACGTGGATGTCGGTGATTTGATCCAGGCCGCTGCTGGGATCGATGACGCGTGCGCCGAGAATGCTGAGCTTCACTGGGCGTTCTCCTGCTCGAATTGACGTTGCGCAGTCTGCCCGCTCATGGCCATGGACAGCACAGCCATACGAATCGCGATGCCGTAGGTCACTTGATTGAGGATCACCGAGTGCGGGCCGTCGGCCACCGCCGACTCGATCTCCACGCCACGGTTGATCGGCCCCGGGTGCATGACGATGCAATCGGGTTTGGCCCCGGCCAGACGTGCGGTGGTCAGGCCGAACAGGCGATAGAACTCGCCTTCGCTGGGCAGCAGGCCGCCGGTCATGCGCTCACGTTGCAGACGCAGCATGATTACCACGTCGACGTCTTTCAGGCCTTCAGCCATGTCGGTGTAGACCTTGACGCCGTATTGCTCGATGCCGATCGGCAGCAGGGTTTTCGGCGCGATCACGCGGATGTCCGGGCAGCCAAGGGTTTTCAGCGCGAGCATGTTCGAGCGCGCCACCCGCGAATGCAGGATGTCGCCGACGATCGCCACCGAAAGGTTTTCGAAACCGCCCTTGTGCCGACGGATGGTGAGCATGTCGAGCATGCCCTGGGTCGGGTGCGCATGCCGGCCGTCGCCGCCGTTGATGATCGCCACCTGCGGGCAGACATGCTCGGCGATGAAGTGCGCCGCGCCCGAGTCGCCGTGGCGCACGACGAACATGTCGGCGGCCATCGCTTCAAGGTTGCGCAGGGTATCGAGCAGCGTTTCACCCTTGCTCGCCGACGATGTCGACACGTTCAGGGTGATCACGTCTGCCGACAACCGTTGGGCCGCCAGTTCAAACGTGGTGCGGGTGCGCGTGGAGTTTTCGAAGAACACGTTGCACACGGTCTTGCCGCGCAGCAACGGGACCTTCTTCACCGCCCGGGCGCCGACTTCAAGGAACGAGTCGGCAGTGTCGAGGATTTCCGTCAGCAACTCGCGGCGCAGGCCGTCGAGCGAGAGGAAGTGGCGCAGCTGGCCCTGATCATTGAGCTGCAGCGGGCGCTTGGTATCTAGAGGCGTCATCGCGAGGGGGACTCTCAATAGGGCGGATTAAAGGGTGACGTCTTGCAGTTCGAGCGTCAGCGGTTCGGGGCCGGACAACTTGACCCGCTGGTTGCCGGCCAGGGTCAGGGTGGCGCCGACCACGTTCGGGCGGATCGGCAGCTCACCGGCGTCCAGGTCCAGCAGGCAGACCAGGGTGACGCTGGCCGGACGGCCATAATCGAACAGTTCATTCATGGCGGCGCGGATGGTCCGACCGCTCATCAGCACGTCGTCGATCAGCACCAGATGCTGGCCTTCGATCTCGAAGGGCAGGGCGGACGGGCGCACTTGCGGGTGCAGGCCGTTCTGGCTGAAGTCGTCGCGGTAGAAGGACACATCCAGCGTGCCCAGTGGCGCATCGCTGTTCAGTTCCTTGAGCAGCGCCTGCGCGACCCAGATGCCGCCGGTGCGGATGCCGATGTAACGCGGTTCGCTGATGTCACGCTGGGCAAGGTGCGCCTTGAGGCGGGTCGCCATCTGGCTGATCAGATCGGCGGGATTGGGCAGGCTCATGGTTGCTCCTTCGTGATTCCGTGCTGCGTCCTGCCGGACGAAGCTCGGTTTATAACCAAAAGAAAAGCGCCGAAGCGCTTGTCAGGATTCAAACAATGCAGTGTTTTCATCGAGCCAGCCCTGCAGCAACAGGGCGGCGGCGATGGCGTCCACCGGGTTGTCGCGGTAACTGCCTTTCTGCCCGCCACGCACCAGTCGCTCGCCCTTGGCTTCGAAAGTGGTCAGGCGTTCGTCGTGGGTATAGAAGGGCAGGTTGTAGCGGCCGTTCAGGCGGCGGGCGAATTTCTCCGCGCGTACGCACATCTCACTGGGCGTGCCGTCCATGTTCAGCGGCAGGCCGACCACTACGGCGTCGGGTTTCCATTCTTTTATCAGCGCTTCGACCTGATCCCAGTTCGGCACGCCATTCTGTGCTTTGAGGGTGCACAGCTCGCGGGCCTGGCCGGTGATGACCTGGCCGACCGCGACGCCGATCTGTTTGGTGCCGTAGTCGAAGCCGAGAATCAGGCGCAGGGCCATCAGGCGTGACCTGCCTGGCTGGTGAGAAGATTGAGATCGATGCCCAAGTGCCGCGCTGCTGCTTCCAGGCGCAATTCGCTGCGAGTGTTGAAGAGGATGTCGGCGTTGAACGGGCAGGTCAGCCAGGCGTTGTCGGCCAGTTCGGCTTCCAGTTGCCCGGCTTCCCAACCGGCGTAACCGAGGGTGATCAGGCTCTGCGCGGGGCCGACGCCGTCAGCGATGGCAAACAGCACGTCCTGCGAAGTCGACAGGGCCAGGTCGCCGTCCAGCTGCGCCGTGGCCTGGAAGGTCTGGCCCGCCGGGTGCAGGACGAAACCGCGATCGGTCTGCACCGGCCCGCCGATGAAGATCGGCACATCCTGGCAACGCGCCGGCGGCTCGATGTCCGGGCGCAGCTGCTCGAGGATGTCGGCCAGGTTCAAGTCTTGCGGCCTGTTGACCACCAGCCCCATCGCGCCATTGGCCGTGTGCTCGACGATGTAGGTCAAGGTGTGGGCAAAGTTCGGGTCGGCCATGTGTGGCATGGCGATCAGGAAGTGATGCTTGAGGTAGCTGGGGCTGACGTTTTTCATGAGCGCTAGTGTGGCGTTCGAGGGGCGAACTGACAAGCTGGAGATGCTGACAACAACACAGATCCATTATTGGAACAGAGCTTTTGTGGCGAGGGGATTTGCTGTGGTGAGGGAGTTTATCTGTGGTTAGGGGATTTATATGTGCTAAGGGAATTTATCTGTGGTGAAGGGATTTATCTGTGGCAAGGGGATTTATCTGTGGCGAGGGGATTTATCCCCGTTGGGGCGCGAAGCGCCCCTGAATCGCTTGATGGGTTCTGCCTGACACTCCGTATGGAATGGTTTTGCGGCTGCTGCGCAGCCGAGCGGGGATAAATCCCCTCGCCACAGATAAATCCCCTCGCCACATAAATATTCAGTTGCTTGAGAGCTTGTCGCCCCGGGCAAATTTCCAGGTGCGGATGATTTCCAGGCGGTCGATGTCCGACAGATCGCCGGTAAACGGTGCAAACGGCGCGGCCAGGCGGACGATGCGCTGCGCCGCCTGATCGAGCAGCGGCTGGCCGGAGGATTCCAGCACCAGCACTTCATACAGCGAGCCGTCGCGATTGATCGAGACCATCAGGCGCAAATTGCCGTAGATCTGCTTGCGTCGGGCTTCTTCGGGGTAGTTGAGGTTGCCGATGCGCTCGACCTTCTTGCGCCAGTCATCCTTGTACCAGGCGCCCTTGTCGCGCATGGTCGAAGCCGCGCTCAAGCGGTGGATGCGCGGGCGTTTGGCGTACAGCTGTTGTTCCTTGGCCAGCTCTGCTTCGAGGCTGGCGATGTCGCTGGACAACTGCGAGCTGTCGAACACCGGCGCGTCGACGGTCGGTTTGACTTCGGTTTTGCTTTCTTCTTTCTTGGTCGGCGCCTTTTTCGGTTTCGGCGCGACGGTGGTCACCGCTGCCTTCGGGGCGGCTTCCTGCACGACTGGCTTGGCGGCGGGCGGCGGGGTGACCTTTTTGACCTGACTGTCCTGGAACGGCGCGATTTCGGTGGTCTTGGGCAGGGCTTTCTTGTCCAGCGTGCCACTGCCTTCCTGGTTTTCCTGAGCGAGAAAATCTGCCTTTTCCGGCTTCTTCTCGGCCTTGAAGGTGGCCAGGGTGATTTCCAGGGTTTTGCTGATCTGCTGCGGCTCGACCATGGTGAAGCCGACGCCGAGCAGCAGCGCCAGGTGAATCAGCGCCGCGAGAAACAGGGTAAAACCGAGGCGATCGGCCGGGCGCACGCCACGATGGGCGAGTTCAGCGGGCAGATCGGACGGGAGGGTCATGACAAGAAAACCAACATCGCGTTTTTCAGAGGCTGCGCATGATAACGCAATGTTGGTTTCGCGCCTTGGGCTTCACGCTTCAAGCGACAGACTGCATGTGACGTACATCAAGCTTGTGGCTTTTTGCCGGCCGCTTGCAGCTTTTGATCGATCGCATCCATCAGCATCCCGCCGATATCAGTGCCGAACGCATTGTCGATTTCACGGATGCAGGTCGGGCTGGTGACGTTGATTTCGGTCAGGTGCTCGCCGATCACGTCGAGGCCGACGAACAGCAGGCCTTTCTCGCGCAGGGTCGGGCCGACCTGTGCGGCGATCCAGCGATCCTTCTCGGTCAGCGGACGCGCTTCGCCACGGCCACCAGCGGCGAGGTTGCCACGGGTCTCGCCCATGGCCGGGATCCGCGCCAAGCAGTAGTCCACCGGCTCGCCATCGATCATCAGGATGCGCTTGTCGCCATCGACGATCGCCGGCAGGTAGCCCTGAATCATGATCTGCTGCTTGCCGTGCAGGGTCAGGGTCTCGAGGATCACCGAGAGGTTCGGGTGGCCGGCGGTGTGGCGGAAGATCGACGAACCGCCCATGCCGTCCAGCGGCTTGAGGATCACGTCACCGTGATGGTCGGCGAACTCACGCAATACGTCCGGGCGGCGGCTGACGATGGTCGGCGGCGTGCACTGCGGAAACAGCGTGGCGAACAGCTTTTCATTGCAGTCGCGCAGGCTCTGCGGCTTGTTCACCACCAGCACGCCAGCGGCTTCGGCCTGTTCCAGCAGATAAGTGGAATAGACGAATTCCATGTCGAACGGCGGATCCTTGCGCATCAGGATCACGTCCAGGTCGCTCAGCAGCTTGTCCTGCTCGGCGTCCAGTTCGAACCACTTGTCCGGGTTGGCGAAGACTTTCAGCGGGCTCATCCGCGCCCGCGCCTGGCCTTCGGCCTGATACAGGTCTTTCTGTTCCATGTAGAACAGTTCCCAGCCACGCTTCTGCGCGGCCAGCAGCATGGCCAGCGAGCTATCCTTTTTATAGGAGATGCTGGCGATAGGGTCCATGACAATCCCGACGCGAACGCTCATTGGGTTTTCCTCGAAATTTGGCTACCGGATCGGTATTGAAAAAGTGCCGCCAGAGTGGCGCCGGGCGGGTTTCGGGTCAAGGAAAAACCCGTCGATAGATTGCATCTGGAGACTGTGCTAAAAAGGCTGGCAGATCGCGCCGCCCCATGGGTTTCAAGGGTTTCAGGCCATTATTCACAGCAAAACGGACAATTTGATTCGCAAAGGCGACGGTAGAACCCTCTTATGGAACAGCAGTCCAGCGCCTTGAAGGTCATGGTGATCGACGACTCGAAAACGATTCGCCGCACCGCCGAAACATTGTTGAAGAATGTCGGTTGCGAAGTGATCACCGCCATCGACGGTTTCGATGCGCTGGCGAAGATCGCCGACCACCATCCCGGGATCATCTTCGTCGACATCATGATGCCGCGTCTGGACGGTTATCAGACCTGCGCCCTGATCAAGAACAACAGCGCCTTCAAGGCGACGCCGGTGATCATGCTGTCGTCCAGGGACGGTCTGTTCGACAAGGCCAAGGGGCGGATTGTCGGCTCTGATCAATTTCTGACCAAGCCGTTCAGCAAAGAAGAACTGCTCAACGCGATCCAGGCCCATGTTCCGGGCTTCGCCGCCGTTTTGCCGCAGTAAGACACGCACAGTGACGCTCGGCCAGCGGGCCGGCAGTCGACCAGAAAAATGGGGAAGACCATGGCACGTATCCTGATCGTCGATGATTCGCCGACTGAAATGTACAAACTCACCGGCATGCTCGAAAAGCACGGCCATGAAGTGCTCAAGGCCGAGAACGGCGCCGACGGCGTGGCCCTGGCCCGTCAGGAAAAACCCGACGCGGTGCTGATGGACATCGTCATGCCCGGCCTCAACGGTTTTCAGGCGACCCGTCAGCTGACCAAGGATGCCGACACGGCGCACATCCCGGTGATCATCATCACCACCAAGGATCAGGAGACCGACAAGGTCTGGGGCACCCGCCAGGGCGCCAAGGATTACCTGACCAAACCGGTCGACGAAGACACCCTGATCAAGACCCTGAACAACGTACTCAACGGCTGATCGCGCGATCATGAACGAATCGCTGACCGCGTTCGAACTGCTCTGGCAGATCGACCAGCGCTGCCGCCTGCTGGCAGCCGACCTGCCGTCGCAAGCGGCGCGCCCGGATCGCTGGAGCGGCATCGGCTTTCGCCTCGGCGAGCATTGGTATGTGGCGCCGATGGGCGAAGTCAGCGAAGTTCTGCATGAACCGCGCTTCACCCAGTTGCCCGGGGTCAAGCCGTGGGTCAAGGGTGTGGCTAACCTGCGCGGGCGGCTGCTGCCGATCATGGACCTGTGCGGCTTCTTCGGCCATGAACTGTCGCCGCTGCGCAAACAGCGGCGGGTATTGGTGGTGGAGCATGAAGACGTGTTCGCCGGGGTAATGGTCGACGAAGTCATCGGCTTGCAGCATTTCGAACAGGGCAGTTTCGAGCCGCTGTCGATCAGCAAGCGCCAAGGCTCCAAGGCTGAATTCGTCAAAGGCTATTTCCGCCGCGAACAGAACTGGCGGGTGTTCAGCCTGTTCGCACTGGCCAGGTCTCCGGTGTTTATGGGTGTGGCTCTATAGCAGGAACAACACAGAACCCATTGGGTGGAATGGGCCATGTGATCAGGAAAATTGTGGGTCAGACAGACCTTTGGCGAGGGGATTTATCCCCGATGGTTGGCGAAGCCGACCCAAGACCTGTATTTGAGATGTAGCCGATACAACTCAGGTTTTTGGGGCCGCTGCGCGACCCATCGGGGATAAATCCCCTCGCCACAAAATTTCTTCATCATGAGGTTGCCTCCCACAGGGATTGCAGCAGGCCTCAAAGGTGCGGGTTAAGGCGAGGACCGATGACAAAAGCAAAAACAGGCAAGTCGGCAGAAGCATCGCGCAGTCGCGCGCAGATCATCGTGCTGTTTATCGCACTGATCGTGTTCATCATGCTGCTGTTCGCCAACTTCGCGTACCTCAACACCCAGGCGAACTACGACAAGCAGTACATCGGCCATGCCGGCGAACTGCGTGTGCTCTCGCAACGCATCGCCAAGAACGCCACCGAAGCGGCGGCGGGCAAGGCGGCCGCCTTCAAACTGCTCAGTGATGCGCGCAACGATTTTGCCCAGCGCTGGGGTTACCTGAAAAAGGGTGACCCGAACACCGGCCTGCCACCGGCACCCGTCGCCGTGCGCCCGGAAATGCGCGCCGTGCAGATGGACTGGGAACGCCTGCTGAAAAACACCGACGCGATCCTCACCAGCGAACAGACCGTACTGTCGCTGCATCAAGTCGCCGCGACGCTGGCCGAAACCGTGCCGCAGTTGCAGATCGAATACGAAAAAGTCGTGGAAATCCTCCTCCAGCGCGGCGCCCCAGCGGCGCAGGTAGCGATGGCGCAACGGCAATCGCTACTGGCTGAACGCATTCTTGGCGCAGTCAACACCGTGCTCGCCGGTGACGAAAACTCGCAGCAGGCCGCCGACGCCTTTGGCCGCGATGCCGCGCGTTTCGGTCTGGTGCTCAACGGCATGTTGCAGGGCAACCCGGCGCTGAAAATCAGCCAGGTCGAAGACCGCGACGCCCGTGCGCGCTTGAGTGAAATCTCCGAGCTGTTCCAGTTCGTTTCCGGCTCCGTTGACGAAATCCTCGAAACCTCGCCAGAGCTGTTCAAGGTGCGCGAATCGGCGAGCAACATCTTCACCCTGTCGCAAACCCTGCTCGACGAAGCCTCGCACCTTGCTACAGGTTTCGAACATCTGGCCGGCGGGCGCAACACCGACACCATTGGCGGCTATGTGCTGGGCTTGCTGGCACTGGCCTCGATCATCCTCATCGGTCTGGTCATGGTCCGCGAAACCAATCGCCAATTGCGCGAGACCGCCGAGAAGAACGAGCGCAACCAGAACGCGATCATGCGCCTGCTCGACGAAATCGAAGACCTCGCCGATGGCGACCTCACCGTGACCGCCTCGGTGACCGAAGACTTTACCGGCACCATCGCCGACTCGATCAACTATTCCGTCGACCAATTGCGCGATCTGGTCGCCACCATCAACCTCACCGCGGGCCAGGTTGCCGCTGCGGTGCAGGAAACCCAGGCCACCGCCATGCATCTGGCCCAAGCGTCTGAGCAACAGGCGCAGCAGATTTCCGAAGCCTCGACAGCCATCAGCGACATGGCCGAGTCCATCGATCAAGTCTCGGCCAACGCTGCCGAATCGTCGGCGGTGGCCGAGCGTTCCGTGGAAATCGCCAACAAAGGCAACGAGGTGGTGCACAACACCATCCACGGCATGGACAACATCCGCGAACAGATTCAGGACACCGCCAAGCGCATCAAGCGCCTCGGCGAGTCGTCCCAGGAAATCGGCGACATCGTCAGCCTGATCGATGACATCGCCGACCAGACCAACATTCTCGCCCTCAACGCGGCGATCCAGGCATCGATGGCCGGGGATGCCGGGCGCGGGTTTGCCGTGGTTGCCGACGAAGTGCAACGGCTGGCCGAACGTTCGTCCGCCGCGACCCGGCAGATCGAAACCCTGGTGCGGGCGATTCAGGCCGACACCAACGAAGCGGTGATTTCCATGGAGCAGACCACCACCGAAGTGGTGCGCGGCGCGCGACTGGCGCAGGATGCCGGTGTGGCCCTGGAAGAAATCGAAGGCGTGTCCAAGACCCTCGCGGCGCTGATCCAGAGCATTTCCAACGCGGCGCAGCAGCAGACGTCTTCGGCCGGGCAGATCTCGCTGACGATGAACGTGATCCAGCAGATCACCTCGCAGACTTCGTCGGGGTCCACGGCCACCGCCGAGAGCATCGGCAACCTGGCAAAAATGGCCAGTCAGTTGCGCCGTTCGGTGTCCGGTTTCACCTTGCCGGCGGCGACAGATAAAGCGTGAGTGGAGTGGTTATGGGTGATCGGCACGACTACGTGGCCCTGGAATGGGTCAAGGGCGAAATTGCCGAAACGCTGAAGCTGGCGCATCAGGCGATCGAAGCCGTGCTCGACGATCCGCAGGCCTTCCCCGGGCTGGACGAGTGCCTGGCCTACATTCATCAGGTCCACGGCAGCCTGCAAATGGTCGAGTTCTACGGCGCAGCGTTGCTGGCCGAAGAAATGGAGCATCTGGTCGAAGCCCTGCAACATCAACGCGTGCCGCACCGCGACGAAGCCTTGCACCTGATGCTGCAAGCCTTGGGGCAACTGCCGCTTTACCTCGACCGCGTGCAGAGCGCCCGCCGCGACCTGCCGCTGGTGGTGCTGCCGCTGATCAACGATCTGCGCAGCGCTCGCGGTGAAAGCCTGCTGGCGGAAACCAGCCTGTTCAGCCCGCCACTGCCCGAGCTGGCGCCGCTCGACGACGGGGCACTCGCCGCGCTGGAACCGCCCGATCTGCCGAACGTGCTGCGCAAACTGCGGCAGATGCTGCAAATGGCTCTGGTCGGTCTGCTGCGCGAACAGGACGACCAGACTCACCTTGGCTATCTGGCCAAAGTCTTCAGCCGTCTCGAAGCGCTGAGCGGCGACGCGCCGTTGAGTCCTTTGTGGCAAATCGCCTCGGCATTGGTCGAGGGCATGCGCGAGGGCGTCATCGCCAACAGTCCGGCGCTGCGCAGCCTGTTCAAGGACGCCGACCAAGAGCTCAAGCGCCTGCTCGAGCAGGGCATCGTCGGGCTCAATCAACCGGCGCCGGCCGAGCTGCTGAAAAGCCTGTTGTTCTATATTGCCAAAGCCGAACATCCCACCGGGCAGATGCTGACCATGAAAGATCGCTACTCCCTGGACGACGCGTTGCCCGACAGCGCGATGGTCGATGAAGAACGCGCGCGCCTCGCCGGCCCCGACCGCGATGCCATGCGCTCGGTGCTGGCAGCGCTGTGCGAAGAGCTGGTGCGGGTCAAGGAGCGCCTCGATCTGTTCGTGCGCAGTGACCGCCAGCACGCTTCGGATCTGGACAGCCTGCTCGCGCCGCTGCGACAGATTGCCGACACCCTCGCGGTGCTGGGTTTCGGCCAGCCGCGCAAAGTCATCATCGACCAATTGGCGGTGGTGCTCAGCCTCGCCCAAGGCCAGCGCGAACCGAACGACGCGATCCTCATGGACGTCGCCGGGGCCTTGCTGTACGTCGAAGCGACGCTGGCCGGCATGGTCGGCACGGTGGAGACGCAAAGCGCCGAAGACGCGCGCCTGCCGACCACCGACCTGACGCAGATCCATCAGATCGTGATCAAGGAAGCGCGCATCTGCCTGCAACAGGCCAAGGACATGATCGTCGATTACATCGACGCCGATTGGGACCGCCAGCATCTGCAATCGCTGCCCGAGCTGCTGACGCAAGTACGCGGCGCGCTGGCGATGATTCCGCTGGCCCGCGCAGCGAGTCTGGTCGAGGCCTGCAACGGTTTCATTCGCGAGCATTTGATGCTCGATGCCCATGAACCGGGCTGGGAACAACTCGATCATCTGGCCGACGTGATCAGCAGCCTGGAGTATTACCTCGAACGCCTGAGCGATGATCCGCAGGCGCCCGCCGAGCATCTGCTCGATGTCGCGCAAAACAGCCTTGCCAGCCTCGGCTTCTTCGCCAACGAACAGCCCGGTGAACCGCAGGTGCCGGTGCTCGATGAGGTGCTCAGCCCCAGCGAAGCGCAGCTCATGCAGGATCTGCAAGCGCTCGACGACCCTGACGTCGTGCAGTCGCTGGCCGAAGTGCTGGCCAGCCCGCTGTCGGCGCTCAACCCGCCGGCGCGCAACAGCCCCGACAGCCTGATGCCGCCGCCGGCCGATGAAGAACCGGTCGACGATGAACTGCGCGAAGTGTTCCTCGAAGAGACCGACGAAGTCCTCGCGGTCCTCCACGAATACCTGCCGCGCTGGACCGCCAATCCCCAGGACCGCGCCGCGCTGACCGAACTGCGCCGGGCCTTTCACACCTTGAAGGGCAGTGGGCGCATGGTCCGCGCGTTGGTCCTTGGCGAACTGGCCTGGGCGGTGGAAAACCTGCTCAACCGCGTGCTCGAACAAAGCGTCGAGCCCGGCGCAGTGCTGCGCCAGTTGCTCGGCGACACCGTGTTGCTGCTGCCCGAGCTGATCAACGAATTCGCCACCCAGCGTCAGCGCCAACGCAGCGATGTCGACCAACTCGCCGCCCGCGCCCACGCGTTGGCCAAAGGCGATGAGCCGCTGGCTGCCGAAGATACCGACGACGTCGCCGCGCTTGATCCGCTGCTGCTGGAGATCTTCC
>NZ_JH635998.1:2622571-2631770 GCF_000257605.1 Pseudomonas sp. R62
GCTGGCTGCCGAAGATACCGACGACGTCGCCGCGCTTGATCCGCTGCTGCTGGAGATCTTCCGCAAAGAAGCCGAAACCCATCTCGCCAGCCTCAACCGTTTCCTCGATCAGGCCGCCGAACAGGTGCCGTTACCGGCCAGCGACGAACTGCAACGGGCGCTGCACACGCTCAAGGGCAGTGCCTCCATGGCCGGTGTCTTGCCGATGGCCGAACTGGCGGCTTCACTGGATCAACTGGCTCGCGAGTTCAAGGCGCATCAGTTGCCGCTGGATCTGGACGAGGTCGAATTGCTGCTCGAAGCCGAGGGCTTGTTCCGCGTCGGCCTGCGCCAGCTCAAACACGATCCGCTGGCGCCGATTGTCGGTGCGCAGTCGCTGATCAAACGCACCGAGGCGCTGCTCGCCGAGCGCCTGCAATCCAGTTCCGATGGCGCTGACAGCGGCCTGCGCCTCAAGCGCGATCCGCAGCTGATCAACAACTTCCTCGCCCAGGGCATGGACATCCTCCTCGACGCCGAAAACCTTTTGCAGCGCTGGCAGCAGCACCCCGGCGAACGCCAGGAACTCAGCGCTCTGCTCGATGAACTGACCACCCTCGGCGAAGGTGCGCATCTGGCCGATCTGCAGGCGGTCGATGGCTTGTGCGAAGCCTTGCTCGATCTGTATGGCGCGGTGGAAGAAAGCAGCCTGGCGGTCAGCGAGCGGTTTTTCCACGAAGCGCAACTGGCCCACGAAGCGCTGATCAACATGCTCGACGAACTCGCTGCCGGCCAGGAAATCACCCCGCAACCGGAGCGGATTCGCGCCTTGCAGGAACTGCTCGACGAAGGCCTCGACCCGGCGGCGATGGGCCTGATCCGCAGCGACGGCAGTCGCACCCTGGATATTCGCGAACTGGGCAGCGCCACCGCCCAATTGCAGCAATCGGTTGCCGCCCTCGAGCCTGACGACGAGATCGTCGAAATCTTCCTCGAAGAGGCGGTGGACATTCTCGACAGCGCCGGGCAAGCCTTGCAGCGCTGGCGCAAGGATCCGGACAACGCCGCGCCGCTGTCGTCATTGCAGCGCGACTTGCACACGCTGAAGGGCGGCGCGCGCATGGCCGAGGTCGAGGCCGTCGGCGACCTTGCCCAGGAACTGGAAAATCTCTACGAAGGGCTGGTCGATCGACGCTACAACCACAGCGCCGCGCTCGAAGGTTTGTTGCAGCACAGTCATGAGCGGTTGGCGCTGATGCTGGAGCAACTGCAAGCGCATCAAGCGCTGACTCCGGCGCAGGATCTGATCGACGCGATCCGTCAGTTGCGTCAGGGCCAGGCCGCCAGCGAATCGTCCCCCGCAGCGGTCGAACACGACAACGCCGGGCATGATCCGGAACTGTTGGAAATCTTCCTCGAAGAAGGTTTCGACATCATCGAAAGCTCCGGCGCCGCGCTGTTGCGCTGGCAGGCCGAGCCGGGCAACCGTCAGGAAATCGAAACCCTGCTGCGCGATCTGCACACCCTCAAGGGTGGCGCGCGGATGGTCGAAATCGGCCCGATCGGCGACCTCGCCCATGAGCTGGAATTTCTCTACGAAAGCCTCTCTACCGGTGCGCTGCAACCGTCCGCCGAACTGTTCGCGCTGGTGCAGCGTGGCCATGACCGACTGGCGCAAATGCTCGATGGCGTGCGCGCCGGGCAACCGTGCCCGCCGGCCGATCGGCTGATCAGCGCGATCCAGAATTTCAGTCACCCGGTGCAGGTTGAAGCGCCGCCGGCGCCGGTCGCGGCACCGGTGGCTAAGCCCGAGGCTGCGCCACCGGCCGCCGATGTTGGCGCGGACATGGTCAAGGTTTCGTCCGAGCTGCTTGATGAACTGGTCAATCTGGCCGGGGAAACCTCGATCTTTCGTGGACGGATCGAGCAGCAAGTCAACGATGCGCAGATTGCTCTCAACGAGATGGAAACCACCATCGAGCGCATGCGCGATCAGTTGCGCCGCCTTGACACCGAAACCCAAGGGCGCATCCTCAGCCGCCAGCAAGTCGATGGCGAACGCCTCGGTTATGAAGACTTCGATCCGCTGGAAATGGACCGCCATTCGCAGCTCCAGCAACTGTCGCGGGCGCTGTTCGAATCCGCCTCGGACCTGCTCGACCTCAAGGAAACCCTCGACCGCCGCAACCACGATGCGGAGAACCTGTTGCAGCAACAGGGGCGGATCAACACCGAATTGCAGGAAGGCCTGATGCGCACGCGCATGGTGCCGTTCGAACGCATGGTGCCGCGTCTGAAACGCATCGTGCGACAGGTCGCCGAAGAGCTGGGCAAGGATGTCGCGTTCGTCGTCGGCAATGCCGATGGCGAGATGGATCGCAACGTACTGGAGCGCATGGCCGCGCCGCTGGAACACATGCTGCGCAATGCCGTCGACCATGGCCTCGAATCTGCCGAGGTGCGATTGGCGGCGGGTAAACCGGCGCAAGGGCAGATCACTCTCGATCTGTCGCGCGAGGGCGGCGACATGGTTTTCGACATCCGCGATGACGGCGCCGGTGTGCCGCTGGAAGCCGTGCGGCGCAAGGCGATAAAGCGCGGTCTGCTGGCGCCCGACGCCGAGATCAGCGACCGCGATGTGTTGCAGTTCATTCTCCAGCCGGGTTTCTCCACGGCGGAAAAGATCACCCAGATTTCCGGGCGTGGCGTCGGCATGGACGTGGTCCACGAAGAAGTGCGTCAGCTGGGCGGCAGCATGAGCATCGATTCGGTGCCGGGGCAGGGCGTGCATTTCCGCATTCGCTTGCCGTTCACCGTGTCGGTCAACCGCGCGCTGATGGTGCAGTGCGGCGAGGATCAGTACGCGATCCCGCTGAACACCATCGAAGGCATCGTGCGCGTGTTGCCGAATGATCTGGAAGGGCACTTCCGTCAGGATCCGCCGAGTTATCAATACGCCGGCCAGCGTTATGAGCTGTGCTATCTCGGCGAGCTGTTGAAGACTGCGCCACGGCCGAAACTGCTCGGGCAGAACCTGCCGTTGCCGGTGCTGCTGGTGCATTGCAACGACCGCCACATTGCGGTGCTGGTCGACGCCATGGCCGGCACCCGCGAGATCGTGGTCAAGAGCCTCGGCCCGCAATTCGCGGCGGTGCAGGGCGTGTCGGGGGCGACGATTCTCGGCGACGGCCGGGTGGTGCTGATTCTGGATCTGCTCGCACCGATCCGGGCGATGCAGGCGCGCCTGGCGCAGGAACCGAAGGCCACGGAGATCGACAGCGAGCCGCACAAGCCGCTGCTGATCATGGTCGTCGATGACTCGGTAACGGTGCGCAAGGTCACCAGCCGTTTGCTCGAACGTCACGGCATGAACGTGCTGACCGCCAAGGACGGTGTCGATGCGATGCTGCTCCTCGAAGAGCACATGCCCGACCTGATGCTGCTCGACATCGAAATGCCGCGCATGGACGGCTTCGAAGTCGCCACCCAGGTGCGCGCCGACGAACGCCTGCGCCACTTGCCGATCATCATGATCACCTCGCGCACCGGGCAGAAACACCGCGACCGCGCCATGGCCATCGGCGTCAACGACTACCTCGGCAAGCCGTATCAGGAATCGGTGTTGCTGGAGAGCATCGCCCAGTGGAGCAAGAAACATGCATGAGCACCGGCACAACCCGCGCACCAGCCAGCTCACCGGGCTGCTGCTGCCGCTGGCCGATCGCAACCTGATCCTGCCGAATGTCGCCATCGCCGAGCTGATCGACTACCAGGCCAGTGCCTTCGATCTCGACACGCCGGCGTGGTACCTGGGCCGGGTAACGTGGCGCGAGCGGCAGATTCCGCTGATCAGTTTCGAATCGGCCTGCGGGCAGAAAATCGTCATCGGCGAACGGGCGCGGATCGTCATTCTGAATGCGCTGGGCGGCTTGCCCGAGCTGAGATTCATCGCCCTGTTGGTGCAGGGGATTCCTCGGTCGTACAAGCTCGACAGTCAGTTGAGTTATGTCGATGTGCCGTTGTGTGCGCTGGAGCAGGCGGCGGTGCAGGTGGGCGAGCAGGTGGCGAAGGTGCCGGATTTGTTGGGGCTGGAGCAGTTACTGGTGGATGCGGGATTGGCCCGCTGATCCAAGGCTTTCGCTGTTTTGGATGGCCTCTTCGCGAGCAGGCTCGCTCCCACAGGTGTGTACACCGGGCAACCTCTGTGGGAGCGAGCCTGCTCGCGAAAGCGCCAGTCGCATCACCACAATCCCACAGGTAGATCCTCAATTCCTGTAGCTCAATAAACACCAATCTTTTCCGGTGTTTAAAGACACCCGGTGTTACGCCGCACCAGCCTACAAATCCTTGCGCCGCTGCCTACGCCTGCGCCAGAATCCGCCGGCTTGTGCGCCCAGGGCTTGCTGCGTAACTTGGATCGGGTCACTGATTCCCAGTGATCGGGTTTAGTAGCCCGCGGTAATTCTGCTGGTCGTGCATTCATCACAGGTGTTCCGCATCTGAGC
Organism: Pseudomonas sp. R62; assembly: GCF_000257605.1. Lineage (NCBI taxonomy): Bacteria > Pseudomonadati > Pseudomonadota > Gammaproteobacteria > Pseudomonadales > Pseudomonadaceae > Pseudomonas > Pseudomonas sp. R62. The sequence continues at coordinate 2,627,056 of NZ_JH635998.1, forward strand.
TTGATGGTGGCTGTACGTAGGGCGCTTCGGCGCGCCGGCTTAAGCTGAGTTCCCCGGTCTACTAACCTGCGTACAGTCGCCTCCCTTTCGTTTAGTAGCCAAGGGGTTGGCGCTCAACAACGGGAACACAGCTCATGTTCAAAGTAACGCCAAACCCGCCGACCAAAGACCCGGCATCGCCCTACCAATCCCCCGACTCAAAAAAATTCCACGAAGCCGCCGAGCGTGCCCTCGACCATTACCTCGGCCCGCCCAGCGCTGACTTCATGGCCCCGCCGTACATCCCCAACACGCTGTACATGGCCAACCCCGAAGCCGACACCGAATCCTTGCTGGCCGACGCTTGTGAAACCCTGGGTTCGGCGACGGTGATGCTGCACAACCACGCCGCTTCCGTGGAAGGTTCGCAGCGCAAGACCCTGCAGGGCATCGCGCAGATTGTCATGGTGGCGGAGATGGCGGTGAATCGCGTGCTGGACAAAATGGTGCCAACCGACTGAAAGCCCCTCACCCCAGCCCTCTCCCAGAGGGAGAGGGAGCCGACCGAGGTGTCTCGCGTCCTACATCGACCTGAATGACCGAGTCGATTATGGATTCACTACAACGGGTTCAGGTCAGAGTCATTCCCAAGCATCCCCCAATCAGTCCCCTCTCCCTCCGGGAGAGGGCTAGGGTGAGGGTAGCTTTTGAACGTTACGCTCAGCGTAATGATTCACCACCCAGCTTGATTGATGCCCTCACCACACACGCCTAACTTGGCTCCACGACAGCGAACCCGTGGAGTGAGCATGACAACAACAATTTCCCCCGACTCGCGCTGGACGCGGCGGCGTGACGAGAAGCAGCGCCGGCTCGACAAGGTGCGCGGGCTGGCCGATGGTGCGGTGTTGCCCAGCGACAAAATCGTCGCCGCGCTCGAAGCGCTGATCCATCCCGGCGATCGTGTGGTGCTGGAGGGCAACAACCAGAAGCAGGCGGATTTCCTCTCGCGTTCACTGGCCAAGGCCGATCCGGCCAAGCTCCACGATCTGCACATGATCATGCCCAGCGTCGGCCGCTCCGAACACCTTGATCTGTTCGAACGTGGCATTGCCCGCAAGCTCGATTTCTCCTTCGCCGGCACCCAGAGCCTGCGCATCAGCCAGTTGCTCGAAGATGGCTTGCTCGAAGTCGGCGCCATTCATACCTACATCGAACTCTACGCCCGCCTCGTCGTGGATCTGATTCCCAACGTCGTGCTCTCGGCCGGTTTCATGGCCGACCGCGCTGGCAACATCTACACCGGCCCGAGCACCGAAGACACCCCGGCGCTGATCGAACCGGCGGCGTTCAGCGACGGCATCGTCATCGTCCAGGTCAACCAATTGGTCGATGACGTCAGCGAACTGCCCCGCGTGGACATTCCCGCTTCATGGGTCGATTTCGTCGTGGTCGCCGACAAGCCGTTCTACATCGAACCGCTGTTCACCCGCGACCCACGGCACATCAAGCCTGTGCACGTGCTGATGGCGATGATGGCGATTCGCGGGATCTACGAAAAACACAACGTGCAGTCGCTCAACCACGGCATCGGTTTCAACACTGCCGCCATCGAACTGATCCTGCCGACCTACGGCGAATCCCTCGGTTTGAAAGGCAAGATCTGCCGCAACTGGACGCTCAACCCGCACCCGACGCTGATCCCGGCGATTGAAAGCGGCTGGGTCGAGAGCGTGCATTGCTTCGGTACCGAACTGGGCATGGAAAACTACATCGCCGCTCGGCCGGATGTGTTCTTCACCGGCCGCGACGGCTCGCTGCGCTCCAACCGTATGGTCTGCCAACTGGCCGGGCAATACGCGGTGGATCTGTTTATCGGCGCGACGTTGCAAGTTGATGGCGACGGCCATTCCTCGACCGTCACCCGAGGCCGTCTCGCCGGTTTCGGTGGTGCGCCGAACATGGGTCACGACCCGCGCGGCCGCCGTCACGGCACTCCGGCGTGGCTGGACATGCGCCACGCCGATGGGCCGCAACCGATGCTCGAACGTGGCAAGAAACTCGTGGTGCAAATGGTCGAGACCTTCCAGGAGGGCGGCAAACCGACCTTCGTCGAAACCCTCGACGCCGTGGAGGTGGCGAAGAAAAGCGGCATGCCGCTGGCGCCGATCATGATCTACGGCGACGACGTTACCCACCTGCTCACCGAAGAAGGCATCGCCTACCTGTACAAGGCCCGCTCGCTGGAAGAGCGGCAGGCGATGATCGCAGCGGTTGCCGGGGTTACCGCCATCGGCCTGCGACACAACCCGAAAGACACCGAACGCATGCGCCGCGAAGGCCTGATCGCCTTGCCCGAAGACCTCGGCATCCGCCGCACTGACGCCACGCGCGAATTGCTCGCGGCGAAAAGCGTCGCCGATCTGGTCGAGTGGTCCGGCGGCCTGTACAACCCGCCCGCCAAATTCAGGAGCTGGTAATGCACGCATTCAACCTGCAAGCGAAACCGCTGTCCCTGGCTGACCGCTTGGCCGATCTGGCAGTGGACGCGTTGATCGACGAAGCCGATCTGTCGCCGAAACCGGCGCTGGTCGACCGTCGTGGCAACGGCGCGCACACCGATCTGCACCTGGGCCTGATGCACGCGTCGGCGTTGGCCTTGTGGCCAGCGTTCAAGGAAATGGCTGAGGTGGCGCTGGAGCTGGGCGAAGTCGGTGTGCCGTTACGCGAAGCGATTGGCCGCATCGGTCGCGAGGGCGAACAAGCCATGCTCGTGACCACCAACGGCGTCAACACCCATCGCGGTGCGATCTGGGCGTTGGGACTGTTGGTGACGGCCGCCGCGCTGCAACCGAAATCCATCGCCCTGTGCGCCGCCCGCCTGGCACTGCTCGACGACCGCTACGCACCGACACCACTCAGCCATGGCGCACAAGTTGCCCAGCGTTACGGCGCACGCGGTGCTCGCGAGGAAGCGCAACTGGGCTTCCCGTCCGTGCTGCAACGCGGCTTGCCGCAACTGCACAAAAGTCGCGCCAACGGTCACGGCGAACAGAACGCCCGGCTCGATGCGTTGCTGGCGATCATGACCGAGCTGGCCGATACCTGCGTGCTCTACCGCGCCGGGGAACCGGGTCTGCAGGCCATGCAGGCCGGCGCGCAAGCGGTGCTCGATGCCGGTGGCAGCGCCAGCCTCAGCGGTCGTCGGCGCCTGCACGAACTGGATCAACAACTCATCGCATTGAATGCCTCGCCCGGTGGCGCCGCCGACCTGCTCGCCGCCACATTGCTGCTCGATCGTATCGAGCGCGACGGCATCTCTCAGGGAGCGTTTTGATGGAAAACCTATCGTTTGAATTCCCCGCCGGGCAGCCGCCACGCGGGCGTGCGCTGGTCGGTTGTGTCGGCTCGGGTGATCTGGAAGTGCTGATCGAACCGGGTCTGGCCGGCAAACTGACGATCAACGTGCAGACCTCGGTCAACGGCGCGCAGCAGCGCTGGCAGCACCTGTTTGCGCGGATGTTCGACGGCACCACGCCGCCGGCGATGGCCATCGATATCCACGATTTCGGCGCGACGCCGGGGGTGGTGCGCTTGCGTCTGGAACAGGGTTTCGAGGAGGTCGGCCATGACTGACAGCGCAGCGTTGCTCAACAAACACAGCTTCGTCGAACTCGGCGCAAGGGCGCGGGCGAAAGCCTTGCTCGATGCCGAAAGCTTTCGCGAACTGCTCGATCCGTTTCAACGGGTGATGTCGCCATGGCTGGAACGCCAGGGCGTGGTGCCCCAAGCCGATGACGGGGTGATTATCGCCAAGGGCAGCCTCGACGGTTTGCCAGTGGTGATTGCCGCGATCGAAGGCGCGTTTCAGGGCGGTAGCCTTGGCGAAGTCGGCGGGGCGAAAATTGCCGGCGCGCTGGAACTGGCCGCCGAGGACAACCGCAACGGCATCCCGACCCGCGCGGTGCTGCTGCTGGAAACCGGTGGCGTGCGCTTGCAGGAAGCCAATCTCGGCCTCGCGGCGATTGCCGATATTCACGCAGCGATTGTCGATTTGCAGCGATACCAACCGGTGGTCGGCGTGGTTGCCGGCAGCGTCGGTTGCTTCGGCGGCATGTCGATTGCCGCAGCGCTATGCAGTTATCTGCTGGTGACTCAGGAAGCGCGCCTCGGCTTGAACGGCCCGCAAGTCATCGAGCAGGAAGCCGGGATCGAGGAATATGACTCACGCGACCGGCCCTTCATCTGGAGCCTGACCGGCGGCGAACAGCGTTTCAACACGGGGCTGGTGGACCGTTATGTTGGCGATGACGTGGCGCGGATTCGCCAGCAGGTTGGCGAACTGCTCCAGCAAGGCTTGCCGGCTCAGCCACGCAGCCAAAGCGCCGAATGGTTCCTGCAGCGTCTGGGCAGTCTGAACACTGACCCGCAAATCGAACCCTCAGTGGTTCGCGATCTGTATCAAGGAGAGCGCTCATGAGTGGCTATTCTCTGCGCGGTTTGCACTGGTTCAACGCCTTGAGTACCGGCGCTAAAAGCGTCGAAGGCCTGCCGCCGTCGTTGAAAGTGGCTGACGGTGAACTGGGGCGATTCATTGCGGTGGTCGCCGACCCGGACAATCGTTTCCCCCGCGCCCGCAATGGCGAGGTCGGTCTGCTCGAAGGCTGGGGCCTGGCCAAGGCTGTGGATGATGCGATCAGCGCCGACCGCGACAGCGCACAGAAACGCCCGATCAT
>NZ_JH635998.1:2632948-2637593 GCF_000257605.1 Pseudomonas sp. R62
TGGGGTGTCAGCGGCAGTGTCGGGTTTGAATTGGCCAGTGGTTTCAGAGCAATGCACGCGGCCAGTGATCTCGATCTGATTCTGCGTGCGCCGCAGATGATCACACGCAATCAGGCCTGCAAACTCGTGGCGCTTTTCGATCAGGCTGTGTGCCGGGTCGACATGCAATTGCAAACGCCATTCGGTGCTGTGGCGCTGCGTGAATGGGCCAGCGGTTCGTTCCGAGTGCTGCTGAAAAATGCTGATCAGGCTTGCCTGGTAATTGATCCGTGGAACCCGCAGGAGCAGGCGGCGTGAGCAGTCTGTTGGTGTTTCCCGGCCAGGGCGCGCAGCAAGCGGGCATGCTCCAGCGTTTGCCTCGGGAAACGTTGGTCGAGGCCAGTGATGTGCTGGGCGAAGATGTTGCGCTGCTGGATTCAGCCGAGGCATTGCGCACGACCAGAGCGGTGCAGCTGTGCCTGCTGATCGCCGGTGTCGCTGCTTCGCGGCAGTTATTGCAGGATGGACTGACTGCGGATTACGTCGCCGGCCTGTCCATCGGTGCCTACCCGGCGGCGGTGGTGGCGGGCGCCTTGAGCTTCAATGACGCGTTGCATCTGGTCAGCCTGCGCGGTGAGTTGATGCAGCAGGCTTATCCACAGGGCTACGGCATGACCGCGATCATCGGTTTGCAGTTATCCACCGTCGAAACGCTGCTGGCGCAGGTGCATAGCGAAGATTCGCCGGTGTATCTGGCCAATATCAATGCCGATAACCAAGTGGTGATTGCCGGCTGCGACCGGGCCATGCAAGCGGTGGCCGAGTTGGCGCGCAATCGTGGCGCCGGACTGGCGAAGCGTCTGGCGGTGAGCGTGCCGTCGCACTGCCCATTGCTGGAAAAACCGGCGCAGGCGCTTGCCGAGGCCTTCGCCAAGGTTGAACTGAAGAACCCGAAAATCGCTTATCTGAGCGGCAGTCGCGCGCGGCCTGTGAGCAAAGTCGAAGCGCTGCGCGACGACCTCGCGTTCAACATGTGCCGCGTGGTGGACTGGCGCGGCACCGTGCAAAGCGCCTACGAGCGCGGCGTACGTCTACAGATCGAACTGCCGCCCGGTGCGGTGCTGACCGGGCTGGCGCGCCGGGTGTTCGAGCAGGGCACTGTCACTGCCTTCGATAGTGCCCGCCTCGACACCCTGCAAGCGCTGTTGCGAGAGGAGGGTGGCCGCCAACTATAAAACCGCCGCGACTCAAGCTTCGAACAACAAAAACAACATTCGACGATGCACTTTGAGGACTACAACAATGATTATTTACGGTGTGGCGTTTCTCGCCTTCTGCACGCTGGTCGGTATCTGGGTTGGTGAACTGCTCGGCAAGCTGATCGGCGTGCCGGCCAACGTCGGCGGTGTCGGCATTGCGATGCTGCTGTTGATCGGCCTGGGCAGCTATCTCTACAAGAGTGGCTGGCTCAAGGGCAAGACCGAGCAGGGCGTGGAGTTCTGGAGCGCGATCTACATTCCCATCGTGGTCGCCATGGCCGCGCAGCAGAATGTCTACGGTGCGCTGAAGGGCGGGCCGATGGCGATTCTTGCCGGCACCCTCGCCGTAGTGATCGCTTTTGCCTTGGTGCCGGTGCTGACGCGCATGGGCAACAAGCAAGAAACGCCGATTGCTCCTGCCAAGACTGCGGGGTGATCGCCATGTACGAATCAATGATGAAAGTGATCACCGGCTACGGTCTGATCAGCGGCTTTTTGATTGTCGGCCTGACCATGTGGGTGTCCTACTGGATGTCCAACACCTTCACCAAGGGCCGTTTGCACGGTTCAGCGATTGCGATTCTGCTCGGGCTGGTGCTGTCTTATGTCGGCGGCGCGCTGACCGGCGGGCAGAAGGGCGTGGTGGATATTCCGTTGTTGTCCGGTATCGGCCTGCTCGGCGGCGCCATGCTGCGCGATTTTGCGATTGTCGCCACCGCGTTTGGCGTGAGTGTCGACGAGCTCAAACGCGCCGGGTTTGTCGGCGTGCTGGCGCTGTTTGTCGGCGTCGGCACCTCGTTTGTGGCGGGCGTTGGCGTGGCGATGGCGTTTGGTTACACCGATGCGGTCAGCCTGACCACGATTGGCGCGGGCGCCGTGACGTATATCGTCGGCCCGGTGACCGGCGCGGCGATCGGTGCCAGTTCCGAGGTGATGGCGCTGTCGATCGCGGCGGGGCTGATCAAGGCGATTCTGGTGATGGTGATGACACCGTTCGTGGCACCGATGATCGGCCTGAACAACCCGCGCAGCGCGGTGATTTTCGGCGGCTTGATGGGCACCTCCAGCGGCGTTGCCGGCGGCTTGGCGGCCACCGATCCGAAGCTGGTGCCATATGGTTGCCTGACGGCGGCGTTCTACACCGCGCTTGGGTGTCTGCTGGGGCCTTCGCTGCTGTTTCTGGCGATGCGCGGGTTGATGGGCTGATCGACCTGACATTGATCGTTCCCACGCTCTGCGTGGGAATGCAGCCCGGGACGCTCCGCGTCCCAAAGCGGACGCAGAGCGTCCATTGAGGCATTCCCACGCAGAGCATGGGAACGATCATGAGCTGGCTTGGCGATTGGCATACATCCGACATTCCGCCAGCAACGCCAGCAGATTCGGATCACGCTCCTTGGCCTTGAGAAACACCACGCCAATGTGCTGCTGCAAGCGGTACTTCACCTGCAACGGGATGAGCTTCACCCGGTTCTCGTACACCGCCGCAATCCGCCCCGGCAACAAGGCGTAGCCCACCCCTGAGCTGACCATGCTCAGCAAAGTGAAGATGTCATTGACCTGCATCGCCACCTTCGGCTCGAACCCTGCCTGCTTGAACACCCGCACACCGTCCTGATGCGTGGCGAAGCCCTGGGTCAGGGTGATGAAGGTTTCATCGCGCACTTCCGCCAGATCGACTTCACTGCGCTGAGCGAATTTTGAATCCGCCGGGGTGGCGAGGAAGATGTCGTCGGAAAACAGCGCAATCTGTTCGCAATCTGGGTCGTTGATGCTGTCGTCCAGCGACACCAGAATCGCGTCGACTTCCATGTTTTTCAGCTTGTAGAGCAGGTCGATGTTCGAGCCGAGAATCAGGTCGATGTTGAGTTCGCTGCGGCGGATTTTCAGGCCCATGATCAGCTGCGGCACGGTTTTCACCGTCAGCGAATACAGCGAGCCGAGCTTGAAACGCTCGGCGGAGAACCCGGCGGCTTCGCGGGTCAGGCGTACGCTGTCGACGACGTCGTTGATCAGCTTCTGCGCACGTTCTTCCAGCACATAGGCGCTTTCCAGTGGCGTCAGATTGCGCCCTTCGTGTTTGAACAGCGGGCAGCGCAGGGCGTTTTCCAAAGAGTGAATGGCGCGGTGCACGCTGACGTTGCTGGTCTGCAATTCGGCGGCGGCGCGGGCGAGGTTGCCGGTGCGCATGAAGGCGAGGAACACCTCGAGTTTTTTCAGGGTCAATTCTTCGTCGATCAGCATGGCGCGGACTCTTTTTGGTATCGGCCGATTGTGCCCAATTCCCGCGTGACGCGCAGGCGAGGTTGAACAGAAACATTGCGCTTTTACGCTCAAGGCCCGAGCCTTGCGCGCTTGCGGTTGTGACTACGAGGTATGCGACACATGTATCACGGGGAAAAACTCAACGCCTGGACCCATCTGGTCGGAGCCATCGCCGCGTTTATCGGCGGCGTATGGATGCTGGTGATTGCCAGCCTCGACGGCAGTCCGTGGAAGATCGTCAGCGTGGCGATCTACGCCTTCACTTTGCTGGTGCTCTACAGCGCCTCGACCGTGTACCACAGCGTGCGCGGGCGCAAGAAAGCGATCATGAAGAAGGTCGACCATTTTTCGATCTACCTGCTGATCGCCGGCAGCTACACGCCGTTTTGCCTGGTGACGTTACGCGGGCCGTGGGGCTGGACGCTGTTCGGGATTGTCTGGGGGCTGGCGCTGATCGGCATCCTGCAAGAGATCAAACCGCGCTCCGAGGCACGGATTCTGTCGATCGTGATTTACGCGGTGATGGGCTGGATCGTGCTGGTCGCGGTCAAACCGCTGATTGCCGCACTGGGCACGACGGGGTTTGCCTGGTTGGCATCGGGCGGGGTGTTGTATACGGTGGGGATTATCTTTTTTGCCCTCGATCACCGGCTGCGGCATGCCCATGGCATCTGGCATCTGTTCGTGATTGCCGGGAGCTTGCTGCACTTTGTCGCGATTCTGTTTTACGTCCTGTAGCCCGGCTGACTGATCGTTCCCACGCTCTGCGTGGTAACGCCTCCTGTGACGCTCTGCGTCACGCTGTTTGGGACGCGGAGCGTCCCGGGCCGCATTCCCACGCAGAGCGTGGGAACGATCAGTCCGGCAAAAAGGTTTAGAAATCACCCCAAAGTTGCTGGGCTACCGCCAGCGCCACCACCGGCGCGGTCTCGGTACGCAGTACGCGTGGGCCGAGGCGGGCGGCGTGGAAGCCGTTGGCCTTGGCTTGCTCGACTTCGCCGTCCGTCAGGCCACCTTCCGGTCCGATCAGGAACGCCAGCGTCGCCGGTTTGGCATGGCTGACCAGCGGTTCTGCGACCGGGTGCAGCACCAGTTTCAATTCGGCTTCGGTCTGCTTGAGCCAGTCCGCCAGCAACACCGGC
>NZ_JH635998.1:2638560-2641254 GCF_000257605.1 Pseudomonas sp. R62
CGCGCAGGGTCGGGTAGTCGTCGTAGAAGGCGCTGTAGACCTCGTCGGTGGTCAGGCACGCGGCCAGCGGCAGGTAGCCGCCGGTCAGGGCCTTGGACAGGCAGAGGAAGTCCGGGCGGATGCCGGCCTGTTCGCAGGCGAACATCGTCCCGGTACGGCCGAAGCCGACGGCGATTTCATCGTGGATCAGGTGCACGCCATAGCGGTCGCAGGCCTCGCGCAACAGCTTGAGGTACACCGGGTGATACATGCGCATGCCGCCGGCGCCCTGAATCAACGGCTCGACGATCACTGCAGCGACGCTGTCATGATTCGCTGCCAGCGTCTGTTCCATGGCGGCGAACATGTTGCGCGAGTGTTCTTCCCAGCTCATGCCGTCGGGACGCAGATAGCAATCCGGGCTCGGCACTTTGATGGTGTCCATCAACAGGACTTTGTAGGTCTCGGTGAACAGCGGCACATCGCCGACCGCCATCGCTGCCATGGTTTCGCCGTGGTAGCTGTTGGTCAGGGTGACGAAGCGCTTCTTGTTCGGCTGGCCGCGATTGAGCCAGTAATGAAAACTCATCTTCAGCGCGACTTCGATGCACGACGAACCGTTATCGGCGTAGAACACCCGGTTCAAGCCTTCCGGGGTCATTTTCACCAGACGCTCGGACAGCTCGATCACCGGCTGATGGCTGAAACCGGCAAGAATCACGTGTTCGAGTTGATCGACCTGATCCTTGATGCGCTGGTTGATGCGCGGGTTGGCGTGGCCGAACACGTTGACCCACCAGGAACTGACTGCGTCGAGGTAGCGCTTGCCTTCGAAGTCTTCGAGCCAGACGCCTTCGCCGCGCTTGATTGGGATCAGCGGCAGCTGTTCGTGGTCTTTCATCTGGGTGCAGGGATGCCACAACACCGCAAGATCGCGTTGCATCCACTGGTTATTCAGGCCCATTTACAGTCTCCTCGAGGCGGCTCGCGTCAGGCGCGGGCGAACAATCGCGCAAGCCTATGCAATGCATCGCGCGGGAACAACCCATTGTGTCGATTGAGCTACTTTGTCTGAGCCGATAGACGTCGCTGGCGGCGTTTTGATGGCTAACGTATTCTTCGCGGTTCTTTGAGTCGTCTGACTCGCAAAACTGCTTTTTCCCACATGTTTTTCCGGAGTTCGCTGAATGTCTGTCGGTTGGCTGCGCGCCTGTGCGCTGGTGATGTTGGGGCTGTTCAGCGTTAAGGCGCTGGCCAAGGATAAAACCGCAATCGTGATCGGCGGCGGCCTGTCGGGTCTGACCGCTGCTTACGAACTGCAGAACAAAGGCTGGCAGGTCACTCTGCTGGAAGCCAAGCCGAGCCTGGGCGGCCGCTCGGGCATGGCCACCAGCGAGTGGATCGGCAACGACAAGACCCAGCCGGTGCTGAACAAGTACGTGTCGACCTTCAAGCTCGGCACCACGCCGGCGCCGGAATTCGTCCGTACCCCGGGCTATCTGATCGACGGCGATTATTTCTCCGCCGCTGATCTGGCCACCAAGCAGCCAGCCACCGCCGATGCGCTCAAGCGCTACCAGAAAACCCTCGACGATCTGGCGCGCTCGATCGACGACCCGCAGAACCCGGCGGCGACCGCCACCCTGCATGCACTGGATCAGATCACCGTATCTAGCTGGCTCGACAAGCAGAACCTGCCGGCCACTGCGCGTCAGCTGATCAACCAGGACATCCGCACCCACTACGACGAACCTTCGCGTCTGTCGCTGCTGTATTTCGCTCAGCAGAACCGCGTTTATCGCGGCGTTTCCGACCGCGACCTGCGCGCCTCGCGTCTGGTCGGCGGCAGCCAGGTGCTGGCGCAGGCCTTCGTCAAACAGATCAAGACCATCAAGACCAGCTCGCCGGTCTCGGCCATCATCCAGGACAAGGACGGCGTGACCGTCAAAGTCGGCAGCGTCGGCTATCAGGCTGACTACGTGGTGCTGGCGGTGCCGTTGCGCGCACTGAACAAGATCTCGCTGACCCCGGCGCTGGATGCCCAGCATCTGGCGGCGATCAAGGGCACCAACTACGGCTGGCGCGACCAGATCATGCTGAAGTTCAAGACGCCCGTGTGGGAAAGCAAATCGCGCATGTCCGGCGAGATCTACAGCAACGCAGGTTTAGGCATGCTCTGGATCGAACCGGCGCTGAAGGGCGGCGCCAACGTGGTGATCAACCTGTCCGGCGACAACGCCCGTGTGATGCAGGCGTTCGGCGACAAGCAGATGGTCGATCAGGTGCTGATCCGCCTGCACGCGTTTTATCCACAGGCCCGTGGCTCGTTCACCGGTTATGAAATCCGCCGCTACAGCACCGACCCGTCGATGGGCGGCGCCTACCTGGCTTACGGCCCGGGGCAGATCAGCAAGTTCTGGCGCCTGTGGGAACGTCCGCTGCAACGCGTAGCGTTCGCCGGCGAACACACCGACACCTTGTACCCGGGCACCCTGGAAGGCGCACTGCGCACCGGCCAGCGCGCTGCCAGTCAGGTTGAAGATCTGGCGGCAGGCAAGTCCTTTGAACCGGTCAAAGTGGTTCCGGCTGCAGCAGCAGCGGCAGGCGCGGCGGGTGCGGTGGCGGCGAAGAAGGGCAACTTCTTCAGCAACCTGTTCGGCGGTTCGGATGACGAGAAGAAGTCAGAGCCTGCGAAAGCGCCAGAGCCAGCACCTG
>NZ_JH635998.1:2641522-2656479 GCF_000257605.1 Pseudomonas sp. R62
TGCGCCGACCCCGGCACCTGCACCTGCGCCGGTGGAAGCACCGAAACCAGCGGCCCCGGTGAAAGCCGAGCCGGCGAAAAAAGCAGCGGCCAAGCCAGCGGCGAAGAAGCCTGCGGCCAAAACCGAAACGAAAAAGCCGGCGGCCAAACCGGCAGCGAAAAAGGCTGAGCCGGCGAAGAAACCAGCGGCCAAGCCTGCTGCAACGACCGAGACCAAGGCGCAGTAAGGCTTTGTTCACATGAAAACGCGGCCCTCGGGTCGCGTTTTTTTTGCCCTGCGTTTCAGTCCTTCGTCATCCGGTTACGGGACTTACCGGCGTACCGGAGCCTTCCCACAAGATGCTCGGAATGAGGTGATAGCGGCTGCCAGCGCGCCAATTTTATGCTGGAAAAAATTGGAGGCATGCTATGAAAACGCTTATCGCGATACTGGTTTTGATTGCACTTTCCGGATGTAGCAACGGGCAATTTTTCCCCGGCGGCTATGGTTCTGAACTGGCGCACAAGTGCCACATAGACCCCTACAGTGCCGAATGCCTGCAACCGCCGGCAGTACTTCATAACTGATCGGCCATGAATGGCTGGTCAGTTAAAACTCCCACTTGAAGAACTCTGTCCCGTTCCGCAGTTTCCTCAGCCACTTTTGCTTGGGTTTGCGCAGGCGCCCGATATCAAAACCGTTCATTTGTTCAAGCGCCCTATCCTGAGATCGCCTTTAATCCTTCCTTAACACCTCGCTCGCAGACTCTTGATCGTATTTCTCGATATTTCAAAGCAAAATTTTCCGCTTTAATTCGATAGATAACTCGCTAGTCTTGGTTCGCAGTTCTCACAGGATTTGGGCAATGCAGCTACGTAACTCTTCTTCGCGCTATGGTTGGGTCAGCATCTTCATGCACTGGGGCGTGGCGTTGGCGGTCTTCGGGCTGTTTGCGTTGGGTCTGTGGATGGTCGGGCTGGATTACTACAGCACCTGGCGCAAAGACGCGCCGGATCTGCACAAGAGCATCGGTCTGGTGCTGCTCGGTGTGATGGTGTTGCGGGTGCTGTGGCGTTTCATCAGCCCGCCGCCGCCAACGCTGCAAAGCTACAGCCGCATGACCCGTATCGGCGCCAAGTTCGGCCACGGGTTTCTGTATCTGGCGCTGTTCGCTGTGATGATGGCCGGTTACCTGATTTCCACCGCAGACGGTGTCGGGATCCCGGTGTTTGGCCTGTTTGAAGTTCCTGCACTGCTCTCCGGACTACCGGATCAGGCAGATACCGCTGGGGTGATTCATCTCTGGCTGGCGTGGGCACTGGTATTTTTTTCCGGTCTCCATGCGTTGGCAGCATTGAAGCACCACTTTATCGATCGTGATGCGACCCTCACTCGAATGCTCGGTCGCAAAGCCTGAAATTCAACCTCGACTCAAAGGAAAAGAAAGCATGTTGAAAAAGACTCTGGCCGCTCTGGCAATCGGTTCTGCACTGCTCTCGGCTGGTCAGGCCATGGCTGCGGACTACAAAATCGACAAGGAAGGCCAGCACGCCTTCGTTGACTGGAAAATCAGCCACCTGGGTTACAGCTTCATCCACGGTACCTTCAAAGATTTCGACGGTACTTTCTCTTGGGATTCGGCCAAGCCTGAAGCCAGCAAGATCTCTGTGGATGTGAAAACTGCCAGCCTGTGGTCGAACCATGCTGAACGTGACAAGCACATCGCCAGCAAAGACTTCCTCGACGTGAGCAAGTTTGCTGATGCCAAGTTCGTCTCCACCGCCGTTAAATCGACCGGTGAAAAGACTGCTGACGTGACCGGCGACCTGACCTTGCACGGCGTGACCAAGCCTGTGACCTTCAAGGCCACATTCAACGGCGAAGGCAAGGATCCATGGGGCGGCGAGCGCGCTGGCTTCAACGCCAAGACCACTCTCAATCTGAACGAGTTCGGGATCAAGGGCCCAGGCCCAACCTCGCAAACAGCAGATCTGGATATCTCGCTGGAAGGTGTGAAAGTCAAATAACTTTCGCTCGCCACAATAAAACGCCCCTGGTCGAAAGGCCCGGGGCGTTTTTTATTGCCTGCGACACATTCCCTGTGGGAGCGAGCCTGCTCGCGAAAGCGGTCATTCCGGCAACATCATTGCTGACTGACCCGCCGCCTTCGCGAGCAGGCTCGCTCCCACAGGGGTATTGCGGTGTGGCAGAGATAATCGAGGTAAAAAAATGCCCCGGCTCTTTCGAGTCGGGGCATTTTTCATGACGGTATGAAACTCAGCGATTGCGGGTCAGCAGTGCTGGTTTCTCGCCACGTGGGCGGCTTGGCAGTTGATCGAGCTGCTCAGGCGTCGGGAAGCGGTCGGCTTTCGATTCCTTGTGCATGATCTTCGGCCCGTTGCTGCGCGGATTCTGCACGGCCGGTTCGCTGCGTGGCTGATCGTCACGGGCCGGACGGCGGTTGCGCGGCGCGGATTCGTCACGACGACCCTGACCGTCACGCGGTGCGCCATTGCGTGGGCCGCTGCGTTTGGCCGGTGGCGTGCCGGTGCTCGAACCGTTGCTGTTGCGCGGACCGTTCTGGCGTCCCTGAGGCTGACCACCGCGTGGTGCGCCTGCGCCTTGCGCCGGTGCGCCCGGACGACGGCCACGGCCGCCGGCAGGAGCGGCCTTCGGCACGTAGTCAACGCGGTTACCGAAGTTATCGATATCGTCGTCGAGGAATTCGTCCGGGGCACGGTCAGCCGCTGCACGCGGTGGCTGGCTCGGGCGCTGTTCGCGGCTCGGGGTGCCTTCGCGCGGTTTCTGCTGACGGGCAGGGCGCTCGCCACGTTCACCGGCCGGCTTTTCCTTGCCCTTGTCTTTGCCTTTGTCCTTGCGACCGCCGCCACCGCCGCCGCCATTCGGGCCGTCGCCACGTGGGCCACGGGAATTGCGCGGGTTGCGGATGTCCGGACGCTCGCGGGCTTCCGGCTTCTCGGCTTCGATGGTGCTGGAGTCGAAGCCCATCAGATCGCCGTCGGCAATCTTCTGCTTGGTCATGCGCTCGATGCTTTTCAGCAGCTTCTCTTCGTCTGGCGCGACCAGCGAGATCGCTTCGCCGGAACGACCGGCGCGGCCGGTACGGCCGATACGGTGCACATAGTCTTCATCGACGTTCGGCAGCTCGAAGTTGACCACATGCGGCAACTGGTCGATGTCCAGACCACGGGCGGCGATGTCGGTGGCAACCAGAATGCGTACTTCGCCGGCCTTGAAGTCGGCCAGGGCTTTGGTGCGCGCGTTCTGGCTCTTGTTACCGTGGATCGCCACAGCCGGCAGGCCATGTTTGTCCAGGTATTCAGCGAGACGGTTGGCGCCGTGCTTGGTGCGGGTGAAGACCAGTACCTGTTCCCACGCGCCGGCGGTGATCAGGTGCGCCAGCAGCGCACGTTTGTGGCTGGCCGGCAGGCGGAACACGCGTTGTTCGATGCGCTCGACCGTGGTGTTCGGCGGCGTCACTTCGATGCGTTCCGGATTGTGCAGCAGTTTGCCGGCAAGATCGGTGATGTCTTTGGAGAAAGTCGCCGAGAACAGCAGGTTCTGACGCTTGGCCGGCAGACGTGCGAGGACTTTCTTCACGTCGTGGACAAAACCCATGTCGAGCATGCGGTCGGCTTCGTCGAGAACGAGAATTTCCACGTGGGACAGATCGACGCTGCCCTGGCCGGCGAGGTCGAGCAAGCGACCCGGGCAGGCGACGAGGACGTCGACGCCACGGGACATGGCCTGGACCTGCGGGTTCATGCCGACGCCGCCGAAGATGCAGGCGCTGACGAATTTCAGGTCACGGGCGTAGATCTTGAAGCTCTCGTGCACCTGGGCCGCGAGTTCGCGGGTCGGGGTCAGGACCAGCACGCGCGGTTGGCGCGGGCCGTGACGCTGGGATTTGTCCGGGTGACCGTTGGGGAACAACCGCTCCAGAATCGGGAGGGCGAAACCGCCGGTTTTACCGGTACCTGTCTGAGCCGCCACCATCAGGTCGCGACCTTGCAACACGGCGGGAATGGCCCGCTGTTGCACCGGAGTAGGCTCGGTATAGCCCGCATCTTCGATGGCACGGACTAAAGCCTCGGAGAGACCGAGGGAAGCAAAGGACATGAGTAATCCTGTTTTAGTTAGGGCTTGGCCCAATGGGAGTCTTGCCTGGCGCGAATCACGTTTAAGAGGACGCAATCCCGTCCGGTCCAGCGGCGGTTCCGAAGGCACGTCAGGAGCGCTCGCGCGGGCTGGAAGCTGCGCTGTAGCGGGTCGAGAGGCCTGTTACGGTTCCGGGCGTCCGGGCGTGAGCCTGGCGGGAACGCCGGAGTATAACAGAGCAATCACTGCGCGCTGCTTTCCTGCTGCTCAACGGTTTTGCCGCCGGCCGTGGCCGAACGCAGTGACGCGCTATCAACGGGCGCAGCACCGTAACGCGCGCTGAGCTCGGCGTAGGCCGGTTCGCGCTTGAACCGCTTGAGCTCGGCGCCGAAACGCTGCACCAGCAAATCCATACCGGCATTGCGCCGAACTGCAAGAAACTGGCTCTGACGACTGATAACCGTCGGGTTTTCCGTGATCAGATCGCGAATATTCAGCTCATCGAGCAAATGCTGACCGACGCGGCGATCGGTAATCAGCAGGTCGATACGCCCGCGCACCAGTTTGCCGAAATTGGCTTCATGAGTTGGTGCCGGCTCACGGGTAAACAGGTCCGACTGGCTGAAGTCAGGGCTGTACAGATAACCCGGCGAGGTGCCGATGGTCAGGCCTTTGAGTTGTTCGAGGGTGTTGAAAGGATGCGGCCGCTCATTGGCGTAGAACATCACGAATTCGACGTCGGACAAAGGTTCGCTGGGATAGAGCAGGGTGGCGTCGCGTTCGGCGCTGTGAAAGATGTCCAGCGCACCGTCGGCCTGGCCGGTCTCGAGCATCGACAGGCAGCGCTTCCACGGCAGGAACTGCCATTCCACTTCAATGCCCAGACGCTGGAACACGATGGCGGTGGTTTCGTAGTCAAGACCAAGGTTTTTGCCACCCTGTTCGTAGACGTACGGCGCCCACGGCTCGGTGACAATACGCAACTTCTCCCCCCGAGCGGCGACGCTCAGGCAAGTCAGAAGAATAACGCTCAGCAGTTGGGCAATAAGGGGCATGGCCTGAGGTTAGTACGCGAAACGCCTGATGAGAAGCTCTGGCATGCATGTTTCGCGCAGACCCCGGGCGCAATGGCCGCGATGGCCTTATTTGCTTGCGGTTTTCAGTAGGTGCTGATGGACCTTGGCGTGGCGCGCACCCAAGATCCGCTTGACCAGACCGCGACTGAACCAGTCCCTGAGCAAGTGCCTGCAAACCGGCTTGCCAATGCGTTGCTGCTGGTTTTCCAGCGCCTTGTCCCACCAGACCGCTGCACACGCCTGATCGAACTCGTTGGGATGTTCATAGCAGCCGTAAAGGATTTCGCGAATGAACTGACGCAGATGCGCCGGCAGCAGCAGCGTGACGAGCTTGTAGAACATGCGCTGCAAGCGCGGTGGTCGAGGCAGTTGCGGTGATACACGTCGGGTGTCGTCCAGTGCAGCCTCGCCGGTCGGGTTGTCGCCATGTTTGGCGACCCAGGCCTGAACCTTGGCCCTGAACAGGTGCTTGCGGCTCCAGTAATGGTGAATCAGATCCGGGCACTTGTTGACGTCGAGCGTGCGGTAGGCGGCCACTGACAGGCAGAACTCTTCGAGGGTGTAGGCGCCCTGTGCCGACGGGAACAGCTCATCAATCAAAGCGATGGAGCGGTCTAGCACGTGAGCGTCCTGCCGGTGCAAGCCGATGACGCCGGAGTTGAGCAGGCGCATGTGATCGTCAGTCAGGCCTTTGTCCAGCAGTGTGGCCGACAGCGTGCGGTAGAGCAGGCTCATCTTGTTGTCGCCATAGCGGGCGTAGTAGTCATTGCACAGCAGGGTGCCGGGCTGCACCCGCTCGAACAGTTTCAGCGGCGAGCAGTGGAAAAATGTATCGGTGTCGATCAACAGCGCCGTTTCATGCTCTTCAAGTACCGAGCGCAACGCGACATGTTTGATGCGGAAATGATAACCGTGGGGCTCGCTCCATTTCTGGCGCGTTTCGGCGTCCAGCGGGCGAATGCGCACGGGGAGATGCTCGTAGGGTTGCGGATTGTCGCTGAAGACCTGGATATCGATCGCGGCATCCGGTGTCTCGCGCAACCACGCCAGAGCACTGGCAATGCTGAAAACAGCTTCCTGATGGTAGGTCTCGGCACCGAAAACCAGATAGACCAGTTGAGGGCGTGTTTTTGTTTGCGCGCAGATCATCGACAACAATATTCCATTTGTGCTTTTCAGTGAAAAGGCCCGGTGAGGGCCTTTTTTATCGCATGGAAAACCTTCAGCGCGGCAGCTTGAGGTTGTTCCAGATGGCCAGGCTAGGTTCGGCCTGGTTCATCGAGTAGAAGTGCAGCCCCGGCGCGCCGCCCTGCAGCAGGCGTTCGCACATCTCGCTGACGACTTGTTCGCCAAAGCTTTGAATGCTTCGCGTGTCGTCGCCGTAGGCTTCCAGTTGCTTGCGGATCCAGCGCGGAATTTCCGCACCGCAGGCATCGGAGAAGCGCGCGAGTTTGCTGTAGTTGGTGATCGGCATGATCCCCGGCACGATCGGCAGATCCACGCCCAGCGCCTGCAAACGGTCGACGAAGTAGAAGTAGCTGTCGGCGTTGAAGAAGTACTGGGTGATCGCGCTGTCGGCACCGGCCTTTGCCTTGCGCACGAAGTTGGCGAGATCGTCTTCGTAGTTGCGCGCTTGCGGATGCATCTCCGGGTAAGCGGCGACTTCGATGTGGAAATGATCGGCGGTTTCTTCACGAATGAATTCCACCAGTTCATTGGCGTGACGCAGCTCACCGCTGGTCATGCCCATGCCGGACGGCAGGTCGCCACGCAGGGCAACGATGCGCTTGATGCCGGCAGCCTTGTATTCGTTCAGCAGGCCGCGCAGGTCGTCCTTGCTGTCACCGACGCACGACAGGTGCGGAGCGGCGGGTACTTTGACTTCGTTTTCCAGCTGCAACACGGTGTTGAGCGTGCGATCACGGGTCGAACCGCCAGCGCCGTAGGTGCAGGAAAAGAAATCAGGGTTGTAAGTGGCCAACTGACGGGCAGTGGCAAGCAGCTTTTCTTGCCCGGCATCGGTCTTGGTCGGGAAAAACTCGAAGCTGTAGCGACGGTCTTGGGACATTGGAGGGGACCTCCAGCTGCAAGCTGCAAGCTTCAAGCTGCAAGAGCAGCGGAGGTGCGCTGATCTCTTGTGCTTGAAGCTTGTGGCCTGACGCTGTTTTGAAATAGTGGCAGAGACTCAAGCTACGTACGACAAACTCGGCTTTTGACCTTACTTGCAGCTTGTAGCTTGAAGCTCCCAGCTGCTCTTAGTACCGGTAGGCGTGCGGCTTGAACGGGCCTTCGACGGTGACGCCGATGTAGTCAGCCTGTTGCTTGGTCAGTTGGGTGACCACGCCGCCGAAGCCGCGAACCATTTCCAGGGCCACTTCTTCGTCGAGTTTCTTCGGCAGCACTTCAACGGTCAGACGCTCGGCTTTCTGCGCTGGCGACAGGTCGGCGTATTTCTGGCCGAACAGGAAGATCTGTGCCAGTACCTGGTTGGCGAACGAACCGTCCATGATGCGGCTCGGGTGACCGGTGGCGTTGCCCAGGTTCACCAGACGGCCTTCGGCCAGCAGGATCAGGTAATCGTCGTTCTGTGGATCGAAGCTGCCAGCGCCGGTGCGGTGAACCTTGTGCACCTGTGGCTTCACTTCTTCCCATGCCCAGTTCTTGCGCATGAAAGCGGTGTCGATTTCGTTGTCGAAGTGACCGATGTTGCAGACCACGGCGCGCTTCTTCAGGGCTTTGAGCATGTTCGCGTCGCAAACATTGACGTTACCGGTGGTGGTCACGATCAGGTCGATCTTGCCCAGCAGCGCTTTGTCGATGCTAGCTTCGGAACCGTCGTTGATACCGTCGATGAACGGCGACACCAGTTCGAAGCCGTCCATGCAAGCTTGCATGGCGCAGATCGGGTCGACTTCGGAGACTTTAACGATCATGCCTTCCTGACGCAGGGACTGAGCCGAGCCCTTGCCCACGTCACCGTAACCGATGACCAGCGCTTGCTTGCCGGACAGCAGGTGGTCGGTGCCGCGCTTGATCGCATCGTTCAGGCTGTGACGGCAGCCGTATTTGTTGTCGTTCTTGGACTTGGTCACCGAGTCGTTGACGTTGATCGCCGGGATCTTCAGCTCGCCCTTGGCCAGCATGTCCAGCAGACGGTGTACGCCAGTCGTGGTTTCTTCGGTTACGCCGTGAACGCGATCGAGCACTTGCGGGTATTTCTTGTGCAGCAGCTCGGTCAGGTCGCCGCCGTCGTCGAGGATCATGTTGGCGTCCCAAGGCTGGCCATCCTTGAGGATGGTCTGCTCCAGGCACCACTCGTACTCTTCTTCAGTCTCGCCTTTCCAGGCGAACACCGGGATACCGGCGGCAGCGATAGCGGCAGCGGCCTGATCCTGAGTAGAGAAAATGTTGCAGGACGACCAGCGTACTTCGGCACCCAGGGCAACCAGGGTTTCGATCAGCACGGCAGTCTGAATGGTCATGTGGATGCAGCCGAGGATTTTTGCGCCTTTGAGCGGCTGCTCGGCAGCGTATTTGCGGCGCAGACCCATCAGGGCAGGCATTTCCGATTCGGCGATGATGGTTTCGCGACGGCCCCAGGCAGCCAGGGACATGTCGGCAACTTTGTAATCGGTAAAATCGGCAGGCGTGTTGACAGCGCTCATGAAGAGCCTCCATTCGTAATGTATGCGAATGGGCGCCGTTGTGCGTTTAGTGTCCGGCGTGAGCCGGTCAACGCCCCATCCGAGCCTGACAGGTCGAACCTGCTGCAGCGCCCCTCGGACAGGTGGCGGGAAAACGGTAGCCAGTGAACGTTACCGTTTTTTGAAACGGGGGCGATTATAGCCGCCCGGGCTGATCTTCCAAAGGGTTTCTGTCGGCCAGATGAAGATCGCCAATGGCGACCATAGTCGCAGCTGCCTGGAGCCTGACTGATCAGTCTGCCAAGATGGGCGCATCTTTCGGCAAGCGCTCAGGAGTGAACATGAATTTCCACACCCGCAAATGGGTTAAACCCGAAGACCTCAACCCCAACGGCACCCTGTTCGGCGGCAGCCTGCTGCGCTGGATCGATGAAGAAGCGGCGATCTACGCCATCGTGCAACTGGGCAACCAGCGTGTGGTGACCAAGTACATCTCGGAAATCAACTTCGTCAGCGCCTCGCGCCAGGGCGACATCATCGAACTGGGCATCACCGCCACCGAATTCGGCCGCACCTCGATCACCCTGACCTGCGAAGTGCGCAACAAGATCACCCGCAAGAGCATCCTGACCGTCGAGAAGATGGTGTTCGTCAACCTCGGCGAAGACGGCCTGCCGGCGCCGCACGGGCGGACCGAGATCAAATATGTGAAAGACCAGTTCAAGGATGACGAAGCTGTTCAATAAGATCGGCGGCGCATTCTTCGCGAGCAGGCTCGCTCCCACAGGTACAGCGTGATCCTTGTGGGAGCGAGCCTGCTCGCGAAAGCGGTTGCCAATTCAGCGGAGATTCGCCTGGCCACTGAACAGCCATGAAGCGCAACGGTCGTAGCTACATCCCCCCCCACCGGTTGCCACGCCATGACCACCCCCACCAGCGACAAGACCCCCGACCTCTCGGCCAAGGAGCAGCACGAAGTCGAGAAGAGCCAGCCGCCGCGCGCGGCCGTTCTGCATGAAATCATCCGCACCCAGGGCGATCAGGAACTGGAGCGCAGCATTGCCGCGCTGTGGTGGTCGGCGCTGGCGGCAGGGTTGACCATGGGCCTGTCGCTGATGGGCATGGGATTGCTCAATTCGCGCCTGCCCGACGGCGACGAATTCAAGGTGATCGCCAGTTTCGGCTACTGCGCCGGTTTCCTCGCGGTCATCCTCGCGCGCCAGCAACTGTTTACCGAAAACACCCTGACCGCCGTGCTGCCGGTGATGACCAGGCCGACGCTGAAGAATTTCCTGCGCCTGATCCGTCTATGGACAGTGGTATTGGTCGGCAACCTCTGCGGGACGATTCTGGTGGCGTACGTGATGCTGGAACTGCCGATTTTCGACAGCAAGACCGACGTCGCCTTCCTCGAAATCGGCCGCAAGGTCATGGAGCACAGCGCCAGTCAGATGTTCGCCAAGGGCATCGTCTCCGGCTGGATGATCGCCACCATGGTCTGGATGATCCCGTCCATGGAGAGCGCGAAGATGTGGATCATCATCCTCATCACCTACTTCATGGCGCTGGGCGACTTCACCCATATCGTCGTAGGATCGGCGGAAGTGTCGTATCTGGTGTTTGCCGGCGAGTTGCCGTGGAGTGATTTCTGGGCGGTGTTCGCCGGACCTACGCTGGCGGGGAACATCATTGGCGGCAGCTTTATCTTCGCGCTGATCAGCCATGCGCAGATTCGCAGCGAAAGCGGTGCGCCGAAGGAATCTGCAGATCAGGCTGTCAAGCCCGATCCGCAGTCGATCAAGAAATGATCAGTGGTGGGCTGGCTCAGGCACGCTGGCCGGCTCGTTGCGCGTCGCGTGCTTGACCAGTTTGCCGATGGTCAGGCCCTGCAGCAGGATCGACGACAGCACGACGATGTAGGTGATGCTCAGCAGCAGATCGCGCTCCGGGCCCAGCGGCAGGGCCAGCGCCAGTGCCACCGAAACACCACCGCGCAAACCGCCCCAAGTGAGGATGCGGATGGTGCCGGCCGGCACTGAGCGCCAGCGACGCAGCAGCAGGATCGCCGGCGCCACGGTAAGCAGACGCGACAACAGAATCGCCACCGCCAGCAGACCTGCGGCGGCCATGTGCAGCCAGTTGAACGGCAGCAGCAACAACTCCATGCCGATCAGCGCAAACAGCAGCGCGTTGAGCATGTCATCGAGCAACTCCCAGAAGCCGTCCAGATAACGCCGGGTCATGTCGTTCATTGCCAGATTGCGCCCCAGGTTGCCGATGATCAGACCGGCCACCACCATCGCAATCGGCGCCGAGACGTGCAGTTCGGTGGACATCGCCGAGCCACCGATCACCAGGGCCAGGGTCAGCATCACGGTGATCTGATGCTGCTCGACGCTTTTGATCATCCGATAGACCAGATAACCGATCAGCCCGCCGAACAACACACCGCCAATGGCCTCATGGACGAAGAGCATGGCCGTGGCGCTGACGGTCGGGGTTTCGCCCAGTTGCGCGATGCCCAGCAGCACGGTGAAGACCACCACCGCCGTGCCGTCGTTGAACAGTGATTCGCCGACGATGGTGGTTTTCAGTGGTTTCGAAGCGTTGGCGGTACGCAGTACGCCGAGCACGGCAATCGGGTCGGTCGGTGAGATCAGCGCGCCGAACAACAGGCAGTAGAGGAAACTCACGTGCCAGCCGAACAGGGCAAAAATGTAGAAGGCCAGGCTGCCGATCACCACGGTGGCGATCAACACGCCGAAGGTGGCCAGCAGGCCGATCGGCCAGCGGTAGCTGCGCAAATCATTGAGGTTGACGTGCAGGGCGCCGGCGAACAGCAGGAACGAGAGCATCCAGTTCATCAGCAGATCGCCGAAATCGATCTGGCCGATCAGTTGCTGCACGCGGTCTTCGAGGCCGGGAAAGCCGAGGACGCTGAGGCCTTGCAGGAGCAGTGAGAACAGCAGGGCGGTAACCATCACGCCGATGGTCGGCGGCAGGCCGATAAAGCGGAAATTGACGAAGGTCAGGAGGGTGGTGAGGCAGATGAAAGCGGCGACGAGTTCAAGCATCCGGGGTCCTTTGGATGGAGAGTGAATGGAGCGCGACCGGAGGTTGGACGCAGGGGTTTGATGGGCAAACAGCGACATGGGACACACCACAGTTCATTGTGGCGAGGGGATTTATCCCCGCTCGGCGGCGAAGCCGTCGCAAACCAGGTTATCGATTATTCCTGACAAAACCCGATTGAAGGTTTTTGGGGCTGCTGCGCAGCCCAACGGGGATAAATCCCCTCGCCACAGGTGGTTAGTCGCAGAGGTCTCAGCCAGTCACATTGACCGCACTCGCCCGCCGACGTTGCAGGTAAATGAACAACAGCGCCGTCAGCACCGTCAGCACGCCGACCAGCGCCCCGGTCCACGGCAGGTCCGCCAGATCCGCGCCGCTGGCAACCACCAGCCCGCCAATCCAGGCACCTGCTGCGTTGCCCAGATTGAACGCGCTCTGGTTCAGCGTCGAACCCAGATTCGGCGCTTCGTGCGCCTGATCGATGATCAGCAACTGCAGAATCGGGCACAGCGCAAAGGCGAAAATTCCCCACAGCACCAAGGTAATCGCCGCCGGAATCACCGCACGGCTGGTCTGGCTGAACGCCGCGAGAATCACCACAACTGCCAGTGCCACGCCGACCAGTGACGGCAGCAAGCGGCTATCAGCCAGGCGCCCGCCGAGCATGCTGCCCGCTGTCAGGCCGACGCCGAACAACAGCAGCATCACCGTCACGCCGTGGGGGCTGACGCCAGTGATGTCTTGCAGGATCGGTGCGATATACGTGAACACGCTGAACAGGCTGGTCGAGGCCAGCACGCTCATGCCCAGCGCCAGCAGCACGTTGGCCTTGCCCAGCACTTTGAATTCGCTGGCGAGATTGGCCTTGTCCATCGCGATGTGTTTCGGCAACCACAACCATTGCGCCAACGCCGCCACAATGCCAATCACCGACACCGCCCAGAAGGTCGAGCGCCAGCCAGCGTATTGGCCCAGCGCTGTGCCGAGTGGCACGCCAAGCACGTTGGCCAGTGTCAGGCCGGTGAACATCATGGCAATCGCCTGCGCACGTTTGTTCGGCGCAACCAGCCCGGCAGCAACCACCGAGCCAATGCCGAAAAACGCCCCGTGACACAGCGCCGTAACCACCCGCGCCGCCATCAGCGTCGCGTAGTTGGGTGCCAGCGCGCAGAGCACGTTGCCGAGGATGAACATCAGCGTCATGCCCAGCAATGTCGCTTTGCGCGGCATATTGGCGGTGCCGATCGCCAGGATCGGTGCGCCGAACACCACGCCCAGGGCGTAACCGGTGATCAGCAGTCCGGCGTGAGGAATGCTCACCGCCAGATCGCGGGCGACGTCGGGCAGCAGGCCCATGATGACGAATTCGGTAGTGCCGATGCCGAACGCGGCAACGGCGAGTGCAAGCAAAGCGAGGGGCATGCGCAAGGTCTCTGTCGGTAGTCTTGACGCTTTGATCAGGCATACGCGTGCCAGCGACCGTTTTCGAAGAAAGCGGAGCAGGCAGCTTTTATTGGAATTTTTTGGTGTGCAGCTGAGTACGGCGCGGTGGTTGCAGTATAAACAGCTGCTGACACATGGCGAATCAATAATCTGACTAATCGACGGCGCGCTGGAAGTGCCGTGTTATATCCAGCTGAAAGAACCTTTCTGCCGGGCGCGGCTCTTAGCCTGTGGGCAGGTGCTGATCGGCATGCTGGTGATGAATTTCTGATCGCTCGCCAATTTCTCCAATCGAAAAAAGGACGACGTTATGACAGTGGCTCTGTGGTGTGTGTTGATCGCGATTTTCCTGCCGTACGTGTGCACGATCGTGGCGAAGGCCAGCGGCGGTTTCCGCCTCAAAGACAATTATGATCCACGGGACTTTCTCGACAGCGTCGATGGCGTCGCCCGTCGCGCCCACGCCGCGCAACTGAACAGCTTTGAAGTAACGCCTGCGTTTGCCGCTGCGGTGATCGTTGCGCACCTGGTCGGCACTGCGCAGCTGGTGACGGTCAATGTGCTGGCCGTGCTGTTTATCACCAGTCGCCTGCTGTACATCATCTGCTACCTGGCCGACTGGGCTGCACTGCGTTCGGTGGTGTGGTTTATCGGGATGGGGCTGATTGCTTCGTTCTTCTTTGTGTCGATCTGATTATCGGCTATTGCTGCCGGCCTCTTCGCGAGCAGGCTCGCTCCCACATGGAAAGGCATTTCAGATGTGGGAGCGAGCGTGCTCGCGAAAGCGATGGATCAGACTACGAAGAACCTAAGACTTTTGCTTCGGTGTATCCGCCACCTGCGGCACTTGCGGCAACTCTTTTCCTTTAGGCCAGAGCATCCATATCTGCCCCTGCTGTTTCATGTCCCCGGCCAGTTGCCCGGCCGCATCACCCGTGCCCCAGAACAGATCCGCGCGCACCTCGCCGGCAATCGCGCCGCCGGTATCCTGCGCCGCGACCGGGCGCACCAGTGGGGTGCCATCCGGCTTGGTGGTCGACAGCCATAACAGACTGCCCAACGGAATGACCTTGCGATCCACTGCCGCGCTGTAGCCGGCGGTCAGCGGTACGTTCAGCGAGCCGCGCGGGCCTTCGTTGCTGTCCGGGTTGCGGGTGAAGAACACGTAGCTCGGGTTGCTGGCCAGCAGTTCCGGAATGCGCGTCGGGTTGGCCTTGGCCCAGTTGCTGATTGCGGTCATGGTCACGTCTTCTTTCTTCAGCTCGCCTTGCTCGACCAGCCAGCGACCGATCGGCCGGTACGGGTGGCCGTTCTGATCGGCGTAGGCGATGCGCAACTGTTTGCCGTCCTCGGTCTGAATCCGGCCCGAGCCCTGGATCTGCAGAAATTGCAGATTCATCGGATCAGTCAGATAGGCGACCACTGGCGCTTTCACGCCTTTGGATTCGATGGTCGCCGCGTCGTCGTAAGGCTTGAGCACGCGACCTTCGAGGCGGCCGCGCAGGCGCTTGCCTTTCAATTCCGGGTAGATGCCGTCGAGCGAGACGATGATCATGTCTTCCGGCACGCCATACACCGGCACGTTTGCTGTTGCGGTGGGCGTCAGGCTGCCGGGGTACACCGG
>NZ_JH635998.1:2656499-2658837 GCF_000257605.1 Pseudomonas sp. R62
AGTAGCCGGTGATCAGACCGTTGGGGTTGTCGTTCTCGGCGCGCAGGCCGTAGACATCGAGATTCTGCTTGAGGAATGCACGAATCTCGGCGGCGCTTTGCGGCACATTCACCGCCGCAGCGCAGGTCGGCCCCCAGACTGCGTCGGCTTTGAGTCGTGTGCAGGCGCTGCGCCACGAGCCGAAACCGGCGACCAGATCGCTGTCGGATACCGCTGGCAAGGCTTCCCATGTCGCGCTGGAATAGGTAGCCAGCGCATGGGTTTTTGGTTTGGCGCTGTCGCCGCCTGTGCAACCGGCGAGAATGGCGAGCAGTGGAAGGGTGACGATAAGCGGGTGACGCCAGGCCGTGAAGCGGCTGTTCATGGAGTGATTCCTGTGCCGGTTGGCCGAGTGCTCCATGCGCTCGACCAACCCGTATTTTTAATAGGGCTATTGGTGTTTGGCGGTGAGCCGAGGATACTGGCCGCCGATTTCCGCGACCTGAAGCCACCATGACTCTGAAACCCATTGCTGTTGTATTGCTGGCCTGCCTGACCTTGTCCGCCTGTGGCGGTGTCGACCCGAATTCGCCGCTGGGTCAACGCAAGGCCATCTTCAAGCAGATGCTCAAGACCAGCGAAGACCTCGGCGGCATGTTGCGCGGGCGCATTGCCTTCGACGGACCGAAATTTGCTGAGGGCGCGGTCAGACTTGATGCGTTGGCCCATGAACCGTGGAAGCATTTTCCACAGGTGCGCGAGGAAGATCACACCAGCGCCAAGGACGATGTCTGGCAGAAACAGGCGCGTTTTCAGGAACTGGCCCGCGCCCTTGAAGCGGCTACCGGTGAATTGGTGGTCGCCAGTCAGGTTCAGCCTTACAAGGCCGGTAATCTCGGGCCGGCAGTGCAGAAAGTTGAAGATGCCTGCAGTGCTTGCCATAAAGAGTTTCGCGATCATTGATTCCTGAGGCTGCTGAGTACGTTGTGGCGAGTGAGTACTTTGTGGCGAGGGGATTTATCCCCGATGGGCTGCGAAGCAGCCCCAAACCATACAACCGGGTTTTTTCAGTCGGACCCAACTAGCCGAATGTGCGACGGCCTCGCCGCCGGAAGGGGATAAATCCCCTCCCCAAAGGGCTTTGGTTACTTGTCGATCTCGTCCAGCGCTTCCTGCAGTTCCTTGCGCGACTCGGCGAGCTTTTCCTTGCGCTTGTTGATCTTCTCCGGATCGCCCTTCTTCATGGCCTTGTCGAGGTCCGCCTGACGCTGGCTCACCTCATGCTTGGCCTCAAGCACTTTGTTCTCACGTTCTTTTTTCAGCCCGGCGTCGGTGCAGTGTTCATTGACTTCACGCAGTGCGGTTTCCAGGCCTGCCTGCTGCTCCATGTTGCCGCGCGACTTGGCCTGTTCGATCTGATTGATGATGCCCTGCTTCTTGGCAGCGCAACCGGTCAGGCCCGGGCCGTCTTCTTCGGCCATGACCGGGGCGGCCATGACGCCGCAAAGAGTAAGCAGGGCGAGCGGTGCGAGAAATTTCATAAAAGCTCCATGTGCAAAGGCAATCGGGGTGGGAGGGCACTGCGCTGTTGGAGCGTCTGGCCGGCCGTTGGGTTCCCGCCGGGCGGGGATTGCAGGTTCAGAAGCCGTCGATTCCGGCGGCTTTCAGGGTTTCACTCAAAGCCAGTACCTGCGGGTCGCGAAAGAATGCGCTCAGTTGCGCCGCGCGTCCCGGGCCGATGCCGGCTTCTGCCTGCCATTGTTCAGTGTCGCGTTGTGCCAGGGCCTGCCACGAATCGTCCAGTTGTGCCTGTCCGGTCGGCGGCATGCCCAGCGCTTTCAACCATCGAGCGAACGGCTGTTGCCGCGCGCCCTCAAAACTCTGGATCAAACGTGCGCTGCTGCGCTCGCCGAGGCCGGCAATGTTAGCAAGCTCTGACGCATCGAGGGTCAGCCAATCCAGCAGGTGTTTCAGACGGCCTGTTTCCAAAAGTTTCTCCCAGGTGCCGCGACCGACATGCTGCATGGCCAGGCCCTGCTTGCCACTGAGCCAGGTCAGACGCGCGAGAAACTGGCTTTCACACCCCGGCGTCGGCTGCCAGCAGCTCAGGGCGTGGTAATCGCCGGCATCGGGAATGCTGATGTCTGCCCGTTCGCTGGTGCGCAGCACGACACTGTCGAGGCGCGGAATGGTCAGCCCGGCCAGACTGATTGCCACCTGATCGCCGGGACGGATGTCGAGGGTTTGCCAGCGCTTGAGCGAGCTGACGCTGACCCGTTTGATTTCGCGGTCATCGAGTCTGACCGGCAGCAGTTCCAACACTGGGGTGATCCGCCCGGTGCGGCCGATTTTGAAATTG
>NZ_JH635998.1:2658857-2668616 GCF_000257605.1 Pseudomonas sp. R62
ATTGACCTTGCGCACTTCGGCCAATGCCTGGGCGAAAGGGTATTTCCAGGCGACCGCCCAATACGGCGCGCGAGCCTGCCAGCGTTCGGCGGGTGGCCGTTGGCTCTGGCGCAGCACCACGCCGTCGCTGGCAAAGGGCAGTGGCGAGCGATACCAGTGTTCACGCCATTTTTGCGCGTCCTCGAATCGGTTGATGGGCTGTGTATAGGTTTCGGTTGCAGCGAATCCCAATGCCTGGAGTTCGGACAATCTCTCCGGCAGCCGCACAGGACCTTGCGGCCAGTCCCAGACAAACAGGCCGATCCCGGCGGCCTGTTCAACATCGAGTGTTTTACGTCCCATCATCCCGGCGATGGTGGCGCGGGCATTGACGCTGCCGGCCTGTGATTGAACATGGGCGTTCAGGCGCCAATAGAGTTCGCCCTGTACCAGCAGATCCCGTGGCTGCCTCAATCGTTGCGGAATGGCTGCGATCCTGCGCGCGGAGGCGGTCCAGTCCTGACCGTTGACCCCATCACCGCGACTGATGGCCTGCTGCAATACCCCCTGGCGGTAGATCAGCGTGACAGCCACGCCGTCGACCTTGGGTTGCACCCAGACGTTCTGGCGATCACGCAACCAGTGGGCGACGTCTTCGACTTTGTGCAGCTTGTCCAGGCCGGTGTGGGCGATGGGGTGGGTGACCGTGCCGGACGCGGTGCGCAACGGCTGCGGGGATGAGGGCTGGTTGAAACAGGCTTGCCATTCTTTCAGCCGCAGTTGGGACTGGTCATAGAGTTCGTCGCTGATCAATGAACGGCCTTCGCGGTGATAGGCGTCGTCCCATTGGTCGATCTGGTTTTGCAGGGCGGTGATTTCGCGTTGGGCTTGGGAAAGATCCCAGTTCGGGCAGTTGGCTTGGCTGACGAGGGTGATGAGTGCCAGCAGGAAGCCCAGCAACAGGCGCAGTGTGAAGAGCATTGTGAGCGTCCTTGCTCGGGGGGTGATGCTTGAAGGGTAGGTGAGGATCTGAAGAACGTTGCGCGGCTTTTTTGCGAACTGTTTCGGGGCAGGGGAACTGGTGTTGCCGGGGCGGGCGCCTTCGCGAGCAGGCTCGCTCCCACATGGATCCCAAGAATCTGTCAGGCATGAAAAAGCCCCGCACGGCGCAAACCGTGCGGGGCTTTCATGCAGCCAGGGTATTACAGGCCAGCGGCAGAACGCAGGGCGTCGGCGCGGTCGGTTTTTTCCCAGGTGAACGTGGTGAAGCTGTCTTCGCCAACGGTCTTGGTCTGCGGCGCACGACCGAAGTGGCCGTAGGCTGCGGTTTCCTGGTACATCGGGTGCAGCAGGTCGAGCATGGTGGTGATTGCGTATGGACGCAGGTCGAACACTTCACGCACCAGTTTGATGATCTTGTCATCGCTGATCTTGCCGGTGCCGAAGGTGTTCAGCGAGATCGACGTAGGCTGGGCCACACCGATCGCGTAGGAAACCTGAATCTCGCAACGCTCGGCCAGGCCGGCCGCAACGATGTTCTTGGCCACGTAACGGCCAGCGTAGGCAGCCGAACGGTCAACCTTCGATGGATCCTTGCCGGAGAACGCGCCGCCGCCGTGACGGGCCATGCCGCCGTAGCTGTCGACAATGATCTTGCGGCCGGTCAGACCGCAGTCACCTACCGGGCCGCCAATGATGAACTGGCCGGTCGGGTTGATGTGGAACTGGGTGTCCTTGCTCAGCAGTTCGGCAGGCAGTACGTGCTTGACGATCAGCTCCATCACGCCTTCGCGCAGGTCTTTGTACGACACTTCCGGGTTGTGCTGGGTCGACAGCACCACAGCGTCGATGCCGACAACCTTGCCGCCTTCGTAACGGCAGGTCACTTGCGACTTGGCATCCGGACGCAGCCAAGGCAGCAGGCCCGACTTGCGTGCTTCAGCCTGACGCCGCACCAGCTGGTGCGAGAAGGTGATCGGAGCTGGCATCAGCACGTCGGTTTCGTTGCTGGCGTAGCCGAACATCAGGCCCTGGTCGCCGGCGCCCTGATCTTCAGGCTTGGCACGGTCAACACCCTGATTGATGTCGGGGGACTGCTTGCCGATGATGTTCATCACGCCGCAGGTGGCGCCGTCGAAGCCGACTTCGGAGCTGGTGTAGCCGATGTCGCAAATCACGTCACGAACGATCTGCTCCAGGTCGACCCAGGCGCTGGTGGTCACTTCACCGGCAACGATGGCCACGCCGGTCTTGACCAGGGTTTCCACGGCCACGCGAGCGTGTTTGTCCTGGGCAATAATGGCGTCCAGCACCGCATCGGAAATCTGGTCGGCGATTTTGTCCGGATGTCCTTCAGACACGGACTCGGAGGTGAAGAGGGAGTATTCGCTCATCTCGATGTTTTCCTGAATTTACCGATGGTGAGTGTCGCCAGCCGGTCGCTGAAAGTGGCGAACCTGGATCTGGAAACCATTACGTAAGCCTACATAGAGGCTTTCCCCGGGAACGAGTCCCGCAGCGGTGGCCCAACGGGCCAGATCGTCCTGTTCAAACCCCAACCAGAGATCACCGCAGGCCTCCCTGGCCCAACTCTGGTTGTGGCTACATAACTCTGTCACGAGCAGGCTACCGCCCGGTTGCAGCAGATCGGCCATGTGCCTGAGCGCATCGGCCGGAGCGGCGAAATGGTGCAGGACCATGTTCAACACCACGCAATCGGCTTGAAGGCTTGTGCCGTTCAATGCATCGGCCAATTGCAGGCTGACGTTAGCCAGCTGTTCACGTTCACACACCTGACGCGCCAGTTCGAGCATCGCCGGGCTGTTGTCCAGCGCGGTTACGGTGCCGAAGCGACGGGCCAGTTCCGGCAGAAAAGCACCATCGCCGGGGCCGACTTCAATGGCCGTGGCGGCACCATCGAAGTTCAGTTTGTCGAGCAGGGCCAGCACGCTGTCACGGTACTGCGGCAGGCCTGCGATCAAATCCTGCTGGGCACGGAATTTTTCCGCGACCCTGGCGAAAAAGTCCCGGCTGGCGGCGGCGCGCTGACCATGAACCTGCTCGATGCGTGCTTGCACTTCATCAGGCAGATCCAGATCGTCGACTTCTTCCAACAACGCCGCGTGCAGCTTGCCGCCGAGCAATCCGCTGTGGGGCAGGGCGCGACGATAAAAAATCGCGTTGCCCTCACGGCGTGTCGCCACCAGGTCGGCTTGCGCCAGCACCTTGAGGTGATGGCTCATGCCCGACTGGCCGATGCCGAAAATCTGCGCCAGCTCCAGCACGCCAAACGAATCGTTGGCCAGCGCGCGCAAGACATTCAGCCGCAGCGGATCGCCACCGGCCTTGCACAAGGCCGCCAGCTCGTCGCAATCGTCATGGCGAATGGAAGGCACGCGTAAGTTCATAGGGCTGGCAGTCTAGAGACGGGGGCAAGGCACCGCAAGGCCAATATCAAAAAGTTTTGATATTGCTCGATAAATGGCACTTCTCGGCGGACGGCAGTCTCTACAAACGAATAGCGGAAAGGTTTCACCAAGCGAAACCTGTGCTATCGATTGGAAAAACGCCTGCCGATGACTATCTGTCATTGCCCCGAGGCGCATGGGTGAGGGAAAATGCCCTCCTTTTTTACGTTTCAGTCTATTCACACCCAGGAGATCAGCGATGCCTAGCCGTCGTGAGCGTGCCAACGCCATTCGTGCCCTCAGCATGGATGCCGTGCAAAAAGCCAACAGCGGCCATCCCGGTGCCCCTATGGGTATGGCAGATATTGCCGAAGTGCTGTGGCGCGACTACCTCAAGCACAACCCGAGCAACCCGTCGTTCGCCGACCGTGACCGCTTCGTGCTGTCCAACGGCCACGGCTCGATGTTGATCTACTCGCTGCTGCACCTGACCGGCTACGACCTGTCGATCGACGACCTCAAGCAGTTCCGTCAACTGCACAGCCGCACTCCAGGCCACCCGGAATTCGGTTACACCCCGGGCGTCGAAACCACCACCGGCCCGCTGGGTCAGGGCCTGGCCAATGCCGTCGGTTTCGCCCTGGCGGAAAAAGTCATGGGCGCGCAGTTCAACCGTCCCGGCCACAACATCGTTGACCACCACACCTACGTGTTCCTCGGTGATGGCTGCATGATGGAAGGCATTTCCCACGAAGTCGCCTCCCTGGCCGGCACGCTGGGCCTGGGCAAGCTGATTGCCTTCTACGATGACAACGGCATTTCCATCGACGGTGAAGTCGAAGGCTGGTTCACCGATGACACGCCGAAGCGTTTCGAAGCCTACAACTGGCAGGTGATCCGCAACGTCGACGGCCACGATCCGGAAGAGATCAAGACCGCCATCGAAACCGCACGCAAGAGCGCTCAACCGACGCTGATCTGCTGCAAGACCACCATCGGTTTCGGTTCGCCGAACAAGCAGGGCAAGGAAGATTGCCACGGCGCCCCACTGGGTGACGCGGAAATCGCCCTGACCCGTCAGGCGCTGAACTGGAACCACGGCCCGTTCGAAATCCCGGCCGAGATCTATGCCGAGTGGGATGCCAAAGAAGCTGGCCGCGCGGTCGAAGCCGAGTGGGATCAGCGTTTCGCCGCTTACTCCGCTGCATTCCCGGCTGAAGCCAATGAGCTGATCCGCCGTCTGAGCGGCGAACTGCCGGCCGACTTCTCGGAAAAAGCCTCGGCCTACATCGCCGAAGTCGCGGCGAAGGGCGAGACCATCGCCAGCCGCAAAGCCAGCCAGAACACCCTCAACGCTTTCGGCCCGCTGCTGCCGGAAATGCTTGGCGGTTCGGCTGACCTCGCCGGTTCCAACCTGACCCTGTGGAAAGGCTGCAAAGGCGTCAGCGCTGAAGATGCCAGCGGCAACTACATGTACTACGGCGTGCGCGAGTTCGGCATGACCGCGATCATGAACGGCGTCGCCCTGCACGGCGGTCTGGTGCCTTACGGCGCGACCTTCCTGATGTTCATGGAATACGCGCGCAACGCCGTACGCATGTCGGCTTTGATGAAGAAGCGCGTGATCCACGTCTACACCCACGACTCCATCGGTCTGGGCGAAGACGGCCCGACGCACCAGCCGATCGAGCAATTGACCAGCCTGCGCAGCACGCCGAACCTCGACACCTGGCGTCCAGCCGATGCCGTGGAATCGGCAGTGGCCTGGAAAAACGCTCTGGAGCGCAAGGACGGCCCTTCGGCGCTGATCTTCTCGCGGCAGAATCTGCAACATCAGGAACGCGACGCTGGCCAGATTGCCAACATCAGCCGTGGCGGTTATGTGCTCAAGGATTGCGCAGGCGAGCCTGAGCTGATCCTGATCGCCACCGGTTCGGAAGTCGGTCTGGCCGTACAGGCCTTCGATAAACTGACCGAGCAGGGCCGCAAGGTTCGCGTGGTTTCGATGCCTTGCACCAGCGCGTTTGATGCTCAGGATGCGGAGTACAAGCAGTCGGTTCTGCCGTTGCAGGTCAGCGCACGTATTGCCATCGAAGCGGCCCACGCCGATTTCTGGTTCAAGTACGTGGGTCTGGAAGGTCGTGTGATCGGCATGACCACCTACGGTGAGTCGGCGCCGGCTTCGGCATTGTTCGAAGAGTTCGGTTTTACCCTGGAAAACATCTTGGGTCAGGCTGAAGAGCTGCTGGAAGACTAAATCTGACAGTTGTGTTGTCCGGGCTGACGCCTTCGCGAGCAGGTCGAGTCGTCGCACCGTCGCTCCCACAGGGAAATGCATTCCAATGTGGGAGCGAGCCTGCTCGCGAAAGCGTTGGTTCAGGCAATATCGCACTGCCTGATTCACCACGGTAATCGAGAACCCCATGCCTCAACCGCGTCCCTACAAAGTTGCACTCAACGGCTACGGCCGCATTGGTCGTTGCGTCTTGCGGGCGTTGTTCGAGCGCGGCGCGAAGGCCGGGTTTGAAATTGTCGCGATCAACGATCTGGCCGACATGGCCAGCATCGAATACCTGACACGCTTCGACTCCACCCACGGCCGGTTTCCCGGCGAAGTGCGGGTTGAAGGCGATTGTCTGCATATCAATGGCGACTGCGTGAAGGTCTTGCGCAGTGCCACCCCCGAAGGCATCGATTGGGCGTCGCTGGGCGTCGATCTGGTGCTGGAATGCTCCGGCGCTTACCACACCCGTGCCGATGGCCAGCGTTTTCTCGACGCCGGCGCACCGCGCGTGCTGTTCTCGCAGCCGATGGCCAGCGAAGCGGATGTCGACGCCACCATCGTCTACGGCGTCAATCAGGACTGCCTGACCGGCGACGAACTGCTGGTGTCCAACGCCTCGTGCACCACCAACTGCGGCGTGCCGCTGCTGCGTCTGCTCGATCAGGCGATCGGTCTGGATTACGTGTCGATCACCACCATTCACTCGGCAATGAACGATCAGCCGGTGATCGACGCCTATCACGACGAAGACCTGCGCCGCACGCGTTCGGCGTTTCAGTCGGTGATCCCGGTGTCCACTGGTCTGGCGCGTGGTATCGAGCGTCTGCTGCCGGAACTTGCCGGGCGAATTCAGGCCAAAGCCGTGCGCGTGCCGACAGTCAACGTGTCCTGCCTCGACATCACGATGCAGACCGCCACGGCGACTGACGCCAATGAGGTCAACCGGATCCTGCGCGAAGCCGCCAGCAGCGGCCCGCTCAAAGGCCTTTTGGCCTACACCGAGTTGCCGCACGCCAGCTGTGATTTCAACCATGACCCACATTCGGCCATCGTCGATGCCAGTCAGACCCGTGTTTCCGGCCCCAAACTGGTGAACATCCTGGCCTGGTTCGACAACGAATGGGGTTTTGCCAACCGAATGCTGGACGTAGCAGACCACTATCTGCAAACAGCAACTTCAAAAAAACCGTAGGAAGTGCGACCCATGACCGTGTTGAAGATGTCCGACCTCGATCTGCAAGGTAAGCGCGTATTGATCCGCGAAGACCTCAACGTCCCCGTCAAGGACGGTGTTGTCACCAGCGACGCGCGCATCCTGGCTTCGCTGCCGACCATCAAGCTGGCCCTGGAAAAAGGCGCGGCAGTGATGGTCTGCTCGCACCTGGGCCGTCCTACCGAAGGCGAATTCTCCGCCGAAAACAGCCTGAAACCTGTCGCCGACTACCTGAGCAAAGCGCTGGGCCGCGAAGTGCCGCTGGTGGCTGATTACCTCGGTGGTGTTGAAGTCAAGGCTGGCGATATCGTGCTGTTCGAAAACGTGCGCTTCAACAAGGGCGAGAAAAAGAACGCCGACGATCTGGCTCAGCAATACGCGGCCCTGTGCGACGTGTTCGTGATGGATGCTTTCGGTACCGCTCACCGCGCCGAAGGTTCGACCCATGGTGTCGCCAAGTTCGCCAAAGTCGCCGCTGCCGGCCCGTTGCTGGCCGCTGAACTGGACGCACTGGGCAAAGCCCTGGGCGCGCCGGCCAAGCCAATGGCGGCCATTGTTGCCGGCTCCAAGGTCTCGACCAAACTCGACGTGCTCAACAGCCTGAGCCAGATCTGCGATCAACTGATCGTCGGCGGCGGCATCGCCAACACCTTCCTCGCTGCCGCCGGCCACCCGGTCGGCAAGTCGCTGTATGAACCGGACCTGCTCGACACCGCCCGTGAAATCGCGGCGAAAGTCAGCGTACCGTTGCCGGTTGACGTCGTGGTCGCCAAGGAATTTGCCGAAAGCGCTGAAGCGACTGTGAAGCTGATCGCTGACGTCGCGGCAGATGACATGATTCTCGACATCGGCCCACAAACCGCGGCCAACTTCGCCGAGCTGCTGAAGTCGTCGAAAACCATTCTGTGGAACGGCCCGGTCGGCGTGTTCGAGTTCGATCAGTTCGGCAACGGCACCAAAGTGCTGGCCCAGGCCATTGCCGAAAGCTCGGCATTCTCCATCGCCGGCGGTGGCGACACCCTGGCGGCGATCGATAAATATGGCGTGGCTGAGCAGATCTCCTACATTTCCACCGGTGGTGGCGCGTTCCTCGAATTCGTCGAGGGCAAGGTGCTGCCTGCCGTTGAAGTCCTGGAAAGCCGGGCCAAGGCCTGAGGCCGCCCGTTT
The DNA here is from genome assembly GCF_000257605.1 of Pseudomonas sp. R62. NCBI lineage: Bacteria > Pseudomonadati > Pseudomonadota > Gammaproteobacteria > Pseudomonadales > Pseudomonadaceae > Pseudomonas > Pseudomonas sp. R62. The sequence continues at coordinate 2,666,908 of NZ_JH635998.1, forward strand.
GGCCAGGCAAAGGAGTGTTCACATGGTCAAGTCGTTAGCGCTGTTGTTGCTGACCGGTACGCTGGCGGCCTGCGGGAGCACCCCGAAGGCTGACGCGACGCCAGCACCGAGCGAACCCCAGAAGGGCTGTTATCAGGCCGACTGGCAGGCCGAAACCAACCCGGTGCTGAACAAGCGCTCGGGTCCGGACGGCCTGGACAAATACGAGACGCAAACCCCGGTCAAGGAACATGGTTGTCCTTGACGGGTCTGACTCTTTAACTCAGGGCTGGCGGCGTGCGTCGTCAGTCGAGGAACACGGATGAAAGGCTTGATCGCCGTTGCGGCGTTGGCATTGTTGGGTGGCTGCGCGCAGTTGAACCTGTTTCAGTCGTCGGCCCCGGCAGACAACTGGACGACTTGGACCTGCGACAGCCAGGCCAAGGTGTTATGGCGTTACGTCGATGCCGGCCAGAAGGAAGTCGACGTTCGCCTCGGCGGCGGTGATCAGGTCTATCGCCTGAAAGAAGAGCCGGGCGCCTCGGGTACGCTGTACAGCGATGGCATGCTGGCGTTTCACGTCAAGGGTGACGAAGGCCTGGTGTACTGGGTCGCCACCAATGACCTGATTGGCCGTGGTTGCAAGGCCGAGTAATTGACACAACACAGATCCAATGTGGAAACCGATCCAACTGTGGGAGCGAGCTTGCTCGCGAAAGCGGTGGATCAGCTTGCATCAATGTTGAATGCCAAGACGTATTCGCGAGCAAGCTCGCTCCCACAGGTGTTCTGTGTCGTTCAGAAGATTTTGGTAACACCGAATCACCAGACCGGGCCTCAACCCCCGATCTGCATTAACTTGAATAGCCGCCGCCGCTCCGGCAGGCTGGCACGATCAACGACCCTCAACCGGGAGAGACACACACAATGGCACTTATCAGCATGCGCCAGATGCTGGACCACGCAGCCGAGTTCGGCTACGGCGTTCCAGCCTTCAACGTCAACAACCTTGAGCAGATGCGCGCCATCATGGAAGCCGCTGACAAGACTGACTCCCCGGTGATCGTCCAGGCTTCGGCCGGCGCCCGCAAATACGCCGGCGCGCCATTCCTGCGTCACCTGATCCTGGCGGCGATCGAAGAATTCCCGCACATCCCGGTGTGCATGCACCAGGACCACGGCACCAGCCCTGACGTCTGCCAGCGTTCGATTCAACTGGGCTTCAGCTCGGTGATGATGGACGGCTCGCTGGGCGAAGACGGCAAGACCCCGACTGACTACGACTACAACGTCCGCGTCACCCAACAAACCGTCGCCATGGCCCACGCCTGCGGCGTTTCGGTAGAAGGCGAGCTGGGCTGCCTGGGTTCGCTGGAAACCGGTATGGCCGGTGAAGAAGACGGCATCGGCGCCGAAGGCGTTCTGGATCACAGCCAGATGCTGACCGACCCGGAAGAAGCCGCTGACTTCGTCAAACGCACCCAGGTCGATGCCCTGGCCATCGCCATCGGCACCAGCCACGGCGCCTACAAGTTCACCAAGCCACCAACCGGCGACGTGCTGGCGATCGACCGCATCAAGGAAATCCACAAGCGCATCCCCAACACCCACCTGGTGATGCACGGTTCGTCCTCCGTGCCACAAGAGTGGCTGGCGATCATCAACCAGTACGGCGGCGACATCAAAGAGACCTACGGCGTCCCGGTTGAAGAAATCGTCGAAGGCATCAA
>NZ_JH635998.1:2669307-2674141 GCF_000257605.1 Pseudomonas sp. R62
GTTGAAGAAATCGTCGAAGGCATCAAGCACGGCGTGCGCAAGGTCAACATCGACACCGACCTGCGCCTGGCCTCCACCGGCGCCATGCGCCGCCTGATGGCTACCAACCCGAGCGAATTCGACCCACGTAAATTCTTCGGCGCCACCGTGACCGCAATGCGCGATGTATGTATCGCTCGTTATGAAGCGTTCGGTACTGCCGGCAATGCTTCGAAGATCAAACCGATCTCGCTGGAAGCGATGTACCAGCGTTATCTGAAGGGTGAGTTGAACGCCAAGGTCAACTGAGCCTGAGTGTTGAGCTGATTAAAAAGAAACCCGCCGAGAGGCGGGTTTTTTTGTGGTGCAAACGCTGTGACGAGACATCGGGACCCTTTTGCTTGATATGTCACCTAAAGTGGACTTTACTAGCGATAATCTATTTAAAGTCCGATATGGGTGACATTTTGTTTCTCGATAATCCAGCAACGTTTGCCCAGCGTATTCGCCAATTGCGCAAAGCCAAGGGCTACAGTCAGGCGCTGCTTGCGCATAGGGCTCATTGCAGCCGCAAAACCATCATCGATCTCGAAGCAGGCGAAAACGTCGCTTTTTATACCGTGTTTAGAGTCATTGCCGCGTTAGGCATGGCGTTGGAGATTGTCGATAACCGAATCGATCTCAAATCACTCGCCGAATTGGTGGAGCATGATGAGTAAGGTGAAACGACTGAATGTCATGACGCCTCAGGGCCATTCCGGCGAGTTGTCCAAAGGTTCGCAGTTTTCATTCGCTTACCAGTCAGCGTCGCCACTCAGAGAAGTTTCTCTGGTCATGCCCTATGACCCGACACCGTCGGTGAGCAGCGTATTGCAGCCCATCTTCGATATGAATGTGCCTGAGGGATATCTGGCCGACCAAATCAAGCGGCGCATGGCCAAGCATATGCAAGTGGATGAAATGCGCCTGTTGTCCGTCATTGGCGGTAATCAGATCGGTCGCCTCACGTATGAGAATCCGGTAGAACCTTCAGGCCCTGTTCGTGCGCAGGTCGGCCTGCAGGAGATCTTGTCGGCGGACACCTCTCAGCATGTTTTCGGTTTTTTGGTCGAAACCTACTTCGAGTCAGGGATTTCAGGTGTGCAGCCCAAGGTTCTGGTGCCCGATCTGGACAAACTGACTGGTAGCCGAAAAACAGTGATCAGCTCCGACCTAATCGTCAAATCAGGAGCGGAAGAGTATGAGCACCTGGCTCAAAACGAGTTTCTGTGTCTGGAAGCAGCGCGGCTGGCTGGACTGTACACGCCGCCTTTCTGGCTTTCCGATAACGGTGAGCTGTTTGTCATGGAGCGTTTTGATCTGACGGCATCTGATCGCCTTGGCTTTGAAGACATGGCGGTGCTGCTGGGGTTAAACAAGGATCCCCACGATAACTATAAATATTCGCAGAGCTACGAAACCCTTGCTGCAGTGATCCGTCAGGTATGCAGACATGCCGACCCGATACGAGAACTGGAACGATTTTTTTCATCCGTCTGTCTTTCGGTCATGGTGCGTAACGGCGATGCGCATTTGAAAAACTTCGGGGTGACCTACACGCACCCTGCGGCCACTGAAACGGTGCAGTTGGCGCCGGTATACGATGTCACGACCACAACCGTATACGAGAACTACAACCCCAGGACCGGGCGATCGCTGGTTGACCGTACTCTCGCCATCAAGATGAACAAGGCCAAAGCTTATCCCGATCGTCAGCAATTGATTGAGTTTGGTCGTAAACACTGCGCTGTGGATAAGCCAACACTGATCGTCGACCGGATAGCCGAGGCAATGAGTCAGGCGCTTTTGATTCACCGACCACGGATAGACGTTGAATTGTTTGCAAGGATGCAACGCGAATGGGACACCGGGCGCATGGTCGCGTTGAATGACTCGGTCGGTTCTGGTTTGAAGCGTCATCCTTTATCAAGCGGTAGAAAGGAAAAGGCTGATAAATGATAAGCGGTGTACCGCTACCGTGACATTTGCTTCTCAAAGTCGCGTATACGCGACATTTCGCCAAGGCAGCGGCCCGCATGTGGAGGTGGCGCAGTCCGCAGCCCACCCCTGAAGCCCTTGCAGGCTCACTCCTACAATTGGAGCGAATGTGGTCTGCAAGTTATGGGTTGTTTGTCATTTTGGCGGCTAGTTACTTGTCGTGATCAATATCCAGTTTGGTAAACGTCACCTGCCCACCTTCGCTGGTATACCCGGTGTTGTCCTGCACATACACCCCAGCCTTGAAATACAGCGGCTTGTCGCGCCAGGTCGCGCTGATCTGTGAGTCCCATTGATACCCCGCCGCACTTACGCCCAGTGCGCCGCCGGGACTCAGGTGGATCAGGTAGTTGAATTCACGATCAAGCTTGACGCCGGTGGCGAGGGTGATGACGCGGCTTTCGGCGTCGTCCGGGCGCATGCGCACTTTGATCACCAGATTGCCGGTCTGGGTTTTTTCCTTGTACTGATATTCGAGCTTGACCATCGGCCGCTGGCTTTCGTACGCGTGGATCTGGCCAATGACGATCTTGCCCGAGCTCGGCACCTTGTTCACCGCGAGGGTGGCGCGCAGCAGGTTGTCGGCGTCCGGGTAGTACCAGTTGCGCAGGGTGCCGTTGCTGTAGGTTTCGCGCAGTTCTGTACGCGGGTAGATGGCGTTTTCGGTTTTCGAGCCAGTCACCGGGGACCAGAAGAACAGGGTGCCGGTGTCGGAATGGAAGTACTGATCCTTGAAACCATCCACCAGTTTTGAGGTTTCAACGGTGTACGGCGGGCTGCCAACAGGAACGCTGAGGTTCCAGGTTGCGAGGTCGATCATGACGGTTCTTCCAATCAATTCATCCGGAACGCCGGTGCCAGAAGCTCTAGCCCGCGCGTTTTCGGGCGTCTTTATAAGCGTAGCGGCAATTTTTGTTAATGCCCGCCCGGCGATTACTTGACGTCAAAGTCCTGTCGAAATGCCATCTCGCCCGGTTTTCGGGGGCTCTGGCGGTGACCGTTAGTCGGCTCGACGGAACATTGGCCAAATGATGGCGTGACGACAGCTTCTGCTTTGCGGCATCCGCGTCTAGAGTGAAGGCTCAGTTACGTCTATGGTTTTGCCGGCAACCGGTCCCGATAAGAGAAGCAGCATGGAATGCGCGCAACCCCAGCCAGGTGAAGGCAGCTCGGTCCTTTTGATCGTCGATGATTACCCCGAAAATCTGATCAGCATGCGCGCGTTGCTGCAGCGTCAGGATTGGCACGTGATGACCGCCGCCTCGGGTTTCGAGGCGCTGAACCTTTTGCTCGAACACGACATCGACCTGGTCCTGCTCGATGTGCAGATGCCCGGCATGGACGGTTTCGAAGTCGCACGGTTGATGCGCGGCAGCCAGCGCACGCGGCTGACACCGATCATTTTCCTCACCGCCAACGAGCAATCTCAGGATGCTGTGATCAAGGGATATGCCAGCGGCGCGGTGGATTACCTGTTCAAGCCGTTCGATCCGCAAATCCTCAAGCCCAAGGTCCAGGCGCTGCTCGAGCACCAGCGCAATCGCCGTGCCCTGCAACGCCTCAGTCATGACCTGGAAGTGGCGCGCGCCTTCAATGCCTCGGTGCTGGACAACGCCGCCGAAGGCATTCTGGTGTTGAGCGAGGACGGCGTGATCCGCTTTGCCAACCCGGCGATTTCGCGACTGCTCAATGCGCCGGTGAAGGATCTGGAAGGCAAGGAGTTTCTCGATTTCCTGCAGAAGCCACACATTCCCCTGTGGGCCGATTCCGAGTTCTACGCCGGTTACCAGCGCGGTGAAACCCTGCGCCTGCATGATGCGTTGCTGCGCACGGCGCCCGGGCAGCAAGTGCCGGTGGCATTGTCCTGCGCGCCGCTGCCCTCGGAGCAGCACGCGATGGTGGTGACGGTGCTGGACATGTCGGTGGTGCGTCACTTGCACCAGCAACTGGAATTCCAGGCGGTAACCGATCCGCTGACCGGGCTGCTCAACCGGCGCGGGTTCTACCAGACCGTGGAAAACCTGTTGTTGCGCGGGGAACGCAGCGACAGCAGCTGGGTGCTGCTCTACCTCGATCTCGATGGCTTCAAACGGGTCAATGATTCCCTCGGCCATGACGCCGGCGACCGCGTGTTGCGCTGGGTTTCCGAGCAACTGAAGGCGTGCCTGCGGCCGTTCGATATTCTCGCGCGCATGGGCGGCGATGAATTCACCGCGCTGCTGGATCTGGAGTTTCCCGAGCAAGCGGCGAAGATTGCCGAAAAACTCATCGAACGGGTATCGGTCTGTCAGCAGATCGAAGGCCTGGATATCGTCCTTGGCGCCAGTATCGGCATCGCTACTTATCCCGACTGTGGGCGCAATCTCGACGGTTTGCTGCGCGCTTCGGACATTGCCATGTACGAAGCCAAGCGTGCCGGGCGTCAGCAATATCGTTTCTATGATCATGAAATGAACGGCCGCGCGCGTTCGCGTCTGATGCTTGAAGACAGCGTGCGCGAGGCCATCGAGAATCGTGATTTCAATCTGGTCTATCAGCCGCAAGTGGCGATCGGCAGCGGACAGATCCGTGGGTTCGAAGCGTTGCTGCGCTGGCAGCATCCGAGCGTCGGCGATGTGCCGCCGGGGTTGTTTCTGCCGTTGCTGGAAGAGGCGCGCTTGATCAGTCGCCTCGGCAGCTGGATCTATCACCGTGGCGCCGGCCAGCGCAAAGCCTGGGAAACCTTGTTCGCCGAAGACCTGGTGCTCGGCGTGAGTTTGAGCAATACCCAGTTCGGCCTGCCGAATCTGGTCACTGAACTGCGTCAGGTGATGGAGCG
>NZ_JH635998.1:2674487-2681913 GCF_000257605.1 Pseudomonas sp. R62
ACCTGGTGCTCGGCGTGAGTTTGAGCAATACCCAGTTCGGCCTGCCGAATCTGGTCACTGAACTGCGTCAGGTGATGGAGCGCCATGCGTTGCAACCGCGGCAACTGGAAGTCGAAGTCACCGAAGAAGCGTTGATGCAAAACCCGGACGAAACCCGCAAGCAACTGCGGCTGCTGCGTCATCTCGGGGTGCGCGTGGCGCTGGATGATTTTGGTTCGGGGCCGTGCTCGCTGGCGCATCTGCGCGATCTGGAACTGGACACGCTCAAGCTCGACCGCCACTTGATCGCGCGCCTGCCGGACTCGCCACGCGATGCGGCGCTGGTGCGCATGGTCATCGACCTGTGCAAGCAATACGGTCTGCTGGTGATTGCCGAAGGGGTGGAAACCCTCGAGCAATATCAGTGGCTGCAAGCCCATGGCTGCGAATACGTGCAGGGCTTCCTCGTCGCGCGGCCGTTGATCGCCGAAGACGCGGTCAGCTTCGTCGAACCGTTTGACTGGAGCGCGTTGCCCGGTTGAATTCGCTACACTGGCGGACCTTTTTCGAACCGCGTCGCTCGTCCATGACTGTGTTGAAGTACCTCCAGGCCTACCCCGCGCAATTGCAGGATCAGGTGCGCCAACTGATTGCCGAAGGGCGCCTGGGTGAATACCTGAATCAGCGCTATTCAGGGCGACACGACGTGCAGAGCGACAAGGCCTTGTACAGCTACGCGCTGGATCTCAAACAGCAGTACATGCGCAATGCGCCGGCCATCGACAAAGTGCTGTTCGACAACCGCCTCGACCTGACCCACCGCGCCCTCGGTCTGCACACCACGGTGTCACGGGTGCAGGGCGGCAAGCTCAAGGCCAACAAGGAAATCCGCATCGCCGCGCTGTTCAAGGACGCCGCGCCGGATTTTCTGAAAATGATCGTGGTGCACGAGCTGGCGCACTTCAAGGAATCGGATCACAACAAGGCGTTCTATAAATTGTGCGAGCACATGCTGCCGGGGTATCACCAGATCGAGTTCGATCTGCGTGTGTACCTGACGTGGCGGGATATGCAGGCTTGACCAATCAGGAAGGTGTGGATGGACGTCAGCAAGACCAAGAGCAGTTTCTATCGCCGTTTGTACGTGGCTTATCTGATCGATAGCGGCCTGGCGCCGAGTGTGCCGACGCTGACCGAAGTCACCGGCATGCCGCGACGCACGGCGCAGGACACGATTGCCGCGCTGGCCGATCTGGACATAATCTGTGAGTTCGAACAGGAAGAGGGCGCGCGCAATCATGCCGGGCGCTATCGGATTCGCGAGTGGGGAGCGATTGATCGCGGCTGGATCGAGCGCAATTTGCGGCAGATAAAAGCGGTGCTGGAATACCCCTGAATCCAGCGGCGCCTGAACTGACGCAATCGCTGGCAAGCCAGCTCCCACAGGGATCTCCAGCGAACACGGTTTTCGTGAACGAGCGATGAACCTGTGGGAGCTGGCTTGCCAGCGATGAGGCCCTCAAGAACGACGCATGCCTATGTGGGGAATCCCATCCTCGAGATATTCCTCGCCCGCCACTTCGAACCCGTACTTGCCGTAATACCCCTGCAGATGCGCCTGCGCCGACAGATAGATCGGCACCTGCGGCCAGTGCTTTTCGGCCTGCTTCAGCGCTTGTTCCATCATCGCGTGGCCCAACCCTTTGCCACGGCCGGCGGGCGCGGTCACCACGCGGCCAATCACCACGTCGCCGCCTTGGGATTCCGGGTCGAGCAGGCGCAGATAAGCCATCAGCTGATCATCCTCCCAGCCCATCAGGTGATGGGTATCGCCCTCCAGATCCTGGCCGTCGAGATCCGGATAGGTACATTTCTGTTCGACCACGAATACATCAGAGCGCAGCTTCAACAAGGCGTACAACTGCTCTTTGCCCAGATCACGATGATGTTTGCAGATCCACTCGATTGTCATTTTTCGATTCCTTGACCATGTCGCCCGATACTAAGCGCAGCAGCGCCGTATGTCTGTATGGCGCAACAGTCTGTGATAAAGGTCAAAATGCCACTATTCCTTTCTCGCGCTGGCTGCGACTTTGTGTAATCTGCTCAAGAGCACTGTCCACTGGCTCCCATGAGCTAATGTTCAATGCTTGGGTTTTGCCGGTAAGGGGCCTTGGGTTTTGACGTGAAACCACGTCGGGCGGTTGCCCGCTGAGGATGTTCAAGCATGCTGCGATTGCTTCAAGCCGTTGCTTTGATCGGACTGCTGGTGCTCGGCCAGGATGTTGCGGCGCAGAAGCTGCGGCTGGCGTTCGATAATTGGCCGCCATTTACCGACGATGCACTGGTCAACGGTGGCCTGGCCACCGACATTGTCAGCACCGCACTGGCTCGCGCCGGTTATGCCAGCGGTTACGAACAAGTGCCGTGGGCGCGCGCATTGCTGGGGATTGGCGAGGGGCGTTACGACGTGCTGGTCAATGCCTGGTACAACGACGAACGCACGCAGATCGGTCAGTTTTCCGATGAGTACCTGATCAATCGCATCCGCTTCCTCAAGCGTAAAGACGCACCCATTGAGTACAACAGCCTCGAGCAACTGCACACCTATCCGATTGCGGTGGTGCGCGGGTACGCCTATTCCGCCCCTTTCGATGCCGACACGGCGATGCAGAAAGTGCCCGTGCACAACTTCGCCATGGGCGTGCGCATGCTCGCGGCGGATCGGGTCAAGCTGACGCTTGAGGATGAGTACGTAGCGAAGTATTACCTGGCGCGGGAATCGGCCAAGGTGCGCAATTCGGTGGAGTTTTTACCCAAGCCGTTGAGTGAAAACAGCCTGCATATTCTGGTCAGCCTGAAGAATCCGCAGCATGAGCAGATCGTCGCCGGGTTTGACCGGGCGATTGCAGCGATGAAGGCTGACGGGACTTATGAGAAGTTATTGCGGCGGCATGGAATGTAGTGGGGGAGCTACAAGCTACAAGCTACAAGCTACAGGCTACAGGCTACAAGCCGAACGCAACCCGGCTTCTAACTTGAAGCTTGAAGCTTGAAGCTTGCAGCTTGCAGCTTGCAGCTTGCAGCTTGCAGCTTGCAGCTTGCAGCTTGCAGCTTGCAGCTTGAAACTTGTAGCTAGACTTCTTTGATCAAATGCGCCGCCAATGTCCGAAGCGGCCCCAACTGCCGGCAAATCAGCGCCAGCTGCGTCTGCACCAACCGCTGCCCTTCATCGATTTCATCCGGCATCTGTTCCAGCTCATTGGCCAGCGCTTCTTCTTCATCACTCTGAATTGCAATCGGCTGCTTGCTCGCAAGGCCTTGAGCGATTTCGTCGATGCTGGTCGCCAGTTTCACCCCGGCGCCTTCGATCAGATGCTCGCGCACCTCCGCTGGCAACTGTGTTTCACGGTGTGCGCCGAGCCCTGACAAATAGCTGAGCAACGTGTGCGACAGCACCAGGAAACGGAAACCGACATCCGCCTCCTTACGGAAGTGTCCCGGTTCCATGAGCATGTTCGCCAGTGTCGTCGACAGCGCCGCGTCGGCGTTATGGGCGTTGCGGCGGGCCAGGCGATAGGCGAGGTCGTCGCTCTTGCCGGCGGCGTATTGCTGCATGATCTGGCGCAGGTAGATGCTGTTGCATGTCAGGGTGTTGGCCAGCACTTTGTTCAGGCGCCGGCCCTGCCAGTCCGGCAGGAACAGGAACACCGTCAGACCCGCAATCAAACTGCCGAGCAAGGTATCGAACAACCGTGGCAGGAACAGCCCGTAGCCATCGCCGACCTGATTGAAGCAGAACAGCACCATGATCGTGATCGCCGCCGTCGCCAGGGTGTAGCGGGTGGTGCGATTGGTGAAGAACACCACGCCGGCAGCGATGGCGAAGCACGATTGCACTACCGGGTTGGGGAACAGATCGAACAGCGCCCACGCCACCGTCAGGCCAATGGCCGTGCCGATGATCCGCTGGCCGAGTTTGCGCCGGGTGGCGCCGTAGTTCGGCTGGCAGACGAACAGCGTGGTGAGGATGATCCAGTAGCCTTGGGACGGGTGAATCAGGTGCACCATGCCGTAGCCGATGCTCAGTGCCAGCGGCAGGCGCAGGGCATGGCGGAACAGCAGCGAAGTCGGCGTCAGTTGTGTACGCAGGCGAATCCACACGTCCTTGAGATTGCGCGGTGAGCGGTCGAGCAGGCTGCTGTCGGTGGCGTCCGCCAGGGCATCGGGGTTGCTGGCATCGCTGAGCAGGCGGTCGAGGGTGCCGAGGTTGGCCGCCAGTGCGCGCAGCGAGCGCAGCAGGCCGCGCCATGCCGGGTTGCTCTGGATGCGCAAGTGTTCGAGGGAGGCATGCAGGTCGTTCAGGGCTTCGGCGAAACTGGCGTCGTAGATGAACGGCTGGCGCATCTGGATGGATTCGGCCAAGGCCCGGCAGGCCTTGCCTTGCTGGCGCAGCAGGCGCTGGCAGCGGAACAGCACGTCACTGTGGAAGAACGCCTCGGCCAGCGCGTTGTAAGGGTAGTGCGAAGAGCTGGCGCGTTCGTGAATGTCTTGGGCGAGGAAGTACAGCTTGAGATAACGGCTGACTTTCGAGCCGGGTCGACCGTTGCCGACCCGGTGCAGGATGATTTCCTTGGCCGTGTTCAAGGCGGCGACCACCCGGCCATTCTGCTGCGCCAGTTCGAGGCGGCGGGCTTCGACGTCCATCTGCCGGATCGGCTCGAACAGCGAGGATTTCAGCTTCAGGTACAGGCCCAGCTCGCGGAACAGGCGCGCCAGACTTTGCTGCACCGGTTGATTGGAAAACAGTGCCTGCCACAGCACCGAGAGCAGGCCGTACCACGCCGCGCCAGCGACCAGCAGCATCGGTTCATGCCAGAAATCGGTAACCGCGCCGCCGCGCTGATCGACGCCGATCATCGTGTACACCGACAGAATCAGCGTCGCCGAGGCGATCGCACCGTAACGCTCGCCCAGCGCGCCAAGCATGGTCAGGCCGAAACTGGCCAGCGCCAGGGCCACGGCAAAAATGATCGGGTAGGGAAAGAGCAATTCCACCGACAGCGCGGCGATGCTGAAACACACCAGCGTCACCGCCAGTGCGTTGAGGCGGCCCTGCCAACTGTCGTCGGTTTCGGCCAGGGCGCTGGCGATGATGCCGAGAAACAACGGGATCAGCAGGCCCATTTCATCCTGATACCAGCACAGCGCCATGCTGCCGGTCAGGGCGATGAATACCCGCACGCTGTAGCTGAATTTATCCAGCGCCCACAGGCGCCGCAAAGACTGACGAAACGAGGTCGAGGACATGAAGTGCGAAGGCCTTCCGAGGCGATGCCGCTAAATTGAGCCAGTAATGACGCCGACGCAATGGCGTCGAGCACATCTGACAGCAAAAAGTGTTCCTGACTGCTTTTTTGCCGAACTCAATTTGGGGATTGGCACAAAACCTGTGGGAGCTGGCTTGCCAGCGATGGCGTCCTGGCATTCAACATCGGTGTTGGATGTGCCGGCCTCATCGCTGGCAAGCCAGCTCCCACAGGGATTGCATTTCACATTTGAAAGACGTGGATCAAACGAACTGCGCGGCGGCGTAACCGGAGGCCCAGGCCCACTGGAAATTGAAGCCGCCCAAGTGCCCGGTGACGTCAAGCACTTCCCCAATGAAGTACAGGCCGGGGCTTTTCAGCGATTCCATGGTCTTGGACGACACCTCGCGGGTGTCGACGCCGCCCAGGGTCACCTCAGCCGTGCGATAGCCTTCAGTTCCCGCCGGCACAACCTTCCAGCTGCCGAGCTTCTCGGCAATCTCCGCCAGTTCAGCGTGGGTGTACTGCTTCATCGGTTTGGAGACAAACCAGTTGTCCGCCAGCAGATTGGCCATCTTCTTGGTGAAGATCTCGCCAAGCAAAGTCTTCAGCTCGCTGTTCGGACGCTCGGCGACTTGCTGTTGCAACCAGCTCGCCGCGTCGTGATCCGGCAGCAGGTTGATCTCTACCGTATCGCCAGACTCCCAGAACGAGGAAATCTGCAGAATCGCCGGGCCGCTGAGGCCACGGTGAGTGAAGAGGATGTTCTCGCGAAAGCTCTGGTCATTGCAGCTGACCAGACAATCCACCGAGGTCCCGGACAGCTCTGTGCACAACTCCTTGAGCTGGTCGGTAATGGTGAACGGCACCAGGCCGGCGCGGGTCGGCAGCAGTTCATGGCCGAACTGTTTGGCGACCTGGTAACCGAAACCGGTAGCGCCCAGGGTCGGAATCGACAAGCCGCCGGTGGCGATCACCAACGATTGGCACTGGACCTGACCGAGGGTGGTGTCGAGCAGGTAGCCGCTGTCGGTTTTTTCGATGGTCTGGATTGAGGTGTCCAGGTGCAGTTCGACGCCGGCCTGATCGCATTCATCAAGGAGCATGCCGAGGATGTCGCTGGATTTGTTATCGCAGAACAGCTGGCCGAGTTTCTTCTCGTGGTACGGCACGCCATGTTTGCCGACCAGACCGATGAAATCCCACTGGGTGTAACGCGCCAGCGCCGATTTGCAGAAATGCGGGTTCTGCGAAAGGAAATTGCTCGGTTCGGTGTACATGTTGGTGAAATTGCAGCGACCACCGCCGGACATGAGAATTTTCTTGCCGGCCTTGTTCGCGTGGTCGAGCAGCAACACCTGACGCCCGCGCCCGGCGGCGGTCAGGGCACACATCAAGCCGGCGGCGCCAGCGCCAATGATCACGACTTCGGTAGAGCGCAAAACGGTGTCCTCACACAATGATCGTTCCCACGCTCTGCGTGGGAATGCCGCCATGGACGCTCTGCGTCCGTTGTTATGTGACGCGGAGCGTCACGGGATGCATTCCCACGCAGAGCGTGGGAACGATCAGGTCAGAGAATACGCACGCGCAACGAGCGGCCCTTGATCTTGCCGTCGTTCAGGCGCTGCAAGGCCTGCATGGCCACGGTGCGCTCGACAGCGACGTAGGCCTGGAAATCGAAGATGGCGATTTTGCCAACCTGCGCGCCGGGAATGCCCGCTTCGCCGGTCAGTGCGCCAAGAATGTCGCCCGGGCGCACTTTGTCTTTGCGGCCAGCGCCGATGCACAGGGTGGTCATCGGTGGTTGCAGCGGCGCCAGGCCCTGGGACTTGAGGTTGTCGATCTGATCCCAGTTCAGCGGCGCTTTCTGCAGTTGTTCGATGGCTTGCGCACGATGCGCTTCGGACGGCGCGACCAGACTGATGGCAATGCCTTTCTCGCCCGCGCGACCGGTACGGCCAACGCGGTGGATGTGGATTTCCGAATCGCGCGCCAGCTCGACGTTGATCACCATGTCCAGCGCATCGATGTCCAGACCACGGGCCGCGACGTCGGTGGCGACCAGCACCGAGGTGCTGCGGTTGGCGAACATCGCCAGCACCTGATCGCGGTCACGCTGTTCCAGATCGCCGTGC
>NZ_JH635998.1:2682346-2685509 GCF_000257605.1 Pseudomonas sp. R62
CTGATCGCGGTCACGCTGTTCCAGATCGCCGTGCAGGCCGACGGCGGAAATGCCTTTGGCGGTCAGGTGATCGACGGTTTCCTGAACCTGCTGCTTAGTGAAGCAGAACGCCACGCAGGACGCCGGACGGAAGTGGTGCAGGACTTTGGTCACCGCGCTCATGCGCTCTTCCGGGGAAATCTCGTAGAAGCGCTGCTCGATCTGCGTGTCGTCGTGGAAGGCTTCAGCCTTGACGGTCTGCGGATCGCGCATGAATTTCGAAGCCAGTTGCTTGATGCCCACCGGGTAGGTCGCGGAGAACAGCAGAGTCTGCCGGCGCTCCGGGGTCTTGATGATGATGTCTTCGATGGCGTCGTAGAAACCCATGTCGAGCATGCGGTCGGCTTCGTCGAGGATCAGCGTGTTCAGGCCATCGAGCACCAGCGAACCCTTGCGCAGGTGCTGCTGAATGCGCCCCGGGGTGCCGACGATGATGTGCGCGCCGTGCTCCAGCGAAGCGATCTGCGGGCCGAACGAGACGCCACCGCACAGGGTCAGGACTTTGATGTTGTCTTCGGCGCGGGCCAGACGACGGACTTCCTTGGCCACCTGGTCGGCCAGTTCGCGGGTCGGGCAAATCACCAGCGCCTGGCACCCGAAGTAGCGCGGGTTGATCGGGTTGAGCAGGCCGATGCCGAACGCGGCGGTCTTGCCGCTGCCGGTCTTGGCCTGGGCGATCAGGTCCATCCCCTTGAGGATCACCGGCAAGCTCTGCGCCTGGATCGGCGTCATCTGGGCATAACCGAGTGATTCGAGGTTAGCCAGCATGGCGGCGGACAGCGGCAGAGTATTAAAAGCGGTGGCGATGGTGGTCACGGGACTGGCCTGCAAAACAAAATGTCGCGCAGTGTAGCAGCCCCGTGCCAGTTTCCTCGACAGTTCTGGACGAACAGCGATTGAACCCGAGGCAGGGATTACCTGTGGCGAGGGGATTTATCTGTGGCGAGGGGATTTATCCCCGATGGGGTGCGCAGCACCCCCCAATACCTGCCACCTCAATTCATCAGGCTGACTGCATCCAACCTTTTTGGGGTTGCTGCGCAACCCAGCGGGGATAAATCCCCTCGCCACGGAAGTCCTTCAGCAGCCACAGATGTCCTCCAGCACAATCAGTGCTCGATGTGCTCTTCCGGGCGCTTGGCGCGGCGCCCGTCTTCCTTGGACAGCTGCGAGAAGATCGTCGCCGCCAGCATCGCCATCACACCGACCGTGACGAAGGTCAGCTGGAACGCGCCGAGTACGGTTTCCACGCCATCGTTGCCGACCTTCGCAGTGAAGCCACCCAGCAGCGCGCCGGCGCAAGCCACGCCGAGGCTCAGCGACAACTGCGCTACCACCGACAGCAGACTGTTGCCGCTGCTGGCGCTGGCATCGTCGAGGTCGATCAGCGTCACCGTATTCATCGCGGTGAATTGCAGCGAGTTGATCGCACCCAGCACGGCTAGCAGGCACAGCAGCAGCCAGTACGGCGTCTGCTCGCTGACCAGACCCATGCTCGCCAGCATGATCCCCAGCGCCAGCGTGTTGCCGGTGAGGACGATGCGATAGCCGAGGCGTTCGATCAGCGGACGCGCGACCCACTTGGCGATCATCGCTGCAGCGGCCAGCGGCAACATGCTCATCCCCGCTTGCGACGGCGAGTAACCCAAGGCCACTTGCAGCAGTAGCGGTACCAGAAACGGCAGGGCGCCGCTGCCCAGTCGCGCAAACAGGTTACCGAGGATGCCCACGGCGAAAGTGCGGGTCTTGAACAATGACGGCGCGAACAACGGGTTTTCGATGTGCCCGGCGCGCAGCCAGTACGCCGCCAGACAGGCCATGCCGGCGAACAGCAGCAACATCACCCGCAGGTGCGGCAGGTGCAGTTCGCCAAGGCCTTCCATGGCGATGGTGATGAGGATCATCGCCGCGCCGAACAGCAGAAAACCGAGGCTATCGAAGCGCGTGCGCTCCGTGCCGCGCAGGTCGGGAATGAACTTCCACACCGCATAACAGCCGATCACCCCGACCGGCAGATTGATCAGGAAGATCCAGTGCCACGTCACGTATTCCACCATCCAGCCGCCCATGGTCGGGCCGATAAGCGGGCCGAGCAGGCCGGGAATGGTGATGAAACCCATGATCCGCACCAGTTCCGAGCGCGGGTAGGCACGCAGCACCACCAGTCGCCCGACCGGCAGCATCAGCGCGCCGCCGAGGCCCTGAATCACCCGTGCACCGATGAGCATGCTCAGACTGCTGGACAAAGCGCACAGCAACGAGCCGAAACTGAACAGCAGAATCGCGCCGAAGAAGATTTTCTTGGTGCCGAAGCGGTCGGCGATCCAGCCGGAGGCCGGGATCAGCAGAGCCACGGTGAGCATGTAGGCGATGATCACACCCTGCATGCGCAACGGGTCTTCGGCCAGATCGCTGGCCATGGCCGGCAGCGCGGTGTTGAGGATGGTCCCGTCGAGGGACTGCATGAAGAACGCAATGGCGACGACCCACGGCAACCAGCGGGCGGTGATGGCGTCGAGAGGCGGGCGGTTGGGCATGGAACCTCGTGTGGGTGGTTAATCCAGATTTTTGTTCAAACATGAAACCCTGTGGCGAGGGGATTTATCCCCGCTGGGTCGCGCAGCGGCCCCCAAAAAGCGGGACTGCTGCGCAGTCCATCGGGGATAAATCCCCTCGCCACAGTTTCTACTCCAACAGGTGATCCCCTGTGTGCCGGGGATCTTTGTTTTACAGCGTTAGGGTCAACCGGCTGACCAGCGCCCCCGGCAACAGCGATGACGAGGTATTGCGCTGACTGTAGGTACTCGCCGACAGCAGCAATTCACGCTCGGTAGTCAACGCTTCCAACTGCGAGCCGAGCAGGTTGTAGGCGCTGTCATCGAAACGCATGGTGCTGACCGGCGCCTGGATTTCGCCGTTCTCGACCCAGAAGGTCGCGAAGCGGGTCATGCCGGTCATGCGCGCCGCCGGTTGATCCGAGTAGTTCAGGTACCACAGGTTGCTGATGTACAGCCCGGTGCCCAACTGCTTGAGGATCTCTTGCTGCGACAGATCACCGGCGGCCATGTTCAATGCACTGGGCATTTCGCCGCCGCCCGCACCGTTCGCCGCCAGACCATATTCG
>NZ_JH635998.1:2685558-2704031 GCF_000257605.1 Pseudomonas sp. R62
CCTTCGATGATCAGACGCAGATCGCTGCGCGGATATCCCTCGGCGGAAAACGCCGGGCTCAGGGATTCGCTGACTTTCTCATCCAGCGACACCAGCGGACTGAACGCCTGATCGCCGACGTAGAGTTTCTGTAACGGACTGCTCTTGCTGGCGATCGATTGCGCCGAGAACCCGCCCCAACTGAGCATGCCCATGATTTCTTCCAGTGCCGCCGGTGCCAGATAGGCGCGGTACTGTCCCGGTGCCAAAGTGCGTAACGGTCGGCCGAGAAACTCCAGCTGTTCGCGGGCCTGGGCGAAACGCCGGGCGAAACCCTCGTCGCTCCAGTCGTGCCCGGCGTAGCTGGCCTTCACCGCTTCGCCGTTTTCGTGGAACAGGCTGAAGTCGAAATTGAAGCTGTTGGCTTCATGCCAGCCGAATGCGCCGGCGGAGCTGGCGAAACCGCGGCTGATCGGGCCGGCAGCATAGAAGCCGACTAGATCCAGACCTTCAGCGGCAGCGCAGATTTGCCCGACGACATCTTCGGTGTCCGGCAGCGGATGCGCTTGTACGTGCGTGCTCTGCCAGCTGTTGTGATTGAGCAGCAGGTACGGATCCTGCGGCAGCAGCGGCAGGGTTTCGCGCAGTTGTTGCAGGCCCTCGGCGAGCCGTTGCAGATCGGCTTCCTGATCCCCGGACAAGGTGATCTGCAGGTCGGCGTGGCGACCGTCGTCGATCAGTTTCAGGCCGACGTTGGCCTGTTGCACTTGCCCGGCCTGGCGCACCTTGGCGTGATTGAAGCGCACGAACGCCGAGGCTTCGGCGGCGTAGCTGAGCGTGAACTGTTCCGGCTCGCGCACGCTGTCGCGCAGCCAGTTGACCATGACCTTGAAGGCGTCGGACTGACGCTTCGAAATGCTCATCAGGCGTCTCCCCCAAACACATCAATGTTGCTGAATACGCAGGCCGGCGAAGCGTGGCCGACGCGAATCACCTGGTTCGGTTCGCCCTTGCCGCAGTTCGGCGTGCCCAGCACCTTGACGGTGTTGGCATCGCCGACGGCGCGCAGGCTCTTCCAGAAGTGCGCGGAAATGGCCCGGTAGTTGGGATTTTTCACCACGCCTTTAAGTTCACCATGCTCGATCAACTGGCCCCATTCGCAGCCGAACTGGAATTTGTTGCGCGCATCGTCGATCGACCACGAGCGGTTGGTGCTCATCAGAATGCCGTGCTCGATACCACCGATCATCTGCTCCAGCGTCTGATCGCCCGGCTCGATGTTGAGGTTGGCCATGCGGTCGATCGGCGGCCGGTTCCAGCCGCAGGCGCGGCTGTTGGCAACGCCATCGAGGCCGGCGCGATATTGCGACAGCGCTCCGCCCAGTGGCCGCAGCAACAGGCCGTCGCGAATCAGGAATTGTTTGCTCGCCGCAGTGCCGTCGTCGTCATGGCCGTAGCTGGCGAGTTCTTCCGGGATGCCCGGGTCGAAGGTTACGTTGAGCAGGTTGGAGCCGTATTGCAGGCTGCCGAAATCGCTGGTCTTGACGAAACTGGTGCCGGCGTAATTGCGCTCATCGCCGAGGATGCGGTCGAGCTCCAGCGGGTGACCGATGGATTCATGGATCTGCAGCATCATCTGATCGGGCATCAGCAGCAGGTCGCGCGGGCCTTGCGGGGTGTTCGGCGCGAGCAGCAGTTGCAGGGCCTGGTCGGCGACTTGCGGACCGGCACCGACCAGGCCACAGCGGCTGATGACATCAGCGCCACCCTGTTGGCCGAAGTTCTCCCGGCCGAGGCTGCGGGTCTGGCTGTCGTTGCCGTCGTAGGCGGTGACGTCGAGGCTCGGATAGACGAAGCGCTGGGCCTGGCGCAATTCGGCGCCGGCGCTGCTCAGGTAGATCTGCTCGACGTTAGTGATGCCGATGCTCACCTGCCAATTGACCAGGCGCTCATCCTTGGGCACCGAGGCGGATTCCGCACCGAGCAGATCGAAGCATTCGCTCAGGGATGGGAAGGGCTGTTCGAGGTTGGGTGAAAAATAATCAGCGCGGTCACTGGAAAGCGTCTGCTCGCGCAGATCGAGCAAGGCGTGCGGCTTGAGCCGGCGGGCCTGTTGTTCGGCGCGCTCGAGGGCGGCTTGCAGGCCTTGTTGCGAGAGGTCATTGGTCGCCGCGTAGGCTTCGACGCCATTCACGCGCACGGTGAGCATCGCCCCTTCATCGCGGCTCAGGCTCGGCGGTTCGGCGACGTTCTTGCGCACCGACAGAAACTGCCCGGACTCGCGCACATACCGCAGGGAAAAAAATTCAGCGCCCGTGCGCAAGGCAGCAAAGCGCTGCTTGAGCTGGGGGTGGAAATCGAACATTCGGGAACCTCCTTGTAATGGAGTAGCGGCATGGCGACAGCGGGGAGGGGTGAAACGGTTGCGCGAGGTCTAGAGTAGGCCTGCGTGGGGGTAGGATCAAGTGAAGAGGGGGTGTAGGAGGATTTACTGTGCCCGATAGCAGATCGTTCCCACGCTCTGCGTGGGAATGCCGCCATGGACGCTCTGCGTCCGCTTTGGGACGCGGAGCGTCCCGGGATGCGTTCCCACGCGGAGCGTGGGAACGATCAGGGGAGGTATTACGACTTACTGCGTAACCGGGGTGATATCCCGCATCGGCTTGCCTTTGACCGGCGCGCCGTTCGCGACGTAATAAGCAGCGTTGCTGCGCGGCAGCGGCTTGCGGCCACGGATCTTGTCGGCGATTTTCTCGGCCATCATGATCGTCGGCGCGTTGAGGTTGCCGGTGGTGATGATCGGCATGATCGAGGCATCGACCACGCGCAGGCTCTGCATGCCGTGCACACGACCTTCGCCATCGACCACGGCCATCTCGTCGGTGCCCATCTTGCACGAGCAGGACGGGTGGAACGCGGTTTCGGCGTGCTCGCGGATGAACTTGTCGAGCTGCTCATCGGTTTGCACGTCGATGCCCGGGCTGATTTCGCGACCACGGAACGCGTCGAGGGCCGGCTGCTGCATGATTTCGCGGGTCAGGCGGATGCCGTCGCGGAATTCCTGCCAGTCCTGCTCGGTGGCCATGTAGTTGAAGAGGATGCTCGGGTGCTGGCGCGGATCCTTGGACTTGACCTGGATGCGACCACGGCTCGGCGAGCGCATGGAGCCCATGTGCGCCTGGAAACCGTGTTCTTTCACACCGTTGCTGCCGTTGTAGTTAATCGCCACCGGCAGGAAGTGGTACTGGATGTTCGGCCATTCGAATTCCGGACGCGAACGAATGAAACCGCCGGCCTCGAACTGGTTGCTGGCGCCGATGCCGGTGCCGTTGAACAGCCACTCGGCACCGATCGCCGGCTGGTTGTACCAGAGCAGCGACGGGTACAGCGAAACCGGTTGGGTGCAGGCGTATTGCAGGTACAGCTCAAGGTGATCCTGCAGGTTTTCACCGACGCCCGGCAGATCATGGACCACCGGGATGTCGAGGCTTTCCAGCAGTTTCGCCGGGCCGACACCGGAGCGCTGCAGAATCTGCGGCGAAGCGATGGCGCCGGAGCACAGCAGGACTTCCTTGCGCGCCTTGGCTTCAACACGTTCTTCAGCGTCGCCGATCAAGTAACGCACGCCGACCGCGCGCTTGCCTTCGAAAAGAATCTTGTCGGTCAGGGCGTGGGTGACGATGGTCAGGGTCGAACGCTTCTTGGCGATGTCGAGGTAGCCACGGGCGGTGGAAGCACGGCGGCCGTTCGGCGTCACGGTGCGGTCCATCGGGCCGAAGCCTTCCTGCTGGTAACCGTTGAGGTCTTCGGTGCGCGGGTAACCGGCCTGCACGCCGGCTTCAACCATGGCGTGGAACAGCGGGTTGTTGCCGGCTTTCGGCGTGGTCACGCTGACCGGGCCGTCGCCACCGTGGTAATCGTTCGGGCCGATGTCACGGGTTTCGGCTTTGCGGAAATACGGCAGGCAATCGAGGTACGACCAGTCTTCCAGGCCCGGCAGTTTCGCCCAGCCGTCGTAGTCCATGGCGTTGCCACGGATGTAGCACATGCCGTTGATCAGCGAAGAGCCGCCAAGGCCCTTGCCGCGACCGCATTCCATCCGGCGACCGTCCATGTGTGGCTCTGGATCGGTTTCGTAGGCCCAGTTGTAGCGACGACCCTGCAGCGGGAAGGCCAGCGCGGCGGGCATCTGCGTGCGGAAGTCGAGGCGGTAGTCCGGCCCCCCGGCTTCGAGCAGCAGAACGGTGACGCCTTCGTCTTCAGTCAGACGGGTCGCCAGAGTGTTACCGGCCGAGCCGGCACCGATGATGATGTAATCGAATTCTTGGGACATTGAATGCACCCTCTTTGAAGTTGGTCAGGTCAACTGTGACCGCGCACCTGTGGCGAGGGGATTTATCCCCGTTCGGCTGCGCAGCAGTCGCAGAGTCAGCGACTGGTTCTGTCTGGAGAATTGCAGTGTCTGGAGGGGGGCCGCTTCGCAGCCCGACGGGGATGAATCCCCTCGCCACAATGGCCCCACCCGGACTCTGAGTCAGATCAGAACACCGAGACGTAATCGCCCAGCTCGACCTGTACCGATTTGATGCGGGTGAAGTTGTTCAGCGAGCTGATCCCGTTCTCACGGCCAACACCCGACTGCTTGTAGCCGCCGACCGGCATTTTCGCGTCGGACTCGCCCCAGGCGTTGATCCAGCAGATACCGGCTTCCAGTTGATGGATCACGCGGTGGGCGCGGTTCAGGTCTTTGGTAACGATACCGGCGGCCAGGCCGAAGTCGGTGTCGTTGGCGCGGCGGATCACTTCTTCTTCGGTTTCGTAGGAGAGGATCGCCATCACCGGGCCAAAGATTTCTTCGCGCACGATGGTCATGTCGTCAGTGCAGTCGGTGAACACGGTTGGCGCAACGAACGCGCCTTTAGCGAATTCGCCGTCCGTCAGTCGACCGCCGCCGCACAGCACGCGTGCGCCTTCTTCTTTACCCTTGGCGATGTAAGCCAACACGCTTTCCATGTGCGGGAAGCTGACCAGCGGGCCGAAGTTGGTGTTTTCGTCTTCCGGGTTGCCAACGCGGATGCGGGCAACGCGCTCAACGATCTTGGCTTCAAAAGCGACTTTCAGGTGCGCCGGTACGAACACGCGAGTGCCGTTGGTGCAGACCTGACCGGAGCTGTAGAAGTTGGCCATCATCGCGGTGTCGGCGGCGCGATCGAGGTCGGCGTCGTCGCAGATGATCAGCGGCGACTTGCCGCCCAGTTCCATGGTCACGTCTTTCAGCGACGAAGCCGAAGCGCTGGCCATGACTTTCTTGCCGGTGTCGGTGCCGCCGGTGAAGGAGATTTTCTCGATGCGCGGGTGCTCGGTCAGCCAGGTGCCGACTTCGCGGCCGCTGCCGGTCAGCACGTTGAACACGCCGTTCGGCACGCCCGCTTCGGTGTAGATCTCAGCCAGTTTCAGGGTGGTCAGCGAGGTAACTTCGCTTGGCTTGAAGATCATCGCGTTACCGGCCGCCAGGGCTGGAGCGGATTTCCACAGGGCGATCTGGATCGGGTAGTTCCACGCGCCGATACCGGCGACCACGCCCAGTGGTTCGCGACGGGTGTAAACGAAAGAGGTGTCACGCAGCGGGATCTGCTCGCCTTCGATGGCGGGCACTAGGCCTGCGTAGTATTCCAGCACGTCAGCGCCGGTGACGATGTCGACGTACTTGGTTTCGGAGAAGGATTTGCCGGTGTCCAGGGTTTCCAGCGCAGCCAGCTCATCGTTGCGCTCGCGCAGGATGTCGACGGCGCGACGCAGGATGCGCGAACGCTCCATGGCGGTCATCGCGGCCCAGATTTTCTGGCCCTTTTCGGCGCTGACCACGGCGCGCTCGACGTCGTCTTTGGTCGCACGTTGCACCAGTGCGAGGACTTCACCGTTCGCCGGGTTGATGGCTTCGAAGGTGGCGTCGCTGCCGGCGTCGGTGTACGCGCCATCGATGTAGAGTTTTTGCAGTTCGAAACGGGCCATAGTGTCCTCGCAAGTGCATTGGTGGTTGGCGTTGACCACCGCGATCACGCTGCGGTGGAGTTCAGGGGCCGAGCATTTTCTGTGTGCTCTAGCTCACCTTCTTGGCCAATTGGAAATCCATGTATTCGTAAGCGATCTGTTGCGCCTGCGCCGTGTCGAAAGCGTCTCCCGACAGCGCGCCGCGCAACCACAAGCCGTCAATCAACGCTGCCAGACCCCGGGCGGCGCTGCGCGCATCTTCGAGCGGCAGCACGCGGCGGAACTGGCAGCACAGGTTGGAATACAGACGGTGATCGTTGATCCGCTGCAACCTGTGCAAAGACGGCTGGTGCATGCTGGTGGCCCAGAAGGCCAGCCAGGTTTTCATTGCCGGGCCATTGACCTGGCTGGCGTCGAAGTTGCCTTCGATGATCACCTGCAGATGCGCCCGTGGGCTGTCATCTGCCAGCGCCTGACGGCGCGCGGTGACGCTCTCGCTGAGGGCGGTCATCAGGTACCGCATCGTGGCGGCGATCAGGCCGTTCTTGTCCTGAAAGTAATGACTGATGATGCCATTCGAGACACCGGCCAAACGGGCGATCAGCGCAATGCTGGCGTCCCCCATTCCGACCTGATCGACCGCTTGCAAAGTGGCTTCGATCAATTGTTGGCGGCGGATGGGTTGCATACCGACCTTGGGCATCTTGCACATCTCCTTAGGCCTTCCGAGGGGCGAATGACGCCGATCGGATTGAGGGCCAGTCTATTTTGTTTTGATTGAACGTTCAATCAACAAAGAATAAGATCTGCGACAATTCGTCGCTGCCTACAGAAAATTCCTACGCGTAATGACGATAAAAACCGACACCTGAAACGGCTCGAAACCTGCGCGGGGCATGGCGCGGTTCGCGATTCGATGGACGTGTTGAAAGGGCAAGACGCTCGGGGCCAGGTTTCGGATGAACGTCCGTCGCCTCTGGCCACGAAAGCGAATACGCAACGCCATTTCGGCAGGTTCGGGCTTTTTTCGGAGTGTCTTTATATCACCCGCCGGTCGGCTGCCAACTAACCGATTGGTCGGGTTCCGTGATGCCTTGTGTTCTTCTCTCGCACTGCCTGGAGCATTTGTGCCATGAGTTCTGCCTCGCTAATAAAGACCCCGCCCGAGAAGGTGACGGTCAACGGTTGGGTGTTCTACACCTCGACCGCGCTGATTCTGTTGTTGACCGCCATTCTGATCATCGCCCCGCAAGAGGCCGGCAGAATGTTGGGCATGGCCCAGGCCTGGTTGTCGCGCAGCTTCGGCTGGTACTACATGGTGGTGATCGCCGCCTACCTGGTGTTCGTGGTCGGTCTGGCGTTTTCCTCGTACGGCAAACTCAAACTGGGCAGCAAGGACGACACCCCGGATTTCAGTTACGGCGCCTGGGCGGGGATGCTGTTCTCGTCGGGCATCGGCATTTCGCTGCTGTACTTCGGCGCGTCCGAGCCACTGGATCACTACTTCAATCCGCCGGAAGGCACCTCGGCCACCAACATGGCCGCGCGTCAGGCAGTGCAACTGACCTTCCTGCACTGGGGCCTGCACGGCTGGGCGATCTACGCTTTGGTCGGCCTGGCCGTGGCGTATTTTGCCTATCGACATAACCAGCCGCTGGCGCTGCGTTCGGCGCTGTATCCGCTGGTCGGCGAGCGCTGGGTCAAGGGTGCGGCCGGGCACGCGGTGGACGGCTTCGGCATGTTCGTAACGCTGCTGGGTCTGGTGACCAACCTGGGGATTGGCTCGCTGCAAGTGTCGTCCGGGCTGGAAAACCTGTTCGGCATGGAGCACAGCAACACCAACCTGCTGATCGTCATCATCGTCATGAGCACCGTGGCGACCATCGCTGCCGTGTCGGGTGTGGAAAACGGCATTCGTCGTCTGTCCAACCTGAACATCGTGCTGTTCAGCGGCCTGCTGATTTTCGTCCTGCTGTTCGGCCCGACCCTGCACCTGCTCAACGGCTTCGTGCAGAACATCGGTGACTACCTCAACGGCGTGGTGCTGAAGACCTTCGACCTGTACGTCTATGAAGGCGACAGCGCCAAGTCCGACCGCTGGTTGGGCCTGTGGACGCTGTTCTACTGGGCCTGGTGGATTTCCTGGGCGCCATTCGTGGGCATGTTCATCGCACGGATTTCCCGTGGCCGCAGCGTGCGTGAACTGGTCGCTGGCGTGCTGCTGATTCCGCTGGGCTTCACCTTGGCGTGGCTGTCGATCTTCGGTAACTCGGCGCTGGATCTGGTGATGAATCAGGGCGCGGTGGAGCTGGGCAAGACGGCGCTGGAACAGCCGTCGATGGCGATCTATCAGTTGCTTGAGCATTACCCGGCGTCGAAAGTCGTCATCGGGGTGTCGATCTTTGTCGGCTTCGTGCTGTTCCTGACCCCGGCCGACTCCGGCGCGGTGATGATGGCAAATCTTTCCTGCAAGGGCGGCAACGTCGATGAAGACGCGCCGCACTGGCTGCGGATCTTCTGGTCGGTGGTGATCACGCTGGTGACCATCGGCCTGCTGTTCGCCGGCAACTTCGAAGCCATGCAGACCATGGTCGTGCTGGCCGGCCTGCCGTTCTCGGTGGTGCTGATCTGCTTCATGTTCGGCCTGCACAAGGCGATGCGCCAGGACGTGCAGATCGAACAGGAGCAAGCGCAACTGGCCGAGCGTGGACGCCGTGGTTTCAGCGAGCGCCTGACGCAACTGGATCTGCAGCCGAGCCAATCGGTGGTGCAGCGCTTCATGGACAAGCATGTCACCCCGGCGCTGGAAGATGCAGCGGCGCAATTGCGCAATCAGGGCATTGAAGTGCAGACGCTGTTGGGCAAGGCCAAGCGTTGCATGGGCGTGCGGGTCGAGATGGAAGAGGGCAACCCTTTCGTTTACGAAGTGAGCCTGGATGGTTATCTGGCGACCCCGACCGAATCGGCGCAATCAGATGAAGCGCGTCAGCGTTATTACCGCGCTGAGGTGTATCTGCACAATGGCAGCCAGGATTACGACTTGATGGGCTTCACCCCGGAGCAGATCACCCGGGATGTGCTGGATCAGTTTGAAAGCCATCGGCAGCTTCTTGGCCGAGTGTATAGCTAGACCTTGAGATTCAGCGGTGCAGTCAGCTGCACCGCTGAACCAGTGTGGCGAGGGGATTTATCCCCGTTGGGCTGCGAAGCAGCCCTGAAACCGTCAAACGCGGTTTTACTCAATTACCGCGATTGACGACTTGGGGCCGCTTCGCGCCCCATCGGGGATAAATCCCCTCGCCACAGGTTCTCTATTTGCAGTTCAATATCTGTATGAACAAAAACGCCGCGATCGTCTCGCGGCGTTTTTGTGTCTGCGGGGTTTACCCCAGATTCTTGCCCAACAACGCGTGATACAACTCGCTGTCCCCGAGAATCCCCACCACATGATTGTTATCGTGCAGCACCAGCTTGTTGCCGGTCTGATAACGGATCTGCAGCGCATCACGCATGCCGATGTTCGAGTCCACCAGCGTCGGCTTGCGCTCCAGGCCTTCCACTGCTTGCCCCGGTGCCCAGTTCTGCAGATTCAGCACCGAGCCGTTCTGCCGCGCGCCTTTGATGGTGTTGCCTTCGGCCAGGTCCAGCCACGAGTCGCCGCCCGGGTCGAGGCACACCGAGCCGTTGATGCGTTTGCACTTGTCCAGCGTGCGCATCAGGCTGCGGCCGCAGAGCACGTTGAGCGGATTGGTGTGGGCGACGAAGGTGCGCACATAGTCGTCCGCCGGGTTGAGGACGATTTCTTCCGGCACGCTGTACTGGATGATCCGGCCGTCTTTCATGATCGCGATGCGGCTGCCGAGTTTGAGTGCTTCATCAAGGTCGTGGCTGACAAACACGATGGTCTTGCTCAGCTTGCGTTGCAGCTCCAGCAGTTCATCCTGCAGACCCTGGCGGATCAGCGGGTCGAGAGCCGAGAACGGTTCGTCCATCAGCAGAATATCGGCGTCCATGGCCAGCGCACGGGCGAGGCCGACGCG
This sequence comes from Pseudomonas sp. R62, assembly GCF_000257605.1. Classification (NCBI taxonomy): domain Bacteria; kingdom Pseudomonadati; phylum Pseudomonadota; class Gammaproteobacteria; order Pseudomonadales; family Pseudomonadaceae; genus Pseudomonas; species Pseudomonas sp. R62. The sequence continues at coordinate 2,695,569 of NZ_JH635998.1, forward strand.
CTGTTGCATGCCGCCGGAAAGTTCGTCCGGCTTCTTGTTGCGCCATTGGGTCAGGCCGACCAGTTCGAGTTTCTCGTCGACCAGTTTCTTGCGTTCCTTCTCCGGTCGACCCTGCATTTCCAGACCGAAACTGATGTTCTCGCGCACTGTCAGCCAGGGCATCAGGGCGAACTTCTGGAACACCATGGCAATACGCTTGGTGCGCATCATCTTCAGCTCGGCGGGCGTGCAGGACGCGATGTCGATCTGACGGTTTTCATGCTCGACGAACAGCTTGCCGCGGCTCACCGTGTTGAGGCCGTTGATGCAGCGCAGCAGGCTCGACTTGCCCGAGCCGGACAGGCCCATCAGCACGCAGATCTCGCCTTTGTTGATGTCCAGCGTGGCTTTTTCCACGCCGACGATCTGACCGGTCTTCTTCAGGATCTCGTTGCGGGTCATGCCCTGATCGAGCAGCTTGAGTGCCTCGCGCGGGTCCTTGGAGAAGATTACGTCGACGTCTTCGAAGCGAATTATGCTCATGCGTCACCCCCTACTTTGGCGTCGGGTTGTTTGCAGATACGGTCGAGCATGATCGCCAGCAGTACGATTGCCAGGCCTGCTTCGAAGCCCAGCGCAATATCAGCAGTGTTCAGTGCGTTGACCACCGGTTTGCCGAGTCCGTCGGCGCCGACCAGTGCCGCGATCACCACCATCGACAGCGACAGCATGATGCACTGGGTGATGCCGGCCGCGATGCTCGGCATGGCGTGCGGCAGTTCGATCCTTGAGAGCAATTGGCGACGCGAGCAGCCGAAGGCCTTGCCGGCGTCCATCAGTTCTTGCGGGACATCGCGGATGCCCAGGTAGGTCAGGCGGATCGGCGCCGCGATGGCGAAGACCACCGTGGAGATCAGGCCCGGAACCACACCCAGCCCGAAGAGGGTCAGGGTAGGAATGAGGTAAACGAAGGTCGGTACGGTCTGCATCAGATCGAGCACCGGCCGCATCATGGTGTAGAACATCGGTTTGTGCGCGGCGACGATGCCCAGCGGCACGCCGATCAACACGCAGACCAGGGTGGCGAACAGCACCTGGGCGAGGGTTTCCATGGTTTCCTGCCAGTACCCCAGGTTGAGGATCAGCAGGAACGAGGCGACCACGAACGCGGTCAGGCCCCACTTGCGTTGAATCAGATGGGCAATGATGGCAATCAGGCCAATCAGCACCAACGGGTTGAACCAGGTCAGCGCAAACGTCACGCCGTGGATCATCGTTTCCAGTGTCACGGCGATTGCGTCGAAGGTGTTGGCGCCGTGTTGCGTCAACCATTCGACGAAGCCCGCGATGTACTGGCCTAAAGGTATTTTCTGATCAATCAGCATGGTAGTGAACGTCCGCATGCAAGGAAATTAACAGCCCGGGCAGGCACGCCTGCCCGGCATAAGCGGTGCCTTTCAAATCAAGGCGCGAGCTTGGCTTTCACGGCCTCCAGGCCTGGTTTACCGTCAATGGTGGTCACGCCAGCGAGCCAGGTATCGAGCACCTGTGGATTCTTTTTCAGCCAGGCCTTGGCGGCCGCGTCAGGCTTCATCTTGTCGTCGAGAATGTTGCCCATCAGTTCACTTTCCATGTCGACGGTGAACTCCAGGTTTTTCAACAGCTGACCGACGTTGCTGCATTCTTCGGCGTAACCCTTGCGGGTGTTGGTCGCCACGGTGGCTGCGCCGAAATCGGGGCCGAAGAAGTCGTCGCCGCCGGTCAGGTATTGAATCTTGAAGCGCTTGTTCATCGGGTGCGGTGCCCAGCCGAGGAAGACCACGGCGGTGTCGCGCTTCTGCGCCCGGTCAACTTGCGAGAGCATGCCGGCCTCGGAAGACTCGACGATCTTGAAGCCTGCGGTTTTCAGGCCGAAGGCATCCTTGTCGATCATGCTCTGGATCAGCCGGTTGCCGTCGTTGCCCGGCTCGATGCCGTAGATCTTGCCGTCGAGTTCTTTCTTGAATTTGGCGATGTCGGCGAAATCATGCAGGCCTTTGTCGTACAGGGCTTGCGGCACGGCGAGGGTGTACTTGGCACCCTTGAGGTTGGTGCGCACGGTGTCGACGGTGCCGGCATCGCGATACGGCTTGATGTCGTTCTCCATGGTCGGCATCCAGTTACCGAGAAACACGTCCATGTTCTTGCCGTCGGCCAGCGACTTGTAGGTCACGGGCACGGAGATCATGGTGGTCTTGGTCTTGTAGCCGAGGGCGTTGAGAACAACGGAAGTGGTGGCGGTGGTAGCGGTGATGTCGGTCCAGCCGACATCAGAGAAGTTAACGAGGCTGCACTGTGCCGGTTCTGCGGCTTGCGCCAGTAACGGCAGACTCAGCAGGGCGGCCAACAACAACGACGGGGAACCTTTCATGGATGGACTCCTTGGTGTTTTTTTTGGCAGTGTTCCGACTGTGGACCACCGCACTTATGGGTTGCGGTTGGTGGCGTTCTGACGACAGCTCTACCGCAGCGCCTTGCAATCGAGTCATCCCGATCATGTACCAGTGAAAATCTGACGCCTACAGGGAGGGTCGTATCCAGTACAGGGATGGTCGCTTCCAGTGTCGGTGACGTCGCTTACAGCTTTTTTCCGCCCCCGATGACCTGCTCGACTGCATAAAAACGGCGTATTTGCGGGGCGAAAACGTAACGACGCTGCTGGACATGACTGCGTCGGTGTCAGACGCCGAGCGCGCCGACAAAAGCCCGATGATGCCGGCATTCGGCGGATCGCAGCTTGAGCGTAGCAGCTCCGCCAGCGGGCGCTTTTGCCGCCCGGACCGGTATTCTCAGGAGCTTCGCAGCAATGGCTATCAGCGTTTTCGACCTGTTCAAAATCGGCATCGGCCCTTCCAGTTCCCACACCGTCGGGCCGATGCGCGCCGCCGCATTGTTCGTCGAGTCGCTGCGCGGCAAGCACCAGCTGGAACAGGTGCGGCGCATCGAGGTGCAGTTGTTCGGATCGCTTTCCGCCACCGGCATCGGCCACGGCAGCGACAACGCGGTGATCATGGGCCTGATGGGCGAGTGGCCGGACGCAATCGACCCGGCGCAGATCGGCCCGCGCATTCAGGCGCTGCGTGAAACCCATACGTTGTTATTGGATGGTCGCCTGTCGGTGCCGTTTGTGTGGGCGCGGGACATGCGTCTGATCGATGAAAACCTGCCATTCCATCCCAACGCCATGACGCTGGTGGCCGAAGGCGAGTTCGGTGAGTTGCACCGTGACACCTACTATTCGGTCGGCGGCGGCTTCGTCGTTGATGAGGCGCAAGCGTCCAGTGGTGTGGTCGATCTGGATCGCACCGAATTGCCCTACGACTTCTCCAGCGCGGTCGAGCTGCTGGAACTGTGCAAGAAGCACAACCTGCGGGTTGCCGAACTGATGATGGCCAACGAAAAAGTCTGGCGCAGTGAAGAAGAAATCCGCGCCGGGCTGATGAAACTGTGGCGGGCGATGCAGGATTGCGTCGAGCAAGGCCTCAAGCACGAAGGCATTCTGCCCGGCGGCCTGAACGTGCGGCGGCGTGCGGCGAAGTTGCACCGCAGCCTGCAAGAGCTGAACAAACCGAACGTCATCGGCTCGACCCTGAGCGCGATGGAGTGGGTCAACCTGTTCGCCCTGGCCGTCAATGAAGAGAATGCCGCCGGCGGGCGCATGGTTACCGCGCCGACCAATGGCGCGGCGGGGATCATCCCGGCGGTGCTGCACTACTTCATGAAATTCAGCGAGGCAGTCACCGACGCCAACGTCGTCGACTATTTCCTCGGCGCGGCGGCGGTCGGCATTCTGTGCAAGAAGAACGCTTCGATCTCTGGCGCCGAGGTCGGCTGTCAGGGCGAGGTCGGTTCGGCCTGCGCGATGGCAGCGGCGGGGCTGGCGGAGATTCTTGGCGCCACGCCCGAACAACTTTGCAATGCGGCGGAAATCGGCCTGGAGCACAACCTTGGTCTGACCTGCGACCCGGTCGGCGGGCTGGTGCAAGTGCCGTGCATCGAGCGCAATGCGATCGCCGCCGTGAAAGCCATCAACGCGGCGCAAATGGCCCTGCGCGGCGACGGCCAGCACTTTATCTCGCTGGACCGGGTGATCCGCACCATGCGCGATACCGGCGCCGATATGCATGACAAATATAAAGAGACTTCGCGCGGTGGCTTGGCGGTCAGTGCGGTTGAGTGCTGAGCCAGCCACACCGAGGTGGATTCTTCGCGAGCAGGCTCGCTCCCACAATAGATCTCCAGTGAACACAATATTTGTGAACCCCAGATTCCAGTGTGGGAGCGAGCCTGCTCGCGAAGGCGCCAGACCAGTCAAAACTGCTCAACAAAAGAACACCCCAATCCAGCCGCGCCACCTTTTGGCGCGTCGCAATCAGACAAGCCTCACTGTCAGTCGTGACTCGTCAGTCGTTACCTGACCGTCCGTCGCCCGTGCTTGCGGTGACACTCTGTGCAAATCCTCTGCAGGCCAGTTCCCACAAGTGCTACCGATCTGCTCACAGGCTGCGCGGCAGGGCTCTGGCGGCGCCTGATGGCACTTCGAAATGGCGTGTTCCGAGGTCTCGGATAGACGCGTCGCGAGGTCGTTTTCAGGAGTTATTGAATGGCCGTCCAATTTCAGGCACGGCAATTGCTCTGTCATAACAAAGCCTGCTTTCTCCGTGAGACGCGGGCAATAACAAGAGCCTCCGCCTGAGGCCGCCACCTGCTTTGTGTGAGGAGATACCGCGATGACGTCGTTCAACTCCGGGGCCCAACCCCAGAACCGTGCGCCTCAATCCATCGGCTTTCTGCTGCTGGACAATTTCACGCTGATTTCCCTGGCGTCCGCCGTTGAGCCGCTGCGCATGGCCAACCAGTTGTCCGGTCGCGAGCTGTATCGCTGGAGCACCCTCACCGTCGATGGCGGCCAGGTCTGGGCCAGTGATGGTCTGCAGATCACTCCCGACGCCTCCATGCACAAAGCACCACCTCTGGACACTGTGATTGTCTGCGGCGGCATCGGCATTCAACGCACCGTGACCCGTGAACACGTCTCTTGGCTGCAAAGTCAGGCGCGCCAGTCCAAGCGTCTGGGCGCGGTGTGCACCGGCAGTTGGGCGCTGGCCTGCGCCGGCCTGCTCGACGGCTTCGATTGCAGCGTGCATTGGGAATGTCTGGCGGCGATGCAGGAAGCTTTCCCGCGCGTGGCCATGAGCACACGTCTGTTCACCCTCGACCGTAACCGCTTCACCAGTTCCGGCGGTACCGCGCCGCTGGACATGATGCTGCACCTGATCAGCCGCGATCACGGTCGTGAACTGTCGGCAGCGATCTCGGAAATGTTCGTCTACGAGCGCATCCGCAACGAACAGGATCACCAACGTGTGCCGCTCAAGCACATGCTCGGCACCAACCAGCCGAAGTTGCAGGAAATCGTCGCGCTGATGGAAGCCAATCTGGAAGAGCCGATCGATCTGGATGAACTGGCGGTGTATGTCGCGGTGTCGCGTCGACAGCTGGAGCGGTTGTTCCAGAAATACCTGCACTGCTCGCCGTCACGCTATTACCTGAAGCTGCGCCTGATCCGCGCCCGGCAACTGCTCAAGCAGACACCGATGTCGATCATCGAAGTGGCGTCGGTGTGTGGTTTCGTCTCCACGCCGCACTTCTCCAAGTGCTACCGCGAATACTTCGGCATCCCGCCGCGTGACGAGCGCGTCGGCTCCAACACCACCCAGCAGGTAGCGATGCTGCCGCTGCCGCAGGCCATCGTGATGTCGCCGCTGTCGGGGCCGATGTCGGCGCTGAGTCAGGCGCGCAATGAGTCGACGTTTGCCAGCGTAAGGCTGTAGACCGAGTCTGACCGTTCCCACGCTCTGCGTGGGAATGCAGCCCGGGACGCTCTGCGTCCCAAAAGGCCGAACGCGGAGCGTCCGTTGAGGCATTCCCACGCAGAGCGTGGGAACGATCAGGTGGGAGCGAGCCTGCTCGCGAAGGGGTTTCTCAGGCGCTATGGGACTGCTGGTAATCCGAGAGGGCCGGCAACAATTGCTTGTCGATCGCCTGACGCACCGCCGGCTGAATGCTGGCGCCGCTGGTGTACATGTCCTTGACCATCTTGCGCAGTTCGAATGCGCGAACATTGTCCAGGCCACGCACCGCACACTCGCAGGCCTGCTCGGCGGTGGTACCGCTCGGCACCTGAATACCCAAGGCCTTGAGCTGGCCCAACAGATCTTCCTGGTCAATCAAATCGGCGTACATCATTACGCAAATCCTTCTGTGGCAACGGAGGTCTTGGCTCGATTCTGGTGGCCCCGACCGGACGCGGCAAGGGCGTTTTGTCGCGGTGGCCGGGACGACTATGAACAGGTCGTTTTCGGCTAACCGACTGGATGGGCGACTAGGCACACTGGCTCCAGCTCGCTTCACGAAGGTTTGGTCACCCTCGCCTGGCAGCTCCTCAACAGTACCCTCCTCAGCTCCGATCCTGTCACGGCTTGATCGGAGTTTTTTTTTCTTGTGAATCAGCCAGGGATTTGTTGTTCCCGCTGACGCTTTCGCGAGCAGGCTCGCTCCCACTTTGCAATGCGTACCCTGTGGGAGCGAGCCTGCTCGCGAAGAACGATGACGCGGTTCAACGTTGTAACACCAGAATCCGCGACAACAACTCATCCCGGTCGACATAGCAGCCCTGAAAATGCCGCGCCCCGGTGGCGGGATCAAAGGCATTGCGCGCATGCAGCGTGCGGCGGTTGTCAAAGCACCACAATTCGCCCGGCTTGAGCCGCTGCATCAGCCGGAATCGCGGCTCGCGGGTCATCGCAATAAAGCGCCGATAGGCTCGATACAGCAACGGCATCTGCGCCACCGACGTATCGAACGCCCCGCGCAGAAAGTTGGCCATGCGAATCTCCGCCACCCGGCCCAGCGCATCCACAGCGATGATCGGCGCCAGGCAGCGATAGTCGCTGTGCCGGTCCTTGTTGCGAAATTCCACAGGGATTTCGCACAGGGCCTCAAACAGCTGCGGCTCCTCCTGACGCAAGGCGTCGGCGATCGCAAAACCATCGACGAAAATACTTTCGCCACCCTCGGCATCATTCACCAGGCAATGCAGAAATTGCAGCCCCGGTTGCAGCTCGCGAGTCGGCAGATCCGTGTGCAATGGCAGGTTGAAGGCGGTGTAGGCGTTGCTGTCGGCATCGGCTTTGGATTGCACATTGAACAGCACGCCGAAGTTGCTTTCGCGGATGAAGGAAATCCGCTGCGCGATGAGTTTCAGCGAGCCCGGCTCGGTGGGCACGCCGCGCACTTGGGTCAGGCCGATGTCGCGCACGGCGAGCAACCATTGCAGCAGCGCGGCGTTGTCGTTCATCAGCGCGATGTAGTCGAACACCGGCAATTGCAGATCGCTGTGCCACAAATGGGGCTGCGGTTTGCCGGCCAGGCGTTCGGCGCGGGATTCATCGTCATAGGCATGTGCGCGCAACCAGCCCGGGTCGAAGCGGCTGAGGTGACCGTCCTGCCAGTCGATGCGCAGGCAACCATCGGTGTCGATGCGCGTGGCCAGCGGTTGCAAATCCTCGGCGGCATCGACGCTTTCAAAGACTTGCTCGCGAGTGACGCTGTAGACACATTGATCACACGGGCAATTGTCGCGCAGCCATACGTGGTGAAACGGGCTGACACGACCGTCAGCCCATTCGATGACAACGCGATCCGCCAGACCCTGCACGCCACCGAGCGCGCTGATCAACGGATAAGTACGAAAATCGGCAACAGCGACGGCGGTGTTCATGGCGGCTCCTTGGCAGTGGGAATTTACCGAGCGGGTGGCAGCGCGATCACGCGGCCGATGTAAGCGGGAGCGGGCAGGTCGGTCTGATCGGCGACGATGGCTTGCAGGCGATGCAACGTATCGGGGCTGAACGGCGCCGAGCGCGGGCCGGCGAGGTCGACGTGCAAAAGCATCTGTTCATTGCCGGCCAGCGCTTGCTCATCGCCGACCTTGTGCAGGCTGTGGTAGAGGTGCAGGCGCTTGCTGTCGTGGCCGATGATTTGCGTGCGCACTTCCACCTCAGTGTCGAGCTTCACTTCGTGCAGATAATTGAGGTGAAGCTCGAGGGTGAACAGCGAATGGCCGCTGGCCTCGCGGTTGCTGCTGTCCATGCCGAGGCGGTCCATCAGCGCATCGGTGGCGTAGCTGAAGATCAGCAAGTAAAAGGCGTCGCGCAGGTGGCCGTTGTAGTCGACCCAGTCGGGGATGATGGTGGTTTGGTAGGTGGTGAGGTGGGGCATGGTTTCGGTTTCCGCAGTTGATGGGTGAAGATCAAGAGCAACCCCCTCACCCCAGCCCTCTCCCCCAAGGGGGCGAGGGGGAAAGGGAGCCGATTTTCGAGCCTTTCAAGTCCAGAGTTCGACGCAGTGGTCAAGTCGGCGTAGCTTGCAAAAACACCTCGG
>NZ_JH635998.1:2704661-2712566 GCF_000257605.1 Pseudomonas sp. R62
GTCCCCTCTCCCTCCGGGAGAGGGTTAGGGTGAGGGCAGCGGTGCCATGTCATACGCATTACTCGCTGAAACTCATTCCATGCTTTTCCTTGGTGGTTTTCACCGCCTCGAGCACCGCCAGCAAACAGTCATCACGATAGCGCTCCAGCGCCGAAATGCTGTGCCGACCGAGCTGATCAGTGGTGCCATCGACCACATCATCGATCAACTTATCGGTCAGCTCCGGTGCCGGCAGATACGTCCACGGCAACTGCAACGCCGGGCCGAATTGCGACATGAAGTGGCGCATGCCGGCATCGCCGCCGGCCAGGGTGTAAGTCAGGAAAGTGCCCATGAACGACCAGCGCAGACCGGCGCCAAAGCGAATCGCATCGTCGATCTCGCCGGTCGTCGCCACACCGTCGTTGACCAGGTGCAACGCCTCGCGCCACAGCGCTTCGAGCAGGCGATCGGCGATGAAACCCGGCACTTCCTTGCGCACATGCAACGGGCGCATGCCGAGGGATTGGTAGACTTGCATCGCCGCTTGCACCGCCTCCGGCGCGGTGTTTCTGCCGCCGACCACTTCCACCAGCGGCAACAGATAAACCGGGTTGAACGGATGCCCGACCACGCAGCGTTCAGGGTGCGTCGAACTCTCATAGAACTCGCTGGGCAAAAGGCCTGAAGTGCTGGAGCCGATCAGCGCATCGGGCTTGGCGGCGGCGCTGATCTTGCTGTGCAGGTCGAGCTTCAGTTCCAGCCGTTCCGGGGCGCTTTCCTGGATGAAATCGGCGTCACGCACGCATTCCTCGATGGTGGCGACAAAGCGCAGACGATCCTGCGAAGCACCCGGTGCCAGGCCGTTTTTCTCCAGCGCGCCCCACGCATTGGCCACGCGTTGGCGCAATGCCGCTTCGGCGCCGGGCGCCGGGTCCCAGGCCACTACATCGAGGCCGTGGGCGAGCGCGCGGGCGACCCAGCCACTGCCGATGACACCACTGCCCAGAGCGGCGAAGGTTTTGATTTCGGTGATAAAGCGCATGGTGATTTCCTGAGAGAGTTCGGTGATCCCTGTGGAAACTCTGTTCTCGTGGCGAGGGGATTTATCCCCGATTGGATGCGAAGCAGTCGTAAAACCAGTGCTCTCGGTCTATCTGATGCCCCGGGTTGTCTGGTTTTGGGGCGGCTTCGCCACCCATCGGGGATAAATCCCCTCACCACAAAATTTATGTTCACAGGGAGAAAGGGTGAGGTTCAGCCGCGCTGAATCAGGCCCATTTTTTTGCGACCTTCTGCCGGTGTGAGCACCCGGGCACCGAGGCGGCTGAGGATTTCCGTGGCGCGTTCGACCAGTTGGCCATTGGTCGCCAGCACGCCTTTGTCCAGCCACAGGTTGTCTTCGAGGCCGACCCGCACGTTGCCGCCCAGCAGCACCGCTTGCGCCGCCATCGGCATCTGCATGCGGCCGATGCCGAAGCCGGCCCAGACCGCGTCGGCGGGCAGGTTGTCGACCATGGCTTTCATCGTGGTGGTGTCGGCCGGCGCGCCCCACGGGATGCCCAGGCAGAGCTGGAACAGCGGGTTGTCGAGCAAGTCTTCCTTGATCATCTGCTTGGCGAACCACAGATGCCCGGTGTCGAAAATCTCCAGTTCGGCCTTCACGCCCAGTTCGGTGATGCGCTTGGCGCCGGCGCGCAGTTGCGCCGGGGTGGAGACGTAAATGGTGTCGCCATCGCCGAAGTTCAGCGTGCCGCAATCGAGGGTGCAGATTTCCGGCAGCAGTTCTTCGACGTGGGCGAGACGGGTCAGCGGGCCGACCAGATCGGTGTTCGGGCCGAACTCCATCGGCTTCTCGCCAGGGCCGATTTCCAGGTCGCCGCCCATCCCGGCGGTGAGGTTGACGATGATGTCGACGTCCGCCTCGCGGATGCGCTCCATCACTTCGCGGTACAGCGCCACGTCACGGCTGAACTTGCCGGTCTGCGGATCGCGCACATGGCAGTGCACCACAGTGGCGCCAGCCTTGGCCGCTTCCACCGCGGCAGCAGCAATCTGTTTCGGGGTGACCGGCACGTGTGGACTTTTGGCGGTCGTGTCGCCAGCACCGGTGAGTGCGCAGGTGATGATGACGTCGTGGTTCATGGTGCGTTTCCTTCAGGCGTGATGGGTCTGTCCGCAGCCCGCTACCGGGCTGCGAAGCGTGGTTCAGTGGCCTCTCCCATCTGGGAGAGGGGGGGTCAATAAAGGTTATTTGCTGGTCAGCTGGAGGTTTTCAGCAGCCGGTTTGCCATCGAAAGTCGTCACACCTTCAAGCCAGCGCTGTTTGTCTTCGGGGTGATCCTTGAGCCACTGCTTTGCCGACTCGAAAGCGTCCTTGTGATCGAGCAGCGGCTGCATCATCCGGCTCTCGGATTCGGCGGTGAACGTCAGGTTGGTCAGCAGGCGGCCGATGTTCGGACATTGCTCGGCGTACTTCGGTGACGTGACCGTCCACACCGTGGCCATGCCTTCGTTCGGGCCGAGGGCGTCTTCGCTGCCGGTCAGGTAGGTCATCTGAATGTTGACGTTCATCGGGTGCGGCGCCCAGCCGAAGAACACCACGGCTTCCTTGCGCCGCACGGCGCGGTCGACGGCGGCGAGCATGCCGGCCTCGCTCGATTCGACCAGCTGGAATTTGCCCAGACCAAACTGGTTCTTGGCGATCATCGCTTTGATCTGCGTGTTGGCGCCCGAGCCTGGCTCGATGCCGTAGATCTTGCCGCCCAATTCCTTCTCGAATTTGGCGATGTCAGCGAAGGTTTTCAGGCCCTTGTCAGCCAGATAGGTCGGCACGGCGAGGGTGGCGCGGGCGTCTTTCAGGCTCGGTGCTTCGAGCACTTTGACCTGATTGGCCTCGACGAATGGCGTGATGGTCTGGGTCATCAGCGGGTTCCAGTAGCCGAGGAACAGGTCCAGGCGCTGATCGCGAATCCCGGCAAAGATGATCTGCTGCGAGGCGCTGGTCTGTTTGGTGCTGTAGCCGAGGCCGTCGAGCAGGACCTGGGTCATGGCACTGGTGGCGATCACGTCAGTCCAGTTGACCACGCCCATGCGTACGTTCTTGCAGGAGGCCGGTTCGGCCGCCATCACGCCGGTGCTGAAGAAAGCGGTACCGCTGAGTGCAAGAACGCAGCTGCTGATCAGTCGTTTCATGTCGGGTTCCTCGGCAGTTCGATTATTGTGGTTCCCGGCATCTGCGCGCCGGTGAGGCCAAGTTACGCAGCTATGCACCCGTGAAAGCGCACTGCGGCGACTGGCATTTGCACTGTAGCGACCTGCACGCTTGAACGCCGCCGATAATCGGCGTATCAACGAGCCACGCGACCCGCCAACCGAGTGCGCCCATGTCCCAGGATTTCTACTTTTTGCTGATGCCGGGGTTCTCCGCCATCGGCTTTATTTCCGCGATCGAACCGTTGCGCGTGGCCAACCGCTTTCGCGGCGAGTTGTACCGCTGGCATGTGCTCAGCGCCGATGGCGGCGCGGTACTGGCGAGCAACGGCATGTCGGTCAACGCCGATGCGGCACTGGAGCCGCTGAAGAAAGGCGCGACCTTGCTGGTGGTGGCCGGCTTCGAACCGCTGAAGTTCATCACGCCGACGCTGGAGCACTGGTTGCGCAGGCTGGACAAGGACGGCGTAACCCTCGGCGCCATCGACACCGGCAGCTTCGTCCTCGCCGAAGCGGGCCTGCTCGATGGCCATCGCCTGACCCTGCACTGGGAGGCGATCGATGCGTTCAAGGAATCTTATCCACAGCTCAGCGTGACTCAGGAGCTGTTCGAGATCGACCGCCGGCGGATCACCTCGGCGGGAGGTACGGCCTCGATTGATCTGATGCTCGACCTGATCGCACAGGCCCACGGCCCGCAACTGGCGATTCAGGTCAGCGAGCAGTTTGTGCTCGGGCGCATCCGCCCGCGCAAGGATCACCAGCGCATGGAAGTCGCCACGCGTTACGGCATCAGCAACAAGAAACTGGTGCAGGTGATCGGCGAAATGGAACAGCACAGCGAACCGCCGCTGACCACGCTGCAACTGGCGGAGTCGATCAAGGTGACCCGGCGGCAACTGGAGAGGTTGTTCCGGCTGCACCTGAACGATACGCCGAGCAACTTCTATCTGCGGTTGAGGCTTGAGAAGGCCCGGCAATTGCTGCGCCAGACCGATATGAGCGTGCTCGAAGTCAGCATTGCCTGCGGTTTTGAATCGCCGTCGTATTTCACCCGCAGTTACCGCGCGCGTTTCGCCCGCTGCCCCCGGGAAGACCGGCGTACCGCGCAGGCGTGAATGGTTTCAGCGACACCCTAGAACCCTGTGGGAGCGGGCTTGCCCGCGATGAGGCCAGCACATCCAACATTGTTATTGCCGGACACACCGCCATCGCGGGCAAGCCCGCTCCCACAGGTTCGAAGGTGATTTCGGGAATCGGGTTATTTCTTCACCAACGCCGAACACGCCGCTTTGTAAGCCTCATGCTGATACTTGTTCAACGTCCCCGGCAGCTCGAAATTGTGCTTCTTGGCCTGGGCATTGATCGTCTGCGGCGACAGCAGCGTCACCTCACAGCCATCAAGCAACTGAAACACGCCCTCGATCTTGAACGTCGTCGGCCCACCGGCAAACTCGCCCTTTTTGCTGCGCTTTTTGATCGCGATCCGGTCCACCGAGTTTTCCCGCACAAACGACGCGACCTGCGCCGCAAACCGCCGCACGTTCGCCGCCTCGTCATCGTCATCCAGAGCAATCTTCTTCGTGGCGAGAGGGACGTGGCTCAACGTCGAACCGTCGAGCGCCGCCACGGCGATGATCGCTTCGCTGCCTTTGATTTCAATGCCGCAGATGTTCATGGGAATCCTTAGACTGGCTTAAGAGGTTCAGCTTACAGCTCAAACACTCACTCCTGCCCGATCGACTCCAAAAACTCCGACCGTTCATCACTCATCCGCGCGACACAATCATTCTGCGCAATGGTGAAGGCCTTGCTCCCCGCCGTGGCCGGGAACGCTTCCACCGCGCAATCCGCATCCCGGGTCTTCAACCACTGCTGCTGGGCGGTCTTGAGTTTGGCGGTGATGTCGGCCAGTTGCGTCGGGTTCTTGCCGTAGGTGGTCTGCATGCGTTCGTTGAGGCTGGCGTAGTTGTCTTTGAGCAGGTCTTCGGCGGTGCTGCGGCTGTAGGCGGAGCATTCCAGGGTCTGGATGTCGTTTTCCACCGCGTCGCACGGGTTGTTCTCGGATTCTTCGGCGGCGTGGGCGCCGGTCGCAATCAGTGCCAGGGCGAGGAAGATCGATTTCATTGGGGTCGCTCTAATCCGTTGGTAGGTGCAGGCTGCGGCAGATTCTGGCGCAAGCGCACGGGCTTGAACAGCCAGCCGAGGAGGGCGGCCGACGACCCTTTGTCGCGGATTGACGCTTTCGGCAATTCCCCTGTCGTTTTTGCACCCGGTCGCCCCGGCACCGAGGCATATGCTGGCCCCAAAGCGCCGGCAGACGATTCGGCGCATGAATCGCCAATAAGGGGACGCCTGATGAGCCCAGCCGAATTACACGCCGACAGCATCGTTATCGACGGTCTGATCATTGCCAAATGGAACCGCGAGCTGTTCGAAGACATGCGCAAGGGCGGTCTGACGGCAGCCAACTGCACTGTGTCGGTGTGGGAAGGCTTTCAGGCGACCGTGAACAACATCGCTGCCAGCCAGAAACTGATCCGCGAAAACAGCGACCTGGTGATGCCGGTGCGTACTACCGCCGACATCCGTCGGGCCAAGGAGCAGGGCAAGACCGGTATCCTCTTCGGCTTCCAGAATGCCCACGCTTTCGAAGACCAGATCGGCTATGTCGAGGTGTTCAAGCAGCTCGGCGTTGGCATCGTGCAGATGTGCTACAACACCCAGAATCTGGTCGGCACCGGTTGCTACGAGCGTGACGGCGGCCTGTCGGGTTTCGGTCGCGAAATTGTGGCTGAAATGAACCGTGTTGGCGTCATGTGCGACCTGTCCCACGTCGGTTCCAAGACCTCCGAAGAAGTCATTCTCGAATCGAAAAAACCGGTCTGCTACTCGCACTGCCTGCCATCGGGTCTCAAAGAGCATCCGCGCAACAAGTCCGATGCAGAGCTGAAGTTCATTGCCGACCACGGCGGTTTCGTCGGCGTGACCATGTTCGCGCCGTTCCTCGCCAAGGGCATCGATTCGACCATCGACGATTACGCCGAAGCGATCGAATACACCATGAACATCGTTGGCGAAGACGCCATCGGTATCGGCACCGATTTCACTCAGGGTCACGGCCAGGACTTCTTCGAATACCTGACCCACGACAAGGGCTACGCCCGCCGCCTGACCAGCTTCGGCAAGATCATCAACCCGCTGGGCATCCGCACCGTCGGCGAATTCCCCAACCTCACCGAAACCCTGCTCAAGCGCGGCCATTCCGAGCGCGTGGTGCGCAAGATCATGGGCGAGAACTGGGTAAGCGTCCTGAAAGACGTCTGGGGCGAATAAGCCGCCGCACTTCTGAATCCTTTCTCCCGGCCACCCGCGCCGGGGGCAACACACAAAATTTTCTGGAGTTAAGTTTCCATGGCCAAGATCGCCCCGCAATTGCCAATCGAAGTCGACAGCGAGACCGGTGTCTGGACCTCCGACGCCCTGCCAATGCTGTATGTGCCGCGTCACTTTTTCGTCAACAACCACATGGGCATCGAGGAAGTGCTCGGCGCTGAAGCCTACGCCGAGATCCTCTACAAGGCCGGCTACAAATCTGCCTGGCACTGGTGTGAGAAAGAGGCCGAATGCCACGGCCTGGAAGGCGTCGCGGTGTTCGAACACTACATGAAGCGCCTGTCGCAGCGCGGCTGGGGCCTGTTCAAGATCCAGGACATCGACCTCGACAAAGGCACCGCCAGCGTCAAGCTCGAGCACTCCGCATTCGTCTATGTCTACGGCAAGGTCGGGCGCAAGGTCGATTACATGTTCACCGGCTGGTTCGCCGGCGCCATGGACCAGATTCTCGAAGCCCGTGGCAGCAAGATCCGTACTATGGCCGAACAAGTCTACGGAGGCTCCGAAGAGGGCCACGATGACGGTTTGTTCATCGTCAAGCCGTTGTAAGCCGAGGACCGTGCCATGGCTTTCGAAGCAATGTTCCAGCCGATCCAGATCGGCAAACTGACCATCCGCAACCGCGTGCTCAGCACCGCGCACGCCGAGGTCTACGCGACTGACGGTGGCATGACCACCGACCGCTACGTCAAATACTACGAAGAGAAAGCCAAGGGCGGCATCGGCTTGGCGATCTGTGGCGGTTCGTCCGTGGTGGCGATCGACAGCCCGCAGGAATGGTGGAGCTCGGTCAATCTGTCCACCGACCGGATCATTCCGCACTTCCAGAATCTGGCCGACGCCATGCACAAGCATGGCGCCAAGATCATGATCCAGATTACCCACATGGGTCGTCGCTCGCGCTGGGACGGTTTCAACTGGCCGACCTTGATGTCGCCCTCGGGCATCCGTGAACCGGTGCACCGCGCCACTTGCAAAACCATCGAGCCGGAAGAGATCTGGCGAGTGATCGGCAACTACGCCCAGGCTGCGCGCCGGGCCAAGGCTGGTGGCCTCGATGGCGTTGAACTGTCGGCTGTGCACCAGCACATGATCGACCAGTTCTGGAGCCCGCGCGTCAACAAGCGTACCGATGAATGGGGCGGCAGCTTCGAAGGGCGGATGAAGTTCGGTCTTGAAGTGCTGAAAGCCGTGCGCGCCGAGGTCGGTGATGACTTCTGCGTGGGCATGCGCCTGTGCGGTGACGAGTTCCACCCGGACGGCTTGTCCCACGAGGACATGAAGCAGATCGCCAAGTATTACGACGACACCGGCATG
>NZ_JH635998.1:2713206-2752788 GCF_000257605.1 Pseudomonas sp. R62
CGACGACACCGGCATGCTCGATTTCATCGGCGTGGTCGGCTCGGGTTGCGATACCCACAACACCCTGGCCAACGTCATTCCGAACATGAGTTATCCACCGGAGCCGTTCCTGCACCTGGCTGCCGGGATCAAGGAAGTGGTCAAGGTACCGGTGTTGCACGCGCAGAACATCAAGGACCCGAACCAGGCCACGCGCATCCTTGAAGGCGGTTACGTCGACATGGTCGGCATGACACGCGCGCACATCGCTGACCCGCACCTGATCGCCAAGATCAAGATGGGCCAGATCGACCAGATCAAGCAGTGCGTCGGCGCCAACTATTGCATCGACCGTCAGTATCAGGGTCTGGACGTGCTGTGCATTCAGAACGCCGCGACCTCCCGTGAATACATGGGCGTGCCGCACATCATCGAGAAATCCACCGGGCCGAAACGCAAGGTGGTGATCGTTGGTGCCGGCCCGGCCGGGATGGAAGCCGCACGCGTGGCTGCCGAGCGTGGCCACGACGTCACGCTGTTCGAGAAAAAAGACTTCATCGGCGGGCAGATCACCACCGCATCGAAAGCACCGCAGCGTGACCAGATCGCCGGCATCACCCGCTGGTTCCAGCTGGAACTGGCGCGGCTGAAAGTCGATCTGCGCCTGGGCACGGCGGCGGATGCCGACACCATCATGGACCTGCGTCCGGACGTGGTGGTGCTGGCGGTCGGCGGTCATCCGTACCTTGAGCAGAACGAACACTGGGGCGCGGCCGAAGGGCTGGTGGTCAGCAGCTGGGACGTGCTCGACGGCAAGGTTGCGCCGGGCAAGAACGTGCTGGTCTACGACACCATTTGCGAGTTCACCGGCATGTCGGTCGCCGACTTCCTCGCCGACAAGGGCAGCCAGGTCGAGATCGTCACCGACGACATCAAACCGGGCGTGGCCATCGGCGGCACGTCGTTCCCGACCTACTACCGCAGCATGTACCCGAAAGAAGTGATCATGACCGGCGACATGATGCTGGAGAAGGTCTACCGCGAGGGCGACAAGCTGATCGCGGTGCTGGAGAACGAATACACCGGCGCGAAAGAGGAACGGGTGGTCGATCAGGTGGTCGTCGAAAACGGCGTGCGCCCGGACGAGGAAATCTACTACGCCCTCAAGGACGGCTCGCGCAACAAGGGCCAGATCGACGTCGAAGCGCTGTTCGCGATCCAGCCGCAACCTTCGCTGAGCGAGGCGGGCGACGGCTACTTGCTGTTCCGCATCGGCGACTGTGTGGCGCAGCGTAATACACACGCCGCGATCTATGACGCCCTGCGACTCTGCAAGGATTTCTAAGACACGTTAACTGATCGTTCCCACGCTCCGCGTGGGAATGCAACCAGGGACGCTCCGCGTCCTTTGTGACGCAGAGCGTCACGGGATTCATTCCCACGCAGAGCGTGGGAACGATCATCGAACGCCGTGTTTCTCCAGGCTGTCTGGTGGGAGCTTCACCATGTTGAACACCCTTCTTCCAATCCTGTTGTTCGCCTCCCTGGGCCTTGCGGTCCTCGGCGCGTTGCGGCGGATGAACATGTGGCGCCGGGGGCGGGCGGCGAAGGTCGATCTGCTCGGCGGTCTGCTGGCCATGCCCAAGCGCTACATGGTCGATCTGCACCACGTCGTCGCGCGGGACAAATACATTGCCAACACCCACGTCGCCACGGCGGGCGGTGCGGTGGCGTCGATTGTGCTGGCCATTCTTGTGCACGGCTTCGGCCTGCATAACCGCATCCTTGGCTACGCCTTGCTGCTGATGTCGGCGGTGATGTTTGTCGGCGCGATCTTCATGTATCTGCGCCGGGTCAATCCGCCTGCGCGTCTGTCGAAAGGCCCATGGATGCGCCTGCCGAAAAGCCTGCTGGCCTTCTCCGCGTCGTTTTTCCTGGTGACCCTTCCGGTCGCCGGGATCCTGCCGGAAAACTTCGGCGGCTGGGTGCTCGCCGCCATTCTCGGTGTTGGCGTGCTGTGGGGCGTGTCGGAACTGTTCTTCGGCATGACCTGGGGCGGGCCAATGAAACACGCCTTTGCCGGTGCGCTGCACCTGGCCTGGCACCGTCGCCCGGAACGTTTCGGCGGCGGGCGCTCGACCGGTTTGAAGCCACTGGATCTGAACAATCCCGATGCGCCACTGGGCGTGGAAAAACCCAAGGATTTCACCTGGAACCAGTTGCTCGGTTTCGACGCCTGCGTGCAGTGCGGCAAGTGCGAAGCAGCGTGCCCGGCCTTCGCCGCCGGCCAGCCGCTGAACCCGAAAAAACTGATTCAGGACATGGTCGTCGGCCTCGCCGGCGGCACTGACGCCAAGTTCGCCGGCAGCCCGTATCCAGGCAAACCGATCGGCGAGCATGGCGGCAGTCCGCATCAACCGATCGTCAACGGTCTGGTCGACGCCGAAACCCTGTGGTCGTGCACCACCTGCCGCGCCTGCGTCGAGGAGTGCCCGATGATGATCGAGCACGTCGATGCGATCGTCGACATGCGCCGGCATCTGACCCTGGAAAAAGGCGCGACGCCGAACAAGGGTGCCGAAGTTCTCGAGAACCTTATTGCAACCGACAACCCTGGCGGTTTCGCCCCGGGCGGGCGGATGAACTGGGCGGCGGATCTGAACCTCAATCTGCTCAGTGAGAAGAAATCCACCGACGTGCTGTTCTGGGTCGGCGACGGCGCCTTCGACATGCGCAACCAGCGCACCCTGCGCGCGTTTGTCAAAGTGCTGAAAGCGGCCAACATCGACTTCGCCGTGCTCGGCCTTGAAGAACGTGACAGCGGCGATGTGGCGCGGCGTCTCGGCGACGAAGCGACGTTCCAGTTGCTGGCCAAGCGCAACATCCAGACGTTGGCCAAATACAGCTTCAACCGCATCGTCACCTGCGATCCGCACAGTTTCCATGTGCTGAAAAACGAGTACGGCGCCTTCGATGGCAACTACCTGGTGCAGCACCACAGCAGCTACATGGCCGAGATCATTCAGGCCGGCGCGCTCAATCTCGGTCAGCACAAAGGCAACAGCGTGACCTATCACGATCCGTGCTACCTGGGCCGCTACAACGGCGAGTACGAAGCGCCGCGCGAAGTGCTGCGTGCCCTCGGCATCGAAGTCAAAGAGATGCAACGTTCCGGCTTCCGCTCGCGCTGCTGCGGCGGTGGTGGCGGCGCGCCGATCACTGACATTCCGGGCAAGCAGCGCATCCCCGACATGCGCATGGAAGACATTCGCGAAACCGGCGCCGAGCTGGTGGCGGTGGGTTGTCCACAGTGCACGGCGATGCTCGAAGGCGTGGTTGAACCGCGTCCGCTGATCAAGGACATCGCCGAACTGGTGGCCGACGCGTTGCTCGAGGACGCCGCGCCGAGCAAGCCAGCCACCCCGGCCAAACGTGAACCTGCGGAGGTGCACTGATGAGCGACATTATCCGCCGCGACCCGCGCGCCGAATGGATTGCCCGTAATCGCCTGCATCCGCTGCACGCGGCGATGCAACCGGCGCAACACAGCTGGATGGGGCCCAACGGCGTCATCCGCAAGAATCTGCACGGTATGGGTTTTATCGGCCCCAACGGCATCAAACGCATTGACCGCAGCGGCGCGCAGCAGGGTGGGGCGGTCAAACGCTCGGCTGCTGTTGAAGTGCAGTTGCCGCTGCATCAGGTACCGGCTCCGGCGTTCTACATCAACGTGGTGCCGGATATGGTCGGCGGTCGCCTGAGCAGCCACGACCGCGATCTGCTCGGCCTCGCTCACCAACTGGCCGGCAGCGACGGTGCGGTGCTTGCTGTGGTGTTCGGCGAACACAAGGAAAGCGCTTTCGAAACTGCTGGCGTCGATCGCCTGCTGGTGCTTGAAGGCGAGGAATTCAGCGGTTATGCACCGGAACAGCGGGTGCAGGGCTTGCGCGCTGTGGATAACCAGTTCAATCCGCGTCACTGGTTGCTGCCGGACAGCCGCAGCGGTGGCGGCGAACTCGGCCGGCGCTTTGCTGCAGCCTTGGGCGAGCGCCCGGCCACGCGGGTCTGGCAGGTCAAGGATCAGGAGTGCATCGGCCGCGCCGGGGCCGGATTGCAAGACTTGGCGCGTCCAGTGGCGCGGTTGATTCTCGCCGCTGCCGAATGCGCAGAGCCGGTCAGCGAAACCCGTCACGAAGCGTTGCCAGTGGAGTTATCCACAAGCGTCGCGCGCAGCTTGTCGCGCATCGAAGATCTCGGCGCAGTGGCGGTAGATCCGGCGGCGATTCCGATGGCCGAAGCCGAGTTCATCTTCTCCGGCGGTAACGGCGTCAAGGACTGGCAGTTGTTTCACGAAACGGCAGCAGCCCTCGGCGCCACCGAAGGCGCTTCGCGGGTTGCGGTGGACGATGGCTTCATGGCGCGGGATCGCCAGGTGGGCGCGTCCGGCACTTGGGTCACTGCGCGGGTCTATGTGGCTGTGGGTATCTCTGGCGCGATCCAGCACCTGCAAGGCATTGGCGCCTGCGACAAGGTGGTGGCGATCAACCTCGATCCGGGTTGCGACATGATCAAGCGTGCCGACCTCTCGGTGATCGGCGAAAGCGCAGAGATTCTGCAAGCGTTGATCGAAGCGGTCGCGGCTTACCGCAACGAAGCCAAGCGCGATGCGGCGTAAGGAAACCCTATGAACACGAACGTTATCAGTCTGGTTTCAATCGGCGCTCACCCGACCTCGGGTCGGCCACGGCGCGCCGATCAGGATGCGCGCGCGGTGGAACTGGGCCTGCAACTGGCTGGGGATAACCTGCAAGTGCTGCACGCCGGTGATGTTGCCGAACCGGCACTGCGTGCCTATCTGGGCATGGGCCTGGAACAGCTGCATGTGCTGGAACAACCCGCTGGCGCCGACGCCTTGCCAGCGCTGACCGCGTACCTGCGCGATGCCGGGGCGCAAGTAGTGCTGACCGGCAGTCAGGCGGAAACCGGCGAAGGTTCGGGGATGTTGCCGTTCCTGCTGGCCGAAGGCCTGGGCTGGCCGCTGGTGGTGGGCCTGGCGCAGGTCGAATCGATCGCTGACGGGTCGGCGCTGGTCCTGCAAGCGTTGCCGCGCGGCCAGCGACGCCGCTTGAAGGTGAAACTGCCGTTTCTGGCCACTGTGGATAACGCCGCGCCGAAGCCTCGGCAAAGTGCATATGGCCCGGCACGACGGGGCGAATTGGCCGCCGATGACGTTGAAGTGGTGGAGGACCAATTGTTGGCCGTCGCCACACTGCAGCCGGCCAAGCCACGGCCCAAGCGCTTGAAGGTGATCAAGGCCAAGAGCGGCGCCGACCGGATGAAGGCCGCGACGGCCAAGGCCAGTGGCGGCGGGGGGCAGGTGCTCAAAGGCGTCACCGCACAGGCTGGGGCGGAGGCGATTCTGAAGCTGCTGATTGAAGAGGGCGTTGTCCGCTGAAAAGCCCCTCACCCTAGCCCTCTCCCAGAGGGAGAGGGGACCTACCGCGGCGAATTGGCCAAGTACACCGACCTGCGACATGGCGGTGGCCTTGGTCTGGCCAAGCCTGAGATCAATACAATGTTTCAGGTCGATGCAAACTCTTCAGTCGACGCGGTCGACCCCCTCTCCCTCTGGGAGAGGGCTGGGGAGAGGGCAAACAGCTTACCCACAATCCCTGTTGGCCAAGCTGTGGATAACGTGTTCGCCCTTGCTCGTACCCCACGCCATTCAAGCCTTCCAGCCATAAGATCAAAAAACGATCAGCGTAACTCACGGATTTCTCGGGCTTTTCCCTCCGTATAAATCGACAAGTTGCCCCCAATCTCTGTTGGCGCTTCTGTGGATAAGATGTTCGCTCTCAGCTGTAGGCCATATGGAGCAGGGCTTACATGGGTTTGATTAATTATTGATCAAATGTGCTTCCCGGGCGCCGAGAGCTGTTAAGACGAAGGTGTTTTCCCCAGCCGTAGGTGTTTTCCACAGAAGATTGAAAGTTGTCCCCGATCTCTGTTGGCGCTTCTGTGGATAACGTGTTCGCTACCCGCTGGAGGCCTTGGAAACCGTGGTCTGCATGGCGTTGATCAAAAAACGACCGATCGTTTTCAGAAACTGTGATTCAGAATAAGTCACGGTTTTTCTTTGCAAATCAGCAAGATATTTTTTGACTCATCCGCAGTTACCCCCATTTGCTGTGGGCGGGTATGTGGATAACTTGTTTGCGGAAGGCTGGAGGGCTTGATGGGTATGGGGGCGGGGGTGATTGGTCGGAAATTGATCAACTGAAAGATGTAGCGTGGGTCAGGACGCCTTTGCGAGCAAGCTCGCTCCCACAGGGGAATGCATTCCACCTGTAGGAGCTGCCGCAGGCTGCGATCTTTTGCTCTTGATCAGCCCTGAACCGGAACGCCTTTGAGGTAAGGCGCAGGCTCGGCCCCGAGGTTGTTCAACATGCGCTCGCTGTACCAATCGACGAAGTTGACCACGCCGAATTCATAGGTTTTGGAGTAAGGCCCAGGCTGGTAAGCGGTGGAGTTGATCCCGCGCTGGTTTTCCTCAGCCAGACGGCGGTCCTGATCGTTGGTCGCGTCCCACACCTGGCGCATGCGCTCGACGTCGTAATCGACACCTTCCACCGCATCCTTGTGCACCAGCCACTTGGTGGTGACCATGGTTTCCTGGGCACTGATTGGCCACACGGTGAAGACGATGATGTGGTCGCCCATGCAGTGGTTCCACGAGTGCGGCAGGTGCAGGATGCGCATCGAGCCCAGGTCCGGGTTCTTGATCCGGCCCATCAGTTTCGCGCAGCCTTGCTTGCCGTCGAGGGTCATCGACACGGTGCCCTTGAGCAGCGGCATGCGCACGATGCGGTTGCGCAGGCCGAAACTGGCGTGAGCGTAAGGGATCTTTTCCGCTTCCCAGGCAGCGGCGGAGGCGGCGACGTGATCCTTGAACGCCTGATCGGCGCGCGGATCGGTGACGTCGTCCCACTCCAGCAGGGTTTTCAACAGTTCCGGGTGCGACGCGTTGCAGTGGTAGCACTCGCGGTTGTTTTCCAGCACCAGCTTCCAGTTGGCCTTTTCCATCAAGGTGGTGGTGATCGCCACCTTGGTGTTCTCCATGTCGTACGGTTCCATGTAATGGTTGAGCGTCGACAGGAAGTCATCGATGGCCGGCGGGTTCTCCGCCAGGCTGATGAAAATGTAGCCGCCAGCGGTTTTCACGTTCACCGGTTTGAGGCCGTATTGCTTCATGTCGAAGTCGGCGCCCATCTCGGTGCCGGCGAACAGCAGGCGCCCATCCAGTTCGTAGGTCCACTGGTGGTAATGGCAGACCAGTTTGGCGACCTTGCCTTTTTCACTGGTGCACAGGCGCGAGCCACGGTGGCGGCAGACGTTGTGGAACGCGTGCACCACGCCCTCGGCGCCGCGAATGACGATGATCGGGTTCTTGCCGACCTGCAGGGTCAGGTAGTTGCCCTTGGCCGGGATCTCGCAGGTCATGCCGGCGATCAACCATTCCTTCTGGAAGATCTCCTGCATATCGATATCGAACAGGCGCTCGTCGCTGTAGAACGGCTGTGGCAGCGAAAAAGTGCGCTCGCGCTCCTGGAGCATTTGTGCGGTGGCCTTGCGTGCGGGTTCCAGCGGATCGCCCAGGCTGATTTTTGCGGTGACGTCCATCGATGTAATCCTCATGGCCCTCTGCGTGGCCGGCGAAAGTGGCTGATCAGGTGTGCTGCAAAACGGTTGCTACGCAAGGTGTAAAGAAGTCGTCTTGTGTTGGGGCGAGTGTGGGGCCGGCGCTGGGGGGAACCTTATCCATGCGCGACATGGCGCAATCTGTTCCCGACGCGCAAGCCCCGGTGTTCAAGGGCTGGTCGCGATAAGTATGTCAATGTCGCGGATAGGTAAACGCACGGCCTGCGCTATACGCAGAATCGCCGACAAGAGGCCGACAGTCGGCCGTGGAGAACAGCATGTCCAACAGCTTCCTGAATCCGGTCACCACCCAGACCTGGGCCAATGGCCGACACATTGTCCGTTGCGTCAAAGTCATCCAGGAAACCTGGGATGTGCGCACCTTCTGCTTTATGGCCGACCAGCCGATCCTGTTCTTCTTCAAGCCGGGGCAGTTCGTCACGCTGGAGCTGGAAATCGAAGGCCAGCCGATCATGCGCTCCTACACCATCTCCAGCTCGCCGTCGGTGCCGTACAGCTTCTCGGTCACGATCAAGCGCGTGCCGGGTGGCAAGGTCTCCAACTGGTTGCATGACACTTTGCATGAGGGGCAAGAACTGGCGGTGCACGGCCCGGTCGGGCTGTTCAACGCGATCGACTTCCCGAGCCCGAAGGTTCTGTATTTGAGCGGTGGCGTCGGCATCACCCCGTGCATGTCGATGGCGCGCTGGTTCTACGACACCAACGCCAACGTCGACATGACTTTCGTGCACAGCGCGCGGTCGCCGAAAGACATCATTTACCACCGCGAACTCGAGCACATGGCGTCGCGGATCGACAACTTCAGCCTGCACCTGATCTGCGAAAAACACGGCCTCGGTGAGCCATGGGCCGGTTATCGCGGTTATCTGAATCACAAGATGCTCGAACTGATGGTTCCGGACTTCCTCGAACGCGAAGTGTTCTGCTGCGGCCCGACGCCGTACATGACCGCGGTCAAACGCTTGCTGGAAGCGGCCGGCTACGACATGTCGCGCTACCACGAAGAATCCTTCGGCGCCACGCCACCCGAGGCCCGCGCCGACGCGGTGGAACAGGCCGAACAAGCGGCCGATGCGCCGGAAATCGACGCCGCGGATCTGCACCAGGTCGAATTCACTGCGTCCGGCAAGAGCATCCGCGTCGGCCCGGGCGAAACCGTCCACGCGGCAGCCGCCAAACTCGGCCTGATGATCCCTAAAGCCTGCGGCATGGGCATTTGCGGGACATGCAAGGTGATGAAACTGGGCGGCGAAGTGGAGATGGAGCACAACGGCGGGATTACCGAGGATGACGAGGCCGAAGGGTTTATCCTGTCGTGCTGCAGCGTGCCGAAGGGGGATGTGCGGATTGAGTTCTGAGGCTTTTATGATCATTCCCACGCTCCGCGTGGGAATGCCGCCCGGGACGCTCCGCGTCCCATTTCAATACCAGCGCTGAACGTCGATCAGTCCCTCAGTTCCTGCGTAGTCCCTGGCACTCGAGTAACGCCAGTGCTCCGGTAAATCCACATATCCGCGTTTCACCGGGTTGTTGTGGATGTATTCAAGTTTCTGGCGCATCACCGATTCGCTGTAGACCATTTCCGCGTGCGTGCCTTCTTGCCACAGTTGATACACCCGGTCCTGCTTATGCGCGCGTTTGCTGAAGCGCAGGCGCTGCAAGGCTTTGTCGGCGCCTTTTGTTTGCAAGTCATTGATGATTTGTCGCGCGGTGAAGGACTTGAACTGGCTGAGGCATTTGCTCAGATCGGGTGCTTGGGCGACGAAGTGCAGGTGGTTTTCCAGAATCACGTAGCCGTATAGCTTCAAGTCATGATGAGCCTGTTGATATCGCCAGCAGTTGAGCAGGTGCTCAACGATGTACGGGCGAATGAATAACGGCAACCACTCCATTACGGTGCAGGTCAGGAAATGCGGTTTGTCGCTTTCGGTAATCGTATAGCGGTTGCGGCCCATGGGATTCGATCCTTGAATCTTGCGGTGCGAATGAGATGGAACGCGGAGCGTCCCGAGATGCATTACCACGCAGAGCGTGGGAACGATCAGGGTGAGGCCGCAGTAGGGAACGTGCTAGAAGAGACGTCTGCAACTACAGTGGGAAAAGTCATTCCCGACCGAAGATCGTTCCCACGCTCTGCGTGGGAATGCAGCCACTGACGCTCTGCGTCATAGCGGTTTTCAGCCTGTCGCCAAGGGTGAAGCTGGAACGCGGAGCGTCCCGGGAGACATTCCTTTGCTGCGCGTGGGAATGATCATGGGCGGGATCAGGCCGACATGACCTCGCGAATATCGCGCGCCAGTTCGCGCACGCGCTCTTCTTCGGTGTCCCAGGAGCACATGAAACGTGCGCCGCCCTTGCCGATGAAGGTGTAGAAGCGCCAGTTCTTTGCAGTCAACGCAGCGATGGCCGGCTCGGACAGTTGCAGGAACACGCCGTTGGCCTGCACCGGGAACATCAGTTCGACGCCGGGAATGTCGCTGACCAGTTCTGCCAGCAGTTGCGCGCAGTGGTTGGCGTGGCGGGCGTATTTGAGCCAGGCGTCGTTTTCCAGAATGCCGACCCACGGTGCCGACAAAAAGCGCATTTTCGACGCCAGTTGCCCGGCCTGCTTGCAGCGGTAGTCGAAGTCTTCGGCCAGTTTGTGGTTGAAGAACAGGATCGCTTCACCCACCGCCATGCCGTTCTTGGTGCCGCCGAAGCACAGTACATCAACGCCGGCCTTCCAGGTCAGGTCGGCGGGCGAGCAGCCGAGGAATGCGCAGGCGTTGGAGAACCGCGCGCCGTCCATATGCAGGTGCAGGCCCAGCTCTTTGCAGGTTGCGCTGATGGCGCGGACTTCTTCCGGGGTGTAGACGCTACCGACTTCGGTGGCTTGAGTCAGGGTTACCACGCGCGGTTTCGGGTAGTGGATGTCCTGGCGCTTGAGTGCGACTTCGCGGATCGATTGCGGGGTGATCTTGCCGTTTTCGGTGCCGGCGATCAGCAGCTTCGAGCCGTTGGAAAAGAATTCCGGAGCGCCGCATTCGTCGGTTTCGACGTGGGCGGTTTCCGAGCAGATCACGCTGTGGTAACTCTGGCACAGCGACGACAGGGCCAGCGAGTTGGCGGCGGTGCCGTTGAAGGCGAAGAACACTTCGCAGTCGGTTTCGAACAGTTTGCGGAAATGATCCGCCGCGCGGGCGGTCCATTCATCGTCGCCGTAAGCGCGCTGGTGGCCGTGGTTGGCCTGTTCCATGGCAGCCCAGGCTTCCGGGCAGATCCCGGAATAGTTGTCGCTGGCGAATTGTTGGCTCTTGTCGGTCATGGCCGGCTTCCGTAATCGAGACTCTTGTGAAGGCTCGTGGTCAATGAGGATGCGCACTTTACCGAAGATCTTCCGGGGAGCACATGCGATGTCGGGTGGGGAAAATTACCAGTTTATGGGCCGATTATGCACCTGAGCCAACGCGACGGTGCCCTGGATCTGCTCAAATGGCTGGCGTTGCTGAGCATGTTGCTCGATCACCTGCGATATGTCGGCTTCTCCGTCGATTGGTTGTATGTGCCAGGGCGATTGGCGTTTCCATGGTTTTGCCTGGCGATGGCGGCGAATCTGGCTCGGGAGGGTTCGCGCAAGATGGAATGGCGCTATCTGGGCTGGCTGTTGCTGTTCAGTGCAATCAGCGAAATCCCTTATCGCTTTTATATCCCCGACCCTGACACGTTCAACGTGATGCCGACGCTGGCGCTGGGCTTGCTGGTGGCGCGCGGCTGGCAGGACTCAGCGTCGGTGCCACGGTTGCTCGCGCTGGCCGCGCTGGTGGTTGCGGCGGTTTTTTCAGAACGACTGATGTTTGGTTTCTTCGGCGTATTGTTGCCGTTGGCGATGTTGCTGGTTTTCCACCGACCCTGGTATTTCAGCCCGTTGCCGGGGCTGGTGTGTCTGGCGGCGAACCAATGGCAGGTGCTGCTCGAATCGGCGCGTTTCGGCAACAGCGTGGCGATTCTCGGCCTGGCGACATGTCTGTTTGCGCCGATGCTGGGAATGTTCTTGTTGCGACATGGGCGACATCTGCAGCCACCACCGATGCGGCGCTGGGCGTATGCGCTGTATCCCGCGCATTTCCTCCTGCTGCTTGCCATCCGCCAAATCATCGCCTGACCCCTGTGGGAGCTGCCGAAGGCTGCGATCCTTTGATCTTCAAAGTCAAAGTCAAAAGATCGCAGCCTTCGGCAGCTCCTACAGGGGGAGTGCATTCTTCGGGTCATTTCCAGCCATGTCGTAAACGCACCTTTGCGTGGCGTCCGCAGGCATTTGAGCTGTCTGTGCCGGTCATACCATCGCATCAAAGGGCACTGCCGTCATTGCCAGTGCCTTACCGAGACGAATGGCGCACAGATGCCGCTGGGAGAGACGCGATGTTCAGCAAGCAAGACCAGATCCAGGGTTACGACGATGCACTGCTGGCGGCGATGAATGCCGAGGAGCAACGTCAGGAAGATCACATCGAGCTGATCGCGTCGGAGAACTACACCAGCAAGCGCGTCATGCAGGCGCAAGGCAGCGGCCTGACCAACAAATACGCCGAGGGCTATCCGGGCAAGCGCTACTACGGTGGCTGCGAGCATGTGGACAAAGTCGAAGCACTGGCCATCGAACGCGCCAAGCAACTGTTCGGTGCCGACTACGCCAACGTCCAGCCGCACTCCGGTTCTTCGGCCAACAGCGCCGTGTACCTGGCGTTGATCCAGCCGGGTGACACCATCCTCGGCATGAGCCTGGCCCACGGCGGGCACCTGACCCACGGCGCGAAAGTGTCGTCCTCGGGCAAGCTCTACAACGCCGTGCAGTACGGCATCAACACCGACACCGGGCTGATCGACTATGAGGAAGTCGAGCGTCTGGCCGTCGAGTGCAAACCGAAAATGATCGTTGCCGGTTTCTCCGCTTACTCGAAGACTCTGGACTTCCCGCGCTTCCGTCAGATCGCCGACAAGGTCGGTGCGCTGCTGTTCGTCGACATGGCTCACGTCGCCGGTCTGGTCGCTGCCGGCCTGTACCCGAACCCGCTGCCGTACGCCGATGTGGTCACCACCACCACGCACAAGACCCTGCGCGGTCCGCGTGGCGGGCTGATCCTGGCCAAGTCCAACGAAGAGATCGAGAAGAAGCTCAACGCCGCCGTGTTCCCCGGTGCCCAGGGCGGTCCGCTGATGCACGTCATCGCCGGCAAGGCGGTGTGCTTCAAGGAAGCGCTGGAGCCTGGCTTCAAGGCCTATCAGCAACAAGTGATCGACAACGCCCAGGCGATGGCCAGCGTGTTCATCAAGCGTGGCTACGATGTGGTCTCCGGCGGCACCGACAACCATCTGTTCCTGGTCAGCCTGATCCGTCAGGGCCTGACCGGCAAGGACGCCGACGCCGCGCTGGGCCGCGCGCACATCACGGTGAACAAGAACGCCGTGCCGAACGACCCGCAGTCGCCGTTCGTGACCTCGGGCCTGCGCATCGGCACCCCGGCGGTGACCACGCGCGGCTTCAAGGTCAGCCAGTGCGAAACCCTCGCCGGCTGGATCTGCGACATCCTCGACAACCTCGGCGACGCCGATGTCGAGGCCAATGTCGCCCAGCAGGTCTCGGCCCTGTGCGCAGACTTCCCGGTTTATCGCTGAGTCGGTTTTGGAGTAATGACTATGCAACGCTATTCCGGCTTCGGCCTGTTCAAACACTCGCTCAGCCACCACGAAAACTGGCAGCGCATGTGGCGCACGCCCACCCCGAAAAAAGTCTACGACGTGGTCATCGTCGGCGGCGGCGGGCACGGCCTGGCGACGGCCTACTATCTGGCCAAGGAGCACGGCATCACCAATGTCGCCGTGGTCGAGAAAGGCTGGCTGGGCGGCGGTAACACCGCGCGCAACACCACCATCGTGCGTTCCAACTACCTGTGGGACGAGTCGGCGCACCTCTACGAACACGCGATGAAATTGTGGGAAGGCCTGTCGCAGGATCTCAACTACAACGTGATGTTCTCCCAGCGCGGCGTTTACAACCTGTGCCACACCCTGCAGGACATCCGTGATTCCGAGCGTCGGGTCAGCGCCAACCGCCTCAACGGCGTCGACGGCGAACTGCTCGACGCCAAGCAGGTTGCGGACGAAATTCCGTACCTGGACTGCTCGAAAAACACTCGCTACCCGATCATGGGCGCCACCGTGCAGCGTCGCGGCGGCGTCGCCCGTCACGATGCCGTGGCGTGGGGCTTCGCCCGTGCCGCCGATGCCTTGGGCGTGGACTTGATCCAGCAGACCGAAGTGATCGGTTTCCGCAAGGAAAACGGTGTGTGCATCGGCGTCGAAACCAACAAGGGTTTCATCGGCGCCAAGCGCGTCGGCGTGGTGACGGCCGGTAACTCCGGGCACATGGCCAAGCTTGCCGGTTTCCGCCTGCCGATCGAATCCCACCCGCTGCAAGCGCTGGTGTCAGAGCCGATCAAACCGATTATCGACAGCGTGATCATGTCCAACGCCGTGCACGGTTACATCAGCCAGTCCGACAAGGGCGACCTGGTGATCGGCGCCGGTATCGACGGCTACAACGGCTACGGCCAGCGTGGTTCGTACCCGGTAATCGAACACACCATTCAGGCCATCGTCGAGATGTTCCCGGTGTTGTCCCGCGTACGCATGAACCGCCAGTGGGGCGGCATCGTCGACACCACTCCGGATGCCTGCCCGATCATCTCGAAAACGCCGGTACCAAACATGTTCTTCAACTGCGGTTGGGGCACCGGTGGCTTCAAGGCCACACCCGGCTCGGGCAACGTGTTTGCCGCGAGTCTGGCCAAGGGTGAAATGCACCCATTGGCTGCACCTTTCTCCATCGACCGTTTTCACAACGGTGCGTTGATCGATGAACACGGCGCTGCTGCGGTTGCCCACTAACAGGAGAAATCCCCATGTTGCATATCTTCTGTCCTCACTGCGGCGAACTGCGCTCCGAAGAGGAATTCCACGCATCCGGTCAGGCGCACATCCCGCGTCCGCTGGATCCGAACGCCTGCACCGATGAAGAGTGGGGCGACTACATGTTCTTTCGCGATAACCCGCGCGGTCTGCACCACGAGTTGTGGGACCACGTTGCCGGTTGCCGCCAGTACTTCAACGTCACTCGCGATACCGTGACCTACGAGATTCTCGAGAGCTACAAGATCGGCGAGAAGCCGCAATTCACCGACAAGGCTGGCACTGCGAAAACAGCCACGACGGCGCTGGGAGAGAAGGTATGAGCCAGACCAATCGCCTGTCCAACGGTGGACGGATCGACCGCAACAAAGTGCTGAGCTTCACCTTCAACGGCCAGACCTACAAAGGCTACGAAGGCGACTCGCTGGCCGCTGCACTGATCGCCAACGGCGTCGACATCATCGGCCGCAGCTTCAAGTATTCGCGCCCTCGCGGCATCTTCGCGGCTGGTTCCGAAGAGCCGAACGCGGTGCTGCAGATCGGTGCCACCGAAGCCACGCAGATTCCCAACGTGCGCGCCACGCAACAGGCGTTGTATCAGGGCCTGGTCGCCACCAGCACCAATGGCTGGCCGAGCGTCAACAACGACATGATGGGGATTCTCGGCAAGGTCGGCGGCAAGCTGATGCCGCCGGGTTTCTACTACAAAACCTTCATGTACCCGCAATCGTTCTGGATGACTTACGAGAAGTACATCCGCAAGGCTGCCGGCCTCGGCCGTTCGCCGACCGAGAACGATCCGGACACCTACGACTACATGAACCAGCACTGCGACGTGCTGATCGTCGGTGCCGGCCCGGCCGGTCTCGCCGCTGCCCTGGCGGCTGCGCGCAGCGGTGCCCGAGTGATTCTGGCCGATGAGCAGGAAGAGTTCGGCGGCAGCCTGCTTGATTCCCGCGAAAGCCTCGACGGCAAACCGGCGATGGAATGGGTTGCCAGCGTCATCGCTGAATTGAAGAACACCCCGGACGTGCTGCTGTTGCCGCGCGCCACGGTCAACGGTTACCACGACCACAACTTCCTGACCATTCACGAACGCCTCACCGATCACCTCGGTGACCGCGCGCCGATCGGTCAGGTGCGTCAGCGCATCCACCGTGTCCGCGCCAAGCGTGTGGTACTGGCGACCGGCGCCCACGAGCGTCCGCTGGTCTACGGCAACAACGACGTGCCGGGCAACATGCTTGCCGGTGCGGTGTCGACTTACGTACGTCGCTATGGCGTGGCGCCAGGCAAAAAACTGGTGCTGTCGACCAACAACGATCACGCCTATCGCGTTGCTCTGGATTGGCTCGATGCCAGTCTGCAAGTGGTCGCGATCGCCGATGCCCGCAGCAATCCGCGCGGTGCATTGGTCGAAGAAGCGCGCGCCAAAGGCATTCGCATCCTCACCGGCAGCGCCGTCATCGAGGTGCGTGGCAGCAAGCGTGTGACCGCTGCGCGCGTCGCCGCGATTGACGTAAAGGCCCACGCCGTAACCAGTCCGGGCGAGTGGCTCGACTGCGACCTGGTGGCCAGCTCCGGCGGTTACAGCCCGGTGGTTCACCTGGCTTCGCACCTCGGTGGCAAACCAGTGTGGCGCGAAGACATTCTCGGTTTCGTACCGGGCGAAGCACCGCAGAAGCGCGTGTGCGTCGGTGGCATCAATGGCGTCTACGCGCTGGGCGATTCGCTGGCCGACGGTTTTGAAGGTGGCGTGCGCGCTGCCGCCGAAGCCGGTTTCCAGACTGTCGAAGGCGTGTTGCCGAAAGCCCTGAGCCGTCTCGAAGAGCCGACCCTGGCGCTGTTCCAGGTGCCGCACGAGAAGAACTCGGCGCGGGCACCGAAGCAATTCGTCGACTTCCAGAACGACGTCACCGCCGGTGGCATCGAACTGGCGACCCGCGAAGGTTTCGAGTCGGTCGAGCACGTCAAACGCTACACCGCGCTGGGCTTCGGCACCGATCAGGGCAAGCTCGGCAACGTCAACGGTCTGGCCATTGCCGCCCGGTCGCTGAACGTGACCATCCCGCAGATGGGCACCACCATGTTCCGTCCGAACTACACGCCGGTGACCTTCGGCGCTGTGGCCGGTCGGCATTGCGGGCACATCTTCGAACCGGTGCGCTACACCGCGCTGCATGCCTGGCACGTGAAGAACGGCGCCGAGTTTGAAGACGTCGGTCAGTGGAAGCGTCCCTGGTATTTCCCGAAAAACGGTGAAGACCTGCACGCGGCGGTCAAGCGCGAATGCAAAGCCGTGCGCGACAGCGTCGGCCTGCTCGATGCCTCGACCCTCGGCAAGATCGACATCCAAGGCCCGGATGCCCGCGAGTTCCTCAACCGCGTGTACACCAACGCCTGGACCAAGCTCGACGTGGGCAAAGCTCGCTACGGTCTGATGTGCAAGGAAGACGGCATGGTCTTCGACGACGGTGTGACCGCGTGTCTGGCCGACAACCATTTCGTCATGACCACCACCACCGGCGGCGCCGCGCGCGTACTGCAGTGGCTGGAGCTGTACCACCAGACCGAATGGCCGGAGCTGAAGGTGTACTTCACGTCCGTCACCGACCACTGGGCGACCATGACCCTGTCCGGGCCGAACAGCCGCAAGCTGCTCAGCGCCGTGACTGACATCGATCTGAGCAACGAAGCCTTCCCGTTCATGACCTGGAAAGAAGGTCTGGTCGGCGATGTGCCGGCGCGGGTGTTCCGTATCTCGTTCACCGGTGAGCTGTCGTACGAAGTCAACGTGCAGGCCGATTATGCGATGGGCGTACTGGAGAAAATCGTCGAGGCCGGCAAGCAGTACAACCTGACGCCGTACGGCACCGAAACCATGCACGTTTTGCGGGCGGAGAAGGGCTTCATCATCGTCGGCCAGGACACCGACGGCTCGATGACCCCGGACGACCTGAACATGGGCTGGTGTGTGGGTCGCACCAAACCGTTCTCGTGGATCGGCCAGCGCGGCATGAGCCGGGAAGATTGCGTCAAGGATCAGCGCAAACAACTGGTGGGCCTCAAGCCTATCGATCCGACCAAATGGCTGCCGGAAGGTGCACAACTGGTGTTCAACACCAAACAGGCGATCCCGATGACCATGGTCGGCCACGTCACCTCGAGTTACGCGCACAACTCCCTCGGTTATTCATTTGCCATGGGTGTGGTCAAGGGCGGTCTCAAGCGCATGGGCGAGCGGGTGTTCGCACCGCTGGCCGATGGCAGCGTGATCGAGGCAGAAATCGTGTCTTCGGTGTTCTTCGATCCGAAGGGTGAGCGGCAGAACATCTGACACTGATCGTTCCCACGCTCCGCGTGGGAATGCATCCCGGGACGCTCCGCGTCCCAAGAGCGGACGCAGAGCGTCCATGGCGGCATTCCCACGCAGAGCGTGGGAACGATCAATACAAGAAGGTGCTTTATGACCACAGCCAATGTTTACCAGCAACGCCCGACCACCGGCGCCCGTGCCGAGTCGTCGCTGCACCATGCCGACCTCGCCAGCCTGGTCGGCAAGGGCCGCAAGAACGCCGGCGTGATCGTGCGTGAGAAAAAACTCCTCGGCCACCTGACCATTCGTGGCGATGGCCACGATGCAGCCTTCGCGGCCGGTGTGCACAAAGCGTTGGGCATTGAATTGCCCGGCGCCCTCAGCGTGATCGTCAAAGGCGAAACCAGCCTGCAATGGATGGGCCCGGACGAGTGGCTGCTGATCGTGCCAAGCGGCGAAGAATTCGCCGCCGAGCAGAAACTGCGTGAAGCGCTGGGTGATCTGCACATTGCCATCGTGAATGTCAGCGGCGGCCAGCAAATTCTCGAACTGAGCGGGCCGAACGTGCGCCAGGTGCTGATGAAATCCACCAGCTATGACGTGCACCCGAACAACTTTCCGGTCGGCAAAGCGGTGGGCACGGTGTTCGCCAAATCGCAGCTGATGATTCGTCATACCGCCGAAGACACCTGGGAACTGCTGATCCGTCGCAGCTTCTCGGATTACTGGTGGTTGTGGTTGCAGGATGCTTCGGCCGAGTACGGCCTCAGCGTTCAGGCCTGAAGATCAAAAGCCACCCCCTCACCCCAGCCCTCTCCCCCAAGGGGGAGAGGGGAAAGGGAGCAGATAGATGATCGTTCCCACGCTCCGCGTGGGAATGCATCCCGGGACGCTCCGCGTCCCAAGAGCGGACGCAGAGCGTCCATGGCGGCATTCCCACGCAGAGCGTAGGAACGATCAGAGGAAAAAATATGAGCCGCGCCCCAGACACATGGATTCTGACCGCCGACTGTCCCAGCGTCCTCGGCACGGTGGACGCGGTCACGCGTTTTCTGTTCGAGCAGGGCTGTTATGTCACCGAGCACCATTCGTTCGATGACCGCCTCTCCGGGCGTTTCTTCATTCGCGTGGAATTCCGTCAGCCCGACGGCTTCGACGAACAATCCTTCCGCGCCGGGCTGGCCGAGCGCGGAGAAGCGTTCGGCATGCTCTTCGAGCTGACCGCGCCGAACTACCGACCGAAAGTGGTGATCATGGTCTCCAAGGCCGATCACTGCCTCAACGACTTGCTCTACCGCCAGCGCATCGGCCAGTTGTCGATGGACGTCGCGGCGGTGGTGTCCAACCATCCGGATCTCAAGCCGTTGGCCGACTGGCACCAGATTCCCTACTACCATTTCCCTCTCGACCCCAACGACAAACCGGCGCAGGAGCGTCAGGTCTGGCAGGTGATCGAAGAGGCCGGTGCCGAACTGGTGATCCTCGCCCGCTACATGCAGGTGCTGTCGCCGGAGCTGTGCCGCAAGCTCGACGGCAAGGCGATCAACATTCATCACTCCCTGCTGCCGGGCTTCAAGGGCGCCAAGCCGTATCACCAGGCCTACAACAAGGGCGTGAAACTGGTAGGCGCGACGGCGCATTACATCAACAACGATCTCGATGAAGGGCCGATCATCGCCCAGGGCGTCGAGGCGGTGGATCACAGTCATTATCCCGAGGACTTGATTGCCAAGGGCCGGGATATCGAAGGCCTGACCTTGGCGCGGGCGGTCGGGTATCACATCGAAAGACGGGTGTTCCTGAACGCCAACAGAACCGTCGTTCTTTAGCGCAAGCTCCAAGCTCCAAGCCGCAAGAACAAGCGGTCAGCACACTTCTTGCGGCTTGTAGCTTGCCGCTTGAAGCTCAATCAACTCTCTACCCAACAACAAATATAGAGGTGATGGCATGTCTGGCAATCGTGGTGTGGTGTATCTCGGCGCTGGCAAGGTCGAAGTACAGAAAATCGACTATCCGAAAATGCAGGACCCGCGTGGTCGCAAGATCGAGCACGGGGTCATTCTCAAAGTGGTTTCCACCAACATCTGCGGCTCCGACCAACACATGGTGCGCGGCCGGACCACGGCGCAGACCGGTCTGGTGCTGGGTCACGAAATCACCGGCGAGGTGATCGAAAAGGGCTCCGACGTCGAAAACCTGAAGATCGGCGATCTGGTCTCTGTTCCGTTCAACGTGGCTTGCGGGCGCTGCCGTTCCTGCAAGGAGCAACACACCGGCGTCTGCCTGACCGTCAACCCGGCCCGTGCCGGCGGCGCATACGGTTACGTCGACATGGGCGACTGGACCGGTGGCCAGGCCGAATACGTGCTGGTGCCGTACGCCGACTTCAACCTGCTGAAACTGCCGGACCGCGACAAGGCCATGGAGAAAATCCGCGACCTGACCTGCCTCTCCGACATCCTCCCGACCGGTTACCACGGCGCCGTCACTGCCGGCGTTGGCCCGGGGAGCTCCGTGTACATCGCTGGCGCCGGTCCGGTCGGCCTCGCCGCTGCCGCTTCCGCACGTTTGCTCGGTGCGGCGGTGGTGATCGTCGGCGACGTCAACACCATCCGCCTGGCCCACGCCAAGGCACAGGGTTTTGAGGTCGTCGACCTGTCCAAGGACACCCCGCTGCACGAACAGATCGCCGCGCTGCTGGGCGAGCCGGAAGTCGATTGCGCGGTGGACTGCGTCGGTTTCGAAGCACGCGGCCACGGCCACGACGGCGTCAAGGCCGAAGCCCCGGCCACGGTGCTCAACTCACTGATGGGCGTGGTGCGCGTTGCCGGCAAGATCGGTATCCCGGGCCTGTACGTCACCGAAGATCCGGGCGCCGTCGACGCCGCGGCAAAAATGGGCAGCCTGAGCATCCGCTTCGGCCTGGGCTGGGCCAAATCCCACAGCTTCCACACTGGGCAGACTCCAGTGATGAAGTACAACCGCCAGTTGATGCAGGCAATCATGTGGGACCGCATCAACATCGCCGAAGTGGTCGGCGTGCAAGTGATCAGCCTCGATCAGGCGCCGGAAGGTTACGGCGAGTTCGATGCGGGTGTGCCGAAGAAGTTTGTGATTGATCCGCATAAGTTGTTCAGTGCGGCGTGAGGTTTTACGCGGTACAAAAACGGCGCCATTCAGGCGCCGTTTTTAATGGTTTTCTTATACAACCTGAACTTCTTCAGCTTGCATTCCCTTCTGTCCTCTCGCTGCAACGTAGGTCACAGTCTGTCCTTCCTTCAAGCTTTTGAATCCATCCGATTGGATGGCTTTGAAGTGAACGAAAAGATCATCACCGCCATTTTTGGGCGTGATGAAGCCAAAGCCTTTTTCATCGTTAAACCATTTAACCGTACCGGTTTCTCTACCTGACATATCCGTGCTTCCTGTTTGCTTTGTGTATCGATTTCAGTTCGGCGGGGGCACGACCAGGATTTACCTGTTCCTTCTGTCGCTAACCAATCGAACGTTGATAGCGTATTGCTGCCCTGTATCGCTTTTTATCACTTCATAACTGACCCTTCGTCCGGCCTTGATTTTTCCAATGATGGGGTCGTCCGGATCAACGCAAAAGATGATAGCTGAGGGTTGAGCAATCACTTCCTTTGCAGCGCCTTTGGACGGTTCCTTCACTGGCGCGATGATCGAGTCGTCGCGGTCTGACAATCGCTTCTCCATCGCAGCACCTCCCTCAGAATGATCCGCGGCAAACTTGTCTCGAATTCAAATCTAAACAACTTGAATTCAGCAGGTAACTGTCAGGTTTGACAGTTTTTAGAATCGTTTTGGAATAGCCTGAATCTCGATTTGGAATGACCGGAACATGCCGCCAGATCCCCGGTCAAACCGGCAGTTTCGTCGCCGTTGTCCGGTGGCAGCTTTTCCCCGAGAGGATGTCTGAATGAAGATTTCACGCGGTTTTGCCCTGGCATCGCTCCTGACTCTGGCCGCCGGGCCGGTGTTTGCCGGTTTCAGTTTGAACGACGTGGCCGGTGCGGTAGCGGGGATGCAGGGTGGTGACAAGGCGGCTGCTGCGGCGCCGACCTCGGAGACCGCTGGTTTGTTGAGTGCTCTGAGTGCACTGGACGTCACGCCGGAGCAGGCCGTTGGCGGCACCAGCGCGATGCTCGGGCTGGCGAAGAATCAGTTGAGCAGCACCGACTATTCGCAACTGGCCAAGGAAGTGCCGGGTATCGACAAGTTGTCCGGTGGCAGCGGCAATCTGGCGGCGCTCGGGGCTTTGCTCGGTTCGTCCGGCAAGTCCGCAGGCCTTGAGAATGCACTGGGCAATGTCAAAGACACCAACGATCTGAACAACGCGTTCAGCGCGCTGGGCATGGACAGTGGCATGATCGGCCAGTTTGCCCCGGTGCTGCTGCAGTACCTCGGTCAGCAGGGCGTCGGCGGTTCGCTGTTGAGCAGCCTGGGCAGCATCTGGGGCACCGGCACCGGCACTTGAGTCAGCCGCGCTCGTTGCGCAGCTGGACGATGCGCTGATCCTTTTCGGTCCAGAGCTGGTTGACCCAGTTCTGGACGTGTTGGCGAAAGGCCGGATCTTTCTCGTAATCGCCCTGCCACAGCGCCGGGTCGAGTTCGCGGGTCCTGATGTCGATGATCACTCGCGGCACGTTGCCGCTGATCAGATCCCAGAAGCCCGGGATTTTTTCCTGCGGATACACCACCGTCACATCGAGCATCGCGTCGAGCTGTTCGCCCATCGCCGCCAGCACGAACGCCACGCCGCCGGCCTTGGGTTTGAGCAAGTGGTTGAACGGTGATTCCTGCTGGGTGCTTTTCGCCAAGGTGTAGCGCGTGCCTTCCAGATAATTCACCACCGTCACCGGCTGGCGCTTGAACAGCTCGCACGCCGCTTTGGTGATTTCCAGATCCTTGCCCGCCAGCTCGGGGTTCTTTGCCAGAAAGGCTTTGGTGTAACGCTTCATGAACGGGTAATCCAGCGCCCACCACGCCAAGCCCAGGAACGGCACCCAGATCAGCTCTTTTTTCAGAAAGAACTTGAAGAACGGCGTGCGCCGGTTGAGGGTCTGGATCAGTGCCGGAATGTCGACCCACGATTGATGGTTGCTGACCACCAGATAGGACGTGTCGCGGCGCAGATCGTCGCCGCCGCGAATGTCCCACTGCGTCGGGATGCACAGCTGGAAGATCAGCTTGTCGATCTCGGCCCAGGTCTCGGCAATCCACATCACCGCCCCCGATGCGTAATCCCGCCAGCGCCCGGGTGCAACCAGCTTGAGCAGGGCGAACACCATCAACGGCCCGATCAGGATCAGGGTGTTGAGCAACAGCAACAGGGTGACGAAACAGCCGGTGAGCAGGCGGCGCATAAGTAACTCTATGAAGTGGCAGGGGCGAGCCATGATAAGCAGCTTCGCGCAGCAGGCCAAATCGGCGCTGACGAATGTTTCACTTCAGTCCCGTTAACCTGATCGTTCCCACGCTCTGCGTGGTAACGCCGCCCGGGACGCTCCGCGTCCCCTGTGACGCAGAGCGTCACTGGATGCATTCCCACGCAGAGCGTGGGAACGATCAACCGCGCGACGGTCTAAAATGCCGTTGCCTAACCTCCCAAGGAAGCCCCTTACGTGAAATCCCTCCTTGCTCTGTTTGCTCTCGTCGCGCTGCCGGTCATGGCCGCCGAGCCGACGCTGTACGGTCGCTACGAATACATCGCGCTGCCGGAAATCGGTGGCGAAGTGCTCAAGGCCAAGATGGACACTGGCGCGCTGACCGCCTCGCTGTCGGCCAAGGACATCGAGACCTTCACCCGCGATGGCGAAGACTGGGTGCGTTTCCGCCTCGCCACCAAGGACGCCAGCAACAAGGTTTTCGAGCACAAGGTCGCGCGGATCAGCAAGATTAAAAGCCGTTCCGACGAGGACGATGAAGAGCGCGACAGCAGCGATGTCGCCAAGCGCCCGGTGGTCGATCTGGAACTGTGCCTGGGCAACGTCAAACGCACTGTCGAGGTGAATCTGACCGACCGCAGCCACTTCAACTATCCGCTGCTGATCGGCGCCAAGGCCCTGCGCGAGTTCGGCGCGGCGGTCAATCCGGCGCGGCGTTACACCGCCGACAAGCCTGACTGCTAAGTGGTCTGATTGACGTAACCCCGGGCTTGGGGCACCGTTCGCGCACTAACTGCCACGGGCTCGGACGCCATGCCGCACATCCTGATTGTCGAAGACGAAGCGGCGATTGCCGACACATTGATTTTTGCCTTGCAGGGCGAGGGGTTCAGCACCACGTGGCTGAACCTCGGCGCGGCGGCGCTGGAGCATCAGCGACAAACCCCGGCTGACCTGATCATTCTCGATATCGGCCTGCCGGACATCAGCGGCTTCGAAACCTGCAAGCAATTGCGGCGCTTCACGGAAGTGCCGGTGCTGTTTCTCAGCGCCCGCGACGCCGAGATCGACCGCGTGGTGGGCCTGGAGATCGGTGCCGACGATTACGTGGTCAAGCCGTTCAGCCCGCGTGAAGTGGCAGCGCGGGTCAAAGCCATCCTCAAACGCATGGCGCCGCGCCCGACCCTGGAAGCAGGCTCAACGCTGTTTCGCATCGATGCCGAACGCGTACAGATCAGCTATCGCGGCCAGCCGCTGAGCCTGACCCGCCATGAATTCCGCTTGTTGCAATGCCTGCTCGAACAACCTGAGCGGGTGTTCAGCCGCGAGCAATTGCTCGATGCGCTGGGCGTAGCGGCAGACGCCGGTTACGAGCGCAGCATCGACAGCCACATCAAAAGCCTGCGCGCCAAGTTGCGCCTGGTACGTGCCGAGGCCGAGCCGATCCAGACCCATCGCGGCCTCGGTTACAGCTACAGCCCGGGGCACAGCTGATGTCGCTGGGGCTGCGGATCTTTCTGGTGTACGTGCTGTTTGTCGGCCTGACCGGTTATTTCGTCCTCAATACGGTGATGGAAGAAATTCGCCCCGGCGTGCGCCAGTCCACCGAAGAGACGCTGGTCGACACCGCCAACCTGATGGCTGAAATCCTGCGCGACGATTTCAAGGCCGGCACCCTCAGCGAGAACCGCTGGCCGCAATTGCTCCGCGCCTATGGCGAGCGGCAGCCGCAAGCGACCATCTGGGGCTTGCCGAAAAACCAGGTAAACCACCGCATCTACGTCACCGACGCCAAGGGCATCGTCGTGCTCGACTCCAGCGGCGTCGCGGTCGGCCAGGATTATTCGCGCTGGAACGACGTCTACCTGACCCTGCGCGGCGAGTACGGCGCGCGCTCCAGCCGCAGTGATCCTGACGATCCGAGCTCTTCAGTGATGCATGTCGGCGCGCCGATCCGCGACAACGGCAAGATTATCGGCGTGGTCACCGTGGCCAAGCCCAACAGTTCGCTGCAACCCTACGTCGATCGCACCGAGCGGCGCTTGCTGTTTTACGGCGCCGGACTGATCGGCCTCGGTCTGCTCTTCGGCGCCTTGCTCTCATGGTGGCTGAGCCGCGCGCTGCACCGTTTGACCGGTTATGCCCA
Source organism: Pseudomonas sp. R62 (assembly GCF_000257605.1). Classification (NCBI taxonomy): domain Bacteria; kingdom Pseudomonadati; phylum Pseudomonadota; class Gammaproteobacteria; order Pseudomonadales; family Pseudomonadaceae; genus Pseudomonas; species Pseudomonas sp. R62. Next base: position 2,738,720 of record NZ_JH635998.1, read on the forward strand.
AGCGGTGAGCGAAGGCCGGCGCGTGGAAGTGCCGCATTATCGCGGCGGCGAACTGGAGCAACTGGCGACGGCGGTCGAGCAGATGCGCACGCAGCTCGAAGGCAAGGCCTACGTCGAGCGCTACGTGCACACCCTGACCCATGAATTGAAAAGTCCGCTGGCGGCGATCCGGGGCGCAGCGGAGCTGCTGCAAAGTGATATGCCGGCCGTCCAGCGTTTGCGCTTTGTCAGCAACATCGACAGCGAAAGCGCGCGAATGCAGCAGTTGATCGAGCGCCTGCTCAACCTGGCGCAAGTCGAACAACGCCAAGGGCTGGAAGAACGGGTGGCAGTGCCGCTGGCGCTGTTGGTCGCAGAACTGCTCAAGGCGCAGGCCGCGCGGATCGAGGGCAAACAACTGCGCGTCGAGCAAGTGATCGGCGAGGATCTGCTGTTGATTGGCGAGCCGTTTCTGCTGCGCCAGGCGTTGGGCAATCTGCTGGAAAACGCACTCGATTTCACCCCGACGTCGGGGCTGTTGCGCTTGAGCGCCGAGCGGGTTGGCGAGCAGGTCGAGTTCCGCCTGTTCAACCAGACCACGCCGATTCCTGATTACGCCTTGCCGCGTTTGACCGAACGCTTCTACTCGTTGCCGCGCCCGGACAGCGGACGCAAGAGCACCGGGCTGGGGCTGAACTTCGTTGAAGAAGTGGTCAAGCTGCATGGCGGGGTGATGCGCATTGGCAATGTCGAGGGCGGGGTTGAAGTGGTATTGCGCTTGCCTTGAGATAGCCAAAAGATCGCAGCCTTCGGCAGCTCCTACATTTGGAATACGGTACAACTGTAGGAGCTGCCGAAGGCTGCGATCTTTTGATCTTTCCACACAATCTCCATATTCCCCCCACACTCTCACCACACCGCATCAGCAGACTCCTCCCATCCAAACAGGGAGAGTCCCATGAACAAGAATCTGACCATCAAACTCGGCGCGATTGCTTTGTTGATCCTGCTGTTGCTGATCCCGTTGTTGATGATCGACGGCATCATCGATGAGCGTCAGCAACTGCGCGACGGTGTGCTCGAAGACATCGCGCGCAGCTCCAGTTACAGCCAGCAACTGACCGGGCCGGTGATGGTAGTGCCGTATCGCAAGGTGGTGCGCACCTGGAAAACCAACGAGAAAACCAACAAGCGCTACGAAGAAGTCAGCGAAGCGCGCGGGCGTTTGTACTTTCTGCCGGAGCGTTTTGAACTCGACGGCCAAGTGCAGACCGAGCTGCGCAAACGCGGTATTTACGAGGCACGGCTGTTTCACGCCGATAACCGTATCGACGGGCATTTTTCCCTGCCGGCGCAACTGGGTATCAAGGAGAATTTTGCCGATTACCAATTCGACGCGCCGTTCCTCGCTGTTGGTATCAGCGACATTCGCGGCATCGAAAACGCGCTGAAACTCGAGCTCGCCGGCCAGCAACTGGACTTCGTGCCCGGCAGCGAAGTGGCCTGGATCGGCGAGGGTGTGCACGTCACCCTGCCGGCGCTCGACGCCAGCAAAGCCACGCAACTGACCTTCGGTTTCGACCTGCGCCTGCAAGGCACCGGCTCGCTGCGGGTGGTGCCGGTGGGCAAGACCAGCAGCGTCAGCCTCGCCGCCAATTGGCCGCACCCCAGCTTCGTCGGCAACTTCCTGCCGGCCAAGCGCGAGATCAACGATCAGGGTTTCAGCGCCGACTGGCAGACCTCGTTTTTCTCCACCAACCTGCAAGAGGCAATGGAGCGCTGCGTCGCTGGCGACTGTGATGCACTCAACGGCCGCAGCTTCGGCGTGAGCTTCATCGACCCGGTGGATCAGTACCTGAAGAGCGATCGGGCGATCAAATATGCGCTGCTGTTCATCGTCCTGACATTCGCCGGTTTCTTCCTCTTCGAAGTGCTGAAAAGCCTGGCGGTGCACCCGGTGCAATATGCCCTGGTCGGTGTTGCGCTGGCGTTCTTTTACCTGCTGCTGCTGTCGCTGTCGGAACACATCGGTTTTGCGCTGGCGTATCTGTTGTCGGCGAGTGGCTGCGTGTTGCTGATCGGCTTCTATGTCAGCCACGTCCTGCGCAGCGCGCGGCATGGCTTGAGTTTCTCGGCCGGGCTGGCGGCGCTGTATGGCCTGCTGTACGGATTGCTCAGCGCCGAGGATTACGCGCTGTTGATGGGCTCGCTGATGCTGTTCGGTCTGCTCGGCGTGTTCATGGTGCTGACGCGCAAACTGGACTGGTACGGGATTGGTTTGAAGTCCGCCAAGCCGCTGGAGTTTGATGTGGAGGCGATGCAATGAGCGGGTTGAGGGCTGAGCGCAGGGAAGTGGCGGTTCTGCTGACGCTGATTGTTGCAGCGCTGCCGCCAGAACCGAGGTGGTGCCATCGCTGGCAAGCCAGCTCCCACAGGATATATGCCGACACACAGGTCAGCGGTCTGTCCCGATTCAATGTGGGAGCTGGCTTGCCAGCGATGGGGGCAGATCAGGCGCCGCAAAATCAGGACTTGGGCATCGTCGCCACCATGGACGGTCGCTGACTCACCTCGAAATACCAGTTGGCCAGTTGCGGATTGGCTGCACGCCAGTCCATGTCCGGGAAGCGCAGATCCAGATAGCCCAGCGCGCAGGCCACGCTGATCGCCGCGACATCGAAGTGGCTGGTCAGCTCGGCAATCGCTTCGCTCTCTAGCACGGCGAGGGCGCGGCGGATCTTGTCGCGCTGAGCGTCCAGCCATTCGTCCCAGTGTTTTTCCACCGGGCGCAGCACGGTTTCATAACGCACCATCACCGAGGCATCCATGATCCCGTCAGCCATCGACGCCAGCGTCAGGCGCCGCCAGCGCGCCGCACCTTCACGGGGGATCAGCGGATTGCCGACGTGCTGCTGGTCGAGGTACTCGAGGATGACGCGGCTGTCATGGATGACATTGCCATCGGCCAGGCGCAGGGCGGGGATTTTGCTCAACGGGTTGTCGGCGATCAGCTCCGGGTTCGGGCTGACCGGGCTGAGCACACAGTCCTGCAGCGCGACACGATCCTGCTGACCGGTTTCGTGCAGCAGCACCATGACCTTGCGGACGAAGGGCGACAGGGTGTTGTGGTACAGGGTCATGCTGGGGGCGGACATGGCAAGGTCTCGATCAGGACAATGATCGGGCAGCATAGCCTGCTCGCGTCCGGCGCAGAACCCATGTGGGAGCGAGCCTGCTCGCGAAGGCGTCGTGACAGTCGACTGTGATGTTGAATGTCTGGGCGCTTTCGCGAGCAGGCTCGCTCCCACAAGGGATTCTCAGCTTCGCGGCAGAAAACCTCTTATCGCCAGAAATGCCGGCACGCCAAGCCCGACCCAGCTCAAGGCATCCCAGATTCCATCCCCCAGCAAGGCCGCAAACAGCCCCGCCGCACTGAGCAGGGCGATCACGATCGGTGTACTGAAAACCTTCCAGAAACTCGACTGACGCGGCTTCATGCCGAGGCCTCCGCCGGTTCCAGAACAGGCTTGGCCGCCTTGCGCCGCACTACCCAAAGATAAACGCCACTGGCCAACACGATGATCGTCAGCACATCCAGCGTCGCCCAGAGAATCTTCATCGGCATGCCGCCGTAGTCACCAAAGTGCAGCGGCTGCGACATGCCCATGGCGTCCATGTACCACGGCCGTTCGGCCACGGCGGTGACTTGCAGCGTCGTGGCGTCGATCAGCACCGGCGTCAGCAGGTGCGAGGTCAGGTGCGTGCCGCCCTTCATGAACACCGAATAATGGTGCTCGCTGGAAAAACGGGTGCCGGGGAAGGCGATGAAATCCGGTTTCATCCCCGGTGCGACTTCCTCGGCGATGTCGAGCAGCCGCGTAGCCGGGGCCAGTTGGGTCAACGGCGGCGCATCGCGATACGGCGCGATCAGCGTGGTCAACGCGTCGTTGCGCCAGGCGGCGATGAGCAGGTCGGCGCAGGCGCTGATCACTCCGGTCACGCCCACCACCAGGCACCAGGTCAAAGTGACGACGCCGATCAAATTGTGCAGGTCGAGCCAGCGCAGTCTTGTCGATTTGTCCTGGCGCACGGTGCCGAATTTCAAGCGGCGCATGAACGGCAGGTACAGCACCGTGCCGGACACGATCGCCACGACAAACAACAGACCCATGAACGCCAGCAGCAGCTTGCCCGGCAGCCCGGCGAACATGTCGACGTGCAGGCGCAGGATGAACAGCATCAAGCCACCGTTGGCCGAAGGGGTTTCCAGCGCTTCGCCAGTGCGCGCATCGAGCATGAAAGTGTGCGAAGAGTTCGGCTCGGTGTCGGCCGTCCTGGCCATGATCGCGAACGCCGCGTTCGGCTCTTCGTCGTCATAACCGAAGTACTGCATGACTTCGCCCGGGCGATGTTTCTGCGCGGCATCTACCAGTTGCTGCAGATCGAGTTGTGGCGTGTCGGCCGGCATCTCGCGCAGCTCCGGGGCGTTGCCCAGCGCGTGATCAATCTCGTGGCTGAAAATCAGCGGCAGACCGGTCAGCGCCAGCATCAGCAGAAACACCGTGCAGATCAGGCTGGTCCAGGTGTGGATGAACGACCAGCGGCGGATGGTTTTACTTTTCATTGCATGACCTTCAAAAACACCAAAGCCGTCCGGTACGGACGGCCTGGGAACATGGCCTGTTTCAGCTCACTGGCTTACCACTTGTAAGTGGCGCTGGCGACGACACTGCGCTGGTCGCCGTAGTAGCAATAGAAGCTGTCGCAGGTGGAAATGTAGTCCTTGTCGAACAGGTTGGTCGCGTTCACCGCCAGCGATGCACCTTTGAGACTGTTGTCCAGACGGCCCAGATCATAATGCACGCTGGCGTCGAACACGGTATAGGCATCGGCCTTGCCCAGCCAGGTGTTGGCCTTGTCGCCGTAGGTGTTGCCGGTGTAGCGCACGCCGGCGCCAATGCCGAAACCGTCGAGCACGCCGGCGTGCCAGGTGTAGTCGGTCCACAGCGAGGCTTGTTGGTTGGGCATCAGTTGCAGGCGGTTGCCCTTGTCGACGCCTTTCTGCACTTCGGATTTGGCCAGGGTGTAGGCGGCGATGACTTTGAGGTTGTCGGTCACATCCGACACCGCTTCGAGCTCCAGGCCTTTGACCTTCACTTCGCCAGTCTGGCTGGTCACCGAGACGTTGTTGACGAAGGTGTTCACCGCGACGTTCTTCTGGGTCAGGTCATACACGGCGGCGGTCAGCAGGGTCTTGCTGCCCGGAGGCTGGTATTTGACGCCCAGTTCCCACTGCTTGCCTTCGGTTGGCTTGAGCGAGCCGGTCGAGGTGGCATCGGCGCCCGTGGTCGGCTGGAACGATTCGGCGTAGGACAGGTACGGCACGAAGCCGTTGTCGAAGACGTAGCTGAGCGCCGCGTTGCCGCTGAATTTCTTGTCGCGCTGGGTGTTGGTGGCGTCGCTCTGGTTGATGAATTGGGTGCTGGTGTGCACCCAGTCTTCACGGCCGCCGAGGGTCAGGCGCCACTGGTCGAGAGCCATTTGGTCCTGCACGTAGAGACCGGTCTGGTAGGTCTTCTGGTTGTAGTCGTAAAACGCCGTGGAGCGCGCCGGACGTACGATCGGCTGGCCGTAGATCGGGTTGATGACGTTGGTTTGCAGACCATCCCCAAAGATCGAGGTGTAGTTGGTGTTGCTGCGCTGGTGATCCAGACCCAGCAGCAAGGTGTGGCGAATCTCACCCGTGGCGAAGTCGGCCTGGAAGTTGTTGTCCACGGCAAACTGGCTGATGTCTTCGTCGACGCTGGTGCTGGTGCGGCCGACGTTGCCCTCTGCATCCACGGTGGTGAACGGATAGGAACCAGGGGTCAGCGACTGGAACGACAGGTCCGACTTGGTGTAGCGCAGGTTCTGTTTGAACTGCCAGACATCGTTCAACCGATGTTCGAAGGCATAACCCAGCGCGTAGTAGGTGCGGTCGTAGTATTCCCAATCCGGATCGCCGAGATTCTTGTGATGGGAAATATCACCGAGCGGCGATTTGATCTTCGTGCCCTGGATCGGCAGAAACTGGCTGGTGATGCCGGTGTCGTCGCGGGTGAACTGGCTCAGCAGAGTGAGTTTGGTGTCGTCATCGATGTTCCAGGTCAGGCTCGGCGCGATGTTGTAGCGCTTGTTGTCGACGTGATCGACCTGGGTGCCGCTGTCGCGCACCACGCCGCTGAGGCCATAGAGAAACTGCCCGGCGTCATCGATCTTGCCGGTGCTGGCGAAGTTGATCTGGCGGTGATTGTCGCTGCCGTATTGCAACTGGATTTCGCTGCTGGCTTCAGCGCTCGGGCGGCGGCTGACCATGTCGAGCAAACCGCCCGGCGGGGTCTGGCCGTACACCGACGAGGCCGGACCGCGGAGCAGGGCGAGGCGGTCGAGGTTCCAGGTTTCCTGTTTCGGGTTGGCGTACACGCCTTTGGGCAGCGGCAGGCCATCGAGGAACTGGGTCGGTTCGAAACCGCGCACGCGCAGCCAGTCGGCGCGGGTGTCGCTGCCGTAGCTGCTGGCGGTGATGCCCGGCATGTAGCGCACGGCATCATCGAGGCTGTGCACGCTGCGGTCGTCCATTTGCTGACGGGTTGCCACCGAAATCGAACGCGGTGCTTCGACCAGCGCAGTGTCGGTCTTGGTGCCGGCGGCGGTGCGGGTCGCGGTGTAGCCTTCGACCGGGCCCCACGCGCTTTCGAAGTTTTCCACGCCGATGACCGAAGTTTCCGGCAGGGCCAGCGTGCCTTCCGGCACGGCCACCAGGGTGTAAGTGCCGGCGCTGCTCTGTTCCAGTTGCAGACCGGTGCCGCGCAAAGCCGCGCGCAGGGCGCCGGCGGCGTCGTACTGGCCGTTGACCGGCGCCGAGGTTTTGCCGGCGGCCAGCGCAGGATTGAGCGACAGGGCGAGGCCGCCCTGGCTGGCGATCTGGTTCAGGGTGGTCGACAGCGGCGCCGCCGGCAGGTTGTAGGCGCGCACGCTGGACGCTTGCTCAGCGGCGAGCAACGGGCTGCTGATCAGCGGCGTGCCGAAAGCGATGGCAAAAGCCAGCAGACTGGGGCGCAACAAGGTGTCTGGCGAACGGGACATACGGCGGCTCCTGAATGGAAATATTTCTCAATTGCCTGTGTGCCGGACGAGATTGGAAAAGTGATAGGGCTGGGTGGAAATTCTTTTTTGCGGGAAATGGTTGTGCGGCTGATGGCGCCTTCGCGAGCAGGCTCGCTCCCACACTGATCATTCCCACGCTCCGCGTGGGAATGCCTCAATGAACGCTCTGCGTCCGCTTCGGCAGGGACGCAGAGCGTCCCGGGCTGCATTCCCACGCAGAGCGTGGGAACGATCATGTCAAGGGGCGGAGGGCTCCGCCTTCGCCACGGTGACCCAATACGGCGTATGCCGCTCGATCTGCACTGGCAGAGTCGGCAGCAATGCACTCAGTGCCTTGTCGGTGTCATGCAACGGAAAACTGCCGGTAATGCGCAGATCGGCCACTTCCGGCGCCACACCCAGATGGCCACGACGATAGCGCCCCAACTCGTGCACCAGATCGCCCAGCCGGGCGTTGTCCACCACCAGCATGCCGCGCGTCCAGGCATCGGCGCCGGGGGCGAGGGCGGCAATCGAGCCCAGCCCGTCACTGCGCAACAGCACCTGCTGGCCTTCGCGCAGAACCAGTTCTTGCGGGTTGGCCTGGGCATGGGCCGCGACCGCCGACTGCAACACGCTCAGGCGTGTGCCATCGTCCTCGCGCTTGACCAGAAACCGCGTGCCCAGCGCGCGCATGCTGCCTTCGCGGGTTTCGACGATAAACGGCCGCGCGTCGCCATGCCCGGTCTCGACGAGAATTTCGCCTTCCTGCAACACGATCAAGCGGCGCTCGTCATCGAAGCGTACGTCGACCGCGCTGTGGGTATTGAGGTTGAGCAGAGTGCCGTCGGACAGGCGCACGGTGCGCTGTTCACCGGTGGCGGTGCGCTGATCGGCGAGCCAGTAGTCCAGCGGCAGGTAGCGCTCACTGACAAACAGCCCGAGCCCGATGATCACCACGACACTGGCCAGCCCACTGCCGAGTTTGCGCACGCGGCGTCGAATGCCTTCGCGCGATTGCAGCAACGCACTTCGGGCCGGGCCCTTGGCGACGCTGAAGCGCTGATCGAGCATGCCCAACTGACGCCACGCGCGGGCGTGTTCTTCATGGGCCGCGTGCCATTTGGCGAATTCCTCGCGCTCCAGTGCGGTGCTCGAATCGAGGGTCAATTGCCAGGCAATCGCCGCGTCCAGCACATGCGCCGGCACCGGGCGCGAACTGGCCGCCGTCATGTCGGCTCACCGTACAGGGCGATGTAGCACTGGCGCAGGCCTTGGGCCAGATACTGCCGCACGCGCGGTACCGAGACACCGAGTTTGTCTGCGATTTCGGCGTGGCTGAGGCCGTCGAGGCGGTTATACAGGAAGGCCGCGCGGGCCTTGGTCGACAACTTGCCGAGCAGGCGATCAATGGCTTTGAGGTCGTCGAGGATCATTTGCTGTTCTTCCACCGACGGTTGTTCGTCTTCGGGGATCAGCATCAGTTCGGTGAGGTAGGCCTGTTCCAGCGCGGCGCGGCGGAAGTAGTCGAACAACAGGCCTTTGGCGATCGCCACCAGAAACGCCCGAGGTTCGCGCGGCGTCAGCAGTTCGTCGCGGTTGAGCAGGCGCACGAACGTGTCCTGGCTCAGGTCTTCGGCACGCTGCGGACACGCCACATTGCGCCGCAACCACGCCAGCAGCCAACCGCGATGGTCGCGATACATCGCACCGACGAGCTCACTGTGGGGGTTGGGCACTGACGACACCGGACATCACCGATTGGGAAATGTTAACTAACGAGAATAGTTCGCGATTCTGGCAGAGGTGGGAATGGTTAGCAATTGGCCACTGGTCAGGTGATGAATCAAGGGCAGCCCCTCACCCTAGCCCTCTCCCGTAGGGAGAGGGGACTGATCGGGGGATATTCTGGAGGTACACCGACCTGAACGATTTTCAGCGATTCCTCAATCGACTCGGTCTTTCAGGTCGATACAAGGCTTCAGACACCACGATCGGCTCCCTCTCCCTCCGGGAGAGGGCTGGGGTGAGGGGCTTTTGATCTGAATGATTCTAAAAGGACGGCGCCTGCTGCCGCCGCTTCCACTGGCTCAACCGCTGCTGCAACTGCAACGGACTGTAAATCTGCTGCGCCCGCGCCCGGCTGAACAGAATCAATGCCAACTCCGCCGTGGCCAGCGCATCGGCACTCGCGTTATGCCGCTCGAACACTTCAAGCCGGAACCATTCGATCCACTCATCCAGCCCGGCCTCGCGAATCTGCGCCTGCGGACATAACAACGGCGAGATGTCCGCCACATCCAGAAACACATGCTGCAGCTTATGCCCCAGATGTTCTTTCACTGCGCGCCCGAGCATGTGCTGATCGAACGGCGCATGAAACGCCAGCACCGGGCTGTCGCCGATGAACTCCAGCAACTCCAGCAACGCTTCCGCTGGGTCGCTGCCTGCGGCAATTGCACTAGGGCCGAGGCCATGAATCAGCACGCTGGGGCTGAGCTTCAATTCGCGGCATTGCAAGGTGCGTTCGAACTGCTGACGGAAATCGATCGCGCCGTCCTCGATCACCACCGCGCCGATCGACAGAACCCGATCCTTGCTCATATTCAGGCCGGTGGTTTCCAGGTCCAGCACCACCCAGCGCTGCTCACGCAGGCTGCATTCGCTCAGCTCGGCAAGCGCCGGCAGCTTCGCCAGCCGCTGCTGCAAGTCCGCCGACACCACGGGGCTGGCCGGGCGTAGCCAGGAGAACAGGCTCATAGCTGATACCGCAAGGTCAGGCTGCTTTGCAGGCGCTGCGCCTGGCGCAGGGATTCGCGCAGGATGCGCCGGTCGAGATGATTGAGGCTGTCGGGATCGACGCGGTTGGAGTACGGCTGGTTCTCCCGGGTCTGGAGCTGATGCTGCTGCATCCGCGTTTGCTGAATGAAGTGATAGGCCTCTTCATACGCCGCGCCGTCGAGCGGCTCGATGACTTGTTTATCGACCAATTGGCGGAAACGCTCGAGGGTGTTGTTGGCGTCGATGCCGTTGGCCAGCGCCAGCAAACGGGCACCGTCGACGAACGGAGTCAGACCCTGAATTTTCAGATCCAGCGTGGCCTTCTCACCGTTCTTGCGGGCCAGCACGAACTCACGGAAGCGCCCCACGGGAGGGCGATTGCGCAGGGCATTTTCGGCCAGCATGCGCTGGAACAAACGGTTGTCAGCGACTTGATCGAGGATGCCCCGGCGCAATTGCTCGCAGCCTTGCTCATCGCCCCAGACCACGCGCAGGTCGAAATAAATGCTCGAGCCCAGCAGGTTCTCCGGCGTGGCTTCGCGGATGAACGCCGCAAAGCGCCGCGCCCATTCGGCCCGCGACAGACACAGCTCGGGATTGCCGGCCATGATGTTGCCCTTGCACAGAGTGAAACCGCACTGCGCCAGGCTCTGGTTGATCTGCTGGGCAATCGGCAGCAGCTTGCCGCGTATTTCTGCTGCGTGCGCGGCATCGCGGGCATCGAACAGGATGCCGTTGTCCTGGTCGGTGTGCAGCGTCTGCTCGCGTCGGCCCTCGCTGCCGAAACACAGCCAGCTGAACGGCACGCCCGGGTCGCCCTTTTCCGCGAGGGTCAGTTCAATGACCCGACACACCGTGTGATCGTTGAGCAGGGTGATGATGTGAGTGATCTGCGTCGACGACGCGCCGTGGGCGAGCATGCGCTCGACCAGTTGGCCGATCTCGCCGCGCAAGGTCACCAGTTGTTCGACCCGTTGCGCGCTGCGGATGGTCCGGGCCAGGTGCACCAGATCGACCCGTTGCAGGGAGAACAGGTCACGCTCGGACACCACGCCGCACAAGCGCTGATCCTTGACCAGGCAGACGTGAGCAATGTGCCGCTCGGTCATGGCAATCGCCGCATCGAAGGCGCTGTGATCCGGCGACAGATAAAACGGTGAACGGGTCATGTGCTGTTCGATGGCGTCGCTGAAATCACCGACACCTTCGGCGACCACATGGCGCAAATCGCGCAGGGTGAAAATCCCCAGCGGCGCCTTGTGCTCATCCACCGCGACGATGCTGCCGACCTGTTGCTCGTGCATCAGCTTCACCGCTTCACGCAGTGGCGTATCGGCGCTGCAAGTCACCGGATGGCGCATCGCAAGTTCACCGAGACGGGTGTTCAGCGAGTATTGGGTGCCGAGGGTCTCCACGGCTTTTTGCTGGACTTGCTGGTTGACCTGATCGAGCAGGCTGCTCACCCCACGCAAGGCGAAATCGCGGAAGGCGCTGGAGAGGGCGAACAGTTTGATGAACGCCAGTTTGTTCAGTTGCAGGCAGAAGGTGTCTTCGCCCGCCAGATGTTCGGTGCGCGTGGCGCGTTCACCGAGCAGCGCGGCCAGCGGAAAGCATTCGCCGGTGGTGATTTCGAACGTGGTCTCGGTGCCGGGTTTGGTGATGTGCTGGCGTTCGCCGACCACCCGACCCTGTTTGACGATATGAAAGTGTTCCACCGGGCCGTCGGCCGGTTTGATGATGCTCTCGCCCTGGGCGAAAAAACGCAGCTGACATTGCTCCACCAGATAGGCGAGGTGGGCGTGTTCCATCTGATTGAAGGGCGGGAAGCGCTGGAGGAATTGCAGGGTGCCCTGAATGTTCTGCAACACCGCGGTTTTCCCTGCCTGGGTGAAGGCGTCCGCTTTGCTCATAACCATTACCGCAGTCTTTTTCGAATTGTTGTTGTCGGATCGTTGCGACCATGGTCGGCCCCGGCGGGCAGGGTGCCCATTGGACGTAAGTCTAGGTTTTGCCACCATTGGCCGATTTTCGGAAATAACCTACGCAAAAGCTCGGAAAAGCTTGCGCTAGCCACTTGGAAAAAATTCCGACGAAGTGCACATTGAAGCGCTGTCCGGTGATGTCTGACGACTTGCCAGGGATTGTTTGAACATTTAGAGAGCGCCATGTCCGACCACGATATTTTGAGCGACGCCGAGCGGGAAGCGCTCAGCGCAGTGATGCTCGAACCTGATCTGCCGCCGCAGCGTGTCCTGATCGTCGACGACGACAAGGACGCCCGCGAGCTGTTGTCGGAGATTCTCGCGCTGGACGGCATTCGCTGCATGACCGCAGCCAGCGGTGAAACCGCGCTGAAAATGCTCGATGAAAAGCCTTCGATCGGTTTGGTGATTACCGACCTGCGCATGGGCAATGTCGATGGCCTCGAGCTGATTCGCCAGGTGCGTGAATCGGTACGTGCAGCGATGCCGATCATCATCGTCTCCGGCGATGCCGACGTGAAAGATGCGATCGAAGCGATGCACTTGAGCGTGGTGGATTTTCTGCTCAAGCCGATTGATACGGGGAAGCTGCTTGAGTTGGTGAAACACGAATTGGGCATCGAGCCCTAGAAGCCCCTCACCCTAACCCTCTCCCGGAGGGAGAGGGGACTGACCGCGGTGTATATTCGTGGTACACCGACCTGAGACTGCTCAGTCGAACTCCGGTTCTGACAAACACAAAGATCGGCTCCCTTTCCCCCTCGCCCCCTTGGGGGAGAGGGTTGGGGTGAGGGGGTTGGATCTGCGCCGCTCCGCTAACCCGCCTCCGAACACATAAACAAAAAGGCCCCGATCTCTCGATCAGGGCCTTTTTCATTTCCAGCGTCAGCGCAAATTACAGACCATTCGCAGCCTTGAACTCGCGACGACGACGGTGCAGCACCGGCTCGGTGTAGCCGTTCGGTTGCTTGGTGCCTTCGATGACCAGTTCGACTGCCGCCTGGAAGGCGATGTTGCTGTCGAAGTCCGGTGCCAGCGGGCGATACAGCGGGTCGTTGGCGTTCTGGCGGTCAACCACCGGCGCCATGCGCTTGAGACTTTCCATCACTTGCTCTTGGCTGACGATACCGTGGCGCAGCCAGTTGGCGATGTGCTGGCTGGAGATGCGCAGCGTCGCACGGTCTTCCATCAGGCCGACGTCGTTGATGTCCGGCACTTTCGAGCAACCGACACCCTGGTCGATCCAGCGCACCACGTAACCGAGAATGCCCTGGGCGTTGTTGTCCAGTTCGTTCTTGATCTGCTCTGGCGTCCAGCTTGGGTTCACTGCCAGTGGAATGGTCAGGATGTCATCCACCGAGGCGCGCGCACGTTTGGCCAGTTCGGCCTGACGCGCAAACACGTCAACCTTGTGGTAGTGCAGCGCGTGCAGCGCAGCGGCGGTCGGCGATGGCACCCAGGCAGTGTTGGCGCCGGCGAGTGGGTGAGCGATTTTCTGCTCGAGCATCGCGGCCATCAGATCCGGCATCGCCCACATGCCTTTACCGATTTGCGCACGACCTTGCAGGCCGGTGCTCAGACCGATGTCGACGTTCCAGTTTTCGTAGGCGCCGATCCACTTCTCGGCCTTCATGTCAGCCTTGCGCACCACTGGACCGGCCTCCATGGAGGTGTGGATTTCGTCGCCAGTGCGGTCGAGGAAACCGGTGTTGATGAACACCACGCGCTCGCTGGCGGCCTTGATGCAAGCCTTGAGGTTGACCGTGGTGCGGCGCTCCTCGTCCATGATCCCGACTTTCAGGGTGTTGCGCGGCAGGCGCAGGACGTCTTCGATACGCCCGAACAGCTCGTTGGTGAATGCCGCTTCTTCCGGGCCGTGCATTTTCGGTTTGACGATGTACACCGAACCGGTGCGGGTGTTGCGCCGCGAGGTGTTGCCGTTGAGGTTGTGCATTGCTGCCAGGCAAGTCACCAGACCATCGAGGATACCTTCCGGTACTTCGTTGCCTTGGCTGTCGAGGATCGCATCGATGGTCATCAGATGGCCGACGTTGCGCACGAACAACAGCGAACGACCGTGCAGGGTCACTTCACCGCCGTTGGGCGCGGTGTAGGTGCGATCCGGGTTCATGGTGCGGGTGAAGGTCTGGCCGCCCTTGGACACGGATTCCGCGAGGTCGCCCTTCATCAGGCCGAGCCAGT
>NZ_JH635998.1:2753388-2757848 GCF_000257605.1 Pseudomonas sp. R62
TCATCAGGCCGAGCCAGTTGCGGTAGATCACCACTTTGTCGTCGGCATCAACGGCGGCCACGGAGTCTTCGCAGTCCATGATCGTGGTCAGCGCCGCTTCCATGAGGATGTCTTTGACGCCGGCGGCGTCGGTCTGGCCGACCGGGGTGCTGGCGTCGATCTGGATTTCGAAGTGCAGGCCGTTGTGCTTGAGCAGCACCGCGATCGGCGCGTTGGCGTCGCCCTGGAAACCGATCAACTGAGCGTCATCGCGCAGGCCGCTGTTGCTGCCGCCCTTCAGAGTGACGACCAGTTTGCCGTCAGCGATTTTGTAGCCGGTCGAATCGACGTGGGAGCCAGCGGCCAGTGGTGCGGCTTCGTCGAGGAAAGCACGGGCGAAAGCGATGACTTTGTCGCCACGCACTTTGTTGTAGCCTTTGCCTTTTTCCGCGCCGCCGTCTTCGCTGATCGCGTCGGTGCCGTAGAGGGCGTCGTACAGCGAGCCCCAGCGGGCGTTCGAGGCGTTGAGCGCGAAGCGCGCATTCATCACCGGCACGACCAGTTGCGGGCCGGCGGTGCGGGCGATTTCATCGTCGACGTTTTGCGTCGTCGCCTGGAAATCAGCCGCTTCTGGTAGCAGATAACCGATCTCTTGCAGGAAAGCTTTGTAGGCCACGGCATCGTGCGCCTGGCCGGCATGCTGCTGATGCCAGGCATCGATGCGCGCCTGGAAATCATCGCGTTTGGCGAGTAGGGCTTTGTTCTTCGGCGCCAGGTCGTGAATGACCTTGTCGGCACCTTCCCAGAATTGTTCGGCGGTGAGGCCGGTACCGGGAATGGCTTCGTTGTTCACGAAGTCGAACAGGACTTTGGCGACCTGCAGGCCACCGACTTGAACGTGTTCAGTCATTGCTTGCCTCACTCTGCTCAGCTATTTCGCTTTTCAGCTCGTCAATTTAACAATGAAGCTTCCGGCCATTTAAACCACAAACCTGCGGACCAGTACATGCCATTGCTGGCGGCTGGGCTAGGACCAATCAACGGCTTGGAGGCCTTGCTGACGGGGCTTTCAGGGTTGCGAAGGGCCTTGGGCAGACATCGATCCAGCGTTATGTAGTGCGCGCTGCGGCATACTACATGATGAGTTGCGCTTGTGAAAATCAGACTAATTACGTCGTTCTGCGACCTCATGACGCATTGCGGTCACGTCGCGGAACGGGATGTTCTCAAAAAAGCATTGGATTGTTCCAGCTAAATATCGAAAGTTGTACACATAATTACTGTGGGCCTGCTAAGGAGCAATTCGGGTGTAACCATTTGTGGCGAGGGGATTTATCCCCGTTGGGTGGCGAAGCCGCCCCCTGCGGTCCGGCTGGCAGACCCGATTGGCAGGACTCACGACTGCTGCGCAGCCGGACGAGGATGAATCCCCTCGCCACAGGTCATCATCTGCCAGCACTGGGTCAGGCTGAATCAATCCGCTTGCCTATACTTGCCCTTCGATAACAAAAGACATGACAAGAGGGCTGCGCCATGGACCATCTCGTACTCACCGTTTTCGCCCCGGACAAGCCCGGGCAGGTCGAGCGCATCGCCCAATGCATTGCCGAGCACGGCGGCAACTGGCTGGAAAGCCGCATGTCACGCATGGCCGGGCAGTTCGCCGGGATTCTGCGCGTGGGTGTGCCGGCGGAGGCTTACGACGAACTGGTCGATGCCCTGCAAGCGCTGTCGGCCCATGGCATTCGGGTACTGATTGCCGAAAGCGGAGTGGAGCAGTCCTGCACGTGGAAACCGATCGCTATGGAACTGGTCGGCAATGACCGACCGGGTATCGTCCGCGATATCACTCGGCTGTTGAGCGAGCAGGGTGTGAACCTGGAGCGACTGGTAACTGAGGTGCGCCCGGCGCCGATGAGCAGCGAGCCGCTGTTTCACGCCGAGGCGATTCTGGCGGTGCCACTCACCTTGTCGCTCGACGTTCTGCAGGCGCGCCTGGAAACCCTGGCCGATGATCTGATGGTCGAACTGGTGTTACGCACAGAGGTTTAGCGCAGACAGGGTTATTCAGGTTTAACGTGCACCTGCCTGTGGATAACCTGTAGAGACAGACCGCCACGCCACGCCGGCCGTGGCTTTGCGCAGGTTGATCAAAAAACCGCCAGCATTCAGTGACTTGCGCACAAACGGCGGGGATCACGCTGTGGATAAGCTTGGGAAGGAACGATGCAGGCCACGAGAACCGTGGCCTGCAGAGGTTTGTGCGTTTTTTGATCAGGCGCGCCGGCGCAAACTTATCCACGCATCAACGCTATAGACCGCCAGGCCGGCCCAGATAAACATGAACGCAACCAGCGTGCTGGACGACAAATGCTCGCCAAACAGCAGCACGGCTTGCAGCAACACCAGCGTCGGCGCGATGTATTGCAGGAAGCCGATGGTGGTGTAGGGCAAGTGGCGGGTGGCGGCGTTGAAACACACCAGCGGCACCAGCGTCACCGGCCCGGCGGCCACCAGCCACCAGGCTTCGGAGGTGGTCCAGAAGGCTGGCTGCACACTCGTCGCAGTCTGATTGAACAGCAACCACGCAATCGCGATCGGCACCAGCATCCAGGTTTCCACCACCAGCCCCGGCAGCGCCTTGACCGGCGCCTGCTTGCGGATCAGACCGTAGAAGCCGAAAGTCAGGGCCAGCGCCAGCGACACCCACGGCAAGCTGCCGACCTGCCACACCTGCTGCGCCACGCCGATGGCAGCGAGACCGACCGCGACCCACTGCATGCGCCGCAGCCGTTCGCCGAGCAGCACCATGCCCAACAGCACGTTGACCAGCGGATTGATGTAGTAACCCAGACTCGCCTCGAGCATGCGGCCGTTGTTCACCGACCACACGTAGGTCAGCCAGTTGGCCGCGATCAGCGTGCCGCTCAGAGCCAGAATCGCCAGGCGCTTGGGATTGTCGAGCAGCTCGCGCAGCCAGCCCGGGTGTTTCCACACCATCAGCAGCAACGCACCGAACAACGCCGACCACAGCACCCGATGAATGATGATTTCGACGGCCGGGACTTCGGCGATAGCTTTGAAATAGATCGGGAAAAGGCCCCAGATGATGTAGGCGCTCAGGCCCAGAATGTACCCGCGACGCGGGTTGGCGGCTTGCATGCAGAATCCTTGCTCAGGCAGCTGACAAAGGAGGGATTGTAAGGAGGTTGTATAGATGTGTCGTGTCAGAAAGCAAAAAGATCGCAGCCTTCGGCAGCTCCTACAGGGGAATGCGATCCATGTAGGAGCTGCCGAAGGCTGCGATCTTTTGATCTTTAATTCAGAACAACTTCAAAGGTTCTTCGTTAAGCGCGGACAGTTGCTCACGCAACGCCAGCACCTGGTCGCCCCAATACCGCTCCGTGCCAAACCACGGAAAGCTGTGCGGGAATGCCGGGTCGTCCCAGCGTCGCGCCAGCCAGGCGCTGTAGTGCATCAGGCGCAAGGCGCGCAACGGTTCGATCAGCGCCAGTTCGCGCGGGTCGAAATCATGGAATTCGTTGTAGCCGTCCATCAATTCCGACAACTGCCCCAGACACTCCTGGCGATCGCCGGCGAGCATCATCCAGATGTCCTGTACCGCCGGGCCCATGCGGCAGTCGTCGAGGTCGACGATGTGGAACATCTCGTCGCGGCACATCATGTTGCCGGGGTGGCAGTCGCCGTGCATGCGGATGTTCTGGTGCGGCGTGGCGGCGTAGACATCTTCGACGCGTTTGAGTAGGTCGCGGGCAACCGACTCGTAAGCCGGCAGCAGGCTCTTGGGAATGAAATTGCCTTCGAGCAGGGTGTTCAGCGAGGCATGGCCGAAGTTCTGCACGGCGAGGGCTTCGCGGTGCTCGAACGGCTTGGTGCCGCCCACCGCATGCATGCGCCCGAGCAACTGGCCGAGGCGATACAGTTGATCAAGATTGCCCGGCTCCGGCGCCCGACCACCACGACGCGGGAACAGGGTGAAGCGGAAGCCGGCGTGCTCATGCAGGGTTTCGCCGTTGTGGATCAGCGGCGCTACCACCGGGATGTCGATGTCGGCCAGTTCGAAGGTGAACTGGTGCTCTTCGAGAATGGCCTCGTTGGTCCAGCGCTGCGGACGATAGAACTTGGCAATCAGCGGCTCGGAGTCTTCGATACCGACCTGATACACACGGTTTTCGTAGCTGTTGAGCGCCAGGATGCGCGCGTCGCTGAGGAAACCGATGCTTTCAACGGCATCCAGGACGAGATCGGGGGTGAGGGTTTCAAACGGGTGGGCCATGCTGACTCCTGCGCGCAGCAGGCTGCTGCGTCCGGCTCGGCATGGTAGCGCAGATGGCAGCGGGGGAGGTGGTTGGTGTCCTTGCTGATGCCATCGCTGGCAAGCCAGCTCCCACAGATCTTGCGCAAAACCTGTGGGAGCTGGCTTGCCAGCGATGAGGGATTATCAGGCGCCGACGATCCCA
>NZ_JH635998.1:2757882-2760723 GCF_000257605.1 Pseudomonas sp. R62
GTTTTCTGATCCGGCGAGAAGCTGATCCCGGTCACTTCGCAACCCACCGGCCCGACCATGAAACGGCGAATCTCACCGGTCGCAGGATCGGCGCAGAGCATCTGGTTGTTGCCCATCCCGGCGAAGTCGCCAGCGTTGCTCGAGTCGCCGTCGGTGAGAATCCACAGGCGTCCGGCCTTGTCGAAACCCAGACCGTCGGGGCTGTTGAACATGTTCTGCGGGGTGATGTTGGATGAGCCACCCTTCGGCGTCCCGGCATGCACGCCCGGGTTGCCGGCGACCACAAACAGATCCCAGGCAAAGGTCTTCGAGGCGTGATCGTTGCGGTCGGTGCGCCAGCGCAGAATCTGCCCGTAGACGTTCTTCTCGCGCGGGTTCGGCCCGCCCACCGGTTGCCCGTCTTCGCCACGCTTGGCGTTGTTGGTCAGGGTGCAATAAACCTGGCCGTCCTTGGGGCTGACGACGATCCACTCCGGGCGGTCCATGCGTGTTGCGCCAACCACGCTGGCGGCAAGGCGCGCGTGGATCAGCACTTCTGCCTGATCGGCAAACCCGCTGCTGGCGTCGATGCCGTTCTTGCCGTGGGTCAGTTCGATCCACTGGCCCTGGCCTTTCGGGTGATCAGGGTTGCCGTCGCCGGCATCGAATTTGGCTACATACAAAGTGCCGTGATCGAGGATGTCGCGGTTGGCTTTCTGATTGCGATGGTTGATGCGATCACGGCTGACGAATTTGTAGATGAACTCGCCACGCTCGTCGTCGCCCATGTACACCACAGCGCGACCATCGTCGGTCTCGGCCAGTGCGGCGTTTTCATGTTTGAAGCGGCCCAGCGCGGTGCGTTTGACCGGAGTCGATTGCGGATCGAACGGATCGATCTCGACCACCCAGCCGTGACGGTTGAGCTCGTTGGGGTTCTTGGCCATGTCGAAGCGCGGGTCGTGCGGGTGCCAGTTGATGTCTTTGCTGCTGGCGACAACGCCGTAGCGCTTTTGCGCCGCATCGAATTGCTGCTGGGCGTTGCTGCTGCCGAAGCAGTCGGTGAAGTTTTCTTCGCAGGTCAGGTAGGTGCCCCACGGTGTCTTGCCGTTGGCGCAGTTCTGGAAGGTGCCGAGAACTTTCTTACCGTGCTTGTCGGCAGCGGTTTTCATCAAGTCGTGGCCGCGGGCCGGACCG
Source organism: Pseudomonas sp. R62 (assembly GCF_000257605.1). Taxonomy (NCBI): domain Bacteria; kingdom Pseudomonadati; phylum Pseudomonadota; class Gammaproteobacteria; order Pseudomonadales; family Pseudomonadaceae; genus Pseudomonas; species Pseudomonas sp. R62. Next base: position 2,759,059 of record NZ_JH635998.1, read on the forward strand.
CTGATGCGCAGCGGCGAGTTACCGTGAATCCGACGGTTGTAGCGCGAGCCCTGGACGAATTGCCACTGGCCGTTCTTGCGCTGCACTTCGATCACCGACACGCCTTCGCAGGCCAATGCCTTGCGCACGTCTTCAGCCGACTGCGGCATGCCGCCATGCGGATATAGATAGCGATAGTTGGTGTATTCGTTGTTGATCGCCATCAGCGCGCGGTTCTTGTCGTCCGGGAAGGCGAACAGGCTCATGCCGTCATTGTTGTCGCCGAACTGCACTTCCTGTGCGGCAGCGGTGCCGTTACCGCTCGGATCGAAGGCCGGGCCGTTCTTGTGCAACGGCTGGCCCCAACTGATCAGAACCGAAGACTTGTAACCCTTGGGCAGGCTGATGGCGTCGGTGGTCGCCGCCGGAATGCTCTCGAAACCGAGCAGGCGGCTGTTGCCGGCGCTGACGCTGGCGGCCATGACGCTGCGGCTCAGCAGGTTGCCGCCGAGGAACATCGCCGCGCCGCACAAGGCACCGGCGCTGATGAAACCGCGACGGCTGAGGCCGACCATTTTTTCCAGATCAGTGGATTGGTTTTCTTCTAATAGGCTCACATCAGGCTCCCTGCTTGGTTATGGGCAACACCTTAATGCGGGTCGATGACGCTTTTGTGGCAGGGACAAATCAGAGCGGCGTGCCGATCAGCACGTTGGACGGCGCGCATTGCACCTGCACCGCAGACCCCACGGCGAGTTGCTGGTTGCGCAAGTGCAGCGGTTCGGCCAAGGCGCAAAGTGTCTGGCCGTTGGGCAGGGAAATGCGCACCTCGCTGGGACCGTCCTCGGCATCGAGGATGGCTTCGATGGTGCCGCGCAGGACATTGTGTCCGGGCGTGGCCGGCTGATCGGTGCCGAGCAGTTCAAGCCAGCCAGCCTTGATCAGCGCCATCACTTCGGTACCGATCTGCAATTCCAGATGCACGGTGCTGTCGTGGGTGATCTGTGCCTCCAGAGCAATGCCTTCGGCCAGTTCGAGGCGGATCAGATCGTTGCGCCCCTGCGCCTGAATGGCCGCGACCGTGCCGTGCAGCTGATTGCGCGCGCTGGTCCTGAGCATCAGCCGCCCGAGCAGGTCGAGATCACTGGCGTCTTCGGCCGCTTCCAACACCTGCGCCTGCAACGCCTGCAATTTCTGATACAGGCGCAGCACCCGCTCGCCCTCACTGGACAATCTGGCGCCGCCGCCGCCCTTGCCGCCCACCACGCGCTCGACCAAGGGTTTCTGCGCGAGATTGTTCAACTCATCGATCGCATCCCATGCCGCCTTGTAACTGAGCCCCGCACTCTTCGCCGCACGGGTGATTGAGCCTTGCTCGGCGATGTGTTGCAGCAGGGCAATGCGCTGCGGGCGGCGGACGATGTGCTGGGAGAGCAGGGTGGGCAGGGACATGGCAGAACGCTTCTAGCTCGGGCGATGAGAGGGACGTTGGACACTTGCAGCGCATGAGTCAAGCCTGACGCAAAGCCCCCTGTGGGAGCGAGCCTGCTCGCGAAAGCGGTCTGACCAACAACATCTTTGTTGAATGTGACACCGATTCGCGAGCAGGCTCGCTCCCACAGGAGATCTGTATTCGCGTCAGGTACCGGGCTTCGGCGTCCGGGCCAGGCAATACACATCAACCCG
>NZ_JH635998.1:2761281-2768248 GCF_000257605.1 Pseudomonas sp. R62
AACAACCGCGCCAGCGCTTGAGCGGTCGCGCCCGTGGTCAGAACATCATCCACCAGCGCGAAATGGCGGCCGCTTGCCTCTGCATCAGGCGTTAGCGCAAAGGCATTGCGCAAATTGCGTTTGCGCGCCTTGGCGTCGAGATCCTGCTGGGCATCGGTGTCCATGACTCGCCGCAGCAGCTGTTCTTCACACGGCAAATCCAGCGACACACTCAGCCAGCGCGCGAGCATCGCCGCTTGATTGAATCCTCGCCGACGCAGTCGTTTATTCGCCAACGGCACCGGTAGCAACACATCGGGTCGCGGCAAGTCCTCGGCGAAGCGATGCTGCAGGTATTGGCCGAGAACGTCGGCGAGCAGGTGACCAAACGGCCATTTTGCGTTGTGTTTAAAGCGTGTAATCAGACTGTCCACGGGGAAGCCATAAACCCAGGGCACGGCAACCTGTTCGAAGGCCGGAGGCTCTAGCAGGCACTCGCCGCAAGTCAGGCCATCCGCCGCCAGCGGCAAAGCGCAGCTCTGACAATGACTGCCGAGCCAGGGCAATTCGGTTTCGCAGGCCTCGCACATTGGCATTTGTGCTTCTGCGGGCTCATCGCACAGCAAACAGGTATGTACGTTTTTTAAACAGATGTAAACCTGTCCATGGTATTGCGGTTGACAGCGCATCGCTCTTCCTTAAATATGCCGAACATCCGTGTAGCGCCTGTGGGTATTCCGTTTCCCCCAGCGCCAGCCAAGCATAACCAAGGAATTGCCCATGAGCGCGAGCACCACCGCCACCCTGCGTCACGATTGGTCTCTGGCCGAAGTCAAAGCACTCTTCGTACAGCCATTCAACGACTTGCTGTTCCAGGCGCAAACGGTGCACCGCGCACATTTCAACGCCAACCGCGTGCAGGTCTCGACACTGCTGTCGATCAAGACCGGTGCCTGCCCGGAAGACTGCAAGTACTGCCCGCAGTCCGGGCACTACAACACCGGTCTGGAAAAAGAAAAACTGATGGAAGTGCAGAAGGTCCTCGAAGAGGCGGCCCGCGCCAAAGCCATTGGTTCGACGCGATTCTGCATGGGCGCGGCGTGGAAACATCCGTCGGCCAAAGACATGCCGTATGTGTTGAAGATGGTTGAAGGGGTGAAAGCCTTGGGCCTGGAAACCTGCATGACCCTCGGACGTCTCGATCAGGAGCAGACCGAGGCGCTGGCCAAGGCCGGTCTGGATTACTACAACCACAACCTCGACACCTCGCCGGAGTTCTACGGCAGCATCATCACCACCCGCACTTACAGCGAACGTCTGCAGACGCTGGCTTACGTGCGTGAGTCGGGGATGAAAATCTGCTCCGGCGGCATTCTCGGCATGGGCGAATCGCTGGACGATCGCGCCAATCTGCTGATCCAGTTGGCCAACCTGCCGGAGCACCCGGAGTCGGTGCCGATCAACATGCTGGTGAAAGTCGCCGGCACGCCGCTGGAAAACGCCGAAGACATCGACCCGTTCGACTTCATCCGCATGCTCGCCGTGGCGCGCATCCTCATGCCGCAATCTCACGTACGTCTGTCCGCCGGTCGCGAAGCGATGAACGAGCAGATGCAGGCCCTGGCATTTTTCGCCGGCGCCAACTCGATTTTCTACGGCGACAAATTGCTCACCACCGCCAACCCGCAGGCGGACAAGGACATGCAGCTGTTCGCGCGCCTCGGTATCCAGCCGGAGGCCCGCGAAGAGCATTCCGATGAGGTTCATCAGGCTGCGATCGAGCAGGCACTGGTGGAGCAGAAGAGTAGCGAGCAGTTCTACAACGCTGCGGTGTAATAAACCGCGCGGATTGCCCTGAAGGAATGCAAAACCCCTGTGGGAGCGAGCCTGCTCGCGAAAGCGGTTTGGCCGCCAACATCCCTGTTGGAGGTGACGCCCATTCGCGAGCAGGCTCGCTCCCACAGGGGATCTGTGTCATTTGAAAATCGAGGCCTGCATGTCTTTCGATCTCGCCGCACGCCTTGCTGCCCGTCGTGCCGACAACCTTTATCGCCAGCGCCCGCTGCTCGAATCGCCGCAAGGGCCGGAAGTGGTGGTGGACGGCCAGCCGCTACTCGCTTTCTGCAACAACGACTATCTGGGCCTGGCCAATCATCCGCAGGTGATCGAAGCCTGGCGCGCCGGCGCTGAACGTTGGGGTGTCGGCGGTGGCGCGTCCCATCTGGTGATCGGCCACAGCAGCCCGCATCACGCGCTGGAAGAAGCGCTCGCCGATCTGACCGGACGCCCACGTGCGCTGCTGTTCACCACCGGCTACATGGCCAACCTCGGTGCGGTCACCGCGCTGGTCGGGCAGGGCGATACGGTGCTCGAAGACCGGCTCAATCATGCCTCGTTGCTGGACGCGGGCCTGTTGTCCGGCGCGCGTTTCAACCGCTATCTGCACAACGACGCCGAAAGCCTGGGCAAACGCCTGGAGAAAGCCACTGGCAATACACTGGTGGTGACCGATGGCGTATTCAGCATGGACGGTGACATCGCCGACCTGCCGGCGCTGGCCCGCGCGGCCAAGGTCAAAGGCGCGTGGCTGATGGTTGACGATGCCCACGGCTTCGGCCCGTTGGGCGCCAACGGTGGCGGCATCGTCGAGCATTTCGGCCTGAGCCAGGACGATGTGCCGGTGCTGGTCGGCACTCTCGGTAAAGCCTTCGGCACCGCCGGGGCCTTTGTCGCCGGCAGCGAAGAGTTGATCGAAAGCCTGATCCAGTTCGCCCGCCCGTATATCTACACCACCAGCCAACCACCGGCGCTTGCCTGCGCGACGCTGAAAAGCCTCGAGCTGTTGCGCAGCGAACACTGGCGCCGTGAACACTTGCAGACGCTGATTCGCCAGTTCCGCCACGGCGCCGAGCAGATCGGGCTGGAGCTGATGGACAGCTTCACGCCGATCCAGCCGATCATGATCGGCGATGCCGGCCGCGCCGTGCGGTTGTCGCAGATGCTGCGCGAGCGCGGGCTGATGGTGACCGCAATTCGCCCACCGACCGTGCCTGCCGGGAGCGCGCGCCTTCGCGTGACGCTGACCGCCGCCCACAGCGAGGCGCAGGTGCAACTGTTGCTGGAAGGGTTGGCAGATTGTTTCGCCCGATTGTCATTGGAGCCAAGCCATGCGTAATCGTCTGATTCTGCTGCCCGGCTGGGGCCTTGGCGTGTCGCCGCTGGAACCGCTGGCCGCAGCATTGCGTGGCTTCGACGAGCATCTGCAAGTCGAGATCGAGCCCCTGCCGGAGCTGGACTCCGCTGACCTTGAAGACTGGCTCGACGAACTCGATGCGCGCATTCCACAGGAAGTCTGGCTTGGTGGCTGGTCGCTGGGCGGCATGCTCGCGTCTGAGTTGGCGGCACGACGCGGTGAGGCGTGCTGCGGGCTGCTCACGCTGGCGAGCAATCCTGCGTTTGTCGCCCATGAACAGTGGCCGAGCGCGATGCCTGGCGAAACTTTCGATGCGTTTCTTGCCGGTTGCCAGGCCGATCCGCGTACCACGCTCAAGCGCTTCGCTCTGCTATGTGCGCAAGGTTCACCAGACCCGCGCGGCTTGTCGCGCTTGCTGCTCGCTGGCGCGCCAGCCATCGCGCCGGCCGCGCTGATGGCGGGTCTGGAGCTCCTTGCGCAACTGGACACACGCCAGGCGTTGCAGGGGTTTCGCGGCCCGCAGTTTCATCTGTTCGGCGGGCAGGACGCGCTGGTCCCGGCGGAAGCGGCCGGCGCGTTGTTCGCGCTGTTGCCGGATATCGAAATTGGTCTGATCGAACAGGCCAGCCATGCTTTTCTGCTGGAAGACCCGCACGGAGTCGCGGGCGCGATCCAGGCTTTTCTTCATGAGTGCGCTGATGACTGACCTGTCCCTTGTGCTGCCTGGGGGCTTGCCCGACAAGCGTCAGGTGGCGGCGTCTTTTTCCCGTGCTGCGGCCAGTTACGACAGCGTCGCCGAGTTTCAGCGTGACGTCGGCACGCAGCTGCTTGAGCGTTTGCCTGGGAGTTTCATGCCGTCGCGGTGGCTTGATCTCGGTTGCGGCACCGGCTATTTCACCCGGGCGCTGGCCTCGCGTTTCACCCAGGGCAGCGGTGTCGCGCTGGACATTGCCGAGGGCATGCTCAGTCACGCACGGCCGTTGGGTGGCGCTGAGCATTTCATTGCTGGCGATGCCGAAAGATTGCCGCTGCAGGATGCGAGCTTTGATCTGATTTTCTCCAGTCTCGCGGTGCAGTGGTGCGCCGAATTCCAAGCGGTGCTCAGCGAAGCCTTGCGCGTGCTGAAACCGGGCGGGATTTTTGCTTTTGCTAGTCTGTGTACAGGAACGTTGTTCGAGTTGCGTGAGAGTTGGCAGCAGGTCGACGGGTTGGTGCACGTCAATCGCTTCCGCGAGTTCGCCCGCTATGAACAGTTATGTGCCGGCAGTGGCATGCGCATTTTGGCGTTGGAGAATCAGCCGCACGTGTTGCATTACCCGAATGTGCGCAGCCTGACCCATGAGCTGAAGGCATTGGGCGCACACAATCTGAATCCTGGCCGGCCGGGCGGTTTGACCGGACGGGCGCGGATTCTCGGGCTGATCGACGCGTATGAGCGGTTCCGTCAGGCGTCGGGGCTGCCGGCAACGTATCAGGTGGTGTACGCCGTGTTGGAGAAACCTCTATGAGCGCAGCCTATTTCATCACCGGTACCGACACCGATGTCGGCAAGACCACGGTTGCTGCCGGATTGCTCCATGCGGCGCGTTCGGCTGGCTTGAGCACGGCGGCAGGCAAACCGGTGGCATCGGGTTGCGACGTCACGCCCAAGGGCTTGCGTAATTCCGATGCCTTGGCGCTGCTGGCCGAATGTTCGTTGCCGCTGACTTATCAACAGGTCAACCCGGTGGCGTTCGAGCCAGCGATCGCTCCGCATCTGGCGGCGCGCGAAGCAGGTGTGGCGCTGACGGTGCAATCGCTGCTGGCGCCGATGCGCGGGATTCTGGCGATGAACGCCGATTTCACCCTGATCGAAGGCGCGGGCGGCTGGCGGGTGCCGTTGGCGGATCAGGACAATCTATCGGACCTGGCGATTGCGCTGAAGCTGCCGGTGATTCTGGTGGTGGGCGTGAGGCTTGGGTGCATCAGTCATGCGTTGCTGACCGCCGAGGCGATTGCCCGAGATGGCCTGCAATTGGCGGGGTGGGTGGCCAATATTATCGATCCGAAAACTTCGCGGCTGGAGGAAAACCTTGCGACCCTGGCCGAGCGCATTCCCGCGCCGTGCCTGGGCCGGGTGCCGAAACTCAAAGCGTTGAGCGCCGAAGCCGTGGCCGAGCATTTGCAACTGGATTTGCTCGATTAAGTTTCTCGCTATGAACAGGCACTGTGCCATTAGTGTTTTTGACGGGTGTTTTGCTGGCGCGTCTGCTTCAATGGCGAGCATTGATCCTTTGCAGGGATGAGAGTGACTATGGAAATCTCCGGCAACACAGCTTTTTATGCGGGGCTGAGCTCGATTCAGTCCGGGCAGAACCGCGTCGATCAGGCCGCCAGCCAGATCGCCAACAACACTATCGAACGCTCGGTGACCAGCCAGTCGTCCGAAGTGCAGGTCAATCGCCTGCGCGGCGTGGATCGCGCACAAGAATCGGATCTGGCGAGCAATATCGTCGAGCTGTCGCAGGGCAAGATCCAGGCAGAGCTGGGTGTGAAGGTGGCCAAGGCGTCCGACGAAGTGCTCGGGACGATCATCGATACCTTCGCCTGATCGAATTTGTTGTAGACCCCGAAACGCCGCGCTCTGTCGCGGCGTTTTTCGTTTAAGTCCTTCTTGCTCAACTAATCTTTTTACAACGCCCGTGGCTTACGTGAAGTCGCGGCGATTTCCAGTTTCCGGCATTTGGAGAACGTGATGACGAACGGCAAAAGAACGACGCTTGACAAGATTTCGGCGTAAACGTATGTTTCAAACAACTGTTTGACCGTCACAACAACTCAACACGGTCGTTCATTCCCGGTTACATCAGCAGAGGTTTATCGCTATGCCTGACTACAAGGCCCCCTTGCGTGATATTCGCTTCGTTCGTGACGAACTGCTCGGCTACGAAGCGCACTATCAGAGCCTGCCAGCGTGCGCAGACGCAACGCCGGACATGGTTGACGCCATCCTCGAGGAAGGCGCCAAGTTTTGTGAGCAGGTACTGGCGCCGCTGAACCGCGTGGGCGACATCGAAGGTTGCACCTGGAGCGAGTCCGGCGTGAAAACCCCGACTGGCTTCAAAGAGGCGTACAAGCAATTCGTCGAAGGCGGCTGGCCAAGCCTGGCCCACGACGTTGAGCACGGCGGCCAAGGTCTGCCTGAGTCGCTGGGCCTGGCAGTGAGCGAAATGGTCGGCGAAGCCAACTGGTCGTGGGGCATGTACCCAGGCCTGTCGCACGGTGCGATGAACACCATCTCCGAGCACGGCACCCCTGAGCAGCAGGAAGCCTATCTGACCAAACTGGTCTCCGGCGAATGGACCGGCACCATGTGCCTGACCGAACCGCACTGCGGCACCGACCTGGGCATGCTGCGCACCAAGGCCGAGCCTCAGGCCGACGGTTCCTACAAAGTTTCCGGCACCAAGATCTTCATCTCGGCCGGCGAACACGACATGGCCGATAACATCGTCCACATCGTACTGGCGCGTCTGCCGGATGCTCCGGCTGGCACCAAAGGCATCTCGCTGTTCATCGTTCCAAAGTTCCTGCCAAACGCCGATGGCACCATTGGCGCGCGCAACGCAGTGAGCTGCGGTTCGTTGGAACACAAGATGGGCATCCACGGCAACGCTACCTGCGTGATGAACTTCGACGGCGCCACTGGTTACCTGATCGGCCCGGCGAACAAGGGTCTGAACTGCATGTTCACCTTTATGAACACCGCTCGCCTCGGTACCGCACTGCAAGGTCTGGCTCACGCCGAAATCGGCT
>NZ_JH635998.1:2768890-2770483 GCF_000257605.1 Pseudomonas sp. R62
CTGTTATTGCTTGCGGGGCTGGCGGCTGCGTACGTCAAAGACCTCAGCGTATTCTTCACATCGCTGTTCAACGTCCTGCCGACATTGGTTCTGCTCCTCGGTGGCGCGTATTGCGCGGTGTACCGACGTCAGCGCGAACTGTTTCTGATGCTGACGGTGTACATCGCCTACTTTCTGCTGGACACCCAGACCGATTTCTACCGCGACAACGGCAAGGTCCGCGAAGACGCTGCGGTGGTGTTTCATCTGGTCTGCCTGCTGCTGCCGTTGTTGTTCGGATTATTCGCCGCATGGCAGGAACGTACCCATCTGTTTCAGGACATGGTCGCGCGCTTTGCCGTGCTGCTGGCATTTGGCAGCGTGGCGCTGGGACTGGAGCAAAGTTACCCACAGGCGCTGCTGCTGTGGTTGTCGGAGATCCGCTGGCCGGCGCTGCACGGGGCATGGATGAGCCTGATCCAGTTGTCCTATCCGGTGTTCATCTCGGCCTTCCTGCTCCTGGCCTGGCAATACTGGCGCAACCCGCGCCCGCTGCACGCGGCGCAACTGGTCGGCTTGCTCGGGGTGTTCTGGATGCTGCCGAAGACCTTCATTCTGCCGTTCACCCTGAACATCATGTGCAGCCAGGTGATGCTGATGATCGCCGCGGCGGTTGCGCATGAGGCCTATCAAATGGCCTTCCGCGACGAGCTCACCGGTCTGCCGGGACGTCGCGCGCTCAACGAACGCATGCAGCGTCTGGGGCGCAACTACGTGCTGGCGATGAGCGACGTCGATCACTTCAAGAAATTCAACGACACCCACGGTCATGATGTCGGTGACCAGGTGCTGCGCCTGGTCGCCAGTAAACTGTCGAAGATCAGCGGTGGCGGTAGGGCGTATCGCTACGGCGGTGAGGAATTTGCCTTGGTCTTTGCAGGCAAAACCCTTGAGGAATGCATGCCGCACCTGGAAGTGATCCGTGAGTCGATCGCCTCCTACAGCATTCAGTTACGCAACCAGGAAAACCGCCCGCAGGATGATCAGCAAGGTCGCCAGCGCCGCAGCGGTTCCGGGGCTTCGGCGGTGTCGGTGACGGTAAGTATCGGCGTCGCCGAACGTGTCGAGCAGCGCACCCCTGAAGAAGTGCTCAAGTCCGCCGACCAGGCGTTGTACAGCGCCAAGGGCGCCGGGCGTAACTGCGTCATGGCGTTCGGGCAGAACCGCCGTGGCGCGGTGCGCATGGACGCTGCTGCGGGTTGAGTGATGACGGCGCATTCAGCGCCTGCACGATGATTGTCGCGCGTGGTGGCCGGCAGTAGGTTGGAGGAATCTGCTGACGGAGAAGCCACCATGCCCGAGTACAAAGCTCCCCTGCGCGACATGCGCTTTCTGATCGATCACGTCTTCGACTTCCATACCAACTACGCCAATCTCGGCGCGCATGACGCCAGCCCGGACATGATCAGCGCGATCCTCGAAGAAGGCGCGAAGTTCTGCGAGAACGTGCTGGCCCCGCTCAATCGCAGCGGCGATGAAGAGGGCTGCCATTTCGACAACGGCGTGGTGACAACGCCTACAGGCTTCAAGCAGGCCTTCGCACAATATGTCGAG
>NZ_JH635998.1:2770946-2781173 GCF_000257605.1 Pseudomonas sp. R62
CCTTCGCACAATATGTCGAGGGCGGCTGGCATGGATTGGCGGCCGATCCGGCTTACGGTGGCCAAGGGTTGCCGAGCTCGCTGGGGCTGGTGATCAGCGAGATGGTCGGCTCCAGCAACACGTCCTGGGGCATGTACCCGGGCCTGACCCACGGCGCGATGTCGGCGATCCACGCCCACGGTACCGCCGAGCAGAAAGACACCTACCTGAGCAAACTCACCGCTGGCCAGTGGACCGGCACCATGTGCCTGACCGAAGCCCACTGCGGCACCGATCTGGGCATCATCAAGACCCGCGCGGTGCCACGGGCCGACGGCAGCTACGCGATCACCGGCAGCAAGATTTTCATTTCCGCCGGCGAGCATGACCTGAGCGACAACATCATCCATCTGGTCCTGGCCAAGCTGCCGGACGCACCGGCTGGAACCAAGGGCATTTCCCTGTTTATCGTGCCCAAGTTTCTGCCCGATGCAGCAGGCGAAGCGGGTGAGCGCAATGGCGTTTCCTGCGGCTCGATCGAGCACAAGATGGGCATCAAGGCTTCAGCCACCTGTGTGCTGAACTTCGATGCCGCCACCGGTTACCTGATCGGCGAGCCGAACAAAGGCCTCAACTGCATGTTCACCATGATGAACCACGCGCGGCTCGGCACCGGCATGCAAGGGCTTTGTCTGGGCGAGGCGAGTTTTCAGGGTGCGATCAAGTACGCCAATGACCGCCTGCAGATGCGCGCGCTGACCGGCGCCAAGGCCCCGGAAAAACCTGCCGATCCGATCATCGTCCACCCCGATGTGCGGCGCATGTTGCTGACCATGAAAGCCTTCAACGAAGGCAACCGCGCGCTGACCTATTTCACCGCGCAGATGCTCGACGTCGCGCACCTGAGCAGCGACGCCGACGCGCGTCAGGAGGCCGAAGACCTGTTGGCGTTCCTCACGCCGATCTGCAAGGCCTTCATGACCGACACCGGGCTGGAAGTGACCAACCACGGCATGCAGGTGTTTGGCGGCCACGGCTTCATTCGTGAGTGGGGCATGGAGCAACTGGTGCGCGATTGCCGGATTGCGCCGATCTACGAAGGCACCAATGGCATTCAGGCGCTGGACCTGCTCGGGCGCAAGGTGCTGGGCAGTCAGGGCAAGCTGCTGCGCGGCTTTACCAAAATCGTCCACAAGTTCTGCGCAGCGAACGCCGACCACGCGCAATTGGGCCGCTTCGTCGCGCAACTCAACGGGCTCAACCAACAGTGGGGCGACCTGACCATGAAGGTCGGCATGGCCGCCATGAAGAACCCGGACGAAGTCGGCGCCGCATCGGTGGATTACCTGATGTACAGCGGCTACATCATCCTTGGCTACCTGTGGCTGCGCATGGCGTTGGTTGCGCAAGCACAGCTGGAGGCGGGCGAGGGTGAGGCTGATTTCCTCAAGGGCAAACTGGCGACGTGCGAGTTCTACTTCAAGCGCTTGCTGCCGCGTACGGCTGCGCATCAGGCGGCGATCGAGGCGGGGAGTGATTGTTTGATGAATTTGCCGGCGGAGGCGTTTGCTTTGTAGGGCAGATCGAAAGATCGCGGCGATCTTTTTCCGGTGACTAAAAATAACAAATCAGTCACCGGTTGACCCTATGTGTCGCAAAAGTTGTTGAGGTACACTCGGGCTCAGAAAATATCATTCCACGAACCACCTGTTTAGATCTTGCGAGGTTTGCCATGGCTGACTACAAAGCGCCGCTGCGCGATATGCGCTTCGTCCTCAATGAAGTGTTCGAAGTCGCCAAACTCTGGGCCGAGCTGCCGGCGCTGGCCGAGACCGTCGATGCCGAAACCGTTGAAGCGATTCTCGAAGAGGCCGGCAAGGTCACCAGCAAAAGCATCGCGCCACTGAGCCGTGCCGCTGACGAGGAAGGTTGCCATTGGGCGGACGGTGCCGTCACCACCCCGGCCGGTTTCCCACAGGCTTATCAGACTTATGCCGAAGGCGGCTGGGTCGGTGTCGGCGGTGATCCGGCCTACGGCGGCATGGGCATGCCCAAAGCCGTGTCGGCGCAAGTCGAAGAAATGGTCAACTCCGCCAGCCTCGCGTTCGGTCTGTACCCGATGCTGACCGCCGGCGCCTGCCTGTCGATCAATGCCCACGCCAGCGAAGAACTGAAAGCTGCGTACCTGCCGAACATGTACGCCGGCATCTGGGCCGGTTCCATGTGCCTGACCGAGCCGCATGCCGGCACCGACCTGGGCATCATTCGCACCAAAGCCGAACCTCAGGCCGACGGTTCCTACAAGGTCAGCGGCACCAAGATCTTCATCACTGGCGGCGAGCACGACCTCACCGAGAACATCATTCATCTGGTACTGGCCAAGCTGCCGGACGCCCCGGCCGGTCCGAAAGGCATTTCGCTGTTCCTGGTGCCGAAGTTCATGGTCAATGCCGACGGCAGCCTCGGTGCGCGTAACCCGGCCAACTGCGGTTCGATCGAGCACAAGATGGGCATCCAGGCTTCGGCGACCTGCGTGATGAACTTCGACGAAGCCGTCGGCTATCTGGTCGGCGAGCCGAACAAAGGCCTGGCCGCGATGTTCACCATGATGAACTACGAGCGCCTGGGTGTTGGTATTCAAGGCCTGGCCACCGGCGAGCGCTCTTATCAGAACGCTGTTGAATATGCGCGCGATCGTCTGCAGAGCCGTTCGCCGACCGGCGCGCAGAACAAGGACAAAGTTGCTGACCCGATCATCGTCCACCCGGACGTGCGACGCATGCTGCTGACCATGAAAGCCTCGAACGAAGGCGGCCGTGCGTTCTCCACGTATGTGGCGATGCAACTGGACACCGCCAAGTTCAGCGAAGACGCGACCACCCGCAAGCGCGCGGAAGATCTGGTGGCGTTGCTGACGCCGGTAGCGAAAGCCTTCCTGACCGACCTGGGTCTGGAAACCACCGTCCACGGCCAGCAGATTTTCGGCGGCCACGGCTACATCCGCGAGTGGGGGCAGGAGCAACTGGTGCGTGACGTGCGCATCACCCAGATCTACGAAGGCACCAACGGTATTCAGGCGCTGGACCTGGTCGGGCGCAAGATCGTTGGCAGTGGCGGCGCGTTCTACCAGTTGTTCGCTGACGAGATCCGCCATTTCACCGCAACCGCCAGTGCTGATCTGGGCGAGTTCACCAAGCCGCTGAACGATGCCGTCGACACCCTCGACGAGCTGACCGCGTGGCTGCTGGACCGGGCGAAAAACAATCCGAACGAAATCGGCGCGGCCTCGGTCGAATATTTGCAAGCGTTTGGATACACCGCTTACGCCTACATGTGGGCGTTGATGGCCAAAGCCTCGCTGGGCAAGGAAGCGCAAGATGATTTCTATGCGAGCAAGCTGGGCACCGCACGCTTCTATTTTGCCCGTTTGCTGCCGCGTATCCACTCGTTGAGCGCGTCGGTCAAGGCCGGTAGCGAGTCGCTGTTCCTGCTGGATGCGGCGCAGTTCTGATCCTGTAGACGTCATGTAAGCATTTGCTTACGTGACGTGCTGCTGTTCTCCCATATCCGTATATTGGATCCACGGCTAATCTACATTTCATGGACGTCGCGCAGGAAGCGCAAAGTAAACAACACGGACACGTAGGATTCTGCCAGGGTGGCGGAGTGAAATGGATGTCAGGGAAACAGTCTGCAAAGCCCCGCTTCGGCGGGGTTTTCTTTTGCCTGAACAAAAGTTTCAGGCAAGCGGATCGAGGGGCGGCTTCATTTCGCGATCGATCACCTCTTCAAGCAATGTCCGCAGCAATGCCAACGAGGCCTGCTGGCGTTGCACATCACGGCACACCAGGCCAACTTGCAACGGCACCCGTGGCTCGCTCAGCGGTTTCCACAGCAGATCGGCATCGTCGTATTCCTTTTGCGAACGTCCCGGCAGTACCGTCGCCAGCCGGGTGTGCGGCAGGCTGTCGAGAATCCCCAACATATTGTTCAGCTCGGCCTGCACCTGCGGGCGTCGACCGAGGCTGGTCAGTTGTGCCTGCCAGATCTGCCGAATCTGGAACTCTTCGCCGAGCAGCAGCATTGGCAGTTCAGCAGCCTGGCGCATCGAGACTTTCTTGAACTCGCGCAAGGGATGGTCCGCCGGGATGACCAGCGTCAGTTCATCTTCATACAGCAACACCCCGTGCAGACCGGGCTGGCGCGGCGGCAGATAGCTGATGCCGATGTCCAGCGAACCATTGAGCAGACGCCGTTCGATTTCCAGCCCCGTAAGTTCATAGATCTGCACCACCAGATGCGGCTGCGCCTTGCGCACACGCTCGAGCATTTGCGGCACGAGGCTGGTGTGCACCGTTTGCAGCACACCAATGGCCAGTGTGCGCAATGCCTGACCCTTGAAATTACCCAACGCCTCGCGCGCCCGCTGCAAGCCATCGAGCAACGGCAGCGCGTGGTTGTACAGCGTGTGCGCAGCGAGGGTCGGCAGCAGGCGTTTACTGCTGCGTTCGAACAGGGTTACGTCGAGGTTCTGCTCCAACTGACGGATCTGTTGCGACAGCGCTGGTTGCGAGATCGAGAGGCGCTCAGCCGCACGGCCGACATGGCCTTCTTCGTAGACCGCGACGAAATAACGCAGTTGTTTGAAATCCATAAGTAGCGCTTATCGAAATGGCTGTGAAATCGAAATGGCCTGGAGCCGTTTGCGCGCCTAGTCTAACCGCATTCACAAGGCTTGCAGGGCCAGAAAGCGTGACGAATTCCATTTGCTTCGTTCGTGATTACATAGGCAGTTCAAAAAACCTCCAGCGAGGTTTTTCCGCATGAATCTGTTCAGTTTGCGGCGCCAGACGCCGAGTCTGGATGACCTCTGCTTCGAGGCGGGGCCATCCGCTATGACCGACCATCTCAATGCCCAACGCCTGATGCCCAGTGTCGAGCGGCCGCATCAAGTGTTCGCTCGCGGCCAGGGTTCATGGCTGTGGGACAGCAACGATCGCGCCTACCTCGACTTTTCCCAGGCCGGCGGCGCCAACAGCCTTGGCCACAGCCCCACGGCGCTGGTCAAAGCCATCGCCAATCAGGCCCAGGCGCTGATCAATCCCGGCTGCAATCTGCAAAATCGCGGCATGCTCAGCCTCGCCGAGCGTCTGTGCGCCAGCACGTCCAGCGATCAGGCATACCTGCTCAACAGTGGCAGCGAGGCTTGTGAGGCGGCGATCAAACTGGCGCGCAAATGGGGCCAACTGCATCGCGGTGGCGCTTCGCGGATCATCGTGGCGCAGCAGGGTTGCCATGGCCGCAGTCTGGCGACGGTCGATCGAGTGCCATTCAACGACCTGCCGGCGCTGCATGCGGCGGTTGATGCGCAGACCGTGGCGATCATGCTGGAGCCGATCCAGAGCGATGCCGGGGTCATTCCGGCGACCGAGCACTACCTCAAAGGCGTCGAGCGACTGTGTCGTGACCTGGGAATTCTGCTGATTCTCGACGAAGTGCAGACGGGTATGGGCCGCTGCGGCAGCTTGCTCGCCGAACAGTCCTACGGCATTCGCGCCGATATCGTCGTGCTCGGCAAAGGCCTTGGCGGCGGCTTGCCGCTGGCGGCCTTACTGGCGCGAGGCAAGGCCTGCTGTTTCGCCATCGGCGAGCTGAGCGGCACCCATCACGGCAACGCCTTGATCACGGCGGCCGGTCTGGTAGTGCTCGACAGCATCCATGACCGCAGCTTCCTTCAGCAGGTCAACGACAGCGGCCAGCACCTGCGCGAAGGCCTGGCGCGACTGGCCCACCGCTACGGCCACGGCGAGTTGCGCGGCCAAGGCCTGTTCCATGGGCTGACGCTGTCCGACGAATGCGCCGACGCCGTCGTTCACGCTGCACTTCACGAAGGCCTGATATTGAACGCCGCGCAGCCTGACTGCCTGCGCTTCACCCCCGCCCTCACTGTCAGCAAAGCCAACATCGACGAAATGCTCCTACGCCTGGGCCGCGCCTTCTCGCGAGTGCGCACCGCCCAGTTGCAATGCCGCAAGGGCATTGCCGTCTGAGCTGAGCAGCTCCAACCGATTACCCGAACCGTCTCGCGGTATAACGCACGCCCCACGCCTGATTCTTTTTGCGTGGGGCGTTTTTTTGTGATGCTGGCGATCAAATAGCAAGCGTAATGAACCCTGATGAACGGCGCAGGTCGATTAGCTTGTATGGCTCAAGTGAGCCAACCCCCATTCAGGAGCTGCCCCATGGATTTCATTCGTATCATCATCGCTATTCTGTTGCCGCCACTGGGCGTGTTTCTGCAGGTCGGGTTTGGCGGGGCGTTCTGGCTGAACATTCTGCTGACGTTGTGCGGCTACATTCCGGGGATCGTGCATGCGGTGTATATCATCGCCAAGCGTTGAGTCCGGCGGCGTCTGATCAATAGCTATCGCGGGCAAGCCCGCTCCCACGGTGTTATGAGTGATCACAATTTTTGTGTACACCAAATAACCTGTGGGAGCGGGCTTGCCCGCGATTGGAGCGACGCAGTCTCAAAGTGAGGGCTCAGTCAATCCCATCACCCGCCGATAAAACGTCCACTCCTGCTCCAGTGCATGCGCCTGGTTGGCCGCGCGACGAAAGCCGTGGCGTTCGTCAGGGTAGTAATGCGCCTCGACCGGGATGCCGTTGTGCTCCAGCGCCGCGACCATGTCGCGGGTCTGTTGCGGCACGACCACCGCGTCCAGTTCACCCTGGAAGAAAATCACCGGCACGCGAATGTTATCGGCGTGCAGCAATGGCGTGCGGGCGGCATAGCGTTCGGCATCTCGCTCGGGATCGCCGATCAGCCAGTCCAGATAATCGCCCTCGAACTTGTGCGTGGCCCGTGCCAGCGCGACCGGATCGCTGACGCCATAGAGGCTGGCGCCTGCGCGGAAAACCTGCCTGAACGCCAGTGCGCACAATGTGGTGTAACCACCTGCACTGCCACCGCGAATGAACGCACGTTCCCCATCGATCAAGCCTTGATCGGCGAGATAGCTGACCACCGCGCAGGCATCCTCGACATCCACCTCACCCCAGCGCAGATGCAGCGCTTGCCGATATTCACGGCCATAGCCACTGCTGCCGCGATAGTTGAGGTCGGCGACGGCAAAGCCGCGCTGCGTCCAATACTGGATGCGCGGATCGAGGATCGGATAGCACGCCGACGTCGGGCCGCCGTGGATGAACACCACCAGCGGCGGTTTCGCTTCACCGCTCATGGCCGGGTAAAAGAAACCGTGTGCCTCGCCGGAGCCGCTCGGATAACGCAAGGTCTGCGGACGGCTGATGCGTTCGGCAGGCAATGGAGCCACGCCGCCAGCGAGGATTTTCACGGCATGCGAGACACGATTAATGGCGATCACTGCCGACGGGCTGGTCGGCGATGCAGCGATGCAATAGATGAATTGTTGATCCATCGCCAAGTGGCGGAAGCGGCTGTAGTCACCGCTGAAATCTTCAACTCCAAGGGCCAGGCGCCCGAAACCATCCTCGCTCCAGCTGGCTAAAAATTGATCACCGGCAGGCAGCCAAGTGCAGCCGCCCAGTTGCCAGGGCGCAGGCGCGTGATCGGCCTCTGCACTCGGTAGCGCGTGCAAGCCATCGGACGTTTCGACCCACGGCTGCCAGTAGCCGCCACGATCAGTCAGGCAGTAGAGCCGGCCGTCCGCGTCGAAGCGCGGCTGTTGGATCGACTCCTCCATCTGCGCACCGGCAATACAACGAGGCGCAGAAAAATCACCTTCCGCAATCATCAACCGCGTCGAGGTCCACGGCTGATGCGGTCGGCTCCACTCGATCCATGCCAACCGCTGGCCGTCCGGGCTCAGCGTTGGCGACGCGTAGAAATCAGCACCTTCGGCCAGCACCTTGCGCGTGCCGGTCGCCAGATCAATCGCCACCAGGCGATGCCGATCCTGCTGCTCTTCAACCGCCAATACCCGGCCAGCGGCAAATTGCAGATCGCCGTAGCGGCAGTCAGTCGATGTCAGCGCGACCGGCTCGCCATCCAGCGCCTGCCGATACATCTGCTGATCCGCTTCATTGACGAAAACCACCCCGTCAGGCGTCAGACAAAACGCACCACCGCCATACTCGTACACGCGGCTACGCACGCTGAAGCCGTCCGGCGTCAGACGTTTCGCCACGCCATCGCGGCAATGCCAGATCCGGCACGCGGCATCCTCGGGGCGGTATTCATTCCAGAACACACCATGGGCGCCGAGCTGCAGTTCGGCGAAGTCGGTCCCGGCAGCGACGGCTTGGGCGGCGCTGAAAGGCTCAGCCCTTGGCGATGAGGCGTGAGTTTCGTTCATTGCGAAAGGCCAATTGTTCGATGGTTTGAGTGGCGGTCTCGGCTTCTTCGCGGGCCTGCAGAATCACGCCGTGATGTTCGGACTTGCTGCACACCGGGTCGGCGTTACTGGCGTCGCCGGTGAGCATGAAAGCCTGGCAGCGGCAGCCGCCGAAGTCTTGTTCTTTCTCGTCGCAAGAGCGGCACGGCTCGGGCATCCAGTCGTAACCGCGAAAACGGTTGAAGCCGAACGAGTCGTACCAGATGTGCTGCATGCTGTGCTCGCGCACGTTGGGAAACTGCACAGGCATCTGGCGGGCACCATGGCAGGGCAGGGCGGTGCCGTCCGGGGTGACGGTCAGGAAGATGCTGCCCCAGCCGTTCATGCAGGCTTTCGGGCGTTCTTCGTAATAGTCCGGAGTGACGAAAATCAGCTTGCACGGATGCCCTTCGGCTTCCAGCTTGGCCCGGTATTCGTTGGTGATGCGTTCGGCGCGCACCAGTTGCTCCTTGGTCGGCAACAGACCGACACGGTTGAGCTGCGCCCAGCCGTAGAACTGGCAAGTGGCGAGTTCGACGAAGTCAGCCTCCAGCGCAATGCACAGTTCGATAATGCGGTCGATCTTGTCGATGTTGTGCCGATGGGTGACGAAGTTCAGCACCATCGGGTAGCCGTGGGCCTTCACTGCGCGAGCCATTTCCAGCTTTTGCGCAAAGGCCTTTTTCGAGCCCGCGAGCAGGTTGTTCACTTGCTCGTCGCTGGCCTGAAAACTGATCTGGATGTGATCAAGCCCGGCCTTTTTGAAGTCGCTGATTTTCTGCTCGGTCAGGCCAATGCCGGAGGTGATCAGGTTGGTGTAGAAACCCAACTGCCGCGCTTCACGGATAAGTTCGGCCAAGTCCTGACGCACCAGCGGTTCGCCGCCGGAAAAGCCCAATTGCGCCGCGCCCATCTCCCGCGCTTCGCGGAACACCTTGATCCATTGCTCGGTGGTCAGCTCTTTGCCCTGCTCGGCGAAATCCAGCGGATTGGAGCAGTACGGGCATTGCAGCGGGCAGCGGTAGGTCAGCTCGGCGAGCAGCCACAGCGGCAGGCCGACTTGCGGTTTGGCCGGCAGATCAGCCAAGGGTGAGCCAGTGTTGCTCACGGGCAACCTCCATGAATTGCTCGACGTCGTCACCGAGCTCGGGCACGCCGGGGAACTGCTTGTCGAGTTCGGCAATGATTGCCGCGACATCGCGTTCGCCATCAATCAGGCCGCCAATCAGCGCGGCCGTTTCGTTGAGCTTGATCATGCCTTCCGGGTACAGCAACACATGGCCCTTTTGCGCCGGTTCGTACTGAAAGCGATAGCCCGGGCGCCAGCTCGGCACTTTGCTGCGGTCGAAACTCATAAGATGATTCCTTTATGCCAGACCCGTTGTTCGGTCACGCTGTGATACGGCGGACGGTTCAGTTCATAGGCCATGCTCATGGCATCGAGCATGCTCCAAAGAATGTCCAGTTTGAACTGGAGAATTTCCAGCATGCGCTCCTGGCCTTCGCGGGTCTTGTAATGCTCAAGCGTGATCGCCAGCCCATGCTCGACGTCACGCCGCGCCTGACCGAGACGGGTGCGGAAGTATTCGTAACCGGCCGGGTCGATCCACGGATAATGCTGCGGCCAGCTGTCGAGGCGCGACTGGTGGATCTGCGGCGCGAACAGTTCGGTCAGCGAGCTGCTTGCCGCCTCCTGCCAACTGGCGCGACGGGCGAAGTTGACGTAGGCATCGACAGCGAAACGCACGCCGGGCAGCACCAGCTCCTGAGAACGCAATTGGTCTGGGTCGAGGCCAACAGCCTGGCCCAGACGCAGCCAGGCTTCGATGCCGCCATCTTCACCGGGCGCGCCGTCGTGGTCGAGCAGGCGCTGAATCCACTCGCGGCGGAT
>NZ_JH635998.1:2781567-2794440 GCF_000257605.1 Pseudomonas sp. R62
CGTGGTCGAGCAGGCGCTGAATCCACTCGCGGCGGATTTCCCGATCCGGGCAATTGGCAAGGATCGCTGCGTCTTTCAGGGGAATGTTCACCTGATAGTAGAAGCGGTTGGCGACCCAGCCCTGAATCTGCTCGCGGGTCGCGCGGCCTTCGTACATCGCCACGTGGTACGGGTGGTAGATGTGGTAGTAGGCGCCCTTGGCGCGCAGGGCCGCTTCAAATTCGGTGGGGGACAGCGGGGTGTCGGTCATTGCGGTTCTCCGGGGAACAACCGTTGGATTCTGTGGTGTCTGTCAGGACGTCATCGCTGGCAAGCCAGCTCCCACAGGTTTTGTGTACGCCACAGATCCAATGTGGGAGCGAGCCTGCTCGCGATAGACCGCGCAGCGGTCTCGATTGCTTAAAGCACGATACTCATGCCATCAAACGCCACTTCAACATTACGCCGCACCAGCTCCGCACGCTCCGGGGAATCCTCGTCGAGGATCGGGTTGGTGTTGTTGATGTGAATAAGTACCTTGCGCTGCTCGGGCAACTGCTCCAGCACTTCGAGCATGCCGCCGGGGCCGTTCTGTGCCAGGTGGCCCATCTCGCGACCGGTGCGGGTGCCGACGCCACGGCGCTGCATTTCATCGTCATCCCACAGCGTGCCGTCGACCAGCAGGCAATCGCTGTCCGCCATGATTTCCAGCAACGGCGCATCGACCTTGCCCAGTCCCGGCGCGTAGAACAGCTTGCCGCCGGTGCTGAGGTCTTCAACGATCAAACCGATGTTGTCGCCCGGATGCGGATCGAAACGGTGCGGCGAATACGGCGGCGCGGCGCTGCGCAACGGTAACGGTGTGAAACGCAGGTTCGGGCAGGCCGCTACGGTGAAGCTCTGGTCGAGCTCGATACGGTTCCAGTCCAGCCCGCCGTTCCAGTGAGTGAGCATCTTGAACAGGGGAAAACCGGTGCTCAGGTCTTCGTGAACCATGTCCGTGCACCAGACCTGATGCGGGCAGCCTTCGCGCAGGCTGAGCAGGCCGGTGGTGTGGTCGATCTGGCTGTCCATCAGGATGATCGCGCTGATGCCGGTGTCGCGCAGGGCGCGGCCTGGTTGCATCGGGGCGAAGCTTTGCAGTTGCGCGCGGATGTCCGGCGAGGCATTGCACAGCACCCAGTTCACGCCGTCATCGGAAATGGCGATGGACGATTGGGTGCGGGCCTTGGCGTTCAGGCTGCCGTCGCGAAAGCCTGCGCAGTTGACGCAGTTGCAGTTCCACTGCGGAAAACCGCCACCGGCGGCCGAACCCAGAATCTGGACGAACATGAACGCTCCATCATTTCAACGCGGAAAATAAAACGCCTCGGCGAGCCGAGGCGTTGCACTGCGATTCTGCGTAAGCAGAACTCAGCGGCTGGCGAAGTACATGGTGACTTCGAAGCCGATACGCAGGTCGGTGTAAGCAGGTTTGGTCCAGGCCATGAGATGTCTCCTTCTGAGGGTTGGGATAGCGCTATCCATAGGTATAGTCCACGGCAGCGCGGTGATGTTCCAATTAGTTAGGCGGCTATGTTACTCAAAATTTCAACGCCGTGACCCGTGAATCTTTGAGAAAGCTCCTTGCAGCCTCGGTAATGATCAGTTTGTCGCTGGCCACGGCGCGTCCGGCATCGATTCATTGGCCAGGCAATGCCAGCCGCCCTCGGCATTGATCAGACGCTGCGCAGCATCGAGCAAAGCCTGACGATTCAGCTGCTGGATCGCCGCGACCAACTGCTCACGGTAATCCGACGAATGGCCAGCGAGTTTGCCCTGCCACAGCAGCTCGGCAGCATCCTTGGTGGACAGCGTGGCGTCGTCGAACTGATCGGCAAGACCTTGGCGCTGTTGCTTGAGGCTTGCGTCATCGAGCGTTTCGATCAACGCGGGGATGTTTTTCAGGAACTCTTGAATGTGTTCGAGCAACTCGGCGGCCGAAGTCGTCGGCGATTGCACGCCAAAGACAATCGCGGTCCTGCCGTGCAATTGACGCAGCGCGCTGAACACGGCGTACCCCAATTGCAATTCGACACGCAGGCGCTGGTAAAAAGGCGTCTGGCACAGCTGAGCCAGAAGGCGCCATGCAGCTTCATCAGCGATGTCGCGGCTGGCAGTCGGGCAGACCAGCAGCAAGGCGTGTTCGCTGGAGGCCGTGTTGATCTGGCTCCATTGATACTGGCCTTGTGTGGTTGGCATGACCGGTAGCTGAGTGTCCGGTGTGCCGGGAATGCGGCTCAGCGCCAGGCCCGAGGCTGATTGGGTTTGTTGGTTAAGGCCTAGAGCGAGGCCGTCCCAGCGCGAAGTTGTCCACAGCTGATTGGCGTCATCGCTGGTTTCAATCGTGGGCAGGGATTTCTCTGGCAACGCTTCGAGTAGTTGGCGGATCGGCATCGACGGTATCTGCACCGCGTCGCGCGGCGAATCGGCGTCGATCATCGTCAGACATTTCAGCGCATGCTCGAGGATGCTGGGCATCGGTTCCTGTAATCCGCTCATTTTCAGCAGGCATTGGTTACCTGCGGCGCTGAAAGACAAGTCCACTCCGGCTTCGGACGCATCCTGTCGGGTCTGGCGCAGACTGCGCTGCAATCTTGCGCGCAGATCTGCGCTGGCCGCCGCCTCGACCTGCCAGCGCAGATAGATCGCGCCTTCATCGCTGTTGTCCGGCAGCGCCTGACTGAAATGCATCGGCGATCGTTCGCGACGGCTGCGCGAGCGATCCTGGGCGAACGTGCGCAGGCCACGGTGGGCGCTGGTCTGGCCGCGAATCAGCCCGGCGTTGGCCAGCGGTTCACTGGCGCGCAAGAAAGGATTGGCGGCGGGCAGATGCCAATGATCGCTGAAGTTATCCACAACGCCGATTTCGCGAAGGACGTGCTCAAGTGCGGCAGCGCCGGATTCGGACAGGCCGAATGCTTGCTGCTCGATGTCGGTTCGCGCCAGTTGCAACGCGCCGCTGACTTGCTGCTGGCGCTGAAGCAGGGCGGCGTATTCCTCGCGCAACGGCTTCCAGTCCTGACGGGCGAAGAAGCTCAGCCAATCCAGCAGGCGTTCGCGAATGGTATCCAGGCGGTCGCCGTCGGCATGGAATTGAAGATGCAGCAGCGCTTGGCCGGCGAACTGGTAAAGCGGCGTGGCTTTCAGGCTGTCAGCCAGATTCTGTTGATGCAGGTAGGCGAGCAATCCACCAGGTTTTGCGCTATTCAACCAATGACAGAGAAAAGCCATCGCCTCGGCGGATGACTCGGGCAACGCGTCGAAAGCAAATAACAGGTTCGTGTGAGCGCCGACCTGTTGATAACTTTTCACTGCCAACGGTGGCGGTGCGGCCTGGGCAACTTTATCCCCAACCGGCAACACCGCTGCGAATTGCTGCGCCAGCTCCCGAAGCTCATCGATACTTTGCGGCCCGACCAGACTGAGGGTCATTTGCCCGGTTCGATAAAACCGCTGATGGAAGTCTTGCAGCGCCGACTGAAACCCTGGCGATTCGACCTGCAAGCTGTCCCGATTGCCCGCATGAAACCCACGCAACGGGTGCTGCGTGGGTAAACCTTCATACAGGGCAAACTGCTGCTGTGCTGTCGGATCCTGCGACCAGGCGACAAACTCCGCCTGCAGCACTTCTCGTTCACGCAGTTGATCGTCCAGATTCATACGTGGCCGGGCGAGCATGTCTGACAGACGCTCGAGCCCCGCGCTGAAGGACGACACAGGCAACTCGAAGAAAAAGTCCGTGGTGCGCTCGCGGGTGCTGGCATTCACCTGCCCGCCGTGACGTTGCACGTAGGCCATCAGCCCTTCGTCTGTGGGAAAACGCTCGGTGCCGAGAAACAGCAAATGCTCGAGAAAATGCGCCAGCCCCGGCCATGCCAGCGGCACGTCATGACTGCCGGCCGCCACGCGCAACGCCGCAGCGCTGCGCTTGAGACCGGGCACGTGGCGCAGGGTCACGCGCAGGCCGTTGGCCAGGGTTTCAGAGTGGGGGCGGGGATGAGTCGGCGCAGGCATGGGCACTTCCAGAACAGTGAAGTGCCCATGCTAGCGGATTAGCGGCGGTTGAGCGCGCCGTAAAGCTCTGGGCGGCGATCGCTGAGATAGCGATTGGCCTGACGTGAGTCGTTCATCAATTGGCGGTCCAGTTCACCGACGATCAACGCTTCGTCCAGGCCTGCCAGAGCGATACGGCTGCCGTCCGGTGCGGCAATGCTGCTTTGCCCGCAATACTGGATATCGCCTTCATGTCCGCAGTAATTGGCATAAGCCACGTAGCACTGGTTTTCGAAGGCGCGGGCACGCACGGTGACATCGGCGACGAAGTCGAACGGAATCATGTTCGCCGTCGGCACCACGATCAGCTCGGCGCCGGCCAAGGCCAGGCGCCGCGCGTTTTCCGGAAACTCCAGGTCGTAGCAGATCAGGAAGCCGAGCTTCCAGCCGTTCAATTCAACCACCGGCAAGTCGGAGTCACCGGGGCTGAACATCGACCGGTCGAGATCGCCAAACAGATGCGACTTTCGATAGTTGCACAGGCGCTCGCCGTGGGCGTCGATCAGTTGCACGGCGTTGTAGATCTGCCCGTCGGCGGTGCGCTCCGGATAACCGTAAACGATCGCCAGACCCGCAGCCTTGGCAATCCGGCCGATCTGCTGCGCCCATTCACCGTTGTAGACCTCGGCCAGCGTGCTCACCGCTTCGGCGCCGATGTTGTAGCCGGTCATGAACATCTCCGGCAGCACCAGCAGGTCGGCGCCCTTGGCCTCCATCGCTACCTGATGCAGGCGCTGCAGGTTGGCGGCGGGGTCCAGTGGCAGCGGTGGACATTGGTAAACGGCTACGCGCATCGGGGAATCCTCTTACTCGGGCAGGGCGATAGGGCCGATGTCTTTGAACACATCACCCGGGCCCGGGTTCTCTTTATGTGTCGAGCCGCCGAAATGTTTCATGATGCCCCACACCGCGTTGAGCGAGGTCTGCACCGCGCCTTCAACCCACGCGGGCGTCCATGACACATCGTCGCCAGCGATGAAGATCCCGCGTTGCTCGGCCGGCATGTCGTCCTGCATGAAGTGCGCATACATGCGCTGGTTGTAGCGGTAATGGCCGGGCAGGGCGCCCTTGAAGGCACCGAGGAAGTACGGATCGGCTTCCCACGACACGGTGATCGGATCGCCGATGATCCGCGCGGCGATGTCGACTTTCGGGTAGATCTTTTTCAGCGCGTTCAAGGCCAGCTCAACGCGTTTTTCCACCGGATGCGGGAGCATTTTCAACGCGTCGCTCATCCACGAATACGACAAGCAGATCACCCCCGGCTTGTCGTCGCCGTTGTCGAACAGATAGGTGCCACGGGTCAGGCGATCGGTGAGGGTCATGCTCATCACATCGCGGCCGGTTTCCGGATCCTTGTCCTTCCAGAACGGCCGGTCGACCATCACGAAGGTTTTCGACGACTGCATGTAGCGCGTGCGGTCGAGGGCCATCCACATCTTCTGCGAGAACAGGGTTTCGTCGCATTCGATCTGAGTGGTCAGCAGCCAGCTCTGGCAGGTTGTCAGGACGGCGGCGTATTCGCGGGTGTCACCGTTGTTGTCGGTTACGGCGAAACGGCCTTGCGGTGCGTGAGCGATTTTCTTCACACCGGAACGCGGTGCGCCACGGTGCAGTGATTTCAGGCTGGTGCCCGCCGGCCAGTGCACGCAGCGCTCCGGCACATGGCGCCAGATGCCCTGCGGCACCTGCTCGACGCCACCGACCACCAGGTGCTGGTGATCGTCGCAATTGGTCATCACCACGCGGAAGATTTCCAGCATCGAATTGGGAAAGTCTGAATCCCAGCCGCCGGTGCCGAAACCGACCTGGCCGAATACTTCACGGTGCTGGAACGACAATTTGGCGAAGGCTTTCGAGGTGGCGACGAAGTCGTAAAAGGTCCGGTCGTCCCACAGCGGCACCAGCTTGTTCCACAGCTCTTTCAGGCGCGGCACATCGCGATCACGGATGGCTTGCTGGATGTCGGAGAACTGCGAACCGGCTTCCAGCGCATCCGCCCAGGCGTCAGCCACTTCCTGAAACAATGCAGGAAGATCCTTCAGGCTTTCGGCGTAATAGGTTTCGCCTTCCAGATCGATCACGGTGCTACCAGAGGCGCCGGTCAGCGGGTTGGGGAAGGGCTTGGTTTCCAGGCCGAGCTTGTCGACGTAGTGATAGAACGCGGTGGAGGACACTGGAAAGCGCATGCCGCCAAGCTCGGCGACGATGGCGTCGGTGCCGTTGAAGGCTTGCGAGCGCAGACGACCGCCGAGTTTCGACGCCTCGTACACCACCGGCTTCAAACCGAGTTTCATCAGTTCATACGCAGCCACCAGACCGGCAATACCCGCGCCGACAATCGCCACCTCAGCGCCATGGTGCTGCTCGGGAATGCTCCCCAGCCCGGCGGGATGCTCGATCCAGTCGTCAAACGCGAACGGAAAGTCCGGACCGAAAATGGTGACTGGTTTTTTTCCGTCTGCAGGATGGCGATTGTTCTTGTTCATGGCTGACCTTATTGGCGACCCGACGCAGGTTCGCGTCTGAGTATAGGAAAAGATGCCAGCCATTCTAGGGAGCGTGGAGCGCGTTAATAAGACGCAATGTGTCGTCGTTTTGCCTGATTGTTGTGCAGACTGACGATTGTGGGCTGCATACCGACCAAAAAATGGGAGCGAGCCCGCTCGCGAAGCGGCTCAGCCAGAATGCCCGGCCAATGCTCAGACCGGCTGCCCGCGATCAATCTTGCTGCTCAGAATGATCGAAGTCGTGGTTTTCTCCACCCCATCGACGCTGCCAATCTGATCCAGCAATTGATCCAGCTGCTCCGGCGAATCGGTGCGCAACCACGCCACATAATCAAACTCGCCACTCACCGCACACAGCTGCTGCACCTGCGCCATCGCACTCAAACGTCGCAGCACGTCCTTGCCGGAACGCGGCTGCACCTTGATCCCGACGTAGGCTTGCAAGCCACCATCGACCACACGCTGACCCAAGCGCACGCCATAACCGGTGATTACCTTGGCCTTTTCCAGCCGGGCCAGACGCGACGTCACCGTCGTGCGAGCAATGCCTAGCTGACGGGCGAGCATGGCCACGCTTTCACGGGCGTTGATCTGCAGCGCGGCGATCAGCTGGCGGTCGATTTCGTCGAGGATGGGTTGGCGGGTGTCTGGCAAGGTGGGCTCCGGTGGCATGGGACAATCAGGTTAAGGATGTTACAGGGACAATCGCGTTGGGGCTTTCAGCGTTCTCTCAAACGGATTTTCTTGCGCAGTTCCAGAACGTTGCGCCCGCCGAGACGAAACCCAACCACTCGCCCACAAAAAAGCCGCGCATCAAGCGCGGCTTTTCAATTTGGTGGGCCCACACGGACTCGAACCGTGGACCAAAGGATTATGAGTCCTCTGCTCTAACCAACTGAGCTATAGGCCCTCAGTAGGCCGCGGATTATAGCGACGGTTTCGCGGCTGTGCTATCCGAAAAATCCGATACGGTTACATGCAGAAACGTCGCGGCGAATTCCTCCGGGGGCAGCGGCAGGCTGACGATGTAGCCCTGGATCTGTTCACAACCTTCTGCGGCGAGGAATTGTTGTTGCGCCTGGGTTTCCACGCCTTCGGCAATCACGGTGAATTGCATGCTGCGCCCCAGAGCGATGATGGCGCGCACAATGGCTGCGTCGTGGGGGTCGTCAGGAAGTCCGCGGACGAAGGATTGATCAATCTTGAGGATGTCCAGCGGCAGGCGTTTGAGGTAGCTGAGCGAGGAGTAGCCGGTGCCGAAGTCGTCGATCGCCAGTTGCACACCGAGGTGTTTGAGTTGGTGCAGCACCGCCAGCGCCTCTTCGGCCTGACTCATGATGAAATTCTCGGTAATTTCCAGTTGCAGTAAATCTGGCCTGAGGCGGTTGTCCTTGAGCAGTTGTTCGATGCGCACCAAGAGGTTGGGCTGACGCAATTGCGCACCGGCGAGGTTGACCGAAAGCGGACCGAGCGGTTGGTAGATCTCGTTCCACTCGAACATCTGCCGGCAAGCGGTCTCCAGCACCCAGTCACCGATCTGCAGGATCATGCCGTTTTCTTCCGCGAGCGGAATGAAATGCTCGGGCGGCACGTCGCCGAAGGTTGGGTGGCGCCAGCGAATCAGCGCCTCTGCGCCGACCAGACTGTGATCGACCAGGCTGATTTTCGGTTGGTAATAGAGAAACAGCTCATCGCGCTCGATGGCGCGGCGCAGTTCGTGTTCCAGCGCTATGCGCTCGCTGGCTTGGGCAGTGAGGTCGCGGGTGTAGCTTTCAACGCGGTTGCGTCCTTTGGCTTTGGAGCGGTACATCGCCGCGTCGGCGTTTTTCACCAGCGTGGCCACATCGCAACCGTCGCGGGGATAGAGGCTGGTGCCGATGCTGGCGCTGATAAAGAACTCGTGTTCGCCGGCCTGGAACGGCGCACCGAAGCAGTTGAGCAGTTTCGTCGCGATGTTGTCGGCGTCGCTGGCTTGCTGCAAGCCTGGCAACAGGATGATGAATTCGTCACCGCCCAATCGCGCGACCGTGTCGATATCGCGCAATTGTTCTTTCAAACGCACGGCGATGCCCTTGAGCAACAGGTCGCCGACCGGGTGACCGAGGCTGTCGTTGATGTGTTTGAAGCGGTCGAGATCGAGAAACAGCACCGCGCCCTGGCCGCCATTTTCCTGCTGGCTGGTCAGGGCCATTTGCAGGCGACTCTCGAACAAGGTGCGGTTGGGCAAACCGGTGAGCGGGTCGTGGTGGGCCTGATAATCGAGTTTGGCCTGGGCATGCTTGAGGCTGGAGATGTCGGCGAACACCGCGACGAAGTGAGTGATGAACTTGTCGCGATTGCGCACCGCGCTGATGGTCAGCCAGCTCGGGTACAGCTCGCCGTTCTTGCGCCGGTTGGAAATCTCGCCTTGCCAGTGTCCCTCGTCGGTCAATTGATGCCACATCGCAGCGTAGAAAGCGCTGTCATGCAGCCCTGACGCCAGCAAGCGTGGCGTGTGGCCCAGTGCTTCACTTTCGCTATAGCCGGTAATTTCGGTGAAGGCACGGTTGACGGCGCTGATATGTTGTTGGGTATCGGTGATCAACACGCCTTCGGCGGTGCTCTCGAAAACGGTCGCGGCCTGCTGCAATTTTTCCTGCATGAGATGGCGTTCGGTGATGTCGCGGGCGATGGTCAGCATGCAATCCTCGTCGCCAATCGGCAGCGGTCGACTGGACACTTCGCACAGGCGAATCTGCCCGTCGCTGCGACGGATGTGGCATGTGAAGTCGCGGACGAAACCGTCGCGTTGCAGCAGGTCGAGCATCTGTTTGCGTTCGTTGAGGTTGACCCATATACCCAGATCCAGCGTCGAACGATCCACTGACATGGCGCTGTTGAAACCGGTGATGCGGCTGAAACCTTCGTTGACCTCCAGCAGCAGGCCGTCGCTCTGGCGCGACAGCAACAGGCCGTCGGGCGACGCATGGAAAGCCTTGGCGAACTTCTCTTCAGAGGTTTGCAGTTGCTGTTGGGTTTCCTTGAGCTGGCTGATGTCGCGCACCACGACTACCAGCGCCGGCGTGGTATCGAGGTCGAAGGGTTCGGCGGAAATCAGCCCGGTGAACAATTGGCCGTTGTTGCGGCGAAAGGGCATTTCCAGATTACGGATGCTGCCGGCCTGCAAACGCTGCAAGAGGCCCGGCCCGACCCCGGGAATGCCCCAGATATTGAGGTTGGTGGCGGTCTGGCCGATCACCTCCTCGGCCCTGAGGCCGATCTGCTCTTCGAAGGCCTCGTTGACCTCCAGCAGGCAGCCGTCGGACAGGCGCGCAATCACCAGAATGTCCGGGCATTGCTCAAACACCGAAGCGAACTTCTGCTCGGACAGCCGCAGCGCTTCTTCGGTGCGTTTGATTTCGCTGATATCGATCATCAACCCGCGCATCACCGGTTCGTGGCCATGCTCGATCAGGCTGACAATGTCGCGCACCCACAGGCAGCGGCCGTCGGCGGTGATCACGCGATAGTCGACGATGTGATCACGGCCCTGGCGCAGCGCTTCCCTGCAATAGTTCTGCGTGCGGGTCAGGTCGGCCGGGTGAATGATGTTGTGCCAGAAACCCGGAATCAGCCAGTGAGACTGTGGATACCCGAGCAAGTCTTCAGCATGGGGCGAAACATAGCTGTAGGTGAAGTCGCTCATCCGCGCTTCCCAGGCGATGGCTGACAAGCTCTCCACCAGGCCGCGGTAGTGATATTCGCTGCTGCGCAGCTCTTGTTCGAGGTCGATGCGCCGGCTGATTTCCGAGCTCAGGCGGCGGTTGATGCGAATCACCACAGCGAGGATCGTCATCAGCAGCAACAGACCGGGCAGACCGTACATCAGCAGGTCCGACCAGAACGTGCGGTGGTCGAGCACATTGCCGACCCAATGTTCCTGGATGCTACTGATTTCCGCCGGGGTCATGTCGGCGAGGACTTTATCAAGTATCCCGACCAGCACCTTGTTGTCGCGGGGCACGGCCATCGCCAATTGATAGCGATATGGGGTTTCGCCGCTGACGTAGAGGCCGTCGAGCTTGAGCTGGCGCAGGCTCCACACGCTGGAAGCGAGATCGCCGACCACTGCGTCCACTTCATCGGTCGCCAAAGCTTGCAGCGCCGAGCTGACATTGGGCATGGCGACCAGATTCAGATCGGGGTGGTGAGTGCGCAGCAGTTCGTGGGGGGCGTAGTTTTCCACCACGGCGATTTTCAGACCGTACAGGTCGTCGAGTTTGCGCGGCTGGGCGCCGCCGACATGAGCAAGGATGACGATCGGGAAGTCGAGGTACGGCCGGGTAAATGACAGGTAATTCTGGCGCTCCGGCGTGGACATGATTCCCGGCAGCAAATCGATTTTGCCTTTTTTCACCTGCTCCAGCACCACCGTCCAGCTTGCCGGTTCGATCGGCGTCAGCTTGATCGCCAGGCGTTGTCGAATCACGTCGATATAGTCAGCGGCCAGACCCTGATAGCGGTTCTGATCGTCACGAAATTCGAAAGGCGGCCACGACGCGTCGACACCCAGGCGCAAGTCAGGGTGAGCCGCCAGCCAGCTGCGTTCTTCATCGGTGAGAGTCAGCGCGTCAGCCGTGGCGGTGCAGATCATCAATGACAGCAGAAAAAGCACGGGCGCCAGTCTGGGCATAACGCTCTCGTCACGGCTTGGGGATGATTGTTTCGAGTGTAGACGGGGTACGCGGCGGGGAGGGCGGAGCGGGGAATTTAATCTGCCATAAAACAAAACCCCCGGCCTGGGCCGGGGGTTCTGGTATCACTCGTCGAGGAAGGAGCGCAGATGCTCGCTTCGCGTCGGGTGGCGCAGCTTGCGCAGCGCCTTGGCTTCGATCTGACGGATCCGCTCACGCGTTACGTCAAACTGTTTGCCAACTTCTTCGAGCGTATGGTCGGTGTTCATGTCGATACCGAAACGCATGCGCAGTACCTTGGCTTCACGGGCAGTGAGGCCGGACAGCACTTCGCGCGTCGCTTCCTTCAGACTTTCCACCGTGGCGACATCGATTGGCGACTGCATGGTCGAGTCTTCGATGAAGTCGCCCAGATGGGAGTCTTCGTCATCACCGATCGGGGTTTCCATGGAGATCGGCTCTTTAGCGATCTTCAGTACCTTGCGGATCTTGTCCTCAGGCATTTCCATGCGTTCGCCCAGCTCTTCCGGAGTCGGTTCGCGACCCATTTCCTGCAACATCTGCCGGGAAATACGGTTGAGCTTGTTGATCGTCTCGATCATGTGCACCGGAATACGGATGGTGCGCGCCTGGTCGGCGATCGAGCGAGTGATCGCCTGACGGATCCACCAGGTGGCATAAGTCGAGAACTTGTAACCACGACGGTATTCGAACTTGTCCACCGCCTTCATCAGACCGATGTTGCCTTCCTGGATCAGATCGAGGAATTGCAGGCCGCGGTTGGTGTACTTCTTGGCGATCGAGATCACCAGACGCAGGTTGGCTTCAACCATCTCTTTCTTCGCGCGGCGGGCCTTGGCCTCACCGATCGACATGCGACGGTTGATGTCCTTGATTTCTGCGATGGTCAGACCGGTCTCGGTTTCCAGCGCAATCAGCTTCTGCTGGCAACGGATGATGTCCGGCTGCACGCGACCGATGGCTTCGGCGTACTTGCTCTTGCCTTTGGCCAGGGCGTCGGACCAGCTTTCGTCGACTTCGTTGCCCGGGAACTGACGCAGGAAATCGGCGCGTGGCATACGTGCATCACGTACGCACAGCTGCATGATCGCGCGCTCTTGCTGACGCAGACGATCCAGGGCACTGCGCACACGCTCGACCAGGGCTTCGAATTGCTTCGGCACCAGTTTGATCGGCATGAACAGCTCGGCCAGGGCCAGCAACTCGGCAACCGCTGCCTTGTTGTGACGACCGTGCTTTTTCAGGGCCTTGCGGGTGATTTCCATCTGGTCTGCCACGGCGCCGAAGCGCTGCGCAGCGATGACCGGATCCGGACCGCTTTCGGCTTCTTCTTCGTCGTCGGAAGATTCGGCATCATCGTCGTCGGTGTCGTCGTCGGCCTTGACGGCTTTCGGGTCAACCGGCGGCGGCACTTCTGCCGCAGGTGGCGCGATGCCGTCGTCCGGGTCGATATAACCGCTCAGGACATCGGACAGGCGACCACCTTCGGTGGTGACGCGGGTGTACTCGGAGAGAATGTGGTCAACCGTGCCAGGGAAGTGCGCAATTGCGCTCATCACTTCACGAATGCCTTCTTCGATCCGCTTGGCGATTTC
>NZ_JH635998.1:2795184-2800682 GCF_000257605.1 Pseudomonas sp. R62
CAGAAGTTCGACCGTACCCATTTCACGCATGTACATGCGCACCGGGTCAGTGGTGCGACCGATATCGGTCTCCACCGCCGCCAACGCAGCGGCTGCTTCTTCCGCAGCGGCCTCGTCGGTATCGGCGTCGGCCAACATAAGGGCGTCCGCATCCGGAGCACTCTCGTGTACGGGGATCCC
Source organism: Pseudomonas sp. R62 (assembly GCF_000257605.1). NCBI lineage: Bacteria > Pseudomonadati > Pseudomonadota > Gammaproteobacteria > Pseudomonadales > Pseudomonadaceae > Pseudomonas > Pseudomonas sp. R62. Next base: position 2,795,365 of record NZ_JH635998.1, read on the forward strand.
CATGTCGTTAATCATGCGGATGATGTCTTCCACCTGCTCCGGATCTGAAATATCCTCGGGCAGGTGGTCGTTGACCTCGGCGTAAGTCAGATACTTCTGCTCACGACCCAGTTTGATCAACTCAATAATACGAGACTGCTGTTGCGCTTTTCCGGACATAACACCCTATCCACTGAAGGTCTTGGCGGGCAAAAAACAAGCCGAGGATTATACCTGAGCTATGACCTCACGCGCCAGTTGAGGTCGGGTTTGATGCGGAAACATTGCGACTTAAAAGGTCGCGCAGTTGATTTTTCTCTTCGACGCTCAGTTCGCTTTGCCGCGCTTTCCTGAGTAACTGTTCGAGATTTCGCTCGCGTTGGCGGGCGGACAAGCTAGTAATGGTGTCGAAAAACTGTTGTTCAAGGTTATCTCCGTCAATCAGCCATTCCTTTTCTGCCAGTGCCTTGAGCAAGCGACCCTGTTCAGTGCCGTGCCATCGCGCGATCAACTGAAATGAGTTTAGCTTGGGATTCTTCTGTACGGCTTCGAGCAGCGCCACAAGCAACTGGGCGTTGGTCTGATTTTCATCGGCAATGTGCCCGGCGTCTTCGACGCGCTTGGCCAGTTGCGGATGATGGAGCAATGTTCTCAATGCCGTCAGGGTCGGCGATTCAACGCCAATCGGCGTACGCGGGCGCTGCTGTTCGCGATCGCCACCACGCTTGCCGTTCTTGTCCCACGGTTTCTTGTCCCACTTCTTGCCGCCGGCGCCGGGTTTCTTCGGCGTCCATTCCTGCTGCGGCGCGTACATGTCCTGTGCCTGCGGCTGATGGTAGTCGCTGTAGTCCGGCATGGCGTCGTAATCGAAGCCCGGATCGTAGGCGGGCGGTGCTTCCTGCGGCGCACTCTGAACCAACTGGCTGACGGTCTCGCTGCTCAGGCCGGTAATCTCGGTCAGGCGCTGACGCATGAGGATGCGCAGGTTCGCTCCCGGCACCCTGTCGATCAATGGTGCAGCGAGGGTGGCCATGTGCGCCTTGCCCTCAAGCGAGCGCGGGTCGGATTCTTCGGTCAGTTGCTGGAAAAAATAATCGGCCAGCGGCTGCGCGTGCTGATTGATGCGCGCCTTGAATGCGTCGGTGCCTTCGGCGCGAACCAGGGTGTCCGGGTCTTCGCCTTCGGGCAAAAACAGGAACCGCGCGCGACGACCGTCCTGCAGGCACGGCAGGGTCGCTTCCAGTGCGCGCCACGCGGCGTTGCGGCCGGCCTGGTCGCCGTCGAAGCAGAACAATACGTTCGGCACGACGCGGAACAGGCGCTTGAGGTGTTCTTCGCTGGTCGCGGTACCCAGCGTGGCGACGGCATTGCGCAAGCCTTGCTGAGCTAAGGCGATGACGTCCATGTAACCCTCGACAACGATGATTTCATCGAGGTTGCGATTGTTCTTGCGTGCTTCATAAAGGCCGTAGAGTTCCTGGCCTTTATGGAATACCGGGGTTTCCGGTGAGTTCAGGTACTTGGGCTTGTCGTCGCCCAGTACGCGGCCGCCGAAGGCGATGATCCGTCCACGGGTGTCGCGGATCGGGAACATCACGCGATCGCGGAAGCGATCGTAGCGCTTACCGGTTTCGGCGTTCTCGATCAGCAGGCCGGCTTCGATCATGGCCTTCTGTTGCAGGGTGTCGCTGCTGAGATGCTTGAGCAGGTTGTCCCAGCCTGGCGGCGCAAAGCCGAGGCCGAAATCCCGAGCGATCTCGCCGGTCAGGCCGCGGCCCTTGAGGTAATCCACCGCAGCCTTGCGCGACGGATGGCTCTTGAGTGCCTGCCGGTAAAAATCAGCGGCGGCGGTGAGCAGTGGATACAGCGGCGAATCGGTCGGCTGACGCGGCTTACGCTCGCGGCCGCTTTCTTCGCGGGGGATTTCCATGCCGGCGGCTTTGGCCAGATCTTCGACAGCCTGGGGGAAATCCAGATTGTCGTGATCCATGAGAAAGCCGAGGGCGTTGCCCCCGGCGCCGCAACCGAAGCAGTAATAGAACTGTTTGTCGGGGCTGACGCTGAATGACGGGGTTTTCTCTTTATGGAACGGGCAGCAGGCGGTGTAGTTCTTGCCGGCCTTCTTCAATTGCACGCGCGAGCTGACCACGTCGACGATGTCGGTGCGGTTCAGCAGGTCGTCAATGAAGCTCTGGGGAATCAGCCCGGCCATGGCGTTCTCGTCGTCTGCGCTGCAATAAATCCGTTGCGACAGGCCGTCGGACGCGGGCCATTGCTGAAAACGCACAAAAAGTGCGGCTCGACCGGTGTCGTCTGCGTGATCGCTGTCGGGAAGTGTATCTGCCGAAAATCCACTGACGTTAGTACCTATCAGTCTTCGACTATTTGAAAGTGTTGCGCTGAATCCGCTGACGGCCGGTTGTCGGCCTCGGATAGCTCAATAAAGCGGGCACGCATGCAGGTGCCTTGGGCTGATCGTCGTAAGAGGAATCAGTGGGTGTGCTCGTCAGTAGCCTTGAAAGGCTCGTCAGAAAAGACGTGCACCGCTGGCAAAAGAGCCAGGCCTGACGCGGTGAAGCAGATTTGTCTCGGTCGCATCGGCGGCGTCGACGGTGAAGCATCAAGCGTTTTACGCAAATGCCATTAGCCCGGCTGAGGGCCGGGCTTAGGCAAGAAGCTTGCTACGAACGTCTGTGGATTAGTACAGACGAACGGCGCGGCGCTGTTCGCGCTGAACTTTCTTGGCGTGACGCTTAACAGCGGCTGCTGCTTTGCGCTTACGCTCAGAAGTTGGCTTCTCGTAAAATTCGCGGCTACGAACTTCAGCCAGTACACCGGCTTTTTCGCAGGAGCGCTTGAAACGACGCAGAGCTACGTCGAAGGGTTCGTTCTCTTTTACTTTGACGGCTGGCATCCAGAGCTACCTTCATTCATTACCGGGGTCAACATCCTCGCGGCAAAAGAGCACTTGAAGACGTCGGTTTTTAAGGGTTGCGGATGTTAACCCCTCATCGCTCGGAATGCAAAGCCTCTGATCGAAAACCGCTGGTCGGGGCATCACGTGGCGACTATTATGCGCGCCTTCGAATTCAGCCTAAACAAGGCGCAAACCCATGCTAGTACTGGGATTAGAAACCTCCTGCGACGAAACCGGCGTCGCATTGTATGACAGTGAACGCGGTCTGCTGGCCGATGCGCTGTTCAGTCAGATCGACCTGCACCGCGTCTATGGCGGTGTGGTGCCGGAGCTGGCCTCGCGTGACCACGTCAAACGCATGCTGCCCTTGATCCGTCAGGTGTTGGCCGAGGCCGACTGCGTGCCGACCGAGATCGACGCAATCGCCTATACCGCAGGTCCTGGCCTGGTCGGCGCGCTGCTGGTGGGTGCATCCTGCGCGCAGGCGCTGGCGTTTGCCTGGGGTATTCCGGCGCTTGGCGTGCACCACATGGAAGGCCACTTGCTGGCACCGATGCTGGAGCCGAAACCGCCGCAATTCCCGTTCGTCGCTTTGTTGGTTTCCGGTGGCCATACGCAGCTGGTTCAGGTCGACGGCATTGGCCAATACAGCCTGCTCGGCGAGACGCTCGACGATGCGGCCGGTGAAGCCTTCGACAAAACCGCAAAGATGATGGGCCTCAATTACCCCGGCGGGCCGGAAATCGCCAAGCTGGCCGAGAAGGGCGTCGCAGGACGTTTCACTTTTCCGCGTCCGATGTGTGATCGCCCAGGTCTGGACTTCAGCTTCAGCGGCTTGAAAACCTTCGCCCTCAACACGTGGCAGCAATGCGTCAGCGCCGGGGACGACGGCGAGCAAGCCCGTTGCGACATCGCGCTGGCATTCCAGCAGGCCGTGGTGGAGACTTTGACCATCAAGTGCAAGCGCGCCCTGAAACAGGCAGGCATGAAGCGGCTGGTGATTGCCGGCGGCGTCAGCGCCAACAAGGCGTTGCGGGTTTCGCTGGAAAAGATGCTCGGCGATATGAAGGGCGATGTGTTCTATGCGCGCCCGGAGTTCTGCACCGACAATGGCGCGATGATCGCGTTTGCCGGTTGCCAGCGCCTGAAGGCCGGTCAGCAGGAAAGTCTGGCAATCACCGTGCAGGCACGCTGGCCAATGGAGCAGTTGTCGGCGCTGTAATGAGCGACGCTCATGAACGGCAGTCAGAAATGCCGTTCGCGCCCGGCAAACAGGTCGCGTAGATTGCCGCGATGGCGCCAGACAATCAGCAAGGTCAGCGCGCTCATTGGCAGCAAGGCTTCCGGCTCCTGCCAGGCCAGCAATGGCAGGGTCAGTGGCGTGGCAATCAGCGCCGCCAGCGAGCTGGTGCGGGTCAGGTAGAACGTCAGCAGCCAGGCGCACACCGCCAGCAGCGCGGCGGGTGGATACAGGCCGAGCAGCATGCCGGCGGCAGTGGCAACGCCTTTGCCGCCGCGAAAGCGAAAGTACAAAGGGAACAGGTGACCGATCACGGCGCACACGCCAATCCAGGCCTGATCCTGCAGTGAGAGGCCCACGCTCGAGGCGATCAGCACCGGCAGCAGGCCTTTGCACAGATCACCGAGCAGGGTCAGGATCGCCAGTTTGCGACCGGCCAGGCGCAGCATGTTGGTGGCGCCGGCATTACCCGAGCCACTCATTCGCGGATCCGGATTTCCGGTCAGGCGGCTGAGCAAAATGGCGAAGGACAGCGAGCCGAGCAGGTAGGCGAGAATCGCCAGTAACCAAAACATGCTAACTATTCCGGGCGAGGACGCCCTGATTCTAACGGCGCATTGCGCCCTTGTCGTGCAGCGGAGAGAAGTGCTTGGACAGAGTGTTTATCGAGGGCCTGGAAGTCGACACCGTGATCGGTGCCTACGACTGGGAGCGCGGCATCCGTCAGTGCCTGCGTCTTGATCTGAGCTTCGCCTGGGACAATCGCCCGGCTGCCGCCGGTGACGACCTGACCCTGGCGCTCGATTACGCCAGTGTTTCCACGCGCATTCAGGCCTTCGCCGAGCAGGCGCAGTTCCAGTTGGTCGAAACCTTTGCCGAGCGTCTGGTTGAAGTGCTGATGGCCGAATTCAAGATCACTTGGGTGCGACTGAAACTGACCAAGCCGGGCGCCGTTCCGGCCGCCAAGGGTGGTGTGGGTGTGGAGATCGAGCGCGGATGTCGCTGACTCAGGTCTACCTCGGGCTCGGTAGCAATATCGAGCGCGAAACCCATTTGCGCGCCGGTCTCGATGCGCTGGCCACGTTCCTGGTGGATATCCGATGTTCGGCGGTGTTCGAGAGCCAGCCGGTGGGCATCAAGAGCGGGCCATTCTTCAATTTCGTGGTCTCGGCCTACACGGAC
>NZ_JH635998.1:2801728-2805756 GCF_000257605.1 Pseudomonas sp. R62
GCAAGGGCTTGCCGCTGGATATCGACGTGCTGCTGTATGGCGATCTGGTGGGTAACTTCGACGGATTGGTACTGCCGCGTGCGGAAATTCTGAAAAATGCCTTTGTGCTGTGGCCGCTGTCGTTGATTGCGCCGGAGCGAGTGCATCCGGGGGTGGGCCAAAGCTTTGCGACGTTGTGGGCTGAGGCGCAAATTGATCAGGTGTTGGCGCCGGTTGCGTTCCAATGGCGGGGGGAGCAGCTCACACCTTCGGATTTGCGGTGATATCAAATTCGCTTTCGCGAGCAGGCTCGCTCCCACATGGGATCGAGGTCTCCTGTGGGAGCGAGCCTGGGCGCGAAGTTTTTTCATCAGGCTGTCGCCGCCTCTTTGTAGGCTTTCAACGCCTTCAGTCGTTCCCGCTTCAGCGCTTCGCCCAGTTCAGGCCCCTTGAATCCCTGCTCCAGCAACGGCTGCACGGCCACTTCTCGTGCAGCTTTCGCCGCTCCGCGCAAATAATCCGCCTGTGGATAACTGCGCTGCTCCAGGCCCTTGCGGCCACGGGCATCCATCTCGCACGCGGCGATAAACTCTTCGAATCGCTGCGGCCGGCGATAAATATCGAAACTCTGCAGCAACTCCAGCAGCGTCGAGGCTTTCAGCTCCAGCGCCCGGTGCCCATGGGTGTGGTATTGCCCGACCAGCAGCGCCAGTTCCTGACAGTCTTTGGGGGCTTTGAAGCGCTCGTTGACCGCTTTGATCAGCTTCAGCCCGGTGTGCTCATGGGCGATATGCCTGGGCCATTCTTCTTCCGGCGTCAGGCCTTTGCCCAAGTCGTGCAGCAGGCAGGCCCAGCGCACTGTCAGTGGTTGTTTGTGCAGGGATGATTGCTCCAGCACGCTCAGGGTGTGCAGGCCCGTGTCGATTTCCGGGTGATGGGTCTCTGGCTGCGGCACGCCGAACAAGGCGTCGACTTCCGGCATTAGCTCTTTGAGTGCGCCACAGTCGCGCAAGACCTGGATGAACACCTGTGGACGGTCTTCCATCAGTGCGCGGGAAATCTCTTTCCAACTGCGCTCAGCGGTCAGCGCCTGCAATTCGCCGGACTCACTGAGCTGGCGCATCAAACCCATGGTCTCGTCGGCGACCGTGAAGCCCAGTCCTGCGTAACGCGCAGCAAAACGGGCAACGCGCAGCACTCGCAACGGATCTTCGGCGAACGCCGGGGAAACATGGCGAAGGATTCGTGCTTCGAGGTCGCGTTGACCATGATACGGATCGGTCAGGTTGAGCTGATCGTCCTCGGCCATGGCATTGATCGTCAGGTCGCGTCGAATCAGGTCTTCTTCGAGCGTGACTTCGGGACTCGCGTAGAAAGTGAAACCGCCGTAACCGCGACCGCTTTTGCGCTCCGTGCGGGCGAGAGCATATTCCTCACCGGTTTTCGGGTGCAGAAACACCGGGAAATCCGCGCCAACCGGGCGAAACCCCTGGGCGAGCATTTCTTCAGTGGTCGCGCCGACCACGACCCGGTCGACATCAGTGACCGGCAACCCTAAAAGGCGATCACGTACCGCGCCGCCAACCTTGTAAACCTGCATAAAAAACCTCCGTCAGTCCGACAGGATAACCCTTGCGTCAGACTTTCGGAGGCCAGAACCGGATCAAAGATGAATCACGGCCAGATCGAGCCGGCCGTAATCGCCCTCGCTGTGTTCACTGCGCGGCGGCACGTGATGGGTTTTCATGATCTGGTCGCCTTGCAGGGTTTCCAGATGAATGTCGAAGCCCCAGAGCCGGTGCAGGTGCTTGAGCACTTCCTCGGTGGAGTCGCCCAATGGTTTGCGATCGTGTTGCTGATGGCGCAGGGTCAGCGAGCGATCGCCGCGCCGATCAATGCTGTAGATCTGCACGTTCGGCTCACGATTGCCGAGGTTGTACTGCGCGGCCAGGGTTTCCCGGATGACCCGGTAGCCGCCCTCGTCATGGATGGCCGGCACCAGCAGATCGTCTTTCTGGTCATCATCGAGAATGCTGAACAGCTTCAGATCGCGGATCACCTTGGGCGACAGGTACTGCAGGATGAAGCTCTCGTCCTTGAAACTGCTCATGGCGAACTTGATGGTCGACAGCCAGTCGGAACCGGCGATGTCCGGGAACCAGCGGCGATCCTCTTCGGTAGGCTCTTCGCACATGCGCCGAATGTCGCGGTACATGGCGAAACCCAACGCATACGGGTTGATGCCGCTGTAGTACGGACTGTCGAAACCCGGTTGGAATACCACGCTGGTGTGCGAAGTCAGGAATTCCATCATGAAGCCGTCAGTGACCAGGCCTTCGTCATACAGATCATTCATCAGCGTGTAATGCCAGAACGTCGCCCAGCCTTCGTTCATCACCTGGGTCTGGCGCTGTGGATAGAAATACTGGGCGATCTTGCGCACGATGCGCACGATCTCGCGCTGCCATGGCTCCAGCAGCGGTGCGTGTTTCTCGATGAAATAGAGGATGTTTTCCTGCGGCTCGGCAGGGAAGCGGGCGTTGTCCTTGTCGCTGTATTTGTCCGCGCCTTTGGGAATGGTGCGCCACAGATCATTGATCTGCTTTTGCATGTGCTCTTCACGGTCCTTTTGCCGCCGGCGCTCTTCTTCGGCGGAGATCGGATACGGACGCTTGTAGCGGTCGACGCCGTAATTCATCAAGGCATGGCAGGAATCGAGCAGATCTTCCACGGCGTCGATGCCGTGGCGTTCCTCGCACTGCATGATGTACTGCTTGGCGAACACCAGGTAATCAATGATCGAACTGGCATCGGTCCAGGTGCGGAACAGGTAGTTGCCCTTGAAGAAGCTGTTGTGGCCATAGCAGGCATGGGCCACCACCAGCGCCTGCATGCAGATGGTGTTTTCTTCCATCAGATAGGCGATGCACGGGTCGGAGTTGATCACGATCTCGTAGGCCAGGCCCATCTGCCCGCGACTGTAGGATTTCTCTGTGCTGAGGAAGTGTTTGCCGTAGGACCAGTGGTGATAGCCCAGCGGCATGCCCACCGAGGCATAGGCGTCCATCATCTGCTCGGCGGTGATCACTTCGATCTGGTTGGGATAGGTGTCCAGTGCATAACGGGCCGCGATCCGGGCGATTTCACGGTCGTAGGTCTGGATCAGCTCGAATGTCCATTCTGAGCCGGTGGAAATCGGTTGGCGTTTCTGCTCTTTGGCGGTCATGTCACTAACCTGCGCTGGAAGAGTTCACGGAAGACCGGATAGATATCTCCGGCCGAGACCAGTTGCTGCTGGGCAAACGTGTCAGAGAAGGCTTCGGCGATGCGTTCGTATTCGTACCACAGCGCCTGATGTTCGCGCGGGGTGATCTCCACATAAGTGTAGTACTGCACAAACGGCATGATCTGGTTGATCAGGATGTCGCGGCAGATCGGCGAATCGTCGTTCCAGTTGTCGCCGTCGGAGGCCTGAGCGGCGTAGATGTTCCACTCATTGCTCGGATAGCGCTCGGCCATGATTTCCTGCATCAGCTTCAGGGCGCTGGAAACAATGGTGCCGCCGGTCTCACGAGAATAGAAAAACTCCTCTTCGTCCACTTCCCGGGCGCTGGTGTGGTGACGGATGAACACCACGTCGATCTTGTCGTAGTTACGCTTGAGGAAAAGGTACAGCAGGATGAAGAAGCGCTTGGCGATGTCCTTGGTCGCCTGCGTCATCGAACCGGAAACGTCCATCAGGCAAAACATCACTGCTTTGGAACTGGGATTGGGTTGCTTGACCAACAGGTTGTATTTCAAGTCGAAGGTATCTAGGAACGGCACGCGGTGAATGCGTGCGCTGAGTTTCTCGATTTCAGCCTCGAGTTCCTGGATATCGCCGAAGTTGTCCGGTTCTTCGCGCTTGAGCCGTGCCAGCTCCTCCTTGGCTTCGCGCAATTTCGCGCGGCTGCTGCCAGACAGGGCAATACGACGCGCATGCGCTGAGCGCAGGGTGCGGATGATGTTGATCCGCGACGGATTGCCCTCGTTGCTGATCCCGGCGCGTA
>NZ_JH635998.1:2805941-2816447 GCF_000257605.1 Pseudomonas sp. R62
TCTTCACGCTTCAGGCGCGCCAACTCTTCCTTGGCTTCCCTCAACTTGGCGCGACTGCTGCCCGACAGGGCAATACGTCGGGCATGGGCCGAGCGCAGGGTGCGGATGATGTTGATCCGCGACGGATTGCCCTCGTTGCTGATCCCGGCGCGTACGGTTTTGAATGTGTCGGTGCCGGTCAGGTTGCGTTTGACCAGGTTCGGCAGTTCCAGGTCTTCGAACATGAATTCGAGAAACTCTTCCTGCGTGATCTGGAAGACGAACTCGTCCATGCCTTCGCCGGAATTCCCCGCCTTGCCCGGACCGCGTCCACCGCCGCCTCCCGGTGGACGAGCGATATGTTCACCGGCCGTGAACTCTTTGTTACCGGGATGCACGACGGTCTGCTTGCCGCCGCGTCCATGATGAAGCACCGGCTCGTCGATATCGCGGCCGGGAATGCTGATCTGCTCGCCATGCTCCATATCCGTGATGGAGCGGCGACTGACTGCCTCTTCGACAGCCTTCTTGATGTGGTCACGGTAGCGCCGCAGAAAACGCTGGCGGTTCACCGTGCTCTTGTTCTTGCCATTGAGGCGTCGGTCGATCACATAGCTCATAAGGCCCCTCCGGGGAGCTTCAAGTTTTGAGCTGCAAGCTGCAAGTAGAAGCGAATGCCCGTGTTTTCGGGTTCACGCGCTTTGTTCTTGCAGCTTGTGGCTTATAGCTTGCAGCTGCCTCACTGCGACTTGCGGACCCGCAGGTACCATTCGGACAGCAGGCGTACCTGTTTATCGGTGTAGCCACGTTCAACCATTCGCGTAACGAAGTCGTTGTGTTTCTGCTGATCCTCCTTGCTGGCCTTGGCGTTGAAGCTGATGACGGGCAGCAGGTCTTCGGTGTTGGAGAACATTTTCTTCTCGATGACCACCCGCAGTTTTTCGTAGCTGAGCCAGGTCGGGTTCTTGCCGTTGTTGTTGGCCCGGGCGCGCAGGACGAAGTTGACGATTTCGTTGCGGAAATCCTTCGGATTGCTGATGCCGGCCGGTTTCTCGATTTTCTCCAGTTCTTCGTTCAGCGCCACGCGGTTGAGAATCTCGCCGGTTTCCGGGTCGCGATACTCCTGATCCTGAATCCAGAAATCCGCATACAGCACGTAGCGGTCGAAGATGTTCTGACCGTATTCGCTGTAGGACTCCAGATAAGCGGTCTGGATTTCCTTGCCGATGAATTCGATGTAGCGCGGCGCCAGGTATTCCTTCAGATAGCGCAGGTAGCGTTCGCGGGTTTCGGCCTGGAACTGTTCCTGTTCGATCTGCTGCTCCAGCACATAGAGCAGGTGCACTGGGTTGGCGGCGATTTCATGCGGATCGAAGTTGAACACCTTGGAGAGGATCTTGAAGGCGAAGCGGGTCGACAGACCGTTCATGCCTTCGTCGACACCGGCCGAATCGCGATACTCCTGAATCGATTTGGCCTTCGGATCGGTGTCCTTGAGGTTTTCACCGTCGTAGACGCGCATCTTCGAGTAGATGTTGGAGTTTTCCGGCTCCTTGAGGCGTGACAGCACGGTGAATTGCGCAAGCATTTTCAAGGTGTCCGGTGCGCAGTGCGCCTTGGACAAGGAACTGTTGAACAGGAGTTTGTCGTAGATCTTCACTTCATCGCTGACGCGCAGGCAGTACGGCACTTTGACGATGTAGATCCGGTCGATGAACGCCTCGTTGTTCTTGTTGTTGCGGAAGGTGTGCCACTCCGACTCGTTGGAGTGAGCCAGCAGGATGCCGGTGAAGGGAATCGCGCCGAGGCCTTCGGTACTGTTGTAGTTGCCCTCCTGAGTAGCGGTCAGCAATGGGTGCAGCACCTTGATCGGCGCCTTGAACATTTCGACGAATTCCATCAAGCCCTGGTTGGCTCGGCACAGCGCACCGGAGTAGCTGTAGGCGTCAGCGTCGTTCTGCGGGAATTCTTCGAGTTTGCGGATATCGACCTTGCCGACCAGCGCCGAGATGTCCTGGTTGTTCTCGTCACCGGGTTCGGTCTTGGCCACCGCAATCTGATTGAGGATCGACGGGTATAGCTTGACCACGCGGAACTGACTGATGTCGCCGCCGAATTCGGCCAGGCGTTTGGTCGCCCAAGGCGACATGATGGTGTTCAGGTAGCGTCGTGGAATGCCGAAATCTTCCTCAAGGATCGCGCCATCTTCAGTGGCGTTGAACAGACCCAGAGGTGATTCGAAGACCGGCGAGCCTTTGATGGCGTAGAAAGGTACCTTCTCCATCAGCTGTTTCAGCTTCTCGGCCAGGGACGATTTACCGCCACCGACGGGGCCGAGCAGATAAAGAATCTGTTTCTTCTCTTCCAGGCCTTGGGCGGCGTGGCGGAAATACGAGACGATCTGGTCGATGCATTCTTCCATCCCGTGGAAGTCTTCAAAGGCCGGATAGCGGCGGATCACCTTGTTGGAGAAGATGCGCGACAGCCTCGAATTGGTCGAAGTGTCGAGCAGTTCCGGTTCGCCGATCGCCATCAATAGACGCTCGGCGGCGGAAACGTAAGCGCTGCGATCGTTTTTGCACAGCTCCAGGTACTCCTGCAGAGAGAGTTCTTCCTGGCGTGTGGATTCGAAGCGTTGTTGGAAGTGGCTAAAGATACTCATGACGTCACCTCGCTCGATACGTGGAGCCGACGCCGGATCACTCAGTCGATGCTGGCAGCAGTCGCTGTGGCAGCTGCTGTTTACCCCCCAGAATTCTCCCACGGTCGACAAACCGCGAAAGCTACTCCCGATGATCCGCGCGCCGGTGTACCGGCTCTCCCCTGATTTGGATGGCCTGCGCTTAAGGATAGTTGGGAATTCGAGAGGTAAAGGCGAGATACGTAATTAGTTGTGGCAGACCGTTCGTCTGCCGCGCGCAGGACCACGGCAGCCGGGGCCTGCGCTGCGCAAAAAAATTATTCGGCGGTGCCTTGCGCGGTTTCCGACGGATAAGTCGTACGCCACAGCTCAAAGCCGCCGTCCATGCTGTAAACATCGGAGAAACCTTGGCTGACCAGATAGGCGGCTGCGCCCTGACTGGAGTTGCCGTGATAGCAGACCACGACGGTCGGTGCATCAAGATCGGCGCCTTGAATGAAAGCGTGCAGCGAATGGTTGTCGAGATGCTTCGAACCGCTGATATGCAGCGCGGCAAAGGTCGCCGGGTCGCGCACGTCGACCACAACGGCGCCTTGTTCACGCAGGGCCTGCGCCTGTTCCGGGGGGATTCGTTTGAATTCGCTCATGGCGGGTTCCTGTAGCTCAACTGAAAGTGCAGTCTAACGCGGCGCGTCGACTGGCGAAGATTCGGGGATAAGTGGCGCAACCGTGTGTGCAAGCCCGCCGTGCTCGTCGCATTTGCATGACAGGCGTTCGCCGCTGTCGACGTTCATCAGCGTCAGGCTGCCGCCCCATACGCATCCGGTGTCCAGCGCGGAAATGCCCGGCTCGTGGATATTGCCCTCGAGCGCAGCCCAGTGACCGAAGATGATGCGCAGGCCTTTGGTCTTGCGCTCCTTGTGCTGGAACCACGGCTTGTAGCCGGGCGGGGCGCTGTCCAGGCCTTCCTTGCTTTTGAGGTCGAGCTTGCCCTCGGCGGTGCAAAAGCGCATGCGCGTGAAGTAATTGGTGATCACCCGCAGACGATCAATGCCTTTGAGATCGTTGTCCCATTTTGCCGGCTCGTTGCCGTACATACCGTCAAGGTAGGCGGGGAATACGTTGTCGTCACGCAGGGCGGTCTCGACTTCGGCGGCGCACTTCAACGCACGGCGCAGCGACCATTGCGGCGGGATGCCAGCATGGACCATCGCAACATCGCGTGTTTCGTCGTAATGCATCAGCTTCTGCTGGCGCAGCCATTCCATCAATTGCGGGCCGTCGGGGGCCTCGATGATTTCGCGCAAGGTGTCGCTTTTCTTCAAACGCTCGATCTTTTTCGCGGCGGCCAGCAGATGCAAATCATGATTGCCGAGGACACAGACCAGCGACTCGCGCATCTCGTAGAGAAAGCGCAGGGTTTCCAGCGACTGCGGGCCGCGGTTGACCAGATCGCCGACCAGCCATAGCCGATCCAGCACCGGGTCGAAGGCAACTTGCTTGAGCAAGCACTTGAGCGGTTCGAGGCAGCCTTGCAGGTCACCGACGGCGTAAGTCGTCATCAGTGCAGGGCTCCGGGTACGGCGAGGCGAAACGGTTTGATGGTCGCATCGAAACGTTTGCCGTCGTCGGCGAGCATCTGATAGGAGCCTTGCATGGTGCCGACCTTGGTGGTCATCACCGTGCCGCTGGTATAGGTGTGGCTCTTGCCTGCATCGATCAACGGTTGCTGGCCGACGACGCCTTCACCGCGCACGTGTTCGACATGGCCGTCACCATCGGTAATCACCCAGTGCCGGGACAGAAGCTTGGCCGCAATCTCGCCGTTGTTCTGTACGGTGATGGTGTAGGCGAAGGCGAAACGGTCGTGTTCGGGTTGCGATTGGTCTGCCAGATAATGGGTGACGACGCTGACATCGACCTGATAACGGGAATCGGACATGCAAGAGGGCCTTAACGAAGCGGAACGCGGGGCGTAGCTGATGGGGAATCAGTCTAGGCAAGTATCGGGCAGTAAACCAGAGTGGTGTGCTGCCCGATAGCGTTCATCGCGAGTCAGTCGGCGGCAGGAGTGGCCGGAACCTGTATCGCGAGTTGGTCGGCCAGGCGCACGAATGCAGCCAGATCCAGCTGCTCGGGACGCAGGCTGCCATCGACGCCGGCGGCTTCGATTTCGGCATTGCTGAGCAATTGCTTGAGGGTATTGCGCAAGGTTTTGCGGCGCTGATTGAAGGCTTCGCGTACCACGCGCTCCAGCAGCTTGTGATCCTTGGCCGGGTGCGGCAGTACCGCGTGCGGCACGAGACGAACGATCGCCGAATCGACTTTCGGCGGCGGATTGAATGCGCCTGGGCCGACGTTGAACAGATGTTCTACACGGCAGTGATACTGAACCATGATCGACAGACGACCCCAATCACCGCCACCCGGGCCTGCGGCCAGACGCTCGACCACTTCTTTCTGCAACATGAAATGCATGTCACGAATGATGCCGGCGTTGTTCAGTAGGTGAAAAATCAGCGGCGTGGAGATGTTGTACGGCAGGTTGCCAACCACCCGCAGGCTGTTCGGCGCGGCATTCAGCGTATTGAAGTCGAACTTCAGCGCATCGCCCTGATGCAGGTTGAAATTGCTCATGCCGGCAAACTGCTGATTGAGGATCGGGATCAGATCCTTGTCCAGCTCCACTACGTCGAGTTGCGCGCCGGAGCCCAGCAAACCTTGGGTCAGCGCACCCTGACCGGGGCCGATTTCCAGCAGGCGGTCGTCAGGCTTGGCGTGGATGGAGCGCAGAATGCGGTCGATAACGCCGGCATCGTGGAGGAAGTTCTGACCAAAGCGTTTGCGCGCCTTGTGTTGGTATTGCTCGTTCATAAACGGGTCTCGGCCATCTGGTAGGCGGTTTCCAGGGCGACTTGCAGGCTGCCGGTGTCGATCCTGCCGCTGCCGGCCAGATCCAGGGCGGTGCCATGGTCGACCGAGGTGCGGATGATCGGCAGGCCCAGCGTCACGTTGACGGCAGCGCCGAAGCCTTTGTACTTGAGCACGGGCAAGCCCTGGTCGTGGTACATCGCCAGCACTGCGTCGCAGTGCTCCAGATATTTGGGGGTAAACAGAGTGTCGGCAGGCAGCGGGCCACGAAGGTCCATGCCCTCGCCGCGCAGGCGCTCTAATGTCGGTTCGATGATGTCGATTTCTTCATGGCCCAGGTGGCCGCCTTCACCGGCGTGCGGGTTGAGGCCGCAGACCAGGATGCGTGGCCGGGCGATGCCGAATTTGTCTTGCAGGTCGGCGTGCAGGATTCGCGTTACGCGCTCCAGCCGTTCCGGGGTGATCGCGTCGGCAATCTCGCGCAGAGGCAGATGCGTGGTGACCAGCGCCACGCGCAAACCGCGAGTGGCCAGCATCATCACTACTTGCGCGGTGTGCGTCAGGTCGGCGAGAAACTCAGTGTGTCCAGAGAATGCGATGCCCGACTCGTTGATCACACCTTTGTGTACCGGCGCAGTGATCATCCCGGCGAAGTCGCCATTCAGGCAGCCGTTGCCGGCGCGGGTCAAGGTTTCGAGGACGAATGCCGCGTTGGCCTTGTCCAGTTGCCCGGCGATTACCGGTGCGCTGAGCGGCGTGTCCCAGACGTACAGGCTGTTGGCCGGCGCTGGAACATCTGGCCACTGCCCCGGCGCGACATCCAGCAGACTGACGGCCAGCCCCAGCTGCGCGGCCCGCTCAAGGAGCAGGTCGCGGCTGGTGATGGCAATCAGGGGATGTGGCTGGGCTTGCGAAGCGAGCAGCAGGCACAGGTCGGGACCGATGCCGGCCGGTTCGCCGGGTGTCAGCGCGAAACGCTTGGGTTTCACTGCGCTGCCTGGTCTGCACCAGGAAGTTTGATCTCTACGTATGCTTCGTCACGGATCTGACGCAGCCAGGTCTGCAGCTCTTCGTCGTATTTGCGGTTCCGCAGTACGGTCATTGCTTGCTGCTCACGGGCCTGTTCGGTGCCGTCAGTGGCGCGACGGCCAAGGACTTCCAGCACGTGCCAGCCGTATTGGGTCTGGAATGGCTTGGACAGCTGACCTTGCGGGGTCGAAGCCATCACTTCGCGGAATTCCGGGACCAGCACGTTCGGGTCGATCCAGTTCAGGTCGCCGCCGTTAAGGGCGGAACCCGGATCTTCCGAGTAGTTTTTCGCCAGTTCGGCAAAGTCTTCGCCGGCGGTGATGCGGTCATACAACGATTGCACCAGTGCCTTGGTCTTGGCTTCGTCGCGGATCGGGCTCGGCTTGACCAGAATGTGACGCACATGCACTTCGTCGCGCATCTGCGCTTCGCCGCCACGTTTGCCCAGCAGCTTCAGAATGATGAAGCCGCCCGGTGTACGCGCAGGCTGAGTAATGTCGCCAACGGCCATGCTGCTCAATTCACGATCGAACGGCGGCGGCAGTTGTGCGGCTTTACGCCAGCCCATGTCGCCGCCTTCCAGCGCGTTGTCGCTACCGGACTTGGCCACGGCCATCTGACCGAAGTCAGCGCCTTGCTTGAGCTGCTGGTAAACATCCATGGCCTGACGATAAGCGCTCTGAATCGCTTCAGAGTTGGCGCTTTCCGGGGTCGGAATCAGGATGTTGGCCAGGTGCAGTTCTTCGGACAGTTGCATCTTGCCGAGGTCAGAGGCGAGGAAGTTTTTCACTTCCTGCTCGGACACCTGAATGCGCTCGGCCACACGACGCTGACGCACACGGCTGATGATCATCTCGCGTTTGATCTGATCACGGGCGTCGTCATAGTTCAGGCCATCGCGAGCCAGCGCAGCACGGAACTGATCAACAGTCATGTTGTTGCGCTGGGCGATGGTGCCGACAGCCTGGTTCAACTCTTCGTCAGTGATGCGGATGCCCGAGCGTTCGCCGATCTGCAGTTGCAGGTTTTCGACGATCAGGCGCTCGAGCACTTGCTGATCGAGCACGCCCGGAGGCGGCAGACCGCCACCGCGCTTGGCGATGGTCTGCTGAACTTCGTGAACGCGCTGGTCCAGTTGGCTCTGCATGACCACGTCGTTATCGACGATCGCCACCACTTTATCGATGGACTGTACGGCGGCGTTGGCCGCCGTACCCAGGAACAACGCGCCCAGCAGCACCGGGCGCAGACAATCAGAAAGCTTGGTCTTCACGTTCACGATAACCTTGAATGCCTTTGTCGAGGAAGCTCTCTACCTTGGCGCCAGTCAGGCCGCCGAGTCCCTTCAGAACAATTTGGAGGAAGATGCCATGGTCGCCTTTTTCGTTTTCCGGGGCGTTCTGACTGTTTTCGTCATAAGCGACCCAGTAACGATTGATCAGGCGCAGTTTCCAGCAGCAGTTGTCGTATTCGAAACCACCGAAGGCTTCCAGCGTGCGATTGCGGTTGTAGTCGTACTGCCAGCGGCTGATGGCGTTCCACTGCGGAACGATCGGCCAGATGACCGAGAAATCATGCTGCTGGATCTTGTAGTAGTCCTTCACGTAGCCAGGTTGGCCCGGGGTGCCATAGTCACCGCCGCCCACCGACCACTGGCCGGTGTTCTGGTCGTAACGGATCTGGTCATTGCGATAGCGATAGCCAGCGTTGATGACTTTGTTCGGGTTGTCAGCCGGCTGGTAGTGGAACATCGCACTGCCGGAGCGTGGGCTGCGGCTGTCCGGGTCCCAGTTGTAATCGGCAGTGGCGCGCCAGTCACGGTTCCAGCGGTATTCATATTCCAGCGCGTACGGCGAGACACTGGATTTGGAGTCTTCACGAGTTTTCGCATCGATACCAGGCAATTGCACTTCGCGATTCTTGAAGTAGTACGCCTGGCCTACGCTGATGCGCTGACGTTCAAATCCGTTTTCTTCGATCCAGCGACTGGTAACGCCCAGCGATAGTTTGTTCTCGTCGCCTACACGGTCGGCGCCGGAGAAGCGGTTGTCGCGGAACAGCGAAGAGTAATTGAAGGTATATTCGCTGGTGTCGAAGACCGGAATGTCTTCCTGATCTGTTTCTGGAACATAGAGGTAGAACAGGCGCGGTTCCAGAGTTTGGCGGTAATTCTTGCCGAAGTAGGAAGTATCGCGATCGAAATACAGGCCGCTGTCGATGCTGGCAATCGGGACGCCACGGCTCTGGTTGCTGTCGAACTTGCCATAAAGCTTCTGGTTTTCCGGGGACAGGGCATCAATCTGGGATTTGCCGGTACTGTCCAGATCAAGCTGATACTGCGTGTACTGATACTTCAACGATGGTTTGAGGAAACCATACGTCCAGTTCATCGGCAGGCTGACGCCCGGCTTCAGGTTCAGGCGATCACCGTTGGCGCGGGCCAGACCGGTGATGTTTGTGTCCAGACGACGTTCGGCAATGCCATCTTCATTGATGAAGTCGCCATCACGTAGATCGCGATCGAAACGAACCAGCTCGGTCTCGTAATCGAAATTCAGACCTTCCGGATGGTACGGCAGCTGACCATTGAAGGTGATCTGCGGCAGACGACCATACGGTGTGATGTTGGAAACGGTAGCCAGCTGATATTGCTGAGCATTCAGGCGTGCGGTGTAGTTGTCGCCACGATAGCTGACCGCACCCTGCTGATTGACGAAATCATCGCTCTTCACACCAATCTGATCGGTCTGCAGATCCTGGAAGTAATACGGATCGCTGATCTTGGTGTAATCAACTTCTGTGAGCACGCGGGAGTCGAGACCGCCCTTGTGCTGCCAGTTGTACATATAGCGAGTGTCTTTGTAGTCGGACTGAAGCTTGCGATCGTCGTTCTCATCGTTGAGATACGCCGCACCGAACTGACCTTCACTCGACTTGGTCAGGTAACGGAATTCACCTTCCACCAACATGCCGCGCTTGCTCATGTAGCGCGGGTACAACGTGGCGTCGTAGTTCGGCGCCAGGTTGAAGTAGTACGGAGTGACCAGCATGAAGCCGGTGTCGCTGCCCGAACCGATGGTCGGCGGCAGGAAACCTGACTGGCGGCGGTCGTCGATCGGGAAGTAGATGTACGGGGTGTACAGAATCGGGATGTCTTTGACGCGCAACGTCACGTTGGTCGCGGTACCGAAACCGGTGGCCGGGTTCAGGGTGATGTTGTTGCCCTTGAGCTGCCAGGCGTTGCTGTTCGGTTCGCACGTGGTGTACGTGCCGTCCTTCAAGCGGATGATCGCGTTTTCAGCACGCTTGGCGTACAGCGCGTTACCGCGGATGCGCGATTTGTGCATCACGTATTCGGCGTTGTCGACCTTGGCTTCGCCGGTGTCGAGCTGCACATCGGCGTGGTCGCCGACGATCAGCGCGCCGTTGTCGCGGATACGCACGTTGCCGGCCAGTTCGCCGCGGCTCTCGGCCTGATACAGGTTGGCCTCGTCGGCTTCGACCTGCATGCTGCCCTGACGCATGATCACGTCACCGGCGAGGCTGGCGACTTGTGTGTCCTGCTCGTAACGCGACGCTTTGGCACCGATGAAGGTCGGCGCGTCACTTTTATTCGTCTTGTCATTCATGCCAGGACGAATCGGTTCGATATAGGAACCAGAGCAGTAAGGACCGGTCTCGGCCAATTGCGCAGCGGTGAGCTTCTCGCGCGGAACCCAGTCGAGGTGACTGTAGTCTTCGCTACGGGATTTCAGGCCGCGGCCCTTGGACTCGGTGACCAGTGCGGTTTTCGCGCCAGTGTCGGCGTCGGAACCCTTGTCAGCCGCAGGCTCGCCGGCAGCGCTGACGGCACTGCCGTCATGTACCGGGCGCGGCGGCAATGCCGCGGCGGGCGACTTGGGCGCACAGTCCCAGCCACCCGTAGCCGAGACGGAGCAGTCATACTGCTCGGCGGCAACAACGAATTGACTGGCCAGAGGTTGCAT
>NZ_JH635998.1:2817007-2823937 GCF_000257605.1 Pseudomonas sp. R62
TTGCATAGCCAGCAGACTGCCGGTTACCAACAACGGAAATTTTTTACGAAACGCGGGGGATTTCAATGCCATCTTATTAGTCCGGGCTTCCTGCGTGCCATCTGCCCGCGGTGTGGGCCGCACGCCTCTCGATGGTCTGAAAAAGATGCTGGATAATAAAGCATGACCCGCTTGACGGCTAGCGCCGTCGGAGACCCTTGCAATGCCTGACCAAGATGTACGCTTGCAACACCTGAAAGTTTGGCTCGATGAGCAGTTGGCAAAGCTGTTTGCCGAGCAGGGCTGGGGCACCGTGCCCCCGGCCACGTTGACCGCGGCCAGCAGCGACGCGAGTTTTCGCCGCTACTTCCGCTGGGAGGGCGATGGCCGCAGCTTCGTCGTGATGGACGCGCCGCCGCCCCAGGAAAACTGCAAACCGTTCGTGGATATCGCTTTTTTGCTGGCGAAATCCGGAATTAATGTGCCGAAAATTTACGCCGAAGACCTAGAACGCGGTTTTCTTTTGCTCAATGACCTGGGCAACAAGACCTATCTCGACGTGATCGATGGCGAAAATGCCGACGCGTTATTCCACGATGCCCTGCAAGCGCTGTTGGCTTTTCAACAGTTGCCGATGGTTGCGCCGTTGCCCAGTTACGACGTCGCCTTGTTGCGTCGCGAGCTTGAATTGTTCCCCGAGTGGTACGTCAAGCGCGAGCTGGGCGTCGAGTTCGATGCGGCCCAGCAGCAACAATGGCAGCACATCAGCGAGTTGCTGATCGACAGCGCGCTGGCGCAGCCGAAAGTGCTGGTGCACCGCGACTACATGCCGCGCAACCTGATGCTTAGCGAGCCCAACCCTGGCGTGCTGGATTTCCAGGACGCGGTGTACGGCCCGGTGACCTACGACGTGACATGCCTGTTCAAGGATGCTTTCCTCAGCTGGCCGGAAGAACGTGTACGCGGCTGGCTGGAAAGTTACTGGCAGCAGGCCTCGGCACTGGACATTCCGGTGCAGGCGGATTTCGAAGACTTCCTGCGCGCCAGCGACCTGATGGGCGTGCAGCGTCACCTGAAAGTCATCGGCATCTTCGCGCGTATCTGCCATCGCGATGGCAAGCCACGCTATCTGGCCGATGTGCCGCGCTTCTTCTCTTATATAGAAGCAGTGATTGCCCGCCGTCCTGAACTGGCGGAACTGCAAGCGCTGTTCAGCAGCTTGCGTGCTGGAGCGACGGCATGAAGGCAATGATTCTGGCAGCGGGCAAAGGCGAGCGCATGCGCCCGCTGACCCTGACCACGCCGAAACCGCTGGTGCGTGCCGCTGGCGTGCCGCTGATCGAGTATCACCTGCGCGCCCTCGCGGCCGCAGGTTTCACCGAAATCGTCATCAACCACGCCTGGCTCGGTCAGCAGATCGAGGATCATCTCGGCGACGGTTCCCGTTTCGGCCTGAGTATTCAGTACTCGCCGGAAGGCGAGCCGCTGGAGACCGGTGGCGGGATTTTCCGTGCGCTGCCGTTACTGGGTGACGATGCGTTTCTGGTGGTCAACGGCGACATCTGGACCGATTACGACTTCAGCGTGCTGCACCAGCCGATCAATGGCCTGGCGCATCTGGTGCTGTCGGACAACCCGCCGCATCACCCGAAAGGCGACTTCACTCTCATCGACGGCAAAGTGCAGGACGGCGAGCCTGATGCGCAGACGCTGACCTACAGCGGTATCGCCGTGCTGCATCCGCAGTTGTTCGATGGCTGCAGCGATGGCGCATTCAAGCTCGCGCCGCTGCTGCGCAACGCCATGGCCAAAGGTGAAGTGACGGGCGAGCGGTTGAAGGGGCATTGGGTAGATGTTGGTACCTACGAGCGTCTGGCCGAAGCCGAAGCCTTGATAGAAGCGAGTCGCTGAGATGCTGTGGCCAGGGACTCTGATTGGAGCCGGAGTGGGGTACGCGATTGCCAGCATTCCGGGGGCCATGCTTGGGGCGTTGTTGGGGCAGGCGCTGGATCGGCGCTTGCACTTGCAGAGCTGGGGACATTTACGCGAAAAGCTCGGCGGCCGGCCGATGCTGCGCAACGACGAATTGCTGTTCGTGTTGCTCGGGCGTCTGGCCAAGAGCGACGGGCGCGTCACTGACGGGCATATCCAGCAGGCGCGCAACGAAATGCGCGCCCTGGAAATGAGCGAGCCGGCGACACGGCGGGCCATTGCTGCATTCAATCGCGGCAAGTCCGGCAGCGACAATCTGCGCGGTTATCTGCGTCGTTTGAGTTCGCAACCGCATGCGGCTGAGGGCGTGTTGCGTGCCTGCTGGCGAATGGTCTGGGCTGATGGTCGCGCCGGGGTCAGCGAACGCGAGTTGCTGGCGCAGTGGGGCAAATGGCTCGGCTGGACGGCGCAGCAGGTGCAGGCATTGGCCAGCGATTACGAGCCGGGCAAGCGGCCGATCGTCAGTGCCGCAGTGAGCTATCAGGAGGCGATGAAATTGCTTGGGGTGTCGGCGAGCAGCGAGCCGGCACAGATCAAGCGCGCTTACCGACGGTTGCTCAGTCGCCATCACCCGGACAAGATCGCCGGCAGTGGCGCGACCCCGGCACAGGTGCGTGAGGCGACCGAGCGTACGCGGGAATTGCATAACGCCTATACGTTGATTCGGGAGCGGCGGGATTTTCGCTAGGCGTTAGAGGGTTGTTGTTTGTGCGGCTCTCTTCGCGAGCAGGCCCGCTCCCACATTGAATTTTGCATAGATCCAATGTGGGAGCGAGCCTGCTCGCGAATTTAGGGCGACTCGGTGTGACAGTCAGTCAACAGCCTGAGGATTCAACCAGCCCCGCACCCGCCGAAACAATTGTTCCTGCTCAGCCTTCTTGTCCGGCAATACCTTCAGCGCCACTTGGCTGAACGCCGAGGTCTTCAGACGCTTGCTCGCCTGCATGCGCTCCAGCGCCGCGTTGCGATCCAGCGCTTTGTCCATGTAGAAAATATCCACAGTCGGCAGCTTCAGCGTCGGCGTCAGTTCGGCGAGTGGCGGCAGGGCTTTGGCTGGTGCTTGCGCGTCAACCATCACCAGTTTTTCCACCTGCGGCGTCTGCCGCTCGCTGAGAAAACGCGCCGCCCAATAAGCGCCGGTGCCGTGGCCGAGCACGACAATGCTGCGCGCGCTCTGCTGTTCGGCGTAGGCAATCGCTGCGTCGATGCGCCCGAAGATGCGATCGGCATCGGCTTTGGCCTGTTCTTCGCTGGTTTCGGCGACCACCTGTTCGGCAACTTCCGCTTCACCGCCAGCGGCTTGTTCGATCGGTTGTGCGGTGGTGGCGTCTTTGCTTGCGGTTTCCGGGGCTTTCGGCGCGGCTGCCGGTTCGATTACGCGCGGAGCAATGGCGTCGCCTTGCAGATCCGGCAGGGTGATACTCAGGCTGCTCCACTCGACGTCCGGCAATTTGCGTCGCAACGGGCCGATTGCCTGAGGCCAGTCAGCGGTTTCGCCGGCACCGGGAACGATGATCACCGCGCCTTTGGGTTCGGCGCTGTTGGCCGGTTTCCACAGGGCGAGGAAAGTGTCGCTGCCAGCCTGCAGTTGTTGCTGCTCTTGCGCCGGCAGTTTACGTTGCAGTGCGGCGGCCTCTTCCTGACTACGCTCAAGCAGTGGCTGGCGCTCGGCCGGCTTTTCTTCGGCGGGTTTATCCGTGGCGGCAGGCGCCGGGTCGGCGGCTTCGACGGAAAACGCACAAGGCAGGATCAGCGACAGGCACAATGCTGGCAGTGCCAGGCGGTAGACAGAGGGCATCGGTTATTCCAGGCCAGAAATTATCCCGGCAGCCTAATGGGTTGGTCAGTATTTGTCAGTGTATGAGACTTCAATGAAGCGATTTTGCTGCCTGTGGGTTATCGGCTGTTTGTGGTTTCCCTTGATGGGCTGGGCGGCGCCTGCGCCACCGGATCATGCCGCGCAATTGTCGCCAGAGCAGCAGCAATGGCTGGCGCAGCACAACGAATTGCGCGTCGGCCTGGTGTTGCAGGCACCCTACGCGACCTACGATCGGCGCCTGCAGCGATTGTCCGGGGCCAATGTCGAGTTGATGAAACTGCTGGCCAAAACCCTCGGCGTGGAACTGAGCTGGCGCAACTTTCAGGATCTCGGGGCGTTGGAAAACGCTTTGCGCGAGGGCGAGATCGACATCGCCCCGGGCCTCAGCCAGACCCCGAGCGCGCTGCGTCTCTGGCAGTTTTCCGACCCGTACATGCGCGTGCCGCAACTGGTGGTCAGCGACCAGAAAAGCAGCGGCGCGGTCGATCTGGAAAAGCTCGACAGCCAGACCCGCGTCGCCGTGCGCATGCCGAGCAGCACCGCCGATTACCTGCGCAGCAACTATCCGCACTTGAATCTGCAAGGCGTGCCGCTGGAACGGCAAGCGTTGCAACTGCTGTTGAGTCAGCAAGCCTCCTACGCGGTGGTCGACGAAGCACAGTTGGGCCGGCTGTCGGTGGAGCCGGAGTTTGCCGAACTGGTGGTGGTTGGCGATATCGGCCTGCCGCAACTGCTGCGTGTGGCCTCGCGGCGCGATTGGCCGGAGCTGGCCGGCATCGTCCAGAGCGCCTTGCGCGCGATCCCGGCCAAGGATCTGGAACAACTGCACAACCAATGGCTGCAGCCGAAATACCCACGGCTGACCGAGTCGCCGGGGTTCTGGCAGAACCTCAGCCTGTTGTTCGCGGTGATGCTGCTCAGTTGCGCGGCAATCGTGGCGTGGCAGCGGCGCCAACAGCACAGCCTCGAACAACGCCTGCTCAGCGCCCGCGAAGACATTGCGTTGCGCGCGGCCAGTGAAGAGGCGCTGCGGCTGACACAGTTTTCCATCGACCAAAGCACCGTCGGCATTCTCTGGGTCAATTGGGACAGCCATGTGCGCTACGCCAACCGCGCGGCGGAAAACATGCTCGACTATCCCTCGGGCGGGCTGATCGAGCGGCCGCTGATCGATTTCGAGCCCGGCCTGCACATGGATCGCTGGCTCAATCTGTGGAAGCGTGCACGGGCCAGTGAAGAAGGGCCCTTGAGCTTCGAAACCAGTTGCCTGCGCGCCGATGGCAGTGTGCTGCCGGCGGACGTTTCCCTGAGCTTCCTGCGTTTTCGCGACAGTGAATATCTGGTGGTCTACCTCACCGACGTCACCGATCGCCGCCGCGCGCTCGCCGCTTTGCAGGAAAGCGAGGCGCGCCTGCAAGGCATCGCCGCCAACGTTCCGGGTCTGGTGTTCAGGCTGGAGCGGGCACCGGTCACCGGGCAGATCGACTTTGCCTACATCAGCGAGGGCAGCGAAAGTCTGGTCGGTTATGCGCCGGCAGCCATCGCTCATCGCGACATGGGCCTGCGCAGCCTGGTGCATCCCGACGACAAGGCCAGTTATCACCGCACCCAGGATCAGGCGCTGGACACTGACAGCGACTGGTCGTGGCAGGGCCGCATCGTCACGCGCCAGGGTGAGCAGCGCTGGGCCGAGATCAAAGCGATCACCCGCCAGCTGGAGGACGGCGCCTATGTGTGGGACGGCATCGTCTGGGACATCAGCGAAAGCAAACGCATCGAGCTGGAACTGGCGGCCTCGCGCGAGCAACTGCGCGAACTGTCGGCGCACCTGGAGAGCGTGCGCGAAGAAGAGAAGGCGCGCATCGCCCGGGAAGTTCATGATGAGTTGGGGCAGATGCTCACCGTGCTGAAACTGGAGACATCGATGTGCGAATTGGCCTACGCGCAACTCGATCCGGGACTCAACGAGCGGCTCAACAGCATGAAGCGCCTGATCGCACAGTTATTTCAGCTGGTGCGCGATGTGGCGACGGCGTTGCGCCCGCCGATCCTTGATGCCGGGATTGCCTCGGCCATCGAGTGGCAGGCTCGGCGTTTCGAGGCGCGCACACAGATACCGTGTCTGGTGCAGGTGCCGGACAACCTGCCGGCACTCAGCGATGCCAAAGCGGTGGGGCTGTTCCGGATTTTGCAGGAGGCGCTGACCAATGTGATGCGCCATGCTCAGGCGCACACGGTGGAGCTGACGCTGGAGCTTGCGGGCGATGAATTGTGTCTGACCGTCAGCGATGATGGCGTAGGATTTGTCGCGGCCGAGGGTAGGCCGACGTCGTTTGGCCTGGTCGGCATGCGTGAGCGGGTGCTGATCATGGGCGGGCGGCTGGAGCTGGTGAGTGAGCCGGGGGAGGGCACCAGTCTGGTGGTGCGAGTGCCGGTGAGTGAGGTTTGACATGTTGCGGTGTCTGGACTGGCGCCTTCGCGAGCAAGCTCGCTCCCACAGGGATTGGTGTGTACCTGAAATCTGGAGAAGAACGTGATCCGTGTACTGGTAGCCGAAGACCACACCATCGTCCGTGAAGGCATCAAGCAATTGATCGGCCTGGCCAAGGATCTGCAAGTCGTGGGGGAGGCGAGCAATGGCGAGCAACTGCTCGAAACCCTGCGCAGCGTGCCGTGCGAGGTGGTGTTGCTGGACATCTCCATGCCCGGGGTCAATGGCCTGGAAGCGATCCCGCGCATACGGGCGCTGAACAATCCGCCGGCAAT
Source organism: Pseudomonas sp. R62 (assembly GCF_000257605.1). Lineage (NCBI taxonomy): Bacteria > Pseudomonadati > Pseudomonadota > Gammaproteobacteria > Pseudomonadales > Pseudomonadaceae > Pseudomonas > Pseudomonas sp. R62. The sequence goes on from NZ_JH635998.1 coordinate 2,823,564, forward strand.
TCTGGTGCTGTCGATGCACGACGAAGCGCAAATGGCCGCGCGCGCGTTGAAGGTCGGCGCGGCCGGGTATGCGACCAAGGACAGCGATCCGGCGCTGCTGCTCACGGCGATCCGCAAAGTCGCGGCGGGCGGGCGCTACATTGACCCGGAGCTGGCCGACCGCATGGTCTTCGAAGTCGGCCTGACCGATACCCGGCCGCTGCATTCGCTGTTGTCAGAACGCGAATTCTCGGTGTTCGAACGCCTGGCCCAGGGCGCCAACGTCAACGACATCGCCCAGCAACTGGCCTTGAGCAGCAAGACCATCAGCACCCACAAGGCGCGGCTGATGCAGAAGCTCAACATCACCTCTGGCCGACTGGTGAAATATGCGA
>NZ_JH635998.1:2824535-2829339 GCF_000257605.1 Pseudomonas sp. R62
AGGGCATGTCAGTCACATAAATGTCGGCTGACCCACCGCTATCGCTGGCAAGCCAGCTCCCACAGGTTTCGTTGTTTAACCCTCGATTGTGGGCATATCCATTAGCGACAAGCGCTTTTGCCTGTTCTTGCCGCTTGCAGCTTGCCCCTTGCCGCTGCGCTTGCCCAAACGCGCCATCCTTGTAGGGCAATCCCTACACCCAACCTTCCACTGCGCTTAAGCGATTCTCTCCTGCGCCCCGATTTGCGTGGCCGCCGCCAGCCACTAGGCTTGATGAACAAGCAGTCATCAACAACAAAGGTGTGGGTATGAGCCAGGTCGATACAAGCGCAGGGACCAGTGATGTGCTGGTCAGCTTTCGTGGTGTGCAGAAGAGCTACGACGGCGAGAACCTGATCGTCAAAGACCTCAACCTGGACATTCGCAAGGGCGAATTCCTTACCCTGCTCGGGCCGTCCGGTTCCGGCAAGACCACCAGCCTGATGATGCTCGCCGGGTTCGAAACGCCGACCGCCGGTGAAATCCTCCTGTCCGGGCGTTCGATCAACAACGTGCCGCCGCACAAGCGCGATATCGGCATGGTGTTCCAGAACTACGCACTGTTCCCGCACATGACTGTCGCGGAGAACCTTGCTTTCCCGTTGACCGTGCGCGGCTTGAACAAAAGCGATGTCAGCGAGCGGGTGAAGAAAGTCCTCAGCATGGTTCAGCTCGATGCCTTCGCTTCGCGCTATCCGGCGCAGTTGTCCGGTGGTCAGCAGCAACGTGTGGCACTGGCCCGCGCGCTGGTGTTCGAGCCGCAACTGGTGCTGATGGACGAGCCGCTGGGCGCCCTCGACAAACAACTGCGTGAACACATGCAGATGGAGATCAAGCACCTGCACCAGCGCCTCGGCGTGACCGTGGTCTACGTAACCCACGATCAGGGTGAAGCACTGACCATGTCCGACCGCGTTGCCGTGTTCCATCAAGGCGAGATCCAGCAGATCGCGCCACCGCGCACGCTCTACGAAGAGCCGAAAAACACCTTTGTCGCCAACTTCATTGGCGAGAACAACCGCCTCAACGGCCGCCTGCTCAGCCAGAGTGGCGAGCGCTGCGTGGTCGAGTTGGGGCGTGGCGAAAAAGTCGAGGCGCTGGCCGTCAACGTTGGCCAGACCGGCGAACCGGTGACTCTGTCGATCCGTCCGGAGCGCGTCAGCCTCAACGGCTCGAGCGATCAATGCGTCAACCGCTTCTCAGGGAGGGTGGCGGAATTCATCTATCTGGGCGACCACGTCCGGGTGCGCCTGGAAGTCTGCGGCAAGACCGACTTCTTCGTGAAACAACCGATTGCCGAGCTCGATCCCGCGCTCGCTGTCGGCGACGTGGTTCCGCTTGGCTGGCAGGTCGAGCACGTTCGTGCGCTCGATCCGCTTTTAGAGGCGCACTAAGCGCCCCGGCAATACCAACACCAACCCTGCACGTGGAGAGAACAATAAATGTTGAGATCCCTGAAGTTCACCGCCCTGACTCTGGGCCTGATGGGTGCGACCGGCGCAATGGCCGCCGGCCCGGACTTGACCGTGGTGTCGTTTGGCGGGGCGAACAAGGCGGCGCAAGTCAAAGCCTTCTATGCACCGTGGGAAGCGGCGGGTAACGGCAAGATCGTTGCCGGCGAATACAACGGCGAAATGGCCAAGGTCAAGGCCATGGTCGACACCAAGAGCGTGTCGTGGGATCTGGTCGAAGTTGAATCGCCAGAGCTGTCCCGTGGTTGCGACGAAGACATGTTCGAACAACTCGACCCGGCGCTGTTCGGCAAGACCGAAGACTACGTCAAAGGCGCCATTCAGCCGTGCGGCGTAGGTTTCTTCGTTTGGTCGACCGTACTGGCGTACAACGCAGACAAGCTGAAAACCGCACCGACCAGCTGGGCGGATTTCTGGGACACCAAGAAATTCCCGGGCAAGCGTGGCCTGCGCAAAGGCGCCAAGTACACCCTCGAATTCGCGCTGATGGCCGATGGCGTGGCGCCGAAAGACGTCTACAAAGAGCTGGCGAGCAAGGGCGGCCAGGATCGCGCCTTCAAGAAACTCGATGAGCTCAAGCCAAGTATTCAGTGGTGGGAAGCCGGTGCACAGCCGCCGCAATACCTCGCTTCCGGTGACGTGGTGATGAGCTCGGCTTACAACGGTCGCATCGCGGCGGTGCAGAAAGAATCCAATCTGAAAGTGGTGTGGAACGGCGGCATCTACGATTTCGACGCCTGGGCTATCCCGAAAGGTCTGGACGCCAAGCGCGCGGAAGCGGCGAAGAAATTCATCGCCTTCTCGGTGCAGCCGCAGCAGCAGAAGACCTACTCGGAAAACATCGCCTACGGCCCGGCCAACACCCAAGCCGTGCCGCTGCTGGCCAAGGATGTCCTGAAAGACATGCCGACCACCCCGGAAAACATCGCCAACCAGGTGCAGATCGACGTCAGCTTCTGGGCTGATAACGGCGAGCAACTGGAACAGCGCTTCAATTCCTGGGCCGCCAAATAACCCAAGCATGCGGACCGATGGCTTTCCGGATGATCGTTCCCACGCTCTGCGTGGGAATGCCGCCCGGGACGCTCCGCGTCCCTGTGTGACGCAGAGCGTCACTGGATACATTCCCACGCAGAGCGTGGGAACGATCACTGGCAAAAGTTCGAGGTGGTTCGCCACCTCTGTAACGATCAAAGATTTGCGGAGTACGTCATGGCCATCGCCGTTCCCCTGAACGAGGGCGCCAGCCCCACCTTGAAGCAGAAGCTCAAGCACGCCGAGCGGGTCAACCGCTGGAAAGCCCAGGCACTGATTGCGCCGCTGGTGCTGTTTCTGCTGCTGGTGTTTCTGGTGCCGATCGTGGCGCTGCTCTATAAAAGCGTCGGCAACCCGGAAGTGGTTGGCGGCATGCCGCGCACTGTCACCGCCATCGCCAGTTGGGACGGTCGTGGTCTGCCGGCCGAGCCGGTGTACAAGGCTGCCAGCGAAGACCTCGCCGAAGCCCGCAAAAACCAGACGCTGGGCGATCTGTCCAAGCGCTTGAACATGGAGTTGGCCGGCTACCGCAGCCTGCTGACCAAAACCGCCCGGGCGCTGCCGTTCGCCAGCGAACCGGCCTCTTATAAAGAAGCGCTGGAAGCGCTCGACGAACGCTGGGGCGATCCGGCCTACTGGCAAGCGGTGAAACGCAACACCAGCAGCATCACTCCGTATTACCTGCTGGCGGCGGTCGATCACCGCATCGATGACCTCGGCGAACTGGCTCCAGCCACCCCGGATCAGGCGATCTACCTCGACATCTTCGCTCGCACGTTCTGGATGGGCCTGGTCATCACCGTGATCTGCCTGCTGCTCGCCTATCCACTGGCCTACCTGCTGGCGAACCTGCCTTCGCGGCAGAGCAACCTGCTGATGATACTGGTGCTGCTGCCGTTCTGGACTTCGATTCTGGTGCGGGTCGCAGCGTGGATCGTGCTGCTGCAATCCGGCGGTCTGATCAACAGTGCGCTGCTGGCCATGGGCATCATCGATAAACCGCTGGAACTGGTATTCAACCGCACCGGCGTTTACATCTCGATGGTGCACATCCTGCTGCCGTTCATGATTCTGCCGATCTACAGCGTGATGAAAGGCATCTCGCCGACCTACATGCGCGCTGCGATCTCCCTTGGCTGCCATCCGTTCGCCAGTTTCTGGCGGGTGTACTTCCCGCAGACCTACGCCGGTGTTGGCGCCGGCTGCCTGTTGGTGTTCATCCTTGCGATTGGCTACTACATCACCCCGGCGCTGCTCGGCAGCCCGAACGACCAAATGGTCAGCTACTTCGTCGCCTTCTACACCAACACCAGCATCAACTGGGGCATGGCCACTGCGCTCGGCGGGCTGCTGTTGCTGGCGACCGTGGTGCTTTATCTGATCTACAGCTGGCTGGTCGGCGCCAGTCGCCTGCGCCTGAGCTAAGGGGAATTTGCGATGCTGAGTCCTTACATGTCGCCCATCGAAAGGGTGTGGTTCTACAGCCTGCGGATTCTCTGCGGCCTGATCCTGCTGTTCCTGATCCTGCCGGTGCTGGTGATCATTCCGCTGTCGTTCAACTCGGGGAGTTTTCTGGTCTATCCGCTGCAGGGCTTCTCGCTGCAGTGGTACCACGACTTCTTCGCCTCGGCGGAATGGATGCGCGCGCTGAAGAACAGCATCATCGTCGCCCCGGCGGCAACGGTGCTGGCGATGATCTTCGGCACGCTGGCGGCGATCGGCCTGACCCGTGGCGACTTCCCTGGCAAGTCACTGGTGATGGCACTGGTGATTTCACCGATGGTGGTGCCGGTGGTGATCATCGGCGTGGCGAGTTATCTGTTCTTCGCGCCGCTGGGGCTGGGTAACAGCTTCTTCTCGCTGATCGTCGTGCATGCGGTATTGGGTGTGCCGTTTGTGATCATCACCGTGTCGGCGACGTTGCAGGGGTTTAATCACAACCTGGTGCGTGCTGCTGCGAGTCTCGGTGCATCGCCGCTGACTGCATTCCGCCGGGTGACCTTGCCGCTGATTGCGCCGGGAGTGATTTCCGGGGCGCTGTTTGCCTTTGCCACTTCTTTCGATGAAGTGGTGGTGACGCTGTTCCTTGCCGGACCCGAGCAGGCGACATTGCCTCGGCAGATGTTCAGCGGGATTCGCGAGAACCTGAGCCCGACGATTGCAGCGGCAGCGACGTTGCTGATTGCCTTCTCGGTGATCTTGCTGCTGACGCTGGAATGGCTGCGCGGGCGCAGCGAGAAACTGCGTACTGCGCAGGT
>NZ_JH635998.1:2830131-2848362 GCF_000257605.1 Pseudomonas sp. R62
ATCAAGGTCAAAAGCCACCCCTCACCCCAGCCCTCTCCCCAAGGGGGCGAGGGGGAAGGGAGCAGATCTCCGTGGCTTTCGCGGCCGGAGTTCGACTCGGTAATTCAGGTCGATGTATTTCGAGAGTACAACCCGGTCAGTCCTCTCTCCCTCCGGGAGAGGGTTAGGGTGAGGGGCTCTTGATCTTCCTATCCGATCAACCATTCACACCCTGAATAGCAGACAACCCCAAATCCCCAGCTAATCTTGTGCCCAGCTCCCACATCTATAAGAGGCTGCGCACCATGAGTCTGTCCCAGTTCAAAATCGCTCACAAACTGATCACCGGCGCCGCAGCCATCGAGCAACTGGCCGCCGAACTCACCCGCCTCGACATCGACAACCCGCTGATCGTCACCGACGCCGCGCTGGTCAAGTCCGGTACTGTCGAGCTGGCGCTGGTGCAACTCGGCGGGCGCGAATACGAGATTTTCGACCGTGTGCTGCCCGACCCGGAAATCGCCATCGTCGAGGACTGCATGCGCGCCTATCGCGAAGGCGGGCATGACGGTTTGATCGGCCTTGGCGGTGGCAGCGCCATCGACATTGCCAAGAGTGTCGCCGCCTACGCCGGTTACCACGGCGCGCTGGAAGATCTGTTCGGCGTCGATCAGGTGCCGCGCAAGGGCCCGCCGCTGATCGCCATTCCGACCACCGCCGGCACTGGCTCTGAAGTCACCAATGTGGCGATCCTCTCGGACAAGGTCGCGCAGTTGAAGAAAGGCATCGTCAGCGACTATCTGTTGCCGGACGTGGCGCTGGTCAGTCCGCAAATGACCCTGACCTGTCCGCGCAGCGTTACCGCCGCCAGTGGTGTCGATGCACTGGTGCACGCTATCGAATCCTATCTGTCGGTGAACGCCTCGCCGATCACCGACTCCCTCGCCATCGGCGCAATCAAGCTGATCGCCAGCGCTCTGCCCAAGGCCTACGCCAACGGCGCCAACCTGCAAGCGCGTGAAGACATGGCCACCGCCAGCCTCATGGCTGGGATGGCGTTCGGTAACGCCGGGGTCGGTGCGGTGCATGCGCTGGCGTATCCGCTGGGCGGTCGCTTCAACATTGCCCATGGTGTCAGCAACGCCTTGCTGCTGCCCTATGTGATGACCTGGAACAAAATGGCCTGCGTCGAACGCATGCAGGATATTGCCGAAGCCATGGGCGTGAAGACCGCTCATCTGAGCGCCAGCGAAGCTGCTGACAAAGCCGTGCAGGCCATGACCGACCTGTGCGCGGCGGTGGAAATCCCTGCCGGGCTGCGCAGTTTCGGCGTGCCGGAGGAAGCGATCCCGGCGATGGCCGTGGAGGCCGCCGGCATCGAGCGGCTAATGCGCAACAATCCGCGCAAACTCAGCGCCGGCGATATCGAGAAGATCTACCGCGCGGCTTACTGAGGCGCGATCGCTGAGGGCTCATGGCACAACCCAATCATCGCGGTCCCGGTGCGCGCGTGGAAACTTGAGGTATACAATGCGCGCCATCGTGATTTAGCTCAGCACAGGTGCGTCATGCAGCCCTTCGTAATTGCTCCGTCGATCCTCTCCGCCGACTTCGCCCGCCTCGGCGAGGAAGTGGACAACGTTCTCGCCGCCGGCGCCGACTTCGTCCACTTCGATGTCATGGACAACCACTACGTACCGAACCTGACGATCGGCCCGATGGTCTGCGCGGCACTGCGCAAGTACGGCGTCACCGCGCCGATCGACGCGCACCTGATGGTCAGCCCGGTGGACCGCATCGTCGGCGACTTCATCGAAGCCGGCGCGACCTACATCACCTTCCACCCGGAAGCCACTTTGCACGTCGATCGCTCGCTGCAGCTGATCCGTGAAGGCGGCTGCAAGTCCGGTCTGGTGTTCAACCCGGCGACCCCGCTGGACGTGCTCAAGTACGTGATCGACAAGGTCGACATGGTTCTGCTGATGAGCGTCAACCCGGGCTTCGGCGGGCAGAAGTTCATCCCCGGCACCCTCGACAAATTGCGTGAAGCGCGGGCGATCATTGACGCATCCGGTCGCGACATCCGTCTGGAAATCGACGGCGGCGTCAACGTCAACAACATCCGCGAAATTGCCGCTGCTGGTGCTGACACCTTCGTCGCCGGCTCGGCCATTTTCAACGCACCGAACTATCAGGAAGTCATCGACAAGATGCGTTCCGAACTGGCACTGGCGCGCCCATGAGCGGTTTTGAGCAGTTGTTCCCGGGGCAGTTGCCACGGTTGGTGATGTTCGATCTGGATGGCACGCTGATCGATTCGGTTCCCGACCTGGCAGCGGCGGTGGACACCATGCTGCTCTCCCTCGGCCGTCCGCCGGCGGGCATCGAAGCAGTGCGCGAATGGGTCGGCAATGGCGCGCCGGTGCTGGTGCGTCGGGCCTTGGCGGGTGGCATCGATCACTCGTCAGTGGACGACGCTGAAGCCGAGCGCGCACTGGAGATTTTCATGGAGGCGTACGGCGCCAGCCATGAGCTGACCGTGGTCTATCCCGGTGTGCGTGACACGCTCAAGTGGCTGCACAAGCAAGGCGTGGCCATGGCGCTGATCACCAATAAGCCCGAGCGCTTCGTCGCGCCGCTGCTCGATCAGATGAAGATCGGCCGCTACTTCAAGTGGATCATCGGCGGCGATACCCTGCCGCAGAAGAAGCCTGACCCGGCGGCGCTGTTTTTCGTAATGAAAATGGCCAACATTCCGGCCTCGCAATCGTTGTTCGTCGGCGACTCGCGCAGTGATGTGCAGGCGGCGAAAGCAGCAGGGGTCAAGTGTGTGGCGCTGAGTTATGGCTACAACCATGGCCGGCCGATTGCCGAGGAATCGCCGGCACTGGTGATCGACGATTTGCGCAAACTAATTCCCGGTTGCCTGGATCTGGCCGGTGGGATAACGTTGCCCGACGCTGTTCAACCCCCTTCTGGAAACGCCATCGTGGTGGTCACCCGCAAACTTTGGATGAAAGTCATCAAGGCCCTGGCCCGTTGGCGTTGGCGCGCCTGACTGATTCTGGCCGGCCGTGCCGGCGCGTTTGCATACCTGACTGATTGCACCTCACACCACGAGGCACCTTATGAATCGCGAAGAATTCCTGCGTCTGGCCGCTGACGGCTATAACCGCATCCCGCTGGCCTGCGAAACCCTGGCCGATTTCGACACGCCGCTGTCGATCTACCTGAAACTGGCCGATCAGCCCAACTCCTACCTGCTCGAATCGGTGCAGGGCGGCGAGAAATGGGGCCGTTATTCGATCATCGGCCTGCCGTGCCGCACCGTGCTGCGAGTCCACGACCATCACGTCAGCATCAGCGTGGATGGCGTCGAGACCGAAAGCCACGAGGTTGAAGACCCGCTGGCGTTCGTCGAAACCTTCAAGGCGCGCTACAACGTGCCGACCATCGCCGGCCTGCCGCGCTTCAACGGTGGACTGGTCGGTTACTTCGGTTACGACTGTGTGCGCTATGTCGAGAAGCGTCTGGGCAAATGCCCGAACCCGGATCCGCTGGGCGTGCCGGACATTCTGCTGATGGTTTCCGACGCCGTTGTGGTGTTCGACAACCTGGCCGGCAAGATGCACGCGATCGTCCTCGCCGACCCTGCGCAGGCCGATGCCTTCGAGCAAGGCCAGGCGCGGTTGCAGGAACTGCTCGAGCAACTGCGTCAGCCGATCACCCCGCGTCGTGGCCTGGATTTCAGCAAACAGCAATCGGCCGATCCGGTGTTTCGTTCCAGTTTCACCCAGGACGATTACGAAAAAGCCGTCGACACCATCAAGGAATACATCCTTGCCGGCGACTGCATGCAGGTGGTGCCGTCGCAGCGCATGTCGATCGACTTCAAGGCTGCGCCGATCGATCTGTACCGCGCCCTGCGGTGCTTCAACCCGACGCCGTACATGTACTTCTTCAACTTCGGCGATTTCCACGTCGTCGGCAGTTCGCCGGAAGTGCTGGTGCGCGTCGAAGACAACCTGATCACCGTGCGTCCGATCGCCGGCACGCGCCCACGCGGTGCCACCGAAGAAGCCGATGTGGCGCTGGAGCAGGACCTGCTCTCGGATGACAAGGAGATCGCCGAGCACTTGATGCTGATCGATCTCGGCCGCAACGATACCGGGCGAGTCTCGGAAATCGGTTCGGTGAAGCTCACCGAGAAAATGGTCATCGAGCGTTATTCCAATGTGATGCACATCGTCTCCAACGTCACCGGCCAGTTGAAGTCGGGCCTGACCGCGATGGACGCACTGCGGGCGATTCTGCCGGCGGGTACGTTGTCGGGCGCGCCGAAGATTCGCGCGATGGAAATCATCGACGAGTTGGAGCCGGTCAAGCGCGGTGTGTACGGCGGCGCGGTCGGTTACTTCGCCTGGAACGGCAACATGGACACCGCCATTGCCATTCGCACGGCGGTGATCAAGAACGGTGAATTGCACGTACAGGCCGGCGGCGGCATCGTCGCCGACTCGGTGCCGGCGCTGGAATGGGAAGAAACCCTGAACAAACGCCGCGCGATGTTCCGCGCCGTGGCCCTGGCCGAGCAGACCCCGGACGCCTGATCCACGCAATTTCCCATGTGGGAGCGAGCCTGCTCGCGAAGAGGATGTGTCAGTCACCGTTGATATTGACTGACCCGGCGCTTTCGCGAGCAGGCTCGCTCCCACATTGGGTTTTGTGTTGAGGCATAAAAAAAAGCGGCGCCCTGACAGGCGCCGCTTTTTTGCATCTACGACTCAGAAGTCCAGCACAACCCCGACATTCAGGCCCTGCTGCTTGAAGTCATCATCCTTGCGGAACGTATACCCCCCACGCAGCGCCAGATCCGCCGTCAGCTTGTGACTGACGCCCAGGCTCAAGCGGTTCAGGTGACTTGCCGGCGTGTAGCCTTCAAGGGTGAAGTCATTGGCCGGCAGGGTATTGAGGGCGATGTTGACCTTCTGCACGTCATCTTCGTACTCACGCTCGTGGGCGTATTCGCCGTACACCTGAGTTTGCGCGGTGAAGTTGTACTTGCCCTGGATGCCCAGGCCGAGTCGTTTCGAATCGCGGCTCTGGTCATCGAAGGTCAGCGCCGTGGCGCGGTTGCTCTTTTCCGAGTAACCGTCGACATCGACACTGGCGTAATCAGCGCTGACAAACGGCGACAGATGCCATTGGCTGCCCGGTTGCGCAATGTCATAGCCCAAGCGCGTGCTGAACGCCCACAGGCTGCCGTCGGTATCGCCTTTCTCCGCGCCCTCGCTGGCGCCGAGGTCGAACTTGCGCTTGAGGTTGTCGTAGTCGAGTTTGCCGCCGGTCAGCGCCGCGTCGGCCCACCAGCGGTTCTGCTGGAACTGGGCAAACGCGGTGGCCATGTAGCTGTTGAGTTTGTAGTCGGAATCGTTGTGCCCAGCCTCGAGATTCTGTCGGTACAAACCGGCCGCCACGCCCACGCGCCAAGCCTCGTTCAAGCGATAGCTGCCGCCGACGTTGAGGTTGTAACCGCTGCCATCGGCACTGGCGCCGCTGCTTTGGCTGTCGACATCCAGATGCTGTCCGCCGGCCGAGACAATCGCGCGCCATTGACCGACCGCTTGCCAGTTCTCCCAGTCTGCCTGCCATTGGTTGCGTAATTCATCCTGATGCGCACGCACGGTGCCGTGGGCCATTTCAGGTAGCAGGCTCAATTCCCACGGCGCAGCCAACAGCGAATAGGCGTAATCGGCGATAAGTTTTTGCCCGGATTCGGTCGGGTGTACGCCATCGTTGTAGATCAGTTTGGTCGGATCCGGCGTGGCGCTGTTGATCCCGTAGCGGGCGTTTTCCGTGCAGCTATTGCCACTGAAACAGGTGGCGGTGAGGTTCTGGTCGGTGGCCAGGCCAAAGCGTCCCGGGTCGGCGAAGACTTCCGAGAGCAGCACCGGAATGTTCAGCGGAATGACTTCGGCGTTGATGCCTTGCAGGCGCGTCACCAACTGACTGTTGAACTGGTTGGCAAGGGTGCTGCTGAACGCTTGCAGCGGCGTGCCATTGAGGGCCGGGGTCAGGCCCACGTCGGGCAGCAGCCAGACCATCACGTATTTGGCGCCAGCGGTCTGCAGGGTCTGCACGCTGTCGGCCAGTCGATCGGCTGCGGCGTTGGCTTGGGGCAGGCTGAGAATGCGGCCCTGGAGGAAGTCGTTGCCGCCACCGGAAATGTAATACAGCGCATTCGGGTCGGCGCGGAAGCCGTTCGACGGCAGGTACCCTGCGCGGGTGCGTTCGCCGGTGGCCGATTGTGTAGTGATCGAATCGAGAATCTGGTCGGTGCGATAGCCACCGACTGCCCAGTTGTTGCCGTCGGGCTGGCCGTTTTCCGCGCGCACCGCGGAGCTGGAAGAGGCTGTCTGGTCGGGCGAAAAGCCCAGGCGGCCGCCGAGCAACTGGGTGGAATTCAATGAAAAAACTTCGCCGCTGCCATCCTGATACACCGGCCCGGTGCGGTTGGTGTAACGCTCGGTGGAGCCCGCCGGGCCGCCCGTGTCGGCGAAGGTGCCGGCATCGTTGAGGCTGTCACCGAAGACGATGAAACTCGAATATGGATTGGGCGCTGCATTGGCCTGAGCGCAAGCGAGTGCGAGCAAGCAGCTGGCCAGCGGTACAAACAACGTCTGTCTGATCATGAGCAAGTCCGTTTATTTATTGTTGTAGGTGAACGAAACGACAGTACCAAAAACGTTCGGCATTTTGCCATCGGTCGCGAATCCTTCTGCCGTTTTATAACCCGCAGGCCCCGCCATATTGCGTGCTCCGCCCAGCTAAGTTACTGTGCCGGAACGTATGAACGAGACCTTCCCCGTGTTGATCACCAGCAAACTCCTGGATCAAGTCATCAAGGCACACGCCCGCTGGCGTTGGCGCGCCTGAATCTTCTCTGCCGGCTCCGCCGGATCTGTATCGCTTTGCCTTCCTTGTCTGTTTGAAATGCCGCTGTGCTGGCGCCCTGTGCGCGTCCGACATCGCGCAGCGCCCTGCGGGCAAGTTATCTGAAGGCTGTCATCAAGTCAGAATTCAAGAGGTTCGAAACGCCATGTTGCTGATGATCGACAACTACGACTCCTTTACCTACAACGTTGTGCAATACCTCGGCGAGCTGGGTGCCGAGGTCAAAGTGGTGCGCAACGACGAACTGACCATCGCCGAAATCGAAGCGCTGAATCCCGAGCGCATCGTGGTTTCCCCCGGGCCGTGCACGCCCACCGAGGCGGGCGTCTCTATTGATGCGATCAAGCACTTCGCCGGCAAGCTGCCGATCCTCGGCGTCTGTCTCGGCCACCAGTCCATCGGCCAGGCCTTCGGCGGTGATGTGGTGCGTGCCCGCCAGGTCATGCACGGTAAGACTAGCCCGGTATTCCACGAGGACAAGGGCGTGTTTGCCGGCCTCAATCATCCGCTCATCGTTACCCGTTACCACTCGCTGATCGTCAAGCACGACAGCCTGCCCGATTGCCTCGAGCTGACCGCGTGGACCCAGCACGACGACGGCTCGGTCGACGAGATCATGGGCCTGCGTCACAAGACCTTGAACATCGAGGGCGTACAGTTCCACCCCGAGTCGATCCTCACCGAGCAGGGTCATGAACTGTTTGCCAATTTCCTCAAACAAACCGGCGGCACGCGCTAAGGACTTCCCATGAATATCAAGACAGCCCTCAGCCGTATCGTCGAACACCTGGACCTCAGCACCGATGAAATGCGCGATGTGATGCGCGAAATCATGACCGGCCAGTGCACCGAAGCGCAGATCGGCGCGTTCATGATGGCCATGCGCATGAAGAGTGAGAGCATCGACGAGATCGTCGGCGCGGTGTCGGTGATGCGCGAGCTGGCCGATCAGGTCGAGCTGAAAACCCTCGACGGCGTGGTCGATGTGGTCGGCACCGGCGGTGACGGTGCGAACATCTTCAACGTATCGACCGCATCTTCCTTTGTTGTCGCAGCAGCCGGTTGCACCGTGGCCAAGCACGGCAACCGCGCGGTGTCCGGCAAGAGCGGCAGTGCCGATCTGCTGGAAGCTGCCGGCATTTATCTGAACCTGACCCCGGTGCAGGTCGCGCGCTGCATCGACAACGTCGGCATCGGTTTCATGTTCGCCCAGACCCATCACAAAGCGATGAAGTACGCCGCCGGCCCGCGCCGCGAACTCGGCCTGCGCACGCTGTTCAACATGCTCGGCCCGCTTACGAATCCGGCCGGTGTGAAACATCAGGTCGTCGGCGTATTCACTCAGACGCTGTGTCGGCCATTGGCCGAAGTCTTGCAGCGACTGGGCAGCAAACACGTGCTGGTCGTGCATTCGAAGGACGGTCTGGATGAGTTCAGCCTCGCCGCGCCAACCTTTGTCGCCGAGCTGAAAAATAACGAAATCACTGAGTATTGGGTCGAACCGGAAGACCTCGGCATGAAGAGCCAGAGCCTGCACGGCCTGTCGGTCGAAGGACCGGAAGCGTCGCTGGCGCTGATCCGTGATGCCCTCGGCAAGCGCAAAACCGAAAACGGCCAGAAAGCTGCCGAGATGATTGTGCTCAATGCCGGTGCGGCGCTGTACGCCGCCGACCTGGCAAGCAGTCTGAAACAAGGTGTGGAGCTGGCGCACGACGCGCTGCACACCGGCCTCGCTCGGGAAAAGCTCGAGGAGCTGGGTGCCTTTACCGCGGTATTCAAAGTGGAGAATGAAGGATGAGTGTACCGACGGTTCTGGAAAACATTCTGGCGCGCAAGGTTGAGGAAGTCGCCGAGCGCAGCGCTCGGGTCAGCCTGAGCGAGCTGGAAAGTCTGGCCAAGGCGGCCGATGCACCCCGTGGTTTTGCCCAGGCATTGCTGGCGCAAGCAAAGAAAAAACAACCGGCGGTGATTGCCGAAATCAAAAAGGCTTCGCCGAGCAAAGGCGTGATCCGCGAAGACTTCATGCCGGCCGACATCGCCAAGAGCTACGAAAAGGGCGGGGCGACCTGTCTGTCGGTGCTGACCGACATCGATTACTTCCAGGGCGCCGATGCCTACCTGCAACAGGCGCGCGCCGCCTGCAAGCTGCCGGTGATCCGCAAGGATTTCATGATCGATCCGTACCAGATCGTTGAAGCTCGCGCGCTTGGCGCCGATTGCGTGCTGTTGATCGTCTCCGCACTGGACGACGTGAAAATGGCCGAGCTGGCCGCCGTGGCCAAAGGCGTCGGTCTCGACGTGTTGGTGGAAGTGCACGACGGTGACGAACTTGAGCGCGCGTTGAAAACCCTCGACACGCCGCTGGTCGGGGTCAACAACCGCAACCTGCACACATTCGACGTCAGCCTGGAAACCACCCTCGACCTGCTGCCGCGCATCCCGCGCGATCGCCTGGTGATCACCGAGAGCGGCATCCTCAATCGGGCCGACGTCGAGCTGATGGAAATCAGCGATGTGTACTCGTTCCTGGTCGGCGAAGCGTTCATGCGCGCGGAAAATCCGGGGATTGAATTGCAGCGCCTGTTTTTCCCGGAGCGTGGTGTGCCGATCAGTGGTTCGACCCTCGACTGACCGAGTCGACCTCATTCGCGAGCAGGCTCGCTCCCACAGGGAAATGCATTCCAGTGTGGGAGCGAGCCTGCTCGCGAAGAGGCGCTAAATTCCGCTAAAGAGATTCAATCTGCCGGAGCTCACCATGTCGTTGCCAACCCCGCTGACCATCGAATCCGGCCTGCAAGCCGAACAGGACTTGCTGGCCTCGGTCTGCGCTGGCGACGCCGAATTCGGCCTGCTGTTCTGGCAACCCACCGATCGCGCGCTGGTCATGCCGCGCCGCCTCAACCGTCTCGCGCATTTCGACCACGCCTGCGAAGTTTCCGCTGCTGCTGGCTGGCCGGTGCTGTTGCGTGAAACCGGTGGTGAGCCCGTCCCGCAATCCGCTGCGACCATCAACATTGCCTTGGTGTATGCCCCGCCTCGCAGCGAAGGCGATCTGAACCGCATCGAAACCGGCTACCGCCGCCTGTGCGATCCGATCTGTCAGTTGCTGGATGAATTGGGTGGCACCTCGTCGGTCGGGGAAATCGACGGCGCATTCTGTGATGGACGTTTCAACGTCAATCTCGACGGTCGCAAGATGGTCGGCACCGCCCAGCGCTGGCGCCAGAGCCAGGGCGGCCAGCGTCCGGTGGGCTTGGTGCACGGTGCGATGCTGATGGATGACGAGCGCGAAGCGATGGTTGCTGCGGTCAATCGCTTCAATGAAGCCTGCGGCCTGGAGCAGCGGGTGAGGGCGCAAAGCCACATCGCCCTGCATGAGAAATTCAACGCGCCACAGGCGCTGGCGCGTCTCGATGAATTGTTTCGTTTGATGCTGGCGCAGATCTACAGCGCCTGATGTACGGGCTTAGCGCGTACCGAAGACCACCATGGTCTTGCCTTTAACATCGACCAGGTTGCGTTCTTCAAGATCCTTGAGCACGCGGCCGACCATCTCCCGTGAACAACCGACAATCCGACCGATTTCCTGACGGGTGACTTTGATCTGCATGCCGTCCGGGTGGGTCATGGCGTCCGGCTGTTTGCACAGCTCCAGCAGGCAGCGGGCGACGCGGCCGGTGACGTCGAAAAACGCCAGGTCGCCGACTTTGCGCGTGGTGTTGCGCAGGCGTTGTGCGATTTGTCCGCTGAGCGCGTAAAGAATGTCTGGATCCTGCTGCGATAACTCGCGGAACTTGGCGTAACTGATTTCCGCGGTTTCGCATTCGACCTTGGCCCGCACCCAGGCGCTGCGTTCCTGCTCCTGACCTGCCTGCTCGAACAGACCCAGTTCGCCGAAGAAATCCCCGGCGTTGAGGTAGGCGATGATCATCTCGCGGCCATCGTCATCTTCGATGAGGATGGTGACCGAACCCTTGATGATGAAATACAGCGTGTCCGAGCGATCGCCGGCGCAGATGATGTTGCTTTTGGCCGCATGACGCCGGCGCTGGCAGTGCATCAACAGCTTGTCGATGTTCTTGATTTTGGGTGTGGGGGTAATAGCAACCATGGTTGTATCCCGAAAAGACTGCACGGTGATGTTTGAGTTGTTATGAGGCGCTGAAGGCGGTCGCTACAGAGCTGACGAATTGGCGCCAGCGAATTGGCGCCAGCTTACCAGACACTTCGTTGAGAATTCGAGAAATTACCTACAGCCAGAAAGCATCCGTCCTAGGACGTCGTTCCTGTCGGGACAAAGTGCTGTGCTAAGCTGGCGACCCTTTTTTTACAGTGGAGTCTGGGCGATGAAGGCACGCATCCAATGGGCTGGCGAAGCCATGTTTCTTGGCGAATCCGGCAGCGGTCATGTCGTGGTGATGGACGGCCCGCCGGACGCCGGTGGCCGTAACCTCGGGGTTCGCCCGATGGAAATGCTCTTGCTGGGTGTCGGCGGCTGCAGCAATTTCGATGTGGTCAGCATCCTGAAGAAGTCGCGCCAGGCCGTTGAAAGCTGTGAAGCCTTCCTCGACGCCGAGCGTGCGACTGAAGATCCGAAGGTGTTTACCAAGATCCACATGCACTTCGTGGTCAAGGGCCGGGGCTTGAAAGAAGCTCAGGTCAAGCGCGCCATCGAACTGTCGGCCGAGAAGTATTGCTCGGCGTCGATCATGCTCGGCGCGGCTGGCGTGGCGATTACCCACGACTATGAAATCGTTGAACTCGGCTGAACCGACATTCAACTATCATAAAAGCAGTGCAGACTCTGGCGATCCCCCGCTGACGTCTGCATAATGCGCCACTTTTTTCAGGGCAGTGATCGGTCAGCCGACGGGTCATCCGCCTGAACAGATAACCAAAATCGCCATCGCGAAGAGGTGTTAACCGTCCTACGCAGGTGCGTTGTTCGCACTTGACGGGCATGCTTGATCACGCGGCCGCGCCGCATACATAGAGAGTTTTTAACGGTGAAAAGCAAACTCAAGCTCCACGGGTTCAATAACCTGACAAAGACCTTGAGCTTCAACATCTATGACATCTGCTACGCGGAAACCCCGCAAGACCAGCAGGCTTACGTTGAGTACATCAATCAAGAGTACAACGCGAAACGCCTGACGCAGATTCTCACAGAAGTTGTCGAGATCATTGGTGCCAACATCCTGAACATCGCCAGTCAGGACTATGAACCCCAGGGCGCCAGCGTCACGATTCTGATTTCGGAAGAGCCGGTGACCCCGACTGACAGCCAGATCGAAGAATCGCCGGGCCCGTTGCCCGAAATCATTCTGGCCCACCTCGACAAGAGCCACATCACGGTGCACACCTATCCGGAAATCCATCCGGACGACGGTATTGCGACCTTCCGTGTGGATATCGACGTGTCGACTTGTGGTGTCATTTCACCGCTCAAAGCACTCAACTTCCTCATTCACCAGTTCGATTCGGACATCGTGACCGTGGATTACCGTGTGCGCGGCTTCACCCGTGACGTTGAAGGCAACAAGCACTTCATCGACCACGAGATCAACTCGATCCAGAACTACCTCTCCGAAGACACCCGCGACGCGTACCAGATGACCGACGTGAACGTGTACCAGGAAAACCTGTTCCACACCAAAATGCTGCTGAAGAACTTCGAACTGGATAACTACCTGTTCGGCGACGCCACCAGCAACCTCTCGCCCGCGCAGCGTGCCCAGGTGACCGACCGTGTGAAACACGAAATGCTGGAAATCTTCTACGCGCGCAACATGCCGACCTAAGATTCCCGGACACAAAAAAGGCGACCTCCTGGTCGCCTTTTTCATGCTTCACACAAAACCCCTGTGGGAGCGAGCCTGCTCGCGAAGATGTCATCAGCACCGACACGGATCTCAGATCCGATAAGTACTCTTGGTCATAACCTTCGCCAACAAACTCATGCCGAACTTCACCGGCGCCGGAAAACGAAATCCGCCCGCATTCAACGCACTTTCCGCATGGTGTTCTTCATCGATGCGCATCTGCTCGAGAATTGCCCGGGATTTCTCGTCCTCGGCAGGCAACTGCTCCAGATGTTCGTTCAAGTGCTTGCAGACCTGATGCTCGGTTGCCGCTACGAAACCAAGGCTGACCTTGTCGCTGATCAGCCCGGCGACCGCGCCGATACCGAACGACATGCCGTAAAACAGTGGATTCAGCACGCTGGTGTGGCTACCCAGCTGATGGATGCGCTGCTCACACCAGACCAGATGATCGATCTCTTCTTCAGCCGCGTGCTCCATGGCTGCGCGTACCTGCGGCAACTTGGCGGTCAGCGCCTGCCCCTGATACAGCGCCTGGGCACAGACTTCGCCGGTGTGGTTGATGCGCATCAGACCGGCGACATGGCGGGTGTCTTCATCGCTCATCTGCGTATCCGGCTGCAGAATCGCCGGCGACGGGCGGTACGGCTGGCCACTGAAGGGCAACAGGGTGCGCATCGCGGCATCGGCTTGCAGCAGCAGACGGTCTATGGGCGAGTAGTGACGTTGGGTAGTCATGCTGACCTCCGGGAAGAATCTCGGCGGCCAGTTTAACCGAATCGGCCGTCGAGGGTTTGCGCTGGGTCACTTGCTGCGCGGTCAGGCTTTTTTGTGGGAGCGAGCCTGCTCGCGAAAGCGGATTATCGGCTACTGAAGTGTTGGATGTATCGGCGCCTTCGCGAGCAGGCTCGCTCCCACAGTTGGTTGTCGCCAATCAGCCCGGCGGCCAGTTCATCTGACGCTGCCCCAGCACGTGCATATGGATGTGATAGACAGTCTGCCCGCCAAGTTCATTGCAGTTCATCACCACGCGGAAGCCTTCTTCGCAACCCAGTTCCAGTGCCAGACGCTGCGCGGTGAACAGGATGTGCCCGGCCAGTGCCTTGTCGTCTTCGGTCAGGTCGTTGAGCGTGCGCACCGGTTTTTTCGGGATCACCAGAAAGTGCACCGGAGCCTGTGGGGCGATGTCGTGGAAGGCCAGAACCTGGTCGTCCTCGTAGATGATATTGGCCGGGATTTCCCGGTTGATGATCTTGGTGAACAGAGTATCCACTGCTGTTTCTCCGTTGAGTTGGGCTGAATCGAGTGTACCGCTTCGAAGTCGTGTTCCTAGCGGGGGCAGTAAGCTTTATTGACCATGCCGACAATCGTCCGGTTAAGCCAGCGCGAACCCAGTCGCGGCAGGAACGCCAGCCAGCGGTTGCGCCGTCCCGGAATAATGATGGCGCGGTTTTTATCCAGTGCGCGTACGGCATGCAGTGCCACTTCTTCCGGACTCATCAGCGAGTGGCTGCTTTCGATCTTTTCGCTACTCATCTGTGCGGTTCGGAAGAACGGTGTGCGCGTCGGGCCGGGGCAAAGCACGGAGACTTTCACGCCGCTTTGTTTGAGCTCCACGCGCAGGGCTTCGGAAAAATGCAGCACATAGGCTTTGCTGGCGTAGTAGGTGCTCATCCATGGGCCGGGGCTGTACGCAGCCACCGACGCGACATTGAGGATCTGCCCGCCACCCAGCAGCGCCATGCTGTTACCCAGCGCATGGCAGAGGCGGGTGAGGGCGAGGATATTGACCTCGATGAGGTCCTGCTCAGTCATCCAGTCCTGCGCGAGGAATGGCCCGCAGGTGCCGATGCCGGCGCAATTGACCAGCAGATCGATCTGCCGGTTGCCTTCTTCCAGCTCCAGCAAAAAGCCCGACAGGCGCAACGGTTCGCCGAGATCGCAGGCACGAAACAATACTTCGACATCGAAACGCTGGGTCAGCTCGATGGCGATACTTTCCAGCTGATCACGCTGTCGTGCCACCAGAATCAGGCTGCGGCCGCGCCGGGCCAGTGCTTCGGCCATGGCCAGGCCGATGCCGCTGGAAGCGCCAGTGATCAGAGCGTAACGGGTCATGCAGTTCTCCATCGCAACAGCTCCGCGCCGGCGACGCGGTTGTCGCGGCAGGGAGCGCTGTTCATTCTTGCGCAGAGTCTACAGGGGCCTGCGCCGGTTCGGCTGCCTCGTCGGCGGAAATCGCTGGCGGCTCGACAACCTCAACTTCGTCGGTGGTCACCGCGCCGCTGTCATAGCTGCTCTCCAGATTGCTTTCATATTCTTCCTGCACAGCCGAGAAGCCGCCAAGCAGGCCGCCGGCAAAAATCAGTGCGAAGAATACGATCCACAACGAGCACAGCACTTTGACCGCTGTGCTGTTCGGTGGCGGCGGCGGGCCATAGCGGTTGGCGCCGGCATTGCCGGGTACGACCATCATTACCAGCGGGAAGAAACTGCCCACGAACGGCACCAGATTCAATAGCCACAGCCAGCCCGACCAGCCGATATCGTGCAGGCGCTGAACGCTGAACAGAATGCTGACGATCATGAAGCCGAGGAACAGGAAGACCGCCAGAATGCCGCCGAGGATCAGGCCGGTAGTCGAGTCGCCGCTGATCAGGCCCAACGCAATCAAAGCAAACACGCCGACGATGGGCAGGGTCACCAAGCTCAAGACCATAGTCCAGGCCAGAAAGCGCAGGCGACCGATCCGGCCTTCGACGCTGAATGGCTTGAGCGTGGCGAATGGCGGCAGAGCTTCACCGACATTGGCGCGCGGCGGTGCGTAAGGCGAGTCCGGTTCCGCCACCGCTGCAGGGTTATCGTGGACATCCGCGAGATTCAGCTCGATGGCGGTTTCCGCTTCGATCCGCGCATCGATCCCGGTTTTGTTCAACGCCTGCAGATACGTCTGCGCATCGCTGTGAGACAAATCACGTTTGAGGGCGACGGTGCGGCCATTGAACAGGCGCTCGATGGCGGCCACATCGCTTTTGAACAGATCCGCCAGATTCAGTTTGGCGGTGGTGAAGTCGACGCCGGGCTGCAGCGCGCCGTCGAAGACGATCTTGTAACGGGTGTCGCTCATGGCCGAGGCATCCTTGTCGCGATTCATTTGGCAGCCAGTCTGATCAGGACTGGCCAGATATGTTTTTCAGCGCGGCCAGCGTTGTGGCAACTGTGCAGCGCGCGCTTGGGCTTGACGATATTCGGCGTCGAGCCGCGCGATCAACTGATCCACGCTTGGCAGATCACCAATCTGGCCAACACCCTGACCCGCCGACCACACGGTCTTCCAGGCTTTGGCTTCATCGTTGATCGGCTTGAGCTTGTCGCCGAAATTGACCTCGCCCTTGCCTTGCAGTGCCGCCATGTCGAAACCGGCCGCCTCCAGGCTCTGGCGCATGAAACTGGCCGGCACTCCCGACACCGCTGGAGTATGAATGATGTCGGCAGCCTTGGCTGTCAGCAGCATTTCTTTATAAGCGTCAGGCGCGTGACTTTCGGTGGTGCCGATAAATCGCGTACCGAAGTAGGCCAAATCCGCGCCGAGCAGTTGCGCGGCGAGAATCTCATGGCCGTGGTTCAAACATCCTGCAAGCAACAGCGTCTTGTCGAAAAATTCACGGATCTCGGCAATCAGCGCAAACGGACTCCAGGTGCCGGCATGCCCGCCGGCGCCGGCCGCGACGGCAATCAGCCCGTCGACACCCGCTTCAGCGGCTTTCTCGGCATGGCGCCGCGTGGTCACGTCGTGAAACACCAGACCGCCGTAGCTGTGCACCGCGTCGACCAGTTCCTTCACCGCGCCGAGGCTGGTGATAACGATCGGCACCTTGTGCTCGACGCAAATGTCCAGATCCGCCTGCAGACGCGGGTTGCTGTGGTGAACAATCAAGTTCACCGCATAAGGGGCCGGATTAGCCAGCGTCGCCAGGCCCGCTTCGATCTGTTCCAGCCAGGCCTTGAACCCACTGCTTTCGCGTTGGTTCAGCGCCGGAAAGCTGCCGACCACGCCGTTGCGGCAGCAGGCGAGCACCAGTTCCGGATTGGAGATCAGGAACATCGGCGCTGCTACTACGGGCAGACGCAGACGTTGTTCGAGCAGAGCGGGCAGCGACATTGAGAACACCCCGAGGATCTGTATTGGTTGAAGTTAGAACGGCTTGACCACGACCAGAATTACGATAGCCAGCAATATCAGAACCGGCACTTCATTGAACCAGCGATAAAAGACATGGCTGCGGGTGTTTTCGCCACGGGCGAAGCGTTTTACCTGCGCGCCGCACATATGGTGGTAACCGATCAGCAGAACGACCAGAGTCAGTTTTGCGTGAATCCAGCCGCCCTGGCTGAAAAGGCTCGGGTTGAGGTAGATCAGCCAGCCACCGAAGATCAGCGTGGCGATCATCGCCGGGCCCATGATGCCGCGATACAGCTTGCGCTCCATGACGCTGAAGCGTTCCTGGCTGATCGTGTCGGTGCTTTGCGCGTGGTAAACGAACAGGCGCGGCAAGTAGAACAGCCCGGCAAACCAGCAGACGACGCTGACAATGTGAAACGCTTTGAGCCATAGATAGAGCATTTTTGGTTATTCCCTCATTCACGGTAGCCAGATAGTAGAGGCTTGAGCGTCCGCGCGTCACCTTGGCGGTTGTCGCAGGCGCGCGCGGCCCCTATTATCGACGGCTTTCCAGTGGGTTCGTTGAGGGCAGGTTTATGGTCAAGGTCGGTATCGTCGGCGGCACGGGTTACACCGGTGTCGAACTGCTGCGTCTGTTGGCACAGCATCCGCAGGCAGAAGTGGTCGTCATCACTTCCCGATCCGAGGCCGGTCTGGCCGTGGCTGACATGTACCCGAACCTGCGCGGTCACTATGACGGGCTGGCGTTCAGCGTGCCGGACGTGAAAACCCTTGGCGCCTGCGATGTGGTTTTCTTCGCCACGCCACACGGCGTGGCTCACGCCTTGGCAGGCGAGCTGCTGGCGGCGGGCACCAAGGTCATCGACCTGTCCGCTGACTTCCGTCTGCAAGATGCTGATGAATGGGCCAAGTGGTACGGCCAGCCACACGGCGCACCGCAATTGCTGGACGAAGCGGTCTATGGTCTGCCGGAAGTCAATCGCGAGCAGATCAGGAAAGCGCGCCTGATCGCGGTGCCGGGTTGCTATCCGACCGCAACGCAATTGGGTTTCCTGCCATTGCTGGAAGCAGGTCTGGCCGACGCATCGCGTTTGATCGCCGACTGCAAATCCGGTGTCAGTGGTGCCGGGCGTGGTGCCGCTGTAGGTTCTTTGTACTCCGAGACGTCGGAAAGCATGAAGGCCTATGCGGTAAAAGGTCATCGTCATCTGCCGGAAATTCGCCAGGGCCTGCGTCGCGCGGCGGGCAAGGATGTCGGCCTGACCTTCGTCCCGCACCTGACGCCGATGATTC
>NZ_JH635998.1:2849195-2854162 GCF_000257605.1 Pseudomonas sp. R62
GACGCCGATGATTCGCGGTATTCACTCCACGCTCTACGCGACAGTAGCGGATCGCTCGGTTGATCTGCAGGCACTGTTCGAAAAGCGCTATGCCAACGAACCGTTCGTCGATGTCATGCCAGCCGGCAACCACCCGGAAACCCGTAGCGTGCGTGGCGCCAACGTCTGCCGCATCGCCGTGCATCGTCCACAGGATGGCGATCTGGTGGTCGTGCTCTCGGTGATCGACAATCTGGTCAAGGGCGCCTCGGGCCAGGCGGTGCAGAACATGAACATTCTGTTCGGACTGGACGAGCGCTTCGGCCTGTCACACGCCGGCATGCTGCCTTAAAAGCAGCTACGAGCTTCAAGCCACAAGCTACAAGAGATCAGAGGCAGGCTTGAAGCTCACCGCTTGAAGCTTGCCGCTGCTCCTCTAATAGTTGACCAATTTTCTAGGACAAGCGGATAATGCGCGTCATCACGCATTATGGCGGCGTAACGCCGGGAGATAGTCAGCATGAGCGTCGAATCCTTCACCCCCACGGCTTTGCAATTCACTCAAGGTGCTGCGCACAAGGTGAAGAGCCTGGTCGATGAAGAGGGGAATGATCGCTTGAAGCTGCGCGTATTTGTTACGGGCGGCGGTTGTTCAGGGTTTCAATACGGTTTCACCTTCGATGAGGACGTGGCCGATGACGACACCATCGTCGAGCGCGAAGGCGTGAGCCTGGTGGTCGATCCGATGAGCTTCCAGTACTTGGCCGGTGCCGAGGTGGATTATCAGGAAGGTCTGGAAGGTTCGCGCTTCGTGATCAAGAACCCGAATGCCACAACGACTTGTGGTTGTGGTTCGTCGTTCTCGATCTGATCGCGCTTCAGCGCACACAACAAAACGCCGCAGAGCCTTTCGGTTCTGCGGCGTTTTTGTATCTGAAGTTTATGCCGGGTAGATGGCGCCGAGTACGCGCAGGCCGCGAGCGCCGGTGACGCTTGGCCGGTTGGCGGCGATGCCTTCGAGGCAGCAATGCGCCAGCCAGGCGAAGGCCATGGCTTCTACCCAGTCAGGGTCAACGCCGTGAGTTGCGGTGCTGGCGACTTGGGTATTTGGCAGCAGATCCGCCAGACGTCTCATCAGCGTGGCGTTGTGCGCGCCGCCGCCACAAACCAGCAGTTCCTGAGTGTCCGATTGAGCGCTTTGTAGCGACTCGACGATGGTCAGCGCCGTCAGTTCGAGCAGCGTGGCCTGAACGTCTTCGGCTGCGAAGGTTGGCAGGTTCGAAAGATGCTGTTCCAGCCATGGCAGATTGAAGACTTCGCGGCCGGTACTTTTCGGGCCTTTGGCGACGAAGAACGGGTCGCTGAGCAGTGCCTTGAGCAGGGTTGGTTCAACCTTGCCGGTCGCAGCCCATTTGCCGTCCCGGTCATAGTTCTCGCCCCGTTGCCGGCTAATCCAGGCGTCCATCAGAACATTCCCCGGCCCGCAGTCGAAACCGGATACAGGTTTGTTCGGCTCAATCAGGCTGAGATTGCTGAATCCGCCGACATTCAAGACTGCCTGGTTACCAGTACGCTCTTCAAACAACGCTTCGTGAAAGGCTGGCACCAGAGGCGCACCTTGGCCACCCGCTGCGACATCGCGACTGCGGAAATCGCTGACGACGGTAATACCGGTCAACTCAGTCAGCAGGGCTGGATTACCGATCTGCACGGTAAACCCGCGCGCCGGCTCATGGCGAATGGTCTGACCGTGGCTGCCGATGGCGCGGATGGCTTCGGGCTCAAGCTGTTGTTGCGCGAGGAGGGCGTGGATGCCTGACGCAGCAAGTTCGACCCAGTGTTGCTGGGCAATCGCCGAACGGGCGATCTCGTCGGGGCCGCTGGCGCACAAGCCAAGCAGCTCGGCGCGCAGGGAGTCAGGCATTGGCAGGTAGTGGGTGGCGATCAGTTTGATCGCCGAGGTCTGCTCGATCAGGGCGATGTCCAGCCCGTCGAGACTGGTTCCGGACATCACACCGATATACAGGGCCATGGCTTAGCGCTTGCTCGAAGCCAGCATGGTAGCCTTCTCTTGATCCATGCGCGCCATCAACGGCTGGCTCTGCGCGAGGAAGCGCGCGCGTTCGGACTTGGCGATCGGATCGGCCATCGGCAGCTTCTGGCCCAGCGGATCGACGTGAACGCCGTTGACCTGGAACTCATAGTGCAAATGCGGGCCGGTGGAAAGGCCAGTTGTACCGATGTAGCCAATGACTTGACCTTGCTTGACGCTGCCACCGGTTTTCACGCCTTTGGCAAAGCCCTGCATATGGCCATAGAGCGTACGGTAAGTGTTGCCGTGCTGAATGATCACGGTGTTGCCGTAACCACCACGACGACCGGCCAGCAACACTTTGCCGTCACCGGCAGCCTTGATCGGCGTGCCTCGCGGCGCTGCATAGTCGACACCTTTGTGCGCGCGGATCTTGTTGAGGATAGGGTGCTTACGGCCCATGGAGAACTTCGAGCTGATGCGGGCGAAGTCAACCGGCGTACGGATGAAGGCCTTGCGCATGCTGTTGCCATCGGCAGTGTAATAGCTGCTGTTGCCTTGTTTGTTGGTGTAGCGAACAGCGGTGTAAGTCTTCCCGCGGTTGGTGAAACGCGCCGACAGGATCGGGCCGGTGCCGACAGCCTTGCCGTTGATGACTTTCTGCTCGTAGATCACATCGAATTCATCACCCTGACGAATGTCCTGCGCGAAATCGATGTCGTAGCCAAAGACGCTGGCCATGTCCATGGTCATGCTGTGAGAAAGGCCGGCGCGGGCTGCGGACTGCGACAGTGAGCTGTTGATGACACCGTGGACGTAGGCAGTGCGAACGGTTGGCTTGGCAGTCACTCGGTTGAACGAATAACCCTTGTCATTCTTGGTCAGGGTGATGGTTTCAACGTCGCTGACCTTGCTGTGCAGGCTGGTCAACTGGCCTTCCGGGCTGAGTTCGAATTCGAGTTTCTGACCGCGCTTGAGTTGGCTGAACTGCTTGGCTTGCTTGTCGCTTGCCAGTATTTCGTGCACGGAGGCTGCCGGTAGGCCGACTTTTTCAAACAGGGTAGACAGCGTATCGCCTTTGGAAACCACGACCTCGCGGTGCCCAGGCTCTTTTGGTTTCTCAGCAGGGGCTACAGGTGACGGCGCGGTTTCAGCGGTTTGCGCGGCGTTTTCGTCGCTGTTTTCGATTTGTGCGAACGGCGAAGCTACGGGCTCGTTTGTGGCTTGAGTCGCATCAGCAGCGTCTTGATCTTGTGTCAGTTGTTCAGCGGGACTTTCCAGTTCAAGACTCAGAGTCGTCTTTTTGGCTTCAACATCGCTGGAGGGAAATACCAGCAGCGCCAGGCTGAGAAGGGCGGCGATTCCACTTGCGGCGAGCAGGTGGGTCTTCGGGTAAAGCGGGGGCGCTTTAGACGGTTCTGTGGTCATAGGTAATTTTTGACTTTGAAATAGATGAATTGGAAAAGATGAATGACATGATGAAGATGAAATAACTGTATAAAATATAACCAAATCATCGCTGAAGCAAGTCTACAGACCTCGGGTCTGTGGATTGGTGTCCGTGCGCCGGGCAAAACTTGTAATTGGTGCGCGTTCTTGTATGGTTGGTTCCCTTTGAATCTGAGCCTTGCGGGTCTGTTATGAAGTCGGTTGAAGAGCAGCTAGCGCTGATTAAACGTGGTGCGGAAGAACTATTGGTCGAGTCCGAGCTGGTCGAGAAGCTCAAGCGCGGCCAACCGCTGCGTATCAAGGCTGGTTTCGACCCTACCGCTCCGGATCTGCATCTTGGTCATACCGTGCTTATTAATAAGCTGCGTCAGTTCCAGGAGC
This sequence comes from Pseudomonas sp. R62, assembly GCF_000257605.1. NCBI lineage: Bacteria > Pseudomonadati > Pseudomonadota > Gammaproteobacteria > Pseudomonadales > Pseudomonadaceae > Pseudomonas > Pseudomonas sp. R62. Next base: position 2,853,037 of record NZ_JH635998.1, read on the forward strand.
TGGGGCACCAGGTGATCTTCCTTATAGGTGACTTCACCGGGATGATCGGTGATCCGAGTGGCAAGAGCGCCACGCGTCCGCCACTGACGCGTGAGCAGGTTCTGGAAAATGCTGAGACCTACAAGACTCAGGTTTTCAAAATCCTTGATCCGGCGAAAACCGAAGTTGCCTTCAATTCCACCTGGATGGACAAGATGGGGCCGGCGGATTTCATTCGGCTGACTTCGCAATACACCGTTGCTCGCATGCTTGAGCGCGATGACTTCGACAAGCGCTATACCACCAACCAGCCGATCGCTATTCACGAGTTCCTCTATCCGCTGGTTCAGGGTTATGACTCGGTCGCGCTGCGCGCCGATGTCGAGCTGGGCGGTACCGATCAGAAATTCAACTTGCTGATGGGTCGCGAGTTGCAGCGTGGTTATGGCCAGGAAGCCCAGTGCATTCTGACCATGCCATTGCTGGAAGGTCTGGATGGCGTGAAGAAGATGTCCAAGTCGCTGGGCAACTATGTCGGTATCCAGGAAGCGCCGGGCGTCATGTACAGCAAGCTGGTTTCCATCCCGGATGCGCTGATGTGGCGTTACTTCGAGTTGCTCAGCTTCCGTTCGATGGATGAAATCAACGCATTCCGGGCTGACGTCGAAGCTGGGGCGAATCCACGTGACATCAAAATCAAACTCGCTGAAGAGATCGTTGCGCGTTTCCATGGTGAAGAGGCTGCGGCGAACGCTCACCGAGGCGCTGGCAACCGCATGAAGGATGGCGAACTTCCAGATGACTTGCCTGAGATCGAACTGTCTTCGGTTGAGGATATGCCAATCGCTGCCGTCCTTAATAAGGCTGGCTTGGTGAAGAACTCAGCGGCGGCGCGAGATCTGTTGGCGGCGGGCGGAGTCCGGGTCGATGGCGAAGTGGTTGATCGCTCCTTTATATATGTACTGGGCACGACTCACGTTTGCCAGGCCGGCAAGAAGGCTTTTGCACGTATTACGCTGAAATCTGAATAAAGTTGAAATTGGGGGTTGACGGCGAATTCCAAAGGTCTATAATTCGCCCCACTTCCGGCGCAGTCGAAACGGAAAACTCCTTGAGATTCAAAGAGTTACGCAGTTTTCGACAGTGA
>NZ_JH635998.1:2858739-2861744 GCF_000257605.1 Pseudomonas sp. R62
TGTGTCCGCTTGATTTCTATGCAACAGCCCGGGGCATGGCTATTATGCGGGCCTCATTGTGAGGCGATACCTGCATGCTGACGTTGTTGAATCTACTGAAGGATGGACGATTCCATTCCGGACAGGACCTGGGTGTTGCCCTGGGAATAAGCCGAAGTGCTGTATGGAAGCAGCTACAACAGCTTGAAGCTGAACTTGGCCTGTCGATCCATAAAGTTCGCGGTCGCGGATATCAATTGTCGACGCCTCTGACGCTCCTTGATCCTCTGGAAATAACCAGGAAGATGCCTCAATGGCCGGTGCGTGTGTTCGACTCTGTTGACTCGACAAATGCCGAAGCTCTGCGCTCCATCAGTGACGGCGCCGCCGCGCCGTTTTTGGTGCTCGCGGAGCGACAATTGGCAGGCCGTGGTCGTCGAGGTCGTAAGTGGGTAAGCCCATTTGCAGAAAATCTTTATTACAGCCTTGTACTCCGCATCGAAGGCGGCATGCGTCAGCTTGAGGGATTGAGCCTTGTTGTTGGCTTGGCGGTGATGCAGGCCTTGCGAAACACCGGTGTGCCCAATGCCGGTTTGAAGTGGCCCAATGATGTTTTGGTGGGTAACAAGAAAATAGCTGGCATTCTGCTCGAACTCGTCGGCGATCCGGCGGATGTGTGTCATGTTGTATTGGGTATAGGAATCAACGTGAATATGCAGGTTGCCGATGAGGTCGACCAGCAATGGACTTCTATAAAACTGGAGTCAGGCAAAGCCTGCGATCGCAATGCTCTGGTGGTTGAATTGAGTAATCAACTCAAGACTTATATCCATAAACACCAGCTCAACGGGTTCGCGAGTCTGCAGGCAGAATGGGCGGAAAATCATCTGTGGCAGGGGCGCTCCGTGTCGTTGATCGCGGGTAACAGCCGTATCGATGGAGTAGTGCTCGGGATTGATAACCAAGGCGGGTTGCGCTTGATTGTAGATGGTGTCGAAAAGGCCTTTAGTGGCGGAGAGCTCAGCCTGAGGTTGCGTGATGATTCTTGAGCTTGACTGCGGCAATAGCTTTATAAAATGGCGCGTGCTGGATGCGTCGGCCAGCGAGCTGGTCTCGGAAGGAGTTGTAGATTCCAATCAGGCTTTGCTTGAGAGCCTACGCATCATAAAGTCACTCTCGCTGCGCAAGTGTCGTTTGGTAAGCGTCAGGACCAACGAGGAAACCAGTGCTTTAACCGAAATGCTTGAGCGCGAGTTCAGTATTCCTATCTCGTGTGCGAAGCCCGCTCGCGAGATGTCTGGTGTTCGAAACGGCTACGAAGACTATGAGCGTCTGGGGCTTGATCGCTGGCTGGCGATGCTTGGCGGCTTTCACCTGGCTGCCGGGAGTGCTTGTCTGGTTCTCGACTTCGGTACCGCGGTTACTGCCGATTTTGTGGGGCCTGACGGTGAGCATCTCGGTGGGTTCATTTGTCCAGGCATGCCTTTGATGCGAAACCAGCTTCGCACCCATACCCGTAAAATTCGTTATGGTGATGAGGCGGCAGAGCGCGCCCTTTCCAGTCATGTCCCGGGGCGTACCACCGTGGAAGCGGTGGAGCGCGGTTGTTCTTTAATGCTGAGGGGCTTTGTTCTCACTCAATTAGAGCTGGCTCGAGCGTACTGGGGAGAGCAATTCACCGTCTTTATTACGGGAGGGGATGCCGAGTTGGTTAAAGGCGTCGCGCCTGACGCCAGGGTCGTGCCCGACCTGGTTTTTGTCGGCTTGGCGATGGCGTGTCCCTTGTCCTGAGGTTTATATGCGTTGGTTGTTCCTGCTCCTAGTGGTTCTCAATGTTTTTTACTATGTCTGGCATCAGCAGGAAGCGCCCTTGCGAGCCAAAGATGTAACGCCCCTTAGTCTGTATCGCGGTGCGCAGCAGGATATCCGTCTACTGAGCGAAACTGCTGGTGAAAGCGGGAGAGGGCAGGTGGTGCCGCGTCAGCAGTGTCTCTTCGTTGGTGGATTTTCTGAAGAGGATTCAATTGCCAGGTTGCAACAGCGCTTGGTGGCGATGAAGGTCAATGCTCAATCCGTGCCGAAAGCTGCTGCAGGAAGCGGTTACTGGCTTGCAGTTGCGCCGGATGGCCAGCCGTTGTTGGGCGATCAGCAGTTGCAAAACCTTTCCAAGGAATTCAATGAGTTAAAACATAAAATAATGCTGTGCGAAGGGGTTGCACCTGCTCAATAGTTTGCATAGAATGGCGCCCGCTCCACAGCGAACACCTTAAACGGGATTCGAAGTGAAGCGTGTCAACGCAGCTAACCTCAGGTTTTTAAATGAGAAAATGCTTGACAGGGGTTTGGCATGATATAGAATGCCGGCCTGATTAGGAGGGGTTCCCGAGCGGCCAAAGGGATCAGACTGTAAATCTGACGTCTACGACTTCGAAGGTTCGAATCCTTCTCCCTCCACCAGATTTAAGCGTGAGCTGCAGGCTCCGCGGGTATAGTTTAGTGGTAGAACCTCAGCCTTCCAAGCTGATGATGCGGGTTCGATTCCCGCTACCCGCTCCAAGTTTGCAGGTTGTGCAAAAGGGTTTTGCTCTTGTAGCTCAGTTGGTAGAGCACACCCTTGGTAAGGGTGAGGTCAGCGGTTCAAATCCGCTCAAGAGCTCCATATAACAAGGCAGATATGAAAATATCTGCCTTTGTTTTAATGGTTGATATTGTTTGTCTAATTTCTTCTGTAGAGGGTGATATCGATGGCTAAGGAAAAATTTGATCGTTCCCTGCCCCACGTCAACGTTGGGACCATTGGTCACGTTGACCACGGTAAAACCACTCTGACTGCTGCTCTGACTCGCGTCTGCTCCGAAGTTTTCGGTTCGGCCGTCGTTGAATTCGACAAGATCGACAGCGCACCAGAAGAAAAAGCTCGCGGTATCACCATCAACACCGCTCACGTTGAGTACAACTCGACTATTCGTCACTACGCTCACGTTGACTGCCCAGGTCACGCTGACTATGTGAAGAACATGATCACT
>NZ_JH635998.1:2862187-2878464 GCF_000257605.1 Pseudomonas sp. R62
CACCACTGCCGTTCGTAAACTGGTTGAAACTCTGGATACCTACATCCCAGAACCAGTTCGTATGATCGACAAGCCATTCCTGATGCCAATCGAAGACGTGTTCTCGATCTCGGGTCGCGGTACTGTTGTGACTGGTCGTATCGAGCGCGGTATCGTTCGCGTTCAGGATGCTCTGGAAATCGTTGGTCTGCGTGACACCACCACCACCACCTGCACCGGTGTTGAGATGTTCCGCAAGCTGCTCGACGAAGGTCGTGCTGGCGAGAACTGCGGCGTTCTGCTGCGTGGTACCAAGCGTGACGACGTTGAGCGTGGCCAGGTTCTGGTCAAGCCAGGTTCGGTCAAGCCGCACACCAAGTTCACCGCAGAAGTTTACGTTCTGAGCAAGGAAGAAGGCGGTCGTCACACTCCGTTCTTCAAAGGCTACCGTCCACAGTTCTACTTCCGTACTACTGACGTCACTGGTAACTGCGAGCTGCCAGAAGGCGTTGAAATGGTAATGCCAGGTGACAACATTCAGATGACTGTTACCCTGATCAAAACCATCGCGATGGAAGATGGTCTGCGTTTCGCTATCCGTGAAGGCGGTCGTACCGTCGGCGCTGGTGTCGTAGCCAAAATCATCGAATAAGCGGTTGTAATGTATTTTTCGGGCCGGCATAATGGTCGGCCTGATTTTGTTTTAGGTCAGTAGCTCAATTGGCAGAGCGACGGTCTCCAAAACCGTAGGTTGGGGGTTCGATTCCCTCCTGACCTGCCAGATTCACTCGGTGTGTCTGGCTTTCTTTTCACAGGATCTTCATAGATGACTCCTAAAGCTGAAGCTCAAGGCTCTCGCTTCGATCTGCTCAAGTGGCTTGTAGTAGTCGCTTTGGTAGTTGTTGGCGTTGTTGGCAATCAGTATTACGCTGCGTCGCCGATCCTGTACCGTGTACTCGCTTTGCTTGCGATTGCTGCTGTAGCTGCCTTTGTAGGCCTGCAGACCGCGAAGGGCAAGTCTTTCTTTGTACTGGTTAAGGAAGCTCGCACCGAGATTCGTAAAGTCGTGTGGCCAACTCGCCAAGAAACCACGCAGACCACGCTGATTGTCGTGGCTGTTGTTCTGGTTATGGCGTTGCTGTTGTGGGGTCTTGATTCCCTGCTCGGCTGGCTTGTTTCCTTGATTGTCGGCTAAGGGTGTCCCGTGGCTAAGCGTTGGTATGTTGTGCATGCTTACTCGGGTTACGAGAAGCATGTGATGCGCTCGCTGATCGAGCGCGTAAAGCTGGCTGGCATGGAAGATGGCTTCGGCGAGATTCTGGTTCCCACTGAAGAAGTGGTAGAGATGCGTAACGGCCAGAAGCGCAAAAGCGAACGGAAGTTCTTCCCAGGCTATGTGCTGGTCCAGATGGATATGAACGAGGGTACTTGGCACTTGGTCAAGGATACTCCTCGGGTGATGGGGTTCATCGGCGGTACTGCCGACAAGCCTGCACCAATTACCGATAAAGAGGCAGAAGCGATTCTGCGTCGCGTTGCTGATGGTAGCGACAAGCCTAAGCCGAAGACATTGTTCGAGCCAGGTGAGACGGTACGTGTCAACGACGGTCCATTCGCTGATTTCAATGGCGTTGTGGAAGAAGTTAACTACGAAAAGAGCCGGATCCAAGTGGCTGTGCTCATTTTCGGTCGCTCTACTCCGGTGGAGCTCGAGTTCAGTCAGGTCGAGAAGGTCTAGCTGGACAAGCAATCCCAACCCCGCAGCCTTAGGCTGTGGGGTTTTGTCGTCACTGGGATAAACGCGCAAGTAACCGGGGAGCCTTTCGAGGCGTTCGAACCCGTAATTGGAGTGCCTCATGGCCAAGAAGATTACCGCTTACATCAAGCTGCAAGTGAAGGCCGCTCAGGCTAACCCAAGTCCACCGGTTGGTCCTGCTCTGGGTCAGCACGGCGTGAACATCATGGAATTCTGCAAGGCTTTCAACGCCCGTACTCAGGGTCTTGAGCCAGGTCTGCCGACTCCAGTGATCATCACTGTCTACAGCGACCGTAGCTTCACTTTCGAAACCAAATCCACCCCTGCTTCGGTTCTGCTGAAGAAGGCGGCCGGTCTGACCAGCGGTTCCGCTCGTCCGAACACCGTTAAGGTTGGCACCGTTACCCGTGCTCAGCTGGAAGAAATCGCGAAAACCAAAAACGCGGATCTGACTGCAGCTGATATGGATGCAGCCGTGCGTACTATCGCCGGTTCTGCTCGTAGCATGGGCCTTAACGTGGAGGGTGTGTAATGGCTAAGCTGACCAAGCGTCAAAAGGCTATCGCCGGCAAAATCGAAGCAGGCAAGGCCTACAACATCGTAGACGCCGCTGCTCTGCTGGCCGAGCTGTCGACTGTCAAGTTCAGCGAGTCGTTCGACGTTGCTGTAAACCTGGGTGTAGACCCGCGTAAATCCGACCAGGTTGTTCGTAGCGCTACTGTGCTGCCGCACGGCACTGGCAAGACCGTTCGCGTTGCTGTGTTCACTCAGGGTCCAGCTGCTGAGGCCGCTCTGGCTGCCGGCGCTGACCGTGTAGGTATGGACGACCTGGCTGCCGAAATGAAAGGCGGCGATCTGAACTATGACGTAGTGATCGCATCCCCGGATGCCATGCGCGTTGTAGGTCAGCTGGGTCAGATCCTCGGTCCACGCGGCCTGATGCCTAACCCTAAAGTCGGCACAGTAACTCCAGACGTAGCCAACGCGGTCAAGAACGCCAAGGCTGGTCAGGTTCGTTATCGCACCGACAAAAACGGCATCATCCACACTTCCGTTGGCAAGATGGGCTTCGACGCCGTCAAGCTGAAGGAAAACGTTGAAGCTCTGATCGCTGATCTGAAGCGTATCAAGCCAGCTTCCTCGAAAGGCATTTACGTCAAGCGCGTTACCCTGAGCACCACTATGGGCCCAGGTCTGGTTATCGACCAGAGCTCGCTCGACGCGTAAGACAAAGGTTGGCGCGGTTTGCCGTGCCAATTGAAAGATTGGGGTCCCTGCCTGGCGGGGGCTATCCAAGACCGTAGGCGGCGCAAGCCTTAAACCTCAAGCCTACGCAGATGGTGCTCCCGGTTCCTTACCGAATCAGACACCAAAACGACATTCGGTTCCGATCGAATGAAACGGTAACAAGCAGGAGTTAAACCCGTGGCAATTAATCTCGAAGACAAGAAGGCCATCGTCGCTGAAGTCAACGAGGCTGCCAAAGTCGCTCTGTCCGCTGTCGTGGTTGATGCACGTGGCGTAACAGTAGGCGCAATGACCGGACTCCGTAAAGAGGCTCGTGAAGCTGGCGTTTACGTACGTGTTGTACGTAACACCCTGCTCAAGCGCGCTGTTGCTGACACTCAATACAGTGTCCTCAACGACGTGTTCACCGGCCCGACCCTGATTGCATTCTCCAACGAACATCCGGGCGCTGCTGCCCGTATCTTCAAAGAGTTTGCCAAGGGTCAGGACAAGTTCGAGATCAAGGCAGCTGCGTTCGAGGGCAAGTTCCTCGCAGCTAATCAGATCGACGTACTGGCAACTCTGCCGACCCGTGACGAAGCAATTTCCCAGCTGATGAGCGTGATTCAAGGCGCTACCAGCAAATTGGCTCGTACTCTGGCGGCAATTCGCGACCAGAAAGAAGCTGCCGCAGCCTAAGGCTCGTCACTTCTCGCGTTTTTTGTTTATTTCGATGGTCGCGTAGGCCGTCCCCCAATTCAGGAATTGAGTCATGTCTCTGACTAACGAACAAATCATCGAAGCAATCGGCCAGAAATCCGTAGTGGAAATCGTTGAGCTGATCAAAGCGATGGAAGAAACCTTCGGTGTTACCGCTGCTGCCGCTTCGGCTGGCCCAGCTGTAGCTGCTGCTGCTGTTGAAGAGCAAACCGAGTTCAACGTTGTTCTGCTGGAAGCTGGCGAGAAGAAGGTTAACGTGATCAAGGCAGTTCGTGAACTGACTGGTCTGGGCCTGAAAGAAGCCAAAGAGAAAGTAGACGGCGCTCCTCAGGTTGTAGCTGAAGGCGTTTCGAAAGAAGCGGCTGAAGACGCCAAGAAGAAGCTGGAAGAAGCAGGCGCTAAAGTCGAGCTGAAGTAAGCATCGACTTTGCTCCTCCAGCCCGAGCGTCAAGCGACAGGCTGATGGCTGGTGGCTCTTGCCACCGGCCTTTTTCCGTTATTGGCAGCCGACTGGGTCGGTGCTGATAAAGGCGCTGTAACCACCCGATGCGGTGGCGCAAACCATGGGGTTTGCACGATTTTCTGGCTGCTCCCGTCGGGAGGGGCCAAACAAGCAGGTGACCAAGCTGGGGAACGCTGATGGCTTACTCATATACTGAGAAAAAACGTATCCGCAAGGACTTTAGCAAGTTGCCGGACGTCATGGATGTGCCTTACCTCCTGGCCATCCAGCTGGATTCGTATCGTGAATTCTTGCAAGCGGGAGCGACTAAAGATCAGTTCCGCGACGTGGGCCTGCATGCGGCCTTCAAATCCGTTTTCCCGATCATCAGCTACTCCGGCAATGCTGCGCTGGAGTACGTCGGTTATCGCCTGGGCGAACCGGCATTTGATGTCAAAGAATGCGTATTGCGCGGTGTAACTTTCGCCGTACCTTTGCGGGTAAAAGTGCGCCTGATCATTTTCGACAAAGAATCGTCGAACAAAGCGATCAAGGACATCAAAGAGCAAGAAGTCTACATGGGTGAAATTCCCCTGATGACTGAGAACGGTACCTTTGTAATCAACGGTACCGAGCGTGTTATCGTTTCCCAGCTGCACCGTTCCCCGGGCGTGTTCTTCGACCACGACCGCGGCAAGACGCACAGCTCCGGCAAACTGCTGTACTCGGCTCGCATCATTCCTTACCGCGGTTCGTGGCTGGACTTCGAATTCGACCCGAAAGACTGCGTCTTCGTGCGTATCGACCGTCGTCGCAAACTGCCGGCTTCGGTACTGCTGCGCGCACTCGGTTACACCACCGAAGAAGTGCTGGACGCGTTCTACACTACCAACGTATTCCACCTGAGCGGCGAAACCCTCAGCCTGGAACTGGTGCCATCGCGCCTGCGTGGTGAAGTTGCGGTTCTGGACATCCAGGACGAGAAGGGCAAGGTCATCGTTGAGCAAGGCCGCCGTATTACCGCGCGCCACATCAACCAGATCGAAAAAGCCGGTATCAAGACGCTGGACGTGCCACTGGACTACGTCCTTGGCCGCACCACCGCCAAGGCTATCGTGCACCCGGCTACCGGAGAAATCCTGGCCGAATGCAACACCGAGCTGAACACTGAAGTCCTGGCAAAAATCGCCAAGGCTCAGGTCGTTCGCATCGAGACCCTGTATACCAACGACATTGACTGCGGTCCGTTCGTCTCCGACACGCTGAAGATCGACTCCACTAGCAACCAATTGGAAGCGCTGGTCGAGATCTATCGCATGATGCGTCCAGGCGAGCCGCCAACCAAAGACGCTGCCGAAACCCTGTTCAACAACCTGTTCTTCAGCCCTGAGCGCTATGACCTGTCTGCGGTCGGCCGGATGAAGTTCAACCGTCGTATCGGTCGTACCGAGATCGAAGGTTCGGGCGTGTTGTGCAAGGAAGACATCGTCGCGGTCCTGAAGACTCTGGTCGACATCCGCAACGGTAAAGGCATCGTCGATGACATCGACCACCTGGGTAACCGTCGTGTTCGCTGCGTAGGCGAAATGGCCGAGAACCAGTTCCGCGTTGGCCTGGTACGTGTTGAGCGTGCGGTCAAAGAGCGTCTGTCGATGGCTGAAAGCGAAGGCCTGATGCCGCAAGACCTGATCAACGCCAAGCCAGTGGCTGCGGCGGTGAAAGAGTTCTTCGGTTCCAGCCAGCTGTCGCAGTTCATGGACCAGAACAACCCGCTGTCCGAGATCACCCACAAGCGTCGTGTCTCTGCACTCGGCCCTGGTGGTCTGACTCGTGAGCGCGCGGGCTTCGAAGTTCGTGACGTACACCCGACTCACTACGGTCGTGTCTGCCCGATTGAAACGCCGGAAGGTCCGAACATCGGTCTGATCAACTCCCTGGCTGCGTACGCTCGCACCAACCAGTACGGCTTCCTGGAAAGCCCGTACCGCGTGGTGAAAGAGGGTGTCGTCACCGACGAGATCGTGTTCCTGTCCGCTATTGAAGAAGCCGATCACGTGATCGCGCAGGCTTCGGCGACCATGAACGAGCAGAAAGTCCTGATCGACGAACTGGTTGCCGTACGTCACCTGAACGAATTCACCGTCAAGGCGCCGGAAGACGTGACCCTGATGGACGTTTCGCCGAAGCAGGTTGTGTCGGTTGCAGCGTCGCTGATTCCGTTCCTCGAGCACGACGACGCCAACCGTGCGTTGATGGGTTCGAACATGCAGCGTCAGGCTGTACCGACGCTGCGCGCTGACAAGCCGCTGGTAGGTACCGGCATGGAGCGTAACGTAGCCCGTGACTCCGGCGTTTGCGTCGTGGCTCGTCGTGGTGGCGTGATCGATTCCGTCGATGCCAGCCGTATCGTGGTTCGTGTTGCCGATGACGAAGTTGAAACCGGTGAAGCCGGTGTCGACATCTACAACCTGACCAAGTACACCCGCTCGAACCAGAACACCTGCATCAACCAGCGTCCGCTGGTGCGTAAAGGTGATCGCGTTCAGCGTAGCGACATCATGGCCGACGGCCCGTCCACCGACATGGGTGAACTGGCGCTGGGTCAGAACATGCGCATTGCGTTCATGGCATGGAACGGCTTCAACTTCGAAGACTCCATCTGCCTGTCCGAGCGTGTGGTTCAGGAAGACCGTTTCACCACGATCCACATTCAGGAACTGACCTGTGTGGCCCGTGACACCAAGCTTGGCCCAGAGGAAATCACTGCGGACATCCCGAACGTGGGTGAAGCTGCACTGAACAAGCTGGACGAAGCCGGTATCGTTTACGTAGGTGCTGAAGTAGGCGCAGGCGACATCCTGGTTGGCAAGGTCACTCCGAAAGGCGAGACCCAGCTGACTCCGGAAGAGAAACTGCTGCGTGCGATCTTCGGTGAAAAAGCCAGCGACGTTAAAGACACCTCCCTGCGCGTGCCAACCGGCACCAAAGGTACTGTCATCGACGTACAGGTCTTCACCCGTGACGGCGTTGAGCGTGATGCTCGTGCACTGTCCATCGAGAAGTCCCAGCTGGACGAGATTCGCAAGGATCTGAACGAAGAGTTCCGCATCGTTGAAGGCGCGACTTTCGAGCGTCTGCGTTCCGCACTGGTAGGCCACAAGGCCGAAGGCGGCGCCGGCCTGAAGAAAGGTCAGGACATCACCGACGAAGTACTCGACGGTCTTGAGCACGGCCAGTGGTTCAAACTGCGCATGGCTGAAGATGCTCTGAACGAGCAGCTCGAGAAGGCTCAGGCCTACATCGTTGATCGTCGCCGTCTGCTGGACGACAAGTTCGAAGACAAGAAGCGCAAACTGCAGCAGGGCGATGACCTGGCTCCAGGCGTGCTGAAAATCGTCAAGGTTTACCTGGCAATCCGTCGCCGCATCCAGCCGGGCGACAAGATGGCCGGTCGTCACGGTAACAAGGGTGTGGTCTCCGTGATCATGCCGGTTGAAGACATGCCGCACGATGCCAATGGCACCCCGGTCGACGTGGTCCTCAACCCGCTGGGCGTACCTTCGCGTATGAACGTTGGTCAGATCCTCGAAACCCACCTGGGCCTCGCGGCCAAAGGTCTGGGCGAGAAGATCAACCGGATGGTCGAAGAGCAGCGTAAAGTCGCTGAACTGCGCACCTTCCTGGACGAGATCTACAACCAGATCGGCGGTCGTAACGAAGATCTGGACAGCTTCTCCGATCAGGAAATCCTCGATCTGGCGAACAACCTGCGTGGCGGCGTTCCAATGGCCACTCCAGTGTTCGACGGCGCCAAGGAAAGCGAAATCAAGGCCATGCTGAAACTGGCAGACCTGCCGGAAAGCGGCCAGATGCAGCTGACCGACGGCCGTACCGGCAACAAGTTCGAGCGTCCAGTTACCGTTGGCTACATGTACATGCTGAAGCTGAACCACTTGGTAGACGACAAGATGCACGCGCGTTCTACCGGTTCTTACAGCCTGGTTACCCAGCAGCCGCTGGGTGGTAAGGCGCAGTTCGGTGGTCAGCGTTTCGGGGAGATGGAGGTCTGGGCACTGGAAGCATACGGTGCTGCTTACACTCTGCAAGAAATGCTCACAGTGAAGTCGGACGATGTGAACGGCCGTACCAAGATGTACAAGAACATCGTGGATGGCGATCACCGTATGGAGCCGGGCATGCCCGAGTCCTTCAACGTGTTGATCAAGGAAATTCGTTCCCTCGGCATCGATATCGATCTGGAAACCGAATAACACGTGACGCGAATCGAGAGCGGGGCAGGATTGCCCGCTCTCTGCTCCGCCAGGAGGAAAGGCCTTGAAAGACCTACTGAATTTGCTGAAAAACCAGGGTCAAGTCGAAGAGTTCGACGCCATCCGTATCGGATTGGCCTCGCCGGAGATGATCCGTTCGTGGTCGTTCGGTGAAGTTAAAAAGCCGGAAACCATCAACTACCGTACGTTCAAACCCGAGCGTGACGGCCTGTTCTGCGCCAAGATCTTTGGCCCGGTAAAGGATTACGAGTGCCTGTGCGGTAAGTACAAGCGCTTGAAGCACCGTGGTGTGATCTGCGAGAAGTGCGGTGTTGAAGTTGCACTGGCCAAGGTTCGTCGTGAGCGCATGGCCCACATCGAACTGGCTTCTCCGGTTGCCCACATCTGGTTCCTGAAATCGCTGCCGTCGCGTATCGGCCTGCTGATGGACATGACCCTGCGTGATATCGAACGCGTTCTCTACTTCGAGAGCTATGTCGTTATCGATCCAGGCATGACCACCCTTGAAAAAGGTCAGCTGCTGAACGACGAGCAGTATTTCGAAGCGCTGGAAGAGTTCGGTGACGATTTCGACGCCCGCATGGGTGCCGAAGCTGTCCGTGAACTGCTGCACGCTATCGACCTGGAGCACGAGATTGGCCGTCTGCGCGAAGAGATTCCGCAAACCAACTCGGAAACCAAGATCAAGAAGCTGTCCAAGCGTCTGAAGTTGATGGAAGCCTTCCAGGGTTCCGGCAACCTGCCAGAGTGGATGGTGCTGACCGTTCTGCCGGTTCTGCCGCCAGATCTGCGTCCACTGGTCCCGCTGGATGGCGGTCGTTTCGCGACCTCCGACCTCAACGATCTGTATCGTCGAGTGATCAACCGTAACAACCGTTTGAAGCGCCTGCTGGATCTGTCCGCGCCGGACATCATCGTGCGCAACGAAAAGCGTATGTTGCAGGAAGCGGTCGATGCACTGCTCGACAACGGTCGTCGTGGCCGCGCAATCACTGGTTCCAACAAGCGTCCTCTGAAATCCCTGGCTGACATGATCAAGGGTAAGCAAGGTCGTTTCCGTCAGAACTTGCTCGGTAAGCGTGTTGACTACTCCGGTCGTTCGGTAATTACCGTAGGCCCGACCCTGCGTCTGCACCAGTGCGGTCTGCCGAAGAAGATGGCTCTCGAGCTGTTCAAGCCGTTCATTTTCGGCAAGCTGGAAATGCGTGGTCTGGCGACCACCATCAAAGCGGCCAAGAAAATGGTCGAGCGCGAGTTGCCAGAGGTTTGGGACGTTCTCGCTGAAGTGATTCGCGAACACCCGGTTCTGCTCAACCGTGCGCCGACCCTTCACCGTCTGGGTATCCAGGCGTTTGAACCGGTACTGATCGAAGGTAAGGCTATCCAGCTGCACCCTCTGGTCTGCGCCGCGTACAACGCCGACTTCGACGGCGACCAAATGGCCGTGCACGTACCGCTGACGCTGGAAGCCCAGCTCGAAGCGCGTGCGTTGATGATGTCGACCAACAACATTCTGTCGCCAGCCAACGGTGAGCCAATCATCGTTCCGTCGCAGGACGTTGTATTGGGTCTGTACTACATGACTCGTGAAGCGATCAACGCCAAGGGCGAAGGTCGTGTGTTCGCGGATCTGCAGGAAGTCGACCGTGTGTTCCGTGCCGGCGAAGCCGCACTGCACGCCAAGGTCAAGGTTCGTATCAACGAAACCGTCAACGACCGTGACGGCAACAGCGTGAGCGGTACCCGTATCGTCGACACCACTGTCGGCCGTGCGCTGCTGTTCCAGGTTGTGCCAAAAGGTCTGTCGTTCGACGTCGTCAACCTGCCGATGAAGAAAAAGGCGATCTCCAAGCTGATCAACCAGTGCTACCGCGTGGTTGGTCTGAAAGAGACCGTGATCTTCGCTGACCAGTTGATGTACACCGGTTTCGCTTACTCGACCATCTCCGGCGTTTCCATCGGTGTTAACGACTTCGTTATCCCGGATGAAAAAGCCCGCATCATCGGTGCAGCCACCGACGAAGTGAAAGAGATCGAGAGCCAGTACGCCTCCGGCCTGGTAACCCAGGGCGAGAAGTACAACAAAGTGATCGACCTCTGGTCGAAAGCGAACGACGAAGTTTCCAAGGCGATGATGGCCAACCTCTCGAAAGAGAAAGTCATCGACCGTCACGGCGACGAAGTCGACCAAGAGTCTTTCAACTCGATGTACATGATGGCCGACTCGGGTGCGCGGGGTTCCGCAGCACAGATTCGTCAGCTGGCCGGTATGCGTGGTCTGATGGCCAAGCCGGACGGTTCCATCATTGAAACGCCGATTACTGCGAACTTCCGTGAAGGTCTGAGCGTACTTCAGTACTTCATCTCGACTCACGGTGCTCGTAAAGGTCTGGCGGATACCGCGTTGAAAACCGCTAACTCCGGTTACCTGACTCGTCGTCTGGTAGACGTGGCGCAGGATCTGGTAGTAACCGAGATCGATTGCGGCACCGAACACGGTCTGCTGATGACTCCGCACATTGAAGGCGGTGACGTTGTAGAGCCGTTGGGTGAGCGCGTATTGGGTCGTGTCATTGCCCGTGACGTATTCAAGCCAGGTACCGAGGACGTTATCGTTCCTGCCGGCACTCTCGTTGACGAGAAGTGGGTCGAGTTCATCGAGCTGAACAGCATCGACGAAGTGATCGTGCGTTCGCCGATCAGCTGCGAAACCCGCTACGGCATCTGCGCCAAGTGCTACGGCCGTGATCTGGCTCGTGGTCACCAGGTGAACATCGGTGAAGCGGTCGGCGTTATCGCTGCCCAGTCCATTGGTGAGCCGGGTACTCAGCTGACCATGCGTACGTTCCACATCGGTGGTGCGGCAAGCCGTACTTCCGCAGCCGACAGCGTTCAGGTGAAGAATGGCGGTACCGTCCGTCTGCACAACCTGAAGCACGTTGAGCGAGTGGATGGCCATCTGGTTGCTGTGTCCCGTTCCGGTGAGCTGGCAATCGCGGACGACTTCGGTCGTGAGCGCGAGCGTTACAAGCTGCCGTACGGTGCTGTGATTTCGGTTAAGGAAGGTGACAAGGTCGACGCTGGCGCAATCGTCGCCAAGTGGGATCCGCACACTCACCCGATCGTTACCGAAATGAAAGGTACCGTGACCTACGTGGGCATGGAAGAAGGCATCACGATCAAGCGTCAGACTGACGAATTGACCGGTATGACCAACATTGAAGTACTTGACGCGAAAGATCGTCCAGCTGCCGGCAAGGAAATCCGTCCAGCAGTGAAGATGGTCGACGACAACGGCAAGGATCTGTTGCTGCCAGGCACTGACGTTATCGCTCAGTACTTCCTGCCAGCAAACGCCTTGGTCGGTGTGGCTGACGGTGCGAAGATTGCGATCGGTGACGTTATCGCTCGTATCCCGCAGGAAACTTCGAAGACCCGTGACATCACCGGTGGTCTGCCGCGTGTTGCCGACCTGTTCGAAGCCCGTCGTCCGAAAGAAGCGTCGATTCTGGCTGAAGTCAGCGGCACCATCGCGTTCGGTAAAGAGACCAAAGGCAAGCGCCGTCTGGTCATTACCCCGAACGACGGTAGCGATCCGTACGAAGAGCTGATTCCGAAGTGGCGTCACCTGAACGTCTTCGAAGGCGAACAGGTAAACCGCGGCGAAGTTATCTCCGACGGTCCAAGCGATCCGCACGACATCCTGCGTCTGCTGGGTGTAAGCGCGCTGGCCAAGTACATCGTCAACGAGATCCAGGACGTTTATCGTCTGCAAGGCGTGAAGATCAACGACAAGCACATCGAGACCATCCTGCGTCAGATGCTGCGTAAAGTTGAGATCTCCGAGTCCGGCGATTCCAGCTTCATCAAGGGCGACCAGATGGAACTGACTCACGTTCTGGTAGAGAACGAGCGTCTGAGCGCGGAAGACAAGTTTGTCTCCAAGTTCACTCGCGTTCTGCTGGGTATCACCAAGGCGTCGTTGTCCACCGAATCGTTCATCTCGGCGGCTTCCTTCCAGGAAACCACCCGCGTACTGACCGAAGCGGCAGTCACCGGCAAGCGCGATTACCTGCGCGGCCTGAAAGAAAACGTAGTCGTGGGTCGTCTGATCCCGGCCGGTACCGGTCTTGCCTATCACAGCGAGCGCAAGCGTCGCCGTGATGCCGACAAGCCGTTGCGCGTAAGCGCCAGTGAAGTGGAAGCTGCACTGACCGAAGCGCTGAACTCGAGCGGTAACTGAGTTCTGCGATAAACGAGAGTGAGGCCCTGATCGCTCCGTTCGTCGAATCGAGACATCAAGTCAAGGTTCGATGGGCGGGGAGGTCGGGGCCTTGCCTTGACTGGAATCAAGATCCTCTTTAGACTCTTGATCCCCTAAATTTGGCGGGAATTCGTTCCTGCCATTTTGCTTTTCTTGCAAGACAATAGCGTCGCAAGACAACAGTGGAGCTAGTAGATGGCAACTATCAACCAGCTGGTACGTCAGCCGCGTAAGCGTATCGTCGAGAAATCCGACGTACCTGCGCTGCAGAACTGCCCGCAACGTCGTGGCGTGTGCACCCGTGTGTACACCACCACGCCGAAAAAACCTAACTCGGCACTGCGTAAAGTATGCCGTGTGCGTCTGACCAACGGTTTCGAGGTTTCCTCGTACATCGGCGGTGAAGGCCACAACCTGCAAGAGCACAGCGTGGTACTGATCCGCGGCGGTCGTGTAAAAGACTTGCCAGGTGTTCGTTACCACACCGTTCGCGGCTCCTTGGATACTTCCGGCGTTAAAGGCCGTAACCAGGGTCGTTCGAAGTACGGTACCAAGCGTCCGAAGTAATCGGCCGTTTTGCAGATTTTTATTTTATTGAGTCGATAAGAGTAAGGTCGGGCACGCATCCTCTGGATCTGTCCCGAGCTAACCTGAAGACCGCTTGAGGGCTTATCATGCCAAGACGTCGCGTAGCAGCAAAGCGTGAGATTCTGGACGATCCGAAATACGGAAGCCAGATCCTCGCCAAATTCATGAACCACGTTATGGAAAGCGGCAAGAAAGCCGTTGCCGAGCGTATCGTTTATGGTGCCCTGGAAACCGTTGCGGCCCGTAAGGCTGGCACCGATCCCCTGGAACTCTTCGAAAAAGCACTCGACGCCATCGCTCCGCTGGTCGAAGTGAAGTCGCGCCGCGTTGGTGGTGCTACTTACCAGGTTCCGGTCGAGGTTCGTCCTTCCCGTCGTAACGCTCTGGCAATGCGCTGGTTGGTAGACTTCGCCCGTAAGCGCGGCGAGAAGTCTATGGCTCTGCGTTTGGCTGGCGAACTGCTGGATGCTGCTGAAGGTAAAGGTGCTGCTGTTAAGAAGCGTGAAGACGTGCACCGTATGGCCGAAGCCAACAAAGCTTTCTCGCACTACCGCTTCTAATTTTAGCTTCACTAATTTTGCGAGGGCTTTATGGCTCGTACTACTCCGATTAGCCGCTACCGTAACATCGGTATCGTCGCTCACGTGGATGCTGGTAAAACCACCACCACCGAGCGCGTACTGTTTTACACCGGCAAAAGTCACAAAATGGGCGAGGTGCATGATGGCGCCGCGACCACAGACTGGATGGTTCAGGAGCAGGAGCGTGGTATTACCATTACTTCTGCTGCCATTACCGCCTTCTGGAAAGGTTCCGAGAAGCAGTACTCTCACGAGCACCGTTTCAACGTAATCGATACCCCGGGCCACGTTGACTTCACCATTGAAGTTGAGCGTTCCCTGCGCGTACTCGACGGCGCTGTCGTTGTGTTCTGCGGTACTTCGGGTGTTGAGCCACAGTCGGAAACCGTATGGCGTCAAGCCAACAAATACGGCGTTCCACGTCTTGTTTACGTAAACAAGATGGACCGTGCCGGCGCCAACTTCCTGCGCGTGATCGGTCAGATCAAGCAGCGTCTGGGTCACACTCCGGTGCCGATCCAGTTGGCCATCGGTTCCGAAGACAACTTCCAGGGTCAGATCGATCTGATCAACATGCAAGCTGTCTACTGGAACGACTCCGACAAAGGTATGGTCCCTGTTCGCAAGGACATTCCTGCCGAGCTGCAAGAGCTGGCTGAAGAGTGGCGCAACAACATGGTTGAGGCTGCTGCCGAAGCCAACGAAGAGCTGATGAACAAGTACCTGGAAGGCGAAGAGCTGTCGATCGAAGAGATCAAGGCTGCTTTGCGTCAGCGTACTATCGCCGGCGAAATCGTTCTGGCCGTTTGCGGTTCTTCGTTCAAGAATAAGGGCGTTCCCCTGGTTCTCGACGCCGTTATCGACTACCTGCCTGCTCCGACCGACATTCCTGCTATCAAGGGTTCCAACCCTGATAACGAGGAAGAAGAGATGGAGCGTCATGCAGACGACAACGAGCCTTTCGCGGCTCTGGCGTTCAAGATCGCTACCGACCCATTCGTGGGTACTCTGACCTTCGTCCGCGTTTACTCGGGCGTGTTGAACTCCGGCGACGGCGTAATCAACTCGGTCAAAGGCAAGAAGGAGCGCGTGGGTCGTATGGTGCAAATGCATGCAAACGCCCGTGAAGAGATCAAGGAAGTACGCGCTGGCGACATCGCGGCCCTGATCGGCATGAAGGACGTCACCACTGGTGAAACCCTCTGCAACGCTGACAAGCCAATCATCCTGGTTCGCATGGACTTCCCGGAGCCGGTTATTTCGGTTGCCGTAGAGCCTAAGACCAAGGATGACCAGGAAAAAATGGGTATCGCTCTGGGCAAACTCGCTCAGGAAGACCCGTCTTTCCGCGTTAAAACTGATGAAGAGACTGGTCAGACGATCATCTCGGGCATGGGCGAGCTGCACCTGGACATCCTGGTTGACCGGATGCGCCGTGAGTTCAACGTCGAAGCCAACATCGGCAAGCCTCAGGTTTCGTATCGTGAGCGCATCACGAAGAACTGTGAAATCGAAGGCAAGTTCGTTCGTCAGTCCGGTGGTCGCGGCCAGTTCGGTCACTGCTGGATCCGTTTTGCTCCTGCTGACGAAGGTCAGGAAGGTCTGCAATTCGTGAACGAAGTTGTAGGTGGTGTGGTTCCTAAGGAATACATCCCGGCTATCCAGAAGGGTATCGAAGAGCAGATGAAGAACGGCGTTGTTGCCGGCTATCCGCTGATCGGCCTGAAGGCTACCGTGTTCGATGGTTCTTACCACGACGTCGACTCCAACGAGATGGCGTTTAAAGTGGCTGCTTCCATGGCGACCAAGCAACTGGCCCAGAAGGGTGGTGGTGAGTTGCTCGAGCCGATCATGGCGGTAGAGGTTGTTACGCCTGAAGACTATATGGGTGATGTGATGGGCGACCTTAACCGTCGTCGCGGCATGATCCAGGGTATGGAAGACACAGTGTCCGGCAAGGTTATCCGTGCCGAGGTTCCACTGGGTGAGATGTTCGGTTATGCGACCGACGTTCGTTCCATGTCCCAGGGTCGCGCAAGCTACTCTATGGAATTCAAAAAATACGATACGGCTCCGTCGCACATCGTCGAATCCGTAACCAAAAAACAAGGCTGATTCAGCCCCTTTAGGCTAGGAGTTAATTGTCGTGGCTAAAGAAAAATTTGATCGTTCCCTACCGCACGTCAACGTTGGCACCATCGGTCACGTTGACCACGGTAAAACCACTCTGACTGCTGCTCTGACTCGCGTCTGCTCCGAAGTTTTCGGTTCGGCCGTCGTTGAATTCGACAAGATCGACAGCGCACCAGAAGAAAAAGCTCGCGGTATCACCATCAACACCGCTCACGTTGAGTACAACTCGACTATTCGTCACTACGCTCACGTTGACTGCCCAGGTCACGCTGACTACGTGAAGAACATGATCACC
>NZ_JH635998.1:2879212-2901625 GCF_000257605.1 Pseudomonas sp. R62
TACCACTGCCGTTCGTAAACTGGTTGAAACTCTGGATACCTACATCCCAGAACCAGTTCGTATGATCGACAAGCCATTCCTGATGCCAATCGAAGACGTGTTCTCGATCTCGGGTCGCGGTACTGTTGTGACTGGTCGTATCGAGCGCGGTATCGTTCGCGTTCAGGACGCTCTGGAAATCGTTGGTCTGCGTGACACCACCACCACCACCTGCACCGGTGTTGAGATGTTCCGCAAACTGCTCGACGAAGGTCGTGCTGGCGAGAACTGCGGCGTTCTGCTGCGTGGTACCAAGCGTGACGACGTTGAGCGTGGCCAGGTTCTGGTCAAGCCAGGTTCGGTCAAGCCGCACACCAAGTTCACCGCAGAAGTTTATGTTCTGAGCAAGGAAGAAGGCGGTCGTCACACTCCGTTCTTCAAAGGCTACCGTCCACAGTTCTACTTCCGTACTACTGACGTGACTGGTAACTGCGAGCTGCCAGAAGGCGTTGAAATGGTAATGCCGGGTGATAACATTCAGATGACTGTTACCCTGATCAAAACCATCGCGATGGAAGATGGTCTGCGTTTCGCTATCCGTGAAGGCGGTCGTACCGTCGGCGCTGGCGTCGTAGCCAAAATCATCGAGTAAGACTTTTAAAGTCAGCTTGATGGATTGAAAAAGCCCCCGCTCAGCGGGGGCTTTTTTATTGGGTTGACACCTATCGGGGGCGTCTATAGAATTGCGCCTCCTTTTAACGGGCGTATTGCGCCCGGTGGGAATAGCAGCCGGAGTCTGAAATCCAATGCAAAATCAGCAAATCCGTATCAGGTTGAAGGCTTTTGACCATCGCCTGATCGACCAATCAACCCAGGAAATCGTGGAAACCGCGAAACGTACTGGTGCTCAAGTGCGTGGTCCAATTCCACTGCCTACCCGTAAAGAGCGGTTCACCGTTCTGGTTTCCCCGCACGTCAACAAAGACGCGCGTGACCAGTACGAGATCCGCACTCATAAGCGTGTTCTGGACATCGTCCAGCCAACGGATAAAACCGTTGACGCGCTGATGAAGCTTGATCTTGCGGCCGGTGTGGAAGTGCAGATCAGCCTCGGCTAAGACTCGGTCTTGGTCGTGTAACGCTCTGAAATGGGCGGCCATAGCGGGTGAAAGCCCCGTACACTCATGAGGTTTACAACATGACTATTGGTGTAGTCGGTCGTAAATGCGGTATGACCCGTATTTTCACCGAAGAAGGTGTCTCCATTCCGGTCACGGTCATTGAGATCGAGCCGAATCGCGTCACCCAGTTCAAAACTGAAGAGACCGATGGCTATCGTGCAGTGCAAGTCACTGTCGGCGAGCGTCGCGCTTCGCGTGTAACAGCAGCTCAGGCTGGCCACTTCGCTAAAGCGAACGTTGCCGCTGGTCGCACCACCATGGAATTCCGCCTTGAAGAAGGCGAGTACCAGGCTGGCGATCTGATCAACGCTGAAATCTTCGCCGCTGGTCAACTGGTTGATGTAACCGGTCAGTCCAAGGGTAAAGGCTTCCAGGGTACGATCAAGCGTTGGAATTTCCGCGGGCAAGATAACACCCACGGTAACTCCGTATCCCACCGCGTCCCAGGCTCTATCGGCCAGTGCCAGACTCCTGGTCGTGTATTCAAGGGCAAAAAAATGTCCGGTCATATGGGCGCTGAGCGCGTGACCGTGCAGTCCCTGGAAGTAGTGCGCGTGGACGCTGAACGCAATCTGTTGTTGGTCAAGGGTGCTGTTCCTGGCGCTACTGGCGGCAACCTGGTTGTACGTCCAGCAGCCAAGGCTCGCGGTTAAGGGGAAGCTGACATGCAATTAAATGTAAATGACGCTCAAGCGATCGAAGTTTCCGAACTGACATTTGGCGGCGAATTCAACGAGACGCTGGTTCACCAAGCAGTCGTGGCCTACATGGCCGGCGGCCGTCAAGGTAGCAAGCAGCAGAAGACCCGTTCCGACGTTCGTGGTGGCGGCAAGCGCCCATGGCGTCAGAAAGGTACTGGCCGTGCTCGTGCCGGTACTATCCGTAGCCCAATCTGGCGTGGCGGCGGTACCACTTTCGCAGCTCGTCCACAGGATCACTCCCAGAAGCTGAACAAGAAGATGTATCGCGCAGCAATGCGTTCCATCCTTGCTGAGCTGGTGCGTACTGATCGTCTGGTCGTGGTTCAGGATTTCGCTGTTGAAACTCCGAAAACCAAAGATCTGCTGGGCAAACTGAACAACATGAGCCTGACCGACGTTCTGATCGTGTCGGACGCTGTTGATCAGAACCTGTACCTGGCTGCTCGCAACCTGCCGCACGTAGATGTACGTGATGTGCAAGGTTCCGATCCAGTTAGTCTGATCGCATACGACAAGGTGTTGATCACCGTGTCGGCCGTGAAGAAATTCGAGGAGCTGCTGGGATGAACCAGGAACGCGTATTTAAAGTTCTGCTTGGCCCGCACGTTTCCGAGAAGGCTACGGTTCTGGCAGACAAGAAAGGCCAGTTCGTTTTCAAGGTTGCTACTGATGCAACCAAGCTGGAAATCAAGAAGGCCGTCGAAAGCCTGTTCAGCGTGAAAGTAGAGCGCGTCACTACCCTGAACGTTCTGGGTAAGAGCAAGCGCACTGCTCGCGGTCTGGGCAAGCGTAATGACTGGAAGAAGGCAGTTATCTCCCTTCAGCCAGGCCAAGATCTCGATTTCAGCAGCAGTGCTGAGTAAGGAAGGGGTGCATCATGGCAATCGTTAAATGCAAACCGACTTCCCCTGGCCGCCGTTTTGTGGTCAAGGTGGTCAACCAGGAGCTGCATAAAGGCGCTCCTCACGCACCGCTGCTCGAGAAAAAATCGAAGTCTGGTGGTCGTAACAACAATGGCCGTATTACCACTCGTCACATCGGTGGTGGTCATAAGCAGCATTACCGTATGGTCGATTTCCGTCGCAACGACAAAGATGGCATCGTCGCCACTGTCGAGCGTATCGAATACGATCCAAACCGTACTGCTCACATCGCACTGCTTTGCTACGCAGACGGCGAGCGCCGCTACATCATCGCCCCTAAAGGCGTGAGTGCTGGCGACCAGCTGATCGCAGGCGCTCTGGCTCCAATCAAGCCAGGCAACGCTCTGCAACTGCGCAACATTCCAGTCGGTTCTACCGTACACGGCATCGAATTGAAGCCAGGTAAAGGTGCACAGATCGCTCGTTCCGCTGGTGCTTCGGCTCAGCTGATCGCTCGTGAAGGTGTCTACGTGACCCTGCGTCTGCGTTCCGGTGAAATGCGTAAAGTCCTGGCTGAATGCCGTGCGACCCTGGGTGAAGTCTCGAACTCCGAGCACAGCCTGCGTTCGCTGGGTAAAGCTGGTGCCAAACGCTGGCGTGGCGTTCGCCCAACCGTTCGTGGTGTTGCCATGAACCCGGTTGACCACCCACATGGTGGTGGTGAAGGTCGTACCTCTGGTGGTCGTCATCCGGTATCGCCATGGGGCTTCCCGACTAAGGGCGCGAAGACTCGTGGTAATAAGCGTACCGACAAAATGATCGTCCGTCGTCGCAAGTAAATAGAGGGATACGACAGTGCCACGTTCTCTGAAAAAAGGTCCTTTTATTGATCTTCACCTACTGAAGAAGATCGAAGTGGCGGCGGAAAAGAACGATCGCAAACCAATTAAAACCTGGTCGCGTCGTTCGATGATCCTGCCACAAATGGTCGGTCTGACCATCGCAGTACACAACGGTCGTCAGCACGTCCCAGTTCTCGTTAACGAAGACATGGTCGGCCACAAACTGGGCGAGTTCGCCGGTACCCGCAACTATCGCGGGCACGTGGCTGACAAGAAAGCCAAGCGTTAAGGGGTAAGGAAATGGAAGTAGCCGCTAAGTTGTCGGGCGCTCGAATCTCCGCCCAGAAAGCCCGCTTGGTCGCCGACCAGATCCGCGGGAAGAAGGTGGGCGAAGCGCTCAACCTGTTGGCTTTCAGCAGTAAGAAAGCCGCCGAGATCATGAAGAAAGTGCTGGAGTCGGCCGTAGCCAACGCCGAGCATAACGAAGGCGCAGACGTTGATGACCTGAAGGTCAGCACCGTTTTCGTCAACGAAGGGCGTTCGCTGAAGCGCATCATGCCACGTGCCAAAGGCCGTGCTGATCGCATCGTCAAGCGGTCTTGCCATATCACTGTCAAGGTTGCTGACAAGTAACGGAGTCGAAGAGATGGGTCAGAAAGTACATCCCATTGGCATTCGCCTGGGAATCGTCAAGGAGCACACCTCCGTCTGGTACGCAGACGGTCGGACTTATGCGGACTACTTGTTCGCAGATCTGAAAGTGCGTGAGTATCTCCAAGACAAACTAAAAAGCGCGTCCGTAAGCCGTATCGATATCCATCGTCCGGCCCAAACTGCACGCATCACCATCCACACCGCTCGTCCAGGTATCGTTATCGGGAAGAAAGGTGAAGATGTTGAGAAACTGCGTCAGGACCTGACCAAGCAAATGGGTGTGCCTGTGCACATCAATATCGAAGAGATCCGCAAGCCGGAGCTCGACGGTATGCTGGTTGCGCAGAGCGTAGCTCAGCAGCTGGAGCGTCGTGTAATGTTCCGTCGCGCTATGAAGCGCGCTGTACAGAACGCCATGCGCATTGGTGCCAAAGGCATCAAAATCCAAGTGAGCGGTCGTCTCGGCGGTGCTGAAATCGCACGTACTGAATGGTATCGCGAAGGTCGTGTGCCACTGCACACCCTGCGTGCCGACATCGACTATGCCAACTACGAAGCTCACACCACTTACGGTGTGATCGGTGTAAAGGTTTGGATCTTCAAAGGCGAAGTTATTGGTGGTCGCCAAGAAGAACTGAAACCACAAGCACCAGCGCCTCGTAAAAAAGCTGCTAAGTAAGGGGTACGCCAAATGTTGCAACCAAAGCGTACGAAGTTCCGCAAGCAGATGACCGGCCACAACCGTGGTCTGGCACTGCGCGGTAGCAAAGTCAGCTTCGGCGAGTTCGCGCTGAAGTCTGTTGCTCGTGGTCGTCTCACCGCTCGTCAGATCGAGTCAGCGCGTCGTGCTCTGACCCGTCACGTAAAACGTGGCGGCAAGATCTGGATCCGTGTATTCCCGGACAAGCCGATCTCCAAGAAACCTCTCGAGGTTCGTATGGGTAAAGGTAAGGGTAACGTGGAGTACTGGGTTGCCCAGATTCAGCCAGGCAAAGTCCTGTATGAAATCGAGGGTGTTTCTGAAGAGCTGGCGCGTGAGGCTTTCGCCCTGGCTGCTGCAAAGCTGCCGCTCGCCACCTCCTTTGTTAAACGGACGGTGATGTGATGAAAGCGAATGAACTTCGTGAAAAATCCGCACAGCAGCTGAACGAGCAACTGCTCGGCTTGCTGCGCGACCAGTTCAATCTGCGCATGCAGAAAGCAACTGGCCAGTTGGGGCAGTCTCATCTGCTCTCGCAAGTTAAGCGTGACATCGCTCGCGTGAAGACTGTGCTCAACCAGCAGGCAGGTAAGTGATCATGGCTGAAGCCGAAAAAACTGTCCGTACGCTGACTGGCCGTGTTGTCAGCGACAAGATGGACAAAACCATCACCGTTCTGATCGAGCGTCGCGTAAAGCACCCGATCTACGGTAAATACGTTAAGCGTTCGACTAAGCTGCACGCGCACGACGAAACCAATCAGTGCCACATCGGCGACAAAGTCACTATTCGTGAAACTCGTCCGATGGCCAAGACCAAGTCTTGGGCGCTGGTTGATGTTCTCGAACGCGCTGTGGAAGTCTAAGGGCTAGGGGTCGGAGAAATTATATGATTCAGACTCAATCCATGCTCGATGTGGCCGATAACAGCGGCGCTCGCCGTGTTATGTGCATCAAGGTGCTGGGTGGCTCCCATCGTCGTTACGCTGGTATCGGTGACATCATCAAAGTTACCGTGAAGGAAGCAATTCCTCGCGGTAAGGTGAAAAAAGGCCAAGTGATGACTGCTGTTGTAGTCCGCACTCGTCACGGCGTACGTCGTGCTGATGGCTCCATTATCCGCTTTGATGGCAACGCTGCTGTTCTTCTGAACAACAAGCAAGAGCCGATCGGCACCCGTATCTTTGGGCCAGTGACCCGTGAACTTCGTACTGAGAAGTTCATGAAGATCGTCTCGCTCGCCCCAGAAGTGCTGTAAGGAGATCCGACATGCAAAAGATTCGTCGTGACGACGAGATCATCGTGATCGCCGGCAAAGACAAAGGTAAGCGCGGTAAGGTGCTGAAGGTTCTTGCTGACAACCGTCTGGTTGTTGGTGGTCTGAACCTGGTCAAGCGTCATACCAAGCCTAACCCGATGTCGGGCGTACAGGGCGGTATCGTCGAGAAAGAAGCGCCACTGCACGCTTCCAACGTCGCCATCTTCAACGGCGAAACCAACAAGGCTGACCGCGTTGGTTTCAAAGTAGAAGACGGTAAGAAAATTCGTGTCTTCAAGTCGACCCAAAAAGCGGTTGATGCTTGAACACTGCTAGGTAGAAGACCATGGCACGACTAAAAGAGATTTACCGGAAGGAAATCGCTCCGAAACTTAAGGAAGAACTTAAGCTTTCGAACGTGATGGAAGTTCCGCGCGTTACCAAAATCACCCTGAACATGGGTCTGGGCGAAGCGATCGGCGACAAAAAAGTCATCGAGCACGCTGTTGCTGACCTGGAAAAGATCACCGGCCAGAAAGTCGTTGTGACCTACGCTCGTAAATCCATCGCTGGCTTCAAAGTCCGCGAAGGATGGCCGATCGGCGTCAAAGTGACCCTGCGCCGTGAGCGTATGTACGAGTTCCTGGATCGTCTGCTGTCGATCTCCCTGCCTCGGGTTCGCGACTTCCGCGGCCTGAATGCCAAGTCCTTCGATGGTCGTGGCAACTACAGCATGGGCGTGAAAGAGCAGATCATCTTCCCGGAAATCGACTACGACAAGATCGATGCTCTCCGCGGTCTGGACATTACCCTGACCACCACTGCCAAGAACGATGATGAAGGCCGCGCTCTGCTGCGTGCTTTCAAATTCCCGTTCCGCAACTGATTGGAGTAGGAAAATGGCCAAGAAGAGCATGAAGAACCGTGAGCTGAAGCGTCAGCTCACCGTTGCCAAGTACGCCACCAAGCGTGCAGCGCTGAAAGCTATCATCGTCGATCTGAACGCAAGTCCAGAAGCGCGTTGGGAAGCTACCGTAGCTCTGCAGAAGCAACCACGTGACGCAAGCGCTTCGCGCATGCGTAACCGTTGCCGCCTGACTGGTCGTCCGCACGGCGTGTACCGCAAGTTCGGCCTCGGCCGTAATATGCTGCGTCAAGCTGCAATGCGTGGTGACGTGCCAGGTCTGGTTAAAGCCAGCTGGTAATAGTTGTCAAAGTCTCGGTGTTCGGGTTCGCAAGAACCTGACCATCGGTGGCCTTGAATCTGAATCAAGCCCCTTTTGGGGCTTGATTCATTTCTGGGGTGTGTCTAGAATGACCGGCTCGCCTGAGCCCGTGTTTTTCTGCCCGGAAGTTCTCGGCGACAAGTAGTAGCCGCAAGGCTAATTTTTTTGTATTAGGAGCGTCTAGCCCATGAGTATGCAGGACCCGTTAGCGGACATGCTAACTCGAATCCGTAATGCCCAGATGGCTGAAAAGTCTGTCGTAAGCATGCCGTCTTCCACGTTGAAGGCAGCTGTAGCAAAAGTCCTGAAGGACGAAGGTTACATCGCGGATTTTCAGATCACCACCGACGCCAAGCCGTCACTGTCCATCTCGCTGAAGTACTTCGAAGGCCGTCCGGTTATCGAAGAAGTGAAGCGCGTTAGTCGTCCAGGCCTGCGTCAGTACAAGTCCGTTGAAGATCTGCCGAAAGTTCGTGGCGGTCTTGGCGTGTCTATCGTCTCCACCAACAAAGGTGTGATGACGGATCGTGCTGCGCGCGCTGCCGGTGTCGGCGGCGAAGTTCTTTGCACTGTGTTCTAAGGGGGGATAAGCATGTCTCGCGTCGCTAAGAACCCCGTTAAGCTGCCAGCCGGTGTCGAAGTCAAATTCGCAGGCCAACAGCTTTCGGTGAAGGGTGCCAAGGGTACTCTTGAACTGAACATCCATTCGTCCGTTGAGATCGTTGAAGAGGCTGGTGAGCTGCGTTTCGCTGCTCGCAATGGCGATCAACAAACTCGCGCAATGGCCGGTACCACGCGTGCGTTGGTAAACAACATGGTCCAGGGCGTAAGCCAAGGCTTCGAGCGCAAGCTCCAGCTGGTCGGTGTTGGTTACAAAGCGCAAGCAAAAGGTCAGGTTCTGAACCTGGCTCTTGGCTTCTCGCACCCAGTGGATTACGAACTGCCGGAAGGCATCACCGCTGAGACTCCTAGCCAGACCGATATCCTGATCAAGGGCATCGACAAGCAGCTGGTAGGTCAAGTGGCCGCCGAGATCCGCGACTTCCGTCCACCAGAGCCGTACAAAGGCAAAGGTGTGCGCTACGCGGACGAAGTCGTCCGTCGTAAAGAAGCCAAGAAGAAGTAGGGCATAGCAAATGACCGACAAAAAAGTTACTCGACTGCGTCGCGCTCGCAAAGCACGCCTGAAAATGCACGAACTCGAAGTCGTGCGTCTCTGCGTGTTCCGCTCGTCGCAGCACATCTACGCCCAGGTCATCTCGGCCGACGGCAACAAAGTCCTGGCAAGTGCCTCGACTTTGGATAAAGAACTGCGTGATGGTGCCACTGGCAACATCGACGCGGCCACAAAGGTTGGCCAGCTGGTCGCTACGCGTGCTAAGGCCGCTGGCGTATCGCAAGTGGCTTTCGACCGCTCTGGCTTCAAGTACCACGGCCGCGTTAAAGCGCTGGCTGATGCTGCTCGTGAAGCTGGGCTGGAGTTCTAAGTTATGTCAAATAACGACCAAAAGCGCGACGAAGGCTACATCGAGAAGCTGGTTCAAGTTAACCGCGTAGCCAAAACCGTTAAAGGCGGCCGTATCTTCACTTTCACCGCGTTGACCGTGGTTGGTGATGGTAAAGGGCGTGTTGGCTTCGGCCGTGGCAAGTCGCGTGAAGTGCCTGCTGCGATCCAGAAGGCAATGGAAGCTGCTCGCCGCAACATGATTCAAGTTGACCTGAACGGCACCACTCTGCAGTACGCAATGAAGTCCGCTCACGGCGCTTCGAAGGTGTACATGCAGCCTGCTTCTGAAGGTACCGGTATCATCGCTGGCGGCGCTATGCGTGCTGTCCTCGAAGTTGCTGGCGTTCAGAACGTTCTGGCCAAGTGCTACGGCTCGACTAACCCGGTAAACGTGGTTCACGCCACTTTCAAGGGTCTGAAGGCTATGCAGTCTCCTGAGTCCATCGCTGCCAAGCGTGGCCTGCGTGTTGAGGAGATCAAGTAATCATGGCTACCGTTAAAGTTACGCTGATCAAAAGCATGACCGGCCGCATCCCTAACCACAAACTGTGCGTTAAGGGTCTGGGTCTGCGTCGCATCGGTCACACTGTAGAAGTCCAGGATACTCCCGAGAATCGCGGGATGATCAACAAGGCTTACTACATGCTGCGTGTCGAGGGTTAATCGATGAAACTCAATGATCTGAGTCCAGCGCCGGGTTCCCGTCGCGAAAAGCATCGTCCGGGCCGTGGTATCGGTAGTGGTTTGGGCAAGACTGGTGGCCGTGGTCACAAAGGTCAGACCTCCCGCTCCGGTGGCACCATCGCTCCAGGCTTTGAAGGCGGTCAACAGCCGCTGCATCGTCGTCTGCCTAAGTTCGGTTTCGTTTCCCTGAAAGCCATGGATCGCGCAGAAGTGCGTTTGTCCGAGCTGGCCAAAGTGGAAGGCGACATCGTTACTGTGCAGTCCCTGAAAGATGCCAACGTGATCAACGTCAACGTACAGCGTGTGAAAATCATGCTGTCCGGTGAAGTGACTCGCGCTGTCACTATCGGCAAGGGAATCGGCGCCACCAAAGGTGCGCGTGCGGCTATCGAAGCAGCTGGCGGCAAGTTCGAGGAATAAATGGCTAAGCAAGGTGCTCTCTCTGCGCTCGGCAAAGGCGGTATGTCTGAACTCTGGGCTCGTCTGCGTTTTCTGTTCCTGGCGATTATCGTCTACCGAATAGGCGCACACATCCCGGTTCCAGGTATCAACCCGGACCGACTCGCAGACCTGTTTCGACAGAATGAGGGGACCATTCTTAGCTTGTTCAACATGTTCTCCGGCGGCGCGCTGGAACGGATGAGCATCTTTGCACTGGGGATCATGCCGTACATTTCGGCATCGATCATCATGCAACTGATGACCGCCGTCAGCCCGCAGCTGGAGCAGTTGAAGAAGGAAGGTGAAGCTGGCCGTCGCAAGATTAGCCAGTACACCCGCTACCTCACCGTCGCTCTCGCTCTGGTCCAGGCTATTGGCATGTCCATTGGTCTGGCCGGGCAGGGCGTCGCGTTCACTGGTGACTTTGGCTTCCATTTCGTCGCGGTAACCACATTTGTGGCTGGTGCGATGTTCATGATGTGGCTGGGTGAGCAGATTACTGAGCGTGGTGTTGGCAACGGTATCTCGATGTTGATTTTTTCGGGTATCGTCGCCGGTCTTCCGAGAGCAATCGGGCAGTCTTTCGAGTCTGCGCGTCAGGGTGATATCAACATCTTCGCCCTGGTTGCCATCGGTTTGCTGGCAGTAGCGATTATCGGTTTCGTGGTGTTCATTGAGCGTGGCCAGCGTCGTATCGCTGTTCACTACGCCAAGCGTCAGCAGGGCCGCAAGGTTTTTGCTGCGCAGACAAGCCACTTGCCGCTGAAGGTGAACATGGCCGGTGTTATTCCGGCTATTTTCGCGAGCAGCATCTTGCTGTTTCCGGCTTCGTTGGGTGCCTGGTTCGGTCAGTCTGAAGGTATGGGCTGGTTGCAGGACATCTCGCAGTCGATCGCTCCTGGTCAGCCGTTGAATATTCTGCTGTTTAGTGCAGGGATTATTTTCTTCTGCTTCTTCTATACGGCGTTGATGTTCAATCCGAAAGACGTAGCGGAAAACCTGAAGAAGTCCGGTGCCTTTATTCCGGGCATCCGTCCAGGTGAGCAGTCTGCGCGCTATATTGATGGCGTTCTGACCCGCTTGACCCTGTTCGGTGCTCTTTACATGACGGCCGTGTGCCTGTTGCCCCAATTCCTGGTGGTTGCAGCAAACGTTCCGTTCTACCTTGGCGGGACCTCGTTGCTGATCGTGGTCGTGGTTGTGATGGACTTCATGTCCCAAGTACAATCGCACCTCGTTTCGCACCAGTACGAATCCCTGATGAAGAAAGCCAACCTGAAGGGTTACGGCAGCGGCATGTTGCGCTGAGTACCCATAAGGTTCGAGGAGTTGGTGATGAAAGTTCGTGCATCGGTGAAAAAGCTGTGCCGTAACTGCAAGATTATTCGCCGCGAAGGTGTTGTTCGAGTAATTTGCAGCGCGGAACCGCGTCACAAACAGCGCCAAGGCTGAGTGTGATTGTGCTTCAAGCCCGGTAGCTAGTGCGCTACCGGGTTGATTATTTGTTATTACAGCGATATTATCTCGCGCCCTATTTCTTGGCTTCCGGGGCGTAGGTAGCTGTCAATTGGAGTCCCACTGAATGGCCCGTATTGCAGGCGTTAACATTCCAGATAACAAGCATACTGTTATCTCGCTGACCTACATCTATGGTGTTGGTCGCACTACTGCGCAGAAGATCTGTGCAGTGACTGGGGTAAACCCAGCAGCAAAGATCAAAGATCTGAGCGACGAGCAAATTGAACAGCTGCGTGGCGAAGTGGCGAAGTTCACCACTGAAGGTGACCTGCGTCGCGAAATCAACATGAAAATCAAGCGCTTGATGGACCTCGGTTGCTATCGCGGTCTGCGTCATCGTCGTGGTCTGCCAGTACGCGGTCAGCGTACCAAGACCAACGCGCGTACCCGTAAAGGTCCGCGTAAGCCGATCCGCAAGTAATCGCCCCAGCGAATCGACAGGAATTTAATCATGGCAAAACCTGCTGCTCGTCCTCGTAAAAAAGTTAAAAAGACAGTGGTTGATGGCATCGCCCACATCCATGCATCTTTTAACAACACCATCGTGACCATCACCGACCGTCAAGGTAACGCTCTTTCCTGGGCTACCTCCGGTGGTTCGGGTTTCCGCGGTTCCCGCAAGTCCACCCCGTTCGCTGCTCAAGTAGCTGCTGAGCGTGCTGGTCAAGCTGCGCTGGAATACGGCCTGAAAAACCTCGACGTAAACGTCAAGGGTCCAGGTCCAGGTCGTGAATCCGCAGTCCGCGCTTTGAACGGCTGTGGCTACAAGATCGCCAGCATCACCGACGTGACGCCAATCCCGCACAACGGGTGCCGTCCGCCGAAGAAGCGCCGCGTGTAATCCAGGAGATTGTAAAGAATGGCTCGTTACATTGGTCCAAAATGCAAACTCGCTCGTCGCGAAGGCACCGATCTCTTCCTGAAGAGCGGCGTGCGCGCGATCGAATCGAAGTGCAACATTGAAGCAGCACCTGGTATCCACGGCCAACGCCGCGGTCGCCAGTCCGACTACGGCACCCAACTGCGTGAAAAGCAGAAGGTCCGTCGTATCTACGGCGTTCTCGAGCGTCAGTTCAGCGGCTACTACAAAGAAGCTGCTGGCAAGAAAGGTGCAACCGGTGAAAACCTGCTGCAACTGCTCGAATGCCGTCTGGACAACGTTGTATACCGTATGGGCTTTGGTTCGACTCGTGCCGAATCCCGCCAGCTGGTATCGCACAAGTCGATCAGCGTAAACGGTCAGACCGTAAACGTTCCGTCGTATCAGGTTCGTGCTGGTGACGTGGTTGCAGTTCGCGAGAAAGCAAAAAACCAACTTCGCATTGTCCAAGCTCTCGATCTGTGTGCCCAACGTGGCCGCGTAGAATGGGTAGAAGTAGACACTGAGAAGAAGTCGGGCGTTTTCAAGAACGTTCCTGCTCGCAGTGATCTGTCCGCCGACATCAACGAAAGCCTGATTGTCGAGCTCTACTCCAAGTAAGGGCTAGAAAATAGGTGCATCCATGCAGATTTCGGTAAATGAGTTCCTGACACCCCGCCACATTGATGTGCAGGTTGTCAGTCCAACCCGCGCCAAGATCACTCTCGAGCCTCTCGAGCGTGGTTTTGGCCACACCCTGGGCAACGCGCTGCGCCGCATCCTGTTGTCCTCAATGCCCGGCTGCGCAGTAGTCGAGGCCGAGATTGACGGTGTGCTCCACGAGTACAGCGCCATCGAAGGTGTACAGGAAGACGTAATTGAAATCCTGTTGAACCTTAAAGGTCTGGCCATCAAGCTGCACGGTCGTGACGAAGTTACGCTGACCTTGTCGAAGAAGGGTTCGGGGGTGGTTACCGCTGCCGATATTCAGCTGGATCATGATGTCGAGATCGTTAATCCCGATCACGTAATCGCTAACCTGGCGTCTAACGGCGCCCTGAACATGAAGCTCACCGTAGCTCGTGGTCGTGGTTATGAACCAGCCGACTCGCGTCAGAGCGATGAAGACGAAAGCCGCAGCATCGGTCGCTTGCAGCTTGACTCTTCGTTCAGCCCGGTTCGCCGTATCGCTTACGTGGTGGAAAACGCCCGTGTCGAACAGCGTACCAACCTGGACAAGCTGGTTATTGATCTGGAAACCAACGGTACCCTGGATCCTGAAGAGGCTATCCGTCGCGCTGCAACCATCCTGCAACAGCAGCTGGCTGCGTTCGTCGACCTCAAAGGTGAAAGTGAGCCGCTGGTTGTCGAGCAGGAAGACGAGATCGATCCGATCCTGCTTCGCCCGGTTGACGATCTGGAACTGACTGTACGTTCGGCTAACTGCCTTAAGGCGGAAAACATCTACTACATCGGCGACCTGATTCAGCGTACCGAAGTAGAGCTGTTGAAGACTCCGAACCTGGGCAAGAAATCCTTGACTGAAATCAAGGACGTTCTGGCCTCCCGCGGTCTGTCCCTCGGCATGCGCCTCGACAACTGGCCGCCTGCAAGTCTTAAGAAGGACGACAAGGCGACTGCCTGATCGTCGTAATCACCGAACGTAGTGTTTGGTAAGGAATGAACCATGCGTCATCGTAAAAGTGGTCGTCACCTGAGCCGCACCAGCTCGCACCGCAAGGCCATGTTCCAAAACATGGCGGTGTCGCTGTTCGAGCACGAGCTGATCAAAACTACTCTGCCAAAAGCCAAAGAACTGCGCCGCGTTGCCGAGCCGCTGATCACTCTGGCCAAGACAGACAGCCTGGCTAACCGCCGTCTGGCTTTCGACCGTACTCGTTCGAAAGCTATCGTTGGTAAGCTCTTCAACGACCTGGGCAAGCGTTACGCTACCCGTGAGGGTGGCTACCTGCGCATCCTCAAGTGCGGTTTCCGCGCTGGCGACAACGCGCCTATGGCGTACGTCGAGTTGGTTGATCGTGCTACTGCTGGCGAAGCTGTATCCGCCGAGTAAGACGTCAGTCTGAAACAAAGAACCGGGCCTAGTGCCCGGTTTTTTGTGCCTGTAAGAAATGCGTCGTCCGTACAAGTTTCTGACATGGTTGAACTGCCACTATGTGTCGGGAAAACATAATTAGTAATTATCTATCGATGCCTGCAAGTTAATGAATTTGTAGCTGTAACGTCGATGATCAATACTTCCCGCCAAGCCCATTAGCCGGCAGTTCAAGACTGACAGAGGAAGAAGACCGCATGAGCCAGACCAAGACGCTTACAACCGCCAGTGGCGCGCCAGTCGCTGACAACCAGAATTCCCGTTCCGCCGGCCCACGCGGTCCGCTGCTTCTCGACGATTTCCATCTGATCGAAAAACTTGCGCACTTCAACCGTGAAAACATTCCAGAACGCCGTGTCCACGCTAAGGGCTCGGGCGCTTACGGTACGTTCACCGTCACCCGTGACATCACCGAATACACCAGTGCAAAGTTGTTCGAATCGGTAGGCAAACAAACGCCAACCTTTCTGCGCTTTTCCACCGTAGGTGGCGAGCGTGGTTCGGCCGACACTGAGCGCGATCCGCGCGGCTTCGCCTTGAAGTTCTACACCGAGGAAGGCAATTGGGACATCGTCGGCAACAACACGCCAGTGTTCTTCATCCGCGATCCGCTGAAATTTCCTGACTTTATCCACACGCAAAAGCGTCTGCCGCAAAGCAACCTGAAAAGCGCGCAGATGATGTGGGATTTCTGGTCGCATTCGCCTGAGGCGCTGCACCAGGTCACCATCCTGTTTTCTGATCGTGGCATCCCTGACGGCTACCGTCACATGCACGGCTTCGGTAGCCACACCTACAGCCTGATCAACGCCAAAGGTGAGCGTCACTGGGTGAAGTGGCACTACAAGACCCAGCAGGGCATCAAGAACCTGGCGCCAGCCGAGGCCGCCCGTTTGGCCGGTACCGACCCGGACTATGCGCAGCGTGACCTGTTCGAGGCCATCGAGCGCGGTGAATTCCCGAAATGGCGCGTGTGCATTCAGATCATGACCGAAGCGCAAGCGGCGGCTCATTACGAGAATCCATTCGACGTGACCAAGACTTGGTCGCAGAAGGAGTTTCCGTTGATCGAAGTTGGTGAGCTGGAGTTGAATCGCAACCCGTTGAACTACTTCGCTGAAGTTGAACAGGCGGCGTTTGGCCCGAGCAACATGGTGCCAGGCGTCGGTCTGTCGCCAGACCGCATGCTGCAAGGCCGTGTATTCGCATACGCTGACGCGCACCGCTACCGTGTGGGCACCAATCACCAGCAATTGCCGGTGAACGCTCCGCGCAGTCCGGTGAATACTTATCAGCGTGACGGCTCCATGGCGTTCGGCAGCAATGGCGGCGCGGCGCCGAACTATGAACCGAACAGCTACGTTGAGTCACCGAAGCAAGCGCCGCATTACGCGGAGCCAGCGCTGGCCTTGAGCGGTGCCGCTGATCGTTATGATCACCGCGAAGACACCGACTACTACAGCCATGCCGGTGCCTTGTTCCGCTTGATGAGCGACGAGCAGAAAGCATTGCTGGTCAGCAACATTGCCGGCGCAATGGCGGGCGTTTCCAGCGACGTCGTCGATCGTCAGTTGCAGCATTTCTACAAAGCCGATCCGGCGTATGGAGAAGCAATCGCAAAGCTGCTCAACTGACAGCTTAACGTAGTCTAAACGAGAAGCAGAACCGCCCTCATTTGGGCGGTTTTTGCGTTATTTGGCCTGCTTTTCTCAGAATATCTTCGCTTTTATTGCGCGAAGCGAGTGACCTTCCGGTCAGGTTGGTTCAAACTACAGACTTTCAGGAAGGGAGATGTAGGGCGATGCAAGGCCACCCAGATGTAATCGATTACCTCAATACGTTGCTGACCGGCGAGCTGGCCGCGCGTGACCAGTATTTCGTTCATTCGCGGATGTATGAGGACTGGGGGTTCACCAAGCTCTACGAGCGCATCAACCACGAGATGGAAGAAGAAGCCGGCCACGCCGATGCGTTGATGCGGCGGATTCTGATGCTCGAAGGCACGCCGCGCATGCGTCCGGACGATCTGGATGTCGGCACCACGGTGCCTACGATGCTCGAAGCTGATCTGCGCCTCGAATACAAAGTCCGCGCTGCGCTGTGCAAAGGCATCGAACTTTGCGAGCAACACAAGGACTATGTCAGCCGCGAAATTCTGCGGGTTCAGCTCAACGACACCGAAGAAGATCACACCTACTGGCTGGAAAAGCAGTTGGGCCTGATCAAGCTGATCGGTCTCGAGAACTACCTGCAGTCCCACGCGTCCTGATTGCACGGCTACAAAAAAGCCCCTGTCACTTCAACGGTGACAGGGGCTTTTTCATGCCTGGCAGTTACGCCCGATCACGGATCAGCAGCGGCTTGAGGTAATGGCCGGTGTGAGATTGCTTCATCTCGGCAACTTCCTCCGGCGTACCGGTGGCAATGATCTGCCCGCCTTTGGAACCGCCTTCAGGACCGAGGTCCACCAGCCAGTCAGCGGTCTTGATCACATCGAGGTTGTGCTCGATGACCACCACAGTGTTGCCGTGGTCGCGCAGACGATGCAGAACATCGAGTAACTGCTGGATATCGGCGAAGTGCAGGCCGGTGGTTGGCTCGTCGAGGATGTACAGGGTTTTGCCCGTGTCGCGTTTGGACAGCTCGCGCGACAACTTGACCCGCTGCGCTTCACCGCCGGACAGGGTCGTCGCCGATTGCCCGAGCTTGATGTACGACAAGCCGACATCCATCAGCGTTTGCAGCTTGCGCGCCAGTGCCGGCACCGCATCGAAGAACTCCCGTGCTTCCTCGATGGTCATTTCGAGGGTTTCATGGATGCTCTTGCCCTTGTATTTGATCTCAAGGGTTTCGCGGTTGTAGCGCTTGCTCTTGCACACGTCGCAGGGCACGTAGATGTCCGGCAGGAAGTGCATTTCCACCTTGATCAGGCCATCGCCCTGGCACGCTTCGCAGCGACCGCCCTTGACGTTGAACGAGAAACGCCCCGGGCCGTAACCCCGGGAGCGCGACTCGGGCACGCCGGCAAACAGTTCGCGGATCGGTGTGAACAGCCCGGTGTAGGTCGCCGGGTTGGAGCGCGGCGTGCGGCCGATCGGGCTCTGGTCGATATCGACGACTTTGTCGAGATGTTCCAGACCTTTGATGCTGTCATGCGCAGCCGCTTCCAGCGTGGTCGCGCCATTCAGTGCAGTGGCGCTGAGCGGGAACAGCGTGTTGTTGATCAGGGTCGATTTGCCCGAACCGGATACGCCAGTCACGCAAGTCAGCAGGCCGATCGGGATGTCCAGATCGACGTTGCGCAGGTTGTTGCCACGCGCACCTTTGAGCGACAGGTTGAGCTTCTTGTTGCGCGGCGTGCGTTTGGCCGGCACTTCGATCTTCACCCGGCCGGACAGGTATTTGCCAGTCAGCGAATCCGGGTGCGCCATGACTTCATCCGGCGTGCCCTCGGCAACGATCCGCCCGCCGTGCACACCTGCGCCAGGACCGATATCGACGACATAGTCAGCCAGACGAATCGCGTCTTCATCATGCTCGACCACGATTACCGTGTTGCCGATATCGCGCAAATGCTTGAGCGTACCGAGCAGCCGATCGTTGTCGCGCTGATGCAGACCAATGGACGGTTCATCGAGGATATAAAGAACGCCGACCAGACCGGCGCCAATCTGGCTGGCCAGACGAATCCGTTGCGCCTCGCCACCGGACAATGTGTCGGCACTGCGATCCAGCGACAGATAGTCGAGGCCGACGTTGACCAGAAATTGCAGACGCTCGCGGATTTCCTTGAGGATCTTGTCGGCGATCTCGCCACGCCGACCGGTCATCTTCAGCGCGCCGAAATATTCACAGGCATCGCCGATCGGCAGATTGGTCACTGCCGGCAGGGTTTTCTCACCGACCCAGACGTGCCGCGCTTCACGGCGCAGACGCGTGCCACGGCAATCCGGGCAGGCCTGATGGCTGAGGAACTTGGCCAGCTCTTCGCGCACGCTCGCCGATTCGGTTTCGCGATAGCGACGCTCAAGATTCGGCACGATGCCCTCGAAAGGGTGCGAGCGTTTGACGATGTCGCCACGGTCGTTCAGGTATTTGAAGTCGACGTTCTGCGAGCCGCTGCCGTGCAGGATGAACTTCTGCTGCTCGGCGCTCAGCTCGTTGAAGGGCTTGTCCAGGCTGAACTTGTAGTGCGAGGCGAGTGAGCCGAGCATCTGGAAGTAATAGACGTTGCGCCTGTCCCAGCCGCGTATTGCACCTTCGGCCAGGGTCAGCTCGCCATTGACCAGACGCTTGATGTCGAAGAACTGCTTCACACCCAGGCCGTCACAGGTCGGGCAGGCGCCGGCCGGGTTGTTGAAGGAAAACAGCTTGGGTTCCAGTTCGCTGATCGCATGGCCGCAAATCGGGCAGGCGAAGCGTGCGGAGAAGATCATTTCTTCGCCGGGCTCGTCGTCCATCGGCGCGACCAGGGCAATGCCGTCGGCCAGTTTCAGCGCCGTCTCGAAAGACTCGGCCAGACGTTGCTGCAGATCGGCACGAACCTTGAAGCGGTCGACGATCACATCGATCGAATGCTTCTTCTGTTTATCCAGCTTCGGCAGCTCGTCGAGCTCGCAGATCCGCCCGTTGACCCGGGCGCGGACGAAACCTTGCGCACGCAATTCTTCGAAGACCGACAGGTGTTCGCCCTTGCGCTCGCGGATCACCGGCGCCAGCAGCATGAGTTTGCTGCCTTCCGGCTGCGCCAGCACCAGATCGACCATCTGGCTGACGGTCTGCGCTTCCAGTGGAATGTCGTGATCCGGGCAACGCGGCGTACCGACGCGGGCATAGAGCAAGCGCAGGTAGTCGTAGATTTCGGTGATGGTGCCGACCGTGGAGCGCGGGTTGTGCGAGGTCGACTTCTGTTCGATGGAGATCGCCGGCGACAGGCCTTCGATGGTGTCGACGTCGGGTTTTTCCATCATCGACAGGAACTGCCGGGCATAGGCCGACAGCGATTCGACATAGCGGCGCTGACCTTCGGCATACAGCGTGTCGAACGCCAGGGACGACTTGCCGGATCCGGACAGGCCGGTGATGACGATCAGCTTGTCCCGTGGCAGGGTCAGGTCGATGTTCTTCAGGTTGTGGGTACGGGCCCCACGTATCAGGATCTTGTCCAAAGTGGCCTCGCTTGGCGGGCGTCGAAAACGTAGGAGTATACGGGCAAATACTGGATGGATGCACACTATCAAACGAAGGGCGTTTTGCCGTTCATGAAGAGAGTTTCATCTATACGCGTCATAGCGTCGCGATATACCCCGTCTTCCGATGGGACTGGTAGAATCGCCGCCGGTTCACACGAGGTTTTTCCATGCACGATCCCCACAGCGAACGCATGAGTGGCAGCGAGACCCGCGCGGCGAGCGGTCTGGCCCTGGTGTTCGCCTTCCGTATGCTTGGCATGTTCATGGTGTTGCCGGTGCTGGCGACCTATGGCATGGATCTGGCGGGAGCGACCCCGGCCCTGATCGGGCTGGCGATTGGCGCTTACGGTCTGACCCAGGCAATTTTCCAGATTCCGTTCGGGATCATTTCCGACCGCATCGGTCGCCGGCCGGTGATCTACCTCGGCCTGATCGTCTTCGCTCTCGGCAGTGTTCTGGCTTCCCAGGCCGATTCGATCTGGGGTGTGATCGCCGGGCGGATCCTGCAAGGCGCCGGGGCGATTTCCGCAGCGGTGATGGCGCTGCTTTCCGACCTGACCCGCGAGCAGCATCGGACCAAAGCCATGGCGATGATCGGCATGACCATCGGCCTGTCGTTCGCCGTGGCCATGGTGGTCGGGCCGTTACTGACCAGTGCGTTCGGGCTGTCCGGGCTGTTCCTCGCCACTGGCGCCATGGCGCTGCTCGGCATCCTGATCATCATGTTCATGGTGCCGCAATCCACCGGGCCGTTGCAGCACCGGGAATCCGGCGTGGCCCGGCAGGCGCTGATGCCGACGCTCAAGCACCCGGACCTGCTGCGCCTGGATCTGGGCATCTTTGTGTTACATGCCATGTTGATGTCGAGCTTCGTCGCCTTGCCGCTGGCACTGGTGGAAAAAGCCGGTCTGCCCAAGGAACAGCACTGGTGGGTCTACCTCACCGCGCTGCTGATTTCGTTCTTCGCCATGATCCCTTTCATCATCTACGGCGAGAAGCGACGCAAAATGAAACGAGTTTTGCTCGGCGCCGTCATGACACTGATGCTGACTGAACTATTCTTCTGGCAGTTCGGCGACAGCCTGCGCGCTCTGGTGATCGGCACGGTAGTGTTCTTCACCGCGTTCAACCTGCTCGAGGCGTCGTTGCCGTCGCTGATCAGCAAGGTTTCACCGGCAGGCGGCAAGGGCACGGCAATGGGCGTGTACTCCACCAGCCAGTTCCTCGGTTCGGCACTCGGCGGGATACTCGGCGGCTGGTTGTTCCAGCATGGCGGTCTGTCGGTTGTGTTCCTCGGATGCGCCGCGCTGGCTGCACTTTGGCTGGCCTTTGCTGTTACCATGCGCGAACCTCCCTACGTGACGAGCCTGCGCTTGCCGTTGTCGCCCGAAGCGATCCGCGAAGCGGGTCTGGTCGAGCGCCTCAAGGCCCTGGTAGGGGTAACAGATGCAGTGATAGTCGCCGAAGAGGCGGCTGTTTACATCAAACTGGACAAAGAATTAGTGGATCGCACCACCCTCGAACGCCTGGTCAACAACCCGGCCGGGGCTGCGTGCGACGCTTAGGAGAACGTTATGGCCCGTGGGGTTAACAAAGTCATATTGGTCGGCACTTGCGGCCAGGATCCCGAAGTTCGCTACCTGCCTAACGGTAACGCCGTGACCAACCTGAGTCTGGCCACCAGCGAACAATGGACCGACAAGCAGACCGGTCAGAAGGTCGAGAAGACCGAATGGCACCGCGTATCGATGTTCGGCAAGGTGGCCGAGATCGCCGGTGAATACCTGCGCAAGGGTTCGCAGGTGTACATCGAAGGCAAGCTGCAGACCCGCGAGTGGGAAAAGGACGGCATCAAGCGTTACACCACTGAAATCGTGGTCGACATGCAAGGCACCATGCAACTGCTCGGCGGCCGTCCACAACAGGGCGACCAGCAAGGCGGCAACAACTACCAGCAGCAGGCGCCACGTCAGCAGGCTCCACGCCCGCAGCAGTCGGCTCCACAGCAGCGTTCGGCTCCGGCGCCTCAGCAGGCCGCACCGCAACCGGCTCCGGATTTCGACAGCTTCGATGACGATATTCCGTTCTGATTTACCGCTGTAACCGCTTTGAATGAAAAAGGCCCGTCGCTTAAACGACGGGCCTTTTTTGTGAGGCAATATTTACGGTTATGTTCGATTACCTGTGGGAGCGAGCCTGCTCGCGAATGCGTCAGATCAGTCGATGCACCTGTAACTGACAGGACGCTTTCGCGAGCAGGCTCGCTCCCACAAGGTAACTTCGTCTTAATCCAAGATCAGGTGCGGCAAAAATCGACTTGAATCCTTGGTGATCAGACTGTTGTCCTCGCGCACACCAATCCCTGCCGCCTCATCACCAATCACCCACGAGCCAATCAGCGTGTAGCTGTCGCCAAACTTCGGCAGCGGCGCGAACTCCTGCAGGATGAACGGCGCATCGGTGTAAGGCCCGTCCTCTTTGACAATCAGACCTTCCGCTGTTTGCAGTTCGATGTTGGCACCTTCGCGGGAAAAGTACGGCTTGCGCACCCAGCCCTTCGGCACGCCACTCTGCGGATTCGGATCAAGGTGCGCGGCGAGCAGATTCGGATGTCCCTTGTGCAATTCCCACAGCAGCGGCAGCGCACCTTTGTTCGACAGGATCGCCTTCCACGCCGGTTCGAAAAACTGCGT
>NZ_JH635998.1:2902134-2927190 GCF_000257605.1 Pseudomonas sp. R62
CAGGATCGCCTTCCACGCCGGTTCGAAAAACTGCGTATCGCATTCGGCGATCGCCGCGCCGAACGGTTCGTGGAAGATGAATTCCCAGGCGTGCAGCTTGAACAGATGCGGG
Organism: Pseudomonas sp. R62; assembly: GCF_000257605.1. Lineage (NCBI taxonomy): Bacteria > Pseudomonadati > Pseudomonadota > Gammaproteobacteria > Pseudomonadales > Pseudomonadaceae > Pseudomonas > Pseudomonas sp. R62. The sequence continues at coordinate 2,902,247 of NZ_JH635998.1, forward strand.
ATCCAGCGATCCTGTAGATCGACGAAACGACCCTCAGCCGTCAGGCCGATGTCTTCGATATCGATGTGGCGTGATTCGATGCCGACCTTTTCCGCGATCAGCCGCAGGTAATCGGTGGTGCCTTTGTCCTCGACCGAGTCCTTCATCGAGGCAAAGTAGAACGGCCGCTTCAACTGCAACTCGGCGAAAGCCTGATGCAGCTTGGTGTCGATGCTGTTGAACTGGTCGGCATGCCGGGGCAAGGTGCCGCGTTCGATGCATTGTTCCAGCCAGCCCCACTGAAACGCCGCCGCCTCGTAGAGGCTGGTCGGCGTGTCGTAGTTGAGCTCCAGCAGTTTCGCCGGCCCGTTGCCGCTGTAGGAAAAGTCCATGCGACCGTACAGATGCGGATGACCCTCGCGCCAGGAGGTGCGGATCATGTCGTAGTATGCCGCCGGGATGCTGAGGCGATCGAGCAACTCCTCGCTGTTGACCACGCGATCAACCAGATCCATGCACATCTCGTGCAGTTCGGTGGTCGGGTCTTCCAGATCGTTTTCGATCTGCGCGAGGCTGAACTGGTAGTAGGCGCTTTCGTCCCAGTACGGTTCGTCGTCGATGGTGTGGAACAGGAAACCGAGGCTTTCGGCGGTGTGTTTCCAGTCGGGGCGCTCGGCGCAGTGGATCTTTTTCATGTCAGCTGCTCGAGCGTCCGGAACTGCTGCCCCAGCCACCCCAACCGCTGCGGGCGCTGGACTGGCTGCCGAAGCCGCCGCGCGAAGTCGACGACGCAACGTTCACCGGTTTGCTCTTGCTGCTCTCGTAATCCGACTGGCTGCGCGAGGTTGTGTCAGCTCGGCGGTACTGCGTTGAGGTGTTGTACGGCTGGCGCGTTTCGCGATCACGGTAAACGGTGCGTTCGGCGTTGTTGCTCATTGCGTTGCCGATCAGCCAGCCGGTCAGCCAGCCATTGCCGCCGCCACCTGAGCCACCGGAATAGTGCGAGCCGCCGTGGCTTGCGCTGCTGCTGCTGGTGGTGGAGTCGCCCGCCGGCATTTGCGAATTGGCGATGGCATCGAGATCTTGCGGCGTCTCGGCATTGCCGGGCACTTTGAAGCCGCCGAGTTTCGGCACGAAACGGCCATCGGAATTTTTCTGACACCAGCCAGCGGCAAAGTCTGCGTCGCACTTGGCCTTGTCGGTGTAGGACGGGGCGATGCGCCGGTGTTCGTTCAGGGCGGCGACGTAGGCGCTGGAGCAGAGATCGGCGGCCACTTCGGCGTCGACACACTGTTCAACGCTTTGGAAGTTGCGCGGCTGATCCAGCGCCGCTGCTTCACCGGAAATCGCCATCGCCACCGACGCGGCGAGGGACAATTGCACGTATTTGCTGCGTTTCATCGAGAGGCTTCCTGCCGGTCAGTGGGACGGTGTCATGCACGCGGCATTGAGCATGCCGACGCTGATCGCCACGGCGGCGACATAAATGCCGGCGGCGACTTCGCCGTTGGCGATGCGCTGGGACGTGCCCTTGAGCACCAGCCCGGTCGCAACGAACGCCAACAGCTGCACGACGGCGGCGATGACCGCCCAGAGGACGAAGTCGAGCACGTTGACCGAGTAGGCGATCACGTTGCTCGCCGGAATGGCGAAACCGATGATCGCCCCGGACAGGGCAATGGCGGCGGCAGTGTTGCCGGCACGGATCAGTTCGAATTCCTTGTGCGCGGTAATGCGCGTGTAGACGAATTGAAACAGCATGAACAGCAACACGGCGCCGATCAGGTAGACGACAAAACCGACCAGCGCGGTTTTGTTCAGGGAAACGGCCAAGACTTCCAGCATGAAAAACTTCCTTTTTTAAATGGCGCTCAAATCAGTCGTGTACAGCGAGATGCCCAGCGAGGTGCTCAGGCTGACGGTGCCTTCTTCGTCCTGTTCGACGGAGAACAGCAGCAGTTCGCGGCGATCGGTCAGACCGGTGTCGCGGGCATACAGCATGGCGTGGTGCTTGATGGTGTAGGACTCGTCCGGGTTGACCACGTGTTCGGTCATTGGCACCAGTTCGGTCTGATGCAGTTCGGTGCCCCATTCGCGGGTGTATTCAACACCGTCGTGGTGGTAGGTCGGCAGACCGATCAGGCTGTTGGGGCCGGCCAGACGCTGCAGTTCGGCGTCACTGTTGACCGTTACATAGCTGAGGTAATTGAACAGGGTGACCGACTCGACCTGATCGTCGCCGGTGACGTGGATCTGCACCCAGAAATCCTCGTCGTTCATGTAGTAGCGGTGCAGCTTGTTGGACTGGCCGAGATCGACCCAGCCGGCGCTCCACACCGCTTGATCGAATGGCACCCGCACCGAAGTCGAGCCTTCCAGCAGCAATGCCAGGGTCGTGTCGAAGCGCACGCCTTTGCCTTGTGCCATGCCCAGTGGGCCGCTGGCGGCGGTGGTCGTTGGCGCAGCGGTCTGCCAATTGCTGGTGCCGAGCAAGTCTTTAAACCATCCCATGGGTACGTTCCTTGAAGCGGGTGGAGGTGTTCGGGGGTGAAAAAGTGGCGGTAGTGTAACGGGCGAAGCGGTGAACGAGCAGAGGCAATTACGCCGTGAAACCATGTGGGAGCGAGCCTGCTCGCGAATGGGTTGTGTCAGTCACTCGATTATTTGACTGTCACGACGCTTTCGCGAGCAGGCTCGCTCCCACAAGTTACCGTTCAGTCATTACTGCGCGGACTTCTGCTTCAGCCGCTCAAGGATCGCATTGGCGCTGCCTTCGTTCGGCGTGATGCCGGCGTCGCGCAGTTTGCGTTCCAGATCGTTGCCGGTGGAGGCGTCGGCCAGTTCGTCTGCGGCGTTCAGTTCGGCAGCGCGTTGCTGCTGCTTGGCTTGCAGGCGGTTCAGGGTGCCGACCGCAGTTTCCAGTTTGCCGTTGGCGCCGCCGCTGGCAATCGAGGCGCTGACCTGGGCTTTCTGCACGCTATCGCGGGCCTTGGCCATGTCCACTTGCTGGCGCAGGCTCTTGATCCGCGATTCGGCTTTGCTGATGTCTTTGCGCATGTTGTCGGCGTAGGCGCCGAATTCATCGCTGAGTTTCTTCTCGGCAGCGAGGTCGTTGGTCAGGGTCGAAATCGCTTCGGCCACTTCCAGCGCCAGGTCTTCGCGGCCGGCATTCAGTGCGGCAACAGCCTTGGCTTCGAGGTCCTTGATCTTGGCGTCGTACTCGCTGACGCGGTCGGCGGCCAGTTTGTGCTTGGCCATGATTGTCACCAGTTCGCGGCGGGCATTGGACAGCGCGGTGTCGGCGTCGCGGATTTCCTGATCGAGGATGCGCAGTGCCTGCTGGTCGGCGATGGCTTCGCCGACTTCATTGGCGCCGCCGCGCAGTGCGGTGAACAACTTGCTCCAGATGGACTGAGTCATTGGATATTCCCTGTTGATTACTTGAAGAAGTGTTCGAAGGCTTCGCTGGCGCGCTGCACGTTGTCGACCAGGGTTTTCACCTCGGTAATGACGTTGGTCAGGCTCGAGTCGGCGCTGAGGGCGCCGAACATGTTGTAGACGGTCTGGCCATTGGGCATCGACTCGATCCCGATCGACGACAGCGGGAACATCTCGCGGCTGCGCAGCACGGCATCGTTGAACGCCTGGACGTTGCTGATCGAATCGATGTCCACCAGCACGGTGTCGACGATGATCTGCTGGCCGGCCAGGGCGATGTGAATCGGCAGGCCGCCGAATTCGTTCATTTCCAGCTTGATGCTCGGCTCGGAGCTCTGGATCAGGGACAGCGAAATCTCTTGGGAAGCCACCTCGTCCAGCGCCTTGAGGGCATTGAAGAGGCTGTCGATGGTCCAGTTGTTGCCTGCGCTCATGTATTTCTCCGACATGAAAGAGCCAGCCAGAATCGGTTGGCGTAGCTGTTGCTCCATTTGCTTGAGCAAGCTTCGGTTTTCCGGAAGCACCCAAGTTTCGTGTTTCACATAACCGGCGGCGGCCAGGCCTGCGCGCATCTGCTTCATGTAGAAGCTCGACGGTTTTTTCGCTGACGTCTTGCCACGTTCGCCCTTGGGGCTGGCTGCGGCAGGCGTCGGAGTGCGGCTTGTCATGGCTGGAATCCGGTTATGAGCGTCTCACGCGTGGGCCACACTACAACCAATGCAAAGTGCCATCAATGACTCACGCGTGAGATTTTCATGACAAACGCAAAAAGGCCCGCAACGCGGCGGGCCAGGGGATTGCGCAGTTGTTGCTAGGCGTTGCTGCTCAGGAACTCGTCAGTGGATACCACGCCGGCATAGGCGAAACCCAGCGCCGCCATGAAGGCTGCGTGCACATGGGCGGCCGGCACCGTCAGGCCGTTGAATTCAAGGTCACGGCTGGCGCAGGCATCGTGAATCACGGTCACGCTGTAACCCATGTCCGCCGCCGCGCGGGTGATGCCATCGACGCACATATGGCTCATGCTGCCGACCACCACCAGGTTGGTGATGGCTTGTTCGTCGAGCACCGATTTCAGTTCGGTTTCACGGAACGAGTTGACGAAATGCTTGAGCACCACCGGCTCGTTGGCGCGGTTGAGCACTTTCGGATGCAGTTTCGCGCCTTCGGAGCCGGGAGTGAAAAACGGCGCATCCTCGGAGGTGAATTCATGCCGAATGTGCACCACCGGATTGCCCGTTTCGCGAAAGGCTGCGATCAGCCGTGCGGCGTTGTCCGCAGCGGCGTCGGCGCCGACCAGCGGCCACTTGCCTTGGGGGAAGTAGTCGTTCTGGATATCGACTACGATGAGCGCTTGCTTGGCCATGGGATTGTCCTCGAGGCAATGATTGGTGTGGCCTCAGTATTGGCGCTGGCCGAGGATTCGAGGATTGGCCGCACCGACAATAGACGGGGGAAAACTGACAATGGCTGCACAAAGAGCCGCCACAGCTGAACTGGGCGTGCTGATTTACCCCGGCGCGCAACTGGCGGCGGTGCACGGTCTGACCGACCTGTTCGCCGTGGCCAACCGCATCGCCGCCGAGTATCAGGCTGTGCAATTGCCCTTGCTGCGGGTCAGTCACTGGCAGGTCGAGGGCGAGCAGTTGCCGACGCGGGTTTACGACAGTCATCCCGGTGCTGAAGACGCTTTGCTCGCCGTGCTGATTCCGCCGTCCCTTGGCGGGTTCGATGCGGCGCAGATGACCGCGAGTCTTGCGCAATGGCTGCGCGATCAGCATGCGCGCGGCGCAACCCTTGGTGGTGTTTGTGTGGGCTCGTTGATGCTCGCCGAAAGCGGCTTGCTCGACGGTCGCAGCGCCACCACGCACTGGACCTCGGCCCAGGCGTTTGCCGAGCGTTACCCGAAGATCAAACTCAAGGCCGACACGCCGATTGTCGACGACGGTGACCTGATCACCACGGCCGGGCTGATGGCCTGGTCGGAACTGGGACTGCGCCTGGTCGATCGCTTGCTCGGCCCGAGCATCGCCACCGCGACCGCGCGTTTTCTGGTGATGGAACACAGCGACAGCGCCAGTGAATGCGGGAGCAATTTCGCGCCGATCCTCAGCCATGGCGACGCGTCGATTCTCAAGGTTCAGCACTGGCTGCAAAGCACCGGGGCGACGGATGTTTCGCTGAACGCGATGGCCGAGCGCTCGGGCCTTGAAGAGCGCACTTTCCTGCGCCGATTCCGCGCCGCGACAGGCTTGAAACCGACCGAGTACTGCCAGCACCTGCGGGTCGGCAAGGCGCGGGAAATGCTCGAGTTCACCAATGGCACGATCGACCACATTGCCTGGACGGTGGGCTATCAGGATCCGGGCGCGTTTCGCGCGATTTTCAAGAAGATTACCGGGCTTGGGCCGAGTGATTACCGTGGGCGGTTTGGTCTGGCGCGGTAGCCTGGGCACTGGAGTAACCCTGTGGGAGCTGGCTTGCCAGCGATGCGATCAATCAGTTGCAAAACAGGTGACTGATCCACCGCCATCGCTGGCAAGCCAGCTCCCACAGGTTTTTGCACAGGACCACGGATCGTGCAATTTGCCGGAGTTTTGCGCGCCGTCGTGCAGTTTGAAACAGGCTTCATGCCAGCACAGTCACGGCAGGCTCCCGATTATCGGGCGGTTCGTGGGGATCGCTGATTGGCCTGATCTCTGCAATTTCCTTTGAGAACCCATCGACTGATAAAAGGGGAACGCATGACCCCGACACCCAGCAACAAAATCGTCGTGGCCCATTCGGTGCGTGCCGAGGCGCCGCAACATGAAGTCGAGACCAACAAGGCACTGGCGCGTTGGCTGGCGCAGATTCTCGGCTGCAAGTTCGGCGGCAGTTACGATCCGGCCAAACATCAGGGCCGCGAGCTGTATCTGCTGCCAACGCAAACCATCGTTGGCGCCGCCCACGCGCAAGCGCTGGGCATCAAAGGCCCCGATGACTTGTGGGGCGGTTACGTCGAATACGATTTCATCTGCACCAAAGCCATCAGCCACGGTTTGCGCAGCCATCTGGCGCACGCTCCGCAAGGCTGGTCGCCGCTGTTTTCGGAGCGGGTGCGCAACGTTGTGCTCGACGGTCTCAGCGTATTTGCCCTGGAAGATGCACGGCCCGCCGCCGAACATCTGCTGTACGCCGGGCCGATTCGCTTGAAGCCGGTTCACGCTTGCGCCGGTCGCGGTCAGGAAGTGATCAAAAGCCTCGACGCGTTCGATGAGATCCTCGCGCGGCCCGAGGCGCAAAATCTGTTCAAGGACGGCGTAGTGCTGGAGCAGGACTTGAGCAACGTCGTCACCCACAGCGTCGGCCAGTCGTTCATCGGCGGCAAAGTGTTGAGCTATTGCGGTGATCAATACTTGACCGAGGACGGCGAGGGCGAAGAGGTCTACGGCGGTTCGAATTTGCTGGTGGTGCAGGGCGGCTATGACCAATTGCTCGCGCTGGATCTGCCTGATGATGTGCGTCTGGCCATCGAGCAGGCGCAGGTCTTCGACAGTGCCGCCAACGAAGCCTACCCGCGCTTCTTCGCCTCGCGGCGCAATTACGATATCGCCCAGGGCCTCGACGCCAGCGACAACCCGCGCAGCGGCGTGCTCGAACAATCCTGGCGCATGGGCGGTGCCAGCAGCGCCGAAGTGGCGGCGCTGCAAAGCTTCGTCAACGATCCACAGATGCGCGCGATTCGCGTGTCGTCGGTGGAAACCTATACCGATCAGGCGCTGCCGGCGGACGCCATCGAGGTCTATCGCGGCCCGGCGGAAAACAGCGCGTTTCTTCTCAAATACGTAACGGTCCAATCCTATGACGGCTAGAAGCGAAAGCATTCAAATCGACATTGATGACGAACAGATGAGCGGGACTTTTCTCAGTCCCAAATCGAAAGTCCCGGGGGTGTTGTTTGTTCACGGTTGGGGCGGCAGTCAGGAACGTGATCTGGAACGGGCCAAAGGTATCGCCGGCCTGGGTTGCGTGTGCCTGACCTTCGACTTGCGCGGGCATACCGGCGGCACCGGGATTCCGCTGACCCGGGTGACCCGTGAAGACAATCTGCGTGACTTGCTGGCGGCCTATGATCGCCTGTTGGCGCACCCGGCGCTGGATACCTCGGCGATCGCTGTGGTCGGCACCAGTTATGGCGGCTATCTGGCCTCGATCCTGACGTCACTGCGCCCGGTGCGCTGGCTGGCGCTGCGCGTACCGGCGCTGTACCGCGACGAGCAATGGCACACGCCCAAACGCGATCTGGACAAGGCCGACCTGCGCGATTATCGCGGCACGCTGGTGCGCGCCGATAGCAATCGCGCCCTGCATGCCTGCTCGCAATTCACGGGCGATGTGCTATTGGTGGAATCGGAAACCGACGATTTCGTGCCCCACGCGACGATCATGAGTTACCGCGCCGCGTGTCAGCAAACCCACTCGTTGACCCACCGGATCATCGATGGCGCGGATCACGCGTTGAGTGACCCGGTGTCGCAGCAGGCCTACACCTCGATTCTGGTGGACTGGATTACCGAGATGGTGGTGGGGGAGCGGTTGAGCATTATCCAATCCAGATGATCTGTCGCGTGTACCGGCCCCCTTCGCGAGCAGGCTCGCTCCCACAGGTTGAACGCATTTCAAATGTGGGAGCGAGCCTGCTCGCGAAAGGGCCATCAGCAGCAATGCCTGGTCAGGACGGTTTCTTCTCAATCCGCAACGCCTTGGCCTTGGCTTCCACCACCAGATACATCACCACCGTAATCAACAGCGGCAGCAGAAAATAGATCGCCCGATACGCCAGCAATCCCGCGACCAGACTGCCGCGCGATGCCTCGTGCTGCAGCAGCGCCACGAACACTGCCTCAAGCACACCCAGCCCCGCCGGAATGTGCGTGATGACCCCGGCAATCGCGCTGATCAACAGCACGCCGAGCACCAGCGGATAATCCAGTTTGCTCGGCAGCAGAGTGAAGATCACCGCCGCCATCAGCGACCAGTTCAACGCGCCCAAAAGCAATTGCAGCACCGCCATGCGCAGCGATGGCAGGTTGATTTCCACGCCGCGAATCGACCACTCGCGGCGCTTGGAAAACTGACACGCCGCCAGATAGCCGACACTGACCAACAGCAATAACACACCGACCAGTTGCAAGGCCGAACTGCTGAGCTTCCAGCCCGGCGGCATAGTCACCAGACCGCTGCTGAACACTACGCCGGCGATGGTCATGTAGCCGAACCAGTTGGTCGCCAGGCTCAGGCCGAGAATCTTGGCAATGTTGCCTTTGCTTACGCCCAGCCGCGAATACAGGCGATAGCGCATGGCGATGCCGCCGACCCAGGCGCTGAGATTGAGGTTGAAGGCGTAGCTGATGATGCCCACCGGCAGGATCTGCTTCCAGGTCAGGTCCTGACGAATGTAGGTGCGGCCGATCAGGTCGAAACTGGCGTACACCAGAAAGCTCAGCAGGGTCAGGCTGGCGGCGATGATCAGCGTGCGCACCTTGAAATCGGCGAGGGTCTCCAGCACCTCGGCCCATTCGATGCGCGTGGCGAACATCGTCAGCAGGACGATCAGCGCGAGGAAAAACAGGATGGTCAGCGGACGTTTCCAGCGGCTCCATTTCGACGGCGCCGCTTGTGCCGAATGGCTATCGGAGTGCACTTCGGAATGACTCATGGACGCGCACCTCGGAAAGGCTTCAGACGCGGTTTATGCGCCGGCAGCCAACCGGCCATGGCGGGGAAGTGCCGCAGGAAGTGGAACACCAGAAAGCCCACGGTCATGTGCCAGATGCGCCCACGCGGCAACAGCTTGGCGTCCATGGCTTTGCAGTGGTTCTGGCTGAGGTCTTCGAGGCGCTCGTACAGGTGCTGATTGAACGCTCGATCGCGGATCAGCACGTTGGCTTCCAGGTTCAGTGACAGGCTCAGCGGGTCGAGATTGCTCGAGCCGACGGTGCTCCAGTCATCGTCGACCAGCGCGACCTTGCCGTGCAGCGGGCGCTGGCAGTATTCGTGGATCTGCACGCCGGCACGCAGCAGATAATCGTAGGTCATGCGCGCTGCCAGTTTCGCCACGAGCATGTCCGGCTGGCCTTGCAGGATCAGCCGCACCTCGACGCCACGGCGGGCGGCGTTGCGGATTTCGCGCAGCAAACGGTAGCCGGGAAAGAAGTAGGCGTTGGCGATGATCACCCGGCGCTTGGCCTTGCGCAGCACCTGCAGATAGACGTCTTCGATATCGGTGTTGTGTTGATCGTTATCGCGGAACACCAGGCGCACCTGGCCGTCGTGATCGGTGAAGGCCATTTCCTCCAGACGCTGGCGCCGGCGCTGCCACCAGAACCGCGCGCGTCCGGGACGACCGCTTTGCAGCAGGGCGAAGTGATGGATATCGGCGACCACCGGGCCTTGGATCTCAACCGAGTAATCCTGCTTGGCTTCAGGGCCGAAATCGGCCAGGTGATCGCCGGAAAAATTGATCCCGCCAATGAACGCGATCAAGCCGTCGACCACCACGATCTTGCGGTGCAAGCGGCGGAACCAGTTGGTGCGGATGCCCAAGTGCTTTGGCGCCGGATCGAAGATCTGCAAATGCACGCCGGCATCGCTCAAGGCCGACAGATAGCCAGTGCTCAGCTCGCCACAGCCGAAGCCGTCGAGGCTGACCGTGGTGCGCACGCCACGCTGGGCGGCTTCGATGAGGATCTGCTGCAACTCGGCGCCGACCTTGTCTTCGAAGACGATGAAGGTCTCCAGCAGGATCTCGCTCTTGGCTGCGCGCATCGCTTCGAACACGCGAGGGAAATATTCCTCGCCGTTCTCCAGCAGCTCTACGCGGTTATTGCTGTGCCATTGATACTCGACGTCAACGTGGCCGGGCTCGCGCACCGGCGGGTTCAGCGGGACCGGGTCGACGGCAGATTTTTCCAGTGGCGCACTGTTCATAGTTCAATCTCCACCGATAACGGTGCGTGGTCGGAAAGGTGGGACCAGGGCCGGTTGGTCAATACTTTTGGCCGGCTGGCCTTGAGGTTGCGTACGTAGATGCGGTCGAGTCGTAGCGCTGGCAGCCGCGCGGGAAAACTGCGCGCGGGTTTGCCGTACTGCTCGGCGAACACTTCGCGCAGGCCACAGGGCTTGAGCTGCGCATCGGCGCGCTGGCGCCAGTCGTTAAAATCGCCAGCGACGATCACTGGGGCATCGGCGGGCAATTCGGCGAGACGTTGCATCAGCAGATCCAGTTGCGCGTTGCGGTGGCTCTCGCGCAGGCCCAGATGCACGCAGATCGCATGCACTTCGGTGCCGTCGCCAGGCAGGCGCAGCACGCAATGCAGCAGGCCACGGTTTTCATGGCCGCTGATCGACACATCGAGGTTGTCGTGGCGGATGATCTGGAATTTCGACAGCAGCGCATTGCCGTGATCGCCCGCCGGGTACACGGCGTTGCGCCCGTAGGCGAATTGCGGCCAGAGGCTGTCGGCGAGAAATTCGTATTGCGGCATCGTCGGCCAGTTGTCGTAGCGTTTCGGATGCTGCTCGTGCGTGCCGTGGACTTCCTGCAGAAACACCACGTCGGCGGCGACACTGCGCACCGCTTCACGCAGCTCCGGCAGAATGAAACGCCGGTTCAGCGCGGTGAAGCCCTTGTGGGTGTTGACCGTCAGTACGGTGAAGGTGCGCACCGAGGGCGCAACCACGGAGTCTTCGTCGGTGAAACCGACCGGTTCGGGAATACTCATGACAGAACTCCTTCTGCGGCAACTTGCCCGGGAGTCGTGGCGAGGTCTTTATCGAGGTCGAAGCGCTGCAAGAGGTTGCGTGCGTCGTAGGGCGCGCGGACTTTGATGTCGTTGTCGAAGTAGCAGAACACTTCGCGGGATTTGCGGGCGCGGGGTTTCAGGCGTGGCGCTATCAGGTGGGCGTCCTCTGGCTGTTTACCGTGATGCCAGGCGTCGATGCGCTCGGCCCAGCGCCTGAGCGCTTGTTCGGAATAGCCGCTGGCGTAGAGCTCTTCGGCGCCGTGCAGGCGCAGATAGACGAAGTCGCTGGTGAGGTCTTCGCGGTACGGCCATTTGCCGGCGGTGTCGGCGACCACCAGCGCGGTGTTATGGCGCTTGAGCAGGCGCACGAACTCCGGGTCGATAAAGCTCTCGTGACGGATTTCCACGGCATGGCGCAACGGCTTCTTGCGCCAGGCTTTGACGCTGGCGTGGCCGGGCAGATGGGAATCGTGCTGGCGGGCGAGGGCGGCTGCGGCTTGGGTATCGTGGGGCAGTTGCGCGAGAAACTGGTCGAAGCGCTCGGCATCGAACTTGAAGTTCGGCGGAAACTGCCAGAGGATCGGCCCGAGTTTTTCCTTCAGCTCCAGCACGCCCGAGGCAAAGAAATTCGCCAGCGGTTTTTCGATTTCGCGCAAGCGGCGCACGTGGGTGATGAAGCGCGGTGCCTTGACGCTGAACACGAAGTCATCAGGGGTTTCGGCGTACCACTGGGCGTAACGTTCGGGGCGTTGCAGGGCGTAGAACGATCCATTGATTTCGATGCTGTTGACCGCGCGGGAGGCGAACTGCAGTTCGCGCTTCTGCGCCAGTCCCTTCGGGTAGAAATCCCCGCGCCACGGGGCGTAGCGCCAGCCTGAAATACCGATGTGAATCGTCGCCATCCCATCCTCCCGTAAAAAGTCCTCGTGTTGCCGATGTTCTGTGATGACTGCGGCGGGTGCGGGAAAGTTTCGGTGGTGTTACGGACGGTCGCGGGTGAAGCGAAGATCAAGAGCTTACCCCCTCACCCCAACCCTCTCCCCCAAGGGGGCGAGGGGGAAGGGAGCAGATCTTCATGCCTCCTGAAATCGCGTACGACTGTGAAGGGAGCAGATCTTCATGGTCTTCAGGACTTGAGTTCGACTCAAGACGTGCAGTTGGTGATTTTGGTCAGGCAACTCGGTCGGCTCCCTCTCCTGGGGGAGAGGGCTGGGGTGAGGGGGCTCTTGAACTTGCCGCGCAATTACCGATCAGTTCCTTACCAGGGTCAGCCACGGGAGATCGGAGCTTTGCGCAATTTCAGGATCGCCATTCTGCTGGGAGCGCTGCTGTGCTTGGGCGTCAACGCATCGCAAGCCGCCGCGCTACCGGGCGTTCCGGCTGCCGCCGATACGGCGGAAAAACCTGCCGAACCGGAACCGCTGGTGCAGGGCGGTCTGCTCGGGGCGATCAGTACGAGCATCGACGATGTGCAGGAAAAACTCGATCTCAACGAACACCTGGTCGATGCCTGGCGGCTGCGCGCCGACCGTGCGGCGGATGAGGTCGACAGGCTGGTCAAGCAACCGTCAAACCGCTCGGGCTGGAGCGTGGCCGGGGATTTCCTCACGTTGTCGGGAGTCTGGCTGGGCAGTTTCGCCCTGCTCACCGTGCTCGGCAGTCTGTTGGCCAAGCGTCTGCGTGAGGGCCGCTGGTTGCGCACCCGCCAGCGCAGTCAGGATCTGCTCGGCTACGTGTTGCCTTACACCGTGCCGGCGCTGATCTGCCTGCCGCTGACACTGTATGTCAGCCATTTTCTGCAAGCTTCGGTGGGCCGTGCGCTGGCGCTGTGTCTGGCCTATGCCACCAGCAGCGGCATTTTTTCCACGTCGATGTTGTTGTGCGTGGTGGTGATGTTCAACGTCGGCCACAAGCGCGCCGCCGCGCGAATCATCCGTGAATACTGCCCGCGCCCGCTGTTCCTGATCGGCTTTCTCGCCGCCCTCAGCGATGCCCTGACCAGCCCGCAGATCGCCCGGCAACTGGGCGGCAATATCACCAGTAGCATCGCCGTGTTCACCGGGCTGATCGCCTCGGTCATCTTCGGTTTGCTGGTGATTCGCCTGCGCCGGCCGGTGGCGCATCTGATCCGCAATCGCCCGCTCGCTCAGCGTTTGAAACAACCGTCGCTGCAGGAATCGCTGCGGATATTTTCCGGGCTGTGGTACTGGCCGATCGTGCTGATGGTGCTGGTCTCGGCAGTCAGCCTGATCGGCATTGGCGAGGACAATCAGAAAGCCCTGCGCTGCGCCTTGTTCACTACCGTGCTGCTGATCGCCACGGTGTTTCTCAGCACGGTGTTGCAGCACCTGTTCAAGTCGCGCAAAGCCGAGGCGATCCAGCGCAGCAGTGCCTACAAGGAACGTTTTCTCAGCCTGTTGCATGCGTTGCTGCGGATCGTCATGGCGATTGTGTTCATCGATATACTCGGGCGGATCTGGGGCGTGTCGCTGCTCGATTTCGCCCAGAGCAGCACGGTCGGGCGAGCGATCAGCAACGCCTTGAGCAGCATCGGTCTGATCTTCCTGGTGACATGGCTGCTGTGGGTGGTGCTCGACACGGCGATTCAGGAAGCGCTGAAACCGCCGCTGAGCAAACGCGCGGCACGCCAGCCGAGCACGCGGGTGAAAACCATCCTGCCGCTGCTGCGCAATGCGATCAAAATCATCCTCGTGGTGATCTGCGCGATTACCACCATGGCCAACCTCGGCATCAACGTCGCGCCGCTACTGGCCGGTGCGGGCGTGGTCGGTCTGGCGATCGGTTTCGGTTCGCAGCAACTGGTGCAGGACGTCATCACCGGGTTGTTCATCATCATCGAAGACACCTTGTCGATTGGCGACTGGGTGGTGCTCGATTCCGGCCACGCCGGCACCGTGGAAGGTTTGACCATCCGCACCCTGCGCCTGCGTGACGGCAAGGGTTTTGTGCACTCGGTGCCGTTCGGCCAGATCAAGGCTGTGACCAACCAATCACGCCAGTTCGCCTTCGCGTTTTTCTCGGTGCAGTTCACTTACGACACCGACGTCGACAAGGCCATCGAGCTGATCCGCGAGGCCGGCGATTCGATCCGCGAAGACCCGTTCCTCAAGTACAACCTGCAAGGGCCGCTGGATGTGTTTGGCGTGGACAAAATGGACTTGAACGGCGTGGTGTTGACGGCGCAATTCCGCACGGTGTCCGGTGGTCAATACGCGGTGAGCCGCGCGTTCAACCAGCGCTTGAAGAAGCTTGTGGATAACACACCGAATGTGCATTTTGCGCAGACTTATCCACAGCAGGTGTTATTGCCGAAGCGGCAGGAGGAGGGGGCGGTGGTTGCGGGTGAGGTGCCGCAGGAGTCGCGGACCTGATCTGAGCTTTGCGTTGAATGCCCCGGCCTCATCGCGGGCAAGCCCGCTCCCACATTGGTTTTGTGTACGCCGCAGAACCCTGTGGGAGCGGGCTTGCCCGCGATGAGGCCAGAACAGACACCCTCAATTGCGGATGAGTTTCCTGCCTATCTGCTCAACGACCACCTGATCCGCCTCTACCCAAACCTGCGGCTTGCCCGCAACCATAGCGGCCACTGGAATCCCATCGCGATACACCAGCCGATTGCTCACCAGCGCCGGCACTTTCACCCCGGGCAACAACGTCCCGGCCAGATTCAATGGATCAACCCCACACACCGCCACCAGGCTGCCGTCCTGCGGGCGTCGGCGTACTTCGCGCAGCAAGGGAATGGCTTCGGGCAAGGCAAACTGCTCGCCAGCCAGACCACTGACAAACCGCCCGCCACGAATCTCGCCCCGCGCTTCCAGACGATGAAAGGTGCGCAGCAATTCCCGCCAGCTCGGCAACCAGTCCGCTTCGCGTTCCAGCAGACGCCAGAACACCACGCCGTAGCGGCGCAGCAGGGTCATGGCGACGTGTTCGAGTGTCTCGGCGGCATCTGCTGATGAACCCCGGCGCAGCAATGCCCAGCGCCCGGCATCGTCCATGCCGCCGATAAACGCGCCGCGCCCGCGTCGGCTGCTGCGCTGCTGGCGCTTGCTTGCGGGAGTGATCAGCGCGCGCAGACCGGCGAAGCTGTCGGCGTTGACCAAACCTGCGGCGACCAGTTCCTGCAAGGCGATTTCCAGTTCGCTGCGCAGCAGGCGCGCTTCATGAATCAACTCATCGAAAAACAGCGCGCCATGCTGACTCAGCGCCTCGAAGACTTTCTGTGTTTTCGGCGATAACTCACTCACTGGCGTCTGTTCAGCCAACGCACTCCACAAACCCACCTGGCTACGCGGCAGCAACACAATCGGTGTACTGCGCAATGCCGAGCCGCTGACCTTCTGCCGCGCATTGATGCGCGTCCACACCAGTTTGCCGTTGCGGCACAGGTCGTCCAGCCAGCTCGGCGAGTAGTCCTTGAGGCGTGCCGGCAGGATGTCGCTGTCCCACGCCGAAGCTGCCGCCGGGTAGCCTTCGAACTGGCCGACAATCGCCGGCAGCACCGCACTGCCCTGACCTTGGGTGGCCGGCGTCAGATGCTGCCAGTCGAACAGAAAACGCATGAAGTCCTGCAATGCCACCGGTTCGATTTCCCGGCGCAGGCGCTTGACCGTGTAGCGATGTATGCGCGCCAGCAGATGGCGTTCGCACCATTCTTCAATCGCGCCGTTCGGCGTGAACTGGCCGCGCAACACATAACCTTCGCGTTCCAGTTGCGCGAGAGCCTGATTGACTTGCGCGGCTGGCAAGGCCAGCGGCTCGGCGATGGCGGGCAACGGGATCGGCCCAAAAGCGCCGAGGCGGGCGCGGATCACTTCGACCAGCGCCTCATCGAATGCCCACGTGTCGTCGAAGCCGGGCAGCACCACCGCCTCAGTCAGCAACATGGCCTGTGGATAAAGTGCTTGTAGGCAACTCAAGCGTTCGCGGGCCAGCCATAACTGATGCTCGGCGTCGATCTGCAACAGGCAGGCGCGGCCGCTGGCCATCAGCGTTTGCAGCCAGTCCGGCCAACCCGCGTTGGCGCGCGCTTCGGTGTCGCTGATGCAGGCGAGGCTCATCAGCGCTTCGTGCATTTCATCCACGGAATTGGGCGACGGCCAGGCTTCTTCGCGCACTGCGGTGATCGCATCGGCGTCCAGCGCGCCGAGATCATCGGTCGATTGCGGATCGCTCCAGCGTCGATTGATCACCGCTTGCGTGCGGCGTTCCTCCAGCGGCGCGTCGTCGAGAAACGTGTAGGGTCGGGCGCTGAGGATTTCTGCCGCCAGCGGCGACGGCGCAGGTAAATCCCGGGCGATCAGGCGCACCTCGCCACGCTCCATGCGCCGCAGCAGGGTCAGCCAGCCTTCGCTGTCCATCGCTTCGTGCAGGCAATCGTCGAGGGTCTGTTCCACCAACGGATGTTCGGGGACTTCGCGCTCGCCGGCGAGGTTTTCCAGGCAGGCGATCTGGTCGGGAAACACACTGGCGATGAGGTCTTCGCTCTTCATCCGTTGCAGTTGCGGAGCGACTTTGCGTCCGCCGGTGAAGCGCGGCAACGCCAGCGCCACCCCGGCATTCCAGCGCCAGCGCACGCCGAACAACGGCGCATCAAGCACGGCTTGAATGAGCGTGTGTTCAGCGCTGTTGCTGTGCAGGTAACGCCAGACTTCGTCGAGCTCGAAGCTGTGACTGGTGGACAGCGACAGCACGATCGCGTCTTCGCTGGCGGCGGCCTGCAATTCGAAGTTGAAGGTGCGGCAGAAACGCTTGCGCAGGGCCAAGCCCCAGGCGCGGTTGATGCGGCTGCCGAACGGCGTGTGAATGATCAGTTGGGTGCCGCCGGACTCGTCGAAAAACCGCTCCATCAACAGCGTGTCCTGCGAGGGCAGGGCGCCGAGGGTTTGCCGTGCGCGCGCCAGATATTCGACCAGTTGCTCGGCGCTGGCGAGGTTGAGGCCGAGTATGGTGGTCAGCCAGTCGAGCGCCGGTTGCAGATTCCCGGGGCTGGCGCTGAGCAATTCGTCCAACTGCGCTTGCAGGCGCGCGACGGCCGCCGACAGTTCATCACTGCGCCCCGGCGCTTCGCCGAGCCAGAACGGAATGGTCGGCGGCATCCCCTGCGCATCCTCGACCCGCACTTTGCCGCTTTCCACCCGCAGGATGCGATACGAGGTATTGCCGAGCTGGAACACGTCGCCGGCGATACTTTCCACGGCGAAATCTTCGTTGACGCTGCCGATGTTCAAGCCCTGGGGTTCCAGCAGCACGCTGTAGTCGGCGTTGTCCGGGATGGTGCCGCCACTGGTCACGGCGGTCAGTTGCGCGCCACGCCGGCCACGCAAGGTGCGACTGACGGCATCGCGGTGCAGGTAGGCGCTGCGGATGCCTTGGCGGCCGTTGTAACCCTCGGCGTGCATGCTCAGCAGGGCCTGATAGTGTTTTTCATCGAGGTCGCGATACGGCCAGGCTCGGCGGAACATCGCCAGCAACGCGTCCTCCGACCATTCCTGGCAACTGACCTCGGCAATGATCTGCTGCGCCAGCACGTCCAGCGGCTTTTCCGGAATGTGCAGCGTATCCAGCTCGCCCCGGCGCACGCAGTCGAGCAGGGCGGCGCACTCGATCAGGTCATCGCGGGTGGTGGCGAACAAACGACCCTTGGGCGTGCCGCCGACCTGATGTCCGGAACGGCCAACTCTTTGCAGAAACGCAGCAATCGAGCGCGGTGAACTCATCTGGCAGACCAGGTCGACTTCACCGATATCGATGCCCAACTCCAGTGATGCCGTGGCGATCAGCACCTGCAACTCGCCGCGCTTGAGCCGTTGTTCGGCGTCGAGGCGAAACTCCTTGGCCAGGCTGCCATGGTGCGCCGCCACGGCCTGCTTGCCGAGGCGTTCGCTCAAATGCCGGCTGAGGCGCTCGGCAAGGCGTCGGGTGTTGACGAAAATCAGTGTGGTGCGGTGCTCGCGGGCGAGTTCGGCGAGGCGCTCGTACACCAGTTCCCAGACATCGTTGGCCATCACCGCCGACAGCGGCACCGGCGGCACTTCGATACCCAGGTCTCGTGGGCGGGCGTGGCCTATGTCGACGATTTCGCAGGGGCGGGCATGACCGACCAGAAACCGCGCCACGGCTTCTACCGGCTTCTGCGTGGCGGACAGGCCGATGCGGGTCAGCGGTTCGGCGCAGAGTGCTTGCAAACGCTCGAGGCTCAAGGACAGATGACTGCCGCGCTTGCCGGCGGCCATGGCGTGGATTTCGTCAATGATCACCGTGCGCGTGGTGCCGAGCATCCTGCGCCCGGATTCTGAGCCAAGCAGCACGTACAGCGATTCCGGGGTGGTCACGAGAATGTGCGGCGCGCTCTTGCGCATGGCGGCGCGGTCTTTCTGTGGCGTGTCGCCGGTGCGTACGGCGGTGGTGATGGTCAGCTCCGGCAGGCCCATCTCGCGCAATTGCGCAGTGATGCCAGCGAGCGGGTTCTGCAGATTGATCTGGATGTCGTTGGACAGTGCCTTCAACGGCGAGACATAGACCACCAGGGTTTCGGCGGGCAGACCGTCGGGGTGTTCCAGACCGCGATAGACAAGCTCATCGAGCACGGCGAGGAACGCGGTCAGGGTTTTGCCCGAGCCAGTGGGCGCGGCGATCAGCGTCGAACAGCGCTGGCGGATCAACGGCCACGCACGGGCCTGAGCGGCGGTGACCGCCGGGAAAGTCTTGTTGAACCAGGCGCTGACGGCGGGGTGAAAGCCGGCCAGCGCACTGGTGGCGGGGAGGGGCAGATTCATGACTGAAGTTATGCGGGCGGGGGCGGGAAGATGCAAGTACCGCTGGGGATCTTCAGCGACAGTCAGGCCCTTATCGTCGGCAAGCCAACTCCCACAGGATTCATGCCTGGCACAAAACTGTGGGAGCTGGCTTGCCAGCGATGAGGCCGGTTGCCTCAATACAAATCCCCGCATCTACACTTTACGGATGACGGTTGCGCACTAAACCCGCAAAATGCAACGATTCCGGCAATTATCGACGACGGTTCCACGAGAACCGTCGCCAAAGCCATCGTTCCAATCAGACTGGGCCTGCTGACTCTATGCGAATGCGCCTTATGTTACTGGGCGGCGGAAATGCCCTTGGGCAGGCGCTGATTCGCCTCGGTGCGGAAGAAGACATCGGTTTCCTCGCCCCCCGCCCGCCCGAAAACGGCTGGGATGCCGCGAGCCTCACCCAACTGCTCGACGACACCCGTCCCGATGCGTTGATCAACCTCGCCTACTATTTCGACTGGTTCCAGGCCGAGAGCGTCAGCGAAAGCCGCATGAGCGGTCAGGAACGCGCCATCGAGCGGCTGGCCGAACTGTGCCAGCACCACAACATTGTCCTCGTGCAGCCGTCGAGCTATCGCGTGTTCGACGGCTCGCGGGCCACGGCCTACAGCGAGAAAGACGAACCGGTGCCGCTGGGCCTGCGCGGTCAGGCCTTGTGGCGCATCGAGCAAAGTGTGCGCGCGACCTGCCCGCAACATGTGCTGCTGCGTTTCGGCTGGCTGCTCGACGACAGTCCGGACGGCACCCTCGGACGCTTCCTCGCCCGTGCGGAACAACCCGAAGAGTTGTTGCTGGCCGATGATCGTCGCGGCAATCCGACTCCGGTCGATGACGCCGCGCGAGTGATCATCTCCGTGCTCAAGCAACTCGACTGCGCCGCGCCGCTGTGGGGCACTTACCATTACGCCGGCCACGAAGCGACCACACCGCTGGCGCTGGGCCAGGCGATTCTCACCGAAGCACGCAGCCTGCATCCGCTGGCGATCGAAGCACCGACCGCGCAGGCCCACGCCGCGCGCCCGGACGCCGCCGAAGAACCGCAACACGCGGTGCTGGCCTGCAAGAAAATTCTCCACACTTTCGGGATCAAGCCGCGCGCCTGGCGTGCCGCGCTCCCGGGTCTACTGGACAGGTTTTACCGACATGGCTGAAGCAACGGTTCTAATCACCGGCGGAGCGGGATTCATCGGCTCGCACCTGACCGACGCCTTGCTCGCCAAGGGCTATGCGGTACGCGTGCTCGACGACCTGTCGACCGGCAAGCGCAGCAACCTGCCGCTGGACAATCCCAAGGTTGAACTGGTGGTCGGCGATGTCGCTGATGCCGCTTTGGTCGCCCGCACCATGCAAGGTTGCAACGCTGTCGCGCATCTGGCAGCCGTGGCCTCGGTGCAGGCCTCGGTGGACGATCCGGTGAAAACACACCAGAGCAATTTCATCGGTACCCTGAATGTCTGCGAAGCCATGCGCCTGACCGGGGTCAAGCGTGTGGTGTATGCCTCCAGCGCGGCGGTGTACGGCAACAATGGCGAGGGCGAGTCGATTGATGAAGACACGCCAAAAGCGCCGCTGACACCCTATGCCTCGGACAAACTGGCCGGTGAGCAGTACTTCGATTTCTACCGTCGCCAGCATGGCCTGGAACCGGCAATTTTTCGCTTCTTCAACATCTTCGGCCCCCGCCAGGATCCGTCCTCGCCGTATTCCGGGGTGATCAGCATCTTCAGCGAACGCGCGTCGAAAGGTTTACCGATCACCGTGTTTGGCGATGGCGAGCAGACTCGCGATTTCCTCTATGTCGGTGATCTGGTCGATTTGCTGGTGCAGGCGCTGGAAAAGCCTGATGTACAGGAAGGCGCGGTCAATGTTGGCTGGAATCAGGCGATGAGCCTGAAGCAGATGCTCGAAGCTTTGAAATCGGTAATCGGTGAGTTGCCGCCCGTGAGTTACGGGCCGGCGCGTTCGGGTGATATCCGCCATTCGCGAGCCGATAACCGACGCTTGCTGCAGCGCTTCGAAATGCCGCCGCAGACGCCGATGAGTGTGGGCTTGGCGCGCTTGCTCGGGCGCTCCTGAGAAGCCCCTCACCCTAGCCCTCTCCCAGGGGAGAGGGAACTGACTGAGGTGTTTGTGAGAAGTACGCCGACTTGCGATACCCAGTCGAACTCAGGTTTTGAACAACACACAAATCGGCTCCCTCTCCCCCGGGAGAGGGCTGGGGTGAGGGGCCCGGGCCTCCAACGCCCCACATGACTCAGCACCAAATGAAAAAGGCGCCTTTCAACAGGCGCCTTTTTCACGGCCGGAATATCGCTACTCCTGTGGCGAGGGAACATTGTCCCCCGATCGACTGCGTACGGTCTTCGTCAGGTCTGTGCCTGCCCGCCACCAAGCCTCATTCACCACCACGTGAACGTTCGGTAAAAATCAGCTTAGAATTTATAGCCCAGACCGACCATGTAGATGAACGGATCGACGTCCACATTTACCCGCGCGCGGGTGCCGGGGGCGACGGCGTTGTTCTCGACGGTCGCGCGGGTATCGATATCGATATAGCGCACCTGGGCGTTGAGCATGATGTTGTCGGTGATCATGTAGTCGGCGCCGACCTGCCAGGCCAGACCCCAGGAGTTTTTCGCCTTGAAGTTGCTGAAGCCGTTGGCGCTGGCTTCGCTGCCGACGTGTTCGTCGTAGATCCAGGTGTAGTTGATGCCACCGCCGACATACGGCTGGAAAGCCGATTTCGAATCCAGCGGGTAGTAGACGACGCTGAGGGTCGGCGGCAGGTGTTTCAGGGTGCCCAGCTTGCCGTTGGCGGCGGGCAGGGCGGTGCCCTTGAGCTTGACGTCATGCTCGAACGGCGTGGCTGCCAGCAGTTCGATACCGATGTTGTTGGTGAGCATGTAGGCGAAGTTCAGACCCAGTTGGGTGTCGCTGCTCATGGTCGCCTTGCCGCCCAGATTGGTGCCGCTCAGCGGACCCTGGTCGACCTTGACGCTGGAGCTGTCGGCCTTCGGGTTGACGGTGATCGCGCCAGCGCGCACAAGGATGTCACCGGCTTCGTGGGCGTGGGCGAGCGGGGCTGCGAGCGCGAGGGCAAACAGCGAGGCGCTGAGCAAGGACTTGTTCATGGGGGCTCCGAAAAGGACATAAAAATTCGATGTCCTAGGGTACGAAGCCGTCTGATACGGTGTTTTGACTCAGCTCAATGAAACAGTGAAGGCCCGTTTTTTTGTGGCGTTCATCTCGGCCCCATCGCTGGCAAGCCAGCTCCCACAATGATCCAGTTGTTTGTCAGTTTTTTGCTCACCCACATAACCTGTGGGAGCGGGCTTGCCCGCGATGGGGTCTCTGCGGACAATACAAAACTACCGGGACTCACTCCGGCAGCTCATACGCATAAATCTTCTGCGCCTCCATCTGATACCCGGCATCGGCCAGCTCACTGCTCGACGCTTTCACCTGCAACGGTCCTTCAACCCAATACGGCTGATACAGCTCATCGAGCTTCACGCCCAGTTCGCTTTTCACATGGACGATCTGGTTCGACGGCGGTGGCGGTACGTGGATGCAGGCGCCGAAATACGGCACCAGCAAAAAGTCCGTGGTGCGCCCCTCTTCGCTGACTTCCAGCGGCACGATGTAACCGGGCAGGCGAATGTTCTGCCCGTCGAGGCTCTTCACGACCGGCGCATTCGGCATGTCTTGCTTGGCCGCCGGCGCGGACTCGGCGGAGAGTGCGTCGCCCATCTTCGACAGGTCGTGCAGCGGGGTCATGTTCGGCACTTCCGGCGCGGCGTCCGGCGGGATCATTTCCGACCAGGTCAGGTCTTTCGGCGCCGCTGCCCACACGGGCAGGGCGACCAGCATCAGCAGCGCAAGCAGGGCGCGGGGCATGGTGAACATCCTCATAAACGGATCGACAGGCCATCGGCCAATGATTGGCGATACGCGCGCCAGGCCGGCACGCTGCCCATCAGCAGCGCGGCCGCCAGAATGCCACCGAGCAGCGCCCATTCATACTCGCTCGGCCATGCCAGCGGCAGGTACAAACCGTAATTGGCCTGCACGTACCCTTGCGCAGCGGCGATGCCGACGTACAGCAGCGCCAGCCCGGCAATCACCCCGGTCAGCGCCAGGGCAAAAGCTTCCAGAACCAGCAGACTTGCGATGTGCCACGGCCGCGCGCCCACCGAACGCAGAATCGCCATCTCCCGGCGACGTTCGTTGAGGCTGGTGAGAATCGCTGTGAGCATGCCGATCAGCCCGGTCAGCACGACGAACAGCGAGACCACGAACAAGGCTTTCTCGGCCGTACTCATCAGGCTCCACAATTCCTGCAAGGCCACGCCCGGCAGGATCGCCAGCATCGGTTCGCCACGGTACTCGTTGATCTCGCGCTGCAAGGCAAAGGTGGAAATCTTGCTGTTGAGGCCGAGCATGAACGCGGTGATCGCTTGCGGGGTCAGGTCCATGTTGCGCGCCTGATCAGCGCTGATCCGCCCGTTGCCGCGCGCCGGCACACCGTTGTGCCAGTCGATGTGAATCGCCTCCATGCCGCCGAGGCTGATGTGCAACGTGCGGTCCACCGGCGTGCCGGTACGCTGGAGGATGCCGACCACGGTGAAGGGTTTGTCGTCATGCTTGACGAGGCTGATCGCCGCCACGCCGTGGGCCAGTACCAGTTTGTCGCCGAGCTTGTAGTGCAGCGCTTCGGCGACTTCGGCACCGAGCACCACTTCGAAAGGATCGGTGGCAAACGCGCGACCGTCGGCCAGCGCCAGGTGCTGCTGGCGCCCGTACTGGTAGTGCTCGAAGTAGGCTTCGGTGGTGCCCATCACGCGATAGCCGCGATGGGAGTCGCCGAGGGACATGGGGATTGCCCACTTCACTTTCGGGTTGTTGGCGAAGTGTTCAAAGCTGTCCCAACGGATGTTGTTGGTAGCGTTGCCGATGCGGAACACCGAATACAGCAGCAGGTTCACCGACCCCGAACGAGCGCCGACGATCAGGTCAGTACCGCTGATGGTGCTGGCGAAACTGGCCTTGGCTTCGGTGCGCACGCGCTCGACGGCGAGCAGCAGGCACACCGAAAGAGCGATGGCGAAGGCGGTGAGCAATGCGGTGAAGCGGCGGTTGGCCAGGCTGGCCATGGCCAGACGAAACAGATACATCTCAGACCTCGGCGGACGTGGCGGCGCGATTGAGTTCGGCCAGGGACAGATGACGGTCGAACAGCGGCGCCAGGCTCTGGTCGTGGCTGACGAACAACAGACTCGATCCGGCCTCGCGGCACTCGGCAAACAGCAGGCGAATGAAGTTCTCGCGGGCGTCGTAATCCAGTGCCGAGGTTGGTTCGTCGGCGATCACCAGTTCCGGTTGGCCGATCAACGCGCGGGCGGCCGCGACCCGTTGTTGCTGGCCGATGGACAAGGAATCGGCGCGGCGACTGAGCAGGCTTTCGTCCTTCAGACCCAAGTGCGCGAGGAGGGTGGCGGCGGCCTGATCGACGCTGCCGTGGCGCTGTTTCGCCCGTTGCGCACGCAGTTTCGAGAAGTGACACGGCAACTCAACGTTCTCGCGCACCGAGAGAAACGGCAGCAGATTGAATTGCTGGAAAATGTAGCCGGTGTGATCGACACGAAACGTATCGCGCTTGCCGGCAGACAGTTCGGTCAGCTCCTGGCCGAGCAGGCGAATGCTGCCGCGACCGGGCTTCTGCACTCCGCCGAGCAGGCCGAGCAGGGTGGTCTTGCCGCTGCCGCTGGGGCCTTTGAGAAACAGGGTTTCGCCGGCTTCCAGACGAAACGCCGGGATGTCCAGCAGCGGCGGGTGACCGGGCCAGTTGAAGCCAAGGTCGGAAAGTTCGATGAGTGCTTGGGTCATGGCACCGATTTTCATG
>NZ_JH635998.1:2928070-2937850 GCF_000257605.1 Pseudomonas sp. R62
TTTTTCCAGTTGCGCACGAGCGGCAGCGACTTTGGCCTTGTCGGCGTCCGACGTGGCCGCATGTTCAAAACCCACCAGATTCATCGCCGGGCTTTCCAGCTCCAGCTCCAGGGTCTGACCGTCGAGCGCGGCGTTCAGCCGACCCACGCCATGTTCGTGAGCGCCGAGGCTGCCGTGCTCATGATCGTGATCGTGCTCATCAACCGCATGGGCAGCGGCCAGCGGCAACAGGGCAAACGGCAAAGCGAGCAACAGACGACGCATGACGGACTCCGAGAAAAATGAAAAGTTTGTTATGTAATCTTATAACGAAAGTGCGCAGAGTGTGCCCGTGCGCTTGAGATTGCGCAAGACATGGCTAAGCACCGCCCGGGATGAGTTCGCGGGCGGTGCTGGGATTGGATGTCATGCTTGCAGAATCAGAAGCCTGCGCCGGGATAGTCGAACCAATAGTGTCCCGAAAGAACATCGTTGATCAGATTTGCGTCGAGCACGCTCGGCGCATCGCGACTGAAACGCTGTCGCCAAGCCGGAAGCCACCAGTAGTTGATGGCTGTTCCGCGCGGAAATACCACCAGAGTCAGCACCTCCTTATCCATTTTGCCCTGCGTGTAGAGTTGATGACTGCGATCCATCAGGGCCATGTACTGGTCGATTGGCAGTCTGAACATAAGTGCCATGGTGAAGATTTTTTCACTCTGACTGAACGCCGGACTCTGCAGTACCCGCAATGCTTCGCAAGTGTGTGAGTTCGGTTGACTCGCTATGCTCTGGCCTTCGGGGGTTGAAAGTATGTCGAAACGATCATCCATGTCTCGCCAGTCGGTCCGGTTATTGCGCTCAAAGTAATCACGAATAACAAGGGTCAGTGGACCTGCAGTTTCCCCGTCAGCGGGACAAGCCGAAAGATCGGCAGGCAACCAGATGCGCCATGCCACGATGAGCAAAAACGGAATTATGAGGAGGAGCGAATAAGGGCGTTTCATTGTGGCGTGCTGTGTTTATAGCGTCGGAAAATAGTGAAGTCATGGTCGCTGGGATTTGCATTACCGGTCGCATGGCGAAAACCTGCGTCGTTAACTTCAACTTTTTCCCACCCTGCAGAAATGCATACGCCCTTCGTTAGAACGAAGCCGACATGGCCGCTGGCGTCGGAATAATTCATTGCGTAAGCGCCGACGTCCCCGGGCAACGGCGTGCGCTCGACTTTCCAGCTATTGAGCAATCGTTGTCCATTCGCCCATTCACCCGCAAGCGGAGGACTAACCTTGGAGAAATATGGCAGGTATTTCGATTTGCCATGTTCAATCAACGCCACGTTGACCCCAATTGCGGTCAGCACGTCGTAGACGAACAGATTGCATTTATTTGTGTTTGGTGGAAATTCCACGCTCTGCCTGAGAGTAGGGTGTGGCAGCGACTTTTTGCTTTTATTCCCTGCCCACTGTGTTGATCCCCGGTGTGACAGCGCCTCCATCAGTATCCTGCGCGGCATGTCCTGAATGACGACTTTCACCGTTCGGGTTTCATTTGTACGTTTCACACCATATTCGACTTCGTAGAACGCGTCGTTCGAGACAGCGCCGCTGGTCGTTAGCGGGACTTTTACCCACGGTGATATCGCTATGATCGAAAGAGACTTCCCTGGATTCAACGTAGCAGTGTGCATACCTTTTTTTGTACCGGAGTTCCCCACAATCTGAACTGTCACTTCGTGGGTGTCTCGGGTTTTGATCGACGGTAGTTCCTTGCCCGCGAGCGTTATAGCGATCTGGCCGTTTTTGGACATCAATGAATAAATGCGAGGCCTGTCATCGTTTTGAACGATGTTGTCATCTACGACCTGACCGTCGATAAGCAGCTGAAATTTTACGCCTGGCGGTGGCTGCATCAGAAAGTCTTTAAAGATGAGTTTGATTTCCGATTTCATGACAAATCCTGTGTCAGGGGCTCTTCATAGGCATAGAAAGTCCATTCGGAATCTTCCCCTACCAACAGGGTGTCGTAATCCGAAGCGTTTTTTACCGGGTGTTCGCAGCCTTCGCCTGTGAGGTTGCAAGTGCTGTCTTGTAAAACGGCAACCTTCGCTTTGTCCTTGAGTTTGTAAGCCAAACCTGGCTTTTCCGTGTCATCGAGGCGTTCGATGATGACCTGCAAGTAGCGATAAGAGGTCAGGGCAGCAATCGGTGGCCCCATGTCAATTGGAGCGGGCCGGCCAATTCCTGCAAAACCACTGTGTTGCTGAGTGAGCAGCTTATTGATCATGGGCGGACAACCGCAGGCGACGTAGTCACCCTCTAGCGCAGCTGGTCCGGCAGGTAAAATCAGCGTTCTTTCACCCACTGCTACGATTGGGCCTTTGCCAGGCCCACAGACCGGACAACTGGCGAGTTGTCCAATGGAAGCGATTATTCTTCCTTCGATATTGAGGTTCTCATTTCCTTCAAGTATCACGCCACCTGTAGAGGTCGGGCCTCCTTTAGAGGCCAGTTTTCGTCCTGAAGACATTGGGAATCCTTCCCGCAAAAAGAGATTAATTTAGCCGATTAACCGGTAATTACCAGATGTGTTTGGCGCCCTTTACTTGGCGTTGCACAAGTCCCGTGGGAGCATGCAGGTCAGAAAAATGCAGGAGCGAACTCGATGTTGCGGATACGCGGAACGGTCGGCGAGGTGCCGGTGGATTTGACGGTGGAG
Source organism: Pseudomonas sp. R62 (assembly GCF_000257605.1). Classification (NCBI taxonomy): domain Bacteria; kingdom Pseudomonadati; phylum Pseudomonadota; class Gammaproteobacteria; order Pseudomonadales; family Pseudomonadaceae; genus Pseudomonas; species Pseudomonas sp. R62. The sequence goes on from NZ_JH635998.1 coordinate 2,930,768, forward strand.
CTGGATGACAGCGATTGGGCGAGGCTGGGTTCGGCGCTGAGCGGGCAGGCGCCGGTCGTGCAGTCTGAGGCAGTGGCGTCGGCCCCGGCGGCGAAGCCGGTGAATCAGGACGATGCGCTGTGGCAGGTGGCCAAAGACTTGCTGCGCAACGCCGGGCAACTTAGCGGGCCGGATCTGCTCGATCAGTTGGAGGCGCTCACCGGCAGTGCGGTAGCGGGCAAGCGTCTGCTCGTGCGTCTGCGCCATAGTTCCGATGTGAAAGTGGCGAGCGGCGGGGATACGCCGCTCTATAGCTGGATCGGGTGAGGCCTTAATACAGCGCCGCAAACACTTTGCGACGGTAAGCCGTCACCAACGGATGATCATTGCCCAGCAGTTCGAACACCTGCAGCAAGGTCTTGTGCGGCAAGCCTTCGCCGTAGCTGCGGTTGCGGATGAATAGCTTCAGCAGGGCGTCCAGCGCCGCTTCGTATTGCTGGCGCGCCAGTTGCTGGATCGCCAGTTGGTACACCGCTTCATCGTCCTGTGGATTTTGCGCCAGGCGGCTTTTCAGGTCGGCGGCGTCCGGCAGGTCGCGGGCGAGGCCGAGGAACTGGATCTGCGCCTTGGCCCCGGCGAGTGCGGCTTTGTGCTCATCGCTCTTGACCGCGTCGAGCACGGTTTGCGCTTCGCCCAGCTCACCGCGTTCGGTCAGGCAGCGTGCGTAAAGGATCAGCGCTTTGGCGTTGGTATTGTCTTCATTGAGAATGGTCACCAGCACCGCTTCCGCCTCGGCGAAGTGACCTTCGTCGAACATCGCTTGGGCCTGTTCGAACGGGTCGGCAGCGGCCGGTGGCGGCATCTGCACATGCGGTTCCAGCAGGGCGCGCACGGCGGATTCCGGTTGTGCCCCGGCAAAGCCATCGACCGGCTGACCGTCCTTGAACAGCACCACGGTCGGCAGGCTGCGAATGCCGAAGCGGGCGACGATGTCCTGCTCGATGTCGCAGTTGACCTTGGCCAGCAGCAACTCGCCCTGATAGCTCTCGGCAATGCCCTGCAGCATCGGCATCAACGCCTTGCACGGCGCACACCATTCGGCCCAGAAATCCACCAGCACCGGTTTGTTGAAGGAGGCTTCGATCACCGACTGGTCGAAATCGGCAGTCGTGGCGTCGAAGATATACGGCGTTTGCTGACTCATGGGGGATCTCGTAAAAGCGTGGATGGGCTCACTATAAAGCTTCGCGAGGGGCTGCTGAAAGCTGTAACACTGATCGTTCCCATGCTCCGCGTGGGAATGCCTCCGGTGACGCTCTGCGTTACGCCGTACGAAGGGACGCGGAGCGTCCCGGGCTGCATTCCCACGCAGAGCGTGGGAACGATCATGCGCGGGTGGCGTGGTAAAGGCTCACATGCCGAAATTCCTCAGGCTCGGCCAGATCCGGCAAGGTCATCGCCTCGAGCATTTCAATTCGCTCATACAACGGATGACGAAAATCCCGCACCCGTGAATCCGCCACCAGCGCTTCGCGTCCGCGAGTGAGAAACGCGTCGAGCAGCGGCAGGTTGGCCCGGTCATACAACACGTCGGCGACCAGAATCAGATCGAAGCGATCGGCCTCGGCAAAGAAATCCGTCGAGTAGCTCATCTGCACATCGTTGAGCTCGGCGTTCGCCTTGCACGCGGCGATCGCCAACGGATCGAGATCGCAGGCCACCACTTCCAGCGCCCCGGCCTTGACCGCCGCGATGCCGGCGATCCCGGAACCGGCGCCGAAATCCAGCACGCGCTTGCCGCGCACCCACTCTGGAAACTGTGCCAGATAACGCGCCACGGCCAAGCCGCTGGCCCAGCAAAAACTCCAATAGGGCGGTTCATGCAGGATGCGCTGGGTTTCTTCCTGGCTGAATTCGCGGGCCATGTTGTCTCCGTCGATCAGCCACAGCTGCAAATCAGTGCCCGGCAACGCACAGGCTTTCAGTCTGGCGTCGCCGAGCAATTCCCCCAAGGCCTGTTGCAGGTCGAGCGGTGCTGTCATGGCGCTTTGACGAATTGCAGCTGGCCCAAAGTCTGAGTGGTCGGTTGAGTGATGGTCTGCGACGGCAGGTGCAGAATCAGTTGCCCGGACTGGCTGGCGCGACCGCGCAGCTCAACCCGTGCGCCGGCCGGAAATGCCTCGGGGTTGAAGCGCAGGTGAAACGGCAGGATCTGGTTGTTGCCGATCAGGCTGGAACTGGCGAGCAATTGTTGCGGGCGATCCTTTTCATCGATCACCAGCAGCGCCAGTTCGACCTCAGCGCCGGCCGGCACGCCTTGCAGGGTGCCACTCAATTCGCGCTGATGCGCTGGCAGCGGGCCGAGTTCGGCGGCCTCTTTGGCTTTTTTCTGCGCCTGTTGCGGCGCGGGGCCTGGGGTCGGCGGTTGCGGCTTGGGTGCGTCGCTGCCACAGGCCACCAGCAGGCTGAAAAGACTGAGCAGAACGAGCGGACGTAACGGCATTGGAGGCTCCGGCAGAATGAATTCCATGGATCAGACGATCATGCCGTTCTGTATACCGCAAAGCCTATGGCTTGTCTTGCCACGGGGATGCGCTACCATGGCCCTCCCATTTTTTGTTGCCAGCCACCATGCACTGTCCCTTCTGCGGTGCCAACGACACCAAGGTCATCGACTCGCGTCTGGTCGCCGAGGGCGAACAGGTGCGCCGCCGGCGTGAATGCCTGGCCTGCGGCGAACGTTTCACGACGTTCGAGACGGCCGAACTGGTGTTGCCGCGCCTGATCAAAACCGACGGCAGCCGCCAACCGTTCGACGAAGAAAAACTCCGCGCCGGCATGCAACGCGCGCTGGAGAAACGTCCGGTCAGCGTCGAGCGCCTCGAATCCTCTCTGGTCCATATCAAGCACAAGCTGCGCGCCACCGGCGAACGCGAGGTCAAATCCCTCGTGGTCGGCGAGCTGGTGATGGCCGAGCTGCAAAAGCTTGATGAAGTCGCCTATATCCGTTTTGCCTCGGTGTACAAGCGCTTCCAGGACCTCAATGAATTCCGCGAAGAGATCGACCGCCTCGCCCGCGAACCGGTGAAAGAATGACCACCGCCGCCGAGCAGGCGATCCTCGACGCGCATTTCATGGCCCGCGCGCTGGAACTGGCGCGCAAGGGCCATTACACCACCCATCCCAATCCGCGAGTCGGTTGCGTGGTGGTGCGTGACGGGCAGATTGTCGGCGAAGGCTGGCATGAGCGCGCCGGCGAACCCCATGCCGAAGTCCACGCCCTGCGTGCCGCTGGCGAGCAGGCCCGGGGCGCCACGGCGTATGTCACCCTCGAGCCTTGCAGCCACCACGGGCGCACGCCGCCGTGTGCCGATGCCTTGGTGACCGCTGGCGTTGCCCGGGTCGTAGCGGCGATGCGTGATCCCAATCCGCAAGTCGCCGGGCGCGGTTTGCAGCGCTTGGCTGATGCCGGTATCGCCACTGAAAGCGGGGTGCTGGAAGCAGAGGCACGCAAGCTCAATCAAGGTTTTCTGAAGCGCATGGAACATGGCTTGCCATTCGTGCGGGTCAAGCTGGCCATGAGCCTCGACGGTCGCACAGCGATGGAAAGCGGCGAGAGCCAGTGGATCACCGGCCCGGCGGCGCGTTCTGCGGTACAGCGTTTGCGCGCTGAGGCGGCAGTAGTGCTGACCGGCGCCGACACGGTGCTGGCCGATGGCGCACGCTTGACCGTGCGCGCGGACGAATTGGGCCTGAATACCGAGCAAACAGCGCTGGCCATGAGTCGCCCGCCATTGCGCGTGTTGATCGACGGCCGCCTGCGGGTGCCGCTGGATGCACCGTTCTTCAAGGCCGGGCCGGCGCTGGTGGCCACCTGTGTAGCGGTCGAGGAGCAATACGCCAACGGCCCGGAATGCCTGATCGTGCCGGGTGCCGACGGCCAGGTCGATCTGCATCAATTGCTCATCGAACTGGCTCATCGTGGCACCAATGAGGTGCTGGTCGAGGCCGGGCCGCGTCTGGCCGGCGCCTTTGCGCAACTGGGGCTGGTCGACGAATTCGTGATCTTCATTGCCGGCAAGTTCCTCGGCTCCACGGCGCGTCCGCTGCTCGACTGGCCGCTGGCGCAGATGAAAGATGCGCCGGAACTGAAAATCACTGAAATCCGCGCGGTGGGCGATGACTGGCGGGTCACTGCGATCCCTGTCCCTTCGGCCCGCGTATAATTCCCGGCCATTGCGTTAGCGCTGGCCTCGTTCTCAAGGAGAACCCCATGTTCACCGGCATCATCGAATCCATCGGCAGTATCCGCGCACTGACCCCAAAGGGCGGTGATGTACGGGTGCACGTCGCAACCGGCAAGCTCGATCTGAGTGACGTCAAACTCGGCGACAGCATCGCGGTCAACGGCGTTTGCCTGACCGCCGTCGAGTTGCCGGGCGACGGCTTTGCCGCCGACGTCAGCCGCGAAACCCTCGATTGCACCGCCATGAATGACCTGAAAAGCGGCAGCCCGGTCAATCTGGAAAAAGCCCTGACCCCGACCACTCGCCTCGGCGGACATCTGGTCAGCGGTCATGTCGATGGTGTTGGCGAAGTGGTATCGCGCAGCGACAATGCCCGCGCCGTGGAATTTCGCATCCGCGCGCCGAAAGAACTGGCCAAGTACATCGCCCACAAAGGCTCGATCACCGTCGACGGCACCAGCCTGACCGTGAACGAAGTCGATGGCGCCGAATTCATGCTGACGATCATTCCGCACACCCTCAGCGAAACCATCATGGCTTCATACAAGCCGGGCCGCCGGGTGAATCTGGAAGTCGACCTGCTGGCGCGTTATCTGGAGCGTCTGCTGCTGGGCGACAAGGCCGCCGAGAAGACCGCCGGCAGCACCATCACCGAAAGCTTTCTGGCCCAAAACGGCTACCTCAAATAATTCAAAAGAAGGGGGTGCCTTGTGGCGCTCAATAGCATCGAAGAACTGGTTGAAGACATCCGCCAAGGCAAGATGGTCATCCTCATGGATGACGAAGACCGCGAGAACGAAGGCGATCTGATCATGGCCGCCGAATGCTGCCAGGCCGAACACATCAACTTCATGGCCAAGCACGCCCGTGGCCTGATCTGCATGCCGATGAGCCGCGAGCGCTGCGAACTGTTGAAGCTGCCCCTGATGGCGCCGCGCAACGGTTCCGGTTTCGGCACCAAGTTCACCGTTTCGATCGAAGCTGCCGAAGGCGTGACCACCGGCATCTCCGCCGCTGACCGTGCGCGCACCGTGCAAGCGGCTGCGGCCAAGGACGCCAAGGCTGAAGATATCGTCAGTCCGGGCCACATTTTCCCGCTGATGGCCCAGGCCGGCGGCACCCTCGCTCGCGCCGGCCACACCGAAGCCGCCTGCGACCTGGCGCGCATGGCCGGTTTCGAGCCGAGCGGGGTGATCTGCGAAGTGATGAACGACGACGGCACCATGTCCCGTCGCGCTGAACTCGAAGCATTCGCCGCCGAACACAACATCAAGATCGGCACCATCGCCGACCTGATCCACTACCGGATGATCCACGAACGTACCGTTCAGCGGATTGCCGAGCAGCCGCTGGACAGCGAACTGGGCCAATTCAACCTGGTGACCTATCGTGATTCGGTGGAAGGCGACGTGCACATGGCCCTGACGCTGGGCACTGTCTGCGCTGAAGAACCGACGCTGGTTCGCGTGCACAAACATGGACCCGCTGCGCGATCTGCTTATGGTCAAGCAACCGGGCCGCTGGAGCCTGCGCGCCGCCATGGCTGCGGTCGCCGAGGCCGGCAGCGGTGTGGTGCTGCTGCTCGGTCACCCGCTCGATGGCGACGTGCTGCTGGCGCATATCCGTGAAACCGGTGAGCAGGCAACGCCGAAAAAACCGACCACCTACAGCATCGTCGGGGCCGGTTCGCAGATCCTGCGTGACCTCGGCGTGCGCAAAATGCGCTTGATGTCGGCACCAATGAAATTCAATGCGATATCCGGTTTCGATCTGGAAGTTGTAGAATACGTGCCCTCCGAATAATGACCGGCTGTTTCCGGACTCCAATTCGCGGCAAATAATCACTGAGGGGCGCGTAGCAGACGCGTCCCGGCTCTTTAAGAGAACTGACGAATGACCCTGAAGACCATCGAAGGTACCTTCATCGCCCCCAAAGGCCGCTACGCTCTGGTAGTGGGCCGCTTCAACAGCTTCGTGGTTGAAAGCCTGGTCAGCGGTGCCGTTGATGCCCTGGTTCGCCACGGCGTGAGCGAAAGCGACATCACCATCATCCGCGCGCCGGGCGCCTTCGAAATCCCGCTGGTTGCGCAGAAAGTCGCCCAGAAAGGCGAGTTCGCAGCGATCATCGCCCTTGGCGCGGTCATTCGTGGCGGTACTCCGCACTTCGAATACGTGGCTGGCGAGTGCACCAAAGGCCTGGCCCAGGTCTCCATGGAATTCGGCGTACCGGTCGCCTTCGGCGTGCTGACCGTCGATTCCATCGAGCAAGCCATCGAACGTTCCGGCACCAAGGCCGGTAACAAAGGTGCCGAAGCTGCCCTGTCCGCTCTGGAAATGGTCAGCCTGCTGGCGCAGTTGGAGGCCAAGTGATTAGCGACGAAAGCGATCGTTTCAACCCGCGCGATCCGAAACCTGCGGATGCCGGCAAGCCGTCGAAGAGCGCCAAGCGTCGCGAAGCCCGTCAGCTCGCGACTCAAGCGCTGTACCAGTGGCACATGGCCCGGCAATCGCTGAACGAAATCGAAGCGCAGTTTCGCGTTGATAACGATTTCTCCGATGTCGACGGCGCCTACTTCCGTGAAATCCTTCACGGGGTTCCGCAGTTCAAGACCGAAATCGACACTGCCCTGACGCCTTGCCTGGATCTGGCGATCGAAGAGCTGGACCCGGTTGAACTGGCGGTTCTGCGCCTGTCGACCTGGGAACTGCTCAAGCGCGTCGACGTGCCTTACCGCGTTGTGATCAACGAAGGTATCGAGTTGGCCAAAGTGTTCGGTTCGACCGACGGCCACAAGTTCGTCAACGGCGTGCTCGACAAGCTGGCCCCGCGCCTGCGTGAAGCTGAAGTGAAGGCGTT
>NZ_JH635998.1:2939224-2941044 GCF_000257605.1 Pseudomonas sp. R62
TTTCCTCGCGTTCGGCTTCGGCTCCGGCACCTTGCCAAAAGCGCCGGGCACGTGGGGCTCGCTGGTGGCGCTGCCGTTCATTCCGCTGTGGCAGATGCTGCCCGACTGGGGCTACTGGCTGATGCTTGGCATCACCATGCTGTTCGGCTTCTGGCTGTGCGGCAAAGTCGCTGACGATTTGCGCGTGCACGACCACGAAGGCATCGTCTGGGACGAAATGGTCGGCATGTGGATCACCCTGTGGCTGGTGCCGGAAGGCTGGTACTGGTTGCTCGCGGGTTTTCTGGTGTTCCGCTTCTTCGATATTCTCAAGCCGTGGCCGATCCGCTGGATCGACAAGCACGTGCATGGCGGCGTCGGCATCATGCTCGACGACGTGCTGGCCGGTGTGTTCGCCTGGCTGGCGATGCAAGGGCTGGTCTGGATATTCGCCTGATTCGACTCACGTGAGGAAACACGCAATGCTGCGACGCGGGTTGGCGCTGCTGCTTCTGGCTCTGCTGGGCACGTTCGCCCATGCGCAGGCCGCCGCGCCTGTGCCTGGGGTGATCCATCTGGCCAGCGAAGACTGGGAGGATTACACCGCCGCCGATGGTCACGGTCTGGCCTGGGACGTGTTGCGCAAAGTGTTCGAGCCGGCCGGGGTCAAGCTGGACATCCGCACGGTGCCGTACACCCGTTCGATCGGGCTGGTGCAGTTGAAGGAAGTCGACGCGCTGGTCGGCTCCTACCGCGACGAAGCCGAGCATGTGCTGTACCCGCAATCGAAGTTCGATTCTGATCACATCTACGCGCTGGGCCTGGCCAGCAGCCCGCCGCCGACCCAGGCGACCCTGGGCAAATATCGGTTGGCCTGGGTGCGCGGCTACCGCTACGAAAACTACTTGCCGAACATCCAGCGCTTCAACCAGATCGAACGGCGCACCGGCATTCTGCTGATGCTCAAGCAGGGCCGGGCGGATTACTACATCGATGCGCTGACCGAGATTGAAGCGGTCGTGCGCGATGCCGCGGATCCGGCGCAGTATCGCTATTCGCATCTGACTGAGTTGCCGCTGTTTCTCGGTTTCGCCGATACCCCACAGGCTCGCGCGTTGATGGCGCTGTATGACCGGCGCATGGCGGAGCTGGTCAAGAGCGGAGAGTTGAAGCCGGTCTTCGAGAAGTGGCAGCAGCCGTATCCGTTTGATCCAAAATGATCACAATGTCCTGTGGGAGCGAGCCTGCTCGCGAAGGCATTGGTTCAGCCGCATTTGAATCGACTGACACGCCGCCTTCGCGAGCAGGCTCGCTCCCACAGAGGACCAGCGCATGGCAGCTGTCATCAAACTTTTTGATGGTTATGCCCGATAATTCAGCCTAAGCGTCCACAGGAACCTGCTGTTACAATGCCCGCCTGCGAATTTTCAGTCTTCTAGATCAGGAGCACATCGGTGCCTGTCGTCTTCGTCGCCGCTTCCAAGCTGCCAACGCCTTTTGCGCAATTCACCATGCACGGCTTTCTCGATGAGAGCACCGGGCGTGAGCACGTCGTGCTGAGCCTCGGTGAAATTGCCGATGGCGCCCCGGTACTCGGTCGCCTGCATTCCGAATGCCTGACCGGCGATGCCTTGTTCAGCCAGCGTTGCGACTGCGGCTCGCAATTAGAGGCAGCTTTGCAGGCGATTGCGCGCGAAGGCCGTGGCGTGTTGCTGTATCTGCGTCAGGAAGGGCGCGGCATCGGGCTGCTGAACAAGATCCGCGCCTACGAATTGCAGGACGGCGGCGCCGATACCGTGGAAGCCAACGAGCGTCTGGGCTTTGCCGCTGATCAGCGCGAC
>NZ_JH635998.1:2941771-2956329 GCF_000257605.1 Pseudomonas sp. R62
TGCCGATGCTTGAGCATCTGGGCGTGAAATCCCTGCGCCTGATGACCAACAACCCGCGCAAGGTCAAAGCGCTGACCGACATGGGCATCGTCGTCGCCGAGCGCGTGCCGCTGCACACCGGGCACAATCCGCACAACAAACTCTATCTGGCGACCAAGGCCAGCAAGCTCGACCACATGATGGGCAACGAGCATCAGGGCGAGGTCGACCGCGCGTGACCCGTGGCCAGGTGCGGCGGCGGTTGTCGGTGGCCTGGTGGCAATACCTGGCGCTGGCGCTGTTGCCGCTGTTCGTGCTCAACGCGCTGTTCGGTGAAGGCCAGGGCCTGCTGCCAGTGCTGGCAATGCCTTTGTTCATCGCCGGCGTCGCCTCGATGTTTGTCAGCCTGAAGTATTTCGCCCGCTACAAACACGCCCTGATCGCCACGCAAAAAGCCCTCGATACCGCCGAAGAACCCGCCGCCTGGATTGCCCTTGCGGCGCGTCGGCGTACGGCGTTGCTGGTAGCGTCCTTGCCGGCCTGGATTGGCGCACTGGCGGTATTCGTCGGCCTCGAAGCCGTGCCGTTGATGTTGCTGGCGCTGTCCACCGCCGTGCTGTTCTACCTCTATCATATTCCGCGTCAACTCGGTTGATGCCTCGCCTGTGGCTCGCGGTTGTGCTGCTCGTTCTGAGCAGCCCGGTGTTGGCTGCATTGCGGGTGGTCAGCCTCGCCCCCTCGCTGTCTGAAATCGTCGTTGAACTGGATTCCGCTGACCTGCTGGTCGGCGTACTGGATGCGGGCGAGCGGCCGGCGGCGATAGCGGATGTTCCATCAGTGGGCCGCTACGGCCAGCTCGACATGGAGCGCTTGCTCAGCCTGAAACCGGATTTGCTGCTGCTCTGGCCCGGCAGTGTTGGCGCGGGGCAGCGTGATCAGCTCAAGCACCTGAACATTCCGACCTTCGTCGCCGAACCGCACACGTTGGCGCAACTCGCGGCGCAGATCGAAGCCATTGCCAAACAGCTCGGGCGTCCTGAACGCGGGGCGAAACGGGCGGCCGAATTGCGCAAACAACTGGATGACCTTCGTCAGCGTTATAGCCGTGACGAACCGCTGCGGGTTTTCTATCAAGTCTGGGACAAACCGCTATACACCGTCGGTGGCGGGCAGATCATCAGCGATGCGCTTGAAGTGTGCGGTGCGCGCAATGTGTTTGCCGAGCTGAATCTGCCGGCGCCGCAGGTGAGTATCGAGGCGGTGTTGCAGCGTGATCCGGAAGTGATTGTCGCCGGTGATCAGGCGCAGCTAGGGGCGTGGAAGACCTGGCCGCAGGTGGCGGCGGTCAGGCAGGGGAGACTGATATTGGTCACTGACAAAGGCCTTGAGCGACCGAGCGGGCAGATGATCAGCGCCACCGCCAAACTATGCCAATTGATCGCGCCGGATCGGTAGACCGCATCGCCTGTATTCGCGAGCAGGCTCGCTCCCACACTGGATTTTCGCTGAAAACAAACTGTGTGGCCGCACTCAGTCTACTGTGGGAGCGAGCCTGCTCGCGAAGAGGTCAGCCAGCCAATACAAATCTCAGCTCAGAGTTCAGGGGTCCACGTCACCCCGAACATCCACGCCCGACCTTCCTCGCGATAGCCATACTGCGCGCCGTCATAGCTGTAATTCGCCCGGCTGTAGCCCTTGTCCAGCAAGTTATCCACCTTCAGATCCAGCTTGATCTCACGGTTCAGCGCCCAACTGCTGCGCAGCCCGAGCGTGCCGTAGCCACCCAGCGACTGGGTGTTGTTCAAGTCGTCGTAACTGCCGCTGACCAATTGCCAACTGGCGCCGAGTCCCAAGCGATCAAACTGCCGATCCACATCCCAACTGGCCGTGCGCCGCGCCCGTCGCGCCAGCGTATGCCCGGTATCGCGATCTCGCGGATCAATGATCGCCACGCCGAGATTGCTCTGCCAGCCAAACAGCTCCTGCTTCAACGCTGCTTCAAAACCGTTGATGCGCGCTGACGCAACGTTCTGCGGGCGGGAGTTGCTGCCGAAGATGATCGCGTCTTCCAGGTCGGTACGGTAAATCGAGGCTTCCAGCCGCGCGCTGTCGCTCAACTGGCTGCGCCATTGCAGTTCGTAGCTTTTCGAGGTTTCCGGTTTCAGGTCGGGATTGCTGAAATCCGGGTAGTACAGGTCGTTGAAGGTCGGCGCACGGAACCCTTCGCTGTAGCTCAGCAGCACGTCGTTGTCCGGGTTCAGCGGCAGGGTGAAAGTGCCGCTCCAGGTGTTCTGGCTGCCGAACTGCTGGTTGTCGTCGTGGCGCAGGCCGATCTCGGTGGAGAAGCTGTCGGCCTGATAGCGATGCTGGATGAACGCTGCGCGATTCCAGCGGCTGTCCTCGTCAAACGCAGTGCTGCTGTTGACCCGGTCTTCGTACCAGTCGCCGCCGAGGATAAGGCTGTTGCGCGCGTCCAACGTCAGGTCGTTCTGCCAGTTCACCGAGTCGCGATAGGTGTTGAACACCGTGCGCTCGTCGCTGAGCTTGTCGAAGGTCTTTTCGCGGTTTTCGCTGTGGCCGAATTCAATGCGGGTTTTCCAGGTTTCGTTGACCCGCGCATCGACATAACTGCTGATGCTGCTGACATTGAAGTCGCTGTAGGGCTGCTGTTGCACCGACTCGAAAGTGTCCATGTCGAAGCGGCCGAACGGATTGTCGAATTCGCCCCTGCCACGGTTATCCAGCAGATTGGCGCCGACTTCGACGTCATCGGTCAGCGCGTGGCTGAGGCTCAGGCTCAGGGATTTGTTGCGGTAGGCGTCATGGTCGCTGTCGCTTGGATACGACTCGTGGGTACGGTCGATCCCGGCCGTTTCGTCGAGGCTGGCGCCGAGGTTGAAGCGGGTTTTCTCGTCGCCGCCGGACAAGCCGAGGCTGCGTTCCCATGTCTGCTGACTGCCAAAGCCCACATGCAGGCGTGGCTGCAAGCCTTGCTCGGTGCCGCGCCGGGTGAAGATCTGGATCACCCCGCCAATCGCGTCGCTACCGTAAATCACCGAGCGCGAACCGCGCAGCACTTCGACGCGCTCGATCTGCTCGATGTTCAGATGCTGCAGGTTGCTGTCGCCGGAAGTCGAGTTGCCGATGCGCTGGCCATCGACCAGCACCAGGCTCTGCGCCGATTGCGTGCCGCGAATGTAGACCCCCGGCAGACTGCCGCGCCCGCCGGTCTGCGCCACTTGGACGCCAGGCACGCGCCGCAGCAGATCGGGCACGTCGCTGGGTTGCAGGCGATCGATGTCTTCGCGGGTGAACACGGTGTTGGCGGCACTGCTGTCGTTGCGCGCCTCGACCTGACGATTGGCGCTGATCAGCGTGTCCGGCAGCTTCAGCGCCTGATCGCGTTCGAATGTATCGGCAAGGGCGCTGGCGGTTGGCAGCAGGAGGAAGGGCAGGGCGAGGCGGAGGTTCATCGGTGGTCCGTGAGAAATTGCAGATGTACACAAAATTTATGCTTCCACAAAACACTGTGGGAGCGGGCTTGCCCGCGAAGAGGCCGGTACATTCAACATCGAGGTTGACTGTGCCGACGCCTTCGCGGGCAAGCCCGCTCCCACAGGTATTGTGTGTTCAGCGAGTTAGCGGGCGAGCAATGCCAGGCGCTGGCGAATCGACGCTTCGATCCCGGCCTCATCCAGCCCGCACTCGGCAAGCATCTGCGCCGGTTTCGCATGCTCGACGTAAATGTCCGGCAAGCCCAGATGCAGCATCGACTTGAGGATGTTCTCGCGGGCGAGGAATTCGCTGACCGCGCCACCGGCGCCGCCCATGATCGCGTTCTCTTCGATGGTCACCAGCAACTCGTGGCCACCGGCGATCTCGCGCACCAGCGCTTCATCCAGCGGTTTGACGAAACGCATGTCGACCACGGTGGCGTCAAGCTTCTCGGCGACTTTCAAGGCTTCGCTCAGTTGCACGCCGAACACCAGCATGGCGACCTTGCTGCCCTGACGACGGACGATGCCCTTGCCGATTTCGATCGCTTCGAGATCTTTTTCGATGACTGCATTCGGGCCGCTGCCGCGTGGGTAACGCACTGCCGCCGGGCCATTGTAGAGGTGGCCGGTGGTGAGCATCTTGCGCAGTTCGTTTTCATCGCTCGGGGTCATGATGAGCATGCCCGGGATGCAGCGCAGGTACGACAGGTCGTAGCTGCCAGCGTGGGTCGGGCCGTCTTCGCCGACCAGGCCGGCACGGTCGATGGCGAACAGCACGTCGAGGTTCTGCACGGCGACGTCGTGTACCAGTTGGTCGTAGCCGCGTTGCAGGAACGTCGAATAGATCGCCACCACCGGTTTCGCACCTTCGCAGGCCATGCCAGCAGCGAAAGTGACCGCGTGCTGCTCAGCAATCGCCACGTCGAAATAACGCTCGGGGAAGCGCTCGCTGAACGCCACCAGATCCGAGCCTTCCTTCATCGCCGGGGTAATTCCGACCAGACGAGCGTCAGCCGCCGCCATGTCACACAGCCACTCGCCAAACACCGCCGAATACTTCGGCCCGCTGACGGCTTTCGGCGCAGCGGCGGGGGCGTCCAAAGGTTCGAGTTTGGTGATGGCGTGGTAACCGATACGGGTCGACTTCCGCCGGGGCGAAGCCTTTGCCTTTCTTGGTGACGATGTGCAGGAACTGCGGGCCTTTGAGATCGCGCATGTTGCGCAGCGTGGCGATCAAGGTGGGCAGATCGTGGCCGTCGATCGGGCCGATGTAATTCCAGCCCAGCTCTTCGAACAGGGTGCCAGGGACCAGCATGCCCTTGGCATATTCTTCGGTGCGACGGGCGATTTCCCAGGCGCCGGGCAGGCGCGAAAGGACTTTCTTGCTGCCCTCGCGCATGCTCGCGTAGGTGCGGCTGGACAGGATCTTCGCCAGATAATTCGACAACCCGCCGACGTTGCGCGAGATCGACATATCGTTGTCGTTTAGGATCACCAGCATGTTGGCGTTGACTTCCGGCGCATGGTTGAGCGCCTCGAAAGCCATGCCGGCGGTCAGCGCGCCGTCGCCGATCACGGCGATGGCCTTGCGATCGCTGTCCTGCAGACGGGCGGCAATGGCCATGCCCAGCGCAGCGCTGATCGAGGTGCTGGAGTGGCCGACGCCGAAGGTGTCGTACTCGCTCTCGGAGCGGCGCGGGAATGCGGCAATGCCGTCCTTTTGACGCAGGCTGGCCATGCGCTCGCGGCGACCGGTGAGGATCTTGTGCGGATACGCCTGATGCCCGACGTCCCACAGCAGACGGTCGTCCGGGGTGTCGAAGACGTAATGCAGCGCGATGGTCAGCTCGATCACGCCCAGGCCGGCACCGAAATGCCCACCGGTCTGGCCGACCGTGTAGAGCAATTCCAGGCGCAACTCATCGGCCAGGGTTTCCAGCTCGGCTTCGCCTAACCGGCGCAGGCCGTCCGGCGTGTTCGCGCGGTCGAGCAGGGGCGTGGTCGGGCGCTTGCGGGGAATCTCATGAAACGTCGTGGGCATCAGGCGAATCGTTATAGGTATAAAAGATGCGGCAGTTTACCTGATGCATCGCCCCCTGCCCACGCGTTGGTCTTTTTTGGCCGATACGCCGTCAGTTGCGCCGCTCGACGATATACCGGGCCAGCTCGCGCAACGGCTCGGCGGCCGCGTCAAACGGTCGCAGCGCCTGCAGAGCCTGATCGCGCAGTTCCAGAGCGTAGGCCTTGGCGGCGTCGAGGCCGAGCAGCGCCGGGTAGGTCGGCTTGTCGCGGGCGATATCGGCGCCCTGGCGTTTGCCGAGGGTCGCGGTATCGCTTTCCACGTCGAGGATGTCGTCCTGCACCTGAAAGGCCAGGCCGATGGCCTGTGCATAAGTCTGCAACGCCTGAAGCTGATCAGGCTGGGCGCGGCCGCTGGCCAGGGCGCCGAGCCTGACGCTGACTTCAATCAGCGCGCCGGTCTTGTGCCGGTGCATTTGTTCGAGGGCTGTTTGATCGAGCTTGAGACCGACCGAACCGAGATCGATGGCTTGGCCGCCGACCATGCCCGCCGGACCGGCTGCATGGGCCAGCGCAGTGACCATCTGCAGACGGATTTCGCTGCTGCAATCGCTCAGGCGCGGGTCGAGCAGGGCGCTGAAGGCCAGGCTCTGCAAGCCGTCACCGGCGAGGATCGCGCAGGCTTCGTCGAATTTCTTGTGGGTCGTCGGCTGGCCGCGACGCAGATCGTCATCGTCCATCGCCGGCAAATCGTCGTGCACCAGCGAGTAGGCGTGGATCAACTCGACCGCACAGGCCGCGCCGCTGGCCTGTTCAGCCTGGCCACCGAGGGCTTCGCACGCCGCGTAAGCCAGCAACGGACGCACGCGTTTGCCGCCGTTCATCACGCTGTAGCGCATCGCTTCGTAGAGCCGCGCCAGTTCCGGCAGCGGCGCGTTGAACAGCGACTCCAGCGCCGCGTTGACCCGGGCCTGACTGCTCGCCGAATACGCCGCGATCATTCTGGCTCATCCGCGTCGAAGGGTTCCTCGGCGAGCTCGCCATCGCGCTCCAGCAGCACCTGCACTTTCTGCTCGGCCTGGGCCAGCGCCGCCTGGCAGTCACGGGTCAGGCCGATGCCCTGCTCGAAAGCGGTCAGCGAGTCTTCCAGCGACAATTCACCGTTCTCCAGACGCTCGACCAGTGTTTGCAGGTCGGCGAGGGATTGTTCGAAATCCAGTGCAGCTTTTTTGCGGGCCATGGCGGCAAATTCCGGTAGACGTTAAACCGGCGCGACACTAGCAGATAGGGGGGGTATGGGCAAATGAGAAGCCCCACCCAAAGCCGCGCACATGACCCCGTGGCGAGGGGATTTATCCCCGCTGGGTTGCGTAGCAACCCTAAAACCAGACAACCGATACTCTCAGGAAAATCGAAGTCGCCGGTTTTACGACTGCTGCGCAGCCGAGCTGGGATAAATCCCCTTGTCACAAAGTTAATGTGAAGTTTCGGGGCTGAGGCTTATTCGGCTCATTTATGAGCCGAATAACTTCGCTATTCGGCTCACGCCCTCTCGAAAGCGAGATTCCTACAGCAATCACACATGTATCCGATTGTTAAAAAACTGCCGAATCGCTACTCTTCGCGGCTTCTACGGCCCCGACAGTCGCGGGGTATTCAGACGAAACGCAGTTCACCGCTGTGAAGTACCGAGGATCGGGTGCAAGGTTTCGTTCAAGGCATGGCAGGAGGCGTCACATGCGTTCATCTCTTTTGCTGCTGATCGGCCTCGCCTGCGCACCTGCGCTGTGGGCCGCGCCGACTGCGCAGGTGTCCGAGCCGGTCGGCGGCTGGCGTTATCACGGCCTGCTCGATCGCTCGGAAAATCCGCAGGTCGCCTACCCGACGCCGCCGATCAATCGCGGCATCCAGCGCAATCGCACGATGATCCAGGGCCAGCTCAAAGCCCTCGGGCACATGCGTCCGCCGCACAGCCTCGCCGTCAACGGCAATCCATTGAATCTGTACACCGACGATCAGGGGCGTTTTGCCCGGCCCTACGCATTTGGCGCCGGTTCCAACAGCGTCGAAGTGATCAGCGCCGAAGGCCAGTCGCTCAAGCGCGTGCAATTTTATGAAGCAAATAATCTGCGCACGCCGGCGAAGATTCGTCTTGTCTTGGGATGGGACGACCCGAAAGCCGAGCTGGATCTGCATATTGTCACCCCCGACGGTCAGCATGCCTTTTGGGCACGGCCGGCGCTGAGCAATGGCGGCGGCCTCGACCCGGATGGTGTCGACGGCCCCGGCCCGGAAATGTTCACCATGACCGCGCCGCTGCACGGCACGTATCTGGTCTACGTCAACTATTGGGGCAACTACGGCGATGGTGGCTATAACTTCGAGGAAACCAGTAACCAGAACGAGGTGATCACCTCGCAGATCACACTGGTGCTCAACGAAAACACCGTCGACGAAAAACGCGAAACCTTCATCGTGCCCCTGCGGGCGATCGGTGATCTGCTGCTGGTCAAGACTTTCAACTATTAAGCATCCCGCCACGGATGAACTCGGATGTTGTGAACATGAGCGATAACACTGTGACTCCAGCTGCCGCGACACCGGCGGCCAAACCTTCGCGGCGCTGGCCGCTGGTATTGCTCGGCCTGTGCCTGGTGGCCGGTGTGGCGGGCGGTTTCGGCTGGCTGCTGCTCAAGCCCAAAGCGCCGCCGGCGACACTTGCCAGTGACAGGCTCGGCCTCGGCCGTCCGGATGCCTTGCTCGAAACCCGTTCACTGAGCCAGTTGCCCAAGGACCTGCTGACAGTGCCGTTTCTCAAGGCCACGCTCACCGAGGATTTCGTCTTCTATTACGAAACCCACGCCGACCGCCTCGGCCTGATCGGCAGCCTGCGCCGGATCATCTACGAGCATGACCTCAAATTGCAGGACAGCCTGATCGAGCAGCTTTTTGATCAACCGGCCGATGTGGCGTTGTGGCGCGGTGCGGATGGTCGCTTGAAGGATTTCCTGCTGGTGATGGATCGCGGCGGGTTGGCCAAGCTGCTCGAGCCGTTGGCGAAAGTGGCGCTGGATGACACCCAGCTCAGCGTGTTCGGCACTCTCAAAGTCGGCGGCGATGACGTGCCGCTGTATCAACTCAGCTATAACGCCAGCAAATCACTGCTGTTCGCGTCGCGCGGCGACAAACTGGTGGTGCTGTCCAATCCAGCCAAGTACTACGACTCCGAGAGCGGCGTCTCGGAAGAGTCGGGCCGCGTTTCCGCGCAAGCGCTGGCAGCGTTGCTCAACGGTGAAAAACTCTTCCCCGAAGCGTTCGGCTTGCCAGCGAAAAGTCCGGAAACCAAGCAGCGTCTGTCGGTCAATTCCAGCGTGCTCGCCATGGGCTATCAGCGCTTCATCCCGAATTTCGCCGGGCTGCGTTTCGACATGGACGACAAGGGCTGGCACAGCTATCTGGCCATGGATGAACTGGAAAACCAGCCGGACTTCGATTTCAAACCGGTCTGGCAGGCGATGCCGTTGGGGGCGAGCGCTTGCGTGACCCTGCCGGTGGCGGCCGAGCCGCAGAAACCGATCCTGATCAAACTCGGCGCTGAAGAAGCGGTGGCGCAGACCCTCACCGAACACGTCGCTGGCGCGGCTGGCCTGTGTTGGTACGCCGATTCGCGGTTGTACACACCGCTGCTGGTCGCCAGCCTAAAAGACGAGGACAGCAGCAAGCTTGACGGTGATCTGGGCAAATTGTTCGGCTCAATGGTCGGCGCGTTCGAAGCGAATGTCGCCGAAAGCGTATTCCCGGTGATCGACAAGCAGGAAGGCCAGAGCCACGTCTGGCAGCGTCAGGTCAGTTCCAGTTTCGGTCCGTACGCGGCGAAGACCGCTGAAAACCCGGAGGCGATTTCCGGCAAGGCGTTCATGAAAGTCAGCCTCGCCCGTCATGGCTCGACGCTGCTGTTCTCCCTCGACGACAAACTCGTCGACAAAGCCCTCGGCACCCTCGACAAGCGCTTCCCGCCGATGGCCGACGTTTTGCCAAAAGACGTACTGATGCCGATCTACTTCGGCCCGGACGCGATGGCGCAACTGATGCAGCGCGAAACCCTCGACAGCCTGCCGCAGGACATGGAGCCGGTGTTTTATAACGCTGCGCAAACCTACCTGATGCCGAAACTGCGCACCCTTGGCGGTTACGGCAAATATGCCCTGACCCTGCCCGAAGGCAGCGAGCCTGACGGCCACTGGCAATGGCTGCCGCTGGAATGGAAAGCGCTGTGAGCGCACTGATCCGCAGCCTCGGCTTGCTTGCGTTGCTGCTGAGCGCAGGCGCCCGTGCGGTTGAAGCGCCAGCGCTCGACCCGGCGCAATCCCAAGTGTTTCGCGCCTGGTTTGTGCGTATTGCTCAAGAGCAATTGAGCCAAGGCCCGAGCCCGCGCTGGTATCAGCAGGACTGCGCCGGCCTGGTGCGCTTTGCCGCCAACGAAGCGCTGAAAGTCCATGACGACAAATGGCTGCGCAGCAATGGTCTGTCCAATCGCTATCTGCCGCCGGAACTGGCGCTGAGCGACGAGCAACGCAAGCTCGCGCAACAGTGGCAGCAGGGCGGCGGCAAGGTCGGGCCGTACGTCAACGCGATCAAACTGATTCAGTTCAACAGCCATCTGGTCGGCCGCGATGTGTCGCAGGCGCGGCCCGGTGACCTGATGTTTTTCGATCAGGGCGACGACCAGCACCTGATGATCTGGATGGGCCGCTACATCGCCTATCACACCGGCACCACCACCCCCACTGACAACGGCATGCGTTCGGCAAGCCTGCAGCAACTCATGACATGGAAGGACACCCGATGGATACCCGACGCAGCCAACCCCAACTTCATCGGCGTCTATCGACTGAACTTTCTCTCCCAATGACCGGTGCCCGCATGTTGCGTATCTGTTCGCGAATTTCCTTGCTGTTGGCGTTGTTGTTGCCGTTTTCCTGCGTCAATGCCGAAGATTCGGTGGAGCCGAGCAATTACACGCCGGTGGCCGGTGAGAGTTTCTTCCTGCTCGCCGACAGCAGTTTTGCCAGCGACGAGCCGGCGATGGTCCGCCTCGAAGCCCCGGGTCGTGACTACCGGCGCTTTCGCATGGAACCGTACGGCGGCGCCGACATTCGCGTATACCGCATCGACAAGCCGCTGGATTTCCTCAAGCGCCAGAAGAACCTGCATCGCGTCGTCAGCGACGGCCAGTTCAAGGGCGAAGGTCTGTCCAACACTCTCGCCTATCTGTGGGACAACTGGTATCGCAAGTCCCGGCGGGTGATGCAGCGTGCGTTCTCCTACGAGTCGCGCAAGCAGGTCACCGAAGAAGTGCCGGAGTTGAAAATGGGCGAGGCCATGGTCGCGCCGACGCCATACGACGCGCAGCCGCAATTCGCGCTGATCCCGGGTTTGCCGGTGGTCAGCCAGTTCCGTTATCCGCTGTGGCAGGCCAAGCCTATCCAGCCGCCGGCCGGGGTCAATCTGGCCGGCTCGTCCAGTGACTTCGTCAGCGTCGCGCCGGGCAACGTTTACATCCCGTTGGGTAACCTGAAGCCGGGGCTGTATCTGGTTGAAGCGCTGATCGGCAAGTACCGCGCGACCACCATGGTTTTCGTCTCCAACACCGTCGCAGTGAGCAAGATTGCCGGTGATGAACTGCTGGTCTGGGCCGCGCGCAAGCACGAAGGCAGTTCGGTGCCGAAGGTCAACGTGCTGTGGACCGATGGCCTCGGCGTGATGAGCAGCGGTGCTACCGATGCCGACGGTCTGCTGCGCCTGAAACACGTCAGCCCGGAGCGCTCGTTCGTCATCGGCGAGGACGAAGAGGGCGGCGTGTTCGTCTCGGAAAACTTCTACTACGACAGCGAAATCTACGACACCAAACTTTACGCCTTCACCGACCGGCCGCTGTATCGTCCGGGCGATTGGGTGTCGCTGAAAATCGTCGGTCGCGAGTTCAAGAATGCCCGGGATTCGGTGCTGCCGGGCGCGGCGGATGTCAGTGTAAGCGTGCTTGATGCCACGGGGACCGAATTGCAGACCCTCGATCTGAAACTGGATTCCAAGGCCGGTACTCAGGGCCGTTTCCAGTTGCCGGATAACGCCGTGGCCGGTGGTTACGAGATCCGTTTCAACTACAAGGAGCAGGCCTACAGCAGCGCCTTTCGTGTGGCTGAGTACATCAAGCCGCACTTCGAGATCTCGCTGAATCTGGCCAAGCAGGATTACCGCACCGGTGAGCCGGTGAAAGGCAGTCTGGTGCTGCTCTACCCCGACGGCAAACCGGTGGCCAATGCCAAATTGAGCCTGAGCCTGCGCGCCCAGCAACTGTCCATGGTCGACAACGAGCTGCAATACCTCGGGCAATTCCCGGTGGAGCTGACCAGCACCGAACTGATCACCGACAGCAAGGGCAACGCGACCCTCGATCTGCCAGCCGCCGACAAGCCCAGCCGCTACATGCTCACTGTGTTTGCCAGCGACGGCGCGGCTTATCGGGTCAAGACCACCAAGGAAATCCTCATCGACCGTGGTGCGGCGAGTTTCCGCTTGAGCGCGCCGCAGCGGTTCAGCGCGGTCGCTGACAAGGTTGCCTTCAGCTACGCGAATGAGGGTGGCACCGAACAAAGCAAAGCCGTAACGCCGAGCAGCTACGCTTGGGTGCGCCTGGAAGATCAGAGCACCGGCGAAGGCAAACTCGCCGCAACGGACAAAGGCTTCAGCCTCGCCTTCGAACGTCCGGGCACCTACAACCTGACGCTGAAGGATCAACACGGTCGCGTCCTCGGCGCCACCGGCCATTCGGTCACCGGCGACGGCGTGAAAGCGGTGCCGGGTACCGTGGAAATCGTCCTCGACAAGCCCGAGTACAAGGCGGGCGAAGAAGCGCTGGCGCTGATCACCTTCCCTGAGCCGGTCAGCGATGCATTGCTGTCGCTGGAGCGCGACAAGGTCGAGGCCACTGCGCTGCTGGCCAAGGGCGCTGACTGGTTGAAGCTGGAAAAACTCAGCGACACCCAATACCGCGCGCGCATTGCGGTGAAGGACAACTTCGCGCCGAACCTGACCTTCTCCGTGCTCTATACCAAGGGCGGTCAGTACAGTTTCCAGAACGCCGGGATCAAAGTGGTCGCGCCGCAAATCGACGTGGCGATCAGCACCGACAAAGCGGTGTACCTGCCGGGCGATACGGTCACGGTCGACCTGACCACGCAGTTCGCCGGCAAAGCGGTTCCGGCGCATCTGACGGTCAGCGTGGTCGACGAAATGGTCTACGCGCTGCAACCGGAAGTCGCGCCTAGCATCGACCAGTTCTTCTATCACCCGCGGCGCAACAACGTGCGCACCAGTGCCAGCCTGTCATTCATCAGCTACGACGTGGCATTGCCGGGCAGCCCCGGCGCACCGGGCAAGGCCAATCGCAGCGAGCGCGGCGTGAAAGTGCTTGAGCGTCCGCGCCGTGAAGACGTCGACACCGCTGCGTGGCAGCCGGAGTTGTTGACCGGCGCCGACGGCAAAACCCGCTTCACCTTCAAGATGCCGGACTCGCTGACCCGCTGGCGCATCACCGCGCGGGCGATTGCCGATGACGGTCAGGTCGGGCAGAAGAAGCAGTTTGTCCGTTCGGAAAAACCGCTGTACCTGAAGTGGAGCGGGCCGAGCAAATTCCGCAAGGGCGATCAGCCGCAACTGGGCGTGTTCGCTTTCAGTCAGGCAGAGAAACCGGTCAAGGCTGAACTGGTGACTCACTATGCCGGTAACGAACAACGTATGCCGGTGACTCTGAACAGCGGCATCAATTACCTGCCACTGCCGGCGTTCGCTTTGGCCTCTGGCGAGTGGACGGCGGAGCTGGTGCAGGATGGCAAAGTCGCCGATGCCCTGGCTGTGCGCTTGAGTGCCACCGGTGAAGGCTGGCAGGTCACCCAGACCCAAAGCCTCGACGTGGTCAGCGGCGATACGCCATTGAGTTTGCCGGCGGATGCCACGGATATCCGCCTGCGTCTGGATGACAGTCCGCAAGCGCTGTTCCGTTCCGCCCTCGATGATCTGCTGAGCTACCCGTACGGCGGCGTCGAGCAGACCGCCAGTCGCTTGCTGCCGTTGAGCATCGCCTATCCATCGCTGGCTTCGAACCCGCAGATTCGCGATCGCTTGCGCCTGATCATGCAGAACAGTCGTCTGCGCCTGGTGCAAATGGCCGGGCCGTCGGCGAGCTTCACCTGGTGGGGATACGACGGCGAGCCGGATGCATTTCTCACCGCCTATGCCTATTACGCCGACTGGAACGCCAGCCGCGTACTCGACCTGACCTTGCCGCCCGAGCACTGGCAGCGAGTTCTGGAGGTCTATGCCAAGCAAGCGCCGAATACGCCATTGCTGCAACGGGCGCTGATTCTGTCGTTCGCCAAACAGATGCAGCTGCCAGTGAACACGCTGCTCAGCGGTTTGATTGAGGATCTGGCCAAGGCCGGTGAAGGCGCTGCCGAAACCTTGCTCGACGACGGCCAGGACAGTCTGGTGATGAACGACCCGGATTCGGCGCTCGGTCTGGCGGCGGCGCGGGTACTCACCGCATCGTTGGCGACGCAGGCGAAAGTTGCTTTGCCGGAGGCGTTCAATCGGCAACTGGGCGCAGCGCAACAACGTCTGTCCGTCAGCTCGCAGCCTTTCGTTGAAGCACTGAACCTGTCGCTGCAACCGTTCGATCAGGCTCGCGCCACGGCGTTGTTGCAACGTCTGTTGCCGCAGCAAACGACACTGGAACGTGCACTGGCGCTGACCTGGCTGCAACGCAGCATCGCTCAGGCTTCGCCGACCATCGCGCTGATGCCGGGTGAAGGCTGGAAGAAAAACTACGGGGCCAGCGGCGAGATGTACTGGACATGGCAGGGCGCGGCGCCGCTGCCGAGCGTGCTGAGCGTGTCCGGCACGCAAGAACGACCGCTGCGTGCAGCACTGAGCTTCCAGACGCAACAGCCGCAGGTCGATCCGATGGCCGTGACCATCACCCGGCGCCCTGTCGCGTCTGGTGCC
>NZ_JH635998.1:2956707-2965894 GCF_000257605.1 Pseudomonas sp. R62
CGCGTCTGGTGCCGGGCGACGAAGCGTTCACCTTCAAACTCGAGCCGGTCGGCACTAAACCGTTGTCCAGCGACAGCCTGTACCTGGATGAGGTGATCCTCACCAGCAAGGCACCGAAACCTTTGCGCTACGGCGTGCTTGAAGTGCCGCTGCCACCGGGCGCGGATGTCGAGCGCACGACGTGGGGCATCAAATTGCAGGGCAAGGACGGCACCGAGCCGACCGCGCTGGAGAAGGCGCGTTTCGAACCGGGTCAGTTGGCTTACGCGGTGCCGGTCGATGCATTGAGCGGTGAGTTGCGCCTGCGTCATCTGGTGCGCTTCTCGCAGAAGGGCCAGTTCAACCTCCCGCCGGTACGCTTCAAGCAAGTGTATGCACCGCAGCATCAGGCCCAAGAGGCGAAAGCCGCCCTTGGTCAGGTCACGGTCAACTGACATGCGCCGGCCGCTGTTGTGGCTGCTGATGGGTGTGATGCCTGCGCTGGCGACAGCGCAGGACGAGCTGTTGCGTGTGGCCTATCAGGGCGAGTTGTTGTCGTTGAGTCAGACGCAACTGATCAAGCGCGAACCGTTGCCAGCGTCGCTGGATGCGCCGCTGGGCAGTCTGTGGAAGTTGTTCGTCTACGCGTGGCTGGTGGATACCGGTGCACGGGAACCGGCTTATGAATGTCGCGGGCAGTCCAAAGAAGAAGTTTATTGCTGCTCGGCGGGCGGCAAGATCGAGCGGGATCAGGCACTGGTGAAGTCCTGCGGTCTGTATTTCGAACCGGCGCGGTTGGGCATTGCAGCGACGGATTGGCGAGCGTATTGGCAGGCGCGGCAGGCGCCGTCGTGGTTGCTGGATTTGCCAGCCGTGCAACCGGCAACAAGGGTTTCGGTTGCGGAGTTATTGAGCGTTCTGGCGTTGCTGCCAGCGCAGGATCAGATGCGCCGCGTGCTGCTCGATGTCGTACTGAACGCAGCGGACGGCAATGTCGTCGGCGAGTTGGGCGGGCGCCTGCGGGTGAAAACCTGGAGCTGGCTCGGCGACCAGGATGCACAATCGCGGCAAGGTGGATTCGCCGGCTGGAGCGCCGACGGCGCGCCAATCTGGGCGGGTGGACGCGGTACCAGTCAAATGGTCCTGCGTCATTACGCTCAGGCGCTTGCCAGCGTGTTGCCGACGGCGTGGCCAGCGGACGCGGGGCGTTGTGTGCAAGTCGGGCTGTTTTCGAAATATCCGGTTTCGAAAGTTCTGGCCGGGGATCGTGTTGCCAAGTCCGGGCCATTGCGCGGCGATTACCGCGTCGAATTCGCCAACGGCAATGCGCTGGACATCCACAGCGATGGCGAATTGTTTCTGCTCAACGACAAACTCGTCGCAAGACTTGATCGCGAAGAATATGTCGCTCGCGTTCTCGAACGCGAAGCCAAACCGCAACCCGCCGAAGCCGCCAAGGCGCTGGCCGTAGCGATCCGCACTTATCTGCTGCAAAACGCCACGCGCAACGGCGATTGCCTGAGCATCGACGACAGCAGCAATCGCCAGCGCGTCGCCCCGCGTCCAGCCTTGGCCGAATCACGCAACATCGCGGCGTGGACGGCGGATCTGGTACTGGCCGGCAGCACCGTCACCTATCACTCCGACCAGCCCGGCCCGGACAAACTCGCCTGGCAGCAAGCCGTCGAGCAAGCGAACGCTGGGCACCGCTACGACGCGATTCTTCTGCACGCCTATCCACGCGCCAGCCTCAGTCGTTGGGACAACCCGGTCGCCTCCTGCGAAGCATTGCCCGCCGCGCAAGACTGGCTGCAAAAGCAGCGACGCGGCTGGCGTCCGACGCTGGAAAGCGAAACCGGCTACAACGAAGTCAGCACTTTCGCCGTCTGCAAACTCGCCTTCGGCCGGCCCTTCGTCGACCGCGAGCGTCAGCGCATTTATGTGCGCGGCGTGCTGACCCTGCAGGATCGCCTCGACCTGACCCACGAATATCTGCACCTGGCCTTCGAAGCACACCCCAACGGCCAGGATGAAACCTACATCGAAGGGCTCGCCCGTCACCTTTTGCTGGAATAGACCATGACACTCCGTTATCCACAGGTCTTGCTGCTGCTCTGTGCCCTCAACGTACTGCCGCAAGCGTTCGCCGCCGATGGCGTCAAACTCGACACTCCGGTCGGCGGCTGGCGCAGCGGCGCACCGCAAGGCGAGGGCGAGAGCTTTCGCCAGACCGTCAACTACCCGGCCTCGTCGGTCAATACACCGCTTGGCCAGGCCAATACCGCCAGAATCAGCGGCCAGATCAAAGCCGTGCCGAAGAACAACGAACCCGGCCGCCTGATCGTCAACGGCGTCAGCATGCCGCTGAAAATCGACCCCGCCGGCGGCTTCGATCGCCCGTTCTCCTTCCCCAACGGCAGCAACAGCATCGAAGTGCGCAGCGCCGACGGCCAGCAACGCCACCGCACGCAATTCCTCAACGCCCGCGGCGGCGCCACCCCGGCCAAATTGCGCGTGCTGCTGGCCTGGGACAGCGACGGCACCGACCTCGACCTGCACCTCGTCACCCCCGACGGCGCCCACATCTGGTACGGCAACCGCAGCGCCGCCAACGGCGCCGCCCTCGACGTCGACGTCACCACCGGCTACGGCCCGGAAATCGCCGCCATGCCCGCGCCGATCAAAGGGCAATATCTGGTCTATGTGAATTATTACGGCGGCGGGTATCGCGGAGATGACGAAGGTGGGGATGAAGCGGTGCAGGCGCTGACCACGGCGCAGGTGACGGTGATTACTGAAGAAGGCACGCCGAGCGAGAAGATGGAAACGTTTGTAGTGCCGATGCGGACGGCGGGGGAGCTGACGTTGGTGAAGTCGTTCAGTTATCCGTGAGGGGAATTTGTCCAACAGGTTGTTGGACAAATTCAGCAACTGTAGCTGGGCGCTCGAACAGCTTACAGATCAGCCAGACTGACCTGCATTCGCTGAGGAGCGGCGAGGCGCTCGTGAACGATGGCGGCAAGTTCGTCATCTTCTTCACTGGCCAACTTATCTTCGGCAGGCGGCTCGCCTCGTTCGGCGGCGCGCTTCAGCGCGTCCTCAATGGGGAATGAGGTTTTGGGCATTTGGTGTTTCCTGCGATATTTGGCGGGACGGTAACCAATGCATTGGGCGCTATACAAGCTGGAATGCAATTTCAGCAATGGATATGGTTTGTTGCAGGCATTAAAAAGCCGGCTTGTGGCCGGCTTCTCGGGGACTGGCTTGGTTTATTTTTGGTAAACCGCGCCAGCCTTCAAAACGTACATCCGGATCTGCGTCCGGCTGTGGGACTTGGTCAGACGTTGGTCTGCCTCGTCGGGCGTCATCCGAGCCGCTGGGCGGGTCGATGCGCGAATGTGGGGCGCAGGATACTGAGTTTTGCTTTGGATTCCCAGCCTCAAGTGCGGTTTAGAGCGACTGAAGCAGTACAAATCCTGGATTTGTACCGGTTATCAGGGCCCTCTTCGCGAGCAGGCTCGCTCCCACAGATTCGAGTGAACTGTCATAGAAACGGCACCACCGGCCGGCGCTTGCCCAGTGTCGACCACCAGAACACCCAGCCAAGAATGTGAATCCGCTGCTCTTCGATCTGCGCCGGCCGGAAGACCTCGTCGGGGTATTCGGCGCTGTTGTGGCTGCGCATGCGCAGGCCGTTGCCGGGCATGCGGTGCAGGTATTTGATGCGCAGCATGCCGTCGTGCTCTACGGCGTAGATTTCGCCGTCGACGACCTGGGTCAGGCCACGGTCGATGGCGACGATGGAGCCGTCTTCGATGCGATCGGCCATGCTGTTGCCGATCATGTGCGCGCAGATGGCGTTGGCGTGCTGGATGTCGAGTTGATCGAGGTGGGCGCGGGGCAGGCGCAGGGATTGGTCGGGGTCGAGGATGACGTGGGTTTTGCCGTCGCCGTTGGCGATCGGGGTTTCCTTGAAAAATGCCAAGTCAATGTCGCTGGGGTTGATGACGGTGTAGACGCCGTAGATGGACTGGGCATCGAACGTGTCGCCGTTGCTGGCGGGTGGGTGCAGGCGCGCGACCTCCTTGACGCCTTCCCCGGTTTTCAGCCATTCACTATTGACCGACAACAGGCGTGAGACTTCTTCCATGCGATACGCCGGGACGCCCCGGGTGTACCAGTTATGAACGTTTTGGGCTTCCGTGCCCCAGAACCTTGCGAAATCCGTGGTGCTGATGTTCGCTGCTTCCAGGAGTGCCTTGAATCGTGGACCGCTAGTGTTCTTTCTCATAAACACGGAGTCTACGGCCGGACTAGAGCGGTTTGAATAAACCGGGCGTTCAAAAAAAGCCTGTATTTTGCGACGGGATGTAAGACGTACTTGTGGGAAATTAAACAGATTAAAACTGCATGTAGGAATTTAAACGCGCTGTTTAGCTGAAGCGTGCAGACACAAAAAACCCCGGATGTCCGGGGGTTTTTTCAAGCGTCACGCAAGGCGCAATGGCTTAGCCCTTGTAGGCGGCAACCGACTTGGTGATCGCTTCGCGGGCGGCGTCTGCGCCGGCCCAGCCTTCGATCTTGACCCACTTGCCCTTCTCGAGATCCTTGTAGTTCGCGAAGAAGTGCTCGATCTGCTGGATCAGCAGGGGTGGCAGGTCGGTGTATTCCTTCACGTCGACGTACAGCTGCGACAGCTTGTCGTGTGGCACGGCGATGACTTTGGCATCGCCGCCGCCGTCGTCGGTCATGTTCAGGATGCCGACCGGACGGGCGCGGACTACCGAGCCTGGCGCTACCGGGTAAGGGGTCACGACCAGCACGTCGAGGGGATCACCGTCGTCAGCCAGGGTGTTCGGGATGTAACCGTAGTTGGCCGGGTAGAACATTGGGGTGGCCATGAAACGGTCAACGAACAGGCAATCGCTGTCTTTGTCGATTTCGTATTTGATCGGCGCGTGGTTGGCCGGGATCTCGATCGCGACGTAGATGTCGTTCGGCAGGTCTTTGCCAGCCGGAATCTTGCTGTAGCTCATTGGGCGTTGCCCCCGTAGTTGACCAAAAACACTTGGCCGGATTGACCAAAAAGTGGCGGCGATTATAGGCACATTCCTACGCCGACGCCACGTACCAGAAGTCGTGCAGAGCTTAGTCGTGCGCCTGATAGACCGGGTCTGTGGCCTGAAGTTGCCGCAGTCTGCCCAACGGATCCTGCCGGTAGAAAAGCTGCAGTTGCAAGTAGACCTGTGGATAAGCCTCATGCAGCAGATCCGGGGCGCTGAAGAAGTATTCGCTGGTGACTGCGAAGAACTCCGCCGGGTTCTCGGCGGCGTAGGGATCGATGGCGGTTTCGGCGTCGGGATCGTGGTCGAGCTGGCGGTTGAGGTCGTCGTAGGCGGCCTGCATCACTTCAGCCCAGTCGCTGACGCGCATGTCGGTGTGCAGTGGCGGCAGGCCGTTGGCGTCGCCGTTGAGCATATCGAGCTTGTGCGCCAGTTCGTGGATCACCAGGTTGTAGCCTTCCCAGCCACCGCTGGCCTGTACGCCGGGCCAAGCGAGAATCACCGGCCCCTGTTGCCAGGCTTCGCCGCTGTGTTCGCCGTCCCACTCATGCTCGACGCCGCTGGCATCGCGATGACGTTGCGGGCTGAGGAAGTCATCCGGGTACAGCACGATCTCGTGGAAACCCTGGTACCAATTCAGATCACCGAGATGCAGCAACGGTAACTGCGCTTGGGCGGCGAGCAGCAGGCGCTGTTCCTGATGCAGTTCGACGCCGGGCAGGGCGGTCAGGTGTTTGTCGTCGAGAAACAGCACGCAGGCCTCGCGCAACCACTGGTCTTCAGCAGCGCTGATGCCATCGAGGAAGGAGAGTTGATGGCGCACCCGTTGCCACAGGTCGTCGGCAATCGGGTGCCTGGCCAGGAGGCGCCGGCGTCGCCAGGCGCTCAGTGACCACATCGGATCAGTGCGATTGCACTTTGGTGCCGCCGAACCGGCTGCGCACCACGCCGATGATCATCGGCACCAGCGACAGCAGGATGATTGCCACCACCAGCAGCGAGAGGTTTTTCTTGATGAACGGCACGTTGCCGAAGAAATAACCCAGGGTGACCAGACCGCCGACCCAGAGGATGGTGCCGAGCACGCTGAAGCCGAAGAAACGCGGGTACGGCATCCGCGCCACGCCCGCGACGAACGGCGCGAAGGTGCGGATGATCGGCAGGAAACGCGCCATGGTCACGGTCTTGCCGCCGTGCTTGTCGTAGAAGTCGTGGGTTTTTTGCAGGTAGTCGCGACGGAAGATTTTCGAGTTCGGGTTGCTGAACAGCTTCTCCCCGGCCGTGCGTCCGATCACGTAGTTGGTACTGTCGCCCATGATCGCCGCCAGCATCAGCAGGCCACCGAGCAGCACCGGATCCATGCCGCCGCCGGCCGCCACTGCGCCAGCGATGAACAGCAGCGAGTCGCCCGGCAGGAACGGCATCACCACCAGTCCGGTTTCACAGAAGATCACCAGAAACAGGATGGCGTAGATCCATGGCCCATAGTTGTTCACCAGCAAATCGAGATACACATCGAGATGCAGGATAAGGTCGAGCGGGTTGAAATCCATGGGGGCACCTGTATGACGGCCCGACTCGGCAGGCCTGTGCGGATGACTTCGTGTAAGCCTACAGCGGGGTGTAGTTTTTCTTACAAGCCGGAAAGATCGGGATTATACGGTCTGACCGCTGAAAAGCGCGCCGGTTTTGTAGCGGGGAGTGTCGCGAAGTGAGCAATTGTCAGGGAAGGGGCGGCCGTAGCGAGGGAGCGAACTCCCTCATCACCGAAGCCGTTGGAGTCAGAGCTCGTCGCTGATCGGCAGTACGTAGTTCTTGAACTCGGTGTCTTCCTTGAAGCCGATCGATTCGTAGGTTTTCTGCGCCACTTCGTTGTTTGCGCTGGTCGATACGCGCATGCGCACGGCCTGGGTTTCCTTGGCCATTTTCTTCGCAGTGCGGATCAGGTTGTCGGCGACCAGTTGCCGGCGCGCATCTTCGGCAACGTAGATATCGTTGAGAATCCACACGCGTTTGAGCGACAGCGACGAAAAGCTCGGATAGAGCTGGCAGAAGCCCATGAGTTTCTTGTCGTCATCGTCGGCCAGGGCCAGATAGATCACCGACTCTTTGCGGCGCAGGCGCTTCTCGAGGAACGCGCGGGAGGAATCCGGGTAAGGCAGGGAGCCGTAGAACTCGCGATATTTGACGAACAAAGGAGTCAGCAAATCCAGATGTTCGAGGGTCGCTTGAATAATCCGCATGATAGGTCTCGTCTTCAAGTGGCTGTCTTCAACTGCTCTGACGGCGATGGGAAACCCGGGCGGCCGTGCGTCGATCCTGCCTGAAAGCAGCGCAGAAAGGCAATGCGGAAACGGTTCAGGCTGGCGGTGGATCGAGCAGGAAGTTGCCTTTCATGTCGACAGCGTCGTCCGCCTCCAGTGTGTGCAGCTGAGCTTCATCCTTCAGGTTGACCCCCGACAGCTGCCGCCGACACGCCTCGCGCATCAGATACAGCAAGCGATGCGCCGCCATGCCGTAGCTCAAACCTTCAAGCCGGACATTGGAAATGCAATTGCGATAGGCGTCGGTGAGGCCGACCTTCGGCGCGTAGGTGAAATACAGCCCGAGGCTGTCCGGCGAACTCAGGCCCGGGCGCTCGCCGATCAGCATCACCACCATTTTCGCCCCGAGCAGTTGGCCGATCTCGTCACCGATGGCGACGCGGCCCTGCTCGACCAGCACCACCGGCGCCACGGACCAGCCGTCGCCGCTCATCTGCTCTTCCAGGCGCGTCAGGAACGGCAGGGTGTGGCGATGCACCGCCAGTGCCGACAGGCCATCAGCGACGACCATCACCAGATCGACCCCGCCCGGATGTTGGCTGGCGTAGTCGCGCAAGGTCTGCGCCGATTCATCGCTGAGCTTGCGCCCCAGGTCCGGGCGTTGCAGATAGGTGTGTCGGTCCGGCGCGGCGCTTTGCAGTGCCAGGGTTTCCCGCCCGCGCTCGCTCAGTTGTGCGCTGATTTCGCTGTGATCGAAGGCCAGGTGCACGGCATCGCGGGCCTGGGCGTGGGCAAACTGAAAATCCAGCTGCGCCCGCGTCGGCAGACTGGTGCCGGTGCGGCCCAGGGCAATGCGTGCCGGGGTCAGGCGGCGCAGTTCCAGCCATGGGTTTTGCGGATCGACCGGTGGTTTTTCCATAAGACTCATCCCAAGTGCGCCAAGGCCTGGCGGAAGGCCGGCGGCAGGTTGTTGCCGAAGCGAACCTTGCCGTCCGCCTGGGTGAAGATGCCCATGTTGGCCAGCCACTGCTCGAACTCTGGCGCCGGTTTCAGGCCCAGGGTCTGGCGGGCGTACAAGGCGTCGTGAAACGAAGTGGTCTGGTAATTGAGCATGATGTCGTCCGAGCCGGGGATGCCCATGATGAAGTTGATCCCGGCGACGCCGAGCAACGTCAGCAGGGTGTCCATATCGTCCTGATCGGCTTCGGCGTGGTTGGTGTAGCAGATGTCGCAGCCCATCGGCACACCGAGCAGCTTGCCGCAGAAGTGGTCTTCGAGGCCGGCGCGGATGATCTGCTTGCCGTTGTAGAGGTACTCCGGGCCGATAAATCCTACGACGGTGTTCACCAGGAACGGCTTGAAATGTCGCGCCACGGCGTAGGCCCTTGTCTCGCAAGTCTGTTGATCGACGCCGTGGTGGGCGTTGGCCGACAGCGCGCTGCCCTGACCGGTTTCGAAATACATCAGGTTCTGCCCGAGGGTGCCGCGCTTGAGGCTGAGCCCGGCGTCGTAACCTTCCTGCAGCACGTTGAGGTTGATGCCGAAACTGGCATTGGCAGCCTCAGTGCCGGCAATCGACTGGAACACCAGATCCAGCGGCACGCCACGGTTGATCGCCTCGATCGAAGTGGTGACGTGGGTCAGCACGCAGGCCTGGGTAGGGATGTCATAGCGCTGGATGATCGCGTCGAGCATTTCCAGCATCGCGCAGATCGAAGCGATGCTGTCGGTGGCCGGGTTGACCCCGATCATTGCGTCGCCGTTGCCGTAGAGCAGGCCGTCGAGAATGCTCGCGGCAATGCCGGACGGCTCGTCGGTCGGGTGGTTGGGTTGCAGGCGGGTCGACAGGCGCCCGCGTAAACCGAGGGTGCCGCGAAATTG
>NZ_JH635998.1:2966189-2968647 GCF_000257605.1 Pseudomonas sp. R62
AGATCCTGCACGCGCATGATCTTCGACACGGCGGCGACCATTTCCGGGGTCAAACCGGGGGCGAGGGCGCGCAGGCTGGTTTCGTCCGCCGCATCACTGAGCAGCCAGTCACGAAAGCCGCCAACGGTGAGGTGGCTGACCACGGCGAAGGCTTGCTTGTCGTGGGTGTCGATGATCAGCCGGGTGACTTCATCGGCTTCGTAGGGAATCAGCGCTTCTTGCAGGAAGTGGGTGAGCGGGATGTCCGCCAGGGCCATTTGCGCGGCCACCCGTTCGCCGTCGTTGAGCGCGGCGATCTCGGCGAGAAAATCCCCCGAGCGGGCGGGGCTGGCCTTGGCCATGACGTCTTTGAGGCTGTCGAAGCGGTAAGTCTGCGCGCCGACCGTGTGAGCAAAACTGGCCATTCAGCGTTCTCCGTGACGGCGCAGAATGCCTCTGCGCCGTGGTTTTCGACAATCAGTGCAAGGCTTGTTCAGCTTTTTGAATCGCCGCGAATTCTTCTTCCGGCGTGCCCGCTACCAAGTGATGCCGACTGTAGAAAGCAAAGTAAGCAATTAACACTCCATAGATGATCGCCGCGCCGATCACCACCCGTGGATCGACGAGGAAGCCAGCCACCACGGCGATGCACGCCAATACCAGCGCCACACCCGAGGTGAAAATGCCACCCGGCGTGCGGTACGGCCGGTCCATTTTGGGGCGCCGGATGCGCAGGGTGATGTGCGCGGCCATCATCAGCACATAGGAAATGGTAGCGCCGAACACCGCGACCAGAATCAGCAAGTCGCCCTGACCGGTCAGCGACAGACCAAAGCCGATGATGCCGGGAATCACCAGGGCCAGCACCGGCGCCTTGCTTTTGTTGGTCTGCGACAGTTTGCGCGGCAGGTAACCGGCCCGCGACAGCGCGAAGATCTGCCGCGAGTAGGCGTAGATGATCGAGAAGAAACTGGCGATCAGCCCCGCCAGGCCGACGAGATTGACGAAGCTGCCCATCCACGTCGAGCCACCGTAGGCCTTGCTCAGTGCTTCGACCAGCGGGTTACCCGACGTCAGCAGCGAATTCGCACCAGCGCCGCCGGGGCCGACGATCAGAATCAGCAGGGCGAACATCAGCAGCACCAGCATCGCCCCGATCAGCCCGCGCGGCAGGTCGCGCTTGGGGTTTTTGGTTTCTTCGGCGGCCAGCGGCACGCCTTCGACGGCGAGGAAAAACCAGATCGCATAGGGAATCGCCGCCCACACGCCGACGTAGCCGAACGGCAGAAACGCACTGGCGCCGACCGCAGTGGTCACCGGGATGTCGAGCAGGTTGGCAACGTCGAAGTGCGGCACCATCGCCACCAGAAACACGCCCAGCGCCAGCGCGGCGACGGCGGTAATGATGAACATCAGCTTGAGCGCTTCGCCGACCCCGAAAATATGGATGGCGATGAAGATGATGTAGAACGCCAGGTAGATCATCCAGCCGCCAATACCGAACAGCGATTCGCAGTAGGCGCCGATGAACACCGCGATGGCAGCGGGGGCGATGGCGTATTCGATGAGGATCGCGGTGCCGGTGAGAAACCCGCCCCACGGCCCAAACGCACTGCGGGCGAAACCGTAGCCGCCGCCAGCGGTGGGAATCATCGACGACAATTCGGCCAGGGAAAAACACATGCACAGGTACATCGTCGCCATCAGCAGCGTGGCGAGAAACATGCCGCCCCAGCCACCCTGGGCGAGGCCGAAATTCCAGCCGGCGTAGTCGCCGGAAATCACATAAGCGACGCCGAGGCCGACCAGCAGGACCCAGCCGGCGGCGCCTTTTTTCAGTTCGCGTTGTTGGAAATAATCGGTGCCGACTTTTTCGAAGTCGACGGAGGAGCCGGTCGCCGGAGCGCCGGCCGGGGATTCGCTTGGCATGGGGTTCACCATTTTTATTGTTTTATTGGCCCGTCTACAGCCAGGAACCTGATCGTTCCCACGCTCTGCGTGGAAGTGCAGCCCGGGACGCTCCGCGTCCCTTCGAAACCGAACGAGGAGCGTCCGTTGAGGCATTCCCACGCGGAGCGTGGGAACGATCAGCATTGCAGGATCAGAAGAATCCCAGCGGATTGATGTCGTAGCTCACCAGCAGGTTCTTGGTCTGCTGATAATGGTCGAGCATCATTTTGTGGGTTTCACGCCCGACGCCGGACTTCTTGTAACCGCCGAATGCGGCATGCGCCGGATAGAGGTGGTAGCAGTTGGTCCACACGCGACCGGCCTTGATCGCCCGGCCCATGCGGTAGGCGCGGTTGATGTCGCGGGTCCACAGGCCGGCGCCGAGGCCGAACTCGGTGTCGTTGGCAATCGCCAGGGCTTCGGCTTCGTCCTTGAAAGTGGTGATGCTCACCACCGGGCCGAAGATTTCTTCCTGGAACACGCGCATCTTGTTTGTGCCCTTGAGCAGGGTCGGCTGGATGTAATAACC
>NZ_JH635998.1:2968667-2976462 GCF_000257605.1 Pseudomonas sp. R62
GGATGTAATAACCGGTGGCCAGGCTGCCCTCGAGTTTTTCCACCTTGCCGCCGGTCAGCAGTTCCGCGCCTTCGCCCTTGGCGATTTCCAGGTACGAGAGGATCTTGTCGAATTGCTGCTCGGATGCCTGGGCGCCGACCATGGTGTCGGTGTCCAGCGGGTCGCCGCGTTTGATCTGGCTGACTTTCTTCATCACGGCCTGCATGAATTCGTCGTAGATCGACTCCTGTACCAGTGCGCGCGATGGGCAGGTGCACACTTCGCCCTGGTTGAAGAACGCCAGTACCAGGCCTTCGGCGGCTTTTTCGATGAAGCTCGGCTCGGCCTGCATGATGTCTTCGAAGAAGATGTTCGGCGACTTGCCGCCCAGTTCCACGGTGGATGGAATGATGTTTTCCGCCGCGCATTTCATGATGTGCGAGCCGACCGGGGTCGAGCCGGTGAAGGCAATCTTGGCGATGCGCTTGCTGGTCGCCAAGGCTTCGCCGGCCTCTTTACCGAAACCTTGCACGACGTTGAGCACGCCCGGCGGCAGCAGGTCGCCGATCAGTTCCATCAGCACGCAGATGCCCAGCGGGGTTTGCTCGGCAGGCTTGAGCACCACGCAGTTACCGGCGGCCAGCGCTGGCGCGAGTTTCCACGCGGCCATCAGCAGCGGGAAGTTCCACGGGATGATCTGGCCGACCACGCCCAGCGGTTCATGAATGTGGTAAGCCACGGTGTTGCCGTCGATTTCCGCAGCGCTGCCTTCCTGAGCGCGCAGGCAACCGGCGAAATAACGGAAATGGTCAGCGGCCAGGGGGATGTCGGCGTTGAGGGTTTCACGGATGGCTTTGCCGTTGTCCCAGGTTTCGGTGATCGCCAGCAGTTCGAGGTTTTCTTCGATGCGGTCGGCAATTTTCAGCAGGATCAGCGAGCGCGCCTGCACCGAAGTGGCGCCCCACGCATCGGCGGCGGCGTGGGCAGCGTCCAGCGCTTTGTCGATGTCTTCGGCGGTGGAGCGGGGGAATTCGGCAATTGGCTGGCCATTGACTGGCGAGGTATTGGTGAAGTACTGACCTTTGACCGGCGCGACGAACTCGCCGCCGATGTAGTTGCCGTACTTGCTCTTGAACGAGACTTTGGCGCCGTCAGTACCGGGGTGGGCGTAACGCATGATGATGTTCTCCTTGGCTTTGTACTTATTAGAGAAACGCGCAAGTGCGCTTGCTATAAGCGTAGAGCAAGGCTCGGGCCACTGCCGTGCAGGTCAGGCAAATCAAGGGCTTGGCCGGTTTGTCTCGGACGAATGGAGTGGTGCTGTGACGGTTTCGGTACAGCACGGGTGACAGTTTGTACCGCTTGCGGCACAGCCCGTGACCGGGCGGTCTTGCCGGCATTGCATTGCCGGAGCCGCTGGAGGATGCTGGGCGTCACCTCATGCTTTGGGCCATCGCGCCCCGGGGAGAACAATAAGAAATGCACGACAACCATTTGAGTCGCCATGCCCGCCAGGTTCTCACCGTCACCCAGGGCAAACCGCACCTGCACGGCCCCGGCGCCGATCCGTCGATCGCCCGTTCGTGGCTGCGTTGCCTTGAGGACTATCACCTCGATCCTTCTGTGACCATGGCGCCGACCGTGCTTGAGCATGGCCGAGTACTGGAAAGTCGCGAACGTCTGCAGCAAGTGCTGCAAATTGCCGGCACCGAGATGAGCAGCCTGCATCAGCAACTCTCCGGCGCCGGCCATGCGGTGCTGCTGACTGACGCGCGCGGTGTGATCCTCAATTGCGTGACCGCGCCGGCCGAACGGAAGATTTTCGAGCGCGCCGGGCTCTGGCTCGGCGCTGACTGGAGCGAAGCCTGCGAAGGCACCAACGGCATCGGCACCTGTCTGGTCGAGCGTCAGGCGCTGACCATTCACCAGGACGAACACTTTCGCGGCCGCCACACCGGGCTGACCTGCTCGGCGAGCCCGGTGTTCGATCCGCACGGTGAATTGCTGGCGGTACTTGATGTCTCTTCGGCGCGGCCGGACGTCTCGCGGCAGAGCCAGTTCCACACCATGGCGCTGGTCAATCTGTCGGCGAAGATGATCGAGAGCTGCTACTTCCTGCGCTGTTTCGACAATCAGTGGTTGCTGCGTTTCCATCTGCAGGCCGAGTCCGTCGGCCTGTTCAGGAAGGGCTGCTGGCGTTTGACGGCGAAGGGCGGATCAGCGCAGTCAACCAGAGCGCCCTGAACCTGCTCGGGCATATTCGCGGTGGTTTGCTCGGTAAACCGGTGGAAGCGTTTTTCGATTGTTCGCTGGATGACCTGCTTGGTCGCGCGAGTGCCAACGCCAGCGCCAGTTGGCCGCTGCGCACCCGTGATGGCCGGCATCTGTTTGCCGTGTTGCGCGGCGAATCGCGCAAGCCGACAGCCATTGTTCCAACGCCAATCGCTACTCCAGCGCCACGCCTGTCCGGCATCTGCCTCGGCGATGAAGCGTTGCAGGCGGAATTTCGCAAAGCCCTGCGCGTGTTCGAGCGCGACGTGCCGCTGTTGATCAACGGCGAAACCGGCTCGGGCAAGGAGGCGTTCGCCAAGGCTGTGCACCAGGCCAGCCAGCGCTGCGGCAATGCCTTCGTCGCACTCAATTGCGCGGCCATTCCGGAAAGCCTGATCGAGAGCGAACTGTTCGGCTATCGCGGCGGCAGCTTCACCGGCGCACGCAAGGACGGCATGCGCGGCAAGCTGCAACAGGCCGATGGCGGCACCTTG
The DNA here is from genome assembly GCF_000257605.1 of Pseudomonas sp. R62. Lineage (NCBI taxonomy): Bacteria > Pseudomonadati > Pseudomonadota > Gammaproteobacteria > Pseudomonadales > Pseudomonadaceae > Pseudomonas > Pseudomonas sp. R62. The sequence continues at coordinate 2,971,412 of NZ_JH635998.1, forward strand.
TTCCTCGACGAAATCGGCGACATGCCCTTGGCGTTGCAGACGCGCTTGCTGCGTGTGCTGGAAGATCGGCAAGTGGTGCCGATTGGCGGCGAGCCGCAAGCGGTGGACGTGCGCATCATCAGTGCGACGCACCGCAATTTGCTCGAGCGGGTCGAGGACGGCAGCTTTCGCGAGGATCTGTATTACCGCTTGAACGGGCTGGAAGTGGCGTTGCCGGCGTTGCGCGAGCGCAGTGATAAATCGCAGTTATTGGATTTTCTCCTGGCCGAGGAGGCCGGCGGCGAAACGATTCTGATCGACGAACCGGCGCGGCAGGCGTTGTTGGCATTCAACTGGCCGGGCAATGTGCGGCAGTTGCGCAATGTCCTGCGTACGCTGGCGGCGTTGTGTGATGGCGGGCGGGTCGGCGTTGAGGATTTGCCGGTGATGATTCGGCAGGCGCGGCCGGTGGTTGTGGCGGCGCAGATTGTCGGGCAGCCATTGGACGACGCCGAGCGTGTCGCATTGCTCAATGCGCTTGAGCAGACGCGCTGGCATATGACCCATACCGCTGAACAGTTGGGCGTCAGCCGCAATACGCTGTACAGAAAGCTTCGCAAGCACGGCATCGCCCGCTCTGCCTGACCGACCTGATCGTTCCCACGCTCCGCGTGGTAACGCCTCCCCGGACGCTCCGCGTCCGCTTTGGGACGCAGAGCGTCCCGTGCTGCATTCCCACGCAGAGCGTGGGAACGATCAGGTCGAACAGGCCCGCCCCTCAGCTAAAGAGTGCCATTTCCCCCTCCCTACGCTAACCTGCGGCCATGTTTTACGAGGTCGACTATGCACATTCATATTCTGGGTATCTGCGGGACTTTCATGGGCTCGATGGCGGTGTTGGCCAAAGAGCTGGGCCATCACGTCACCGGCTCCGACGCCAACGTCTATCCACCGATGAGCACGCAGCTCGAGGCCCAGGGCATTCAGCTGACGCAGGGTTATGACCCGGCACAGCTCGATCCGGCGCCGGATCTGGTGGTGATCGGTAATGCCATGTCCCGTGGCAACCCGGCGGTGGAATATGTGCTGAACAAAGGCCTGCCGTACGTCTCCGGCCCGCAGTGGCTGGCCGATCACGTGCTGCAAGGGCGCTGGGTGCTGGCCGTGGCCGGTACGCACGGCAAGACCACCACCAGCAGCATGCTCGCCTGGGTGCTGGAGCATGCCGGCATGAGCCCGGGTTTCCTCATCGGCGGCGTGCCGCAGAATTTCTCGGTGTCGGCGCGCCTGGGCGGTACGCCGTTTTTTGTGATCGAGGCTGACGAATACGACAGCGCATTCTTCGACAAGCGCTCGAAGTTCGTCCACTACCGTCCACGCACGGCAATTCTGAACAACCTTGAATTCGATCACGCCGACATCTTCCCTGATCTGCCGGCCATCGAGCGTCAGTTCCACCATTTGGTGCGCACCATTCCGAGCGAAGGGCTGGTCATCCACCCGACCACCGAGCCAGCGTTGCAGCGCGTGATCGAGATGGGTTGCTGGACCCCGGTGCAAACCACCGGTGCCGGCGGTCAGTGGCAGGTCAAGCTGCTCAGCGAGGACGGCTCGGCGTTCGAAGTGATGTTCGAAGGCGTGTCCCAGGGCACCGTCGAGTGGGAATTGACCGGTCAACACAACGTCGCCAACGCCTTGGCTGCTCTGGCCGCCGCTCGTCACGTTGGCGTGGTGCCGTCGATGGGCATCGCCGGGTTGAGCGCGTTCAAGAACGTCAAACGACGCATGGAGAAAGTCGCCGAGGTGCGCGGCATCACCATTTACGACGACTTTGCCCATCACCCGACCGCCATCGCTACCACCCTCGACGGCCTGCGCAAGCGCATCGGCGACGCGCCGCTGATTGCGATCATCGAGCCGCGCTCCAATTCGATGAAGCTCGGCGCCCACCGTGACGGTCTGCCGGACAGCGTGGTCGATGCCGATCAAGTGATCTGGTATGCCCCGGCCAACCTCGGCTGGGACCTTGGCGCGACCGCTGCCCTGTGCACCGTGCCGTCCATCGTCAGCGATTCCCTGGAAGGCATCATCGAACGCGTGAAGAGCCAGGCACAGCCCGGCACTCACGTGGTGATCATGAGCAACGGCGGCTTCGGCGGCCTGCACGGCAAGCTTGCCGAGGCACTGCAATGAACGCTTTTTCCCAGGCCGGCGGCCCGGAACGCATCACCCTGGCGATGACCGGCGCCTCGGGCGCGCAGTACGGTTTACGCCTGCTCGATTGCCTGGTGCGCGAGGATCGCGAAGTGCACTTCCTGATCTCCAAGGCTGCGCAACTGGTAATGGCCACCGAGACCGATGTGTCCCTTCCGAACAAACCGCAGATGATGCAGGCTTTTCTGACCGAATACACCGGCGCCGCTGCCGGGCAGATTCGCGTGTATGGCAAGGAAGACTGGATGTCGCCGGTAGCCTCCGGCTCCGGCGCGCCGGCAGCCATGGTGGTGGTGCCGTGTTCGACCGGCACGCTGTCGGCGATTGCCACCGGCGCATGCAACAACCTGATCGAACGCGCGGCGGACGTCACCCTGAAAGAGCGCCGTCAGTTGATTCTGGTGCCGCGTGAGGCGCCGTACTCGAGCATTCATCTGGAGCACATGCTCAAGCTGTCGAATCTGGGCGTGACGATTCTGCCGGCCTCGCCGGGCTTCTATCACCAGCCGCAGACCATCGATGATCTGATCGACTTCGTTGTGGCGCGGATTCTCAATCTGCTCGGCATCCCGCAGGACATGCTGCCGCGTTGGGGCGAGCATCACCTGAGCAGCGATGAATAAGCTGCTGGTGCTTGTGCTGGCGCTGCAAATGGGCGGGTGCGCCACCGTGCGCACGCTGGATGCGGCCAAACCCGGCGCACCGGTGGTGTATGCCGGGACGCGCCTGGATTTGTATGCGTTGAACGGCGGCTGCTGCGCCATGGACCGGTTCGGTGCCGAAGCGCCGAGCTATCCGGGCGTGGACCTGCCGGCCAGCGCGTTGCTCGACACGCTCCTGTTGCCGTTGTCACTGCTCACCGTGATTGGCGTCGGATTCCAGGCGACTGGTGGATTGTAGGGGGGCGCACAACCTCTGTGGATTGTAGCGAATGATCGTTCCCACGCTCTGCGTGGTAACGCATCCTGTGACGCTCCGCGTCACGCTTTTTAGGACGCAGAGCGTCCATGGCTGCATTCCCACGCAGAGCGTGGGAACGATCATCATGGGCGGATGGATTATTTGCCTAACTTGCGCAGCTCATCCGACTCGATCACCCGCACCCCATCCTGTTCTTCCAACGCCAGGCGCCACATTGCTCGCGCCAACTGGCACGCTTCGATGCCGTGGTATTTGCCCGGAATCAGCTTCGACAACGGCCCGGCCAGTTGCTCGACCAGACGCGGTTCGGTGCGTTCGCCAAGCAGCAGCGAAGGTCGGCAAATGGTCAGCTGCGGCCAGTTCTGCGCGCGCAGCGCCTGTTCCATTTCACCCTTGACCCGGTTGTAGAACACCGAGGAATTCGGATCGGCGCCAATCGCACTGATCACGATCAGGTGCCGCGCGCCCATCTCCCGGGCGCGCTTGGCGAACGCCACGACCATGTCCAGATCCACTGCGCGAAAGGCTTCTTCGGAGCCGGCCTGTTTGATCGTGGTGCCGAGGCAGCAGTAGGCGATATCGACCCGGCCACTGAGCTGCGGCAGAAACGCTTGCGGGTCGCCGACCGGATTTTCCAGATGCGGATGCTCGGCCAGCGGCCGGCGTGAAGGGGCGAGGACACGGGTAATCGTTGGCTCGTTGAGCAAACGGTCGAGCAGATGTTCACCGGTCAGTCCGGTGGCTCCGGCAAGCAATACGTGCTGAGGCGTCAAGTACATAGTGTCTCTCCCTTGATACTGTTCAGCTTAGTTGCCTTTTTTCGCCGCGTCGTTCAATGCGCTGCTTTGCAAAGCTTTGCGTGCTTGCTGTTTTCGCAGCAGCTGCCAGTGCGACAGCACGGTTTTCGGCGCCCAGATCTGCGGCTCCGAGGCTTCGAAGCCGTCGGCCAGCTCGCGTTCGGCAACGGTGGCCTTGGCCAGTTTGAATGCCTGCTCAAGGTCGTCAGTCTGGTTCAGCGCCTGGGCGAACAGCGCGTCGCCGAAGTAGGTGAAGTTGGCTTCTTCCGAGCAACCGAACGACACCCGATCGGCGCGCGAGGCGGTCATGATCAGCGTGCGTTCGTCTTTCAGCGCCGGGATGAAACCGCCGGAATAGCACGAAGAAATCACGATGACCTTGTCGCGATGCTTCAGCGGCGCGAGCACGGCGGCGAGCTCATCGGCGGGCAGGTCGGCCAGTTCCATGCGCGGCTGATCGAGCACCAGTTCGTGCTCGGCGGTGCCGTGGCTGGTCAGATAAATGAACAGCAGATCTTCCGGCCCGCTGCGTTCGGCAAGGGCTTGCGCGGCGCGGCGCAGGTTTTCCCGGGTGGCCATCGGCCGGTCGCCGAGATGATCGCGATGATTGACCAGACGAATCTGGCCGAAGGCGCCGAAGCGCGTGTTGAGCATGTTGGCGACGTAGTCTGATTCACGCAGGAACACGCTTTGCTTGCCGTCGCCGCCAAGGGTCAGGGTGTACAACTCGACTGCCGGAGTCGAAGCGGGAATCGCCGCCAGTGCGTCGTCCAGCAACCGGCCTTGGGCGAGCAAACCGAGTTCGAGGGTGTCGGGGAGCAATTTGCCGTCGGCGTCGCGCACGCGTTGGCCGTTGATCCAGGTGCCACTGAGCACGCTGCCATCGGTCAGCACCAGCGTGCCGCGTCCTGAATAGCTGTCGTTGTCGAAGCCGCCGATGTAGAAGCTGCCATCGGCGAGGTTCAAGCGGCCCTGGCCGGTGAAGCGCCAGTCATTGAACACACCGATGTAATGGCTGCCATCCGCGCCGATCAATTCGCCCTTGCCGGTCAGCGCGCCTTCCTTGAACTGGCCGAGCCAGACGTCGCCGTCGGCGTTCTCGTAGCGGCCCTTGCCGTGCAATTGATTGTTCTTGAAGCC
>NZ_JH635998.1:2976891-2988271 GCF_000257605.1 Pseudomonas sp. R62
AGCCGCCGACGTAGATATCGCCGTCGGCGCTGTTGTAAGTGCCGTTGCCTTCCAGTTGACCGTTGACGAAATGGCCCGTGAACGAATTGCCGCTGGCATCGCCGCGCTGGCCTTCGCCGTTGGGTTTGCCGTGGGCGAACTGGCCTTGATAGGAGCTGCCGTCGTCCATTTCCAGACGGCCGAGGCCGGAATACTGGTCAGCCTTGAACTCGCCGCGATAGGTCATGCCGTTTTCTTTCAGCGTGCCTTCGCCATCGCGCCGGCCCTGCTTGAAGCCACCGGTGTAACTGCTGGCATTGGTGCTCAGGCTGCCCTGACCATCAAACAGCCCTTGCTGGAACTGGCCGCGATAGACCTCGCCGTTGCTGCCATGCCATTCGCCCTGCCCGTGCCACTGACCCTTGTCGAACTCCCCGGCGTACCAGCTGCCGTTGGGGTAGTCGACGCGGCCCTGACCTTGCAGCAAGCCGTCGACCAGTTCACCGCGATAGCGACCGCCATCGGGCAGGCGCGCATCCGGCGGCAACAGCGATTCGCCGTCGCCGCAAGCGGTGAGCATCAGGGTCAGGGCAAGGGGTGCAAGTCGAGCGATTGAGCGCATAGCGGGATCCGGGCAATTAGGCGACCGAGTATGCCGCAGCTATGCGTCGCATATATACAGACGTGACGCGAAACAGCGTGCGCTGCTTCGCATCCGGGATGATCAGACGAAGCAGAGTGACAGCGGCTCGGCGATGTAGGCCGGTTTGTCCGAGCCTTCTATCTCCAGTGTCGCGGTAGCCTTGAGCAACCACTGGCCGGGTTTTTTCTCGGTGACTTCGACCATGTCGACCTTCAGTCGGACTTTCGAGTTGACCTTGACCGGCTGGATGAAACGCACGCTGTCCAGGCCATAGTTGACGACCATCTTCACGCCTTCGGGCAGCACGAGGATGTCTTCCATCAGTTTCGGCATCAGCGACAGCGACAGGAAACCATGGGCAATCGTGCTGCCAAACGGCGTTTGCGCAGCCTTGACCGGATCGACGTGAATGAACTGAAAATCACCGGTGGCTTCGGCGAACAGGTTGATGCGCTCCTGATCGATGGTGAGCCATTCGGAACGTCCAAGTTCCTTGCCGACATAATCTTTGAGCTCTGCAACGGGAACATAGGGCATTGAGACTCTCCTTGGGTTCATCGGTTTTATAGTTTTTCAGGGGGCGGATTTGACCGGCCTGCGAACCACTGTAGATCATCATGGCGATTTGCTCAGGTCAACCGACCATGCTTTTGGCGAATGCCGGTCCATAGCGCCGGCATGCTTATAATGCCGAGCCCCTGCTGGCTGAAAATGTAAGACGGAGATGTCGGATGTTGTTACGTGGCCTGACCCTGCTGGTGCTGTTCCAACTGCTCGGCACGGCGCTCAATCATTTGCTGTTGCCAATATTGCCGGGGCCGATCATCGGGCTGCTGCTGTTGCTGGTGTTCCTGATCATTCGCGGTGAAGTCGGCGAGCCGTTGAATCAGGCAGCGGGCAGTCTGCTGCGTTATCTGCCGTTGCTGCTGGTGCCGCCGGCAGTGGGCGTGATGGTGTATGCCACGGCGATTGCTGCGGATTTCTGGGCGATTGTCGGCGCGCTGGTGGTTTCGCTGATTCTGTCGATGGCGTTTGCCGGCGTGCTCATGCAGCGGCTGGTCAAACGTCACGCGCCGCCGGCGGAGGAGTCCTGATGCTGTTTGACTGGCAAGGCGCGTGGGCGTCGGTGATTCATCATCCGCTGTTCGGCATCGGCATCACCCTCGGCGCCTATCAACTGGTGCTGGCGGCGTTCGAGAAAACCCGCTGGATCTTTCTGCAACCGGTGCTGGTCTCCATGTTGTTGGTGATCGGTGTGCTCGTCGGCTGCGGCCTGACTTACGCGGAGTACCGCAAGAGCACCGAGATCCTCAGCATTCTGCTGGGGCCGGCCACGGTGGCGCTGGCGGTGCCGCTCTATTTGAATCTGCGGCGCATCCGCCAATTGTTCTGGCCGATTTTTACTACGCTGGTGATAGGCGGGGTGGTCGCAACGGGCATGGGTGTGGCGCTGGGCTGGTGGTTCGGTGCCGATCACATGATCCTGATGACCATGGCGCCGAAATCGGTGACCTCGCCGATCGCCATGCTGGTCGCCGAGCAGATCGGCGGCGTGGCGGCGCTGGCCGCGGTGTTCGTGCTGATCACCGGGGTGATTGGCGCGATCTTCGGCCCGGCGCTGCTGACCCGCCTCGGCGTGCACAGCCCCGAAGCGCGCGGCATGGCGCTGGGCATGACCGCGCATGCGGTCGGCACGGCGGTGGCGATGCAGGAAAACGATGAGTGCGGCGCGTTCGCCGCGCTGGCAATGAGTCTGATGGGTGTGGCCACGGCGGTGTTCCTGCCGTTGGCGGTGTCGATGGTGGTGTAAGGAAATGTCTATGAGTCTGCCGCTTTTCCCGCTGAACACGGTGCTGTTCCCCGGCTGCAACCTCGATCTGCAGATCTTCGAGGCGCGCTACCTCGACATGATCGGCCGCTGCATGAAGCAGGGCGTCGGTTTCGGTGTGGTGTGCATCCTTGAGGGCAGCGAAGTCGGTGTGGCACCAGAAGGTTTCGCAATGGTCGGTTGCGAGGCGCGGATCACCGATTTCGAGCAACAGGACAACGGCTTGCTCGGCATTCGCGTGCAAGGCGGACGGCGCTTCACTGTGCTGCGCACCGAAGTGCAGCGCGATCAGTTGATTCTGGCCGACGTCGAGTGGCTCGATGACGAGCCCGAGCAACCGTTGCAGGACGAGGACGCCGACCTGGTCGCGCTGCTCAAGGCGCTGGCCGAACACCCGATGGTCGAGGCGTTGAACATGGGCACCGAAGCCGCCGGGCAACAGGCGCTGGCCAATCAGCTTGCCTATCTGTTGCCTTTTGCCGAAGAGGACAAGATCGATCTGCTGCAACTCGACGACCCACAGCAACGGCTGGATGCGATCCAGGCATTACTCGATGAACTGCAGGGCGAACTGTTCGCCTAGTTTCACTTTGAATCAACTCAAGCTGCCTGCCAGTATTGTTTCGCTTTTGTCTTTGTCTTAATTTCAAGTTGCTCGCAGGATGCGAACAACTTGAAAACAACAAGGATAAATCATGACTTTATATGAAGATGAACGGGCATTCTGGGACGATATTGCTGGCAAGTATATCTTGAAGCATGCCGGTACTGATCATAACGTTGGCCACGTCATTGAGGCGGCAGCGATTTATGCGGATCGCATGGTAATGGCCCGGCGGAAACGAAAAACCGAAAACATTCCGGATGGCGATGTTCTGCGGATGTCGGCAACAGCCACAGTCGCTATCTGATCCTTTTCCTTTTTCAACTTTTCTGTCGCTGTCTTGAACATGACAGCAGAGTGTTTACCAATGGGTAGTTCTATGTCTTTGGCAAAAGTAAACAATGAAAGCTTCAGTGCCAATCTTTATCTGGACGGTCTTCCGGTTAATCAGCAACGCCTGCAACAGACCCTGCGCCACAAGCGCATAACTCAAGGCGAAAAACTCGATGCTGAAGTGGGGTTGGCCGACTCGCGGACATCCGCCCTTGTCACCCTGGCTGACAATGAGGACGATGCTCCGTTGCTGTTGAAGTTTGTTCCTGAAGGTAACTGTTACGCAATTCAAGTGATACATCCGGGCGTGTTTGACGGTGCGCGATTATTCATCGAAGACAAGACACATAATTTGCTGGTCAGCACCAGCGCTCCGGCACAACTCTATTCAATCAGTACCTACGGCGTGGCCAAGGCTTCTTTAAGCAATATCGCATCCGGCCCGGCTTATATCGAATTGAACAGCGAGCCGAAAGATAAACCGCTGTATCGTCAGGTAAGCGATGGCATGAGCAAATTCCTCGACGCGAACCCCAACGGGACAGGGCATAACGCCTTCAATCCAAAACCCGCAAGGTTTGTGATCAGCGTGCTCAAATAGCGCAACGCCGCAATTGAAGGACAGACGCCATTCGTTATCGAATGGCGTCTGGATTTCACGGCCGATGATGTTCAGCAACGGGCCAGACTATATCGTTGGAGCATGTTTTCCTGCCCTTGGGCAACCTCACTATGGGGCCCTTGGAGGCAGCTACGCGATCGATCAACTGATCGTATGAATTGTTGTGATTGCCCCCAGCCCAAGTGTGCTCCTCGATATCCGCGGCATCGCCTGCGGCCTTCCTGAAAACATCCTCGACTCTTGCCGCCCGACTCAGGTCCGAGCGCACCAGCCATATCCGCTCGGCACTGATGCCTCGCGTGGGCATGGAAATACGTCCTTCGTGGCTGTCGCCATCAAAATCCCTGTTGTTCAGGTAAAGGTTTTCCACCCGTGGGACCACTTCGATGCCGCGGGTGTCGATGACATACAGGAAACCATGTGTCTGTTTGCGTCGCAGCAACGGATAATCGCGCGAATTATCCATTTCAAATGAGGTGTCTGACTCTTCACCCGAACTGTGTCGATTTCCGCTGGATGAGTCACTGTCGGAAAAATGCCCCGGATAGCGATTGGCCTGGCTGTTGTAGTGCCGAGGGTTGGAGTAGTAATCAAAACGCAGGTATTGAATGCCGTTGCCCAATGAAAACGTCGAGCTCAAGGCATGCCGGGTTGTCGAGTCGGAAGGGTTGCCCCGCAACTTCACCAAACGTTTGTCCCGCGCCAGTTCGAAGGGGGTGCGCAAATCGGCGCGGAACATTGCCGGGATATCCGTACGGTAAAGATAATCATGCTTGTTGCGCATGTAGCCGGCATGTTCCAGATAGCTTTGCAGAAAGTCTGCTTCGTAACGCTGTTGGACAGGCGGCAAGTCACCCTCAATGCTTTCACCTTCTTGCCGCAGTCTGAGACTGATGGGGCCAAGCTCTTCGGCAATCTGTTCGAAGCGTCTGGCATCCTGCACATTTCGGGTCAGGCTTTTGTGCTGTTCGGCCCATGCGGGAAAGCCGTTTTCCATGTCCGGACGCAAGCGTTTTTGTTGCGCGGTGCTGAGATTGTAGGTGCGCAAAAGCTCGGCGCACTCACTGCGAGTCTTTTGCGGGTGGGACCATTTCATGGAATCCAGAAGGAATTTGTAGTGACTTTTGATATCTCTGCGTCTTGCCCAGCCCGGCGGGCCCCCGATGGCCTCGGCCTCGGTACGAAAGGCAAGAATTTCTGCGCCGCGCAGGCTGTACACATCCCATAGTTCGCCATCGGTCCAGTGCGCCAGCTTCAGCGGCAAGGCGGCATCCGCGCGTGCTGCGTTCGGGTCTGCCTTGATCAGGCGGCCGTATTTGCCCTTGAATGCGAAGCCGACATTCAGCCGAGTATTCACTTGCCCTTCATAGGGATTTTCCGCCCATTCGTGTACCGCGTAATAACCTTGTTCGTTCGGCACCGGCTCGGAACGCGGCTTGGCCAACTCATACAGGGTGTAGCGGTCGGACGGGTACTCTTCGATGGGCTTGTTCAAACTCCACAAATCAGTGTCCGCGACTCGATAAAGAGGCGGTCCCGATGGCGTCCGTTCACTGGGCAATCTGGCGCGCCAGGCTTTGATCAGATCGTGGTACGCCACCATCACCGTCTGCCCTGCGGCCGATCCGTCGTCGTTGGCGATGTCTGCGAACTTGCGCCCCTTGTATTCTTTCAGACCGTCTGCATCGGGGCGTAAAGTCCCGTCAATGTCTTGCAGGTAAGGCTCCAGCGGCGACATGGCAGACCGCTGAGTAGGCCTCTGCGCATCAAGGATCCGGCTCACCGTTATCACGGGTTCCGGGCTGGCGTGACTGCCGTGAGGACTGCGGGCGAGAATGTCCGGCGATGTGAACGAGCCGTCCGGCCTGACGCGGCCAGGCAAGCGTGCATCAAGATCGATGGGACGATCAGGGCTGATCGGGCGGGAGGTCGAGGTGCCCGGCGTTTCCGGTGTCGGTAATGGGCGAAGTGTCCCGGGTTTCTGGCGCATAAAGGTCATTCCATGTAGTGAACCCGGCCAGTCATTGGCCGAGGTGATCAAGTGCCGGACTGGAGCTCAGGTCCATCCCGGCACGTTGTTGAAACCGGCAGCGCGCGGTCAGTTGATGTTGACGGGGATGAACAGGTCTTCGCGTTTGACGCGTGTCTGCCGGTCAGTCAGCAGGCTCCAGTGGCGGTTTACCGAGTTGTAAACCAGCGTGCCCACTGTGTCGGGCTGGTAGCCAATGTGAGTCACGTAGACCCGCACTGCCAACTCGTTGCGCTGCCGGTGTTGCTCGATATCGGCCAACAGCGCATCGACGCCGGCGTAGCCTTGGGCATTGATGACGTACAGCTGCAAGATCTCGAACAGCAGCGAGACTTGATAGAGATTGCCGGCGGTGGTCGCCACGCTGACCGATTCCACCGGTGTGTCATCGCCGATATCCGGCAATTGGACAGTCACGCTGGCGATGCGCAAGCGGTTGTCCTGCAATTGGATTTCGTCGCGAGTGACGGTTTCGTCCATTGTCCTGGTGTACAGATTCCAGCTTGAGGCGTTGGCCGTTTTTGCCGCAGCCCCAGGTGTGGCCAGGCGCACGATGCAGTTGCTGGCCAGGTAGATGTCGTACGTCGCGCTATGACCCTCAAGCAGATAAATGCCGGTATGCGCCCGGGATTCGATGACGATTTTGCTGGGTCGATCGGTCAGCAGCGGCTTCTCACTGATGGCGGGCCGGGTGAACGGGTAGTTGCCGTTGCGCCGTTTCAGCCAGCTTCGAGTGCTGACCTGTCGTGCGCCGGGGTTGTTGGCGTCCTCTTCGTAGTCCAGGTGCGGCAGTTGCAGGCGATAGGACACTCCGTCCCGCATGACCACAACGATGTCTTGCGCCAATTGCGGCGTGGTCACTTTGAGGCTGTTGCGCCCGCTGTACCCGGTGGCGGCAGCGATCGGTTGAATCACGCCCTTGAATGCCAGCACTTTTGCCGGCAACCGCAGCGACAGGCAGAAGTCTTTGTAGGTCAGGTGAGTATTGCCCGAAACGCCTTTGCGCACCTGGACGGCATAGCTGAGCTCGACGTCGATGATTTCGTCGTCGCCGTAGTCCAGAAAAACGCTGCGCGGCCTGGTGGCGCTGCGTGCGATGACGAACTCGACCTCGCGCTGAGTACGGGTGACAAAATGTCGGCCCAGGCTCTGATTGTCGATCGTCACCGTACCGCCATTGACGATCGCCGGGGCAGGGGCGGGCTGACCAATGACGGTCACGGCGACATCGATGTCCTGACTCAGCGCTGGACCTGGTTCCTGAGGGAGCTGAGCCAGCAGTTCGTAGCCATCCTGGGTGCGGAACAGCCATCGATCGTTATGCAACCGACGCTGGCCGTCGACCATTCGATAGACGTTTTCCAGGGTCAGCACGTGGTCTGGGTCGTCGCCGTCCTTTCCGCGCAAGGAATTGATCACCAGCGAGGTGCCGATGATCTGCCAGCGCTGAATCACCGCGTGCGGCCAGCCCATTTCGATCACGCTCGAATGCGCGCTGTCCTCGGTGATTGTCGTGCGTGCGTTGGTGTGAGCGATGTAATAGCGATCGACGCCGCTACCGCCGTCCACGTGACATTCGAGGCCGTAGATGGCAATCGTGTCGTTGCCGGCACCGGCGCTGACGCGATCATGGCCATGGGCTGAGATCTGGTTGGCCTCGGTATTGCCGATGACGTGGCTGCTGCCTTTGCGCAGCGTCGAAACGTTCTCGAACGATGTCAGGTGCGCGACTTCAATGCCTGGTCCTTCCGGGTCCAGACCACGCAGCGTGACCTTGCCGCTCGGCAGGTCAATCCGATGGCCGATGTGTCGTGTATCAGTGGCTGGCCGCTGGCCTTCAAACGCAAACGTATCGCTACCGTCGCCGCCATCCAGCACATTGATGTGCGGCGGTTTGGTCAGCCGGTCCAGTTCCTCGTCAGCGACCTGCTGATAGAACGCATCGTTTTTGTCGCCACCGCTGAGCGCCTTGTGTCCCTGGCGGTAGGTAAACAGGTTGGGCTGCGCCTTGACGCCGGCGACACGGTCATTGCCATCGCCCAGGCGCCAGAACACGCCTTTGCCTTCGCCTGCACTGCCGTTGACAACGCCCTTGAGGTTGTCGGGTAATCCATGGCTTGCATCGATGATATCGTCGCCGCCGACGATCACCGCCTGGCTGTCGAGTCTGAACGGCAGCTGCCCGACGCTTTCGTCCCACTGGTAACGCCATAGTTCGACAGGGCGCAATTCGGCGCGAAACGCGCCATTGACCACTTGGGCGATGGAGTCGCTGTAAGCGCCGGCAAGCATGTCTTTGGCCGACAGTTCGAGCTGTTTTTCGTAGTCACTGGAAAGCCTGGACAGCTTGAAGCGATCCATCACTTCGGCGTCCAGTTCCTTGCCGGTAAAAGCGAACCATCCCGAGCGCAGACGCTCGAGTGTTGTCAGTTCGATGTAATCATCGATCTGGTCGACGACCCTGGCGGCTTGATAGATCAATGAACCGGAGATGAGCAGTGCGGCAGCCGCGAGGCCGAGCGGGCCGGCAACACTGCCGAAACCGGCCAGCGCGGCGACGCCCAGCACCAGGCTGATGCCAGCGCCCGCTACACTCAGGGCAGCGCTGAAATAATGGTCCTGAGCTTCTTTGCCCGATGACGCGGCGGCGGCGTTGAACGATTTGATCGCGTCGACAATGTCGAACGGCAAGGTGATCGCGCTGGCGAACATTCCCGCGCCACGGCTCATGTATTTGCCGATCGAGGTCAGCGCAAAACCCCTCATTACATTGCTGCCCTGAGTCAGCATCGCCTGGCCTGTTCTGGCCAGACCCCGCTCGATGATCAGCGAGCCGAGTTCTGCCGCGATGGATCCGCCGTAGTAGAGCATTTCCAGCGCCTCGCCTTTTTTGATCGCATCGGTCAGGGCCATGTAGCCGCTGTAGATGCCGAAGGCTTGCATGCCGACTCCTGCGCCGCTCATCAAATAGCTTTTGGTCTTGTTGATCCAGCCGGGCGCGTGTTCAAACGTGTCCGCCCGGTGGATTTCCAGCTTTTGCGCAGCCTTGCCCAATTTGTTGAGACGATCCATGGCGCTGCCCGAAACCAGCGGCGTATCACTGACGAACAATGGGCCGGCATCGACCGAGCGCTTGCAGGCAATCTCATAGAACAGCAGTGCCGCCATGTCATTGTCGGGAAAGTCCACGGCTTGCAAGCGGGACTGCACCTTTGCGGACTCGAAATGGAGTCCGTCCAGAAAAGCCTGATCCACGCGCTTCATGTTGGCATTCGCCGGACTGACAGGTTGACCGTCTACGGTCGCCCCCAGCGCTTGCAACTCGACCCGACTGATCACGACCTCGCCGATACGCAGTGGGCCCAGGTGTTTGTCGATTGCCTTCAGAGTCTGGCGAAGGGGTGGGGGGCTGTCAGGCACCTCGCCTGGCACGTCCGCTCGATCGGGCATGGGTGTGGACGGCGTATGGGCATTGGCCGAGGCGTCTATGGGGGTAACTTGAAGCGCGCGCACGTGGGCGACATGAGCCGCGGGAACGATGAGTTTCGACACGTATTAATCCTTTAATGGTGTGCATGAGGAGCCGGTTTCCCTGGCGGCTTTACTTGAGCATCTGAAGTTCGGGCCAAGCGATGTCATGGGCAAACTCGTCCTTGTTGCCTGAGAGCCTGAGTATCGGCAGGCCCGCCGCCTCCACCTGGTCGATCAACTGGTCGTATTCGAACCGGTTGGAGTGCCCGGCATGGGTGGCCGCTTCGATGCGATCAGCGTTTGCCCCAGCCTGCTCTTTGATGTCTTCGACCCTGGCGCCCTTGGTCAGGTCTGTGTTCAGTAACCAGACACGCTCGGCTGAAACTCCGCTGCGCGTGACCGAGATCAGCCCTTCGAAATCGTCGGAGGGGAACCAGGTCGGCGGGGTGTCACGCGCAGCGGAATTGAACATCATGTTTTCTTCGTGGGGGACGACCTCCAGATCGCGCGTGTCGAGCGCGTAGAGAAACATTTCCGTCTGCCGCGTGCGCGTGGACCGGTAGCCGCGCTCGTGATCCCATGCCACAGGGCTGTCAGGATCCGACCAGTCTGACGAGGAGTCACTCGGTGTATCACTGGCGTCGCTTGCGCCGCTTTCCGAACCGCTGTCGCCCGTGTCGCGTCCTGGGTATTTATGGGTCTGGCTGTTGAAACGCAGGTATTCGGGATCGGGGGCGCGGGCATATCCCTGTCCTGCCTGGAGACTGAACGTCGCGCTGATCGGCTTGTGTGTGGTCGCGCCGGGTTCGTGGTGATAGCGCGGCAGCATGGTGCGGTCGTTCGCCAGCTCGAACGGCGTGCGCTCGTCACCGCGAAACAGCGCCGGAATGTCCGTGCGGTACAGGCAGTTGTTCTTGTTGCGCAGATAACCGAGCTGTTTCAACAGCGCTTCGCGCACCTCGGGGGTCAGGCTGTTTTCTGCGTCGTACCAATCGTGGCGGGCATTGCGCTTGAGGTTGAGCTGCTCGAGCGCATCGGCGGCAAACTGGTCGAAGCGTTGCGGGTTGCTGACGTCCTCCAGCAAGCGCTTGTGCGCCAGTGCCCACGCCGGAAGCGTCAGATGGCTGGCCATTTCCTGCTGCAAGCGCGACAGTTGCCTGGGCAGCAGATTGAACGATTGCAGAAAGGCTTCGCGCTCGGCAAAGCCCATCTGCGGGTGCAGCCAGCGCAACGAGTCGCGCAGCAGATCGGTTCGCGGATTTTCCGTGGTTGTGGGGTGTGCCCACTGTGGCGGCGTGCCGGTGGCCTGGGCTTCGACACGAAAGCGCGCGATGTCCTCGCCCTGTAGCCCATATAGCTGCCATATCTCATGATCGGTCCACTGTTTGAGGTGGAGCGGCGACGCTGCGAATCCACCCGCTGGAGGATCAACCGGTATGTAATTGCCATATGAATCCCGGAAGGTGAACAGCATGTCGTCTTTGCGTGAGCCAAATAGCGGATTCATTTCGTAATAACCCTGAGCATCCGGCGAACGCCAGGATGGGCTGTAACGACTTTGATTGATGGGTGTTGTCACTGGGGCGAGGCGCGGTCGCTTTGGCGCGGGTTGTTCGGTCAGGCGCCAGGTGGGGCTGTCTGCGTTTTTGTAGAGGCGCGGTCCGGAGGGAACGCGCTCGGTGAGTAACTTGCTGCGTAATGCGCCGGTTTCATCCTCACCCACATGCGTGGTTTGCAGAGCTCCCTGATATTCGACGTCTGCGAACTTTCTGCCAACGATCCAGCGAAATCCATCATTGTCGGCAGGCTGCATTCCACGCACAAAGGTCTCTGATAACCAGTAATCGTTTATTGAAGTGGAATGTTCCGAG
>NZ_JH635998.1:2989065-2996706 GCF_000257605.1 Pseudomonas sp. R62
AGTAATCGTTTATTGAAGTGGAATGTTCCGAGCGATAGGCGCTGTGTGCCGGTAACTGAAAGATTTCAACCGCTGGCAACCGCGGATTCGCATCGGCAAGGGCGCTGTCGAAGTTGGTACTGTGCAGCGCAAGATCGGGGACGCTGGCTCTTGGCGATATTTCAATGCTGCTGACATCAAACATGGGCCGATGTGGCGTTGGCACGTTTGCATCAGTTTGATGCGTGGTTGTGACTGACGTCTTGCGGGGTATTTTTGGACTCATGAAAGACTCGATAAGAAATGGATTGTTGTATGACTCGGCAGAACTTCAATGCGTGGTTTGAATAAATATGGATAGCCAGCAAATGTCCGAGTCGGGCCCATCAATCTAACGGTTTTTCAAAAGCGCGAAACACTGAGCAGGCATGTTTCAACTTGAATATGTAACGCTAGTTTTGCGTCGATCGAGAATGCGGAAATGTCGGTTTTATAACCAGGAAAGTTAACCGGGAGGGAGGAAGTTTGCGTAGGTTGCAAGCGCCGCTCTTGTCGGAATGTTCCGAAAGAGCGGCGTATAAGAAATGTCGCTTGTAAATTGCCTGTTTTAGTAGGCGTAACGCAACAATGTATGTGGCAAGTGGCGCATAACGAAGAATCCGAACAGCGCGACCATGGACGGCAGGATCAGCCACCAGATCTTGAAAGGCATGGCGTTGAGCGGCGCCTGCCGCTGGTTTGACCACAGCATCGCGGCGCAGACGCAGCTGGCCAGCATTGCACCGGCCAATATGTCGGTTGGCCAGTGCGCGCCGAGATAGACCCGCGACAAAGCAATGGAGAATGCCGGGATGCAGGCAATCAGCAGCCAGGTCAGGCGCATGCGTGGCGGCTGCCCGCGTCCGGCCAGGACACCCAGCGTCAGGAACAGGGCGAATGCGCCAGAAGCATGGCCGCTGGGCATGCTGTAGGTGGTCAATGGATCGCTGAGCACTTCCGGGCGTACCCGGGCGAAAAAATACTTGGTACCGGTGTTGGCCATGGCGGTGATCAGCATGGTGGCGCCCGCGAACACTGCCTGGCGCCACTGCTTGCACAGCAACAGCAATATGACGAGCAGGGCGCTGAACAGCAGCATGTTGCGGAATTCGCCGATCAGGGTCAGCGTCACGGCGATTTCGTCCAGCGCTGGCTGGCGATGTTCCTGCACCAGAGTCATCACACCGTTGTCGAGCGCGGTGAGGTATGGATAGCCGATAAACAGCCCGATCAGGATCAACAGGCTCATGCCGCCGATCCAGATTGTCGCGCGACGATGGCGGCGCACGCTGCTGTTGACGCTCAGGCCGACCATCACCGCAATGCTGGCCGCGACAATCCCGGCTTCGAGCCAGAAACCTTCAGGCAATGGCAGGCGGAACGCTGCGCCCGTGGCCCAGCCCGGCAATAGATAAGCCAGGCTCCAGCCCGCAGCGGCCAGCAGGCTGACGGCGAAGAAACGCGGGAAGGGCATGTCGCACATCCCGGCGACCATCGGCAGCATCGGCCGCAGCGGGCCGATGAAACGCCCGACCAGCAGGCTGGCGATGCCATAGCGCTGGAAGTACGACTCGGCGCCGGCCATCCATTCCGGGTGATGGCGTAGCCCGGGGAGGCGGCGGATGTTCTGGTGGAAATGGCGGCCGAGGAAGTAGGAAATCAGGTCGCCAAGAATGCCGCCAAGAAAGCCCAGCAGCAGCGTTTCGCTCAATGACAGCGCGCCGCTGCCGGCCAGCACCGCCACGGCAAACAGCAGCACCGTGCCCGGCACGATCAGCCCGGCGATCGCCAGACATTCCACGCACGCCACGATGAACACCGCTGCGGCCAGCCACTGCGGATTGGCGCCGAGCCATCCGGTGATGCTATCGAGCCATGGGCCCATACAGAAAAACTCCATTCATTCTTTAAGTAATTGTTACGCGGTGGACTGCTGACCTGTGGGAGCGAGCCTGCTCGCGAATGCGCTGTGTCAGACGATAGAAGCGTTGGCTGGCACGACCCCTTCGCGAGCAGGCTCGCTCCCACAGGGGGAGACATCATTCATTGACGGATTCGGCGTCGGTTACGGGAAGCAAAATATAATCCCGGCCTTCGACCTGACCCCGTCGCAGCGGGTTCCGCGTGCACCATTGCGCATACGCAGCGTCAACGAAGCGATACATCAGGTGTTCATCACGGCCCAGCGGAATGCCCAGCCGGGTGGTTTGAATAATCTGCGAGGGTGCCGGCCCCGTATCTTCGACCAGCAACAACTCATGGTCGAAACGCTTGGCGTCCCACATCGGTACTTTCAAACCCAATGCCTTGCACAACAACGTCTGCCCGGCGCAGAGCTTCTGCGTCGGCCGCGGTCGGCCCTGGGCATCGGGATTGTTCAGCAGCATCTGCGCCAGACTCGCCGGGCCGCTGACCTCGTCGACCCACGGATAGGCGGATTTGATCAGCACGGCATTGCCTGGACCTTGCGCACTGAAGTTCAGCGAATCACCGCCGCGGGCGTAGTACATATAGATGTGGCCGCCATCCAGAAACAAAGCCTTACGCTTTTCTGTGTAACCGAGCGAGGCATGACTGCCTTTTTCCGCGAAGTAATAGGCTTCAGTCTCGATGATTCGCGCACTCAGCCACAGATCACCGACGCGATGGCGGATGACTTTGCCGAGCAGCGCCTGCGCCAGAACCTGGGCGTCGCGGTCGAAAAAACTGTCCGGCAGGCCCACGGGCAGGCGCGCGGACTCGGGGCAAAGGGGCACGTTGGTCATGATGGGCAAGGTTTATCCAGGCTCAAGAGGTCGTGATGATAACAACGCTGAGCTTAATTACGTCTGAACGCCGGCCAAACGCAGCTCATTTCGACCATCCGCCCGTCACCGCTGTTAGTCCCGGGACGCGACAGCTATAATCTGCCGCTTTCCTCTTTGCCAAGACCCCAGCAGACCATGACTGAGTCCGTTCTTGACTACATGACCCGATTGGGTCGCGCCGCCCGCGCTGCCTCCAAGGTCATCGGTCGCGCCAGCACCGCGCAGAAAAACCGCGCCTTGCAGGCTGCCGCCAATGCTCTGGATGCTGCACGCGCCGAGCTGGCCGCAGCCAATGAGCTGGATCTGGCTGCCGGTCGCGCCAGCGGTCTGGAGCCGGCGCTGCTGGAACGTCTGGAACTGACCCCGGCACGTATCGACGGCATGATCGTCGGCTTGCGTCAGGTCGCTGCACTGGCAGATCCGGTCGGCGCGATCCGCGACATGAGCTTCCGTCCGTCGGGCATTCAGGTCGGCAAGATGCGTGTACCGCTGGGCGTGATCGGAATCATCTACGAATCCCGTCCGAACGTGACCATCGATGCCGCCAGCCTGTGCCTGAAATCCGGTAACGCGACCATCCTGCGCGGTGGCTCCGAGGCGATTCATTCCAATCGCGCGATTGCCGCGTGCATCCAGCGCGGTCTGGCCGAAGCCGAATTGCCCGCCGCCGTGGTGCAAGTGGTCGAAACCACTGACCGTGCCGCCGTCAGCGCGATGATCAGCATGCCGGAATACGTCGACGTCATCGTGCCCCGTGGCGGTCGTGGCCTGATCGAACGCATCAGCCGCGATGCCCGCGTGCCGGTGATCAAGCATCTGGACGGTATCTGCCACGTTTACGTCAGCGAACACGCCGATCTGGCCAAAGCCCAGCGCATCGCTTTCAACGCCAAGACTTACCGTTATGGCATCTGCGGCGCGATGGAAACCCTGCTGGTCGATCAGGCTGTTGCCAGGGATTTCCTGCCGTCGATGGCTGCGCAGTTCCGCGACAAAGGCGTCGAGCTGCGCGGTTGCGAGCGCACCCGGGCGATCATCGAAGCGGTCGCGGCCAGCGAAGACGACTGGCACACCGAGTACCTGGCGCCGATCCTGTCGATCCGCGTGGTCGACGGTCTGGAGCAGGCGATCGAACACATCAACCATTACGGCTCCCATCACACCGACTCGATCGTCAGCGAAAACCTCGCCGACACCCGCCGGTTCGTGGCGGAAGTCGACTCGGCCTCGGTGATGATCAACACGCCGACCTGCTTTGCCGATGGATTTGAATACGGATTGGGTGCCGAGATCGGCATTTCTACTGATAAGCTGCACGCCCGCGGCCCGGTCGGGCTCGAGGGGCTGACCTGCGAGAAGTACATCGTGGTCGGTGATGGCCAGTTGCGCGGCCAGGCGACGGTCTGACTTGACCGACCTCGACCTGACAGCGCCGCACACCGGCAGCGAGTCGCGCCCGCAACGCATTGGCGTGCTGGGCGGTACGTTCGACCCGGTGCACATCGGCCATTTGCGTGGCGCGCTGGAAGTTGTCGAAGCGCTGGCGCTGGATGAGTTGCGCCTGATGCCGAACGCGCGCCCGCCACATCGCGGGACGCCGCAGGTGTCGGCGCAGGATCGGCTGGCGATGGTCGAGTGCGCGGTGGCCGGATTGCCGCCGCTGGTGGTGGACGCCCGCGAATTGCAGCGGGACAAACCGTCCTGGACCATCGATACCCTGGAGTCGCTGCGCGCAGAGATGCCCGCCGAGACCCAGGTTTTTCTGCTTTTGGGCTGGGACGCATTTTGCGGCCTGCCCACTTGGCACCGCTGGGAAGAGTTGCTCCAGCATTGCCACATCCTGGTGCTACAGCGCCCGGACGCCGACAGCGAACCGCCGGATGCCTTGCGCAACCTGCTGGCAGCGCGTTCGGTGAGCGACCCGCTGGCCCTGAAAGGGCCGAGCGGACAGATTGCATTCGTCTGGCAGACACCGCTCGCGGTTTCCGCCACCCAGATCCGTCAACTGCTGGCCAGCGGTAAGTCGGTACGTTTCCTGGTGCCCGACGCGGTCCTGGCCTACATCGATGCGCACGGTCTGTATCGTGCGTCGAACTGAACAAGGCGTGCTTCACTGATACGAATCACCGTATCCCCAAGCCGCCGAATACATGAGCAAAACGAGTTACATATGACTGATAAAGATCTACCGAAAGTAAAGCGCAAAGGCACGTTCAAGAGCGCACCACTGCCGGAAGCCGTCAACACCAACGAGCCGCTCAAGGGCGACGAACTGGTGAAGATTGCCGTCGCTGCGCTGGAAGACGTCAAGGCCCAGGACATCCAGATCATTGATGTGCGCGACAAGCAGAGCATCACTGACTACATGATCATCGCCACCGGTACCTCCAATCGCCAGATCAACGCGATGCTGGACAAGGTCCGCGAGGAAGTGAAGAAGCAGGGCGCCAAGCCACTGGGCGAAGAAGGCAAGGGCGACAGCGACTGGGTTCTGCTCGATCTCGATCTGGTGATCGTGCACATGATGACCGCCTCGGCGCGTCAGTTCTACGACCTGGAGCGCCTGTGGGCCGGTGCCGAGCAAAGCCGTGCGGCCGATGCCAAGCACCACAGCCCGGAAAACACCCACGAGCACTTCACCAAGCTCAACAAAGACCAGTTCTAAGGGATCGCTGTGCGACTGCGCCTGATCGCCGTCGGTTCACGCATGCCCAAGTGGGTGGAAGAAGGCTGGCATGAATATGCCAAGCGTCTTCCGTCCGAGCTGGCGCTGGAACTGGTGGAAATTCCGCTCAACACCCGTGGCAAGAATGCCGACGTGGCCCGTTTCATCCGCCAGGAAGGCGAAGCCATGCTGGCCAAGGTCGGGCACAACGAGCGGATCGTCACGCTGGAGGTTCACGGCAAGCCGTGGAGCACCGAGCAACTGGCGGTCGAACTCGATCGCTGGCGCCTGGATTCGCGCACGGTCAACTTCATGGTCGGCGGCCCGGAAGGGCTGGCACCGGAAGTCTGTGCCCGCGCTGACCAGCGCTGGTCATTGTCGCCGCTGACCTTGCCGCACCCGCTGGTGCGGATCCTGATCGGCGAACAGTTGTACCGTGCCTGGACCGTGTTGTCCGGCCACCCTTACCACAAGTAAGCCTGCCCTCATGTCTCAGCCGATCCGCATCAAGGACCACGAAAAGGACGCCCGTCTGGTGCGCAGCCGTGTCGTGTTCGGTGCGATCGTGATCGTGGCGCTGATCTGTGTGCTGATCGCGCGTCTGTATTACCTGCAGGTGATCCAGTACGAGTACCACTCGACCCTGTCGGAAAACAACCGCGTCCATGTGCAGCCGATTCCGCCGACGCGCGGGCTGATTTTCGACCGCAACGGCGTAGTCGTGGCCGACAACCGGCCGAGCTTCAGTCTGAGCATGACCCGCGAGCGCTCCGGCGATTGGCAACAGGTGCTCGACGTCATCGTCGAGGTGCTGGAGCTGACGCCCGAGGACCGGGTGATCTTCGAGAAACGCATGCGTCAGGGGCGCCGGCCGTTCGAGCCGGTGCCAATACTGTTCGAGCTGACCGAAGAGCAGATCGCCCGGATCGCGGTGAACCAGTTCCGCCTGCCCGGGGTGGAAGTGGTCGCGCAACTGGTCCGGCATTACCCGCAGGGCGCGCACTTTGCGCACTCGGTGGGCTACATGGGGCGGATCAACGAGAAAGAGCTGAAGTCGCTGGATCCGGTCAACTACAGCGGCACCCACCACATCGGCAAGACCGGCATCGAGCGGTTCTACGAGCCGGAATTGCACGGTCAGGTCGGTTACGAGGAAGTCGAAACCAACGCCCGTGGCCGCGTGTTGCGGGTGCTCAAGCGCACCGATCCGATTCCCGGCAAGGACATCGTCCTGAGCCTCGACATCAAGTTGCAGGAAGCCGCCGAGGCCGCACTGGGCGGGCGTCGTGGCGCGGTGGTGGCGCTCGATCCGAAAACCGGCGAAGTGCTGGCGATGGTCAGTCAGCCGAGTTTCGACCCCAACCTGTTCGTCACCGGCATCAGCTTCAAGGCCTACGCCGAGTTGCGTGATTCCATCGACCGGCCGTTGTTCAACCGCGTGCTGCGTGGTCTGTACCCGCCGGGCTCGACGATCAAACCGGCGGTAGCGATTGCCGGTCTCGACGCCGGCGTGGTCACGGCTTCGAGCCGGGTGTTCGACCCGGGCTATTACATGCTGCCCAACTACGACCACAAGTATCGCAACTGGAACCGTACCGGTGACGGCTTCGTCGACCTCGACACGGCGATCATGCGGTCCAACGACACCTACTTCTATGACCTGGCGCACAAGCTCGGCATCGATCGGCTGTCGACCTATATGAACAAGTTCGGCATCGGCCAGAAGGTCTCGCTGGACATGTTCGAAGAATCCCCGGGCCTGATGCCGTCGCGCGAATGGAAACGCGCAACGCGCAAACAGGCGTGGTTCCCCGGCGAAACCCTGATTCTCGGTATCGGCCAGGGCTACATGCAGTCGACGCCGCTGCAATTGGCCCAGGCCACCGCGCTGGTGGCCAACAAAGGCATCTGGAATCGTCCGCACCTGGCCAAGTCCCTCGACGGGGTGAAGCCGGTGGATGAAAACCCGATGCCGAACATCGTCCTGCGCGACCCGTCCGACTGGAACAAGGTCAACCACGGCATGCAGCAGGTGATGCACGGTGCCCGTGGTACCGCGCGCAAAGCGGCGATCGGCGCGCAATACCGCATCGCCGGCAAGTCCGGTACCGCGCAGGTGGTGGCGATCAAGCAGGGCGAGAAATACGACCG
>NZ_JH635998.1:2997279-3003469 GCF_000257605.1 Pseudomonas sp. R62
GCGAGAAATACGACCGCTCCAAGGTCCAGGAACGCCACCGCGACCACGCCCTGTTCGTCGGCTTCGCCCCGGCCGATGATCCGAAAATCGTCGTGTCGGTGATGGTCGAGAACGGTGAGTCCGGTTCCGGCGTTGCCGCGCCAGTGGTGCGCCAGGTCATGGACGCCTGGTTGCTCGACCAGGATGGCCACCTGAAAGCCGAGTACGCCAGCCCTATCACTGCGGAGGCCCCGGCCCGTGATGAATAATTTCGATCGCATGCTCTCCAGCGAGGATGTGATGCGTCGCCGCGCGACGTTGCTGCAAAGACTGCATATCGATGGCCCGCTGTTGATCCTGTTGCTGATCCTCGCCGCCGGCAGCCTGTTCGTGCTGTATTCGGCCAGCGGCAAGAGCTGGGATCTGCTCGGCAAGCAGGCCACATCCTTCGGCATCGGCCTGGTGGCGATGATTGTCATCGCCCAGTTCGAGCCGCGTTTCATGGCCCGCTGGGTGCCGCTCGGTTACGTGATTGGTGTGATATTGCTGATCGTCGTCGACATCATGGGCCACAACGCCATGGGCGCCACGCGCTGGATCAACATCCCCGGGGTGATCCGCTTCCAGCCCTCGGAATTCATGAAGATCCTGATGCCGGCAACCATCGCCTGGTACCTGTCCAAACGCACGCTGCCGCCGCAGCTCAAGCACGTCGGCATCAGCCTGATGCTGATTGGCGTGCCGTTCATTCTGATCGTGCGCCAGCCCGATCTCGGTACCTCGCTGCTGATTCTCGCCGGTGGCGCCTTCGTCCTGTTCATGGGCGGCCTGCGCTGGCGCTGGATTCTCAGCGTGCTGGCGGCGGCGGTGCCGGTATCGGTGGCGATGTGGTTCTTCGTCATGCACGACTATCAGAAGCAACGGGTCCTGACTTTCCTCGACCCGGAAAGCGATCCGCTCGGTACCGGCTGGAACATCATTCAGTCCAAAGCCGCGATCGGTTCCGGTGGCGTATTCGGCAAAGGCTGGCTGCTCGGCACCCAGTCACACCTGGACTTTCTCCCGGAAAGCCACACCGACTTCATCATTGCTGTGCTTGGCGAAGAGTTCGGTCTGGTGGGGATTTGCGCGCTGCTGCTGATCTATCTGTTGTTGATCGGTCGCGGGCTGGTGATCACCGCCCAGGCGCAAACGCTGTTCGGCAAATTGCTCGCCGGCGCGTTGACCATGACTTTTTTTGTTTACGTTTTCGTCAACATCGGTATGGTCAGTGGCCTGTTGCCGGTCGTGGGGGTGCCGTTGCCGTTCATTAGCTACGGAGGAACTTCGCTGGTGACGCTGCTGTCAGCGTTTGGGGTTTTGATGTCGATCCATACCCATCGCAAGTGGATCGCACAGGTTTGAATAAGGTGAAGAGTGCAATGCAAGTAATGCGTGGCTGGGCGACTCGATGCGCGCCGCTGGTTGGCCTGATGGGCCTGCTGGGAAGCGTGCAGGAAGCGCTGGCCGGCGACTATGAAGGCTCGCCGCAGGTGGCCGAATTCGTCGGCGAAATGACCCGCGACTACGGTTTCGCCGGTGAACAACTGATGGGTGTGTTCCGCGAGGCGCAACGCAAGCAGTCGATTCTCGACGCCATCTCCAGACCCGCCGAACGGGTCAAGCAGTGGAATGAATATCGCCCGATGTTCATCACCGACGCGCGCATCGCCCGGGGTGTCGATTTCTGGCGTCAGCACGAGGCGACCCTGGCCCGTGCCGAGCAGGAATACGGCGTGCCGGCACAAGTGATCGTGTCGATCATCGGCGTCGAGACCTTTTTCGGACGTAATACCGGTAATTTCCGCGTGATCGATGCTTTATCGACCCTCGGCTTCGACTATCCTCCCCGTGCCGAATTTTTCCGCAAGGAACTGCGTGAGTTCCTCCTGCTGGCCCGTGAAGAGCAGGTCGACCCGCTGACCCTGAAAGGCTCGTACGCCGGGGCGATGGGCCTGCCGCAGTTCATGCCGAGCAGCTTTCGCGCCTACGCGGTGGACTTCGACGGTGATGGCCACATCAATATCTGGAACAACCCGGACGATGCCATTGGCAGCGTCGCCAGCTACTTCAAGCGTCATGGCTGGGTTGCCGGTGAACCGGTGGTCAGCCGCGCCGATGTGCGCGGCGAGCAGGCCGACGAAGGCCTGACCACCGGTATCGAGCCGGTGAAGACGGTCGCAGAGTTGCGGGCGCTGGGCTGGTCAAGTCATGATGCGCTGCGCGATGATATGCCGGTTACCGCATTTCGCCTCGAAGGCGACAACGGCCCTGAATACTGGATGGGCCTGCAGAATTTCTACGCGATCACGCGTTATAACCGCAGCGTGATGTACGCCATGGCCGTACATCAACTGTCTGAACAGCTGGTACAAGCACGGGGCGTCAAGTAATG
Source organism: Pseudomonas sp. R62 (assembly GCF_000257605.1). Lineage (NCBI taxonomy): Bacteria > Pseudomonadati > Pseudomonadota > Gammaproteobacteria > Pseudomonadales > Pseudomonadaceae > Pseudomonas > Pseudomonas sp. R62. The sequence continues at coordinate 2,999,693 of NZ_JH635998.1, forward strand.
CAGGCATTGCCTAACAATAAACCCCTGAAGCTGGTGGCTTTCGCTGCGTTGGCAGTCCTGGTCGCCAGTTGCACGACCAGCCGCACGCCGACGCAGAAAACCCCGTCCACTGCTGTCCGCGCCCAACCGGGCCTGGACATCAACCGCGCGCACAAAGACGGCGCGCCTTGGTGGGATGTCGATGTTTCGCGCATCCCGGATGCAACACCGACCCTGCACACCGGCCCGTACAAGGCCAATCCGTACACCGTGCTGGGCAAGACCTATTTTCCGTTGCAGGAATCCAAGACCTACGTGGCTTCGGGCACGGCGTCCTGGTACGGCACCAAGTTCCATGGCCAGAACACCGCCAACGGCGAAGTGTATGACCTGTACGGCATGAGTGCCGCGCACAAGACCTTGCCGCTGCCAAGTTACGTCCGGGTGACCAACCTGGACAACAACAAGACCGTGATCCTGCGCGTCAACGATCGTGGGCCGTTCTACTCCGATCGCATCATCGACTTGTCCTACGCAGCGGCGAAGAAGCTCGGCTACGCCGAAACCGGCACCGCGCGGGTCAAGGTCGAAGGCATCGATCCGCAGCAGTGGTGGGCGGCCAAGGGCCGTCCGGCGCCGCTGATGCTCAACGAGCCGCAAGTGGCGCAGAATAGCGCGCCAGTGATTACGGCTTCGGCCGGCACCGTCGAGCAATGGACACCGCCGCCGCAGCAACACGCCGCGGCCGTGGTGCCCGTGCAGATCGATGCAAAAAAAAACGCTTCTGCACCAGCGTCTGGCCAGTATCTGCAGGTGGGCGCGTTCGCCAACCCGGACGCTGCCGAACTGCTGAGGTCGAAGCTCAGCGGGATGGTGAGCGCGCCGGTGTTCATCAGCTCGATCGTGCGCAATCAGCAGACCCTGCACCGGGTACGCCTGGGGCCGATCGGCTCGCCGGGTGAGATCGCCCAGGTGCAGAACAGTGTGCGTCTGGCCAATCTGGGTTCGCCCAGCGTGGTCACCGAGTAACACGTAGACCTTGATTGACGGTTCACTTGCGGTATTCGGGGGGTGAACCAGGTTGTTGGCTCGTCGAAGAACAAAAGCCCGGCAAGGGTGACTGGAGTGAGCAACTGAACACGCGATGGCCCGTTAGAAGGCTGTCTGAATAAGTTTTGCCTTCGGGCAAGTTTCCATTAGCGATTTCGAGAGACGGATGAACATCACCACCTTTGCCAAACGCCTGTGTCTGCTAGTCCCGCTGCTCCTCTCGCCAGCCGCCTTCGCGGCCGAGATGATGCCGTCGCCACCACAACTGGCCGCCAAGGCCTATGTTCTGATGGACGCCAGCAGCGGCAACGTGCTGGTCGAAAACAACGGCGACCAGCGTCTGCCACCGGCCAGCCTGACCAAGCTGATGACCGCGTACATCGCGACCCTGGAAATCCGTCGCGGTCAGATCGGTGAAAACGATCCGGTGACTGTCAGCGAAAACGCCTGGCGCACCGGCGGTTCGCGGATGTTCATCAAGGTCGGTTCGCAGGTCACTGTCAGCGACCTGCTGCACGGCATCATCATCCAGTCCGGTAACGACGCCAGCGTCGCCCTGGCCGAGCACATCGCCGGCAGCGAAGACGCCTTCGCCGACCTGATGAACAAGACCGTCACCGAACTGGGCATGACCAATACCCACTTCATGAACCCGACCGGTCTGCCGAACCCTGAGCACTACTCGTCGGCGCACGACATGGCGATTCTGGCCCGTGCGATCATCCACGAAGACCCGGCTCACTATGCGATCTACTCGCAGAAAGAGTTCTTCTGGAACGGCATCAAACAGCCTAACCGCAACCTGCTGCTGTGGCGCGACAAGACCGTTGACGGTCTGAAAACCGGCCACACCGATGAAGCCGGCTACTGCATGGTGTCTTCGGCTGTACGTGATGGCCAGCGCCTGATCGCAGTGGTGTTCGGCACCAACAGCGAAGTGGCCCGCGCGGCTGAAACCCAGAAGCTGCTGACCTACGGTTTCCGCTTCTTCGAAACCCAGACCTTCTACCAGAAGGGCACCGAGCTGGCGCAGGCGCCGGTATGGAAAGGCACCACCAGCCAGGTCAAGGCCGGCCTGGCGCAAGACCTGACCATGACTCTGCCGAAAGGCCAGCTGAAGAAGCTCGCTGCCAGCATGACCATGAACCCGCAACTGGTTGCGCCAATCGCCAAGGGCGACGTGATCGGTAAAGTCGAAGTCAAACTGGAAGACAAGGTGGTGCACAGCGCTGACCTGATCGCTCTGGATGGCGTCGAGGAGGGTGGTATCTTCCGCCGCATGTGGGATAGCATCCGTCTATTCTTCTACGGCTTGTTCAACTGATTTAGTGTTGACCTGCATGGCCCCGCCCCGATCCGGCGCGGGGCCATGTGCGTTACCACGGCTTAAGAGGCCGTTACGCCATGACCGATACCGAAGTACAGGCGCCAAAGATCGAATTTCCCCAGACTGATTATCCGATCAAGGTGATCAGCGATACGGGCGTCGGCCGCAAAGACCAGATCATCGAGATCGTCAAGAAACACGCGACCATCAATGACGAGCGCATCGACGAGCGTCAGAGCAGCACCGGCAAGTACACCACCATCCAGCTGCACATCGTCGCCACCGATCAGGATCAGCTGTACAACATCAACAGCGAACTGCGGGCGACCGGCTTCGTGCACATGGTGTTGTGATGCACGGCACGCTGGGCTTTCGCGAGCTGGGCCAGATGGCTTACGAGCCGGTCTGGCATGCCATGCAACGTTTCACCAATGAGCGCGGCACTGCTGCCGCCGACGAAATCTGGCTCGTCGAACACCCGCCGGTGTTCACCCAGGGCCAGGCCGGCAAGGCTGAACACCTGTTGCTGCCGGGAGATATTCCGGTGGTGCAGGTCGATCGTGGCGGCCAAGTGACTTATCATGGCCCCGGGCAGCTGGTGGCTTATCTGTTACTGGATGTACGCAAGCTGGGTTTCGGCGTGCGTGATCTGGTCAGCCGCATGGAAGCCTGCCTGATCGAACTGCTGGCCAGCTACGGCGTCACCGCCGCCGCCAAGCCAGATGCTCCCGGCGTATACGTCGATGGAGCGAAAATCGCTTCTCTGGGTTTGCGCATTCGCCACGGTTGTTCCTTTCATGGCCTGGCCCTGAACGTGGATATGAACCTGGAACCGTTTCGACGGATTAATCCCTGCGGCTACGCCGGGCTGGCCATGACCCAGCTGAGCGATCACGCAGGATCGATTGAATTTGCCGAGGTAAGTGCCCGGCTGCGCGCGCAGCTCGTCAAACACCTCGACTATGCTGAGCAGACGACCCTCACGGGCGGAATCGACTGATATGACTACTGATGCAGTGCAAACCATGATCCCGACGCTCGACGTGACCGAGCGCCCGGCCCCGCGTCCCAAGGTTGAAGCCGGCGTCAAGCTGCGCGGCGCCGAGAAGGTTGCACGCATCCCGGTCAAGATCATCCCGACCACCGAACTGCCGAAGAAACCCGACTGGATCCGCGTGCGCATCCCGGTTTCGCCGGAAGTCGACCGCATCAAGAGCCTGCTGCGCAAGCACAAGCTGCACAGTGTCTGCGAAGAAGCGTCCTGCCCGAACCTCGGCGAATGCTTCTCCGGCGGCACCGCAACCTTCATGATCATGGGCGACATCTGCACCCGTCGCTGCCCGTTCTGCGACGTTGGCCACGGTCGTCCGAAGCCACTGGACGTCAACGAGCCGGAAAGCCTGGCCATCGCCATCGCCGAC
>NZ_JH635998.1:3004298-3005271 GCF_000257605.1 Pseudomonas sp. R62
CCTCGGTTGACCGTGACGACCTGCGTGACGGCGGTGCCCAGCACTTTGCTGACTGCATCCGCGAAATCCGCAAACTGTCGCCGAACGTTCAGCTCGAGACCCTGGTCCCGGACTACCGTGGCCGCATGGACATCGCCCTGGAAATCACCGCCGCCGAGCCGCCGGATGTGTTCAACCACAACCTGGAAACCGTGCCGCGCCTGTACAAGGCTGCGCGTCCGGGCTCGGATTACCAGTGGTCGCTGACCCTGCTGCAACGCTTCAAGCAGATGATGCCGCATATCCCGACCAAGTCCGGCCTGATGCTGGGTCTGGGCGAGACCGACGAGGAAGTCATCGAAGTCATGAAGCGCATGCGCGAACACGACATCGACATGCTGACCCTCGGTCAATACCTGCAACCGTCGCGCAGTCACTTGCCGGTGCAGCGTTTCGTGCACCCGGACACCTTCGCCTGGTTCGCCGAAGAAGGTTACAAGATGGGCTTCAAGAACGTCGCTTCGGGCCCGCTGGTACGTTCCTCGTACCATGCCGACGAGCAGGCGAAGCTGGTCAAGGCCGAGCTGCTGGGTTCCTGATTCACTGCTGATGTAAAAATGCCCGCCGAGGACGGTTCCTCGGCGGGCATTTTTTTGCCTGAGACAAGGGGCTTTTGTTTGTCTCTTCAGCTGACTACTGTGTGTGCATGACTTTACCGCTGGAGCCCAAGGATGACCGTTCGACCGAGCCACACCCTGATTGCCCACCGAGCCGTACCGGCGCTGCCCTCCGAAGGGACGATTGGCGTCATCGCGCCTGCCGGCCCCGGCGCCCTAGACACTGAAAAAGCGCTGCAATGGATGCGCGCGCGCGGCTATGGGCTGAAGGTGTTTCCGGGTGTCTATGAGAAGGACGGCTATCTGGCCGGCAGTGACGACGTACGCCTGCGCGATCTGCACGCGGCATTCGCTGATCCTGAAGTCGACGCGATCAT
>NZ_JH635998.1:3005631-3011127 GCF_000257605.1 Pseudomonas sp. R62
CGCGATCATTTGCCTGCGCGGCGGCTACGGCACGCCGCGTCTGCTGGACCGAATCGATTACGACCTGCTCAGCCGGCATGCCAAGCCGTTTGTCGGCTATAGCGACATCACCGCGCTGCACCTGGCCATCAGTCGCTACGCCGGGTTTGTGACCTTTCACGGCCCGCTGCTCAATGCCGACCTGCTCGGCGACAAGGAGCCGCCGACCGTCACGTCATTCTTCGCTATGCTGCGCGGGCAACTGAAGTCAGGGAGTGTATTGAGCCATCCGGCGGCTTATCCGTTATCCACCGTCGAACCGGGCATCGCTCACGGGCGTTTGCTCGGCGGCAACCTGGCAATGATTGCTGCAACCCTCGGCACGCCCTACGAGATTGATGTCGAAGGCGCAGTTCTGTTCATCGAGGACATCAACGAGCCGCTGTATCGCATTGATCGCCTGCTGACCCAGATGCGCCTGGCCGGCAAGCTGGCCCGACTGCGCGGTGTGCTGGTCGGTGATATCGCCGGGGTGGAGGTCGACGCGCTGAATCGGCTGCTCAAGCAAACCTTTGAGCCGTTGCGGATTCCGGTGCTGTCGGGTTGGCGCAGTGGCCATTGCGACCCGAACCTGACACTGCCGTTGGGCGCGCTGGTGCGCCTGGATGCGGGGAAGCAGGAGTTGCTGCTGGAGCAGGATGTGGTCATCCGATAATTCGGGAGGCAAAAGATCGCAGCCTTCGGCAGCTCCTACATGGGATTGATGATCGTCCTGTAGGAGCTGCCGAAGGCTGCGATCTTTTGATTTGCTCTATTGGGCGCGCAGGCTCTCAAGCAACTTGTGCGTCGGATACCCATCCGCCGGCCAGCCCAGCGCCTGCTGGGCACTGCGAATGGCCTTGCGGGTATTGGCGCCGATAATCCCGTCCGCTGTGCCGGCGTCGTAATTACGCGCGCTTAATAGCGTCTGCAGTTCGATGCGCTCGGTGCGGCTCAGCGGCAGATCATCTTTCGGCCAGTCGCCATTGATCAGGCCCGCGCCTTCAAAGCGCTCGGACAACAGGCTCACCGCCAGCGCATACGACGACGAATTGTTGTACTTGAGAATCGCCCGGAAGTTGTCGAGGATCAGGAACGCCGGGCCGCGATAACCGGCCGGCAGCAGCAGGGCGGCCGACAGTTGTTCGGAACCGGCTGGCACCTGCGCGCCATTGGGCAGGTTCACGCCCAGTTGCCGCCATTCGGCGACGCTTTTACGAATCGCGCCATCGGCCAGCGTGTAGTTGAAACCGCTCGGCAATTGCACTTCGAAACCCCACGGCTGGCCGCGTTGCCAGCCCGAGCTTTGCAGATAATGCGCGGTGGAGGCCAGCGCATCGGCCGGGCTGCCCCAGATGTCGCGGCGACCGTCACCGTCAAAGTCCACGGCGTGGGTGTTGTAAGTGGTCGGAATGAACTGGGTCTGGCCCATCGCGCCGGCCCAGGAACCGAGCATCTTCTCCGGGGTGATATCGCCCTGTTGCAGAATCTGCAGGGCGGCGATCAGTTGCGCGTGAGCAAAGCCAGGACGACGGCCTTCGTAGGCAAGGGTGGCCAGCGAGTTGATCACCGACTTGCTGCCCTGAAACTGACCGAAATTGCTTTCCATGCCCCACACCGACACCAGCGCCTGGCGATCAACGCCATAACGCTGCTCGATGCTTTGCAGAATGTCGGCGTACTGATTGATCAGCGCTTGGCCTTTGCGGACGCGCAGTGGCGACAGCGCACCGTCGAGGTATTCCCACACCGGGCGGGAAAATTCCGGCTGACTGCGATCGGCACGGATCACGCTGGCGTCGAAGCTGATGTTGGCAAATGCCTGATCGAACAGCTCGGGGCGAATCCCGGCGGCGAGGGCGTCCTTGCGGAAGCCCGCCTGCCATTCGGCAAAGGTCTGGGTCGGTTGAATATCGAGCGGGTCGGCGGACGGCACTACCGGCGGAATAATCGCTGGGGCCGTGGTAACCGGGGCGGCTTGAAGCGGTTGTGCATCGGCGGCGGTGGGTTTTTCCGCGCAGGCGACAAGCAGGATGAAGCTGGAGGCAGCGATCAATTGGCGCACGGGCCAACGACGGGAAAGACTTGGGGGCATGCACAGTTCCAGGGAAACGAATCAGGTGCAGACCTTAACATGAGCGAGGGGTAGTGCGCTTCAGGCAGCCAGAAAGTAAAAAGCCTCCCGGTTGTCAGACCGGAAGGCTTCGCGGCGGTAGCTGCCTTTGCCCTTGGCGGGTCGTTCCTGGCGGCTGCGGAACAAGGGCTGGGCGACGATGGATTTGGCCTTGTTGGGGCCATGCTTTGCTGGCTTTTTGCTCATGAGGGTTCTCTGGATTGAGTGGGTTTGGCGCGGCAAATAATCTGCCGATGTTGGGCGTCTGTCCAGTGCCTGTTGTGTAGGAATGTTCTGGCGCTTTCGCGAGCAAGCCCGCTCCCACATTTGGAATGCATTTCAATGTGGGAGCGAGCTTGCTCGCGAATGGCCGTTATGCGGGAAACAGGTTATTCGGCAGGAAGTGTCAGGCGCTGGCCTGCCATCAACAACGCCAGACGACTCAAGCTCATCCACGGCGAACCCGCCGCCTGGCCCTTGATCTGCGCATCGATACGCTGCGCTTCGAGCAGCAGTTGCGCCCAGCGTTGCGCCGAGTAGCGTTGCAAAGCCTTGCTCATCAGCGGCTTGCGCTTGTCCCAGACCGGCGGTTTCGACTGGCTGAAACACTTGTCCAGTGGCGTGCCCTGGCTGTATTGCAGGGAAATGTTGGCCAACAGGCGCAACTCCCGCGCCAGTGCCCAGAGGATCACCGGCGGTTCGACGCCTTCGCCGCGCAAACCCTCAAGCATGCGCAAGGCGTGGGCCGGTTCGCCGTTGAGTACCGCGTCGGTCAGGCCGAACACGTCGAACCGGGCACTGTCGGCCACGGCGGCCTGCACGGTTTCAACGGTGATCTGCCCACCTTCGGCCATCAGTTTGAGCTTTTCGATTTCCTGGGCGGCGGCGAGCAGGTTGCCTTCGACACGCGCGGCAATCAATTCGACCGCGTCCTGACTGGCCGACAAGCCTGCCTGGGACAGGCGCTGACGAATCCAGCTCGGCAGCTGATTGGCATCCACCGGCCAGATCTGCACAAACTGGGTCTGTTGGCCTTCGACCAGTGCCTTGCCCCACTTGGTTTTCTGCGCGCTGCCATCGAGCTTCGGCAAGCTGATCAGCAGGACAGTGTCTTCAGCGGGGCGTGAGCAGTATTCGATCAGCGCAGCGGCGCCTTTGTCGCCAGGTTTACCGGACGGCAGGCGCAGTTCCAGCAGGCGTTTTTCGGCGAACAGCGACATGCTTGCGCCGGCCTGCAACAACGTACCCCAATCGAAATTGGCGTCAGCGGCGAACACTTGGCGTTCGTCGAAACCTTGCTGACGGGCAGCGGTGCGGATGGCGTCAGCGGCTTCCTGACACAGCAACGGATCATCGCCGCTGATGATGTAGACCGGCGCGAGTGCGCCTTGCAGGTGTTTGCCGAGTTGCGCGGGTGCGAGCTTCATAAAGAAGGGCGAGCGGGGCGCCTGAGCGCCCCGACCGTCTTACTGCTGCGGGATTTCGAGCGGCGACTGACGCGGAGTTTCCGCCTCAGCCTTTTGCGCCGCTTCCAGCGCATCGGCTTCAGCCTTGGCGCGGTCGTTGGCGGTTTGCTGCAGTTGCTGCAACTGGCCCGGGGTCAGCTGCGACAGGCGCAGCATCATGCGCTGCACCAGCTCGCGACGGATTTCATGACGGGCGTCGTTGGCTTCCTGATCGGAGCCGACGAGGTTGTTGCCGTCGTGAATGAACACCTTCTGCACTTCGAGCTTGTCGCTAAGCAGGGACAGGTCTTTGTCGCCGCGGATGTCATAGCTCAGCACAGTGTTGACCTGATACTCGCCTGTGCGCCCGGCACCGGCATAGCTGAGAATGCGCTGGCTTTCCTGTTCGTCAGCCAGATACAGCTTGTACGGCGCGCCTGTGTAGACCTTGACGCCGCTGGACTCCAGCGTCTGACGCAGCTGTCTTACGGTTTCGCCATAAGCGTTACGCGCGCTCAGGTCGATTTCCTTGATCGACAGTTCGTTGGTGCCGGTACCACGCAACTGGAAACCGCAGGCGCTCAGCAGAACGGCGAGGCCCATCACCAGCAGATTGCGTTTAATCATTGTGTTGCTCCCCTTGAAACCAGGTGAGCCGACTCTGCGGCCCGAAAGGTTTTACTGGCTGCCAGGCGAGCCTGGCAGCCGATCCAATTTAGCTGGCGACGATGTTGACCAGTTTGCCCGGCACCACGATCACTTTGCGAATGGTCAGGCCGTCGACGAAGCGCAGCACGTTTTCGTTGATGCGTGCGGCGGCTTCGATCTCTTCGCGGGTGGCGCTGGCCGGCATTTCGATCTGCCCGCGCAGCTTGCCGTTGACCTGAATGACCAGGGTCAGGTTGTCCTGCACCAAGGCACTTTCGTCCACGGCCGGCCAGCCTGCATCGATCACCGCATCGGCGTGACCCAACTGCTTCCACAGTTCGTGGCTGATGTGCGGGGTGATCGGTGCCAGCAGCAGGGTCACCGCTTCCAGACCTACGTGCAGCAGCGCACGGTCCTGTTCGGTGCCTTGGGCGGCTTTTTCCAGCACGTTCATCAGCGTCATCACCTGAGCGATGGCCGTGTTGAATTTGTGGTTCTGGCCGACGTCATGGCTGGCCTGCTTGATCGCCAGGTGAATCGCACGACGCACGGTTTTCTGCTCGTCGTTCAGAGTGGCGATATCCAGTTTGCCCGGCAGACCCTGGGTGACGTGGGCTTGCGCCAGACGCCAGACGCGCTTGAGGAAACGGTGCGAACCTTCAACGCCGGAGTCGGACCATTCCGCGCTCATGTCAGGCGGCGAGGCGAACATCATGAACAGGCGGCAGGTGTCGGCGCCGAACTGGTCGATCATCGACTGCGGGTCGACGCCGTTGTTCTTCGACTTGGCCATCTTCTCGGTACCGCCGATTTCCACCGGCAGGCCGTCGGATTTCAGCTTGGCGCTGATCACCTTGGCTTTGCTGTCACGCTCAAGTTCCACGTCTGCCGGGTTGAACCAGGTGTAGGCACCATTGGCTTCGCGACGATAGTAAGTCTCGGCGATCACCATGCCCTGGGTCAGCAGGTTCTTGAACGGCTCATTGGAGCTGACCAGACCTTCGTCACGCATCAGTTTGTGGAAGAAGCGCGCGTAGAGCAGGTGCAGAATGGCGTGTTCGATACCACCGATGTACTGATCCACCGGCAGCCAGTGATCGGCTGCGGATTTCTCCACCAAACCGCCCTCGAAGTGCGGCGAGGCGTAGCGGGCGTAGTACCACGACGACTCGACGAAGGTGTCCATGGTGTCTGTTTCACGCTTGGCCGGCGCGCCGCATTTCGGGCAGCTGCACTCGTAGAACTCGGGCATGCGCGCCAGCGGCGAACCGG
>NZ_JH635998.1:3011220-3012882 GCF_000257605.1 Pseudomonas sp. R62
CACGTGGCGCAATGGATGATCGGGATCGGGCAGCCCCAGTAGCGCTGGCGGCTGATGCCCCAGTCGCGCAGGCGGAACTGGGTGCGCGAGGCGCCGAGTTGTTTCTTTATCAGCGCCACTTCCATGGCGTCGAACGCGCCGGCGAAGTCGAGGCCGTCGAACTCACCGGAGTTGATCAGCGTGCCGTGCTCGCCGTAAGCGTCCTGCCACGGCGCCGGGTTGCTGTCACCGGAACTGGTGCGCACCACCGATTTCACCGGCAGGTTGTACTTGTGAGCGAATTCGAAATCGCGCTCGTCGTGCGCCGGAACCGCCATGACCGCGCCGTCGCCGTAGTGCATCAGCACGTAGTTGGCGACCCACACCGGCAGCTTCTCGCCGGTCAGCGGGTGCTCGACGAACAGGCCGGTCGGCAGGCCTTTCTTTTCCTGGGTGGCGACATCGGCTTCAGCGACGCTGCCGCCCTTGCATTCAGCGATGAACGCTTGCAGCTCGGGATTGTTCTGCGCGGCCAGGGTGGCCAGCGGGTGCTCGGCAGCGACGGCGACGTAGGTCGCGCCCATCAGGGTGTCCGGACGGGTGGTGAAGACTTTCAGAGTGCCGGCTTCGCCGATCGAATCGACGTTGTACGGGAACTGCACTTCCATGCCACGGGACTTGCCGATCCAGTTGCGCTGCATGGTCTTGACCTGTTCCGGCCAGCCAGTCAGTTCGTCGAGGCTTTCCAGCAGCTCGTCGGCGTAAGCGGTGATCTTGAAGTAGTACATCGGGATTTCGCGCTTTTCGATCAGCGCGCCGGAGCGCCAGCCACGGCCGTCGATGACTTGCTCGTTGGCCAGAACGGTCTGGTCGACCGGGTCCCAGTTCACGGTGCCGTTTTTACGGTAGATCACGCCTTTTTCGAACAGGCGGGTGAACAGCCATTGTTCCCAGCGGTAGTAGTCCGGCTTGCAGGTGGTCACTTCACGGGACCAGTCCACCGCGAGGCCGAGGCTGCGCAGCTGCGACTTCATGTAGGCGATGTTCTCGTAGGTCCACTTGGCGGGCGCTACGTTGTTTTTCATTGCGGCGTTTTCCGCCGGCATGCCGAACGCATCCCAACCCATGGGCTGCAGAACATTCTTGCCCTGCATGCGCTGGTAGCGCGAGATCACATCGCCAATGGTGTAGTTGCGCACGTGGCCCATGTGCAGCTTGCCGCTGGGATAAGGGAACATCGACAGGCAGTAGTAGGTTTCCTTGCCTGGCTGTTCACTGACTTCAAAGGACTTTTGCTCATCCCAGAACGACTGGGCGGCGGCTTCGATCTCACGTGGCTGATATTGTTCGTGCATGGCTACTTTTGTACTGGATAGGGGTGGCCTAATCCTCTTCGACGGCGGCATACGGGATGGCCCGGGTGCGCTGGAAGTGGAATGACAGGAAGCGCCGTAGCATACATGACCGCGCTTGGCCGAGGGAAACCCTGATTACAGCTGTTTGCCCGACCTTTTGGGCGACGAGGGCCGTTGGTCGCGGCGTGTAGCCGGTTCGTGCAGCGAAGCTAAGCTCTAATTGGGGAGTGAGTCTTATCTTCAATGAGGTGAGGGATGGTGGAGCAACGGAAAAAGAACGTAACGAAACCCGAGTTGTATGAAAGGTTGATCGATCGTCTGGGCATGG
>NZ_JH635998.1:3012946-3031148 GCF_000257605.1 Pseudomonas sp. R62
GATCGATCGTCTGGGCATGGCGCTGGACGCCGTGAAAACCGCTGACCGGCTGCGCGACGAGCGCCCCCTGGAACTGGAATTGCGTGGCTTGAGTCCCGCCGAGTTCAAACTGGTCAAGGCCTATCTGGATCGCAGTGAACGTGAAACGCAGGGATGCCTGTCTCAAGCAGTGAAGCAGCTCTATGCAGCACATTCGGCCAAGGTCATCTGGCTCAAGGACAAGGCGCCGCGCAGAGACACCGGCAAGGTGCGTTCTGTGCAGGCCAAGTAAGCGCATGGCAGGTCATGAAACGGATCTTTTGCAACCGGATCCGGCCTACTGGTTGTAACGCGTAATCAACACTCTTAGGCTTCGGGCATCTTTGGAGATGCCCGATGCCCTTTCGCTATTTCATCAAACAACTTTTACTGCCGCCCGGCATTCTTTTGCTGCTGTTGCTGGCCGCCTGGTGGCTGCGCCGCTCGCGGCCGCGTCTGGCTGGCGTATGTTTTGCCTTCGGCTTTGGCGGCCTGTGGCTGATGAGCCTGCCGGTGGTCGTGCAGTGGAGCGCCAAGGCGCTGGAACGAGAGCCGCCGCTGGCGCGGCAGGAATGGGCGACGCTGGCGCAACGCGCCGATGCGATTGTGGTGCTGGGCTCGGGGCGTGAGCGCGGTGATCTGGCTTGGGGCGAAGACCAGCCGACCGGCGTCGGCCTTGAGCGTCAGCGTTACGCCGCACGCCTGGCCAAGGCCTCGGGCCTGCCGATTCTGACCAGCGGCGGCCTGCATTACGGCACGCCCCCGACCGAGGCGAAGTTGATGGCGGATTCGTTGCGTGATGACTTCGACGTGAGCGTGCGCTGGCAGGAAGGCGAGAGCCGCACCACATGGGAGAACGCGAAGATGACGGCAGATATTCTCTTGCCCCAGGGGCTCAAGCGGGTTGTCGTGGTGACGCAGGCGTGGCACATGCCGCGTGCGGTGTGGAGCTTTGAGCAGGCGGGTTTTGAGGTGGTGCCGGCACCGGTGGGTTTCCTCGGTACCGATAACGCACGGCCATTTGGCGGCTGGCTGCCGGAGTTCAAGTCGATCTGGCAGAGCGGGCAGTTGCTCAATGAAGCGGTGGGGCAGGTGGGGTATTCGTTGTTTTACCGCTGAAGATCATTGTGGCGAGGGGATTTATCCCCGATGGGGCGCGTAGCGGCCCCTCTCTTGCCTTCAGAAGAGGGGACTGCTGCGCACTCCAGCGGGGATAAATCCCCTCGCCACATTTCTCAGAGGGTCTTCGACATGCGGCTGGCCATCAACGCCCAGCCAAACAGCAGCAGGCACAACACGATCAGCGGCCACGAACGCCATTGCAGGTACGGCGTCAGGTCGTGCATCGGTACCACTTCGCCATACAACACGCCTTGTTCGAACTGCGGAATCTGCTCGGTGATCTGCCCGAACGGATTGATCAGGCCGGTAACGCCGTTGTTGGTCGCGCGGATCATCCAGCGTCCGGCTTCCAGCGCGCGCATCTGCGCCATCTGCAAATGCTGCAGCGGGCCGATGGACGTGCCGAACCAGGTGTCGTTGCTGATCGTCAGCAACAGATCACTGCGTGCCGACAGGCCAGCGGCGAATTCCGGATAGACCACTTCGTAGCAGATAAACGGTGCGATCTGGTAACCCTTGGCTTGCAAGAGCGCTTGATCCGACGGGCCGCGCGCGAAGTCCGACATCGGCAGGTCGAAGAACGCGATCAAACCGCGCAACACATCCTGCAACGGCACGTATTCGCCGAACGGCACCAGTTTCTGCTTCAGGTAAGTGCCGTCGCCTTCGCCGACCACGGTGATGCCGTTGAAGAAGCGCCGTTCGTGATGCACGGTCTGGCGGATCGGCACACCGGTGATCAACGCTGATTTACGCTCGGCGGCGAAGTTGCCCATCATCGTCAGGTAGCCCTCGGCGGACTCCTTCAACACCGGCACGGCGGTTTCCGGCCAGATCAGCAGATCGACCGGTTTGGAGCGGAAACTGAGATCACGGTACAGCGCCAGTTGCGCGTTGAGCTCGGCCGGGTCCCATTTCATGCTCTGCGCGACGTTGCCCTGAATTGCGGCCACGGTCAGCGGTGCGCCGGACGGGCTGGTCCACGCGTGGCCTTTGAGGGCGATGCCTGCTACCCAAGGCCCCGCCAGAAGTACCACACCGGCCGCGATGAAACCCTTGCGTCGCGCCTGCAACAAGCGCGACGCGTTGTAGATCAGCGCTGCGGTAAGTGCCAGAACAAACGAGACCAGCCACATCCCGCCCACCGGCGCGAGCCCGGCCAGCGGGCCGTCGAGCTGGCTGTAACCGGAATAAAGCCATGGGAAACCGGTGAGGAACCAGCCGCGAAAAGCTTCCTGGCCGACCCACAACGCAGCAAAGGCCAAGGCATCCGCCAGCGGTGCTTCGTTACGCCGCAACCAGCGTGCCCACAGCCACGCGGGCAGGGCGAAGAACCAGGCAATCGCCGCGGTGAACAGCAGCATCAGGAACCCGGCGAGCAACACCGAAGCGCCACCAAAGTGGTGGATGCTGTAATAGATCCAACTGGTGCCGGCACCGAACAGGCCGAAGCCGAAGCACCAGCCACGGCCGAGCGCCTGACGCGGGCTCAGCTCACGCAAACCGGCGTAGAACAAACCGACCGCGAGCAAAGCCAGCGGCCAGATGTTGAAAGGTGCCAGAGCGAAGGTGGTAATTGCACCGGCCGCCACGGCCAGCAGGTTACCGGGCCAGCCGGGGCGGGTTGTCCAGCGCATTTCAGTCCTTAGATTTCTTACCGGGCGATTGGGGTCAGTCGCAGCAAATGAATCCGACGGCTGTCGGCGTTCAGGATACGGAAGCGATAGGCGCCGATTTCAGTGATTTCGTTGCGTTTTGGCAAGTGGCCGAACGCGCTCATCACCAGACCGCCAACGGTATCGAACTCGTCGTCGGAGAATTCGCTGTCAAAGAACTCGTTGAAGTTCTCGATCGGTGTCAACGCCTTGATCAGGAAGTCACCGCTGGGCAGCGGCTTGATGTAGCTGTCTTCTTCGACGTCGTGCTCGTCCTCGATGTCGCCGACGATCTGTTCCAGCACGTCTTCGATGGTCACCAGACCGGCCACACCGCCGTATTCGTCGATGACGATGGCCATGTGGTTGTGGTTGGCGCGGAATTCACGCAGCAACACGTTCAGACGCTTGGACTCCGGCACGAAGGTGGCCGGGCGCAGCAGGTCCTTGATGTTGAAGCTGTCGCCGTTCTCCTTGAGGATCAGCGGCAGCAGATCCTTGGCCAGCAGCACGCCCATCACGTCGTCGTGGCTTTCGCCGATGACCGGATAGCGCGAGTGGGCCGAGTCGACCACGGCGGGGAGGAATTCGCGGGGTGTCTGGGTCGCCTTGATGCTGACCATCTGCGAGCGCGGCACCATGATGTCGCGCACTTGCAGGTCAGCCACCTGGATGGCGCCTTCGACGATGGCCAGCGCTTCGCTGTCGAGCAGTTTGTTCTGATGTGCATCACGCAGCAGCTCGAGGAGCTCCTGACGGTTCTTCGGCTCGTGGGCAAAAGCCTGGGTCAGTTTACCCAGCCATGACTTCTGCCCGTTGCTCGATCGATCTTCGCTCATAGCGATTACTCTGAATCCTTTGTTGTAACGATGGGGGAGTGTTCGGTTTCGTCATCCGCGTACGGATCGGGATAGCCCAGTTCAGCAAGCAACTCGCGTTCCAGTGCTTCCATTTCTTCGGCTTCGTCGTCATCTATATGGTCGTAACCGAGCAGATGCAAGCAGCCGTGAATGACCAGATGTGCCCAGTGGGCCTTTAGTTCCTTGCCCTGCTCGGCGGCTTCGCGTTCGACCACGGCCACGCAGATCACCAGATCGCCGAGCAGCGGAATATCGAGAAACTCGTCAGGCACTTCCGCCGGGAACGACAACACATTGGTCGCATAGTCCTTGTGGCGCCAGGTGTGATTGAGCTCGCGGCCTTCTTCCTCGTCGACCAGACGAATGGTCATTTCCGAATCAGCGCTGCGCTGGCGCAGGGCCAGTTCGCACCACTGACGGAACTCGGCTTCACTCGGCGCGCTGGCCTCGGTGGCGATTTGCAGATCCAGCTCAAGCATCGCGCGAGGCTTCCTTCGCAGCTTCGGCACGGGTCTCGAAGCGCTCGTAGGCCTCGACGATCCGCTGCACCAACGGGTGGCGCACGACGTCTTTGGGCTGGAAATGGGTGAAGCTGATGCCCGGCACGTCTTTGAGCACTTCGATCACATGGTGCAAGCCGGACTTGGTGCCGCGCGGCAGGTCGACCTGGGTGATGTCGCCGGTGATCACGGCGGTGGAGCCGAAGCCGATGCGCGTGAGGAACATCTTCA
The DNA here is from genome assembly GCF_000257605.1 of Pseudomonas sp. R62. NCBI lineage: Bacteria > Pseudomonadati > Pseudomonadota > Gammaproteobacteria > Pseudomonadales > Pseudomonadaceae > Pseudomonas > Pseudomonas sp. R62. The sequence goes on from NZ_JH635998.1 coordinate 3,017,333, forward strand.
TCTGCTCGACGGTGGTGTTCTGGCTTTCGTCGAGAATGATGAAGCTGTTGTTCAGCGTACGACCGCGCATGTAGGCCAGCGGCGCGACTTCGATCACCTGTTTCTCGATCAGCTTGGCGACGTATTCGAAACCGAGCATTTCGTACAGCGCGTCGTAGAGCGGGCGCAGGTACGGGTCGATCTTCTGCGACAGGTCGCCGGGCAGGAAGCCGAGTTTTTCCCCCGCTTCGACCGCCGGACGCACCAGCAGGATGCGGCGGATCTGCTCGCGCTCCAGCGCATCTACCGCGCAGGCCACGGCCAGATAGGTCTTGCCGGTACCGGCCGGGCCGATGCCGAAATTGATGTCGTTGCCGAGGATTTCCTTCACGTAGCGCTGCTGATTCAAGCCGCGTGGGCGAATCATGCCTTTCTTGGTGCGCAGGGCGACGGTCGCTTCGGCAGGGGCCGGGTTGTCGATATCTGCTGATTCCTGAATGAACAGGTGCACCAGGTCTGGCGACAGCTCGGTACCCTTGGTTTCGCGGTACAGGCGGCGCAGCAGGTTTTCCGCGGACGTGGTGAGTTTTGGATCGCCAATCAACTCGAACTGGTTTCCGCGATTGCGGATCTCGATGGCCAGGCGCTGTTCGATCAAGCGCAAATGCTCGTCGAATTGCCCGCACAGATTGGCGAAGCGGCGAGCCTCAAAAGGCTCGAGGAGAAAACGATGTGGTTCGATGGGTGCGTTCAAGGTCGTATTTAGCCGCCCTGGGGCAATTAGGATGAAATCAAGGATAACGCCAGTGGCGTGGGTGCGAAAGCTCTTAAATATCTCAGCCGATCAGCGCCGCTGCGCTTTGCCTGTGGGAGCGAGCCTGCTCGCGAAGGCGGCGACACATTCAAAATTGATGTGTCTGACAGACCGCCTTCGCGAGCAGGCTCGCTCCCACAGGAGAAATGCGGCGTTATTGAATTAAAGAACCACGCAGTGAGTGCGGTTGCGCGGCGTCGATGTGCACATCGGCGAACTGACCGATCAGGGTGGGATTGTCGCAGCGGAAGTTGACGATACGGTTATTCTCGGTGCGGCCCTGCAGCTCGCCCGGGTCTTTCTTCGAGTAATCGGTCACCAGAATCCGCTGGATCGAGCCGACCATTTGTCGGCTGATCTCGAAGCCCTGCTGATTCAGACGATGTTGCAGCGCGTTCAGGCGTTCTTTCTTCAGTTCTTCCGGGGTGTCGTCGGCCAGATCGGCAGCGGGCGTGCCCGGGCGCTGGCTATAGACGAACGAGTAGGAGAAATCGAAGCCGACATCGGCAATCAGCTTCATGGTCTGTTCGAAGTCCTTTTCGGTTTCGCCGGGGAAACCGACGATGAAGTCCGAACTGATGCAGATCCCCGGTACGGCGGCGCGCAATTTGCGCAGCTTGGATTTGTACTCCAGCGCCGTGTGGTTACGCTTCATCGCCGCGAGAATCCGGTCCGAGCCCGACTGCACCGGCAAGTGCAGGTGCTTGACCAGTTCCGGCACTTCGGCGTGGGCCTGGATCAGGCTGTCGGAGAACTCCAGCGGATGCGACGTGGTGTAGCGGATGCGGTCGATGCCATCGACAGCGGCGACCACGCGAATCAGCTCGGCCAGGTCGGCCAGGCGACCGTCGTGGGTCTGGCCGCGATAGCCGTTGACGTTCTGCCCGAGCAAGGTCACTTCACGCACGCCGTGTTCGGCCAGGTGAATGATTTCCGCGATCACGTCGTCGAACGGCCGGCTGACCTCTTCGCCACGGGTGTACGGCACCACGCAGAACGTGCAGTACTTGCTGCAACCTTCCATCACCGACACGTAGGCACTCGGGCCGTCGATACGCGGCTCCGGCAGGTGGTCGAATTTTTCGATTTCCGGGAACGACACGTCGACCTGCGGCAGCTTGCTGCTGCGCGCGGCGTCGATCATCTCCGGCAGACGGTGCAGGGTCTGCGGGCCGAACACCACGTCGACGTACGGAGCGCGATCGCGGATCGCCGCGCCTTCCTGACTGGCCACGCAACCGCCGACGGCGATGACCATGTCGGGGTTGGCCAGCTTCAGTTCGCGCCAGCGGCCGAGCTGCGAATACACGCGGTCTTGCGCGCGTTCGCGGATCGAGCAGGTGTTGAGCAGAATCACGTCGGCGTCTTCCGCGCGGGCGGTGACTTCCAGGGCCTGATGTTCGCCCAGCAGATCGACCATGCGCGAGCTGTCGTACTCGTTCATCTGGCAACCGTGGGTTTCGATGTAAAGCTTCTTGGCCATGGATTCGGGTCGTCACGTGATTCAAAGAACCGCGCATTATAGGGAACAAGCCGTCAGGTTCCTACCGCTGTGCGTCCGGTGGCTATGCTATAGTTCGCGCCCTCATTTTTACCCCGATGTTATCCGCCCGCCATGACCAAACGCGAAGCTCCAATCTACAAGGTGATTTTCCTCAACCAAGGCCAGGTGTTCGAAATGTACGCCAAGCAGATCTATCAAAGTGATCTGTGGGGTTTCCTGGAAGTTGAAGAATTCGTCTTTGGCGAGCGTACGCAAATGGTCGTCGATCCGAGTGAAGAGAAGCTCAAGGCGCAATTCGAAGGCGTGGTGCGCAGCTTTGTACCGATGCATTCGATCGTGCGCATCGACGAAGTGGAACGTCTGGGCACGCCGAAAATCAGCGAGGCCCGGGGCGCGGTCGGCAATGTCATGCCGTTTCCGATGCCGATGCCTGAAAAGTAACAGCGGATTCTGGATTGGAATGAGTTTGTGGTGAGGGGATTTAGCGAAACGTCGCACCGCCCCGCTCGGCTGCGAAGCAGTCGCAATCCATCCAGCAATATGTGTCAGACAGAACCGGGTTGCAGGGTTTGGGGCCGCTTCGCAGCCCAACGGGGATAAATCCCCTCGCCACAGGTCATCTCCATAGCCTTTAGGGCAGTGGGGAGAATGGCGTGCGCCCGTCGGCGTTCTGCAGTTCCATCAGGTATTTGCGGAAAATCTGCCCGAGCACCTGAGTGGCGGTTTCGAGATCTTCGCGGGACATTTTTTCCGAGACTTCGTCAGCCGTGTCCAATGCCTCTTCAGCACCGTTGACCGCTGCCATCTTCAGCACGATGTAGGCCTGGATATTGTTGGCCTGCACGCCTTCACCGTGGAAGAACATGCTGCCGAGCTTGAATTGCGCCTGGGCGTGGCCTTGCAGCGAGGCCTTTTCGAAATAGCTCAGGGCTTGATTGAGGTCGCGCGGCGCGTTCTTGCCGTCGTAGTAGAACTCACCCAACTCGTATTGCGCTTGCGCGTCCCCTTCGTCCGCCGCTTTCTGGCAGGCGGCCAATGCCTGCGTGACGTCTTGCGGCTGAGTATTGAGGGTGCAACGACCCATCGCCGGGATCAACAACGAGTTGCCGCCTGCTTGTGCATGCGCGAGCAGGGGCTGAAGGAGCAACAGGCAGCCCAATGCAAGGGTGCGGCCGGTGCGGTTCATGGGAATCGACTTACCTCTGAAGGGCACGCGGACCCGTCGAGGGATCCAATAAGCGCGCATTATGAAATAAGCAGGGCCAACCTTACAAAGTCTTTACTCGTTTTTCTGCTGCGTGGGGAATATATCGCCCGATTCAGGCAGGATTTTCGCAGACGCGTCGGAAAAACCGAGCGGATGTAGGCGAAAGCTGACGCTGGCCATAGCCAACGTCAGCGGTACGGCGATTATTTCAATGCGGCGAAGGCACGCTCGGCGGCGTCCAGCGTCAGTTGCAACTCGGCTTCGCCATGGGCGATCGAGGTGAAACCGGCTTCGAAAGCGCTCGGCGCCAGGTACACGCCACCTTCCAGCATCAGGTGGAAGAAGCGACCGAACATTGCTGCGTCGCTGGCCATCACGTCGTCGAAGGTGACGATGTCGTCGGCGCCGCTGAAGTACAGACCGAACATGCCGCCGGCCTGAGTGGTCACGAACGGGATGCCCGCAGCATCGGCACGCTGTTGCAGACCGTCGAGCATGCGCGCGGTGTAGTCGGTCAGTTCGGCGTGGAAGCCCGGGCGGCTGATCAGACGCAGGGTCGTCAGGCCGGCAGCCATCGCCAGCGGATTACCCGACAACGTACCGGCCTGATACACCGGGCCCAGTGGGGCGATGCGTTGCATGATTTCGCGTTTGCCACCGAAGCAGCCCACCGGCATGCCACCGCCGATAATCTTGCCGAACGTGGTCAGGTCCGGCGTCACACCGTAGTGCGCCTGGGCACCGCCGAGGGCGACGCGGAAACCGGTCATCACTTCGTCGAAAATCAACACCACGCCGTGCTTGTCACACAGCGAACGCAGTCCTTCGAGGAAGCCCGGCGCTGGCGGCACGCAGTTCATGTTGCCGGCGACCGGCTCGACGATGATGCACGCCACGTCCTCGCCCACTTCGGCGAGCATCGCTTCAACCGCGTCGATGTCGTTGAACGGCAGGGTCAGGGTGTGTTTGGCGAAGGCTGCCGGCACGCCGGCCGAGCTCGGTACGCCCTGGGTCAGAGCGCCGGAACCGGCCTTGACCAGCAGGCTGTCGGAGTGGCCGTGGTAGCAGCCTTCGAATTTGATGATGCTGTCGCGACCGGTGTAACCACGGGCCAGACGGATCGCGCTCATGGTCGCTTCGGTGCCGGAGCTGACCATGCGCACCATGTCCATTGACGGCACCAGCGAGCAGACCAGATCGGCCATCTCGGTTTCCATCGACGTCGGCGCGCCGTAGGACAGGCCGTGTTGCAGCTGATTGCGCACCGCGTCGAGCACGTCCGGATGGCTGTGGCCAAGGATCATCGGGCCCCACGAACCCACGTAATCGACATAACGCTTGTCATCTTCGTCGGTGACGTAAGCGCCTTCGGCGTGTTTGAAGAACAGCGGGGTGCCGCCGACGCTCTTGAACGCGCGCACCGGCGAGTTGACGCCGCCGGGGATGTGTTTCTGAGCATTGGCAAACAGGGTTTCGGAACGAGACATGATCGGGCTCTCAAATCAGATTTTCAGAAGTTCGTTGAAGGCGCGGGCGCGGCGGGTCACTTCGGCGCTGCTCTCGGCGCCGAATAAACCGTGGATCACGGCGAGCAGATCGACACCGTGCTCGACCAGTGGCGCGGCGTTATCGAGGGTGATCCCGCCGATCGCGCAGACCGGCAAGTGCAGCGTGCGTTTGGCTTCGTCGAGCAAGTCGAGGCTGCAACTCGGCGCACCGGGTTTGGTGGTGGAATTGAAGAAGCGGCCGAAGGCAACGTAACTCGCGCCTTCTTTGGCAGCCTGTTCGGCCAGGGCGATTTGCCCGTGACAAGTCGAACCGATGATGGCTTTCGAACCGAGCAGCGCGCGGGTCGGCGACAGCGGGCCGTCGGTCTGGCCCAAGTGCACGCCGACGTTGAGGCGTGCGGCCAGCTCGGCGTCATCGTTGATGATCAGCTGCGTCTTGTAGCGCTCGCACAAGTTGCGCAGCGTTTCGGCCTCGCGCAGACGGCGGGCCTCGTCGCTGCTCTTGTCGCGGTATTGCAGCAGGGCGACGCCGCCGTCGAGCGCCGCCTCCACGTAAGACAGAAACTTGCCGGTCAGCAACTGGCTGTCGGTAATGGCATACAGGCCACGGAGTTTCATCGGGCAGACCTCACGACGTTACGAGCAGAAATCCAGCGGCAGGCGACGCGGCACGAACTGGCCTTTGCCCAGTTGTTCGGCATCGCGCAAAGTGCGCCAGGTGTAATCCAGCGCACTGCGCACGGCACTGGCCAGGTGTTCGCCCTGAGCCAGGCGACCGGCGAGGGCGCTGGCCAGCGTGCAACCGGAGCCGTGATAGCTGCCCGGCAGGCGTTGGCAGATAAAGGTTTCGCGCAGGCCGTCGCGGCTGTACACGCGGTTGTGGATTTCAGTTTCGTCGCCATGGCCGCCGGTAATCAGCAGGTTTTTGACGAATGGCAGGAGTTTTTCCGCGCACTCGTCGGCCGTGCCTTCGGGCAGTTCGGCGAGGATGCGCGCTTCAGGAAGATTGGGCGTGGCAATGATCGACAGCGGCAGCAGACGCTCGCGCATCGCGTAGCCGACCTCGTCCTTGCCCAGGCGTCCGCCGCCGCCGGCACGCAGCACCGGATCGCAGACCACTGGCAGATGCGGGTGCGCCGAGAGCAGTTCGACGACCGTGTCGACCATCTCCAGCGAGCCGAGCATGCCCAGTTTCACTGCGGCGACTTCGGAGTCATTGAGCACGGCGTTGGCCTGGGCCAGTACCCACTCACGGTCGAGGACGCGGAAGTCCGTGACGTTGACGGTGTCTTGCACGGTCAGGGCGGTGACGGCCGGAGCCGCATGGCAACCCTGCGCGAGCAAGGCTTCGATATCTGCCTGCAAGCCGGCGCCACCACTGGGGTCGTGGCCGGAGAGACAGAGGACAACGGGGCGGGAGCTGTAGATATTCATGGTGCGCGAGCTTACCACCAAAGCTGATTTTGGGGTGTGGGTGGCAGAGCAAGATAAATGCAGGAGCTACCGGAGGCTGCGATCTTTGACGTTCCTGACCATTCCAACAGCTCTATCTCGGTGCTTTGCCCTGGAACGCCCGTTCTAGAGCCGTTGTAGGAAAAATTTCCATGGTGCTCAATGGCCATCAACGGCTATGCTAGGCTGGATCCAAACAATCACAGGTAATACCGGTTTTACGTCTACTCAAAGGGAATGGGGGGCTTCCTGACACAACCGGACGAGCCACGCTGGGGCTTCAATGCGCTATTTGCTGATGTTGCTGTTCTGCTTGCCCCTCATGGCGAGCGCCGTCGAATTCGACGAATTCACCCAGAGCCTGCCACTGGGCCGATCGCTGCAAGTGTTCGAAGACCCGAGCGGTCAGGCGACGATTGCCGACGTCCGTGCGCAAGACGCCGCCGGCCAGTTCAAAGCCCACGACAAAGCCACGCTCAACGCCGGTTACTCGCGCTCGGCGTTCTGGCTGAAGATCGACCTGCATTACCGCCCGAGCAACCCGGCCGCCCAGGGCACCTGGCTGCTGGAGCTGGCGTATCCGCCGCTTGATCACCTCGACCTTTACTTGCCCGACGCCAGTGGCGCCTACCGACTGGTGCGCCAGACCGGCGATGCCTTGCCCTTCGCCAGTCGCGAGATCCGCCAGAACAACTACCTGTTCGACCTTCCCTTCAAGCCGGATCAACAGCAGACGCTGTACCTGCGACTGGCCAGCGAAGGCTCGATCCAGGCGCCGGTGACGTTGTGGTCGAGCACCGCGTACCTCGAAGACCAACCGGTGCGCCTGTATGTGCTCGGCATCATTTATGGCGTGCTGCTGGGGATGCTGGTCTACAACCTGTTCATCTACCTGAGCGTGCGCGACACCAGTTACCTCTATTACATCTTCTATATCGGCTCGTTCGGCCTCTATCAATTGTCGGTGAATGGCGCGGCGGTTGAGTATTTCTGGCCGGACAACCCATGGTGGGCCAACGCCGCGACGCCGTTCTTCATCGGTTGCGCCGGGCTGTTCGGCAGCCAGTTCGCCCGCAGTTTCCTGCAGACCAAGACCCACAGTCCTTGGCTCGATCGTTTGCTGATCGGCCTGATTGCCTTCAGTGCACTGGTGATCGGTCTGTCGCTGATGACCAGTTATGCCCTGGCCCTGCGCCTGGCGACCACACTGGCGCTGACCTTCACCGTGGTGATCTTCGCCGCCGGGATTCTTGCCTGGTGGCGCGGCTTGCGCGTTGCGCGTTACTTCATCATCGCCTGGTCGGCGTTCCTGCTCGGCGGCATCGTCAATACGCTGATGGTGCTGGGCCTGCTGCCCAACGTGTTCCTGACCATGTACGCCAGCCAGATCGGCTCGGCGATCGAGGTGGCGCTGCTGTCGCTGGCGCTGGCCGATCGCATCAACGCCATGCGCGAACAACAGGCGCAGACCTTGTTCGACGCCGGGCAGAAACTCGAAGTGCTCAACCAGCAACTGGCTCACAGCAACAAGCTCAAGGACGAATTCCTCGCGACGCTGACCCACGAATTGCGCACGCCGATGAATGGGGTGATCGGTTCGCTGGAGCTGATGCAGACCGTCGACCTCGATCCCGAGCTTGAGCAATATCAACAGACCGCCGCCGGTTCCGCCCGCGACATGATGCGCATGGTCAATGGCATCCTCACGCTCACTGAGTTGCAGGCCGGCAAGCTCAAGGCGACGCCGGGCAGTTTCAGCCTGCGCGGCGTGATCGAAGCGTTGCGCGTGCAGTTCGAAGGCAATGCAGCGAGCAAGTCGCTGGACTTCAAGGTCGAGGTGCTGCCGACCCTGCCGGATCGCTTGCTCGGCGACAGCGCGAAATTGGCGCAGTGCCTGGAATGCCTGCTGGACAATGCGATCAAGTTCACCCGCGTCGGCGGCCTGGCGTTGCGCGTTACCGGTCGGCCGTCGGCGGATGAGCGCATGGCGCTGTCGTTTGCGGTGATCGACACCGGCATCGGTTTCACTGATCTGGGCGAGGCGACCCTGTATCAGCGTTTCTTCCAGCTCGACGGTTCGATGACTCGCGAATACGGCGGCCTCGGTGTTGGTCTGGCGATCTGTCGGCAACTGGTCGAATTGCTCGGCGGCAAACTCACCCATCGTTCCGAGCCGGGTCGCGGCAGCCGCTTCCAGCTCGATGTCGAATTCGAACTGCCGGTGATCGAAGCGCCTGCGGATCAGCCGCCCCGCGATTGCATTCGTGCGCCGCAGGACTGCACGGTGCTGCTGGTGGACGACAACAGCGTCAACCAACTGGTGATGCGTGGCATGTTGCTCAAGCTCGGTTTCCGCGTGCGCAGCGCGGATAACGGCGCCGCCGCGCTGGACTGCCTGCAACGGGAAAGCTTCGATGCAGTGCTGATCGATTGCCAGTTGCCCAACCACGAAGGTGCATCGCTGTGCTGCCAGATCCATGCATTGCCAGGCTGCGCGCATTTGCCAGTGTTCATGCTGGCGCTGGGTGCGGATCGCGAACAATGCGCCCCGGGCGCGCCTATCGACTATCTGCACAAACCAGTGAAATTCGAGGATCTGCAGGCTGCCTTGCAGCGCCGCGTGCTCAGTTGCTGATGGGGTAAAAGCGCCGCAAAAACGGCGCCTATGACACTTTGTTCAAAAAAGCACCAGTGCTTAACTGGTGCCATTGCTGAACAAGGAGCGCCGTCATGAACCTGCATCAGTTCGCCGAAACCCACGAAGTCACCAATCAGCCGCCATCGCTGGACGGCACCAACCTGTACCGCATCGACCTGCCGTTACAGGAGTGGTCGCGGCGTTTTGGCGCCGGTTGGGCCGAGTCGCGCATCCATGCCTATGGCGCACTCGCGGGTGGGCCGCTGATGGAGGCGGGGTTTCTCGCCAACCAGAACAAACCGCTATTTGCCAGCCATGATCGCTACGGCCATCGCATCGATCTGGTCGAGTTTCACCCGGCTTACCACGAGCTCATGCGCACGGCGATCGAACATGGCCTGACCTCGCTGCCTTGGGCACACCCGCAGGACGGCGCGCATGTCGCCCGCGCTTCGATGACCTATCTGCACAGCCAGGCCGAGGCCGGCAGTGGTTGCCCGCTGACCATGACCTTCGCCAGCGTGCCGGCCCTGCGCTTGCAGCCGGAGCTGGCTGAGCAGTGGCTGCCGAAAGTCCTCGCCACCGAATACGATCCGCGCAACGTCGGCATGGCGCACAAGGCCGGCGTGACCATCGGCATGGCGATGACCGAGAAGCAGGGCGGCACCGACGTTCGCGCCAACACCACCAAAGCCTATCCGGTCGGGGCCAGCGGCCCGGGTCAGGCCTATGAACTGGTCGGGCACAAGTGGTTCTGCTCGGCGCCGATGTGCGACGCCTTCCTGACATTGGCGCAAACCGACAAGGGCTTGAGTTGCTTTCTGCTGCCGCGCCATCGCCCGGACGACACGCGCAATCAGTTCTACATCCAGCGTCTGAAAAACAAACTCGGCAACCAGTCCAACGCCTCCAGCGAAGTGGAGTTTCGTGGGGCGCTGGCATGGATGATCGGCGAAGAAGGGCGCGGCGTGCCGACCATTATCGAAATGGTGGCGATGACCCGTTTCGATTGCATGGTCGGCTCCAGCTCGCTGATGCGCCAGGCGCTGACCCAGGCCAGCCATCACTGCGCGCACCGCAAGGTCGGCGGCAAATTGCTCAGCGAGCAGCCGCTGATGCAAAACGTACTCGCCGATCTGGCCCTGGAGAGCGAGGCCGCGTTGGCGCTGAGTCTGCGCATGGGCAAGGCACTGGACCATCTGAATGATCGCCACGAAGCGCAGTTCGCGCGGCTGGTGACGGCAGTGGGCAAATACTGGATCTGCAAGCGCGCGCCAGGAATGATCAACGAAGCCGCCGAATGCATGGGCGGTGCTGGATACGTCGAGGACAGCATCCTGCCGCGCCTGTACCGGGAAGCGCCGGTGAACTCGACGTGGGAAGGTTCGGGGAATGTGCAATGTCTGGATGTGCTGCGCGCGTTGTCGAAGGAGCCGGGTGTGTTGGATGTGCTGTTCAGCGAACTGGGCGACGGTCATGGCGACAAGCGTCTGGCCGCGCACATCCAGCAGTTGCAGGCGCAGTTCAAGGACACCAGTGATATTCAGTATCGGGCGCGGCAGTTGACCGAAGACATTGCCCTTGGATTGCAGGCCAAACTGTTGCTGGATGCTGGGAATTCCGTGGTCAGCGATGCCTTCATTGCCAGCCGTCTGAGCGGTGGCGGCCGCGTCTACGGCGCGTTGCCGCGTGGGCTGGACGTTGAAGCGATCGTCGCACGCTCGACTCCACAGCTTTTCTGACCGCAATTTTCCCGACACCACAAAACCCTGTGGGAGCTGGCTTGCCAGCGATGGCGGTCTGTCAGTCAACATCGATGTTGAATGTGACGGCCTCATCGCTGGCAAGCCAGCTCCCACAGGGATTCGGGTTACCTGAAAGATTTCGGTACACCCACAACGCCACTGTTCCCGTGCGTCCACGATGCAGGCAAGATGAAGCTCTGCAAGTCAGAACACAGGAAGCTGATCGTGACCGAAGCGTTTATTGTCGTTCAAACCGCCGAACAAGCCGTGGATCGTCTGGCCGAGCTGCATGAGCGGGCCACCACTGCGCTGAATTCTGCCCTCAAGCGTTACCTCAAGGACCGCGTCGAGCCCGACGCCGAACAGCGTGCCCTGTTTCGTTATCCCGAACTGCGTCTGACCTACCACTGCCAGGGCGAAGTGCCGCAGACCACCCGCGCTTACGCCAAGGTGCAGCTGCCGGGCACTTACAGCGTCACCGTCACCCACCCGGCGGCGTTTCGCAAATACCTGCTCGAACAACTGACGCCGTTGATGCACGACTTCACCGTGACCGTCGAAGTCGGCGTCAGCCAGCAGAACATTCCGTATCCGTATGTGGTCGAGCAGGGCGATGAACTGGCCGGTTCCGGCGTCACTGCAGCGGTGCTGGCGCGGGTGTTCCCGAGTACTGACCTGTCCGCCGCTACCGATGGCATTGCCGACGGCCTCTACGACTGGGAAAACACCGATCCGCTGCCACTGGCGCTGTTTGATGCGGCGCGCGTGGATTTCTCGCTGCGCCGGCTGGTGCATTACACCGGCAGTGACTGGCGCCATGTGCAGCCGTGGATTCTGCTGACCAACTATCACCGCTACGTCGATCAGTTCATCGTTCATGGTCTGGAGCAGTTGCGCCGCGACCCGCGGTTCGTGCGCATGGTCCTGCCGGGCAACGTGATCATCGAGAAGAGCATGGACCACGGCGAAGCCTCGGCGATTGCCGCCGGTGTGGTCTGGCACCGTTACCAGATGCCGGCCTATCACCTGATCGCCAGCGATGGCCACGGCGTGACGCTGGTCAACATCGGTGTCGGCCCGTCCAACGCCAAGAACATCACCGATCACCTGGCCGTGCTGCGCCCGCATTGCTGGCTGATGATCGGCCACTGCGGCGGCCTGCGTCAGTCGCAGACCATCGGCGACTACGTGCTGGCTCACGCCTACATGCGTCGCGACGGCATTCTTGATCGTGTGGTGCCGCCGAATATTCCCATCCCGGCACTGGCCGAAGTGCAGCTTGCTCTGCAGCAGGCGGCGGCGAATGTCACCGGCGAGAAGGGCGACGATCTGAAGAAGCGCCTGCGCACCGGCACGGTTCTGACCTACGACGACCGTAACTGGGAACTGCGCTGGGCTCAGGAGCGGCCGCTGATCAACCTGTCCCGCGCGGTTGCGGTGGACATGGAAAGCGGCACGATTGCAGCGCAAGGTTATCGCCTGCGTGTGCCTTACGGCACGTTGCTCTGCGTTTCGGACAAGCCGCTGCACAGCGAAATCAAACTGCCGGGCTCGGCCAACGCCTTCTATGAACGTGCGGTCAGCCAGCATTTGAAAATCGGCATCGAAGCGGTGGATCTGCTGCGTACCGAACTCAACTCGCTGCACTCGCGCAAACTGCGCAGCTTCGACGAGCCGCCGTTCCGTTAACGGTTAGTCGTGGTCATTTGGCGGTCGGGGCACTAGCATTGTCAGCCCTGATCGCTAAATGTTCTGTCTCTTATGTCCCGTCCCCCGCGTCCACCTTCCCGCCGTCCCGGCGTGAAGCCTCAGTCTTCTGCCCCGCGCCGTGTTGCCAAAGCACCACCGGCCGAGCCGAAACTGATCCTGTTCAACAAACCCTTCGATGTGCTGACGCAATTCAGCGACGGTGAAGGGCGGGCGACACTCAAGGATTACATCGATGTGCCGGGGATTTACCCGGCCGGACGTCTGGATCGCGACAGCGAAGGCTTGTTGCTGCTGACCAACGACGGCCAGTTACAGGCGCGCATCGCCGATCCGAAACACAAACTGGCCAAGACCTATTGGGTGCAGGTGGAGGGCGAGCCGACGGCCGAGCAGTTGCAGCGCCTGCGCGATGGCGTCGAGTTGAATGACGGCATGACCCTGCCCGCCGAAGCGCGGCAACTGGCTGAGCCGCAGTTATGGCCGCGCAATCCGCCGGTACGCTTTCGCGCGACCATACCGACTTCGTGGCTGGAACTGGTAATTCGCGAAGGGCGCAACCGGCAGGTGCGGCGCATGACGGCAGCGGTCGGATTGCCGACGTTGCGTCTGGTGCGGGTCAGGATTGGTGACTGGACGATTGAAGGGCTGGATCAGGGCCAGTGGCAGGAAGTACCAGCGCGCTTATAAGGCGCCGGATTCGATCAGGCCGATCACCACACTCTTGATGATGAACGCGGCCACGCCCAGGCCCAGCACGAAAAACAGAATGAACGAGCCGAACCGCCCGGCCTTGGACTTCTTCGCCAGATCCCAGACGATGAAACCCATGAAAATGATCAGGATGCTGACCAGACCGGTCATCATCCACTCTTCGAACAGTGCTGGATCCATTGGCGATCTCCGGCGCGGACAGGGCTGAAAGGGCGGCGGCGAGTATACGCCAAGGGCGGATGGCGGGGCATTGATCTGCGTCGCGTGTGCCGGCCTCTTCGCGAGCAGGCTCGCTCCCACAGGTTGAAATGTATTCCCCTGTGGGAGCGAGCCTGCTCGCGAAAGCGATATCAGCTACGCAAATGAGTCAGCGGCAGTTCGGTGCTGTTGAGCACCTGGTTCAGCACAAAACTCGACCGCACGCTGGTGACCCCCTCGATCCGGGTCAGATGCCCCAGCAGCAACTTTTGATAGTGATCCATATCCGGCACCACCACTTTCAACTGGTAGTCAGCATCCACTCCGGTCACCAGACTGCACTCCAGCAC
>NZ_JH635998.1:3031502-3036005 GCF_000257605.1 Pseudomonas sp. R62
CGGATTGCCGCTTCGAAATTCTCGAAGCGTTCCGGCGTGTGCCGGTCCATGCCGATCAGCACATACGCGGTCAGGCTCAAGCCGAGCATCTTGCGATCGAGCAGCGCCACCTGGCGCGAGATATAGCCATCGTCTTCCAGTTGCTTGACCCGGCGCGAGCAAGGCGATGGCGACAGACCGATGCGTTCGGCCAGTTCCTGGTTGGAGATACGGGCGTCGCGCTGCAATTCCGCCAAAATACTCAGGTCATACCGGTCGAGTTTGCTCATCAATCTGTCCTTGGTCGTAACTATTGCGGCGGATTATCTATCCAGGGTTAAAAATTGCGCAAGCGGTGTTTAATTGAGCAATTTTCGCAATCCTCTGTCGCGGCTTCAGGCCTATTCTTATCACCAGAATCACTGCTCGGTAACACAGTCCACGCGGCCCGCCCAATCAGGCCTGCCGCGGCCGCCACCCCCACCGGGGATGTGCCGGCCCCCGAGCTGCACACTGTCCAGAAGACGGGGTGAGGTGAGCCGACGTCAAAAGCGTCGAGCCAGGACGAAGTTCTCCAGAAGGGAGGCCGACGGGTCTCCCTTTTTTCTTGCCTGCGATTTCATTTTGGCGCCTCAATAAATAAGTCGCGCGACTGATAACCTGTTGCAGAACCCGGTGGGGCTGTTTCGAGTCTCAGCAACAAGCCCTGCCAACGACAGGCTCCCGCAGTGAGGAAAAGCATGAATTCGCGCATCTGGCGTCTGGCCGGTGTTGGTTTGCTGTGTGTGGGTGTCAGTGCGCAAGCGCTGGCCGATGAGCCGCAGAATCGTGGGCCGGGCAACGGGCCGCAGAACGACGGGATCATCCGTGGCGACAACAGCCGTCAGTTCGAGCACAACGGCCAGCCGCATAACAATGACGGTCAATGGCAGAACCGCAACCGTGTCGATGATCGTCCAGAACCGCCTCGCCAGCCGGGCAACAACCTGCCGATCCAGCCGCGACCCGACGCCGTGCACCAGACTCAGGAGCCGCGTCAGGGTTACTACCGCGACGAGCGCCCGCAGAACGGTTACCACAATCAGCAGTGGCAGACGCGGCCACGTCCCGATGACAACCGCTGGCCGGGACGGCCGAACGGTCATGGCAATGGCTGGGGGCCGGGCCCGCAATATCGTCCGGGCCATGTGATCGATCGTTTCCCGGATCGTGATTACCGCGTGCCGTATCGCGGTCAGGATTACTTCTATTCCGGTGGCTACTGGTATCGCCCGCAAGGCCCGCGCTACATTGTCGTGCAACCACCGCGCGGGATCCGCATCCAGTATTTGCCGGATTACGCCCGTGAAGTGTGGATCGGCGGCTCGCTGCTGTTCCTCGCCGCCGGCTCGTATTACGCCTATCAAGAGGCGACGCAGGATTACGTGGTGGTCGAGCCGCCGCTGCAGCAACCGCCGCAACCGCAAGCTCAGGGCTATGACGTCGAAGCCTACCCGGCCAACGGCCAGTCGCCGCAGCAAGTGCAGCAGGACGGTTACCAGTGCTCTCAGTACGCGGTGCAGCAAAGCGGTTTCGACCCGCGCGCCGCGACCTATCAACCGGCACCCGAAGTGGTTCAGGCCTATCGCCAGGCGCAGGGCAACTGCCTGAGCAGTCGCGGTTATCAGGTCAGATAGGGGCAGCTGCAAGCTGCAAGCTGCAAGCTACAAGCTTGAAGCTAGAGGCTTTTCGCTTGTGGCTGCTTTTACAGGATCGGCGTGGACCAGTACCTCGGCTCTGGGATAAGCCTTGTGTATTGCCGCCGCCGCTTGGTCGCTGATGCCATGGGCGACTGACAGGGTCAGTTCGCCCGGCAATTCCAGGTGCAATTGCACGAACCAGTGGTTGCCGGAAATCCTCGTGCGCAGGTCATGTGCACCGAGCACCCCCGGCACGCTGCACGCCAGTTCGAGCATGTGCTGGCTGACATCGGTCGGCAGTTCCTCATCCATCAACACTGAAAAACTCTCCCGGGCGATCTGGATCGCGCTCCAGAGGATGTAGGCGGCGATCCCCAGGCCAAACCACGCATCCAGTTGCGCAAAACCCATCCCGGCCAACACCAGCGCGATGAGGATGCTGCCGTTGAGCAGCAGGTCCGAACGGTAATGCAGCGAGTCGGCACGCACGGCGTTGGAGCCGGTCTGCTTGATCACCCGGTGTTGCAGCATCAGCAGCGCGGCAGTCAGCAGCAGGGAAAACACGATCACACCGATGCTCAGCCACGGTGCGCCAAGTGGTTCCGGCGTCTGCAAGCGTTGGTAGGCCTGAAACGCGATCAGTACCGCGCTGCCACCGATGAACAACGCCTGAGCCATGCCCGCCAACGATTCGGCTTTGCCGTGGCCATAACGGTGATCGTCATCCGCCGGACGCAGTGCGTAATGCACCGCCAGCAGATTGAGCATCGAGGTGACGCCATCCAGCGCCGAGTCGGTGAGGCCGGCGAGCATGCTCACCGATCCGCTGAGCCACCAGGCAATCGCTTTGGCGATGATCAGCGTGCACGCGACCGCCACCGAGGCGCGGGTCGCCAGCCGCAGCAGGCGGGCGTGTTCGGGGCTGGAGGTCATTGAACGTCCTTATTCAAGCGGCCGGTTGCAGGCCGAACATCGCCAGTTGCTGAGTGCTGCCCTTGTGCTGGATCAGGCGCGGATCATCCAGAGGAAAATCTCGGCCCAGTTCGCTTTCCAGAATCGCCTGCAACTTGTGATTGTCGACCTGTCCATCCGGGCCAATGGCTTGCTTGAGCTTGGCCGGATCGATCTGCGCGGTGTGGCCCGGTTCGAAATAGATCGCCCCGGTGGCGAAGTCGACGGCAAACGCGATCAGCCCGGGAATGATGTAGAACAGCAGGCCGACGGCATCGAGCACGGCAATCGCCGGGTCGATCTTGCCGTCGATCTGGCCACGCCGGTCCGGGTAGAAAATCGAACCGCACGCCGACAGTTGCGTGAGCAGGGTGGCAACCAGAACACCGCCGATCAGGCGAGAGGGTAAGCGCATGGAAATGTCTCCTGAGTCATCAAATAACGAAGCTTCGTCTTGTGAAGTTAAGACCCTGACGAACGTCAGACAGTTCGCCGTTATACTCGGCCCTCTGTTTGGGAGCCAGCATGATTTCTTTGCCGATCGACGATGTTTTACCCGCCCTGCGTGAAGCCCTCGCGTCACGCCACGAAGCCGTGCTCGAAGCACCGCCCGGCGCCGGTAAAACCACCCGCGTGCCCTTGGCCTTGCTCAACGAGGCCTGGCTGGTCGGGCAGACCATCGTCATGCTCGAACCACGGCGCTTGGCTGCGCGGGCGGCGGCGGAGCGTTTGGCCAGCGAGCTCGGCGAGCAGGTCGGTGAAACCGTCGGCTATCGCATCCGCCTCGACAGCAAGGTTGGCCCGAAGACGCGTATCGAAGTGGTCACCGAAGGCATCCTCACCCGGCGCTTGCAGGACGACCCGGCGCTGGAAGGCGTGGGTCTGCTGATCTTCGACGAATTTCATGAACGCAGTCTCGACGCCGATCTGGCGCTGGCGCTCAGTCTGAACGGTCGCGAGCTGTTTCGCGCTGAACAGCCGCTGAAGATTCTGCTGATGTCGGCGACCCTCGAAGGCGAGCGCCTGGCCGGCTTGCTCGATGACGCGCCGATCCTGCGCAGTGAAGGGCGCATGTACCCGGTGACGATGCGCTGGGGCCGGCCGTTCCAACCGGGTGAATACATCGACCAGCGCGTTACCCAAACCGTACTCGAAGCGCTGCACGACGAGACCGGCAGCCTGTTGGTGTTCCTGCCGGGACAAGCGGAAATCCGCCGCGTGCATCAGCAATTGGCCGACGTTATCGGTGAGCGCAAAGACGTTTTGCTGTGCCCGTTGCACGGCGAACTCGACCTCAATGCGCAACGTGCAGCGATCGATCCGGCGCCGCCCGGTCAGCGCAAAGTGGTGCTGGCAACCAACATCGCCGAGACCAGCCTGACCATCAACGGCGTGCGCGTGGTCATCGATGCCGGGCTGGCGCGGGTGCCGCGTTTCGATCCGGGCAGCGGCATGACCCGCCTCGACACGCAACGAATTTCCAAGGCCAGCGCCACCCAGCGTGCCGGCCGCGCCGGGCGACTGGAGCCGGGCGTGTGCTATCGCCTGTGGTCGCAGGATCAGCACGAACAACTGGCGGCTTATGGCAGCGCAGAAATTCTCTCGGCGGATCTGGCCAGCCTCGCTTTGCAACTCGGACGCTGGGGCGTGACCCCGGGCGAACTGGTCTGGCTCGACATACCGCCCGCCGCCGCGTATGCCCAAGCGCAGGATCTGCTGCAACGCCTCGGCGCCTTGCACGGCGACACGCTGACGGCCCACGGCCAGGCCATGGCCGAACTGCCGGCGCATCCGCGCATCGCGCATTTGCTGTTGCGCGGTCAGGCGCTGGGGCTGGCGGCAATGGCCTGCGATGTGGCGGCGCTGCTCGGCGAGCGCGATATCCTGCGCGGCG
>NZ_JH635998.1:3036492-3041104 GCF_000257605.1 Pseudomonas sp. R62
TCTGCACAGCCGGTTGGTCCTGCTTTCCGGCGAAGAACGTGCCGGTCGTGGCGCGCAGGGCGGGGTGCAACGTGCCCGGCAATTGGCTCGGCAGTATCGCGGCTACTTGCGCGGCAAGCCGAGCGAACCGGTAAACGATCCCGAGCATCCGCGCTGGCTCGGCGCGCTGCTGGCGCTGGCCTACCCGGATCGCGTCGCCCAGCAACGGCGTGCCGGTGGCGCCGAATACCGTTTGGCCAACGGTCGCGCCGCGCTGTTCGCTGAGGCCGACAGCCTGATGAAGCACGAGTGGATCGTCATCGCCGACCTCGGCAGCCGTCAGGGCCAGCGCGAAGAACGCATCTATCTGGCGGCGGATTTCGATCCGGCGCTGTTCGATTCGGTGCTCGCCGAACAAGTGCGCAGCGTCGATCAACTCGATTGGGATGAACGCGAAGGCGTGCTGCGTGCCGAGCGCCAGCGCAAGGTCGGCGAGCTGATTCTCAGCCGCGAACCGTTGACCGGTCTGGATGAAAACGCGCGCAGTCAGGCGCTGGTCAATCTGGTGCGGCGCAAGGGTCTTGAGTTGTTGCCGTGGACGCCGGAACTGCGCCAATGGCAAGCGCGGGTGGCGCTGTTGCGTCAGCTTGATCTGAGCACTCAGGACGACAGCCAATGGCCGGATGTCAGCGATGCGGCATTGTTGAATTCCCTGGAAGACTGGCTGATCCCGTATCTGGGCAAGGTCTCGCGGCTCAGCCATTTCGCCAACCTCGACCTGTCGAGCATCGTGCGTAATCTGCTGCCGTGGCCGCTGCCGCAGAAGCTCGACGAACTGGCGCCGCATCATTTGAGCGTGCCGTCGGGTTCATCGATTCGTCTGGATTACAGCGAACATCCACCGATTCTCGCGGTGCGTTTGCAAGAGCTGTTTGGTCTGGCCGATACGCCACGGATCGCCGGCGGCCGGCAAGTGGTCAAGCTGCATCTGCTGTCGCCAGCGCGGCGGCCGGTGCAGGTCACGCAGGACCTGGCCAACTTCTGGCGCAGCACCTATGCCGAGGTGAAGAAGGATCTCAAGGGGCGTTATCCGAAGCACTATTGGCCGGACGATCCCTTGGTCGCCGAAGCCACGGCGCGGGCGAAACCACGCGGCACCTGACCCGCAATGGCTGCGCGCCATTAGCCCATCCGTGCTAATTGCCCTTGGTTGTTCCGGCTCGCAAAATCGCCGCCTGAACAATAACCAGCCTTGTTGCCTGGCAACTTGCGCCCAAGGAACGGAACTGCCCATGACCTCTTTCTTCAAGCTCAGGAAGTTGATCTTCTTGTCGGCTGCGCTATTGGCCGCCTCCAGTTCGGCCATGGCCGAAGAGCCCAATCCGATTGGCGACTGGTGGATTATCTACGGCAACGGCGTGCCCCAGAAAAACATCATGTACGTCGCCGATGCGACGTCGGTGGTGCCTTCGCAGAAAACCAAAGGCGCAACCATGGTCGCGGTGACTCTGGTTTATGAAGAGCCGGGCAAACCGATGATCGACGTCTATAACCTCGAAGCCCAATGCTCTACGGGCAAGGTGCGTTTCATCAATGGCCAGTCCATCGAGCGTCTCGCCTACACCATGCGTCATCTGAAAGTTGCCAACCAATGGCAGACCCCGAAAGAGTTCTGGGTCCAGCAGGCGCTGAAGTTTGCCTGTGCGCCGGGCAGTCGCGCGAAAAACGACATGGCCGCCGTGGGCAAGATGGAATACCTGCAGATGATCGAGATGCTGCAGCAGATGTTTTTCAAGCTCGCGCCGATTCAGCAAAAGAGCCAGATGATGGACAACATCGACAGCCTGCTCGAACTGAAGAAATAAGCCGAGGCATCCAATGACCTACACACGTTTATGGCTGGCAACCCTGCTGGCAGGATTGCTCTTGAGCGGCTGTTCCACTATCGCGCAAAGCCGCTGGGAAGGCCGTGATATGCAGGAAGCCCTGGACCTGTTCGGCACGCCCGACTCGATGGCAAAGGAAACCGGCCCGAACGGCGAACCCTTGGCCGTACTGACCTGGCACAAGTCCGCGAGTTGGACCTCCACCGAAGCGGCCGGCACTTCGATGACCCATACCGGCAATGGCATGGTCTACACCGAGCACTACCAACAGGTCGGCCACAGTTCTACCTGCAAGTTGCAGGCGAAGATCAATCAACAGAAGAAGATCGCCCAGTTCCTGATCGAAGACGGGCGAATACTGCACGGCAAGTGCGCCAATGTCCGCTATGTTCCGGGTTACGTTCCGCCCGGTTTATAAGGGCAAAGCGCTCAGGGCGCAGCGGGCAGGAGGAACCGCGCAATCACCGGCAAATGGTCGGAGATGCGCAAGGTATCGTCCTGCCGCACCTGCGCTTGCAGGCGTTTGAGCTTCGGGCTGTAGAACAGATAATCCACTGTGCGATCCGGGCCGTTGAGGCCGGGGTCGTTGGGGTAATGGGTCAGCCATTTGGCCCGATCGATACCGCCGGCCTCGTTGTTGGTCGGGATCATCGGGTACTTGTCCCACAGCAGATGCAGTTCGCTGTCGGCAGAGTAGGGCGTGCGGCGCTCGACCGGCAGGCGTCGATACTGGCCCAGCGGCAGCAGATTGAAATCGCCACCGATCAGCCACGGCAGGCCTTGGCTTTCATACTTGTCGAGGACTTTGGCCACGGCGGCGACTTGCGCCTGCACGTTGCCGTCTGCCTGGCTGGCGCGCTGCAAGTGGGTGTTGAATACGGTCAGTTGTCCGCCATCGCTGAGCGGCAGTTTGACTGCCAGCAAAGCGTCTTTGGGCTGGAACTGGCGGCTGATGACGTTGCTCGGGGCGACGGGCAGTTGCAGGCGTTCGGCGTGTTCGATGCGATAGCGACTCAACGTCGCCAACTGGCGGCCGACGCTGCCGTAGATGTGGGGCTCAGGGACGAAATCGGCTTTCCAGTCGAAGGCGCTGGTGCTGCATGGATACAGATCGGCGACGCGTTCCTGCAACAGTTTGAGCTGGTTCTGGTAATCGCTGGCCTTGGCGCCGTCGTCGAGCTCCTGCAACAGCACCACATCGGGTTGTTCGTCACGGATCACCCGCGCCACTTCGTCGAGGCTGAAGGCCATGTCTTCGGCGGTCGGCGCTTCGTCGTCGCCCTGAGCCAGGTCATTCCAGAATACGTAGCGCTTGCCGGCGAGGAACTGCACGTTCCAGGTCATGACTTTCAGTGCTTGCCCGGGCACCAGTGTCGGCGCGGTGGTGCCGCAACTGACCGGCAGGGTTTCGCGGGCATCGGGGCGCCAGGTCAGGCTGAACAGCAGCACGCCGAACAGGACGACGGCGAGGATGACGAGGAGCAGGGTGTAGCGCAGCAGACGGGTCATGGCTCGGCTTATAGCGTTACAGAAAGTGGCCCCGAGCATACCTGACGGCAGCGACGAAGCCCAAGCACGGCGCGGTCAGACTGCGCCGTTACGTTTGTCAGGCAATTCGCTGATCAGCATGAACAGGCGGAACAGCACCACACTGGTGAACAGTTGCAGAAAGCTGTGAGCGCTGTCGATCAGCCCGGCAATCAGCGGATTCTGCGGTTCGGGGTACACCGCCAGCGTCGCGCCCTTGAGCAACCACAACGGAGTCATCACGCAGAGAATGCACAGCAGGATGCGCCAGAAGTGCCCACGGGTCAGCCGTAGACTTTCCTTCATCGCCTGCAACGGCCCGAGGCCGCGCAGCACCAGCAGGTATTCGGCGAAGGCAAGCATGACCATCAGCATCAGGCCCGGCAGGAAGTACAACGACAGGCCGAGCAGGATCAGCAAGGTATTGAGCGCGGTCAGCACCGCGAAGCGCGGCCACAGGGTGGCGGCCATCGCCAGCAGGTCACGGTTGCGCGGCGACTCGCCACGGCTGCGTGCATCGAGAAACAGGATCAGCGCGGCGGTGTACAGCGGATACACCAGCAGGCCGACGATGATGCTGACGCCGGCGAAGGTGTCCGGCCCGGTGGCGTGATCGACCGCCTGCTGCAAGAAGGCTTCGACAATCACCAGCGGCAGGCACAACTGCACGATGCTGCCCAGATGGCGTTTGAAAAAATACAAAGAGTCGCGCAGTACTTCGAGGGCATTCATCAGTCGGTATCGCAGGTTGAAAACAGTGGCTCACTTTAACCGATGCAACGCGGGCCGACACAAACGTAAACATTCGGTAAAGGCCATTGAAACGTTTTGTCACTGTCTCCATTACAGGAGAGCACCGCGCCCAGAGTGGGCGCGGGCACGTTATTACCGGCAATCTACGAGGTCGCCATGAACAGCGAAGAGCAAACCCTGATCGATGGACTGTTTTCCCGGCTGCAACAGGCCGAAACGGAGGCAGCCCCGCGCGACGCCCAGGCCGAGGCGCGGATCAAGGAACACCTGACGCGCCAGCCGGCGGCAGGCTATTTCATGACCCAGGCGATTCTGGTGCAAGAGGCCGCGCTGAAAAGCCTCGATGAGCAGAACAAGCAGCTGACCCAGCAAGTCCAGCGTCTGCAGGCCGAACTGCAATCGGCCAAGGCCCAGAGCGGCGCACCGGCATCCAGCGGTGGCGGTGGCTTCCTGTCGAGTATCTTTGG
>NZ_JH635998.1:3042190-3047341 GCF_000257605.1 Pseudomonas sp. R62
CTTCGGCGCCGCGCCGCCCAACTATGCGCAGCAGGCAGCCCCGGCGGCCGGCAACAGCTTCCTCGGCGGCGCGCTGAAAACCGCCGCAGGCGTGGCCGGTGGTGTGATGTTGGCGCAGGGCATCAGCAGCCTGTTCCACCACAATCAGCAACCGGAAGAAATCGTCGAGGTCATCAAGGAAGAACCGGCGCAGGTCGCCGACCAGAGCAACAACGGCTGGGGCGATGATCAGCGCGTGGCGGACAACGGTTTTTCTGGCAATGACCAGGGCGGTTTCAGCGATGCCGATTACAGCAGCGACAACTCGTCGTTCTTCGATGACGACGACTCCTTTGTCTGACATAGCCTCTGAAGGCTGACATGTACACTGTGGCGAGGGGATTTATCCCCGCTGGGCTGCGCAGCAGCCCCGCTGTTCCTGATTGGAGCGAGGACTGCTGCGCAGCCCAACGGGGATGAATCCCCTCGCCACACTCACCACTCGTCAGCAGCACCTTTGCGCCTGTGGCCGATTATTCGCGGAACCCTCCTTCGGGCTGGCATACTGAGCGCCTTTTTCAGGCCTGATCGCCTGACCCCGCTTCGTGCGCTTGCGCGCTCACAGGAACTCCGGTGAAAAAAATCGCAGTGTTCGCCGATGTGCAGAACCTCTACTACACCGTGCGTCAGGCCTATGGTTGCCACTTCAACTACGCCGCATTGTGGGCCGACATCAGCAAGAACGGGCAGATCGTCGAGGCTTACGCCTACGCGATCGACCGTGGCGACAGCAAGCAGCAGCAGTTTCAGCAGATCCTGCGCAACCTCGGTTTCACCGTGAAGCTCAAGCCCTACATCCAGCGCAGCGACGGCTCGGCCAAGGGCGACTGGGATGTCGGCATTACCCTGGACATCATGGACGCCGCCGACCATGTCGACGAAGTGGTGCTGGCCTCCGGTGACGGCGATTTCGACATGCTGCTCGAACGCATCATCAACAAGCACGGCGTGCAAGCAGTCGCCTACGGCGTGCCCGGCCTCACCGCCAACTCGCTGATCCGCGCCGCCAGCCGTTACGTGCCGATCGAAGGCGCGCTGCTGTTAAAGAATTAAGCTCAAGAACTGATCTGTACGGAGTTGAACCCGGTTTGGAACGCATTGCAGTCATCGACTTTGAAACCACCGGCCTGTCGCCGAACAGCAGCTGCCGCGCCACGGAAATTGCCGTGGTGATGCTGGAAAACGGCCGCATCGTCGAGCGTTACCAGAGCCTGATGAACGCTGGGGTGCGCGTCCCCGCGTTCATCGAGCAACTGACCGGCATCAGCAACGCCATGCTGCGCGCCGCGCCGCCGGCCGAGCGGGTGATGGAAGAGGTCAACGAATTCGTCGGTTGTACGCCGCTGTTGGCGCACAACGCCTCGTTCGACCAGAAGTTCTGGGATTTCGAACTGGGGCGGATCAAACGCACACGCC
This sequence comes from Pseudomonas sp. R62, assembly GCF_000257605.1. Classification (NCBI taxonomy): domain Bacteria; kingdom Pseudomonadati; phylum Pseudomonadota; class Gammaproteobacteria; order Pseudomonadales; family Pseudomonadaceae; genus Pseudomonas; species Pseudomonas sp. R62. The sequence goes on from NZ_JH635998.1 coordinate 3,043,646, forward strand.
TGCAGAATTTTGCCTGTTCACTGCTGCTGGCGCGGCGCCTGATGCCGGCGGCGCCGAATCACAAGCTCGGCACGCTCACCACTTTCGCGCAGCTACCGCATACCGGTCAGGCTCACCGGGCCATGGCCGACGCCGAGATGGCGGCCAATCTGATGGCGCATCTGGCGGAAGAGTTGCGGGGCAAGCATGGGGTGCGCGATCTATCGCATGATCTGTTGTGCAAACTGCAGAAAATCTCGGCGGGAAAAGTGTTCGAGTATCTGCAGCGACAATCCCCGCTATAGTCAATTTTCAATAATATTGCTCAACAAATCTTGTAATGAGAAAATTCAATAATGAAGATTTTTTGTGCTTGAATGGATGTGTCAATTCCAAGATACTCCGGTCACCAGCATCGGACCGCTGCTCGAAAATAGAGAGCTAATATGCTTACCAAACTCGAAGCTCATGGATTTAAGAATTTACTGGATTTCTCTGTGTCATTTGGCCCGTTTAATTGTATAGCGGGGCTAAATGGAGTTGGGAAATCAAATATATTTGATGCGATAAAATTTCTCTCTTTGTTGAGTGATAAAACTATTGTCGAGGCCGCTTTAGCTGTAAGAGACTCTGAGTCTACAGATCCGCTGGATGTTTTCTGGACCAACGGGGACTACCGTGTAGAGAGCTTAAAGCTAGCGGTGGAAATGATCGTTTCATTAGATATAGTTGATGATTTTGGCCGTAAAGCTCAAGCTACATCCACCTTTTTACGTTATGAAGTAGAAATTGCTAGGGATCCAGCGGAAGAGAAATCAGGATCTTTAGGTCTGTATCTTTCACGAGAAACTTTAGTGCACATTAATAAGGGGGAGGCGACGAACTCCTTGCATTTTCCTCTTAGTGTTTCGCAGTTTCGTGATCAGGTTGTCTTGAACAAACGTAAAGGCGCTGGATTCATATCCACTCAAAAAGTAGACGATGGAGTGGTGGAAATTCACCTTCATCAAGATGGCGGTAGCAGTGGGCAGCCACAAAAAATTCCAGCTAGATATATCCCTAAAACCGTTGTGGCAAACACCAATAGTGCAGTTTGGCCCACAATTCTTGCTGCTCGACGGGAAATGCAATCTTGGCGATTTCTTTCATTAGAGCCAAGTGCAATGCGCCGTTCTAACAAAATGCATGAGGACACAAGTGTAGGAGCTGATGGGGGGAAATTGGCTGCGGCTTTGTATAAGCTTTATCGTAAAGATCCGAATGTCTACTCGCGTATTGCCAGTAGGCTTTCAGAAATTGTTCCGACTTCAGATGTCAGGGTTGATGTTGATCAAGTGAGGCAACTGCTCACAGTTGAAGTTAAGGAGCGTTCTGGTGCGTTCTTGCCAGCCCGAGCTCTTTCAGATGGTACGCTGCGATTCATGGCATTATGCATCATGGCTGAAGATCCAGATTTCAAAGGGTTACTTTGTTTTGAGGAACCTGAAAATGGTATTCATCCAGCTAAAATGGGCGCTATGTTGTCGTTGCTGAAGGAACTTGCGGTCGATACAAATTATCCTGTAGGCGAGGATAATCCTATGCGCCAAATTTTGATTGCGACGCACTCTCCAGTTTTAGTTAAGCTAGAATCGCCCGATGATCTTATTTATGCGGATGTTGTAAAGGTTCGTGGCCCGGATGGGGTGCCTGCTTCAACTATTAGATGCAAAAGTTTGCGGGAAAGCTGGAGATTTAAGTCTGGTTCTGAATGCATTGATAAAGGGTCGATTATCGCCTATCTCGCCCTTCCGCCGGACAGTCAGATATCAATGGAATTTGACGAGTAATTTAAGGGACGCCATCTATGAAAATAAGGTTTATTCTAACGGGGGAAGGCTCATCCGATCTTCGCTTGGTTGAGCATATACAGACGATTCTGATTGGCGAGGGTTTTTCCGAAGTAAGTGGTGAAGTCCCGGATTTAGGTATGTTTTCGCCTCCTGTGGGTCGCTCAGTACAAGAGAAGCTTAGAGCGTTGATTAAATATTACCCTCATGTTGATTTGATCTTTGTTCATCGCGATGCTGATGGCGCCGGTTCTATCGTTCGAGAGCAGGAGATTGAAGCGGCGAGCGATGGGGTTTTTGATTTTTCTAGAATCGTACCAGTCATTCCAGTTACCATGCTCGAGACTTGGTTGTTGGCAGATGTTGAAGCAATTAAGTTGGTAGCTGGTAATTCGAGCTATCGTGGCGGTCTGGGTTGTATTCCCGCATTACGTCGGCTTGAATCTGTGCGTGATACTAAGCAGTTGTTGTTGGAGGCGCTTTGTGAGGCCAGTGAGACACAGGGCGTTCGTTTGGCTAAGTTTAAAAAACGGTTTTCAGAAATGCGCGCTAGGTTAACGATTGACTTAAATCCTGACGGGCCTGTCCGGGGTTTAGCGTCCTATCAAAGTTTTCGTCGAAAAATAACATCGGTGTCTCAGGGTATTCTCAATATTTAGCTTGGGTGGCGCTGCTTCACCTGACACAGTATGGAGCAGTTAATCGTTTTCATTGAGATGTTGTACCAGCCATTCCAACGGCACACGCTTTTCGACTGCGCTTGAAAGCACAATCGACGTCTTGCTGAACCCGAACTTCGCCACCCGATCGATCAACTCTTCCAGCTTCGGCATCGAGGCCACCGCCGCTTGCATGATCACGCACGGGTCGCCGGTGACCCGATGGCATTCGGTGATCTGCGGGATTTTGATCAGTTCATCGTAGGCCTTCTGGTTGCCGTGCTGGTTCAGGCGCAGTTCGATCACGCACTGGATCGGCAGGCCGATTTTCGCCATATCGATTTTTGCTTGATAACCGGTGATCACTCCGGCCGCTTCTAGTTTGGCCACGCGTTCGGCGACGGCGGGGGCTGAGAGGTTAATCTTGCGCGCCAGATCAGCGTAAGACGCGCGGCCGTTTTCCAGAAGTGCGCCGAGCAGCATGCGGTCGTATTTGTCCAAGGCGAACTCCTGAAATGGCCAGACTTTAGAAATCGCGGCTTAACTCGGCGATCTCCGTGTTTTCCAAAGTGTACCGGCGCTAAAAACAGGTTTTGTAACTTATTTTTGCTCTTGCGCCTTTCTAGAATAATCCATCCACCGAGCCTGACTGTCGAGCTGCCCATGCCTGCCTTGCGCCGTTTTTCCCTGCCGTTGATCGCTGCGTTTTTTGCGTTGTACGTGATCTGGGGGTCGACCTATCTGGTGATTCGCATTGGCGTCGAATACTGGCCGCCGCTGTTGCTGGCCGGGGTGCGCTTTGTCATTGCCGGCAGCTTGATGCATGCCTGGCTGCGCTGGCGCGGGGCTGCGGCGCCGACCTGGGCGCAGTGGAAAGCGGCGGGGCTGGTCGGCATTCTGCTGCTCAGTTTTGGTAATGGCGCGGTCAGCGTGGCCGAGCACACTGGTGTGGCTTCCGGCGTTGCCGCGCTGGCGGTGGCGACGGTGCCACTGTTCACCTTGTTGTTCGGCTACTTCTGGGGTGCGCGCAATACGCGGCTGGAGTGGGCCGGTGTCGCGTTGGGGATTATTGGCATCGCCATGCTCAACATGGGTTCCAACCTGCAATCGAGCCCGCTCGGTGCGATGTTGCTGATTTTCGCGGCGGCGAGCTGGGCGTTCGGCTCGGTGTGGAGCAAATACTTGCCGCTGCCACCGGGGGCGATGGCCAGCGCGGTGGAGATGCTGGT
>NZ_JH635998.1:3047361-3049065 GCF_000257605.1 Pseudomonas sp. R62
GGCTGGCGCTGGCCTATCTGATTTTCTTTGGCTCGATCATCGCCTTCAATTCCTACATGTATCTGCTCAAACACGTGCGCCCGGCGGCAGCGACCAGTTATGCCTACGTCAACCCGGCGGTGGCGGTGTTGCTCGGCGTGGTGTTTGTCGGCGAGACCATCGGCATCGAAGAAGCGCTGGCGATGCTGGTGATCATCAGCGCGGTGCTGCTGATCAGCCTGCCGCAGTGGCGTCGACCTGCGCAGCCACCCGTGGAAGAGGCGAAAGCCGTTCCGACGGAAGCGCGTACGAATTAGGGTAAACTGCGCGGCATTGCATCCCCGCGTCATTTTTTCCTACGGTACTCCCATGACTTTCGCCTCCCTTGGCCTGATCGAACCCTTGCTGCGCTCCCTCGAGACGCTCGGCTACCAGACCCCGACGCCGGTGCAGGCGCAAGCCATTCCGGCGGTGCTGGCCGGTCGCGACCTGATGGCAGCGGCCCAGACCGGCACCGGTAAAACTGCCGGTTTCGCCTTGCCGCTGTTGCAGTTGCTGGCCATGGAAGGGCCGAAAGTCACCGCCAACTCGGCGCGTGCGCTGATTCTGGTGCCGACCCGCGAGCTGGCCGAGCAGGTCCACGAAGCCGTGCGCCAGTACGCGGAAAACCTGCCGCTGCGTACTTACGCGGTGTATGGCGGCGTCAGCATCAACCCGCAGATGATGAAGCTGCGCGGCGGCGTCGATGTGCTGGTCGCCACACCCGGTCGCTTGATCGACCTGTTCCGCCAGAACGCGCTGAAACTCAATCAGCTGCAAACGCTGGTGCTGGATGAAGCCGACCGTATGCTCGACCTGGGCTTCTCCGAAGAACTGGCGAACATTTACCGCATGCTGCCGAAAAAGCGCCAGACCCTGCTGTTCTCCGCGACCTTCTCCGATGACATCCGCCTGCTTGCCGGGCAGATGCTCAACGATCCTTTGAGCGTCGAAGTCAGCCCGCGCAACGTCGCCGCCAACACGGTCAAGCAGTGGATCGTCACCGTAGACAAGAAGCGCAAGGCCGAACTGTTCGTGCACCTGATGCGCAAGAACAAGTGGAAGCAGGTGCTGGTGTTCGCCAAGACCCGCAACGGCGTCGATGCGCTGGTGGAAAAGCTTCAGGGCCTCGGTGTGAATGCTGACGGCATCCATGGCGACAAACCGCAGGCGACCCGCCAGCGCGCGCTGGACCGGTTCAAGCTCAGCGAAGTGCAGATTCTGGTGGCGACCGACGTTGCCGCTCGTGGTCTGGACATCGAAGACCTGCCGCTGGTGGTCAACTTCGATCTGCCGATCGTCGCCGAGGATTACATTCACCGCATTGGTCGGACTGGCCGCGCGGGTGCCACCGGTGAGGCGATTTCGCTGGTGTGTGCCGATGAAGTGAACATGCTCTCGGCGATCGAAATGCTGACGCGGCAGAACCTGAAGCGCCAGAACGAACCGGATTTCGAACCCGAGCACCGCGTGCCGGACACCGACGCCAGCGGTCAGGTGATCAAGAAGCCGAAAAAACCGAAGAAGCCGAAAGCGTCGGGCGGTGGCGGTGGTAAACGCAATCTGGGCAAGTGGGTCGACAGCGGCGAGGCCTCGGCGCCGGAGCCATCGATCAAGCCAGTGCGCAAAGTGCCGGTGTTCAATACTGGACCGCGTAAGCGCAAGCCTTGAGATCAAAGATCAAAA
>NZ_JH635998.1:3049085-3054750 GCF_000257605.1 Pseudomonas sp. R62
ATCGTTCAGGTCGTGCATGACGTCAGACACCTCGGTCGGCTCCCTCTCCTAGGGGAGAGGGCTGGGGTGAGGGGCGAGGGCGACTCAGTTCCCGCGCCCTAACCAGCTCAACATCCCCAACCCAGCCGCCCGCCCGCTGGCAAAACACCCGGTAAGCAAATACCCTCCGGTCGGCGCTTCCCAGTCGAGCATCTCGCCCGCACAAAACACCCCGGGCAGGGCCTTGAGCATCAAGCGCTCATCCATCGCTTCGAATCTCACGCCACCAGCACTGCTGATCGCTTCATCCAGCGGACGGGTTTTCACCAGAGTCAGCGGCAACGCTTTGATCGCTCGCGCCAACAGCGCCGGATCGGCGAATGTTTCGGCATCGGTCAGCTCGCGCAACAACGCCGCTTTCACGCCATCAATCCCCACCTGACTGTGCAGATGCTTGGCCATTGAACGCGAGCCACGTGGTTTGCTCAGCGCCGCCTGCAATTTATCCACAGGCCGGCCGGGCAGCAGGTCGATGTGGATAACCGCTGCGCCGTAGCGATTGATTTCCTCGCGTATCGGCGCCGACAGCGCATAGATCAGGCTGCCTTCAATGCCGGTGGCGGTGATCACGCATTCGCCCAGACGCGGGATATCGTCGTTCAAACCGATGGCAATGTTTTTCAGCGGTGCGCCGGCGAATTTGCTCACCATCAGCTCGCTCCAGGCTTGCACCTCGAAGCCGCAATTGCTTGGCTGCAACGGCGCCAGATCCACGCCGCGCTGCTCCAGCGGCAACATCCACGCGCCATCCGAGCCCAGGCGCGACCAACTGCCGCCGCCGAGGGCGAGCAGGGTGGCGTCGGGGTTTACACTGATTTCGCCTTCCGGGCTGGCGATGCGCAGTGCACCGCTTGCGTCCCAGCCGAGCCAGCGATGGCGGGTGTGGATAACTACGCCGCTGTCGCGCAGGCGCTTGAGCCAGGCGCGTAACAGCGGGGCGGCTTTCATGTCGGTGGGGAACACGCGGCCGGAGCTGCCGATGAAGGTTTCGATGCCCAGTTCATGAATCCACTGGCACAGCGCATCGGCATCGAACGCGCGCAGCAGCGGGGCGATTTGAGGTGCGCGTTCGGCATAGCGGGAGAGGAATGCCGGGTAGGCTTCGGAATGGGTGATGTTCATGCCGCCGACCCCGGCCAGCAGGAACTTGCGCCCGACCGAGGGCATGCCGTCGTACACGTCGACGCGGATTCCGGCCTGGCTCAGCACTTCGGCGGCCATCAGGCCGGCGGGGCCACCGCCAATGATGGCGACGTAGGTGTTGGCGGGGGCGGAATTCTGGGTCATGGGCGTGCGCTGCGGTATGGCGGGACAAGGCGCGCATTCTAACAGCGCTGAACCCTGTGGGAGACACCATGTGGGAGCGAGCCTGCTCGCGAACGCGGTCTGTCAGTCAATTAGATGTTGTGGGTGCTAAAGCTTTCGCGAGCAGGCTCGCTCCCACCGGGGCTGCGGTGTATTTCGAGGCTGGTTAAAAAATAAACAGTGCGCTGGGCGCCTTGGGCAGCATGGCCTGCAGTCCCTTTCGCTCAGGTTATCCACAGGCAGTTCCACAGCGATTGTGGGTAACGCAGCACGTTTCAATGACAGCCGTGTGAATCCCACACTCGTTGCGCGCTGTGATGGAGGATGCCGTGGCGGCGGGCGAGGGCGTGGCGGTCCTTGCTGTAGCCGCCGCCGATCACCCCGACCACCGGAATGTCGCGGCCCAGGCAATGGCGCATCACCCGTTCATCGCGCTCGGCTACGCCCTCGTCGGTCAGTTGCAGATAACCAAGGGCATCGTCCTTGTGCACATCGACGCCGGCGTCGTAGAGCACCAGATCCGGTTGATACAGCGGCAGCAGGTAATTGAGCGTGTCATCGACCACCTGCAGATAGTCGGCATCGCCCATGCCTTTGGGCAGCGGAATATCCCAGTCACTTTCGGCTTTGCGTGCGGGAAAATTCTTCTCGCAGTGCAGGGAAACGGTAATCGCCTCCGGCGTGTCATGCAGAATCCGCGCGGTGCCGTCGCCCTGATGCACGTCGCAATCGAAAATCAGCACGCGATTGACCCGGCCGCTCTGCAACAGGTACTGGCTGATGATTGCCAGGTCATTGAAGATACAGAAGCCGGCGGGGTAATCGTAGTGAGCGTGATGGGTGCCGCCGGCCAGATGACAGGCCAGGCCATGTTCCAGCGCTTGCTCTGCGGCGAGAATCGAACCGCCCACCGCGCGCACCGTGCGTCGCGCCAGCGCTTCGTTCCACGGCAGGCCGAGGCGCCGTTGGTCTTCGCGGGACAACTCGCCGCTCATGTAGCGTTCGATATAGCTGCGGTCATGGGCGAGGGCGAGGATGTCGTTGGGGCAGATCTGCGGGCGCAGCAGATCGGCGTCGCGGGTCAGGCCGCTGTCGACCAGGTGATCGCGCAGCAGACGAAACTTGTCCATGGGAAAGCGGTGATCCGCGGGAAACTCGGGGCTGTAGTCTTCGTGGTAGATCAACGGCAAGGGCATGGCTTGTTTCGCGCAGAACCAGGGAAAGAATGAACGATCCTACCAGCGATGTAGACTCAACGGCATGGAAATGGAGGGGACGATGGAGCCGATACTGGAGCTGCAAAGCGCGCGGTTGTTGATGCGTCAGTGGCAGGACGAAGATTTGCCGGCATTCGCCGCGATGTGCGCCGATCCGCAGGTGATGCGCTACTTTCCGGCGCCGTTGACCCGGCTCGAAAGCGCCGCATTGATCGGCCGCGTGCGCGGACATTTTGCCGAGCACGGCTTTGGCCTGTGGGCGCTGGAGCGCAAGGACACGGGCGAGTTCATCGGTTTCACCGGGTTGGGCGTGGTCGGCTTCGATGCGCCGTTTACCCCGGCGGTGGAGATCGGCTGGCGTCTGGCCAAGGAACACTGGGGCCTGGGTTATGCCAGCGAAGCGGCGTGGACCGCACTGCGCGCCGGTTTCGACCAGTTGAAACTGGAGGAAATCGTCGCGTTTACCGCCGCGCAGAATGCGCAGTCGGAGAAGGTCATGCAGGCGATCGGCATGCATCACGATCCGCAGGATGATTTCGATCACCCCAAGCTTGCGCTCGATCACCCGTTGCGCCGCCATGTCCTGTATCGCATCAGCCGCGAACAATGGCTGCAAACCTTGCATGAATAAGCCGACACGGACGTTTACAATGGCCGCCATCGTATTTGGCCCGTGCCAGAACCTGAATCGTCCGCCGCAGCCAAGACTGCGCGGCCATTGCTTTGTGTGAGGAGAGTCTGAATGAGCCAAGTGCTGGAAGATCTGGTCGATCTGCTGACCCTGGAACCGATCGAAGAAAACCTGTTCCGTGGTCGTAGTCAGGATCTGGGGTTCCGCCAGTTGTTCGGCGGTCAGGTGCTCGGCCAGTCGCTGTCGGCGGCCAGTCAGACGGTGGAAGAGGCGCGCCATGTGCACTCGCTGCACGGTTATTTCCTGCGCCCGGGCGATGCCAAGTTGCCGGTGGTCTATTCGGTTGATCGCGTGCGTGATGGCGGCAGCTTCAGCACCCGCCGCGTGACGGCGATCCAGAAGGGCCACCCGATCTTCACGTGCAGCGCTTCGTTCCAGTACGACGAAAAAGGCTTCGAGCATCAGGGCCAGATGCCGGCGGTGGTCGGCCCGGAAAACCTGCCCTCGGAGCTGGAACTGATCCAGCAGCGTGCGCACCTGATTCCCGAGCACATGCGTGAAAAACTGCTGTGCCCGAAACCGATCGAAGTACGCCCGGTCACCGAAAAGGATCCGTACAACCCGCAACCGGCCGATCCGATCAAATATGTGTGGTTCCGTGCCGACGGCGCCCTGGCCGACATCCCTGCGCTGCACAAATACCTGCTGGCGTACGCCTCGGACTTCGGCCTGCTGACCACGTCGATGCTGCCCCACGGCAAGTCGGTCTGGCAGAAAGACATGCAGGTCGCCAGCCTCGATCACGCGCTGTGGTTCCACAACGACCTGCGCGCCGATGACTGGTTGCTCTACGCGATGGACAGTCCGTGGGCCGGCAACTCCCGTGGTTTTTCCCGTGGCAGCGTGTTCAACCGCGCCGGGCAACTGGTCGCTTCGGTGACTCAGGAAGGTCTGATCCGCCATCGCAAGGACTGGGCATGAGCCTGACCGAGGTTCGTCATTGGGTATTCGACATGGACGGCACGCTGACCGTCGCCGTGCATGACTTTGCGGCGATTCGCGTGGCGCTGGCGATTCCGCCAGAGGACGACATCCTCACCCATCTCGCTGCATTGCCAGCGGATGAAGCAGCGGCCAAGCATGCCTGGTTGCTCGAGCACGAACGCGATCTGGCGCTGGGCTCGACCCCGGCCACCGGCGCGGTGGAGCTGGTGCGCGACCTGCATGCGCGCGGTTATCGCCTCGGCATTCTCACGCGCAATGCGCGTGAGCTGGCGCACGTGACGCTGGAGGCGATCGGCCTGGCTGACTGCTTCGCGGTTGAGGATGTGCTGGGTCGCGACGAAGCACCACCGAAACCACATCCCGGCGGATTGCTGAAACTGGCCGAAGCCTGGCAAGTGCCGGCCAGTGACATGGTGATGGTTGGTGATTACCGCTTTGATCTGGATTGCGGCCGAGCAGCGGGGGCGCGGACGGTGTTGGTGAACCTGCCGGATAACCCGTGGCCGGAGTTGACGGATTGGCATGCGAAGGATTGTGTTGAGTTGCGGCGGATGCTGTTTGCCTGACATCTTCGTCGCCTGAGCCGGCCCCTTCGCGAGCAAGCTCGCTCCCACATTGGATCTTCAGTGCACACATATTTTGTGCATGTCATAGAGCTATGTGGGAGCGAGCCTGCTCGCGAAGGGGCCGGTGGATGCATCAGAAAACTCATTGATCAAACAAAGCCTTCTGCCCCTCCGCCGACGTCAGCATGCCATCCCCGTCATGCCCGACCCCAGGCACCTCCACCAGCCGCTGATTGACCCCCTCAGGATGCCGGCGCAGCAAATAGCCGAAATACAGCTTCCCGCGCATCAAGCGGTAAGCCCCTTGCGCCTCGGCCGCGCAGCTCTTGTCCAGCGCTGGATGTTCCGGGTCGACGTCCTGCTGCCCGAGCAGATAAATCACCTCGCGTTTGACGTAAGCGCTCTCGACCTGCAACGGCGTTTGCCCGCCGGCATACACCGGCATGTCCGCCAGACCGTACTTCCAGCGATTGAAGCCAGGACATTGCGCGTGATCGAACGCCACTGGCCGCTGCTCGTTGAAGTACGCATAAGAAGAAGGATTGGCCACCACATAGCGCAAGCGAATGCCGTTGGCCTTGAGCGCCGGCTGATCCTTGGCCAGCAGGGCGTAACGCTGCACCACCTGGCCCCCGCCGGAGTGGCCGAAGATCACGATCTGCTTCACGTCCGGAAACTGTTTGCGATCGCTGACCCGCGCGACTATTTCATCAAGCGCCGCGTAGGAACTCAGCGGATTCGGCCCGGTGGACAAGCCGCCGCCCATCCACTCGTTGCCCTGCCAGCGCAGCACTGTTGGCGGCAAGGAATACAGGGTGACGTCACTTTCATTGAGAAACTGCGGAGCGATCACCAGCGTGTGCGCAGTTTGCCCGGCGAGTTCGGCGGCACTTTCCGCGCTT
>NZ_JH635998.1:3055675-3058603 GCF_000257605.1 Pseudomonas sp. R62
CCGTGAATGACGATCAGCACCCGCTCGATCTTTTCCGGTGCCGGGCCGATGCCCACTGCCATTTCCCCGGCCTTGAGTTGCAGGCGACCGGGGCTGATCGCATCGACGCCGGCCGCTTGCGCGGTGCCGGCGATGAACAGTAACGCCACAAGCCATTTATGCATTTACAGGGTTTTCGCCGCGAAGGTGTCGCACTGGCTTACCTGGCCTTGCGCGAATCCGGTTTTGAACCAGCGCACCCTTTGCGCTGACGTACCGTGGGTAAACGAGTCCGGCACCACGCGGCCCTGACCCTGTTGCTGCAAGCGATCATCGCCGATGGCGTTGGCGGCGTTCAAGGCTTCCTCGATGTCGCCCGGTTCCAGCCAGTTCAGGCGTTTCTGCGCGTTATACGCCCAGACGCCGGCGAGACAGTCGGCCTGCAATTCCTGGCGAACCAGCAAGCCGCCGTCGCCCTCCATCTGCCGGCCTTGCTGACGCGCCGCCTGCATCTTCGCCGAGACGCCCAGCAGCGTCTGCACATGGTGGCCGACTTCGTGCGCAATCACATAAGCCTGAGCGAAATCGCCGGCGGCTTTGAAGCGCTGCGACATTTCCTGAAAGAAGGCCATGTCCAGATAGACCTTCTGGTCGGCCGGGCAGTAGAACGGGCCGGTGGCAGAAGTGGCCATGCCGCACGCGGAGTTCACTCGATTGCTGAACAGCACCAGTGTCGGGTCTTTGTATTGGCGTCCGGCCTGCTGGAAGATCGGACCCCAGGTGTCTTCGGTGTCGCCGAGGATCGAGCGGACGAATTCAGCCTGTTCATCATTGGCCGGTGGCGCCTGGCGGGTTTGCGAGGTGGGCGCCGGCTGCTCCATCTGCCCGGTCAACTGGCCGAGGATCTGCATCGGGTCCTGGCCGGTGAGCCAGCCGATGCCGACAATCAGCACGATGGCCGTCAGGCTCAGGCCCTTGCCGCCACCGAAGCGCATGCCGCCGCCACCGCCGGCATCATCACCCCGGGCGTCGACGACGTTGTCACTGCGTCGGCCTTTTTTCCATAGCATGTGGGAATCCTCTTTTATTGCCAGTGATGAGTCTGCTGGTGATGAGTGTTGCCGCTGTGTGAGTGTGGCGCCAGTCCGGTCGTCCGTCCATGCACACGCGCCCACATGGTGCGGGCCTGGTATTGACGGTCGAGCGCGCCGTGAATTCAATCCCGAGTGGAATTTCTTCCGTCGAATTCATGAACCCGCTGTTTCGACGGCAGTCTGTGATGTTGCACACTGGCCGGGCGCCGAAGTGGCGGGAATCTTGCGTCACGGTTTTGCTCAACGGCGGTTTCCCGGCGAAGAAGAGTGCAACCTGTGCGGTTGCTGAAAGCTCAGCCGACTATGATTGCCACAACGATTGCCGCCAGCGCGAACGCTCGCCCGGATTTTTTTCAGAGATTGCCAATGACCGTCAGCACCCCGCTCTCCGGTGTCAACCAGCCCTTCAAGGGGATTCTGCTGATTGTCGTGGCGACGTTCCTGTTTTCCAGCCACGACGCGTTGTCGAAATACCTCTCCGGTTTTTATCCGATCGTGATGGTGGTGTGGGCGCGCTATGTGGTGCACACCTTGTTGATGGCGGGGATTTTCCTGCCGCAGTCCGGTTTGCGCGTGCTGCGCACGAAAAAACCGTTATGGCAGCTCGCCCGTGCCCTGTGCCTGCTCGGCACCAGCCTGTTTTTCACCACGGCGCTGCTGTACATCCCGCTGGCCGAAGCCACGGCGGTCAACTTTCTCGCACCGGTATTGGTGACGGCATTGTCGGTGCCGTTGCTCAAGGAACGCGTGACGCGCGGGCAGTGGATTGCGGTGATCTGCGGCTTCATCGGCGTGCTGATCATCGTCCACCCGGGCGGCGAACTGTTCACCCCGGCGATCCTGCTGCCGTTCTGCTCGGCGCTGTTCTTCTGCTTCTACCAATTGCTGACGCGCAAGCTCGCCGAAGTGGACAGCCCGACCACCAGCAACTTCTTCGCCGGGCTGTGCAATACCTTGGTGATGAGCGCGCTGGTGCCGTTCTTCTGGCAGGTGCCGACGTGGACTCACGCTGCGCTGATGCTGGCGCTGGGCAGTTGCGGGATGACGGCGCATCTGTTCCTGACCCAGGCCTTCCGTCACGCCGCACCGGCATTGCTGGCGCCGTTCGGCTATTGCCAGATTGTCTTTGCCGGGTTGTTGGGCTGGCTGCTGTTCAATCACACCCCGAGCGGGTTGACGGTGATTGGTATCGCAGTGATCTGTTGCAGCGGATTGGCGGCAGCGTGGCAGCAGAGCCGGCGCTGAAGAGCGGATCCCGGTACAACTTGTGGGAGCGAGCCTGCTCGCGAAAGCGGTGGGTCAGTCGCCATATTCAGCGGCTGACGTGACGCCTTCGCGAGCAGGCTCGCTCCCACAATGGGATGTATGCAGGCAGGTTATTCGGTAACGGTCGGAATCTTGCGCGGTGCCATGAAGTACATCCACGTCAGTGCGAGGAAGTACATCGCCGGGATCAGCGTGAACAGCACTGTGTAGTTGTTGTTGGTGACGGTGAGGATGTGGCCGACGATCTGGGTCATGAACATCCCGCCGATCGCCGCGCACATGCCGCCGAAGCCGAACACTGTGCTCATCATGTGCTTGGGCGTGTAGTCCATCACCAGGCTCCAGATGTTCGCAGTCCAGGCCTGATGCGCGCCGATCGCCAGCGAGATCGCCGCCACCGCCACCCACAGATTCGCCGAGCCGGCAGCCATGACCACGCCGATGATGCAGCAGGCAAACAGCAACATCGACAGCAGCCGCGCCTTGATCGAGTTCATGCCGCGACCGATCAGGAACGAGGACAGAATCCCGCCGCCGACACTGCCGAAGTCAGCCGTGACATAAATGATGATCAGTGGAATACCCATCT
>NZ_JH635998.1:3059151-3078857 GCF_000257605.1 Pseudomonas sp. R62
TGACATAAATGATGATCAGTGGAATACCCATCTGCGTCACGTTGATGCCGAGGTTGTATTGCTGATTGAGAAACGGCGGCAGCCAGTACAGATAGAACCAGAACACCGGCGCGGTCAGCGAGTAGGCGAGGGCGAAGGCCCAAGTGCCGCGCATGCGCAGGATCTTGCTGAACGGCACGCGAGCCTGTTCCGGTTCGACTTGCTGCTGGATGTAATCGAGTTCCGACTGTTTCACCGTCGGGTGATCTTCCGGATTGAAATACTTCAAGCCCCAGAACAGCAGCCAGATGCCGCCGAGTGCCGCCATGCACAGGAACGCCGCTTGCCAGCCCCACACATGCAGGACCAGTGGCAGCAGCATCGGCGTGAACATCGCGCCGACGTTGGTGCCGGCGTTGAAAATGCCGGTAGCGACTGCACGCTCACCGGCCGGGAACCACAGGCGCGTGGTCTTCACGCAGGCCGGATAGTTGGCCGCTTCCGTCAGACCGAGGATGAAGCGGCAGACCATGAAGCCGACTGCCGAGGTCGCCAGGCCATGGGCGCCGGTCGCCAGGCTCCAGAGCAGCACGGCGCAGAAGAACACGCGCTTGACGCCGACCCGGTCGATCAGGCGTCCCTGCAGGACAAAACCGATCGCGTAGCCGACCTGAAACCAGAAGTTGATGTTGGCGTAATCCATCGCCGTCCAGCTCATTTCCTTGGCGAGGATCGGCTGCATGACGCCGAGGGCGGCGCGGTCGATGTAGTTGAGGGTGGTGGCAAAAAACACCAGCGCCAGCATGCCCCAGCGGGTCTTGCCGACAGCCATGGCGCCGCGGATCTTGTCGCCAATGCCACCCGTGGCAGTGCTCATGGCCGGAGCCATGCGGGAAGTCTGTGAAGGAATCATGTGTTCCACCCGTTTTTGGATTTGTTATTTGGTGTTCTTTTCTGTCGAACACCTTGCCCGGTGGTTAGTGGCCGGACTCGATGTGCAACCGATGTTGGGCAGTGAACAAAAAATCGTCAATTCGCCAAATCGCCTTAGTGTTCGATAATCGCACGCAAAACTAACCGGGTAGTACACTTTAAATTGCTGCGCGCAGGGATGCAGCCAATAATTTGCTCATCCTATAAAAGCGGCGCGGCTCACGCAGCCGCCGTCTCCAAACGGGAGTTGAAACATGCAGCGTTCCATTGCCACCGTTTCCTTGAGCGGCACCCTGCCGGAAAAACTCGAAGCCATTGCCGCCGCCGGGTTCGACGGCGTGGAGATTTTCGAAAACGACCTTCTGTACTACGACGGCAGCCCCCGGGAAATTAAACAGATGTGCGCCGATCTGGGGATCGCCATCACCCTGTTTCAGCCGTTCCGTGACTTCGAAGGCTGCCGCCGCGATCGCCTGGCGCGCAACCTCGAGCGTGCCGAGCGCAAGTTCGATCTGATGCAGGAACTTGGCACCGACCTGGTGCTGGTCTGCAGCAACGCCTCGCCGGACAGTGTCGGCGATCAGCAAATCCTCGTCGATGATTTGCGCCTGCTGGCCGAACGCGCCGGCGCCCGTGGCTTGCGCATCGGTTACGAAGCGCTGGCGTGGGGCCGTCACGTCAACACTTATCAACATGTCTGGGACATCGTCCGTCAGGCTGATCACCCCAACCTCGGCGTGCTGCTCGACAGCTTTCACACCCTGTCGCTGAAGGGCGATCCCAGCGCGATCGCCGACATTCCCGGCGAGAAGATCTTCTTCGTGCAAATGGCCGACGCGCCGATCCTGGCCATGGATGTGCTGGAGTGGAGCCGGCATTTCCGCTGTTTCCCGGGGCAGGGCGAATTCGATCTGCCGGGTTTCCTCGCACCGATCATCAAGAGTGGCTATACCGGCCCGTTGTCGCTGGAAATCTTCAACGACGGCTTCCGCGCCGCGCCGCCACGGGCCAACGCCGCCGATGGTTTGCGCTCGCTGCTGTATCTGGAAGAGAAAACCCGTCAGCGTCTCGAGCAGGAAGCGCCGCCGGTGGCCAACCGTGACATTCTTTTCGAAACGCCGCCGGCCAGCGAATACAACGGCGTGGAATTTCTCGAGTTTGCCGTCGACGAAGCGCTGGGCGCGAAGCTCAGTCACTGGCTGCAACGCCTCGGCTTTGCCAAGGCCGGGCAGCATCGCTCCAAGAGTGTCAGCCTGCTGCGTCAGGGCGATATCAACCTGATCCTCAACTCCGAGCCGTATTCGTTCGCCCACAGCTTTTTCGAAGCCCACGGCCCGTCGCTGTGCGCCACGGCGGTGCGGGTCAAGGACAGCGCCAGTGCGCTGGCCCGGGCGGTCGCTTACAAGGGGCAGCCCTATCGCGGGCTGGTCGGGCCGAATGAACTGGAGCTGGCGGCGGTGCGCGCACCGGACGGCAGCCTGATTTATCTGGTCGATGCGGACGCCGACGTGTACGGCACCGATTTCAATCTGTTGCCGGACGCGCAGACCGGCGGCGGCCTCAAGCGTATCGATCACATGGCCATGGCCCTGCCGGCCGACAGCCTCGACAGTTGGGTGCTGTTCTACAAAAGCCTGCTGGATTTCGAAGCCGACGATGAAGTGGTCTTGCCCGATCCGTACGGTCTGGTGAAGAGCCGCGCACTGCGCAGCCGCGACAGTTCGATCCGGCTGCCGCTGAACATCTCCGAGAACCGCAACACTGCCATTTCGCATGCGCTATCGAGTTATCGCGGCTCCGGTGTGCACCACATCGCCTTCGATTGTGACGACATCTTCGCCCAGGTCAGTCGCGCCAAGGAGGCTGGTGTGCCGCTGCTGGACATCCCGCTCAATTACTACGACGACCTTGCGGCGCGTTTCGATTTCGACGATGAATTCCTCAGCGAACTGGCCTATTACAACGTGCTCTACGACCGTGATGCCCAGGGCGGCGAGTTGTTTCATGTCTACACCGAGCCGTTCGAGGGGCGGTTCTTCTTCGAGATCATCCAGCGCAAGAATGGCTATGCCGGCTACGGCGCGGCCAACGTCGCGGTGCGGCTGGCGGCGATGGCCAAATCGCGCAGTGGTGCGGTGCGTCAGGCGAAGTTGTAGGGAATTCGTAAACGCGTGATTAAACACCGGCTGCGCGGCTTCCTTCACTGTCCCGCGCGGCCCATAATCGCCAGCTTGTGCAGTGATGGCCGTGAGCCCGCGATGACCATGAATTCAGAACTTTCCGCCGCTGCTGTCGAGTCCGACGCAGTGCCGCGCAAGAGTCGCAAGAACAACCCGGAAAAGACCCGCGAAAACATTCTGCAGGAGGCGATCGTCGAGTTCGTCCAGCAGGGCTTGTCCGGCGCTCGCGTCGACGCGATCGCCGAGCGCATCCACACCTCCAAGCGCATGATCTATTACTACTTCGGCAGCAAGGAGCAGTTGTACGTCGAGGTGCTGGAGAAGCTTTACGGCGATATCCGCAGCACGGAAAACCGCCTGCACCTGGACGAACTGCCGCCCGAGCTGGCGATCCGTCGGTTGGTGGAGTTCACCTTCGATCACCATGACCACAACGTCGATTTCGTGCGCATTGTCAGCATCGAAAACATCCACAACGCCGAGTACGTGAAGCGTTCCGATGCGATCAAGGCGCTGAACAACACGATCCTCGATACCTTGGGCGGGATTTTGCAACGAGGCGCGGACGAGGGTTTGTTCCGGCGTGGCATCGATGCGCTGGACGTGCATCTGCTGATCAGTTCGTTCTGCTTCTATCGCGTGTCGAACCGCCACACGCTGGGGGAAATCTTCCAGATCGACCTGCCGGACGAAACCATCAAGCAGCGCCACCGCGAGATGATCTGCGAATCGGTGTTGCGCTACCTGAAGGCCTGAATCGGTCTCCCTGTGGGAGCGAGCCTGCTCGCGAAAGCGGTGTGTCAGTCGCCCTGTTCGTTGACTGAATCGACGCCTTCGCGAGCAGGCTCGCTCCCACAGAGTTACCCTGTTGTTCAGCCATTCATGCTTTGAAAATGCTCAAGCATGCGCTGCGCATCCGGCACCACGCCGCTGAACAATTCAAACGCCTTCACCGCCTGAAACACCGCCATGTTGCCGCCATCCAGGGTGCGGCAGCCCAAATTGCGGGCGTCGCGCAGCAGTTCGGTTTCCAGCGGGAAATACACAATCTCCGCGACCCATATTTCCCTGCGCAGCAACCCGGCCGGCACCGGTGAACCCGGCAGCTTGGCCATACCCATCGGCGTGGTATTGACCAGGCCATCGGCCTGCGCCAGCGCCCTGGGCAAATCCGCTCCGGCCTGCGCGCGACTGGCGCCAAAATGTTGATTCAGATTGTTTGCCAGGCTCTCGGCACGCTCGCGGTCGACATCAAAAATCGTCAATTGCCGTACGCCTTCGCTGAGCAGCGCGTGGGCCACCGCCGCGCCTGCGCCGCCAGCGCCCATCTGGACGACGCGTTCACGGTCAGCGTCTGTCAGACCCCGGCGAAAACCCTCGGCGAAACCGAGGCAATCGGTGTTGTGGCCGACACGCTTGCCGTCCTTCAGCACCACGGTGTTCACTGCGCCGATGCCACGGGCTTCCGGCGACAACTCATCAAGCAGCGGGATGACCGCCTGTTTGCACGGGAAGGTGATGTTCAGCCCGGTGTAATTCATCCGCTCCGCCGCTTGCAGCAAGTCGGGCAGAGCCGTGCTGTCGAGGCGCAATTGATCGAGGTCGATGAGCTGGTACAGATAACGCAGGCCCTGCGCATCACCTTCGTGCTCGTGCAGTGCCGGCGTGCGTGAAGCCTGAATCCCGGCGCCGATCAGCCCGGCGAGTATCACCTTGGAACGCGACATGGCTCTTACCTCTGCAACCGCTGGCTGAAATGCTCCAGCGCTAGGCGATAGCCATGGCTGCCGAACCCGCACATCACCGCCGTGGCAATGCCGGAAACAAATGAATGATGACGAAACGGCTCACGGGCGTGGACATTGGACAGGTGCACCTCGATCACCGGCAATTCACTGGCGACCAGTGCATCGCGAATCGCCACGGACGTGTGCGTCCACGCCGCCGGATTGATCACGATCCCGGCACAACGACCACGCGCGGCGTGAATCCAGTCGAGCAGCTCGCCTTCATGATTGGTCTGGCGAAATTCCACGGTCAGACCGAACTCGTCAGCCGCGCGACCACACAACGCGGAAATATCCGCTAGGGTTTCATGACCATAAGTCGCCGGCTCGCGGGTGCCGAGCAGGTTCAGGTTCGGGCCGTTAAGCACCAGAACGGTAGGGGACATGGGGTAACTCCACTTCTTGTTTTTGGCATCGGCCGAGAGGGTTCAGCCTGTGGAGATAAAATGTACTAGATGGTTACATCGGTCAATTGGACAGAAATGACCTTGGCGTTTTATGTTCGGTGATCGCACAGATCAAAAGATTCCCCACAAAAAAGCCGTCAATCACGACGGCTTTTCCGTATCAGCTACCCGCAATCAACGCCGGGTCAGCAGCACACCGGATTCCATGTGATGGGTCCACGGGAACTGGTCAAACATCGCGCACTTGGTAATGCGGTGGGTGGCATGCAACTGGGCGATGTTGGCCGCCAGGGTGTCCGGGTTGCAGGAGATGTAGAGGATATTGTCGAAGCGCCGGGTCAGTTCGCAGGTGTCCGGGTCCATGCCGGCGCGTGGTGGGTCGACGAAGACGCTGCCGAATTCGTAGCTCTTCAGATCGATGCCGTGCAGGCGACGGAACGGGCGCACTTCGTTGAGCGCTTCGGTCAGTTCCTCGGCGGACAAACGCACCAGCGTGACGTTATCCACAGCGTTTTCGCTGAGATTGCTCAGGGCCGCGTTGACCGAAGTCTTGCTGATCTCGGTGGCGAGCACTTTGCGCACGCGAGTCGCCAGCGGCAGGGTGAAGTTACCGTTGCCGCAGTACAGCTCGAGCAGATCGTCGCTGCGATCGCCCAAGGCTTCGTATGCCCAATTGAGCATCTTCTGGTTCACCGTGCCGTTGGGTTGGGTGAACGCGCCTTCGGGCTGGCGATAGCTGAAGGTGCGGCCGCCGACTTCGAGTTTCTCGACGACATAGTCCTGACCGAGCACTTCGCGCTTGCCTTTGGAGCGGCCGATGATGCTCACGCCCAGATCCGCCGACAACTGAGTGGCTGCCGCATGCCAGTGCTCGTCCAGCGGACGGTGATAGCACAGGGTGATCATCGCGTCGCCGGCCAGCGTGGTCAGAAATTCGACCTGGAACAGCTTGTGGCTCAGCGCCGAACTGGCTTGCCACGCGGCCTTCAACTGCGGCATCAACTGGTTGATGCGCAGGCTGGCAATCGGGAATTCTTCGATGAGTATCGGCGTGCGCTTGTCGTCCTGGGAGAACATCGCGTAATGCCGCTCGCCGCCCTCGCGCCACAGGCGGAATTCGGCGCGCAGGCGGAAGTTCTGCAGAGGCGAGTCAAACACCGTCGGCTCGGGTGCATCGAACGATGCCAGCAGATCACGCAAGCGCGTGACCTTGGCCTCGAGTTGTTCGGCGTAGGCTTGGGAATCGAAACTCATGCGTTGAACCAACCCAACTTGATCACAAACAGAATCGACAGAATCACCAGAGCCGGGTTCAGCTCACGGGCACGGCCGGACAGCAGCTTGATGGCGGTCCAGGCGATGAAGCCGAAGGCGATGCCGTTGGCGATCGAATAGGTGAACGGCATGGCCAGTGCGGTGACCACAACCGGCGCCGCCACGGTGATGTCGTCCCAGTCTATTTCCGCCAGGCCCGAAGTCATCAGCACGGCGACGAACAGCAGCGCTGGCGCGGTGGCGAAGGCCGGAACGCTGGCCGCCAGGGGCGAGAAGAACAGCGCCAACAGGAACAGGATCGCCACGACGATGGCGGTCAGGCCCGTGCGGCCACCGGCACTGACGCCGGCTGCGGATTCGATGTAACTGGTGGTGGTCGACGTGCCCAGCAGCGAGCCGGCCATGGCCGCCGTACTGTCGGCGATCAGCGCACGGCCCATTTTCGGCATGTGGCCGTCCTTGCCCATCAGGCCGGCGCGCTTGGCGACGCCGATCAGGGTCCCGGAGTTGTCGAACAGGTCGACGAACAGGAAGGCGAAGATCACGCTGACCAGACCGATGTCCAGTGCGCCTTTGATGTCCAGTTGCAGGAAGGTCGGCGCCAGCGACGGCGGCATCGACATGATGCCGCCGAACTCGGTGACGTTCAATACGATCGAGGCGATGGTTACGGCGAGAATGCCGATCAGCACCGCGCCACGCACTTTCAGCGCTTCGAGGGCGACGATCACGGCGAAACCGACGGTGGCCAGAATCGGTGCCGGTTTAGTCAGATCGCCGAGGCCGACCATGGTCGCCGGATTGCTGACCACGATACCGGCGTTGTGCAGGGCGATCAGCGCCAGGAACAGGCCGATACCGGCGGCAATCGCCGAGCGCAGTGGCAGCGGAATGGCGTTGATGATCCATTCACGGATGCGGAAGATCGACAGCAGGAAAAACAGCACGGCGGAAATGAACACCGCACCCAGCGCCACTTGCCAGGTGTGGCCCATGTGCAGCACCACGGTGTAGGTAAAGAAGGCGTTCAGGCCCATGCCCGGAGCGAGAGCGATCGGGTAGTTGGCGATCAGGCCCATCACGGTCGAGCCGATTGCAGCCGCCAGACAGGTGGCGACGAAAATCGCGCCCTTGTCCATGCCGGTCTCGCCGAGGATGCTCGGGTTGACGAACAGAATGTAAGCCATGGCCAGGAAAGTCGTGACGCCCGCAAGAATTTCGGTGCGCACGTTGGTGTTGTGTGCCTTGAGTTGAAACAGCCTTTCCAGCATGTCTGCTCCCCGTGGCGCGCGTGGCGCCGTGAATGTATCGACCTCAACAGCAAAGCACAGACCGTCGCAAGCGCCTGGGAAATTGTCGTGGGCCGGAAAAAGCCGCGCATCATACCAGCCGCGTGAGTAATTTGGCGGATGTTGGTGTCGATCGTCGGCGAAGTTTTGCGCAGGCGACAACTGCGCCATACTGCGCGCTGATTTTTTGGAGTGGGCAGGCATGCGCAACGGCGGGATCAGGATTTTCGGATGGATTGCAGCACTGCTGCTGACAGCTCCGGCGTTCGCGGCATCGGCGCCGCCGCTCACTGAGGTGAAGGTGATCAAAGTGCAATCGCCATCCTGCGGTCTGGAAGATATTGCCGATAACCAGCCGCAAACCCAGTGCAATCACAGCGGGCCGAATATCAAGGTCTTCGTGTTGGAAGTCGGCTATGGCCAGAACCAGCCACACGTGACTCTGGATGGCTTCGAGGTCAACGGCACCCGAAGCCCGGTGTGCGCCTTCGATAATGGCAATCTCACTGAATGCACCCCTGGCAGCAAAACCGTCGGTTCTCTTTATACCTTCGATCTGGCCGGCAAACAGCAAGGCACCTTCAACTTCAGTAACACCTCGATCAACGCTCCGCGCAATACGCTCTCGACTCAGCTTTACATCAAGTAACGGCTGTTTGCGAACAGGCTGGGACAAAGCTGACTACGCTTGACTGACTACCCAGCGGAAAGCGCCCATGACTTCCAGAGCCCTGATTGCCCTCGCCGAAGGCATCGACGATTTGCAAAGCGTGACCTTGATCGACGTGCTGCGCCGCGCCGGCATCGAAGTGGTCGCTGCCAGCATCGAAGGTCGGCGCATGCTGACCTGCGCGCGCGGCACCCGGCTGACAGCCGACGGCATGCTGGTCGATGTACTGGCACAGACTTTTGACCTCATTGCCCTGCCGGGCGGTGTCGTCGGTTCGCAGCATCTGGCGGCGCATCAGCCCTTGCAGCAGTTGCTCAAGGACCAGGCCAGCGCCGGCCGCCTGTTCGCCGCCATCGGCGAAGCCCCAGCCACCGCCCTCCAGGCATCAGGCGTGCTGCGCCAGCGCCGCATGACCTGCCTGCCCGGCGCCAGCCATCAGTTATCCGGCTGTACGTTTGTTGATCAACCGGTGGTGGTCGACGGCAACTGCATCACCGCCCAAGGCTCGGGCGCGGCGCTGGAATTTGCCCTGACCCTGGTTGAGCAGCTTGGCGGCAAGGCGTTGCGGGCGAGGGTGGCGGGGGAGTTGATGGCCTGACGGGTCAGCCGTGGGCTGCGAGGGGTTCTATCATTGGTTGCTCACGGTGCTCCGCTTGCCAAAGATCGTAGTCGGTTTGGACGCCTAGCCAAACGCGCGCCTTGCCGATCCCTGCACGCTCAAGTCGTACTGCCAGATCCGGGCTGATTGGCGCGTGTCCGTGCAGTACGCGCGAAAGATGCGGGCGTGCAAAGCCAAGGTGCCGGGCCAATTCGCTCACGCTGATACCAAGCTCGGGCAAGACATCCAGCAGCAGGGTTTCACCGGGGTGTGGCGGGTTGTGCATGGGCATGAGCCTGCCTCCTGTCAGTGGTAGTCCAGATAATCGACCAATTCGATATCCGAACCGACAAAACGAAAGATCACTCGCCAGTTGCCTGAAACGCTGAGCGACCAGTATTCACTCAGCTCGCCTTTCAACGGATGCAGGCGCCAGCCCGGCAAGTCCAGATCGCCGGGGAGTGTCGCTCGATCCATGAACTGCAACATGCGCGACAGCCGTTTTGCATGGTCGGCACGAATTCCACGAGTCGTACCTGTTTCATAGAAGCCACGAAGGCCTTTGTGCTGAAAGGATTTGATCATGGCGGCGAGTGTAAGGCGATACATTACACTCAGTGCGGTAACTATGTACCGCACGTTGTCGCTTGATATGTGCTGAGCAGGTGAGTTTTTTCCAAAAACCTCAGACCTTCTCTTCCACCGGCACATGCATCCGGTCCCGATTCGCCAACGTCGGAAACAGTTTGATCCACGTCCCCGTCACCACCAGGGTGCCGATCCCGCCCATGACCACCGCCGGCACGGTGCCGAACCAGTGGGCAGTGAGGCCGGATTCGAATTCGCCCAACTGGTTCGAAGCGCCGATGAACAGCCCGTTGACCGCGCTGACCCGGCCGCGCATTTCGTCAGGAGTTTCCAGCTGTACGAACGAGGCACGGATGACCATGCTGATCATGTCTGCTGCGCCGAGCACCACCAGCACCGCCAGCGAGAACCAGAACGAGGTCGACAAACCAAACGCGATAGTGGCGACGCCGAAGATGCCGACGGCGGTGAACATCACCCGGCCGACATTGCGTTCTACGGCAAATCGCGCGAGAAACAGTGACATCAGCAACGCACCCACCGCCGGCGCCGAGCGCAACAGGCCAAGACCCCACGGGCCGGTCAACAGAATGTCCTTGGCGAACACCGGCAGCAACGCCGTGGCGCCGCCGAGCAACACGGCGAACAGGTCCAGCGAGATCGCGCCGAGGATGTCCGGGCGGCTGCGGATAAAGCGAATCCCCGCCAGCAGCGAGTCCAGCGTGGCTTTGCCTTTATTCAATGGCGTCTGGCGTGCCGGCAGGTTGAGCATCAGCGAACAGGCGATCACATACAGCAGCACGGTCGGGCCGTAGACCCAGACGCTGCCGAATGCATAGAGCAAACCGCCGAGGGCCGGGGCGACGATGGTGGCCGACTGTTGCGCCGATTGCGCGGCGGCAACTGCGCGGGGGAAAAGCGCACTGGGGACGATGCTCGGCAGCAGCGCCTGAGTCGTCGGCATCTCGAACGAACGGGCGGCGCCGAGCAGGAAGGCGAGGATGAAAATCATCTCGCGGGTGACGTGATCGGTTGCGCTGCCGATGGCCAGTGCCAAGGCAATCAACGCCTGCAACGACTGGCAAAGCGCGGCGACCTTGCGCCGATCGTAGCGATCAGCGACATGCCCGGTGTGCAGCATGAACAGCACCCGCGGGGCGAATTCGACCAGCCCGACCAGGCCCAGATCCAGCACGTTGCCGGTCAATTGATACAGGTTCCAGCCAATTGCCACGGTGAGCATCTGGAACCCGCTGGCGGTGAAAATCCGCGCCAGCCAGAAAGCCATGAACGGACGATGGTGACGTAACAGCAGGGGCTCTTGTGTGGGCATCTGAAGGCAGGTCTTGGACGAGTGAACGGCGAGATTATCACCAGTCTGTAACAGGAAGTTGCTAGGAGAAACAATTCAGTTAGCCAGACAACGATCTTTCATCCTGACAATCAACCCTGCGGTGAGGGGATTTATCCCCGTTGGGTCGCGCAGCGGCCCCAAAATCTCTAAACGACGACCACTCCTGCGCAGCCGGACGGGGATAAATCCCCTGGCCACAGGAGTGAGGCAACTTGTCACGCGGCAAACCACCACGCAGTTCATTGGCAAAAATGGGACTACTCTTTCAACGTTGCTTGATCCAGATCAAGACCCCGACCGGAACTGATCTGGCGGCCATTTGGCCAGACTCCCTGCGTTGCGATGGTTGCAAAAAAAGAACGAATCCGAATTCGCCGCACTCCATATCCGTGGGGGCAGTGGTGCAGGCCTCCGGGCCAGCTACCCGTATTACCTGACAGAGGAAGCCATATGTTCGGTTTAGAGGCTCTCGATCTCGCCCGAATTCAGTTCGCGTTCACCATCTCGTTCCACATTCTGTTCCCGGCCATCACCATCGGCCTGGCGAGCTACCTGGCGGTGCTCGAAGGCTTGTGGCTGAAGACCCGCAACGACACCTACCGCGATCTCTACCATTTCTGGTCGAAGATTTTCGCCGTCAACTTCGGCATGGGCGTGGTTTCCGGGCTGGTCATGGCTTACCAGTTCGGCACCAACTGGAGTCGTTTCTCCGACTTCGCCGGTGCCGTCACCGGGCCGTTGCTGACCTATGAAGTGCTTACGGCGTTTTTCCTTGAAGCCGGTTTCCTTGGCGTGATGCTGTTCGGCTGGAACAAGGTCGGGCGCGGCCTGCACTTCTTCTCGACGGTGATGGTAGCGATCGGCACGCTGATTTCGACCTTCTGGATTCTCGCCTCCAACAGCTGGATGCAGACCCCGCAAGGCTTTGAAATCGTCAACGGTCAGGTGATCCCCACCGACTGGCTGGCAATCATCTTCAACCCGTCATTCCCTTACCGGCTGATGCACATGGCCACGGCCGCGTTCGTCGCGACGGCGTTCTTCGTCGGCTCGTCGGCGGCCTGGCACCTGCTGCGCGGCAGGGACAACCCGGCGATCCGCACCATGCTGTCGATGGCGATGTGGATGGCGTTGATCGTCGCGCCGATCCAGGCTGTGATCGGCGACTTCCACGGCCTCAATACGCTCAAGCACCAGCCGGCAAAAATCGCGGCGATCGAAGGCCACTGGGAAAACCATGGCGACGAAGCGACGCCGCTGATCCTGTTCGGCTGGCCGGACATGAAAGAGGAACGCACCAAGTTCGCCGTAGAGATTCCATACCTCGGCAGCCTGATTCTGACCCACTCGCTGGATAAACAAGTACCGGCGCTGAAGGAATTTCCACCGGAAGACCGGCCGAATTCGACCATCGTGTTCTGGTCGTTCCGGATCATGGTCGGCCTCGGTTTCCTGATGATCTTCACCGGTTTGTGGAGTCTGTGGCTGCGCAAGCGTGACTCGCTGTATACCTCGCGGCCGTTCCTGCATCTGGCCTTGTGGATGGGGCCGTCCGGTCTGATCGCGATTCTCGCTGGCTGGTTCACCACGGAAATCGGCCGTCAGCCATGGGTGGTCTACGGCCTGATGCGCACTGCCGATGCTTCGTCCAACCACAGCTTCATGCAGATGAGCATCACCCTGATCATGTTCGTCGTGGTCTATTTCGCCCTGTTCGGCGCCGGTCTCGGCTACATGATGCGCCTGGTGCGCAAAGGGCCGAAGATCAGCGAAGGCAATGAAACACCGGACGGTGGTCCAGGCAAGAAACGCACCCCGGCACGTCCGTTGTCCGCAGCCGACGACCCGGCCGAGGGCGAGCACGAAGACAACACTCGCTTGACCAAGGAGATTTGACTCATGGGTATTGATCTTCCACTGATCTGGGCCGTGATCATCATCTTCGGCATCATGATGTACGTGGTCATGGACGGCTTCGACCTGGGCATCGGCATCCTCTTCCCGTTCGTGCCCGGCAAGACCGATCGCGACGTGATGATGAACACTGTCGCCCCGGTCTGGGACGGCAACGAAACCTGGCTGGTACTGGGTGGCGCGGCGTTGTTCGGCGCCTTCCCGCTGGCCTATTCGGTGGTGTTGTCGGCGCTGTACCTGCCGCTGATCTTCATGCTCATGGGCCTGATCTTTCGCGGCGTGGCTTTCGAGTTCCGCTTCAAGGCCAAGGATGAAAAGCGTCACCTGTGGGACAAGGCATTTATCGGTGGTTCGATCGCGGCGACGTTCTTTCAGGGCGTTGCGCTGGGTGCGTTCATCGATGGTCTGCCGGTGGTCAATCGCCAGTTCGCCGGTGGTTCACTGGACTGGCTGACGCCGTTCACGCTGTTCTGCGGCGCGGCGCTGGTGGTGGCCTATGCCTTGCTCGGCTGCACCTGGCTGATCATGAAAACCGAAGGCAAATTGCAGGAACAAATGCATGATCTGGCGCGGCCGCTGGCGTTCGTCCTGCTGGCAGTGATCGGTATCGTCAGCCTGTGGACACCCCTGTCGCATCCGGAAATCGCCTCACGCTGGTTCAGCATGCCGAATCTGTTCTGGTTCATGCCGGTGCCGATTCTGGTGCTGGTCACCTTGTACGGCCTGATCCGCGCGGTGGCACGTAACGCCAACTACACGCCGTTCCTGCTGACCCTGGTGCTGATCTTCCTCGGCTACAGCGGCTTGGGCATCAGCCTGTGGCCGAACATCGTGCCGCCGTCGATCTCGATCTGGGACGCCGCCGCGCCGCCGCAAAGTCAGGGCTTCATGCTGGTCGGCACGTTGTTCATCATCCCGTTCATCCTGGGGTATACCTTCTGGAGCTACTACGTGTTCCGCGGCAAGGTCACCCACGAAGACGGTTATCACTAATCCCATGCTGGGCTTGCCCTGTGGGAGCGAGCCTGCTCGCGAAGGCGTCCGCAGTGACGCCTTGGCTTAACGGAGATCGATGCAATGACCGGCAAACATTCCCTGCACGACATTGAAGAAGCCGAAAAAAAGCCGCTGTGGCAGCGGCTCGGCTGGTTGGCCCTGATCTGGGTTGGCAGTGTCGGCGTGTTGTTCATCGCCGCCAGCCTGATGCGCATGTTCATGAATGCCGCAGGTTTGACCACCCACTGAAACATCCCGTCCCGGCGCCTTCGGGTATGGATTTGCAACCCTCCTCACGGAGGGTTTTTTTACGCCGCAGTTTTATTTGCGCGCCTTGAGGATGACGAATTTCGGCGTCGCCGCCACTTGCTCGACACCACGAAACAGGCGCGCCAGTTTGCTGTGATAGCCCAGATGCCGGTTGCCGACGATGTACAGCGCACCGCCGACCACCAGTGCCTCGCGCGCCTGTTGGAACATGCGCCAGGCGAGGAAATCGCCGACCACCTGCTGCTGATGGAACGGCGGGTTGCACAGCACCACGTCCAGTGACTGCGGCGCCTGCCCGGCCAGACCATCGCCAGCGCGCACGATGACTTCGCGATCGGCCAATGCCGCGCGCCAGTTCTCGGCAGCCGATTGCACCGCCATGAACGATTCGTCGACCAGCGTGTAATGCGCATCCGGGTTCTGCAAGGCGCTGGCGATTGCCAGAACACCGTTGCCGCAACCGAGGTCGGCGACTCGCGCGTGGCCAAGGTTTTTCGGCAGGTGTGGCAGAAACGCGCGAGTGCCGATGTCGAGGCCTTCGCGGCAGAACACATTGGCGTGGTTAAGCAATTCGATCGCCGGTTCGTCGAGGCGATAGCGAGTGGGGTAGGGCGATGTGGCGGGCGCTTTGCTTTCAGGTGTGGCGATCAGCAATCGCGCCTTTTTCACTGCCAGCGATGCCTGCACAGGACCAACGTAGCGCTCCAGCAAGTCGCCGGCAGCGCGCGGCAGATGCTTGACCATGGCGGCGGCGATCACTTGCGCGCCGGGAGCGAGTTGTCCTTGCAGGCGGATCAGCTGTTCTTCCAACAGCGCCAGAGTTTTGGGGACGCGGATCAGCACCCGGTCAAACGGCCCGACCAAGGGCTCACTGGCCGGAATCGGACGAATCGCATCGAACGCCTGACCATTGCGCAGCAGATTCTTTTCCAGCCCGACGAAACCCAGGAACGAATCGCCGCTACTGCTCACCTCGACCTTGTCCAACAGACTGATCGCCAAGGCGCCAAAGCTGTCATTGAGCACCAGCACGCGCGTGCTGCTCGCAGGTTGTTCGCTGGCGAGATGATTGAGCAGGTATTCGTCCGCCGCATCGAAGGCTTGCAGCGGTTCATTCTGCTGTTCAGGCTGGCGGATCAGGTCGAGCTGGGCGAAAGGCGTTTCGAGCAAAGGCATGGGGCGGGGACTCAGGATATTCGGCAGATATCCCGTTGCCGGCAGATGGTGCGACGGGATCCGATCGAGTGGACTGCGATGCAAGCAGGTTGCGTCATCACTCGGAAAGGCCTGAATGGTACGTTTTTTTGCGGGTAAATACTCGCAGGATTACCGCGCGATATCGCTCAGCTGTCAGATGATGCCGGCACGAGCGGCGGCAATCACTGCGGAAATCTTGTTGCAGACGTTGAATTTTTCGATGACGTTTTGCACATGATAGTTAACGGTGCGTTCGCTCAGGCTGAGGATTCTCGAGATATCGTGAGCGGTCTTGCCCAAGGCGGACAGTTTCATGATTTCCAGCTCCCGGGACGATAGCCTCGGCTTGCTGGGCTTGGCCGGTGTGGGAACGGTGCGGGCATACAGGTCACTGAAGTGTCGGTTGGCAAAAAACAGATAACCGTAATGCTCGTACAGCTCGAGCGGGCTGATCGGGCAGTGGGTGCGCGCCAGGCTGATGATGCTGCACAAACCACTGGTGTCGTCATGAAAGGCCTGCGACCAGCCATGCTGCAGTCCATTTTTCTTCAACGCCTGCCACAATTCTGGCGCATCGGTGAACACTCTTTCTTCCCAGACGATCGGCAATACCGAATGATTGCAATGCGCTATTACCGGATCAATATTCCGGTAGTTCTCTTTGTTGTACTGAATGTTCCATTCTTTCGGATAGTTATTGATTTGCAAGGCATTCAAATGGACATCGCGATGGGGGGAGGTCACCGCTATCGCACAATAGTTAAAGCCCAGATTCTCGGCAAATCTCAGCAGTATCGGGTATGCCACCTCAATGCCTTTGGCAAATGTCAGTTGTTTCAATTGTGATTCCTTCCACGTTTCCATGAACTTTGCCTCCATCCTGATATAGGGGCGCCAAATGGATCCAAAAAATCCGGCACGAATCGAAGTGTAGGATCTTTCCTGCGAAACGCCTTACATTTTTTCGAGATTGAAACTTTGATGTTTTTTATAAAGTGTTCTTAGCAATACAGGCTGTTATATTTTAATTGGCATCTTAAAGTTATTGCTCTAGAACCTGCATTGCCAGCAAATTGAATGTCTAGCGCTGATCCCGGCAATACCATTACCAATCACGAGTGTTTGGCAGCGCGATTTTGCGGGACACTGTGGGCAATCGTTTCAAGGAGTGCCTCATGACTGCCAGTGCCGAGAAGTACACCACCCAGACCTTGCTCGATGTGCAACCGTTGACGCCGAACCTGTTCACGCTGCGCACCAGCCGTGATCCCGGCTTTCGCTTCCGTGCCGGCCAGTTCGCCCGGCTGGGCGTGACCAAGGCCGATGGCAGCACGGTCTGGCGCGCCTATTCGATGGTGTCGTCGCCGTTCGATGAGTTTCTCGAGTTCTTTTCCATCGTCGTGCCGGGCGGCGAATTCACCAGTGAGCTGAGCCGGCTACAGGTCGGCGATAGCCTGATGGTTGAGCGCCAGGCGTTCGGCTATTTGACACTGGATCGTTTTGTCGACGGCCGTGACCTGTGGTTATTGTCGACCGGCACCGGGGTGGCGCCGTTTCTGTCGATCCTGCAGGACTTCGAGGTCTGGGAGAAATTCGAGCGAATCATTCTGGTTTACAGCGTGCGGGAGGCGCGGGAACTGGCTTATCAGGAGTTGATCGCCGGGTTGGCGCAACGTGACTATCTGAGCGAATACGCCCACAAGCTGCAATTCATCCCCACTGTGACCCGCGAAGCGCATCCAGGGGCGCTGCGGGGCCGGATTACTACGCTGATTGAGAACGGCGAGCTGGAACGTGCGGCGGGCGTTGAGCTCTCGCCAGAGCATTCGCGAGTGATGCTGTGCGGCAATCCGCAGATGATCGACGACACCCGCGCCTTGCTGAAACAGCTCGATATGCGCCTGAGCCTGACGCGCAAGCCGGGGCAGGTTGCGGTGGAGAACTACTGGTAACGAAAACGGCACCCGCGGGTGCCGTTTCAATGTGTAGCGAATGCCTCAGGGCCGCTCGTTCTGCGCCTTGAGCAGGTCGCGAATTTCGCCCAACAGTTGCTCCTCCTTGCTCGGGATCGGCGGTGCGGTCGGGGCTACAGCTTCTTCGCGCTTGAGGCGGTTGATGGCCTTGACGCCCATGAAGATCGCAAATGCGACGATCACGAAATCCAGCACCGTCTGCAGGAATTTGCCGTAAGCCAGCACCACGGCGGGCGCATCGCCCTGGGCGGCTTTGAGCGTGACAGCCAGATCACTGAAGTCCACCCCACCGATCAACAGGCCAATCGGCGGCATGATCACGTCGCCGACAAACGACGAAACAATCTTGCCGAACGCTGCGCCAATGATGATACCGACGGCCATGTCGACCACATTGCCTTTGACCGCGAAGGCCTTGAACTCGCTAAGCACGCCCATAGTTATTTCCTTGTTACAGATGAGTTTGGTGTAGGCAGTGTAAATCAGCGAAACGCCTCCTGCGCGAAACACCTTCTTACAATGCCCGTTTTTATCGACAC
This sequence comes from Pseudomonas sp. R62, assembly GCF_000257605.1. NCBI lineage: Bacteria > Pseudomonadati > Pseudomonadota > Gammaproteobacteria > Pseudomonadales > Pseudomonadaceae > Pseudomonas > Pseudomonas sp. R62. Next base: position 3,077,101 of record NZ_JH635998.1, read on the forward strand.
ATCGATTGACGATTAGTTTGCAAATTGCCAGCAATCGCGCGCGGAATACGCGCTAACCCGCTGACGGGAAAGCCAATTTCTTCAATCATGGTGTTACGTTCTTTCTATTTATGTTCCTCGGCGGGGGCCTCTAGCCTTGCTGTGGCGCACCTGGATGCGCTCAATAAAACCAGAGGAACCTGATATGACTTCCGCTCTTGGACTGGGGGCTTTTCCCCATCGCCGCACCCTCGGCGTTCTCACCGCCAGCCTGCTGACCTTCTCGGTCAACGCCGCTCCGCTGACCCGCGATAACGGCGCTGCGGTGGGTGACAATCAGAACTCGCAAACTGCCGGCGCCACCGGCCCGGTGCTGCTGCAGGACGTGCAACTGATCCAGAAGCTGCAACGCTTCGACCGTGAACGCATCCCCGAGCGCGTGGTACATGCACGCGGCACCGGCGCCCACGGCACCTTCACCGTGACCGATGACCTCAGCGACCTGAGCAAGGCCAAGGTGTTCGCCGCAGGCCAGAGCACGCCGGTATTCGTGCGTTTCTCGGCGGTGGTGCATGGCAACCATTCCCCGGAAACCCTGCGCGACCCGCGGGGTTTCGCCACCAAGTTCTACACCGCTGACGGCAATTGGGATCTGGTCGGCAACAACTTCCCGACCTTCTTCATCCGCGATGCGATCAAATTCCCGGACATGGTCCACGCCTTCAAGCCCGATCCGCGCACCAACCTCGATGACGATTCGCGCCGGTTCGATTTCTTCTCCCATGTACCGGAAGCCACCCGCACACTGACCGAGTTGTATTCCAATTACGGCACTCCGGCCAGTTATCGGGAGATGGATGGCAATGGTGTTCATGCCTATAAGCTGATCAATGCCAGGAATGAAGTTCACTATGTGAAGTTTCACTGGAAGAGTCTGCAAGGCATCAAGAACCTTACGCCAAAACAAGTCAGCGAAGTTCAAGGTCAGGATTACAGTCATATGACCAACGACTTGGTGAGTAATATCAATAAGGGCAACTTTCCGAAGTGGGACTTGTACGTGCAAGTTCTCAAGCCACAGGATTTGTCCAAGTTTGATTTCGATCCGCTTGATGCAACCAAGATCTGGCCGGGTATTGCCGAGCGCAAAGTTGGACAAATGGTCTTGAACCGTAATCCGGCCAATGTCTTCCAGGAAACTGAACAAGTTGCCATGGCACCGGCCAACGTAGTTCCGGGTATCGAACCTTCGGAAGATCGTTTATTGCAGGGCCGAGTCTTCTCTTATGCCGATACGCAGATGTATCGCCTCGGCGCCAACGCTTTGCAATTGCCGATCAACGCTCCGAAAACCGCAGTGAACAATGGCAATCAGGATGGCGCGATGAATTTTGGCGCCAGCCAGTCCGGCGTCAACTACCAGCCAAGCCGCCTGCAACCGCGTGAAGAAACGCCAGCGGCGCGTTACAGCCAGTCGGCGCTGGCGGGCAGCACGCAGCAGGCGAAGATTCAGCGTGAGCAGAACTTCAAGCAGGCCGGTGATCTGTATCGCTCGTACAGCAAGCAGGAACGCCGCGACCTGATCGACAGCTTCGGCGGCTCGCTGGCCACCACCGATGATGAGAGCAAGCACATCATCCTGTCCTTCCTGTACAAGGCCGACCCTGAGTACGGCAGCGGTGTGACCGAAGTGGCCAAGGGCGACCTCAGCCGTGTGAAAGCACTGGCGGCCAAACTGACTGACTGATAGCGATGCGGCGCACGCGAGGGTCTGTCTT
>NZ_JH635998.1:3079359-3080036 GCF_000257605.1 Pseudomonas sp. R62
GCGAGGGTCTGTCTTGCCTCGCGTGCGTTCAAGGAGAGTGCTCGATGCGTATTTTTCTTTTATGCCTGGCCGGGTGCCTGTCGTTCAGCGCGTGGGCGTCACCGGTCGAGCAAAGCCCCGAGGCAATCAAGGCGCAGTTGCAGGATTACTACTTTGACGCCGCACGGCGTGGCGACGTGCCGATGCTCGAGACCTTTATCGAGTCCGGCTATTCCCTCGATACCCGCGACAGCAAGGGTTACACCGCACTGATTCTGGCGGCTTATCACGGTCAGGCGCCGGCGGTTGAGCGACTGTTGGCAGCGGGCGCGGATGCCTGTGCACAGGACCAGCGCGGCAACACGGCGCTGATGGGCGCGATTTTCAAAGGCGAGTTGCAGATCGCCCGGCGCCTGATGGCCACCGATTGCAGCCCCGACCAACGTAACGGCGCCGGGCAGACCGCGGCGATGTACGCCGGGCTGTTCAAGCGTCTGGAATTGCTCGACGCCTTGCAGGCCAAGGGCGCCGACCTCAACGCCGAGGATCCGCTGGGCAACAGTGCCGCGCGTCTGGCCAGCGGCGAAATCCGTACCGCTGCGCCGCGCTGATCGGCGATGGCTGCGTTATCATCGCGTCTTTTGTTCCGGGGGTTCTGATGGCCAAGGCCAAGCGCATGTACGGCTGCACCGAGTGCG
>NZ_JH635998.1:3080056-3087257 GCF_000257605.1 Pseudomonas sp. R62
AGCAGGCACAGATCAAGACGCTCGCCGAAGTCAGCATCGAAGAGATTCCACGTTTTTCCACCGCGTCCGGTGAGCTCGACCGCGTGCTCGGCGGCGGGCTGGTCGATGGCTCGGTGGTGCTGATCGGCGGTGATCCGGGGATCGGCAAGTCGACAATCCTGCTCCAGACCCTGTGCAATCTGGCCAAAAGCATGCCGGCGCTGTACGTCACTGGTGAGGAATCCCAGCAGCAAGTGGCCATGCGTGCACGCCGTCTCGGCCTGCCGCAGGATCAACTGCGGGTGATGACCGAAACCTGCATCGAAACCATCATCGCCACCGCCCGCCAGGAAAAGCCCAAGGTGATGGTGATCGACTCGATCCAGACCATCTTCACCGAACAACTGCAATCGGCGCCGGGCGGCGTATCCCAGGTGCGCGAGAGCGCGGCGTTGCTGGTGCGTTACGCCAAACAGAGCGGCACGGCGATCTTCCTCGTCGGCCACGTCACTAAAGAAGGTGCGCTGGCCGGTCCGCGTGTTCTGGAACACATGGTCGACACGGTGCTGTATTTCGAAGGTGAATCCGATGGTCGTCTGCGTCTGCTGCGGGCGGTGAAAAACCGTTTCGGCGCGGTCAACGAGTTGGGCGTGTTCGGCATGACCGACAAGGGCCTGAAAGAAGTCTCCAACCCATCGGCGATTTTTCTTACCCGTGCTCAGGAAGAAGTCCCGGGCAGTGTGGTCATGGCGACGTGGGAAGGCACCCGGCCGATGTTGGTGGAAGTGCAGGCGCTGGTCGATGACAGCCATCTGGCCAACCCGCGTCGGGTGACGTTGGGTCTGGATCAGAACCGATTGGCGATGTTGCTCGCGGTGTTGCACCGTCATGGTGGGATCCCGACCCACGATCAGGACGTGTTCCTCAACGTGGTAGGCGGCGTGAAGGTGCTGGAGACGGCGTCGGATCTGGCGTTGATGGCGGCGGTGATGTCGAGTTTGCGCAACCGGCCGCTGCCCCATGATCTGCTGGTGTTCGGCGAAGTCGGCCTGTCTGGCGAGGTGCGCCCGGTGCCTAGCGGGCAGGAGCGGCTGAAAGAAGCGGCCAAGCACGGCTTCAAACGCGCGATCGTGCCGAAGGGTAATGCTCCGAAGGAATCGCCTCCCGGCTTGCAGATCATCGCCGTGAGCCGCCTTGAACAAGCACTTGACGCACTGTTTGAGTGAACGCCGAACCTCTGTGGTGAGGGGATTTATCCCCGTTGTGGCGCGTAGCGGCCCTGAAAAAACGGGTCTGCTGCGCAGCCCAACGGGGATAAATCCCCTCGCCACATCAATCCCCTCGCCACATAAATCCTCTCACCCCATAAATCCCCTCACCCTATAGATCCCCTCACCACAGGGCATTCCAAATTGGGATTGGGGGGCCTAGATTTCGATCAGGGCACCCAGTTCGCGCTCCAGCTCGGCCTCATCCGCCAGATTCAGTTCGATGAAGCGGCGCAGGCGCTGGATCGATTCCAGGCTGATGTGCCGGCAGATGAACCCCAAGTGGCCGTTTTCCTCATGGGCCAGATGCACGTCCATTTTGATATCGACGTCTTCGCTCAGATGAATGTCGACGAAGAAGTCCTGGTCTTTATCCCCGAGCCACGGCTCCGGTCGCTCGATCAGCAGGCCCTTGAGCGACAGGTCGATCAACTTGACCGGCCAGATGTACTCGCCCTGTTTCAGCTCGGTTCGGGCATCGAACGCAATACGTTTGAAACGACGTCGATTGGCGGGGTGCTCGCTCATGGCGCAATCCTCATGAAGGTTCGCTGACTATAGACCGCGAATGCGGGCGCCAGCCAATCGCTCAAGCGTCTAGACCTATGTCGGGGTATGGCCTTTGGCGCCGTAAGCGCTAAACTCGGGGTGGCTGTCTTTCTTGTCCACCCTGGCTGGAATAATAAAATGAAAAATAATAATAGCCTGCTGCGCCACTTACCCTGGCTCGTGCTGGCAATCGTAGGAGCGTGCGCCCTGGGCGTAGTGGCATTGCGCCGCGGCGAGGCGATCAACGCCTTGTGGATTGTGGTCGCTGCCGTGGCCATTTATCTGGTTGCGTACCGTTACTACAGTCTGTTCATCGCCAACAACGTGATGCAACTGGATCCGCGTCGGGCCACCCCCGCCGTGCTCAACAACGATGGTCTGGACTATGTGCCGACCAACAAACACATTCTTTTCGGTCACCACTTCGCGGCCATCGCTGGCGCGGGGCCACTGGTCGGTCCGGTGCTGGCGGCGCAGATGGGGTATCTGCCCGGCACACTCTGGCTGATAGCCGGTGTGGTGCTGGCGGGCGCGGTGCAGGACTTCATGGTCCTGTTCATGTCGACCCGACGCAACGGCCGTTCCCTGGGCGATATGGTGCGTGAAGAAATGGGCCGGATTCCCGGAACCATTGCACTGTTCGGCTGCTTCCTGATCATGATCATCATCCTCGCGGTGCTGGCGCTGATCGTGGTCAAGGCCCTCGCCGAGAGCCCGTGGGGCATCTTCACCGTGATGGCGACCATCCCGATCGCGATGTTCATGGGCATCTACATGCGCTACATCCGCCCGGGCCGCATCGGCGAAATCTCCGTGGTCGGTGTGTTGCTGCTGCTCGGCTCGATCTGGCTGGGCGGGCAGATCGCTGCCGATCCGGTATGGGCCAAAGCCTTTACCTTCACCGGTGTGCAGATTACCTGGATGCTGGTCGGCTATGGTTTCGTCGCTGCATCGCTGCCGGTCTGGCTGATCCTCGCGCCACGCGACTATCTGTCGACCTTCCTCAAGATCGGCACCATCGTCGCCCTGGCGATCGGCATCCTGATCACCATGCCCGAGCTGAAAATGCCGGCGCTGACCCAGTTCGTCGACGGCACCGGGCCGGTATGGAAGGGTGGTCTGTTCCCGTTCCTGTTCATCACCATCGCCTGCGGCGCGGTATCGGGTTTCCACGCACTGATCTCGTCGGGCACGACGCCGAAGCTTTTGGATAACGAAACCAACGCCCGCTACATCGGTTACGGCGGCATGCTGATGGAATCGTTCGTAGCGATCATGGCCATGGTTGCCGCTTCGGTGATCGAGCCGGGCGTGTACTTCGCCATGAACAGCCCGGCCGCAGTCGTCGGCAGTGACGTCGCTTCGGTGGCGCAGGTTGTCACCAGCTGGGGCTTTGCGATTACGCCGGAAGCGCTGCAAGCGGTTGCCCATGACATCGGCGAAACCACCATTCTGGCTCGCGCCGGTGGCGCGCCGACTCTGGCGGTCGGTATTGCGCAGATCCTGCACAGTGTCCTGCCGGGTGAAAACACTATGGCGTTCTGGTACCACTTCGCGATCCTGTTCGAAGCGCTGTTCATCCTCACCGCTGTGGACGCCGGCACCCGTGCCGGACGCTTCATGCTGCAGGACCTGCTCGGCTCCTTCGTACCGGCGCTGAAACGCACCGAATCGTGGGGCGCCAACCTGATCGCCACCGCCGGTTGTGTGGCGATGTGGGGCTGGTTGCTGTATCAGGGCGTGATCGATCCACTGGGCGGCATCAACACCTTGTGGCCATTGTTCGGCATCTCCAACCAGATGCTCGCCGGTATTGCGCTGATGCTCGGCACCGTGGTCCTGATCAAGATGAAGCGCCAGCGCTACATCTGGGTCACCCTGTTGCCGGCCACCTGGCTGTTGATCTGCACCACCACTGCTGGCTTCATCAAGCTGTTCGACGCCAACCCGGCGATCGGCTTCCTGTCCCTGGCCAAGAAGTACAGCGATGCGCTGGCCAACGGTCAGGTGCTGGCGCCGGCGAAAAGCGTCGAGCAGATGCAGCACGTGATCTTCAACGCCTACACCAACGCCACACTCACCGCGCTGTTCCTGTTCGTGGTGTTCAGCATTCTGTTCTATGCGCTCAAGGTCGGCATCGCCGCCTGGGGCAAAAAAGAGCGTACGGATAAAGAATCGCCATTCCAGGCCCTGCCGGATGCGTAACCAGAGGATTGCAGCATGTTCAATGACCTGAGTCGCCTCGGTAAATACCTCGGTCAGGCCGCGCGCCTGATGGTCGGCATGCCCGACTACGACACCTACGTCGAGCATATGCAAACCAAACACCCGGACAAACCGGTGATGAGCTACGAGATGTTCTTTCGCGAACGTCAGGAAGCCCGTTACGGTGGCAAGGGTGGGCCGAAGTGTTGTTGAACTGACAGCATCAGGTTGAGGTAATCCCCTGTGGGAGCGAGCCTGCGCGCGAATACGGAGTGTCAGTTGATGAATGATTTGACTGACACACCGCTTTCGCGAGCAGGCTCGCTCCCACATTTGTTTTTGTGTTCTTTTCAGGAGATCGGGTTTTGTCTTCTCCCATTCCGGTAACGGTTCTCAGCGGTTTCCTCGGCGCCGGCAAGACCACCTTGCTGCGTCATTTATTGAAAGCCGAGCACGGCCTGAAAATCGCCGTGATCGAAAACGAATTCAGCGACGCCGGCATCGACACTCAGTTGCTGGGTGACGAGCCGGTGCAAGTCATGACCCTGGCCAACGGCTGCGTCTGCTGCACCATTCACACCGACTTGACCAAGGCGCTGTATTTGCTGCTCGAGCGCCTGGACAGCGGCGAGATCGCCTTCGATCGTCTGGTGATCGAGTGCACGGGGCTGGCCGATCCGGCGCCGGTGGCACAGACCTTTTTCATCGATGAAGAGCTGCGCGAGCGTTATCTGCTCGACGGCATCATCACCCTGGTCGACGCCGCTCACGCCGACGTGCACCTGACCCAGACCATTGCCCAGGCGCAGATCGGTTTCGCCGATCGCTTGCTGGTGAGCAAGACCGATCTGGTCGATGAACCGACGTTCACTGCGCTGAGCGAGCGCCTTACGCGAATCAACCGCCGCGCGCCGATCCGTGTGGTCGAGCATGGCAACATCGATCTGGCCGAACTGCTGGATGTGCGCGGCTTCAACCTCAATGCTGATCTGGGCGGTGGTTTGAGCCTGCGTCCGGTCAGCAAGGCGCCGTCGATCGATCGCATCTCCAGCCTGGTGCTGCGCACCGATCAGGCGCTGGATATCGATCAGCTCAGCGAATTCATGAACGAGTTGCTGGAAGAGCACGGCAAGCAGTTGCTGCGCTACAAAGGCGTGCTGAACATTGCCGGCGAAGATCGGCGGTTGGTGTTTCAGGGTGTGCTGAAACTCTATGGTTTCGACTGGGACACCGAATGGGCCGAGGGCGAGACGCGCGAGAGTGTGATCGTGTTTATTGCCGATGATTTGCCGGAAGAGAAAATTCGGGCGGGGTTTGCCAGGGTTGCTTCTGCCTGATGGATCTTGGTTGTCAGTGATGGCGTCTTCGCGAGCAAGCTCGCTCCCACAGGAGACCGTATTCCGTCCAGAGAAATGCGGTCAACTGTGGGAGCGAGCTTGCTCGCGAAGGCCGTCTAACCGACAGCACAATGCTCAAGGTCTGAACCCAGCAGTGTCTGCTCAAGATGATCCAGATGCCGATCCATCAACATGCCGGCTTTGGAAACATCACCTCGCTCCACAACCTCAACCAACGCCAAATGCTCCTGCCATGCGCAACAGCTTTGCGTCGAAAAATGACTCCGCCCAATTGCCAGCGACGTCAGCGGCACCAGACTGCGCAGAAAATGCGCCAGCGGCAGATTTCCCGCCATCCGTGCCAATTGCAGATGAAACTCCCCCGACAACCGAATCGCCGCCCCGCGCCGAGCCTGCTCGATGGCGCGCTTCTCGCGCTCTATCAACGTGCGCAAGCATTTCAGATCGTCTGGCTGCGGACGCTGACAGGCCAACCGCACCAAGGTGTGCTCAGCCAGCCGTCGCGCATGCAAGGTCTGCCGGATCAGCTCCCGATCAGGCGTGGCCACTCGTGGTCGATGATTGGCGCGCAATACCACGATCTGCTCGTGGGACAACTGCGTCAGCACCCGTCGTACATCGGCGCGGCCGGCGCCGAACATCGCTTGCAGACTGTCCTCGGTGAACCGGCTGTCTTCATCGATACGCTGTTCGAGGATCGCATCGAACAGTCGCGGATACAGATCCTCCGTCGGCGTGCCCAGGCGAGAGACGGGCAGGGCGGTCGAATGCGCATGCGAGGCTGAAGCAAAACTGTTCATGGCCGTTCTCCTGGCAAATCAGGTGGGCAAGTTGTCGTCCGGAATATTCAGCTCAACGCCCATGCGCTGGCCTTCGCGCAGAATGTGCCGACGCATTTCGGCGCTGGCCTGAGCGCTGTTCTTGCTGCGGATCGCGCGGACTACCGCTTCGTTTTCTTCCAGGCGTTCGGCCAGATGTTCCGGGGAATTGCGCAATACCTCGGCGCTTTGCTTGAGGGCGTTGCTGGTCTGCTGTACCACGCTCTGGAAAATCGGGTTCGAGGTCAGCGTGAACAGTTCTTCGTGGAAAGCGATGTAGGCACTGACTCCGGCCTCACTGTCACCGGCCTCGAGGGCTTCGCGCATGTCCATCAGGGTCAGGCGCAATTGGCCGACTTCCTTGCTGCTGATCGATTGCGCGACCAGCCCGACGATGAACGGCTCAAGGGTGTAGCGCAGTTGCAGCACGTCTTCGAGACTGGCGCCGGCGACTGCGCTGTCGTGGCTCTGGCTGTCGCTGAGTTGTGCGTCGAGCACGACTACGCCTTTGCCCGGCATCGAGCGCACCAGGCCGAGGGTTTCGAGGACGATCACCGCTTCGCGCAGGCTGGGCCGGCTGATGCCCAGCTGTTCGGCCAGTTCGCGCTGGCCCGGCAGCATGTCGCCGGAGCGCCATTGGCCACGGGCCAACGCGGCGCGGAGTTTTTCCACCACTGAATTGACGACGGTTGAAGTTGTAATCACGTATTGGCTCCCTGCGCCGTGCCTGCATATTGGCAGGCACTGCACTCATTCAGAATTCTTTGGCCGCCGCCTGAGCGACGGTTTTTCGCGGTTGAAAGTTATAGCCCTGCTCACCGTTGAGCACCTTGTTCGCGCGCTGTACATCGATGTCCTTTTCCCAGCGGGCGATGGCCACGGTGGCGACGCAGTTGCCGATCAGATTGGTCAGCGCGCGGCCGATGCCCATGAACCAGTCCACCGCCAACACCAGCACCAGACCGACTACGGGAATCGCCGGGATCGCCGTCAGCGTCGCGGCGAGAATCACCAGCGCCGAACC
>NZ_JH635998.1:3088148-3091599 GCF_000257605.1 Pseudomonas sp. R62
GGAGGTGATCAGCGACACCAGCAGAATCGTCAGCAAGTCGGTCATCGCCAGCGGTGTGCCGGTGGCGTTGGCGATGAACACGATGGCCAGGGTCAGGTAGATCGAGAAACCGTCGAGGTTGAACGAGTACCCGGTCGGGATCACCAGACCGACCGTCGAGCTGCCAATACCGAGGTGTTCGAGCTTGCGCATGATCTGCGGCAGCACGGCGTCGGAAGAGGCGGTGCCCATGACGATCAGCAGTTCTTCCCGCAGGTACTTGAGCAGCGGCCACATGCGCAGGCCGGAAACGCGCATCACCAGACCGAGGATCAGCGCGACGAAGGCGACGCAGGTCAGGTAGAACAGACCGACCAGACTGCCCAGGTGCTGCAGCGAGTCGAGACCGTATTTGCTGGTGGTGAAGGCGATGGCACCGAACACGCCGATCGGCGCCAGCCGGACGATCATGCCCATGATGCGGAAGATCACGTGGCTGAGTTCGTTGATCAGCCGCGAAATCCCGGAAGCCGCTTCGCCGACCAGATTCAGCGCACTGCCGAACAGCACCGAGAACAGCAGCACTTGCAGAATATTGTTGTCAGCGAAGGCGCCGATCACCGAGGTCGGGATCAGGTCCATCAGAAATTGCGTGGTGGTGTGCATATGCTGGCCGCGCTCAGCGAGGTCGCCCATGTCGGCGCTGGAGAGTTGCTCCAGATGAATGTTCGCGCCGCTGCCAATGCCGGTGCTGAAGGCGAATACCAGACCGATCACCAAGGCGATGGTGGTCAGCACTTCGAAATAGATCACCGACTTGAGGCCGATGCGCCCGACCTTCTTCAGATCGCCCGCGCCGCTGATGCCGCTGACCACCACGCAGAACACGATCAGGCCAATGAGCATCTTGATCAATTTGATGAAGCCATCGCCGAGCGGTTTCAGCTGGGCGGAGTATTCAGGAAGGGTCAGCCCGCAGACGATGCCGAGCATCAGTCCGAGAACCACTTGAAGGAAGATTGAGCGCGAGCACCATCTGAGCATGGGAGGAATCCTGGGTCGGTGTCCTGGCTGCCGTACGCGTGGCGCAGCGGATTCAGGACTTAATTATTGTGGTCTTACCGGTATGTCCAGTGCAGGCGCAGTCTAGGCGCAGGTTTTCGTGGATCGCAAGGGGAAATTCGAAAATTGGCATGACCGGTCTTACCAGTTGTCTGGATGGCCCGGTCTTGAGCATTTGAGAAAAATCGGCGGCTATGCCTTTTTTCTGGGCGGGGTGTGAGTCACGTTTTGATGTTTGGTACATGCCTTTCGACGATGCTCAGGATGAAAGTGATCTTTGAACGTTCTTCGGTTTTGCCCAGATAGACGTAAGGCAGACTTCTGATTTTTATACCGCCCAGATAGGCATGATTTTTCAGTTTGAGAGAAACAGCTGTATGTACACCCGTTAAGTTGTCCAGCGTTATAGCGGTGCCGCTACGGTCGACAAGAATAAACGTGCTCAAGTTGTCAGTGTCTGGCTTGACGGCCTCGACGGTGTCCAGCCAGTGATTGCTGATTACCTGATTGAAATAGTTGCCCTGGCTTTTCACGGTGAGGATGTAGCCGTCAGGGGTATGACCGAAATGCAGCTTCAGCGGTTTTATCCGGCCGCTCTGCTCGTTGCTCCGGATGCCGAGCAGGTGGGACTGATCCCGTGTTTGCGGGCGTCCGGTATAGAAACCGCCGCTGAACAGACTGATGGTAGCCATCGCCGGTTTGCCGTACAGCTGTTCAAGAAAGCCGACCCTGTGGTCGAACATTCTCAGCGTTGCGATGAAAGATTTTTCGATATTGCTCGTCATGATGAAATCCATTTATCAAGTCGGGTTTCAGACTAAGCGGTTTTCATTTATGGCGGTTTGCATGTGTGTTGCAAGAGTTTGGTTTTAACGAAGAGATGAACAATCCTGCTGGACGGGATTAGCAGGTTGCTGCTTTATTCGGGTGGTATTTTTTTATTGAATTCATGGCAATAAAAAACCGGCCATCGTGACCGGTTTTTTATTGCGGATTAACGAGGCATCAAGCGCCGTACACCGGCAGTTTCTTGCAGATGGCTTTGACTTTCTCGCGAACGGCGTCGATCACCGCTTCGTTGTTCAGGTCAGCCAGGATGTCGCAGATCCAGCCGGCCAGCTCTTTGCACTCAGCCTCTTTGAAACCGCGAGTGGTCACAGCCGGAGTACCGAAGCGCAGGCCGGAGGTGACGAACGGCGAGCGTGGATCGTTAGGCACGGAGTTCTTGTTCACGGTGATGAACGCTTTGCCCAGAGCGGCGTCGGCATCTTTACCGGAGATGTCCTGCTTGATCAGCGACAGCAGGAACAGGTGGTTTTCAGTACCGCCCGATACCACGTCGAAACCGCGTGCGATGAACACTTCGGCCATGGCCTTGGCGTTCTTCACCACTTGTTGCTGGTAAGCCTTGAACTCAGGCTGCAGCGCTTCCTTGAAGCAGATCGCCTTGGCCGCGATCACGTGCTCCAGCGGGCCACCCTGGGCGCCCGGGAATACTGCGGAGTTGAGCTTCTTCTCGATCTCGGCGTTGGCACGGGCCAGGATCAGACCGCCACGTGGACCGCGCAGGGTCTTGTGGGTGGTGGTGGTCACGACGTCGGCGAACGGCACCGGGTTCGGGTACACACCCGCGGCAACCAGACCGGCGACGTGAGCCATGTCGACGAACAGGTAAGCGCCGACCTTGTCAGCGATTTCGCGGAAGCGCGGGAAGTCGAGGATCTGCGAGTAGGCCGAGAAACCGGCAACGATCATTTTCGGCTTGTGCTCGACCGCCAGGCGCTCGACTTCGTCGTAGTCGATCAGGCCGTTGGCATCGATACCGTATTGAACGGCGTTGTACAGCTTGCCCGAGGAGGAAACGCTGGCGCCGTGGGTCAGGTGACCACCATGGGCCAGGCTCATGCCCAGAATGGTGTCGCCACCTTGCAGCAGAGCCAGGTAAACAGCGGCGTTGGCCTGGGAACCGGCGTGCGGCTGAACGTTGGCGTAATCGGCGCCGAACAGTTCCTTGGCGCGGTCGATGGCCAGTTGTTCAACCACGTCCACGTATTCGCAACCACCGTAGTAACGCTTGCCCGGATAGCCTTCGGCGTACTTGTTGGTCAGGACCGAGCCTTGAGCTTCCATCACCGCTGGGCTGGTGTAGTTTTCCGAAGCGATCAGCTCAATGTGTTCTTCCTGACGCTGAGCTTCTTGCTCCATGGCGGCAAAAAGGTCGGCGTCGTACTTGGCAATAGTCAAATCACGGCTGAACATGGCGGTCCTCAAGGATCGGGGGCAGAAAAGGGGGGCATTCTAACCCAACCGCTTTTGGATGACATATGAAACGACGTCATGTCGCAGACAAGTGGCGTTCATGACAGATGTGCGGTGCTTTTGCCGGCCCCTTCGCGAGCAGAGGGGCATT
>NZ_JH635998.1:3091953-3101066 GCF_000257605.1 Pseudomonas sp. R62
ATGAAGAGCGCATCGTTACAGAACTGCGCTTCAAACCGTCCCGCCGGCATCGGCCGGCCGAACAGATATCCCTGCACCTCATCGCAGCCATGCTCGCGCAGGAAGTCCAGTTGCTCATGGGTTTCCACACCCTCGGCGATTACCGCCAGGTTCAGGCTGTGGGCCATGGCGATGATCGCCCGGGCGATCTGCGCGTCCTGTTCCCCGGACGGCAGGCCGTCGACGAAAGTACGGTCGATCTTCAGCACGTCGATCGGGAATTGCTTGAGGTAGTTCAGCGATGAATAACCGGTGCCGAAGTCATCGACCGCGATGCTCAGGCCGAGGTTCTTCAGCCCGGCAAGAATCTGCATCGCCTCGCTGACTTCGCGCATCAGGATGCTTTCGGTCAGTTCCAGCTCCAGACACGCCGGCGGCAGGCCGGTTTCGCGCAGGATCGTCGCGATTCGCGTACCCAACTGGCCGTCGGAGAACTGCCGTGCGGAAATGTTCACCGACACCTTCGGCACCCGCACCCGTTGCTGGTGCCAGGTTTTCAGCTGTCGACAGGCCTCGCTGATGACCCAGTCGCCAACGTCCACCACCAGACCAAGCTCTTCCAGCACCGGAATGAAATCCCCCGGCGGCACCAGCCCGCGACGCGGATGGCGCCAGCGCAGCAGCGCTTCGGCGCCGGTCAGGCGCTTGCCGTCGCCACTGAACTGCGGCTGGTAATACAGGACGAATTCGTTCTGCTCCAGCGCATGGCGCAGATCGCTTTCCAGTTCCAGACGCTCCAGCGCACTGGCGTTCATGTCGGCCTGATAGAACTGGAAGTTGTTCTTGCCGCGTTCCTTGGCGTGGTACATCGCCGTGTCGGCGTTTTTCATCAACTGGCTGAGTTCATTGCCGTCCTGCGGACTCAGGGCGATGCCGATACTGGCGGTGACGAAGAACTCGCGGCCCTCGAGCACGAACGGCCGCACCAGGCTGGCGAGAATCTGCTCGGCCACGTGAATCGCCCGGTTCAGTGCCAGTTCGCGGTTGGAGCGATGCTGCAGCAGCAAGGTGAATTCGTCGCCACCCATGCGCGCGACGGTGTCGTCGTCATCGACGCAGGCCAGCAGGCGCGTGGCCATGTCCTTGAGCATGCGGTCGCCGGCGGCGTGGCCGAGGGAGTCGTTGATCGGTTTGAAACGGTCGAGGTCGAGGAACATCAGCACCACCCACGACTTCTGCCGTTCGGCCGCTTGCAGCGCGGTGTGCAGACGATCCTGGAACAGCGTGCGGTTTGGCAGGTGGGTGAGGGCGTCGTAATAGGCGAGGCGGTGGATGCGCTGCTCGCTGGCCTTGCGCTCGCTGATGTCGCTGAAGAAACACACGTAACTGGCCAGATCGCCCTCATCGTCGAGCACGGCAGTAATGCCGACCCACGCCGGGTAATGCTCGCCGTTACGGCGCTTCATCCACACTTCGCCTTCCCAGGTGCTGTGCTCGTGCAACTGCTTGAGCACGTAGCGCAAGTGCGCGTCCTGCTGCTTGTCGACGGTGAGCATGTTCGGCAACTGGTCGAGCACTTCGCCGACGCTGTAGCCGCTGACCCGACTGAACGCTTCGTTGGCCTGGACGATGTACCCAGCGGGGTCGGTGATCAGGATTGCCGAAGTCGAGTGCTCGAATACCGTGGCGGCCATGCGCAGATCTTTTTCGGCACGGCGCTGCTGGCTGATATCGCGGCCGACACCGAGCACGCCTTCGAATGCGCCGTGTTCGTCCCACACCAGCACCAGGCGCAGTTCGATCGGAATCTTGCGGCCATCGGCACGCAGGCAATCGAAGAGGAACAGCTGCGTTTGCACCTGACTGCGCAGCAATGCCAGTTGCTCGGGCTTGTCCAGCGCCTTGCTGACGCGGTCCATCAGCACATGAATGCCGTTCAGTTGCCCGGGATTGGCGATGATCGATTGCCAGCCGTTCTGGAAAATCCATTCGGCGTTGTAACCGAGCACCGCCTGCACCGACGGGCTGACGTAGTTCAGCGAGAGCTTGCTGTCGGTGGAGAAAATCACGTCGCTGATGCTTTCGGCGAGCATGCGGTAACGCTGCTCGCTGTCACGCAGCGATTCGCTGGCCTCGATCTGTTCGGTGATGTCCTTGGCCACGCCGATGATCCGCGTGACCTGGTCGTGCTTGTCCCGCGCCAGCGCCTGTTCACGGATGTCGAAGCGCCGCCACTTGCCGTCGCGATGGCGGAAGCGCAATTGGCATTGCAACAACTGGCTGTAACCGGCGTGACGCTGCAACTGCCGCGAACGATGGTAATAGTCGGCGTCTTCCGGGTGCAGGAGGATTTCCCAGAAGTACTCGCCCATCTGATGCAGTTCAGTGCGGTTGTAGCCCAGGGTCTGGCCGAGGTGGTGGTTGCTGAAAATCATCCGCTGGCTGATCACGTCCTGCACATACAGATGATCCGGTACGGTGCGCACCACGTCCGACCAGAAACCTTCGCGCTCCAGCAGCGACAGCTCGATCAGCTTGCGGCTGGTGATGTCGTTGATGCTGAGAATCACCGCTTTATAGTCGTGCTGCTCGCTCGGCAGGCGCAGGACCATCCACAGGTGCT
Source organism: Pseudomonas sp. R62 (assembly GCF_000257605.1). NCBI lineage: Bacteria > Pseudomonadati > Pseudomonadota > Gammaproteobacteria > Pseudomonadales > Pseudomonadaceae > Pseudomonas > Pseudomonas sp. R62. The sequence goes on from NZ_JH635998.1 coordinate 3,094,556, forward strand.
GGTCGCGGCCATTGCTGTTGGGCAGTTTGATTTCCAGTTCCAGCTGCTTCTGCTGTTGCAGGACGGCGTCGAGGATCTGCTGACCGATCGCGCACTGCGGATGGCGCTGGCCATCGATCAGCAGTTGCCAGGCATCGTCGCAGGAGTGCACATCGAGCAGTTGCAGGGCGACCTGATTGACTTCGGTGACGCGCATTTCCGCGAGCAACTGCTGGCGCTGCTGCGGTTGGTCGAGCCAGGCCTTGAGCTGGTCACTGGTCTGGATCTGCGCCTTGTCGAACATCTGCTTGAGGCCGGACAGGTCGAGTACGCACAAGGCCACGCCGGTGCCTTCGAAAATATCCTGATAACGCCGCCGGCCTTCATGCACCTGGCGCTGGCGCCGACGCATGTTCAGCAGCGCGATCACCGGCAACATCGAAAACGCCAGGCCGAGCAGGCATTTGCCGATGAACGCCGGCAGCAATTCTTCCAGTACGCGCTGGCGGTCGAACAGCCCGCGCAATTGCCAGTCGCTGCTGCTCAGCGGCACGGTCAGCACGGTGTTGGCGACATCGTCGGGCGTCAGCCCGCCAGCCTTGACCGAGGGCAGCCCGGCGTCGCGGCTGATGATCTGGTGATTGAGGCGGTTTTCCACCAGCCACAACGGGCGCAGGGCGGTGGCGTCCTGTTTGGTCAGCGAATCGAAGAAGGTTGGCGTCAGGCGCAAGGCCCAGTAACCGCGACTGCTGCCGCTGGCCTGATGCAACAGCAGATGCACCACCGAGCCGTCATCGGCATTGCTGAAGTAATGCGCCTGGGCACGGCTGCGGCGCACCAGTTCGGTCAGGTAATCGGCGTCGGAACTGTCGGTGGCGCTGTCGCTGATGATCCGGCCGGAGGGCGAGAGCAGGGCCATGCTGCGCAGATCTGGCAGCGAGCGTTGCAGTTTGCGCAGGAGCATCTGCTGTTCGTCGGCGGTTTGCGGTTGTTCGACGATCGGTAGCAGATTGAGGGCGATTTGCGCGTTCAGCGCCATGTTCAGGCTGACCTGGGCGGCGAGGTCGGCGGTGTAGTCGATGGTGTATTGGCGCTGATTTTTCTGAGTTTCGCGCAATTGATCGAGCAGTTGCCAGAACAGCAACGCGAGCAATAACAGCACGAGGGTGGCCAGCGCACCCTTTAATGTCCCGCGCAGGGGCGAGCCGGGCGCCGGTGGGGTGCTGCTCACAGAGGCTGGCGGAGTGACATTGGTCAAGCTGTGATCCTGCGATTTGGCTGGACTGGCGCGACGTGCACTATAAGCCGGACGCCCGAAGGGCGGCTAGCATGCCTTGACTCGTGGCGAAGTGCCAGCCCCTCTCGGCTGGACTGCCTTCCAGCATTAAGGTAGCTTTGCCGGTTAGACCGGGGGCGTTCCAGCCCCTACAATCAGACTTTTTCCAGCGCGCACGCATTGATCGCGATCAAGTGAACGACGCGCACAGTCTGGCCAGGCATCGCCTGCGCTCCAATCATTCATCTGTCACTGACCCAAGGTTCTCCATGGCTCAATACGTCTTCACCATGCATCGGCTGGGCAAAGTTGTTCCGCCGAAGCGGGAAATCCTCAAGAACATTTCGCTGTCCTTCTTCCCCGGCGCCAAGATCGGCGTGCTCGGCCTCAACGGTTCGGGTAAATCCACGCTGCTGAAAATCATGGCCGGCGTCGACACCGAGTTCGAAGGCGAAGCCCGTCCGATGCCGGACCTGAACATCGGTTACCTGCCGCAAGAGCCGCAGCTCGACCCTGCCAAGACCGTGCGTGAAGTGGTCGAGGAAGCGGTCAGCGTGATCAAGGATGCGCAAGCGCGTCTGGACGAGGTCTACGCGGCCTACGCCGACCCGGATGCCGACTTCGACAAGCTTGCTGCTGAACAGGCCAAGCTCGAAGCGATCCTGCAGGCCAGCGACGGCCACAACCTTGAGCGGCAGCTGGAAGTCGCCGCCGATGCGCTGCGTCTGCCAGCCTGGGACGCGAAAGTCGAACACCTGTCCGGTGGTGAAAAGCGCCGTGTCGCCCTGTGCCGTCTGCTGCTGTCCGCGCCGGACATGCTGCTGCTCGACGAACCGACCAACCACCTGGATGCCGATTCGGTGGCGTGGCTGGAGCATTTCCTCCACGACTTCCCGGGCACCGTGGTCGCGATCACGCACGACCGCTACTTCCTCGACAACGTCGCCGGCTGGATTCTGGAACTCGACCGCGGCGCGGGCATTCCTTACGAGGGCAACTATTCGGGCTGGCTCGAAGCCAAGTCCGATCGTCTGGCCCAGGAATCCAAGCAGCAGTCGGCTCATGAAAAAGCCATGAAAGAAGAACTGGAGTGGGTGCGCAAAGGCGCCAAGGCCCGCCAGTCGAAATCCAAGGCACGTCTGCAACGCTTCGAAGAAATGCAATCGCAGGAATTCCAGAAGCGCAGCGAGACCAACGAGATCTACATCCCGGCCGGTCCACGCCTGGGTGACAAGGTCATCGAGTTCAAGAACGTCACCAAGGGCTACGGCGATCGCGTGCTGATCGACAACCTGTCGTTCTCCATGCCGAAGGGCGCCATCGTCGGCGTGATCGGCGGTAACGGTGCCGGTAAATCGACGCTGTTCCGCATGCTGATGGGCAAGGAAACTCCGGATTCGGGCAGCATCGAAATCGGTGAAACCGTGCAGCTGGCCTGCGTCGACCAGAGCCGCGAAGACCTCGACGGCAGCAAGACCGTGTTCCAGCAGATTTCCGACGGTTCCGACCAGATCCGCATCGGCAACTACGAGATCCCGTCGCGCACCTACGTCGGTCGCTTCAACTTCAAGGGCGGCGATCAGCAGAAGTTCGTCAAGGATCTGTCCGGCGGTGAGCGCGGTCGTCTGCATCTGGCGCTGACCCTGAAGGAGGGCGGCAACGTCCTGCTGCTCGACGAACCGTCCAACGACCTCGACGTGGAAACCCTGCGTTCGCTGGAAGAAGCCCTGCTGGACTTCCCGGGCGCGGCGATTGTGATCTCCCACGATCGGTGGTTCCTTGACCGTGTCGCCACACACATCCTGGCGTACGAAGACGACTCGCAAGCGGTGTTCTTCGAAGGCAACTACACCGAGTACGAAGCCGACCGCAAAAAACGCCTCGGCGAAGCAGCGGCCCAGCCACACCGGGTACGTCACAAGAAACTGGCCTGATATCGGGTTGGTTGCAGAAAGAGCGGAGCCTTCGGGCTCCGTTTTTTTTGCCCTGGGTTTTTCCTGATAAACCGAGTTGCGGCTTTCGCGAGCAGGCTCGCTCCCACAGGGGTAACGCATTTCAAATGTGGGAGCGAGCCTGCTCGCGAAGACGGTGTAACTGTTGGTGCAAGTCTTGGATCTGAACTCCCCACTCAGGTGCAAAAACGGATCAAAAACCCCTCGGATTTATATCCTGTGCACCATTTAATTTCATAACTGCGACATTTTGCTCTGTTCCTGTGCGCAATTCGTTTGTTACAGTCCGGCCCAATCTCCTCCAACGACAATAAATTTGCCGAGACTTTGCCCATGATCGAATCCGTCGAATCCTTCCTTGCGCGCCTGAAACAACGCGACCCGGATCAACCCGAATTCCACCAGGCTGTCGAAGAAGTCCTGCGCAGTCTGTGGCCGTTTCTCGAAGCTAATCCGCATTACCTGACTTCGGGCATTCTCGAGCGCATTTGCGAGCCGGAGCGCGCGGTGATGTTTCGCGTGTCGTGGGTCGACGATCAGGGCAAGGTCCAGGTCAATCGCGGCTTCCGTATCCAGATGAACAGCGCCATCGGCCCGTACAAGGGCGGCCTGCGCTTCCATCCGTCGGTGAACCTCGGCGTGCTGAAATTCCTCGCCTTCGAGCAGACCTTCAAGAACTCGCTGACCTCCCTGCCCATGGGCGGCGGCAAGGGCGGTTCCGACTTTGATCCGAAGGGCAAGAGCGATGCTGAAGTCATGCGCTTCTGCCAGGCGTTCATGAGCGAGCTGTATCGCCACATCGGTGCTGACGTCGACGTGCCGGCCGGTGATATCGGTGTCGGTGCGCGGGAGATCGGTTTCCTGTTTGGCCAGTACAAGCGCCTGAGCAACCAGTTCACCAGCGTCCTCACCGGCAAGGGCATGACTTACGGCGGCAGCCTGATTCGCCCGGAAGCCACCGGTTTCGGCTGCGTGTACTTCGCCGAAGAAATGCTCAAGCGCCGCGGGCAGAGCGTGGAAGGCAAGCGCGTGGCGATTTCCGGTTCTGGCAACGTTGCTCAGTACGCGGCGCGCAAAGTCATGGATCTCGGCGGCAAAGTGATTTCCCTGTCCGACTCCGAAGGCACGCTGTACTGCGAAGCAGGCTTGAGCGAAGCACAGTGGCTGGCGCTGCTGGAACTGAAAAACATCAAGCGCGGGCGCATCAGCGAACTGGCGAGCGCCCATGGTCTGGAATTCCGCGCCGGCCAACATCCGTGGTCGCTGCCGTGCGATATCGCGCTGCCCTGCGCGACGCAAAACGAACTCGACGCCGAAGCCGCGCGCACTCTACTGCGCAATGGCTGCGTCTGTGTGGCTGAAGGCGCGAACATGCCGACCACGCTGGAGGCTGTGGATATCTTTATCGAGGCCGGTATTTTGTTCGCACCGGGCAAGGCGTCGAATGCCGGCGGTGTGGCCGTGAGTGGTCTGGAAATGTCGCAGAACGCCATGCGCCTGCTGTGGACGGCGGGCGAGGTGGACAGCAAGCTGCACGCGATCATGCAGTCGATCCACCACGCCTGCGTGCATTACGGCGAAGACAACGGTCAGGTCAATTACGTCAAGGGCGCGAACATCGCCGGCTTCGTCAAAGTCGCCGATGCGATGTTGGCGCAAGGCGTGGTTTAAGCCGGTTCGATGCGGATCACTTCGATCAGTTGATCGCCGGCAGGTCGCTGCCATAGCACTTCATCGTTGAGCCGGGCGCCGAGCAAGGCCCGGCCCAGCGGTGAGGCCCAGTTGATCAAGCCCTGATTGGCATCGGCCTGATCCTCGCCGACCAGTTGCACGCGGTGTTCAGTGTCGCGTTCATCGGCAAAAGTCACCCAGCTACCGATCTGCACCTTGTCAATGGAGGTCGCAGCGACTGCGACTTGGGCGCTGCTCAGGCGTTGAGTGAAATAACGCAGATCCCGTTGCAGATCGGCCAGACGTTGCTTGTCGGCCTGCTCGCCCTTGGCCGTTTGCTCGGCGTGCAGGCTCTGCAACTCGATGACTTTCGCCTGCAACTGCGCCAGCCCTTGCGGGGTGACGTAGTTGGGCTGCGTGCTGACCTGACGTTCGACCGGCTGATCGGCCTGCGCGGCGGCGTTGTCTTCGTTGACGAATGCGCGACTCATGAAGTCCTCCTGTTAAAGGATTTGGGCCATGATTGCCGGCATTTGGTTTCAACGGATGTCTGCAAACGACCTATTGCGAGCGATAAGCCCGCCCGACGTCCTGGTCCTTCTGCTGCTGCCAGGCGCGTTCGCGTTCGTCCCAATGCTCGTTGCGATATTGCTCGCGATCCCTGTTTTCGAGCATCGCCTGACATTGGCGGAAGCCGTCGACCCAGCCGTCGGCGTATTGCTGATCCTTGAGATAGCGCGGCACGTTCTTGCGAAACTCACCGCTGATCGAGCCCGCCGCTTGCCGGCCGCTGACGCAACCGTCATCGAAACCGTCGGCGAAGGCCGGTGGATAACCCTTGGCGATCAAGTCTTCATGGGTGGTCTGGCAACCGCCCAGCGCCAATACAACGGCCAACAATCCCACGCACCGCCACATCGCACTCTCCCGCGCCGATACTCGGCTCATAAGGAAAGTCTAGAAGGCGATTCATGAGGCGGCTGTCGAACGCCTGTGAAAAATCCATTGCACACCACAAAGCCCCTGTGGGAGCGAGCCTGCTCGCGAAGGCGTCGTGTCAGGCAACACTACTATTGACTGACCCACCGCTTTCGCGAGCAGGCTCGCTCCCACAGGAAGATTTACACAGGCTCGGGATCAGTAGTGATACCACTTCACTTCCAGCATGACTTCCGTTTCCGGGCTGGCGAGATGGCTGAATTCACGCTGTGCAGTCAGGCGCAAACCGAGGTTGCGCGACAGCTCCCACTGCTGATTCAGGCTCAGGCTGCGGCGCACTTCACCGTTGAAGAAGTAGTCGCCCTTGGCTTCCAGACTCAGGTTGCCCAGCGGGTTTTTCCACAGCACCCCGGTGTTGAAGCCACCGGCCGGGGAAACAAACTCGGCAAAGTCGTTGTTGTGCTCCACGCGCACCGTGCCCAGCGCGAAGCCGAGCACGTCTTCGCCCAATTGCCAGGTACCGCCGCCGCCGCCGTTGACATGGCTGACCAGTGTTTCGTCGTCATGCTTGCCCGGCACCCGCTCCAGGCCACCGGTGACTTGCCACGACAGCGGTTGCAGCAGCTCGTTGCGCGGAGTCAGCGAACGAATGGTCGCCAGATCCAGTTGCTGCAACTGCCAGTCATTGCCTTCG
>NZ_JH635998.1:3101178-3102310 GCF_000257605.1 Pseudomonas sp. R62
GTCGTGATAAGCCATGCGCAGGCCATATTCGCCGAACGCGCGATCGCCGCGCGTACCGAGGCCGGCCTGCCAGGTGCGGGACTCGTGGCCATCTTCGGGCAGACCGGGTTGCGGTATTTCCAGCTCCGGCGCCGGGTTCTTGTTGATCGCCCGCAGCAATTCGAAACTGCGCTGCGCTCGTTGCGGGTCGCGCTCCTGACCGTTGGCGCGGTAGCGCTCCAGACGATAGGCGGCGTCAACGATCAACGCCTGACGTGCGCGCGGCAGGGCTTTGAACGTTGGCTCTTGCAGGACTTTTTGATCGGCGCTGACCTTGAGCACCCATTGTTGTTCGTCATCGCTCAACGGTTCGGCGCGGCTGAGCAGTTCACGTTCGCGGGACGGGCGATATTCGATGTGTTCGACCAGCCCGGCCTCTTTCACCGCTTTGACGGTGTCGGTGGGGATTGCGGTCAGCGGGAACTGTTCGGTCAGGCGCAGGCTCGGCCGCGCCACTTGCAGCAGTTCCAGCAAGCGATACGAGCAGTTTTCGTCGAAGAAGAAATAGTCGAACTGGATCTGCTTGAGCTCCCACACATGTTCGACCATGCGTGCGGTTTCTTCCTGAGTCAGATTGAGCCGGTATTCCCACAGATCGCGGTTTTCCAGGCTGCGGTATTCCGAGAGTTTTTCCTGATACGGCACCAGCGCGAACAGCCCCGGGTAGCCGCCCATCAAGCCTTTCCAGGCATACAGAATGCTGTTGTCCGAGCCTTCGATGTAGGCGCCGAAGTTGATCGCGTAGCTGAGCAGCGAGGTCTTGTCGGCCTGCACATCCGCCTGATCGATGCGCAGCAGGGTGTGGCCGAACATCGACGACGGGCTGTTGAGATACGCCGCCGGGAAAATCATCACCGCGCTGTGCGGCGAGACGTCCTTGAACCATTGCTTGTATTCGGCGCATTCCGGCGCTGGCAGGTCAGCGAGATTGAGCTGCGCTTTCAGCCAGCGCGTGCGCGCCGGGTATACACATTGTGCGTGCTGCTCGCCGAGGCTGGCCGGGGCGAACAGCGCCTGCACGGTGGCGGCCAGTTCGCGGTCCGGATGCTCGTTGCCGTCGGGCGCGAGAAAGAACTTCTTGTCGCTGACATAG
>NZ_JH635998.1:3102739-3110792 GCF_000257605.1 Pseudomonas sp. R62
CGCTGACATAGCTGCGCCAGCCGCCAAGCTTGGCGGTTTCGTAATGACCGAGGGAAATCCAGAAGCGGTCGTTGGCCAGTTGCTGCAAACGTTGAGGATCGATGTGAGGCGCGGCGGACAGCGGGGCGCAGACACAGAGCGCCAGCCAGGCAAGGCGTTTGAGCATAGGTGGCAACTTAAGTCGAAAGAAAAAAAATCCCGGATCGGGGGTAATCACTGCACCCTGTGGCGAGGGGATTTATCCCCGCTGGGCTGCGAAGCGGCCCCATAAGCTGTGTCACCAATGCGTCGGATACATCGCATGCACAGGTTTTACGACTGCTTCGCAGCCGAACGGGGATAAATCCCCTCGCTACAGACCGTATTCAAAATAAAACCCGCTTCCCGAAGGAAGCGGGCGGGGTCGAGCTTAAGCCTGAGTTGCGTACTTGGCCAGACGTGGGTCCGACTTCAGTACTGCCAGGGTGTTGGTATGCACGTCTTCAGCGGTCACGTCAGCTTTGCTGAAGATCTGCTGGAAGTGCTCGTGGGTCACTTGCGCGAAGTGCGCGCGATCTTCCGGTGCTACGCCCAGGACCACGGCATAAGTGGTCAGCGCTTCGCCATTGCCTTTGGCCATGTCTTCGGACAGCTCGTTCATCATGCCATTCATGGCGAACCAGGATTTGCCGCCATAAGTCAGGGACGCGTTGGTCGAGCAGCCGTTGGTGCCGGAGGTCATACCGAAGGTAGCGTTACCGGAAGTGCCGTTGGTGGTGGAAGCAAGGAAGTGCGCCGGGGTGCCACGCTGACCTTCGAACAGCATGTTGCCCCAACCGCAATCCGGGCCGCCCGGGGCTTGCGCCATTGCGTTGATGGATACAGCGGTGAAGAGAGTACCGAGAAGAATCCGTTTCATAGCTTTGTTCTCTTTATGTGCATACCAATGGACAGGGTTCTGGCCCTTCGTGCTCTGCCCGAGGACAAAGCCGAAAGTGTCAGTGGGCCGGTATTAGTTCCAGCCGCGCAGTTTGGAGTTTAGGCACGTTCCAGCGGTTCCGTGACTTTTTGCAAAATATTTGGAATAAACCTCTGATTTATCGGGACGCGTCGGCCGGCCGCGCGCTTGTCTATGCTTTGTCATGTGGCGCGCCTTGCCAGTGGGGCACGGGCAGCGCCAGAATGCCGCTACCTGCCCCGCCTGATTGTTAAGGAAGCCCGATGCCTGATCCTGTTGCTGCCAGCCTGCGTCTTGCGCCCGAAGCGCTGACTCGTCCGTTTTCCGCTGAACAGTTCAGCTTCACTAGCACCAATGATCTGGAGCCCTTTCGCGGTGTGCTCGGCCAGGAACGCGCGGTCGAAGCCTTGCAGTTCGGTGTGGCGATGCCACGTCCCGGTTACAACGTATTCGTCATGGGCGAGCCCGGCACCGGCCGTTTCTCGTTCGTCAAACGCTACCTGAAAGCCGAAGGCAAGCGCCTGCAGACCCCGGCGGACTGGGTCTACGTCAACAACTTCGATGAGCCGCGCGAACCACGTGCCCTGGAGCTGCCATCGGGCACGGCGGCCTCGTTCATCGGCGACATCAACGGCCTGATCGACAACCTGCTGGCGACTTTTCCAGCAGTTTTCGAACACCCGTCCTACCAGCAGAAAAAAAGCGCCATCGACCGCGCCTTCAACCAGCGCTACGACAAGGCGCTGGACATCATCGAGCGCCTGGCCCTGGAAAAAGACGTCGCCCTGTACCGCGACAGCAGCAATATCGCCTTCACCCCGATGCTCGACGGCAAGGCCCTGGACGAAGCCGAATTCGCGCAGTTGCCGGAAGCCGAGCGCGAGCGTTTTCACGATGACATTTCCGGCCTCGAAGAGCGCCTGAACGAAGAACTCGCCAGCCTGCCGCAGTGGAAGCGCGAGTCGAACAATCAACTGCGCCACCTCAATGAAGAAACCATCACCCTGGCCTTGCAGCCGTTGCTGGCGCCGCTGTCGGAAAAGTACGCGGAGAACGCCGGGGTCTGCGGTTACCTGCAAGCGATGCAGGTGTATCTGCTGAAAACCGTGGTCGAGCAACTGGTCGACGACAGCAAGACCGACGCCGTCGCGCGCAAGTTGCTGGAAGAACAATACGCACCGAGCCTGGTGGTCGGGCATCCGGCCAGCGGCGGTGCACCGGTGGTATTCGAACCGCATCCGACCTACGAAAACCTGTTCGGCCGCATCGAGTACACCACCGATCAGGGCGCGCTCTACACCACTTACCGGCAGTTGCGTCCGGGTGCGCTGCACCGCGCCAATGGTGGTTTCCTGATTCTTGAAGCGGAAAAAATGCTCAGCGAGCCGTTCGTGTGGGATGCGCTCAAACGCGCCCTGCAATCGCGCAAACTGAAAATGGAATCGCCGCTGGGCGAGATGGGCCGCTTCGCCACCATGACCCTGAACCCGCAGCACATTCCGCTGCAGGTCAAAGTCATCATCATCGGTGCGCGGCAGCTGTATTACACGCTGCAGGATCTCGATCCGGACTTCCAGGAGATGTTCCGCGTTCTGGTCGACTTCGACGAAGACATCCCGATGGTCGACGAAAGCCTTGAGCAGTTCGCCCAGCTCCTGAAAACCCGTACTTCGGAAGAAGGCATGGCGCCGCTGACCGCCGATGCGGTGGCGCGGCTGGCGACCTACAGCGCACGGCTGGCCGAGCATCAGGGGCGCTTGTCGGCGCGCATTGGCGATCTGTTCCAACTGGTCAGCGAGGCGGATTTCATTCGCCATCTGGCCGGCGATGAAATGACGGACGCAGGCCATATCGAACGCGCCCTGAAAGCCAAGGCCACCCGCACCGGGCGGGTCTCGGCACGGATTCTGGACGACATGCTCGCCGGGATCATCCTCATCGACACCGATGGCGCGGCAGTCGGCAAGTGCAACGGGCTGACGGTGCTGGAAGTCGGCGATTCGGCGTTCGGCGTGCCGGCGCGGATTTCCGCCACGGTGTACCCGGGCGGCAGCGGCATCGTCGACATCGAGCGTGAGGTCAACCTCGGCCAGCCGATCCACTCCAAAGGCGTGATGATTCTCACCGGTTATCTGGGCAGCCGTTACGCCCAGGAATTCCCGCTGGCGATCTCGGCGAGCATTGCGCTGGAACAGTCGTACGGTTACGTCGACGGCGACAGCGCATCGCTGGGCGAGGCGTGCACGCTGATTTCGGCGCTGTCGAAAACCCCGCTCAAGCAATGTTTTGCCATCACCGGTTCGATCAACCAGTTCGGCGAAGTGCAGGCAGTCGGCGGGGTCAACGAGAAGATCGAAGGCTTCTTCCGCCTCTGCGAAGCGCGCGGCCTGACCGGCGAGCAGGGCGCGATCATTCCCCAGGCCAACGTCGCCACGCTGATGCTCGATGAGAAAGTCCTCGCCGCCGTGCGCGCCGGGCAGTTCCACGTATATGCGGTGCGTCAGGCCGATGAGGCGCTGAGCCTGCTGGTGGGTGAGCCGGCCGGGGAGCCGAACGCCGATGGCGAATTCCCCGAAGGCAGCATCAATGCGCGAGTGGTCGAGCGCCTGCGCGATATCGCCGAGATGATCAGCGAAGAGGACTTGAAAGAGGCTGAGAAGGAACTGGCGCAGGAGGCCCTCGCCGAAGCCAAACCGGCCTGATCAGTTCTTTCCAGACCCTGTGGGAGCGAGCCTGCTCGCGAAAGCGCTGTATCAGTCGACGAATGAGTTGGCTGGTCCATCGTCTTCGCGAGCAGGCTCGCTCCCACAGTGCTTTTCCAGATTGATCTCTGCGGGGATCTTCGGGGAATGTGCCACTACTCTGACGCCAATATTCACACAATGACCATTCGGCGCCTTCTGGTTCCATTTGGCTTGCGCGGGACACTTTTCTTCTATTCTCAGGTCAAGGATATCGACAGTATCACTGGATCGAGCCAGTCCTCCCGTGGGGGCTGAATACCGGCTTTACCGAGGGTCGCCGCCATGTCGCGCAACCTCTGTCTCACCCGTCAATGCCTGGGTCTGGTGACCCGTATCGAATGCGCCGTCAAGCCGCTGGCCGGCGACAACGGCATGTGGACGCTGCTCTTCGCGGCCGGCATGGCCGGCGAACAACCTTCCGCGATAAAAGCCCAAGGCCCGTTCCACGGCCCGGTCGCGGCCGAGTCGATTCTCGACACCATCGTTGAAAGCCTGACCTTGCATGGTTACGAACTGGCCGATGATCCGCAGATCTGGAGCCTGCACCTGCAAGCGCAGTTGCGGCAGATCAACGGCGGCCGTGGGCGCAGTCTCAACGGTTAAGGCGTTGTCTGGTCCACCTGCGCCTTGTCGAGCTTGACCTCAAAGCCGTATTGCACGGTGGCGAGGTCGGTGCGCTGATAGGTTTCCACGCGAGTCGGGCGACCGTAAAAATAGTGCACGCCGAGTAGCGCCGGGCCTTCGGTGCTGGCGTCGTGGCTGACCGAAAGAATCTGCTTGAGGTAGTGGCCACTGTCGTCCTTGACGAAGAAACGCCATTCGTTGGCCGGGAAGGTTTTCAGGTCGACCACCAGCGTGTTGTCCTTGATCGCCAGGCCTTTGGGCAATGACTGCGCGTCGTAGGATTGCTTGGCCACCGTGGCCAGAAACAACGGCATCGAGCCCACGGCAATCGCCGGGGTTTCCGGAAACAGGTTCAGATCATAAGTAATCGTCGCTTGCAGCGGATCGACCTGGTACGCCTCGGGCGGCAGTTCGATCGGCTCGTCGAGTTTGCCGCCGCGCTTTTCCGTGAAGAAGGTCACCGGGCTGACACCGGGGTTGAGTTCGTCGCCAAGCAATTCGTCATTGAAGGTGCGGCGGTGGGAGAACTCGATACGCGCCGCGCTCGGCTCTTCCACCGATTGATGAATGCGCACGCCGGCCTTCAATTGTTCCTCGGTCAGGTGCGCGCCTTTGAGCCAGTTGGCGGCGAGATCGTCATACACCACAACTGGCAGGTCCAGCGGCTGCACGGCTTTGGCCGTGGTGTGCGGATTGAAGGTGCGCACCGGCAGGTCCAGGGATTTGCGCGTCACCGTTGCCGAGGAGAAGTCGAGCACGCTGACTTCCAGTGTGTCGATCGGGCCGTGGAAATACACCTTGTTGTAGCGGCGCGGGTGGTCTTTCTCGAAGGCTTGCTGGTCGTCGCTGAGCTGTTTTTCCAGAGAGTCGCTCCAGCTCTTCTGTTTTTGTAACTGCGTCAGTTGCTTCTGGTAAAACTCGACCTGCTCCGGGCTTTCGTTGATCGAGCCGGCGCGCACCAGGTATTCGCCGCTGGCGTCGCGGGCCTGGACGATCAGCGGATTGATCCGGGTTTCGGCGACTTCCGCTGCCAGCGGCAGGCTGTTGCTGACTTCGACCTCGGCATAGTTCTTTTCCAGCTTGAGCAGTTTGACGCTGAGGTTGTCGTTGCTGCGGGTCTGGCCGACGTCTTTCTGCGTCAGGTCAAAGCTGTACAGCCGCCGGGGCGCGATGACTTCGACCTGGCCTTGCAGGCTGACCGGTTGCGGCAGGCTTTTCTTGTCGACGTTGAGGCCATCGATGAACGGGTAGGTCACCGTCAGGTCATCGGGGTTGGTCACGTTGGAGCTGGACGGGCTGAGCTGAATGCCTGGATCGGTCTCCGACCACTCCGGCTGCCAGGCGATCACGCGTTTGTTGCTCAACGTGACCGAGTGCCACTCGATGCCGTGCGGGAACAGGAAACCGCCGGGAATGTTCAGGTTGAACGGGAATACCGGCTGCAGATCGGTGAGGTAATCCGAGCTGGCGTCCTTGTGCAGCACGAACAGGCCATTGATGAAGGTATCGACCAGCGCTTGCGGGGTAGGGTAGTGCTTGAGCACGGCGAGGGCGTCTGCGCCGTATTCGGTGTGCGGCGCGATGTCGTCGAGCTTGAGCCGGGCGCGCTCGAGCAACAGCAGCGAACCGCCGAGTTCGGTGATGGCGTCCTTGAGCTTGGGATCGCTGATCGTGTCCAGTGACTGTTCGAAGGTGGCGGTCTTTTCGTCGAGGTTGGCGACTTGTTTTTCATCGCCGGGCGAGCAACCGCCGATGAGCAAGGCGAGGCAGATTCCGGCAGTCGTCAAGGCTGATCGCACATCCATTTCCACGCGTCCTGTCCACTGTCATTGGGCTGTCAATGCTTTGGACACTAGCAGAAAAACTTTGTCACACACACGCAGGTGGCGGATTTTCCGGTGGTTTCTGGCTGTCACAGCGGGCTGTTATACTCGCCGCCATTTCCAGCCCTTTGTGTGAGAGTCAATGGAACGCTTTATCGAAAATGCAATGTACGCCACCCGCTGGCTGCTGGCGCCGATCTACATCGGCCTGTCCCTCGGTCTGCTGGCGCTGGCATTGAAGTTCTTCCAGGAAATCATCCATATCCTGCCCAACGTCTTCGCCATGGCTGAATCGGATCTGATCTTGGTGCTGCTGTCGCTGATCGACATGGCGCTGGTGGGTGGTCTGCTGGTGATGGTGATGATTTCCGGCTACGAGAACTTCGTCTCGCAACTGGACATCGACGAAGGCAAAGAGAAGCTCAGCTGGCTGGGCACCATGGACTCGTCGTCGCTGAAGATGAAAGTCGCGGCGTCGATCGTGGCGATTTCTTCGATCCACCTGCTGCGCATCTTCATGGATGCCAAGAACGTCGATCCCGAGCATCTGATGTGGTACGTGATCATTCACATGACTTTTGTGGTGTCCGCGTTTGCCATGGGTTACCTGGACAAGGTCACCAAGCACTGATCAGCCGATCAAGGCAAAAAAACCGCCCGTCTGTTGCGAAACAGACGGGCGGTTTCGTATGTGGCTTGTGCTTTCAAGCGCAGCGGCCTATGCCTGTAACGGTGCGATTCGCCACGGTGTGAGGTGCTTCCATGAACCTGCAAGAGTTGAACGCGTTTGCTGTTGCCAAAAAGGTCGACGAGTTGAACCTGATCTCCATGGAAGGAGGCATTTACCTGTTGGAAGCGAGGATGCATGGGACGGCGTATCCGTTGAGCGATCTCAAGGGCAATATGCTGACGCTGCGATCAGTGGAGCACGCGCGGGATCTGCTGCATGCCTTTCCGGTACTGCCCTTCAATCTTGTGCACACCTCGGTCCATGACGAAATGTGTGGCCTGGTCGCTGACCTCGATGAAAGCCTGAAAGTGCCGCTCGCCTAGCGTTCGGCCCTGTAGCCCCGGCCCCAAGTCCGGGGTATCTGTGCTAGTCTGCTCGCCCTTTTGGTTCCGGGCGCGCCGGGACGCGCTGTGCACGCACGGCAAGTCCTGTGGCCGTCCGCACAGCGGAGCAGTGTCATGTCCGAAGTAAATCTGTCCACCGACGAAACCCGCGTCAGCTACGGTATCGGCCGTCAACTCGGCGACCAGCTGCGCGACAACCCGCCACCGGGTGTCAGCCTGGACGCGATCCTGGCCGGTCTGACCGACGCTTTCGCCGGCAAGCCAAGCCGTGTTGGCCAGGAAGAAATGTCCGCCAGCTTCAAAGTGATCCGCGAGATCATGCAAGCCGAAGCAGCTGCCAAGGCTGAAGCCGCGGCTGGCGAAGGCCTGGCCTTCCTCGCCGAAAACGCCAAGCGTGACGGCATCACCACCCTGGCTTCCGGCCTGCAATTCGAAGTACTGACTCAGGGCGATGGCGCCAAGCCGACCCGTGAAGACCAGGTGCGTACGCATTACCACGGCACGCTGATCGACGGCACTGTGTTCGACAGCTCCTACGAGCGCGGCCAGCCTGCAGAATTCCCGGTTGGCGGCGTGATCGCTGGCTGGACCGAAGCCCTGCAACTGATGAATGCCGGCAGCAAATGGCGCCTGTACGTGCCGAGCGAACTGGCTTACGGCGCACAAGGCGTGGGCAGCATCCCGCCGCACAGCGTTCTGGTATTCGACGTCGAGCTGCTCGACGTTCTGTAATACCGAGCCTGCTTGATGGCAGGCCAATGTAGGAGTGAGCCTGCTCGCGAACGCGGTGTGTCAGTTGTTGATTGGCTATCTGACACACCGCTATCGCGAGCAGGCTCACTCCTACAGTT
>NZ_JH635998.1:3111602-3116117 GCF_000257605.1 Pseudomonas sp. R62
AGGCTCACTCCTACAGTTTTGACCGCGTTTCATATTTCGATCTTGTTGTGCAGCTCATTGGTCGGGCGCAACGCCCGGGCATAGCAGAACAGGAACAGATTGCGCACCAGCTCCTTGAGTACCAGCGGCTCGCTGGAATTGAGGCTGCTGACGTCCAGATCGCCTTGATCCTGCAGCTCATGCAGCGCTTCTTCTTCAAGCACCGCGCAGACTTCGCCGGTTTCCCGATGGAGAATTCTGAGGTAAGGGTGTGGGCGATCCAGCCAGGCGTCGATCAAATAAGTCATGGGTCTCATCTCCTTGAAAGGTTTCAATGAGAATAATTCTTATTCATCAAATAGCAAGTGCCTATTGGCGGATCGTGGATTTTTCCGGGTAAAGATTGTGTCAGGTCAAAATGGCTGGCTGATGGCCATGCGCGGATTCATTGAGCCGAAGCGGGGAGGGCAAAGCTCCATCCCACGGCTGGCGCAGGATGGATGACGCAAGGCTCAGACTTTTCTGACGAACTCGGATTTGAGCTTCATCGGGCCGATGCCGTCGATCTTGCAGTCGATGTCGTGGTCGCCATCGCACAGGCGGATGTTCTTGACCTTGGTGCCGACCTTGACCACCAGCGACGTGCCCTTGACCTTGAGGTCCTTGATCACGGTGATGGTGTCGCCGTCCTGCAGGACGTTGCCGACCGAATCTTTCTTCACGGCATCATCGGCCGCCACTTCGGCTTCGCCGCTGGCAGACCACTCGTGGGCGCACTCGGGGCAGACCAGTTGGGTGCCGTCTTCGTAGGTGTATTCGGAATTGCATTTCGGGCAGGGTGGCAACGTGCTCACTAAGGTTCCTTGGGTATCAGGAGGACTAAAGGGCGCACATTGTATAGGGTTTTACGCGGAGGAGGGCATAGCGCAGAAACAACTGTGGGAGCGAGCCTGCTCGCGAAAGCGCTGTGTCAGTCAACATTGAGTCGATTGGCAGATTGCTTTCGCGAGCAGGCTCGCTCCCACAGGGGATGAATCAGTGCGTGCGGGCTACCGCGAACTCGCTCAGTTCCACCAGCGCATCGCGGTATTCGCTGGCCGGCAGCGCCTCGAGGCACTTGATCGCACGGGCCACGTAATCGCGGGCCAGTTGCGCGGTGTACTCCAGCGAGCCGGACGCTTCGACGGCGATGCGGATGCTTTCGAGGTCTTCGATCCCGCCTTTCTGGATCGCCTGACGCACCAGTGCCGCCTGTTCGGCTGTGCCTTCGCGCATGGTGTAGATCAGCGGCAGGGTCGGTTTGCCTTCGGCCAGATCGTCGCCGACGTTCTTGCCCAGGGTTTCCGCGTCGCCTTTATAGTCGAGCAGGTCATCAACCAGCTGGAACGCCACACCCAAGTGATCGCCGAACGTGCGCAGGGCTTCGCTCTGCTCGGCGGTCGCGCCAGCCAGGGCGGCGGCGCTGTGGGTAGAGGCTTCGAAGAGCATCGCGGTCTTGCCGCGGATGACTTCCATGTAGGTTTCTTCGCTGGTGCTGGCGTCACGCACCTTGGACAGCTGCAACACTTCACCTTCAGCGATGATGCGTGTGGCCTGGGAGAGAATCTTCATCACCGGCATCGAGCCCAGTTCGACCATCATTTCGAACGAGCGCGAGTACAGGAAGTCGCCGACCAGCACGCTCGGGGCATTGCCCCACATGGCGTTGGCGGTCGAGCGGCCACGACGCATGCCGGACATGTCGACGACGTCGTCATGCAGCAGGGTCGCGGTGTGCAGGAATTCGATGGTGGCGGCCAGCAGGCGCATGTCGTCGCCTTCGCGACCCAGGGCCTTGCCACACAGCAACACTAATAAAGGACGCAGGCGTTTGCCGCCGGCCGACGTGATGTAATCGCCGATTTTCGATACCAGCGGCACTCGAGACGTCAGCTGCTTCTTGATGATGCCGTCGACGGCGCTAAAATCGTCCGCCACCGCGCGGTAGAAAGCTTGGGGTTGCATCAGCGAGAGTCGCTCCAGAAGGGTTGCGCGGCATGCTAGGACCCCCGTCCAGACCTGTCAAGGCGCGATGGACGGCCACTTGCGCGAGGCAGATTGCTTGCGTACAATCGCGCACCCTGAACTTCCTGGGCAGCACCTGCCTTACGCAATTGCACTTGGGCCGTTCCAGCCCCATGCAGCCATGCCAGCCAATACCTCTTCTTATAAAGAGCTGGGTGAGCAGGATTATCGGAGAAATACCATGTACGCAGTAATCGTTACCGGCGGTAAGCAATACAAGGTCGCTGAAGGTGAATACCTGAAGATCGAAAAACTGGAAATCGCTACTGGCGAATCCGTGACTTTTGATCGCGTTCTGCTGGTCGCCAACGGCGACGACGTGAACATCGGCGCACCAGTTGTTGCTGGCGCAACCGTCAAGGCTGAAGTGATCTCCCAAGGTCGTCACGATAAAGTCCGCATCATCAAGTTCCGTCGCCGTAAGCACCACATGAAGCGTATGGGCCACCGCCAGTGGTTCACCGAGATCAAAATCACCGGTATTCAGGCTTAATTACAGCCTAATTCCTCACTAGGAGAATTGAACTCATGGCACACAAAAAAGCTGGTGGTAGTACCCGTAACGGTCGCGACTCAGAAGCCAAACGCCTTGGCGTGAAGATGTATGGCGGCCAGGTCATCAAGGCCGGCAACATCATCGTGCGTCAGCGCGGCACCCAATTCCACGCTGGCTACGGCGTTGGCATGGGCAAGGATCACACTCTCTTCGCTAAAATCGAAGGCGTGATCAAGTTCGAAGTAAAAGGCGCCTTCGGTCGTCGTTACGTGAGCGTAATCGCGGCTTAATCGCGAGATCGCTGGAGAAGCCCTGTCTTGCGACGGGGCTTTTTCGTTTGTGGGGTGAGTCTCTTGCAAAGCTGTTTGTATGGGCTGTCGGCGTGCGATGCAGGTCGTGTCTTGGGGTCGCTGCGCTCATTTTTGCAAGAGTCTTATGTCTTGATTGTTTTTCGGCTCGTCCGTACGGCGAGAGGCGTTGGTTATGAAGTTTGTTGATGAAGTATCGATTCGCGTAAAGGCCGGTGACGGTGGCAACGGTGCCATGAGTTTCCGCCGGGAAAAATTCATTGAAAACGGCGGCCCGAACGGCGGTGATGGCGGTGACGGCGGTTCCATCTACATGATGGCCGACGAAAACCTCAACACCCTGGTCGACTACCGTTACACCCGTCACTTCGATGCCGAGCGTGGCTCCAACGGTGGCAGCACCGACTGCACCGGCAAGAAGGGCGAAGACCTGATCCTGCGCGTGCCGGTCGGCACCACCGTGATCGACTCTGCCACTCAGGAAGTCATCGGCGACCTGACCAAGGCCGGTCAGAAACTGATGGTAGTGCAGGGCGGCTGGCACGGTCTGGGCAACACCCGTTTCAAATCCAGTACCAACCGTGCACCGCGTCAGACCACGCCGGGCAAGCCGGGCGAGCAGCGCGACCTGAAACTGGAAATGAAAGTGCTGGCCGACGTCGGTCTGCTGGGCTTGCCGAACGCCGGTAAAAGTACCTTTATCCGTTCGGTCTCGGCGGCCAAGCCGAAAGTTGCCGACTACCCGTTCACCACGCTGGTGCCGAACCTGGGTGTGGTCAGCGTCGATCGCTGGAAGAGCTTCGTCATTGCCGACATTCCGGGGCTGATCGAAGGCGCTTCCGACGGTGCCGGCCTGGGCATTCGCTTCCTCAAGCACCTGGCGCGTACGCGTCTGCTGCTGCACCTCGTCGACATGGCGCCGCTGGATGATTCCAGTGCTCCTGACGCGGCTGAAGTGATCGTCAACGAGCTGATCAAGTTCAGCCCGTCGCTGGCCGAGCGTGATCGCTGGCTGGTGCTGAACAAGTGCGACCAGATCCTTGAAGAAGAGCACGATGCTCGGGTCAAGGAAATCGTCGATCGTCTGGAGTGGACCGGTCCGGTGTACGTGATCTCGGCCATCGCCAAGATCGGTACCGAGCGTCTGTGCCACGACATCATGCGTTACATGGAAGACCGTGCCGATCGCCTCGCCGCAGATCCTGCGTACAAGGAAGAGCTGGCCGATCTCGATCAGCGCATCGAAGACGAAGCCCGTGCGCAGTTGCAGGCGCTGGACGACAAGCGTGCCCTGCGTCGCAGTGGCGTGAAGTCGGTCCATGACATCGGCGACGATGACTGGGACGAAGAAGATGTGGATGACGAAGACGGTCCGGAAATCATTTACGTGCGTGACTGATCCGTTGCGATAAACTTGAACGCCGCTCAATCGAGCGGCGTTTTAGTATCCGGAAATCGATCGTTGGTCAGCAATCGCCACGATTAACGTCACGGGCAGCGCCAGGTCGCGCTGCCCTCAAGCTAAGGTTGAAGATGATGCGGAGCAAGGTGACAGGTGCGCAGCGTTGGGTCGTGAAGATCGGCAGCGCTTTGCTGACAGCTGACGGCAAAGGGCTGGATCGCGCGGCAATGAGTGTCTGGGTCGAGCAGATGGTGGCGTTGCATGAA
>NZ_JH635998.1:3116476-3120236 GCF_000257605.1 Pseudomonas sp. R62
TGAGTGTCTGGGTCGAGCAGATGGTGGCGTTGCATGAAGCGGGCGTCGAGCTGGTGCTGGTGTCCTCCGGGGCGGTGGCGGCCGGCATGAGTCGCTTGGGCTGGACCGCGCGACCCAGTGCCATGCACGAGCTCCAGGCGGCCGCTGCAATCGGTCAGATGGGGCTGGTGCAGGCTTGGGAGTCGAGCTTCGCCGAGCATGGCCGGCACACTGCGCAGATTCTCCTGACCCACGACGACCTCTCCGACCGCAAGCGCTACCTCAACGCCCGCAGTACCTTGCGTGCGCTGGTCGAGCTGAAAGTCATTCCGGTGATCAACGAAAACGACACTGTGGTCACCGATGAAATCCGTTTCGGCGACAACGACACGCTGGCGGCGCTGGTGGCCAATCTGGTCGAGGCCGATCTGCTGGTGATCCTCACTGATCGCGACGGCATGTTCGACGCCGATCCGCGCAACAATCCCGATGCGCAGCTGATTTATGAAGCACGCGCCGATGATCCGACGCTGGATGCGGTTGCCGGTGGTACCGGTGGTGCGCTGGGGCGCGGCGGCATGCAGACCAAGTTGCGTGCGGCACGCCTGGCAGCGCGTTCCGGTGCGCACACCATCATCGTCGGCGGGCGCCTTGAGCGTGTGCTCGATCGCCTGAAGGCGGGCGAGCGCATTGGCACGCTGCTATCGCCGGAGCGTGGCATGCTCGCGGCGCGCAAGCAGTGGCTGGCCGGTCACCTGCAAACCCGTGGCACTCTGGTGCTGGATGAGGGGGCGGTGTCGGCGTTGTCCAAGGGCAACAAAAGTCTGCTGCCGGTGGGTGTGAAACTGGTTCAAGGCAGTTTCCGTCGCGGTGAGATGGTCGTCTGTGTGGCGCCGGACGGTCGGGAGATCGCTCGGGGTCTGGCCAATTACAGCGCCCTGGAAGCGCAAAAAATCATCGGTCAGTCGTCGGATGCGATTGTCGGTTTGCTCGGTTACATGGCGGAGCCGGAACTGGTTCACCGTGACAACCTGATTCTGGTCTAAGGAAAATTCGATGCGTGTAGCGAAAGGATTGTTGGGCCTGCTGATGGCCATGCCATTGCTGGCCTCGGCCGAGGAAATCGGTCAGGTGTCGACGGTGTTCAAGTTTGTCGGGCCGAATGACCGGATCGTGGTCGAGGCGTTCGACGATCCGAAAGTCGAAGGCGTGACCTGCTACCTGTCACGCGCCAAGACTGGTGGAGTGAAGGGCGGTCTCGGTCTGGCCGAGGATCGTGCTGAGGCGTCGATCGCTTGTCGCCAGGTCGGGCCGATCAAATTCAAGGGTGAACTGAAGGATAGCGACGAGGTGTTCAAGGAGCGCACCTCGCTGGTGTTCAAGACCATGCAAGTGGTGCGTTTTCTCGACAAGAAGCGCAACACGCTGGTGTACCTGGTCTACAGCGATCGCTTGATCGAGGGCAGTCCGCAGAATGCGGTCACGGCCATCCCGATCCTGCCGTGGGTGCCGGTCCAGCAATAAGCGTCATCAATCCGAACTGTGGGAGCGAGCCTGCTCGCGAAGAGGTCATGTCGGTCGATAGAAATATCAACTGGCAGATCGCATTCGCGAGCAGGCTCGCTCCCACTTTTTTTTGCCTGTAGCTTGTTAAATCACAGGCAATAAAAAACCGACCCTGAGGTCGGTTTTTTAATGACTACGTCGATTAAGCGGCTTCTTTCAGCGCTTTGACGTGGCCATTCAGACGGCTCTTATGACGAGCAGCCTTGTTCTTGTGGATGATGCCTTTATCGGCCATACGGTCGATAACTGGCACAGCCAGAACGTATGCAGCTTGAGCTTTTTCAGCGTCTTTTGCGTCGATGGCCTTAACTACATTCTTGATGTAGGTACGAACCATGGAACGCAGGCTGGCGTTGTGGCTGCGACGCTTCTCAGCCTGTTTTGCACGTTTTTTGGCGGAAGGTGAGTTGGCCACCGTCGAGCTCCTCGAAAGACTTTTTAGGAAATAGCAAACAAAATAGGCCGCGAATCATGCCGATGAAGACTTGTCTTGTCAAGGGCACTTGAATCGTTCCGCTAAGTGGTAGGTATAAAGAGGCGGGATATTTATTTCCGGCGCTTGACCTGTAAACTCGCGAGCTTTGGCTCTGTGCTGTTGCGGCGCGGAGTATCGCACAAGTAGGCGCATTGTTCGCCTGCTGTTTATCGACAGGCACAAACTCTCTCAATGAATCTGCTCAAATCGTTGGCCGCCGTCAGCTCTATCACGATGCTTTCCCGGATTCTGGGTTTTGTTCGTGACACGCTGATCGCGCGGACATTCGGCGCCGGGATGGCCACGGATGCCTTCTTTATTGCGTTCAAACTGCCCAACCTGCTGCGGCGCATCTTTGCCGAAGGGGCTTTCTCCCAGGCTTTCGTGCCGATTCTGGCTGAATATAAAAGCCAGCAGGGCGAAGAGGCGACGCGCACCTTTATTGCCTATGTGTCGGGCCTGCTGACGCTGGTATTGGCGGTGGTGACGGCGCTGGGCATGATCGCCGCCCCTTGGGTGATCTGGGCCACAGCGCCCGGTTTTACCGATACCCCGGAGAAATTCCAGCTCACCTCCGATCTGTTGCGGGTGACCTTTCCTTATATATTGCTGATCTCGCTGTCGTCGCTGGCCGGCGCGATTCTGAATACCTGGAACCGCTTCTCGGTGCCGGCCTTCGTACCGACTCTGCTCAACGTCAGCATGATCGTGTTTTCGCTGTTCCTCACGCCGTATTTCGATCCGCCGGTCATGGCTCTTGGCTGGGCGGTGCTGGTCGGCGGTCTGGCGCAGTTGCTGTATCAGCTGCCGCACCTGAAAAAGATCGGCATGCTGGTGCTGCCGCGCCTGAACCTGCGCGACAGCGGCGTGTGGCGGGTGATGAAGCAGATGCTGCCAGCGATTCTCGGCGTGTCGGTCAGTCAGATTTCGCTGATCATCAACACCATCTTCGCCTCGTTTCTCGTCGCGGGTTCGGTGTCGTGGATGTATTACGCCGACCGCTTGATGGAATTGCCGTCGGGCGTATTGGGCGTGGCGCTCGGCACGATTCTTCTGCCAACGCTGGCCAAGACCTACGCCAGCAAGGATCGCCACGAGTATTCGCGGATCCTCGATTGGGGGTTGCGCCTGTGCTTTGTGCTGGTGCTGCCGTGCGCATTGGCGCTGGGGATTCTTGCTGAACCGCTGACTGTTTCATTGTTTCAGTACGGCCAGTTCAGTGGCTTTGATGCCGAGATGACCCAGCGTGCGCTGATTGCCTATTCGGTCGGCCTGCTCGGGATTATCGTGATCAAAGTGCTGGCGCCGGGCTTTTATGCGCAACAGAACATTCGCACCCCGGTGAAAATCGCGATTTTCACGCTGGTCTGTACCCAGTTGTTCAACCTGGCGTTGATCGGCCCACTGGCCCATGCCGGCCTTGCCTTGGCGATCAGTGCCGGTGCTTGCCTGAACGCCGGGCTGCTGTTCTATCAACTGCGCAAGCAAAAGATGTATCAACCGCAACCGGGCTGGGGCAAATTCGGCTTCAAGCTGGTCGTTGCAGTGACCGTGATGTCGGCGGTGTTGCTGGCCGGCATGCATTTCATGCCCGCCTGGGATGAGGGGCATATGCTAGAGCGCTTCCTGCGCCTGGGCGCACTGGTGGTGGCCGGTGTGGTGGCGTATTTCGGTATGTTGCTGCTGCTGGGTTTCCGCCTGCGCGACTTCAATCGCAAAGCCTTGAGCTGAGGTTTCAGC
>NZ_JH635998.1:3121381-3130221 GCF_000257605.1 Pseudomonas sp. R62
AATCGACCACTTTATGAGCAAGAAGCGCGTTATGCAGCTGGTTCGAGGCCTCCACAACTTGCGCCCCCAGCATCGGGGCTGCGTCGCCACTATTGGCAACTTTGACGGTGTTCACCGTGGTCACCAGGCTATCCTGGCCCGGCTGCGTGAGCGTGCGCTCGAGTTGGGCGTACCCAGCTGCGTGGTGATTTTCGAGCCGCAGCCACGGGAGTTCTTTGCTCCCGACACCGCACCGGCACGTCTGGCGCGGTTGCGCGACAAGCTGCAATTACTGGCCGCTGAAGGCGTCGACCGGGTGCTGTGCCTGGCGTTCAACCAGCGGCTGAGCAAGCTCAGCGCCAGTGAGTTCGTCGATACCATTCTGGTCGATGGCCTTGGCGTGCAGCATCTGGAGGTCGGTGACGATTTCCGTTTCGGTTGCGACCGCCTCGGCGATTTCGATTTTCTGATGCAGGCCGGGCAGGTTCACGGTTTCACCGTCGAAGCGGCGCAAACCGTCGAGCTGGACGGCATTCGCGTCAGCAGCACGCAGGTGCGCAACGCCTTGGCTGCGGCCGATTTTGCCTTGGCCGAACGCCTGCTCGGCCGTCCGTACCGCATCGCCGGTCGCGTGCTGCATGGTCAGAAACTGGCCCGGCAACTGGGCACGCCCACTGCCAACATTCAACTCAAGCGTCGTCGCGTGCCGTTTACCGGGGTGTATCTGGTGAATGTCGACATCGACGGCAAGACCTGGCCCGGCGTCGCCAATATCGGCGTGCGCCCCACGGTGCAAGGGGATGGCAAAGCCCACCTCGAGGTCCATCTGTTAGATTTTGCCGGCGATCTGTATGACCGGCGTTTGACGGTGGTTTTCCACCAAAAGCTGCGTGAAGAGCAGCGCTTCGCCTCTCTGGAGGCATTGAAAACGGCGATCAATGCGGATGTCGCCACCGCCCGTGCACTAGCCGCACCTAGCGCCCATCGCTAATGAAGAGCCTTAAATGACCGACTATAAAGCCACGCTAAACCTTCCGGACACCGCCTTCCCAATGAAGGCCGGCCTGCCACAGCGCGAACCGCAGATCCTGCAGCGCTGGGACAGTATTGGCCTGTACGGAAAGTTGCGCGAGATTGGCAAGGATCGTCCGAAGTTCGTCCTGCACGACGGCCCTCCGTACGCCAACGGCACGATCCACATCGGTCACGCACTGAACAAGATTCTCAAGGACATGATCATCCGCTCGAAAACCCTGTCGGGTTTCGACGCGCCGTATGTCCCGGGCTGGGATTGCCACGGCCTGCCGATCGAGCACAAGGTGGAAGTGACCCACGGCAAGAACCTTGGCGCGGATAAGACCCGTGAGCTGTGCCGTGCCTACGCCACCGAGCAGATCGAAGGGCAGAAATCCGAGTTCATCCGTCTCGGCGTGCTCGGCGACTTCGCCAATCCGTACAAGACCATGGACTTCAAGAACGAGGCCGGTGAAATCCGCGCCCTCGCCGAAATCGTCAAGGGTGGTTTTGTCTTCAAGGGCCTCAAGCCGGTGAACTGGTGCTTCGATTGCGGTTCGGCTCTGGCTGAAGCGGAAGTCGAGTACGAGAACAAGAAGTCCTCGACCATCGACGTTGCATTCCCGATCGCTGACGAGGCCAAACTGGCTGCCGCGTTCGGTCTGGCGTCGCTGAGCAAACCTGCTGCGATCGTGATCTGGACCACCACCCCGTGGACCATCCCGGCCAACCAGGCGCTGAACGTGCACCCGGAATTCAACTATGCCCTGGTCGATATCGGCGACAAGCTGCTGGTGCTGGCTGAAGAGCTGGTCGAAGCCTGCCTGGCGCGCTACGGCGTGGAAGGTTCGGTCATCGCCACCACCACCGGTAAAGAGCTGGAGCTGATCAACTTCCGTCACCCGTTCTACGATCGTATGTCGCCGGTGTACCTGGCTGACTACGTTGAACTGGGCGCTGGCACCGGCGTGGTTCACTCCGCCCCGGCCTACGGCGTGGACGACTTTGTGACCTGCAAGAAATACGGCATGGTCAACGACGACATCCTCAACCCGGTACAGAGCAACGGCGTGTACGTGCCGTCGCTGGAATTCTTTGGCGGCCAGTTCATCTGGAAGGCCAACCCGGCCATCGTCGAAAAACTGACCGAAGTCGGTGCGCTGATGCACACCACCGTCATCGAACACAGCTACATGCACTGCTGGCGCCACAAAACCCCGCTGATCTACCGCGCTACTGCGCAGTGGTTCATCGGCATGGACAAGGAGCCAACCAGCGGCGACACCCTGCGCGTGCGCTCGCTCAAAGCCATCGAAGACACCAAGTTCGTTCCGGCCTGGGGCCAGGCGCGCCTGCACTCGATGATCGCCAATCGTCCGGACTGGTGCATCTCGCGTCAGCGCAACTGGGGCGTGCCGATCCCGTTCTTCCTCAACAAGGAAAGCGGCGAGCTGCACCCGCGTACCGTCGAGCTGATGGAGGAGGTCGCCAAACGCGTTGAAGTCGAAGGTATCGAAGCCTGGTTCAAACTCGACGCTGCCGAACTGCTCGGTGATGAAGCGCCGCAGTACGACAAGATCAGCGACACCCTCGACGTCTGGTTCGACTCGGGCACCACGCACTGGCACGTTCTGCGCGGTTCGCACCCGATGGGCCACGAGAGCGGCCCGCGTGCCGACCTGTACCTGGAAGGTTCCGACCAGCACCGTGGCTGGTTCCACTCCTCGTTGCTGACCGGTTGCGCCATCGACAACCACGCGCCGTACCGCGAACTGCTGACGCACGGCTTCACCGTCGACGAGTCCGGCCGCAAGATGTCCAAATCGCTGGGCAACGTGATCGCGCCGCAGAAGGTCAACGACACCCTGGGCGCCGACATCATGCGTCTGTGGGTCGCTTCGACCGACTACTCCGGCGAAATGGCGGTGTCCGAGCAGATTCTGCAGCGCAGCGCCGATGCCTATCGTCGTATCCGCAACACCGCGCGCTTCCTGCTTTCCAACCTGACCGGTTTCAACCCGGCCACCGACCTGCTGCCGGCCGAAGACATGCTGGCGCTGGATCGCTGGGCGGTGGATCGTACGCTGCTGCTGCAACGCGAGTTGCAAGAGCACTACGGCGAATACCGTTTCTGGAACGTGTACTCGAAGATCCACAACTTCTGCGTGCAGGAGCTGGGTGGTTTCTACCTCGACATCATCAAGGACCGCCAGTACACCACCGGTGCCGACAGCAAGGCCCGGCGCTCGTGCCAGACTGCGCTGTTCCACATCTCCGAGGCGCTGGTGCGCTGGATTGCGCCGATCCTCGCCTTCACTGCCGACGAGCTGTGGCAATACCTGCCGGGCGAGCGTAACGAGTCGGTCATGCTCAACACCTGGTACGAAGGCCTGACCGAGCTGCCGGAAGGCTTCGAGCTGGGTCGCGCCTACTGGGATCGCATCATGGAAGTGAAGGTCGCGGTCAACAAAGAGATGGAAATCCAGCGTGCGGCGAAAGCCGTCGGTGGCAACCTGCAGGCCGAAGTGACGCTGTTTGCCGAAGAGGCGCTGAGCGCCGATCTGGCCAAGCTGAGCAACGAGCTGCGCTTTGTCCTGATCACCTCGACTGCCAGCGTTGCACCGTTCGTTCAGGCTCCGGCCGATGCAGTGGCCACCGAAGTCAGCGGTCTGAAACTGAAGATCGTCAAATCGGCGTTCCCGAAATGCGCGCGTTGCTGGCATTGCCGCGAAGACGTCGGCGTGAACCCGGAGCATCCGGAAATCTGCGGGCGTTGCGTCGACAACATCAGCGGCGCGGGCGAGGTTCGTCACTATGCCTGATGCCGTTGGCCGTTTCGGACGGCTGAGCTGGCTGTGGTTGAGCTTGCTGGTCCTGGTCATTGACCAGGCCAGCAAGTTCTACTTCGAAGCCAAGCTCGAAATGTTCCAGCAGATCGTGATCATTCCCGATCTGTTCAGCTGGACCCTGGCCTACAACACTGGCGCTGCCTTCAGCTTCCTCGCCGACAGCTCCGGCTGGCAGCGCTGGCTGTTTGCCCTGATCGCGATTGTGGTCAGTGCCGTGCTGGTGGTCTGGCTCAAGCGTCTGGGCCGCAACGACACCTGGCTGGCCGTCGCCCTGGCGTTGGTGCTGGGTGGCGCGCTGGGCAACCTGTATGACCGCGTTGCCCTGGGCCATGTGATCGACTTCATCCTGGTGCACTGGCAGAACCGCTGGTATTTCCCGGCGTTCAACATTGCCGACAGCGCGATCACCGTTGGCGCGATCATGCTGGCACTGGACATGTTCAAAACGAAGAAAACCGAAGAGGCTGCTCATGACTGAACCGCTATCGACTGAGCAACGCATCGGCCAGAACACCGAAGTTACCCTGCACTTTGCCTTGCGCCTGGAAAACGGTGACACCGTCGACAGTACCTTCGACAAGGCCCCGGCGACGTTCAAGGTCGGCGATGGCAACCTGCTGCCGGGCTTCGAAGCCGCACTGTTCGGCTTCAAGGCCGGCGACAAGCGCACCCTGACCGTCGAGCCGGAAAACGCTTTTGGTCAGCCGAACCCGCAGAACGTGCAGACCATCCCGCGTTCGCAGTTCACCGACATGGAGTTGTCACCGGGTCTGCTGGTGATCTTCAACGATGCGGCCAATACTGAATTGCCAGGTGTGGTGAAGGAATTCGACGACACGCAAGTGACCGTCGACTTCAACCACCCGCTGGCGGGCAAGACGCTGACCTTTGACGTGGAAATCATTTCCGTCAAAGCGATCTAAAAATGCAGGAGTGAGCTTCTGTGGCGAGGGGATTTATCCCCGCTGGGGTGCGAAGCGCCCCCAGACCAGTCAACGGATTCTGAGACAAATCCGTTGACGGTCTACGACTGCTAAGCAGTCGAGCGGGGATGAATCCCCTCGCCACAACAAGCAGGTCTCTACAGTCTGTTTTCCATTGTTTTCGCGCGCAAGACACGAGGCACAGCATGCAAATCAAACTCGCCAACCCCCGTGGCTTCTGCGCCGGTGTGGACCGGGCGATCGAAATCGTCAACCGCGCCCTGGAAGTCTTCGGGCCGCCGATCTATGTGCGTCACGAAGTGGTGCACAACAAGTTCGTCGTCGAAGACCTGCGCAGCCGTGGCGCGATTTTCGTAGAAGAGCTCGATCAGGTACCCGATGACGTGATCGTCATTTTCAGCGCCCACGGTGTTTCCCAAGCCGTACGCAACGAAGCCGCCGGTCGTGGCCTGAAAGTCTTCGATGCAACCTGCCCGCTGGTGACCAAGGTGCACATCGAAGTCGCCAAATACAGCCGCGACGGTCGTGAGTGCATACTGATCGGCCACGCCGGTCACCCGGAAGTTGAAGGCACCATGGGCCAGTACGATGCCAGCAACGGCGGCGCGATCTACCTCGTTGAAGACGAAAAGGACGTGGCCGCATTGCAGGTGCGCGATCCGGAAAGACTCGCTTTCGTCACCCAGACAACCTTGTCGATGGACGATACCAGCCGTGTGATCGATGCCCTGCGCACGCGCTTCCCGGCGATTGGTGGCCCGCGCAAGGACGACATCTGCTACGCCACACAAAACCGCCAGGACGCCGTCAAGCAACTGGCCGACGAATGCGACGTGGTGCTGGTGGTCGGTAGCCCGAACAGTTCCAACTCCAACCGTCTGCGTGAACTGGCTGAGCGCATGGCGACTCCGGCGTACCTGATCGACGGTGCCGAGGACCTGCAACAGAGCTGGTTCGACGGCGTCGAGCGCATCGGTATTACCGCTGGCGCCTCCGCACCGGAAGTGCTGGTCCGGGGCGTGATTCAGCAATTGCAGGCCTGGGGCGCGACTGGTGCCGACGAGCTGGCTGGCCGTGAGGAGAACATCACGTTCTCGATGCCGAAAGAGCTGCGCGTCCGTTCGATCTGACGCTTCTGCCTTTGTCGCACAGCGCCTGCTCGGTCTCTTGACTGCCCAGGCGCACGCGACCGGTCGCCGCCAGCACGATCTGCCGCTGGCTGACCGGTTCGCGCGGCGAGCAGATGTGTATTGTCCCCGCCTGAAATCGCCGTCCCGGCATCAGCGGCTGTCCCAGATGACTGAACCGCACGTAGCGGCTCACCCACCAATTGCCGACAATCGCCACCTTCGCCTCACTGGCGCGCTCCACCAGCAGCGGATTGCTGCTGTCCTCCGGCCCCTTGCCGCTTCTATCCAGAATGATCCGCCAACCCTGACTCCAGTCGCCGTCAATGCCATGGATCACCACACTTTGATTGTGGGTCATAGCCAGGGTGCGAGCGTGGCGGATGCCTTCGAGCAGCGACTGCGCTGCGTGGTCGCGCTGAGTCGCTTGCTTGAGCGCGGCGAACGCCGGGCTGACCAGCAGCAGAACAATTGCGCCAATCGCCAGTCCCATAAGCAGTTCAATCAGGCTGAAACCGTGTTGCGGCATGAAAAATCCCTCCGTGGAATGGTATGAGCAGCGCAATCCGTGCGCCGCGCAGGGCAAATCAGTCGGCGCGTGCCGAGCGAATGTTCTAGCGTGTAAAAGCAGGTATAGCCGACGGCAACGGAGGGCACCGATGGATCTTCGTACAAAAGGTTTCACGCTGGTCGAGTTGCTGGTCGCCATCGCGGTGTTCCTGATACTGATCACGCTGGCGGTGCCGGCCTTTACCCGTACGATCCAGAGCAGCAGGGCGGATACCGAAGTCGGCGACTTGCAGCGGGCGATCAATTTCGCTCGCCTCGAGGCAATCAATCGCGGCGTGACCACGCGTCTGCGTCCGACCGCCGGCGGCAGTGTGTGGACCGGTGAGCTGGCGGTCTACGACAGCACTGGCAATCCGGCCAATGTGTTGCGGGTTGTTCCAGCGATGAGCAGTGGCGCGACTCTGACGCTACCCTCAGGAGTGACCGCACTGGATTTCAACAATCTTGGTGGTCTGGCGGCACCGTCGACGGCGGTAGTCATCGGTTACACGCTGGGCACGCAAAGCAGGACGCTGAACGTGTGTTTGAACGGACGCATTCAACTGAGTGGAAATTGCGGATGAGGGCAGGGAGCAAAAACGCACAGGAGGGCATGACGCTGATCGAAGTGCTGGTCGCGCTGCTGATTCTCACCGTCGGGCTGTTGGGCGCAGCGGCGGTGCAGCTCAATGCGCTGAAGTACACCGACAGTTCGCGGATGACCAGTCAGGCCAGCTTCATCGCCTATGACATGATGGATCGCATCCGCGCCAATTCCGGCGCCAACTACACCGTCACGCCACCGACCTCGGGCAATCTCAGTAATGCGCGGGATCAGGATCTCTACGATTTCACCACCAATATCGCCAACTTCGGCGGCCCGACCGCGACGGGCAGTATCACCCTCAACCAGCGGGTCTACACCATCACCATTACCTGGAGCGACGCGCGCGCGGCCAACGCTGCCAGTGCCCAGCGCAGTTTCGTCCTGACCAGCCGGGCGGCGGTCGATCCGGTGGCCACGCCATGAAGCGTGCCAGCCGTGGTTTCGGCCTGATCGAATTGCTGATTGCTCTGGCTTTGGGGCTGATCGTCGTGCTTGGTGTGGTACAGATTTTCATCGCCGCAAAAAACACCTACGTCAGCCAGAACAGCGCCGCAGCGATGCAGGAAGATGCGCGCTTCGTCCTCAGCAAGATGATTCAGGAAATTCGTATGGTCGGCATGTTCGGCTGCCTCGGCACCATCGTCGACTCCAGTTCGGCAGGGGACTTCAACGCTGCGCAACTCATCCCGATCAACTGGGATAACGCCAGTCTCAAGCTGACCCTGGTCACCGCCGATGTCGGCAGCGGCGGGGGGACGCCGACCTGGACGGTGATTTCCGATTGCCGCAACAGCGCGGTCGCCTACAGCGGATTGCGCAACCCGACCACGGGCCAGATCGCGTTCCCGATCCGGCGCCTGATCTACAGCTTCAGCAATAACCAGATCCTCATGGGCACCGGCAGCGGCAATCCGGCGCAGCAAGTGCTGGTCAACAATGTCAGCGCCTTCAACGTCACCTTCGGCCTGGCCAGTTC
The DNA here is from genome assembly GCF_000257605.1 of Pseudomonas sp. R62. Taxonomy (NCBI): domain Bacteria; kingdom Pseudomonadati; phylum Pseudomonadota; class Gammaproteobacteria; order Pseudomonadales; family Pseudomonadaceae; genus Pseudomonas; species Pseudomonas sp. R62. The sequence continues at coordinate 3,129,427 of NZ_JH635998.1, forward strand.
GGCGACCGACGTCGCAGCCTCGACCTACAGCAGCAACCCTGGCGATCCCGCGCGCATCCGCAGTGTGCGCCTGAGCCTGACCCTCACCGACCCGAACAATCGGGTGCGCAATCAAACCTTCAACGTGGTTGCGGCATTGCGCAACCGCTTGCCATGAGGGGGCGGCGATGAGGATTTCCTTGCAACAACGTCAGGCCCAGCGCGGCATGGTCTTGTTGGTCAGTCTGGTGTTTCTGCTGTTGCTCACATTGATCGGTTTGTCCTCGATGCAGAGCGCCAACCTGCAAGAGAAAATGGCCGGCAGCGTCAGCTTGCGCAATCAATCGTTTCAGGCGGCCGAAGCGGCATTGCGTGTCGGCGAAAGTGCAGTACAACTGGACAGCTACTCATTGGCGGTGTGCAGCGGCACGAGCCAATGTCTGCCGCCGGCGGAATCGTCATCGGTCAGCTCGGCCGGCTTCAATTCGACCTCCGGGGTGACCTGGATCGCTGCCGGTAATGGCTTTTATGGCGTGCAGAACATCGGCACGACCCTGACGGCGGTGAACGTACCAAGTAACACTTCGGCGACGTTGTATCGAGTCACTGCGGTCGGCATCGCCGGCAATTCGCGTAGCGTGGTGGAGAGTGTCTATGCGAAGTATTGAGCGCGGCCTGTCGTTGTTGATCGGCATGCTCCTGAGTTTCTACCTGGCGGCACCGGCCTGGGCTTTCACGCCTTCCGATTCGCCATTGCTGAGCGCGGCTGCGGTGGCGCCGAACGTGATGCTGCTGATCGATGATTCGGGGAGTATG
>NZ_JH635998.1:3130692-3134291 GCF_000257605.1 Pseudomonas sp. R62
CGGATTCGACCCGAACGTCAACCGCACTCCCGCCCGGCAGTGCAATGCCTTCCTCGGCTTGTGCTCTGCACTCAATGCACCGCAGATTACTGGCGACACAGTGTTTCTATCGAGTCTGCCGACTTCCGGTTGCTCGGGAGGCGCCTATGCGTTCTACAACAACAGCGTGGCGCCCTTGTGCCTGAAACTGCCCGACCCCGTAGGCAATGAGAACACTCGGTATTCCGCCGATTACATTTCCTACATAGTCAGCCTCGCCAACAGCAACGGCACCCGTGACTTCACCACGGGGGCGATTCCCAACGATTACCGGATGAACGTGGCGCGCAACGTTTCCACCGCACTGGTGAGCAGCAACCGCACCTTGCGCATGGGCCTGTCGACATTCAATCCGGCGACCAGCAGCAACCCGGGCAACGGCGGTTTCATCGCCCGCTCGATCACCGATTTGTCACCCGTCGCGGGCAGCGTCACCCAGGCCCAGGCAGACACCAACTACAACGCGCTGATCTCATCGATCAACGGCTTGAACGCCGTGGCCAACACGCCATTGGCCGAGAGCTATTACGAAGTCACCCGCTACATGCGTGGCTTGGCGCCTTACTACAACGGCACACCGGCGACCTATACCAGTCCGATTCAATACCGCTGCCAGAAAAACTACGGCGTGGTGATTACCGATGGCTTGCCGACCTATGACCGTACCTTCCCGACCAACGATCCGCTGGGAGGCAGTCGCTTACCGAACTGGGATGGCGTGAATAACGATGGCGACAACCTCAACGGTGACGGTGAAGGTGACACTCTGTATCTGGATGACATTGCCAAATTCGCCTTCGACATCGACATGCGCTCGACCGGCACCGATGCCGCCGGCAAGAGCTGGAACGCGGTGGATTTTCCCCGGCAGAACATGAACACCTACACCGTGGGTTTCGCGGCGGATAACGATATGTTGTCCGACGCCGCCAGTTACGGGCAGGGCAGGTATTACCAGGCGACCGACAGCTCCGGGCTCAATGCGGCGTTATCGTCGGCACTGAGCGATATCACTTCCAAGGCCGGCTCCGGTGGTGCCGGTGTTGCCAGCAGCAGTACGTTGACCAGCGGCAGCAGTTTCTACCAGACCACTTACGATCCCAAGGATTGGCGCGGCACGATCAGGTCGTTCGGCTTTACCTCGACCGGCACGGTAAATACCTCGGCGGCGCAATGGTCGACCGACACCACCATCGTGCCCTCTGCCACAGCGCCGACTTTCCAGTCATGGAACACCTTGAGCAACACGCCCATTGCGCTGGCATTCGGCAGCTTTTCCCCGGCCCAGCAGAACACGTTGAATCAGGGCCTGCCCACCGGTATCAGCGGCACTGAACTGGTGGAGTGGAGCAAAGGGACCAACAGGGCCGGGCTCAAAGTGCGCACTGCGCTGCTGGGCGACATCATCAATTCGCCGCTGGTACTCGCGTCGCCTTCGGACAAGACCGCATCCGACTTGACGGGTGACAGCAGTTACACCAACTACCTGACCACCAAGGCTGCGAACATGAATACCAGTCTGGTAGTGAACGCCAACGACGGTTTCGTCAATGTGATCAATTCGACGAACGGCACCCGCCGTTATGCCTACATGCCCTCCAGCGTGCTGCCTTCGTTGCGGCTGATTGCGGATACCAATTACGTCAACGGCGTCAGCCACAAGTTTCTCGTGGACGGTCAGGTCGGCGTGTTCGATGCGCAGGCTGGCCCCACCTGGAGAACGCTGGCCATTGGCGGAACGGGGGCTGGTGGCAAAACCTTCTATGGGCTGCAACTGTTCGATGCCTCGGCGGGCAATGTCATCAGGGCATTGTGGGAGGTCAGTGCGCCGGTCACTGCCAATACGTCGAACGCTTTCAATGACCTGGGTTACGCTTACGCCCGTCCGGAAGTGGCACGCTTGGCCAATGGTCGCTGGGCGACATTCATCGCCAATGGTTACGGCAGCAATTCGGGGGTTGCGGCTTTGTATGTACTGGATGCAATGGATGGTTCGCTGATCAGGAAAATCGTCATCGACAGCACGGAAACCAGCAACGGTCTGTCTTCGGTAAAACTCAGGGTCAATTCCTCGAACGTGGTGCAGGCTGCCTACGCTGGTGACCTGAAGGGGCGTATGTGGAAATTCGACTTGAGCGCACCCGGGGCAGAAAACTGGGGCGTGGCGTTTGCCGGCAAACCTCTGTTCATCGCCCCGGGTGGGGCAACGCAGCCGATCACTGCGCAACCGCTGCTGGCGGACAACCCCCAGGGCGGCAAGCAAGTGTTCTTTGGCACCGGCAAGTTCAACGAGACTGCCGACAAGACCAACAAGGATCTGCAAGCGTTCTATTCAATCTGGGATGCAGAGGGTGGGGCCGGACAAATCACCGTCAGCAGTTTGCAGGCACAGGCGATTACCGGCTCGTTCGCCGGCAGTTCCGGGCAGTTTCTGACCACCAGCCAGAATGAAACGACCTATCCGGCAGAGAAAGGCTGGTATCTGCCGCTGGTGTATAACAACGTGCTGACCGGCGAGCGCGTGATCAATCAGGCCAGTCTTGTGTTGGGGCGAGTTGTTTTCACCACTGCCAGCGTCGATACCACCGACCCGTGTTCGAGCTTTGGTACGGGCAGGTTGGTCGAACTCGATGCGTTCAACGGTAAGATGCTCAACTACGCCGTGATCGACACCACCGGCGACCGTTTGGTCGACAGCAACGATACGATATCCAGCGGCGTGATTTTTACCGGCGGCATTCCGACCCTGAACTTCATCTCTGCTAACGGCGAGCGCAAGGGCACGACTGACACCAGCGGCGCGGTCACGGTCATTGTGGAAAAGGGTGGCGGCGGCAGCCGTCGTATCATGTGGCGACAAATCCAGTAAGCGAGAATTTGAGGCATGCGCAGAACCAGCCGAGGTTTTACCCTGATCGAGATCATGATCGTCATCGCGATTATCGGGATCATCCTCACCATCAGCATCCCCAGCTACAACGAATACGTGAAGAAGGGCCGTCGCGCCGAAGTGGTCTCGCTGCTCTCGGAGCAGGCGCAGACCCTCGAACGCTTCTACACCCGCAACAATGTCTACACCGGCGTCACCGGACTGAGCGCGGGCAATGATTTCTACACCATCACCCCGACGCTGACCGACCAGACCTTTGTGCTGACCGCGACGCGTAAAACCGGCTCGGCCATGGCCACCGACAAGTGCGGGGATTTCACCCTGACCAACACCGGCGTGCGAAGCATGAACAACGCGACCACCGGAGTGACCGCCAAGGATTGCTGGGGCCGCTGACGCACTCTTTTTCGGGCGCCTTTTGCGCCCACTGTCTTTTTACGGTTGGATCAAACATGACCAGGCAACAGCAAGTGGTGATTGTCGGCGGCGGGGTGATTGGCCTGCTCACTGCCTACAATCTCGCCTCCGAAGTGCGCAGCGTGGTGCTGCTGGATCGCTCGAATGTCGGCCAGGAATCATCCCGGGCTGGCGGCGGCATCGTCTCGCCGTTATACCCGTGGCGCTACAGTCCGGCAGTCACCGCGCTGGCGCATTGGTCGCAGGATTTTTA
>NZ_JH635998.1:3135321-3147014 GCF_000257605.1 Pseudomonas sp. R62
CACTGGTCTGTATTGGCTGGATCTGGACGATGAAGCCGCAGCCCTGGCCTGGGCCGAGCGGGAAAGCCGCCCGCTGCGGGCTGTGGATATCTCGGCGGCGCATGACGCGGTGCCGGTGCTCGGCAGCGGTTTCAGCCGGGCGATCTACATGGCCGATGTCGCCAACGTGCGCAATCCACGGCTGGTCAAATCGCTGAAAGCCGCGCTGCTGGCGCTGCCGAATGTGACGATTCATGAGCAATGCGAGGTCAGTGGCTTCGTCCGCGAGGGCGAGCGCGTGGTCGGCGTGCAGACTCCGACGGGCGTGATCAACGGCGATCAGATTGTGCTGACAGCGGGAGCGTGGAGCGGTGATCTGCTCAAGACGCTGAACCTGACGCTGCCGGTCGAACCGGTCAAAGGCCAGATGATTCTCTACAAGTGCGCGGCTGATTTCCTGCCAAGCATGGTGCTGGCCAAGGGGCGTTATGCGATCCCGCGTCGCGACGGTCACATTCTGATTGGCAGCACGCTGGAGCACGAAGGCTACGACAAGACCCCGACCGACATAGCGCTGCAAAGCCTCAAGGCCTCGGCGATCGAATTGTTGCCGGCATTGGCGGATGCTGAAGTGGTCGGGCACTGGGCCGGGCTGCGGCCGGGGTCGCCGGAAGGGGTTCCCTTTATTGGCCGGGTGCCGGGATTCGAAGGGTTGTGGCTGAACTGCGGACATTACCGCAACGGGCTGGTGCTGGCGCCGGCGTCGTGTCAGTTGTTTGCTGACGTGATGCTGGGGCGGGCGCCGATTATTGATCCGGCGCCGTATGCGCCTGAGGGCCGTATTTAGTCAGAGGCTGGTAGACCGCCTTCGCGAGCAGGCTCGCTCCCACAGGAATACTCATTCCAAATGTGGGAGCGAGCCTGCTCGCGAAGGGGCCTTTAATCCAGGCCCAACTTCTTCAGCCGATAGCGCATCGACCTGAACGACAGACTCAACCGCTGCGCCGCCGCCGTGCGGTTCCAGCGGGTTTCCTCCAGCGCCTGCAAAATCAGCTTCCTCTCGACGCTCTCCAGATAATCCTCAAGATTGTCGATCTGCGTCAGATCGGCCATCGCCCCGTCCGCCGTGCAATTGCCTTCGCTCAAACGCAGATCCTGCGCTTCGATCGTGCGGTTTTCACACAGGGTGTGCGCACGTTCGAGGACGTTCTCCAGTTCGCGCACATTGCCGGGAAAGCGATAGTTCTTCAGCGCCTCCAGCGCTTGCGGGTGCAGGCGCGCTTCGGGTTGTCCGGTGTCTTTGGCCAGGCGCTTGAGCACGTGCATGGCAAGCGCCTCAATGTCGTCACGGCGTTCGCGCAGGGACGGTACGCGCAGTTCGATGACGTTGAGCCGGTAATACAGATCCTGGCGGAAACGCTCGGCTGAAACTTCGGCTTCAAGGTCTTTGTGCGTTGCGCAAAGGATGCGTACGTCGACCACCGTTTCCTGCTGGCCGCCGACGCTGCGCACGGCTTTTTCCTGAATCGCCCGCAGCAGCTTCACCTGCATCGACAGTGGCAGGTCGGCGACTTCATCGAGAAACAGAGTGCCGCCATGGGCCGCTTGAAAAAGCCCCGGCTTGTCTTCGACGGCTCCAGTGAAACTGCCTTTGCGGTGGCCGAAAAATTCGCTTTCCATCAGCTCTGACGGAATTGCCCCGCAGTTCACCGGCACAAACGGCTGGCTGGCGCGCGGACCTTGTTCGTGGATCAGACGCGCGACCAGTTCTTTGCCGCTGCCGGATTCGCCGCTGATGTAAACCGGCGCCTGACTGCGTGCGAGCTTGTCGATCTGCTTGCGCAGATTGGCCATCGGCGGCGAGTCGCCCAGCAAGCGTCGCTCGATTGCCGTGCTCAAGCCGCCCGCTGTCGGCAGGCGCAGCGCCGAGCTGACCAGTTCGCGCAGGCGCGGCAGTTCCACCGGTTTGGTGAGGAAGTCGAACGCCCCGGCCTTCAGCGCATTGATCGCAGTTTCCAGGCTTCCGTACGCCGTGATCATCGCTACCGGCAGGTGTGGATCGCGTTGCTGAATGTGTTGCACCAGCTCCAGCCCAGTGCCGTCGGGCAGGCGCATGTCGGTCAGGCACAGGTCAAAGTGCTCGCGCTGCAACAGCGCCTGAGCTTCGCCCAGATTGCGGGCGCTGAAGGTCTCGAGTTTCATCCGTCCCAGGGTGATTTCCAGGAGCTCGCGGATATCCGGTTCGTCGTCGACGATTAGAATTTTTTGCCGTGGGCTTGTATTCAACTTTGTTTCCGTCCGTGAGCAAAAGTGATGCAAAAGCAGCCGCCGCCTTGGCGTGATTTGAAGTCTAGGCGTGCCTGGTTGCTTTCGCACAGCTCACGGGACAGATAAAGGCCAAGACCGGTGCCCTGGCTGCTGGTAGTGAAGAACGGCTCAAACAGATGCGCCTGTTCATCGGCCGACACGCCGGGGCCGTTGTCCTGCACTTCGAGCACCGCCAACTGGCTGTCCGGGTCGACGAACAGTGCCAGCCAGACGTCGGCCTGCTCGTGCAGTTGCGCACTGTGACGCCAGGCGTTGCGTATCAGATTGTCGAGAATCTGCCGCAACTGGTTGGGATCCATCAGCGTGGTGAAATCGCCGGAATTGATCCGCAGATGAATGTGCTGGCGCTCATTGGCCTGCTCGCGGATTTCGCCGACGAAGTCTTCCAGCCACGGCTTTAGGTCCAGCCGTTGCGGCGCGCTTTGCTGGCGGCGGGACAGTTGCAGGACGTTTTCGATGACTCGGTTCATGCGCTGGGAGTGGTCTTGAATAATCTGCGTCAGACGCCGATCTGCGCTATCGAGTTCCTCGGACTCGGCCAACAGCTGCGCGGCATGACTGATCGCGCCCAGCGGATTGCGAATTTCATGGGAGATGCCGGCGGTCAAACGCCCGAGCGCAGCGAGCTTGAGTTGCTGCGCCTGTTGGGTGATTTGCGCCAGGTCTTCGAGAAACACCAGCGTCTGCTGGTTCGGGCTCTGCTCAAGGGCGATGAAACTGGGCTGCAGCTCAAGGCCATTGCCGGGGATTTTCAGGCTCTGCGGGCGCAAGGTCGGGTTGTTGCGCCACAGTTGCAGACGCTCGACCAGTGCTGGCGAATATTCGTCGATCATATGACCTTGCAGGTGACTGTGGCCGAGCAGACTCTGCGCGCTGTGATTGGCCAGTTGCACCCGACGTTGCTCGTCGAGCACCAGAATCCCCGTGCGCATGCGTTGCAGGATCAACGCGTTCAGCGCCTCCAGGCTGACCACTTCGCTGGCGCGCTGTTCGGCCAGGGTCTCGCTGACTTCGAGGCGGCGGATCAACCCTTGCACCAGCAGCGAGGCGGCAAAGCACAGCGCACCGAGGGTGCCGGCTTGCAAGTAGGCGTTGGCGCTCAAGGGGCGGCTGAGCCCCAGCAGAAAGCTCAGGCCGACAATGCCGATCGCCGCAATGGCGGCAATCAGCAGGCCGATGCGTCGGCGTAGCAGGGTGTTGCTGATTGCCACCGAGACCACCAGCAAATTGCCCAGCGCACTGGCCACGCCGCCCGCCGCGTAGAACAGGCCGCACAACAGCAGCACATCGACAAGCGCCAGGGTGAACAACTGCGCCGGGCGCCGGGTGTTTTCAAGGAACACCACCAGCAGCATGTTGATGATCAGGTACAGCCAGCTGCCGCCGCGCAGCAGATCGTCGTTGGCCGACGTCAGCAGGCGGTTGTCCATGTTGCTGGAGATCAGCAGCACCAGAGTGATGCCGACACTTAAACGGTACAGGTGATAAAGGCGCAGCAGACGCTGCGCCTGTTTCTGGTCGGCGTTGGCGGCCTCAGCGACCACTGGCGCCCGGGCCTTGCTCGAGATGAGCCTGGCTGCAATACCAAAGTTGCTGGTTGCCCAGCGCGCGGTCGCGCGGCAGGTGCACGCCGCAGTGGGCGCAGCGCACCATCGGCGGCGCGTCCTGTTCGCGCGGCGATCGGGTGGACGAGGCGGGGGCCTTGAATTTGCGCCAGAGCCAGATGGCGGCGAAGATCAGGGCAATCCAGAACAATAAACGAAGCATGATGAGCGGCTTTTCGACTGATGATCCGGCAGTTTAGCCAAGGACCCGATCAGCGCACAGCCTATTAAAGCGCGGCAATAAAAAAGGGAGATCTGCAGATCTCCCTTTTTCGTACAGCCGGTGTGATCAGTCGAACACGCCGAAGGTCATGTAGCTGAACCACGAGCGATCGGTGTCGCTGGATTCCGGCTCTGGCTCTTCGATCACGTCGCCGTTTTCGTCTTTAGGCTTGAGCTCGTTCGGAATCGCATCTTTCGCGTCCTGGAACTGCTTCTGCACGTCCTGGTTGGCGCGGGTTTCGCCCGGCGGCAGCGGTGGACGCGATTCGATCAGGCCCAAAGTTGCCTTGCTCAGGAACGAACGGTTGTCGGCCTCGGCTACGCGTGGCACGAACTGGCCATCTTGCAGGCTCGGGTGATCCGGGTAGTTGAGCTTCAGGGTTTCCAGGCTGGTGGCGGCCAGATCGTCGAGGTGCAGACGCTGGTAGGCTTCGGTCATCACCGCCAGGCCGTCGCCGACCGATGGGGTTTCCTGGAAGTTTTCCACGACATACTTGCCACGGTTGGCAGCGGCTACGTAAGCCTGACGGGTCAGGTAGTAGTCAGCAACGTGGATTTCGTAGGCCGCCAGCAGGTTGCGCAGATAGATCATGCGCTGCTTGGCGTCCGGCGCGTAGCGGCTGTTCGGGTAGCGGCTGGTCAGCTGCGCGAACTCGTTGTACGAGTCACGGGCGGCGCCCGGGTCGCGCTTGGTCATGTCCAGCGGCAGGAAGCGCGCCAGCAGGCCGACGTCCTGGTCGAACGAGGTCAGACCCTTGAGGTAGTACGCGTAATCCACGTTCGGATGCTGCGGATGCAAACGAATGAAACGCTCGGCGGCAGACTTTGCAGCTTCCGGCTCGGCGTTCTTGTAGTTGGCGTAGATCAACTCCAGCTGAGCCTGATCGGCGTAGCGACCGAACGGATAACGCGACTCCAGAGCCTTCAGCTTGGCTGTGGCGCTGGTGTAGCTGTTGTTGTCCAGATCAGTCTGAGCCTGCTGATACAGCTCGGCTTCGCTGAGGTTTTCGTCTACGACTTCCTTCGATGAGCAAGCAGCGGTCAATGCGAGGATGGCGATCAGCAGCAGGTGTTTCACTTGCATGGCGGCTTGCGTCCCTATGACGGCCGCTGTCTTGGGCGGGGCCGTCCTGTTATGATGAGCGCCCCGTTGAAAAGCCTCGGGGCAAAAGACGCCGTATTTAACCACAAGCGCGCAGCCGAAACCAAAGGCTGTGCCGACGCCCAGTCCGAGCATGTCCGATAAAATTGAACTTCGCGCAGAGGTGCCGTCCGAATTGGGCGGCCAACGCCTCGATCAAGTCGCCGCCCAACTCTTCGCTGAGCACTCACGCTCGCGCCTTTCCGCCTGGATCAAAGAAGGTCGCCTGACTGTGGACGGGGCGGTGATCCGCCCGCGCGACATTGTGCATGGCGGTGCCGTCCTTGAGCTGACTGCCGAGCAGGAAGCCCAGGGCGAGTGGATCGCCCAGGACATCGAGCTCGACATCGTCTATGAAGACGACGACATCCTGGTGATCAACAAGCCTGCCGGTCTGGTGGTGCACCCGGCTGCCGGTCATGCCGATGGCACCCTGCTCAACGCTTTGTTGCACCATGTGCCGGACATCATCAATGTCCCGCGCGCCGGCATCGTGCATCGTCTGGACAAGGACACCACCGGTCTGATGGTGGTGGCCAAGACCATTCAGGCGCAGACCAAACTGGTCGCACAATTGCAGAGCCGCAGCGTCAGCCGTATCTACGAGTGCATCGTGATTGGCGTGGTCACCGCCGGTGGCAAGATCAATGCGCCGATCGGTCGTCACGGCCAGCAACGCCAGCGCATGGCAGTGATGGAAGGTGGCAAGCCTGCCGTCAGCCACTACCGCGTGCTCGAGCGTTTCCGTTCGCACACCCACGTTCGGGTGAAGTTGGAAACCGGTCGGACCCACCAGATCCGCGTGCACATGGCGCACATCAACTTCCCGTTGGTCGGCGATCCGGCGTACGGCGGGCGTTTCCGCATTCCGCCTGCGGCCAACCCGACCATGGTGGAATCGCTCAAGCACTTCCCGCGTCAGGCGCTGCACGCGCGTTTCCTTGAACTCGATCACCCGACGAGCGGTGAGCGCATGAGCTGGGAATCGCCGCTGCCGGAAGATTTCGTCTGGCTGCTGACCCTGCTCAAGCAGGATCGCGAGGCCTTCGTCGGATGAACTGGCTGACGCCGGACTGGCCTGCGCCGGACAGCGTCAGGGCCTGTGTCACCACCCGCGAGGGTGGTGTCAGCGAGGCGCCGTTCGACAGCCTGAATCTGGGTGATCACGTCGATGATCGTCCTGAAGCCGTCGCCGAGAACCGTCGGCGTCTGACCGAGCACTTCTCTATACAGCCTGCCTGGTTGCAGCAAGTGCACGGGATCACCGTTGCCCATGCTGATCCGGGCATCGTTGCGACTGCAGATGCCAGCTGGACCGCAACGCCGGGCATTGCCTGCGCAGCGATGACGGCGGACTGCCTGCCGGCGTTGTTCTGCGATCGTGCGGGCACTCGCGTAGCGGCGGCCCATGCCGGTTGGCGTGGTTTGGCGGCGGGGGTGCTTGAAGCGACCCTCGATAGCCTCAATGTTGCGCCTGAAGAGATTCTGGTCTGGCTCGGCCCGGCGATTGGCCCAAAGGCTTTCGAGGTCGGTCCGGAAGTTCGCGAAGTCTTTATCAATCAATTGCCGGAAGCGGCGACAGCCTTCATGCCGAGCCACAATCCCGGCAAGTTCATGGCCGACATCTATCAACTGGCGCGCCTGCGTCTGGCTGAACGCGGTGTTACCGCAGTTTATGGTGGCGGTTTATGCACCGTGACCGATCCGCGCTTCTTCTCCTATCGCCGTGCGTCGCGCACTGGGCGCTTCGCCTCTCTCGTTTGGATCACCCGCTAGACTTGCCTGATCTGCATCAACCCTCCGACGCTTGAATCTTGCAGAATCGACCGCATCTATAGCGGTATCTGGCAGGTTTCTTTATTCAGGATGGTTTCTTAGGTCCGGCCTGCTCAAAAGGAAGGTGACCCATGCGTATTGACCGTTTAACCAGTAAATTACAGTTGGCCCTGTCCGACGCCCAGTCGTTGGCGGTTGGCCACGATCATCCGGCCATCGAGCCGGCGCACTTGATGCAGGCCATGCTTGAACAGCAGGGCGGTTCGATCAAGCCGTTGCTGATGCAAGTAGGCTTCGACGTCAACAGCTTGCGTAAAGAGCTGACCAAAGAGCTCGATCAACTACCGAAAATCCAGAATCCGACCGGCGACGTCAACATGTCGCAGGATCTGGCGCGTCTGCTCAATCAGGCCGACCGTCTGGCTCAGCAGAAGGGCGACCAGTTCATCTCCAGCGAACTGGTGCTGCTCGCCGCGATGGACGAGAACAGCAAGCTCGGCAAGTTGCTGCTCGGCCAAGGCGTGAGCAAAAAAGCCCTGGAAAACGCGATCAACAACCTGCGTGGTGGCGAAGCGGTAAATGACGCCAACCACGAAGAATCGCGTCAGGCCTTGGACAAATACACCGTCGACCTGACCAAGCGCGCCGAAGACGGCAAGCTTGATCCGGTGATCGGCCGTGACGACGAGATCCGTCGCACCATTCAGGTTCTGCAACGCCGCACCAAGAACAACCCGGTGCTGATCGGTGAGCCTGGCGTGGGTAAAACCGCGATCGCCGAAGGGCTGGCGCAGCGCATCATCAACGGCGAAGTGCCGGACGGCCTCAAAGGCAAACGCCTGCTGTCGCTGGACATGGGCGCGTTGATTGCCGGCGCCAAGTATCGCGGCGAGTTCGAGGAGCGCCTGAAAGGCTTGCTCAATGAACTATCGAAGCAGGAAGGGCAGATCATTCTGTTCATCGACGAACTGCACACCATGGTCGGCGCCGGTAAAGGCGAAGGCTCGATGGACGCCGGCAACATGCTCAAGCCTGCGCTGGCTCGCGGCGAGTTGCACTGCGTCGGCGCGACCACGCTCAACGAGTACCGCCAATATATTGAGAAGGATGCGGCGCTCGAGCGGCGTTTCCAGAAAGTCCTGGTGGACGAGCCGAGCGAAGAAGACACCATCGCGATTCTGCGTGGCCTTAAAGAGCGTTACGAGGTTCACCACAAGGTCGCGATCACCGACGGCGCGATCATTGCCGCGGCGAAACTCAGCCATCGCTACATCACGGATCGGCAGTTGCCGGACAAGGCCATCGACTTGATCGATGAGGCCGCCAGCCGTATCCGTATGGAGATCGACTCCAAACCGGAAGTACTCGATCGTCTGGAGCGGCGCCTGATTCAGTTGAAAGTGGAATCCCAGGCGCTGAAGAAAGAAAGCGACGACGCAGCGAAGAAACGCCTGGAAAAACTCCAGGAAGAAATCGAGCGTCACGAACGTGAGTATTCGGATCTGGAAGAAATCTGGAACTCGGAAAAAGCCGAGGTGCAGGGTTCTGCTCAGATCCAGCAGAAGATCGAACAGTCGCGCCAGGAACTGGAAGCCGCACGCCGCAAAGGCGACCTGAATCGCATGGCGGAGTTGCAGTACGGGGTGATCCCCGATCTGGAGCGCAGCCTGCAAATGGTCGACCAGCACGGCAAGAGCGAAAACCAGTTGCTGCGCAGCAAGGTGACTGAAGAAGAGATTGCCGAAGTCGTGTCGAAGTGGACCGGCATCCCGGTGTCGAAGATGCTCGAAGGCGAGCGCGACAAGCTGATGAAGATGGAGAGCCTGTTGCACAAACGGGTCATCGGTCAGGAAGAAGCGGTCGTGGCTGTGGCCAACGCCGTGCGGCGTTCCCGCGCCGGGCTGTCCGACCCGAATCGTCCGAGCGGCTCGTTCATGTTCCTCGGCCCTACCGGTGTCGGTAAAACCGAGCTGTGCAAGGCCTTGGCCGAATTCCTTTTCGATACCGAAGAGGCGATGGTGCGGATCGACATGTCGGAGTTCATGGAGAAACACTCCGTGGCTCGTCTGATTGGTGCGCCACCGGGCTACGTCGGCTATGAAGAGGGCGGTTATCTGACCGAAGCGGTGCGTCGCAAGCCGTACTCGGTGATCCTCATGGACGAAGTCGAGAAGGCGCACCCGGATGTGTTCAACATCCTTCTGCAAGTGCTTGAGGATGGCCGGCTGACCGACAGTCACGGGCGTACGGTGGACTTCCGCAACACGGTGATCGTGATGACGTCCAACCTCGGGTCGATGCAGATCCAGGAACTGGTCGGTGATCGTGAGGCGCAGCGTGCTGCTGTGATGGACGCGCTGACGTCGCACTTCCGTCCGGAGTTCATCAACCGGGTCGACGAGGTGGTGATCTTCGAGCCGTTGGCGCGGGATCAGATCGCCGGGATTACCGAGATCCAGTTGGGTCGCCTGCGCAGCCGTCTGGCCGAGCGCGAGCTGAAGCTGGAGCTGAGCCCGGAAGCGATGGACAAGCTGATCGCCGTCGGTTACGACCCGGTGTATGGCGCGCGTCCTTTGAAACGGGCGATCCAGCGCTGGATCGAAAACCCGCTGGCGCAGTTGATCCTGTCGGGTCATTTCATGCCGGGCGACACCGCCACCGGCAAGGTCGAGAACGACGAAATCGTTTTCGGCTAAGCCTCAGCGGCAATGAAACCGGGAAGGCCTCGCATTGCGAGGCCTTTTTTTCGCCAGGCTGTTGAACTCAAAGGAAAAGGCTTGTAAAGTGCGCCCCGCAGTCAGTCACCGGCAGCGTTTCAACCCACCGGGTTGGAATCTGAAATAAGTTGCAAATCATTAACTTGAAAGCAATTTAGGGGGTTGACAGAGGTGTTCTAGGTTGTAGAATAGCGCGCCTCAGACACACGAACGCAGCGATGCGAACGGGTGGCGAGATGCAACAAAGCTTCACCGTTGTAAATTGAAATATGTAGTTCCGTGATAGCTCAGTCGGTAGAGCAAATGACTGTTAATCATTGGGTCCCAGGTTCGAGTCCTGGTCACGGAGCCAATTTCAAACCGGGGTATAGCGCAGTCCGGTAGCGCGCCTGCTTTGGGAGCAGGATGTCAGGAGTTCGAATCCCCTTACCCCGACCATATTTGGGTCGTTAGCTCAGTTGGTAGAGCAGTTGGCTTTTAACCAATTGGTCGTAGGTTCGAATCCCACACGACCCACCATTTTTGAAACCAGTTTGCGCTGGGATCGAATCTTAAGATCAGAGGCCAAAAGCGCTGATCGAAGAAGGCGATCTTTGAAAGGTCGCCTTTTTTTTACCGGGGTATAGCGCAGTCCGGTAGCGCGCCTGCTTTGGGAGCAGGATGTCAGGAGTTCGAATCCCCTTACCCCGACCATATTGAAAATCCTCGTATCGAAAGATACGGGGATTTTTTTTGCCTGCCGAAAGCTGAATCCCTTCAAGTCGTCATACAACCTGCCGATAGCCCGCTAACACGAGGGGACTGCCAACGCTTCGCCCCTTGATCTGGCCATTACAAGAATAAGGGCGTTCGTCATGTTGCTTCGTCAGTTGAATATTGCTCCCCGGGCTGCCCTGGGATTTGCCCTGATCGCGGTGTTGGTGGCCTTGCTCGGCGTGTTTGCGCTGGGACAGATGTCGAGCATTCGCGACAGTGAGGTAGCGGTGGAGAACCGTTGGTTGCCGAGCATCCGTGGCGGCGACGAGATCCGCGAACTGATGCTGCGCATCCGCACCATCTCCCTGCGCATGGCGCTCGATCAGGATCCGGCCAATATCGCCACCTATCGCGGCCAGATGGACACCCGCGACAAGGAACTGAGCGAGAAGATCGCCGCCTACGACAAACTGGTCGACACTGCCGAAGGTCAGCAGCTGTATGACCAGTTCAAGAAAACCTTCGCCGCCTATCGCACTGGCATTGCCCAGTCATTCACCCTTGCCGAGCAAGGCAAGCGTGACGAGCTGACCAAATTGCTGCTGGTTGACATGAAGACCGTGGTCGACGGCTCCGGCAAACAGCTCAATGATCTCGCCGATCTGTTCGCCCGCCAGGTCGCTGCCGAAAGCGAGAAGTCCGCCGCGCATTATGAAACCTCGCGCACCATCGTTACTCTTTTCATTGCCTTGGCAGCGCTGGCCACGGTGGCGCTGGCGATGTTGCTCACGCGCAGTATCGTGCGCCCGCTGAGCAGCGCCGTGGATGCCGCTGAAAGTGTCGCTAAGGGCGATCTAACCCGACCGATCGAAACCCATGGCAATGACGAAGTCAGCCGCTTGCTCAAGGCCTTGGCGACGATGCAACAGAACCTGCGCGAGACCCTGCAAGGTATCAGCGGCTCAGCTACGCAACTGGCCACCGCCGCGGATGAACTGAGCGCCGTTACCATCGACAGCACCCAGGGCCTGCAAGAGCAGAACAACGAAATCGAACAGGCCGCCACTGCGGTTAACGAGATGACCGCTGCGGTGGAGGAGGTCGCGCGCAACGCGGTGTCGACGTCCGATGCCACGCGCCAGTCCAGTCAATCGGCGCAGTTGGGCCAGGAGCGCGTCAGCGAAACCGCCAGCGCGATCAATGCGCTGGCCAGTGATGTGCAGAACACCG
>NZ_JH635998.1:3147499-3172898 GCF_000257605.1 Pseudomonas sp. R62
AATCAGTCGCAGGACATCGGCAAGGTTCTGGACGTGATTCGCGCCATCGCCGAGCAGACCAATCTGCTGGCGCTCAACGCTGCCATCGAAGCAGCACGCGCCGGTGAAAGCGGTCGCGGCTTTGCGGTGGTGGCCGACGAAGTGCGCGCACTGGCTTATCGCACCCAGCAATCGACGCAGGAAATCGAGCAGATGGTGCAAGGCATGCGCAGCGGCTCGAGCCTTGCGCTGGAGTCAATGCAGGCCAGCGCTTCCCGTGCGGCGAGCACCTTGGTCCTGGCCGAGCGGGCAGGTGAGGCGCTGGTGACGATCACGGCGTCGGTGCACGAGATTCACGAGCGCAACCTGGTGATCGCCAGCGCTGCCGAGGAGCAGGCGCAAGTGGCGCGGGAAGTGGATCGCAATCTGGTGAACATTCGCGACCTGTCGGTGCGTTCGGCTGCGGGTGCTGACCAGACCAGCGCGTCGAGCCATGAGCTTTCGCAACTGGCCAATGCGCTGCAGGGCATGGTGCGGCGGTTCCAGCTCTGATGAGCAGCGATTCATTGCAGGCCTTCGCCTACTGATTTGAGAACAGCACGCAACAATGTGGGAGCGAGCCTGCTCGCGAAGGGGCCGGATCATTCAACAACAGTGTTGACAGACCCACCGCTTTCGCGAGCAGGCTCGCTCCCACAGGTTGGCGTTTTAGTGCAGTTTCAGACGCGGCTCGGTGCCACGACCAATCTTGCTGCCCAGCATCAGCATCGCCGTGCGGAACGGCCCGTACAGCGCCATCTGGTGCATACGGTACAGCGACACATAGAACATCCGCGCCAGCCAGCCTTCGAGCATGACGCTGCCGGTCAGGTTACCCATCAAGTTACCCACAGCAGAAAAACGCGACAGCGAGATCAGCGAGCCGTAGTCGGTGTATTTGTACTCCGGCAGGGTCTTGCCTTCGATGCGCAATTTCAGCGACTTGGCCAGCAGCGACGCCTGTTGATGCGCCGCTTGTGCCCGTGGCGGCACGTTGCGATCGGTACCCGGTTGCGGGCAGGCCGCGCAGTCACCGAAGGCAAAGATGTTTTCGTCGCGCGTGGTTTGCAGAGTCGGCAGCACTTGCAGCTGATTGATGCGGTTGGTTTCCAGACCGTCGATGTCCTTGAGGAAACCCGGTGCGCGAATGCCGGCAGCCCAGACTTTCAGGCTGGCCTTGATCTCGTTGCCATCGGCGGTGATCAGGCTGTCGGCAGTCACTTCGCTGACTGCTGCGTTGGTCATCACATTGACCCCGAGCTTTTCCAGGGTCTTGTGCACCGGCCCGCTGATGCGCTCCGGCAGGGCAGGCAGCACCCGTGGGCCGGCTTCGATCAGCGTGATGTGCATGTTTTCCGGTTTGATCCGGTCCAGACCATACGCGGCCAATTCATGGGCGGCGTTGTGCAGCTCTGCCGCCAGTTCGACGCCAGTGGCGCCAGCGCCGACGATGGCCACGCTGATTTGCTCGACCACATCGGTCTGCCCGGCGTGGGCGCGCAGATAGTGATTGAGCAATTGCTGGTGGAAGCGCTCAGCCTGTTTGCGCGTATCGAGGAACAGGCAATGCTGCGCCGCGCCCTGGGTGCCGAAATCGTTGGTGGTGCTGCCCACGCTGATCACCAGCGAGTCATAAGCCACTTCACGCGCCGGCACCAGCTCGACGCCGTTTTCGTCATAGGTCGCGGCCAACTGGATTTTCTTCTGCGCGCGATCGAGCCCGCTCATGCGCCCGAGCTGGAACTCGAAGTGGTTCCATTTCGCCTGGGCGACATAGTTGAGTTCGTCTTCGGAGGAGTTCAGGGAACCGGCGGCCACTTCGTGCAGCAGCGGCTTCCAGATGTGGGTCAGGTTCGCGTCGACCAGCATCACGCTGGCCGTGCCGCGCTTGCCCAGAGTCTTACCCAGGCGGGTAGCCAACTCCAGACCGCCGGCGCCGCCGCCGACAATGACAATACGATGGGACATAGGGATAACTCGCAAGGTTTTTAAAGGAAATCGGTGCGGTTACCCGAGGGAGCGCAAGGCAGCTCATAACGTCAGGTAACTGATAAATCGGCTCAACTGGCCCAGACCAATGGTCACTGCCAGCACCAGCACCAGGAGCATCCACGGCCGGAAAGGCCGGCGCTCGACACGGTGTTGGGACAGTTGCAGGTACTCTTCGACATGCTTTTGGTCTTCGGGGTTCAGGCGGCTGGTCATATTTGCCTCGTCAGGTAGACGTTACTGAATGAGCACAGGCTACAGCGGTTTTCAGCCCGGATTGAACGCAGCGTAGCCACTGTCCGGAACCGGTTCGACGCACACGCTATCGTCGAGACGAATGATGCCGCTTTGTAACACCCGGGCGGTGATCCCGCCATGCCCGCGCACGGCTTGAAAAGTGCCCGGGCCGAGGTTGTTCTGCAAGCGTGCGCAGGGCTGACACCAGCCAGTGGTTTCGAGTATCGCTTGCCCGATGCGAAAGCGCCGCCCCTTCAGGCTAAACAAATTGATTCCGCTTATAACGAGATTGCGCCGCAGATCTTCAGGCCGGACCGGCTGGTCAGCGGGACGGCCCATCAATGCATTGATCACCGCCAAGTGCTCCCACTGAATCAGCGTCACCTGTCGCGCATTGCGAACGCCCGGGCGGGCGTGGTCGCCGGTGAGCCCGGCCTCCAGCCGCGCCTCGACCGCGTCCAGCTCAAGCATCGGCCCACGGGATTCTGGACGCACACCGATCCAGCGCACGCGACCGGTTTGCGGAACCTCGGCGATCAACTGCTGCAGCGGCGTCACAGGCTTATGCCCACGTCGAACACAATGCTGCGGCCGAGGTTGCTGCGCAGAAAGTCTGGTGCGTCGGGGTGGGCGAACAACACGCGGGCGAATGTCGGGCCGACCAGCGACAGCGAGCGCCAGCCCTGACGCAGGTATTCGGTCGGTGGCGGGAAATGACTGTTGAGATCCAGCACTTCGCGTTTGAGGCTGGCGAAGGCGATGATGTCCAGCTCACCCAGATCCATGCCGCGTTCCTTGTAGTTGTGCGCCTTCTTGCGCAGGGTTGGCGCCAGACGCAGGAGAAATTCATTGGCCGGGATGCGCTTGGGTTTGGCTTCGCGGCGCACCAGTTGGCTCAGGGAAAACGCGCTGCGCCGACGCTGCAATTCGTCGCGCCACTCGTCATTCAGACGGCGGCCTTCATCGAGGACGAAAAAAACTTCGAAATTGGCATCGCGGAACAACACGTCCGGCGGCTCACCCGCCGGGGCGAACTCATCGGCGCGGTAGGGTATGTTCAGACCTTGCAGCAGGCGCTGGCAGACCCAACGCTCACGCTCCCATTTGCGGGCATTGGACAGGAACGCGTTGGCCTGCTCGGCCGCGATGGTCAGCAGGCGTAAATAATCTGAATCATCCATAAGCCCAAGCTTAGCGTCCAAATGCGACAAGCAGATAGCTTTGCATCGGCTGGTGCACATACATCAGCGGTGTAGACTGCGACAAAGCGGTAAGCCCATGGAGAAGGTGAGGGAATCATGATCGGTGCCGAACTGCTGTCCTCGGCAAGCCTGACGCTCGGCTGGCTGATTTATCTGCCGGTGCTGCTCTGGGCGATCATGCGTGCGCCATGGGTTGAGCTGTTCAGCGACAGTCGCCGGCAGCACTTGCTGTTCGGCACGGTGTTCGCGCTGTTTCTGCTGTGGCTGGTGCGCAGGGATTTCGACACTGGCGTGTCTTATCACTTCATCGGCATGACGGCCGTGACGCTGCTGCTCGATTGGCCGCTGGCGATCGTCGGCGGGCTGGTTGCGCAGATGGGGCTGGTGCTGCTGGGGCGTCAGGACCTGGCTGCGGTGGGCGTCAATGGCGCGTTGCTGATTCTGCTGCCAGTGCTGATCACCGAATGCGTGGCAATCCTCGTGGAGCGTGCGCAGCCACGCAATCCATTCGTTTACATCTTCTGTTCCGGTTTCTTCGCCGCTGCGTTGTCAGGCCTGTTGTGCCTGATTCTGAGCCTGACGTTGCTTTGGTACGACGGCCTCTTCGCCATGCCGGAATGGCTGGAAGATTTCGTCGGCTACCTGTGGTTGCTGCTGTTCCCCGAGGCCTTTATCAACGGCATGGTCGTCAGCGCGTTGGTGGTGTTCTGCCCGGAATGGCTGGAGACCTTCAACCGCACCCGTTACCTTTCAGCGCCGTGGAAGGACGACGATCCGAAGTCTTGATCCACATCAAACCGGCCATGCCGCAGAGATTTCATGCTCGCGCAAATTCCTTCAGGAGCAGTGGCATGGGCGTTTACGAATGGGCGCGGCAGGAAACCCGGCAGAGTCTGGAGCTGGCGCAGGAAGTGGGCTTTGACCCGGGCCTGAGTTTGCGCGCCCTGCTCAGCGCCGTGGTGCAGCAGAGCAAGGCCGTGCGCAATGCCGAAGACCTGGCCGACGAGTTGCGCTTTCTTGCGGAGAACCTCGACGACAGTCAGGACTACGGCTTTATGCGGCCCTGATCAGCGATCAGTGACGCGGATCGAAATCGCCGGAAAACAGCTCGTCTTCGGCATCCGGGGCGACCGGAATCTTGTGCTCTTCTGAGGCCCAGGCGCCGAGGTCGATCAGTTTGCAGCGGTCGGAGCAGAACGGACGGAATTTGTTCGCCGGGGTGAATTCGACGGGGGCGCCGCAGGTTGGGCATTCAACGGTTGGAATCTGGCTCATGCTTGGCCTCCGGATAAAGTCAGATAAAAGTGATGCAGACGCTCGACTTCGCTGTGCAGCCAAGAAAGGTCGCGGTCGTTGACGATCACGTCGTCGGCACGGCTCACGCGGTCTTCACGGCTCGATTGCGCCTTGAGGATCGCCTGCACCTGCGCTTCGCTGGTCTGGTCACGCTGCAAGGTGCGTTCGATCTGCAGTGGTTGCGGCGCATCGATGACCAGAATGCGCTGAGTCATCGCGTATTGCCCGGACTCGATCAGCAGCGGTGAAACCAGAATCGCGTAAGGCGATTTTGCCTGCGCCAGATGATGAGCGATTTCTTCGCCGATCAACGGATGCAGCAGCGCTTCGAGCCAACGCCGCTGTTCAGGGTCTTCAAAAATCAGTTTGCGCAGGGCGGCACGGTCCAGTGTGCCGTCGGCCTGCAACACGCCGGAACCGAAATGCTCGGCGATTTTCGCCAGCGCTGGACGCCCCGGCTCGACTACCCAGCGCGCCGCATGATCGGCATCCACCACATGCACGCCGAGGTCGATGAAGTGCTGCGCCGCCGCGCTTTTGCCGCTGCCGATGCCGCCGGTCAGGCCGAGGATCCAGGGTTTTTCCACAGGGGTATTCATTTCAAACCGACAGACTGCCAATAGAAGTCGGTTATTTGACCACCCCAGAGCAAGGCAATCCAGCCGGCAATTGCCAGAAAGGGCCCGAAGGGGATCGGCGTCGAGGTTTCCTGGGCGCGCAGGCGCAGCATGACGACGCCCAAAATCGCTCCCACCAAGGATGACAACAGAATCGTCAGCGGCAGAATCTGCCAGCCACCCCAAGCGCCAAGCAAGGCCAACAGCTTGAAATCGCCGTGACCGATGCCGTCCTTGCCGGTGAGCAGTTTGAACAGCCAGAACACCGACCACAGCGCCAGATAACCCGCGACTGCGCCCCACAATGCATCTGGCAACGCCACGAACACGCCGAAGCTGTTGACGATCAGCCCCAGCCACAGCAGCGGCAGCACCAGCACGTCGGGCAGCAGCTGATGTTCGCAGTCGATCAGACTCATCGCCAGCAAGCCCCACGTCAGCAAAATCAGCAAGCTCGCCGGCCAGCCGAAGCCCAGATGCCAGGCGATGAATGCCGAGAGCAGGCCGCAGGCCAGTTCGGTCAGCGGGTAACGTCTACTGATCGGCGCCGAACAGGCCGAGCAGCGCCCGCGCAGCAGCAGATAACTGAGCAGCGGAATGTTTTCCCACGGGCGGATCCGGTGTCCGCAATGCGGGCACGCGGAGTGCGGCAGCATCAGGTTGTAGGTCGGCACGGGCGTTTCGCTGGGCAGGCCGAGCACATCATGGGCTTGCTGGCGCCAGTCGCGCTCGAGCATTTTCGGCAAGCGCCAGACCACAACATTGAGGAAGCTGCCGACCACCAGCCCGAGCAGCAGCGCGCTGACCACAAAGGCCAGCGGATACACGGCAAACAGTTCATCGATAGGCATGTCAGATCGCTGAGCCGAGTTGGAAGATCGGCAGGTACATGGCCACCACCAGTCCACCGACGATGACCCCCAGCACCACCATGATGAACGGCTCCATCAGGCTGGTGAGGTTGTCGACCATGTTATCGACTTCCGCTTCATAAAAACCGGCGACCTTGTCGAGCATGTCATCCAGCGCGCCCGATTCCTCGCCGATGGCGGTCATCTGCACCGCCATATTGGGAAACACACCGGTGCTGCGCATGGAGAAGTTCAGCTGCATGCCGGTCGAGACGTCTTGCCTCACGCGCAGCACCGCGCGCTTGAACACCACATTGCCGGTGGCGCCCGCCACCGAATCCAGTGCTTCGACCAGCGGCACACCGGCGGCGAAAGTGGTCGACAGGGTGCGGGCAAAGCGGGCGACGGCGGACTTGTACATCAAAGTGCCTACCAGCGGCAGCTTCAGCAGCCAGGCATCGCGCCGGTCGCGCAGGGCCTGCGAGGTCTTCAGCGCGTGACGAGTGCCGAAAAACGCTGCCACCAGTGCAAACAGAATCGCCCACCACCACTGCTGCATGAATTCCGACAGGCTGATGATCATCAGGGTGAAGCCCGGCAGTTCTGCGCCGAACCCGGAGAATACCGACTGGAACTGCGGCACCACTTTGACCAGCAGAATGCCGGTCACCACCGCCGCCACCAGCACCACGGCGGTGGGGTAGGTCATGGCTTTCTTGATCTTGGCCTTGAGCGCTTCGCTTTTTTCCTTATAGGTCGCCACTCGTTCGAGCAACGTGTCGAGGGCACCGGACTGTTCGCCGGCGTCGACCAGGTTGCAGTACAACTCGTCGAAGTATTGCGGCTTCTTGCGCAGGGCCGTGGCGAAGCTGTTACCGGCGGCAACTTCCTGTTTGACCTCATCGACCAGCTTGCGCATGGCCGGGTTTTCGAAGCCTTCGCCGATGATGTCGAAGGACTGCAACAGCGGTACACCGGCCTTCATCATCGTTGCCATCTGCCGGGTGAACAGGGCGATGTCCTGCGGTTTGATGCGTTTGACCAAGGTCAGCAGGGAGGCCGACTTCTTGCGCACCTTGCCCGGGTTGATCCCCTGTTTGCGCAGCTGCGCCTTGATCAGTGCGGGGTTCTGTCCGCTTAGTTCGCCGCTGACTTTGCTGCCTTTGCGGTCGGTGCCTTCCCAGGCGTAAATGCTGACTTTTGCTGCCTTGACCGCCATGTTCAATCCTTGGTGACCCGGTTGATTTCCTCAAGGCTGGTGATGCCTTGCATCGCCTTGTGCAGCCCGGAAGTGCGCAGATCGGCGAAGCCGTCGCGGCGCATCTGGATGTCGATTTCCAGCGAATTGCCTTCGGCCATGATCAACCGTTGCAGGTCCGGTGTGTTCTTTACCACTTCATAAATCCCCACGCGTCCTTTGTAACCGCCGTTGCAGTGATCGCAACCGACCGGCTCGTAGATCGTGAAATGGCCGATGCGTTCCTCGGGGAAGCCTTCCTTGAGCAAGGTTTCGTGCGGGATATCCAGCGGTCGCTTGCAGTGCGCGCACAATTTGCGCGCCAGACGCTGGGCGATGATCAGGCTGACCGAGGTGGCGATGTTGAAACCGGGAATGCCCATGTTGTGCAGGCGCGTGAGGGTTTCCGCTGCGCTGTTGGTGTGCAGGGTCGACAGCACCAGGTGGCCGGTCTGCGCGGCCTTGATCGCGATCTCGGCGGTTTCCAGATCGCGGATCTCGCCGACCATGATCACGTCCGGGTCCTGACGCAGAAATGAGCGCAGCGCCTGGGCGAAGTCCAGCCCTTGGCGGGGATTGACGTTGACCTGATTGATGCCTTCCATATTGATTTCCACCGGGTCTTCGGCGGTGGAAATGTTGATGTCGACGGTGTTGAGGATATTCAGCCCGGTGTACAGCGACACGGTTTTACCGGAGCCGGTGGGGCCGGTGACCAGAATCATCCCTTGCGGCTGTTTCAGCGCGGCCAGGTACAAGGCTTTTTGTTCGGCCTCGTAGCCCAGCGCATCGATGCCCATTTGTGCACTGGACGGGTCGAGAATCCGGATCACCACTTTTTCGCCCCACAGGGTCGGCAGGGTGTTGACGCGAAAATCGATGGATTTGCTTTTCGACAGGCGCATCTTGATCCGCCCGTCCTGGGGTTTGCGTCGTTCGGAAATATCCAGACTGGCCATGACCTTCAAACGTGCGGCAATACGCCCGGCCAACTGGATCGGCGGCTTGGCGACCTCGCGCAGCATGCCGTCGGTGCGCATGCGCACCCGGTAGTTTTTTTCGTATGGCTCGAAATGCAGGTCGGAAGAGCCACTCTTGATCGCATCGAGCAGCATTTTGTGCACGAAACGTACGACCGGGGCATCGTCGGCATCGAGGCCGCCGATCACGTCCTGTTTGTTGTCATCAATCGACTCGACGTCGAGGCCGTCGAGATCGACATCGGCCATTTCTTCCAGACCCGAGGCGTGGCTGTCGAAGAACTTGTCGATGGCGTCGCTGAGTTTGTCGTCCTCGACCAGAATCGCTTCGGTGCTCAGGCCGGTGCTGAACTGGATGTCGCTGATCGCCTGCTGATTGCTCGGGTCGGAAAGGCCCACGAACAATTTGTTGCCGCGCCGCCACAAGGGCAGGGCGCAGTGCTGACGAACCAGTTTTTCACTGACCAGGCCCTTTGGCTGAGTCTCCTTGTCGAGGCAATGCAGATCGAGCAGGGCCATGCCGAAATGTTCGGAAGCGATCTCGGCGATCTG
Organism: Pseudomonas sp. R62; assembly: GCF_000257605.1. Classification (NCBI taxonomy): domain Bacteria; kingdom Pseudomonadati; phylum Pseudomonadota; class Gammaproteobacteria; order Pseudomonadales; family Pseudomonadaceae; genus Pseudomonas; species Pseudomonas sp. R62. Next base: position 3,156,479 of record NZ_JH635998.1, read on the forward strand.
CCGGCTGTTGACCAGTTTGTTGTGCACCAGGTAATTGACCAGCGACACGCGATTGCGCTGGGCCTGCGCCCAGGATTGCCGGGCGCTTGTTTCCGTGAGCAGTTCGGCCTGGACCAATTGCTTGGCCAGACCGCTCAGAGCGATGTCATTCATGGGGATTCCGCACGCTTGCCGTTCATGACTTATAGCCTAGTCAAGTGACAGCGCCAAACACGGCCGGTGCAGGTGACAAAAAGTGTCAGATAGTGCGGTTGCGGGTTGTAGGAAACGGCGCAGGAAATTGCGCGCGCCCAGCAGGCGGGGCCTGAAAGGCGTTGGCATGGGCTGTGCTGAGCCATGTTCAGATCATGAGATTTCGACTCATGCATGGAGCGTGTCTATGAAAAAACAACAAGGTTTTACACTGATCGAGCTGCTGATCGTCGTGGCGATCATCGGCATTCTGGCGACTATCGCCCTGCCTCAGTATTCGAAGTATCAGGCGCGGTCGAAGGTGACGGCGGGGTTGGCGGAGATTACAGCGCTGAAAGTGCCATTTGAGGACATCATCAATCAGGGCACTGCGCCGGACAACACCAACGTGGCGGGCGGCGCTACGACCACATCCAACTGTACATTGGGCGTATCAGGCACGGCGGCGACAGGCGCGGGTTCTCTCACCTGCACATTGCTCAACGCCCCGGGTCCGGTGCTGGGCAAGACCATTACACTCACGCGCTCCGGAGCCTCTACAGGCAACACTTCCGGCCTCTGGACCTGCGGAACGACCGTCCACTCGGACTACGCGCCTCGTGGCTGCACGGCCAGCGGTACATAATTAGCTAGTCGCCTGAATGAGAAATGCCCCGCACTGCGGGGCATTTTCGTATCGCCACCTCTTCACAAAAGCTCCAATAATTTCAGCAGCTTATGAACTTTCCGAAAAACCGCAACTTGCATGCGAAATTGCGTTGAGTCATGCATTTTGCATGAAAACGAAAATAGCCTGTTTTCCTAACTCGTTGTTTTTAAACGAATTTGTATGCAAGAAAAAGTTGGCACAGCGTTCGCAATATCTCCGGTAACCCTGCTGACAAGCGTTACAGCAGACTTCCAGTAAAAACAGGAGTTACTCGTATGAAGAAGTTCGCTATCACTGCCGCTGCTACCGCTCTGACCCTGACCATGGCTGGTGGCGCTTTCGCCCAGTCCGCTCAGGCTACCCAAGCGCCAATGGTTCTGGCTGCCGGTGAAGTTACCGAAATGAAACAAGATACCAGCGACACCTGGATCACCACCAAGGTCAAAGCTGACCTGGTTACCGAAAAAGGCATTCCAGGCACCGACATCAAAGTCGAAACCAACAAGGGTGTAGTTTCCCTGTCGTCGACCACTGCGGTAACCGAGTCGCAGAAAGAAGTCGCCGTTGGCATTGCCAAGAAAATCAAAGGCGTTAAAGCGGTCTCCGCTGACGGCCTGAAAGCCGAGTAAGGCAAGACTTCTCGCCTGAACCGGGAGAAGACGCGACAGACGGGCCGAGCAATACGTCTGCCGCAACTTTAGAGTTCATGCGAACGGTCACACGGATGTGACCATTACAGGCCCCGGCACTTGTGTCGGGGCCTGTTCTATTTGGAGAATCAAAAGATCGCAGCCTTCGGCAGCTCCTACAGGGAAATGCATTCCAAATGTAGGAGCTGCCGAAGGCTGCGATCTTTTGCTCTTCTCAGTTACCGCGTTTGCTGTTGATCTGCCGCAGGCGATTGCCTTCGAAGCGCAGGTATTGATACATGCCGTTGTTCGGGCCGTAGGTCCACTCCTCGACCTGAAACTCTTCGCGGCGATTGGCACTGCGCTTGTAGCCGAGCACGTCGCGACTGACCGGCTCGCCACATTTTTGCAGCACTTCGTTGGCGCGGTCGCCGAGGCTGATCAACTGGCTGCCGCAGCGCAATGTATCCGATGCCGACGCGTGACCGGCAGCGCACGTCAAAGCGAGCACAGCCAGCCAGTTACGCACGGTCATTCGGCATCCAGGTGCATTTGCGTCACCACGCGGCCATCGCTTTCGGCCTCGCCGAGGTTGGCGTCGATGAAGTACACGCGGTCATCCTCGAGCTTGCCCTTGTCGACCAGATAATCCTTGATGGTGCTGGCGCGATCCTGGCCCAACTGCCGCAGCAGCACATCGCTGCCACTCCAGAACGCGATCACGCCCTGACGCATTTTCGCCGTGCGTTCTTCTTTGCCGAGATCTTTCCATTCAACCGGTGGCTGGGTTTTCAGGCGGGTGCGGTAGATGCCTTCGAGCAATGCGCCTTTCTCGCCTTCGGGCACTTGCAGCAGCGAGGCCTGGGCCGGGACTTTGTCGCCACGGCGCTGGAGCATCTTGTAATAGTTGTATTGGTATTCGCGTTCCAGGCGTTGCTCGGCCAGCAGTGGCCCATCGCTGCTCTTCGCGGCAGTGCCTTCGATCTCCAGGCGCAGCGCCGGACGTTCCTTGAGCGCCTGCGACAGTTTCACCAGCGCCGCTTCGGCGTCTTTGCTCAGATCGCTGGAGCCCGGCGCGAAGGACACCGTGCCGAGGTCTTCGGAGCCGCCACCGCTGACCAGCCCGCCGATCATCTTGAACGGTGCGGCGGCCGCTTTGACGATCAAATTGCGCAGGGTCTGCCAGACGATCGGCATCACGCTGAACTGTGGATTATTCAGGTCGCCGGTCACCGGCAATTCGATGGAGATCTTGCCGTCGACGTCCTTGAGGAGGGCGATCGCCAGTTTCAGTGGCAGACTCACTGCATCAGGGCTGTCGACCTTCTCGCCCAGTTGCAGCTGCTCGACGACGACTTTGTTCTCGGCTTTCAGTTGGCCCTTGGTGATCAGGTAGTGCAGATCGAGGTTGAGCCGGCCCTTGCGGATGCGGTAGCCGGCGAATTTGCCGGAGTAGGGCGTCAGGGTCGTCAGTTCGACGCGCTTGAAGCTGGTGGCGATGTCGAGGCTGGCCATCGGGTCGAACGGATTGACCGCCCCCTTGATGGTCACCGGCGCATAACGGTCGACCTTGCCTTTGATGTCGACGCTGGCCGGTTTTGCCTGGCGGCTGTCGATGGTGCCGATCTGACCGTTGAGCTGTTGCACGGCGGTGGCGAAATTCGGCGTCAGGCTGAAGTCGGCAAAGTTGGCCGAACCGTCGTTGATCGCAATCGCACCGATGTGAATGCCCAACGGTTTGTCCTTGCCGGCCGGTTTGGCTCCGGCAGGTTTGGCACCGCTGTCGGCCGGTTGCGGGATCAGCAGGTCGTCGACGTTGGTGGTGCGATCGTCGTTGATCATGAAGCGTACATACGGCTGCAACAGGTTGACCTTGTCGATCGACAGACTATCGCCGTGCTGATAGTTGATGCCGTCGACCACGACTTGCTGCCATTTGAGGAAGTCGCGGGTCTTCAGCGTATCGAGGGTGTGCAGTTGATCGATCTGCGCGCGGCCGGTGACGCTGAGGGCCAGCGGCTCGGTGCTCTTCAGGTTGACCTTGAGGTCACTGCCGAGCATGCCGCTGCGCAGTTCCAGGCGAATGAACGGGTTGATATAGGACTGCGCGACACGCAAGTCGACGTCCTCGGTTTTCACGTTGAGCTGTGCGTTGACGGGGGCCAGATTGACCGTGCCGTCTGCGCTGATCTTGCCTTGCTTGCCCAGGCCGCTGTCGAGCTTGAGCTTGAAAGGCGAGCCGTTGAGGCTGTCGAAATCCTGCAGGTCGACGTTCAACGGAGTGATGTCCAGCGCCACCGCCGGTTGCGCCGAGCGGTCGGCGAGATGGACCGTGTAGTTGCGCAGTTGCACATCCTTGACCAGCACCTGCCATGGCTTGCTCGGGGCGCTTGGCTCAGGTTTCGGCGAGTCGGCGGCGGCCGGTGTATCCGTAGGTTCGGCAGCGGCTTTGGCCGCCGGTTTCGACGGTTGGCTGGCGAACAGCTTCTGCCAATCCAACTGGCCGTCGGCTTCCAGCGCCGCCCAGGTTTCCAGTTTGTTGCTGCGGATCTTGCCGACCACCACTTGCTGCTTGGCCAGGTCGAGCGAGGTTTCGCTGACGTCGAGGCGTTCAAGCCTGGCCAGCGGACGTCCGTCCGGAGCCTTGATGGCGAATGGCGCAATGCTCACCGCGACGTTGTTCAGCAGCAGTTCGGTCTGTTTCGACAGGTTGAGCTTGTACTCGGTGCTGAGGCTGACCACGCCGTTTTCCAGCACCAGCGGCACGGCGTCGCGCACGTAGGGCCAGAAGGATTTCATCTGGCCATCGGTGACTTTCAGGGTGCCTTCGGAGGTGAACGGGATCAGGCTGAAATTGCCGGTCCAGTCGATCCGCCCGCCAGCGGGGCCGATGGCGACGAGGGTCATGTCGGCGCTGTCCTCGGGCAGGGTGCTGAGGTTTTTCAGCTCGAAACTGAGGTCGTCGTAAAGAAATTCGATCGGCTCGCTGGGCCGCATATCCTCGAAATGCACCACGCCGCCGGCCAGTTTGATGTTGTCGATACGCAGCGGAAATGGTTTGGCGTCGGGATCGGCGGGTGTCGGCTCGCTCGGCGGCAGGTTGAACAGGCCGAGCAGGTTGAGCTTGCCGTCCTTGGCGAAGAGGATTTCGCTTTTGGGTTTGTCCAGTTCGATGTCGGACAGATGCAGCGCTTTCGTCCACAGGCTGTCGATTTGCAGGTTGGCATAGAGGCGATCGAAGCCGACCTGCTCCTTGCCCGGTTCGCCGATGACTAGGCCCCACAGGGTGACCTCAAGGCTGAACGGGTTGAGTTCGATGCGCTGCAGATGCGCCGGCACCGTCGCGTAGTTCGCCAGTTGCTGGTTGGCCACGCGCAAGGCAATGCCCGGCAGGATCAGAAACCCCAGCAGGCTGTAGAGGGCCAGGGCTGTCAGCAGTGCGCCAATCGCGCGAATCAATCCTTTGGGCATGTGCGGCTTCATCTGTCTGAATCGGAGTGCCTTGGAGTATGGCACGCGATTCTGGTTCCGAAGTGCTTGATGTGGGACAGGATTGTTCAGAAATTTCTGTAGGAACAGATATCCCTTGTGGGAGCGAGCCTGCTCGCGAATGCGCTGGTTCAGTGAAAAACAAGTCGACTGACACTGCGCCTTCGCGAGCAGGCTCGCTCCCACAGGGAAATGAAATCGCTAATGCCGGAGGGATCACAGCTGCAAAATCAGCGTCTTCAACGGGGGCTGCTGGTCCCGCGAGGGGAAGTCGGCACCCGGGGTCATCACGCTCCATTCGCGCACCGGGCGGCCGGTTTTTTCAGCGCAGCGCAGCACTTGTTCGCGCCAGTCGTCCATGCTGACTTTCGCCAGGTTGTTGCAGCAGATCAGCACGCCGTTGTCAGCCGTGGTCAGCAGAGCCGGTTTGAGCAGGCTCTGATAATCGCGCAGCAAATCAACGGTGCCGAACGCACTTTTGGCCCACGCCGGCGGATCGAGCAGGACCAGATCGTATTGGCGCTGTTCGAGGCGCTGATAGCTCGGCAACTTCTGCCCGCGCCGCACGCTGATCGGCAGGCCAGCAAGCTGACGGATCGCCGGGAAGTAATCGGACTGAATGAATTGCATCTCCGGCAGTTGCGGGTTGAGCAAACCATTCTCGCGACCGACCGCCAGATTGCCCTCGGCAAAATCGAGGTTGCACACCTCGCGCGCACCGCCTGCCGCAGCACTGAGACCAACGCCACAGGTGTAGGCGAACAGGTTGAGCACGCTTTTGCCTTGCGCGTGATCCTTGACCCAGCCACGGGTGTTGCGCAGGTCGAGGAACAGCAGCGGATCCTGCCCGGCATGACGCCCGCGCACGCGGTAGTTCAGGCCCCATTCATGCCCGACCAGATCCGCCAGTGCGGCGTCATCGGCTTTATAGACGCTGTCCTCGCGATCGATCCGCGAGTTGCCACGGGAGCGGTCGTTGTAGACCAGCAGGCTGTCGAAGCCCAGGGTCTGGTTGACCATGGCGTGCAGTTGCAGCAGATCATCACGTTCGAGCGTCTGGTGAAAACTCTGCACCAGCAGTTGCGGGCCGTAGCGGTCGATGGTCAGGCCGCCGGCACCTTCCTGGCTGCCATGGAACAGCCGATAGCAATCGGTGCCCTGGCTGTCCAGCGCAGCGAGCAGGTCCTGGCGTTGATCGAGGGCGGCGCGCAGCGCCTGATTCAAGGAAGACATGCGGGCGCCTTGCTGAGGGGAATTGGGCGCGGGAGTTTAACAGTTTGCCGGGGGATCGCGTGATGGCCTTCGCGAGCAGGCTCGCTCCCACATGTGCAATGCGATCACCTGTGGCAGCGAGCCTGCTCTTGAAGCTATTGATTCAAACGTTTATCAACGAGGTCCTGCACCACACCTGGGTCAGCCAGCGTCGAAGTATCGCCGAGGCTGTCGAGCTCATTGCAGGCAATCTTGCGCAGAATCCGCCGCATGATCTTGCCCGAACGGGTCTTCGGCAATGCCGGCGCCCACTGGATCAGGTCCGGTTTGGCGAAGCTGCCGATCTCCTTGCTGACATGCGCCAGCAGGTCTTTCTTCAGCTCTTCGTTGGCCTCGGTGCCGTTCATTGGCGTCACGAATGCGTAGATGCCCTGGCCTTTGACGTCGTGGGGATAACCGACCACGGCGGCCTCGGCGATGCTGTCGTGCAGCACCAAGGCGCTCTCCACTTCGGCGGTGCCGATGCGGTGGCCGGAGACGTTGATCACGTCGTCGATGCGTCCGGTGATCCAGTAATCGCCGTCCTCGTCGCGGCGGGCGCCGTCGCCGGTGAAGTAATAGCCGGGGTAGGGTTTGAAGTAGGTGTCGATCATCCGCTGCGGATCGCCGTAGACGCTGCGAATCTGCGCCGGCCAGCTGGATTTGATCGCCAGCACGCCACTGCCGGCGCCTTTGATTTCCTTGCCGACTTCGTCAAGCAGCACCGGTTGCACGCCAAGCATCGGTTGCGTCGCGCAGCCCGGTTTGATCCGTTGCGCGCTGACCAGCGGGCTGAGCATGATGCCGCCGGTTTCGGTCTGCCACCAGGTGTCGACGATCGGGCAGCGCTGTTCACCGACAGCATTGAAATACCATTCCCACGCTTCCGGGTTGATCGGCTCACCGACGCTGCCGAGCAATCTGAGGCTGGCGCGCGACGTTTCCTTCAACGGTCCGGCGCCTTCGCGCATCAGCGCGCGCAGGGCGGTGGGTGCGGTGTAGAAAATGTTGACCTTGTGCTTGTCGATGACCTGCCAGAAGCGCGAACTGCTCGGGTAGCTCGGCACGCCTTCGAACATCAGTGTGGTCGCACCGTTGGCCAGCGGCCCGTAGACGATGTAACTGTGGCCGGTGACCCAGCCGACGTCGGCGGTGCACCAGAACACTTCGCCGTCGCGGTAATCCAGCACGTACTTGAAGGTCATTGCTGCTTGCAGCAGATAGCCGCCGGTGGTGTGCAGCACGCCTTTGGGTTTGCCGGTGCTGCCGGAGGTGTAGAGGATGAACAGCGGGTCTTCAGCGTCCATCGGTTCCGGCGGGCAGTCGTCGCTGACCTCGCGCACCGCGTGGTGATACCACAGGTCGCGGCCCTCGACCCAATCGACCTGGCCCTGAGTGCGCTCGACCACCACCACGGTGCTGACGTTCGGGCAACTTTGCAGGGCTTTGTCGACGTTGTTTTTCAGCGGCACGAAGCGGCCGCCGCGCACGCCTTCATCGGCGGTGATCACGGTACGGCAGTCGGCGTCGAGGATTCGATCACGCAAGGAATCCGGGGAAAATCCGCCGAATACCACCGAATGAATCGCGCCGATTCGCGCGCAGGCGAGCATGGCGTAGGCGGCTTCGGGGATCATCGGCATGTAGATGCACACCCGGTCGCCTTTCTTCACGCCACGGCTTTTCAGCAGGTTGGCCAGACGGCAGACGTGGTGATGGAGTTTGTTGTAAGTGATCTGCGCCGATTCGGCAGGATCATCGCCTTCCCAGAGCAGGGCGGTCTGCTCGCCACGGAGCTTGAGGTGACGGTCGATGCAGTTGTAACTGACGTTGAGCTTGCCGCCGGCAAACCAGGCCGCTTCACCGGTTTTCAGGTCATAGCGCTGCACGGTCTGCCACGGCGTGCTCCAATCGAGGAAGCGCGTGGCCTGCTCGGCCCAGAAGGCACTGGGGTGTTCAATCGATTCGCGGTACAGGCGCCGATACTCGTCCTGGCTCAACTGAGCGGCCTGGCGCACGGCATCGGCTTTGGGGAACGTGCTGATATCGAACATGACGGTTCCTTATTCTTGTGGTGCGACACGAATAAAGATGCGCCGAGCGCTGCACAGGTTCAAGTCATGCGCCAAAACAACTGTGGGAGCGAGCTTGCTCGCGAAGGCGGCGGATCAGTCAACACAGTGTTGAATGACGCACCGCTTTCGCGAGCAGGCTCGCTCCCACAGGGGAACAGCGTTGTGCCCGAAGGCTTTTATCAGCCGCGATGGCGCCCGCGGAAGTAGTTGATCAGGCCTTGAGTCGAGGCATCGTCAGCCACGGTCTCGTCGCTGCCGACCAGTCGGTTGTAGACGCCTTTGCCCAATTCCTTGCCCAGTTCCACACCCCACTGGTCGAAGGCGTTGATGCCCCAGACCACGCTTTGCACGAACACTTTGTGCTCATACATCGCAACCAGCGCGCCGAGGCGACGCGGGCTGATGCGTTCGACCACCAGGGTGTTGCTCGGACGATTGCCCGGGATCACCTTGTGCGGCGCAAGTTTGCGCACGTCGTCTTCGCCCATGCCTTTGTCGCGCAGTTCGGCTTCAGCTTCCGGCAGGGTCTTGCCGAGCATCAGCGCCTGGCTCTGCGACAGGCAGTTGGCGTACAGCCACTGGTGATGGTCGGAAACCGGGTTGAAGCTGACGATCGGCACGATGAAGTCGGCCGGGATCAGTTGGGTGCCCTGGTGCAGCAACTGGTGATAAGCGTGCTGACCGTTGCAGCCGACGCCTCCCCAGATCACCGGGCCGGTATCGGTCGACACCGAGGTGCCGTCCTGACGCACGCTCTTGCCGTTGGACTCCATGTCGAGCTGTTGCAAGTGCTTGGTGATGTTGCGCAGGTAGTGGTCGTACGGCAGGATCGCGTGGCTCTGCGCACCCCAGAAGTTGCCGTACCACACGCCGAGCAGGGCCAGCAGCACCGGCATGTTCTGTTCGAACGGCGCGGTCTGGAAATGCTGGTCCATGGTGTAGGCACCGGACAGCAGTTCCTTGAAGTTGGACATGCCGATGGCCAGCGCAATCGGCAAACCGATCGCCGACCACAGCGAGTAGCGCCCGCCGACCCAGTCCCACATCGGGAAGATGTTTTCTTCGCGAATCCCGAAAGCCACAGCGGCGGCGTTGTTGCTCGACACAGCGATGAAGTGGCGATACAGCTCGGCTTCCGAGCCGCCCTGCGCCAGGTACCAGGCGCGTGCGGCCTGCGCGTTTTTCAACGTTTCGAGAGTGTTGAACGACTTCGACGAAACGATGAACAGCGTGGTCTCGGCGCGCAGTTTCTGCGTCAGCTCGTGGAATTCGCTGCCGTCGATGTTCGCCAGATAGTGGCAACGCACGCCTTTCTGCGCGTAGGACAGCAGCGCTTCGGACACCAGCTCAGGGCCGAGGAACGAACCGCCGATGCCGATGTTGACCACGTCAGTGATCGGCTTCTCGGTGTAACCGCGCCACAAGCCATCGTGAATGCGACCGACGAGATCGGTGATCTGGTTCAGCACCTTGTGCACTTCCGGCATCACGTTGACGCCGTTGACCGACAATTTGTCGCCGACCGGGCGGCGCAGGGCGGTGTGCAGTGCCGGGCGGCCTTCGGAGGCGTTGACGATTTCGCCGTCGAACAGCGCTTTGATCGCGCCCTTCAGATCGACTTCATTGGCCAGGCCCACGAGCAGGTTGCGGGTCTCGGCGTTGATCAAATTCTTCGAATAATCGAGAAACAGACCGCAGCTGCTGAGGGTGAACTGATTGAAACGCTGCGGATCGGCGTTGAAGGCTTCGCGCATGCTGAAATCCTGCATGGCTTGGCGGTGATCTTTCAACGCTTGCCAGGCGGGCAGAGCGGTAACGTCGTGAGGAGTGCGGTAGTACGCCATCGCTGCGGTTTTCCTTTTTACTTGAACGGCCTTTTGAACACGGTACAGATCAACCACGGGTTTTTAGCGCATGGGATCAACTGCGTCGACACGAGATCTGGACACAGGGCGAATACAGTAAACCTCGCGCTGCGTTCTGTCTTGACTTTGTCTGACCAGATCCCTGTACTTTTTTAACATCCGTTGAAGAATCTGGCCGACAAACGGAGGTGCCCGGAACACTTTCGCCCAACCGGCATGCGCCGAAAAAACCTGTGGGAGCGAGCCTGCTCGCGAAGGCGTGGTGTCAGGCAACTTATAAGTCGCTGATACACCGCCTTGGCGAGCAGGCTCGCTCCCACAGGGAAAATTCGTTGCTGCTTAAATCGGGCTATCGAGATTCAGGTGCAGGTTGTCGATCAGCCGCGTAGTGCCGAGGAACGCCGCTGCCAGAATCACCAGATCGCGGTCTTCCGCCGTCGCCGGACGCAAGGTCAGGCCATGACGGATTTCCAGATAATCCGGACGCAGCCCCGCCGCTTCCAGCACCTGCAACTGCGCAGTGATCAGCGCCGGGTAATCGCGCTCACCTTGCTTGATCGCTTCGGCAATGCTGCTCAGGACGCGATACACCACCGGTGCCACGGCGCGCTGGTCTTCGTTGAGGAAGCCGTTGCGCGACGACAGCGCCAGACCGTCGGCAGCACGCACGGTCGGCTCGCCGATGATCTGGATCGGCATGTTCAGGTCGTGCACCAGCGCGCGAATCACCGCCAGTTGCTGGTAATCCTTCTGGCCGAAAATCGCCAGGTCCGGCTGGACCATGTTGAACAGCTTGCTGACTACGGTCGCCACACCTTCGAAGTGCCCCGGACGGCTGGCACCACACAGGCCTTCGGACAATTGCGGCACGCTGACCCGGGTTTGCCCGGCCATACCGTCCGGGTACATCTCTTCAACCGTTGGCGCGAACAGCAGGTCGCAACCGGCTTCGAGGAGCTTTTCCTGATCGGCGGCGAGGGTGCGCGGGTATTTGTCGAGGTCTTCACCGGCGCCGAATTGCAGCGGGTTGACGAAAATACTCGCGACGACGAAATCCACTCGCTGGGTAGCTTTGGTGATCAATGCGACGTGGCCGCTGTGCAGGTTGCCCATGGTCGGCACGAAGCCGATGCGCTTGCCTTCACTGCGCGCGCGGGCGACGGCGGCGCGCAGTTCGCGTACGGTTTTGACGGTGTTCATGCAGAGAATCCGTGTTCGATGCCGGGGAACGTGGTGGCTTTGACTTCGCTGACGTAAGCCTTCAGCGCGGACTGGATGCTGTCCTGACCTTGCATGAAGTTCTTGACGAATTTGGGTACGCGGCCGGTGATCGACAGGCCGAGCATGTCGTGCAATACCAGCACCTGGCCGTCGGTGGCGTTGCCGGCACCGATACCGATCACCGGAATGCCCACGGCCTGGCTGATTTCTGCCGCCAGTTCGCTCGGCACGCACTCGAGCAACAGCATGGCCGCACCGGCCTGCTCCAGCGCGATCGCATCGGCACGCATCTGCCGCGCCTGATTCTCGTTGCGGCCCTGCACTTTATAGCCACCGAGAATGTTCACTGCTTGCGGGGTCAGGCCCATGTGCGCACACACCGGCACACCGCGCTCGGCGAGCAGGCGGATCGACTCCGCCAGCCACAGCTGACCTTCGACCTTGACCATGTGCGCGCCGGCCTGCATCAGCATGGCGCTGTTGGTCATGGTCTGTTCGAGGGTGGCGTTGGCCATGAACGGCAGGTCGGCGAGGATCAGGGCATCGCCATTGCCACGCTTGACGCTGGCGACGTGATAGGCCATTTCCGCCGTGGTCACCGGCAGGGTGCTGTCATGACCCTGCAGAACCATGCCGAGGGAGTCGCCGACCAGCAGCACTTCGACACCGGCCTCGTTGCAGGCGTGGGCGAAGGTCGCGTCATAGCAGGTCAGCATGGTGATTTTTTCACCTTTCTGCTTGAGGCTCTGGAGCGTGGTCAGGGTGATGGCTGGCATGTAAAAAATCCTCGTTCAGGCGCTCTGGAAACTGCTGCGAGTCACGCGCGTGATTCTTCATCTACTCAGGCGCACGGTCTTGTGTCGTGCTTTGAAAGGCCTGGATTGCGCCCGTTCATACCGGGTTGGCGGCAGCGGGACGCCTATAGTCGTGATGAGCCAACAGGAAGTCAATTGCGTGTGTTACCGCATTGTTACGCGGGCGGTGTTACCGGCGTTACTGATGCGATTCAGCGGCGCGGCGGGCCTGATTCGGGGGATTTTTGTCTGACAAAAACTGGAGATTGGCAGGTGACCTGTGGCGAGGGGATTTATCCCCGTTGGACTGCGAAGCAGGCCCAAATCTGAACTATCTGTACACAACATGGGGCCGCTCCGCGACCCAACGGGGATAAATCCCCTCGCCACACAGCCACATTTCACAGAAGATTTTTGTCAGGGCTGGGAGAGGCGTTCAAGGCCGACGAACGGGCAGGCGGCCAGCAGGTCTGTCAGCGTGCGGCCATCGGCGAGACGCAGATCCTGCGGTGCCAGTTCAGCGAGGGGATAAAGAACGAACGCCCGCTCTTGGATCTGGTAATGCGGGACCTTCAGCCGTGGCTCATCGATCAGGCGATCGCCGAACAGCAGAATATCCAGATCCAGCGTGCGAGGCCCCCAGCGCTCAAGACGTTCGCGGCCCTGAGCGTTTTCGATCGCTTGCAAGGCGTCGAGCAGCTCGATCGGTGCGAGCGAGCTGTCGAGGGCGGCGACGGCGTTGGTGTAACGCGGCTGGCCCGGCAGCAGCGAATCGCTTTGATAAAAGGCTGACACGCCGGCAAGACGTGTCTGCGGCAATTGGCCCAGCGCCGCGATGGCGCTGCGCAACTGGTCGGCCGGGTCAGCGAGGTTGCTGCCCAGGCCGATGTAGATGCGTTCCATGCTTACTCGCCCGTCGCGCTCGAAGCACCGGCGCGCTTGCGCTTGGAACCGCCGCTGCGGCGACGTTTGCGCGGTGCGCCGCTGGCATCGTCACCCTTGCCGCTGAGGTCGCGGATCATGTCGCGACGCTCGCTGTCATTGGCGTCCTGATAATCGGTCCACCATTCGCCGAGGCCATCGGTCTCCTCACCGGCGCTTTCACGCAGCAGGAGGAAATCGTAACCGGCACGGAAGCGCGGGTTGTCCAGCAACAGATCGGCGCGTTTGCCACTGCGCCGTGGCAGGCGTTCCTGCATGTCCCAGATTTCGCGGATCGGCATGGTGAAGCGCTTCGGAATCGCGATGCGCTGGCACTGCTCGGCAATCAGTTCGTGAGCGGCTTCCTGCATCGCCGGAATCGGCGGCATGCCACGTTCCTGCAGACGCAACACTCGCGCCGGCAGCGCCGGCCAGAGCAGGGCGGCAAAGAGGAACGCCGGGGTCACCGGTTTATTCTGCTTGATGCGCAGGTCGGTGTTGGTCAGTGCTTCGCTGATCAGCGTATGGGTGTATTCCGGGTTGTATTCCAGCGCCTCGGCACTGGCCGGGAACAGCGGGGCGAACAGTTGCAGATCAACCAGCATTTCAAAGGTGATCGCGCCGTGCCCGGAGAGGAACAGCTTGAGCACTTCTTCGAACAGCCGCGCCGACGGAATCTCGCGCAGCATCGGCGCCAGCTCACGGATCGGCTGCACGGTGTGCTTCTCGATGCCGAAGTTGAGCTTGGCGGCGAAACGCACGGCCCGCAGCATGCGCACCGGGTCTTCCTGGTAACGCTGCTTCGGGTCGCCGATCAGGCGGATCAGGTGATTGCGGATGTCGTGCACGCCGTTGGCGTAATCGAGAATGCGCTCGCTGACCGGGTCGTAATACAGGGCGTTGATGGTGAAGTCGCGACGTTGCGCGTCTTCTTCCAGGGTGCCGTAGACGTTGTCGCGCAGAATGCGCCCGCTCTCGTTGCGCGAAGACTGGTTGCTGTCTTCGTCGTCTTCGTTGACCGGGTGATTGGCGCGGAAGGTCGCGACTTCAATGATTTCGCGACCGAAATGGATGTGCACCAGCTTGAACCGGCGGCCGATGATCCGCGCATTGCGGAATTCGGCACGCACCTGCTCGGGGGTGGCACTGGTGGCGACGTCGAAGTCCTTGGGCGTGATGCCCAGCAGCATGTCACGCACGCAACCACCGACCAGATAAGCCTGGTAACCGGCACCTTGCAGGCGTTCGACGATATTCACCGCATAGCGGCTGAACTGCGTTTTCTGCAGCGAATGTTGGCCGCTGTTGAGCACTTCAGGGGTGCTGCGGATGTGTTGCGTACGACGCACGGGAGTTCGGAATGACTGGAACAGCTTCTTCAGCATGGGATGCACTGTTTGAAGGAATGTTCGGCCATACCAAAAGAATGACCGCATGATGGGCGCAGATTCTAGCATTTAGTCGGGGGATGGTGTAGGACGCGGCAGATATGAGCTGCAAGCCCCAAGCTACAAGGGTCGAGCGAGGAAAACGGGGGGATTTCACGGAAGGGAGAAACTACAAGGGGAGCCGAAGCTCCCCAAGAAGTAGTTGCGTGCTCTTTTTATTATTGATTCGGGCTTCTTGTTTTTGTTGAGTGCCCTCGCCACGAAGTGTTTCCTTCGTGACCCTCCCAATCGGGAGCCAAGAGCAAACGGATTGCTTTGGTCGCTGAATTGCAGTGATCTCTCGATCCAACCAGTACAGGCTCTGTCTTAGGACAGTTTTTGTTGTTCTCGGCCTGGTCGTGGGGCAAGCCCCAAATACAACGCCTCTCCAAAAGAATCAGTTAGCTGCGCCTCTCGCCGTCTTGTTTTTATTGTGCGTGAGTCGATTCGTCTTATTTTTATTGTCTTGTGCATTGCTTGTTATTGTTCTTGTACCAAACATATAGCAGGGTGCGTGCCAACTTTTGCCAAGCCCAGTAAAACAAGGGGTTAGGTCGATATAACCGTTTTGCAGGGGCGA
Source organism: Pseudomonas sp. R62 (assembly GCF_000257605.1). NCBI lineage: Bacteria > Pseudomonadati > Pseudomonadota > Gammaproteobacteria > Pseudomonadales > Pseudomonadaceae > Pseudomonas > Pseudomonas sp. R62. The sequence continues at coordinate 3,171,572 of NZ_JH635998.1, forward strand.
AAAAAAGCCGGGGTTTCGTTACCGATAACCCCGGCTTCTGTTACGTGAATCGACTGCGGTAACAGTTTTTTCACATTGTCATGCGTTACCCGCGCACGCGGTGGGTAACGCTCAGCTTTCGCTGGCGACCCCGGTCTTGCGCCGTGGAATGCCCAGACGCTGGCGGCGTTCCCACAGGCATTTGCGGCTGACGCCGAGTTTGCGTGCCAGTTCGGTCTCGGTCATGTGGTCCTGATGCTCGAGGACGAAGTGCTGGAAGTAATCCTCCAGCGACAGATCCTCGGTCGGCTCATGGCTGCTGTTGCTGGCGTTACCGCCGGTTTGCGGCGGCAGACCGATGAACTCGTCGTCTTCCAGATCGCTCAGCTCGATGTCGATGCCCAGCAGGTCGGCCGAGATCTCCGGGCTTTCGCTGAGAATCACCGCGCGCTCGACAGCGTTTTCCAGCTCACGCACGTTACCCGGCCAGGAATAGTGCCGGATCGCCTGTTCGGCATCGGCAGCGAACTTCAGGTCGGTGCGGTTGATCCGCGCGCTCTGGCGAGCGAGGAAGGCATTGGCGATTTCGTTGACGTCGGCGCCACGCTCGCGCAGCGGCGGCAGCTTCAGGGCAATCACGTGCAGACGGTAATAAAGGTCTTCACGGAACTGGCCGATTTTCGCCAGGCTCTTCAGATCGCGGTGAGTTGCAGCGATCAGGCGCACATCGACTTTCTGCGACTGCACCGAACCCACGCGGCGAATTTCGCCCTCCTGCAGAACCCGCAGCAAGCGAGCCTGGGCTTCGAGGGGCAGTTCGCCGATCTCATCGAGAAACAAGGTGCCGCCGTCCGCCGCTTCGACCAGACCGGCGCGACCGGCACTGGCCCCGGTGAACGCGCCTTTCTCGTGGCCGAACAGTTCTGATTCGATCAGGCTTTCCGGAATCGCCGCGCAGTTCACCGAAATCATCGGCGCTTTGGCGCGTTTCGACAGATTGTGCAGGGCGCGGGCCACCAGTTCTTTACCGGTACCGGACTCACCCTGAATCAACACGTTGGAATCGGTTGGCGCGACTTTGCGGATCTTGCTGTACAGGTCCTGCATCGGTGGGCAGGAGCCGATGATGCCAATTTCACCATTGCTGTTATCCACAGCAGCTTTGCCATTGCCATTGCCAGCGGCAGGCTTGCTCGCCGTAGCTTCGCCGGCAGCCGGCGCCGACTGGCGATCGCGCAGGATCCGCGCAACCGCCTGGAGCATTTCATCGTGGTCGAACGGCTTGGCGATGTAATCGACCGCGCCCATTTTCATCGAGTCGACCGCCGAGCGCAGGCTGGCGTAACTG
>NZ_JH635998.1:3173495-3176726 GCF_000257605.1 Pseudomonas sp. R62
CTTGGCGATGTAATCGACCGCGCCCATTTTCATCGAGTCGACCGCCGAGCGCAGGCTGGCGTAACTGGTCATGATCAGCACCGGTGTGCCCTGGCCGAGCTTGATCAGCTCGGTGCCCGGAGCGCCCGGCAGGCGCAGGTCGCTGACGATCAGATCGAACGTAGGAATGGTGAAGCGTTCTTGTGCTTCCTGCACTGAACCGGCTTCGCTGACCTGGTACTGGTTGCGTTCCAGCAGGCGGCGCAAGGCGGAGCGGATAATGGTTTCGTCTTCGACGATCAAAATGTGCGGCATTGATTCGATACTCTCGACGGTCTCAGTTCACAGCGGACGTCGCTTCGACATGACGCGGTAAGGTCACCCGGATACGGGTGCCGCGTTGGCTTTGTACATCAGCCGGGCTGTCGATGGTGATTTGTCCATAATGCTCTTCAACGATGGAATAGACCAGTGCAAGGCCCAGACCGGTGCCTTCACCCGGATCCTTGGTGGTGAAGAAAGGTTCGAACAATCGGTCCATGATGCTCGACGGAATGCCACTGCCTTCGTCTTCGACGATCAGATCGACCGTGTGTTCGCCGGCTTCGCTCTTGACCCGTACCGCACTGTGCGGCGGCGAGGCGTCGCGAGCGTTGGAGAGCAGATTGATCAGCACCTGGGCAAGCCGTTGCGGGTCGCCTTCGACCCAATGATCGGGATCGCACAGGTTGTAGAACTGCACTTCGAAATTGCGCCGGTTCAGCGCCAGCAGGCCAATGGCGTCCTGCGCGACTTCGGCCAGACACACTGGTTCGTCGTTGTGCTGATGGCTGCCGGCATGGGCGAAGCTCATCAGCGACTGGACGATGCGCGAGACGCGTTTGGTCTGCTCGAGAATCTGCCCGCTGATTTCCGTCAGCTCGCCGTCATCTTCACGCTCTTCGCGCAGGTTCTGCGCCAGGCAGGCGATGCCGGTGATCGGATTACCGATTTCGTGGGCCACACCCGCTGCGAGTCGACCGATGCTGGCCAGCCGTTCGGAATGCACCAGTTTATCTTCGAGCATCTGCGTTTCGGTCAGATCTTCGACGAGTAACACCAGACCACTGTTACCCGGTGCCAACGGCTCGTCGATCGCCGCTTTGTGCAGGTTCAGCCAGCGGGTCTGACCATCGAGGGCCAGATGCTGTTTGTGCAAATGCTCGTCGGGCAGGTTGATAAAGCCTTGCAGCAATTCTTTCCACGGGTTGGCGATCGTGCTCAGGCGCGAACCGACCACTCGCTGCGCGGCGATGCCGGTAAGCTCTTCCATCGCCTTGTTCCACATCAGGATCTCCTGATCCTTGGCCAGCGAGCAGACGCCCATCGGCAGTTCCTGCAAGGTCTGGCGGTGGTAGCGGCGCAGGGCATCGAGCTCGGCGGCCAGGCCGGTGAGGCGCGAGTGGTAATCCTCGAGACGGCTTTCAATGAAGTGAATGTCTTCGGTGACGTAGTTTTCGCCGCCAGCCTTATAGGGCAGGAAGGTTTCCACCATATCCTGCGCAACGCTCGGGCCCATCAGGCCGGACAGGTTGGCCTCAATGCGGTCGCGCAACCGGCGCAAGGCATACGGCCGGCGTTCATCGAAGGGCAGATACAAGTCGCGCAGCGCTTGCTCGACTTCTTTCTGCGCAGCCTTGGCGCCGAGCGGTTTGGCCAGTTGCGTGGCGAATTCCTGCGGCGAGGCGGCGTGCAGTTCGCGGCGTTGCGGGCGCCGCACGTTATCCACCGCACAGGCTTCGGCGGCGCTGGCTTCTTCCGGGCTGGCGTTGGTGAACAGTGAGATCAGGGTGAACATCAGCACGTTGGCCGCCAGCGAGGCGATGGCCGCCATGTGCCAACTGGTGTCGTCGAGCACGTAGATCATGTTCAGCAGCGGGATATAGAAGCCCTGCAGATTGCCGACCAGCGGCAGCAGCATGGTCACCACCCAGACCGTGATCCCCGCCAGCAGACCGGCAATGAAGCCGCGGCGGTTGGCGGTGGGCCAGTACAACACCGACAACACCCCGGGCAGAAATTGCAGGGTCGCCACGAACGCGACGATGCCGAGGTTGGCCAGATCCTGTTCGACGCCGAGCATCAGGTAGAAGCCGAAGCCGGCCATGATGATCGCCACGATCAGCGCCCGGCGGGTCCATTTCAGCCAGCGGTAGATATTGCCCTCGGCCGGCGGCTGATAAAGCGGCAGCACCAGATGGTTCAGCGCCATGCCCGACAAGGCCAGGGTGGTGACGATTATCAGGCCACTGGCGGCGGACAGGCCACCGACGTAGGCGAGCAAGGCCAGCGGTTTGCTGTTGGCGGCAATGCCGATACCAAGGGTGAAATATTCCGGGTCGGTGGTGGCGCCGAGTTTCAGCCCGGCCCAGAGGATCAGCGGTACGGCGAGACTCATCAACAGCAGAAACAACGGCAGGCCCCAACTGGCGCTGACCAGCGAGCGCGGGTTGAGGTTTTCCGTAAAGGTCATGTGATACATGTGCGGCATCACGATCGCCGAGGCAAAGAACACCAGCAGCAGCGTGCGCCACGGACCTTCCTGCAACGGCGTGTGCAGGGCGGCGAGGGCGGTCTGGTTTTGCAGCAGCCACAGTTCGAGCTGTTGCGGGCCGTCGAACACACCATACAGCGCGTACAGGCCAACGCCGCCGAGAGCGATCAGTTTGATGATCGATTCGAAGGCAATCGCGAACACCAGCCCTTCATGTTTCTCGCGCGTGGCGATGTGCCGGGAACCGAAGAAAATCGTGAACAGAATGATCAGCGCACAGAACGCCAGCGCCACGCGGCTTTGCACGCGTTCGCCGGTGAGAATGCCGATCGAGTCGGCCACGGCCTGAATCTGCAGGGCCAGCAACGGCAGCACGCCAATCAGCATGAAAATCGTGGTCAGCGCACCGGCCCAAGTGCTGCGAAAGCGGAAGGCAAACAGATCGGCCAGCGACGACAGTTGATACGTGCGGGTGATCTTCAGGATCGGATAAAGCAGCACCGGCGCCAGCAGGAATGCACCGGACACGCCGAGATAACTGGACAGAAAGCCGTAACCGTACTGATAGGCCAGGCCCACCGTGCCGTAGAACGCCCAGGCACTGGCGTAAACCCCCAGCGACAGGGTGTAGGTCAACGGGTGGCGAATGATCGCGCGCGGGATCATGCCCCGTTCGCTGACCCAGGCAACGCCGAACAGCGCCGCCAGGTACGCGGCGC
>NZ_JH635998.1:3177079-3182972 GCF_000257605.1 Pseudomonas sp. R62
CAGGTACGCGGCGCTGATCAGGATCATCTGGGTCAGGCTAAAGCTCATCGGCATCTTTTTGGCTCTGCAGGATGAAGGTCACGACAATCAGGATCAGCCAGAGCAGATAAGGGCGATACCAGGCGCCCGTCGCGTCGATCCACCAATCCATGATGGCGGGGGAGAACAGGTAGATCCCGACGACCAGAAGCAGGACCAAGCGATAGATGTACATCCCGGCCTCTCTTTTTTATGCGCGTGCCCGAAAACGTGCGGCGATGGTAACGGATGGGCGCGCGACTGCAAGTGTCGTCATTGCAGTTGCGCTTCGGGCAGGGTCAATGTGCGCGGGATCCGGTCGGCATCCCAGTGCGCGCTGCCCCAGGCCAGCAGTTCGCCCGGCGAAGCGTGGGCCAGTTCGGTGCCGGGATTCTGCCCCAGCGCGCGCAAGGCCCGCAGCAGCAACGGCGTGGCCTGATCGGCTTCGAGCGGCGGCGAGCGGTAGGACTTGCCGAGTTTGTTGCCGTCCGGCTGGGTGATCAGCGGCAGGTGCAGATAGCGCGGCTGTTTCAGACCGAGCAGTTCTTGCAGGTACAGCTGACGCGGCGTCGAATCGAGCAGGTCGGCGCCACGCACAATATCGGTAATGCCTTGCCAAGCGTCGTCGAGCACCACCGCCAATTGATAAGCGTAGAGACCATCGCGCCGACGGATGACGAAGTCACCGACGTCGCGGCCCAGGTGCTGACGGTATTCGCCCTGCACGCGATCAATGAAGTGGTATTCCAGCTCCGGCACGCGCAGGCGGATCGCGGCGTCGTGCTGTTCATGCCCGGCATTGCGGCAAAACCCCGGATAAATCCCGTGATAGGGCTCCAGTTGTTTGCGCGAGCAGGTGCAGGCGTAGGCCAGGCCATGATTGAACAAGCTATCGAGCACTTCGGCATAAGCCGGGTGTCGATCGCTTTGGCGGACCATTTCGCCGTCCCATTCGAAACCGTAGCTTTCCAGCGCCTTGAGAATCGCCGCTTGCGCACCGGGCTCTTCGCGCGGCGGATCGAGATCTTCCATGCGCACCAGCCAGCGCCCACCGACGGAGCGGGCGTCGAGGTAGGACGCCAACGCAGCGACCAGCGAACCGAAGTGCAGGTGGCCACTGGGGGTGGGGGCGAAGCGGCCGATGTAGGCGGGGGATTTGGCAGTCATGGAGGCGATAAAGGCTATTCAGAATTTAAGCAGGTTACCCCTGTGGGAGCGAGCCTGCTCGCGAAAGCGCTGTGTCAGGCAATAATGAGCTGTCTGAAGGGACGCTTTCGCGAGCAGGCTCGCTGCCACAGAGGCAGAAGCAGGTTCCGTGGGCAAAACACAGAAACAAAAACGGAGCGTTCGCACGCTCCGTTTTTCGTTCAGGTCGAGATTACTTGCCGACCTGCTTTTCCTTGATTTCCGCCAGGGTCTTGCAGTCGATGCACAGATCCGCTGTCGGGCGGGCTTCGAGGCGCTTGACGCCGATCTCGATGCCGCAGGACTCGCACCAGCCGTACTCTTCGTCTTCGATCAGTTGCAGCGTCTTGTCGATTTTCTTGATCAGCTTGCGCTCGCGGTCGCGGGCGCGCAGTTCGAGGGCGAACTCTTCTTCCTGGCTGGCACGGTCGGCCGGGTCAGGGAAATTGGCCGCTTCGTCTTTCATGTGATCAACCGTGCGGTCGACTTCCTGCATCAAGTCCAGTTTCCACTTGTTCAGGATCTTGGTGAAGTGCGCGCGCATTGGAGCGCCCATGTACTCTTCACCCGCCTTCGAAACGTAAGGTTCGAAGCCGCTGATCGTGTCTTTCTGCTGTTGCTTTGCTTGGGTGGACATGAAATAGACCGCCTCTACTCTTGTAATCCATTGCGCAGGATTGCTCCATCACCGACACCTGCCGGCCCTGCGGCTGCAAGCGGGCGAACTTACCAGATCAAATCAGCCTGCGCTACTCCCGGATGTCGAGCCCCCGGCGGGTGGCGCTTGCAGATGTCTGACAAGCCGTGTCTGTGGGAAGGGAGACCTGTTCAATCACTGATTTTAGTCAATCCTGGAGCGTACGTTCAGATCGTTACAGTCCAGCGTTCTTGAGGCTGTGACCTCCACGGGTTCTCGCTCGTTCCGGCAGACAGGTAGAATCGTCTCTTTTTTCCGTCGAAGGCATTCCAATGGGCCCCTACAGTGCGCGCAGTCGTGCGATCGAACCGTTCCATGTGATGGCGCTGCTGGCGCGGGCCAATGAATTGCAGGCCGAAGGCCACGACGTGATCCATCTGGAAATCGGCGAGCCGGACTTCACCACCGCCGAGCCGATCATCCGCGCCGGGCAAGCTGCGTTGAGCGCCGGCAAGACCCGTTACACCGCCGCCCGTGGCATTCCCGAACTGCGCGAGGCGATCGCCGGTTTCTACCAATCGCGGTACGGCCTGAATATCGACCCACGGCGGATTCTGATCACGCCGGGCGGCTCCGGCGCGCTGTTGCTGGCCAGTGCCCTGTTGGTCGATCCGGGTAAACACTGGCTGTTGGCAGACCCCGGCTACCCGTGCAATCGGCATTTCTTGCGGCTGGTCGAAGGCGCGGCGCAACTGGTGCCGGTCGGGCCGGAGGTGCGTTATCAACTGACCCCGGATCTGGTCGAGCGGCATTGGGATCACGACAGTGTCGGCGCCCTTGTCGCTTCGCCGGCCAACCCGACGGGCACTTTGCTGACCCGCGATGAACTGGGCGGATTATCCACAGCGATCAAGGCCAGGCACGGGCACTTGGTGGTGGATGAGATCTACCACGGCCTGACTTACGGCACCGATGCCGCCAGTGTGCTGGAAGTTGATGACAGCGCTTTTGTCCTCAACAGTTTCTCCAAGTATTTCGGCATGACCGGTTGGCGCCTGGGCTGGTTGGTGGCGCCAGAAGCGGCAGTCAGCGAACTGGAAAAACTCGCGCAGAACCTCTACATCAGCGCGCCAAGCATGGCGCAATACGCGGCACTGGCCTGTTTCGAGCCGGCCACCATTGCGATTCTCGAAGAACGCCGCGCCGAGTTTGCGCGCCGTCGCGACTTCCTCCTGCCGGCGCTGCGTGAACTCGGTTTCAACATCGCCGTTGAGCCGGAAGGCGCGTTTTATCTGTACGCCGATATCAGCCGTTTCGGCGGTGATGCCTTCGCGTTCTGCCGGCATTTCCTCGAAACCGAGCACGTTGCCTTTACGCCGGGACTGGATTTCGGTCGTTATCAGGCCAGCCATCACGTGCGCTTCGCTTACACACAAAACCTCGCACGTTTACAGGAAGCGGTTGAGCGCATTGCGCGCGGCTTGAAGAGCTGGCAAGGCTGATGCGCTTTTATCCTGCTCTGGAAGAAGCGCGACTGATTCGCCGATACAAGCGGTTTCTCGCCGATATCGAGACCGTTAGCGGGGAGTTGCTGACCATTCACTGCCCTAACACCGGTTCGATGCTCAATTGCCAGGTCGAGGGCGGGCAGGTCTGGTTCAGTCGCTCCAATGACCCGAAACGCAAATTGCCCGGCACTTGGGAAATTGGCGAAACCCCGCAGGGCCGGCTGTTTTGCGTCAACACCGGGCGCGCCAACGGCTTGGTTGAGGAAGCCTTGCAGGCGGGCTTGATCACCGAGTTGAACGGTTTTACCGCATTGAAGCGTGAGGTTGCCTACGGACAGGAAAAAAGCCGCATCGACTTCCGCCTCGAATACCCCAGCGGCCCGGCGTATGTCGAAGTCAAAAGCGTCACCCTCGGCTTCGACGGCACGGCGGTGGCGGCGTTTCCCGATGCGGTGACCCAGCGCGGCGCCAAACATCTGCGCGAGCTGGCGCATCTGGCGCGCGACGGCATTCGGGCGGTGCAGTTGTACTGCGTGAACCTCACCGGCATCGATGCCGTGCGCCCGGCCGAGGAAATCGATTGGGCTTACGCCGAGGCGCTGCGTGAAGCGGTCGCCTGCGGTGTTGAGGTGTTGGCCTACGGTGTGCGCCTGGACCACGAAGAAATGGTCATCGACCGCCGACTCGACGTGCGGCTAAACGGTTAAACGTCGACCCACACGCCTTGTGTATCTTCCCGGCATTCAATTGCCGTGAGCGATTGCCCGGCGCAGGGGCCGGCAACGCATTCGCCGTCCTCGATCAGAAACAGTGCACCGTGGGTGGCGCACTGGATCAGGCTGTTGCTTGGGTCGAGAAACTGGTCGGGCTGCCATTCCAGCCCGACGCCGCGATGCGGGCAGCGATTGAAATAGACAAACACCTTGCCGCCACGACGCACGGCAAACAGCTTTTTGCCTTCGATTTCGAAACCGCGACTGCCGGCTTCGGCCAGATCGCTGCCGGCGCAGAGAAACTTCATGGCTATCCTCAAATGTCCGCTCGTGTCTGGATATGTCCGAGCTTGACGTTCAAATGCAAACAATTATCAAATGGCGACCTTCTCCCACAGGGAGTCTGGCCGTTGCCGAGGATACTTGGCTCGCTGCGCCGATGCCCGGGAAACCTTGTTCAAGGAAGCTGCGTATGCGCCTGAAAACCCGCGTTGCCGTACTGTGCGTCGGCCTTTTTCTCAGCCATCAGGCGAGCGCAGCGGATTTACCGCAACGCTGGGTCAGCGCTGGCGGCGCGCTGTCGGAATGGGTCAGCGCGCTGGGTGGCGAGTCAAAGCTGGTTGGGGTCGACACCACCAGTCAGCATCCCCCATCGTTGCAGGCGCTGCCGAGTATTGGTTATCAGCGCAGCCTGTCGGCCGAAGGCATCTTGAGCCTGCGCCCGGACATTCTGATCGGTACCGAAGAAATGGGGCCGCCGCCGGTTCTGGCGCAAGTCAAAGCGGCCAAGGTCAAGGTCGAGTTGTTTTCAGCCCAGCCTGATCTGCCGACACTGGAAAAGAATGTCACTCGTTTGGGCCAGTTGCTCGGTGCGCAAGAGAAGGCTGCGCAGTTGCTGGAGAATTATCAACAGCAGCTCCAGGCGCAGACAGTGCGAGTTGCCCAAGTGCAAACCACACAGAAAGCCCCCGGTGTGTTGCTGCTGCTCGGGCACGCCGGCGGCAAGCCGTTGATCGCCGGCAAGGACACTGCCGCCGATTGGCTGCTGCAACAGGCCGGCGGGCACAACCTTGCTACTCATACCGGCTACAAACCGTTTTCTGTCGAATCCCTCGCCAGCCTCGATCCCGAAGTGCTGGTGTTCGCTGACCGAGCGTTGACCGGCGAGGCGGCAAAAGCCGCGTTGTTCAAGGAAAACCCCATCCTCAATTCCAGCCGCGCGGCCAAGAGCGGGCGGGTGATGGAGCTGGACCCGACGCTGCTGGTGGGCGGTCTCGGGCCACGGTTGCCGGCTGCTTTGCAAACCCTGACGGACGGTTTCTACCCGGCCAAGGGCGGCCAATGACCACACTGGTCAAACCCCGTGGCTTGTTCATCGGCCTGACATTGTTGTGTCTGCTGGCGATCTGGCTGTCGCTGGCATTGGGGCCGGTGAGCCTGCCGCTGTTTGACACTTTGCGCGCCGCGCTGCGTCTGGTTGGCGTGCCGCTGGCGCCGGAGGGGCTGGAGCAGGCCGAGCTGATTCTCGGCCAGATCCGCCTGCCGCGAACCTTGCTCGGCTTGGCGGTCGGTGGCGTGCTGGCGCTGTCCGGCGTGGCGATGCAGGGTCTGTTTCGTAATCCGCTGGCCGATCCGGGGCTGGTCGGGGTGTCCAGTGGCGCGGCACTTGGCGCAGCGATTGCGATTGTCGGCGGTTCTTTATTCGGCGGCCTGCCGGAGTGGTTCGGGCCGTATCTGTTGTCGGTGTGTGCGTTTCTTGGTGGTCTTGGGGTGACGGCGCTGGTCTATCGGCTGGGCCGGCGCAACGGTCAGACCCACGTGGCGACCATGTT
>NZ_JH635998.1:3183612-3194894 GCF_000257605.1 Pseudomonas sp. R62
AGACCCACGTGGCGACCATGTTGCTGGCCGGTATCGCGCTGACGGCGCTGGCCAGTTCGGCGGTCGGCCTGTTCACTTATCTGGCCGATGACGCGACGCTGCGCACCCTGACCTTCTGGAACCTCGGCAGCCTCAACGGCGCCAGTTACGCGCGGCTGTGGCCCTTGCTGATCATCACCATCGGCGTGGCGCTGTGGCTGCCGCGTCGGGCCAAGGCATTGAATGCCTTGTTGCTCGGTGAATCCGAGGCCGGTCATCTGGGCATCGATGTCGAACGGCTCAAGCGCGAACTGGTGTTCTGCACCGCGCTGGGTGTCGGCGCGGCGGTGGCCGCGGCGGGCATGATCGGTTTTGTCGGGCTGGTGGTGCCGCATCTGGTGCGCCTGCTGGCCGGCCCCGATCACAAAGTGCTATTGCCAGCGTCGGTTTTGGCGGGTGCGAGCCTGTTATTGCTCGCCGATCTGGTGGCGCGCCTGGCGCTGGCGCCGGCGGAGTTGCCGATCGGCATTGTTACTGCGTTTATCGGCGCGCCGTTCTTCCTTTATCTGCTGCTGCGAGGGCGTGCCTGATGTTGTCTGCGCACAATCTGCATGTCCGCCGTGGCCGCAAGGCTGTGCTCAGTGGGGTTACGCTCGGGCTCGAACCCGGTCAAGTGCTTGGCGTGCTGGGACCGAACGGCGCCGGCAAGAGCACGTTGCTTGGCGCATTGTGTGGTGAGTTGCCCGCCAGCGACGGCAATGTCTCGCTCGATGGTCAGACTTTGAGCCACTGGAGCGGAACGCAGCGGGCACAACGACTGGCGGTGTTGCCGCAGGTGTCGACGCTGGATTTTGCCTTCGCCGTGGAAGAGGTCGTCGGCATGGGCCGTTTGCCGTACCAGACCGGGCGCGTACGCGACGACGAGATTGTCGCGGCAGCGCTGGCCGCCGCCGATGCCGGGCACCTGAGTGGGCGCAGCTATCTGGCGTTGTCCGGTGGCGAGCGTCAGCGCGTGCATCTGGCGCGGGTGCTGGCGCAACTCTGGCCGGGTCAGGCCGGGCAAACCCTGTTGCTCGACGAACCGACATCCATGCTCGATCCGCTGCATCAGCACACCACCTTGCAGGCGGTGCGCGAGTTCGCCGATCGCGGCGCGGCGGTGCTGGTGATCCTGCATGATCTGAATCTGGCGGCACGCTATTGTGATCGCGTGCTGTTGCTGGAGGAGGGGCGCCCGGTTGCGCTGGATACTCCGCAGCAGGTGCTGCGCCCGGATACGCTCAAAGCAGTGTTCGGCCTGGAGGTTTTGGTGCAACCGCACCCGGAGCGTGGGCATCCGCTGATCATCGCCCGCTGAATCATCATCGAGGTGTCGCATGCGTGGATTGTGGTTGTTGGCACTGGTGTTGCTCGCGGGCTGTCAGCACGTGGCGGCTCCGCCGGTGGGCGCCGATATTCGCGATCTGCGCAGCGGCGAGGTACTTACGGCGCAGCAATTGCTGACGCGTCTGGCTGAGCCTGAGCGTTTGATCATCGGTGAGCAGCACGACAACGCCGATCACCATGCCGCACAGTTGTGGCTGTTGCAGTCGCTCGGCGAGCACCGAGCGCAAGGCAGTCTGCTGCTGGAAATGCTTACACCGAATCAACAAGCGAAAGTCGATGCGGCACGCCAGCCGAAATCCGTTCCGGCAGACCTGCCCGCGGCATTGGCCTGGCAAGAGGGCTGGGACTGGAACCTTTACGGGCCGATCGTGCGCTTTGCCCTGTCGCAGCCGTATCCGCTGCTGGCGGCCAATCTCGATGACAGCGAAATCCGCGGGTTCTACCGCAATCCACCTGCTCTGAACGGTCCGCGCAGCAATTCGCTGTCGGTTAAAAAAACTTTGCTTGGGCAAATCAGTGAATCCCACTGCGGCATGCTGCCCGAATCACAGATGCCGGCGATGCTGGCGATTCAGCAACAGCGTGATCGACGCATGGCCGAACGCATGCTGGCGGCGCCGGTGCCTTCGATTCTGCTGGCCGGTGCTTGGCATGCGCGCAAGGATGTCGGCGTGCCGTTGCATCTGTCGGATCTCGGCGCTGGCAAGGCGCCGATCGTATTGATGCTGGCCGAGCAGGGCGCTGCGGTATCGGCGGCGATGGCCGATTACGTCTGGTACACGCCTGCCACGCCGAAGCCGGATTACTGCGAGCAGATGCGCCAGCAATTCGCTAAATGACTTTTCCACGGGCAAAAAAAGACCCGGTAAAAAACCGGGTCAAATAACCGTGATTAGCCTGATGAGGAGATAATCTGAGAGTCCGAACCAAGGGCTTTTCAGAATATCGACTGATCTCGCGACCAGTTGTGATAATCATAGCGATTCTCATTACCGCGTCAACCGCTGATTTTGCAAATCTGTAATTTAGTTTTGCGAGCGGTGGTGAGGCCCTGTGAATAAAGGGCTTTGCGCTAGGTGCGCTGCGTCGTCAACTGCGTGATCTGGCGATTCAACTGGCCGATGCGTCGAGCCATACCCTCAATCAGGCTATGGGCGATCTTCGGATTGCTGCGGGTCATGCTCAAAAATTGATCACCGGGAATCAACATCAACGTGCTCGGCTCGGACGTCACCACCGAAGCGTTGCGCGGCTCGCCGGTAAACAACGCCATGGCGCCGAAAATCTCGTCTTTGGCCACGTCACCGACCTTGTACCCGTCAACAAATGCCTCGGCATGCCCGTCGATAATCACTAAGACGTGATCCGCTGCATCGCCCTGTTGAATCAGCACGGCGCCCGCCTCAACGCGTTTGAAGCCGTTGGTGCTGCGAAACTCCCGAGGTTTCAGCTCGGCCACGGCATGGGCGAGCAGCGCCATTTGCCCGAGCAGATAGCTCAGCAACTGCTCCGCTCGATCAGGGTCGGCATACAAATACTGCAAAACCTCAACGCGCCCATAGGGCACCAGGCGCACAGCGCTGTTGCTGCAAATGCGGCAATCGCTCCATTGCTCGCCACGTTGCAGGCCGAGCAGATCACCTTCCTGCCAGTAGAACAGCGCACGGCCCGCGATGCAGCCATGTACCACGCCCTCGCTCAGCAGAAACAACTGATCTTCCGGCAACTGTGCAAACAGATCGTCCGTTGCCTCCAGCTCGATGACCGGCGCGCACGGCGACAAATCCTGCAGCCACTGCCCGGGAAGACTCTGCAAGCGATTGATCAATGCGTCGGCGTGGGCCGATTGTTCCCCCAGTAAATACATGGCGTCAGCGCCTGTTCAGTTCTTGTGGCGCGCGGAAATGGCTTCGAGCTGTTTGTTCAAGGCGTCCTTGCGCTCGGCGGGGATATCGTTCCAGTGCACGTCCATCAACGCGCCCTCGATCGCATACAACAACACCTTCGATGCGCGAAACCCCCGAGTACGCACGGCCCGGTAGGCATCCACTGCACCGAGGCGACGCAAGTCCGAGGCGCTGTGGATGCCCACGGCATGCAGCCATTGCGCCGATGTCTTGCCAAGATTTTTCAGGTGTTGCAGTTCATCATTCATCAAGCCTCCTTGCGACGGCCGAATGGTGCGTGGGCGAGCTTCTCAGCAGTGTAGCCATCAGTAGGAAAAGCGTGGTTGTTTGGTCGGATTCGACGCAAAAGCTTCTAAGAAAGGGGGGTAAAGGACCTGCGAACGCAGAGGGAAGCGAGTTAGGCGTTAACAATGTGGGAGCGAGCCTGCTCGCGAAGAGGGCGTATCAGACACAATCGATATCAGCTGACACTACGCCTTCGCGAGCAGGCTCGCTCCCACAGGGGAAAGGCGTGGCGTCAGGAAGATTTCCAGATTTCAGCGGGTGCGATAGCGCAACCGCGTGCCGAAATTCATCGACATCAGAATCTCGTCAGCACTCAGCTCCGGCGGAAAGTACGCCCCGGAAATCTGCGCATGGGCCAGGCTGGCGCCTTCGAGCGAAGCCTTGCGGAAGTCGATGCCGCGCAAATCGGCGGAGCGGAAGTACGCATCGCGGAAATCCACGCCGTCGGCGTTCAGCTCGCGCAGGTCGAGACCACGGAAATCGCCGCCGACCATGTCGATCGGGCCATCCAGTGGGCGTTCCTTGTTGAAGCCTGCGATGTCGTCTTTGTGCAGCAGGGCGTAAAGCGGAGTGTCGAGCAGTTTTGGCTGGCTCATGTCAGATCACCTGTTGGTTTTATGACGCCAGTATAGTGCCACTATTTGCCGGCCGTGAAGCGAGCGTGGGCTTCACGGCCGAAATAGTTTTTTACAGACCTGGCAGGCGCTGACGGATCTGTGCGACCACGGTGTCCAGCGTGCCGGATTCATTGGTCTGCACGCGTTTGCTGCGCAGAATCTCCTCCGGGGTCAGCGCTTCGCGATTGGCCTGCTGAGCTTCGATCACTGCCAGGGTGGCGTCGGACGGATCCTTCTGGTCGGCCTGACGCATCGCCAGCCAGCTCTCGATTACCGCTTGCGGGGCGTTGCAGTCGAGGATCAGGAACGGCGTGCCGGTGGCTTCGGCAATCTTCGCCGCGTTGTCGCGCTGTTCACGCTTGAGGTAAGTCGCGTCGATGACCACCGGGAACCCGGCGTGCAGGATCACCTCGGCGATTTCATGCAGGCGCGCATAGGTCGCGGTGCTGGCATCGGCGCTGTAAATGCCGGCCTGCACATCGTTGGCAACGGTCTGCTCACCGAACAGGCGCTTGCGCTCGACATCGGAACGCAGGCGAATCGCGCCCAGCGCTTCGACCAGGCGCATGGCCACATGGCTCTTGCCGACTGCGGAAACACCGTGGGTAATGGCCATGAAGCGCGAAGGAATGGTGCTGTAGCTTTCCGCCAGGTTGGCGTAGTTGCGGTACTGGCGCAGGGTGGTGGCGCGCTGCACCGCAGTCGCTTCCGCCGGCATGCTGAACAGCGCCACCTTGGCCCGTACCAGCGCGCGGTAGGCTTTATAGAAGTTCAGCACTTCCAGGCCCTGATAGTCGCCGGTCAGTTCCAAGTACTGGCTGATGAGGCGACGCGCCAACGATTTCAGGCCACGGTCTTCCAGGTCCATGGCGAGGAAACCGGTGTCGGCCCAGACATCAGTGAAACGGAATGGCTCGTTGAACTCGATGCAGTCGAAGATCACCACATTGCCGTCGATGACCGTGGCGTTGCCCAAGTGAATGTCGCCGTGGCATTCACGGGTAAAACCTTGCGCCTTGCGCTGGGCGAACAGGGGCTTGAGACGCTCGAAGCTGCTTTCGGCCCAGGCTTTCAATGCCTCAAGTTGCAGCAAATCGTTTTTGTCGCTGAGGAACGGCAGGATCTGCTCGAAGTTTTGCGCGACCGGCGCCATCACGCTGTCCGGCGTGCCGGCGTCGTGTTCGGCCGGGACTTTCGGCGCGTTGAGATGGAAATGGGCGATCTGTTCGGCCAACGCATCGATGTGCTGAGTGGTCAGCTCGCCGTTGGCTTGCAGGGTGCTGAGCAAGCCGCTCTGGGGGAACTGGCGCATTTTCAGCACGTATTCGATGGCCGGGCCGTCGCCGCCCAATTGCGGTGCCTCGACGCTGCCGGTGATTGGCAACACGTCCAGATACAAATCAGCGGTCAGACGCTGGTTCAGTCGCAGCTCTTCTGCGCAGAAATGCGCGCGCGCATCGAGGCTGGTGAAGTCGAGGAAGCCGAAATTCACCGGCTTCTTCACTTTATAGGCAAAGGGGCCGGTGAGAATCACCCACGAGATGTGGGTTTCGATGACCTGAAACCCTTCGACGGGATGCGGGTAGAGGGCCGGGGTTTGCAGGGCAGCGATCAGGGACTGGCTCACGGGCGATCCTTCAGAGGCGGGGGAATTCGAGGCGGCCATTATGGCTGCTTGCCCGCCTGACGCAAACCTCCGCGCGTGCCTGTTGAGGATCGATAAAGTGCGTATAATCCGCCGCCATGACTCGATCCCGATCCCCCCGTACCAAGAAAAAACCACCAGCCAAGGGCCTCAGCCCATGGTTGAGCTGGGCCATTAAACTCAGCCTGGTCGGCCTTGTAGTGCTGGCCGGCTTCGCCGTTTACCTCGATGCCGTGGTGCAGGAGAAGTTCTCCGGCAAGCGCTGGACCATCCCGGCCAAGGTGTACGCGCGCCCGCTCGAGCTGTTCGTCGGACAGAAGCTCAGCAAGGACGATTTCCTCACCGAACTCGATGCCCTCGGCTATCGCCGCGAAGCCGTGAGCAATGGCCCCGGCGCCGCAGCCGTCAGCGGCAATACGGTTGACCTGAACACCCGTGGCTTCCAGTTCTATGAAGGCCTGGAAAAGCCGCAGCCGGTGCGCGTGCGCTTCTCCGGCGATTACGTTGCCGAGCTGTCCGCGACCAACGGTTCGAAACTGTCGGTGGTGCGCCTCGAGCCGCTGATGATCGGCGGCATTTACCCGAAAAATCTTGAAGACCGCATCCTGATCAAACTCGATCAGGTGCCGCCGTACCTGCTCGAAACCCTGATCGCCGTCGAAGACCGCGACTTCTACAGCCACTGGGGCGTGTCGCCGAAATCGATCGCCCGCGCCGTGTGGATCAACACCTCCGGCGGCAAGATGACCCAGGGCGGCAGTACGCTGACCCAGCAGTTGGTGAAGAACTTCTACCTGACCAGCGAACGCAGCCTGACCCGCAAGCTCACCGAAGCGATGATGGCGTTGCTGCTCGAACTGCACTACGACAAGAAGGAAATCCTTGAGGCCTACCTCAACGAAGTCTTTGTCGGCCAGGACGGTCAGCGCGCGGTGCACGGTTTCGGTCTGGCCAGCCAGTTCTTCTTCGGCCAGCCTTTGTCCGAACTGAAACTGCATCAAGTGGCGTTGCTGGTCGGCATGGTCAAGGGGCCGTCCTACTACAACCCGCGTCGCAACCCGGAACGCGCGCTGGAGCGGCGTAATCTGGTCCTCGACGTGCTGGCGCAGCAAGGCGTGGCAACCCCCGAGCAGGTCGAAGCGGCGAAGAAAATGCCGCTCGGCGTGACGACTCGCGGCAAGCTCGCCGACAGCTCGTTCCCGGGCTTCATCGATCTGGTCAAACGTCAGTTGCGCGAAGACTACCGCGACGAAGACTTGACCGAAGAAGGCCTGCGCATCTTTACCAGTTTCGACCCGATTCTGCAGATGAAAGCCGAAGCCTCGGTCAATGACACGTTCAAGCGGCTGGCCGGGCGCAAGGGCTCGGATGACGTCGAAGCGGCGATGGTCGTGACCAACCCGGAAACCGGTGAAGTCCAGGCGATGATCGGCAGCCGTCAGGCCAGCTACGCCGGGTTCAACCGTGCACTGGATGCGGTGCGCCCGATTGGTTCTTTGATCAAACCGGCGGTGTATCTGACCGCGCTCGAGAAGCCGAGCCAGTACACGCTGACCAGTTGGCTGTCGGACGATCCGCTGTCGGTCAAGGGCGCCAACGGTCAGGTGTGGAAGCCGCAGAACTACGATCGCCGCTCCCACGGTACGGTGTTCCTCTATCAGGGCCTGGCGCATTCCTACAACCTGTCGACCTCGCGTCTGGGCCTGGAAGTCGGTGTGCCGAATGTGCTCAAGACCGTGGGTCGCCTCGGCGTTACTCGTGAATTCCCGGCGTTCCCGTCGATGCTGCTCGGTGCCGGCGGCATGACGCCGATCGAAGTGGCGACCATGTATCAGACGCTGGCCAACGGTGGTTTCAATACGCCGATGCGCGGCATTCGCAGCGTGCTGACCGCCGAGGGCGAGCCGCTCAAGCGTTATCCGTTCCAGATCGAACAGCGCTTCGACCCGGCCTCGATTTACCTGATCCAGAACGCCATGCAGCGGGTGATGCGTGAAGGTACCGGCAGTTCGGTTTATAACGTGCTGCCCAAGACCCTGACACTGGCGGGCAAGACCGGTACCAGTAACGATTCGCGCGACAGCTGGTTCGCCGGTTTCAGTCAGGATCTGCTGGCGGTGGTCTGGCTCGGCCGCGATGACAACGGCAAGACGCCGTTCACCGGGGCCACCGGTGCGTTGCAGGTCTGGACCAGTTTCATGCGCAAGGCCGATCCGCTGCCGCTGGACATGCCGCAGCCGGACAACGTCGTGCAGGCCTGGGTCGATTCGCGCACCGGCCAGGGTTCGGATGCCAACTGCCCCGGCGCGGTACAGATGCCGTATATTCGCGGCAGCGAGCCGCCACCCGGCGCCGCGTGTGCAAGCGAAACACCTGCCTCGCCGGAATCGGTGATGGACTGGGTCAAGGGCTGGATGAATTAAGCAAAGAGGGTTTCAAGTGAACAAGTGGTTGATTCCAGCGGTGACCGCCGTGGCTTTGCTCAGCGGCTGCTCCACCGTACAGCGTGGTTCGATTCCGGTAGTGGATTCGGGTACGGCCGTGTCCAACAGCGAGCGCATCGGCGCCAATGGCGGTTTCCGCCAGACCACGGTCAAGCGCCCGGTGCAGGGCCAGACTCAGGCGATTCCGCAAGGCGATACCGGCGTAGTAGTTATGGTGCCGGGCGGCGGTGCGGCGGTGTCAACACCGATCAGCTCTTCGCCGATCGTCCCGGGGCCTGCATCCGGAGGTATCACGTCGGGGCCGTACAACCCATCGGCGGTTGAGTCGGCGCCGATCAACTCCGGCAGCTACAGCATGCCGTCGACGCCAAGTGGCATTCCTTCGGCCAGCAGTGGCGGCGGTCTGTCGGCGGATGAGCAACTGGACGGCCCGGTACTCGCCTTGCTGACCACCGCGCAACAGCAACAGGCCGGTGGCGACCTCAACGGTGCTTCTTCCAGCCTGGAGCGGGCGCAACGTGTCGCCCCCCGTGAGCCACAAGTGCTTTACCGTTTGGCGCAGGTGCGCATGGCCCAGGGCGATGCGCCGCAAGCCGAGCAATTTGCCCGTCGTGCGCTGACCATGGCCAACGGTCGTCCGGACCTGCAAGCCAGCCTGTGGGAAATCATCGCTCAGTCTCGTGAGAAACAAGGCGATTCCGCCGGCGCCGCACTGGCCCGTCAGAAGGCCAAGGTTTCCCTGTGATGGACGTGCGTTTCCCGAAAATCGCCGATCAGCTGTTGCTGATCGAACGCGAGCTGCGTACCCAGGGTTGGTGGGATGAGGTTGAGCCGTCCGCCGAAGCGCTAAGCAGTGTCGAGCCGTTTTCGGTCGACACGCTGGACTTCGAGCAATGGCTGCAATGGATCTTCCTGCCGCGCATGAAGATGATCCTCGAACAGGATCTGCCGCTGCCGAACGCCTCGGGCATTCAGGAAATGGCGGAAATGGTCTTTGCCCAGCGCAACCTTGGCGGCAAGGATCGGCAGTTGCAGGTGCTGCTCAAAGAGTTTGACCTGCTGATCACTGCATCCCGCTGAACTAAACTGGGAACTGCCAGGCCTACTGGCAGTTCTCGGCAATCTGCTTCTTCGCTTCGACGATGCGTTCCTGACGCTGTGTATCGTCGAGCCTGCGCACATCCCCCTCGACCTCCTCACGCAAACGTGGATTGTTCTGCAGTTGCGCTAGATTTGTGCGTGCCTGTTCGCAAAACGCCTTGAGCTGCGCCTGCTGCTCGGCGACCTGTTTCTTCACCTTGGCATCAATGGTTTTCTGATCGCCAAGTACGCCGCCGCCCGGCATCGGCGCAGCTTTCGGCGCGGGTGAGGAGGGTGTGTGTACAGTCGTCGACGGTTGGCCCTGCGGAGGCTGCGCATCGAAATGCGTGACGCCTTGGGCATCGACCCATTTGTAGATTTGAGCGGCCGAGCACCATGGGCTTAGGCCGATCAGTAGAGTGAGGAGGAGCGTTCGCATGCTGATTCCTTGGCAAAAATGCGCAATTGACGCTAACAGAGTAGCGCTTTTCAGGTTTTTTCTTGCGTTCTCATGTGCTTACCCACAATTAACCACACAGACGACTTGACTTGCAGAGGGCGAAACAGAAGAATCCAAAGTCCGCTGTAGAGGGACTGCCAGAAGCAGACCCACTCGGTAGATCATGAGGCGCACATCCGCGCCGACCTGTTACACCCGCAACGCGTTACCTCGCGCTGGGTGGGAAAGGCCCGCAACACTTGGGACGATCCCAATACTTGCTCAGTCAGTGCTGACGTAGTCGGCGACCACCGTCGCTCATGCTCTGCCGAGAAGTAAACCTATTAAGACCCGCCCCTTTTTTGTGGACGGTATTCTGGCGTTTTAGAGGTGAACAACGTGGAGCTTTTATCTGGCGGTGAGATGCTCGTCCGCTTTTTGCGTGACGAAGGCGTCAAATATATCTACGGGTACCCGGGTGGTGCTCTCCTGCATGTTTACGATGCCCTGTTCAAAGAACCGGAAGTGACCCACATCCTGGTTCGTCACGAACAAGCGGCGACCCATATGGCTGACGGCTACGCCCGTGCCACCGGTAAAGCCGGCGTGGTATTGGTGACTTCCGGTCCAGGCGCCACAAACGCCATTACCGGTATCGCCACCGCCTACATGGACTCGATTCCGATGGTGATCATTTCCGGTCAGGTGCCAAGCACCATGGTCGGCACCGACGCGTTCCAGGAAACCGACATGATCGGTATCTCCCGGCCGATCGTGAAGCACAGCTTCATGATCAAGCACGCTTCGGAAATCCCGGAAGTCATGAAGAAGGCCTTCTACCTGGCGCAATCCGGTCGTCCGGGCCCGGTCGTGGTCGACATCCCGAAAGACATGACCAACCCGGCCGAAAAGTTCGAATACGTTTTTCCGAAAAAAGCCAAGCTGCGCTCCTACAGCCCGGCCGTTCGCGGTCACTCCGGGCAGATCCGCAAAGCAGCGGAAATGTTGTTGGCGGCCAAGCGCCCGGTGCTGTACTCCGGCGGCGGCGTGATTCTCGGCAATGGCTCCGCGCAACTGACCGAACTGGCAAAAATGCTCAACCTGCCGGTGACCAACACCTTGATGGGTCTGGGCGCATTCCCTGGCACTGACCGTCAGTTCATCGGCATGCTGGGTATGCACGGCAGCTATACCGCGAACCTGGCGATGCACCATGCCGACGTGATTCTCGCAGTGGGCGCCCGCTTCGACGATCGGGTGATCAACGGCCCGGCGAAATTCTGCCCGAACGCCAAGATCATCCATATCGACATCGACCCGGCGTCGATTTCCAAAACCATCAAGGCCGACGTGCCAATCGTGGGTCCGGTCGAGAGCGTCCTGACCGAAATGGTCGCGATCCTCAAGGAAATCGGCGAGACCCCGAACAAGGAGTCCGTAGCCAGTTGGTGGAAGCAGGTCGATGAATGGCGTGGCGATCGCGGCCTGTTCCCTTATGAA
>NZ_JH635998.1:3195226-3200283 GCF_000257605.1 Pseudomonas sp. R62
TCCGTAGCCAGTTGGTGGAAGCAGGTCGATGAATGGCGTGGCGATCGCGGCCTGTTCCCTTATGAAAAGGGCGACGGCAGCAAGATCAAGCCGCAGACCGTGATCGAAACCCTCTGCGAAGTGACCAAGGGCGACGCCTTTGTGACCTCCGACGTTGGTCAGCACCAGATGTTTGCCGCGCAGTACTACACGTTCAACAAGCCGAACCGCTGGATCAACTCCGGTGGCCTGGGCACGATGGGCTTCGGTCTGCCAGCCGCGATGGGCATCAAACTGAGCTTCCCGGACGACGACGTTGCCTGCGTCACCGGCGAAGGCAGTATCCAGATGAACATCCAGGAGCTGTCGACCTGCCTGCAATACGGCTTGCCGGTGAAGATCGTCATCCTCAACAACGGTGTGCTGGGCATGGTTCGCCAGTGGCAGGACATGAGCTACGGCAGCCGTCACTCGCACTCCTACATGGAATCGCTGCCGGACTTCATCAAGCTGGCTGAAGCCTACGGCCATGTTGGCGTACGCATCACCGAATCGAAAGATTTGAAGTCGAAGATGGCCGAAGCGTTTGCCATGAAGGATCGCCTGGTGATCATCGATGTTGCGGTCGACACCAGCGAGCACGTCTACCCGATGCAGATCAAAGACGGCTCCATGCGCGATATGTGGCTGAGCAAGACGGAGCGTACTTAATCATGCGGCACATTATTTCCCTGCTTCTGGAAAACGAACCCGGCGCTCTGTCTCGCGTAGTCGGCCTGTTCTCGCAGCGCAACTACAACATCGAAAGCCTGACCGTGGCCCCGACCGAAGACCCGACCCTGTCGCGTCTGACGCTGACGACCGTGGGCCACGATGAAGTGATCGAGCAGATCACCAAAAACCTGAACAAGCTGATCGAAGTGGTCAAGCTGGTGGACCTGTCGGAAAGCGCTCACATCGAGCGTGAACTGATGCTGGTCAAGGTCAAGGCCACTGGCGCCCAGCGCGCCGAGATCAAACGCACCACCGATATCTACCGTGGACAGATCGTCGACGTTAGCGCCAGCGTGTATACCGTTCAATTGACCGGTACCAGCGACAAGCTCGACAGCTTCATTCAGTCCATCGGCACCGCATCGATTCTGGAAACCGTCCGTAGCGGCGTGACCGGCATTGCTCGCGGCGACAAAGTACTCAGCATCTAAACCAAATTAGCGCATGGCCTAAACGGCCGGATATAAGGGGAAATTCATGAAAGTTTTCTACGATAAAGACTGCGACCTGTCGATCATCCAGGGCAAGAAAGTTGCCATCATCGGTTACGGCTCCCAGGGCCACGCTCAGGCGTGCAACCTGAAAGACTCCGGTGTCGACGTTACCGTCGGTCTGCGTAAAGGTTCGGCCACCGTTGCCAAAGCCGAAGCTCACGGCCTGAAAGTGACCGACGTTGCTTCCGCTGTTGCCGCTGCCGACCTGGTCATGATCCTGACCCCGGACGAGTTCCAGTCCTCGCTGTACAAGAACGAAATCGAGCCGAACATCAAGAAAGGCGCCACTCTGGCCTTCTCCCACGGCTTCGCGATTCACTACAACCAGGTTGTTCCGCGTGCCGACCTCGACGTAATCATGATCGCGCCGAAAGCCCCGGGCCACACCGTGCGTTCCGAGTTCGTCAAAGGCGGCGGTATCCCTGACCTGATCGCGATCTACCAGGACGCTTCGGGCAACGCCAAAAACGTTGCACTGTCCTACGCCGCTGGCGTTGGTGGCGGTCGTACCGGCATCATCGAAACCACCTTCAAGGACGAGACCGAAACCGACCTGTTCGGCGAACAAGCCGTTCTGTGTGGCGGTACCGTTGAACTGGTGAAAGCCGGTTTCGAAACTCTGGTTGAAGCTGGCTACGCGCCGGAAATGGCCTACTTCGAGTGCTTGCACGAACTGAAGCTGATCGTTGACCTCATGTACGAAGGCGGTATCGCCAACATGAACTACTCGATCTCCAACAACGCCGAATACGGCGAGTACGTGACTGGCCCGGAAGTGATCAACGCCGAATCCCGTCAGGCCATGCGCAACGCCCTGAAACGTATTCAGGACGGCGAATACGCCAAAATGTTCATCAGCGAAGGCGCAACCGGCTACCCTTCGATGACCGCCAAGCGTCGTAACAACGCCGCTCACGGCATCGAAATCATCGGCGAGCAACTGCGCTCCATGATGCCGTGGATCGGTGCCAACAAGATCGTCGACAAAGCCAAGAACTGAGTCGCCGTTCCTTGTACGAAAAACGCGGCCTCGGCCGCGTTTTTTCGTTTGGGCCGGTGCTTCTGGTATAAAGCTGCATCGTTTGTGGCCGAACTGTCGTCCTCAAGCCTCTGTCGAATTTTTTCCAAACCGTTGCAAGGTAATGTCCATGAGCGAACGTCCCGAAGAGCCGAACAAGGCTTCCGACGCCGAAAGCCTGCTGCCCATCGATGAACACATCGAAGAAGGGCACGACGCTGAAGGTCGTAAAGTCCGGCATCGTGGTATCTATCTGCTGCCGAACCTGTTCACGACTGCCAACCTGTTCGCAGGCTTCTATTCCATCATCAACTCGATGAGCGCCCAGGCCGCGTTGAGCGCCGGCGACTCGGTGAATGCGAGCAAGTACTTCGCCTTCGCTGCGATCGCGATTTTCGTCGCGATGGTGCTCGACGGCCTCGATGGTCGCGTGGCGCGCATGACCAATACGCAAAGTGCCTTCGGCGCCGAGTACGACTCGCTGTCGGACATGGTCGCCTTCGGTGTTGCGCCGGCATTGCTGGCCTTCGGCTGGGCGCTGGGAGACATGGGCAAGGTCGGCTGGATGGTCGCCTTCATATATGTAGCGGGTGCGGCGTTGCGTCTGGCGCGTTTCAACACCCAGGTCGGCACGGCGGACAAACGCTACTTCATCGGTCTGGCCAGCCCGGCGGCGGCAGGTGTGGTGGCCGGTATTGTCTGGGCGTTCAGCGATTACGGCATCCAAGGTTCGAAGATGTCGTTCCTGGTGGCCTTGATGGTGGCGGCGGCCGGCATGCTGATGGTCAGCAACATCAAGTACAACAGCTTCAAGGAGCTGGATCTCAAAGGTCGCGTGCCGTTCGTGGCGATCCTGGCGGTGGTGCTGGTATTTGCTGTCGTGTTCAGTGATCCGCCGCGCATTCTGCTGCTGGTGTTCCTCGCCTATGCGGCGTCCGGTCCGGTGCAATATCTGTTGCGTCTTCGTCGTCACAAAAACGCCGAGTGATGTAATTTCCCGCATACTCCGCAGTCTATGGGTGCACCTGTCCTCCAAAGCTGCGGAGTTGTCATGTTGATCACGATCCCCAAAGCATCCGACTGCCATGAGTCGGATGTAACGCCTGAAGCCATTTATCTCTCCCGCCGCCAATTGCTCGGCGCCACTGCTGCCGGTATTGCCGTGAGCAGCCTGCCACGCTGGGCCAGTGCCGCTGATGCCCCTCGCTACTCTGATGTCGAATCCGGCAAGGCTCCGGCCTGGTTTGCCGAAAAGCTTCCTTCTACTCAATGGGGGGCGGTCAACGTCAAGGACGAGGCGATCACGCCTTATAAAGACGCGACGAACTACAACAACTTTTATGAGTTCGGTACCGGCAAGGGCGATCCCGCGAGGAACGCTGGCGACCTGAAAACCGAACCCTGGAGCGTGGTGATTGACGGGGAGGTGGGTAAGCCGGGGCGTTATGCGCTGGAAGACTTCATGAAACCGTATCAGTTGGAGGAGCGTATTTATCGTCTGCGCTGCGTCGAGGCGTGGTCGATGGTCATTCCCTGGATCGGCTTTCCCATCTCGGCCTTGCTCAAGCAGGTCGAACCGACTTCCAAAGCGAAGTACATCCGCTTCGAAACCTTGCAGGATCCCAAGAGCATGCCCGGCCAGCGTTCCGGTTTTGCCTTGATCGACTGGCCGTATGTCGAAGGCCTGCGTCTCGATGAGGCGATGAATCCTTTGGCGATCCTGGCGGTGGGCATGTATGGACGCGAACTGCCGAACCAGAACGGCGCGCCTTTGCGTCTGGTGGTGCCCTGGAAGTACGGCTTCAAAAGCGTGAAATCCATTGTGCGCATCAGTCTGGTCAGCGAGCAGCCGAAGACCACTTGGCAAAGCATTGCTGCCGATGAGTATGGCTTCTACGCGAATGTGAATCCTACCGTCGACCATCCACGCTGGACCCAGGCGCGCGAGCGGCGCTTGCCGAACAGCCTGTTCAAACCGAATGTGCGCGATACACAGATGTTCAACGGCTACTCGGATGAAGTCGCTTCTTTATATACAGGGCTCGATCTGCGGAAGAACTACTGATGCGTTATCCGTTCTGGCGAGTGGGCGTTTTCATTGCGACAGCGATCTGGCCATTGCTGTGGTTCTATCAAGCGTTCGCCGATCTGCTCGGGCCTGATCCGGGCAAGGTGCTGGTTGATCGTCTCGGGCTTGGCACGCTGGTGTTGCTGTTGATTACGCTGAGCATGACGCCGTTGCAAAAGCTGAGTGGCTGGGCGGGGTGGATTGCAGTGCGCCGGCAGTTAGGGCTTTGGTGTTTTGCTTATGTGACGCTGCATCTGTTCAGCTATATGGCGTTTATCCTCGGGTTCGATTGGTCACAGTTGGGCGTTGAGCTACGCAAGCGGCCTTACATTATTGTTGGTGCGCTGGGCTTTCTCGGATTGCTGATACTGGCGGTGACGTCCAATCGTTATAGTCAGCGTCGTTTGGGCGCTCGCTGGAAGAAGCTGCATCGCCTGGTTTACCTGATTCTCGGACTGGGTTTGCTGCATATGCTGTGGATCGTGCGGGCCGATCTGGAAGAGTGGACCATTTATGCCTTTATAGGTGGCGTGCTTTTGCTGCTTCGTCTGCCGCCGGTGATGAAGCGAATCCCGCGTTTACTGGGTAAAAAGCAGAATCTGCAAGAAAAGCGAAATTAACGGTTGACGGCAGATTCCAGAGGTCTATAATTCGCCCCACTTCCGGCGCAGTCGAAACGGAAAACTCCTTGAAATTCAAAGAGTTGCGCAGTTTTCGACAGCGG
>NZ_JH635998.1:3205948-3214729 GCF_000257605.1 Pseudomonas sp. R62
AATGCGACCTGCTGATGCGCAAGCCGACACTTGCCCATGGTGAGAAAGCGCTCTGCCCGCGTTGTGGTTATGAGTTGTACGCCCATCGCCATAACGTGGTGCAGCGCAGCCTCGCCCTGGTAATCGCCGCGTTATTACTTTACGTACCGGCAAACTTTTTACCCATCATGCAACTCAATATCCTCGGGCAATCTTCGCAGGATACGGTCTGGAGCGGCGTGGTCGGTCTATTCAGCACCGATATGCAAGGAGTGTCGATTGTCGTCTTCCTTTGCAGCATGGCCATACCGTTACTCAAGTTGTTGTGCCAGCTGTTTGTCCTACTGACGATCCGCTTCAATGTCGGCCGTAGTTATGGCTTGTTGCTCTATCGTATTTACCACCACCTCAGAGACTGGGGCATGCTCGAGGTCTACCTCATGGGCGTCCTCGTCGCGATCGTGAAGCTGGCGGATATGGCAGCAATCACCGTCGGCCTCGGGCTGGCATGTTTCATTGGCTTGTTGTTGGTACAAGTCTGGCTGGAGGTGGTGATGTCACCGCATCAGATCTGGCAGGCATTATCAGGAGAGGATGCCCATGCGGGCGATTGATGCGGGCATTCTGGTGTGCACCGAATGCCACGAACTGAACAAGCAGGAAGCTGACGTCGATGAGCAAAGCTGTACCCGCTGCGGCGCGCAGGTTCACGCTCGCCGCCCCAACAGCCTGACCCGTACCTGGGCGCTGTTGATCACGGCAGCCATTATCTATATTCCGGCCAACGTCTTGCCGATCATGACGGTCAGCTCCCTGGGCCAGGGTGAGCCGAGCACCATCATGTCCGGCGTGATTGAACTGGTGCAGCACGGCATGATTCCGATCGCAAGCGTGGTGTTCATCGCCAGTATTCTGGTGCCCACGTTCAAACTGGTCGGCATCGCGTTGTTGCTGTTTTCCGTGCAGCGCCGGCAGCCATTGTCGGCCCGTCAGCGCATCTGGATGTACCGATTCATCGAGTTCATTGGCCGCTGGTCGATGCTCGATATTTTCGTGATCGCCATTCTCGTGGCGGTCGTCAACTTCGGCCGTATAGCCAGTGTCGAAGCCAATCTGGGCGCCGTCGCCTTCGCCACCGTGGTGATTCTGACGATGCTCGCCGCAGTTACTTTCGATCCCCGACTGATTTGGGATAACACGGAGTCGGACGACGACCATGACTGATTTGCCTGTAGCGAAAACCCGACCGGCTTCGAACTGGTCGGCCATTTGGGTGCTGCCTCTGATCGCACTGATCATCGGCGGCTGGCTCGGCTGGCGTGCTTATTCCGAGACCGGTATCGAAATTCAGGTGCGCTTCGAAAGCGGCGAAGGCATCCAGGCCAACAAGACTGAAGTGGTCTACAAAGGCATGCCGGTCGGCAAGGTCAAGACGCTCAAGCTCGACGATGAAGGCAACTCCAAAGGGGTGATCGCCACCATCGAAATGAATAAGGACGTGGAACAGTACCTGAAGACCAGCACACGGTTCTGGCTGGTCAAACCGAGCGTGACCCTGGCCGGTATCACCGGTCTGGAGACATTGGTCTCGGGTAACTACGTCGCCATCAGTCCCGGTGAAGGCGAGCCCGTGCGCAAGTTCAAGGCGCTCGCCGAAGAACCGCCGCTGTCCGACGCCAAGCCCGGTCTGCACCTGACCATCAAGGCTGATCGCCTCGGTTCGCTGAATCGCGGCAGCCCGGTGTTCTACAAGCAGATCAAGGTCGGTCAGGTCAAAAGCTATGTGCTTTCCGAGGATCAAAGCACCGTTGAACTGAAGGTGTTCATTGAGCCGACCTACGCGAAACTGGTGCGCAAACACACACGTTTCTGGAACGCCAGCGGCATCAGCATCGACGCCAACCTGTCCGGTGTGAAAGTCCGTAGCGAGTCCTTGGCCAGCATCGTCGCTGGGGGCATCGCCTTCGCCACGCCGGAGAATCGCAAGGACAGCCCAGCGACCGATCCGAGCCTGCCGTTCCGTCTCTATGAAGACTTCGACGCTGCCGCTGCCGGCATTCGCGTGAAGGTCAAACTCAGCGATTTCGAGGGCCTGCAGGCCGGTCGCACACCGGTGATGTACAAAGGCATTCAGGTCGGCAACCTGAAAGCGCTCAAAGTCGATCCGGACCTGAACAGTGCAACAGCCGAGCTGACGCTTGATCCGTTGGCCGAAGACTATCTGGTTGAGGGCACGCAGTTCTGGGTGGTCAAACCGTCGATATCCCTTGCCGGTATTACCGGCCTGGAAGCGCTGGTGAAAGGTAACTACATCGCCGTGCGTCCGGGCGACAAAGGCGCTGCGCCGAAACGCGAATTCGAAGCGCGACCGAAAGCACCGCCGCTGGATCTGCGTTCGCCGGGCCTGCATCTGGTGTTGTTTACCGATTCGCTGGGTTCGATCGATGTCGGCAGTCCGATTCTGTACAAGCAGGTCAAGGTCGGTTCGGTGCAGAGCTACCAGTTCTCCCGAACCAAGAAGCAGCTGGTCATCGGCGTGCACATCGAGAAGGAATACGAAAACCTGGTCAACGCCTCGACGCGTTTCTGGAATGTCAGCGGCATTACCCTCACCGGTGGCTTGACCGGCGGCATTCAGGTCAAGAGTGAATCCCTGCAAACCCTGATGGCCGGCGGTATCGCGTTCGAAACGCCGCAAGCCAATGCGCCGTTGAAGAAACGCATACCGCGCTTCCGTCTGTTCGCCGACCACGATGAGGCAAACAAGAAAGGCGCGGTAGTGACGATCAAGGTTGATCGCGCTGACGGCTTGAGCAGCGGTACGCCGGTACGTTTCAAGGGGCTCGATGTCGGCAAGATTGAAAGCGTCGATCTGACCGATGACATGCAGTCGGTAATCCTCACCGCACGCATCACCGAAGTACCGGAAAAGATCGCCCGGGTCGGCAGTCAGTTCTGGGTGGTCAAGCCGGAGCTGGGCCTGATCAAGACGCAGAATCTGGAAACGCTGGTCACCGGTAAATACATCGAAGTCCAGCCGGCGGCGAAGAATCTCGGCCCGCAGAAGAACTTCGTTGCCTTGGCCGAGGCGCCGGAAGTCACCAAGCAAGAAGCGGGTCTGAGTCTGGTGTTGAGCGCCGCACGTCGTGGTTCGCTTAAGCCTGGCGTACCAGTGACCTACCGTGAGATCACCGTCGGAAAGGTGACCGGTTATGAATTGGGCCAGACAGCTGACCGTGTGTTGGTGCACATCCTGATCGAGCCGAAGTACGCGCCACTGGTGCGTAGCGGCAGCCGCTTCTGGAACACCAGCGGCGTGGGCTTCGATTATGGGTTGTTCAAGGGCGTGACGGTGCGCACCGAGTCGCTGGAGACACTGATTCAGGGCGGGATTGCCTTCGCCACACCGGATGGCGAGCGCATGGGCAATCCGGCGCGGGCCGAGCAGACGTTCCCGTTGTTCGACAAGTTCGAGGATGAATGGCTGACCTGGGCGCCGAAGATTCAGCTCGGTAAGTAACCTGAAGTTTATGGGGCGTCTATCAAGACGCCTTCGCGAGCAAGCTCGCTCCCACATTTTGTATGCGTTTCTATGTGGGAGCGAGCTTGCTCGCGAAGAGGCCCTCTGATTCAACCCAAATCCCAGGCGATAAAAAAGGGCCGCGATCCCATCAGATCGCGGCCCTTTTTTTGCCTTCAGCTAAAGCCGATCAAACCGCATCCAGCTCCGGCTCATCGGCCTGCACATTCAGCGTGGCCTTGACCACATCATGGCGACGGATGTACTTCCAGTCCGCCTCATCAATGTAGATGCCTGCCGGGCCGCTGCCGCCTTCCAGATCGATCGCGACACTGGCGCAGACCTGCGGCTTCACACTCGCCAGAATCGGCACGAAGCCCAGTTGCAGACTGGTTTCCAGCAGCGCCGCCTGGTTCTTCTCGTCGATGTCCGCCGCCTCGTCGAGGTAGTACGGCAGACGCACGCGGCCGGCCAGGTCGCGATCCATCAAGTGCAGCAACAAGTACATGTTGGTCAGCGCCTTGATGGTCATGGTCGTGCCGTTTGAGGCCGCGCCGTCGATGTCGGTGTGGATCACCGGTTGGCCGTTGACCTTGGTGATCTCGAAAGCCAGTTCGAACAAATCCTTGAGGCCGAGTTGGTTGTGGTTCGCCGCCACCAGCCGCGCGAGGTATTCCTTGGCCTCTTCGTTCTTGTTGTCCTGCTCGGCGCTCTGGCTGAGGTCAAACACCGACAGTGTTTCGCCTTCCTCATACTGGCCGGCGCTGTGGATGATCTGGTCGATGTGCTTGAGCGCTTCCTTGTTCGGCGCGAGGACGATGCGGAAGCTCTGCAGGTTGGAAACCTGACGCTTGTTGATCTCGCGGTTGAACAGCGCCAGTTGATGCTCGAGGCTGTCGTAATCGCTGCGGATGTTGCGCAGGGTGCGGGCGATATCGGTGACCGCCGCGCGCCGCGCCTTGCCCAAGGTCAGCGCTTCATCGGTGCGGTGTGCGTAAGCGTTGATCAGCAGCGACAGACGCCGCTCCATGTCGTCTTCGCTGTCGAACTTGGCCACGCCTTTGAGACGGACTTGCGCATACAGCGCCTCAATCTGCCCATCGGCACGCAGCAGACCCTGCCAGCTGTCCTGATAGTCGTTGAGCAGCGGCAGCAGGTTGTCCATCGAATCATCGACCGGATCCATGAACGGCGTTCCGAACGGCAGGTCCGCTGGCAGCAACTGACGACGACGCAAGGCATCGTCGAGGGTGCGTTGCTTGGCTTCCATGTCGGCGATCTGCCGGCCGACCAGTTGCAGCTTGGCCGACAGTTGCTGGACGCGCTCGGTGAAGGCATCGCTGGAGCGCTTGAGTTCGTCCTGCGCGGCTTCCATCTGCGCCAGTTGTTCGAGTTTGTCGTTTTCTTCGGCGCTCAGGGTCTGGGTGCGACGGAAATCTTCCAGCGCCTTCTGCGCGTCCAGCACCTGCTGATAGAGCGCCTCGGTCTGGGTCTTGCTCGCGGCGCGGTCGGCGGCCACGGCTTGCTGGGTTTTCAGTTGCTTGAGCTCTTTTTCCAGACGCTCCTTCTGATCGCGCAACGCGGCGCGGTCAGCCAGAGCCTGCAAGGCAGGCGGCTCAATGTGCGAGATGTCGATCGACAGGCCCGGCACTTCGAAGCGCTCGCCCTTGAAGCCATCAAGAATCAGCTCGACCGATTTGACCCACTCGCCATTCTCGTCGAGGGTGATGCCGTGTTCGCCCAGCGGCAGGCTGAACAGCGCGCTGTTGAACAGGCGCATCAGGCGTTCGACGTCCTGTTGCGAGAACTCTTCGCGCAGGCGGGCGTAGCTGTTGTTGTCGGCGTGATCGAGTTGTTGCTTCACCGACTTCAGGCGTTTTTCCAGATCGCGCAGACGCTCTTCGAGATCTTCGGCGCTGAACTGACGCGACTGCGCCAGGGCACCTGCCAGTTCATCGTGAGCATCCTTGGCGGCGAGCAATTGTTGCTCGAGCACTTTGACGTCATCGACCAGGGCGAAGCGGTTCTTCAGCACCGACAGCTCACCGAGCCAGCGCTGAATGCCGGAAATTTCCCGCTCCAGACGCATCAGTTCCTGAGTACCACCGCGTTGATCGTTCTGCAGATCGTCCTGCTCGCGACGGTAGTGCTCGGCCTGGATGGTCAGCTCTTCCTTGCGCGCCGTGGCGTAGTCCGACCAGGTGCCGAGCAGGGAATCGAGCAGCGGCGACAGGCGATGCAGTTTGCCGCGCAGCACATCGCGCTGCTTCACGCCGTTGGCCAGCGCTTCAACCAATGGGCCAGCGGCGACCAGCGAGTTGTAGTCCTGCTCCATGCGCCGCACATCGCGGAAAGCTTCTTCGCACGCGGCGATGTAATCGACGCTGCCGGAACGCAGGCTGTGCTCGAAAGCATCGAGGAACAGTTGCTTGAGCTTGGCCGCGGTGATTTCGCGCATGTGCAGCAGGTTGATGAACAATGCGCGAAATGTCTTCAGGCTCTGCTCGCTGGTGGAGCGCAGCGGGATCAGCGTCAAGTCGAGCGGGATCGACGTATGGCCGCCAACCAGCAAGCGGCGCAGTTCATCCGGCTTGAGTTCGTAGGCTTTCAGGCCTTCTTTTTCGAGATTGCTGAACAGTTCTTTCTGACGCAGGCAGGTGTCGTTTTTCTGGTAATGCGCCAGATCGAGCTTGCCGGCGTAGGCGAAGAACTGGTGCCCGAAACCGCCGCCCGGGCCGCGACCGACCACGCCGATTACGTGGGGGCCATGGGGCAGATTGACTTCGACGAGGATGTAACTGGTGTCGGAGGCGAAGTAGAAGCGCCGCGATTGTTCCAGGCTGTACTTGCCGAAACTCATGTCCGACATGCGCGCCAGAATCGGAAACTGCAAGGCGTTGATCGACGCTGATTTACCGAGGTTGTTCGCGCCGTAAACCGACAACGGTTCTTCCAGCGGGAACAGACCGAGGCTGTAACCGGCGGTGTTCAAAAGGGCAAAGCGGCGGATGCCGTAGCGTTCCTGGCTCATGCATCGGACTCCTGTTCTTCGGCAATGGCGCGGGCCAGTGCGTCTTCTTCGCTTTCTTCTTCAAATTCGGAAAGATCGAGCGGATCGTCGGTTTCGAGGAATTTCGCTTCGGCTTCTTCGTCGATCAGCACCGGCGCCGGCAGCGGCAGAACGCTGTGGACGCTGGCTGCCAGGTCGCGGTCCTGTTGTACCGACAGGCACACGTCGAGGAAACGGTGCATCGGCGGCAGGAAGCGGTAGACGCCGTTTTCTTCGCCGGCAAAACCGAGCTGGGTCATGCGGCGCATGATCTTTTCTTCGAGTTCTTCGACGGTCTGCACTTCGGCCTGGATGAACAGGTCGCGGTACTTGTCCAGCAGCGACGGCAATTCTTCGCGGCCGAGGCTGCCGCCGTCGAGCACGGCGATCGGGTCGCGGCCCTGATCGGCCAGGTGCTCGACGAGGATGAAGGTGAACAGCGCCAGACGCTGGGCGGTCTTGTTCACCGCTGCGGCGGCCATGTCCGGCACGAAATAGTAGAAGCCACGGGTGTCGCAGACCAGTTCAAAGCCCAGCGCCTTGAACAGCGTGCGGTACTGGTCCTGGAAATTCGACAGTTGTGCGTACAGCTCAGGATCACGGCGGCTGACGTGGTAACCCTTGAACAACTCGCGGAAGATCGGCGCCAGTTGCGACAGTTCGGAAAGATCAAGATGCATTTGGGATGCTCGCAGAATCCTCGGCGGCGGTGTCGCTGGCCGAGAGCAGGGCGAAGGAGCGCAGGCTGACCTGGTGCTCGTGAGTGTGGTATTCGCGGCGTTCCAGACGCTCGCGCTTGAAGCGTTTTTCCCGCGACAGGCGCGAGAACCAGTAAAGCAACTCGTCGGTGGCGCCGTCCGGTTCCTGCTCCAGCAGCCAGGTCATCAGATCTGGCATCGGCAGCGATTCTTCGCAACGATCGACCATCTCGCGCACGGTGCGCGGTGCACGTGGCGCGTCGCCCGCCTTCTGGGTTTTGTGCGCCTTGGGGAAGCGCGCCGGTTTCGGCTCGAAACGCGCCAGGGCATACACGTAGGCTTCGACCTGACTGGCGCTGCCCAGGAAAGTGCTTTGCGGGCGGGTGAACAGTGGCATCGCCGCTTGCGGCACGGCGTCGATGCCTTTACGCCGGATCGCCGCCAGCGCCAGTGCGGCGCCACGGGTCACGGCGTTGTGCCGACGCGCTTCTTCACGCAACGGCAGCAGCAGTTCGCGGGCATGACGCAGGGTCAGTTGCGCGCTGGTCTGCATTTCGAGGATGCGCGCGTGGGTGCGCAGGAGCATGTCGTCATCGACCAGATGGCCGAGGCGCTGCTGTTCGCTGAGCATCTTCAGCAGCACCGTTTCGACCTTGCGCACGCCTTGTTCGAAGGCGCCGTCGGCGTTGACCAGATCGATCATCGGCTCGACGTATTCGTCCCACGTCGCCAGTACTTCGGCGTAACGCTGACGCAGCGGAATCTGCCGGTCGCTGGTCTTCGCCCGTTCGGCGACTGCCACCAGGGCCTGTTCATCGTTGTCGAGTTTCTTCAGTACGTCGCGCACGCGCATGTCGAGCAAGCGCAGCTGGCGCGCCAGATCGTTGCCGTCACGAACGTCGAAAGCGTCCTGGATGTAACCGGCCAGACGCTCCAGGTGACGCAAATAGGCTTCGATTTCCAGGCACAGACCGAGGCGGTGTTCGCGGCGCAGGTAGGCGAGGAAGTCGTGGATCTGCGCGTTGAGCTCGAAACGGTTCGGGCTTTTCGCCACCGGAACCAGAATATCGAGGCGAATCCACACGTCGAGCAGGCTGGTGATGTCCTGCGGCGTGCTGTCGAGTTGTTGGGCGGCCAGTTGCGTGCGCAGTTCGTTGAGGCTCAGGGTGCCTTGGTCGAAGTGCTCGCACAGTGGCTCCAGAAGTGCCCAGTGTTCAGCGAGGGCGCGCAAGACGCGCTTGGGTTCGATCATCGGAATGGCCGGCTGGTTGGCGATTAAAAGCGGCGATTGTACTGCATCACAGGCGCGGCGATTCACTCTCGGGACAGGCTGTCGCATTCTTTGCCCAAAGGGCAGCGGCGCAGCGCAGCGCGGGGTATCGATCAACAGCGAGCGATCTTGTGCGAAGGGCGGTAGAATCAGCGCACTTTCCGTTATCCACAAGTGGCCGACCTTTGCTTATCGAGTCCCGCCGCCGCGCCTATTTGAACGCCATGCAGGTGGTCAACTGGCTGCAGCGCACCGAACTGCCTTT
>NZ_JH635998.1:3215306-3216619 GCF_000257605.1 Pseudomonas sp. R62
TCGCGGCCCGAGCTGTTGGAGATACCCGAGCCTGAGCTTGAGGTGCCGGTTGCTCCGGCGCCTCTGGCTGAAGCACCGGCGCAGCCTGCCGCGCGTCAGGTCGAGCGGCCGAAAATCGAGGTGCCGCGTCCGTCGCTGGCCAGTACCCGCAACGGCGCCAAACCGGTGGAGGAAGTCGACGACACGCCGGTGGTGGTCAAGCCTGCACCAGTCCCGCCGCCGCGGTTCGCCCTGCAACTGCTGCGCGCCGGGCGCTGCCTGCTGCTGGTCGAGTTACCCACAGGCGAAGCGTTTCAGAGTCGCGATCCGGCCTACCTGCTGCTCAAGGACATGCTGCGCGCCGCCGGTCTGCCGGATGCGCCGCAAATCGTCGGCGAACCTGTGCGCTGGCCGTGGCTCAATCGCGGCACGCTGGATCAAGGCCCGGAAGCGGCGCGCGACTTCGTGCAGGGTTTTCTCTCGGTGCAAATGGAAGCGGCGCCCTGCGCCTGTCTGTGGCTGATCGGCCTGCCAGCGGTGAAGTTTGCCGGGGAAGCGGACGCCGAAGCGTTCAATCGTGAATTGCAGATCGAAGGTCTGGGCCTGGCCTGGGCGATTCCCGGTCTGGAACTGTTAATGGAAGAGCCACAGCGCAAGGCCGCTGTGTGGCAAGCCATGCGTCGGCTGATGGCGCGCTGGAAACAATCCGATGAGTGAGGCTGTAACCTTTCGCCCGATGACCGAGGCGGATCTGGACGCTGTGTTGAAGATCGAATACGCCGCGTACAGCCATCCGTGGACCCGGGGGATTTTTCTCGATGGCCTGGGCAAATACCAGATCTGGCTGATGTTCGAAGGGCAGCAGCAGGTGGGCCACGGTGTGGTGCAGATCATTCTTGATGAGGCGCACCTGCTCAATATCACCGTCAAGCCGGAAAATCAGGGGCGCGGGTTGGGCCTGACGTTGCTTGAGCATTTGATGTCGCGTGCGTATGCGGCTGAGGCTCGGGAGTGTTTTCTTGAAGTGCGCGACAGCAACACGGCTGCGTTCAAGTTGTATGAGCGGTATGGCTTCAACGAGATCGGCCGGCGTCGCGATTATTATCCGGCGGTGGGTGGGCGTGAGGATGCGGTGGTGATGGTCTGTACCCTGGTTGACTGATCGACCTTGAAAGCTTCGCGAGCAGGCTCGCTCCCACATTGGATTTTGTAACCATCCCTGAACCTGTGGGAGCGAGCCTGCTCGCGAACGCGTCAGATCAGGCGCCTCTTATCTCCGCTTGCCATCCAGCGGATCCAGATCCGCCAGTTCCGCCTCATCCAGCCCGTCACCG
>NZ_JH635998.1:3218460-3229384 GCF_000257605.1 Pseudomonas sp. R62
ACAGAGCGGGTGCGGGCACGGCGGCCGCAGGCAAGGGCGCTTTCAGCTGTTGCAGTTGCGTCTTGACTGGTGCCGTGGCGCACTTGGCTGCGGCTTGTTCGGCGCTGAGGTCGCGGATCGATGTGTAGAACAACTCGCAGGTTTTGACCTTTTGCGTCACCTGCCATGTTTGCGTGCAACTGTTCAGCGTGGCCTGCGCATCGCTGCCCGGCTTGCTGCCCATCCCGGCCTGCCAGCAAGCCGCGCTCAAATCCTGGCCCATGACTTTCAGGCCCGCCGCGTCAGCCTTGGCCTGGGCATCGTCGCCGGTATAGCTCTTCGGATCGGCGGCGTACCAGATATAGCTCGGATGATTCGAGCCGAGCACCGGCACATTCAGCCCTTCGCTTGGACTGATGCTTGCCAGACCCAATACGCCAACTGTCGGCCCATACTGTTCCTTGATCCAGTTGCGCACCGGCGCCCCGAACGCAACCATCGGCAGCGTCGTGCCGCTGGCGGTCTGGCTGAACTGCTTGACCAGCGTGGTCTGGTAATCCTTGAAGTAGTCGTAGACGTCCTCCAGATCCCCGCCGGCATTGGACGGCGCGGCGATCGGCGCGATGTCGATGATGGTCTGATAAGCCGGCGTCTGCCCGGCGGGGATGCCGTTATCGGTCAGCAAAGTCGCCCAGCGGTCGGTAGTGTTCGAGCGCAGATAATCCTGCGCCTGGGTCAGCGAGTAATCGGGCGGGAAGTGCAGCAGCTCGACGCTTTTACGATTTTCCAAGGCCATGCCCAGCGGCAGGAACAGATACCAGCTATAGGCCCATTTGCCATCGGCATTGAGCTTGCCGGCGCCGGCATAAGCCAGGTCGCCGGCGTCGAGCAACGCTGACAGCGGCTTGTCATAGCCGTCCGGCACTCCGGTGATCTCGGCGTAGAGCTGATCGTTGTCGGTCTTCACCAGCACCTTGGCATCGGCGTAACCGTCGCGCTGTACGCTCTGGCTCAGGTAGTGAGCAACGGTCTGCTCCAGCGTCCAGTTGCGAAAGCAGATCACGCTGCAATTGTTGGGGTAGGCGAAGAGCCGGGTGACGCGCTCGGTGCTGCCCAGTTTCACGTCGATATCAGCGTGGACGGCGGCGCTTAGCGTCAGTGCAACGAGGGTAAGTCCTGCGAGTTTGAACATGCTCAGATCCTTTTCAGCGTGGGTTCCCCTTGATTTGGGGGCGCTTCATAGTGGATCAGTGGTGTTTGACAGAAAAGCGGTTGAGTATGGATTTCATGATTTCCACGCCAGACCTGTGCAAGCGAGCGCTCGCTCCCACAGGCCTGGCTCGTTTTTGCTACGGCATCACCGGCGGCGTATACGCCAATGTCGTCCCCAACGCCCACAACAGCAGCAGCACCAGTGGCGTGTGCACCAGCAGTTGCACAAACGAGAAGCCGATCAGATCCCGCGCCTTCAACCCGAGCACGCCCAGCAGCGGCAGCATATAGAACGGGTTGATCAGGTTCGGCAAGGCTTCGGCGGCGTTGTAGATCTGCACTGCCCAGCCGAGGTGGTATTGCAGGTCATTGGCGACTTGCATCACGTAGGGCGCTTCGATGATCCATTTGCCGCCGCCGGACGGGATGAAGAAACCGAGAATCGCCGAATAGACGCCCATCAGCAGCGCATAGGTGTCGTGGGAGGCGATGCTGACGAAGAAGGTCGAGATGTGATGCGCGAGGGTTTGCGCGTCGGCGCCTTTGACGGTGGTCATCAGCGCGGCGATCGAGCCGTACAACGGAAACTGGATCAACACGCCAGTGGTGGTCGGCACCGCACGGGCCACCGCATCGAGGAAGCTGCGCGGGCGCCAGTGCAGCAGCGCGCCGAGCATGATGAACAGAAAGTTATAGGTGTTCAGGCCGGAAATCGCGGTAATCGCCGGTTTGGTCGAAAACTCGTGAAACAGCCATCCCGCCGCCAGCAGCACCAACACGATGATCAGCAAAGGGCTGTGTTCCAGCCATTCGCCGGGGCGCGTGCGCGGTTGCAGCGGCGGCAGGTTGAACGCCGGGTCGATGCCGCAGGCCTTGGCGTCGCGTGCCGAATTCGGCCCGGGCGCGGTGGCGTAGGCGATGATGATCGAAATCACGATCAGTGCCAGCAGCATGACCCCGGACTGCCAGAGGAAAATGGTTTCGGTGAACGGGATCACGCCAGTGATCGACAGGATCGACGGCGGCAGGCTGCCCGGGTTGGCCTGCAACTGTGCGGCCGACGATGACAAGCCCAGCGCCCACACCGCGCCAAGTCCCAGGTATGCCGCAGCACCTGCGGCGCGGTAATCCATTTTCAGATCGGTGCGGCGGGCGAGGGCGCGTACCAGCAGCCCGCCGAATACCAGCGACAGACCCCAATTGAGCAGCGAGGCGACCATTGAGATCAACGCTACCCAGGCCACGGCGGAGCGGCCGTTCTTCGGGATGCGTGCCAGTTTGTCGATCAGCTTGACTGCGGGCGGAGAGCTGGCGACGACGTAACCGCCGATCACCACGAAGGCCATCTGCATGGTGAACGGGATCAGGCTCCAGAAGCCGTCGCCGAAGGCCATCGCTGCAGCGGTGGGTTTGGCGCCCATGGCCAAAGTGGCCAGCGCAACGATGATCACGGCCAACGCGGCGAACACCCAGGAGTCGGGAAACCAGCGTTCGGCAAAACTGGAACAGCGCAGGGCAAAGCGCGCGGAGCGGCTATCTTCGATATCAACGGCCACGGGAAGCACCTCGGATTTTTTATGGTTATTTTGATCCGCGGGAGCAGTCGCCCGGCTCGACAGCCACAGAGATCCCCTGTGGGAGCGAGCCTGCTCGCGAAGACGTCGGCACATTCAGCATCAGATTGTCTGAACTGACGTTTCGCGAGCAGGCTCGCTCCCACATGGGCGGCTGGTCGGTGTTGGCGTGGTCCCTTGGACAGGCGCTAACAGTAAATCAAGCGCCGCCCTTTTGTTGAGCAGGTTTTCGCAAACCGAGACTATGGTCTGACGGGTTGTCGATCCGCGCTTTTGCGTAGACCATGAGCGCCTTGGTTTTTGCCGATGCCTGAGTTCTTTGTCATGACTGCCAATTCTCCAGCCCGACCGGCGCCGTTCAGCCGTGCCGATTACAAGACCCTCGGCCTTGCGGCGCTCGGCGGGGCGCTGGAAATCTACGATTTCATCATCTTCGTATTCTTCGCACTGACCCTGAGTCAGCTGTTCTTCCCCCCGGAAATGCCCGAGTGGCTGCGTTTGCTGCAGAGTTTCGGCATCTTCGTCACCGGTTATCTGGCGCGGCCGCTGGGCGGGATTCTGATGGCGCATTTCGCCGATCGTCTGGGCCGCAAAAAGGTGTTCAGCCTGAGCATCCTGATGATGGCCCTGCCGTGCCTGCTGATCGGGATCATGCCGACCTACGCGCAGATCGGCTATTTCGCGCCCTTGCTGTTGCTGGCGCTGCGCATCCTGCAAGGCGCTGCGGTGGGTGGTGAAGTGCCGAGTGCCTGGGTGTTCGTCGCCGAGCATGCGCCTGTCGGCCATCGCGGTTACGCCCTCGGATTCTTGCAGGCCGGCCTGACCTTCGGTTACTTGATCGGCGCACTCACCGCGACCTTCCTGGCGCAGGTTTTCACGCCTGCCGAAATTCTCGATTACGCTTGGCGCTATCCGTTTCTGCTCGGCGGCGTGTTCGGCGTGGTGGGCGTTTATCTGCGCCGCTGGCTCAGCGAAACCCCGGTGTTCATGGCCATGGAAGCGCAGCGCGAGGCGCGGGTCGAGCTGCCGCTGCGCACGGTGCTGCGTGAACATCGTCTGGCCATGCTGCCGGCCATGTTGCTCACCTGCGTACTCACCTCGGCAGTGGTGGTGTTCGTGGTCATCACCCCGACCATGATGCAGAAAACCTTCGGCATGACCGCCAGCTACACCTTCGGCCTCAGTGCCTTGGGCATCGTCTTTCTCAACATTGGCTGCGTGATCGCCGGTCTGCTGGTCGACCGCATCGGCGCCTGGCGCACGGTCATGCTCTACAGCCTGTTGCTGCCATTGGGCATTGGCGTGCTGTATGGCTGTCTGATCATGGGCGGGCATTGGATCGGCATGGCCTATGCGGTCGCCGGCCTCGCTTGTGGGGTAGTGGGTGCGGTGCCTTCGGTGATGGTCGGGTTGTTCCCGGCGCGGATTCGCGTGTCGGGCATTTCCTTCACCTACAACATTGCCTACGCCGCCTGGGCGAGTATCACACCGCTGTTGCTGATTGGTCTGATGCCGTGGAGCCCCTGGGTCTGCGTAATCTTCTGTGCAGTGATGGGCGCGGTGGGAGTTCTGACGGCGGTGTATTTCGGTGCGCGCATGCCACGTACCGGACCGTGTCAGGCTGCCGGCGCTGCCTGAGCCGCAAGCGCCGGATTATTTTCGACTGACGGGTCTGGCGCTGGCTTCAGAAAAGCTGCGCAAGGCCGATGGCTAGGTTGTATCCGCTAACTACCCTGCCATCGGTGCTTTCCCATGTTCAATAAACGCTTGAAACAAGAGCTGGCTGCTCTGCGCGAAGAACTCTCCAGCCTTGTACAAGTGAAGGAAAGCCTGGAAAGCGAAATGCTCGCGCTGACCCTTGAGCCCGACGGGCGGATTCGTTCGGTCAACCAGAATTTTCTCGATGAAATGCTCTACAAGAGCCAGGACCTGGTCGGCCGGGCAATTGAAGACATCGTGCCGGCCCACGTCAAAACCGACGAATTCCATCAGCGCTTCAAAAACTCGATGAGCCGTGGCGAGCACTTCGCCGGCGCCGTGCGCCTGTTGCGCGGCAATGGCGACGAGGCGTGGCTGCGTTCCATCGTGCAACCGGTGCGCTCGTCCGATGGCCGGATCAGACACATTTCCTTCTACGCCAGCGACCTGACCCGCACCATCGAAGCCTCCCGCGAGCATGAGAACCTGATCGGCGCGCTGGTGCGCTCCACCGCCGTGATCGAGTTCGACCTCAACGGCAATGTGCTCTGCGCCAATGATCGCTTCCTCAACGGCATGGGTTACAGCCTGGCGCAGATCAAAGGCAAACATCACCGCACGTTCTGCGCCCCGGATGAGTACAACAGCGCCGAGTACCAGAACTTCTGGCGGCGTTTGAACAGCGGCGAATTCGTCGCAGGCCGCTTCAAGCGTATCGACAGCCATGGTCGTACGGTGTGGCTGGAAGCGTCCTACAACCCGGTGGTCGATGCCAACGACAAACTGTACAAAGTGGTGAAATTCGCCACGGTGATCACCGATCAGGTCAACCGCGAGCAGGCGGTTGCCGACGCGGCCAGCATCGCTTACAGCACCTCGCAACAAACCGACAGCACCGCACAACGGGGCACCACGGTCGTCACCGAAGCGGTCAACGTGATGCGTGATTTGTCGCGGCACATGCAGGCCGCTGGCGAAGGTATCGAGGCGCTCAACGAGCAGTCGCTGGTGATCGGCACGATCGTCAAAACCATCAGCGGCATTGCCGAACAGACCAACCTGCTGGCGCTCAACGCTGCCATTGAGGCGGCGCGCGCCGGTGAGCAGGGGCGTGGTTTTGCGGTGGTGGCCGACGAGGTCCGGCAACTGGCCTCGCGCACCAGCCAGGCGACGGACGAAATTGTCGGCGTGGTACGGCAGAACCAGGAAATGGCCCGCAATGCCGTGGCGCTGATGACCGACGGCAAGCTCCAGGCTGAACAGGGCCTGGCGCTGGCGGCGGAGGCGGGCACGGTGATCGTCGAGATTCAGGACGGTGCGCAGAAAGTGGTGGATGCGGTCGGCCAGTTTGCCAATCAGCTCTCTCACTGACACCGCACTGATCGTTCCCACGCTCTGCGTGGGAATGCCGCCCGGGACGCTCCGCGTTCCTTCGCTGGCGTGACGCAGAGCGTCACAGGATGCATTCCCGCGCAGCG
Source organism: Pseudomonas sp. R62 (assembly GCF_000257605.1). Lineage (NCBI taxonomy): Bacteria > Pseudomonadati > Pseudomonadota > Gammaproteobacteria > Pseudomonadales > Pseudomonadaceae > Pseudomonas > Pseudomonas sp. R62. The sequence goes on from NZ_JH635998.1 coordinate 3,224,402, forward strand.
CGTGGGAACGATCACCGAGGGGCAGCGCCGCATCTGCTCACTCCCACAGGTTCTGTGATTCTCCAGTGACAGCGCTACAATCGGCTCCTTTTCCTCCGGAGCAGATCCCATGAGCGTCTCCCACCGCCGTCCGGTGCCCCTGAACAAAGCCTACCGCCTGCTCAACCACGGGCCGACCGTGCTGGTCAGCGCTGTCCATGATGGCCAACGCAACATCATGGCCGCCGCCTGGGCCATGCCGCTGGATTTCGAACCACCGAAAGTCGCCGTCGTCCTCGACAAATCCACCTGGACTCGCCAGTTGCTCGAAGCCTCCGGCACTTTTGTGCTGAATGTGCCTTGCGTCAATCAGGCAGATATCGTGCAAACCGTCGGCAACACCTCCGGCCTGGAAATCACCCGCAACCAAGGTCACGACAAGTTTCAGGCGTACGGCCTACACACCTTCGCTGGCGAACAGATTGAAGCGCCGCTGCTTGAGGGCTGTGTCGCCTGGCTCGAATGCCGCCTGCTGCCGGAGCCGCGCAATCACGAGCAATACGACCTGTTCCTTGCCGAAGTCATCGCCGCCCAAGCCGATGAGCGTGTGTTCAGCGACGGGCGCTGGCATTTCGAGGGGCATGACGGCTTGCGCACGCTGCATCACGTTGCGGGCGGGCATTTCCTGAAGATTGGGGATGGGATGGATGGCAAGACGTTGGCGGTCTGATTTGCTCCCGGGAGAAGGCCTGCTGCTCGGCAGGCCTTTTTCAATGCGGTGTTTCAATCCCCCAACGCCTCTCCCTCACGCCGAGGATCGGCACCCCCCGTCAAGGTCGCTTTGCCCTGCGCGTCCTTCACCCGCACGATCGCCTGGGTGCCGCTGGTCATGTCGATTTCACTGACCGTGTGCCCTTTGTCTTTCAACGCCTGAATCAGCGCTGGGCTGAACTGTCCCTGTTCCAATTCGGTGGAGCCGTTGCGGCTGCCGAAATTGGGCAGGTTGATCGCACTTTGTGCATCGAGGTTCCAGTCGAGCAGGCCTATGGTGGTTTTCGCCACGTATTCGATGATCTGCGAGCCGCCGGGTGAGCCGACCGTGGCGACAAATTCACCAGTCTTGCGATCAAAGATCAGCGTCGGCGCCATCGACGAACGTGGGCGTTTTCCGGGTTCGACGCGGTTCGCGACTTTCTGCCCGTTCTCTTCGGGGATGAACGAGAAGTCGGTCATCTGGTTGTTCAGCAGAAAACCTTGAACCATCAGGTGCGAGCCGAACGCGGCTTCGATGGTGGTGGTCATCGACACGGCGCCGCCGAGATCATCCACCGCGACCACTTGCGAGGTCGAGATGCGCAACGGCGAGCGGTCCGGTGCGTAGGCAACCTGTACGCCCGGCGGTGTGCCCGGTTTGGCGCTGCCCATGCTGCGCTCGCCGATCAGGCTGGCGCGGCTGGCCAGGTAGGCAGGATCGAGCAGACCTTTGACCGGCACCGGGACGAAGTCGGTGTCGGCCACGTATTGCGCACGGTCGGCATAGGCCAGACGTTCAGCCTCGGCGATCAGATGCACCGCTTGCGGCGCCGGTTCGATGCCGGCCGGCCTATTGCTGTTCACCGGTTTGAGCGGGGTCAGCGACAGGCGTGGGTCGCGAGTCTCCAGCGCCTGCAACGTGCCGAGAATCTGCGCTACGGCAATTCCGCCTGACGATGGTGGCGGCATGCCGCAGACCTGCCAACGCTTGTAGTCGGTACACAGCGGCGCGCGCTCCTTGGCCTGATAACGCTGCAAATCGGTCAGCGACAGGCTGCCGGGGTTGGCGTGCTGTTGAACCTTGGCGACGATCTCTTCGGCGATCGGACCTTTGTACAGCGCATCGGCACCTTCGTTGGCGATACGTTTGAACACGGCGGCCAACTTCGGGTTTTGCAGGCGTGTGCCGACAGCTTTGACGCTGCCATCCTCATTCAGGAAGTACGCAGCCATGTCTGGCGACTGGCGTATCAGTGGATCGGCAGTCAGCAGCGAATGCAGACGCGGGGAAATCGCAAAGCCTTGCTCGGCCAGTTTGATCGCTGGCTCAAACAGCTTCGCCCAAGGCAAGCGACCGTGCTGCCGATGCGCCAGCTCCAGCGCCCGCAATACTCCGGGCGTACCGACCGAGCGGCCGCCGATCTGCGCTTGCGTAAAGGCCATCGGTTTACCATCAGCCTTCAGGAACAGCTCCTCGGTGGCCCCGGCCGGGGCCGTTTCGCGGCCGTCATAGGTGCGCACCTGCTTGCCATCCCACAACACAATCATCGCCCCGCCACCGATCCCGGAAGACTGCGGCTCAACCAGCGTCAACACCGCCTGCATCGCAATCGCCGCATCAATCGCCGAACCACCCTGACGCAACATCTCCCGCCCGGCTTCGGCCGCGAGCGGATTGGCAGCAGCGGCCATGTGCTTATTGGCGTGACGGGTTTGCAGATCAGTGCGGTAACCGGAAGCGGCTTCCGGTGCCAGCGGCAACGAGGAAGAGGGTGGGGCGTTGCATGCGGTGAGGGTCAGAGCGCTGACAAGCAGTGTCAGGGCTGGCAGGCGAAAGCGCTTCAAGGGCTGGGCTGGAAACACGCTGGCTCTCCGTCCGTGGGGTAAAAGTCATGGAGGACTTTATCGAGCGGGCCGGCGGGGTGCAAACCGCGTGGGGATTACAGCACTCCCGCTCAGCGGCCGCGCCAACGATTGGCCGAAAACGATGCCCGTGTGGGAGCGAGCCTGCTCGCGAAAGCGGTAGCTCAGGCGGTGCTATTTTCTTAGTTCTTAGTCGTGTGAAGTGTGCCGTCGGCCATTTTGCTCGGCAGCATTCCCAGCACAAACACGCTGGCCGGCCCGCCGGCGCCACGGATGGCCCAGTTCAGGCGCTGTTGCAAAATCCCGCCGCCGGCCAGACGCCCCAAAGCCAGGTCGGCGCCTATTGCCGTCGCGATCGCGGTGCTGGCGGATGGCATGAGCATGGCGCCGGCGACCATGATCTTGCCGAAGTTGCTGGCTGGCTCCTCGGCAGTGCCAGCGTCCGTGCGACACCAGTTGTCCGGCGTGCAGGACTTGGCAAATACCCTGTCTTCGCGTGGCTCGGGCGCAGGCCACTCATCCTTCTCGATGTACACCGGCTCCGGTGCTTTCGGTGGAAGCAAAGTAAACCAGGCCCTGCCACCGCTATACGGATTTAATAACCAGTCATCGTCGAGAAGGTATTTGTATTGACGCATGCCAACTCCCTGTATGGCGCTGAATCGAGCCAGGGGAGCTTGTCGATCGAAGGGCAATTCGGGGAGAGAGGGGCGGGTGCTTGAAGTGATGAAAAATCCAGTTCTTACGTGAGCAAAGCCTGCTTCCTACAGGGCTATCTCAGTCCAGCGGTTTTGCGCCTGGGTCAGGCGAAATTATCGTCGGTCGCGGCTGTAGTCTTTTCGTTTGAATGGCCGATTATGTCGGATTTCTCTTACAGATTATTCAGGTCGACAGCCTACGCGGCGTTGCCTGAGGATGGTTTCTGTACGGTTGCCAGGAGGTGCTTCACTTTTGCTGGGCGGTGGAACAAAACAAAGGCAGCAACACGACATCGATCAATCAAAAGAAATCTGGAAGGCGCTGAAGAGGTAGCTCAATGGAAAGCGTAAGCAATCACGAGGACAGTGTTCTCGAAATGCTGCGCACGGACGAGAATTTCGCTCTCGAATATCTCGTTGCAGCATTGGAAGAAATTGATGAAGAGGGCGGTGAGTCTGTGTTTCTCACCGCGGTGCGACGTGTGGTGGAAGCGAGAGGCGGTTTTGCCGCTGTCTCCAACGCAACCGGACTCAATAGAGGCAATCTCTACCGCCAATTTTCAGCAGATGGAAACCCAGGCCTTTCTACGCTACTGAAGGTGCTGTCTGCTGTGGGGCTCGGTTTGTCGAAGGTGGTCGCTCAAAGTCAGGATGATCAGGAACACACAGCAGCGTGATCCACCGTGGTAATAAGAAGCCCGGCTCGATGTCGGGCTTTCTGATTTTTTCCCTGCGGCATTTCTCTGATGGGGCACGTGGAATTGATCCGCTGACATTAAGCGGTAGGTTGCGAGTGAAGCAGAGCGCAACTTTTCTCGAGGCATAAAAAAAACGGCCTACCTTTCGGTAAGCCGTTTTTAGTACTTGGTGGCTACACAGGGACTTGAACCCCGGACCCCAGCATTATGAATGCTATGCTCTAACCAACTGAGCTATGTAGCCAAGTGGCGCGCATTATTCCCCTGAAATGGCAAAGCGTCAAGCGTAAATCGAAAATATTTCTTCCTGTTTTCAACCGCTTATCCTCCAGCCCCGAAAATCGGGGCCGGGGAGGGCGTCAGCGCAGTTGGAATCTGGCGGTATTGGCGCTCAGGGCCTCGCTGCCCTGGCTCAAGGTGTCCGCCGCGAGGTTTACGGCGCGTGCACCTTCAAGCAAACGCACCGCGGCCTGATCGACCTGCTGGATATTGCCGCTGACTTCGTCGGCGGTGCTGGCCTGTTCTTCAACCGCCGTGGCGATTTGCGCCAGGGTGTCGGTGACGCTCTGTACGGCGCTGGCGATTTCTCCCAGGCGTTCGCCGAGTCCGGTGACCGCTTCGGCATCCGATTGCGCCTGACCACAGGCGGCTTCCATCAGGCTCACCGCTTCGTTGACCGTGGCGCGCAGGCTGTCGACGGTGCCGGCGATCTGCGCGGTGGACGATTGCGTGCGTTGCGAGAGGCTGCGCACCTCGTCGGCGACCACGGCAAAGCCGCGACCCTGTTCGCCGGCGCGGGCGGCTTCGATGGCGGCGTTGAGTGCGAGCAGGTTGGTCTGCTCGGCGACGCCGCGAATGGTGTCCACGACCAGTTGAATCTGCTGGCCTTGCTCGCTGACCCGGCCAAGCGCGGCGGCGGTGTCGTTCAGGCGCTGATTGAGCTGCTGAATGCTGGCCGTGGTGCGCTGGCTGTCGCGGCTGCTGTCGGCGGC
>NZ_JH635998.1:3230029-3244758 GCF_000257605.1 Pseudomonas sp. R62
GCGAGGTGGCGGCCAATTGCGTGGCGGCAGCGGCGATCTGGCTGATCTGCAACTGCTGCGCCTCGACTTCGCTCAGGGCGCCGCTGGAGTGTTGGTTGAGGCTGCGTACCGCGTTGCTCAACTGCGAGGTCTCGTGGTCGACGCCTAGCATGCTGCTGCGCAGTTGCACCACGGCGACGTTGAGCGCGGTGCTGATCGCTGCCAGCTCATCGCGCCCCACCACCGGTACTTGCAGGCTCAGGTTGCCGTCGCGCAAAGCTTCGGCGAGTAGGGTGATGCCGCTGGCACTGCGGCGGATCGAGGCTTGCAGGCAGACGAACAGGTACAACGCGGCCAGCAGCAGGCAACCGAAGATTGCGGCGACAACAATGAACTGGCGGATCGCCGAGCTGTAATACGCATCGAGCCGCTGATCCAGCGCGACCAGGGATTGCTGGCGCAGGGAAGCAAGGTCGGTGAGCAGCGCGTCGAGGCTGCGTTCGAAGTCCTCTGGCTTGAGGTTGATGCTGCCGCCAAACACACCGTCGTCGAGAACTTTCAGGCCGCTGTCGAGGTGTTTCAGGCTGTCATGATACTGACCGGCCCAGGCTTGCAGCTCGGCTGGCAGACGCGCCTCCAGCAGGCCGGCGGTTTTCACCAGTTGCTCGCGGGCGTCACCAATGCGACTGCGCAGGTCGCGCAACTGCAAGCGGCTCTGCAGGGTGAACTGCCCGGAGACCACCGAAGCCTGGCCGACTGCGGCGAGACGCCCGACCCGCTCGATCAGGTCCGGTGCGTGCTGCGTGGAAATCTGCGTCAGCAGGTAGGTTTCCAGCCACGGCGCGAGGGTCAGGCGATTGTCCATGACGATCTGCTCGCGCAAGGCTTGCAGCGCGCCCAGGGCATTGGTGAAGCGGTCATAACCGTCCGGCCACCAGCCGACACTGCTGAGGCTTTTCGTATCCAGGCCATTGAGTGCGGTTTGCAGCGCCTGAAAGCGTTCGAGGATTGCGCCGTCGGCGCCTTGCTGGTTCAGAGCATTGCCCAGCTCGGTGGTGGCTTGCAGCACCGCCGGTTGCACGCCGTCGAAGGCAGCCATGGCGGCGAGGGTGGCCGGTGTCGGCTGACGATTGGTCTCGGTGGCGCGCCAGCGGGCGGCGCGGTCGCGTTGCGCGGCGAGCAGGTTGTCCAGTGCATCCAGCGCGAGCAATTGACGCACACCGGCACGTTCGCCGGAGATCAGATTGAGCTTCTCGCGATAGTCATGGCCGATCATCAACAGGCTGCCGGCCAGCGGCAGAATGAACAGCAGAAACAACAATTGGAATTTACCTGCGAAGCCAAACCGCCCCAGCAATTTGATCCCCGGTGAAAGGAAAGCCTGCATGCCTCATGACTCCTCTGGACACCACGCACCATTGGCGTGCATCGCGAACCTTTCGGCTGCGACCTGTGCCCTCTAAAAGGCCTCGAAAGTTCACTCATGCCCGCTCTGTAGGCCGGCTCTGTAGCGAAACTTCCCATTGTCGAGCGCCTTTGTAAGGCGATCGTGTTCAAGGGCAGAAGCAAGGCAAGATTCAGACCATGGCGTTGCGCTATCACCTTCGCCACCAGCGATCCCCCGTAGGAGCTGCCGAAGGCTGCGATCTTTTGACTTTGATGCTTAGAAGCAAGATCAAAAGATCGCAGCCTTCGGCAGCTCCTACACGGTGGTGTGTCATCAATAACTTAGTTAGCTGGCTAAGGGGATAGCGCGAGCGCACCGAAAAATGGCACATTGACGCACCTGCCTTCGGGCACCCATCTGCTGTCCGGAATTTTCCATGGCTATCAGCAACGTTCAGACCACCGCTGCCTCGGCGACCGCTGCTCCGCAAAGCAGCCCCTTGGTGATGCGCATCATCGGCGCGGTGGCGCTGGCGCATCTGATCAATGACCTGATCCAGTCGGTTCTGCCGTCGATCTACCCGATGCTCAAGGCCAACTATGGCCTGACCTTCACCCAGGTCGGCCTGATCACCTTGACCTTTCAGTTGACCGCGTCGCTGTTGCAGCCGTGGGTCGGTTATCACACTGATCGCCACCCCAAACCGTGGCTGTTGCCGGCGGGCACGGTGTGTACCTTGATCGGCATTCTGATGATGTCGGTGGTCGGCAGCTTCCCATTGATTCTGCTGGCGGCGGCGCTGATTGGTATCGGCTCGTCGACCTTTCACCCGGAAGCCTCGCGTGTTGCGCGACTGGCCTCGGGCGGCCGGTTTGGTCTGGCGCAATCGACCTTTCAGGTCGGCGGCAATGCCGGCTCCGCGTTCGGCCCGTTGCTGGCGGCAGCGATCATCATTCCCTTCGGCCAGGGCAATGTGGCGTGGTTCGGTCTGTTCGCGGTGTTTGCGCTGTTCGTGCTGTACCGCATCAGCCGCTGGTACGCCAATCACCTCAACTTGTTCAAGCTCAAGGCCGGTCAGGCGGCGACGCACGGCTTGTCGAAGGGCAGGGTAACCAGTGCGCTGGTGGTGCTGGGGCTACTGGTGTTCTCCAAGTATTTCTACATGGCCAGTTTCACCAGCTACTTCACCTTCTACCTGATCGAGAAGTTCGACCTGTCGGTGGCCAGCTCGCAGCTGCACTTGTTCCTTTTCCTGGGCGCAGTGGCGGCGGGGACGTTCTTCGGTGGACCGATCGGGGACAAGATCGGGCGTAAGGCAGTGATCTGGTTTTCCATCCTCGGCGTCGCGCCATTCACCCTGATCCTGCCGCATGTCGATCTGTTCTGGACCAGCATTCTCAGCGTGGTGATCGGCTTCATTCTGGCGTCGGCATTCTCGGCGATCGTGGTGTACGCGCAGGAACTGGTGCCGGGTAATGTCGGGATGATTGCCGGGATCTTCTTCGGACTGATGTTTGGTTTCGGCGGGATTGGCGCGGCGCTGCTCGGGCATCTGGCGGATGTGCACGGGATTGAGTATGTGTACTTCCTGTGCTCGTTTCTGCCGTTGTTTGGTGTGTTGGCGATCTTTTTACCGCGTACCAGAAAGGCCTGAACAGACGAATCGGACTGTGGGAGCGAGCCTGCTCGCGAATGGGTGTGTCAGTTGACGAATGCTTAGATGACACGCCGCATTCGCGAGCAGGCTCGCTCCCACAGGGAAATGTACTCAGTCACTGAATTTCAGGCACAAAAAAGCCGCGTATGAAACGCGGCTTTTTCTTGCCCGGCTGTTGCTTAGACGTTGAAGCGGAAGTGCATCACGTCGCCGTCCTTGACGATGTAATCCTTGCCTTCCAGACGCCATTTGCCGGCTTCTTTGGCGCCGGCTTCGCCTTTGTACTGGATGAAGTCGTTGTAGGCGATGACTTCGGCACGGATAAAGCCTTTTTCGAAGTCGGTGTGGATCACGCCAGCGGCCTGTGGGGCGGTGGCACCGACCTTGACGGTCCAGGCGCGGACTTCTTCGACACCGGCGGTGAAGTAGGTCTGCAGGTGGAGCATTTCGTAGCCGGCGCGGATCACGCGGTTCAGGCCAGGCTCTTCCAGGCCCAAGGCCTCGAGGAACATGTCCTTCTCTTCGCCGTCGTCGAGCTCGGCGATTTCCGCTTCGATCTTGTTGCACACCGGAACGACCATGGCGCCTTCTTCTTCGGCGATGGCCTTGACCACGTCCAAGTGCGGGTTGTTCTCGAAGCCGTCTTCAGCCACGTTGGCGATGTACATGACCGGCTTGGTGGTCAGCAGGTGGAAGCCCTTGATCACTGCCTTTTCGTCAGCGCTCATGTTCTTCATCAGGCTGCGTGCCGGTTTGGCTTCGGTGAAGTGCGCGATCAGTTGCTCGAGCAAAGCCTTCTGAACCACGGCGTCCTTGTCACCGCCCTTGGCGTTGCGCGCGACTTTCTGCAGTTGCTTCTCGCAGCTGTCGAGGTCGGCGAAGATCAGTTCCAGGTCGATGATTTCGATGTCGCGTTTCGGGTCGACGCTGTTGGAAACGTGGATCACGTTGTCGTCTTCGAAGCAGCGCACCACGTGGGCGATAGCGTCGGTTTCGCGGATGTTGGCCAGGAACTTGTTGCCCAGGCCTTCACCTTTCGAGGCACCGGCAACGAGGCCGGCGATGTCGACGAATTCCATGGTGGTCGGCAGGATGCGCTTGGGATTGACGATGGCCGCCAGAGCTTCCAGACGCGGATCCGGCATCGGCACGATTCCGCTGTTCGGCTCGATGGTGCAGAAGGGGAAATTCTCGGCCGCGATACCGGATTTGGTCAGGGCGTTGAACAGGGTGGACTTGCCGACGTTAGGCAGGCCGACGATGCCGCAATTGAATCCCATGGTGTTTCCCCTCGGGTAAAAGTCAGGCCTTCTGGCTGTGCAGGTTTTTCATCGCGCGGTTCCATTCCCCGGCGAGGATATCCGGCAGCACGCCGAGGGCAAAGTCGATGCTGGCATCGAGTTTTTCCTGTTCGGCGCGTGGCGCACGACCCAGGACGAAATTTGAAACCATACTGGCAACGCCCGGGTGGCCGATGCCAAGCCGCAGGCGGTAGAACGTATTCTGATTGCCCAGTTGCGCAATGATGTCGCGCAACCCATTGTGACCGCCATGGCCGCCGCCCTGCTTGAGCTTGGCAACGCCCGGAGGCAAGTCGAGTTCGTCATGCGCCACGAGGATTTCTTCAGGCTTGATGCGGAAGAAACCGGCGAGTGCCGCCACGGCCTGGCCGCTGCGGTTCATGTAGGTGGTGGGAATCAGCAGACGAACATCCTGACCCTGGTGCGAGTAGCGCCCGGTCAGGCCGAAATATTTGCGATCGGCCACAAGATTCACATTCTGTGCGTGGGCGATGCGCTCAACAAAAAGGGCCCCTGCGTTATGCCGGGTCTGTTCGTATTCAGCGCCTGGATTTCCCAGGCCAACGATCAGTTTGATGGCAGTCACGATAGGGGCCCTTCCTTGGAGTGGTGGATAACATCGCCGCGATCGGGGAAAGCGGCGAAAGTGGACGAAAAATGCTCATTTACCATGGATGTAAACTCCGCGTTCTCGCCCGCTTTCTCGCTACGTTCCAGTCCGCGATGTTACTTGCTCACTCCGGCATGACAGAGTGAATTACTCTGCTGCGCCTTCTTCGGTAGGTTCTGCAGCAACACGTGGAGCGTGGACGTTGGCAACAGCCTTGTCATCGCCGTGTGCCAGAGCAACGAACTCAACACCTTTAGGAGCTTTGAGGTCCGACAGGTGAATGATGGTGCCGATTTCTGCTTTCGACAGATCGACTTCGATGAACTCAGGCAGATCTTTTGGCAGGCAGGTCACTTCGATTTCAGCAACAACGTGCGAAACTTCGCCGCCTTTCTTCACTGGAGCTTCTTCGCCAACAAAGTGTACAGGCACGATGGCGGTCAGTTTCTGGCCGGCAACAACGCGTACGAAGTCAGCGTGCATCACGTGGCCTTTGGCCGGGTGACGCTGCAGAGCCTTGATGATGACGTTCTGCTTGGTGCCACCAACGTTCAGCTCGATGATGTGGCTGTAAGCCGCTTCGTTTTCGAGCAGTTTGGCAACTTCTTTGGCCAGCATGCTGATGGATTCAGGGGCTTTGTCGCCACCGTAAACAACAGCTGGAACCAGAGCGGCGAGACGACGCAGGCGGCGGCTCGCACCTTTCCCCAGGTCGGAACGCACTTCAGCATTCAGAGTAAAATCGTTCATTTTGTATCTCCAAAATAGCCATGACCGAGTGGCGTTTGCGACCAGCGCCGAACACGGTATGGGCAAAAAAGCCCCGCCCCGACAGGAATGCCGGGGCGGGGCGCTTTTCGTCAACGAGACATTTCGCGAAGGGCAGGGCCCTTAACGGAACATCGCGCTGATCGATTCTTCATTGCGGATGCGGCGAACCGCTTCGGCAACAACCGGTGCGATATCCAGTTGACGGATACGTGCACAGGCTTGTGCTGCAGCGGACAGCGGGATGGTGTTGGTCACCACCAGCTCGTCCAGCACGGAATTTTCGATATTCTCGATGGCCCGGCCCGACAGCACAGGGTGTGTGCAGTAGGCAAAGACCTTGGCTGCGCCATGCTCTTTCAGGGCCTTGGCCGCGTGGCACAGGGTGCCGGCGGTATCGACCATGTCATCGACGAGAATACAGGTACGCCCTTCGACATCACCGATGATATGCATCACTTCAGAGTGATTGGCTTTCTCACGGCGTTTGTCGATGATCCCGAGATCGACGCCCAGCGACTTGGCAACAGCCCGTGCACGCACGACGCCACCAATGTCCGGGGACACGATCATCAGGTTTTCGAAGCGCTGATCTTCAATGTCATCCACCAGAACCGGGGAGCCGTAGATGTTATCTACCGGAATATCGAAGAAGCCCTGAATCTGGTCAGCATGCAGATCAACCGTGAGAACACGGTCGATGCCGACTACGGTAAGCATGTCAGCAACGACTTTCGCGCTGATAGCCACACGTGCGGAACGCGGACGGCGATCCTGACGGGCATAACCAAAATAAGGAATAACAGCAGTGATACGAGTAGCCGAGGAGCGGCGGAAGGCATCAGCCATCACTACCAGTTCCATCAGGTTATCGTTGGTCGGAGCGCAGGTCGGCTGAATAATGAAGACGTCTTTACCGCGAACGTTTTCATTGATCTCGGCTGTGATTTCGCCGTCGGAAAACTTGCCGACAGAGATGTCACCGAGAGGGATATGCAGCTGACGTACGACACGCCGAGCCAGATCGGGGTTGGCATTCCCCGTAAAGACCATCATCTTGGACACGCGCAGTACCTAGAGGCTGAGGGTAACCTGGATGAGTAGAGAAAATGGCAGGGGCGGCTGGATTCGAACCAACGCATGGCAGGATCAAAACCTGCTGCCTTACCGCTTGGCGACGCCCCTGTATCTGTTGCTTTCAAGTGCCGGGCACTTGATTCCTTTAGAGCAGACTTTGCAGCTTGCGATGCAACATCGAAACGTTGCTTCCTTTCGCTACAAACCCTGTAAGGGTCTCTGTCAGAAGGGCCGAGACTTTATCAGCTTCAGCTTTGCTTGGGAAGCCCCCAAACACACAACTTCCAGTTCCGGTGAGCTTTGCTTCGGTAAATTTACCTAACAAATCCAATGCGTTACGTACCTCTGGATAACGCCTTGCTACCACCGGCAAGCAGTCATTTCGACTGTTTCCCTCGGGAACGGGGCGCACTTTAATGGGCGGTGTGTTACGTGTCAACAAAGGATCGGAAAAAATTTCTGCCGTACTAACAGCGACTTGCGGCACGAGCACCAGATACCACGGTTCTTCGGGGTCGACCGGGGTCAGTTTCTCGCCGACGCCCTCGGCAAATGCCGCATGGCCACGGACGAACACCGGTACGTCGGCACCGAGTGACAGGCCCAGTTCCGCCAGGCGATCTTCATCCCAGCCCAGTTGCCACAAATGGTTGAGACCGAGCAAAGTCGTCGCCGCATTCGAACTGCCGCCACCGATGCCGCCGCCCATGGGCAGGACTTTGTCGATCCAGATGTCGATGCCGAGCGCGCAGCCGGACTGTTGCTGCAACATCTTCGCCGCGCGCACGATCAGGTTGCTGTCGTGGGGCACACCGGCGAACTCGGTGTGCAGTTGAATCACGCCGTCATCGCGCACGGCGAAAGTGAGTTCATCGCCGTAATCGAGGAATTGAAACAGCGTCTGCAATTCGTGATAACCGTCTTCACGGCGACCGAGAATGTGCAGCATCAAGTTGAGTTTGGCCGGCGAGGGCAGGGTCAGGCGTGCAGCGGTCATGCTTTATTGCCCCAACTTGCGCGGTTGCCAGGTCTTGATCACCAGCGTTACGTCAAGGTCGGTGCCGTGCAGCTTGATGCGCTCGGGCAGCCAGTAACCATTCTGTTCGGTGTAGGCGGTGTATTCGACTTTCCAGCCGTCCTGCTCAAGGCTGGCCAGACGACTGTCGGCGTCCAGGTTCAAGCGACTCTTGCTTTCCGGCGCGGGCAGGCCACGAACCCACCAGGCCAGATTGGATACCGGCAATTTCCAGCCCAGCTGTTCTTCGAGCAGGGCTTCAGGAGATTGCGATTCGTAGCGGCCCTGGTTGGCGACTTCCAGCGACACCTTGCCCGGGCGCCCGGTCAGGCGTGCCGCGCCACGACCCAGCGGGCCGGACAGGCGAATGTCGTAGTAATCCTGACGCTGCAGCCAGAACAGCGTGCCGCTGCCGGAATCCTTCGGCGCGCGGATGCCGATCTTGCCGTCGATCTGCCAGCCATCAAGGCCGGTCAGTTGCTGTTTGTTTGCCGCCCACTGGGCCGGGCTGCCGTGGCCCTCGACCGATTCGCGAGTGCCGAAACCCGAGCAGCCGGCGAGCAGGGCGATGAAGCTGAAAACAATAACGTGGCGCAAAAGCATGGTTTAAAGATTCTCGGATCCGGTCAGGCGCTTGATGGTGCTGCGCAGAATGGTGCTGTCGGGCTGATCCTTGAGGAACTTGCCCCACACTTGTTTGGCTTCGCGCTGATTGCCCTTGGCCCAGAGGACTTCGCCCAGGTGCGCGGCGACTTCGTGGTCAGGGAAACGCTCGAGCGCCTGGCGCAGGTATTTCTCCGCGTCGTCCAGATTTCCCAGGCGATAGTTCACCCAGCCGAGGCTGTCGAGTACCGCCGGGTCTTCCGGATTGATCTGGTGCGCCTGCTCGATCAGCGTTTTCGCTTCAGCGTAGCGGGTGGTGCGATCGGACAAGGTGTAGCCCAGTGCATTGAGCGCCATGGCGTTGTCCGGGTCGCGCTTGATGATCAGGCGCAGGTCTTTCTCCATTTGCGCCAGATCATTGCGTTTCTCCGCGAGCATGGCGCGGGTGTAAAGCAGATTGAGATCGTCCGGGTATTTCTGCAGCGCTTGTTGCAGAACCTTCCAGGCCTTGTCGTCCTGTTTATTGGCCGACAGGGTTTCCGATTCGATCAGATACAGCTGGATCGCGTAGTCGGGCTGCTCGTCACGCTCGGCCGCCAGTTTGCTCTGCGCTTCGGCGGTTTTGCCGTTGCTCATCAGGATATCGGCCTGACGCAGCTGTGCCGGCAGATAGTCATTGCCCGGGCCGACCTGGGCATACTCGATGAGCGCGCCTTGCGGGTCATTGCGCTCTTCGGCAATCCGGCCGAGATTCAGATGCGCCGAATCGACATGGCTTTCGCGAGCGATCAGGTCTTCCAGATAACCCTTGGCCTCTTCCCACGCCTTGGCTTCCAGGCACACCAGCGCCAGCGAATAACGCAGTTCGTCGTCTTCCGGGTATTGCTGAACGAGGGTGGAGAATTCGGCCTTGGCGTCGTCCATGCGGTCCTGTTCGACGAGCATGCGCGCGTAAGTCAGGCGCAGGCGCTTGTCTTCCGGGGATTTCCTGATGCTTTTTTGCAACAGCGGCAGCGCTTCGTCACCACGGTTGAGCAACTGAAGCAGGCGCGCGCGCAACAGGATCGGTGCTATTTCGCCGTCTTCCGGCGGGTTGTCTTCGAGCAGAGTCAGCGCGCCTTGATTGTCGCCGTCCTGCTGCAACAGCAGGGCCTTGCCGAAAATCAGCTGATTGTTGTTCGGGTGGCGCTGGAGCAAACGGTCGAAGCTTTTCATCAGGCCGTTGCGGGTTTCCTGATCGGTGTCGGCCGCCGACAACGCAAGGAAATCGAAATGGGTATCGCCCTTGCCCTGCAGGACTTTCTCCATGTAGACCATGGAGTCGTCGTAACGCCCGGCGCGAGCCAGTTGCACGGCAGCGGCGCGTTGCGCTTCGAGATCGTCCGGGGCGTTGCGCGCCCAGATCAGCGCGGTGTCGAGGGCCGGTTGATCGGCGCCCAGATATTCGGCGATGCGGAAAGCCCGCTCGGAGACGCCCGGATCCTGGGTGTTGATGGCCTGGGTCACGTAATTGTCCAGGGCAATGTCGAAACGATTGCGCTGGCCGGCGAGTTCGGCGCTCAGCAGACTGAACACGGTTTCCTCGCTGAATGAGCCGTAAACCTTGGGCTTTTCAGGTGCGGGCGTGGTGTCTTCGACCGGCGGGGTACCGTCCGGCGCAACGGGCGCCATGGCCTGGCAGCCGCTGAGGAAGACAAAAGCGAGGAGCAACGCGGAAGATCTATTCATATAGGAAGAGGACGACTAACCTGCGGTCGGATCATCATGACACAAGCCTTCGGCCAAACATAACCGAGACTCAATTGTGGCCATTATAGGGGCTGACGATTGGGACAATAGTCAGCGGTAGTTGTTCTGAATCTTTCGAAGTAGGACAATTGCCGGCTTCACGTCACCACCAGCGACCTTGAATGGCCTTCCTTGCACTCGGTATTAACCACAAGACTGCTTCAGTAGACGTCCGCGAGCGCGTGGCCTTTACCCCTGAGCAGCTGGTGGAGGCCTTGCAGCAGCTCTGCCGACTGACCGACAGCCGCGAAGCCGCGATCCTCTCCACCTGCAATCGCAGTGAGCTTTATATAGAACAGGATCAGCTGTCGGCCGATGTCGTGCTGCGCTGGCTGGCCGATTATCACCATCTGAGCCTCGACGAACTGCGCGCCAGTGCCTATGTGCATGAAGACGATGCGGCTGTTCGTCACATGATGCGCGTCGCCTCCGGGCTCGATTCGCTGGTGTTGGGCGAACCGCAGATTCTCGGCCAGATGAAATCGGCCTACGCCGTGGCCCGCGAGGCCGGCACCATCGGTCCGCTGCTGGGGCGGCTGTTTCAGGCGACGTTCAATGCCGCCAAGCAGGTGCGTACCGATACTGCGATCGGCGAGAACCCGGTGTCGGTGGCGTTTGCCGCAGTGAGCCTGGCGAAACAGATTTTCAGCGATCTGCAACGCAGCCAGGCGCTGCTGATCGGTGCCGGCGAGACGATTACGCTGGTCGCGCGCCATTTGCATGAGCTGGGGGTCAAGCGCATCGTCGTTGCCAACCGCACGCTGGAGCGCGCCAGCCAGTTGGCCGAGCAATTCGGCGCTCACGCCGTGCTGCTCTCGGACATTCCGGCGGAGCTGGTGCGCAGTGATATCGTCATCAGTTCGACCGCCAGCCAGTTGCCAATCCTTGGCAAGGGTGCAGTGGAAAGTGCGCTGAAGCTGCGCAAGCACAAGCCGATCTTCATGGTCGACATTGCCGTACCGCGCGATATCGAGCCGGAAGTCGGCGAACTCGACGACGTTTACCTGTACAGCGTCGACGATCTCCACGAAGTGGTCGCCGAGAACCTCAAGAGCCGTCAGGGCGCTGCGCAAGCGGCGGAGGAAATGGTCTCGGTCGGCGCTGACGATTTCATGGTGCGCCTGCGCGAACTGGCGGCGGTCGATGTGCTCAAGGCCTATCGTCAACAGAGCGAACGCCTGCGAGACGAGGAATTGCAGAAGGCCCTGCGTCTGCTGGCCAACGGCGGCAACGCCGAAGACGTGCTCGGACAACTGGCCCGTGGCCTGACCAACAAACTCTTGCATGCGCCCAGCGTGCAGTTGAAAAAGCTGTCTGCCGAAGGCCGCCTCGATGCGCTGGCCATGGCCCAGGAACTCTTTGCCCTTGAGGGCTCACCGGATAGTTTTTCGGATAAAAAACCGCAATGAAAGCGTCACTGCTCAACAAGCTGGACATTCTCCAGGACCGTTTCGAGGAACTGACCGCGCTGCTCGGCGACGGTGAAGTCATTGCCGATCAGGCCAAATTCCGCGCCTATTCCAAGGAGTACGCCGAACTCGAGCCGGTAGTGGCCGCCTATAAAAAGCTGCTCGGCGTACAAAGCGATCTTGAAGGCGCGCAGGCGCTGCTCAAGGACAACGACCCGGACATGCGCGAAATGGCCGTGGAAGAAGTTCGCGAAGCCAAGGAGTTGCTGGTCACGCTGGAATCCGATCTGCAGCGCATGCTGCTGCCTAAAGATCCGAATGACGGGCGCAACGTCTTCCTCGAAATCCGCGCCGGCACCGGTGGCGACGAGGCGGCGATCTTCTCCGGCGACCTGTTCCGCATGTACTCGCGTTATGCCGAGCGGCGTGGCTGGCGCGTCGAGATCCTCTCGGAAAACGAAGGTGAACACGGCGGCTATAAAGAAGTCATCGCGCGCATCGAAGGCGACAACGTTTACGGCAAGCTGAAATTCGAGTCCGGCGCGCACCGCGTCCAGCGCGTACCGGCCACCGAATCCCAGGGCCGGATCCACACCTCGGCCTGCACCGTGGCGGTATTGCCCGAGCCGGACGAGCGCGAAGCCATCGAGATCAACCCGGCGGATCTGCGTGTCGACACCTACCGTTCCTCTGGCGCTGGCGGTCAGCACGTCAACACCACCGACTCGGCGATCCGCATTACCCACATCCCGACCGGCACCGTCGTCGAGTGTCAGGAAGAACGCTCCCAGCACAAGAACCGTGCCCGGGCGATGGCGTGGCTGTCGGCGAAACTCAACGATCAGCAGAACGCAGCGGCAGCCAACGCGATTGCCAGTGAGCGCAAGTTGCTGGTCGGCTCCGGCGATCGTTCCGAGCGTATCCGCACCTACAACTACGCTCAGGGCCGGGTCACCGACCATCGCGTCAACCTGACCCTGTATTCCCTGGATGAAATTCTCGCCGGTGGCGTCGAAGCCGTGATCGAGCCGTTGCTGGCCGAATATCAGGCTGACCAACTCGCAGCGATAGGTGAATAAATGACCATCATCGCCAGCCTGTTGCGCGCTGCCGAGTTGCCGGACTCGCCGACTGCACGTCTGGACGCTGAATTGCTCCTCGCCGCCGCATTGGGCAAGTCGCGCAGCTTCCTGCACACCTGGCCCGAGCGCATCGTGCCGAGCGAGGCTGCGCTGACCTTTGCCGAATATCTGCAACGGCGGCGTAGCGGCGAGCCGGTGGCCTACATTCTCGGCCAGCAGGGCTTCTGGAAACTCGATCTGGAAGTCGCGCCGCACACGCTGATCCCGCGTCCCGATACAGAACTTTTGGTAGAGGCAGCTCTTGAGCTGCTGCCGGCAACCCCGGCCAAGGTCCTCGATCTGGGCACCGGCAGTGGCGCGATTGCTTTGGCTTTGGCCAGCGAACGCCCGGCGTGGAAAGTCACCGCCGTGGATCGTGTGCTTGAAGCCGTGGCCCTGGCCGAACGCAATCGCCAGCGTCTGCATCTGAACAACGCTACGGTGCTGAGCAGCCATTGGTTCAGCGCCCTTGAAGGCCAGCGCTTTCAACTGATCATCAGCAACCCGCCGTACATTGCCGCCGCCGATCCGCATCTGGTCGAGGGCGATGTACGCTTCGAACCGGCCAGTGCGCTGATCGCCGGTGAAGATGGCCTCGACGATCTGCGCCTGATTGTTGCGCAGGCGCCGGATCATCTTGAAGCCGGCGGCTGGCTGATGCTCGAACACGGCTATGATCAGGCCGAAGCCGTGCGTGATCTGCTGCTTACCCGTGGCTTTGAAGAAGTCCACAGCCGCACCGATCTGGGCGGCCATCAACGCATCAGTCTGGGGCGCCTGCCGTGCTGAATGATCAGGAATTGCTGCGCTACAGCCGGCAGATTCTGCTGCAACACATCGACATCGACGGGCAACTGAAGCTCAAGGCCAGCCGCGTACTGATCGTCGGCCTTGGCGGTCTCGGCGCGCCGGTGGCGTTGTATCTGGCGGCAGCGGGCGTCGGCGAGTTGCATCTGGCGGATTTCGACACGGTCGATCTGACCAACCTGCAACGGCAGATCATTCACGACACCGACAGTGTCGGCATGTCCAAGGTCGACTCGGCGCTCAAGCGCCTGGGCGCGATCAATCCCGAGATTCAACTGGTCGCCCATCGTCAGGCGCTGGACGCCGATTCCCTCGCCGCAGCGGTGGCGGCGGTGGATCTGGTGCTCGATTGCTCGGACAACTTTTCCACGCGCGAGGCGGTTAACGCCGCTTGTGTTGCCGCGTGCAAGCCACTGGTCAGTGGCGCGGCGATTCGTCTGGAAGGGCAGCTGTCAGTGTTCGATCCACGGCGTGCCGAAAGCCCTTGCTACCACTGCCTGTACGGACACGGCAGCGAAGCCGAACTGACCTGCAGCGAGGCCGGCGTGGTCGGGCCATTGGTCGGTCTGGTCGGCAGCTTGCAGGCGCTGGAAGCGTTGAAAGTACTGGTCGGCTTTGGCGAACCCTTGGTGGGGCGACTGTTGTTGATCGACGCCTTGGGCTCGCGCTTCCGGGAATTACGGGTCAAGCGTGATCCGGGTTGCAGCGTCTGTGGCGTCCGCCATGCGTGAAGCGCCGATCGGCGTGTTCGATTCCGGGGTCGGCGGCTTGTCGGTCCTCGGCGAAATTCAGCGCTTGCTGCCCAACGAATCGCTGCTTTACGTCGCCGATTGCGGGCACATTCCTTACGGCGAGAAAACCCCGGAATTCATCCGCCAGCGTTGCAGTGCGATGGCAGGATTTTTTCGCGAGCAGGGTGCCAAGGCTTTGGTGCTGGCCTGCAACACAGCGACCGTGGCCGGTGTGGCCGATCTGCGTCGTGATTTCCCGGACTGGCCGATTGTCGGCATGGAACCGGCGGTCAAACCGGCCGCAGCGGCCACGCGAAGTGGCGTGGTTGGCGTCCTGGCCACGACCGGCACGTTGCAGAGCGCAAAGTTTGCCGCGTTGCTCGATCGTTTCGCGGCTGACATAAAAGTCATCACCCAGCCCTGTCCGGGACTGGTCGAACTGATCGAAACGGGTGATCTGCACAGCGCCGAATTAC
>NZ_JH635998.1:3245073-3256005 GCF_000257605.1 Pseudomonas sp. R62
CGCGGCTGACATAAAAGTCATCACCCAGCCCTGTCCGGGACTGGTCGAACTGATCGAAACGGGTGATCTGCACAGCGCCGAATTACGCACTTTATTGCAAGGTTACGTCGCTCCATTGCTGGCGCAAAACTGCGACACAATCATTCTTGGCTGCACCCATTATCCCTTCCTCAAGCCGTTACTCAGGTCGATGATCGCCGACGATGTCAGCGTGATCGATACCGGAGCTGCCGTGGCCCGGCAGTTGCAGCGCTTGCTCGCCGAGCGTGATCTGCTGGCGCAACGTCCGAGCCAGCCTGTGAAGTTCTGGACCAGCGGCGATCCGCAATCCCTCAGAAAAATCCTACCGTTGCTGGGCCAAACTGCGTCGAATGTGCAAAACTTCGACTTGTAAAAAAAATGTGAAATAACTAAAAAAACGCTGAACTTCTGACCAAGCGCGGATTTCTATAGCGACAGCAGCAACTAAAAACCAAACGATCGTTCCGGAAAAGGAAGTTTCAAAGTGAAGCGACTATTCTGCTTGGCCGCGATTGCGGCCGCACTGATGGGGCAAAGCATTTCTGCACAAGCCGCTGGCGTTGAATTCGCCGTCGGCGGTACCAGCGATTCGACAATGACGTATCGCTTAGGCATGAATTTCGACTGGGACAAGAGCTGGCTGCAGAGCGACGTGGGTCGCCTGACCGGCTACTGGAGCGGTGCCTACACGTACTGGGAAGGTGACAAGACTTCCAGCAACAACAGCCTGTCGTTCTCACCTGTATTCGTTTACGAGTTTGCCGGTCAGTCGGTCAAACCGTACGTTGAAGCGGGTATCGGCGTGGCGTTCTTCTCCAACACCGAATACGAAAGCAACAACCTGGGCGGCTCCTTCCAGTTCGAAGACCGCATCGGTGTCGGCCTGCGCTTCAACGGCGGCCACGAAGTCGGCATCCGCGCCACGCACTACTCCAACGCCGGCCTGTCCAGCGACAACGATGGTGTAGAAAGCTACGCGCTGCATTACACAATGCCGCTGTAACAGCCGCTACGCGGAACCGACGTGGGAGCGAGCCTCCTTGCGAAAGCTGAGTGTCAGTCAATTCAAATGGTGGCTGACACACCGCCTTCGCAAGCAGGCTCGCTCCCACAGTTGTTTCTGCGTTGTCAAAGAAATCAGCGGTAGGCTGTCGCAATACCCCGGCGCTCTTCGATGCACTCCGGCGCGCCCATTTCAAACTCGCGGCAAATCAGCGGGCGTCGTTCATAGATCGTGCACATCATGCTGTCGCGATCCAGCGCCGCGCACCAGCCGTCGTCCAGACGCAGCATCACTTCACCGCCCCATTCATCGGTATCGATAAAGCAATCAGGCACGCCGGTGTCGGTGATCAGCATCACTTCGAGCTGGCAGCAGCACGCCGCACAGGTCGAGCAGGTGACCGTCGGTTCGGCGATTTGGGTGTGGGGGATGGTTTTCATCGTGGCAGTGTAAGGCAGTGATCGCCGTGGGTGTGAAAGCGCTGACGGACGCTCACGGCGCCAGACGCCGCGCCATCAAATGCAACAGTGGGAACAAGCCTGCCCAGAGCAGGCCGATGACGATCAGCGTCGCCGCCTCGCCATAGGGAAATTGCACGCCGGCCAGCCGTCCGCCAGCGTAGTACGACAATGCGCCGCCAACCGCGCCAAGTGCGCTGGCCAGCCACCATGGCCGCGCGCTCCAGGCCAGGCAGTGGCGCAACGTGGTGGCGAGCAGCGCCCACAGCAGCATCAGCCACAGCGGAATCAGCGGTGAGGCGTCTGCAAAGCGGAACACGTCGAGGTAACGAAGGACACTGTCCACCGCCGTGCCGACAATCACTATGCACAGAATCAAACGACCTTCCGCCGCCCAACTGCTGATCCAGCGCAGATGAATCACCAGTGCCGCCAGCGCCAGCAACAGCCATAAACTGTTGCCGCCGAGCACGCAGGCCAGCCAGCCGAGCTGAAACAGCACCGCATTGGCGATTCGCTCACGCATCGAAGCGCCCGAGCAGGGGAGCGGTCATCGCCGCCGGTTTGGCCAGCAGCAATTGCGCGGTGCCGATGGTGCGTTCGAGGAATCCGCCCTCGCAGTAGCACAGATAAAACTCCCACAAACGCAGGAAATAATCGTCGTAGCCCAGTTCGCTCAGGCGACCATGGGCGAGGCGAAAGTTCTCGTGCCACAGGCGCAGGGTTTTGGCGTAATGCAGGCCGAAATCTTCCATGTGCAGCAGGTTCATGTCGGTTTCGCGGCTGACCACATCGAGCATCTTGTGCACCGAGGGCAGGGCGCCGCCGGGGAAGATGTAGCGCTGGATAAAGTCGACGCTGCGCTTGGCCTGTTCGTAGCGTTGTTCGCGAATGGTGATCGCCTGGAGCAGCATCAGGCCATTGCTCTTGAGCAACTGCGCGCATTGCTTGAAGTAGGTGGGCAGGAACCGATGGCCGACCGCTTCGATCATCTCGATCGACACCAGTTTGTCGTACTCGCCGCTCAGGTCGCGGTAATCCTTGAGCAGCAAGGTGACGCGGTCCTGCAAGCCCAATTGTTCGATGCGTTTGGCAGTGAACGCGAACTGCTCTTTCGACAGCGTCGTGGTGGTCACGCGGCAACCGTAATGCTGCGCCGCGTACAACGCCATGCTGCCCCAACCGGTGCCGATTTCCAGCAGGTGGTCGCTGGGCTTGAGCGCGAGTTTCTGGCAGATGCGTTCAAGTTTGTTCAGTTGCGCCTGTTCCAGAGTGTCGCTCGGCGAAAGGAACTGGGCGGCGGAATACATCATGGTCGGGTCGAGAAACTGTTCGAA
Organism: Pseudomonas sp. R62; assembly: GCF_000257605.1. Classification (NCBI taxonomy): domain Bacteria; kingdom Pseudomonadati; phylum Pseudomonadota; class Gammaproteobacteria; order Pseudomonadales; family Pseudomonadaceae; genus Pseudomonas; species Pseudomonas sp. R62. Next base: position 3,247,893 of record NZ_JH635998.1, read on the forward strand.
CAGTTCATTACCGAGGTCGTAGTGCGCGGCGATGTTTTTCTGCGAACCCTTGCGCGTGTTGCGGTTGAGCCAGTGCAGGCCTTGCACGAAGGGCCGGCCCAGACGCGCCAGGCCACCTTCCATGGCGTCGAGTACATCGAGATTGCTGACGAATACGCGCACCACAGCAGTCAGGTCCGGCGAACTCCAATAGCCGTGGATGAATGCTTCGCCGGCGCCGATCGAGCCGCTGCTGGCGACCATGCCCCACAGGGCCGGGTCGAGTACATGGACTTCGCCGAGCAGAGCACTGCCCGGGGTGCCGAAAAGCATTTGTTCGCCATCCTCGACGACCATCAATTGTCCGTGTTTGAGCTGGGCCAATTGGCGCAACACGCCACGGCGCAGCAGCGAGCCGGTCAAACCGTTGGTGCTGAAGCGACCGAGCGGCAGGCTAGAGGATTTCATGGTGCGGCTCCTTCGGAGGCACAGTGGCGGTTTTAAAGCTGCCGTCGGCAGCCTGGTGAGGGAAGATCGGCGCGCGCTTGAGCAGCAGTCGCAGTGCTTGCCAATAAATCGCCAGAGCGGTTTTTGCGGTCATCCACGGGAAGCGCCGCAGATAGCGATGCAGGCTGCGACGATCGAGCGGTTCACGGCGCAGATTCAGTGTGGCGTCGAACAGTTTCTCGTTGCCCTGCCAATCGGCCATGTGCACGCCAAGGCTTTGCGCAGCGGGGCTGAAGCTCATGCGGTATTCGAGGTCGCGGGGCAGAAACGGCGAGACGTGAAACGCCTTGGCCACAGCGAAATGCTGATGGAAATCCACCAGGCTGGTCGGCGTCTGCGCCGGCAGCACATAGTGATAACGCTCGCGCCACGGCGTATTGGTCACTTCACAAACAATCGCCGCCAGTTGCCCGTCGGCTTCATGGCAATAGAAGAAACTCACCGGATTGAACGACAGCCCCCAACTGCGCGGCTGGGTCAGCAGGCACACCGCGCCTTGTGGCTCATGACCGATGGCTGCGCCGACCTGCTGGCGCACCGCGTCGATCAGGCGCATGCCCTTGCCGGTGAAGGCTTTCAGGTAATCGGTTTCGCGAAACGAGAACGGCGCAAAGCGGCTGCGCCCGGCCAGTGGCGACAGGGCCAGCACGGCGTCCTGTTCGCTCAGGTCGAGGTAGAGCAAACCGATGCGGTAGCGGAATTCGTGGCGGCGCGGCGAAAAACGTCGGTGGCCGATGACGCCGTTGTACAGAGCGCTGTTCACAGGGTTTCACCGAACGCGGCGGCTACGCGCAGCCCGCTGACCACGCCGTCTTCGTGAAAACCGTTGGCCCAGTAGGCGCCGCAATAATGTGTGTGCTGCTCGCCATCGAGTTCGCCCCAACGGTTTTGCGCGGCCGCTGCGGCGAGGGTGTATTGCGGGTGGGCGTAGGTATAGCGGGCCAGCACTTTATCGGGGCTGATGCCGGCAGTCTGGTTGAGGCTGACGCAGAACGTAGTGTCGCTTTCGATGCCCTGCAGGATGTTCATGTTGTAGGTGACCGCCGCGCGCGTATGGCCGGCGCCGCCGAGGCGATAATTCCAGCTGGCCCAGGCCAGTTTGCGCGTCGGCAGCAGGCGCGTGTCGGTGTGCAGCACGACATCGTTGTCGGCGTAGAGCAGGGCGCCGAGAATCGAGCGCTCGGCGTCGCTCGGGTTGGCCAGCAGGTTCAGCGCCTGATCGCTGTGACAGGCGAACACCACTTTGTCGAAATGTTCGAGGCCGGCCGGGCTGTGGATAACTACGCCGTGCTGGTTGCGCTCGACGCGCTTGACCGGGCAGTTCAGACGAATCCTGTCGCTGAATGAAGCGGTCAGCGGCGCCACATAGGCACTGGAACCGCCTTCAATGACCTGCCACTGCGGACGATCGCTGACTGAGAGCAGGCCATGATTCTTGAAGAAGCGCAGGAAGAATTGCAGCGGGAAATTGAGCATTTCCGCCATCGGCATCGACCAGATCGCCGCGCCCATCGGCACGATGTAATGCAGGATGAAACGCTCGCCGTAGCCGCCAGCCTTGAGGTAATCATCGAGGGTGGTATCGGCGGCGATGCGCAGTTCGATCAGGTCGCGCTGGGCTTCTTTGTTGAAGCGCAGAATGTCGCGCAGCATGCCCCAGAACCCCGGCGACAACAGATTGCTGCGCTGGGCGAACAGGCTGTTGAGATTGTTGCCGTTGTACTCCACGCCAGTGTCCGGGTCGGTTACCGAAAAGCTCATTTCGGTCGGCTTGAACGCCACGCCGAGCTGGTTGAGCAAGCGAATGAAGTTCGGGTAAGTCCAGTCGTTGAACACGATGAAACCGGTATCGATGGCGAACGATTGCCCGGCCACGCTGACCGGTACGGTGTGGGTATGGCCGCCGACCCAGTCACTCGCTTCGAACACAGTGATGTCGTGGCGGCGGTTCAGCAGGTAGGCGCAGGTGAGCCCGGCGATACCGCTGCCAATTACGGCGATTTTCATATCGGGTCCCGCTGCGGTGGGTTCTTGCGCACCATGCGTTTGCCGATCGCCAATTGCGCGCGAGCGGGCAGCTTGGACAGTGGCCACAACGCGGCCATGAACAGCCCCGGGAAGGCAATTTCCAGCGGACGATCCTTGAGTTTGGCAAAGATGTGCCGCGCCGCTTTATCCGCAGGCCAGCTCAGCGGCATCGGGAAATCGTTCCTTTCGGTCAGCGGCGTTTCGACAAAACCCGGGCTGATGATGGTGACTTCAATGCCTTCATCCGCCAGATCGATGCGCAGCGATTCGAACAGGTAACGCAGCCCGGCCTTCGATGCGCCGTAGGCTTCGGCCCGTGGCAGTGGCAGGTAAGTCACCGAGCTGGCCATGCCGACCAGATGCGGCGCGGTGCCTTTGCGCAACAGCGGCAGGGCGGCTTCGATGCAATAGCTGCTGGCGAGCAGATTGGTGCGCACCACATGCTCGATGATCGACGAATCGAACTGGCGCGCGTCGACATATTCACAGGTGCCGGCGTTGAGAATCACGCTGTCCAGCGAACCCCAGGCCTCGGCGATCTGCTCACCGATTTCGCGCACGGTCTGACTGTTGGTCAGATCGCCGGGCACCACCAGCACCTGGCCCGGGTAACGCTGGGACAAAACCTTGAGCGGCGCGGCCGAGCGCGAGCTGACCGCCAGGTGCGCGCCGCTTTTCAGAATGTCCTCACACAATGCTGCACCGATGCCACTGCTGGCGCCGGTCAGCCAATACCGCCGTGGAGGTGTACGACTCATCCCATTCTCCTTTTCAGCCAGGCAATCGCCCGGCCCAATATTGGCAAGTGTTCATACAGCAGCGCCCCGGCATCGAAATAATCCCGATGGCGATAAACCTTGTCGCGCCAGAGCAGGTGCGAACAGCCACCGACCCTGATTTCCCGGCCCTTGGCCAGGCGCGGATGGCGATAACTCATGACCCAGCGCAGGTAACCCTCACCTTCGCGGATCTGGTCGAAACCATGAAAATCGAAGCGCAGATCGCTGACGTTGGCGTACAGCTCGCTGAAGTAATCCTGCAGTTGTGCCAGGCCCTGAACTTCGTGCAGCGGATCGGTGAAATGAATGTCGTCGCTGTACAGCTCGCCGAGGCGATACAGGTTGTCTTTGTTCAACCCGGAAAACTCGCGGGCGAAGCTGCGCAGGAATTCACTCATCGCTGCCGCCCACAGGCTGGCGCGACGGCAGGTTCTTGAACGCCGTCAGCGCACGCTCGCGTGAAGTACTGAGGTTAACGATCGGCGCCGGATAATCGGCCACGCCGAACAGTCCTCCGGCTGCCGCCGGATTGTGCACTTCCTTCTTGTTGAGCCCGGCCAGTTCCGGCAACCAGTGCTTGATGAACACGCCTTCGGCATCGAACTTTTCCGACTGGCTCAACGGGTTGAAGATACGGAAGTACGGCGCCGAGTCAGTGCCGGTCGACGAGCTCCATTGCCAGCCACCGTTGTTGGCCGCCAGGTCGCCGTCGATCAGGTGGCGCATGAAAAAGCGTTCGCCCTCGCGCCAGTCGATCAGCAGGTTTTTGGTCAGGAACATCGCCACGACCATGCGCAGGCGATTGTGCATCCAGCCGGTTTCCAGCAGTTGGCGCATCGCCGCGTCGATGATCGGCAGTCCGGTGCGTGCCTCCTGCCAGGCCTTGAGTTCTTCCGGCGCATCGCGCCAGGCCAGCGCCTCGGTTTCCGGGCGGAAGGCGCGATGCCGCGAGACGCGTGGATAGCCGACCAGAATGTGTTTATAGAACTCGCGCCACAGCAGCTCGTTGATCCAGGTCACTGCGCCGACCTTGCCGCTTTCGAACTCGCCCTGATTGCTTTGCAGTGCAGCGTGCAGGCACTGGCGTGGCGAGATCACCCCGGCGGCGAGGTAGGCCGACAATTGGCTGGTGCCGGGTTTGGCCGGGAAGTCGCGTTCGCTGCGGTAGTAGTCGATCTGTGCATCGGTGAAGGTGTCGAGGCGGCGCCGCGCCTCTTGCTCGCCGGCCGGCCACAGGGCGCGCAGGGATTCGCTCGGCGTGGCGAAGCCTTTGATCGCCTCGGGAATTGCGTCACTTTCGATATCCAGCGCGGCCTGTTTGCCCGGTGCTTTGATCAATGCCGGCATCGAGCGGTGCAGGCGTTCGTAGCAGACCTTGCGGAACTGACTGAACACCTGGAAATAGGTGCCGGTCTTGGTCAGGATCGTGCCGGGTTTGAACAGCAACTGATCCAGGTAACTGTGGAATTCGATGCCCTCGGCCTGCAACGTTACGGCCACGGCTTCATCGCGGCGGCTTTCGTGGACGCCGTATTCCTCGTTGACGTGCACCGCCTCGATCTTCAATTGCCGGCACAGCTTGAGCAGTTCTGCTGGCGCCTGATCCCAGTGCGGTGCGCTGCGAATCAACAGCGGGATATTCAGCGCGCCGAGGCTCTGGCTCAATTCGCGCAAATTGCGCAGCCAGAAATCCACTTTGCACGGCGCATCGTCGTGCTCCAGCCATTGCCGCGGACTCAACAGATACGCCGCCACGGTCGGGCCGCGCGCTGCGGCGGCCGCGAGGGCAGTGTTGTCATGTTGGCGCAAGTCGCTGCGCAGCCAGATCAGTTGCATGTGATTAAACCCATCATCAAATCAATCCGCGCTCGAGCAGCGCCTGGTGTGCGGCAAGCGGATCTTCAGCCAGGAACAGATCGGCAGTCTGGGCGGTGCGTGCGGACAGTTCGGTGTGGTGAATGTGCACCGTGGGGCCAGCAATCAAGGTCGGGCAATTGACGTTCGCCAACAGCTTGGGCAACTGCGCCAGTTGCATGGCTTTGCTCGAATACAGCAGCACGCCACGGGCTTGCAGATGCTCGACGGTCAGCGCCAGTTCACCGGCCGGCAGTGGCCAGTCGAACACTTGCACCGGGCAATCGGCACTGCTGATCAGCCATGCGCACAGCCACAGATGTGGCTCCAGCGGCAGGTCGGAATGATTGATCAACAGCAGCGGCGCCGAATGCAGCTGGCGGTTGTTATGGTAGATGCGTGCGCCGAATTTGCTGCGCAACCAGGAAAAGAAAAACGTCCGTTCCATCTGTGCGCCGAACTGGCCCTGCCAGCGCTGTTCGAGCTCGGCCAGCAGCGGCATCAGCAATTGCTCGCACAACGTCCGTGGCGGATACAAGGCAATGGCCTGATTGACGCTGTCATCCAGCGCGCGCTCATTGAGCGAGGTGACCGCCGACAGCAACGTCTGATGCAGACGCTGCCAATCGTTTTCCACGGTTTCCGTGAAGGCCTGCGGCGCATCGAGCAGTGGCTTGACCTGGCTGACCGCAACGCCACGGTTGAGCCAGGTGAGGATGGCCATGATTCGCTGCACATGTTCAGCGCTATACAGTCGATGGCCCTTGGGCGTGCGCTGGGGCACCACCAACCCATAGCGACGTTCCCACGCGCGCAGGGTGATGGCGTTGACGCCGGTCTGCCGCGCGACTTCGCGAATCGGCAACCAGCCCTCGTCGAGGGCTTTCTTGAAGTCGGCGCCGAGGTCTTCCCGGGCGCTGCTATCGGTTTTATCGTTCATTAGATCGCGTTTCGCAGACTGAGGTTTTCCGGGTGCGGCTGCAGGTAAACCTGCTGCGCGATGTACGGGTCCGGATGGAGTCGAAAATGGTGTTTGAGCAGCGTCAACGGCACCACCAGCGGCACGATGCCCTGCCGGTACTGGCCGATGATCTGCTGCATTTCCTGTTTGTCTTCGGCGCTCAGCGATTGTTTCAAATAACCGCTGAGGTGCAGCAGCACGTTGCAATGGGTGCCGCGCGTGGCGCATTTCTTCAGCGCGGCCATCAGCTCGCTGAAGTAGCGCGGGCCGAGCTCGGCGGGATCGCTGTCAGCCATATTGCCGAGCATCTTGCCAAGGTTTTTGTATTGCAGCGGGTTGTGCGCCATCAGCAGATACTTGTAGCGCGAATGGAATTCGGTGAGGGCGCGACGGCTCAGGCCCTCGGCGAGCACTTGCTGCCAGGCGCTGTAGGCCAGCACGCGGGTGATGAAGTTTTCCCGCAGCACCGGATCGTTGAGGCGCCCGGCTTCTTCCACCGGCAGATCCGGATGTTGGGCACAGAATGCCTGCGCATAGATGCCGCGTCCGCCACCGTTCACTGGCGCGCCGTTGTCGTGATAGACCTTGACCCGTTCCAGCCCGCAGGAGGGCGACTGCTGCATGAAGATGTAGCCGGACAGGTCCTGCAACTCGGCGGCCATTTTCTCGCCGTATGCGGCCAGCGCCCTGGTGACGTTGATGGTCCGGTCGACGGTGCCGACGGCCTCGGGTTGCTCCGGGTCGCCGACCAGCCGAATCGGCTCACGGGGAATGCCCATGCCGATGGCGACTTCCGGGCACAGCGGGACGAAATCGAAATATTCGGTGAGGGTACGGCTGCATAGCCGCGATTCCTTGTGCCCACCGTTGTAGCGCACTTCTTCGCCCAACAGGCAGGCGCTGATGGCGATCTTCGGCTTGGACAGGGAAGCAGTAGACATGAGCACCTCGAATCTATACCTGTACAGAGAGTTATCTCTGTACAACTTTTCCTCAGCATAGATCGATGGATGTACAAGTCAAATGATTTGTATAAGATTTTTGTGCGGCGTTGATCTGTGGGAGCGAGCCTGCTCGCGAAAGCGGTGGGTCAGTAAAGGAATTTGTATCTGATACAGCGCTTTCGCGAGCAGGCTCGCCACCACAAAGGAAATCTATTTCCAGCCGAGTAACCAGAGTTTGCTGTCTTTCAGCACCTGCCAATCCAGCCGCTCGCTACGCTGGGTCAGCACCGCCTGCAATTCAACTTCCAGCACCGTACCTTCCTCGTCGCGGATCAGTTCGGTGACCAGAAAATGTTTTTCGCGATTTTGCGGATGGGCTGCTGTCCACTTCGACAGCAGCAATTTGCGCGGATTGATGCGATTCATTGCAGGTGTTCGTGCAAGCGACGTGCAGCCTCCTGACCACTGAGCCAGGCGCCTTCAACGCGGCCCGACAGGCACCAGTCGCCACAGGCGTACAAGCCCAGATCGACATCGGCCAGTGTGGTCCATTCATGGCCAGTGGCGGGGCGGGCGTAGAGCCAGCGGTGGGCGAGGCTGAAGGTCGGCGCAGGCATGGCGCTGTGCAGCAGTTCGGCGAAAGCACCGTGCAGATGCTCGATCACCGCCTCCTTGGAGAGGTCGATGTGTTGCCGGCTCCAGGCGCTGGTTGCATGCAGCACCCACGTGTCGAGAGTGCTGTCGCGCCCGGGTTTGCTGCGGTTGCGCGCCAGCCAGTCGAGCGGGCTGTCCTGCACGAAGCAGCCTTCGATTGGCGTATCCAGCGGGGTTTCGAAGGCGAGGGCGACGGCCCACGTCGGCTCCATCTTCACCCCGGCAGCGACGCCGGCAAGTTTCGGCGCGGCGGCCAGCAACGCGGTGGCTTGCGGTGCCGGTGTGGCGATCACCACATGGCTGAAGGGGCCGTGGGTGCCGCCGTCGGCATCTTGCAGATGCCAGTGTTCTTCGCCGCGATAGACCTCGGTGATGCGGCAGGCAAACTGCACGTCCAGGCCATCGAG
>NZ_JH635998.1:3256795-3261170 GCF_000257605.1 Pseudomonas sp. R62
TCCAGGCCATCGAGCAGGCCGCGGGTGATGGCGCTCATGCGCGGCGTGCCGACCCAGCGGGTCTGCTCGTCCGGCGACATGTTCAGTTGGCCGCCCTGGAAGGTGTACAGCTGCGGCGCCCACTCGGCGGCCCAGCCCTGGCTCTGCCAGCGCTGCACTTCGGTGACGAAGCGCCGGTCACGCGCGGTGAAGTATTGAGCGCCCAAGTCCAGCGAGCCGGCGTCGCTGCGCTTGCTCGACATGCGCCCGCCGCTGCCGCGGCTTTTATCGAACAGTTGAACGGTATGCCCGGTCTCTGTCAGAGCCTGAGCGGCGGAGAGCCCGGCGATGCCGGTGCCGATGATTGCGATAGGTACAGTCATAGGGGCCTCGTTTACCTTTCTGTACAGACTACGCCGTCGATCAAACCTGTACAATTCTGTTTTTTGGTATAACTTCTAGCGTTCTCGTTCTGACAGCTTGGCCTATTGTTAAACCATAGAGCCTGCCCGATCGAAAAGATCCCTGCCTATAAAAATAGACTAGTGATCCGGGTTAAACGCCACGCGAGGAAGATGTCATGCACATATTGCTGACCGGCGGTACTGGTTTGATCGGACGTCAGCTCTGCCGGCACTGGCTGGAGCAGGGCCATCGGCTGACGGTGTGGAGTCGCCGCGCGGAAAAAGTCGCGCAGATCTGCGGCGCGCAAGTGCGCGGAATTTCGCGTCTGGAGGACCTCGGCGAAGAGCCGCTGGATGCGATCGTCAATCTCGCCGGTGCGCCGATTGCCGACCGCCCCTGGACTCATCGCCGTAAGGCGTTGCTGTGGAGTAGCCGCATCACCCTGACGGAAACGCTACTGGCGTGGCTGGAAACTCGCGCGCAGAAACCGGCGCTGCTGATTTCCGGCTCGGCGATCGGCTGGTACGGCGACGGTGGCGAACGCGAGTTGACTGAAGAATCACCTCCCGGCATCGACGACTTCGCCAGTCAGTTGTGTATCGCTTGGGAAGAGACCGCGCTGCGTGCCGAGAACCTCGGCATCCGCGTGGTGCTGGTGCGAACCGGTCTGGTGCTGTCGGCCGAGGGCGGCTTTTTGTCGCGGCTGTTGCTGCCGTTCAAACTCGGGCTGGGCGGGCCTTTGGGCAATGGTCGACAGTGGATGCCGTGGATTCACATCGACGATCAAATCGCCCTGATTGATTTTCTTCTGCACCGGAATCAGGCGAGCGGTCCTTATAATGCCTGCGCGCCGAAACCTGTGCGCAACCGCGAATTTGCCAAGACCCTGGGCAGTGTGTTGCACCGCCCGGCGTTCATGCCGATGCCGACCCTGGCGCTGAAAGTCATGCTCGGCGAGCTGTCACTGTTATTGCTTGGCGGCCAGCGCGCGACGCCGGCACGCCTGGTGGAAGCGGGGTTCAGCTTCCGCTTTACGGATTTACGCGCGGCTCTGGATGATCTCTCCAGCCGCCTCTGAAATAGGACGTTGCATGACCGATCACGCTTTGCTTCTGGTCAACCTGGGCTCTCCGGCCTCCACCTCGGTGGCCGATGTGCGCAGCTACCTCAATCAATTTCTGATGGACCCCTACGTGATCGACCTGCCATGGCCGCTGCGGCGGTTGCTGGTGTCGCTGATCCTGATCAAGCGTCCCGAGCAATCGGCACACGCCTATGCCTCGATCTGGTGGGAGGAGGGTTCGCCGCTGGTGGTGCTCAGCCGCCGCTTGCAGGAGCAGATGACCCGGACTTGGAAACACGGCCCGGTGGATCTGGCGATGCGTTATGGCGAGCCGTCGATCGAAACCTGTCTGCTGCGTCTGGTCAAAGCGGGACACAAGAAGATCACGCTGGCGCCGCTGTACCCACAGTTCGCCGACAGCACCACGACCACCGTGATCGAAGAAGCCCGACGCGTGCTGCGCGAGATGAAGCTCGATGTGCAGTTGTCGATCTTGCAACCGTTCTACGATCAGCCGGAATACATCGAAGCACTGGCCGCCAGTGCGCGTCCGCATCTACAGCAGGATTACGATCATCTGCTGCTGAGCTTTCACGGCTTGCCTGAGCGCCATCTGAGCAAGCTCGACCCGACGGGCAATCACTGCCTCAAGGGCGCCGATTGCTGCCAGACCGCCTCGCCGGAGGTATTGGCGACCTGTTATCGCGCGCAGTGTTTCCGTACCGCCGCCGCCTTCGCCAAAACCATGGGGCTGGCGGACGGCAAATGGTCGGTGTCGTTTCAGTCGCGCCTGGGCCGGGCGAAATGGATCGAGCCGTATACCGAAGCGCGGCTGGATGAACTGGCCAAAAGCGGGGTGAAAAAGATTCTGGTGATGTGCCCGGCGTTCGTCGCCGATTGCATCGAGACGCTGGAAGAGATCGGCGATCGCGGCAAGGAACAGTTCCGCGAAGCGGGGGGCGAGGAGTTGCTGCTGGTGCCGTGCCTGAACGACGACCCGCAATGGGCCAAGGCGCTGGCCACGCTCTGCGAACGAGCGCCGCTGGCCCTCTGAGCAAGCCCGCTCACACAGTGATCGTTCCCACGCTCTGCGTGGGAATGCAGCCAGTGACGCTCCGCGTCACTGGACACCGGAGCGTCACCTTGAGGCATCCCCACGCGGAGCGTGGGAACGATCATTGCGGGGGGTTAAATCAGTGGCTCATCCGCCTTCTTCTGCTTCCAGCCGTCATTGCCCGGCAGGATCAGGTTCAGCGCAATCGCCACCACCGCGCACAGCGCGATGCCTTTGAGGCCGAAGTCATCAGGACCGGTGCCGGTGCCGACCAGCACGCCGCCGATACCGAACACCAGCGTCACCGAAACAATCACCAGGTTGCGCGCTTCGCCCAGGTCGATCTTGTGGCGGATCAGGGTGTTCATGCCCACCGCTGCGATCGAACCGAACAGCAAGCACAGAATCCCGCCCATCACCGGCACCGGAATGCTTTGCAGCAGCGCGCCGAACTTGCCGATGAACGCCAGGGTGATGGCGAAGATCGCCGCCCAGGTCATGATTTTCGGGTTGTAGTTCTTGGTCAGCATCACCGCGCCGGTCACTTCGGCGTAAGTGGTGTTGGGCGGGCCGCCGAACAGGCCGGCGGCGGTGGTGGCGATGCCGTCACCGAGCAGGGTGCGATGCAGGCCCGGCTTTTTCAGGTAATCGCGACCGGTCACGCTACCCACGGCAATCACGCCGCCGATGTGTTCGATCGCCGGGGCCAGCGCCACCGGAACGATGAACAGAATCGCCTGCCAGTTGAACTCGGGCGCGGTGAAGTGCGGCAAGGCAAACCACGGCGCTGCAGCAATTTTCGCCGTATCGACCACGCCGAAATAGAACGACATGGCAAAACCCACCAGCACGCCGGAAATGATCGGCACCAGACGGAAGATGCCCTTGCCGAACACCGCCACGATCAGCGTGGTCAGCAGCGCCGGCATGGAAATCATCATCGCCGTCTGATAGTGGATCAGCTCGGTGCCGTCGCCGGCCTTGCCCATCGCCATGTTCGCGGCAATCGGCGCCATGGCCAGGCCGATGGAGATGATCACCGGACCGATCACTACGGGCGGCAGCAAACGGTCAATGAAGCCGGTGCCTTTGATCTTCACAGCCAGGCCGAGGAAGGTGTAGACGAAACCGGCCGCCATCACCCCGCCCATGGTCGCGGCGAGGCCGAACTGGCCCTTGGCGAGAATGATCGGCGTGATGAAGGCGAAGCTCGACGCGAGGAACACCGGCACCTGTCGCCCGGTGACGATCTGGAACAGAATCGTCCCCAGACCTGCGGTGAACAGTGCCACGTTCGGGTCCAGGCCGGTGATCAGCGGCATCAGCACCAGGGCACCGAAGGCCACGAACAGCATCTGCGCACCGGACAGCACCGTGCGCCAGAGCGGATCGTTGAACTCTTGCTGCATGGTTACGCGTCCTTCTGCTTGGTGCCGAAGATCTTGTCACCAGCATCGCCAAGCCCAGGAATGATGTAGCCGTGCTCGTTCAAACGTTCATCGATGGACGCGGTGTAGATGGTCACGTCCGGGTGCGCTTGTTCGACGGCAGCAATGCCTTCCGGCGCGGCCACCAGGACCATGGCACGGATGTCGCGGCAACCGGCCTTTTTCAGCAGGTCGATGGTGGCAACCATGGAGCTGCCGGTGGCGAGCATCGGGTCGATGATCATCGCCAGGCGCTCGTCGATTTCCGGTACCAGTTTTTCCAGATAGGTGTGCGCTTGCAGGGTTTCTTCGTTGCGGGCAACGCCCACAGCGGAGACCTTGGCGCCCGGGATCAGGCTGAGCACGCCTTCGAGCATGCCGATGCCGGCACGCAGGATCGGCACGACGGTGATCTTCTTGCCGGCGATCTTCTCCACCGACACGGTG